>NZ_CP172708.1:0-3831968 GCF_057073735.1 Cupriavidus sp. C1SS-2L
GTCGCCAACAACCCGGGCAAGTCCTACAACCCGCTATATCTCTATGGCGGCGTGGGCCTTGGTAAGACTCACTTGATCCACGCCATCGGCAATTTCATGCTGATGGAGAACCCGCGCGCGCGCATCCGCTACATCCACGCCGAACAATACGTGTCCGACGTGGTGAAGGCCTACCAGCGCAAGGCGTTCGACGAGTTCAAGCGCTACTACCACTCGCTCGACCTGCTGCTGATCGACGATATTCAATTCTTCTCCGGCAAGAACCGCACGCAGGAAGAATTCTTCTATGCGTTCGAAGCCCTGATCGCCAACCGGGCGCAGGTGATCATCACCAGCGATACGTACCCGAAGGAGATCACCGGCATCGACGATCGTCTGATCTCGCGTTTCGACTCCGGCCTGACCGTGGCCATCGAGCCGCCCGAGCTGGAAATGCGCGTGGCGATTCTGATGAAGAAGGCCGCCGCCGAGAACGTGAGCGTGCCCGAGGAAGTCGCCTTCTTCGTCGCCAAGCATTTGCGTTCCAACGTGCGCGAACTCGAAGGCGCGCTGCGCAAGATCCTGGCGTTCAGCAACTTCCACGGCCGCGACATCACGATCGAAGTCACGCGTGAAGCGCTGAAGGACCTGCTGACGGTGCAGAACCGCCAGATCTCGGTCGAGAACATCCAGAAGACCTGCGCGGATTTCTACAACATCAAGGTCGCTGACATGTACTCGAAAAAGCGGCCTGCGAACATTGCAAGGCCGCGCCAGATCGCGATGTACCTGGCGAAGGAACTCACGCAGAAGAGCCTGCCCGAGATCGGCGAACTCTTCGGCGGGCGCGATCACACCACCGTGCTGCACGCGGTGCGCAAGATCGCCGATGAGCGGAGCAAGGACGCGCAGCTCAACCACGAACTGCACGTGCTGGAACAGACGCTCAAGGGTTGATCGGGGCAGCATCCCGACCCGGGAAACCGGGGCGGGCGAGTTTTGGAAGGCCGGCCCCCGGAGGGCTGGCATACTGTAGGTTCGGCGTCACTGGAGGAGTCTCCGGGGCGCCTGTTAAACAACATCGGCCCAGCCGCAGCCGTGTGCAGTGTTCGCCACAGATAAGGCTTTGCGGTGAGTCGGGATGAAATGCGGAAAGTACTTGGCGGGCGCCGTGGCTTTTTGTGCACAGCCCCCACTTCCGGCGGTTTCGCCCCGCTTCACCGCAGCGGCTTATCCTTGGTACAATGGCACATTAACTCCTTGATTTCTAAGTGAATTGGAGTTGCCTGGAGTTTGCGGTCGCCGACGACAAACGACGAAGGATAAATTCAATGCAATTGGTCAAAACCTCGCGAGACAATCTGCTGCGTCCGCTGCAAATCGTGAGCGGCATCGTGGAGCGCCGCCACACCCTCCCGATCCTGGCCAACCTGCTGATTCGCAAGTCCGGCTCGAACGTATCCTTCCTCTCGACCGACATCGAGATCCAGATCACCACGCACGCTGAATGCGGCGTGGGCAATGACAGCGTGGCCACCACCGTGGCCGCACGCAAGCTGCTCGACATCCTGCGCGCCATGCCCGACGGCGACGTCGCCCTGTCGCTCAACGACAAGCGCATGACCGTGCAGTCCGGCAAGAGCCGCTTCGCGCTGCAGACGCTGGCCGCCGAAGAATTCCCGACCGTTGCCGAAGCGAGCGAATTCAACGCGAGCGTTTCGCTGCCGCAAAAGACCTTCAAGCACCTGCTGGCGATGGTCCACTTCGCCATGGCGCAGCAAGACATCCGTTACTACCTCAACGGCATGCTGCTCGTCGTCGACGGCAAGAAGGTCATGGCAGTCGCCACCGACGGCCACCGCCTGGCCTACTGCGGCGTGGAACTGGAAAACGAAGCCACCGGTGTGGGCTCGCGCCAGGAAGTCATCATCCCGCGCAAGACCATCCTGGAACTGCAACGCCTGCTCGAAGACAACGACGATCCCGTGCAGGTGCAGCTCGCCGCCAACCAGGTCAAGTTCAGCTTCGCCAATATCGAGCTGATCTCCAAACTGGTGGAAGGCAAGTTCCCCGACTTCCAGCGCGTCATTCCCAAGGGCTACAAGAACGCCTTTGCGATCGACCGCGTGCGCCTGCAGCAGGCACTGCAACGTACCGCCATCCTGACGACCGACAAGTTCAAGGGCGTGCGCTGCATCCTCGATACGCACATGCTGAAGATCAGCTCCACCAACGCCGATCAGGAAGAGGCGCAGGAAGAGCTGGAACTCGATTACTCGGGCGACGCGCTCGACATCGGCTTCAACGTGACCTACCTGCTCGACGTCCTCGCCAACCTGAAGAGCGAGCAAGTGCAGGTCAGCCTCGGCGACTCGAATTCGAGTGCGCTGATCACCGTGCCGGAAGACGACAACTTCAAGTACGTCGTCATGCCGATGCGCATCTGATGATCCGGTAACAGGACGACAGATACAGAGATACCGGAGCAGCAAACGGCACGCTACGACACCCGCACTATCACGGGACGTCTCTTTGCAGCAGGGGCAGGATCGAAATCGATCCGCCCCTTTTGCCGTTTTTAGTAACCCGCCATGCGGAACGCCAGACGCCCTGCCAATGTGCCGGCGCGGCCAGGTTTTCGCATCAGCCGTTGAGTAGAAAGACATGACCGAACAGCAGAACCCGCAACAGGAAAATACCTACGGAGCCTCTTCGATCCAGATCCTGGAAGGCCTGGAGGCGGTACGCAAGCGTCCGGGCATGTACATCGGCGACACCTCCGACGGCACCGGCCTGCACCACCTCGTCTTCGAGGTGCTGGACAACTCCATCGACGAAGCGCTGGCCGGCTACTGCACCGAGATCACGGTCACCATCCACAGCGACAACTCGATCTCCATCGTCGACAACGGCCGCGGCATTCCGCCCCTGGTCAAGTTCGACGACAAGCACGAACCCAAGCGCAGCGCGGCGGAAATCGCCATGACCGAGCTGCACGCCGGCGGCAAGTTCAACCAGAACAGCTACAAGGTGTCCGGCGGCCTGCACGGCGTGGGCGTGTCCTGCGTGAACGCGCTGTCCAAGTGGCTGCGCCTGACCGTGCGCCGTGACGGCAAGGTCCACCTGATCGAATTCGCCAAGGGCGACGTGCAGAATCGCATCATCGAGACCGTCAACGGCCCGGACGGCCAGCCGGTCGAAGTGTCCCCGATGAAGATCATCGGCGACACCGACAAGCGTGGCACCGAGGTGCACTTCCTGGCCGACGAGGAAATCTTCACCAACGTCGAGTTCCACTACGAAATCCTCTCCAAGCGGATTCGTGAACTCTCGTTCCTGAACAACGGCGTCCACATCAAGCTGGTCGACCAGCGCACCGGCAAGGAAGAAGACTTCGCCTTCTCCGGCGGCGTGAAGGGCTTTGTCGAGTACATCAACCGCGCCAAGACCGTGCTGCACCCGAACATCTTCTACGCGAACGCCGAGAAAGACGGCATTGCGGTGGAAGTGTCGATGCAGTGGAACGACGGCTACAACGAGCAGGTGCTCTGCTTCACCAACAACATCCCGCAGCGGGATGGCGGCACCCACCTGACCGGCCTGCGCGCCGCGATGACCCGCGTCATCAACAAGTACATCGAAGAAAACGAGATCGCCAAGAAGGCCAAGGTCGAAACCAGCGGCGACGACATGCGCGAAGGCCTGGCCTGCGTGCTGTCCGTCAAGGTGCCCGAGCCCAAGTTCAGCTCGCAGACCAAGGACAAGCTCGTCTCGTCCGAAGTGCGCCTGCCCGTGGAAGAACTCGTCAGCAAGGCGCTGAACGACTTCCTGCTCGAAACGCCCAACGACGCCAAGACCATCTGCGGCAAGATCGTCGACGCCGCCCGCGCGCGCGAAGCCGCCCGCAAGGCCCGCGAAATGACGCGCCGCAAGGGCGTCATGGACGGCATGGGCCTGCCCGGCAAGCTCGCCGACTGCCAGGAAAAAGACCCGGCCCAGTCCGAACTCTTCCTGGTGGAGGGTGACTCCGCAGGCGGCTCCGCCAAGCAGGGCCGCGACCGTAAGTTCCAGGCCATCCTGCCGCTCAAGGGCAAGATCCTCAACGTCGAGCGCGCGCGCTTCGACAAGATGCTCTCCAGCCAGGAAGTGCTCACGCTCATCACCGCGCTGGGCACCGGCATCGGCAAGGACGACTACAACCTGGACAAGCTGCGCTACCACCGCATCATCATCATGACCGACGCGGACGTGGACGGCTCGCACATCCGCACGCTGCTGCTGACGTTCTTCTACCGCCAGATGCCCGACATCATCGAGCGCGGCTACGTGTACATCGCCCAGCCGCCGCTCTACAAGATCAAGCACGGCAAGGAAGAGCGCTACATCAAGGACGACGTCGAACTCAACGCCTACCTGCTCAAGCTGGCCATGGAAAAGGCCGTGCTGGTGCGCCCGGATGGCACGGAGATCAACGGCGACGCGCTGACCGAGCTGGCGCGCCAGTACCAGCTCACGGAAGGCGTGATCGGCCGCCTGTCACGCATCGTGGATACGGATGCGCTGCGCGCGATTGCCGATGGCGTGACGCTGGACCTGGACAGCGCGCCGGCGGCCGAGGCATCGGCCGTGGCGCTGAAGACCAAGCTGGCGGAGATGCATGCCAAGACGCTGCTCGGCGCTGCCGTCAACGACGATGGAACGGCGGATGTGTACGCCCAGTTCGACGAAAAGACCGACAAGCATCGCCTGATGATTGCGCGTCGTCACCATGGCAACGTGCGGCTGTCGCACATGGACGCGGACTTTGTCCACGGGGCGGATTACGCGGCGCTGTCCAATGCGGCCAAGACGTTCCAGGGGCTGACGCCTGAGGGGACCAAGGTGCAGCGCGGGGAAGGGGACAAGATGAGGGATCAGACTGTCAATGACTTCCATGGGGCGATGCAGTGGTTGTTGTCTGAAGCCGAACGTGGTGTGTCGCGTCAGCGCTATAAGGGTCTTGGGGAGATGAACCCTGAGCAGCTGTTTGAGACGACGCTCGACGTTACCCAACGGCGACTGCTGAAGGTGCAGATTGAGGATGCTATTGCGGCGGATCAGATTTTCACCACCCTTATGGGGGATGAGGTGGAGCCGCGGCGGAACTTTATTGAGAGTAATGCGTTGGTGGCGCGGAATATTGATGTTTAATCACAACGCGTGTGGTGGAAACCGGAATTAACCGGATTACGTGCACGTTGATGGGTCTAAAAATCCGGAATTAACTGGACTGGACGGCTTGCCACTATAGAATCTGCCCACAGATATCGAGCCTGCGAACGTGGTTTGACTGGCCACCATCTAGTTTAAAAGCCGCAGTCCTTTCGGGGATTGTGGCTTTTTGCTTTGGGGCAGGGCCGAAGCCGCGGCACAGGGGTTGCCACACGCGGAGGGCTGCGGCGGGCGATTTCCTGGAGCAGTAGAGACATGGAGCGGTCTTCATGTTTCAGCGACGCAACATTGCGCACTCCAGGATACTGTGTTTATATACAGTTCTCGACAGGTCTGCGAACTGGTGAAAGCCACCAGTTGGGGGTAAACTAGCAAACATGAATGCCATGCCAAAACTCTATCGAGGGGCGCCTGCTCATTTCTCAGGTCACGAGACGTTTCCCCTGCGTCAAATGTGGCTCAAGAAAGTTTTCGATCAAGCCTCCGATGGCAGACTAATTCGCAAGTCGGCCTTCGCCGATGAGAAGGCTATCGCAGAATTCGGTGTAGGCAAGAACATGGTCGCGTCAATTCGCCATTGGGCCTTGGCTTGCGGCGTAATGATTGAGGACGGCGACAGTTTTCGCATCCACGGCCTAGCAAAAGAGATCCTGAGTGATGACGGGCTCGACCCCTACGCTGAGAGCCCCTCGACCGCATGGCTCGCGCATTGGCAGCTCGCGGGTCGGTGCTTTCGCTCGACGACGTGGCATTGGCTATTCAACCATGTAACGGCGCCCACATTTACCCGCCAAGAACTCGAAGACCCTTTGGCGCGCTATGCTCGAGAGCTCGATCCAAAGCATCGTCTGTCAACCTCAACGATTTCCCGCGACTTGGAGACATGCCTGCGCAGCTACGCACCGCGCACGGCCGGCGGCTCCCCCGAAGACTTCGCCGAGCCGCTGTTGGGCGAGTTGGGCCTGCTGCAAGAAGTTCACAAAGGCCAATACGCCTTCCGCCGCGGTCCGAAGGCGTCCCTACACGACGGCGTCTTCGCCTATGCCCTAGTCGACTTCTGGAACCGGGAGGCAGAAGGCCAAAGCTCGCTGGCCTTCGAAGCGGTTGCCTACGCAGAAGGATCACCGGGCCGGGTCTTTAAGCTTGACGAAGAATCGATCGCTCGACGGCTCATCGCGCTCTCTGACTTCACCGGCCGTAAGCTCGAATGGACCGACTCCGCAGGCCTTCGCCAAGTCCACCGCAAGAACCTGTCCAGTGAAGACACCAAGAACTTGATCAGGCGCGCCTATGACTGAAAAGAAGCAACAGGCTCTCTCTGACATCATCCAGATTTCGAGCCAATACCAGCGCTCCATCCGCGTAGACGCCGACATTGGCCGCGCGGATGCGCTCTCAGGCTACATCTGCCACGCCACCGCGACGGCCGTGGTCGACGGCATGTGCAGGCAGCTCGCCGACACCAACCAACGCTGCTTTACTTGGACTGGCCCATTTGGTGGCGGCAAGAGCTCATTGGCCGTCGCCTTGGCGAGCGCGCTGCATCCCAACAAGAGCCTTCGCGCAAAGGCCCGCCAAGCACTGCGGTTGGACTCCAAGCCCGCCTTCGATAGGGCCTTCCCCGTCCAAAAGGGATGGCTGATCGTTCCGTCCGTGGGACGGCGCGGCAGCGTCGTGGCCGAGCTCTACGCGGCGCTTCGCGGCGCGCAGGGCAAGACGGTCGACGGGCGCAAAAAGCCCAACGCCCAAATGCTCATCGCCGACCTGCTCGAAGAGGCGAAGGGCCGCCCGCGCGACGGCGTGCTGGTCATCATCGACGAGATGGGCAAGTTCTTAGAGGCCTCCGCCCTAGGCTCCGGGGACGATGTCTATTTCTTCCAAGAACTTGCCGAAGCCGCCGCCCGCTCCGAAGGTCGCCTGGTGGTCGTGGGTGTGCTGCATCAATCCTTCGCGCAGTACTCTGCTCGCTTGGGCATCGACACTCGCGATGACTGGGCCAAGGTGCAAGGGCGTTACGTCGACTTGCCTTTCGTGGCCGCGAGCGACGAGGTGGTCGAGCTCATCGGACGCGCGATCGAAGCCAAGGAACGTCCGCCCTGGATGCTCGCCGCCTCCAAGGCGATCGCCGAGGCGATCCGCTCGCGCCGTCCCGCCGTGGGGCAGAATTTTGCCGCAGCCTTGGAGGCCTGCTGGCCGCTGCATCCAGCCATGGCGGCACTTCTGGGCCCGATCTCCAAGCGGCAGTTCGGTCAAAACGAGCGCAGCACCTTCGGTTTCTTGTCGTCGGTAGAGCCGAATGGTTTCCGCTCCTACTTGAATTCAACCCTCAAAAGCGAGGCGAGCTGGTATCGGCCGAGCGACTACTGGGACTACCTGCGCTCGAACCTCGAGCCTGCGATCCTCTCCTCCCCTGACGGGCACCGCTGGTCGCAGGCCGTTGAAGCTGTGGAGCGAGCCGAGGCCAAGACGGGCGACGCCCTGCTGGTGTCGCTGATCAAGAACATCGCGGTTATCGACCTCTTCCGCAACGGCTCGGGCCTGGCGGCCGACGCAGCCGTCATTGGCGCTCTGTTCTACGACAAACAACGCGAGGAGCTCGACGAGGCGCTCAAAAAACTCTCTGATCTCAAAGTCGCCCTCTACAAGAACTACACTGGTGCCTGGTCGGTCTTCGAAGGCAGCGATTTTGACATCGACGCGGCCATCGCGCAGACCCTAGCCTCCTCGCCTGGCATTGACTACTCACGCCTTGCGCAGCTCATGGGGCTGCATCCCGTGGTGGCCAAGCGGCACTATCACGAGACCGGCTCTATGCGCTGGATGGAGCTGTCGCTGTGCAGCATCGAGCAGGCCGAGAATATCGCCGCCGACTTCCGCCCCAAGAACGGCGAGTTCGGGACTTTCATTCTGGCCCTCCCGAGCAAAGGCATGAGCCCGAGGGCCGCGCGGCTGCGCGCACAAGCCTGCTCGAAGCTTCGCCCATGGCCTGTGATGGTGGGCATCCCCGCTAATCATGCCCGCATCGCCGAGCTGTCCGCCGAGCTGGTCGCCCTGGAGCAGGTCAAGGATCGCCATGAGCTCTCGGGCGACGCCGTCGCCCGCCGCGAGGTCTACGCTCGATTGGCCGCTACCCGCGCCGACCTGGAGGATCAACTCCAAGCCGCGGTGTCGTTGGCGAAGTGGCACGACGGAACTGACGAAGTCGTCGAGCCAGGCTCGAAACTCTCGCCCGTGGTGTCCGGCCTCGCTGAAGATCTGTTCAGTGATTCGCCTCCGGTGTGGAGCGAGCTGGTCAACCGCGACAGCATCTCGAGTAACAGCGTTAAGGCCCGCCGCGAGCTTCTGCACGCGATGATCAACGCCGAGGGCAAAGTGGCTCTGGGCTTCGAAGGCTTCCCGGCCGAGCGCGGCCTCTACGAGACGCTGCTCAAGAGCACGGAGTTGCATCGCCAGGATGGCTCGGAAGTCTGGCGCTGCATGCCGCCCGGCGACGGATTTGCTGAGGGGTTCCAGCCGTTGTGGGATGCCACGCGCGCCCTCTTCTCAGACACCAACGCTCGCGTCGGCGCCCACGAGATCTATGCCCTGTGGAGTGCCCCACCGTTCGGCATGAAGTCGGGCATCCAACCGGTGATCCTCACAGCATTCCTGCTGGCCCACAAGGCTAACATCGCCGTTTACAAAGACGGGATGTTCGTGCCGCGGCTCACCGACTTTGACATCGACGAGTGCCTGCAAGACCCAGGTCGTTTCTCGCTTCGCTGGGTGGCCATCGATGAAGACAAGAACCGCATCCTTAATGGCATCGCAAAGCTTTTGGCCGAGATCGGTGAGAGCGCAGGCGCGGCGGACCCGCTTGAAGCGGCCCGTGGCCTGGTAGCCATGGTCTTCAATCTGCCGGAGTGGGCACGTCGCACGCAGCGAATGGGAGAGACTGCCAAGGCCATGCGCGACATGCTCTTGAAGGCCAGCGACCCGCACAAGGTTTTGTTTGTCGACTTGGCTTCGCTGCTCAATGCCGCCGACAGCAAGGCCTATGTAAAAGCCTTGCGCGCGCCGCTGCAGGAACTCGCTGGCGCCTACGGAAAAATGCTCGCCGAAGTCGAAGCGAAGATGTTCGACGCGCTCGACGCCAGCCGCGAGGATCTCGCCGCACTGCGCGAGCGAGCCGGATCAGTCTCCGGCGTGTCTGGCGATCTGCGCCTGGACGCGTTCGCGACGCGCCTGGCCAACTTCGATGGAAGCCAAGCATCGCTCGAAGGCATCCTGAGCCTGGCGGCCGAGAAGCCGCCGCGTGACTGGGTGGATCGACACATCGACGCGGCGATCTTGGAGTTGGCGAAGTTCGCCCGGCGCTTTCGCGAAGCCGAGGCTTTCGTGGCCGTACAGGGTCGCAAGGCTCACAGCGAAGCCATCGCCGTGGTCATCGGCGCGGGCTCTGACACCAAGACGATCTCGCGCTCCTTCGCGATATCGGATCGCCACCGCAAGACGGTGGAGGCCAAAGCCAACGAGGTCGCTTCGATGCTGGAAGGCCAAGGTTTGGGGACTGAAGTTTTGCTGGCAATCTTGGCAAAGGCCGGGATGAAGCTGGCGTCCATCGACACGGAGGTAGCCAATGGCTGAGCGTCACGTTTTGGGGATCTCGGGCGGCAAGGACAGTGCCGCGTTGGCCGTCTACATGCGCGACCGACACCCCGAGCTCGACATCGACTACTTCTTCACCGACACCGGCGAAGAGCTGCCCGAGGTCTATGAGTTCCTCGGTAAGCTCGAGGGGAAATTGGGGAAGCCCATTCTTCGGCTGAATCCCGGTCGTGATTTCGGCTTCTGGCTGCGCGAATACAACCACTTTTTGCCTAGCCCCAACACGCGTTGGTGCACCAAGATGCTGAAGCTTGCTCCCTTCGAGAAATGGGTGAAGCCGATGCTAGCGGCGGGTGACAAGGTCACATCCTATGTGGCCATCCGCGCTGACGAGGACTATCGTGAAGGCTACGCGGCCAAAGCCGACAACCTTTTCGTTAAGCTTCCATTCCGCGAGGTCGGCATTGACAAGGTGGGTGTGCTCGACATCTTGGAAAACTCGGGCGTTGGTTACCCGAAGTATTACGAGTGGCGTTCGCGCAGCGGCTGCACCTTTTGCTTCTTCCAGCAGAAAATTGAATGGGTGCGTCTTCGGGAGCGCCATCCCGAAGCCTATGAGGCTGCCAAGACTCTGGAAAAGGACGCCTTGGAACACGGTTCGCCTTTTACCTGGTCTAAGGGCGAGTCACTCACCGACATGGAGCAACCTGAGCGGGTGGCTGCAATCGAGGCGGAATACGAGATCCGCCGCGCTCGCATGCGCAAGAGTATCCCCATTAACCCCCTGCGACCTGTGAAGGCCTGTCCCGAGGACATCGACGATGTCTACGGCGTGGATGAAGGCAACGGCTCCTGCAACGTCTGTCACAAGTGAATCTAGGGCCGACGGGAAAGCGAGCGCTGACGCCCTGGTACCTCGCACCCCGCAGCCCCGCCCCATTTGCTCAGAGACTCGTGGGCTCGCTGAACACTTGATGGAAGTAGGTTTAGCTGCGGGCTACCTTGGAAACACATCGTCGCACGTGAGCGAGCACGGTACAGGGACGATTCCGACCGAGACGATTGGAGACTGGCTAGGTTAGCCGCTCGGCTCGAGAGGGTGGAAGTCGATACTTGGAAATTCGCCTCCCCTGTCGTTACGCGGTTCGGACCAAGGCTCCCGCAGGTACGCATCAACGGTCTACCGATCCTCTACGTGGAATACCGTCGCGTTATCGCCGGCAACTGAAGTCCAGGACACCTGTCGCTTTCGGTGTGCACCGCACATAGGCAAAAAGAAGCTCCGGTGTGATCCCTAAATAGTGAGCTGCCTCCAAAGGGACCAAAAGTGATTACATTTTCGGAGGAGATTACTGGGACTCTTCTGGCCGGACCGCCCGTACGAGGCCCCTGCGAGATGTCACATATGTAGGTCATAGCAGGCTCAGATACTTGTCCAAATTGGAGACGGAGATGGCCCGGGTCTGACCGGACGTCAAGACGGAAAACTCGTCCATCCTGATCGTGATCGTCGCCCTCTTGACCGAACACAGAGCTGCCTGGGCCGCGTACTTGACGAACAGTTCGATCTGATAGTCGCCGCGAGGCCACTCATTCGCATCGTACCCCGGCCGTTGAACTGGGACGAACAGAACCGACTGTTGTACCGAAGACTGGGGGGCGATCGCGAAATCTCCGAATGGACGCCCAAGCCCTCGTCGCGTGGCGTATTGCTCCTCTGGCTTCTCGGGAACGACGCGCTCGGGGCGGTAGCGCATCTCCCGCGTGGTCGACCACACGCGCAGCAGAAACATCTCCACGACGGCGGTAGAGGCCCCACCGTTTACGACAGTGAGCGGGAGTATCAGCTCGAAAGCCCGGTCCGAAACTACCACTGGCCCTGCGATTTCCAGCAAGCTCCACAATACGTTGCAGTTCGTAGTCAGGCGTTGACTGACCGCGTGCGGATAGGAGGCCGTGATTCCGCTTAGCAACCATCCGTCGAACTCCTCACGCGGCATACGCTTTCCGCGTATCGCCGCCTGCAGCATGCGAGCGACGAGCTCGTAGATCAACGACTCGCGCAGGGGCAGTGGAAGCGGCTCGATGGACTTCGCGGTAAGGTAGCGATCTACCTTCGTGATGGCCTGGTCGAGCAGGGCCAACGTGTCCATCGACGTGGGGGTGGGCACCTCGACGCCATCGAAAGGAGCGTCATCCAAAACGGCAGCTGCGATAGGTCCAGCCAGCATCAGCTGGTACTTGTCCGCAGCGTGCGAGTCTTTGAGCTCTTTGCACCAAGTGACCACATCTCCTTTGCCGATTTGGTTCTTGGAAGACTTGACCTGCTGAGCACAGGTCGAACCATCAGCGTACTCCCAGTGGATGTCCACCTTGTCGTTATCGGAGTCCGGCTCTAGCGTAACAGCCGTCCATTGTCTGCCCTGCCAGAGTGAGTCGAGCAGGCAGATGAGGGTCTGGACTGCAAATCCGCGGATCGCTTCGCGCCCGCCCACGGCTAGTTCTCCATCTCGAAGAAGTCCATAGCCATTCGACCCCACTGAGAGCGAGTGTCCTCGATCGCAATTCGTACCTTTTCGCTCGGCGCCTCATCTTCCATCCGAGCCCAGGCGGCGATAAGCGACAGAACCTCCCTCGCGTATTGAGCCTCCGATCCGTCTTCCCCTTGAAGTGCCTCGAAAAGCCGGGAGTGCACTGGATGACGACTGTTCAGCGTGACCAGGATCACGCCCCCAGAAGTGGAGACATCGAAGATGTGGGAACCAGACATGTCGGCGTGTCTGAAGCGAAATTTAATCTTCTTGCTGACATAGTCCACGGCGAGTTCTTGAGCCTTCGCCTCCTCCACGCCATCTTGGACGATATCGGCGGTCAGTGCGGATGCGCGTTCGGCGGGGGGGGCGTGTTCATCTTTGTCACTCCGACCGGTGTCCCCAACCCGCTCTCTGCGTCTGATCACAGAGTCCGTGGCCGCCTTCTCGGCCTTCTTTTCAGCTCGCTCTTTGGTGGACTGCATGCGCTCACCTTCGCGCATCTTGGCCACCTGCGCGCGCATCGAGTTCAACAGCTTCTCGATCTCCCGGCTGATGCGGTACATGGCAAGCCGTGGGTCACGATCCTGCTCGAGCGTTTCCTGATAATCTTTCACGCTGAGTCCCTCCTCCAGCGCATCTTCTTCGATGCTCAGGCGTGTGAAACCCGTCGCGGCCTGCTTGTTGTTCGTGACGCCAAAGACATCATCCAAGCCCGGGTCGAACTGCACTTCGATCCCCCACCATCTCTCGCGGGTGTCATATGAGTTCGTGAAGCTGTGGTTGAGCTCCAGCTCCCGCCTCGATCTCACGACAGAGATGCCCTGATTTTTTTGCGCGTGCTGACCGATGGGTTTGGTCCCTCCTTCGCGCCGTGCCTCCGGCTTACAAATCGACGCCATGATCGTCACAGGGTGCTCTGTGCCGTCATGCCCTACGTGGAGAACCAGCGGTTGTCCGAACGGCACAAAGGCCGGCTGCTGATTGAAGGGCGCGGGGGCATTGGTTCCGGACATCAAGTAAAGTGGATCGTTTGGCCGGACAAAGCTCTCAAAGACCGTCGTCTTGGTCTTGCTCTCATAGGCGGCAAGGCGAATTCGAACGGACTTGTCGTTGATAAAGTGCCGATACACACGCCCGCTGATGAACTCTGTATGTCGCAGCAGAGTCGTACTTTGCTTCCAAGAGATACGGTCCAACTTGCTCCAGACGACCAAGGTGCCGTGCTCTTCGAGATTGCCTGCAATCAATGACCGCCATTCAGAAGGGATCTCAGAGGACTGGGGCTCTGGAACCTCTGTCATTTGTCCGTCCTGAATGTCCTGCACATCCAAGAACGCGTGATAAACCGATCCATCTTGCCATGTCCAGACATCCACCCTCTTGCATTGAGAGATTGAAGAGTTCGGCAATCCCATCCCGAATTTGCCAATACCCTTTTGCTTAGCCTTTTCAAGGCGCGAACCGTTGCCAAATTGAAGGGCTTTCCTGAGCAGGCTAGGGCTCATGCCGCTGGCGTTGTCGTAGACGGCGAGACGGGATATCTGCCGTCGCCCTATGGTCGGGACCTCGTCGATACAGATGACCTCAACCTCGGTGCGAGGCTGAGTACCCTCTCCTGCTTGGATCGCGTTATCAATGAGCTCTGCTAATGCGTGCGCCGTGTCGCGATAGCCCGAGCTGCGCATTGCAGAAATGGACAGATTCTGGGGGATGATGGGAAAGGTCATATGGCCTCGTAGGTGTCCTGCTTCGACCAAGTGCTCAACGATCCCACCCAGCCGGCATCGGCTTGTGAGTCAGCGGCCACAATGAGTCTGAGGGTCGGAAGATTGGCCTCTCGAGCTTGGACGAGGCGACCAATCGTGGAAAGAAACGCTGCACGGGACTTGCCGGGCAACGCCATCACGCATACTGAAATGTCAGGAACGGAGCTCCCGGAGAGCAAAAGCCCGTGGACGCACAAAACCCTTTCCTCTCTAGCGACGAATTTCTGAAGGGCGAGTGTGCGCTCTGCTAGGGACTCGTCAGCGGTAACGGATCTCGCCTTCACGCCCAGGACTGGCAGAAGGCCAGCGAACAGTCTCGCGTTTTCAGCGGTGGTCGCGTAGAAGATGACCCGTCCCCTACCCATGGACTCTCTCTTCAGAATTGCCAGCAGTCGCTCGTTGCGTTCAACGTTGTTGCCGAGCTCGTTGGCGTAGTTGGGATCGAAGTCAAGCGAGTCGCTATTGGTCAGGTCAGACGGGACGCTTGTGGGTGAGGGGTTTACAAAATGCTCGACAGTGGACTCAATGTCGACGAAGTCGCCCAACTCGCGAAGAGACCGCAATTCGTCATCCGCTCCGACCGTGATGCAAGCATCCGAAAAGGCTGCTTTCAAGGCACTCCGAGCGGGCCCCGCAGGAACGGCAGCGCCAGATGGCGCCAATATTCCCACGACACTAAAGGTTCCACCCAAAGACATCTTTTGGACGATCTCGGCCCCGACAGGATGAACAAGGTTCTCTGCATCCGCGAGGACGGCCACGGACGTGACGGATCCGAGACTCTTAAGAGCTGAGTCATCCTTGCTCAGTCGCAGAATATCGATGACTGCTATTGACCCTCCGAGCTGATCTAGGTCACGCGTAGGGTGATCACCGTAGAGCCGGAAGATGGTTGTGTCGCGCGAACCCAGTTGTCGCCACACCTCCTGTAACTCCAGGAAGGCCTCCTCACACATGGCTGTGCCCGGAGCAAGCCAAACAACTGATCTATGATCGGCCTCCGAACGATAGAGATCGAGCGCCGCAGTGGCGACGAGCCGGAGCTTTCCTGCACCAAACGGCATGTGTACTAAAACGGAACACGGGGGGGAGGCGATCGCTCGTCTAAGCTTGCGATATGCGTCCAGTTGATGCGCATGGAGCTTGTGGGAAGCAACAGCTTTGTAAGATCCCTCGGGTGCTTTAGGGGTAACTTCTAGATCGTCAGTCGGCACGCCGTACCATCTCTCAAGCAGCTCGAGGTTACCCGACGCTGCGTCGAAGTTGATTCCATTCAGCGTTTGGAGCGGAGAGATCGCCGGCAACTGAAGCAGATGGCACAGATCAGTAGCCTCTGACTTGTTCAGTTTGGAGAGCAAGAGGCCTCGAATGTCCCGCCGCCGTAAGGCACCGCGTTCGCCGTGCACGCTCACGATGAAGTAGGCTAGACCCGCGGGACTGGTCGCCTCTGGTCCTAGCTTGCCGAGCAGCTGAATGGTCCGGGACCCCAACAGGCTGGTGAGCTCGGACGTGTCGTTTCGGGCAAGATGCTCGGCGAGTTGAGTCATCCCGGTCCCGCGAGACGATCCTGAGGCCGATAAGGTTTCTGGAGGGTCAGATGGTGACATGCGCTGATCTTGGCGAGTTGTCAAGGGAAATCGCCGTCACTGCTGCGGTGATCTCATCGTCGGACAGAAAGGGGGCTTGCGCGAACACCAGCCCCTGCTCGCCGTTGAGCTTGGCAGCAAGGTGACCACGGCCGAGCAGGAGCTCAGCGCCCGGTCGGTCGAGAGCGATCTTGGAGGTTGCCTCGCTGGAAACCTTAAGGATGAGGCGGTTGCCAAGGTTTTCCCGCAATTGCATCGGCATGACATCCTTGTCGGGGCGCTGCGCTGCGAAAATCAGATGGATGCCAGCTGCCCGGGCCTTCACGCCAAGGCGTTGCACAGCTGCTCCGACCGCGGCCTTGTAGGCGTCGTCGAGCATCCAGTCGGCGAACTCGTCGTGAACCAGGAAGACCATGGGCAGGCGCTCATCGGCCGAGACCTTGGAGTTATAGGTTGGCAAATCCCGAGCCCTGGCCTTCGCGAAAGCACGATAGCGGTCTTCCATCTCCTGAACCAGCGCTTCGAGAACCTCTCCTGCCTTCTCCTTGGTGGTGACAATCTCATCGCGCATGTGTGGCAAGTCGGCCAACGGGGCGTAGTCCACGCCCATCTTGGGGTCGATCAAGATGATCTGCGCCAAGGCCTTCGGATTGGTCGCTGCAATATCCAATAGCAACGCCTGGATGAGCACAGACTTGCCGCTGCCGGTTGCGCCGGCCACGAGCGTGTGCGGCTCATGCGAGGAAAGCCCGCCGAACTCGGCCCCAAGGTTCAAATACAGCAGCGCACCGTTGATCTCCTGCAGACCCAGCAAGAAGGACGTGTTAATACCGGCCACATTGCGATTGAGTTCACGGCGGGACCAGAGCTCCCAGAGTGAGACCGCTTGCCGCTTGGCCCCAGCGACCGTCACTACGATTTCGCCTGGCTTTGGCTGAACCGTCACGAGGTTGATCGCGTGCGTGGTCAGAAGTTGAGTGCGCTTGTTCTCGATGTCCTCCACGCGCAGCCGGTCGGAGCCAGCCAGACGCACGAGGCAGCCGTTGGGGGTCAGGCGCGTGCCCAGGATCGCCGCCTGCAGGCCGTAGCCGTTGAGCGCGGCTTTGAGCTTCTTGGTCACATCCTGAGCCCACGCTTCACGCTCGGCATCAGCCTGGGAGCCGCCCGCGAATTTCAATGCGACAAGCTCGGAGAGTGACGCGCCGAGATCGGCCGGCTCAGAAGAAGTCGGGGTCGGGGCCGAAGCCGTCGCTGGGGCGTCGGCTTCGGCTGGGCTTTGCGCCGCAGGCTCGGGCTCCAAGTCGCTGGATTGAACCGGCATCGAAGCATCGACCGGCGCGGCGGCCTCCTCCACGGGAGCCTCGACGGATCCGCCGGCGAGCTGCCCCATGGCAGAGAGCCATGGCACACGCGGCGCAGGCTTCTTAAAGCCATGGCCCGCCCACGGCTGATGAGCGCCTAGGCCGGCTCGCGCCTCGTTGCTGCCCATACCCTTAGCGTAGGCCTCGGCGAGCTTTCGCAGGTCGGGCCGGTCGAAGACTTCCTGCCAGGCTTGGACGCCATCGGCGTCCTCGAGCAGCTCTTGATCGGAAGCCGAGATTGACCCCGCGTCGGTGGTGTGGACGTAGACCTGCGAATAGCCACGCAGGGAGATCTCCACGTCGCCCTCGCGAAGCTTCGCCCGAGCCCGCTCCATGAGACCGGTCATGCCAGGAGGAATGTCCGCGTCGATCAGCATGTCGGCCAGGCGGGCGAGCCACACATCGCGATCGAGCCGCCCTGGATCGCCAAAGAGCGCCTCGCGAAACATGCCCAACGTCGCCAGGAGCTGATCCTTAGAGTCGCGGCGTGCTTTGGCCAGGCCATCAGCGCCGACGTACTTCGATTCGATGATCGAGATGACGACGCGAATGCCCTCTTCCCGCTCTTCGACATTGAGCGCGAGGATGTCGGCAATGCGGCTCTCCGGCTGGGAGAGCCAGCTTGCGTAGTCGTCGAGAAGAAAATAGGCCGTCAAGACCTGGCCCCCGCCCGCGGAGGCCTTGAATTCCTCAGCGAGCAAGTGGCGACTGAGCACCAGGCCAATCATTTCTCCGGCGGAGACGCCGCGTTTAGCCGCTCTTAGTACGATGTCGCCAGAGATGGAGAGCGCATCCCGTTTGGCCTTGTCCGCAGCAGCCTGGACTTCTTCGGGGCCAAGCTGAAGGTTCAGCTCCTGCAATCGCCGACGCACGAGCACGCCTAGCAGCCGCAGCTCGGACGTCGAGCTTACGATCATGTTGCGGCCGTTGGTGGACCCGCGGCGATAGCGAACAACAGTGATGTTGTTGTGCTGCAGCTGCCGCTTGTCCAGCAGCTCGTCGTAGGTGGCGACCCATTCGGCAAGCTCGTGAGCGTCCTTGATCATTTCGGCCAGGGCCGCACTTTGCAGCGAGATACGCCGCGCTGGCAGGAATCGTGCGTCGGGCAACGCGTCGGTCTGCCGGCAAACGGCGGCCACTGCGGACACATAGGCCCAGCCGGACGCCGTCTGCCATGGACAAGCCAGGAACGTGGTCGATTTGAGCTCGTTTTCGCCCGAGACGCTACGATACGACCAACGCGAGGGGGCGTGCTCCAGGTTAGGCCGATCGTTAGTCCAGGGAACTGGCAGCCATTCCGATTGAGCTGCGCGCGCGACTACATCATGTAGAAAGGCCACATCGAAGGCCTTGAAGCCCTGGGCGCTTTCGCTGGGCGTGGCCGAGATAGGCGTAACCGAGATGCGCAGCTTCGAGATAAAGTTGTCGCTGGTCTCGCTGACCACAGGCAGATCCGGATCGTCGCCGGCTTTGTTGACCAGTTCGCCATAAACGCTACGAAGCTTCGCCGGGTCCGAGTGCCGCACCGACACGCTGCATTGGAGCTTGCCGTCCTCCTGGATCGACGAGAGCTCTCGCACCGCCGCAAGCGGCAGCTCGGCCGCGTCGGCGTTGTAGAGCACGACGCTGAGGTTCGAGGCCTCGTGCGGCTGCAACCCGACGTAGCGCTCCAAGAGCTCGCGCGCTTGCTTGGCGGCGGCGGCCGGGTCGACATCGGTCATAGTGTCCCGGACCCCACGCGTGGGCGACTCCAAGAGGCTGTAGCCATTGACGGTGCTACTCTCCGAGACCAGCGTCGGCGCGCCGGCCCGGTTGAGGACGGCGATCTCCGGATAGAACGGATGAGCCATCTCGTCGGAGAGCTCGCGCATGAAGATTTCTCGATCCCCGTAGAGGATGCTTCCACTCGAGAGCAAGTGGGTGGCAAATCCCGCCACACGCCGGGACTTCACCGCTAGCGCTTTCATCCGCTCAGGGTGCCAAGGCGGGATGATCAGGGCGGGGTTGTCGCCGGCCACGCGGACCGTACCCACCGTGAGAATCTCGGAGACTAGGCGGGAGCGACACACGTCGCCGCGGGCGTGGGCCATCAAGACGTTCATCAGCGCGCCAAAGGACTCGGCCTGGCGCATGACCGCCTCGCCGTGAAGGCCCGTCGAAACGAAGTCCTCCATCGCCTTGATGTAGTCCTGCTCGAACTTGTCCCAGGCGGCTTTGATCTCGTCGCGCTGATGTGCTGTCAGCCGGCCTTCGTCGGCGAGATCCTTAATTCGAGTCTTGATGTCGTGGCGTAGGCTGTGCAGCCTGTTGGCCGCGGGCACAAGAGACCCCGCGTCAGTCGAATAGGTGGCCTCCAAAGTGCCTGTGTCGAGCAGTGAGACGTTCTGCACGCCGCCCTTCTTGCTCACCAGGCGACGGGGGACCTCCGTGCAGCCGACTGCGCCCCTCTCCAAGAGCCGACGCATGTCTGCCACCATCGAGAGCCCGATCGACGTGGGCTTGTAGCTCCAGAGAAGCTGGGTCTTGGCCAGAACCGTCTCCTTGCCCGCACTGACCTGCACCAAGGAGACGTCGAACTTAATCTGGAGGGCAACGCGCGAGAGCGATGAGTTGGGCCGAATCTTGTTCTTCTTGTCGTTGCGCAGCTCCTTCTCCTTAGCGAAGAAGGCCTCGTAGTCGAAGAGCGGATCGGGCAGGTTCGAATTGCCGAGGCGCTCCACTTTCCAGTCTGCCTTGGAGCCCATCAGTTCCTTCAAGCCGCGATACATTGCGGAGAAGTAGCTTCCAGCGTCGTAGTTGAAGCGCTCGCGCCACTCCTTGCGGCCCTTGGTGACGGTAAAGCGCAGGATCCGTTCCCCCTCGGGATCGCGAAGGCCTGCGTGCAGGCTATTCACCACGCGGGCGAAACCGTCGAAGAAGTCGTTGCACTCGATGGGTTTGCCGTACAGGGCCTTTTCCCAGCGCGCGCAGAGCTTGGCGTCTTGCTCGAGCAGCCGGCGATGCTTGACGAAGAACTCCTCGTCCTCCTCGTTGAAGTCGGAGCGGCGCTCGCGTGACTTCAAATCCTCCAATAGTTTGCGACCCTCGGCGTCGAGCGAGTTCTCCTGGTCACAGTCATGGTCGAAGAAGCGGATAGTCGAATCAGCCAGGCCAAGCTGCTTTTCCTTGGGCTTGTCGAATGCAAGGTAGACACCGTCGCCTTCCCACTCGAACTGCGCCAACGCTGAAGCCGCCTCTTGATCGCCCGCCGGAGCGGCGGCGAAGGCCTCCAGGGCAAGACGCGCACCTTCTGCGATGTCGGCGGCATTGACCTCTATGCGCTCGGAGAGCTCCTCCGGGTCGAGCGTTTGACCGTTCTGTCGAAGTTTTTTGAGCAGAGGCGCGCGCTGGGCGAAGAGCTTGGCGAAAGCCTTCAGCCAGGGTGTGCGCATCGCCGCGAAGGTCTTGGCGTTGGAAAAGAAGGAACTGTCGCGAGGCAATCCCGCGCGTGGCATGGCGAAGCCCACCGCGTCGCGGATGGGAAGGCCGCGAATTGCCATGGCTTCGACGATGTCGGAGCAAAACTCGCCGAGCTGGACGAGAGACAGCTCCGACGTCGCGAGCAGGCCGCCCAGAGCCGCATGGAACACAGCTCGATCGTCGGGCACGGGCGAGAGCCCACCAGCATGCAGCGTGGCCTCTACCCACGGCTCGGGATTGGCCCGCAGCTCCTTGGCGCCGATGGCCATGACATGCCCCAGCGTGTCGGTCAGGTTGTGCTCGTTGCCATTGGCCGTCAGGATTGCCGCTTTGGCGGTCGCGGCGTTGTTGCGGACGTAGCCAGCGTTGTGGGGGATAAGAATCTCCGCCGGCAGGCCTTGGCCAGCGACCAATGCCTCGGGGATCATCAGATCTACCCCAGCAATCAATTCAGGATTGGCGAGGATCGCCCGCGCGACGGCCGCAATCTGATTGGCCGAGAGCTTGTCCAGTCGGAAGAGCGCTGTTGAGTCGCCCGGTTGGTCGGGATTGGAAATACGCTTGGCCAGAAGATCCGCGCCGACGCGCCCGATGATGCGATCGGTCAGCATGCAATCTCTCCCTTGAACGCGAACGGGTTCTCAACAAACGAGCAGGAATCGGAGAGTCTTCGGACCAGACCCAACCCGACGAGCCGGGCTTCGAGGTTGTCCCGGTTCTCGCTGAGCTCCTCCTGGTCGACGAGCTTCGCGTCGACCAGGCGGGCGCCTTCGGCATCGCCAAGCACCAGGCCATAGCGCTTCTTGGCCTCGACCAGGAACTCGTCGAACTGCATGCGATCGTCGACGATTGTCATCACGAGGGATTTCAGCAGCCGGTCGTTGGGCGCGTAGCGGGTGCGCCGGGAGAGCCTACGGGAGCTAAGGCCGATAGCGCGCGACCAGGATGCATGGATCTTTCCGACGTGCTGCGCGTGGCGCGCGAGGGCGAGATCGGCCAGGTCGCCGACCAGGGCATCCGGACTCTTGCCCGTGTAGTCTTCGTCGTCACCGCCGTCTGTCGACGGCCACTGGAAGCGCTCGCGCATGAGCTTGACGCGTTCGGCGTCAGGGAAGTCGTTCGAGGCGGCCGCGGCCCAGGCCTCGTCCTTCCGAATCGATTCGACATACGCGCGCACCGCCTTGGCGGGAAGCCCCTGGTTGAACTGGTAGCTATCGCCGGAGAGCGCGCGGACCTTCGTGCGCTCCTTCGAGACGATCTCGCAGACTATCTCGACGGGATCGTCATCGCCCGAGACCCGCTTGGCGCGCTCGAGGAAGTAGAGCAGCATGTTGAGACCGGAGATTGTAATCAGATGTTCCAAGGCGTCGTAGATCGGCATGTCCTTAGCCAGGATCGATAGCCAGTCTTCGCAGATTTGATCGAAGCGATCGTTGGCAACCTCTGGCAGATAGCCAGATTGACGCGAATCGTCCGTTCGTTGCGGCGCGCCTTGCAGAGCTCGGGCCAGCCGGTTCATGGGAGCTTCGCGATCGAACAGGCGCTCGGCCAAGATGTCCCCGAGCGCCGCGCCGCGCTTAGCCCGCGTGAGCATCATGTAGAGCAGCTCGCCGGTGCGCGCAAAAAAACGCCGGTCGTTGCTCATCTTGCCGCGCGAGTCGATCTGCAAGTCCTCATAGAGGGCGTCGGGGCCGAAGGGGAAAGCAAACTTGGAGCTCCAACGCTTGTTGCTGCGGGACTCGAACGAGGAGGAGCGCAGCAACTCAATGGCCTTGGCGAAGTCGTCAAA
Organism: Cupriavidus sp. C1SS-2L; assembly: GCF_057073735.1. Lineage (NCBI taxonomy): Bacteria > Pseudomonadati > Pseudomonadota > Betaproteobacteria > Burkholderiales > Burkholderiaceae > Cupriavidus > Cupriavidus sp. C1SS-2L. The sequence goes on from NZ_CP172708.1 coordinate 22,273, forward strand.
GCTCGAGAACGAACGACGCAGGTAGCCCATGTCGTCGTCGCCGTTTCCTGTCTTACCTTGGTCGAACTTCTCGAACCATTGGCGCCACTTCTCCTCATCGGACTGGGCGCTCTCGGCAATGGATTCGACGTAGGGGTTGTTGAACAGCAGCCCGCGTAGGCGTATCTGCCGCTGCGGCTGGAATTTGAAGGCGCCGTCCAGCCCCTCGTGCGGGCGCAGCGGCTTCTCCAGGTTGGAACCTAGTGCGCCGAGAAATTCCAGCACTGTCAAATGAGGAAGCTGCTCGTCATAGAGGCGGTGGCCCCAGATGTTCTCGTCGACGCAGAAATCGACGCTCTTGATCTCGGGTCGCTTGTAGATCTCGCTCATGCTGACCCCCTCACGATTACCGGATGGGAGGACCCACGGCCCATGGAATCGATGTCGATGAAGTTCAAAGTCACTGCAGCGGCCTGTCCGATAGTCTCATCGTCGTCGCCATCAAACTTCATCTTACGAACGCTCTCGGCCTTCCGCAGCAGCTTGGCTTTGAACGCGAGCAGGTCTTCAAGGCACTCGTTGGAGAAGCTTGCGGGCAAGGCCCCATCGGCCACGCGCGAAAGGAACTCATGGCGGATTGGCGTGAGGTCGAAGGACACCGAGTTCCCGGGGCTGGGAGAGAGCGAAACGTCAAGCTGCGGGCGTCCCGTCACTTCGTCAAGCTTGATGGCCATGCCCACGCCGCCTTGGCGGCGGGAGGGCGTATCCTGTTCGCAAAGCACGCTCACGCGGCTTTGGGTAAAGCCGCCGGAGCTGGCGATGAAGATGCGGTCGACGTTCTCCAAAAGCAGGCCTGTCAACACCCGATTGAGACCTTTGGCGATGCGCCCACGGACAGTCTCGCTTACGGGCTGTTTGTCTTTGAGCGATTCAATGATTTCTAAGTAGTCGCCCGCAAAACGGAAGGCCGTCATCGACCAGCGGGGGTAGCCCGCCTCGGCCTCGGGTAGCGTGAAGTAGAGCCGACGACGCTGGGCCTCGAGCATCTCCAGGAACTCTGAATAACCCCCTTCCAAGCGAGCCTCCTCATGCCCTTCCAGATAGGCATCCTGAGCTGCTCGGAAGTCAGTCGTCGCACCGTAGACCGGGTCGCTCGCGACCAAGCGCTCGAAGTCGGGCTGCAGCCGCGAGTCGTCCTTGCCGTAGACCAGCAGACCATCAGCGGAGTTGGTCGTCTCCTCGCCCACGCCGAAACTCGCCATGGCCTTGAACACTGGGCGATCAGAGGCCCTGCGCTTGGGCAGATTCGCGCCGAAGGCGTTGGCGTAGATGCTCGCTTTGCCAATGTGGCCGGCCTCCTGGATCTTGGGCACGTCGGCACAAGTCATGAGGTTCTCCTTGGCCTCCTTGGCATCGGAGTAACCGAGGATCATGTTCGAGCACAAAGCCAGCAGGTCGCGGACGGGGAGATGCAGTCCATTGAGGCGGGCGATCTCGACAAGATCGCCCAATCGGCTCGCGAGCTGGCCTCCATCGGAATCGCCGAGCAAGCGGCGGCGATTCTCCTCAATCGGACAGACTTTGCCGCCGGAATTTAGCGAGCAGCGCTTACAGTTATCCCATTCCTGGTGGCCCGCCACTGCCTTGGCGATTTCATCGAGCGTTTTGCGGCTAGTTGTGCGGCTGAGATCGAAGACGCCCAAGCGATCCGGTGCGGCGCCGGCTTGCAGGAAGCTTTCCTGGAGCGGCTTTCGCAGCGGATGAACCCGCCCCTGGCGTTTTCCCAAATCGCGGAGGCGGTCGAGGAGCTGGCCGTGGTTGGCCGCTAGAATCACGACCTCCGAGTCGTCGCCTCCAAGGACCGACTTTTCAAGGCGCAGCAGCGGCAGGTCGCTCTCCTCACCGTTGAACTCCGAGAGGTCCTTAATGAAAACCGCCGTGCGGCCATCTGCCAGGGGGTGCTCTTTCAAGTTGCCCTTTGCCGCCCAATGCTTTGGGTCGCCGCCGATGCGGGTCCATAGCGCGCGACAATGATAGGTTTTTCCATCGCCCGCAGTGCCAACGATCAGGAGCGAGCCTGGCACCTTGGATTCGATGTGTTGAACCATGTCTTCGAGCAACGGCGTGGACAGACTTATCGGCTGAACCTTCGCCCGTCCGAGCGCGTTGGAGACATACTCGTCGAACATCGTGAGGTTATTCGGCGTCGGGCCATAACTTCGCAAAAAGCGAACCCATGCACTTGACGGCAGTGCTCCGCTATCGCTCTCGTCTTGTAGCAGCGTGTTTTTCATGCTCTGTTCCTTCGAACGTCAAGTTCCATGCCGTCGGACCTTGCCCTTGTCTCACGAATTCCATTTGAGTGTTGAGTGCAGCCGGCTGCATTATATGCCGGTCAATCAGCTCTTCGTGACGACAAACCGCATTGCCTCTGCCGGCACCTCGAACAATAGAGCACTGAGAATCACGCCATGCTTTCGGCATATTACTCTCGCGATCAAGACGTTCATTTGACCCAGACCTGTAGGCGCACAACAAAAACTCGGCCGCAAGCCAGGATTTCTCGGTTGATTGTGGTTATGCTTCGAGCTCTTTGGCCGCGATAGCGGAAATCAATTCAATATTCTTCTCTATACCACCAACGCCGTAATGGATATGGCGATGGCAAGCAGGACATAAGGCTGCGACATGGCGCGGATGATCAAGCCCTCCATCCGACACGCGTGTGGTGTGATGTGGTTCCAAGTAGGCCGAACCATCTTTTCGCTTGAACGGTGCCGGCTGGTGACACGACTCACAATAACCCTCAGCCCGCAGCAGTACGTAGTCCTTTACATGCTTGCTGCGTCGATAGAGCTTTCGTAGGGCGGTTTGGCCTACTTCATTACCGAAGTCGTTGACCGCCTCAAGTGCGCGCTTGCGGGCCTCTTCAAGACTGGCTGGCACCGGATCATCCATCGCGTCATCTTCGGGCAGCGCAATGCTCTCCTCGTCCAACAGCACGACTGGAACAAGTTGAAATACGATGATGTTTCTCTGTGTTCCTTCTCTGTCGGGGCCGCGGCGGACGTCATGCCCGGCGTAAGCATGCTCGCCTAGATATTCCTGTCCCTTACCCTTCCCCAATGACTTGAAGAGGTGCAGAGCCCGTCCGTTGGCGGCATGGCTTCTGATGGCAAGGTTGCCGCGCGTGAATTCCATGTCGCCAACTTGCCCTTCCCCTGTGTAAGAGAACACGCCGAGTTCGTCCCTGCCGTCAAAATAGCCGTATTGCTCGCCGCTTTCCCCGGTGAAAATGAAGATGGCGGGTACCTTTCCGGACGGCGCTATGCCGCTCTGGCGGCTGCCGCCAAAGCGATCGTGTATTTCCGCCTGTCGATGATAGACGCCTCCTAGTACGAACTGTGGAGGTTCGCGCCCCCCATGGGGCATGTCTTCGTTATGAAGCCAAATGATGCTGAAGCCCATGCCTTCCAGGTGACCGTTCGTTTGATCTCCGCCGCTGAAGCGTGAAACGGGAACGCCTGTCGCCATTGAGAGGATTTGCTTCGGCGGATACAGCATCCCCCGATCGGAGATCGCATAAAGCTGCGACTTCTTGGTTTCCCAATCTCTCCATTTCTCTGTGCCACGCAGTTCTCGATCGAATTCATCTAATGCTGACCTGATGGTCGCGTGAGTGACATGTGGAATGCGCAAGTTGCCCCCTCGCGATTGCAATGTCTACACAGACCGCAATCGGAAAATTCTGATATTTTTGTCATTATGTAGCGGGCGACGGCAGCAAGCAATCACTCGAAAAGGGGGCTTCCTGAGCGTCCGTATTTAGGCATCGCTAGTCGTTGTCTGCCCTCTCCGAAAGCCATGCGGCAGCGCATCCTGAGTTGCGATTCGAGCGGTGTGTCAAAATTCGTTGCGGATTGGCCTTCGTCATTGACCACCTCCGGCGCCGTACTCAAGAATGGTTGTTGCCAAAACAAGGGCGACCAGGTTTAGCAGCCTGCCCAACACACGCCGGAGGGAGCCGTGCAGCGGCTCTTTTTTCGTCCAATACGCCATCGCACGCCTTAGCCAACGGGCGGGCCTTGGCGGGGGAGCCTTAGGGCTCGCCGGTGTCCGTGTGTGCCGGTCTGCTAACCCTGCCCTGTGCCCGCCCACCCCGATTAGCAGCGGACGGCGGGCCTCCATCACTCACACGGAGGTCTCAATGCAACCGGCCACCCCTGCTCCGCAGGACCCCACCCTCGACCATAAACAAGCCCAACTAGCCCAAAACCTAGCCAAAGCCGACCGCGCCCTGGCCCGCCGCCTCGCCAGAACCACCCTGCCCCCACCCAGCACCCCCGTCACCCTCGAAGACCACATCCTCGAAACCAGCGACGACCTCCTACGCGTCAGCGCCGGGCTCCGTTCCGTCCTGACCCTGCTGGACCTGCAGAGCGACGACATCCCCGATTGCACGGGCCTCCACGCCCTGCTCTTGCCGCTCAAGCAGCAGATCGACCAGAACGCCGACCGCCTGCAGGCGCTTGTCTGACGAGGGACAGGCCCCGCTCACAGCGGGCCTGAAAGCAAAACGGCGCGAGCCAACTGCTCTCGCGCCGTTCTGGTTCTGGCACCGGTGTCGTGCTGCAAGCTGAAGCCTCAGTCTTCCCTCAAGACCCAGCCGCTGATCGCTGCGACGGACTCACGCAACCGCATGCCCGCGCGTTGCGCCTCCAATCGCATCCAGCTCCGCCAGCACAGCATCCGTCAACACAATCTCCCCCGCCCTCAAGTTCTCCCTCAAATGCCCCACCGACGAAGTCCCCGGAATCAACAACACATTCGGCGCCCGATGCAGCAACCAGGCCAGCGCCACCTGCATCGCCGTCGCCCCGATCCCTTCCGCCACCTTTGACAACCCCGCCGACTGAATCGGCGTGAACCCGCCACGCGGAAAGAACGGCACGTACGCAATCCCCTTCTCCGCCAGTTCATCCACCAGCGCATCATCGCCACGCTGCACCGGGTTGTACTGGTTCTGCACACAGACAACCGGCGCAATTTTCCGCGCCTGCGCCACCTGCGCCGACGTCACGTTGCTCAGCCCGATGTGGCGAACCAGCCCCTGCCTTTGCAGCTCGGCCAGCGCAGTGACCTCCCTTTCGATCGAGCCTTCCGTCGGCGCATGGATATCCCCCATGAGCCGCAGGTTGACGACATCCAGCACCTCGACACCCAGATTGCGCAGGTTGTCATGGATCGCTTGCCGGATGGCCTCCGGCTCAAGCGCCGGCAGCCACGAGGCGTCTTCGCCGCGGCGGGCGCCTAGCTTGGTGACGATCACCAGGCCATCCAGTCCAGGATGGAGGGCTTCGCGGATGAGCTGGTTGGTGATGTGCGGGCCGCAGAAATCACTCGTATCCATGTGGTTGACGCCGGACGCGACGGCTTCGCGCAGCACGGCGATTGCGGCGGCACGATACTGTGGTGGGCCGAACACGTCAGGCCCCGCGAGTTGCGTGGTGCCTTAGCGGATGCGGTTCACGGGGGCGGCTGCAGGTTTGTAGGCAGTGGCGGGGCGGCGAACTTGGGACGTGGAGGACATGGCGTCCTCCTTGATTCGGTCTGGCTGAACAGCTTGGCGTGCTCGCGCGAGCGTCAGCGAACGAGGCAGCTCCTGTCGAAGGTCCCATTCTTATCGGAAGCCAAGGCAGTCGAACTCCGACGGAAGGCGCTCACGCTGGTCTCGTCAATTAGGAAATTTCGCGACAGTTTTTTCGAATTCGCCCTATATCCGCCGCTAGTCACGCTTGTAATCATCTTTGCGCCGGGCGCACAGCGCCCAACCCAGCACGACTCCCTCGGGATCCACCATGGCGCAAGCAATCGACGGCAGCACGAACGCGGTGACAGGACGGCAGGCGTATTTCCTTGAAGTACCGAGCGCGCGCAGCGCCGCCGGGCTTTCTGTGGTGTCCTTCACGGCGGTGGAGAGGTTGGGCGAGCCCTACTGCGTCAAGGTGGCATTGACGCATCCCACGGAGCTGGCGCGTGCGGACTACCTGCGCAAGGACGCCACGTTCGTCATCGACCCGGGAGAGGATTCGGAACGCCGGACGTTCGGTGGCTGCATCATGCGGTTCTCCAAGACCAGGACCACCCGGGACTTCTGTGCCTACGAGATGGAACTGCGGCCGAAGGTGGCCCTGCTGACGCTGGCAAAGGCCAGCCGCGTCTATCAGCACATGACCGCGCCGCAGATCATCGAAACCATCCTGCGGCGGCACGGCCTGGAAGGCCATCAGTTCGCATTCAGGATCCGACGGCAGTATCCCCAGCACAAGTTCCGGCTCCAGTACCAGGTGTCGGATTGGGACTATATCCGCCTGCTGATGGAACAGGAGGGGCTGTACAGCTACTTCGTGCCGGGCAAGTTCGGGACGCAGTTTGGCGATCTGTTCACGCTGGGCGATGACATCGATCACTACATCTACCAGCCCGAATTGCGCGTGCCTTATCGGGAGACGGCAGGTCTGGAATCGGGGCTGGAAACTGTGTCCGACCTCCAGACACACGTGGAGACCGTATCGGCCTCGTTCGTCACGGCCGATTACAACCCGGATCAGTCGTACGAGCGCTTCAGGGCCGAGGCCAACATCGCGCGCCAGGACAAGACCACGCACGGACAGGCCTATGTCTACGGCACACACCATCTCGACATGGCAGGTGCCAAATGGGAAGCGCAACTGCGGCACGAGGCCGCGCTGGCCGGGCAAGTCATCTATGAAGGCCAGAGCAATATCCTGGATCTGCGTCCTGCGCGAATTCTACGGATGGATGTGGATCTGCCCGATGCGCCGAACGGGCAGGTCATTACCGAAGTTATCCACAGCGGTGGGCGTGACAAGGCCTACCGCAATACCTACAAGGCCATTCCGTCTGACCGTCGCTATCGGCTGCCGATTGACGAGAACAAATGGCCGCGTATCGCCGGCACGCTGAGCGGGCGGGTCACCTCGCCACAGAACTACAAGTACGCCTACCTGACGCAGCAGGGTCACTACGTGGTTCGCCTGGACCTCGATTTCGACGAGTGGCCGAAGGGCGCCGAGAGTGTCCCGCTGCGGCTGGCTAAGCCTTTCGCAGGGGCGCGACAGACTGGGTTCCACTTTCCGCTGATTGACGGTACTGAAGTGGCCGTCGCGTTTCGGGATGGCGATCCGAACAAGCCCTATATCGCTCACGCGCTGCATCACAGTCAGCATGAAGACCTGATAACGACCAATGATCGCTGGCTGTCGCGCAACGTCATCCGGACGCAGAGCAACAACAAGTTGCGGATGGAGGATTGGGAGGGGCAGGAGAGCATCAAGCTGTCTACGGAGTATGGGGGGAAGACGCAGCTGAACCTGGGCTATCTGGTTGATCGACAGCGCCAGAAGCGGGGGGCTGGTTTTGAGTTGAGGACGTCCGGGTATGGGGCGTTGCGTGGGGGCAAGGGGCTGTTTATCACCGCATACGACCAACGACTTGCATCCGGGCAGCAACTCGATATGCAGGAAACGATCGCAGAACTCGAGCGCGCGTTGAACCTTGCCAGGTCACTTGCCGCCTCGACCCGCCAGACCAGAGCCGAGCCGGCTGATATCGATGCGCAGCAGCAGGCGATTCGTGAGCTGAACAAGCTAGGTGCAGCGGGCTCGTTGATCAGTGCTCCGGCGTCGATTGCCCTTGCATCCGAGCGCAACATTCAACTAGCTGCTGGGAGGAACGTCTCGACCGTGGCTGGCGAGAGCGCTGACATCAGCGCGCTTAAGCGCATCACCATGGCGGCAGGCGATTTGATTTCGCTGTGTGCTCACAGGCTCGGCATCAAGCTCTTCGCGGCCAAGGGCAAGGTCGAAATCCAAGCGCAGAACGACGGACTGAACCTGTATGCGGACAAGCAACTGCATATCGCAAGCGCCAATGCGGATGTACTGGTCAACGCCAAGCTGAAGGCCGTGCTGGCTGCTGCAGGAGGCAGCGTGACTATGGAGAAAGGCGGAGTGGTGATCAAGTGTGCAGGCGACTTCAGGATCGAGGCGGCGTCCTTCACCTTCGTTGGTCCGGGTGGTCAGACGCTACCCCTGCCGGCGCTTCCGAGAAGCGACCTGAAGATTAACAGCCGGTACCCTTCCTCGCACTGAACCATGATCATTAGTCCTCCCTTTTTGCCTGAGAGCGGCCTCACATCAGATAGTCCAGCCACGACCGATCCAATGATGGATGCCGTCGATCAGTTCGAACTGGCCCACCATGGGGTGTACCCGATCGCCTTTGACCGTCGCTGGCATTGCGGCGTGCACCTGACGCCAAGAGAACAGACAGAGCCCGTGCGGGCCATCGCTGACGGTGAGGTGGTTGCCTACCGCGTGAGCCAAAAGGCAATCTCGGACGGGGAGTTGGATGCCAATGGCAACCCCGAATTGAACTCGAATAACGGATTCGTGCTGCTCAAGCATAAGACCGACACCGGCGAGGGGAGGGCGATCACGTTCTACTCCTTGTACATGCACCTGCTGGATATAAATGCCCAGCAGATCATTGCTCCCCAGCCGGTCACTCCCCCGATGACTGGTTCGGCGAGTGCCCTGCCTGCGTGGCTGCTGCATCCAACCGATGGCGTTCAGGTGGGTGGAAACAAGAAGGTCTATCGCAAAGATATGCTGGGCTACTGGGGGCACTGCCATGGCCAGCCTCACCTGCACTTTGAAATCTTCATGACTGAAGGGGACTTCAATGACTACTTCGGGAGTACCCAGCTTGGCCATACTGAACCGACCACGCCAATATCCCGGGATCATTGGGGGCACAGCTATTTCGTAATTCCAAAGAATCAAGAATTCTTGCCACTACCTCCTGGTGCTACTTTTGATACAAGGAAGCAAGTGTATAAGCTGCATGGAGTTACATTCGACAAGTTGATACATGGTCGGAATGTCGAAACGCTATACGTGAAGTCATATTTTCACAAAGGTCAGCGCTATACGCACACTTGGATTGAAAAGGAAGGCAAGTTTACACCGCTAACACCCGAGCCCGTAGGTGACCCCGTGACCGACTACGAATATAGGCTCTACGAGCGGGCGATGGCCTTGTATGAGCAATGTCCTAGCGACGGCTATGAAATGCTTCGCTTTGGTCGAATTTTAAGCACGGACCAACCTAAATTGCCCGAGGCAGCGCGGCAGACGTGGCTTCAGATAACGTACGCTGAAGCGGGGGTTCAAGGCTATATTGATATTAACCAAGTCATCATAAAGAAGCTTTCTGATGCTGATTTCCCGTGCTTTACCGGCTGGAAAAAAATCGACGAGGCGAATTCGCCATTCGGTCAGGACGGAGTCTGCGATTACGATGAGTTGCGCAGGATAGTGGATGTTGTCGAGACATCCGAGACGCCGGCGCAACGGCGCGAGGCCGCCTACAGGCAGGAGGATCAACTGGCCGAATACGTTTACGGCCATGAAGCGGTGCGGAGCAAGCTCAAAGGATTCATTTGCCACGCGCCAAGTGAATGGGAAAAAAGCGGCAACAATGCTCGCTATGCTAGATTGAATGAACCGAACGGCTTCTACGAAAAGCGTAAGAGTATTGATCCCGATGGATACGCTAAGTTCATCAACTTCCTCGAGAAACTCCAGTTTCTCGATCAGATTCCACTCCTGAGTGGTGGAAAAAAATTCTGGTTCTTTCATCCTCTGGCATTCATCAGGCACTTTAGAAGGTGTGGCTGGCTTAGCACTCAGGAACTGGCTCAGTGCTTTCCGCGTACCCTGCTACATCTTAAATTGACGGAGTTCCATGCCTCCAGTACTTCGTGGAATAGTGCCATTTCTCGTGCGGAAAAATGGGTGAAATCGTTCAATATAGGCACCAGGAAATTTGGCCTGGCGAATGGGAGGAGTCGATTGGTGCATTTCCTGTCTCACGTCATTCCTGAGACTGGGAATTTGACCCTCGTCAAGGAAATAGATGGCGAGTTCAGACCGTACAGTCCTTATTATGGGAGAGGCCTAATTCAACTCACGCATCTCGAGAATTACCAATCATACGGGGGGTTCAGGAAATTTCCTGCGCGCAATGCGCCCGCGGTGTTTCAAGCCCTGGGATGGGATCCCAATGATCTGATTGCAAAAGACAATGTCGGAAATCATGATTACATCAATTGTGTGGACAGTGCCTGCTTTTATGTTGTAAGACGCAATGAGATGTTGCGCCACATCGATGCTGGAGTAACCCAGAGGCATGCAATTACTGCAAGTAAGGATGTAAACGGATACGTTGCTATTGAATATCTAAATGGACTTGATGTGAGGCTGCAATCGGTGCTGTATCTGCGAAATATTTTTATGGATGATATTTTCAGTCGAAATCCAATGTCGATATCTTTTGAATGGAGGCGAAACAGTCAACAGGAACCAGTCCTCGATGCCCATGGGCGTCCAGTCGAGACTGGAAATCCTCCTCGTATCAAGAAGAAATTTTATCGAACAACGCACACCATTAATGTCACCTTCGATAGGCAGAAGCCATAATGGGTATTTATATTCGGAATCTTATCGGTGTGGCTTTTATTTTGTTTCCTCCGTTGATATTTTGTCAGACAAATTCGGACGTCTACTGCTTTAGATCTGCCTCAGAGAGCGGTAAATCATCGGATTTCGAAATTCACACCTACTATGATCAAATTTCAAAATGGTCGGGTGGGTTCGTGAGGTATCGAAATTCACGGCAGCCAATAACCGTGGTTTTTCGAGATCGCCTTGAGGAGGAACTAAGCAAGGATAGGCCGTATCAGGTAACCACGACATGGCTTGAGATTCGGGGAAAAAAAATTACCGGCGAGTACGAAATGATGTCTCAAGGTGCCATCATATATTCAATGACATATACAAATTATCGTAATAGCAAGAAAACGGCATTTTTATTCGATCCAAATGTTAGCGCATCAATAGAATTCGGTTGCGAGTGGTAACGGTTCGACATAGACCAGGAAAAAATGCAATGCGCGCTCCCATTCGCATCGGTGATGCCTTAGAGAACGGTGGTGAGGTAACAGGGGGTTCCTCGACTATGGAGTTTATGGGTCGCCCGCTTGCCCGCCAGAGTGATCCGGCCTTATGCGCCGAACATGGCCCAACCACGATAGCCGAGGGCGGTGAGCGCTATCTGGACCAGGACGGCAAGGTTGTGGCAATGCATCTTCACCGCTGTGAATGCGGCTGTCGCTTGATCTCGGCATTACGCAACGTCCACTTTGAATAGGCATGCCGATCGACCTAACCCCAGCCGGTCGAGCTAGCGCTTACCCCGCGCCCGGGCCGGGCCTCCTGCCGTGGTTTGGTATATGGGTAGTTTGCGGTGCCGTCGGCGGGGCCATGGCACTGCTTGCGTGGCCGAAGGGCGCTGCCGCCAGTGGCCCGTGGTTCTGGTTCTGCACTTTTGGAATCCCTAATCTCGTATTTGCAGTTCTGCTGGGAATCGCCCGAGCGAGCTACGAAGCAATATGGATGCACGCCTTCTGCCGCAATTCCGCCCGACGTAAGTGGCTTGTCAGGACGGTTCGTCAAGCGCAGCGACCACTGCAGGTGCTTGGCGTCGCCTACTGTCTCCCGCTTGGTGCGCAGAGTCTCGCCGGTGTGATGACGGGCGCTAAGCCGCTCACAAAGGCGCAACCGCCTCGCTATGGCACAGGCCTACCTGTGCATAACCGATTTGATGATGAGGCTTTTACCTCGTTGTTGGTGGAGGGCAATGATGCCCTTGAGTGGGAAAGGGTTGCCACGATCGTCCTGAAGCTCGAAAAGACGCTGGCTACACTCGCTGCGAGTCTGCAAGCTTTGTCGCAGTACGGGCCCGTCTATGCTCCCACTGTGCGCGTCGTGACTCGCCCTGAACTCGCCGCTCTGCGGACGCAGCAAGTCCGTGAGGCACTGAGACGCGCTGGCTTGCCGCCGCTCGAATGCTTGGCGACGCCAGTCGAGGACGGCCTGATGGTGGCCGATGCGTGGCTCGATGCCAAAGACCGGCGGGCAGTGCTGGTCGTGGGGGCCGAATGGCACGACAGCAGTCCTCCCGTCGGGAGCACTGAAGGCTGTGTAGCGGTACTGCTCAACCCCGGCTTTTATCAATTGCCCGAGCCGGTTCGGGTGCTCGGCACGCTGCATCGGCCCGTGACCGGTGAAGCTAATGCATTGGGCGACCTGCTTCAACTGGCGTTGATCTGGGGCAGCGCGGAATCGTCTTCCGTCCCCTGCGCGTGGATAACCGGCCTTGATAGCCGGCAAGACAGCGCGTTGATCGCCGCTTGGAAAGCTACATCGCAGGAACAACTCAGCGAAGCGGACGCGGTGCGTCGCCCGGACCACGTCGTCGGCGACGCCGGCCCCCTGAATCCCTGGCTGTCTGTAGTCGCTGCCATCACTGGGGGCATGGAAGGGCCACAACTCATCATGGACCGCGCCCAGGCAGCGGTGCTCTACGTCACACCATCATCGCATGACGAATCCGACCAGTAACCTGAAGGTCATTGCCGCAGAAGGCGCGGAGCATCCTAATTCCAGAACTGCCACCGCATGGGGCGTTCCGATTTTCGCCATTAGTATTGCGGCGCTGGCAGCTGGCGTGGCGTGGTTCAGCGGCGACATGCTCGGCTTGCACGCACAGAGCGCCAAGATATCGGCGCTCGTGTGGATCGCAATAATACTGGCGATCGTGTTGGTCACGCATTTCGCAGCACTCCTATTCGGTGCTTACCCGGTCATCGCAAGGCTGTTCGAGCGTGACGCCGGCGAAAAACCGGAAATAGTGCTGAAGCGCGATGCTCGATTGCAAGGCTTGTGCGACGAGCTGCGCGTCCTGCTGGGATGGCGCTGGCGCTATCGTGTGCCTTGGCTGTTGGTGTGCGGCGATGATGCCCAAGTCGACGCCGTAGCGCCTGGCCTGAAGCAGGTCGGTGTGCTGCACATCGCAGACGCGGTTCTGGTGCATCCGTCGCCGGATGGCATCGAAGCGACAGTGTGGCGCAAGCAACTGCGCCAATTGCGCCGTCGCCGCCCGGTCGATGCCGTAGTGCAACTCGTCGCCGATGACCACAGCGCGACAGGAGCCACTGAGCACTTGCGTGTGCTTTCCAGAATTGAGGCTGACTTAGGCTGGGCCGCCCCGTTGACGTTTTTGCATGTGGTGGAAGTCATGGGAAAGCGCCCCGAGAAATTTGAAGCTGTCGGGGCATTTGCGCCGGTGTCGCGCGGTCGGGTACCTCTGTCGACACCGGACGCCTTTGCTTGCGCCCTGGAAGCGTTGGAGCGGCGCGTGGCCATTGCAGGCATGCAACAGTGCCTGGAGCCCTTTCACATAGCCTACCTTGCTGGGGTCTCGTCCTATGTCAGCGCACAGCGCGAGCGTGTCATGGACTGCTGGGCCGCTGTACATGAGTCGAAGTGGCGGCGCGCAACGCTAGCTGGCGTCATGTTTGCGCCACTTTACTCGTGCCTTGCCACGCCTGTACCGGTGCCGCTTCCCGCAGATGAGCTGGCCGACGCAGATTCATTTGGCGAGCGAGTCGAACCTGTGCATATCGAGGACCTCCCAACCGCGCCACAGGAGCAACCCGCCACACTGGCGCCCGCGTGGCAAGCCATTGGTACCCATACGGCCGAGTACCGAGGGCGCCGGGTCGGGATCCATGCCGGCGCCTTTACCACGGTACTGGTGAGCGCCTCCATCGGTCTTTGTATCGCCGGCATGCTGCTCTCCGGCCTACAGAACAAGCACGACATCCAGGCGGCAAATCAGACTGTGCGTGACATTCAATCGGCCCCCAATGCCATCGCGCGCCTGAAGGCACTCGATACCCTGCAACAGCAAATCCAACGCTACGAATACCGCATCCACCACCACGCGCCCCTTTCAACCCGCTTCGGCCTGAACCGAGACGACGAGGTGCTGGCGGCCCTGTGGAAGCCTTACGCCAAGTCCAGCCGAGACCTCCTCATTGCGCCGGTCACGCAGGATCTCGAAGCTTCATTGACAGACCTTTCACAACTACAGACGACCGGCCTCAATGCCGAAGGCAGCAAGTGGGCACTTGCAGGCCGCGACACGCTCAAGACCTATCTCATGCTCGCCCAGCCAGAGCGCGCGGATGCGGCATTCCTTTCGCAGCAACTGGCACAGCACTGGACCACAGATGCGCGAATCACGCCCGGACAAAAACAGGACCTGGCCGAGCGATTTGCCCGGTTCTACGCCGAACACCTGAAGTCCAAGCCCGAGTGGCGCATCACGCCCCGTGCAGAATTGGTAGCCGGCACGCGGCAGACACTGCTGGCCGTCATCGGTGAGCGCAATGCGCAGGACACCATCTACCAAGGCATCCTCGACGGGGTCGGCCACAAATATCCAGACCTGACATTGGCAAGTCTCACCGCCGGCACGGATGCACGTGGGCTGCTGCGCACAACGGCGGTTGTGCCCGGCGCTTTCACGAGACAGGCCTACGAAGAGCATGTCGCTCCGGCCATTGAGCAAGCCGCCAAGCGCCGTGATGTGGTTAACGATTGGGTGCTCACCGACGGCAGACCATCGGCCAGGTCTGACACCGACAACAGTTCGGGCTTGGACCTTCAAACGGCACTCACCGACCAGTACTTCGCCGACTACGCCGAACACTGGCAACAGTTCATGAACACCCTGCAATGCGAACCCGCGCCAACACTGCCCGGCGTGATCGATCAGCTCAAAGTAATGGCCGATGCGCGGCTGTCGCCGGTCATCGCGCTGATGAGGTCGCTCGAATACCAAGGCAGCGCCGGCATCCGCAAGGAGTCGCTGCCAGATGCGCTGGTGAACAAGGCCAAGGACCTGCTGGGCAAGAAGCGCGAAGGCGCCGAGGCAAGCCCCGCTGAGCCTGCAGGGCCACTGACCGCAGGCTTTGGTCCGGTGCTGCGTCTCATCGGCCAATCCGGCCAGGGCAACGCGGGAGAACTGAGTCTGCAACGCTTCCTGGACCGCGCAACGGCACTTCGGCTGCGCTTGCAGCAAGTGTCGAACAGCCCCGATGCTGACGCTCAGGCACGCCAGCTTGCGATGGCGCTGTTCCAGGGCAAGGGCTCGGAGCTGGCCGATACCCAGGCTTACGCCCAGCTCATCGCCGCGAGTCTCGGCAGCCAGTGGGCCGGTATGGGCGACGCCCTGTTCGTGCGGCCGATTGCCCAGGCTACCCAAACCGTCCTGCAGCCCGCGCAGGCAAGTCTGAATGATGACTGGCGGCAGAGCATCGCGTTGCCATGGAAGACGGCATTTGCAGGACGCTATCCGTTCACCAACTCGGCGAATGACGCGTCGTTCGCCGAGCTGGGGCGCTACCTGCGTCCGCAAAGCGGGTTGATCCACACCTTCCTCGTCGCGCAACTTGGCGGCGTACTCGAACAGCACGGCGACCAGTGGCTGCCTGCCGCCAACGCCCAAGGGCTGGCATTCGACCCGGCGTTTCTCAAGACCATCGCCACGCTGCAGCGCATCGGCGCTCACATGCTGGCACAGGGCGATGCGCGATACCGCTTCGAGCTCAAGCCGATCCCGACACCCGGCCTGACCGATACTCTGCTCACCATCGACAACCAGAAGCTGCATTACTTCAACCAGCGCGAGAGCTGGCAGACCATGACGTGGCCTGTGGATAACCTTCAGGCGCCCCGCACCATCCTGCAATGGCAAACGGAAACCGCGGGCACGAGCGCGAACTACGAGTTCGGCGGCCGCTGGGGTCTGGTGCGCATGCTGGAGCGGGCCCGCATTGTGCCGCTGGACAGTGCTACGTTCCAACTCACCTGGCAAGCCGTTCCCGATGCCGACGCAGCACGAGCGGCAGTGAACGATAGCGAGCCCGAAGCCAGGGAGCCATTACGCCCCGACAATGCGGCCAGCCTCACGCCTCGCGATGCCAAAGTGCCGGCGCCATCAGGCATGGTCTATCCGATCCGCTATCAGATGCGCGCCGATGTCGGTACGGGTCCGCTGGAGATGCTGGAGCTACGGGACTTGCAGATGCCGGAGCGAATCTTCATGGTTGGCAAGCAAGTAGGCGCCGTCACGAGCCAGACGCGATGAGCTTCCAGCATTGCGCGGCTCAGCGGACAGCAGGGATGATCGTAGGGGGCGGCAGCCAAGCCATCAACGAATCTCTCCCACCCCAATCCCCACCCGCCGCAACTGCTCAGCCGCCACCGGCCGCGCCAGGAAAAACCCCTGCCCCCGATCACACCCGATCTCACGCAGGAACTGCACCTGCTCCGCCTGTTCCACGCCTTCAGCCACCACCGTCAGCCCAAGCGAATGCGCCATCGCCACCATTGCGCGCAGGATCGTTCCATCCCGGCGGCGTCCATCGATCGCGGCGAGAAACGACCGATCCACCTTCAACATATCCACAGGCAAGGTCTGCAGATAGATGAACGAGGAATAGCCCGTACCGAAATCATCGATGGCAAGGCTCACGCCACGCTGCGCCAGTTCGTCCAGCAGCGATTCAGTCACGCCATTGCCGGTCATGGCCATGCTTTCGACCAGTTCGAGCAGCAGCCGCGACGGCGGCACGCCGGCATCGCTGAGGATGGTGGTCAGGTCATGCAGGAACTGCGCGTGACGGCATTGCCGGGCGGAGAGGTTGACGGCGATCCGGCCGAATTCGAAGCCCTCATCCATCCAGATGCGCGCCTGCCTGCAGGCTTCGCGCAGGACCCACGCGCCGATCGGCACGATCAGTGCGGATTCCTCGGCCGTGGTGATGAACGCGCCCGGCGCCAGCAGCCCGCGTGTCGGATGCTGCCAGCGCAGCAGCGCTTCCACGCTGACGATGTCCCCGCTGCGCAAATCGAAGACCGGCTGGTAGTGCAGGCGAAATTCCCCTGCAGCCAACGCGTTGCGCAGCTCGCTTTCCAGCGTGATCCGCTCCATCGACGACGATGTCATCTGCGTGGCGAAGAAGCGGAAGTTGTTTTTGCCTTCTTCCTTGGCCTCGTACATGGCGCGGTCGGCCTGCATCAGCAGCTGCTTGCGATCGATGCCGTCGTCGGGGTAGATGCTGATGCCGATGCTCGGCGTTACGAATACGGTGCGGCCGTGCGCATCGATCGGTTGACCGACCACGTTCAGCAATGCCTGCGCAATCTGCGCGACGTGCCGGATGTCTTCGACATCTTCGATAATCACCGTGAATTCGTCGCCGCCCAGGCGCGCCACGGTATCGCTTTCGCGAATAGCTTCTTTGAGCCGCCGGGCAATGACTTTGAGCGCCTCGTCGCCGACGCCGTGTCCCATGGTGTCGTTGATCAGCTTGAAGCGGTCCAGGTCGATGAACATCACCGCTACGCGTCGTGCGGCACGCTTGGCGCGGGCGATGGCTTGCTTCAGGCGCTCACTGAACAGGGTTCGGTTTGGCAGCGACGTCAGGGCGTCGTGCATGGCCAGATGGTTCAAGCGCTCTTCGTCCATCCGGCGCTGCGTGATGTCCGAAAAAATCGCGGCGTAGTGCGTGCAGCGCCCGTGCTGGCCGTAGATGCCGGAGATCGACAGGTATTCCAGATAGAGTTCGCCGTTCTTGCGGCGGTTCCAGATTTCGCCCTTCCAACTGCCGTTCTCGCGCAGTTGTCGCCACAGCGACTGGTAGAACGCGGCGCTTTGCTTGCCGGAGCTCAGCATCTTGGGCGTGCGGCCGATGGCCTCGGCCTGCGCATAGCCGGTCAGATGCGTGAAGGCCGGATTCACGCGTTCGATCACGCCGTTCAGGTCCGTCACCATGACGCCGTCGAGCGTGGCCTGGAACACTCGGTCGGCCAGCTTCAGGTGATAGGCGGATTCGAGCAGTGCCTCATCGCGCTCGCGCAGCGCGATTTGCAGTTCGTGCACGTACTCGTATTCGATATTGCTGAGGATGTCGGCCAGGCTCAGCAGCCCGACCAACCCGCCCACATCGTCGAGCACGCCGACATGGCGGATGCGGTTTTCAACCAGCACCTGCCGCGCGGCGTAGAGGCTTTGGGATCGGGTCAGCGAACGCAGTGGACGTGTCGCATGGAATGCAACGGTGTCGCCTAGCGCATTGGCGGCGGCCAGCCGGACGATATCGCGTTCGGTCAGGATGCCGTACTCATCGCCCGCGTAGCGAATGACGATGGCGCTCAGGCCGCCGGCACGCATGGAATGCATGGCGTCGAATAGCCTGGTCGTCGGCGCGATCATGACGGGCTGAGGCAACTTGACCGAGTCGATCGCCTTGGTGCGCAGGAAGAACTCCGCGCCGTGGCTCATGACGAGATCGGTCTGCGTCAGCATGCCGAGCGGGCGATCAGCGTCGTCGACGACGAGACAATGGCGGATGCCCTGGTTCTTGAAGTGCACGACCGCATCGCCGAGGCGCGTGGACCCGGGCAGCGACAATACGGGGTGGCTCATCAGCGCGCTGATGGGCCTGGTCAGCGCATCGGAAGCTTCGCCGAGTGCCAACGCGTCGCGTTCGGTCCAAATGCCGACCGCCCGCCCTTGGTCCATCACCACGATCGAGCTGCAGCGGCGCTCCGCCATCCGGGCAACGACCTCGCCGACCGGCGTCAGCGGCGCGCACTCCAGCGTCGATGTCGATACCAGACGTTCGATCTCGATATCCAAGGTGTGATGCGGCATGTCGCTCCCTAACCCGTGTGTCCTTGTTGTTGTTCACCTTGCCCGACAGCGCTCGCCAGAATAGTGGCGCCGTCCGTCGCCACTGTTGACGCAGATCAAGGTGCAAATATTGGGGCGTCGGAGGAAGCGGTGGGTGTGGGGCGGATAAAACAGTGCCCGCTGTACCTGTTGTCTCCGGATTGCGGAGCGGTACAGCGGGCGCGCCTGAAAGTGCCGGCATTTTGCCGGCATGGTGCCAGTGGTGGCGAGCGATTATCGGCGTGCGCCGTGGCGCGTGAAGCCAACCTGACCGGGCTTGCGGTTTGCAGCGAATCCGTTCTCGGCCAGCGTCTCATCCGCGCTGTCATAGAACGTGCCGATCTTGTAGATCTCGCGCGCTTCCTTGCCGTTGGCGATGTCGCGGCCAAACTCGCGTGACATGCGCACGAGCTGCTCGATCTGCTCGACGGTGCCCATCTTCCGGTCGCGGCGCTGAGTCCAGATGTTGTCCTCGATGCCGCAGCGCACATGCAGGCCCAGGGAGATCGCCATCATGTTCAGCGGCAGCACGTTGAGCATGGAGGTTTCCAGCGTCAGCACCGAGCCGTTCGGACAGGCACGCACGAAGTTCGCCAGGTTGTAGAGGTTTGGCGCTTCAAAGCCGCCGCCGATGGCCACCCACGTCAGGATCAGCGGCACATTGCAGGTGCCTCTTCGCATCATGCGCTCCACCGTTTCGAGCTGCGCGATGGTGGCGAGCTGGAAGTGCGTCTGAATGCCATTGCTGCTCAGGCGGCGGATGTGTTCCTCCACCCACTCCGGCCCGGCGGGAATGGTCATCTCGCGATACGCGCGATAATTCGCCGGCTCGGCCAGCGAGGTGCCGGCAACGTCCGCCGGGCACATCTGCTCGACCACGTTCATCTGGTTGGTGTTGATGGCAATCGTCACCTGGTCCGGCGTTGGCTTCAGCTCGGCGAGCATGTGGCGTGTATCGTCCGACAGCCACTTGGCAACGTCGCCTTCGCTCTCGGGCGCAAACGAGATCGAGCCGCCAACCTGCAGGATCATGTCGGGCACGCGGGCACGGATGCCGGCCAGCAGTTCATTGAACTTGGACAAGCGCTTGGAGCCCTTGCCGTCCGCTTCACGCACATGCACGTGCAGCACGGTGGCGCCGGCGTTGTAGCAATCCACCGCCTTCTGGATCTGTGCCTCCATCGATACCGGGATATCTTCCGGAAAATCGGCGGGCATCCATTCCGGGCCGTAAGGCGCGGCGGTAATAACTAGCTTCTGCTGGTTCTCGGGGAACAGCGAGCCGTCGATGAAATCCATGTCTGTCTCCTGGGCTAAATGGTTCAGGCCAATGCGGTTTCGGGTGTGCGGGCCTTGATGTCGCGCTCGCCAATGCCAAAGGGCTTGTCGCCGATGATGGCGGCGCGCTCCATCTTGCGATGGCATGGCGCGTAGTCCATCACCGCGTAGTGCTGCGTGCTGCGGTTGTCCCAGATCGCCATGCTGTTGGGCTTCCAGCGCCAGCGGACCTGATATTCGGGGATGAACGCCTGCGATACGAGGTAACGCAGCAAGTCAGCGCCGCCGGGGTTGTAGTCCTGGCCATAACGCACGTGTGCCGCGGTGTGGAAGTTGGTGAAGTGCGTTGTGAAGGCGTTGACGAAGAGGACCTTCTCACCGGTCTCGGGATGGATGCGCACCACCGGATGTTCCGGGTCCGGATACTGCTCCTTCAACGCGAGGCGCTTTTCAATCGGCATGGCGGCGCCGAAGCTTGCCTCGATGCTGTGGCGGGCACGCAGGCCGGCAATCTCCGTCTTCACATGCGCGGGCAAGTTCTCGTAGGCGAGCACCATGTTCGCCCACATGGTGTCGGCGCCGACCGCGGGGCCTTCCACGCAGCGCAGCACGCAACCCATGGGCGGTGCTTCGCGCCAGGTCGCGTCGGTGTGCCACGCGTTCTCGTAGCGGTCCATCGGCTGGTCGGGCTGTTTGTAGATCTGCACCAGGCCCGGATATTGCGGATGGCTGCCCGCGACCGGGTGGTCCTCTAGCTGGCCGAACCGTTCGGCAAACGCGACATGCTCGGCGCGGGAGATGTCCTGGTCGCGCAGAAACAGTACCTTGTGCTGCAGCAGCGCGGCGCGGATCTCGGCGAACAGGTCGTCGTCATGGATGGCATCGGCCAGGTTCAGGCCAACGAGTTCGGCGCCAATGCTGGCGGTCAGTGGCTCTACGCGCATCTCAGGCCTCCGGTCCGTTCATGAGGAAAGCCGGGCTTGCCGGAGCTGCCGAACCCGACGACTGCGGGAAGCGGCGCCTTGCAAGGCGATGGGAAATGCTGGTTTTGTTCACGCTTTGTCTCCTGCCGTGTGGATTGGGATCAATCAACGCATGGGCGTCGGAACAAAATTACTGTTCGCGACAGGGCAGGACTTGTCTTTGCATGCCAAACGCCTCGCGTTTGATGCCAGCGTTGGAGGCAGGACTAGGGGGGGTTGATCGCCGTCAAACTCTGGGGCTGACGGCGAGGCGCGCGGGCGCGCGGTGAGGGCTCTATCTTGGTGGAGCAGGAGGCCGAAGACGGCTCTCCTGTCGCCAAGCCTTAATACTCTCGCAAGATCCAGCTGCTGATGGAGGCAAAGTATTCGCGCAGCCACGCATTGAAGCGCAGGTACAAAGGCGTCGCGGCGCCTACGCCGAAGATCTGGCTGAAACCGGCCTTGCGTGCGATGCCTACGGCGCGCCGCACGTGGAAATCGCTGGTGACCACGACGATCGGTCCGTCGGCATCGACGTTCTGCGCCTCCAGCAGCTGTCGGCTGAAGACAAGGTTCTCCTCGGTGCTGGTGCTGCGGCCCTCCCGAATCAGCCGGTCAGCCGCCACGCCACGCGCGACGAGGTAGTCAGCCATGATGTCCGCCTCGGTGCAGTGCCGGCCGAAGTCCGGTCCGCCGCTGACTACGACTTTCGCCGCCGGCAATCGCCGGGCTTGTATCAGGCCTTGCTCCAGTCGTGCAGTCAACGCCGGCGACGCGTGGCAATCAGGCGTACCGGACCCAAGAACGATGATGGCCTGGATCGGCACGCCTGTCGGCACGGACACGCTCAGGCCGCTGCGAATGCCGTGGAAGAAGACACCTACCGTCACGAGCCACACGGCGAACGCTGTCCAGAGCGCACGCCATAGCAACTGTCTGCGTGGATTGGCCAAACGCCAGCATGCGACGCGATGCCAACACAACGCGAGCAGCAGGAATGCAAGGCCGATGCTGCCCGGTAGCACGATGCCGAAGTTGAACAATCCGATGCTCATCAACCCGACGGCGTCTCCAAGAAGTATGGAGCCGGTCAAGGCGAGGACTGCACGCTTCCAAACGACCAGTCTGCCGCGCGGTGAAGTGGGTCTGTTTGCTTCTTGCATGGTGAATGACATCGGAGTTTTCTGGCGTGGTCGTGCCGGTGCATCGAGCCGGGGAGCACCCGGGCCTGTCTCTCGCGGACAGCGGCAAATGCGTGCGGAGGGTGAGCATAGCAAACGATCCGGGCGCAACCCGCGTAGCGGCAGGTTCGTTCCAACCCCACTGAAGCATGGCCTTCGGAGGGTTGGCATGTGCATGATCGGCCACTACCATCGACGCGCGGGTCGCTGCCTTGACCACGTTCCCTGATCGCGCACCGCCTCGATGGCAGACGGAGCCGCGTGATCAAGTTTTCACGATGGATGCCGATACTGACGTGGCGCAACGTTGCGCCCGTGGCGGGAGGTGGCAAGGCGTTTCAGAAAACAAAGGTCGATGCATAACGAAAACAAGACAACGGTGAGCGGCTCAAGCCGCTCGACACGAACGACAGCAAGGGCGAACACACGCACCACCTGGCGATGGACAAGCCTGGCGGTTGCCTGCTCGATGGTGACCGGATGCGCAACCGCACCGGGCGGCTACCTGAAGGAAACCTTCGCCAGCGACGACCCTTGCTCTAACAACGCCCGCAATATCGGGATCACCGCAGGCGCTATCGCGGGCGCTGTGCTGGGCAACGTGGTGTCGAGCAACAAGAAGGTTGGAACGCTGCTTGGAGCCGGTGTGGGTGCCGCGCTTGGCGGACTGATCGGTGCGGATATGGATCGCCGCCGTTGCGAGCTGTCGCGCATTGCGAAGAAGCACGGGCTGGATGTCACGATGGTGGACATTGCGGCGGACGGCAGTGCGATGGAGCCTGCCAATCGCGCAAGCGAACAAGGCGGCATCGGCCTGTCCGCTTCGGTACGGGATTCCGGTGCCGGCGCCAATGGCCAGTTTGCGTCCGGGTCCAGCGTATTGACGCCGGAGGCCCGGGTAGCATTCACCGAAATTGCACAGCAATACGCCTATCCGGTCCAGTCCAGGCAACTCGGTCCGCAGTCCACTCCGCAAGACCGGCAGGCCGTTGAGGGGTTGAAGTCGCGACGTATTCTGCTGATCGGTCATACCGACGACACCGGCAGTTCTCGGCTCAACGCCGACCTGTCCGAGCAGCGTGCGCGTGCCGTTGCGGCATTGTTCCGCGATGCGGGCGTCGCCGAGTCGCAGTTGTACTACCAGGGTGCGGGGGAAACCATGCCGCTGGCAGACAATCGTGACGAGGCAGGGCGTGCGAAGAATCGCCGCGTCGAGATCGTCGACGTCACCGACGAGGCTGCGTTTGCCAAATATCTCGCGGCGCGCAGGCCCAATGTGGCGTTCTACCGCGAATCGGCAAGCGATCCGTCGCAGTCCGGCAGAGACAATATCGCGGTGAGCGCTCCGCGTGCGAAGTCGGCATCAAGTGCTCGCGCCAGCGGGCAGGCAAAGGCGCAATCTCCTGTGCGTACCGCTTCCGCCAATTCGCGCCAGAACGAGTCAGGCGGCGATGTGGCAAAGGCTCCGGCTGGCGAAAGGCCAGTTGCCACCGCTTCCCCGGCGCCGGCGACAACGTCGAAGCCAAATGTCGAGACGTCGACGCGGACCGTGCGCGCACCGTCGATCGATTTCGGCGGTACGCCCTCCGGTCGCAGTGCAATGATGCCGGACCTCGGCAAGCTGGATCGCTCTGGTGGCCTTTCATTGATTTCATCGGCCGTCGCGGATACCCCGCTGGCCCGTTGCGACCAGGACCGGCCGCGCGAATCACGAGCCGTGAAGGCGCTGAGCGATGACAAGGCCTATCGCACTGCTGACTACATGCCCGGCTTGTACAACACGATCTGGACCGATACCGTCAATGGCCATCTGGTCGCACTCAAGGGTGTGGCGGTATTGCGTGACGGCGGTGCGCCGGCGCGCCGCCCGGAAGTGCTCGTCTATCGCGACTACCACGATTCAAAGCAGATCGCCGACTTGCGCACCGAAGCCCAGGTGAATACCTACCGTGGCGACAAGGGCCTGCTCTATCGCGTCTTCGTCAACAAGGCGCCGCTGCAATGCCTGGACATCGTGATTCCCCACGCGTCACCTGACCACGCGCAGGGCTCGTGGCTGCGCTACGACAAGGACGGCAACGGCTACTCCGCCGCATTCAACCCGCGCATGGCCGGCGGCGGCAAGACCTGATCAACAACAACCAAGAAAAAAGACGATGAGTCACTGGATCAACGATAACCTTGCGGCGCTGAACTCGGCGCTCGCACTTGCTGTGTTGCTGATTGTGTATCTCGGCAACAAGTTTCGGATCGACTTCGCATTGATGAACCTGTGGTACGGCTTGCCGCTGATCGGCAAGATCGCGCGGCTCTCGCGCGATACCACGCGCTATGCCAAGGACAAGTCCTGGACGTTGTCGGAACGTACGCTGTGCGACGACTACAAGCAGTTCATTCACTTCACCACCGAGGACGAGTTCAACAAGCGCCTGAACTATCTCTCCAAGGCACACGATCTGGGTCGTTCCCCGACGCCGGGCTGGATGATGGGGCTGCTGTGCGTGCTGGTGCTGGCGGAAGGCCTTGGCTTCTCGTACATGCTCGGCACATGGATGGCGGGAGAAGGCGGCAGCGAGAACGCACGACAGTTGCTGATGTGGGCCATCGTATTCGTGCTATGCGTCATCTTCGTGTTCGTGATGCATAGCGCTGGCCATCAGCTCTATCGTAGCAACCTGATCGCCAAGGCGGACTCGGAGTGGCGTGGAGAAGGCCAGCCCGGAAAATTTGCCAGCCACAACGTCAAGCTGAACGACCCGCAGAACAAGGATGACGCCGAGCCGGAGTACAAGCAATGCGTGAACCGCGTCGGCACCAGCCGCAGCTACTTCATGGTTGGTGTGGCAGTGGTGATTATCGTGTTTGTATCGGTCCTCTCAACTGTGATGCGGGTCAAGCATCTGGAGGCCGAGCGTACGGCGCAGACCGCGCTGGTTGTGGAAGGGCCGAGCGCTGGCAATCCGTTCGACAAGCTTGGGCAGGCATTGCCTGCGGAGCTGATGCAGGAGCAGCAGAAGGCTGATGACAAGGCTAAGTCCGATGGTCGCTCTGCTTATACCGACGAAGGTCTTGCCGCGTTCCTGATGCTCGCGTTCATCTTTGCGATTACGCAGCTGGTCGGCATTGCCGGCGGATACAAATGGGGATTTGCAGGAAAGGAAAGCAAGGCCGCCTATCGCGGTACGCGCGGCTTCTCCACCTATGACGACTACCTGGCGTTCTTTACGCCGCTGATGCAGGTGGCGCAATCGAAGCTGCAGACGCTGCAGCAGAAGATGAGCGAGCGTCGCGCCAACGACGGGCTCCGGCTGGAACACACGTTTGACGACTACCTGATGGAATCGCGTGAGTCGCGCACGCGCGTGGCGGCAGCCCGCAACGCGCCGCAGGCGGACGTCGCTCCTGCTGCGCAGAGCCAGCCCGCGATGGATGCGGCCAGCGTGCTTGCGCGTATCGACGCCATGACAGCCGAAGGCCGCAAGGCGGATGCCGTGGCGCTGCTGCAGGACTTGCCGGACAGTGTCCGCAATGAAGTCACCGCACGTCTTGCCGAACGCAAGGCAGCGCAGGAGCAGGTCCGCAAGGACGAAGAAGAACGCAACAAGGAGGCCGAACGTGCACGCCTTGAAGCCCTGCTCTGATTTGGCTGGCTCACGTGCCGCCGGCCTCGGCAGGCGGTGCGTCGCGTGGCTTGCGGTTGCGGTTGCGGCCGCCATGCTTTGCGGGTCCGCATTCGCCGCACAAGACATGCCGAGTTGCTACGCCGCCAACCAACTCGCCAGGCCGGCAGCCGTGGAGCGCGCGGTGTTCGTGATGATCGACCAGACCACGGTCCTGGACGACAAGCTGGCTGCGGAACTGGGCAGGCATCTCCAGAGCCTGCTGCGTCCGGGCACGACGTTCCGCGTCTACAGCTTCTCGGCGTATGCGCAAGGGCGCTATCTGCAGCAGTTGACGGCAGGGATGCTGGAGATGCCGTTGACGGACCAGTCCATCCGCGACGCCACCGCGGTCAAAACGCTGAAGAGCTTTGACGCATGCCTGAAGTCGCAATACGCATACGGTACGAGGCTGGTGGCTGAGTCAGTGCGGGAAGCGCTGCAAGGTACCAGTGAAGCGTTGGCGCGATCCGATGTCCTGGCAAGCGTTGCCGCGGTATCGCAGGTAGTGCGGGACGTGGCGGCGCAGCAGAAGACGGTGCTGATCGTCTCGGACATGCTGGAAAACTCGTCGATCTCCAGCTTCTATAGCCAGGAACGCATGCGGCAGATCGATCCCACGCAAGAACTGCGCAAGGTCGAGAAAGCAAATCTCCGGGCGGATTTTGGTGGCGCGTCCATCTATGTGATGGGCGCGGGCATCGTTCCGGAACCGAAGAGCGCGCGGAACGCGGCGGCCTCATATCGTTCGCCGCAGAGCGTTGAGGCGCTTCGGACATTCTGGGATGGGTTCTTTGATCGAAGCAATGCCAGGTTGGCGGGCTTTGGGGCACCCGCATTGCTGACGCCAATTCGCTAGCCTGCAACGAGCGTCGCAAACGCCGCCTGCGGGCGGCGTTGTTCTTTGATTTTGCAGGTGTCATGCACCATGCTTACTCATACCGCCCACGCTCTCAGGAGACCCGCCATGAAAGTCCTGATCGTCCTCACCTCACACGACCAACTCGGCAACACCGGCGAGAAAACCGGCTTCTGGCTCGAAGAACTCGCCGCGCCGTACTATGTGCTGAAAGATGCCGGCGTCAATGTCACGCTGGCATCCGTGAAAGGCGGCCAACCGCCACTCGATCCCAAGAGCAACGACCCCTCGTTCCAGACACCCGCGACGCGGCGCTTCGAAGATGATGCCGACGCGAAAGCCGCCTTGTCATCGACGCAGAAACTCTCCGAAGTATCGGCAGGCGACTACGACGCCGTGTTCTATCCCGGTGGCCACGGTCCAATGTGGGATCTGGCGGAGAACGCGGACTCCAAAGCGCTGATCGAAGCGACGTTTGCCAGTGGCAAGCCGGTTGCATTGGTATGCCATGCGCCGGGCGTACTGCGCCACGTGAAAGCGCAGGACGGCAGCCCACTGGTCAAGGGCAAGAACGTTACGGGATTCACGAACAGCGAGGAGGAGGCCGTCGGCCTGACTGAAGTGGTTCCGTTCCTCGTCGAAGACATGCTGAAGGCGAACGGCGCGAATTACTCCAAGGCCGGCGACTGGCAGCCGTATGTGGTGACGGATGGATTGCTGATCACCGGTCAGAATCCGGCGTCGTCGGATGCCGCTGCCAATGCGCTGCTGACGATGCTGAAGCATCGCGGGGGCGGGAAAGGCTGATCGGCACCGGACGATGGTGGCGCATTGCGAGTCGTCTATCGATCAGGCGACCGCTGCGACAGTAGCCACAGCATCGTGCTGACTGCCTCGGTCTTGGAACGCGTGCTGGTCTTGTCGTAGATGGCGCGAAGCTGTGTGCGAACGGTGTTGACCGAGACGCCTGCCGTAGCTGCGTATTCGTCAGGCGCCTTGCCGGCGATCAGCTCTTCGGCAACGGCGGCCTCCGCTGTCGACAAGCCGAAGGCCTGCTGCAGTTGTCTGGCGGTCACCAGTGGCTCCGATCCGCGCTGCCTGGCGGTGACGAGAATCGTTGCATCGCCAAATACCGCACGCGCTTCCTGGCCTGGGACGAAAGTGACGTTGAGGAACGTGTCTGGGGGCGCGCCCGTTGCGGGTCGCAGCGCCAGGCTGACACCCTGGCGTGTCTTTGCGACGTGCCCGATCGTCTTCTGCAGCGTGGCATCCTGATCGGCGTGCACAGCGGCCAGGCGGCCGTGCCGCAGTCTCACGCAGAGGGTCTGGCGCAGCATGCGCTCCGCTGCCACATTGGTAAAGACAACGCGCGAATGCCGGTCCAGCGCGAAAACCGCAAGGCCGAGCTGTTCCATCAGTTCGGTGCCGAGCGCGGCGTCGCGATGCAGGATGCGCGTGTCCTGCCATAGATTGATCGAGCGCTGCATGTGGCCGACCATACTGTTTGCAGCAGCACGCTCTTCGGCGGTATAGGGCGGCCGGTCCGGTGCACGGAGCATGCCCAGCAGAATATCGTTGCTGTCTGGGCGGGCCAGGCGCGCACCCATCAGGTAGCGCACGCCGGAGGGAATCTGATAATCCTGAAAGAACTCGCTGCGCGCGATGTCCCGTTCCGTCAGGTGCTCATCGCAAAAGACGAGCTGGCCAACGTTTGCCTGTTCGACAAACCGGCGTCGCGGATCCAAGGCCCCGTAATACTGGTCGTAGCGCTCGATCACCTCGTCCCATCTGACATCGGGCGTATAGATGGAGAGTTGCGGTGCATTACGCACGGAATCCCAGCTGAACATATGGAAGACATTGGCTCCCAACGCTTCGGCGACAGTTTGAAATACCTCGAGAAAACCGTCGCGCTGAGCCGCGGACTCGTAAAGGTCCCCGATAAGATGATCGACTCGCAAGATGCCCTCGTCCCCCGAGCGTGGCATTCCGTTGGATGCCCGCCTCTTATTCCGATTTTTTGAGCGCTTGGTTTTTTGCGCAGGCTATCACAGGCCTCTGGCAGCGTTGTCGAGACCCCTGCTTAAGTTGGGTGTTGATAGGCCGCAAACGAAAATAGGACATGACCGACGTATTACGATGTGCTGCAATGGAGTGCATAGTCTGGGCCCGGAATCAATACACCCCGGGCAGCATTTTCCACGTCTTCGCACGATACGCTTCATATTCGGCGCCGAACTGCGAACGCAGTAACGCTTCCTCTGCGTGGATGCGTGCCACGAGCGGCGGGATCATCAGCATCGTCAGAACGATGCCCACGCCAGAACGGAATCCGAGTACCCATCCCAGCGAGCTGACTACAAGGCCGAGATAACTGGGATGGCGGATCACGCCATAGAGACCGGTTGTCACCAGCGTGTGTCCTGGCTGGATCGCCACCAGCCCGCTGAAACGCCTGCCCAGGATGAAAACGGGCACCAGCCGCAGCACGCCGCCGGCCGCATACACGAACACGCCGAACCAGCGCATGGCATCGCCGTCGAGGGTCCAGAAGTCGATACGGTCATTCCAGGCTGGTACAAAGCCGGAGAGCAGGCCGAGTACGCCGAATGCGGCCAGAACCCAGCGGTTGCCACGGTCTTCGCGTTCCCCGCTGCTGATATTGCCGCCCGAGAAGATGGCGGCGACGGCCAGCGCCATCGTCACTACGGCCAGCGCCGTGCGCGCCGGATGCGCGAAGAAGGGGCCGATGCCGCCCCAGCCGAGAATCGGCAACGCCAGGTAGGCAAGGGTGCCCGCGAGCGTGAAAAAAGCCATGCCGGGTGTGACGCGCATGGAAGCCTCCGCCTGCAGCGTGGTTCACATTCGATAGCCTAACGCTTTGCGGCGGCGGACGTGCGAGGGGCAGGGCGCGCGGGCGTGGTTCAATACATCCTTTGCGCGCATCCTCTGCGCATTTCCCAGCTTGTCAGCCATGCCTCTCATCGATCTCAAAGACCTCCAGCAAGCCGCCATCGATTTCGGCGAGGCGCGCGGCTGGGGCAAATATCACAGCCCCAAGAATCTGGCCATGGCGCTCAGCGTGGAAGTGGCCGAACTTGTGGAAATCTTCCAATGGCAGACCGAGGAGCAGTCGCGCGGCATCATGGCGACCGATGAGCGCGAGCATGTGGAGCAGGAGCTTGCGGATATCACCATCTACCTGACACAGCTCGTGACGGCGCTGGGTGTGGACCTCGATGCGGCGGTGCGAGCGAAGATGGAGATGAATGCGAAGAAGTATCCGGTGAAGAAGGCGGAGTCCTGATCCTGCTGCCGGACGCGGTATAGGGGCTGACTTATCGATGGGATAAATATAGTTTCGTGTATCCCGCGCAGCGAAAATAGATCAACGATATAGTTTTGCGGAGAATCGGCGGGCCGTCGCCCGCCGCCTCCACCGCAGAGGCTACTTCCCGGCCTGAATCTCCCGCCCATTCACAGCCTGCACCGGCCGCGCATTCATGCTGTACAGCTTCCTGAACGCCGCAAGCTGCTTCTGCGAGATCGACACGGGCGTCTTCATCACGACCCATCGGACATCTTCGCTGCAAGGCGGCGTGGTCAGCGAGCCGATGAACGTGTAGTTGTCGCGGTTGGCGGGCAGCAGCGCGCCGACGTCGATCGTGCCATCGACCGCATGCTTGGCACCTGCCTTGCCCGGCAGCGCCGCGAACACCGGTTGCAAGGCGGCATTGGTCTTGCCCGTGCGGAACAGCACGGCGATCACCGCAAGCTTGCCGTCGGCGCTCTTGTGCACGAGGTGCGCTACCAACGGATAGGACTTGCCGTCGATTCTCTCTTCGCTCGGCGTGTGGAAGTGGAACTGCGCGAGCTTGTACTCGACGCCATCGATGGTGAGCGCGCCGCCGTTGGCCGGCTCGACCTGGATGGTGTGGCCGTTGTTGATCACTTCGGCGCTGGCCGGCGCATAGGCCAGGCTAACCGGTTGCGCCGTGGTGCCGGTCACCTTGCGCGTTTCGATGTTGATCGGCGACTGGCGTTGTCCGGTGCCGCAAACGGCGTAGTCGGATTCAAGGCCGGCCCAGTGGCTTGCGCCGGTCTTGCCCTGGTAGGTCCAGTGCGGAGCTTCTGCGGCGCTGGCAAGTGTCGTGCAGAACAGTGTGCCCAATGCTGCAAACGCAATGCGTGTCTTCATCTTGATTGTCACCGTTGTGGTTATGCGGGATAGGCGCAGGCCGCGCGATTGGCGGGCCGTTCCCATGGCTCCGAAACGCTGCCGGAAGACTGCAGTTGACCGGCAGACTGCATCAAACCGTCTCATTGGACTGCGCAAGTGTAGCGGGCGATATGGGCGTGCCTTGCAGTGACCATGACGCTGATATGAATGAGGTGCCACAAACAAAAACGGGCGGCCTCGCTGGGCCGCCCGGGCGCACGATGCGCACCCAAGTACCACGAAAGAATCAGCTGCCGCGATACGTGCCGAAGCTCCACGGCGAGCACAGCAGCGGCACGTGGTAGTGCTGTGCCGCCTCAGCAATGGTGAAGCGCACGGGCACGATGTCCGCGAACACGTCGGGTGTCTTGAAGTAGTCCGCGACCCAGAAGCGCAGCTCGAAGTCGCCGGTGCGCGCCTGCGTGGCGGGCAACATCGGCGTATCGGTGCGTCCGTCGCTGTTGGTGCGCGCGCGGGCGATGAGCTTCGGGGGTTGCGTGCCCATGTCGAACAGTTCGATCTGCATGCCCGAAACGGGCTTGCCGAGCGATACGTCGAGTACGTGGGTGCTGATGCCTGCCATGATCGGTCTCCTTGTCAGCAAGCCGGCGGCATCAGCTGCCGCGGTAGTAGTTGTAGCTCCACGGCCCGAACAGCACGGGCAGGTGGATGCGCTGGCTGGCGTCGGTCACGCGGAACCGCAGCGGGATCTTCGACAGGAACAGCGGCTGCGGCAGATTGGCCTTGCGCGCGGCGAAGTACTCATCGACGTGCAGCAGCAGTTCGTAGGTGCCGGTGCGATAGGCGTCGCCAATCAGCAGCGGCGGTTCGCTGCGGCCATTGGCAGCGAGCGTGACCGTCTGCATGTGGCGTGGCTGGCCGTTCTCGATGCGATACATCTCCACGCGCATGCCGGCGGCAGGTGTGCCGTGCCAGGTGTCGAGCGCATGCATGGTCAGGCGCGGGCTCAGGCCGCCTTGCTGCACAGGGCCTGTGGTCTGGTTGGGCGCGGTCTCTGCCAGCGCGCTGCCGGCGAGCAGGGTGCCACCACCCAGCGTGAGCGATTGCAATGCGAAGCGGCGGCGGCTGGCGTCGAAATCCGGATCTTGGTCGTTGCGCATATCAGGCCTCGCGCTTGTTGCGGAGTTGGCGGATGCCGACCACGACCAGCACCGCAGCCAGGATTTCGATGACGGCCACCAGGTACAGGCCGGTGTTGACCTTGCCGGTCGATGTCTTGATCAGCCCCATCACGTACGGAGCACCGAAGCCGGCGAGGTTGGAGACCGAGTTGATGAGCGCCACGCCTACCGCCGCGGCGCTGCCCGCCAGGTACCGGTTGGGCAACTGCCAGAACACGGGGATCGCGCTCATGGTGCCGACCAGTGCAGCGGTCATGGCGAGCAGGGCGATCACGGGCGACAGCGCATTCATGCCAAGCAGCACGGCAAGCAAGGCCATCGTTACGCCGCCGGTCAGCGCCGCGCCGCTGAAATGCCAGCGCACTTCATTGCGGCGGTCCGAGTGCGCACCGTTGGCGATCATGCCGATAGCGCCGCACAGGTAGGCCACTGCTGCGATCCAGCCAACGGCCATCGGCGTGGTGAAGCCGACGTCCTTGATGATGGTCGGGATCCAGAACGTCAGCGTGGAATTCGCGCACAGCAGGCAGAAGTAGATCGCGATCAGCAGCCACACCTTGGGGGTGGTGAAGACGCTGCGCCAGTCGTGGCCGCGCTCGCCCATGGCGGCGTTGTCGCGCTTGAGCGCGTCGTGCACCACGCGCTTCTCGCCGTCGGTCAGCCATTGCGCTTGCTCCGGCTTGTCGGTCATGTAGAACCATGCGAACACGCCGGCCAGCACGGACGGGACGCCTTCGATGACGAACAGCCACTGCCAGCCGTGCATGCCATGCACGCCGCTCATCGACGTCATGATCCAGCCGGCCAGCGGGCCGCCGAGCACGCCGGCGATGGCGGACGCCGACATGAACGTGCCGAACGCCCGGGCGCGCCGCTCTGACGGGTACCAGTACGTCAGGTACAGGATCACGCCCGGATAAAAGCCCGCTTCGAACGCGCCAAGCAGGAAGCGCAGGATGTAGAACTGCGTGGGCGTGGTGACGAAGGTCTGCAGCATGCAGATCACGCCCCAGCAGATGGTGATGCGCATGATGGTTTTCTTCGCGCCGATCTTCTGCAGCAGCATGTTCGACGGCACTTCGAACAGGAAGTAGCCGATGAAGAAGATGCCGGCGCCGAGCCCGTACACCGCCTCGCTGAACTGCAGCGCATCGAGCATCTGCAGCTTGGCAAAGCCAATGTTCACGCGGTCCAGCCAGGCCAGCACCCACAGCACGCCCAGGAAGGGCAGCAGGCGCCAGGACACCTTGCGGTAGACGCTCGCTTCCGCGTCGTCCGCCGCGCCGGCGAAGATCGGCACGCCTTGTTTCGTGATAGACATGGTGTCTCCTGTCTTGTCGGTTTGCATCGTGCGGCCGGGGCCCCGAAGGTGGTCCGGCGGCCGCCGTCCGTTTGGTTGGAAGCAAGTATAGGAACGGCCAGACAAGGCGGAACGGGAGTGCTGGTATAGGCTCTATAGCAGCCTCGATATGGGGCGGAAAGCCTTATGGGACGCGGGTTTGCGGGCGTTCGAGAAGCCCGGTTTCAGACCTATGGATTACCCTAGCCCGCCGGTTTCTGAACTGTTAAGCGGACAGCGAATTCACTGGCCCGCCACGGTATGCGGGTTCGACCGCGTTGCCCTGCGGTGCGCGACACGCTACAAAGTCGGCATTGGCGAACACCGTGGCGCGGCAATTGCGTCGCCCGCTGCGCCCGGCCGCCATCCTCGCTCAGGACTTCACCATGATCCGCGCCGACGACCCCTTCGACACCTACCTGCTGCGCGTGTTGTGCATCCTGATTGCCGAACAGAGCGTGTCGCGCACGGCCATCCGTCTGAACCAGTCGCAGCCGGCGATCAGCTCGGCGCTCAAGCGGCTGCGCGCCATCTTCAACGACCCGCTGCTCACGCGCGAGAAGAATGTGATGGTGCCGACCGAGCGCGCATTGCAGCTCGCGCGCAACGCACAGGCTGCACTTAGCGCGCTCGACAACCTGCTGGTGTCGGACGACCGCTTCGATCCCGCCACGACCGAACAGAGTTTTACCGTGGCGATGCCGGACTACCTGGCGCCGCCGTTCTTCGCGCACGTGGTGCGCGAGTTCCGCCGCGCGGCGCCGCATGCACGGTTGTCGGCCGTACCCTTGAGCGCAACGTTCGACTATGAACAGGCCTTGTCGGAAGGCGCCGCGGATATCGTCATCGGCAACTGGCCCAACCCGCCGGAACACCTGCACCTGTCGGTATTGCTCGAGGACGAAGTGGTCTGCGTGGTCGCGCCGGACAGCGTGCACAACCAGCCCGGCAAGTTCACGCCGCAGGCTTATCTCGGCGCAGCGCATATCGTGCCCACGCCCTATTCACGCGACCAGCGCGGGCTCGTCGATTCGGGACTCAGCACGATGCGCGTGCATCGGGACAACCGCGTGAGTTGCCCGTACTTCAACCTCGCGCCGAGTCTGATCCCCGGCACCGACCTGATCCTGACTACGGGCCGCCACTTTGCCAACTATCACGCACAACACGTGCCGCTGGCGGTGCTGAGGCCGCCGATCGAATTCCCGTTCATGCGCTTCTATCAGCTCTGGCATCCGTCGCGCCACCGCTCGGCTGCGCATATGTGGCTGCGCGGCATGCTGACGGCAGCCTCGCAGGAATTGCGGGATCTGCGCGACATGCAGCGAACGTAGCGCGTGCGGCAATATCGGATTCTGTTATGCGACCTATAGGGCAGCGGGCCTCGCCGCTGCCGTGGGTGCTTCCTATACTCGGCCCGTATTCGACGTTCACAACGTCCACAACGTCCACGCCTTGCCAACGCGGCGGGCCTTACGGGAGAGCAGTCCATGTCACAGTCAATCGATCTCGCGCCGGTCAACGCGCTGGACCAGGCGGGCTTTGCGCGCGTGTTCGGCAGCGTGTTCGAACACTTTCCGCAGGCCGCGGCAGGGGCCTGGTCGCAGCGCCCGTTTGCATCGGTGGCGGCGCTGCATGAGGCGATGATGGACGTGGTACGCAATCTCGACGACAAGGGCCAGCGCGATTTCTTGAACCTGCACCCGTTGCTGTCCGGCGCCAACATCCGCGCAGGCACGATGACGGCGGATTCGAACGCGGAGCAGAAGAGCGCTGGATTGGACGCGATGACGACGCAGCAGGAAGACACGCTCGATCGCATGAACACCGCGTACCTCGCGCGCCATGGTTTCCCATTCATCATCTGCGTGCGGCATTACACGCGTGAAGGGATTTTTGCGCAGCTGGAGCGCCGCGTCGATCGCAGCACACCGGTGGAGCTTGAAGAGGCGCTGGCGCAGATCGCGGCGATTACGCGCGGGCGCCTCAACGCCCGGCTCAATACACTGGCGTCATGATTCCTGGCAGCGTGCCGGCGCAATATTGCGCGGCACGCTGCCAGTGCTCGGGAACTCAACCGAGCCTGAACTGCCCCACCGCCCCCGCCAGGCTTGCCGCCTGCGTTTGCAATGCTGCGGCGGCCGCCGTGGATTGCTCCACCAGCGCCGCGTTCTGCTGCACCATCTCGTCGAGCTGCGTCACTGCCTTGTTCACTTCGTGAATGCCGCGCGTCTGCTCGATGGCGGCCTGCGTGATTTCGGCGATGATGCTCGTCACCTTCGACACGTTGCTGACAATCTCGTGCATGGTTGCGCCGGCACGCTGCACCTGGCTCGAGCCTGTGGTCACGCTGCCCACGGTCGTTTCAATCAACGTCTTGATTTCCTTGGCGGCCTGCGCGCTGCGTTGCGCCAGTGCGCGCACCTCGCCCGCCACCACCGCGAAGCCGCGGCCCTGGTCGCCGGCGCGAGCAGCTTCGACTGCGGCATTGAGCGCGAGGATGTTGGTCTGGAACGCGATGCCTTCGATCACGTTGATGATGTCCGACACGCGCACCGATGCGCTTTCGATCTCGCCCATGGTGCCGATCACTTCGCCGATCACCACGCCGCCGCTCTCGGCCACGCGCGACGCCGCGCCAACCGATGCATTGGCCTGCTGAGCCGAGTTGGCGGACTGCGATACGGTGGCGGTGATTTCTTCCATCGACGCGGCAGTTTGCTCGAGGCTGGCCGCGGCGCTTTCGGTGCGGCGCGACAGGTCGATATTGCCGGCTGCGATTTCCTCGGACGCGGCGCGCACCGATTCGCTGGTGTCGCGGATGTCGCGCATGACGGTGCACAGCTTGTCGGCGAACGTGTTGAACGCCACGGCAATCTGGGCGACTTCATCGCGGCCGTTGGCCGGCAAGCGCTGCGTGAGGTCGCCGTCGCCGGAGCCGATCGCGCGCATCGCGTCGCGGATCTGCGACAGGCGGCGGAACGACACGGCCGTCACGGCGCCGGTGACGGCTGCGGCCACGCACGCAATCACGAGCAGCGCGACGATCGAGGCGATCAGCGTCGAACGCATGCCGGCGGTGGCTTCCGACTTGTCGAGGGCGACGATCACCATCCAGTCCGAGTTCGGGACCTCGCGTGCGCGCAGCAGCTTGGCGGTCCCGGCCACTTCCACCTCGAGCGGCTCCGCCGCGCCGGGCAGCGATGCGAGCTTGTCCGCGCCGAGCGCGGGCACGAGTTCCGACACCGGCTTGAGCGTGAGCTTGTCGTCGGGGTGCGCGACGATCAGTCCGTTCTTCGACACCAGCATGCCGAAGCTGGCCGGCGTCGGGTGGATGGCCTTGACGTTGGCGATCACGGTGTCCATGGCCACGTCGCCTGAGACAACGCCTTTCACGCCACCATCACGCACGATGGGCGCTGCGAAGGCGACCACCAGCTTGCCGCTGCCGGCATCGACATAGGGCGGCGTCACCACCGGCTTGCCTGCGCCCACGGCCTGCTTGTACCAGGGGCGGCCGGTCGGGTCATAGCCGGGCGGGATGCCAGTCGGGTTAGAGAACTTGGCGGTCTTGTCCGCGTAGCCGACGTAGACGTTGGTAAAGCCGCCGGCATCGGCAATCTGCTTGAGCGCAGCGTCGGGTTCGGGCTGCAGCACGGCGTCCTGCAGCGAGTTGATCATCTGGCTGTGCGATGCGACCCAGTCGTTGATGGCAGCGGCATGGCCGTTCTGCACGGCGGTCAGGCTGCTGTCGATGGCTTCCTGGTTGTAGCGGCGTGTGACCAGGTGGCTGAGCGCCGCGTTGAGAGCCAGGGCGACGACGACAATGGCCACGCAAAGGGCCATGATCCGGGCGCGGATGGTTGAGAACATCGGGCAGTTTCCTTCGTAGGGAATTTTTGGGGCGTCATGTGTGGGATCTCCACTGGGCAGGTAAACGGAGGCCTTCGCGACGACTTGAGCCGACCAATGCCAGTCGTCGCAAAAAAGGCGCGTGACCTCGTTAGCAGGCCATGACAGGAGCCTCCCTGTTGCCGCGACTGTCCTGAATGTTTCCGTTTGCGAATCGGCACGTTCGGTGCAGCCTTGGCGCCGAGCAACGCCATGCACGATGACGCGCTGCCATCCGGCCGTCGTTGCTCTGCGGCGCGATGGCGACTGGAATCGATGCCGAGACAGGGATTGCATCGCCATTGCAAAGCAGCAAATCGTGCGCTGCGCTGCCACGGGCAACGCGCTTTTGCCCGGACTGGCTGGATGACGGCTCATGCAAACATGGCCGTGGCGTCGCTGCGGCGAATTACAAACGCTTACAGTCGATACGCCATGCGTCACATATTCTGCGGTCATTAACAGCAACAAGCGGAGTGATACCGTGTCGGCTTCTTCTTATTCTTTTTCTTCCAGGGCAGTTCGCATCGTGGCGGTGGCCGGGGCATTCGGGCTGGCAGCATGCGGCGGCGGTGGCGATGATTCGGGCAGCGGTAGCAGCGGACAGGGAACGCTGAAGGTCTCGATGACCGATGCGCCGGCCTGCGGTTTCGACCATGTCTTTGTGACCGTCAACAAGGTGCGCGTGCATACCAGCGCCAACGCCGATCCCGGAGCTAGCGGCTGGGTCGACATCAATGTGTCGCCCGCCCGCAAGATCGACCTGTTGTCGCTGACCAACGGCGCGCTGTCCGAACTGGGGCAAACTCCGCTGCCGGCGGGCAATTACCAGCAGGTGCGGCTGGTACTCGATGCCAACACCGGCGGCGGCTCAGGGGCATTGGCCAATTCCGTGGTGCCGACCGGCGGAAGCGAGAAATCGCTGGATACACCCAGTGCGGTGCAGTCTGGCATCAAGATCAACCGTTCCTTCACCGTCGCCCCCGGCACGCTGACCGACCTCGTGCTCGATTTTGACGCCTGTAAGTCTGTGGTGACGCGCGGCAATGGCAGCTATGGCCTGAAGCCGGTGGTGACAGCCATTCCGACCGTGGTCAGCGGCGCCGTGACCGGCGTGGTGGGTTCGTCGCCGGGCGCGCGCGTCTACGCCGAGCGCAACGGCGTCGTGGTGAAGGCCACGGTGGCGGATGCCAATGGGAACTTCACGCTGTCGCCGATCGAGCAGAGCAGCACTGCCGGAGCGGTGGACGTTGTCGTCGTGCCGGGCGCGGCCAACGGCCGTGCGACAGGTATCGTGCGTAGCGTGCCGGTGGTGGCCGGCGCTAGCACCGCGATTTCGACGTCCGGCACGCCGCTGTCGTTGCCGACTTCGTCGTACCGGCGCGTTTCGGGTACCGTGACGCCGGCATCGGCCGAAGCGACGCTGCGCGCGCTGCAACTGGTCAGCGGCGGTACCTTCGAGATCGCCGCCACCGCGGCCGCGAGCGATACCGGCGCCTACAGCTTCTATGCAGCCGCGCCGGCGCTGCCGGTAGCCGCGCCGGTGATCGGCACCTACCAGGCGGCCTTGCCGATCCCGCTGCAGCCTGACAACGCGGCGGGCGGCAAGTACAGCGTGCAGGCCACCAGTTCCGCCGGTGCGGTGCAGACGCAGCCGGTGGATGTGAACAGTGCCGACGTGACCCAGAACTTCGGGTTCTGACCCGGTCAGCGCCGGGGCCCGATAGGCCGGAAGCAGGTGTAAGCCTGCTTCCGGCATTTTTTTCGACCGGTTGCGCACGCCCTCCTTGTCATTCGCCCTGGCCGCGGTTTCCCGCTAGACTTTGAATCTCGCGTCCCGGGAGATCGCGCCATGTCAGCACATACCGCGGTGAAGTCCACTGCCGCGCCAGCTTCGCAGCGCAAGACCGGTTCGCCGGGAACAGGCGGACCGCTGATACGCGTCGGCATCGGCGGATGGACCTACGCGCCGTGGCGCGACAATTTCTATCCGGCCGGGCTCGCGCAGACGCGTGAACTCGAATATGCGAGCCGCCACCTGACGGCCATCGAGATCAACAGCACCTATCACGGCACGCAGAAGCGCACGTCGTTCGCCAAGTGGCGAGACGAGACGCCCGATGACTTCGTATTCTCGGTGAAGGCCTCGCGCTTTGCCACCAACCGCCGTGTGCTGGCGGAATCGGGCGAGTCGATTGCGCGCTTTATCGACAGTGGCATTGCGGAACTGGGCCCGAAGCTCGGGCCGCTGGTCTGGCAGTTCGCACCGACCAAGCAGTTCGATGCCGAGGACTTCGAAGCCTTCCTGCAGTTGCTGCCCGATTCGGTGGAGGGCGTGACATTGCGCCACGTGCTGGAGGTCCGGCATGACAGTTTTCTGTCGCCGGACTACCTGAAGCTGGCGCGCAAGTACAAAGCCGCGACGGTCTACACCGACTCGCCCAAGTTTCCATCGATGGCTGACCTGAGCAGCGACTTTGTCTACGCGCGCCTGATGGACAGCAGCGAAAAGCTGACGACCGGCTACGGGCCAAAGGCGCTGGACACGTGGGCCGAGCATGCGCGCACGTGGGCCGCGGGCAAGGCGCCGGCAAATCTGGAGCAGTTGGAGGACAAGCAGCCGGCTGCGAAGCGGCGCGAAGTCTTTATCTTCTTCATCAACGGCGCCAAGGAGCGCGCTCCGGCGGCCGCTCAGGCATTGCTGTCGCGCCTTGGCTGGGAACCGCAGGAACAGGTACCGGCGAAGGTGTCGGCGAAGGTTCCGGCGAAGAAGCGTGCCTGATATTCCGGCTGGCCCATTGACCCCTCGTTGCTACAATCCGGCATGAACACAAGCTCCCTGCCCCCGCAAGCCGGCGCTGCCGCGCCCGCCGCCGATTTCTCCACCCTGCCCCTGGCGCCGGCCATGCTCGCCACGCTGGCCCAGCTCGGCTATGACGAAATGACGCCGATCCAGGCCGCGAGCCTGCCGCTGACGCTCGCCGGCCACGACCTGATCGCGCAGGCCAAGACCGGCAGCGGCAAGACCGCTGCCTTCGCGCTGGCGCTGCTGCACAGGCTCGATGCGCGCCGCTTCGACGTCCAGGCGATGGTGCTGTGCCCAACGCGCGAGCTGGCCGACCAGGTCACGCAGGAAATCCGCCGCCTCGCACGGGCCGAAGAGAACGTGAAGGTGCTGACGCTGTGCGGCGGCTCGCCGATGCGCCCGCAGGTGGACAGCCTGGTCCACGGCGCGCACGTCGTGGTGGGCACGCCGGGCCGCATCCTCGACCATATCGACCGGGGCAGCCTCGAACTGTCCGCGATCAACACACTGGTGCTCGACGAAGCGGACCGCATGCTCGACATGGGCTTTTTCGACGACATCTCGTATGTGGTCAGCCGCTGCCCGCGCGAACGCCAGACGATGCTGTTTTCGGCCACGTATCCGGCGGGCATCGACAAGCTCAGCCAGAAGTTCCTGCGCAAGCCGCAGGAGGTGAAGCTGGCCGAGAAGCACGACAGCTCGAGCATCCGCCAGTATTTCTATGAAGTCGATGAGAGCGAGCGTCTCAGCGCCGTGGGCCGCCTGCTCGACCATTTCCGCCCGGCCAGCACGCTGGCCTTCTGCAATACCAAGGCGCGCTGCCGTGATCTGGTCGACCTGCTGCGCGGACAGGGCTTTCAGGCGCTGGCCTTGCACGGCGACCTGGAGCAGCGCGACCGCGATCAGGTGCTCGTGCAGTTCGCCAACGGCAGCTGCTCGGTGCTGGTAGCGACGGACGTGGCCGCGCGCGGGCTGGATATCGCCCAGCTCGAAGCCGTGATCAACGTGGAAATCACGCCCGACCCCGAAGTGCATATCCACCGCATCGGCCGCACTGGCCGCGCTGGCGAGGAAGGCCATGCGTTCAGCCTGGTCAGCATGGACGAGATGGGGCGCGTAGGCAACCTGGAGCAGCACCACGGCGGCGAATTCGAATGGCACCCGCTGGCCGAACTGCGCGCCGCGAGCACCGAGCGCCTGCTGCCGCCGATGGTCACGCTGCAGATGCTGGGCGGCCGCAAGGAAAAGATCCGGCCCGGCGATATCCTCGGTGCGCTGACCGGCGAGGCCGGCTTCACCAAGGAACAGATCGGCAAGATCAATGTGATGGAGATGTCGACCTACATCGCGGTGGATCGCGCCATCGGGCGAGAAGCGGTGCGCCGGTTGAACGCGGGGAAGGTGAAGGGCAAGAAGGTGAAGGTGAGGATGCTGACCGAGTGAGCCGCGTTCGCGTCTGGGCCACCGCATAGTTTCTCGCAGATCTGACTTCACGAAGATTCGTGTAAGTCACCCTGTAAGGCCGCCCGATCCT
The DNA here is from genome assembly GCF_057073735.1 of Cupriavidus sp. C1SS-2L. NCBI lineage: Bacteria > Pseudomonadati > Pseudomonadota > Betaproteobacteria > Burkholderiales > Burkholderiaceae > Cupriavidus > Cupriavidus sp. C1SS-2L. The sequence goes on from NZ_CP172708.1 coordinate 63,854, forward strand.
TTGCTAATCTGGATGGACATGGCATCTCTGCCGTACCGCATGATCGACAGAAGAGGGAGTGGGTGATGAAAACCGCACGCCAGGTCGTAGAGTCCAAGCCGACGCAAGCCATCTTCAGCATTCCGCCCACGGCGACGGTGTATGCCGCGCTGCAGCTGATGGCGGAAAAAGGCATCGGCGCCGTGCTGGTGATGGAGCACGGCAAGATTGTTGGCATCCTGAGCGAGCGTGACTATGCGCGCAAGGTGATCCTGATGCAGCGCTCGTCGCGCGATACGCTGGTGCGCGACATCATGACGTCGTCTGTTATTTACGTCAGCGGTGACCAGAGCACCGACGAGTGCATGGCCCTGATGACCAAGCACCGCATGCGTCACCTGCCGGTGATGAATGGCGAGGACCTGATCGGCATGCTGTCGATCGGCGACCTGGTGAAGGACATCATCTCCGAGCAGCAATTCATCATCGAGCAGCTCGAGCATTACATTCACGGCGGCAGTCGGTAACGCCGCACCTCTGCATGCGGGTCGCTGCCGGTTGCTACGGCGGCGCCTGCGCGCGCAGCCGAGTGTTGCAGCGCCACCGCACGCGATAGACGATAACCGCATATAATTATGCGGTTACTGAATTAGCGTTTCCGGCTTCTTCCGCCACGGCCTTGCGCCGTCACTGCACGGATCCATACCTGGCCGGTCAACTCCCCAGTTTCGCGTTAGCAGCCACATGGCTGCCGCTTGTCGTTGTCTGCCCATGTCCTCGCTTAACCCGGCCAGCCAGGCCAACGCTTCCATTCCTCTTTCCCCCGCCCACGACCACCAGGCGATCATGCGCGTGATCGGCGGCATCGTGTTGTGCATCCTGCTGGCGGCGCTCGACCAGACCGTGGTGATCCCGGCCGTGCCGGCCATTGCCAATGACCTGAACGGCTTCGGGCATCTGTCGTGGATCGTGACCGCGTACCTGATCACCTCGACCGTCGCCACGCCGCTGTACGGCAAGCTGTCCGACAGCTTCGGCCGGCGCCGGCTGCTGATGGTGGCGATCACGCTGTTTATCCTGGCCTCGGTGGCATGCGCGATGGCGCAGTCGCTCGGGAAGCTGATCCTGTTCCGCGCGCTGCAAGGCATCGGCGGCGGCGGACTGATGTCGCTCGCACAGGCGGCGATTGCCGACGTGGTGGCGCCGCGCCAGCGCGGCCGCTACCAAGGCTACCTGGCCACGGTGTGGGCGGTGGCGTCGATTGCCGGTCCGCTCGTCGGTGGTTGGGTGTCGGATAACCTGTCGTGGCGCTGGCTGTTCTGGATCAACCTGCCGCTGGGCGGCCTGGCGATGCTGCTGTGCTACCGCGGCCTGGCCATGCTGCCCGTGCGCGGCGGCCGTGCGCGCGTGGACTGGGTGGGCGCCCTGCTGCTGGCTGCGGCCATCGTCGCATTCCTGCTCGCGATGAGCTGGGGCGGCGATGTGTTCAACTGGATCTCGCCGCAACTGGGCCTGCTGGCGCTGGTGACGGTGGCCGCCGTGGCCGCGCTGGCGTGGCAGGAACGCCGCGCCGCCGACCCGATGCTGCCGCCGCGGCTCTTTGCCAACCGCGCCTATGTGATGGGCGTGGCCGCTTCGGCGCTGGCCGCGCTGAACATCTTCCTGTGCATCTTCGCCCTGCCACTGCATTTCCAGCTCGTGCGCGGCGCCGATGCGTCGATGTCGGGGCTGCTGGTGATGCCGTTCCTGCTGGCCACGGTGGCGGGCAATTTCATCGTGGCCTGGGTGGCGCCGCGCGTAGGACGCATGCGCGGCATCCTGACGGCCGGCTTCATTGCCGGCGCGATCGGGCTGGCCGTGCTGGCACTCGCTACGCCTGCCGTGCCGCTTGCCGTGGTGCTGCTGGCGATGAGCATCGGCGGTACAGGCCTCGGCATGGTCATGGTTGGCACGCTCATGAGCGTGCAGAACGTGCTGGAGCGCCGCGACACTGGCGCCGGCACCGGCGCGCTGCTGGTGCTGCGCTCGCTCGGCAGCGCTTTGGGCGGCGCGCTCGCCGGTACGCTGCTCACGCTTGAGTTCCGCCACGCCACGGCCGCTGCCGGTGTCTCGCAGGCGCTCGACCTCGGCGCGCTGCGGCATGGCAGCGAAGCGTTCGCGCAGCTTTCTCCGGCGGTGCGGCAGGTCCTTTCGAACGGTGTCGAATCGGGCTTCCAGCTGATCTTTGCAGTAGGGGCCGTCGCCGCGCTGCTGGCGCTTGGCATCGTGCGTTGCATGCCGGACATCGAGCTGCGCGGCAGCGTCGCGGAACACGCCGCCAGTCTGGCCATGGACTGAGCTGCCTGCCGGCGCCGAGGCCGGCATCGGCGTAGACTATCGCGTACCCGATACAGCGAGCCGCCCCTTATGGAGACAGGAGACATCGCATGAACCGCCGTCAGACCGCCTTCGCCGCTTCCGTGCGCCGTGCCATGTTTGCCACCGCGCTTGCACTCGCCGCCGCCAGTGCTGCACTGTTGCCGCATCCGGCGCGCGCCGCCGACAAGCCTGCCGCCATGCCGGCCGCGGCGCCGGCCGGCAACTGCCCGGCTTCGCTCAACTTCCAGTTCCCGCGCCTGCAGGACGAGGCCCCGCAGAACCTGTGCCAGTACGCGGGCAAGGTCGTGCTGGTGGTCAACACCGCGAGCTATTGCGGTTTCACGCCGCAATATGAAGGGCTGGAAGCGCTGTACAGCAAGTACCGCGACCGCGGGCTGGTGGTGCTAGGCTTCCCGTCCAACGACTTCTCGCAGGAGCCGGGCTCGTCGAAGGAGATCGCAGACTTCTGCTACAACACCTACGGCGTCAAGTTCCCAATGCTGGGCAAGTCCCACGTGCGTGGCGGTGATGTCAATCCGATGTACGCGCTGCTGGCAAAGGAAACCGGCACCGCGCCGAAGTGGAACTTCTACAAGTACCTGATCGACCGCAGCGGCAACGTGGTGGGCAGCTACAACAGCATGACGAAGCCCGACGACAAGCAGTTCGTGGCGAAGATCGAGCAGTTGCTGTCCAGCCCGCGCTGAGCGGCCCGCATCCTGTCTTTCGCTTGCGACAGCCCGGCTTTGGCCGGGCTGTTTTGCTTGTGGAGCTTGATTTGCATCAAGCACACATTGCCGCGCGCTGATTAACGTCGCCGCTTTGAGACGGCGGAGCGGCACGATGGGCATCACCTTGTACAACACGGACGGGCATACCTGCCTGATGTTTGCCGACCTGGTCGAGGAAGCGCATGGAGAAGTGGTGCAGACCAACCAGTTCCTGGTCGTCGACCACGGCCACGGCGCGCTGATCGATCCCGGCGGACACATGACCTACAGCGAGCTGTACCTGGCCATCAGCCGCTATTTCCCGCCCAAGCAACTCGACTACGTGCTCGCTTCGCACGCCGATCCCGATATCGTCGCCTCGGTCGGGCGCTGGCTGACGGGCTCGGATTGCCAGGTTCTCATCTCGAAAGTGTGGGCGCGCTTTCTGCCGCATTTCTGTCAGGCGGGGAAGACGAACGGGCGTATCGTCACCATTCCCGACGCGGGCACGCATATCCCGCTGGGCCGTGGTTCGCTGGTCGCCGTGCCCGCGCATTTCCTGCATTCCGAGGGCAACTTCCAGTTCTACGACCCCATCAGCAAGATCCTGTTCTCGGGCGATCTCGGCGCAGCCATGACGAGCGCCGCTGAGGCCGGCGCCACGGTTACGGATTTCGATGCGCACGTAGCGCGCATGCTGCCGTTCCACCAGCGCTATATGAGCGGCAATCGCGCCTGCCGGCTGTGGGCGGCGATGGCGCGCACGCTCGACATCGAATGGATCGTGCCGCAGCACGGGCCGTCGTTTCGCGGTGCGGCCATGGTCGCGCGCTTTATCGACTGGGTCGATGGCCTGCAATGCGGGCTGGACCTGCTCACGCCGAACCACTACCGCGTGCCGCCCGCCCACACCGTCACGGACTGATCCGTCCTCAGGCGAGCAGCTGTGCCAGCGCCGATGGCAGGCCGGCGTTTGGCTTGCGCGGCGGGCGCGCAAAGCTGCCTTCGCGCGTGCTGCCGGGCTGCAGGGCCACGAGCGATTCGCAATGACGCACGGCGCTGCTGACGCCATCGACAACCGGCACCGGAATGCGGCCTTTGAGCGAGCGGGCCAGTCCCGCAAGCGGCGCGCCGGCGACGATGATCACGTCGGCGCCATCCTGACGCACGGCTTGCAGACTCAGTTCTTCCAAACGCGCAGCATGGTCTTCTTGCACGCTGCCGATATCGCGCAGCGGCTCCTGCAGCGAGCGGATGCTCGCCAGGCGCGAGGACAGCCCATTGCTCGCCACGCATTCGCGATACCACGCCTCGATGCGATGCGAGATCGCGATGATCGAGAAGCGCTGGCCGAGCAGGCATGCACTGGCCAGCGCGGCTTCGGTCATGCCGACCACGGGCACGTCGAACAGCTCCTTGAGTCCGGCCAGGCCGGGGTCGCCGAAGGCAGCGACGACGAGACCATCGAACTTGCCGGCGTGCTCGGCCGCGGCGCATGCAGTCGCGTAGCCGCCGACCAGCGCCTCGAAGCGCGTTTCGATATAGGCCACGCCGAACGGCGCGGTGGCCATGGTGATGTTCGTTTCGGGCGAGGCGGTGCGCAGGGCTTCCGCGTGAATCAGGTCGGTGACCGACTCGCTGATGTTGGGGTTGACGATCAGGAGGTTCATATCGGGTTTGCGATGGTTCGGGTTCAGACCTCGGGTTGGCCGGCTTCGAGGAACCTGCCGCGTCCGGCTGCGGGCTCCAGGTACTCGCCATCGCGCACCAGCATGTCGCCGCGCGAGAAGCAGGTCACGGGCCAGCCGGTGACGTCGATGCCTTCATACGGCGTGTAGTCGACCGCATGGTGCAGCGCGCTGTTGGTGATGCGCACCTTGCGCGCCGGATCCCACAGCACGATGTCCGCATCGGCGCCGACGGCAATGGTGCCCTTGCGCGGATACAGGCCGTAGATCTTGGCCGGGCGGTATGAGGTCAGCTCGACGAACTGGTGCAGCGACAGCTTGCCCTGAGCGACGCCGTCGAACAGCAGCGGCAGGCGCGTTTCGATGCCCGGCACGCCGTTGGGAATGTGATCGAACGAATGCTCGGTGCTACCGCCAAGCTTCTTGCCTTCCGGATCGTCGTAATTGAACGGCGCATGGTCCGAGGAGAACACGCTGAATACGCCGTTCACCAGCGCACGCCACACGGCGGCCTGGTTCTCCGGATCGCGCGGCGGAGGGCTGCACACGCACTTGGCGCCTTCATAGCCATCGTCGCCGGGCAGGCCCATGTCGTCCGCGGTGAGGTACAGGTACTGCGGGCAGGTCTCGGCCAGGATCTTCAGTCCCCTGCCCTGCGCCCAGCGAATCTGCTCGATCGCCTCCTTGCCCGACACATGCACGATCAGGATTGGCACGTCGACGAGTTCGGCGAACGTGATGGCGCGGTGCGTGGCCTCGCGCTCGACCGGAGCGGGACGCGCGAGCCCGTGGAAACGCGGGGCGATGCGCCCTTCGCCGGTCAGCTTGTCGGTCAGCCACGAGATGCAGTCCGAGTTTTCCGCGTGGACCATCACAAGCGCCTTGTGTTCGCGCGCGACGTCCAGCACTTCCAGCATTTCGCGATCCGACAGCTTGAGGTCGTCATAGGTCATGTAGACCTTGAACGAGGTATAGCCCTTGCGGATCAGCGAGGGCAGTTCGTCCTGCAGCACAGTGGGGGTTGGGTCGGCCACGATCAGGTGGAACGCGTAGTCGATCACGGCGCGGCCTTCGGCGCGGCGATGGTAGTCCGCCACCGCGGCCTTGAGCGAAGCGCCCTTTTCCTGCGCGGCGAACGGGATCACCGTGGTGGTGCCGCCGCACACAGCCGCGCGCGTACCGGTGAAGAAATCATCGGCCATGCGCATGCCGTCGGGCATGGGCTGGTCCAGGTGGCAGTGGCCGTCGACGCCGCCGGGCAGCGCGAGCAGGCCGGTGGCATCGACTTCACGGTTGCCTTGCGGCAAGCCGTGGCCGAGCGCGACGATGCGGCCGTCGCGCACGCCGATATCGCACTGGAAGCGGTCCGAAGCGGTGACCACGTCGGCATTGCGGATCACCAGGTCTAGGTTGTTGTCTGCGGGCATGGTCATGACTCCGGTTCGTTGCCTCTGTACTCTGCCTTACTGGACTTCGCGGAACAGACGACCCCAGCCGGTCAGCGCGCGCGTGTCGACGCCAGCCAGGCGCAGCGACTTCCACACCACGGTGGAGATGGTGTCGTACACGGGAATGCCGGTCTCGGCTTCCAGCGCTTCCACCAGGTGCGCGGCGCGCAGGTTGGTGCAGAACGTGGTGATGGCCTGCGGCTTGTCCTTGGCGAGTTCGCGCACCATGGTGCGGATGGTGTCTTCCTCGACCTCGGCGAAGCTGTAGTTCACGTGCAGTTCCAGATGGCGTTCGAGCGAGCAATCGAAGCCGCTGCGCGCGTAGTTGGCGACGATGCGCTGCTGCACGTCATTGAGGTACGGCGTGGCCAGGCCGAAGCGGCGCGCGCCGGTCTTTTCGAGGATTTCGTTCAGTGCCAGTACCGAGGTGGTGGCGGGGATGCCGGTGGCTTCGGTGATCTGCTTGCACAGCGCTTCATCCTTGTCGAAGCCGAGCCAGCCCGACGAGGTGCCGTTCCACGCGATCACGTCGACACGCGCGTCGGCCAGCAGGCGCGCTGCGGCAAGGATCTTCTCGAGATCGAACTGGCCCAGTGCCTGGTCGCGCAGCGAGATCTCGGTAACGGTAAAGCGCGAGAAATGCGCGCTCACGTTGGGCAAGCCGCTGACCATCGCGCTGGTAATCGGTTCGAGCGCGGTATTGGAAGACGGCGTCAGCATGCCGAGGCGGATTTGCTTGGTCATTGGAGGTGTTCTCAGGAGTGGTGCGGACGCCGTCATCGGCGTCTCGCAAGTTGTTGTGTAGTGGCTTACTGTTCGGGCTTGTCGTTGAAGGCGAGCGCGGTGCCGGGCACGCGCTGGCTCGTGCGTGCCAGTTCGAGCTCCTTCTGCAGCGCGGCCTGCCGGGCTGCATCGGGATGCACGGTATTGCCGGCCTGCAGCGCGGGTAGCACGTAGTCGTTCACCATGCGCCGGTACAGGTCGAGGTACGCCGCGTCACGCAGGCCGCCTTGCGTGGACATGATGCTGTTCATCACGACGACGGCGTTCTGCCTGGGCAGCACAGTGATGAACTGGCCCTTGTAGCCCATGGCGCTGAACTCGCGCTCGCTCTTCACGATGTTGTTGATCCAGCAGTAGAAGCCGTAGTCCGGCGCCGGGCCGGACGGCGTGGTCATGCGCGCGACCCATGAGGCCGGCACGACCTGCTGGCCGTTCCAGCGGCCCTGGTTCAGCATCAGCATGCCGAGCCGCGCCATGTCGATCGAGCGCAGGCGCAGGCCCCAGCCGCCGGACACAGCGCCCTTGCCGTCGGCGCCGTCCCAGCGGTAGTGCTGCATGCCGAGCGGCTTGAACAGGCGCTGTTCGGCGTATTGCTGTTCGGGCAGCCCCGTGACCTGGCTGACGGTGGCGCCGACCAGCACCGGGTTCACGTCGATGTAGTCGAACTCCTTGCCGGGCGCGACACGCACGCTGGCGGACGCCGCGACCTTGAGCCGGTCGGGCACGCCGTAGTACAGCGTGTCGGTGCCTTCCACAAGCTTGTACGACAGGCCACTCGACATCGACATCAGATGGCGCAGCTGGATTGCTTTCTTGTCGGCGAGAGCAGGGGCCAGGTCGGGGCGCGCAGCCGCGAGGCGCTGCGCGGGCGTGTCTTCGGCGCTGAGCTTGCCGTCGCCGACCAGTGTGCCAACCAGCAGTGCGCTGATGAATTTCGTGACGGAGTACAACTCGTGGTTGTAGTCACGCGAGAGGCCGTCGCCGTAGCGCTCGAACACGAGCTTGCCGTCCTTGATGACGAGCAGGCTGCGCACGTCGAGCTTGTCGCGGCGAATCCATTCGGACAGCGCAACGAGTTTCGCTGAATCGACGCCGACCGCTTCAGGCTGCGCACTCGGAATGCCATCGGCCGGGCGAGCGGGCGCCGCCGGAGCGGCGTGGACTTGCAGGGCGCCCAGCGCAAGCACGGCGCCGGCCAGCAGGCGGGAAATGCGGGTCATGGTGTGTCTCCTCCACCGCCGCGTGGACCGTCGGACGGACCGGCGCGGCGGATACAGCGTTGCTGGGGGAAGGTCGTCAGACCGGGATCTTGGTCTCGTAGTCGATGTTGGTCGACGCGAACAGCAGGCCGACGCCGCAGGCGGCGAAGAACATCAGCGCCAGGAAGTACGAGCCGGTGGCTTGCACAATCAGGCCGACGATGATTGGCACGCTGATGCCGGCGATGTTGCCGCCCAGGTTCATCACGCCGCCCAGGAAGCCGATCTTGTTGCGCGTGCCGAGCATCGACGGCACCGACCAGAACAGGCCGCACCAGCGCAGGAAGAACAGGGTGGAGGACAGCAGCGCCACCACGGCCACTGCATCGGTGACATAGGCCACCGAGAAGATCGACACAGTGGCGACCACGGCTGCAATGCCGAACAGCGTGCGCATCACCACATTGGGACGGCCGCCGGCTTCTTTCCACTTGTCGGCAATCCAGCCGCCGACGAGTTCGCCAACGAAGCCGCTCATGAAGATCAGGAAGCTCGCGCCGCCCATCGTCTTGAGGTCGAAGCCGCGTGCCTTGCTCAGGTAGGTGGGCATCCAGGTCAGCAGGCCGTAGAAGACGGCGTTAAAGCACATCCAGCTGATGGCCATGCACCACACCGAGCGGTACTTGAAGAAGTCGAGCGAACGGCCGGACAGGTTGGTCGGCTCGGCGCTGTGCTCGCGGGCATGCGCTTCCTCGATGTGGCGCGCTTCCAGTTCATTGACGCCGCTGTGTTCGCGCGGCGAATTGCGGATGTACCACCACGCCACGAAGCCGGCCAGCACGGTGCCGACGCCAGCGACCACGAACGACATGCGCCAGGAGCCGAGTTCGCTGATCAGCCCGGCGATGATGAGCGAGCCGAGCGCCGCGCCCAGCGGTGCGCCGCCGTCAAGCAGCGTGGCGCCGCGGCCGCGTTCGTTCTGCGTCATCCAGATGGCGTTGAGCTTGCCGCCGGCCGGGTAGATCGGCGCTTCTGCCGCGCCCAGCCCGAGCCGGGTCAGCAGCAGCGAGGTGGCGTTGGTGCAGACCGCCGCGATCGCCTGGAAGAAGCCCCAGAACACGGTGGCGCAGGCGATCACGATGCGCGGCTTGTACTTGTCGGCCAGCATCCCGCCCGGGATCTGCATGAACGCGTAGGTCCAGAAGAAGGAGCTGAGGATCAGGCCCTGCATGGCGGGGCTGAGGTCGAATTCCTTGGCAATCAGTGGCATGGCCACCGACAGCGAGGCGCGATCGATGTAGTTGATCGCGACGAGCATCAGCATCATCAGGAAGATTTTCCAGCGCACGCTGCTGCGCGTGGCCGTGAGGGTGCCGGCTTGGCTTGTCGTTTGCATGACGAGGTGTCTCCTTGCTCCGTAGGTCCTTCGGTTGAGGCGTTTGTAGTAGGTGTCGCGCAACTGGCCGGAGTATAGGATACGTAATCTGTAATTACAACTCTCGTAAGTCATTGATTTTACGTGTGCACGGTTGCACAATTTCCGGGTGTGATAGCCTTCGAATGGTGCAAATTCCCCATGCTGGTGACGTCCGTGACACAAACGCTTCCGAAAACCGCCCGATTGCGCACGCTGGGCATGTCCGCCGAGATCGCGGCGCGCCTGCGCACGATGATTGAAGAGGGCGAACTGCCGCCCGGCGAACGCATCGACGAGCGGGCCTTCTGCGAGGCGTTCGATGTCTCGAAGACGCCGCTGCGGGAGGCGCTCAAGGTGCTGGTGGCCGAAGGGCTGGTGCTGCATCGGCAGTACATCGGCTACCGTGTCGCGCCACTGGACCTGGACGAACTGCGGGCGACGTTCGAAACGCTGCACGGCCTGGAGGCGACTGCCGGCGAACTGGCCGCGCAGCGGCTGACCGATGCGGGGCGGACCAAGCTCGAGCGCCGGCACCAGGCCATGATCGAGGCGCACGCGGCGGGCCGCCGTACCGACTATTTCCGCATCAATCAGGAAATCCACCAGCTCATCATCGACGGCGCGGCCAATCCGGTGCTGGCCAACGTGTATGCCGCGCTGATGAGCAAGGTGCACCGCGCGCGCGGCGCCGCCAATGCCGATTCGCTGCGCTGGCAGGAGTCGCATGAGGAACATGAGGAAATCATGGCCGCGCTGCGCGAGCCCGGCTGTCCGCGGCTGGCGCAGGTGCTGCGCCGGCATTCCGAGAACACCGCCAAAGAAGTGCTGACCGTGGTCGCGCGCTCGCTCGCAGGCGAGGCCGTCCGCCAAGCCAATCCATCGAAGGGAAAACAATGAAACTGGTAAGAACTGGCCAGCCCGGCGCCGAGCGCCCGGGCCTGATCGACGCGCAGGGCAAGGTACGCGACCTGTCGGGCGTGGTGACCGACATCAATGCGGCGCAGCTCTCGCCGGAAGCGCTCGCGCGCCTGGCGCAGGTGGACGCCGGCAAGTTGCCGGTCGTTGAGGGCGCGCGCTTTGGCGTGCCCTGGACCGGTATCGGCAAGATCATCGCGATTGGCCTGAACTATGCGGACCACGCCGCCGAAGCCGGCATGCCGCTGCCCGCCGAGCCGATCGTCTTCCTGAAGGCCAACAGCTCGCTCAACGGCCCGGACGACGACGTGATGCTGCCGCACGGTTCGCTGAAGTCCGACTGGGAAGTCGAGCTAGGCGTGGTGATCGGCACGACCGCGCGCAATGTCACGCGCGAGGACGCGCTGAGCCACGTGGCGGGCTACTGCGTGGTCAACGATGTGTCGGAGCGCGAGTTCCAGATCGAGCGTGGCGGCACCTGGGACAAGGGCAAGGGCTGCGACACGTTCTGTCCGGTCGGCCCGTGGCTGGTGACGCGCGACGAAGTGGCTGACCCGCAGGCGCTTGGTCTGTGGCTGGAGGTCAATGGCGAGCGCGTACAGAAAGGCAGCACCTCGACCATGGTGTTCGACGTCGCCACGGTGGTCAGCTACGTCAGCCGCTTCATGACGCTGCAACCGGGCGACCTCATCGCCACGGGTACGCCGCCGGGCGTGGGCATGGGCTTCAAGCCGCCGCGCTTCCTGAAGGCCGGCGACACGATGCGGCTCGGCATTGAAGGGCTTGGCGTGCAGACGCAGAAGGTCGTCGCGTACGAGTGATGTGCGCAGGGCGGGCGTACAAGGCGCCCGCCAAGGTTCCCCATCGAAACGCTTTTATACAAACCGTTGGGTTTCCATACAAAGCGTGCCATGAGAGCAACAGTTCCGGTGCTGAAAAGGGCCGGATTACATCGATTTACAGTTATTCGGCTATTGGCCTTTCCGTTTGCGATTTCTGCGTGAAATACTGTTTATAAGGACGGCGCACTGACCGTCCCGCAGTCTCTGCCAGAAGAGCAATGCCATGTCCGAGCACGCCCCCGAGATCGAGTCTTACCTCGGTACCTCTCTGAAGCGCCGCTTCTGCGCGCTGGCCGATACCCTCGACAGCCGCGACGAACTCGAAGCCATCCGGCGCAATATTCACCAGAATCCAGAACTCGCGTTCGACGAAGTCCGCACGTCCGGGCTCGTTGCCAGCCTGCTCGAAGGCTGGGGGTACACCGTCACGCGCGGCGTCGGCGGGACCGGGCTGGTCGGCACGTTGAAGGCGGGGACAGGGGGGCGCAGCGTTGGCATTCGCGCGGACATGGATGCATTGCCCATTCATGAGCGGACCGGCCTGCCATACGCGAGCGTCAACGAAGGGCGCATGCACGCGTGCGGTCACGACGGCCACACCACGATGCTGCTCGGCGCCGCAAAGCAGCTGGCGCGCACGCTTAACTTCAACGGTACCGTACACCTGATCTTCCAGCCGGCCGAGGAAATCGGCGCTGGCGGCGGTGCGGAACGCATGCTGGCCGATGGACTGTTCGATCGCTTTCCGTGCGATGCCATCTTCGGCCTGCATAACCATCCGGGCGTGGAGCAGGGGAATTTCCTGTTCCGCTCGGGACCGTTCATGGCGGCCTGCGACACGGTGACCATTACCATTCGCGGCAAGGGGGGGCATGCGGCGCGCCCGCACCAGTCGGTCGATCCGATTCTCGTTGCCGGCAGCCTGGTGATGGCGCTGCAGTCGGTGGTTTCGCGCTATGTGGATCCGAATGAAACCGCGGTGGTCACCATCGGCACGCTGCACGCGGGCCATGCACCTAATGTGATCCCGGACAGCGCGCGCATGGAGATCAGCGTGCGCTCGTTCAGCCCGGATGTGCGGGCTTCGCTGGAAACGCGCATCCGGCAGATGGCGATCGCGCACGCGGAGGGATATGGCGCCGTGGCGGAAGTGAATTATGTGCATGGCTATCCGGTGCTGATCAACAGCGAACGGGAAACCGAATTCGCGCGTCAGATCGCGGAGGAACTGGTCGGTGCCGACAAGGTAGTTTCGCAAGCGGCCCGGATCACGGGCAGCGAGGATTTCGCGTATTACCTGCAGCAAAGGCCGGGCTGTTTCGTGCGGCTCGGTAATGGTGCCAATCAGCCCCTGCTGCACAACCCGGCGTACGACTTCAATGACGAGAACCTGACGGTAGGTGCGGCCTATTGGACCAGACTGGTGGAGCGCTACCTGGCAAGGTGACCTCGCTGTTTGCGATGCTGCATGCGGCATCATGGCTTTAGCGCCCCAAGATAGCCTCCTTCGGAGGCTACTTCTTCTTTGTCTCGCCAAAGAAGAAGCAAGAAAGGCGACCGCGGAGCCGGCCCAGCGCGAGGCGCCGATCAAGGGGAGAGAAAAGCAAACCGAGCGCTGGCGTACGGCGACGCCCTTTTTTTGTTGTGGCCGGTCTTCTTAGCGAAAACTTAACGAAAAAATGCGCTCGGCGGTACGCCGAACTGCCTCTTGAACATCGTCGCAAACGCACTCGGGCTCTCGTATCCGAGATCCAGCGCCACATCCACTACCTTGCTGCCGGCTGCAAGCCTCTCCAGCGCCGCCAGCAACCGCGCCTGCTGTCGCCACTGCCCGAACGTCATCCCGGTTTCCCGCGCAAAGCGGCGCTGGATAGTTTTGGGATCCAGGCCTAAACGCTCACCCCAGTCCGCCAGCGTCAACTGCGTATCAGGTTCTGCGACGATGGCATCGCAGATCTGGCGCAGGCCGCCGTCCGCCGGATGCGGCAAGTGCAGGGGCAGGGTAGGCACCAGCACCACCTCATCCAGCAGCAGCTGCATGAGGCGGCCATCGCGCGAATCGGCTGTGTAGGGCAGCGGGACTTCGATCGCCGCCAGGATCAATTCCCGCAGCAGCGGCGAGATGCCCAGCACCGTGCAGTGCCCCGGCAGGTCGGGCGCGGCATCCGGCCGGACATAGGCGGTGCGCATCTGCACCTGTCCCACCATGCGGATCCAGTGCATCGTGCCGCCGGGCATCCACATGCCGCGCGTGGGCGGGACGATCCACTGTCCTTCGGCGGTGCTGACCACCATCACACCATGCACGGCATGGATCAGCTGAGCGTGCGGATGTTGGTGCCGGGCGGTGACATCGCCGGGCTGGTAGTCCGCCGCCATCGCCGTGACCGGCATGGGGCCACGGTCGAAGTGCACATAGCGTGGCGGATTCGTGTACGTGTCGCCCAGCACCCGGACTTCCGGTGGCGCAGGCTTCCGAGTGCCGGAGGCAGGCATGTCCTTTTCTCCAAGGTTGCATACCTATTCTCGCAGGACAGGCGCGCTTCAGCCAGTTAGCATCGCCTCTCACACCGTCCCGGCGAGCGCCCCCCTGGTTCGTCGTTTTGTCCTGTCGAGACCGCCAATGAGCACTACCATCGACTCCGGTTCCGCCGCTTCCGGCGTTTCCGGCATTTCCGGCACTCCCGCCGCCAAGACCGAACACGCCGCCGAGCGTACGGGCTACCGCGTGCTGTACGCGATCAGCTTCGCGCACTTTCTCAACGACATGATCCAGTCGTTGATCCTGGCTATCTACCCGATGCTGAAGGGCGGCTTCAACTTGAGCTTCGTGCAGATCGGCTTTCTGACCATGACTTACCAGGTCACGGCATCGCTGCTGCAGCCGGTGGTGGGCCTGTACACCGACAAGCATCCGAAGCCGCGCTCGCTCGCGATCGGCATGGGCTTCACGCTTGGCGGGCTGCTGCTGCTGTCCGTGGCGCCGACTTATGGCGTGCTGCTGGTCGCGGCCGCGCTGGTCGGCACCGGGTCGTCGATCTTCCATCCGGAATCGTCGCGCGTGGCGCGCATGGCCTCGGGCGGGCGGCACGGGCTGGCGCAGTCGATCTTCCAGGTCGGCGGCAACGGCGGCAGCGCCATGGGGCCGCTGCTGGCCGCCGGCATCGTGCACAAGCAGGCGAGCCTGGCGTGGTTCTCGCTGGCAGCGCTGTTGGCCATTGCGGTGCTGTGGAAGATCGGCGGCTGGTACGCGGAGCAGATCGCGCACCGCGCACGCAAGGGCAAGGCGGGCGGCGCCGTGGCCAGTCCGGTGCCGACGCGCGTGGTGGTGCGGGCCATGCTGGTGCTGATGGTGCTGGTGTTCTCCAAGTACTTCTACATGGCGAGCCTGACCACCTATTACACCTTCTACCTGATGGAGAAGTTCGGCCTGGCACGCCAGTCCGCGCAAATCTATCTGTTCGTATTCTTGTTCGCGGTGGCGGCCGGCACGATCCTGGGCGGCCCGATCGGCGACCGCATCGGCCGCAAGCGTGTGATCTGGGCGTCGATCCTCGGCGTCGCGCCGTTCACGCTGGTGCTGCCGCACGTGGGCCTGTTCTGGACCGGCGTGCTGACCTTCATCATCGGCTTCATCCTGGCCTCGGCGTTTTCGGCGATTCTGGTGTTCGCGCAGGAGCTGATTCCCGGCAAAGTCGGCATGGTGTCGGGCATGTTCTTCGGCTTCGCGTTCGGCATGGGCGGCATCGGCGCCGCGGTGCTGGGCGGGCTCGCCGACACGCATGGCATCCAGACCGTGTACCAGCTGTGCGCGTTCCTGCCGCTGCTGGGCCTGCTCGCGGTTTTCCTGCCAGACCTCGGCGGCAAGCGCAAGCCAGCCTGACGGCGCTAACGCGCGCCAGCGCACAGAGCGCCCTGACGCCCCGCCTTGGCGGGGCGTTTTCACTGGCGCCGGCGTCTCCTACACTGGGATGACTATGCCTGCACGCCGGCCATCCTCCACCGAATCGACGCCAGCCACGCAGATGCCTGCAGCGCCGCCGTCGGCGCTCGCCGCGCTGCGCGCTGACGGACACGCCGCCGTGCTCGGGCGCCGCGTATCGGTGATCGCCGCCACGCGCGACGCCGCGCTGGCGCCGCACCTGATGCGCGCGGTCGGTTTCCGCATCGCTGACGACGATGCCTGCGTGACCGTGTTCCTGTGCCGCCCGCAGTCACAGCAAGTGCTGGCCGACATTGCCGCAAACCGGTCGATCGCCGTGGTCTTCAGCGAGCCCACCACGCACCGCACGCTGCAACTCAAAGGCTTCGACGCCAGGGAGACGCCGTTGCAGCCGGGCGACTGCGCGCGCGTCGCCGCCTACCGCGAGGCGCTCGGCGAGGAAATCCACCTGATCGGTCATGAAGCCTCGCTGGCCCACGCGTTCCTCGCTTGTCCGGATGACGATCTCGTCGCCGTTAGCTTCACGCCGACGCACGCGTTCCAGCAGACGCCAGGCGCGCACGCCGGACAGGCGCTGAGCCCGGCCGCCACCTGACCCGGAAGCCGATACGCGCAGCCATGACGGCCCTGCCGCTGACCGCCACCGACATCCGCGATTGCCTCGAAGGCGTGATTCCGGCCGTGATGGCCACCTGCGCGGCGGACGGCACGCCTAACGTCGCCTATCTTTCGCACGTGCAGTTCGTCGACCCGGAGCACGTCGCGCTGTCGTTCCAGTTCTTCAACAAGACGCGCGAAAACGTGCTGGCCAATCCGGTCGGCACCGTGCTGATGATCCATCCGGACACCGCGGCGATGTTCCGCCTGACCGTGCATTACCTACGCACCGAAACCTCTGGCCCGCTGTTCGAACATATGAAGGCAAGGCTGGCCGGCATCGCTTCACATTCGGGCATGGAGAATGTGTTCCGGCTGCAGGGCGCGGATGTGTACCGAGTGTCGGCGATCGAAGCCGTGCCAGGCGGCGGGCGATTGCCCGCACCGTCTGACCAGCCTCGCCGGCAGTTGCTCGGTGCGCTTCGCTGCGTCAGCGAACGGCTGGCAGCGTGCACCGAGACCGACCAGCTTTTCGATGTCACGATGGCCAGTCTGGCGGCAGGCTTCGGCATCGATCACGCGATGCTGCTCATGCATGACGCAAGCGCCGGACGGCTCTACACCGTGGCCAGCCACGGCTATGCGGAATCCGGCGTGGGGTCGGAGATCGCGCTGGGGGAGGGCGTGATCGGCGTGGCCGCGCGCGAACGCACGCCGATCCGCATCATGCAGATGACTTCAGACCGCAGCTACAGCCGCGCGATGCGCGACAGCGTGATCGACACGGGCCTGTCGGCACGGCTCGATACCGAGATCCCGCTGCCGGGATTGCCCGCGCCGGGCAGCCAGCTTGCCGTGCCGGTCTGCGTGGGGAACGCGCTGCTTGGTGTGCTGTTTGTCGAAAGCGAGCGGGAACTGCGCTTTACCTACGAGGACGAGGACGCGCTCGTGGTGCTCGCCGCCCAGCTCGGCCAGGCCATGCGCGGTTTGCAGGCCAGCGCCGATGCCGCGGCAGACGAGTCCGCCGGCGCCGAGGCATCGGGCGACGCACCGCCGCCGGCGCCGCAACCTGTACTGGTGCGCTACTTCGAGGCCGACGGCAGCGTTTTCCTCGATGACGACTACCTGATCAAGGGCGTGGCTGGCGCCATCTTCCGCCGACTGGTGTGCGACTACCTGCACGCCGGGCGCGAGGCCTTCACCAACCGCGAACTGCGGCTCGATCCGGCGCTCGGCCTGCCCGATATCAGCGACAACCTCGAAGCGCGGCTTGTGCTGCTGGCGCGCCGCCTGGTGGAGCGCAATGCCAGTGTGCGCATCGAGCGCACCGGGCGCGGCCGCTTTGCGCTGCGCGTGGCGCGGCCGCTGCGGATCGAGCATGTGGAGCGCGGCGGCTGATCAGCCCGCCGCCCAGACGGCCTGAGTCGGCCCCGCAGGCAGGCCCAACGCACGCGCGAGCTTCATCCAGTCCGGCATCGGCAGCAGTGTGCGGCAGACGTCGAGCAGTCCGGTGAAGGCTTCGGCTGGGGCGTTATCACGAATACCGGCCAGCATCAGCGCGCGCTCGGCTGGCGTGACGTTCGGCAGCATCCAGCGCGCGATCACGCCGACGGTCTCCTGCGGCAGCGACGCGACGATGCGGTTTTCGATGTCGAGCAGTTCCATATCGGTATGGCTGGCCCACAGCACGGCGTTGTGCCGGGTTTCCTCGAAATGCATGTGCTCGTAGTTCTCGGCGACGAACAGGGAAAGCTGGCGGTACAGCTCGCGGATGGCATCGGCGCGCGCGGCAGGCACCGCGCCGACACGGTCGGTCAGTGCGCGCAGCGCGCGGATCTCGGCCATATGCGTTTCGTGCTCGTGCGCGATGCGGGTCGTCGAGCCGGGCACGCGCGCTTCCATCGCGGCGTGCACGTAGTCATTTTCCTTGTGCAGGTGCTGCTCGCAGGCCGAGAGCAGGTCCCGTACCTGGCTCAGCGAGCCGCGCAGTTCGGCTTCGTCGTCGGTGTCGGTGCGGCCCACGCGCAGCAGCGTGTCGGCCATGAAAGCGCGCAGCGCCTTGTGGATGCGCACATAAATGTCAAAGCGCGGCGCCTGTTGTGCCTCTTGGTCTTGTTGCGCGAAGCCGTGGGTATTGCCAGTGACTGCCATGATGAACCTGTCTCCTTGTGGGCACCTGCGGTGCCGGGGCGGCCTGCAATCAATCAGTCCGGCGTCCTCAGGCCGATGCGGACGCCGTGTGAAAGGCAGTCTAGGTAGCAGCGCCCAGGCAGGTTCGTAAAAGTTCGCTCAGGAAATCTTAACTGTTCCTTAAAGCGCGGGTTTGCGCGAATCCACGCGAATGACAGCGGACCACGCGATGCTGCTGTGCGCATGCGCGCGCATCGGCGATAGATGCGATCAAAATGGCGTATGAGACGCAGCAGGATCGCGAGCCAAATTCAAAGCGACCGAGACGCAGTATGTCGCTGTTTTGCGGCATCATGGCGGGCATGACGTCTGCCGTACCCCCACCTCCTGTTTCTCCGTGCCCCTCAGTTCCGGCCTGCGAGCGCTGTCTGGCGCTGGCGGCCGATCCGCGGCGCCGCGAGCCGCCGTCCTGCCTCGCGCTGCGTAATACCGCACCGGTGGTCAGCCAGAGCTCGTCCGGCGTTCCCTACAGCATGCTCACCTTTTGTTGCCGGGATTGCGGCACGGTCTGGCGCCTGTACGACCGCGCCAACGAACTGTTCGTGTCGTGGGTGCCGGAGCACCCGCTGGTACGCTGAGCGGGAAGCGCTGGGGCCGATCAGCTAACATAGCGCGACGCGGCCGTGCGCCGCGCCCTTCGATCTCCCGCACCCGTCATGGCTTTTCTTTCCCGCATGTCCCTGCTGGCCGCGCTTGGCGCCGCCAGCCTTATGGCGGCAGCCCTGCCTGCCTCCGCCGCCGACAATTACCCCAGCCGCCCGATCCGGCTGATCGTCGCCTATCCCACTGGCGGGATCAGCGACACCGTCGCGCGCGCGCTCGGCGAACGGCTGTCCGCGCAGATGGGAACGTCGGTGGTGGTCGAGAACAAGGCGGGCGCTGGCGGCAGCATCGGCATCGACGCTGTCGCCAAGGCTGCGCCAGACGGCTATACGCTCGGCTTTGCCTCGACCAGCCCACTCACGCTCAATCCGCATGTGGGCCATGTCAACTATGACCCGCAGCGCGACGTGGCCCCCGTCATGAGCGTCATGTATTCGCCGGTGCTGATCGTCGCCGCGCAGAGCTTCGCGGGCAAGACCTTCCAGGATCTTGTGGCGCAGGCCAAGGCCAAGCCGGGCTCGGTGCGCTGGGCCACGTCGGGCCTCGGCACGGTCGGGCATGTCGTGCTGGAACAGGTGAAGGCGAAGTCGAAAGCCGAACTGACGCTGATTCCGTACAAGGGCGCCGGCCAGCAGATGAACGACGCGCTCGGCGGCCAGTTCGAGGTGATGAGCACCAATGCCAGCCCCGCGCTCACGCAGCACATGCAGGCCGGTCGCCTGCGCGCGCTCGCCGTGGGCGCGCCCAAGCGCATCGAGAGCATGGCCGGCGTGCCGACACTCGCGGAACTTGGCTATCCCAAGGCGAACCTGACCTCGACCTTCGGCATCTTCGCGCCGGGCAAGACGCCGGTGGCGATCATCAACAAGCTCAATGCCGAACTGAACAAGGCGCTCGCGGAGCCCGACGTGCATGAGCGCCTGCTCAAGGGCGGCGAGGTGCCGACCGGCGGCACGCCCGCCCAGTTCGCGAAGGCGATCCACGAGGAATACGTGGAGAACGCGCGCATCGTCAAGGAAGCCGGCATCAAGGCTGACTGAGTTGTTTCATCGGCACAGGACCGGGGTTTCACAACTGGTCCAGCCGGTTCCCCAGGCCATAGACGGCCGATAGCCGCACGCCGTTGTGCGGCCACAGCGCGAGCTTGGTGCGCACGCGCGACAGGTGGCTGTCCACGGTGCGCGACGCCGCATCGACGTGATAGCGCCAGACTTCGTTGACCATGGTCTGGCGCAGCACCAGCGAGCCCAGGTTGCGGAACAGCAGGACGGCCAGATCGAATTCCTTGGGCGCCAGCGCCACCGCCTTGCCGTGGACCCAGGCGCGCCGGTCAGCCGTGGCAAAGCGGAAAGCACCATGGGCGAGGTCGCAGCCATGCGCGCTGGTCGGGCATGCGCGGCGCAGCAGCGCCATCACGCGGGCGGACAGTTCGGCCATCCCCACCGGCTTACGCAGATAGGCGTCGGCGCCTTCGGCGAGGCAACTGGCGATTCGCGCTTCCTCATTGGAGTCGCCCAGCAACATTACCGGCAACTCATGGCCGAGTGTTCGTCGCACCCATGAGAGCACGTCCAGCGCCGCAATGCCCGGCGTGTCGCCGTCGAGCAGCAACATGTCGAAAGTGGCGCCCCGCAGAGCCTGGATCAGCGACCGGCCATGGATATAGCGCGTGCACTGGTGCCCACTGAGGCGCAGCGTCTGTTCAATGCCGACGGCCCGGGTCGGGTCGGCCTCCAATACGGCAATTCTCACGTCGTCTCTCCTGGCGCTTCCGGATGCGGGAAGGTCGTCCGGCATGGCAGTCGCCCATGGTAGGGGCCGCTGCCCGGGGCAAGAAGTAAACGATTGTTGAAAGCTGGAATTCGATTTGAGGCCCATCCTATTCGGACGTCCCGGCTGGCGGTTTCTAATGCCCTCTCGCGCAAACGCTGAGAGAGACAGACCATGGGAAAGACGATTGCCTCGCTGGAAGCCGATCCCGTCCACGCGGCGCTGATCCGCCGGATCGTCAATGAAGCCGGATACGAATGCGTGAGCTTCAGCCAGAGCCGACGCCTGTTGCTCGCCCTGCATGACACCGCGTTCGACTTGCTGCTGCTTGACTGGGACATGCCCGGCATGTCCGGGCGCGAGGTACTGAACTGGTTACGCGGCAACCTGGACCGGCGCATCCCGGTGATGTTTCTTTCGTCCCGCGATGCTGAAGCCGACATTGTCAGCGCGCTCGTCGCCGGCGCCGATGACTATATGGCCAAGCCGATCCGCGCCGCCGAGCTGTCGGCACGAATCGGGGCGGTGCTGCGCCGATCCAGCCCTGACAACGTCGCGCGCAACGCGCCGCTGCGCCTGGCCGGCTATGTGTTTGACTGCGCCGCGCGGCAGGTGACCTGCCACGGCCATCCAATCTGCCTGACGCCAAAGGAATTCGACCTGGCCGTGCTGTTGTTCCGCAATGAAGGGCGCATCGTCACGCGTGACCACATCATCGCCACGGTCTGGGGCCGCGAGATCTCGCCGCTGTCACGCACCATCGATACGCATGTCTCGCGCGTGCGCAGCAAGCTGGGCCTGCATGCAAGGAATGGCCTCAGGCTGACGCCGGTCTATACGCATGGGTACCGGCTGGAGCTGGCGGAGAGTGAGGCGGCATGAAGACGTCCAGGTGGTCCGGTTGGTCATCCTGCGTCTGCCAAATAAAAAAAGGCACCTGAAGGTGCCTTTCGCCAAACAACTGACTGATCGGGGAGCGATCAGAAAATGTGGCGGATACCAGCGGCCACGCCCAGCTGGTTGTTGGCGCCCGGCAGTTCGGTCGTCGCGCCGCCCGAGACGTGGTTGTAGTCGACAGTGCCGTACACTTGGGTACGCTTCGACAGCGAGTACTCGGCCAGCAGGACGCCGGCGTAACGGTGGCCGCCATTGCCGGCGATACCGTTCTTGTTCTCGATGTAGTCGTAGTAGAACGCACCGGTCACTGCCAGGGCCGGAGTGGCCTGGTACGTCGTGCCGACATAACCCAGGTGGTCCTTACGCGGGTTGTTCAGGGCGCCAGCAGTGATGGCGGTCTGAGCGCCTGCGCCCGTCGAGGCTGCCGACTGGTTCATGAAACCGTTGTCGATCACGCCAGTGCGGTCCTTGCCGCCGAGGTAGCCCAGGAAGATCTTGGCCGGGCCGATGCTGTACTTACCGGCAGCACCGAACATTTGCTGACGCTCGCCAGCCTGGTTACGGATTTCCTGGTACACGCCGCCGATGCCGAACGGGCCATACGAGTAAGCGGCACGGGCACCCCAGTACTGGTTGGAGGTCATGCTGCCGGCGGTTTCGCCGAAGCCGTAGCTGGCGCCGACGTCCAGGCCGCCGAACTTGCCGCCGTAGCTCATGACGTTGTTCGCGCGGAACTGGGTCAGGAAGAACGGCCAGGCGTTGGCGGTGTAGTTACCGATGGTCAGCGGATCGTAGTCGCCGAAGAAATTAAAGCCTTCGGTGTACTGGCGGCCCAGCTTGACAGCGCCGAAGTCACCGCTCAGGCCAACGTAGGCCTGACGATTGAACAGCGTGTTGGCCGAGTTCAGCTTGCCGGTGTCGAGGCTGTAGCCGTTTTCGAGCTGGAAGATCGCCTTCAGGTTGTTGCCCAGGGCTTCAGCGCCCTTGAGGCCCCAGCGGCTTTGCGTCACAGCGCCATCGGTCAGTTCGGTCTTGCCGTGACCCGATGCGTCGGCATGGGTGGTGTAGCGAACGCTGACATCAGCGATACCGTACAGCGTGACGGAAGTCTGTGCAAAAGCGGAACCTGCCAGCAGGCTGCCGGCGGCGAGGACGATGGCCGATGATTTCTTCATGGTGCTCCTTTTCTGTTCTGTTCTGTTCTCCGCCGGATCACGACGGGGCACGGGGTCTACGTTTCGTGTAAACGCCGCGAAAATTTAACAAAACGCTGGAACGAAGGACACAAATACGCGCTGAAGCCCGGAACCGAGCAGGATTTTGGTGCAAATCCGTTGTCAGGCCGCTACACAATACTGCGTTGGTGCGTTGCACCAGCATCAGTGGGCATTTGCTGGTGCGCCAGGCGCAAATGAAGACGCGCCGGCGGGCCCTGAAAGAGGCGCGCCGGCGCGGGGGAACGATCAGTGAATCAGTTCTGGGGGATCTCGATCTTGACCTCGAGCACTTCCAGGTTGTCCTGGCGCTCAAGGCTCACGCGCAGATCCTGGTCGCTGATCTTGACGTATTTGGAGATCACGGCGACCAGCTCGCGCTGCAGCGCCGGCAGGTAATCGGCAGGCGCCGAATGGCCGGTGCGTTCGTGAGCCAGGATGATCTGCAGTCGCTCTTTGGCGACCGAGGCCGACTTCTTCTTTTCCCCCAGCAGGAAGGACAGGATCGACATGGGGATAAGTCCTCCTTACTTGTTTTACTTGTTGCCGAAGATGCGGGACAGCAGGCCGGGCTTCTGGTAATCCGTGAAGCGCATCGGCTTGTCCTTGCCAAGGAAGCGGTCCACCACGTCGCCATAGGCGTCAGCCACGTCGGAGCCTTCCAGGTGGATGGCCGGCGTGCCCTGGTTCGAGGCATGCAGCACGGCCTCGGACTCAGGGATTACCCCGATCAGCTTGATGCGCAGGATTTCCTGGATGTCCGTGAGCGACAGCATCTCGCCGCCGTGCACGCGCTTCGGGTTGTAGCGCGTGATCAGCAGGTGTTCCTTGATCGGCTCGCCACCTTCGCTCGCACGCTTGGTCTTCGATGCCAGGATGCCAAGGATGCGGTCCGAATCGCGCACCGACGACACTTCCGGGTTGGTGACGATCAGCGCCTCGTCGGCGAAGTACATCGCCATCAGCGCGCCCGATTCGATGCCGGCCGGCGAATCGCAGATGATGTACTCGAAGTTCATGTCGACCAGGCCCTTGATGACCTTCTCGACGCCGTCCTTGGTCAGCGCGTCCTTGTCGCGCGTCTGCGAGGCCGGCAGGATGAACAGGTTCTCGCACTTCTTGTCCTTGATCAGGGCCTGGTTCAGGTTGGCTTCGCCCTGCACCACATTGATCAGGTCATAGACGACACGGCGCTCGCAACCCATGATCAGGTCGAGGTTGCGCAGGCCGACGTCGAAGTCGATCACGGCAGTCTTGTGGCCACGCAGGGCCAGGCCCGCGGCAAAGCTGGCGCTTGTGGTGGTCTTGCCGACGCCTCCCTTACCGGAGGTCACAACGATGATTTTTGCCATGGCTCTTTGGTCCGTAATTAGGTTGAAGCTTGCGCTGCAGTGATTCAGTTCGTGGCTGGGCGCCGCCGGATCATTTCATCCGGATCGCTTCCAAGATCAGCTTTTCATCGGCCAGGCGAACCTGGGCGGACTTGCCAAGCACGTCGGCCGGCAGGGTCTGCTCGGCCGTGCGGTAGATGCCGGCAATGGAAATCAGTTCGGGCTCCATGCACGTGCTGAAGATGCGCGCGCTGGTATTGCCCTTGACGCCCGCCAGCGCTCGGCCGCGCAGCGGGGCATAGACGTGGATATTGCCTTCAGCGATCACCTCGGCGCCGTAGCTGACCACATCCATGATGACCACGTCGCCCTGCGCGTAGACCTGCTGGCCCGAGCGCAGCGGCTTGTCGATCAGGAGGGTCTGGGCTTGCTGGATGGCGGCCTTGACGGCGGCTTCGGTGGCGGACTGGGCAGCAGCGCGGGCGGCTTCGTCGCGCGCGGACTGTTCAGCGGCGGCCTCGGCTGCGGCGCGTTCTGCACGTTCGGCGGCCTCGGCGGCTTCGGCCGCGTCGCGCAGGCCGCGGCGGCTCTGGCTGTCGAGCAGCGGCAGGCCGAAGCGCTGGGCCCACTCATGCTGCGCGGGCCGCGCGACCACGCCGATTGCACGGGCCTTCAGCGTCGCGAGCGTGCCGATCACCGCGTCGAGCGAGACCTCGTCATCACTTTCAAGCGCACGCAGGTCCAGCGCGATCACGTCATTGGAGAAGAAATCGGGAGTGGCTTCGAACCGGGAGAGCAGGTCGTCCCGCAGTGCAGCCATGTCGGCGGTCTGGAGGGCGAGAAGGAGGGCGTCTACATTGCCACTGCGCAGCTCGAAGCGTGGCGATTTCTTCTGTGACATAGCCGGGTGACCGTGGAAATGCCACATTCTAACTGCGTCTTCGGTGCGAACTGTAACAAATGGGTGGACTTTGTCCTCAGGTGCTGCACGCAATCCATCTGACGTGTCCAAGTGGTGCCTGCGACAGCGCGGCCGTCCCTTGCGGTCGCGTGCGGCGCTGCCTTGTTACGATTGCTTCATCTGCAGAACGGAGCTGTCATGGGCGCGATCGTCAATAGTGTGGCCTACCGGGAAGGCAAGCGGCTCGGCACGGTCGGCATCAAGGAGATTCCGCAGGCGCTGAGCGTGCCAGGTACGTTCGTGTGGCTGGGCCTGCATGAGCCGGACCTGGCCCTCCTGCGCCAGGTGCAGCAGTCGTTCGGGCTGCACGACCTGGCGGTCGAAGACGCACTTGATGCCCACCAGCGGCCGAAGCTCGAGGCCTACGGCGATTCGGTGTTCATTGTGCTCAACACCGCGCAACTGATCGAGGACGAGGTGGTGGTCGGGGAGACGCATATCTTCGTCGGCCCGAACTACGTCGTGTCGGTGCGTCACGGCGCCAGCAGTACCTATGCGCCGGTGCGCGAGCGCTGCGAAAGCGACCCGCAGGGGCTCGCCAACGGCCCTGGCTATGTGCTCTATGCGCTCATGGATTTCGTGGTCGACCACTACATGCCCATCGTCACGCGCCTGGAAGATACCTTTGCCGAGCTGGAGCAGGACATTTTCCGCGACGAATTCGACCGCGCAGCGATCGAGCGGCTGTACCAGATCAAGCGGCAGGTGCTGCGCCTGCGCAATTCGGTGAACCCGGTCGAGGACATGTGCGGCCAGCTTATCCGCCTGCACGAAGACCTTGTGCCCAAGGAACTGCGCGCCTATTTCCGCGATATCGAGGACCACGCCAGCCGGCTCGTGCGCACACTCGACGTCGTGCGCGAAATGCTGACCACGGCCGTCCAGGTCAACCTCGCGCTGGTCACCGTGGGGCAGAACGAGGTGGTCAAGCGCCTGGCGGGCTGGGGTGCGATTCTCGCGATCCCGACCGTGGTGTTCAGCCTCTACGGCATGAATTTCTCGTTCATGCCGGAACTGAAGTTCCACTATGCGTACCCGGTCGTGATCGGCGTCACGGTTGTCGCTTGCGGGGCGCTATGGCGACGGCTACATCGTGCCGGATGGATTTGATGTGCATGATTTATGAATTTAATGGATGTTATTTGATATTCATTGGCATGTGTAATTATTCGCGCGAATAATCTTGGGGCTACCGCCTGCCTTCCGGGCCGAGCCGCCGCCTCCTACACTGGAATCAAGAAGGCGCAGCGCATCCCGGAGTTCGTCATGCCTCAAGCCCGCCCCCCGCTCTGGCCCGCCGCGGCAGCCGGCCTGGCCTGTCGCCGTCCGTTGGCCATCGCCACGCTGGCCTTGGCGCTGGCGCTTTGTCCTGACCCGCTGATTCACGCGGCGCCTGCCCCCGCTCAGCCGGCCCAGGCGCAGACACGCGAGGCACTCGCCGCCTATGAGGCCGGCGCGTTCGATACCGCACTGCGCGGCTTCGCCGCCGCCGCACGGGAAGGCAACCGGCTGGCCCAGTTCAACTACGCGATGATGCTGCTGCGCGGCGAGGGCACGCCCGTCAAGCCGCAGGAAGCGCTGGTCTGGCTGCGCAAGGCCGCTGACAACCAGATGACACATGCGCAGTTCACCTTTGGTGACCTGTACGAGCGCGGCGAGTTGGTGCCGCGCTCGCTCGAAGAGGCCAACCGCTGGTATGAACGCGCCGCGCAGGGCGGCCACATTCAAGCGCAGGTGGCGCTGGCGACCAACTACTTCACCGGCCGCGGGGTGCCGCGAGACTATGCCAAGGCCTTCGAGTGGTACAACCGTGCCGCCGCGGCGGGCGACGGTGGTGCACAGTACATCGTTGGCAGTTACTACGAACGCGGCGAGCCTGGCGTGGTCGGCAAGGACATCGAACAGGCCAAGATCTGGTATGCGCGCTCGGCGGCGCATGGCGATCCGGGCGCGCTGGCCAAGCTGCGCTCGCTGCTGGAGCAATCCGTACGCGCGAAGGCCGGCAGCTCGATGTAAGCGGCCGCGAGAGGGTACAAGTCTTGCTTGAGACAGCGCGACAATCATCGCAGCAACCGCCTGGGAGGGCGCCGTGGCCATACATGTCGCACTGAATCACGTCACGCACTATCGCTATGACCGTCCGGTGAAGCTGTCGCCACAGGTGGTGCGCCTGCGGCCTGCACCGCATTGCCGCACGCCGATCCTGTCCTACGCATTGCGCATCGAGCCGGCGCAGCATTTCATCAACTGGCAACAGGATCCGTTCTCGAACTACCTGGCGCGGCTGGTCTTTCCCGAGGCCACGACCGAATTCAAGGTCACCGTCGACCTTGTCGCCGAGATGTCGGTCTACAACCCGTTCGACTTCTTCCTCGAACCGTCGGCCGAACGCTTTCCGTTCGAGTACGACGCCGGTCTCGCGCACGACCTGGCTCCCTATCTGGTGCGCGATGAACTGACGCCGCGCTTTGCAGACTTTGTCGGCAGCATCGACCGCACCGAATGCCGCACGCTCGATTTCCTGGTCGCGCTGAACCAGCGCCTGCAACGCGAGATCCGCTATCTGATCCGCATGGAGCCGGGCGTGCAGACGCCGGAGACCACGCTTAACAATGCCTCGGGTTCATGCCGCGATTCCGGCTGGCTGCTGGTGCAGACACTGCGCCATCTCGGTCTGGCAGCGCGTTTCGTCTCGGGCTACCTGCTGCAGCTTGCGCCCGATGTGAAGGCCATCGACGGCCCCAGCGGCGCCGAGCGCGATTTCACCGATTTGCATGCATGGTGCGAGGTGTATTTGCCCGGCGCTGGATGGATTGGCCTGGACCCGACCTCGGGCCTGCTCGCGGGCGAAGGGCATATCCCGCTTGCGTGCACGCCCGAGCCGGGTAGCGCGGCGCCGGTGACCGGCGCCGTCGACGAGTGCGAAGCGGAGTTCAGCCATGCGATGACCATCACGCGCGTTCACGAATCGCCGCGTGTCACGCTGCCCTATACCGAAGACCAGTGGCAGGCCGTGAACGCCGTGGGCGCCGCGGTGGACCGCGACCTGCAGGCGATGGATGTGCGCCTGACCATGGGCGGCGAACCCACCTTCGTCTCGGCGCGCGACCGCGACGGCGCCGAATGGAACACCGATGCGCTGGGCCCGACCAAGCGCGGCCTGGCCACCGAACTGGTGCATCGCCTGCGCGAGCGTTACGGCGCGGGCGGCTTCCTGCATTTCGGGCAGGGCAAGTGGTATCCGGGCGAGCAGTTGCCGCGCTGGGCGCTGACGATCGCGTGGCGTGCCGATGGCATGCCGTGCTGGCAGAACCCGGCCCTGTTCGCCGACGAACGCCACCCGGGCGACTACACCGATGCCGACGCACGCCGCCTTATGATGACCCTGTGCGACCGGCTTGGGGTGGACGCATCGTGCGCGCAACCGGCCTACGAAGATGCCTGGTACTACCTGTGGCGCGAACGGCGGCTGCCGGTCAATGTCGATCCGCATGCCTCGCGCCTTGACGACGAGATGGAGCGCGTGCGCCTGCGCCGTGTGTTTGATACGGGCTTGGCGAGTGTGACCGGTTACGTGCTGCCGCTGGCGCGCGCGGAAGGCGAGAACGACGACGCTGTGGAAATTGGCTGGGAAACCGGACGCTGGTACCTGCGCGAGGAGCGCCTCTACCTGCATCCCGGCGATTCTCCGATGGGCTATCGCCTGCCGCTCGATTCGCTGCCGTGGGCCAGCGAGGCCGACCGCGTGCAGCAGTTCGAGCAGGATCCGTTCGCGCCGCGCGCAGCCTTGCCTGCGGCCGCAGCACTGCGGCGACAGTCACCGGCACGGTCGGCTGCCACGACGCCAGCGCGGCGAGCTGCCGGTGCGGCCGCTGGCCCGGGTACGGGCGGCGGCACGGCCGCCGCTTCACAAGGCGAGCCCGCACGTGGCCAATCCGCACCAGGCGTGATACGTACTGCGCTATGCGTGGAAGTCCGCCATCCCGCCCGCGCGGCAGGGCCAAAGATCGAAGCCGAACAAATGGACGACAAGCGCGGCGTGATTTACGTCTTCATGCCGCCGCTGCCAAAGCTGGAGGACTACCTCGCGCTGGTGCAGGCCGTGGAAGCCACGGCCGCCGCGCTGAACGTGCAGATCGTGCTCGAAGGCTATCCGCCACCGCGCGATGCACGCCTCAAGGTGCTGCAGGTCACGCCGGACCCCGGCGTGATCGAGGTAAACATCCACCCGGCCGCGAACTGGGAGCAACTGGTTGACCACACCGAGTTTCTCTACCTGGCCTCGCACGAATGTTTCCTGTCGACCGAGAAGTTCATGCTCGACGGCCGCCATACCGGCACCGGCGGCGGCAACCATTTCGTGCTGGGCGGGGCGACGCCGGCCGACAGCCCGTTCCTGCGGCGCCCGGACCTGCTGGCCAGCCTGATCACGTACTGGCACAACCACCCGTCGCTCTCATACCTGTTCTCGGGCCTCTTCATCGGCCCGACCAGTCAGGCGCCGCGCGTGGATGAGGCGCGCAACGACCAGCTCTATGAACTCGATATAGCCTTCGCCGAACTGCGCCGTCAACTCGCCGGACGCGAGCAGGGCGGCACCAACGGCTACGTGCCGCCGTGGCTCGTCGATCGCGTGCTGCGCAACCTGCTGATCGACGTCACCGGCAACACGCACCGCGCCGAGTTCTGCATCGACAAGCTCTATTCGCCCGACGGCCCGACCGGCCGGCTCGGCCTGCTCGAATTGCGTGCGTTCGAGATGCCGCC
The DNA here is from genome assembly GCF_057073735.1 of Cupriavidus sp. C1SS-2L. Classification (NCBI taxonomy): domain Bacteria; kingdom Pseudomonadati; phylum Pseudomonadota; class Betaproteobacteria; order Burkholderiales; family Burkholderiaceae; genus Cupriavidus; species Cupriavidus sp. C1SS-2L. Next base: position 93,466 of record NZ_CP172708.1, read on the forward strand.
GCACGCACGCATGAGCCTGGTGCAGCAGTTGCTGCTGCGCGCGCTGGTCGCACGCTTCTGGCGCGAGCCGTACCACGCGCCGCTTACGCGCTGGGGCACGGCGCTGCATGACCGCTTCATGCTGGGCAGCTTCGTGCAGATGGATTTCGACGATGTGCTCGCCGACATGAATGCCGCGGGCTTTACGTTCGATGCGGCTTGGTTCGCGCCGCATTTCGAATTCCGCTTCCCGCGCATCGGCGAGCTGGCCGCAGGCGGCCTCGCGCTCACGCTGCGCGGCGCGCTGGAGCCCTGGCACGTGATGGGCGAGGAGGGCGGCGCCGGTAGCACGGTGCGCTATGTGGATTCATCGGTCGAACGCATGGAAGTGCGCGTGCTCGGCCTGAACGACAGCCGGCACGTGATCACGGCCAACGGCAAGTCTCTGCCGCTGCAGCCGACAGGGCGTGCCGGCGAATTCGTCGCGGGCGTGCGCTACCGCGCGTGGGCGCCGCCATCGTCGCTGCATCCGACCATCGGCTCGCATGCGCCGCTGACCATCGACGTCGTCGACACGTGGTCGGAGCGCAGCATCGGCGGCTGCCAGTATCATGTCGCACATCCGGGCGGACGCAACTACCAGGCCTTCCCGGTCAACGCCTACGAGGCGGAAAGCAGGCGGCTGGCGCGCTTTTCGGCCTACGGGCATACACCGGGGCGCACCGTCGCGCAGGCGCCACAGCGCAGCCTTGAGTTCCCCTTCACGCTCGACCTGCGCCAGGGGTAGACATGCAGCACCGCGGCTGCGCCGGGACAGGCCAGCCGCCAACGGGAGACCCAATCTTGGCCCAGCCCCTGTCGCGGCCGACTGATGACCTCGATGCCACCCATGCGGCAGCGGCGATTGCCGCTGCCGCACGTCTTGCGCAGCCGGTTCCCGCCGGGCATCTCGACGAACTTCGCTTGCCCGCTGGCAGCTTGCGCGAAGCATGGGCGCGCTTCTTCACCGTAGTCGGCGAACCGAGTGCGGAAACGCTGGGGCCGCGCGCGACGGCCATGGCGCGCCAGATCCGCGACAACGGTGTCACCTACAACGTCTACGCCGACCAGGGTGCGGCGCGTGCGTGGCCGCTGGAGCTGTTCCCGTTCCTCGTCACGGAACAGGACTGGCAGCTGATCGAGCGCGGCGCCGCGCAGCGTGCGACCCTGGCCAACGCGATCCTGGCCGATATCTACGGCGAACAGACGCTGCTTTCGAGCGCGCTGCTGCCGCCGGGGCTCGTGTACGGGCATCCGGGCTACCTGCATCCGCTGCGCGGCTACCAGCCGCCGGGCGGCAGTTTCCTGCAGATCGTCGCGGTCGACGTCGTGCACACCGACGATGGCTGGACCGTCATGGCGCATCGCACCGATACGCCTTCGGGCATGGGCTACGCGCTCGAGAACCGGCTGATCATCTCGAGCCTGTTCACCGATGCCTTCCGCGACCTGCACGTGCGGCGCCTACCGCCCGCATTCGCGCAACTGGTGTCCACGCTCGCGCATGCCCCGCTCGCCGCTGCGACAGAAGCCGGAAGTGGACGAGATGGACCTGTCAGTGCCGGCACCGGTCACCACATCGTGCTGCTCACGCCCGGCCCCTACAGCGAGACCTTCTTCGAGCACACCTTCCTGGCCCGCTATCTCGGCATCACGCTGGTCGAGGGCAAGGACCTGACCGTGCGCAACGACGTGGTCTACCTCAAGACCTTCGGCGGGCTTGAACGCGTGGACGTGGTGCTGCGGCGCCTGGACGACGTCTTCTGCGATCCGCTCGAGCTGCGCCATGACTCCACGCTTGGCATACCCGGGCTACTCGAAGCGATGCGTGCAGGCAACGTGATGGTTTCCAACGTGCCCGGCGCGGGCTTCCTCGAGTCGCCGGCGATCCACGGATTTCTGCCCGGCATCGCCGAAGCGTTGCTCGGCGAGCCGCTGATTCTGCCCGGCGTGCCGAGCTGGTGGTGCGGCGAGGATGCCGCGCGCGAACAGGCCCTCTCCACGCTGACCGAAGCGTTCGTGATGCCGACGTATCCGCGCCGTGCGGACTTGTCCGACGAGCCGCCATTGGGTATGGAGCTGGGCCTGCAGGCGCTCGACGGATGGCGCGAGCGCATTGCGCGCATGCCGGACCGCTACACGTTGCAGCCGCCGCTGCCGCTGTCACACACGCCATGCTGGGAAGGGACTCAGATCGGCTCGCGTGCGGCGATGCTGCGCGTGTTCGCCGTCGCCGATGGCAATGGCGGCTGGCAGGTCATGGCGGGCGGCTTCAGCCGGCTCGCAGCGCCGCAGCTCGAATCGGTATCGATGCAGCTTGGCGGCACCAGCGCGGACACGTGGGTGCTGTCCGGTCAGCCTGTACCCGCCGCGCCGCTGACAGGGCGTACCGGTCTGGCTCCGCCGACGCCGGCCCGGCCGCTCGCGGTGTCGAGCCGCGCGGCGGAGAACCTGTTCTGGGCCGGGCGCTACGCCGAGCGTGCCGAAAATAATGTGAGGCTATGCCGCCAGATCCTCGGCTCGATCGAAAGCAGCGACGATACCGACGACGGCACGCTGTCAATGCAGGGCCAGCTTGCAGAGAGGGACGGCCTGGTTCCGGCCGAGGCGCCTTCGCCAAAGACGTCGCTGCGCCTGTTCGAACGTAGCCTGGTCGCGACGCTCGCCGATGCGCGCGGCGGTACCGGACTGGCGCAGAACCTCGCCGCACACGCCGCCGCCGCCAGCGAAATCCGCAACCGCCTGTCCAACGATCACTGGCGCACCATTCTGGCCGCGCGCAACGATTTCGGCGACGCGATGATGGAGGCTACGCTGGCGCCGAGCGAAGGGGCCGTCAGCTATGACCGTGCGCGCGTGCTGTCCGCGCTGGAGCACCTCGCCATGCAGCTGGGTGCCATCAACGGCGCGCAGGGCGATCGCATGTCACGCGACGAAGCATGGCGGCTGGTCTTCATCGGCCGCCATATCGAGCGCCTGGCCACCATGAGCAACTTCCTGCTGACTGCCATCGACACTGGCGCGCTGCGCTCGCGCAGTGGCTTCGAATTGCTGCTGCACCTGTTCGATTGCACGCTGACGTACCGCTCGTTGTATCCGGGTCGTACCGACCTCGCTGCACTGGTCGAGCTGCTCGTGCTTGAGCCCACTAATCCGCGCGGCTTGTACGGGTTGCTGGAACGGTTGCGCAGCAAGCTGGAACAGCTCGCGCCAGGCGGCAGCGCGCAGACGCGCGTGCCGCTCGCGGAATTGCTCCCCGCACCGAGCGCGCTGCCCACGCGCGCGGCGCTGTGCGAACCGTTGGGCGAAGCCGGAGGGGATCCCGCCGCGTTGTCGGCGCTGTGCCAGCTGTTCATCGAGCGCATGGGGCGCGTGTCCGATGAAATCAGCGCGCGCTATTTCAGCCATGCCGGCGCCAACCCGGAGGCAGAGTCGTGAACGACGTCGCGTCCACGTGCACCGGCGGCTGCACGCTCAACGTGCTGCACACGACTACCTATCACTATTCGCAGCCCGTCGAGCACGCGCAGCAGCGCGCCGTGGCGACGCCCCCTGACTTGCCTTGGCAATCCGTCACCGCGCACGACACGCGCATCGAGCCCGTGCCCTCGCACCAGCACGTGCGCACCGACGCATTTGGCAACCGCGTGCTGCATTTCATGCTCGACGTGCCGCACACGCAGATGCAGCTCACGTGCGCGAGCACCGTGGTACTCACGCCGCGCTGGCAGACGCTTGATCCGTCCGCTTCCGCGCCGTGGGAAACCGTGGCGCAATCGCTGCGCTTCCACGCGGCCCAGCCGTTCGAGCCTGCCACGCAGTTCGCCTTTGCCTCGCCCAACATTGCACTGCATCCGAGCCTGCGCGACTACGCGTTGCCCAGTTTTGGCGCAGGCGTGCCCGTCGTGGCGGGTGCCATGGACCTGATGCGGCGCATCCATGCCGATTTCACGTATCACAGTGAATCCACCGAGGTGCATACGCCCGCCATGCAGGCGTTCGCGCAGCGCAGCGGCGTGTGCCAGGACTTTGCGCAGGTGATGATCGGCTGCCTGCGTTCCGTGGGTGTCGCAGCGCGTTACGTGAGCGGTTACCTGTGCACCGAGCCGCCGCCTGGAGAGGAGCGGCTGGTCGGCGCCGACGCCTCGCACGCGTGGGTATCGGTGTATTGCCCGGTCGCGGGCTGGGTCGACCTCGATCCGACCAACAATGTGCTCGCGGACACGCGCCACGTCACGCTCGCGTGGGGCCGCGACTACAGCGACGTGCCGCTGCTGCACGGCGTGATCGTCGGCGGCGGCGCGCATGGCGTGGATGTCGGCGTAACCGTGGTGCCGGTGGACTGAACGGCCGGCAAGCTGGCAAGGCAATTGCTTGAAGCATCCCGGGCAATATTACGGGAGCCGCTATGCTGAGCCGCACCGCCGATCACCTGTACTGGATGGCCCGCTACACCGAGCGCGCGGAGAACACCGCGCGCATGCTGGACGTCAATTACCAGACCGCGCTGTTGCCGCAGGGTACGGAAGCGGCCGAGCAGGGCTGGCGGGCCATGCTCGATATCACCGAGCTGACGCCGCACTATGCCAAGCGTCACGGTGGCCTTAACCATGAAGCGATGATCGCCTTCATGGCGACCGACGAGAGCCATCACGCGTCGATCCTGTCCTGCCTGCGTGCCGCCCGCGAAAACGCCCGCGCGGTGCGCGGCGCGTTGACCACGCCGCTTTGGGAAACGATCAACGCCACATGGCTCGAAGCACGTCAGCTCGTCAGTGACGGCGCGCCATTGCACGATCCTCCGGCGTTCTTCGAGTGGGTCAAGTTTCGTTCCCACCTCGCGCGTGGGGTGGAAGTCGGCACCATGCTCAAGGACGAAGCGTTCTGTTTCATGCGGCTGGGAACGTTCCTGGAGCGCGCCGACAATACTGCGCGACTGCTCGACGTGAAATTCAGGCCTGCCGGCGGCCCTGTTCCGCAGGAGGACTCGTATCAGTGGGCAGCCGTGTTGCGCGCCTTGTCAGGCCTGGAGACGTATCGGAAGGTCTACCGCTCGGCCATCACGCCAGAACGGGTGGCGCAACTGCTGATCGTGAATGCTGCGATGCCGCGGTCGCTCGCGGCCAGCATGCAGGAGGTGGTGGCGATCCTCGCGCAGATTCGGAACCGGCATTCCGCCAATACCGAGCGGCGGGCCGGGCGGCTGCATGCGGAATTGCGATTTGCACGTATCGACGACATTCTTGCCGTCGGGATCCATGGGTGGCTGGGGGATTTTCTTGGGAAGGTCAGGGAGGTGGGGGAAGGGATTCGGGCTGATTTTCTTTTGGCATAGAGGCGGTGGCGCATGCCAGGCACACGCCGCCGCATCACCAAAACCGCTTACCCCAATTTCTTCTTCAACAACTCATTCACCTGCGCCGGATTAGCCTTTCCCTTGGTTGCCTTCATTGCCTGTCCAACCAGCGCATTGAACGCCTTCTCCTTTCCGGCCCGGAACTCTTCCACTGACTTGGCATTGGCCGCCAGCACGTCATCGATGATCTTCTCGAGCTCGCCGGTATCGGACATCTGCTTCAGTCCCTTGGCGGCGATGATCGCATCCGCATCGCCATTGGACTCACCTGCCCACATGGCCGGGAAGACATCCTTCTTGGCGGTGTTGTTGGACACCGTGCCATCGGCAATGCGCGCCAGCAGCCTGGCCAGTTGCAAAGGCTTCACCGGCGCGGCATCGATGCTGATGCCTTCACGGTTGAGCTGCGACGCCACATCGCCCATCAGCCAGTTGGCTGCCGGCTTGGCATTGGCCGCACCGACCTCGGCGACGACAGCTTCGTAGTAGCTGGCCATCGCCTTCGAAGCCGTCAGCGTGCTGGCGTCATACGCCGACAGGCCATATTGCGAAACGAAACGCGCTTGCATGGCCGCCGGCAATTCGGGCAGCTCACCGCGCACACGTTCGATCCAGGCTGCGTCGATCTCAAGCGGCATCAGGTCCGGGTCCGGGAAGTAGCGATAGTCGTGCGCGTCTTCCTTGGTGCGCATCGCGCGCGTTTCGCCGGTGTCCGGATCGAACAGCACGGTGGCCTGCTGGATCTTGCGGCCATCCTCGATCTCGTTGATCTGCCACTGCACCTCGTATTCGATGGCCTGTTGCAGGAAGCGGAACGAGTTCAGGTTCTTGATCTCGCGGCGCGTGCCGAATTCCTTCTGGCCAACGGGGCGCACCGAGACGTTGGCGTCGCAGCGGAAGCTGCCTTCCTGCATGTTGCCGTCGCAGATGCCCAGCCACACCACCAGCGAGTGCAGCGCCTTGGCATAGGCTACGGCCTCGGCCGCACTGCGCATGTCCGGCTCGGTCACAATTTCGAGCAGCGGCGTGCCGGCGCGGTTCAGGTCGATGCCGGTCATGCCGGCGAAGTCTTCGTGGAGCGACTTGCCCGCGTCTTCTTCCAGGTGCGCGCGCGTGAGCTGCACGGTCTTCTCGTACACCTCGCCCTTCTTGCCTTCGACCTGGATGGTGATGCTGCCGCCCTGCACCACAGGAATCTCGTACTGGCTGATCTGGTAGCCCTTGGGCAGGTCGGGGTAGAAGTAGTTCTTGCGCGCGAAGATGCTGCGCGGCGCGATGGTGGCGCCGATCGCCAGGCCGAACTGGATGGCGCGTTCTACCGCGCCCTTGTTCAGCACAGGCAGCACGCCCGGCAGCGCGAGGTCAACCGGCGAGGCCTGCGTGTTGGGCTCGGCGCCGAAGGCGGTGGAGGTCCCGGAGAAAATCTTGGAGGCCGTCGAGAGCTGCGTGTGCGTTTCGAGGCCGATCACCACTTCCCATTGCATGGCGGTATTCCTGTTCGGTTCTTGGGTTCTGTCTGTTGCGATGGACCAGAGCTGGCACCGGTCCGATTGTCTGTGTCTGTACTGCCGGCGCTCTCAGGGGTCGGGGCTCGCGAGCCATGAATCGAGCTGAGCCATGGCGGCGACGCGGGCCACGGCATCGCCGCCGACCGTTACGCCGCGGCCGGCGCGCGCGTTGCCTGAGTTGCCTAGCACGTCGCGGCGCACGTGAAGCTCGCTCGTGCCGTCAAAGCCGTGATAGGCGCCGGGATAGATCTCGAGCCGGAAGCGTGCATTTGGCTGGCGCGCGAGCACCGCGCTCTGCAGCATGGCGCAGCGCGTGGCCGGCGTCCAGTCGTCGGCGCCGCCGATCATCAGCAGCACCGGCGCGCGCAGCCGGAAGTTGTGCTGTTGCACGGCGCGCTTGCAGGCCGGATAGAAGGCCACGGCACGCTCTACCTGCGGCGTGTCGGCCGGCCATGCGCGGCTGGCGTCGACGGTGGCCAGTACGGCCTGCGCACCGTTGGACCAGCCGAGCAGCACGATGCGCGAAGCGTCGATGCCGGGCTGGCGCGCGACCCAGCGCAGCGCCGCCAGTGCGTCAGTGCGGCGCACGCGCTCGTCCATGCCGCGGGCTTCCGGCGAATCGCCGCACCCCGGCAGCCTGCCGTGCGCGGACAGGCTGTCCGGCATCAGCACGGCGTAGCCGCGCTCCGCCAGCCATTGCGCGTATTCGCGATAGCGTTGCTGCAGCGCGGGCGCGGCGTCCACGGTGCTGTCGGCGGCATTGTTGCCGGAGTTTCCGGCTTCCACGCGGATGGTTTCGGGGCGAGTGCCCAGCAGCCCGTTGCAGCCGTGCAGCGCGACCACGACAGGCAGCGGTTGCGTGCGCGGCGTGCTTCCCTCGCGCGGCACGAACCAGAAGGCGTTGAGCGCCGGCGCGCCTTGTTCGCCAGGCAGCAGCACGCGCTGCGCCGGCGTGGCGGCGCGTGTGGCCGGCGGCGTGCGCGTGGTGGCGCCGGGTGTCAGCGCGCTCAGCGGTGCCGTGTTGGCAGGCTGTACCAGCGCCGGCGTGGGCGGGGCGGGTGTATGCGCGATCGCCGCGCCGGCCAGCAGCATGCCGGCCACACCGGCCACGCGCATGGCGAGGCGGTGCAGTCGGTGCGGGCGTTGGCTGGCGGGCGTGGTGCGCATGGCGTATGGCCTTAGCGGGTTTGCGCGCAGGCGCCCGTGCCGGGTTCGAACATCACCGGCCACGCCTGTTCATAGATGCCCGGCGTGCAGCGCTGCTGGCAGTTGGCATGCGCCAGCGTCACGCGGCGGGGGTCCTGCCAGACCATCAGCTTGCAGCCGCTGCCGTCGTTCGCGCGCAGTTCGATATGCGGCTTCTTCTGGACCTGGCGGAAATCGGCCAGGTTGAAGCTGCATGAGCCGCGCTTGCCGACCCACAGCTTCCACGACAGTTGTTGCACGCTGTTGTCGGACACGCGCAACTGGGCGTCCTCGCGGAAGCCGTCTTCCTCGGTGCGGCGGCAGTCGCCGACAAGGTCGATATCGCGGGCGGCGATCGGCGTCGGCTTGCCGATGATCGGCAACTGGATGCAGCCGGCCACCACCGCCGCGAGCGCCGCAGCGAGGATCAGCCGGAAGCCTTGCGCAAGCCGTTTCATGCCTTGGCGGGACGGCGCAGGTGCCAGTCGGTCGCCTGCTGGAATGCGTGCGCGGTTTGCAGCAGGCGCGCTTCGTCGAAGTAGTTGCCGATCAGCTGCAGGCCGACCGGCATATTGCCTTCGCCGAAGCCGCACGGCACGCTCATGCCGGGCAGTCCCGCCAGGCTGGTCGACAGCGTGAAGATGTCGGCCAGGTACATCTGCACCGGGTCCGAGGTCTTCTCGCCGAGCTTCCATGCAACCGTGGGCGCGACCGGGCCCATGATCACGTCGCACTGGGCGAACGCGCGCTGGAAGTCGTCGGCGATGATGCGGCGGATCTTCTGCGCCTGCAGGTAATAGGCGTCGTAGTAGCCGTGCGACAGCACGTAGGTGCCGACCATGATGCGGCGCTTGACCTCGGCGCCGAAGCCTTCGGCGCGCGACTTCTTGTACATGTCGAGCAGGTCGCGGTACTCGGCCGCGCGGTGGCCGTAGCGCACGCCGTCAAAGCGTGACAGGTTCGATGAAGCTTCGGCCGGGGCGATTACGTAGTACACGGGAATCGACAGTTCGGTCTTCGGCAGCGAGACCTCGACCAGCGTGGCGCCGAGTTGTTCGTACTGGCGCAGCGCGGCGCGCACCGTCTCTTCCACATCGGGCGACAGGCCCTTGCCGAAGTACTCGCGCGGCAGGCCGATGCGCAGGCCTGCCAGCGGCTGGCTTTCGGAAGCGCCGGCGCGCGGCTGGCCCAGGTAGCGCGCGAAGTCTTCATCGACGCCGCCTTGCTCGGGCGGGATGCTGGTCGAGTCCTTCGCATCGAAACCGGCCATGGCGTTGAGCAGCAGCGCACAGTCTTCGGCGGTGTGGGCCATCGGGCCACCCTGGTCCAGCGACGACGCGAACGCGATCATGCCGTAGCGCGATACGCGGCCGTAGGTCGGCTTGATGCCGGTGATGCCCGAGAACGACGACGGCTGGCGGATCGAACCGCCGGTGTCGGTGCCGGTCGCGGCAGGCGCCAGTCCCGCGGCCACCGCGGCGGCCGAGCCGCCCGAGGAGCCGCCCGGCACACGGTCGGTGTCCCACGGGTTGCGCACCGCGCCGAAGAACGAGTTTTCGTTGGACGAGCCCATCGCGAACTCGTCCATATTGGTCTTGCCCAGCGTCACCATGCCGGCGGCGGCCATGCGTTCGACTACGGTGGCGTCGAACGGGCTTTCGTAATTGGCCAGCATCTTCGAGCCGGCCGTGGCGCGCCAGCCACGCGTCACGAACACGTCCTTATGGGCCACCGGCACGCCGGTGAGCAGCGTGGCCTCGCCGCGCGCGCGGCGTGCGTCGGCTTCGCGGGCCTGGGCTAGCGTGCGTTCGGCGTCGACATGGGTGAAGGCGTTCAGCGCGCCGGCCTGCTCGATGCGGGCCAGGTAGGTGCGCGCGAGTTCCTCGGCGGAAACGGAGCGCGCGGCCAGGGCGTCGGCAAGCTGGCGCAGGGAAGTCACGGAATCAGCGGAAAAGGGCATGACAGTCGGTTGGCATCAGGGGTGGCGTGCTTGGGTGCGGGCGCAATGAGGCAGCACGGGGTCATTCGATGACCTTGGGCACCAGGTAGAGGCCATTCTGGGTGGCCGGCGCGGGGCGCTGATAGTCTTCGCGGTGGTCGCTTTCGGTCACGGCGTCGTCGCGCAGGCGCTGGACCATGTCGCGCACGGTAGCCAGCGGGTGCGCCAGCGGTTCGATGCCGGTGGTATCGACAGCCTGCATCTGCTCGACCAGCGAGAAGAAGTTATTGAGCTGCGCAAGCGTCTGGGACGCCTCTTCATCGCTGGTTTCGATGCGGGCCAGATGGGCGATGCGCTTGACGTCGGAAAGGTCGAGGGCCATGGCGTAGTGGGTACGGGTCGGATGCAAAAAGGCGCTTGCAGCACAGGCGTCCGAGGCATGCGGCGGGTGCGTCGCGCGGCCCGGGCGGGGTGCCGAGGGGCGCCCCGGTGTCGTCGGATTAGCAGTTGTTTTCAGGCTGTAACCGCCCGAATCAGCTGGAATTATAAGGTATCATTGCGTGCTCTCGACCTTTGGCAACGTCCTCGCCACATGCGCGCCGGCGGAGCCTCTCAGGTGAATAATTTGTCACTTTTTCGGCGGGGTCTTCGACTGCCGTGAAACGTGCTTCGGGATGCACCGGCCGCGCGCCGGGGCGGAGATGTCCGAAGCTGATGGTCTGGGTCCCTCTGATTAGCCCTCTGCCGCATTGCGAAATTTCAGCGATGGGGCACAGACGTGATCTTTTCGCGAACTTTTTCGTGAGGTCTAATCAAAGGTTCCCGTAAGAGCGGCGCGCGACAGCGCTCCGCGGCAGTTTGCCGGCGCCATCCTGGAGCAGGGTGGCCGGTGGCGGACTGTCCGGCGTCCGGGAAGCCTGACCTTACCCGCATGAATACATTTTGTGGCCGGCCCGTAGTCGGTGCCGGCCACTTCGCCTACCCGCGAACCCAACAGAAACAGGATTCCTGATGTTCGGATTTCTCCGCAGCTACTTCTCCAACGACCTGGCCATCGACCTTGGCACCGCCAACACGCTGATCTATATGCGTGACAAGGGCATCGTGCTGGACGAGCCTTCGGTCGTGGCCATCCGCCAGGAGGGCGGTCCCAACGCCAAGAAGACCATCCAGGCAGTGGGCAAGGAAGCCAAGCAGATGCTGGGCAAGGTGCCGGGCAATATAGAAGCCATCCGCCCGATGAAGGACGGCGTGATTGCCGACTTCACCGTCACCGAGCAGATGCTCAAGCAATTCATCAAGATGGTGCATGACTCGAAGCTGCTGCGTCCGAGCCCGCGCATCATCATCTGCGTGCCGTGCGGCTCGACCCAGGTCGAGCGCCGCGCGATCCGCGAATCCGCCCTGGGCGCCGGCGCCAGCCAGGTTTACCTGATCGAGGAGCCGATGTCGGCCGCGATCGGCGCCGGCCTGCCGGTGTCGGAGCCGTCGGGCTCGATGGTCGTGGACATCGGCGGCGGCACCACCGAAGTCGGCATCATCTCGCTGGGCGGCATGGTGTACAAGGGCTCGGTGCGCGTCGGCGGCGACAAGTTCGACGAGGCCATCGTCAACTACATCCGCCGCAACTACGGCATGCTGATCGGCGAACAGACCGCTGAAGCCATCAAGAAGGAAATCGGCTCGGCGTTCCCGGGTTCCGAAGTCCGCGAGATGGAAGTCAAGGGCCGCAACCTGTCCGAAGGCATCCCGCGCGCATTCACGGTGTCGTCCAACGAAATCCTGGAAGCACTGACCGATCCGCTCAACCAGATCGTATCGGCCGTCAAGATCGCGCTGGAACAGACCCCGCCGGAACTGGGCGCCGACATCGCCGAGCGCGGCATGATGCTGACCGGCGGCGGCGCGCTGCTGCGCGACCTGGACCGCCTGCTGGCCGAGGAAACCGGCCTGCCGGTGCTGGTCGCAGAAGACCCGCTGACCTGCGTGGTACGCGGCTCCGGCATGGCGCTCGAGCGCATGGACAAGCTGGGCAGCATCTTCTCGTACGAGTAAGGCTGCAGGACTGCACGGCGCGATGCACCGCCTGCCGGATCTCGCGATCAGGGCTGCGGAGCAACGCTGCCTCCGCGGGAGCGCTCCCGCGGCGCCCATTGCCGCCCCGGCACGCCGGGGCGGCAATGTCTTTGCGTGCCAGCCTCACTTTTCCCTAGCGTCTTCTCTCCCGACAACGCCTGCGCCCGGCTAAATGGATTACTCTCCACCGCCGCTTTTCAAGCAAGGAACTTCGGCTGTCGCGCGCCTGGTCCTGTATGTGGCCATCGCGCTGGCGCTGCTGATCGTCGACGCGCGCTTCAACGCGCTCAGCATCGTGCGCCAGATAGCCGCCACGGTGCTGATGCCCGTGGAGCGCGTCGTGCTGGTGCCGCGCGATGCGTTGCGCACCGTGTTTGACTACGCGCAGTCTTCGGCCACGCTCGCCGGCGAGAACCGCGAACTGCGCCGCAGCGCCGTGGAACAGGCCGAGGCCTCGGTGCGCCAGGCGCAACTCGAGGCCGAAAACAACCAGCTGCGCAAGCTGCTCGGCTTGCAGCAGCAGTCGGCCACGCCCGTCACGACGGCGGAAATCCTCTATGACGCGCGCGATCCGTACTCGCAGCGCATCGTGATCGACAAGGGCAGCCAGCATGGACTGCGCGCCGGCTATCCGGTGATCGACGAACGCGGCGTGATCGGGCAGGTCACGCGCGTGTCGCCGTTCCAGTCCGAAGTCACGCTGCTGACCGACAAGGACCAGGCCATTCCCGTTCAGGTAGTGCGCAACGGGCTGCGCAGCGTGGCTTTCGGCGGCGCGCGCGCCGGTCAGCTCGACCTGCGCTTCATGGCTGCGGCGGCCGACCTGCAAGAGGGTGACCTGCTGGTGACGTCAGGCCTGGACGGCACGTACCCGCCGGGCCTGCCAGTGGCAAAGATCGCACACATCGAGCGCAAGGCCGATACCGCCTTCTCGCGCGTGTGGTGCGAGCCGGTGGCCGGTGTGCGTTCGCACCGGCAACTGCTCGTGGTCCGCTACGACTCCGCCATGCCGCCGCGCGAGACCATCGAAGCGAAGACCGAAGCCCCGGCCAAGGGTGCCCGCTCGGCGGCCGCGCGTGCCGCTGCGGCCAGCGCGGCGGCGGCAAAGGCCGCATCCGCTCCCGCCGCCAAGGAGGCCCAGCAATGACCAATCCCCAGTACCTGCTGCGTCCGGTGAACCCGGTGTTCATCGCGTTCAGCTTCGTCATGGCCTTCCTGTTCAACCTGATGCCGTGGGGCACCACCCTGTGGATCCCGGACATGGTGGCGCTGGTGCTGGTGTTCTGGAACATCCACCAGCCGCGCAAGGTCGGCATGGGCGTGGCGTTCGCGCTGGGCCTGTTGATGGACGTGCATGATGCGCGCCTGCTCGGCGAACACGCGGTGGCCTATACGCTGCTGGCCTACTTCGCCATTACCATCCATCGCCGTGTGCTGTGGTTCACGGTCTATACGCAGGCGCTGCACGTGCTGCCGCTGCTGTTTATCGCGCATGCGGTGCCGGTGGTGATCCGCCTGGCCATGGGCGCACCGCTGCCGGGCTGGCCGCTGCTTGTCGCCCCAGGCATCGAGGCGCTGCTGTGGCCATTGGCCACGGCAGTGCTGCTCGCGCCGCAGCGCCGCTCGGTCGACGTCGACGAGACGCGCCCGATCTGAGCGCGACCCACGCATCCTATCCGGCAGTACCATGACCGAAATCCGCAACGTCGAACTGGAAATCGGCCGCTTCCGCCTCCGCGTGGCGGCCGCGGCGCTGTTCACGGTGATCTGCTTCGGCTTGCTGTTCACGCGCTTCCTGTGGCTGCAGTGGTACAAGCATGACCAGTACTCGGCCAAGGCCGAGGACAACCGCATCTCCGTCGCGCCGATCGAGCCGAACCGCGGCATCATCATGGACCGCAACGGTGTCGTGCTGGCGCGCAATTACTCGGCGTACACGCTCGAAATCACGCCGTCCAAGCTGACCGATACGCTCGAAAACACGATCGAGGCACTGTCGTTGCTGGTCGACATCCAGCCGCGCGACCGGCGCCGCTTCAAGCGCTTGATGGAGGAATCGCGCAGCTTCGAGAGCCTGCCGATCCGCAGCCAGCTCTCCGATGAAGAGGTGGCGCGCTTCTCCGCGCAGCGTTTCCGCTTCCCGGGCGTGGACGTGCGCGCGCGCCTGTTCCGGCAATATCCGCTCGGGGAATCGGCGTCGCACGTGATCGGTTACCTGGGACGCATCTCGCAGCGCGACCAGGAGCGCATCGAGGCCATGGACGAGGCCAACGATGCCGATGGCGCCAAGTACGATCCGCGCAAGGACGCCGACAACTACAAGGGCAGCAACTACATCGGCAAGATCGGCCTGGAGCAGAGCTACGAGACCGAGCTGCACGGGCTGACCGGCTTCGAGGAGGTCGAGGTGAGCGCGGGCGGCCGGCCGATCCGCACGCTGTCGACCTCGCCCGCCACGCCGGGCAACAACCTGATCCTGTCGCTCGACATCCGCCTGCAGCAACTGGCCGAGGAGCTGTTCGGCGACCGCCGTGGCGCGCTGGTGGCGATCGAGCCGTCGACTGGCGACATCCTGGCCTTCGTCTCCAAGCCGACTTTCGACCCGAACCTGTTCGTCGAGGGGATCGACTCCAACACTTGGGGCGAGCTCAACAATTCGCCCGACAAGCCGCTGCTGAACCGCCCGTTGCGCGGCACCTATCCGCCCGGCTCGACCTACAAGCCGTTCATGGCGCTGGCGGCGCTGACCACGGGCAAGCGCACGGCCGCGTGGGGCATGCATGACCCGGGTTCGTTCACGCTGGGCAACCACACGTTCCGCGACGACAAGCCGGGCGGCCACGGCTGGGTCGACATGCAGACGTCGATCGTGCAGTCGTGCGATACGTACTACTACGCGCTCGCACGCGACATGGGCGTCAACGCGATCCACGACTTCATGAAGCCGCTGGGCTTCGGGCAGATCACCGGGATCGACATCGAGGGCGAAAGCCGAGGCATCCTGCCGTCCACGGAGTGGAAGCGCAAGGCATACCGCAAGCCCGAGCAGCAGAAGTGGTATGACGGCGAGACGATTTCGCTGGGTATCGGCCAGGGCTACAACAGCTTCACGATCCTGCAGCTTGCCAACGCGATCTCGATCATCGTCAACAACGGCGCGGCGATGAAGCCCCACCTGGTCAAGGCCGTGGAGGATTCCGTCACGCGCAAGCGCACGCTGACCGTGCCCAAGGAAAGCTACCGGCTGGACTTCAAGCAGGCCGACATCGACGTGATCAAGCGCGCGATGGTGGCGGTGACGCATTCGGGTACCGCCGCGCGCGTGTTCGCCGGCGCTGCCTACGAGTCGGCCGGCAAGACCGGTACGGCCCAGACTTACACACTCGGCAAGAACGAGAAGTACAACCACCACGCGCTTGACGAGCGCAAGCGCGACCACTCGCTCTACACGGCGTTCGCGCCGGCCGATAACCCGAAGATCGCGCTTGCATTGATCGTCGAGAACGCGGGCTTCGGCGCCGCGGTGGCCGCGCCGATCGCGCGCAAGGTGATGGACTATTACCTGCTCGGCAAGTGGCCTGCCGAACTGGAAGCCTCGGCACCGCCGCCGGCCGAACGTCCGCCGGTCGATACGGCGAGCGTGTTCACCACGGGCCAGACTGCGAGCATTGCCAGCGCGACGGTGATGTCCGGCGGCGCCAGCGCCGTGGCGGCCAGCGCGGTGGGCGCATCGTCCGCCATGGCGGCGGCATCGTCCGCGACGGCTGGCGCCTCCATGGCCGCGGCGCTGGATCCGGCCGCCATTGCGCCGGCTTCGGCCATGCAGACGCTGGATGAACGCATGCTGCAGGCGCTCGGCCACAGCAAGCCCAAGCCCGTTGCGCCGGGACCGGCGTCTGCCCCTGTTGCGGCCAAGGCGCCTGCACCGAAACCCCGCGTCAAGCCCGTTGCTGCCACCCCGGCGACTGGCCCCGACGTTACCCGCTGAAGGAGACGCGCATGGACAAGCGTCGCGTCCTGTCGCTTATCAAGACGGCGTTTACCGGCTTTGACAAGCCGCTCGCGCTGATCGTGTTCCTGTTGTTCGCCACCGGCATCGTGGCGCTGTATTCCGCCGCCATCGACATGCCGGGCCGGGTCGAAGACCAGCTGCGCAACATCCTGCTGTCGTACGTGGTGATGCTGGTGATCGCCTACCTGCCCACGCAGACGCTGATGCGGGTGGCCGTGCCGATCTATACGGTCGGTGTGGCGCTGCTGATCGCGGTGGCCATGTTCGGCCTGATCCGCAAGGGTGCGCGGCGCTGGCTCAATGTCGGCATGGTGATCCAGCCGTCAGAGATCATGAAGATCTCCATGCCGCTGATGCTCGCGTGGTACTTCCAGAAACGCGAGGGTGTGGTCCGATGGTATGACTTCGTGGTGGCTCTGGCGCTGCTGCTGATCCCGGTCGGCCTGATCGCCAAGCAGCCCGACCTCGGCACCGCGCTGCTGGTGATGGCGGCCGGTGTCTACGTGATCTACTTCGCGGGACTGTCCTGGCGCATCATCCTGCCGCTGCTGGGCGTCCTGGTGGTCGCGGTCTCGCTGCTGATCACGTACCAGAACGATATCTGCGCGCCGGGCGTGAACTGGCCGATCCTGCACGACTACCAGCAGCATCGCGTGTGCACGCTGCTCGATCCGACCACCGATCCGCTCGGCAAAGGCTTCCACACGATCCAGTCGATCATCGCGATCGGCTCGGGCGGCGTCGATGGCAAGGGCTGGCTCAAGGGCACCCAGACCCACCTCGAGTTCATCCCGGAAAAGCACACCGACTTCATCTTCGCGGTGTACTCCGAGGAATTCGGCCTGATCGGCAACGCTATCCTGCTGGTGCTGTACCTGCTGCTGATCTTCCGTGGGCTGTTCATCGCGGCCAATGCCCCGACGCTGTTTTCGCGGCTGCTGGCGGGCTCGATCACGCTGATCTTCTTCACCTATGCCTTCGTCAATATGGGCATGGTGAGCGGCATCCTGCCCGTGGTGGGCGTGCCGCTGCCGCTGATGAGCTACGGCGGCACGGCGCTGGTGACGCTGGGTGCGGGCATCGGCATCCTGATGGCGATTTCCCGACAGAAACGGCTGATCCAGACGTAATACAGATGGGCAGACAGAAAGGGGCGGGGCGTGAATGCCCCGCTTTGCTACACTGCCATCCAAATTTCTCTCGGTTCGAAGCCCATGAACGCCCAAGACGTCGCCGCCTACCTGCAGAGCAATCCCGAGTTCTTCGAAGACCATGCCGAGCTGCTCGCCACCGTGCAGCTCACCAGCCCGCACAGCCACCGCGCGGTGTCGCTGCAGGAACGGCAGATGGAAATCCTGCGTGAAAAGAACAAGGGACTCGAACTGCGCCTGGCCGACCTGATGCGCCACGGGCACGATAACGACCGCACCCAGCAACGCATGCACGCATGGCAACTGCGCCTGCTGGCCGAGCCCGATTCGCATGCGCTGCCTTACGCTGTGCAGGATGGCCTGCAGCAGGTGTTCGACGTGCCCGCCGTGGCGCTCAAGTTGTGGAGCGTGGCCGAGCAGTTTGCGCATATGGAAGTGGCGCAGGGCGCCAGCGACGACATGCGCCTGTTTGCCGAAGGCCTGCGCGCGCCTTACTGCGGCGCCAATGCCGGCTTCGAAGCCGCCGGGCTGCTCGAGCTCGACGAGGTGGCATCGCTGGCCATGGTCGCCTTGCGCCCGCCAGTGCGTACTGTTGGCGAGGTGCCGGGCGCTGCCTTCGGTTTGCTCGTGCTGGGCTCGGCGGATGCGCGCCGTTTCCACGAAGGCATGGGCACGGCTTACCTGACCCAGATCGGTGAAGTCGCCGGCGCGGCACTGAACCGCCTGCGCGACTGATCGTTACTTCCCGGTCCCGGATTGCAGCCATGCCTGCCGAACCGACGAACGGCGTGACAAACGACCCGATCGTCCAACGCTACCTCGCGTGGCTGGAAGGCAGCCGCAAGCTGGCCGGCCACACGATCAGCAGCTATCGGCGTGACCTGACCGTGCTGCAGGCGCATGCGGCTAAGCATGCGCCCGGGATTGCATTACTTGCGCTGCAGACCCGCCATATCCGCGCCTTTGCCGCGCGCATGCATGGCGAAGGACTGGCCGGTACCAGCATTGCCCGGACCTTGTCGGCCTGGCGCGGCTTCTATCTGTGGGCCGCGCAGCACGGCCTGGGTGTCCAGGCCAATCCCGTGGATGGCGTGCGCGCGCCGCGCTCCGGCCATCGGCTTCCCAAGGCGCTATCCGTCGAGCATGCCGTGGCGCTTGTGTCGCATCCGGCCGGCACGGATGCCGCCGCGCTGCGCGACCAGGCCGTGTGGGAACTGTTCTATTCGAGCGGATTGCGCCTGGCCGAGCTGGTGCAGCTTGATGTGCGCTACGAAAGGCTCGATGGCTACGAATCGGCCGGCTGGCTCGACCTGTCCGGTGCCGAACTGACCGTGACGGGCAAGGGCTCGCGCCGGCGGACCGTGCCGGTCGGCAGCAAGGCGATGGAGGCGTTGCGCGCATGGCTCGGCGTACGCGAGCAACTGCTGCGCCCCGGCGCCGCGCCGGAAGACGCCAGCGCGCTGTTCCTTGGCGCGCGCGGGCATCGGCTGTCGATGCGCGTCGTGCAACTGCGGCTCAAGCAGCAGGCCATTCGTGCCGGCGTGCCCGCTGACGTGCATCCGCACATGCTGCGGCATTCGTTTGCCACGCACATGCTGCAGTCGTCAGGCGACCTGCGCGCGGTGCAGGAGCTGCTCGGGCATGCGAGCATCGCCACGACGCAGATCTACACGTCGCTCGACTTCCAGCATCTGGCGAAAGTCTATGACAAGGCGCATCCGAGGGCCGGGCGCGCGGCGCCGTCCAAGGACGGCTCGGACGATGACGAGACGTCGGGCGACTGAACCCTCAATCCGCCCACTGCGCCAGCACTTCCCGAAACCGGTCGATCTCCGGCAACAGCCACCCGCGGAACGCCTGCACCTTTGCCAATTCGAGTGCCCCTGGCGCGCATACGAAGTACAGCAGCCACGGGCACGTAATGCTGACATCGAACAGCCGCACCACGCGCCCTGACAACAGGTCGTTATAAGCCAGCGAAGAGCGGATCAGCGCAATGCCCTGGCCTTCGGCTGCTGCCTGCAGCAGCAGCGAGGAATCTTCGAGCATCAGCCCCTTGCGCGGCTCGGGCCAGTCTAGTCCGGCGGCTTCGAACCAAGGTTTCCATGGATCGCCTTCGCCGCGCAGCAGGTTCAGGCCGGCGAGGTCGCTGGGCTTCTCCGGCAGACGACCGCCGTTGAACCCCGGGCTGCAGACCGGGAAGAACACGTCGTCGAGCAGCTTTTCCACGTAAAGGCCCGGGTAGTCGCCGGTGCCCATGCGCAGCGCGATATCGACCTCTTCCTGGCCGAAGTCCACGAGTGTGTTCGACGACAGCAGCTCGACGTCGAGTTCCGGGTGCCGTTCGATGAAGCTGCCGATGCGCGGCATTAGCCAGCGCGCGGCGAACGACGGCATGGTGCTGATGGTCAGCCGCTTGTCGCGGTTGCCGGACTGCAGCACGCGCGTTGCGTCGGCAATCTGCAACAGGGCGTCGCGGATCCGCTCGGCGTAGAGACGCCCGGGCGGCGTCAGCGCGACGCGCTTGCCATGGCGCTCGAATAGCGGCAGGCCCAGCTCTTCTTCGAGCGCGCGGATCTGGTGGCTGACCGCGCCATGCGTGACAAACAGCTCGGTGGCCGCCCGGGAGAAGCTTTCATGACGGGCCGCCGCCTCGAACGCGCGCAATGCCGTCAGTGCCGGCAGACGCGGCAATTCACGGTGCCAGCCGCGCGGCATGTCCCTTTCCCATGCGCCTTTCCACGCCATGACGGCCTCCGCTTTGTGAGATTCACTAACAAGAACCTCCAAAATATATCGTTTTGCCAGTGCGTGGGCAATCACTAGAATTCATTCACCGGCGCCCCAATGCCACTGCGATTTGAACTGGCCTGGCGGGAAAACCAGGCCAGTACCGGTCAAGTGACATGTTTCGGCAAGATCGCCGAGGCCGGCGGACAGGAGATCCACCATGCAAGCTCTGCTCACAACGACAGTTTTCACCCTGAGTCCCGGCGAAGTCACCGCGCTGTCCATGCATTCGGCACAGCGCCTCCATGTGGAAGATGCCGGCGGCACCGACCTGTGGATGACGCGTGAAGGCGATTCCGAGGACTACTGGCTGCGTTGTGGCGGGAATCTGCTGCTGCGGCGTGGCGATGAAGTGGTACTGAGTATCGACCCGCGCGCCGAACGCCCGGTGCGCCTGGCGCTGATCGCCGAAGCGCGGCGCCCGGTGTTGACGCTGGCCGACCTGCCGCACCTCGTGTACCGCGGGTTGCGGCGCCTGGTTCGAGGCACGGAGTGGACGCCGGCCGACGACCAGGCCAAGGCAGCCTGAGCGCGGAGAGGGGGCGTCTGCGCCGCATGCATCACGGCTGCGGCTGGTCTGGCCGAGGCCACGTGATGAAGAAGGCCGCCAGGACGCGCAGCACAGGCTGAAGGACGCTCCATGACCGGGGCAGGGCCGGCGCAAGCCGGCCCTTTTCGTTACACTCTCGCCATGCATCCGATTCAAGTCATCGAACGGGGCCGAGAAGACTACCAGCCCTGCTTCGACGCGATGCGCGCCTTCACTGCCGCGCGCACGCCTGAAACGCCTGACCAGGTCTGGCTGGTCGAGCATCCGCCGGTCTACACGCTGGGCCAGGCGGGCGATCCCGCACACCTGCTGGCGCCGGACGAACGCATCCCGATGGTGCAGATCGACCGTGGCGGACAGATCACCTATCACGGTCCTGGCCAGGTGGTGGCCTATCTGCTGCTCGATCTCAAGCGCCGCAAGCTGATGGTGCGCGAGCTCGTCAACGATATCGAGCAGGCCGTTCTTGACACACTCGCGGCGTATAATCTCGCGGCTGAGCGCAAGCCCGGCGCCCCTGGCATCTACCTGTCGGACGGCCCGCACCGGGGTGCCAAGATTGCGGCGCTCGGCCTCAAGATCCGCAACGGCTGCAGCTACCACGGCGTCAGCCTGAACGTGCAGATGGATCTGGCGCCGTTCCTGCGCATCAACCCGTGTGGCTATGCCGGACTGGAAACGGTCGACATGGCCACCGCCGGTGGGCACTGGCAAGACCAGCCCGTGACCGCCGCACAACAACCTGACATCGCGCGGCGCCTGGCGGCGGCATTGTGCGAGGTGCTGGCAGCGCGCGAGGCTCGTGCGCTGGCGGCAGACAAGACTGCCGCCACGCCGGCCCTGGCCTCTTAGTGACAAGCTGACAAGCGAATTGCACGCCGTTGCGCGTGCGGAGAAATTTATGAGCGACGCCCTGATCGCCTCCTCCAGCGAAGCCCCCCAATCCCCCGCGGAGCAGTACGATCCGACCCGCAAGCAGAAATCGGCCGACAAGACCGCGCGCATCCCCATCAAGATCGTGCCGGCCGAAAAGCTCAAGAAGCCGGACTGGATCCGCGTGAAGGCCGCCACCGGCAATTCGCGTTTCTACGAGATCAAGGACATCCTGCGCGCGAACAACCTCGTCACGGTGTGCGAGGAAGCAAGCTGCCCGAACATCGGCGAATGCTTCGGCAAGGGCACGGCGACGTTCATGATCATGGGCGACAAGTGCACGCGCCGGTGCCCGTTCTGCGACGTCGGCCACGGCCGCCCCGATCCGCTCGATGTGAACGAGCCCGGCAACCTGGCCCGCACCATCGCCCAACTCAAGCTCAACTACGTGGTCATCACCAGCGTTGACCGTGACGACCTGCGCGACGGCGGTGCCCAGCACTACGTGGACTGCATTAGCCAGACGCGCGAGCTGTCGCCCGCCACCCGCATCGAAGTGCTGGTGCCCGACTTCCGCGGCCGCCTGGACAAGGCGCTGGACATCCTGCAGGCCTGCCCGCCGGACGTCATGAACCACAACATGGAAACGGTGCCGCGCCTGTACAAGCAGGCCCGCCCGGGTGCCGACTACGCGCACTCGCTCAAGCTGCTGCAGGAATTCAAGCGCCGCAACCCGAACGTGCCGACCAAGTCCGGCCTGATGGTCGGCCTGGGCGAGACCGACGAGGAAATCCTCGAAGTCATGCGCGACATGCGCGCGCACGATATCGACATGCTGACCATCGGCCAGTACCTCGCACCGTCGAACCACCACCTGCCGGTGCTGCGCTACGTGCATCCCGATACGTTCAAGATGTTCGAGGAAGAGGCCTACAAGATGGGCTTCACCCACGCCGCCGTGGGCGCGATGGTGCGCAGCTCGTACCACGCCGACCAGCAGGCGCATCAGGCGGGGTTTGCCTGATCGACGCTGTGGTGACGAAGTAGGGAAAGACGGCCGGGGAAACCCGGCCGTTTTGCTTTTGGGCCGCCCGCTACAACTGTCCCGGATGGCGGCCAATGTATTAGGGTCAATCCTGAGTGCCGAGGCAATATTTGTTTAGTTATGATGATTCATCGATAAATTGTCTATGAAAAGCTGATGAGTCACATCTGGAGCCATCCCGGCCTACACTGATCAGCAGTGTTCCAGCCGGTGTTGCCTCATGACTTCCTGTACCGTCCACCGTCTTGCCGAACAGGCGCTGCTTTGCAGCGCGCCGCCGCCGGCCTCGCTTGAGGTCCAGCGCCGCATCTGGGCCATGGCAGCGCGCGCCGAAAACTGGCACGGCGTGGTCGATGTCGTGCCCGGCATGAACAACCTGACGGTGATCTTCGACGGCACGGCCGATGTCGCGGCGCTGGAGCGCAACCTGAAGCTCGCCTGGGCTTCTGGCGAGGCGCACAACGCGACAGGGCGGCTCGTGGAGATTCCGGTTCGCTACGGCGGCGAGCATGGGCCCGACCTGGCCGATGTGGCCGCGCATACGGGGCTGAGCGCGCAGGAAGTCGTGCGCCGTCACAGCGCTGGCGAGTACGTGGTGTATTTCCTCGGCTTCCAGCCCGGCTTTGCGTACATGGGTGGACTCGCACCGGAGCTCGCCACGCCACGGCGGCGCGAGCCGCGGCTCGCGGTGCCGGCAGGTTCGGTCGGCATTGGCGGCGAGCAGACGGGCATCTATCCGGCCGTCGCGCCGGGCGGCTGGCAACTGATCGGGCGTACCGATGCCGCGCTGTTCGTGGCCGACCGCGATCCGCCTTCCTTGTTCGCCCCCGGCGACACGGTGCGCTTTATTGCCGAGGAGGTCATCGCGTGATCGAGATCATCCGACCGGGTGCGCTGGCTTCCGTACAAGACCTCGGCCGCACCGGCTTTCGCCGCTTCGGCGTCGGACGCTCCGGCGCCATGGACCCGCTGGCGCTGACCATCGGCAACCGGCTGCTCGGCAATGCGCCGGGCAGCGCCGCCATTGAATTCACGCTCGGCCGCGCGGCCGTGCGTTTTCATGAAGACCTGCGCGTGGCGCTGACCGGCGCCGAGTGCAATGCCAACCTCGACGGCGTGCCGGTGTGGTCGTGGCATGCCTTCGACGTCCGCCGCGGCGAGACGCTGACGCTCCCCCCGACGCGCGGGGGCACGCGCGTCTACCTGTGCGTGGCTGGAGGCATCGACGTGGAGCCCGTGATGGGCTCGCGCAGCACCGACTTGAAGGCTGGCTTCGGTGGGTTTGCAGGTCGCGCGCTGCACGACGGCGATCGCCTTGCCGCGGCACGCCCCGGCCTGGCCGCCAGCTCGGACTGGCTCGGCGTGCAGGCTCCGGCGTGGGCGCTGCGGTGCACCGATTCCGGCAATGCTGTACCGATCCGTCTGCTGCCCGGCCCCGAGTACGACGATTTCGAACCCGCCGCGCAGGCTGCGCTGTGGGAGTCCGAGTGGATCATCACGCCGAACAGCAACCGCATGGGCCTGCGCCTGCAGGGGCCTGCGCTTGCACGCAGGGCCGACCGCAGCGCTGACCTGCTTTCGCACGGCGTGGTGCCGGGCGTGATCCAGGTGCCGCCGGCCGGTCAGCCCATCGCGTTGATGGCCGATGCGCAGACCACCGGCGGCTACCCGAAGATCGGCGTCGTGATCGGCGCCGACCTGTGGCGCCTGGCGCAGGTGCCGCTCGGCGCGCCGGTACGTTTCGTGCGCGTCACGCTGGAAGAAGCCACCAATGCACAGGCAGCCGTGGACCGCTACCTGCGCCAGATTGACCAGGCCCTGCAATGGCAGGGCGATGGCATGACCATTGCCGCGCGCCGCCGCACCGGCTCGCGCGCCGCAGCCTGAAGGAGAAACGCAATGCAGATCGATTTGAACGCCGACCTTGGTGAAGGCTGCGGCAATGACGAGGCGCTGCTCGCGCTGATCAGCTCCGCCAACGTAGCGTGCGGCTGGCACGCCGGCGATGCCGCCACCATGCTGCAGACCGTGAAGTGGGCAATCGAAAAGGGCGTCGCCATCGGCGCGCACCCGAGCTTCCCGGACCGCGAGAACTTCGGCCGCACCGAGATGCAGCGCGACCCCGAAGCCGTCTACGCCGATGTGCTCTATCAGATCGGCGCGCTTGCGGCGATGGTACGTGCGCAAGGCGGCCAACTGCACCACGTGAAGCCGCACGGCGCGCTCTACAACCAGGCGGCGCGCGATCCCGCGCTGGCCGAGGCCATCGTGCGCGCCGTACGCGATTTCGATTCCGACCTCATCTTCTTCGGCTTGGCCGGCAGCAAGATGATCGACGTGGCGCGCAAGGCCGGCCTGCGCGTCAAGGAAGAAGTCTTTGCCGACCGCGGCTACAACGCCGACGGCTCGCTCGTCAAACGCGGCACGCCCGGCGCGCTGCACGAAGATGAGGAAGTCGCCCTGAACCAGACGCTGACCATGGTGCGCGAGCAACGCGTGCGCGCCATCGACGGCAACTGGGTACCGATCCGCGCTGAAACCGTGTGCCTGCACGGCGACGGTGAACATGCGCTTGCCTTTGCGCGCCGCATCCGCGAGCGGCTCGGCGCCGAAGGCATTGCAGTCCGCGCCGGCGCATAGGGCCACCAGCCCTGTGCGCGGCATGTCCCGCGGCTTTCGCCGTCGTGCCGTCTGACGGCTGAAGGCCGCACGCCTCCATCACACTCTCTCTGGTGTCTCTTATGGAACAGGCAGTCAACCTCTGGCCCCTCATCGGGGTCGGCGTCATCATCATCGGCTTCGTGCTGCGCTTCAATCCCATGCTGGTGGTGGCGCTGGCCGCCATTGCCACGGGCCTGGCGGCGTCGATGCCCGTGATGCAGATCTTCACCGCGATCGGCACCGCCTTCGTCAAGGCGCGCAACCTGCCGCTGATCATTTTGCTGCCGCTGGCGGTCATCGGCCTGCTCGAGCGGCACGGCCTGCGCGAGCATGCGCAAGCGTGGATCGCACGTATCGCATCGGCCACCGTCGGCCGCTTGCTGATCGTCTATCTCGGCGTGCGCGAGCTGACCGCTGCGGTTGGCCTGACCAGCCTTGGCGGCCATCCGCAGATGGTGCGACCGCTGCTGGCGCCGATGGCGGAAGGCGCAGCGGAGAACCGCTTTGGCCATCTGCCAGAACCGATCCGCCAGCGAGTACTGGCGTTCTGCGCGGCTACCGACAACGTCGGCCTGTTCTTCGGCGAGGACATCTTCGTAGCGTTCGGCGCCATCGCGTTGATGCATACGTTCCTGCTGTCGTCGAACATCGACGTGGAGCCGCTGCATATCGCTGTGTGGGGCATCCCGACCGCGATCTGCGCGTTCCTGATCCACGCGGTGCGCCTGAGGCGCCTGGACGGCTGGCTCGAGCGCGAGCTCGGTGGCAAGGCCGCCGCTGCCAATGTCGCGGCCACCAAGAGCGGGGAGTAAGCCATGATCGTTTCCATCGAGTACCTGTACTGGCTGGCGGGCCTGGTCCTTGCCATCACCGCGCTGCTGACCTTTGCCGACCGCGAGCATCCGCGCCGCTTCAGCACGGGCCTGTTCTGGCTGCTGTACGCCATCGTCTTCCTGATCGGTGACCGTCTGCCGCCCGCGGCAGTGGGCATCGGCGCGGTGGTCATGGCGCTGATCGCCGGTTTCGGCGGCGTCGGCCACGGCAAGCACGACACGCTGCCCGAAGAAGAACGCCGCGCCAGCGCGCGCCGTCTCGGCAACAAGCTGTTCATACCGGCGCTGCTGATCCCGGTGGTCACCGTGATCGGTACTGTGCTGTTCAAGGACGTGAAGATCGCCGGCATTCCGCTGCTCGACCCGAAGAACGTGACCTTCGTCTCGCTTGGCATCGGCTGCCTGATCTCGCTGGGCGTGGTGTGCTGGCTCACGCGCGACACCGTGGCGCAAGGCGTGCGCGAATCGCGCCGGCTCACGGAATCGCTCGGCTGGGCGCTGGTGCTGCCGCAGATGCTGGCGATGCTGGGCCTGGTGTTCGCCGACGCCGGCGTGGGCAAGGCCGTGGCGCACCTGACCACCGCCTACATCAACATGGACTACAAGCTGGTCGCCGTGACGGTGTACTGCGTCGGCATGGCGCTGTTCACAGTGATCATGGGCAACGGCTTCGCCGCGTTCCCGGTCATGACGGGCGGTGTCGGCGTGCCGATCCTGGTCGGCATGTTCCACGGCAACCCGGCGGTGATGGCGGCTATCGGCATGTTCTCGGGCTACTGCGGTACGCTGATGACGCCGATGGCGGCGAACTTCAACATCGTGCCAGCGGCGCTGCTCGAACTTGAAGACAAGAACGCCGTGATTCGCGCGCAGGTGCCGACCGCACTGGCGATCCTCGTCGCGAATATCGCGCTGCTGTATTTCCTGATGTAAGCGAGGAGAGTTGCCATGCGCACCGTTTTGCTGACCGGTTTCGAACCGTTCGAGAACGAGCCGATCAATCCGTCGTGGGAGGCGGTACGCGCGCTCGACGGCGAACGCATCGGCGATGCCGTCGTCGTCGCGCGCCAGTTGCCGTGTGTGTTCGGTGCGGCGATCGATGGCATGGCCGCGCTGCTGCGCGAGTTGAAGCCCGCCATCGCCATTGCGGTAGGGCAGGCGGGCGGCCGCACCGAGATGTCGGTCGAGCGCGTCGCGATCAATGTCGACGATGCGCGCATTGCCGACAATGCGGGCGCGCAGCCCATCGATACCGTGATCGCCGCGAATGGCCCGGCCGCATATTTCTCCACGCTGCCGATCAAGGCTATCGTGCGCGATATGCGTGCAGCGGGTGTCCCCGCCGCCGTGTCGCAGACGGCGGGGACGTTCGTCTGCAACCATGTGTTCTACGGCCTGATGCACGCGCTGGCCACGCCGGCAGGCGAGGGGGTGCGTGGCGGCTTCATCCACATTCCCTACCTGCCCGAGCAGGCCGCGCGGCATCCTGGGGAGGCCAGCATGTCGCTGGAGTCGATGGTTCGCGGCATTCGGCAGGCTATCGCGACTACGCTGGCGACGGAGGTAGACGTGCGCGAGCAGGGCGGTCAGTTGCACTGAGTCCAGGTATCAAGACGCCCCGTGGTTCCTCCCCTCTCCCGCTAGCGGGAGAGGGGCTGGGTGAGGGCCGGAGCCTCCGCGAAGTCCCCCGCAGGCGGTCACACGACCGCTTTCTCCCTCAAGCCCCTACTGGCTTAACACCCATCCCTTCCTAATGCGATGGCACTCGCCATCAGGTCCCTTGCGCGCTCGTATCTCATTCGCGCTGTTTTTAAGTCCGAAATAACTGCATTGATTTGCCGATTCTTTCGTGATGGAACCGCAAATCCATAGTCACGTCAGTCGAACTTTAAACAATTGCAACATTCGACTGTTTTTCGGAATTGTCCTATAGACCTGTCCGGTCCGGCGTGGCGCAGTCGGCCATCGCGGAGGGCACGATCACGATCAAGGACCAGGCCAACCAGACCCAGGACCCGGCCGGCCTGAAGCGCGACACCACCGGCACCAATAGCCAGGTCGGCAACAATCCCAACCTGAAGAACCTACTGGACCAGCAAGCCGACACCATGGCGGCAGCGCAGGCGGCGGGCGCGGCAATCGCGAAGACCGTCGGGGATGTTGCCGACAGTCGTCTGAAAGACGCGCAAAGCCGCTTTGCAGACGCTCAGAAAGCCTTTGAGAAGGATCCAAGCGCGGACAACCAGGCCGCCATGGAGTCCGCGCAAGCGGATGTTGCAGGCTGGAAGGAAGGCGGTAGTTACCGCGCAGAACTGCATATGGCGGGCGGAGCACTGGTAGCGGGGCTGGGCGGTGGCAGTGCGTTAGCCGGCGCAGCGGCTGCGGGTCTTGCATCAATGGCTGCGCCAACCCTGGGCGAAGTGAAACAATCCGTCTCTGGTGCAACTGGCAGTAGCGCCGTGGGCAACATCGTGGCCAACGTTATCGCTGGCGGCATCGGTGCGATTGTTGGCGGCGGATCTGGCGCTGCCGTGGCGTCCGTTGTGGACGCCAATACCCGACAACTGCACCCTGACGAGGCGAAGTACATCAAGGACAACGCCGCCAAGTACGCGGCCCAGCAAGGTATCAGTCAGGATCAGGCGGAAGCCGAACTGACACGTCAGGCGCTACGCCAGGACGACGATCAGTGGGCGTCGCGGTATAGCGAGAACACCGCTGCGCGTGACTTCCTTGCATCGCAAGCTGGGAAGCAAGGTAACGGCTTTGTCTATTTTGATGGCAAGGCCGATGGCAGCTTCAACGATAACGTCAAGTTTGCTGGCGCGATCGCGAACAATGCCAACGAGCGTGCGCTGTATGACAAGGCGTGGAAGACCTCTGCAACTGGCCAGAACACCAAGCTATCGGGCAGCACCCTGGCCTTGGGCGACGCTCTCAACGATCCCTCCCACTACGCTTCCAACCCGCAGGATCTGAGGGATGCCGCTGTTGCTCTGACCCAGCAGCGTGCCATTGCGCTGCAGAATCGTGACTTCACCACGATCGCCTACATCGACGACAAGCTCAGCACGCTGCGCATGGTGGCACAGGGTGGGCAGTACGACACCAAGACCATGACGTCGCAGGAGCGCATTGCCCTTGGCTTTACGCTCGATGGCGTTGGCGCCGGCGCAGGCAAGGCTGCCGCGCAAGTTTCAGCCGCGATTGATGAGATGAAGGCTGCGCTGGCAAAAGCCAACGCAGCTGACGCAAGCGCAAAGCAACGGCAAACCGATCTAAAGGCAAGAACGGACGACTCAGAACAGTACGTTCAGTATCAGAAGCCAGGTACTAGCCAGTCCACTAGCTCCGTCAATAGCGGTCAGTGGGACTGGCCAGGCAATCTCGGATTCACGGACAAGCCTCAAGCATCGATAATCCCAGTAGGCACAATACTTGGCAGGCAGGGTGATCCCAACGGCAGCTATCTGGCTCCTGCCGGGACGCCACTGCAGAAGTTGTCTCTGGCGCCGGGCTCCGGTGCGCTTGACTATCATACATATGAAGTTATAAAGCCACTTCCGTCTATTCAGGGGACTGCAGCCCCCGCATTTGGTCAACCTGGTGGCGGAACACAGATTCTTCCCAACCTACCCGATAGGCGAGCGAATGTTGAATGGCTCCTTAACAATGGCTATCTAAAGGAAGTAAAGCGATGATGACGGCCTCCGAAGTGCAAGACATGATTTACTCGTATGGCCAAAAGGCGGCGATATCTAGGCGCTCTCTTTTTCTTCCGACGGTTCCTGTCGGCGACGGTAGCCCGCACTTAGAAATTGGAGATGGCAAGTATCACCTTGTGTACTCTGAACGGGGCATGGAATTTGGTCGTAGGAGTTCGGCGAGCATCGATGACATTCTGTATTGGTATTTCGACTCTGTGACTTCGACCTTGGCTTTCAACTTCGAGTTAGAGAATCGAGTAGAAGGGCAAGACTGCAGACGAATCGCCTTCGCCAAGAAACGGGAATTGATCCACAGCATCAACGGTGAGTGGGACGAACGGCTTGCATTGGAAATACAGAAAATCCTGCGGAACAATCCATTCCGCGATGGCTAATGCAGTCGTGTAGTCGCTGGTAGTCTGCCTAGATATCTAAACAGCCCACTCGATGCATCCTAAGGACTTCGCCGCGCGCCGTTTTTGTCTGTCGCCTTTAGCCTACCGTCGTTTGCGGTCGCCCAGGCTCGCCCTTTCTCCCCGAACGTCACGCCCAACGACGCCATCGAGCAGCGCCAGGAACAACAGCAGGACGCGGCCAAGCAGCGCGCCATGGCCCGGCCCGACGTGCTGTCGCGAGCCGCCAGCGGTCCCACTTCTGGCCCGCTGATCCTCCCCACCGAATCGCCGTGCTTCCCGATCAAGGCGGTGGTGTGGGATGACGCGCAGGCGTTCGGCTGGCTCACGCCCGAATCCGAAATCCTCGTCGGTCAGTGCGCCGGCACCAAGGGCCTGCAGGCCATCCGCGATTACTTCGCGACGCGCCTGGTCAACGAGGGCTTCGTCACCACGCGCGTGCTGATTCCGGGACAGAACCTGTCCACGGGCACGTTGCGCCTGCAGGTGGTCGCGGGTCGCATCGAGCACGTCAAGTCCGATGACACCATTGGCCGGTGGCGCACGGCCTTGCCGACCGGTGCCGGCGGCCTCGTGAACCAGCGCGACTTGGATCAGGGCATGGAGAACATCCGCCGCCTGCAGGGCCAGGCCGACGCTACCATCGACCTCGTGCCCGGCGACGAGCCCGGCGAGGCCGACTTGGTGGTCAAGCCCGGTACCGGCAAGCGCTGGCATGGCCTGATCACAGCCGACAACGCCTGCCTGCAGAACACCGGCAAGTACCAGATGGGCGGCACCCTGACGGTCGACTCGCCACTCTTCCTCTACGACAGCCTCACGATTTCGGGGAACACCAATGCGAACGTCGGCAACGGCGCTGCGGGCACGCGCTCGTCGGCGATCAACTACAGTGTCCCGTTTGGCTACTGGAATGCTTTCTTCAACGCCAATCAGTCTCGCTACAAGCAGACCGTTGCGGGCTTCGAGGACGATATCGTCTATGGTGGGCGCAGTGCGCAAGTCGAGGCGGGAGTGGGCTACGTGCCTTTCCGCAATGCGTCGGGCAAGACGTCTGTCTACGGCAAGGTGTTCCGCAAGTCGGCCAGCAGCAGCATCAATGGGCTGGATCTGAGCGTCCAGCACCGCGATTTCGTCGGCTTCGAGGTCGGCGCCTCGCATCGCCAGTATTTCGGCAACAGCGTCTTCGACATCGGCGCCGCGTGGCGCCAGTCGTTGCCGGATCATTCCAAGGCCCCCGGATTCGTGCTGGGCCAGCCCGACTGGGACGGCAAGTCGGAGATCCTGCAGGGCAACCTGGGCCTGATGGTGCCGTTCCAGGTGAGCGGCCAGCGCCTGCGCTACCAAGGCAGCGTGCGCCTGCAATACTCGCCCACGCGCATCCTGCCGTCCGACTACTTCGCGATCGGCAGCCGCTACTCGGTGCGAGGCTTCGATGAGCAACTGACGCTGGCTGCCGAGAACGGCGCGCTCATGCGCAATGACGTCGCCTGGTCAATCGGCAACACCGGACACGAGGGCTTCGTCGGCTTCGACATGGGCCATGTCAGCGGCCCGTCGGCAGCGTTCCTGGTCGGCCAGACCCTGATGGGAGCCGTGATTGGAGCGCGCGGGCGCTGGCGCTTGGGGCACTGGGCGGCGCTCTCCTACGAGGTCACGCTCGGCACGCCGGTCAGGAAGCCGGACAACTTCCGCACCCATCGCACCAACATTGCGGCCCAACTTGGACTGGAGGTCTGAATGCGACGAATCAGATGGAGGCCAGCCATGACGATCGCCGCCTCCGTGGCCGGGCTCGCAGCGTGCGGCATTGCGGGCGTGACGCACACGCAGTTCAATTCGGTGCAGGAGGCCGTGGATGGCGACCGCGCCCGCTTGCGGGTGACCACGCAGGGCGATCCCTTTGGCGGCGCGGTGTGGGCAGCCCCGGACCGGGATTGCATGGATTGGGAAGCACAGCGTTCGGGCACCGTGATCGGCGGGCCACTTGGCAGCCGGGGCTTGCGCGACCGCAGCCTGGGTATGCCGGCTGGTAAGCCGGGGCGGCACAACGATTCTGCGGAGTTCTATGTGCGGGCCAACCAGCCGATCACCCTGAAGTACATGGCCGGACAAGACCCCTATCAGTGCTGGTTCGCCGTGTCCTTCGTGCCGGAAAAGGACAAGGACTATGAAGCGTCGTTCGTCAGCACGAAGCTGGCCCGAAGCTGTACCGTGCAAATTACGTCGCTCAGCGCCCCCACAGAAGTGGTTAAGGTCAGTCCAGCTGGATCGTGCAAATAAGCGCTTTTGCTGTTGGCCTCATTGCCGCGGCCCTGTACCGCCATACTCGATCACTATGGCTCGGAATCCTGCTGCATGGGCATCAATTCGCTGATCATGGCATTCGCAGTGTACGGCGTCGAGGCGACGTCCGGCACGCCGCTTTGGATCTGGGCCATATCGCTTGCCGGTGGGGTTGCAGGTGCGGTAGCTCTGCGCAGGGCGCTGGGGCGCGATGAGGGTCAGTCACTCAACGTCTGATACTCGGCGCAGGCAGTCTTCTGCCTGCTCGTACAGGAGGGGCGGAGCGCCGATGCGCGCTGCCGGCCCGCCTCACACCACCTCCTTCTCCCTCTTCCCAGCCTCCCTCCGCGCCGCGGCCGCCTTGCGCCGCTCATGCCGCTTCAGGCTCACCTGCTCAAACCGCCACATCACATAGCAGAACGCCAGGAACGGCCACAGCCACCCCAACCACTGCGCCAGGCTGTTGAAATGCACAAACCGCCCCATGCGCCAGCCTTGCTCGGAGATCCACGCATACGGATTCGACGGCAGCACATTGGTGAGCACGACCAGCGTGATCAGTGCCGCCATGGCCAGCACCGCGCGCAGCCAGCGCGGCACGTATAGCAACAGCGCCAGCGCCAGCGAGCTGGTCAGCAGCGCGAAGCGGCCGCCTTCGGACAGCCAGATGAAAGCGTTGCCATCGGGAAACTGCAGTTCGGCTACCGCAGCCTTCAGCAGCAGCGCCGCGGCGAGCAAGCCGGCGAGAATGCGTAGCATCGGCGCGTGCCGCCGCATCGAGATCGATGCGAACAGTCCCGTGCCGAGCCAGCTGCTCGCCGTTACGAGCGTTTCGAGCAACTGCTGGCTCTGCATGTCGTCCGGACGCAGGCCGATGCTTTCCTGCCACGCGGGCAGATCCGGCACCAGCATCTGCAGTACCTGCATCGGCCATGAGTCCGGGTCGGTCAGCCATTCGCGCACGATGCCGCCCATGCCGAACAGGTGTTCCTGCGGGAATATCTGCGCGAACGGCCACAGCATCAGCAGGATGATGGCGAAACTTGCGTGCGGCTCGAACCACGCGGTGCGCAACTGCGTGAGCGTGCCGCGGTCGATCAGCGCGGAGGTAAATGGCGCGACCACGGCGCCGCCTAGCAGTGCACCCAGTGCGTTGGTGATGAGGTCGATGTTCGACGAGATGCGGCTCGGCAGCCAGGTCTGCAGCGCCTCCATGCAGCCGGAGAGCAGGGCGCCCGCGACCAGTGCGATCAGCGTGGCGCGCGCGCCCGATATGCGCGGATGCAGTGCGAGCACGACCAGCGCGCCGAACGGACAGTAGCCGAGCACATTGGTCAGCAGATCGAACTCGGTGATGTAGCGCGGCTTGGGCGCGGTCAGGAATGCAAACGGCGAGACGCCGTTATCGACCCAGCCGGTGAACGGGTACAGGCTGGCGTAGACCACCAGCAGCGTGAAGCACACCACACCCACGCGCGCGAGCGGCGAGTACTTGGGCTCGACCGCCTCAGGCAGTGGCGCCTGCGGCGGCATGGCGGGCGGCGTGGGGGCCGGCACCATGGCGTTGCTTCCTTACTTGCCCTGCAAGGGCAGCCCGGCCGCCCACGCCAGCATGTCGGCAATGACCTTGTCGGTCGCGTCCGCCAGTGCCTTGACGCCGCCCGAGCCGTCGGCGCTCGGTGCCGGTTCGCGCGCGGTGAAGGTCTGCTGGCCGATCATGCCGTGCTGGTACACGGTGGCGCGCACGCGCACCACGCCGCGGCTGTCCGTCGCGCTGTCGAACACCTGCTCGAATTCAAGCATGTCGACCTTGAGCGCGGGGACCGAGGTGTCGCCAAACCAGGTCAGCGCGCCGCGCGCGGCCACGGCTTCGCGCAGGCGGCCGTCGAACAGCTGCGTGGGCGGGATGACCCAGCGCTGCGTCGCATAGGACTGCATCCGCTGGGCCTGCGAATACTGCAGGCGGTAGTACAGCGCATTGCTTTCCATCCACGTCGGGCCGTCGGTCTGCGCGATGCGGAGCTTGGGCAGCGTGCCGGCTGCCGCTTGCGTGGACAGCGGCGGGCCCAGGTCATAGGTGATGACGGGCGCTGATGCGCGTGTGAGCGAGCAGCCCGGCAGCGCGGACACGATGGCCAGCGCGGCGAGCAGGGTCCTGGCGGCGCGGCGGGCGGTGGGCAGGTCTGGTGTCGATGTCACGGTTGGCCTCGGTGGGTCAGGGCGGGCATGGCGGTCACGGTGCGCTGAAGCCGGGCTCGCCCGGGCCAGGCACGGGCGTCGGCGAACCGAACAGCAGGCTGTTGGGGCTGTCGCTGAACTGTCCGGCGGCGCGGTCGAAGGTGCGCATGGTCTGTCGCGCGTCGCGCGCCAGGCCGTTGACCTGCGGCAGCGTTTCCTGGCTCAGCGTGCCGGCCGCGGACTGGATCGACGCGGCCGCGCCTTGGAGGTCGCGCCCGACCGTATCGACGGTGCGCAGCACCGTGCCGTTCGGGTTGGACAATTCGTGCGTGAGCTTGCGTGTCGATTCCAGCGTTGCGTTGAGGTTTTCCGCGACCTTCGGCAGCCGCGCCGCGGCGGGCGCGAGCGAGTCGGAGAGTTTCGAGTAATCTTCGGCCGTCTTGTGGATCGAGCGAATGGCTGCCATCAGCTCGGCGCGGTTGCCGCCCTGGAACATGTCGTTGAGTGAGGTCATCATCGTTTCGACCTGCGTCAGCAGCGAATCGCCGCGCTTTTCCAGTTCCTCGAAAAATCCCGGGCGCATGGCGATGCGTGCCACGGCCTTGGGCGAGGTGTGCAGCGGCGGCGAGGCGCCGTTGCCTTCTTCCGCGGCGGTGTCGTCGAGCTGCACGTAAGCGATGCCGGTCACGCCCTGGAAGCCGAGCGTGGCATAGGTCGTGCGCGTGATCGGCGTGTCCTGG
The DNA here is from genome assembly GCF_057073735.1 of Cupriavidus sp. C1SS-2L. NCBI lineage: Bacteria > Pseudomonadati > Pseudomonadota > Betaproteobacteria > Burkholderiales > Burkholderiaceae > Cupriavidus > Cupriavidus sp. C1SS-2L. The sequence continues at coordinate 128,787 of NZ_CP172708.1, forward strand.
TTCACATTGACGCGCACGATGATCTGGCCCGGCACCTGCGGATCGAAACGAATCGACACCACCTTGCCCACCTCCAGGCCGCGGTACTTCACGTCTGCCTGCGGACCCAGGCCATTGACCGTCGAGCGCGTAACGAGGTCATACGGCACGCGTACGGCGTGGTCGCTGCTGAACCAGAAAATCGCGAACAGCACCAGCACGGCCAGGCCGATCGTGAACACGCCGGCAAGGAACGCGTGTGACTTGTTTTCCATCATGCTTCTCCAGATTGCCGGTCGCCGCGGGCCTGGTGCAGGGCCTGCATCGCGCGCTGCGCTCGTTCGCCGAGGAAGTATTCGCGGATGAACGGGTGGTCCACCTTGACGACCTCCTCGATCGGCGCCGCGGCCAGCACCTTGTGGTCGGCGAGCACGGCCACGCGGTCGGACAGCGCCACCAGCGTGTCCAGGTCGTGCGTGATCATCACCACGGTCAGGCCGAGTTCGCGGCGCAGTTCGCGGATCAGCGCCACGTAGTCGTCGGACGCCATCGGATCGAGTCCGGCGGTTGGCTCGTCTAGGAACACCAGTTCCGGCTCCAGCGACAGCGCGCGTGCCAGTGCCACGCGCTTGGTCATGCCGCCCGAAAGATCGGCCGGCATCTTGTCTGCGTCGCGCGCCGACAAGCCCACCATCTGCAGCTTGAGCAAGGCTGCCTGACAGATGAGATTGTCGGGAAGGGCGCGGAGTTCACGCAGCGGCAGTGCAATGTTGTCGATGACCGACAGCGCCGAGAACAGCGCGCCCCCCTGGAACTGCAATCCCCAGCGGTTGCGCAGCGCCTGCAGCTGCGAGGGCTTCAGGCGCGTCGGGTCTTCGCCGAAGATGCGGACCGACCCCGAGGTCGGCCGCTCCAGTCCGACGATCTGCCGCACCAGTACGGTCTTGCCGCTGCCCGAGCCACCGACGATCGACAGCACTTCGCCGCGGTACACATCGAGGTTCACGCCGTCGTGCACCACGGCCTTGCCGTAGCGCTTGACGAGGTTGCGGACCTCGATGATCGGCTCAGCCCGCTGCGCCAGTTCGGAGGTTGTCGTTGGCGCGTTCACAGGCCGACATCCTTGAACATCACGGCGAAGATGGCATCGGCCACGATCACGATCGTGATTGACACCACGACCGATGCGGTGGTGCCTTCACCGAGGCTTTGCGTGTTGGGCTTGATACGCAGGCCGAAGTGGCACGCCGCGAGGCCGATCAGGATGCCGAAGGCCACCCCCTTGCCCAGGCCCAGCCACAGGTTGGCCACGGGCACGGCATCGGGCAGCGCGCGCAGGAAAAACGTCGGACTGATGCCAAGCTGCATGCGCGCGGCGATGATGCCTCCGGCCAGTGCCAGTACGTCCGTCCACGCCACCAGCAGCGGCATGCAGACAGCCAGTGCGATCACGCGCGGCATGATCAGGCGGAAGCCGTGCGAGATGCCCATCACGCGCATGGCGTCGAGCTCCTCTGTCACGCGCATCACGCCGATCTGCGCCGTGATGGCCGAGCCCGAACGCCCGGCGACGAGGATGGCGGCCAGCACGGGGCCCAGCTCGCGGATCACGGCCATGCCCAGGATGTTGACGATAAAGGTACTCGCGCCGAACGTGCGCAACTGGTTGGCCGACAGGTACGACAGTACGATGCCGATCAGGAAGCCGACCAGCGCCGTGATGCCAAGCGCCTTGTACCCGATGTTGTAGATGTTGGCCGAGATCTCGCGCCACGGGCCGCGCTGCGGCATGCGCGCGAAGCGGATCAGGTCGAACGTGAGTTGCCCCAGCATGCTGACGCCGTTGGCGGCCTGCGCGAAAAAAGACAGGACCGAGGCGCCGAACACCGTGATCGGGTTGAAGCGCTCGACGATATGCTTCTTCCAGCCGTCGGCATGCAGGTCGGCGATGCGCTCGAACACGCGGCGCTGCCCTTCGCTGGCGTCGAGCCGCTGCGGCAGCTTGCCGTTCCACGCCTGCCACAGCAGCTGCCCGCCGATATGGTCGAGCTTGTCCACGCCGGCCAGCGACCAGTGCGCATCGTCCGGCGTCTGGCAGAGCTCGTGCAGGCGCGAGCGCATGGCGCGAGCCTGGTGGCATCCAGCCAGGCCGAGCGCGGTCCAGTCGCCACATAGCTGCACACTGACGGCTCCGTCCTGGCGCGTGATGTTGAAGGCAGGCGTCGTCTGGCGTTCCAAGGGCTGGGCAATGTGATGGCTTAGTCCCGATTCTAAGCCACAGGCCGGGGTGGCGCGAGGAAAGGGCACCGGCGGCTACAATGCGGCCTTGAGCCGGCGCGCGCCTCGCGGCGGTTCCGGGGCCGGCCAGACCGGCGCAATCCGACATGTTTATCGGCGTCTACGCCGCGTCCCCACGTCCCGACGTCTTTTCCACGCTTGCCATGACCACCGCCCCCGAATCGCAACCCGCCAGCCTGCAATCCTGGCGCATTGACGCCGACGCCCTGCGGGCCGCGTTGCCGCAGGCGCTCCAGGCATGGACGCTCGACCTGGTCGAAGAGACCGGTTCCACCAACGCCGACCTGACGCAGGCCTGCCGGCAGGCGCCGTGGTCGGACGCCGGCACCCTTCGCCTGGCCTATCGCCAGACCGCTGGCCGCGGCCGGCAGGGCCGCCCGTGGCAGGGGCAGGCGGGCCTGACGTTCTCGGTGGCGCTGCCGCTTGAGCTGTCGCCGTCCCGACTGAGCGGCCTGAGCCTGGGCGTCGGGCTCGCGCTGGCGCAGGCGCTTGGCGATGTCGAGGCGGCCCTGGGCGCGCGCGTCGGCTTGAAGTGGCCGAACGACCTGCAGATCGACGGGCGCAAGCTCGCCGGCATCCTGATCGAAGCCGTGCCGGCCGGGCCACAGCGCGTGTGGGCCGTGATCGGCATCGGCCTGAACCTGGTGCGCGATGCGCAGATGGAGGTCGCGCTCGGACGGGAACTGGCCGGCGTGGCCGAAGCCATGCCGGGTTTCGACGCGCAGCGCGACGCGACCCGGCTGCTGGTCGCCGTGCTCAGGCGGCTCGGCGCCATGCGCGATGCGTTCGTCGCGCACGGTTTCGCGCCGATGGCGGCCGAGTGGTCGGCACGCGATGCCTATCGCGACCAGCCCGTGCGGCTTCTGCATGATGGCCAGGTACTGGCTGAAGGCATGGCCCGGGGCGTCGACGGCGAGGGCCATCTGCTGCTGGAAACGCCTGCCGGTCTCGAACGCATTACCAGTGGCGAGCTGTCGTTGCGGCCGGCCGGAGGCGCGGCATGAGCGCACCCGTGCTGCTGATCGATATCGGCAATACGCGCCTCAAATGGGCCTGGTGCAATGCCGGCGAGGTCGCCGTGCAGGAACCGGGCCGGCTGCCGACGCCATGGCAGCACAGCGGCGCGGTCACGCATACCGACGACAGCGCCATGAGCACGCTGGCTGCCGCATTGCGCAACCTGCGCGGCGAGGGTCCGGTTCCGTCGGTATGGATTACCAATGTGGCCGGGCCGGTGATTGCCGGCCAGGTCGATGCCGCGCTCAACGCAGCATTTGGCGATGGCGCATCGGTGCAATGGGTGCGCAGCGCCGCCGCCCATGGGAGTCTCGTCAGCGGCTACCGCGAGCCCACGCAACTCGGCGTGGACCGTTGGGTCGGCAGCATCGGCGCGCACCGCTGGCTCCCCGGCGAGACGCTGCTGATCGTCACGGCCGGCACGGCGACGACGCTCGATATCGTCACGGCGCAGCCTGGCGGGCAGGGCCGCTTCGAAGGCGGGCTGATCCTGCCGGGCCTGGCGCTGATGCTGGCCACGCTTGCGCGCAATACCGCGCAACTGCCGGCGCTGGATGTAGAGGACACCGGCACCGCGGCCGCCTCGCGCCTGCCGTGGGCCGACAACACGCACGATGCCATTGCCGCTGGCTGCCTGGCCGCGCAGGCCGGCGCCATCGAGCGGACGTGGCGCACGCTGAGCGAACGCGGGCCGACGCGCTGCCTGCTGTCGGGCGGCGCGCGACACGCATTGGCCGGGGCGCTCGCTGTGCCATTCGAGATGCACGATAATCTCGTGTTGCTCGGCCTGCATGCAATGGCAACGGCCTGAGCGCAGCTCTGCCGCCGCATCTCGGTGATTCCGCCATCGTCAACGCGCCGACCCTTTCCCAACGCGCCGCCCCCATGTTCCGCCTAGATCCGCCCGACCAGCCGCGATGGCTGTCGATCTCGCTGCCGCTGCTGCTGCTGCTGCTGCTCGCCAACGTCGTCCTGCTTGCGGCCGTGCTGGGCGTGTTCGGCCCGGATCCGCTGTCGGACTGGTCTGGCACGCCGCGCGAACCGGCGCGGCTGCGGCAGCAGGTGCGTACCGAACGCATGGAGCTTCAACCGGCCCAACCAAACCGACCCGCCTCCGGCGCGGTGCCCGAGCCGGAGGCGCGCGGTGCCGGGCCGGCCGGCAAGGTGCTCGCGGCGGCGACAAAGCGCGTGGCAGTTGCGGCCAGCGAGGACCAGTGCGTGGAAATCGGCGGATTCAGCGCGCAGGCGGTCCGCCGCGCGGCGGAGGACTTGTCAGGCGGATCCTGGCAGGTCGAGCAATTCGAGCGCCGCGAACAGGTGCGCTGGTGGATCCACCTGCCGCCCCAGCCGACGCGCGAGAACCTTGAGCGAAAGCTGGCCGAACTGCGCCGCCGCAATGTGACGGACTATTCGGTGGTGACCAGCGGCTCGGCCGAGGCGGAGTCCTTCACCGTGTCGCTGGGCCTGTTCCGCGAACGTGAGCCCGCCGAGCACTACATGGAAACGCTGCGCGGGCAGGGCGTGCGCACCGCGGTGCTGGCGGACGCCCCGCACCCGTTCACGCGCCAGTGGCTGCGCGTGCGCGGCGCCGACGACGCTGCGCGCGCCCGGCTCAATGACATGCGGCAGCGCTACGGCGCCGAAACCTTGCTGGCCTGCGGCGCCGCCTGAAGGCGCTCAGCCATGCTGCCTGACCTTGGTCAGCAGCTTGGTGGTCGAGCGGTCGTGCAGGAACGGGATGGCAATCGCCGTGCCGCCCCAGCTGCGCACCAGGCGCGTTTCTTCGAGCGTGTCGATATCGTAGTCGCCGCCCTTTACATAGATATCGGGACGCACCTGGCGGATCAGCTCCACCGGGGTCTGCTCGCGGAACATCGCCACCAGGTCGACTGACGCCAGCGCGGCCAGCAGCGCCATGCGGTCGGATTCATGGTTCAGCGGGCGGTCGTCGCCCTTGCCAAGCATCCTGACCGAGGCGTCGCTGTTGACGCCCACGACCAGGCTGGCGCCGAGCTCGCGCGCCTGGGCCAGGTAGGTGGCGTGGCCGCGGTGCATGATGTCGAAGACGCCATTGGTAAACACCAGCGGGCGCGGCAGCGTAGCAATGCGCGCGGCCAGCGCGGCAACGTCGTCGGGCGGGGTCAGTTTGGATTCGAAGGCGGGTACGGACATGTCTGGGGCCAGGTTTCTCATCCCCGGAATGGTACCCCGGCTTGGCGACGCTGCGGCCGGATCAGCCTGCGCGCAACAGCGGCAGCAGCGCGTCATTGGCCGGCAGCGGCATCGTGGCCGCCGCAATGCCGCGCAGCACCGCCAGAAATTCCCTGCGCACCGTGGCCAGCCAGGGTGCCTCGGCGCAGCCGGCCAGGTAGAACAAGCTCACGTTGCCCCAGGCCGGAAAGCCGTGCGGCACCTCGGTGATATACGCCGCGCTGGCACCGTCGATCCACGGGACGTTGAACTTCAGCACCGGCGTCAGTCCGCCGCGCGAGCGCCACAGCGCCAGCTGCCCGTTCCAGGACGGCGCCACCGTCAGCCGCACGCCGCCCGTGGTATTCGCCAGGTAGCGCCGCACGGCGCTGTCGTGATCGGCGTCGTCGCTGAGCAGCGTCCAGTGTTCTCGGGGATCGTGGTCCTCGTTTCCGGTTTCCGCCAGCGGCAGGCCGATCAGGCAGCGCTGCGCCATCAGCATGTGCTCGGCCGCGATGCCGTCCAGCGATACCACGCCGTCGACCGTGACCGCGCAATCGATCAGTCCCTTGCGCAGGGCCTGTCCCACCTGCCGGCCATTTTCGAGCACGCTCGAGACGATCTGGCGCTCGGGCAGGGCCGCCGACAGCCGCGCCAGGACCTGCGTCAGGGCCGGATCGCCAAGCGCCATCGACAACCCGATGCGCATGGTCTGCCGCGGTCCGGTTTCCCGTGGCGCCTGCCGGTTGTGTTCGATCAGGCCGTGCCAGCTTTGCAGCATGCCGGATGCGGCTTTCTCCAGTTTCAGCCCGCGCGCCGTGGGAACCAGGTTGCCCCGACGCTCCAGGAACAGCTCGTCGCCGGTGACTTCGCGCAGCTTGCGGATCGCATACACGACCGTGGGCGCGCGCATGCCGAGTGCCGCAGCGGCGTTGCCGATGCTGCCGTGGCGCATGACGTGGAGAAAAACGTCGAGCGCCTTGAAATCAATGTGACGCAATATCGAACCCCCCAACGATTATGTTGCCGCGCGCCTGAATGAAATTGCCGCCCGGCCTTGGGCGGGCCATATCTGGTGGTTTCCATACTTTGCGGAAGCACCGATATGCGAAATGGGATCCCTTCGACAAACGGGAATGACTCACCCTTTCGGGGTAGGAGCACTGCGGTAAGTGCCTCGCCGGGTCGGGAGGCGTGATTATCTTATCGTATATTTCAAAGCCTTACAAAATGACTAGATTAAATCGTCTAATGTTTGAAAGGGTGAACATTGATAATCGGCGCCAATTACCACATCGACCAATGCAGGTGATTTATTTTTTCTTTTTCGTGATTTCAAAAGTTTCGTTGAAATGCCGCTTACCCATGCTGCAGGCGGCACTCCGAAGAGTATGGGCCGACAGATCGAGGCCTATGTAGTAACCCGCTACTACCGCGTCGGCCGATATGTTCTGTAGCATCTTGCGCCCTGGCCAGTAGCGGCCGACTGCGGGCACGTATTTACTGCCGATCCCTGCGTGGCTACACGAGAATTGTGTCGGCGCGCTTTTTCTGACGGATTAAGCGTGCGCGCCGATGGGGTGCGCGAAAATGACGGGCACCAATGAAAAAGCCCCATCGAATCGACGGGGCTTTCAGGTCAGCGAGGAAGGTTTCGCGGCTTATGCCGGCTGCTCGCCGCCAGCTTGCAGGCGCGCATTCAGTTCCTTGCGGTAGCGGTTCAGGTCCTGCACCGTCTCGAAGGTGCGTTCGAACAGCAGCGACATATTGTGCAGGATCCGTTCGATGACCTTCTTCTCCCAGCCTTCGTCGAAGCGGATCTGTTCGTCCAGCCACTTCTCGAGCCAGTCCGGATCCGGCAGTCGCGACTGCACCGTGTCGTTCGGGAACAGCGCCTTGTTGACGTGCAGGTTGGTCGGGTGCAGCGGCTTCTCGGTGCGGCGCGCCGACGCCATCAGCACGCCGATCTTGGCAAACGCGGAGCGCGCGTTGTCGCCGAACTGCGACAGATACTTCTTCATGTAGCGCAGGTAGGCGCCGCCATGGCGCGCTTCGTCCTGCGACAGCGTGCGGTAGATATGCTTGATGACCGGTTCCGAGTGCCATTCGGCCGCACGGCGGTACCAGTGGTTCAGGCGGATTTCGCCGCAGAAGTGCAGCATCAGCGTTTCGAGCGGCGGAGCCGGGTCGAACTCGAAGCGCACGGCGTGCAGCTCTTCCTCGGTCGGCACCAGGTCCGGGCGAAAGCGGCGCAGGTACTCCATCAGTACGAGCGAATGCTTCTGCTCTTCAAAGAACCAGATGCTCATGAAGGCCGAAAAGTCGGAGTCGTGGCGGTTGTCGCGCAGGAACATCTCCGTTGCCGGCAGGGCCGACCATTCCGTGATGGCGTTCATGCGGATGGTCTTGGCCTGGTCGTCCGTCAGCAGGCTGGCGTCGAAGGTGTCCCAGGGGATGTCCTTGTCCATGTGCCAGCGGACCGCTTCCAACGATTTGAACAGTTCGGGGTAGAGCATGGTAAGCCTTTGAAATTACGGGCGGATTCTACCAGATGCGAATTATTCTCTATTCCCTTTTTTAGGGCGGATCGCCGCAAATGCAACGACTATCTCTACGGTTCGTGCGGATTCGAAGTCATTTTTGGGCGATTAACGGCGTTGACATACAGTAATGTGTCAGTGGCGGCGCTTGGGCAGTTCGCCGGCGGCCTGCAGAACGGGTTCCTGCACGGCCAGCGCGGCGGGTCCGGACCCCGGGGAGGGCCGCGAAGAAGTGCCGGGAATGATGCCGTAGAGGAAGGAAGCCAGCTCGTCGGCCTGTGCGGCGGCATCGCGCTCGCCAAGCGCGATCAGGGACTGCGTGAACTCGGGCTCGAACAGCAGGTAACTCGCAAAAGCGGCGCCGCGTGCCTCCGTGCCGCCCAGCGGGGTCAGCAGTGCTCGCACCGTGCGCGGCAATTGCTGCAGGTGATCGGCGGCAATGGCCTCGATCGGCTCGCTCGGCGAAATCGTCATGACCTGCACGGGGCGCCAGCCTTCTGCGTCGCCCGCCAGTTCCGGCATGCGCGCGAGCAGCCGGTTGATATGGAGCAGGCGCTCGAGGTCAGCGGAAAGCCCGTCCAGGAAGATGCTGGCGAGCGCCTGTCCGCCCACCTGCGCCAGCGACGGATAGCCACCCGCGGGCACGGTATCGAACCACCCCGGACGCTGCCGCGACGCCGAGCCGATGGCCAGGACGCGCGAAGCCCCAAGATGGATCGCCGGCGACAGCGGCGACATCTGGCGCATGGTGCCGTCGCCAAACCACTCGTGGTGGCCGTCGAGTTCCAGCGCCATGGCCGGGAACAGGAACGGGATGGAGGCCGAGGCCAGCAGGTGGTCCACCGTGATCTGCGCCGGGACGGCGATGCGCTGGCTGCGGTGCCATGGATGGATGCGCCGGTGCGACTGGTAGAACGTCACATGCCTGCCAGTGCTGTACGACAGCGCGGTGACCGCGAAGGCCTGAAGCACGCCGGCGTCGAGGCTAGCCTGGATGCGGTGACCTTCGAACAGCTCGTCCAGCATGCTGCCCAGCGGCGCGTTGTCGAGCAGGGCGCGCGGCGCACGCCGGTGGGTGACCCAGCCGAACGCCAGTGCGGACAGCCACCGCGCTCCTGACACGCCCGCGCGCAGCACGTCGGTGCGATAGACGTCGTCGGTGTGGATGCCGTGCCAGAGTGCCGACAGGCTGTCCGCGGCGGCCTGGAAGTTCGCCGCCTGGATGGCCAGTCCCGCACCGTTGATCGCGCCCGCCGACGTACCGGCCACGATGCCGAACGGGATCGGGTCATGGCCGCGCCCATGCTGTGCCGCAATGCGGGCCACGCCGCTCAGCACGCCGGCCTGGTAGGCCGCGCGCGCGCCGCCGCCCATCATGATCAGCGCGGTGGCATTGCGCGTCACGCTGCCGTGGCGCGCCTGGACGTGTGCAGCTTCGTGGCTGGGGAAACTGTCTCTGTGCATGCGGTTTGTTGGGGGGGCGAGCGACCCGATGCAGGCAGGCTTATTCCTCGCCGCCGTCCGGAGTGCCGGGAGCGCCGTTGGACTTGGCTGCCTTGGCGGCGTCCGCCGGTTTCTTGCGGGCGGCAGTGCTCTTGGGTGCGGCCTTCGTGGCGCCCTTGGCCGGGCTCTTGGCGGCGGCGCCGTTCCTCGGCGCCGGTTCACCTGCGGTCTTGCCCGCGGTGGCCGTCTTGGCCGCCGGCTTTGCAGCCGTGGCAGATGCGTCTGGCGCATGGGCGGCAAAGCCGCCCATGCCGAACGGCGCCATGCTGGCCGCGGCGGCGCCGCTCGCGATCTGGTTGAACTGCTGTTGCAGCATGTCCCACCATAGCGACGCATTGGGCGGCAAGGCGGACTCCGCGGCCTGGCTGGCAGCTTCCGCCTGCGCACCGGGTGCCGGCGCGTCTTCCGCAGGCGCGGCCTGCTGTGCCGGCTTCTCGTCGGCGGCAGGGCGTGGCGGCGGCGAGGCGCTCGGCGCGTTGGCGGTGCGGGCCACGTTTTCCATGGCGCTTTGCATGGCTTCCGGCGAAAGCGCATTGCCGAAGGTCTGCAGCGCGACCAGCGTGGCGCGCTGTACCTCCAGGCCCTGGATGGTGGTATGCAGCAGGTTGGTGTTCAGTTGCAGCCAGCCTTCCACCGCCTTCAGGTCATGAATGCGCTTGTCGAGGTCTTCCAGGTTCATGGGCGGCGTCATGGCCGCCTGCAGGCCGGGCATCAGGCTGCCGGGCAAGCCCGCGCCGGTGCCCCAGAGCTTGCTCATGAGCTCGAAGCCGTTGGTGAAATCGGGAATCTGTCCGAACATGTCGCGCGCTCCGTGGTAGAGGCAGCCGGGCAGGCAAGGGGCGCCGCGGTCTGTCTCCATCCGATCTGGTTGGACTACTTGAACTGAGGCGGCCGCTTCTGGCGCAGGCTCGCCATGCCTTCGTGCACGTCGGGGCCGGCAAAGCCCATGAATTCGAGCGCCAGCGAGGAATCGAAAGCGGGACCGGCCATGCGCAGCCAGTTGTTGAGAGCGTACTTGGTCCAGCGGATCGCCGTCTGCGAACCAGCCGCCAGCCGGTTGGCCACCTCGAGCGCGCGCCCGACCAGTTCTTCCTCTTCCACCGCCAGCGAGACCAGGCCGATCCGCTCGGCTTCCTCGCCGCTGACCGACTCGCACAGCATCAGATAGTACTTGGCCTTGGCCATTCCGCACAGCAGGGGCCACACGATCGCCGCATGGTCGCCCGCGGCCACGCCCAGGCGCGTGTGCCCGTCGACGATGCGCGCGGTCTTCGCCGCGATCGAGATATCGGCAAGCAGCCCGGCCACGAGGCCTGCGCCGACGGCCGGCCCGTGCATGGCCGAGACCACCGGCTTGTCGCAGTTGATGACGTTGTAGACGAGGTCGCGCGCCTCGTGCCACACGCGCGTGCGCGTCTCGAAATCATTGGCCATGTCTTCGACGAGCGACAGGTCGCCACCGGCGGAAAAGCCCTTGCCCTCGCCGCGGATCAGCGCCACGCGCACGTCGGGGTCGGCCGATACATCGCGCCAGATTTCGGCGAGCTCGCGGTGCATATTGGCATCCGCGGTGGCCAGCTTCTGGTTGGCGGACTGCGCCGCGCCCATGACGATTTCCAGGATCGGGCCATGCTGGCGCAGCGTGAGTGCGCGATAGCGTTCGTAGCGGGAAGACAGCGGTGTAGGCGCAGGAGTCGGTGTGGTCATGGCAGGCCTGTGGAATGGAAAAAGGGCCGTGCCGGGTGCATGGAACAATTCACCAACCGGCCGGTCGGTAAATTATATGCACATCCGGCACGGCCCTGTCTGGCCGGCGCTCGACCGTCAGGGTTGCGCGACGAGCTGGTCGATTGCGCCGAACACCGAATGGCCCTGCGCGTCGAACATCTCGATCTTCACCGCATCGCCAAACTTCATGAACTCGGTCGACGGCTTGCCGTTTTCGATGGTCTCGATCATGCGCTTCTCGGCGATGCAGGCGTAGCCCTTCTTGCGGTCGACATTCGAAATCGTGCCCGAACCGACGATGCTGCCCGCGCGCACATTGCGCGTCTTGCAGATATGCGCGATGAGCTGGCCGAAATCGAACACCATGTCGGTGCCGCAATCGGGCTGGCCCACTTTCTTGCTGTTCCAGTGCACGGTCATCGGCAGGTGCACCTTGCGCTCGCGCCACGCGTCGCCGAGTTCGTCGGGCGTGACGGCAACCGGCGAGAACGCCGTGGCCGGCTTGCTCTGGAAGAAGCCGAAGCCCTTGCCAAGTTCGGCCGGGATCAGGTTGCGCAGCGACACGTCGTTGGCCAGCATCACGAGCCGGATGCCTTCGGCAGCCTGCTCGGGCGTGGCGCCCATCTTCACGTCGCCGGTAATGACGGCGACCTCGGCCTCGAAGTCGATGCCGAAGGTTTCGCTCGCGCACACGATGTCGTCGTAGGGGCCGAGGAAATCGTCGGAGCCGCCCTGGTACATCAGCGGATCGGTCCAGAATTCGGGCGGCATCTCGGCACCGCGCGCCTTGCGCACGAGCTCGACGTGATTCACGTAGGCCGAGCCATCGGCCCATTGGTACGCGCGCGGCAGCGGCGCCATGCAGTGCTTCGGATCGAACGCGAACGGGTGGCGCGCGCGGCCCGCGTTGAGGGCGTCATACAGGTCCTGGAGCTGCGGCGCATAGAAGGCCCAGTCGTCCAGCACGGTCTGCAGCCTGCCGGCGATCTCGGCGGCGTAATGGGCGATCTTCAGGTCGCGCGAGACGACCACCAGCTGGCCGTCGCGCGAGCCATCCTTGAGGGTGGCGAGTTTCATGTTGGATAGAGGCTTGATCTGTCGATGCGTGCGGTGCCGGATTTCCGGATTTCCCGGCGACCACACGTGGCGGCCGTTAGTCTACCGTGATGCCTTTCGCCTTGATGAGCTTGCCCCAGCGCTCGGCTTCGGCGTGCGCATACTGCGCGAACTCTTCGGGCGTGCTCGACACCGGTTCCACGCCCACGCCTTCCATGCGCTTCTGCACATCGGGGCTCTTGAGCGCCTTGACGAGTTCAGCGTTGAGCCGCGTCACGATCGGCTTCGGCGTGCCGGCCGGCGCCACCACGCCTTGCCACGCGTAGGCCTCGAAGCCCGCGACACCGCCCTCGGCGACGGTCGGCACATTGGGCAACATGGCCAGGCGCTTCGGCGTTGCCACGCCGAGCGCGCGCAGCTTGCCGGCGGTCACGTTCTGCTGGCCCGATGCCAGGTCCACGAACATCAGGTCCACCTGGCCGGCGAGCAGGTCCTGCACGGCCGGCGCGGCGCCCTTGTAGGGCACGTGCGTCATCTTGATGTGGGTCTGGTCCATGAACAGCTCCATGGCCAGGTGGTGCGGGCTGCCCGGGCCCGGCGACGCAAAATTGACCTTGCCGGGATTCTTCTGCGCGTACTCGATGACTTCCTTGAGCGTCTTAGCCGGGAAATTCGGCGTGGCCACCAGCACCAGCGGGAAGCGCGCGATCATGCCGACGTGCACGAAGTCCTTATCGGCGTTGTAGGGCAGCTTCTTGTACAGCGACGGATTGGCGGCCAGCGTGGCCGTGTCGGCGGTCAACACGGTGTAGCCGTCGGGCTTGGCGTGCGCGACCGCGTCAGCGCCGACGATGGTCGCCGCGCCAGGACGGTTGTCGATCACCACCTGCTTGCCGAGCGCAGGGGTAATGGCCTGACCCAGCGTACGCGCGACCACGTCGGTACCGCCGCCTGCCGGATAGGGCACCACCCAGCGGATCGGCTGCGACGGCCATGCGTCGGCCGCGCGCGCAGTCGCGGCGGCGCCCACGGCCAGCGTGGCGGTAGCGGCAAGGACGGCCAGGGAACGTGAGGCGGCGCGCAGCGTGGCGCGCGCGGGGCGGAAGGGCATCATCGGTTGTCTCCGTCTGGGTATTCGCAGCCCGGCCTTGTCCTGCGGCACCGCGGTCCATGCTGACCAGTGGGCCCCGGGTCTGTCGGCAAAGTCTACTCACCGTTTAAAAATTGGTAAATCGATTTCGCTATAGTAAATTTACGTAAGGTTTTTGCCGGATCCCCTGTGCTGCCGGCGCCGAATACCCCACAATTCTGCTTTATCTCCCGATTTTTTCCATTCACGCCACCGATGCTCGCCGCGCATGACCGAACTTGAGGAAGACGACGCCAAGCTGCGCTCCGGTATCCAGTCCATCGAGGTAGGGTTCAAGCTGCTGCAGGCGCTGGCCGCCTCGCCGCGCGCGATGATGCTGCGCGACCTCGCCGCCGCGGCGGAGATGAATCCGGCCAAGGCCCATCGCTACCTGGTCAGCTTCCTGCGCCTCGGCGCAGTGGCGCAAGACCCGGTGAGCGGGCGCTATGATCTCGGGCCGTTCGCGCTGCAGCTCGGGCTGGCCGGCCTGAACCGGCTGGATCCGGTCAAGAAGGCGCGGCCGATCCTGTCGCAGTTGCGTGACGAGATCGACCTGACCGCGGGCATCGCGGTGTGGGGCAACCACGGGCCCACCATCGTGCACTGGGAGGAATCGAGCCACCCGGTCACGGTCAGCCTGCGGCTCGGCGACGTGATGCCGATGCTCAACTCCGCCACCGGCCGCCTCTACGGCGCGTACCTGTCGCGCAAGCAGACGCTGCCGCTGATCGAGCGCGAGCTGGCCGCGCGCGGCCAGGACGACGTGCCCGACATCCCGGCCAGCCTGTCCGAATACGATGCGATCTGCGCCGATGTGCGCACACACGGCGCGGCGCGTACGCGCGGCGGCGTGCTGCCGGGCATCAACGCGTTCTCGATGCCGGTGTTCGACGCCAACGGCCATCTGGCCATGGGTTTGATCGTGCTCGGCGCGCAAAGCATATTCGATGCAGAATGGAACGGTACGGTCGATCGCCGCGTGCGAGAGATCGCCAAACAGCTTTCATCGGAACTCGGCTACCTTGGCGCCGCCCAAACGGCCGGACGGAACGGCCCCCTCTGATTCTCGCGCCAGAACCGGCGCCGATCCGCGCGTTTGGCGGCGGCGGCGCTGGATCCTCGTCATCTTGCTGGTGCTGCTCGTGCACATGCTGGCCGTGATCGGCTTCCTGCGCATGCCCGGCCCGCTGATCCCGCTCGATGTCAGTGAAACGCCGGCGCTCGAAGCGGTGCTGTTGCCGCCGCCGCGGCCGGCGCGCCCGCCGCCCGCGGTGCCTCATCCCACGCCAAAGCCGCGTCCTGCCGCGCCTCAGCCCGTCCCCAAGGCCGTGGAAACACCGCCCGAGCCGCCTGCGCCGCCTGTAGCGACATCCGAAGGCGGTACCACCGAAACCGTCACCGGTCCTGGCGGCAACGGCGCCGGCGCAGCCGCTGCGCCGTCCCCGGCTCCGGCTCCTGCTGGACCGGCCGGTCCGCCCGCACAGGAAGGCGAAAAATACGTTCCGCCGCCTTCGGCCACCATGCACTACGCGAGCTTCGTCAACGGCGTGCAGAACCCGGACGGTCTGATCCGCTGGGAGCAGGACGGCAAGCACTATCGCCTGGCGGTCGAGACGCGCGTGCTGTGGTTCCGCTTCGCCTTCCAGAGCAGCGGTGTCATGACCGAGACGGGCCTCGTCCCCGAACGCTACGAGGAAAACCGGCGCGGCAAATCCGAAGCCGCACGCTTCGACCAGTCCGCCGGCACGGTCGCGTTCGCGCGGGGCACACAGGCGCAGCTGTCGCCGGGTGCCCAGGACCGGTTCAGCGTGTTCCTGCAACTGGTGGGTCGCGTCCGTGGCAATCCTCAGCGCTATGCGGCGCCGGGCGTCACCGAGGCGTTCCAGGTCGCCGACACGCGGGACATGCAACCGATGCAAGTGCAGTATGTTGGAGAGGAAGAGATCGATACCGGCCGCGGCATGGTGCGTGCCAAGCACTTTGTGCGGCTGCAACGGCACGCGGGCGACAAGCGTCGCGTGGAAATCTGGCTAGCGCAGTCGCTCGGGTGGATGCCAGTGCGGCTGCGCCAGACCGAGCCGGACGGCACGCAGATCGACCTCGTCTATCGCAGCACCGAAGGCCAGTAACGGCGCGCGGCGCCGCCCGCGCCGAACCGTCAGCCATTCAAGGAGCTCCGCCATGACCGCCAGCACCGCAGCCAACACATCCGGAGAGACGCATCGCATCCACGCCGATGGCGCCGACCTGCACGTCCGCGTGGATGGCGCCGACGGCCCGTGGGTCATCCTTGCGCACGCACTCGGCGCCAACCATACGCTGTGGGATGCCACGGCGCGCCATCTTTCGTCGCGCTATCGCGTCGTGCGCCCGGACATGCGCGGCCATGGCAACAGCGATGCACCGGTCGGGCCCTACACGATGGTGCGGCTGGCCGACGATGTCGCCGCCATCATGGACGCGCTGCAGATACCGCAGGCGCATTTCTGCGGCATCTCGGTGGGTGGCATGATCGGCGAGACGCTTGGCGTGCGCCATGCCGAACGGCTGCTATCGCTGACGCTCGCGGCCACCATCAGCCGCACGCCGCTGGAAGCGCATCCGATGTGGCACAACCGCATCGGGCAAGTCGAAGCGCATGGCATGTCGGGCCTTGCGGATGCCACGCTGGAGCGCTGGCTGACCGAGCCATTCCGCAACGCGCATCCCGACGAAGTCGCGCGCATCCGCGCGATGCTGCTGGCCACGCCGGTACGCGGCTATGTCGGCGTAGGGCAGGCCGTAATGGCGTTCGACATGGCAAGCGCCCTGGGCCGCATCCATTGCCCGACGCTGGTCGTAGCGGGCGAACATGACCAGGGTGCGACAGTCGCCATGGCGAAGTCCATCGCCTCGGCGATTCCTGGGTCTCGGCTGGAAGTCTTGCCTGCGGCGCATCTGGTGTCGGTCGAACAGGCGGATCGCTTCCATGCCGCGCTGGATACGTTCCTCGGTCACGCTGCCTGCGGCGGCCAATGCGACGTTCCGTAAGGCACAACACACTGGTGTCCAAACCTCAAGAAACTTGTTGGTGTTGCCGTTGCCCAACTTATAAAGGCAGAAAACGTTGTATCCGTACGGCGGCTCGCACGCAAAACTTGAAATTGCCGTGGCCGCCCCTAGCTTGGAGATAACCACGCCGCGCCCCGCTCAACGGCAACAATGAAAAAGGCCGGCCGCCCCAACCATGACGCAAGGAGGTGTGCCATGCAAATGATCTACAACAGCGACAACTACTGCATCGTTGAGTTTGGCGCAGATGTCGAGCAAGCGCCTCTTGAATTCGGTGGCTATGAAATCGTCGACAAGAACATGAAGCGGGAGATTTTTCTTGGCGGGAAGCTGGCTGAGAATTTCCGTGCCGACGTGCAGAGGCTGATCGAAAGCGAGCCGTCAGTGGAAGAAGTTGACGATTTTCTCGGGAAGTTCGATACGGTGATGACGCATCCGCTGGTGATGCATTGAGCGTGTCAGCCCTCGAATGACGTGACGCCCGCGGTATCGCGGGCGTTGTCATTTCTGGCCGCTTCGTTCGATGCCGGGGCGCTCAATACTGCTCCCACGGCAATCCCTCGAACCTCCACCCATTCACCGTATTCCGGTGCCGCTCCGCATCCAGATCACCTTCAAATCCATGCAGAACGTTATAAACACTCGAAAACCCGGCCCCCTCTAAAGCGCGAGCCGCAGCCGTAGACCGATTGCCGCTGCGGCAGATCAACAGCACAGGTCGCGCCGAAGCCTGCCCGGCAAGCTTCTTCACAACCTGCACGAAATGCGGATTCACTTCCCAATCGGGCCCGTCATTCCAGGGCACGTTGTGTGCGCCTTTGGGGTGTCCGACGAACAGGTATTCCATCTCGCTGCGGCAATCGATGAACAATGCCTCGGGCGATTGCTGCAACAGGGCCTGGGCGTCGGCGGGGCTGAGGTGTTCCATGGCGGTGCGGAGGCAGCCGGCGCCAGCGCCGGCAAATGGTGATCGTTACGCCTCTCAGTGTAGGCGCCCAGACCGTATGCAGGCAACCCGCCACACCCGCAAGGCCTTGATGCACCTGATAAAATCGCCGTCTTGACTATCCGTCCCGCCTTCTAACAGTCCCCGCCATGAGTGCCCCTGAACAACCCTCCGTGCGTCCCTATACACGGGCTGCCAATCTGCCCCGGCTGCTGCGCGAGCGCATCCTGATTCTGGACGGCGCCATGGGCACCATGATCCAGCGCTACAAACTGACCGAAGCCGACTATCGCGGCGAGCGCTTCGCGGAACACAAGGTCGACGTGAAGGGCAACAACGAATTGCTGCTGCTCACGCGTCCGCAGGTCATCAGCGAAATTCACGAGCAGTACCTCGCCGCCGGCGCGGACATCATCGAGACCAATACCTTCGGCGCCACAAGTGTGGCGCAGGAGGACTACAAGATGGCCGAGCTCGCGTACGAGATGAATGTCGAAGCCGCGAAGCTCGCGCGCGCGGCCTGCGACAAGTACAGCACGCCTGACAAGCCGCGCTTCGTGGCCGGCGCGTTCGGCCCCACGCCGAAGACAGCCAGCATCTCGCCCGACGTGAATGATCCGGGCGCGCGCAATATCACGTTCGAGGAACTGCGCGAGTCCTACTACGAGCAGGGCAAGGGCTTGCTCGATGGCGGCGCCGATGTGTTCCTCGTGGAAACGATCTTCGACACGCTCAACGCCAAGGCGTGCCTGTTCGCGATCGATCAGCTCTTCGAAGACACCGGCGAGCGCCTGCCCGTGATGATCTCCGGCACCGTGACCGATGCGTCGGGCCGCATTCTCTCGGGCCAGACCGTCGAAGCGTTCTGGAACAGCCTGCGCCATGTGAAGCCCGTCACGTTCGGCCTGAACTGCGCGCTGGGCGCGACGCTGATGCGTCCATACATCGCCGAACTGGCGAAGGTCTGCGACGTGGCGATTTCTTGCTACCCGAACGCGGGCCTCCCGAATCCGATGAGCGAAACCGGCTTCGACGAGACGCCGGAAGTCACTTCGTCGCTGGTCGACGAATTCGCCGCCTCGGGGCTGGTGAACCTGGTGGGCGGCTGCTGCGGCACCACGCCTGAACACATTGCCGCCATCGCCGAGCGCGTGGCGAAGCGGAGCCCGCGCACGTGGCCGGGCCAGTACAGCGAAGCCGCCTGAGCCAGCGAGACAACAAGACATGAGCACGAACCAACTGCCCCCGCGCCCGATGCGCCTGTCCGGCCTGGAGCCGTTCACGATCGACGACGACACGCTGTTCGTCAACGTCGGCGAACGCACCAACGTCACAGGCTCGAAGGCCTTCGCCCGCATGATCCTGAACGGCCAGTTCGACGAGGCGCTGGCGGTCGCACGCCAGCAGGTCGAGAACGGCGCGCAGATCATCGACATCAACATGGACGAGGCGATGCTCGATTCGAAAGCGGCGATGGTCCGCTTCCTGAATCTGATCGCCTCCGAGCCGGACATCGCGCGCGTGCCGATCATGATCGATTCTTCCAAGTGGGAAGTGATCGAGGCCGGCCTGCAGTGCGTGCAGGGCAAGCCCGTGGTGAACTCGATCTCGCTCAAGGAAGGCGAGGAACAGTTCCGCCACCATGCCGAGCTGATCCGCCGCTATGGCGCGGCCACCGTCGTGATGGCCTTCGACGAGAAAGGCCAGGCCGACACCTTCGAGCGCAAGACCGCGATCTGCAAGCGCAGCTATGACTTCCTCGTGAACGAAGTCGGCTTCCCGCCCGAGGACATCATCTTCGACCCGAACATCTTCGCGGTGGCGACGGGTATCGAGGAACACAACAACTACGCGGTCGACTTCATCGAAGCGACGCGCTGGATCAAGCAGAACCTGCCGTATGCGAAGGTGAGCGGCGGCGTGTCGAACGTGTCGTTCTCGTTCCGCGGCAATGACCTGGTGCGCGAGGCGATCCACACCGTGTTCCTGTTCCACGCCATCGAGGCGGGCATGGACATGGGCATCGTCAATGCGGGCCAGCTCGGCGTGTACGACCAGCTTGATCCCGAACTGCGCGAGCGCGTGGAAGACGTGGTGCTGAACCGCCGCGACGACGCCACCGATCGCCTGCTGGAGATCGCCGACAAGTTCAAGGGCGGCGGCGCCAAGAAGGAAGAGAACCTGGCCTGGCGCGGCACGCCCGAGCAGCCGGTGCCGGTGGCAAAGCGCCTCGCGCACGCGCTGGTGCACGGCATCACCAATTTCATCGTCGACGATACCGAGGAGGCGCGCCAGGAAATCGCCGCGCGCGGCGGCCGTCCGATCGAGGTGATCGAAGGCCCGCTGATGGATGGCATGAACGTTGTCGGCGACCTGTTCGGCGCCGGCAAGATGTTCCTGCCGCAGGTGGTCAAGAGCGCGCGCGTGATGAAGCAGGCGGTGGCACACTTGCTGCCGTTCATCGAGGAAGAGAAGCGCCTGCTGGCCCAGGCCGGCGGCGACGTGCGCTCGCGTGGCAAGATCGTGATCGCCACCGTGAAGGGCGACGTGCACGACATCGGCAAGAACATCGTGTCGGTGGTGCTCCAGTGCAACAACTTCGAAGTGGTCAACATGGGCGTGATGGTCCCGTGCAACGAGATCCTGGCCAAGGCCAAGGTCGAGGGCGCGGACATCGTCGGCCTGTCGGGCCTGATCACGCCGTCGCTCGAGGAAATGGCCTACGTGGCCTCCGAGATGCAGCGTGACGACTACTTCCGCGTGAAGAAGATTCCGCTGCTGATCGGCGGCGCGACCACGTCGCGCGTGCATACGGCGGTGAAGATCGCGCCGAACTACGAAGGCCCGGTGGTGTACGTGCCGGACGCTTCGCGTTCGGTCAGTGTGGCGTCGAGCCTGTTGTCGGACGAAGGCGCCGCGAAGTACCTGGACGACCTGAAGACCGACTACGAACGCATCCGCGTCCAGCACGCGGGCAAGAAGGCCACGCCGATGGTGACGCTGGCCCAGGCGCGCGCGAACAAGACGCCGATCGACTGGAGCGGTTACGTGCCGCCGAAGCCGAAGTTCATCGGCCGGCGCGTGTTCCGCAACTACGATCTCGCGGAACTGGCCAACTTCATCGACTGGGGCCCGTTCTTTCAGACATGGGACCTGGCAGGCAAATTCCCGGACATCCTCAACGACGAGATCGTCGGCGAGTCCGCGCGCCGCGTGTTCTCGGACGGCAAGGCCATGCTGTCGCGCCTGATCCAGGGCCGCTGGCTGACCGCCAACGGCGTGATGGCACTGCTGCCGGCCAATACGGTGAACGATGATGACATCGAGATCTATACCGACGAGACGCGCAGCAAGGTCGCGCTGACGTGGCACAACGTGCGCCAGCAGAGCGAGCGCCCGGTGGTCGACGGCGTGCGTCGCCCGAACCGCTGCCTGTCCGATTTCATCGCGCCGAAATCGTCGGGCGTTGCGGACTACATCGGCCTGTTCGCGGTCACGGCCGGCATCGGCGTGGACAAGAAGGAAGCGCAGTTCGAGGCCGATCACGACGACTACAGCGCGATCATGCTCAAGGCGCTGGCGGACCGCTTCGCCGAGGCCTTCGCCGAATGCCTGCATCAGCGCGTGCGGACCGACCTGTGGGGCTATGACGCGGCCGAGCACCTGAGCAACGACGAACTGATCGCCGAAAAGTACCGCGGCATCCGCCCGGCTCCGGGCTATCCGGCGTGCCCCGAGCACACCGTCAAGGGTCCGATGTTCGAGTACCTCGATTGCGCCGAGATCGGCATGGGCATCACCGAAGCCCTCGCCATGACGCCGGCCGCATCGGTCAGCGGCTTCTACCTTTCGCATCCGGACTCGACCTACTTCACGATCGGCAAGATCGGCCAGGACCAGGTCGACGACATGGCGGCCCGCCGCCATGAAGACCGCAACGCCGTGGCGCGGGCGCTGGCCCCCAACCTGTAACCGCATGCGTCGCCGGGGCGCCGCTATCGCGCGGCGCCTGCTCTGGCGCAGGTCCTTGATGCGGCAGGGAAATTCGCCTTGCATCGCAGCATCGCCATACCCCAGGCGCCGTTCGCGCCGCTTCACAACTCCTTACACTGCATTGCAATCACTCACAGACCGGGGACGGGCGCACCCCTAGACTGGCTCCAAGTTCACGTGAACAACAGCGTGGATGCCGCAGCGAATACTTCGCAGCGGATCACCCTGAAAGGAGCCTTTCCATGAAGAAACTGCTGATCTCCCTGTCCGCCCTGTCGATCGCTGCTGCTTCGTCGCTGGCCATGGCGCAAGGTACGGGCACTACCGCCGGCAACGCGGGTGTCAAGGCCGATGTCGGCGCCGCCGTGAATGCGCCGGCTCCGGTCGGGGGCACCAGCGCGGGCGTAGGCGCATCGACTTCGCTGGACAAGAGCGCGGCGGCGACGCCTGCAACGCCGGCCACTCCCGCCACCCCGGCAGAGCCTGCGAAGGCAGACGCCGGAAAGGCCAAGAGCAAGCACAGCGCAAAGTCGCACAAGAAGGACAAGGCCGACGCGACCCTGGGCGCAAACGCGGGTGCCGACGCGGGCGCCAAGGCCCAGTAAGCCGGGGCCGGCGCGGCCGGCCTCAGCCGCCCCGGGCCCGGACTGGCCCCACGCGGTTTAACGCACTGCAGCAACCTGCAAAGCGGGACGGACCTCCAGCCGTCCCGCTTTGCTTTTGTGGTACGGATTGGGCATGTGCACGGGAAGGGGCGGTGCCTATGCCGCTTTTCCCGTCCCCGATCACCCGTCCCCTGCTGCGGCACTGCGGCAGCGCGTCCATGTCAGCCTGACACCGACAGTCCGCGGCGCCTTGCGGCACTACAATGCTTACACGGCAAGCGGTTCCGCCTGCACCCGAATCTATTAGGCGAAAGCCCCACCAGTGGAGCCCATGATGATCCGCGTCCTGATCGCCGATGATCACGAGATTGTTCGCGCAGGGCTGCGCCAGTTTCTTGCTGACGAACCCGATATCCAGGTCACCGGCGAGGCCGGCAGCGGCGACGAAGTCATGGCGCAATTGCGCGACGGCGAATTCGACGTGCTGGTGCTCGACATCTCGATGCCCGAGCGCAACGGCATCGATGTGCTCAAACTGATCCGACAGCGCAAGCCTGACCTGCCTGTGCTGATTCTTTCGACTTATCCGGAAGACCAGTACGCGATCAACCTGATCCGCGCGGGCGCTTCGGGTTATCTCACCAAGGAAAGCGCGCCGGATGACTTGGTCAAGGCCATTCGCACCGTGGCCCAGGGCCGCCGCTATGTCAGCGCGGCTGTGGCGGACCTGCTGATCGGCGGGCTCGACAAGCCAACCGAACAGCCGGTGCACCAGATGCTGTCCGAGCGCGAGTTCCAGATCTTCTGCAAGCTGTCACGCGGCCAGTCGGTATCGGTGATCGCGGACGAACTCTTCCTGAGCGTGAAGACCGTCAGCACTTACCGTTCGCGCATCCTGGAGAAAATGGGCATGAAAACCAACGCGGACCTGACCTACTACGCCATCAAGAACGGCCTGGTCGAATGACGGCCAGGAGATCCCGACGCGAACGCTGCATCACGCGCCGGGTGAACCGTCCCACTGAACGTTTTTGAAGAATGTCGGAGCAGGCTTCGAACTCCCCATACCGGGCACTGCGCGTACTGCTGATCGAGGATTCGGCAGTCCTGCGGGGCATGCTCCTCGAATACCTGAACGACTTCCCCTATGTGCAAAGCGTCGACTGGGCCGATACCGAGGCCATGGCGGTGCGCATGATCGCCGGTGACAAGCCGTATGACGTGGTCATCGTCGATCTGCAGCTACGGCAGGGCAATGGCGTCAACGTGCTGCGTGTCATGCAGCGGGAACACCTTCCCGGCCTGCGCATCGTCTATACGAACCACGCGCAGGTGTCCGTGTACCGCAACCAGTGCGCCGAAGCCGGGGCAGATTACTTCTTCGACAAATCGCTGGAGCTGGAGCAGGTGTTCCGCGTGATCGAGGAGCGGGCGGCCGCAGGTGCCTGACGCGCGCTTCTCCACACTCCCCGTATGTCCCGAATTACCGTATTTCAGTCTATTCCGGCTGCGTCTCGCCGATGGGTTCTTCCGCCGGTGCCAGGACCGATGCGGTGAGCGGGACTTCGACGCGTATGCTCACCCCGGTATTGGGCGACGACACGATCTCCATGCTGCCGCCCAGCGCTGTCACGCGCTGCTCCATGCCTAGCAGGCCATGGTGTCCTGCGGTGCTGCCGGCATCGAAATC
The DNA here is from genome assembly GCF_057073735.1 of Cupriavidus sp. C1SS-2L. Taxonomy (NCBI): domain Bacteria; kingdom Pseudomonadati; phylum Pseudomonadota; class Betaproteobacteria; order Burkholderiales; family Burkholderiaceae; genus Cupriavidus; species Cupriavidus sp. C1SS-2L. The sequence continues at coordinate 152,512 of NZ_CP172708.1, forward strand.
GGGCGGCAGGCCCTTGCCATCGTCGTGAACGGTCAGCGTCAGCTGTTCGTCGGTGCAACCGACCGACAGCCGGATATGCGTGGCCTGCGAATACTTGCTGGCGTTGGTGAGTGACTCCTGGGCGATGCGGTAGAGCGCGATCGCGGCGTCGTCGCGCAGGCGTGGCAGTTCTTCCGGCACGCTGACTTCGGATTCCCAGTGGTTACGCCCGGCAACGTCCTCGACCAGCTGGAGCAGCGCGGCACGCAGGCCGAGGTTGAGCAGCACGGTCGGCCGCAGGTCTTCGATCAGGCGGCGCTTGATCTGGATGCCCTGGTCCACGTGAAGCATCACGCGCGACAGCTTTTCGGCGGCTTCCGGCTGGCTTTCCTGTACGCGCCGGCGCACCCAGTGCAAGTCCAGCTTGATGGCAGTCAGGATCGCGCCGAGTTCGTCGTGCAGCTCCCGCGCAAGCCTGGTCTTCTCGTCCTCGGTCACGCGCTGCAGGTGGCCTGCGAGCGCCGATAGCTGGCGTGTGCGCGCGCGCACCTTGCGATCGAGCCGCAGGCCTTCCTCCTCGGCCTGCGCGCGCGCTGATTCCGACATGGTCAGGCGCTTGGCATGGCCGAGTCCCACGGCGATCAGCAGCACGATATTGATGGCGGTCAGCAAGGCGATGCCATAGCGCGAAAGCTGCACGTCGCGCTCGGCGCCCTCCAGCCGGTGCGCGACGGTATCGGCTTCGCGCGCCTGCAGCCGGTCCAGGCCGCGGCGCGCGTTGTCCATGGTCTGCTTGCCGTAGTCGGTGCGCACCAGGTCCAGCGCCACCGCCAGGTCGCGCTTGCCGTACAGCAGCGTGAGCGCCATCTCATTGAGCTTGCTGCTGATCTGCTTGGAGGTCTCGCCAAACATCTGCAGCGCTTCGGGATCGGCCGCGTAGTCGGCGCGGATGTGCGCCATCAGCTCGTTGATGCGCGGCAGGGCCTGGTAATAGGGATCCAGGTAGCTGTCCTTGCCGGTCAGCAGGAAGCCGCGCTGGCCCGCCTCGGCATTGACCAGTTCGCCATTGAGCGCGGCCAGTTGCGTCTGCACGCGCTGCGAGCGGATGACCTCGTTGTAGCTTTCGCGCAGGCGTACGTTGCCGGTCTCTGACGCGACCAGCACGGCCAGGGTCAGCAGGATGCCGCCAGCGAGCAGCAGGGTATGTGGAAGGAAAGACTGCTTGAACATGAGGCAATTCCTCGGTGGGGCGCTTGCCGCCGGGGTGCGGCCATGGGATCACATCCTCACGGCGAGGTCAACCTTTGAAAGTGGTTGCGGCCACTTTCGGCATGCACGATTCGACGCTGCATGCGGTGCTCCGGGCGGGCACTGTAGGACTTGGCTGACAGCGGAATCGGCCCGCTGTCGGTGTCTGCGCCGGGGAGGGCTTCCTACGATGAGGCTATGAGCTTGTTCGTCACCGCGCAAGCCCTAACCGGCGATTCCGTCCGCCAGGCGGGCAGGTTTCGCCTCCTTCGGGAGTCCAGTCATGCTGCAATATGCACTCGTCTTTTTCGTTATCGCGCTGATTGCCGCGGTTTTCGGTTTTGGCGGTATTGCTGCCGGCGCCGTAGAGATCGCGAAAATCCTGTTCTTCATTTTCCTGATCGTGGCTTTGGTTACCGCCGTAATGGGTCTGGTCCGCAGACGGTGACGCTTAACGCGCCCTGACCTGTGCCCCACGACCTGAGGAGAGCCCATGCTGACGCAGAACCCCAAAGTCCGGAAGGAAATCACCCACCTCGCCGACAGCGCCGACAGCACCATTCGCCGGATCCGGCACGCCGCACGCGATACGCGCGACGCGGCAGGGCCCATCTCGGACGAGGTGAAATCGCTGATCTCGCAGCTCCAGCACACCATCGAAGTGCTGGCCAGCGAAGGATCGGAGCAAAGCCTGAACGCCGGGCGCCGCCTGCGCGCGCGGGCCAGTGAAATGACGGAGCGCTTGCGGGCGCAAGCCGAGGATGGCGTATCCCAGGTCCGCGAACGGATGGATGGAGCCGTCGTGCATGCCCAGCAGCGCGTAGCAGAGTCCCCGCTGAAAGCCGTGGGACTGGCAGCCGCGATCGGCGCGCTGATTGGGCTGATGCTGGCCACCCGCAATCACCGGGAGTAGCACGCTGCGGCCATCCGCGGGCAGGCGCGATGGCCGGCAACATTCCCCCCTTGTCCGGAAGACATCCACGATCCGGAAGCCCGACGCCGCCATGGCGGCGTCGGGCGCTTTTTTTTGTATGTGCAGCCATTACGGCGCTGCGACAAAACGCAGCACCGTCCTCAGAATTTCCTCACACGCCCCAGAGTACGTCCACGCCTTCGCGCTGCGAGGCGCGCAGCATGTCGAGGAACGGATAGGCGCGCTGGCCGAGGTGCAGTGGCTCCTCTTCCTCTTCGTCATGCTTGCCGTCGACGGCGGCTTCGGCGGGGTGAGTGCGCTTGGCGTCGGAAACCGCGGCTTCGAGTTTCTGGATCGCGCGCGGCAGTTCTTCCACTGTGATCACCCCTCGCTCTCCAAGATGCTTGCCGATGATGCCCATGAGCGTCACGGCCAGATCTCGCATCATGATCAGGTCCTGCGCGGCGTGGGATTTGAAGGTGATCAGCATGATGTTGTTTCCTTTCACGGACCTGCAGAAGGCGGGTTCCCCGGGGGAAGTCACCGCTCGGATTGTGGCTCTTGCGAGCCGCGCGCATGATGTCAGCATAGCACCTGATAAAATTCCGCGTTTCCGAATTCCATTGCCGGTCACGCGGCGCGGCGCGCACTTGCGCACCGCTTTCGGCGTTCCGCACGTGCTCTCTGCCGGCCATTGCCGGTTTGGCTGCGCGGGCCGACGCACCGCCTGCCCGACTACCGCCCAACAGGGCCTCGACACCCATGCTGCCTGTTCAGACCTCCAATCTTGCCGCTGCGTTCACTGATGCCGTGCGCGCGCTCGCGCCGGCCGATGCGGCCCTGCCCGCCGTGACATTCGAGCGGCCGAAGGCCGCCGCCCACGGCGACCTGGCATGCAACATCGCCATGCAGGTGGCGCGCGCGCTCAAGAGCAATCCGCGCGAACTGGCCCAGCGCATCGTGGCGATGGTGCAGGCCGATCCGCGCGCGGCCGAACTGGTCGCGGGCATGGAGATCGCCGGCCCGGGCTTCATCAACCTGCGCCTGACGCCGGCCGCCAAGGCGGACGTGTTGCGCGCGGTGCTGAGCGAGGGCGACGGCTACGGCGCCCAGGAGCGCGGCATGCACGGCAACGTGCTGGTCGAATTCGTCTCGGCCAACCCGACCGGCCCGCTGCACGTCGGCCATGGCCGTCAGGCGGCGCTCGGCGACGCGCTGGCCAATCTGCTGTCGTGGCAGGGCTATGACGTGCACCGCGAGTTCTACTACAACGACGCCGGCGTGCAGATCCAGAACCTGGCCGTGTCGGTGCAGGCGCGCGCGCGGGGCTTCAAGCCCGGCGATGCCAACTGGCCGGAAGCCGCCTACAACGGCGACTACATCGGCGACATCGCCGCCGACTTCCTGGCCGGCAAGACCGTGAGCGCGTCCGATGGCGAGCCGGTGACCGCGTCGGGCAACCCAGAGGATCTCGACTCGATCCGCAAATTCGCGGTGACCTACCTGCGCAACGAGCAGGACATTGACCTGCAGGCCTTCGGCGTCAAGTTCGACCACTACTACCTGGAATCATCGCTGTACACCGACGGCCGCGTCGAAGCCGCGGTGCAGGGTCTGGTCGGCAAGGGCAAGACCTACGAGAGCGAAGGCGCGCTGTGGCTGCGCACCACCGACGACGGCGACGACAAGGACCGGGTCATGAAGAAGACCGACGGTACCTACACGTACTTCGTGCCGGACGTGGCCTACCACACCACCAAGTGGGAGCGCGGCTTCACCAAGGTCATTAACGTACAGGGCAGCGACCACCACGGCACCATCGCGCGCGTGCGCGCCGGGCTGCAGGGGCTCGACATCGGCATCCCCAAGGGCTACCCCGACTACGTGCTGCACAAGATGGTCACCGTGATGAAGAACGGCGAGGAGGTGAAGATCTCCAAGCGTGCCGGCTCGTATGTGACCGTGCGCGACCTGATCGAGTGGTCAAACGGCGGCGATGAAACCATTCGCGGCTGCCTGGACGCAGGCGTGGCCGACTGGCCCGAGCACTTCACGCGCGGGCGCGATGCCGTGCGCTTCTTCCTGCTGTCGCGCAAGGCTGACACGGAGTTCGTGTTCGACGTGGACCTCGCGCTCAAGCAGAACGACGAGAACCCGGTGTACTACGTGCAGTACGCCCACGCGCGCATCTGCTCGATCTTCGAATCGTGGGGCGGCGCCGACTGGGAAAGCCGCCTGGCCGAACTGGCCGGCACCGACCTGGCCGCCGTCACCGGTGCCGACGCGAGCCCGCAGGCACTGGCGCTGGGCCAGCGCCTGGCCGAGTTCCCCGAGATGCTGGCCGCCGCTGCGGGCGAACTGGCGCCGCACGCCGTTGCGTTCTACCTGCGCGACCTGGCCGGGGATTTCCACGCGTTCTACAACGCCGACCGCGTGCTGGTCGATGACGAAGCCGTCAAGCGTGCCCGCCTGGCACTGCTGGCCGCCACGCGCCAGGTGCTGCGCAATGGCCTGGCGGTGATCGGCGTCTCGGCGCCGCGCCGCATGTAAGTACGGAAGTCAAGGCACCGGCGTGCGATCGGGCCGGCTGGCGGGGCAGTGTTGCTCCGCAATGTGGCCGGCGCCGCCGCGGGCGGCGCTGGCACTATAATCTCCCGGCAACACCTAAGAGGACTTATGCAACAGCAACGCAAGCGCGACGCGCGCAGTGCCCGCCGCAGCCAGCAGCGCGGGGGAACGTTCCTGGGCCTGGTGCTCGGGCTGATCGTCGGCCTGGCCATTGCCGTGGTGGTCGCCCTGTATATCACCAAGTCGCCGGCGCCGTTCCAGCAGAAGAATGCGCCGCCCCGGCCCAGCGAACCCGGCAACGTAACCAGCAACCTGCCGAGCCCCACGCAATCGCAGTCTCAGCAGGAAGGCCCGACCGACCCGAACAAGCCGCTGTGGAGCAAGACGCCGGCCAAGCCGGTTGGCCAGCCCGCGCCTGAAGCGCAGCCGCAGCAACAGCCGCCCGTGGCCACCGCGCCGGAGAACCGCAACGGCAATGGCAATAGCAACGGAAACGGCAACGGTGACCGCCAGCCGCCCGTGGCGGTCGCGCGCCCCGCGGAAAAGCCCGCCGAGAAGCCGGTTGAAAAGCCTGCCGACAGGACAGTTGCGAACAACAAGCCGGCCGAGAAGCCGGTGTCGGATCCGATTGCCGAGATCGCCCAGGCAGATGCCAACAAGGTGGGCTACCTGCTGCAGGTCGGTGCGTTCCGCTCGTCGGACGACGCCGATCGCCAGAAGGCCAACCTGGCGATGCAGGGTTTCGAAGCCAGGATCACCGACCGTGACGTCAACGGCGTCAAGATGTACCGCGTCCGCATCGGCCCCTATGCCCGCATCGAGGACATGAACAAGGCGCGCGACCGGCTGCAGTCGGCCGGATTCGATGCCTCCGTGATCCGCTTCACCAAGCAGTAACGCGCTGTAACCACGAGGCTGGCGGCCCCGCTGAACCGGATGCCGCCGCCGCTGTCATACGCTCATCGCCCAAACCTCGCCCAAACCGGAAGGCCGTTCCAAGATGAAGAAACTTGCCGCACTGATTGCTACGTTCGCCGCTGTCGGCAGCCTGTTGATGACTGCCCCCGCCCACGCGGCGCCCACCGAAGGCAAGGAATACCAGGTGCTGAAGGCGCCGCAGCCTGTGCCGGCGGGCAAGATCGAAGTCACCGAGTTCTTCTGGTACGGCTGCCCGCACTGCTTCGATTTCGAGCCCGAACTCGAAGCGTGGGTCAAGAAGCAGGGCAAGGACGTGGTCTTCAAGCGGGTGCCCGTGGCCTTCCGCGACGACCTGCTGCCGCACACGAAGATCTTCTATGCGCTGGAGTCCATCGGCAAGCTGGACGCCATGCATGCCAAGGTCTTCAACGCGATCCACGTCGACCGCAAGCGCATGCTGGACCCGAATGAGATCGCCGATTTCATGGCCAAGAACGGCATCGACCGCAAGGCGTTCCTCGATGCCTATAACTCGTTCTCGGTGACGACCAACGCGCAGCGTGCGAACAAGATTGCCGACGCGTACAAGGTCGACGGCGTGCCGACCGTGGTGGTCCAGGGCAAGTACGTGACTTCGCCGTCCATTGCTGGCACCAAGACCGGTGCAATCCAGGCCATGGATTACCTGGTGACCCAGGTCCGCGACAAGAAGCTCTGAACGCGATTTCCCGAAGGCCGGTACGATGTCGTACCGGCCTTTTTTTATTTGAGCTTCCGGTAGACCGATGCGCCCCCTGAAAGTCTTCCTCACCGGCGCCTCCAGCGGCCTGGGCCAGGCGCTGGCGCGCGAATATGCGCAGCAAGGCGCCATCCTCGGGCTCGTCGCGCGGCGTGAAGATGCCCTGCGCGACCTTGCCCAAAGCCTGCCCAATCCTGGCGCCGTGCACGTCTATGCCGCCGATGTGCGCGATGCCGACGCCATGCAGCGGGCCGCGCAGGACTTCCTGGACCGCTACGGCGTGCCCGACGTGGTCATCGCCAACGCCGGCGTGTCGGTCGGCACGGTGGCCAGCGAGCGCGAGGACCTCGAAGCGTTCCGCATGGTCATGGATACCAACTGGTTCGGCGTGCTGACCACCTTCCAGCCCTTCCTGCAGCCCATGCGCGACCGGGACCCCGGTGTCGGCGGCTGGCGCGGCACGCTGGTCGGCATTGCCAGCGTGGCCGGTGTGCGCGGGCTGCCGGGCGGTGGTGCGTACAGCGCGTCCAAGTCCGCGGTGATCAAGCTGCTGGAAAGCCTGCGGCTGGAAGAGCGCCGCCATGGCATCCGCGTGGTGACCATCGCGCCCGGCTATATCCGTACGCCGATGACGGCGCACAACCCGTACCGCATGCCGTTCCTGACCGATGCCGACGTTTTTGCGCGCAAGGCCGTCAAGGCGATCGGCGCCGGCAGCCGCTTCAAGGTGATCCCCTGGCAGATGGGCATGGTCGCGTCGCTGATGCACCTGATGCCACGCTGGCTTTACGATGCGCTGGCGGCAAGCGCGCCGCGCAAGCCGCGCAACGGCGAAGGGGACTGACCATGTGGCGCGACGCCATCGGCGAGCAGCATGCCGCGGCCAGCGGCGATGTGCGCATCGCCTCGCTGGTGCCGTCGGTGACGGAGCTGCTATTTTCGCTGGAACTGGGCGAGCAGATGGTCGCACGCACGGGCTTCTGCATCCATCCGGAACCGGCCGTGCGCGCCGTGGCCAAGGTGGGCGGCACCAAGGACGTGAAGCTGGACCGCCTGCGCGATCTGGCGCCCACGCATGTCGTGGTCAATATCGACGAGAACCGCCGCGAAACCGTGGAGGAGATCCGCGCCTTCGTGCCCAACGTGATCGTCACGCATCCGTGCGCGCCGGAAGACAATTTCGAGTTGTACCGGCTGCTCGGCGGCATTTTCGGACGCCAGCCGCAGGCCGAGCGCCTGTGCGCCGCGCTGCAGGCGGAACTGAAGGCCATCCAAGCGCGTGCGTGGCCCGCCCGCAAGGTGCTCTACGCGATCTGGCAGGACCCGTGGATGACCGTGTCGCGCAATACCTATATCAGCCGCATGCTGGCGCTGGTGAACTGGCAGACCTGGCCCGAAGAGACGCCGCAGGCGTGCGCGGACGGCGACTGCACCCGGCCGAACGCGGCGGGAGAGCGCTATCCGAGCTTTCGCTGGAACGACGCGCTGGTACGTGGGCTCGATGAGGTGCTGCTGTCCACCGAGCCCTACCGCTTTACCGAAGACCATGCCGACGCGCTCGAGCGGCAGCTCGGCAAGCCGGTGCAGCTGGTCGATGGCGAGATGCTGTCCTGGTACGGCAGCCGCGCCATTGAAGGGGTGCGCTACCTCGCCGCGCTGGCTGCGCGCGGCTGAGCGATATCAAGCCGCCCGAAAGCGGATCACACCGTCATCGCCCGTTTCCCGCACCAGCTCGCCGCGATGCCACAGCGCATGCAGGTGCGCGAGCGATTCGCCCATCGCAAACGTCATCTGGTGGATGTCGAACTGGCGCTTGAAGATCACGCTGACGATATCGTGCGCGCAGCACGGCTTTTCGCGGCACGCTTCGAGCGTTTCGGCGAGGCGATCCACATGGTGTTCGCGCAGTTGGGCGATGCGCGTGTGCAGGTTGCGGAAGGGCCGGCCGTGCGATGGCAGGATCAGCACGTCCTCGGGCAGGCCTTCGTACTTGCTCAGTGAATCGAGATAGAGCTGCAGCGAGTTGGCTTCCGGCTCCATGTCGAACACACTGACATTGGTCGAGATGCGCGGCAGCACCATGTCGCCGGAGATCAGCACATGGGTCGCAGCGTTGTAGAGCGCCACGTGCTCAGGCGAATGGCCGAAACCGGTGATCACGCGCCAGCCCGAAGTCGCCGGATCGGTGCCGATCGTGACCGTGTCGCCGTCCATCAGGCGGCGATACTGCGTGGGCAGGTCTGGCACCAGCGACGGGTAGTAGGTCTTGCGCGCGCGCAGCTTTTCCTGGCTGTCCGGGTCGGTCAGGCCGTGGCGCGCGAAGTGTTCGGCGGCCAGCTCGCCGCCGGCGCTGGAACCCGCGCCGGTGCCGCTGCCCATCACGCGCGCGCTCATGTAGTCGCCCAGGCTCATCCACAGCCGCACATCGAAGCGCTTGCACAGCCAATGCGCCAGGCCGACATGGTCCGGGTGGCTGTGCGTGACCAGCACGCGCAACACCGGCAGCCCTTCGAGTTCGTTGGCGAAGATGGTTTCCCAGTGCGCCTTGATGGTGTCGTTGGTGATGCCGCAGTCGATGATGGTCCAGCCGTCTTTGCCGTCCTGGTGATCCCGCAGCAGCCACAGGTTGATGTGGTCGAGCGCGAAGGGCAGGGGCATGCGCAGCCAGTAGACGCCGGGCGCCACTTCCTGTTTGGCGCCGGGCTCGGGCATGGTGTCCGCGAACGGGTATTGGAGCTGGTGTTCGAGTGCGTTCATGAGGAGTCTCGTGATCGAAGCCCTGCGCCGTGTCACGCTGATTCACGCCGGGGCAGGCGGGCTTTCTTGTCTTTGCCGTCACGCCGGGCCAAATCGGCCGGGCATGAAAGCACCGGTTGCCAGCCGCAGGCGTTGACGCTAACGTAAACGTCAACTCGTGCGACTCGTCTCCATCTTAAGCCAAAAGTTGACTTCGCAACGAACGACCGTTCACTTACTTTGGGCGCACCATGGCAGCCACACACGTTTCCGGATCACCCGCCAGCCCGGTCACCTATACGATCACCGATCTTGCGCGCGAGTTCGATGTCACGCCGCGTACGATCCGATTTTATGAAGACCAGGGCCTGCTCTCGCCTGAGCGAGCCGGGCCTGGCGGCCGCACGCGCGTATTCAACGGGCGCGAGCGCACCCGCCTGAAGCTCGCGCTGCGCGGCAAAAGGTTGGGGCTTACTCTCAATGAGATCCGCGAAATTCTGGATCTCTACGAGTCTCCGCGCAACACCGCGCCGCAGCTCGAACGCTTCCTCGACGCATTGGCCGGGCACCGCGCCGCGCTCGAGCGCCAGCTCGAAGACCTGCAGGCGCAGCTCGCCGAGATCGATCAGCATGAGAAGCAGTGCAAGGCACTGCTTGAAGCCCAGCGGGCGCCCGGCAATGCTCCGGCCAAGCATGAACCTGCCTGACGCTGCACTTGTGGCGCGTCAGCGCACCACTACTGATTGACGTTTACGTAAACGTCAATAGAATACTCCGGACAACCTCACCACGGAGCCGCCATGACGCAGGACCTTGAAGCCGCAGCTGTCCCCGCCCAGCCCGAGCAGTTGTCGGCGGCTCGTGTGGACACCATTGCCACGAGCTTTGCCCGCCAGGGCCTGATGACGACCTTCGGTGCAAGCCTGGCCCGCGTCGAGCGCGGCGAGGTCGAAATCGCCATGCCCTGGTCCGAAGGCGTGACCCAGCAGCACGGCTTCTTCCACGGCGGCGTGGTCGGCGCACTGGCCGACAGCGCGTGCGGGTATGCGGCGCTGAGCCTGGTCGCCGACGGCGAGGCGGGCCTGACCGCCGAATACAAGATCAACCTGCTGTCCCCGGCGCAGGGCGAACGCCTGATAGCCGTGGGGCGCGTGCTCAAGCCCGGCCGTACGCTGATCGTGGCCCAGGGCGATGTCTTTGTCGAACAACAGGGTCGCCGCAAGCTCGTGGCGACCATGCTGATGACGCTTTGCGTCGTGCGTACGCTCGGACACGTCTGACACGCGCCGAACCGCTGCTGCCAACAAGACCCCAAGGAGACCACCATGACCGAACTGCCTGGCCTGAAATTCGACCTGGGCGATGACATCGAGATGCTGCGCGGTGCCGTGCGCGACTGGGCGCAGGCGGAGCTGGCGCCGCGCGCGGGTGAGATCGACCGCACCGACCAGTTTCCGATGGACGCCTGGAAGAAGATGGGCGACCTCGGCGTGCTCGGCATCACCGTGGCCGAGGAGTACGGCGGCGCCAACATGGGCTACCTGGCCCACATGGTGGCGATGGAGGAAATCAGCCGTGCCTCGGCGTCGGTCGGCTTGTCCTATGGCGCGCATTCGAACCTGTGCGTGAATCAGATCCACCGCAACGGCACCGCCTCGCAGAAGGCGAAGTACCTGCCGAAGCTGGTGTCGGGCGAGTGGATCGGCGCGCTCGCGATGAGCGAGCCCAATGCCGGCTCCGACGTCGTCAGCATGAAGCTGCGCGCCGATTTCAAAGGCGACCGCTTCGTGCTCAACGGCACCAAGATGTGGATCACGAACGGCCCGGATTGCGACGTGCTGGTCGTCTACGCCAAGACGGAACCGGACCTCGGCGCGCGCGGCATGACCGCGTTCATCGTCGAGAAGGGCATGAAGGGCTTCTCGGTCGCGCAGAAGCTGGACAAGCTCGGCATGCGGGGGTCGCACACCGGCGAACTGGTGTTCGAGGACGTGGAGGTGCCGGTCGAGAACATACTTGGCGGCGAGAACAGCGGCGCCAAGGTACTGATGAGCGGTCTCGACTACGAACGCGCGGTGCTGTCGGGCGGCCCGATCGGCATCATGCAGGCGTGCATGGACGTGGTCACACCGTACATCCACGACCGCAAGCAGTTTGGCCAGAGCATCGGCGAATTCCAGCTGATCCAGGGCAAGGTCGCCGACATGTACACGACGCTGCAGGCAGCGCGCAGCTATCTGTACACAGTTGGCAAGAACCTGGATTCGCTCGGCAGCGAGCACGTGCGCCAGGTGCGCAAGGATTGCGCCGCCGTGATCCTGTACACGGCGGAGAAGGCCACCTGGATGGCCGGCGAAACCGTGCAGATCCTGGGCGGCAACGGCTATATCAACGAATACCCGGCCGGGCGGCTGTGGCGCGATGCCAAGCTGTACGAGATTGGGGCCGGGACTTCAGAGATTCGGCGGATGCTGATTGGTCGGGAATTGTTTGCCGAGACGATGTGATTCTGACGGCGCCTGGTATCGCCGGGTTCCTCCCTCTCCCGTCAGCGGGAGAGGCGGAGCAAACCGGCGGCTATTCGGAAGGTATTCGCCACTGAGCACCCCAAATCGAGTCCCGAAACCCATTTACAATCCCACTAGCCCCCGCCAGAACGCGTCCACTCGTCTCATGTCCCACTTCCCCAAACTGCTCTCTTCGCAGATTGCCTTCGACGTGGCGCGGACCATGCTGGACGGGTTCGACAAGCATTACCGGCTATTCCGCGAGGTCAGCCGCCAGGCCAAGGTGAAATTCGAGGCCGGCGACTGGCATAGCCTGCAGCAGATGCAACGCGACCGCATCGCGTTCTACAACGAGCGCGTGCGCGAAACCAGCGTGATCCTCGAGGACGAGTACGACGCCGAGAATATCGAGGACGAGATCTGGCAGCAGATCAAGCTGCACTACATCGGCCTGTTGACCAATCACCACCAGCCGGAGCTGGCCGAGACGTTCTTCAATTCGGTCTGCACGCGCCTGCTGCACCGCTCTTACTTCAACAACGACTTCATCTTCGTGCGCCCGGCGATCTCGACCGAGTACATCGAGAACGAGGAGTCGCCGACCAGGCCCACGTTCCGCGCCTACTACCCCGGCAGCCGGCAGGGCATGGCCGAGTGCTTCGAGCGGATCGTGCACAACTTCCAGCTGGAAACGCCGTTCGAAGACCTGCGCCGCGACGTCGGCCATGTCGTGCGGGGCGTGGAGGAGCACTTCGGCGACTTCCGCATCGCGCCGAATTTCCAGATCCACGTGCTGTCGTCGCTGTTCTTCCGCAACAAGACGGCCTTCATCATCGGCCGCATCGTGAACGCCGATCGCACCTATCCGCTGGCGATTCCGATCGTGCACGGTCCGTCGGGCAAGCTGACACTGGATGCCGTGCTGCTCAAGAAGGTGCAGGTGCTGATCCTGTTCTCGTTCACGCACTCGTACTTCATGGTCGACATGGAAATTCCGTCGGCCTACGTGACCTTCCTGCGCGACATCATGCCGCGCAAGCCGCGCGCGGAGATCTACACCTCGCTCGGTTTGCAGAAGCAGGGCAAAAACCTGTTCTACCGCGATTTCCTCCATCACCTGCAGCATTCGTCGGACAAGTTCATCAGCGCGCCGGGCATCAAGGGGCTGGTGATGCTGGTGTTCACGCTGCCGTCGTATCCGTATGTGTTCAAGGTCATCAAGGATTTCTACCCGGCGCCGAAGGAGACCACGCGCGAGCTGATCAAGTCCAAGTACCAGCTCGTCAAGCAGCACGACCGTGTCGGCCGCATGGCCGACACGCTGGAATACTCCAACGTGGCCTTTCCGCTGTCGCGTTTCGACGAGGACCTCGTGCGCGAGCTGGAACACCACGCGCCGTCGATGATCGAATACCAGCGCGGCAAGGACGGCGGCGAGGAGATCGTGGTGCGCCACGTCTACATCGAGCGCCGCATGACGCCGCTGAACATCTGGCTGCAGGAAGGCACCGACGAGCAACTCGAGCACGGCATCATCGAATACGGCAATGCCATCAAGGAGCTGATCGCCGCTAACATCTTCCCGGGCGACATGCTGTACAAGAATTTCGGCGTAACGCGCCACGGCCGCGTGGTGTTCTACGACTACGACGAGATCGAGTACTTCACCGACTGCAATGTGCGCCGCGTGCCCCAGCCGCGCAACGAAGAGGAAGAAATGTCGGGCGATATCTGGTACACCGTGCGGCCGCACGACATCTTTCCGGAGACGTTCCGTACTTTCCTGCTCGGGAACCCGCGCGTGCGCGAGGCGTTCCTGCGCCATCACGAAGATTTATTCGACCCTGCCATGTGGCAGAGCCATAAAGACCGGCTGCTGGCCGGACATGTTCATGACTTCTTTGCCTATCCCATTTCTGAACGCTTCATCAACCGCTACGGCACGGCTGCGCACGGCACGCCCGTCGCCAGTTTCGCAAGGAGAGTCGCATGAGTGACGCTATCGCCCAGCTGTTCCGCAACAACCGCGAATGGGTCGACCGCGTCAACGCGGAAGATCCGACCTTCTTCATGCGCCTGGCCAACCAGCAGGCGCCGGAATACCTGTGGATCGGCTGCTCCGATTCGCGCGTGCCCGCCAACCAGATCCTTGGCCTGGCGCCGGGCGAGGTCTTCGTCCACCGCAATATCGCCAACGTGATCGCGCACAGCGACCTGAACGCGCTGTCGGTAATCCAGTTCGCCGTGGAAGTGCTCAAGGTGCGCCACATCACCGTGGTCGGCCACTATGGTTGCGGCGGCGTGAAGGTCGCGCTTAAGCGCGAGCGCATCGGCCTGGCTGACAACTGGCTGCGCCATGTGCGCGATGTGGCCGACAAGCACGAGGCCTATCTCGGCACCATCCTGCGCGAGGAAGATGCGCACACGCGGCTGTGCGAGCTCAATGTCATCGAGCAGGTCAGCAACATCTGCCAGACCACCGTGCTGCAGGACGCGTGGTCGCGCGGACAGGCTGTGACGGTGCACGGCTGGATCTATGGCGTCTCCGACGGCCTGCTGCGCGACCTCGGCATGGCTGCGAGCAACAACGACGAACTGCACGAGCAGCTCGCCGCGGCCTACCGACAGTTCGGCGATCCGCCGCAGGCCTCCATCCGCTGAACGTGCGCGGCATCATGTAGTCATCGAATCAAACACCGTCGTTTCCGTGCGCGTACCCTTACCCGCACGGAGCGACGGTGGTGAAGCATACCGATATCAGGAGAACAGACATGCAAGACCCGATCGTCATCGTTTCCGCCGCCCGCACCCCCATGGCGGCTTTCCAGGGCGAGTTCGCATCGCTGACGGCGCCGCAGCTCGGCGCGGTCGCCATCCGCGCCGCAGTGGAACGCGCAGGCATCAAGCCCGAACAGGTCGAGGAAGTGGTGTTCGGCTGCGTGTTGCCGGCCGGTCAGGGCCAGGCGCCCGCACGACAGGCGGCGCTCGGCGCGGGTCTGCCGCTCAGCGTTGGCTGCACCACCGTCAACAAGATGTGCGGCTCGGGCATGCGTGCGGCCATGAACGTCTATGACGGGCTGGTGGCGGGCTCGTTCGACATCGCCGTTGCCGGCGGCATGGAGAGCATGACCAACGCGCCGTACCTGATCCCGAAGGGGCGCGGCGGTTACCGCATCGGCCACGGCATGATCTATGACCACATGATGCTCGACGGCCTCGAAGACGCGTACGACAAGGGCCGCGCGATGGGTACCTTCGGCGAAGACTGCGCCGCCAAGTACGGCTTCACGCGCGAGCAGCAGGACACCTTCGCGATCGAAAGCGTGCGCCGCGCGCAGCAGGCCACCGAGGCTGGCGACTTCCGCTGGGAGATCGCGCCGGTCACCGTGTCGGGCAAGGGCGGCGACACCGTCATCGATACCGATGAAGGCCCGCGCCGCATCAAGACCGACAAGATCCCGTCGCTGAAGCCGGCGTTCGCCAAGGACGGCACCATCACCGCCGCATCGTCCTCGTCGATCAACGACGGCGCCTCGGCGCTCGTGATGATGCGCGAATCGACCGCCAAGAAACTGGGCCTGCAGCCCATCGCACGCATGCTTGGCCACACCACGCACGCGCAGGCGCCGGGCTGGTTCACCACCGCACCGGTCGAGGCCATGGCCAAGCTGTACCGCAAGCTGGACTGGACCACCGACAGCATCGACCTGTTCGAGATCAACGAGGCCTTCGCCGTGGTGCCGATGGCTGCGATGCACGACCTCAAGATTCCGCGCGAGAAGGTCAATATCCACGGCGGCGCGTGTGCGCTGGGCCATCCGATCGGCGCCTCGGGCGCACGCATCATGACCACGCTGATCGGCGCGCTGCGCAAGACGGGCGGCAAGCGTGGCGTGGCCAGCCTGTGCATTGGTGGCGGAGAGGCGACGGCGGTTGGTATCGAGATCGTCTGATTCAACCCAGCATGTTCCCCCCTCTCCCGCTTGCGAAAGAGGGGGGGCCAAACAACCCGATCATCTGAACCTCGCCTCAGGAGATAACCCTTGCCAACCGCACTCATCCTCGGTGCCTCGCGCGGCATCGGTCTTGAATTCGTACGCCAGTACCGAGCCGACGGCTGGCGCGTCATCGCGGCGGCGCGTACGCCCGAAGGCGTCGCGGCGCTGAAGGCGCTCGGCGCCGAAGCGCATCAGGCCGATCTGACCGATCCCGGTGCGGTGGCAGGGCTCGGCTGGAAGCTTGATGGCGAATCGCTCGACGTCGCCATTTACAACGCCGGCGTGCTCGGTCCGCGCACCGAAGGCGCGCAGCCGGTCACGCCCGAGGACTTCGACCGCGTGATGCACGTGAACGTGCTCGGCCCGATGATGGCGTTGCCGCTGGTGCTGCCCTACGTCGAAACCGGACAGGGCGGACACGGCGGTGTGCTCGCGGTACTGTCATCGCGCATGGGTAGCCTCGGCTCCATGGACAGCAACGGCAGCTGGCTGTATCGCGTGAGCAAGGCCGGCGTCAACGCGGCGCTGAAGTCCGTGTCACTCGACGCGCGCCATGCCACCTGCGTGGCGCTACATCCGGGCTGGGTGCAGACCGACATGGGTGGCAAGGGCGCCGACATCACGCCGCAGCAGAGCGTGAAGGGCTTGCGCCAGGTGCTGGCTGGCGCCAAGCGCCGTGACAACGGCAGCTTCTTCAATTACGACGGCACCCCAATCCCCTGGTAAGCGCGGGCCGGACTCATCGATCAAAGACACGACATGCTGCTGACATCCGAACAGGAAATGATTCGCGACGCCGTGCGCCAGTTTGCGCAAGAGGTGATCGCGCCGCAGGCCGCGCAGTGGGATCGCGACAAGACCTTCCCGAAAGACGTGCACCGCGAGCTGGCCGGGCTCGGCGCCTACGGGGTGGCCGTGCCGGAAGCCTACGGCGGCGCGGGGCTGGACTACCTGTCACTGGCGCTGATCCTCGAAGAGATCGCCGCGGGCGATGGCGGCACGTCGACCGTCATCAGCGTCAACAACTGCCCCGTGTGCAGCATGATGATGGCGTTCGCCAATGAAGCGCAGAAGCAGCAGTGGCTGGTGCCGCTGGCGCGCGGCGAGATGCTCGGCGCGTTCTGCCTGACCGAGCCGCACGTGGGGTCGGATGCTTCGGCATTGCGCACGACCGCCGTGCGCGATGGCGACCACTACGTGCTCAATGGCGTGAAGCAGTTCATCACCAGCGGACAGAATGCGGATGTGGCCATCGTCTTGGCCGTGACCGACAAGGCCGCCGGCAAGCGCGGTATCAGCGCGTTCCTGGTGCCGACGAACACGCCGGGCTACATCGTGGCGCGTCTGGAAGACAAGCTCGGCCAGCATTCGTCGGATACCGCGCAGATCGTGTTCGAGGACTGCCGCGTGCCAGCCGCCAATATGCTCGGCGATGAAGGCGCTGGCTACAAGATGGCGCTGTCGGGGCTCGAAGGCGGGCGCATCGGTATTGCCTCGCAAAGCATCGGCATGGCACGTGCGGCGTTCGACGCGGCGCTGGCGTATGCCAAGGAGCGCGAGAGCTTCGGCCAGCCGCTGTTCCAGCACCAGGCCGTGCAGTTCCGTCTGGCCGATATGGCCACGCGCATCGACGTGGCGCGCCAGATGGTCTGGCACGCCGCTTCGCTCAAGGATGCCGGCCGGCCCTGCCTGAAGGAAGCCGCCATGGCCAAGCTCTTTGCCAGCGAGATGGCCGAGAAGGTTTGCTCCGACGCCATCCAGGTGTTCGGCGGCTATGGCTATGTCAGCGACTTCCCGGTCGAGCGCATCTACCGCGACGTGCGCGTGTGCCAGATCTACGAAGGCACCAGCGATATCCAGAAGATCCTGATCGCCCGCGCACTGGCGTAGCCGCGACGCGCGGACACGCGTACCATGGGGCTTGGGAAGCACGGCCAGGCGTCCTGGAGGCTTCCCCAAGCCATCCAACTCACGACAGAGGCCCCGTTCATGACCGCTGCGATCGACTTCTACTTTGACTTCTCGTCGCCGTATGGCTACTTCGCCAGCACGCGCATCGACGAACTGGCGCAGAAGTACGGCCGCAATGTGGCCTGGCATCCGATCCTGCTTGGCGTGGTGTTCAAGACCACCGGCTCGTCACCGCTGCCGCAGATCCCGCTCAAGGGCGAGTACTGCTGGCGCGACTTCGAGCGCACCGCGCGCTTCCACGAGATCGAGTACAAGCGCCCGACGCACTTTCCGCTGCCGACCACGCATGCCGCACGCGCCATGCTGTGGCTGCAGAACCATCACGGCGCCGATGTCGCCACGGCGTTCGCGAAGTCGGTCTACCACGCGCTGTTCGTGGACGACATCAATATCGCCGAGCCGGCGGAAATCTCGAAGCTGGCCGAACCGCTTGGCGTGGACGTGCACGCCATGGATGCCGGCGCCACCAGCTACCAGATCAAGGACCAGCTCAAGGCGGAAATCGAAGTCGCCATGGCCAAGGGCGTGTTCGGCTCTCCGTTCGTAATCATCGACGGCGAACCGTTCTGGGGCTTCGACCGGTTCAACCAGATTGAAGACCACCTGAAACGCGGCCGCCAGACCGAACTGCGCGCCGTGGCCAGCGTGGACAGCAACAAGGAAAAGAAACCCGCATGACTGCAGCAAACCGGGCCGATTCCGGCCTGACCTCCGGCCCATCCTCGCGTTTCGACTGTGTGATTTTCGACTGCGACGGCGTGCTCGTCGACAGCGAACCCATCGTCAACCGCGTGCTCAACGAAATGCTCAACGAGCTGGGCATCGCCATCTCGCTCGAGGATTCGACCAAGATGTTCCTGGGGCGCGCGGTGCGCGAGGAACTCGGCAACATCGAACGCATGCGCGGCGCGCCGCTGCCGGAGAACTGGCTGTCGCACTGGCTCGTGCGGCGCAACCAGGTGCTCGAGGCCGAGGTGCAGAGCGTGCCCTTCGTACGTGAAGCGGTGTCTGCGATTGCCGCGACCGGCATGCCGGTGTGCGTGGCATCGGGCGCGGATCGTATCAAGGTCAAGCTGCAGCTCAAGCAAACAGGCCTGGTCGAACTGTTCCAGCAGGACGAGCGCGAGCATATCTTCTCGGCCACCGAGGTGGACCGTAGCAAGCCGGCGCCGGACGTGTACCTGCTCGCGGCGCGTACCATGGGCGTGGAGCCGTCGCGCTGCGCGGTGATCGAAGACAGCCCGGCCGGCATCACCGCCGGCGTGGCCGCGGGCATGACCGTGTTTGGCTACGCGGCGCGCAACGATGCCGCCATGCTGCGTGCTGCCGGCGCGCATCACCTGTTCACGGATATGCGCGAACTGGTGGAGCTGCTCGGATGAGTGCCAGGCGCCCGCCCCGCGCCACGCCCACGCCGTGCCCGTGCGGCCTGGGCGCGGAATATGACGCGTGCTGCGGCCGCTATCACCGCGGCGACGCCGTGCCACCAAATGCCGAGGCGCTGATGCGCTCGCGCTATACCGCGTACGTCATGGGCAATATGGACTGGGTCCGACAGACCTGGCACCCGTCCACGTGCCCGGCCGACCTGTTGCCGGACACGGCGACGCGCTGGCTGGGCCTGTCGGTCAAGGCCCATTCGCAGCAGGACGATACGCATGCCGAAGTGGAATTCGTGGCGCGCTACAAGGTAGGCGGGCGCGCCTGGCGGCTGCATGAGCGCAGCCGGTTCGTGCGCGAGCCGCGCGCGGCCGGCGAGCCGCCCGTGTGGCTCTATGTGGATGGCGACATGATCGGGGAGGCGTCATGAGCATCGAAGCGAAGGCATCCGGCGACGCGCCGGAATACCTGCTGTACTGCTTTGCCCAGTCGGGCAATGCCTACAAGGCGGCGCTGCTGATGGAAACCGTCGGCATACAGCGCGGCCGCAAGCTGTGGCAGCCGCGCTTCGTCGATTTCTTCAATGGCGAGACCCGTACGCCGGAGTATCGCGCCATCAACGTGATGGGCGAGGTGCCGGTGCTCGAGTTCGGCGGGCAGCGCCTGACGCAGTCCGGTGTGATCCTGGAAACGCTCGCGTCGCGCCTCGATGCCTACGGCGCCGCAAGCGATGCAGAGCGCGCCGAAGTCCTGCGCTGGCTGCTGTTCGACAACCACAAGTTCACGTCGTACACCGCGACCTACCGCTTCCTGCGCGCGTTTGCATCGTCGCCGGACCCGACGGTGGTGCAGTTCTTCCGCGCACGCTGCGAAGGCGCGTGGAGCGTGCTGAACGCGCAACTCGCCGGCCGCAGTTTCGTGGTGGGCGACCACGCCACCATCGCCGACTTCTCGCTGGCGGGCTATGTGTTCTTCGATGACGAGATCGGTGTGCACTGGCGCAAGGAGTACCCGCACATCCACGCCTGGACGGAACGCATGCGCGCGCTGCCGGGATGGAAACATCCGTATGACCTGATGCCCGGACATCCGCTTAACAAGCCCGTCGTTCCCGCGTAGGCGGGAACCCAGTGACTTCTTAGGACGCTGGATTCCCGCCCACGTGCCCTTTGGGTATGCGCGGGAATGACAGGGGTGACAAGCAGGAAGGGACAAACCATGCCCACGCTGGAAACCAAACTCAACGCGCGCTCCGAATCGTTCAAGTCGAATGCCGAAGCCATGCAGGCGCTCGTGGCCGACCTCAAGGCCAAGGTCGCCAAGCTCGCCGAAGGCGGCGGCGATGCCGCGCGTGACAAGCACCTGTCGCGCGGCAAGCTGCTGCCGCGCGATCGCGTGCAGCAACTGCTGGATCCGGGCACGCCGTTCCTGGAACTGTCGCAGCTCGCCGCGTACGACATGTACGACAACGCTGCGCCGGGCGCGGGCATCATCACCGGCATCGGGCGCGTGGCCGGGCAGGAATGCGTGATCGTCTGCAACGACGCGACCGTCAAGGGCGGCACGTATTACCCGATGACGGTCAAGAAGCACGTGCGTGCGCAGGAGATCGCCGAGCAGAACAACCTGCCGTGCATCTATCTGGTGGACTCGGGCGGTGCGAACCTGCCGAACCAAGACGATGTATTCCCCGACCGCGATCACTTCGGGCGCATCTTCTACAACCAGGCCAACCTGTCCAAGCAGGGCATCCCGCAGATCGCCGTGGTGATGGGCTCTTGCACGGCCGGCGGCGCCTATGTGCCGGCAATGAGCGATGAGTCGATCATCGTCAAGAACCAGGGCACGATTTTCCTCGGCGGTCCACCGCTGGTGAAGGCCGCTACGGGCGAAGAAGTCACAGCCGAAGACCTCGGCGGCGCCGATGTGCATACGCGCCTGTCAGGCGTGGCGGATTACTTCGCGCAGAACGATCATCACGCGCTGTCGCTGGCCCGGAACATCGTGCAGCACCTGAACCGGCGCAAGCCCGACCAGATCCGCCTGCATGCGCCGGCCGATCCGCTGTATCCGGTAGAAGAACTGTACGGCGTGATCCCGACCGATACGCGCAAGCCGTTCGATGTACGCGAGGTCATCGCGCGCATTGTCGATGGCTCCGAGTTCGACGAATTCAAGGCGCGCTACGGCACGACGCTCGTCTGCGGCTTCGCACGCATCTGGGGCTACCCGGTCGGCATCATCGCCAACAACGGTATCCTGTTTTCCGAATCGGCGCTCAAGGGCGCGCACTTCATCGAACTGTGCTGCCAGCGGAAGATTCCGCTGGTGTTCCTGCAGAACATCACGGGCTTCATGGTAGGCCGCAAGTACGAGAACGAAGGCATCGCACGCAATGGTGCCAAGATGGTCACGGCGGTCGCTACGGCACAGGTGCCGAAGTTCACGGTGATCATTGGCGGCTCGTTCGGTGCGGGCAACTACGGCATGTGCGGCCGCGCGTATTCGCCGCGCTTCCTGTGGATGTGGCCGAACGCGCGTATCTCCGTGATGGGCGGCGAGCAGGCCGCAAGCGTGCTGGCGACGGTGCGCCGCGACGGCATCGAGGCCAAGGGCGGTAATTGGAGCGCGGAGGAAGAAGAGGCATTCAAGCAGCCGATCCGCGACCAGTACGAGCATCAGGGTCATCCGTACTACGCGAGCGCGCGGCTGTGGGACGACGGGGTCATCGATCCCGCGCAGACGCGCACGGTGCTCGGGCTGGGCCTGTCGGCCAGCCTCAACGCGCCGATCGACGACATGAAGTTCGGCGTGTTCCGCATGTAAGGGCGTCAGAAAAACTCGCCTTGCGCGATTGTCATGGGTTGTCCTGCCTTGCTGTTTCGATGTCTTTCCCTACTGCCGGTGATCGGCCTGCTGGTGTATGCGCAGACCGTGGCGCAGGCGCAGCCTCCGGGCACGGCACCGGCGCCGGCAACCGCGCGCGTGCGTTTTTCGGAGCAGGTGGTACTGGTGCCCAAGGCCGCTTCGCCGTTCAGCATCGACCTGGAAGCCACGGTATTCCGCCCGAACGGCGAGGGTCCGTTTCCGCTCGTGGTCATCAATCATGGCAAGGCCCCCGGCAAGCCGGCGTTCCAGGGCCGGGCGCGCTTCCCGGCGCAGACAGTCGAGTTCCTGCGCCGCGGGTACGTCGTGGTGCTGCCGATGCGCCAGGGCTTCGCGCGCTCGGGTGGGCCATATATCGGGGGCAGTTGCAACATCGAGGTCAACGGCCAGCAGCAGGCCGAGGATGTGGTGGCCGCGCTGGACTACATGGTCAACCAGCCCTATGTCGACAAGGACCGCATCGTCGTGATCGGCCAGTCGCACGGCGGCCTGACCACCATGGCCTTCAGCACGATTTCCTATCCCGGCGTGCTTGGCGTGGTCAACTTCGCCGGCGGCTTGCGCAACCTCAGTTGCGCGGACTGGGAAGACAGGCTGATCGAGACCTTCGGCGACTATGGCAAGGACGCGCGCTATCCTTCGCTGTGGATTTACGGGGACAACGACAGCTATTGGCCAGCGCCGCTGCCCGACCGCATGTTCAATGCGTACAAGGCCAACGCGAAAGGACCGGCCGCAAAGGCGCGCATGGTCGATGTCGGCGAATTCGGCGGCGATTCGCATCGGCTGTTCAGCGCGCGCGAAGGCATTCCCATCTGGCTGCCGGAAGTCGGCGCTTTTTTTCGGTCGCTGGGTTTGCCGTTTGATAACGGGTCCTGATTGGTCGTCGATGCAGACGCATGCCAGGCAATGCACCTCAAGCCCAACCGCCCCCCGCCTTTTTGCGCGGCAATTCGAAGAAAATTTTGCGTGAAGATAGCGACACGCTGGCACCAAGAGTCGGCCTTCGTCGCGGTAAGTTCGGTCAAATCACGATAACTCTACCCTAAAACCAGAAATTCATCGCCATTGCCAACCCCAAGGAGACATTCCTAACATGATCCTCCCGAACCATTCCGCAGCGCAGCGAGTACGCACCGCGAAATGGTCAACAAAGGAGGACTCCCTTGGAACAACAGTCCCTGCATGCCCCACTGCCCGGCGCCAGCGATTCGCTAGCGCTGCGCAGCAAGCACGCCGTCTGGCACCCCTGCACGCGCCTGCGTCCAGACGACACCGCCACGCCGCTCGCCATCGTCCGTGGCGAGGGCCCCTGGCTCCATGACGCTGACGGCCACCGCTATTTCGACGCTACCAGTTCCTGGTGGGTCAACCTGTTCGGCCACGCCAATCCGAAGATCAACGCCGCGCTGGCAGACCAGCTCCAGACGCTTGAGCACGTCATGCTCGCCGGCTGTACGCACGCGCCTGCCGTCGAACTTGCCGAGCGCCTGTCCGCACTGACCGGCGGCGCACTCGGCCACGCGTTCTACGCGTCGGACGGCGCGTCCGCCGTGGAGATCGCGCTCAAGATGAGCTTCCACTACTGGCGCAACACCGGCCTGCCGGCCAAGCGCGAGTTCGTCTGCCTGGCCAATGGCTACCACGGCGAAACCGTGGGCGCGCTGGGCGTGACTGATCTCGATGTCTTCCGCGATGCCTATGACCCGCTGATCCGTCGCGCGCATGTGGTGATGTCGCCCGACGCGCGTCAGGCCGCAGATGACGAGACCGCCGCCGATGTCGCCGTGCGCGCGTTGGCCGCACTCGAGACACTGCTGCGCGATCGCGCAGGCCAGATTGCCGCGCTGATCGTCGAGCCGCTCGTGCAATGCGCGGCGGGCATGGCCATGTACGACCCGTCGTATCTGGAGGGCGCGCGCGCGCTGTGCGATCGCTACCGTGTGCACCTGATCGCCGACGAGATCGCGGTTGGCTGCGGGCGCACCGGCACGTTCTTCGCGTGGGAGCAATGCCGCGATGCGGACCAGCCGCTGCCCGCGCATGCATGGCCCGATTTCCTGTGCCTGTCCAAGGGCATCAGCGGTGGCTATCTGCCGCTGTCGCTCGTGCTGTCGCGCCCGGAAATCCAGCGCGCCTTCATTGCCGATGAGCTCGCGCGCAGCTTCCTGCATTCGCATTCCTACACCGGCAACCCGCTCGCCTGCCGCGCCGCCGTGGCAACGCTCGACCTGTTCGCGCAGGACGACGTCATCGCGCAGAACCGCGCCCGGTCGCAGTGGCTGGCCGACGCGATGGCGCCGTTCGCCCGCGATGCGCGCCTGCACCGCATGCGCCAGCGCGGGCTGATCTGGGCCGTCGATGTCCGCGAGGAACGGGCTGGCGAAGGCTTCGCCGGGCGCTTCCATCAGGCCGCGCGTGCGCGCGAACTGCTGGTGCGGCCGATCGGCAACACGCTGTACGTGATGCCGCCCTACGTATTCGATGCCGAGCAGGCGCGCTGGCTCGCCACGCAACTGCAGGCCACGCTGGACGATGTGCTCGGCAACGCCGAGGCTGACAAGGAGGTACGCCATGCTGCTTGAACAATTGCGCCGCGCCGCGGACGAACGCCAGGCCCGCGCGCTCACGCGCCGGCGCCGCATTGCGCATACCGCATGCGCGCCGCACCAGGCCGTGGGCCCGGTGGATGCACCGGCGCCGCAGCCGTTGCTGACGTTCTGCAGCAACGACTACATGGGACTCGCAAGCCATCCCGATGTCGTTGCCGCGCTAGCCGACGGAGCACGTCTCTACGGCGCCGGCAGCGGCGCTTCGCATCTTGTCAGCGGGCATTCGCTTGCGCATGCGCGGCTCGAAGAGGAACTCGCGCGCTGGTTCGCGCCGCACATCCCGCAAGCGCGCACGCTGTACTTCTGCACCGGCTACATGGCCAACATGGCCGTGCTGACGGCGCTGGGCACCGCGGGCGCGACGCTGTTCTGCGAAACGCTGAACCATGCCTCGCTGATCGACGGCGCACGCCTTGCGCGCGCCGATGTGCAGCGCTACCCGCACTGCGACGCCGCCGCACTGGACGCGCTGCTCGCGGCCAGCACCAGCCCGCTCAAGCTGATCGTCACCGACAGCGTGTTCAGCATGGACGGCGACGTGGCGCCGCTGGCGGAATTGCTTGCGCTGGCCGAACGCCATGACGCGTGGATCATCGTCGACGATGCGCATGGCTTCGGCGTGCTCGGCGACGATGGCCATGGCGTACTGCAGGCATTGGGGCTGAACTCGGAGCGCTTCATCTACATCGGCACGCTCGGCAAGGCCGCCGGCGTGGCGGGCGCGTTCGTCGCCGCGCACGAGACCATCATCGAACATCTGGTCAACACCGCGCGGCCCTACATCTACACCACGGCTGCCCCGCCGGCGGTTGCGCATGCGCTGATGGCAAGCCTTGCCATCATTGAGGGCGAGGAGGGCCGGCAGCGCCGCGCCAACCTGAACCAGCTGATCGCCGACCTCCGCGCAGGCCTCGCGCCGCTGGCCGCCGCAGCCGGCTGGGAACTCGGCGACAGTGCCACCGCTGTGCAGCCTCTGATTGTCGGGGACAACGCTGTCTCGCTGGCATTGTCCGCGCGCCTCGAAGCAGAAGGCATCCGCGTCGGCGCGATCCGGCCGCCAACCGTGCCCGAGGGAACCGCGCGGCTGCGCATCACGTTGTCGGCCACGCATACGGCGGCGGACGTGCAGCGCCTCGTTAGCGTGCTGGCCGACGCGGTGCCCCCCGAAGCGAAGCGGGAGGCCGCATGAACCGCATAAACCAGCCCGCCAGGTTCCAGTGCTTCGTCACCGGCACCGACACCGGCGTCGGCAAGACCCACGCGAGCGCCACGCTGCTGCATGCGCTGCACGCGGCCGGCTATGCCGCCGTCGGCATGAAGCCCGTGGCCAGCGGCAGCGAATGGCGCGTCGATCACTGGCACAACGATGACGTGGCCGCGCTGCGTGCCGCCAGCTCCGTCGCGGTGCCGCTGGGACAGACCTGCCCGTTCTTGCTGCGCACGCCATGCTCGCCGCATCTGGCTGCGGCGCAGGAAGGCGTGCGCATCACGCGTGCGCCGATCCGCCATGCGTTCGACGCGCTGCGCGAGCAGGCCGATGCCGTCGTCGTTGAAGGCGTCGGCGGCTTCCATGTGCCGCTCGATACCGGCGCGGTGCGCTGGAGCACGGCGGACCTTGCCGAGATGCTGGCGCTGCCAGTCGTCATGGTGGTGGGCATCCGCCTCGGTTGCCTGAATCACGCCGTGCTGACCGCCGAAGCCATCCGCGCACGCGACCTGACACTGGCTGGCTGGATCGCCAACCGTGTCGACCCGGACATGTTGCTGGCTGACGAGAACATCGCCACGCTGCATGACGCGCTCGACGCACCTTGCCTGGGCGAGCTGCCGTGGCAACTGGCGCCGGCCGATGCCGCTGCCCGTCTCGACCTCGCGCCGCTGTTTGCCCATTCCCTCCAATACCGAGCCGAGGCCACAAGCCTCGCCGCATAAAACCAGAACCTCACCATGAACCAAGCCGCTCAAACCGTCGCCACCATCTCCGCCGAAGCGCTGCGCCAGACCGCGCGCAACACCCATGCATTGCCGGAAGACGCCCGCTGGCGCGTCGACGACGTGGCCGCGCTGTTCGCGCTGCCGTTCAACGACCTGCTGTTCCGCGCGCAGCAGGTGCATCGCGAGAACTTCGACGCCAACACCGTGCAGCTTTCCACGCTGCTGTCGATCAAGACCGGCGGCTGCGAAGAGGATTGCGGCTACTGCCCGCAAAGCGCGCACCACGACGCCGGCGTCAAGGCCGAAAAGCTGATGGAACTCGATGAAGTGCTCGAAGCCGCCCGCGCTGCCAAGGCCAACGGCGCTACGCGCTTTTGCATGGGAGCCGCCTGGCGCAGCCCGAAGGACCGCCACCTGGAGCCGGTCATGGACATGGTGCGCGAGGTCAAGGCCATGGGCCTGGAAACCTGCGTGACGCTCGGCATGCTGAAGGCCGAGCAGGCGCAGCAGCTCAAGGACGCGGGCCTGGATTATTACAACCACAATCTCGATACCTCGCCCGAGTTCTACGGCAAGATCATCACCACGCGCACGTACCAGGATCGTCTCGATACGATCGGCCATGTGCGCGACGCCGGCATCAAGGTGTGCTGCGGCGGCATCGTCGGCATGGGGGAATCACGCGAGGCGCGTGCCGGGCTGATCGCGCAGCTCGCCAATATGGATCCGTATCCGGAATCGGTGCCCATCAACAACCTGGTGCAGGTCGAAGGCACGCCGCTGGCCGGCACCGAGGCGCTGGACCCGTTCGAGTTTGTCCGTACGATCGCCGTGGCCCGCATCACCATGCCGGGCGCGATGGTGCGCCTCTCCGCCGGCCGCGAGGCGATGGACGAGGCGCTGCAGGCGTTGTGCTTCATGGCGGGCGCCAACTCCATCTTCTACGGCGAAAAGCTGCTGACCACGGGCAATCCGCAGGCTGACCGCGACCGCGCGCTGCTGGCGCGACTCGACATCCGTGCGGAAGGCTACGCAGGCTAATAGTTAAGAAATCTTCACGTGAAGGGCTCCCCCGCCGTAAGATCGCCATAACGGGGTTAAAAGGAGGGAGCTCATGTTCAGCAAGATCCTGATCGCCAACCGCGGCGAGATCGCCTGCCGCGTTGCCGCCACCTGCCGCCGGCTGGGCATCCGCACCGTCGCGGTGTACTCGGACGCCGATGCCGATGCGCGCCACGTCGCCTTCTGCGACGAGGCCGTGCATATCGGCGGCGCTGCGGCGCGCGACAGCTACCTGCGTTCCGACCATATCATCGAGATGGCGAAGGAGACCGGGGCGCAGGCGATCCACCCCGGTTACGGCTTTCTCTCCGAGAATGAGGCGTTTGCAGAAGCCTGCGCCGCCGCGGGCCTCGTCTTCATTGGGCCGCCGGCTTCAGCCATCCACGCGATGGGCAGCAAGAGCGCGGCCAAGCAACTGATGGAAAAGGCCTCGGTGCCGCTGGTGCCGGGCTATCACGGTGAAGATCAGGACCCGGCGCTGCTGCGCCGCGAGTCCGACCGCATCGGCTACCCGGTGCTGCTCAAGGCCAGCGCCGGTGGCGGCGGCAAGGGTATGCGCGTGGTCGAATCGGGCGATGCGTTTGAAGCCGCGCTCGCCTCGGTCAAGCGCGAAGCGTCGGCGAGCTTCGGCGACGACAAGGTGCTCGTCGAGAAGTACCTGACCCGTCCGCGCCACATTGAAATCCAGGTGTTCGCCGACACGCACGGCAACTGCGTCTACCTGTTCGAGCGTGATTGCTCCGTGCAGCGCCGTCACCAGAAGGTGCTCGAAGAAGCGCCCGCGCCGGGCATGACGGAGGAACGTCGCCGCGCGATGGGCGAAGCGGCCGTCGCCGCCGCGAAAGCAGTCGGCTATGTCGGCGCCGGCACGGTCGAGTTCATTGCCAACCAGGACGGTTCGTTCTACTTCATGGAGATGAACACGCGCCTGCAGGTCGAGCATCCGGTTACCGAAATGATCACCGGACAGGACCTGGTCGAATGGCAACTGCGCGTGGCGGCTGGTGAACCGCTGCCGCTGAAGCAGGAACAACTCCACATCCACGGCCACGCGCTCGAAGCGCGCATCTACGCCGAAAACCCTGACAAGCAGTTCCTGCCATCGACGGGCACGCTGCGCTTCCTGCGCACGCCGCCTGCCGTGCAGTTCATGCGTGGTGGCGATGCGCATGGCCCGGCCGGTGTCCGCATCGACGCAGGCGTGCGAGAGGGCGACACCATCAGCCCCTACTACGACCCGATGATTGCCAAGCTGATCGTCTGGGGCAAAGACCGAGACGAGGCCCTGGCGCGGATACGCCAGGCACTGGCCGCGTACCACGTGGTGGGGCTGTCGACCAACGTGGCATTCCTGCAGCGGCTGGTGAAATCCGAAGCGTTCCGCACGGCGGACCTCGACACGGGCCTCATCGAGCGTAACGAAGCGACGCTGTTCCCCCCACCCGCGCCGGTCGGCATGGAGATCATCGCGCTGGCCGTCGCCGCGCTGCTCGATCGTGAAACGCGCGAGCGACATATCGACACCGCCGACCAGTATTCCCCGTGGACCCACGCCGGCGCATGGCGGCTTAACGGCGGCGCCACGCGTACGCTGCGCTTTGCCTATGGCAGCCACACGCTGGACGTCACGCTGACCGCTAACGCGCGGGGCAGCACGCTGATCTACGCGGATCAGGCTGCGCCGTTCAAGGCTGCGTGCCAGGCCGACGACATCCGCGTCGATCTTGGCACGCGCCGCGCGCATGGCCAGGTCCATGTGGAGGGCGATGATTTCCACGTCTTCAACGCGGGCCGCCATGCGGTGCTGGGCTGGCTCGATCCGCTTGCGCATGCAGGGGAGACCGAGGGCGAGGGCGGCAAGCTGACTGCGCCGATGCCGGGCAAGGTCATCGCTGTCATGGTGGAGCCCGGCAGCACGGTCACGCGCGGCACGCCCCTGCTGGTGATGGAAGCGATGAAGATGGAACACACCATCAGCGCGCCGGCGGACGGCGTGGTCAGCGAAGTCCTGTTCGGCGTAGGCGAACAGGTGACGGAAGGGGCGCAGTTGCTGGCGTTTGCGACTGGCGAAAGCTGAGCCGCCGGAGGGAGCGGGGCGATTGCCGGCCACCGGCCGGCACCGTCGCGCGACCTCTGCGAAAATGCAGGCATCCCGCCACAGAAGACCCGGAGTCCCCATGAAGTTGCAGTTGTACGTGCCCGATGGCCGCTATGAACCCTGGATCGAAGGCTTCGCGCAGGCGCTGCCCGAAGCGCAGTGCGTCACCTGGGAAGATAGCCGCGGCGAACCGGCCGACTACGCCGTGGTCTGGCGTCCTCCCGTGGAAATGCTGCGCGGCCGTACCGACCTGAAGGCGGTGTTCAACCTCGGCGCCGGCGTGGACGGCATCTTGCGCCTGCGCGACCAGGATCCGGATGCGCTGCCCGCCGGCGTGCCGATCGTGCGCCTGGACGACGCCGGCATGGCCGCCCAGATGGTCGAATACGTCACCCATGCGGTGCTGCGCTATTTCCGCCGGTTGGACGACTATGCGGCGCAGCAGCAGGCCGGCAACTGGAAGTTCCTGAAGCCGCACCGCCGTGCGGACTTCACCATCGGCGTGATGGGCGTTGGCGCGCTCGGCACGCATATCGCGCGCACGCTGGCCGGGTTCGGGTTTCCGGTGCGCGGCTGGAGCCGCACCGCGCGCGCGATCGAGGGCGTGGTGGGCTTCCATGGCGATGCCGGCCGCGTGCCGTTCCTCGACGGCTTGCGCGTGCTGGTCAATGTGCTGCCGCTGACGCCTGAGACCGAAAGCATCCTGAACGGCGAACTGTTCGGCAAGCTGGCGAAGGGCGCCTACGTGATCAATGTCGCGCGTGGCCAGCATCTCGCGGAGGACGATCTGCTCGCCGCTGTGCAGGCAGGACAGATCGCCGGCGCGACACTCGACGTATTCCGCACCGAGCCGCTGGCGGCGGACCACCCGTTCTGGCAGGAACCGCGCATCACCATCACGCCGCATATCTCGGCGCTGACGCTGCGCGAGGACAGCATCGCGCAGATTGCCGGCAAGATCCGCGCGCTGCGTGCGGGCCAGCCGATCGCCGGCGTCGTCGACCTGCAGCGCGGCTACTGAGCCGCAAGCCATCCGGTACACGAACAGACATTGGAGACAGCGATGAACGTGCCCAACTACGTGAAGATCGTCGAAGTCGGCCCGCGCGACGGCTTGCAGAACGAGAAGGCGATGGTGCCGACCGACGTCAAGGTCGCGCTGATCAACCAGCTGACCGATGCCGGCTTCGTCAATATCGAGGCCGCTTCTTTCGTCTCGCCGAAGTGGGTGCCGCAAATGGCCGACGGCGCCGACGTGATGGCACGTATCCAGCGCCGTCCCGGCACGCTGTATTCGGTGCTCACGCCGAATATGAAGGGCTTCGAGGGCGCGGTGGCAGCCGGTGCCGATGAGGTTGTGATTTTCGGCGCCGCGAGCGAGGCGTTCTCGCAACGGAACATCAACTGCTCGATCGCCGAATCGATCGCACGGTTCGAGCCGGTCGCAGCGGCCGCGAAGGAAAAAAATATCCGCCTGCGCGGCAGCATCTCGTGCGCGCTGGGTTGCCCGTATCAGGGCGAGGTGCCGGTGAGCGCCGTGGTGGATGTCGTGCGCCGCATGCGCGAACTGGGCTGCGACGAGATCGATATCGCCGACACCATCGGCGTGGGCACGCCCGGCAAGGTGCAGGACGTGATGCGCGCGGTGGCGGCCGAGTTCGCGATGGACCGCCTGTCGGGGCATTTCCATGACACGTATGGCCAGGCGCTGTCGAACATCCTCGCCAGCCTGGAAGTCGGTATCTCGATCTTCCATGCATCGGTGGCGGGCCTCGGCGGCTGCCCGTACGCCAAGGGCGCGACCGGGAACGTGGCGACCGAAGACGTGCTGTACATGCTGCACGGGCTCGGCATCCATACCGGCATCGATCTCGAAGCCGTGGTGCGTGCGGGGGACTATATCTCGCAGGCCATCGGCCGCGCCAACAGCTCACGCGTAGGCCGCGCACTGCTGACCAAATGGGCGGCGACAAGCGAAGCCGCGCCGGCGTGCGCATGAATCCACGACACCAAAGAATTCAGGAGCAAGCATGAGCCAGTCCGCTGACCAGGGCAGCGCCAACCAGACCGAAGGATTGCCGGAATCCGCGCACCGCGTTGCCAGCCTGCTGGCCGGGATCGGGCATGACCGTCCCGTGGTGATGCTGCCGGCCACCGGCAAGACGTCGGCCGAGGCTGCAGCGGGCCTCGGCTGCAGCGTGGCGGAGATCGCCAAGTCGATCATCTTCCGCCGCCTCGAAGACGATGCGCCGGTGCTCGTGATCGCCAGTGGCAGCAACCGTGTCGATGAAGCCAAGGTCGCAGCGCGCGTGGGCGCGCTCGGCAAGGCCGACGCGAAGTTCGTGCGCGAGAAGACCGGCTATGCGATTGGCGGCGTCTGCCCGATCGGCCATGCGGTGGCCCCGGTGATGCTGCTCGACCAGGACCTCTTCCGCTATGAAAGTCTGTGGGCTGCCGCTGGGCATCCGCATGCGGTGTTCAATCTGACGCCGCAGCAGCTGCAGCAGATGACCGGCGCCGAAGTGGCCGACGTGGCGCAGGGGACGGCGGCATGAGTCCCGAGCTGCGCCCGGGCCTTACGTTCACGTGGGAGTACCCCGTACCGCCCAAGGCCACTGTGCCGCGCCTGTATGACGACATCGCGATGTGCACGGAGATGCCGGACGTGCTGGCTACTGGCTACATGGTCGGCATCATGGAGTGCGCGTGCCTGCAGGCGCTGCGCGACTACCTGGACTGGCCGCGCGAGCAGACACTCGGCACGCTTGTCAGCTTCTCGCACCTGGCCGCCACGCCGCCCGGCATGACGATCACGGTCAAGGGCCAGCTGGTCGAGGTGGACGGGCGCCGGCTGCGCTTTGAAGTGAGCGCATGGGATGGCGAAGACAAGATCACGGAAGGCGTGCACGAACGTCACGTGATCGATGCCGCTCGCTTTAATGAGAAGGTCGCCGCCAAGGCCGCCCGGGCTGCTGGATGAGCATGGTGCTGGCAGCTTCCCTCATCAAGGACATCACGCGCCGCGCACGCTCGGCCGAGACAGCGCAACCGGTTCCCTCGCCATGCCGCAACGTGTGCCGCATGGACGCGGCCAGCGGCTATTGCGAAGGGTGTTTGCGCACCATCGAAGAAATCGCCGGCTGGTCTGGCATGGCGGACGAAGACAAGCGCCGCGTCTGGGCGCAACTGCCGCAGCGCGCCGACTGGCTTGCCGAATAGGAGACCATCGACTTGAGCGACACCAAGCCCCCGCAGTTGCCGTCCACGATGCGCGTCTTCGAACGCGGCTGGCTCTCGGCTAACAACATTCTGTTCATTGACGGCGACGACACGGCGCTCGTGGACAGCGGCTATGTCACACACGCGCCGCAGACGGTGGCGCTGGTGGAATCGGCGCTGCAAGGGCGTCCGCTCAAGCGGCTCATCAACACCCACCTGCATTCCGACCATTGCGGCGGCAACGGTGCGCTGCAGGTGCGTTGGCAGCCAAAGACATGGATTCCCGGCGCCGAAGCGGCCGCCGTTGCTGCGTGGGATGTCGATGCGCTGACCTACAAGGCCACCGGCCAGGAATGCGCCCGCTTCACCTTCGATGCACTGCTCCATGACGGTGACACGCTGAGTCTCGGCGGCATCGACTGGCAGGTCGTGGCCGCGCCTGGGCATGATCCGCACGCGGTGATGCTGTTTGCGCCGCAGTCGCGCATCCTGATTGCAGGCGATGCGTTATGGGAGAACGGGTTTGGCGTGATCTTTCCCGAGTTGGAGGGGGAGAGCGGGTTTATCGAACAGGCGGCGGTGCTGGAACGGATTGCTGAGCTGGATGCGCACCTGGTGATTCCCGGCCACGGCCGACCGTTCACGGATGTCGCTGCGGCGGTCGAGCGTGCTCGCGGTCGGCTCGCCTACCTCGGCAAGGACCCGCAACGCAATGCGAGTCATGCGGTCAAGGTGCTGGTCAAATTCAAGCTGCTTGAGGCGCAGCGGATGCGGCGTGATGCGCTGCTCGCCTGGATGGAAGCTGCGCCGCTGATGCGGGCCATTCACCAGCGCTTTATGGCTGAGCAATCGATGGACGAAATTCTGTCGCAGACGCTGAGGTCACTCGCCGGCGTAAAGGCGTTAGTGGTCGAAGGCGAAGTGGTTACCAATACCGACTAGGAAGAAGTAAGTCGCCGGCTACGCCGGCGAAACAGCGGCGCCGGTCAAAAACGACACCGGCCCCAATAACAGCCGCCCCCAACTCTCAGAACGTCGTCCTGAACCCCACCTTCACACTCCTCCCCGGCAACGGCGCAATATCCCGCAGAATCGACGACGCATTCCGCGCCTCCTGATTCGTCAGGTTATCGCCGCGCAGGTAGATCAGCGTCTGTGTCCCGGAAGTCTTGAACTTGTACGTCAGCGCAAGGCTGAGAAGCGTGTACGCATCGGTCGGCGTATCGTTGACCGGCACGCGCGTCTGCTTGGCCGCATAGGTAACATCCACACGCGCCCCCCAAGGCCCCGCACCATAGACCAGCGCGCCGCCCAGACGCAAAGGCGCCAGCCTCGGCAGCGGCTCCCCGGTATCCCGGTTCTCTCCGCGCACATAATCCGCCCGTGCCTCGAAGTCCAGCGTATCGCTCGACGTCAGCATCTTCTGGAACAGCCGCGCCTTGCCTTCGGCTTCGAAACCATACAGCGTGGCCGGTACGCCGAGGTACTCGAACTCGGGCAGCGCGCCGGGACTGCCGGACGCGACCACGTCGCCAGCCTCGTCGCGCGAGCGGCCCGTCGACGTCAGTGCGAGGTAGTTGGCGAAGCGGCTGTAGTAGCCCGACACGCCGGCACTGTGCGGGCCGTACTTGTAGCGCAGGCCGAGATCCACCGAGGTGGCGCGTTCCTTGTTGGCGTTGGGATCGCCGAGCTCCCAGGCGCCGGTGGCGACGTGCGGGCCGTTGGCGTACAGCTCGTAGAAGGTCGGTGCGCGCTCGGTGTACGACACATTGCTGGTCAGCGACCACAGCGAATTCAGCTTGTAGAGCAGGCCCGCCGATGCACTGGTGGCGTTGAAGCTGCGGTCGGCATCGCTGAAGCGGTCGTTGCCGTTCGCACTGGCCTTGATATTGCTGTGATCCAGCCGGCCGCCGAAGTTGAGCTTGAAGTCGCCGGCGCTATCGAGCGGCAGTTCTTCGAAGACGAACAGCGCGGCGTTGTCGGTATTGGTGCTCGGCACGAAGGCTTCTTCGCCGAGCGCGGAGAACTGCGTGTGGCCGAACTGCGTGCCGACGACCCCGCTCATGTTGCCGATCTTCGCGTGCTTGGCCTCGAAGCGTGCGTCCCAGCCCTGGTTCTTGAAGATGGTGCCGACCTGGCCGTCTTCGATTTCCTTGTGCTCATAGTCGGTGTAGCTGAACTTGCCCTTGACCGATTCGATGATGCCGGACGTGTTGGCCTGCAGGTTGCGCGCTTCGCCTTCGAGCGCGAAGCGGTCCTGGCGCATTTTCAGGCGGACGTCGTCTTCGGCAGGCGTGCCGTATTCGTTGCGGTAGGCGCTGTAGTTCGCGCCGATGAAGCCGTCGGCCCACGTGTACGAGCCGCCCAGCGCGCCGCCGTCCTGCTGCGCGCTGGTGTTGGGCAGGCGGCCGCTGGCCTCGGTTTCGCCCTCGGGCAGCGGCTGGCTTGCGCGCAGGCGGTCGCTGCGCGCGAATCCGGGAATATGCAGGTCGCTGGTCTTGCGCGCGAAGGCGTCGGCGTGGATCGCGAACTGGCCGTTGCCGGCCTCGACCAGCGCGCTGGCGTTGCGCGCCACGTCGCCGCCGGCCGTGGCGCTGGCATCGACAGCGCCGCCGATGCCTTCAATGGGCTCCTTCGGGATGCGGTTATCGATCACGTTGACGACGCCGCCGATGGCGTTGCCGCCGTACATCAGCGCGGCGGGGCCGCGCACGACTTCAATGCGCTCGGCCACGAGCGGATCGATCGGTACGGCGTGGTCGTAGGACAGCGTCGAGGCATCGACCGACGAGCCGCCGTTCTGCAGCACCTTGATGCGGTCGGCATCGAGTCCGCGGATCACGGGCCGGCTGGCGTTGGGGCCGAAGTAGCTCGACGACACGCCCGGCAACTTGTCCAGCGTTTCGCCGAGCGTGCTGTTCTGGCGCAGCGACAGCGCGTCGCCGCTCAGTGAGGAGACCGGCGCGACCATGTCGTTGAGGTCGCTGCCCAGCGGGTTCGCGGTGACCACCACTTCCTTGAGGGTGGCAGCGGCGGGCGCAGGGGCCGCCGCAGGTTCGCTGGCGGACTGGGCGAATGCGCCGTTCGAGACGATCAGGGCAGCAAAGGCTGCCAGCGGCGTGCGCCGCAGCATGAGGTGTTGCAGGGTAGAAGACATGGCTCGCGATTCGATGCGATGGCAATCGGGCGAACGGCCGCGCGGTGCCGGCATGGTACGGAGCCCGCACGGGAAGGTGCGAGGTCGTGGGCAGAGCCGGCAGGCGTGGACGCGCGCTTCGTACTGCGGGCCTGCGGCTTGGCCGCGGCCCGGGATCAGGCGAAGGCGGGCGTGTGCGCCGGCGGCGCGCGCGAGCGGAAGGGGTGCGCGGAGGGAAGATCGGGCCAGCGCCAGGCCAGGTTGGCCGGCTTGACCGGTTTGCCGAAGGCCAGCGCGAGCGCTGGCATCTGGATGCAATGGCTGTCGGCGACCGTGGCACCATCGAACAGCACGCACGAATGGCCGGCCAGCTTCTTCGCGAATGGGCCGGCATCGCCATGGTCGGTGCCCGTTTCGGCAATCAGGACCGATACCGGCGAGCCCATCAGGCCGCCGTGCACGACACGGTGCGTCAGGCCCGCATGCTGTGCGAGCAGCAGGCTCAGCGCCAGCCACAGGGCCATCCACAGCCCTGGACCACGTGTGCGCAGGCGGGCGAAGTGCCCGGCGATCTCAGTGATCATGCGGATGGCCACAGTCGCAGTCGCCGCCGTGGTGGTGGTCATGGCCATGGTGATGACCATGATCGTGATCGTGATCTTCGTCGTCGAAGGCGTCTTCCCATGCCGGGAACGGATCGGCATACGCGGCCCAGGCTTCGGGCCCGGCCGCCATCTCGGCATCGGTCAGCAGGCAGGCATCGAGACAAGCCTCCAGTGCGGAGCGATCGAGGTCTGCGCCGATCAGCGCGATTTCCTGGCGGCGGTCGCCGTAGGCGGCAGGCTGTCCTTCGTCCAGCATGTCGGCTTCAAGCGCTGCGAGGTCTGCTGCATCAGTCGGCCATTCGGAAGCATCGAGAGCTGCCCACCACGCACCAGCCGCAGCGGGACGGCATACGCCTCCGGCCTGTGCCCAGTCGCCTGCGATGCCCATGCGGCTCGCCAGCCAGAACAGGCCCTTGGAACGCAGCACGCTGCCATGCTCGCGCATCCACTCGGTGTGGATCAGCTCGGCAAAGCGTGCGGGATGGAAGGGGCGGCGACGGCGGTAGAGGAAGCCGCTGATGCCGTGTGCTTCGGGCAGCGTCTCGCCACGCTGCAGGGCCAGCCAGCCCGGGGCGCTTGCGGTGTCTTCGAAGTCGAACCGGCCGGTGCCGAGCACGCGTTCGGCAGCAATCTTGCCGAAGCTCGCCGCGACAATGTCCGCACGCGGGTTGAGCGCGCGAAGGATCGCCTCCAGCTGCGCCAGCGCGCTCGCGTCGACGAGATCCGACTTGTTAAGCACGATCACGTCGGCGAACTCGACTTGGGCGATCAGCACGTCGACCACGGTGCGGTCGTCTTCCTCGATCCCGTTGTCGTGCACATCGTCGCTGCCGTGCAGGAACTCGGCATCGTTGACGTCGCGCAGGAACGTCGATGCATCGACAACCGTCACCAGCGTGTCGAGACTCAGCGTGGCCCTGCCACCATGTTCATCCTCGAACAGCACGGCCTCGGCGATTGCCATCGGGTCGTCCGTGCCTGCGGGCTCGAGCAGCAGATGGTCGAAGCCGCCACGGACGGCGAGCTCGCCGGCCTGCTGGAGGCTGCCAGCCACGCCCACGCGCTTGCCGACTGTCGCAGCAAGGACGTGCTGCAGCAAGGTGGTCTTGCCGGCACCGGTATATCCGGACAGCACGGTGATGGGCAGGCGATCGGCCATGGCGATGTGAACGCGAAAGA
Source organism: Cupriavidus sp. C1SS-2L (assembly GCF_057073735.1). NCBI lineage: Bacteria > Pseudomonadati > Pseudomonadota > Betaproteobacteria > Burkholderiales > Burkholderiaceae > Cupriavidus > Cupriavidus sp. C1SS-2L. Next base: position 190,201 of record NZ_CP172708.1, read on the forward strand.
GGGCGCCCGGTGAGATGCGCCTGTTATTGCAACAAAGTTGCGACTGTACCAGAAAGGCCCTTCGCCCGACAGCCGGCAGGCTCCCACCATGGTAGTGCCGTCGCCGCGCCGCGACAAAACAAAACGGCCCGGATAACCGGGCCGTCAGGATGATCATGCGCCGGCGAGGCCGGCACGCGGATCAGTCGTTCATCAATCGCCGAACAGCTTCTGGCGCAGTTCGCGGCGTTGCTGAGCTTCGAGCGACAGCGTGGCGGTCGGACGGGCCAGCAGACGTGGCACGCCGATCGGCTCGCCGGTTTCCTCGCACCAGCCATAGTCGCCGGACTCGATGCGGGCCAGCGACTGTTCCACTTTCTTGAGCAGCTTGCGCTCGCGGTCGCGGGTGCGCAGTTCCAGCGCGTGCTCTTCCTCGATCGTGGCGCGGTCCGCCGGATCCGGCACGATGACCGTTTCGCGCAGGTGTTCCGTGGTCTGATCAGCGTTCTTCAGGATGTCGTCGCGCAGCTGCTCAAGGCGATGCTTGAAGAAGGCGAGCTGCGCTTCGTTCATGTAATCCTTGTCGCTCATCTTCAGGATTTCAGCTTCAGTCAGAAGTTTGTTGCTGCTCATGGTTGCTGCTGATTCTCTTGTTGATCCGACCGGCGGCGTCTGTGTCCGCTCGGGTGCTGTGTCCACGTGCTTGCGCGGGGCGGACGTTTCACTCTGGCTGGCTGCAGTCTTGCTGCTTCGCGGGCCTCCCTTGGCCTCGCCCGCGCCGGCGTGCGCCGTACTGCCGCGGGGAGCTGGCGCAGCCTTCACCGACTGCGCCTTGAGCGTCTCTGCCGCGGCACTACCTGTCTTGCTGCGGCTTTCTTTTGTCTTTGTTGCGGCTGTCATGGGGACACCTCTCTCTCGCGTCGGTATGGAACGGCGCGTGCCGGGTACCCCAAGCGGAGGGCGGTCTCCGCACGAAGCCCTGCGACCGCACCTGCCGGCGGTCTGCCTCGTGCTGACGACAACCGCCGCCCTGCGGCCCACCGTGCTTCAGTGGACCATACCGGCGGCGGGAAAAAGGTGCGCCGCCAGTATCAAATCCGGCCTATTGTACTTGAACAAATTTTTCCAAGATACGGAAAAGGCCTAGCCATGCCTTCGGTGTTTCCCCGGTACCCCGAACGGGGGACATGCCGGAGCCGACGCGGAGCGAGATAGCCGCCGTGGGGCGGCTGCCGCACTCAGGCCAGGCAGTTGCCCAGCCCCTTCAGAATGGCATCGCGGGGCAGGTCCACGCCGATGAACACCATCTTGGTGCCAGGCGTCTCCTCTTCCCACTTGGCACCGACGTCGCTGCCCATCAGTTGGTGGACTCCCTGGAACACGACTTTCCGGTCCACACCTTCCATATATAGTACGCCCTTGTAGCGCAAGAGTTTTTCCCCATAGACGGCCAGGATGCCCGACAGGAATTCCTCAAGCTTGCCGTAGTGGAACGGCTTGTCGCTGCGGAAGACGAACGACGCGATGCGGTCGGTGTGGTGGTGGTGATGATGGTGGTCGTGGCTGTGGTCATGGCCGCACTCCGTGCCGCAATGCTCTCCGTGCTCGTGCTCGTGCTCATGGTCGTGGCCATGACCGTGATCGTGGTCATCGGCGCTCAGGAACTCCGGATCGATCTCCAGCTTGGCATTCAGGTTGAAGCCGCGCAGGTCGAAGATGGTGTCGATCGGCGTCTCGCCGAAGTTGGCCTGGCGGATCGGGGCGCGCGGGTTCATGTGCAGCAGGCGGTGGCGCAGTTCGGCCACCTCGGCCTCGCTGACCAGGTCCGACTTGGTGATGAAGATCGCGTCGGCAAAGCCGACCTGGCGCTGCGCCTCTTCCTGCTTGTCGAGCTGCAGGTGGGCGTGCTTGGCATCGACCAGCGTGATCACCGCGTCCAGCAGGTAGCGCGACGCGATCTCGTCGTCCATGAAGAAGGTCTGCGCGACCGGTCCCGGATTGGCCACGCCGGTGGTTTCGATGACCACGCGGTCGAACTCGATCTCACCCGCGTCGCGCCGCGTCATCAGCGTCGACAGCGCCTGCACCAGGTCGCCGCGGATCGTGCAGCAGATGCAGCCGTTGCTCATTTGCACGATCTGCTCGCGGCCGTCCTGTACCAGGATTTCGTTGTCGATGTTTTCTTCGCCGAATTCGTTCTCGATCACGGCGATCTTCATGCCGTGCTGCTCGTTGAGGATGCGCTTGAGCAGCGTGGTCTTGCCGCTGCCGAGGAAGCCGGTCAGGATCGTGACCGGGATCAGTTTGGACATGGGTGGATTCTCCGGGGGAATTTGGGGTCTTGCGCCGGGCAGAGGCGTCAGGTTGCGCTGTCGGGCTGCCGTGCCACCCGTGCGCCGCACTCCGCGCACACGCCGTTCACGGTCAGCTCGACATGTTCGATGGCGAAGCCGCTGGGCACGCGCGGCGCGGCCGGCTGCGCCGGCAGGCCGACGTCATCGAGGCAGAACGTGCGGTCGCAGCGCGTGCAGTGGAAATGGCTGTGCTGGCGATGCACCTCGGCGCGCGCGGCCTCGTGCTCGACCAGGCTGAAGCGGAACACGCGGTCATTGCCGGCGCGCTTCTGCGCCACGCCTTGTTCCACCAGCCAGTCCAGCACGCGATAGACCGTGACGCGGTCGATGGCCTCGCCCTGCCCGGGCAAACGGTCGATCACGGCCTGGTGGGTCAGCGGCTCGTTGCTGCCGATCAGGCAGGCAAGGATGCACAGCCGCGGCTGCGTCACGCGGGCACCGAGACGGCGCAGACGCTCCTGCGCGGCTTCGAGGACAGCCGGCGCCGGTGCGCTATCGGGCTGGCTCGGGGTAAGACTGGTCATGCAGAGGATTTAACCATAGGCACTGCGCTGTTGCAATTCAGTTGCGTGTGGGGTGATGGGGACGCGGCCGCGCGCTGAAGGTTGCCCCCACAGCACACCGAGTGCGCGGTTTGCGCCTATGATCGGCAAGGAAGTACGTCGCCACCCACTCCTTCCAACGGCCCAGACCGGAGACACGCGATGCTGAACGATGCAAGCGCGCTGCTGTTCCCCAACTTCGAACCCTTCAGGCGCCGCGTGGGCGACATCGAGATCGCCGGCGTGCAGGGCGGTTCCGGTCCGCCGCTGCTGCTCCTGCACGGGCATCCGCAGAGCCACCTGATCTGGCACAAGGTGGCGCCCGTGCTGGCCGACCACTTCACCATCATCGCGACCGACCTGCGCGGTTATGGCAGCAGTTCGGCGCCGGCCGGCAACGCCGGACATGAGAACTACAGCAAGCGCGCCATGGCGCAGGACCAGGTCGACGTCATGGCCGCATTTGGCTTCCATCGCTTTGCGTTGTGCGGCCACGACCGCGGCGCGCGCGTGGCGCACCGCCTTGCCATGGACCATCCGCGGGCGGTCGAGCGGCTGATGCTGCTCGATATCGCGCCGACGCTGGACATGTACGAGCGCACCAGCATGGCGTTTGCCGCGGCTTACTGGCACTGGTTCTTCCTGATCCAGCCCACCCCCTTCCCCGAGACGCTGATCAACGCCGAGCCTGATTTCTATCTCAGCAAGCTGATGGGCCTGCGCCACGCGGGCCTGACGCCGTTCTCTCCCGATGCCATGGCGGCCTATGGCGCCGCCATGCGTGAACCGGCGCGCGTGCACGCCATGTGCGAGGACTATCGCGCGGCAGCCACCATCGATCTCGAACACGACCGCGCCGACCGTGATGCCGGGCGCAGCCTGGAAATGCCGGTGCGCGTGCTGTGGGGCGAGCACGGCGTGGTGGCGCGCTGCTTCGAGCCGCTGGCGCTGTGGGAAGCCGTCGGCCATAGCGTCAGCGGCAAGGCGCTGGACTGCGGACACTACATTCCGGAGGAATCGCCGCAGCCCCTGGCGCAAGAGATGCTCGCCTTCTTCCGCTAGCCCTCCTCCCGTCAGGGCGCTTCCGTCGCATTCCACCCCGATGCGCGCGGGTTAGCCCTGATTCCGTCTGGATGTCTGCAATTGCTAACATCAACGCCGCCCTCGGCCGCTATATACAGGTGTGCGGGGCGGCGCTGCCAGACATCCCATCGTCGATCGCGCAACGGGACCCCCCCCGCGGCTTGCGCACAGACCGCATCACGACACGCGGCATCCGGCACCGGCAGCGCTTTGCAGACGGAAGCAGGAACAGGAGAGTACTATGAAACGAGTTGCAAAACTGGTCGCCGCAGTCGTGGCAGTGGGCGCAATGGGCGCATATGCCGGCGCGCAGGCGCAGGAGTTTCCCGGCGGCAAGCCGATCTCGGCCGTGGTGCCGTTCTCGGCTGGCGGCCCGACCGACAAGGTGGCGCGCGAGCTGACCGCTATTATGTCCAAGCACCTGGGCACGACCGTTGTGATCGAGAACCTCGGTGGCGCCGGCGGCACCATCGGCGCCAAGAAGGTTGCGCAGTCCAAGAACGACGGCCACACGATCCTGATCCACCATATCGGCATGGCCACGGCGCCAGCGCTGTACCGCAACCTGGGCTTCGATCCGCTCAAGGACTTCGAGATGGTCGGCGAAATCGCCGACGTGCCGATGATCATGGTCGGCAATAAGCAACTGCCGCCGAGCAGCTTCAAGGACCTGCTGCCGTACATCAAGGCCAATGCCAGCAAACTGTCGCTGGCCAATGCCGGCATCGGCTCGGCCTCGCACCTGTGCGGCCTGCTGTTCCAGAGCGCGATCCAGACCGAGCTGACCACCGTGCCGTACAAGGGCGCTGCGCCGGCGCTGACCGATATCCTGGGTGGCCAGGTCAACCTGCTGTGCGACCAGACCACCAACCTGGCCGGGCATCTGAAGGCCGGCTCGGTCAAGCCGTACGCGGCCATGCAGGCACGCCGCGTGGAAGCGTTCAAGGACGTGCCGACCGCGCAGGAGCAGGGCATGCCGGGCATCGAAGTGAAGGTCTGGCACGCCATGTACGCGCCCAAGGGCACGCCGAAGGCCGTGATCGACAAGCTGTCTGCTGCACTGCAGAAGTCCGTCACCGACCCGACCTTCCGCGCCAAGATGGCCGAGCTCGGTGCCGAAGCGGTGCCGGCGCAGCGCGCCACGCCGGATTCGCTGCGCACCTACCTGAGCGCGGAAATCAACAAGTGGACCCCGGTGATCAAGAAGGCCGGCGTCTATGCCGACTGAGTGATGCGAGGGGCGCCGGGCTGACCGCCCGCGCCCTGCGCCGCTGCAAAAGACAAAGGCCGTGCCGCTGCGCATGGCCTTTTTCTTTTGCGGTCTTCCGAACCGCGCGGGGCGCGGCGGCGTCCTATATTGGTCTGATTGCGCATCACCGGCCGGCGGCGTGCCCGGGTCGGCTCTTGAAACCGGCCCCTGCGTCGCCACCTAGCCTCCTGACACATTCACGGAAGCCACCATGGAACAGTATCACGGCACTACCATCGTCAGCGTCCGCCGCGGCAATCAGGTCGCACTCGGCGGTGATGGTCAGGTCACTCTCGGCAATATCGTGATGAAGGGCACCGCGCGCAAGGTGCGCCGCATCTACAACGGCAAGGTGCTGGTCGGGTTTGCCGGCAGCACGGCCGACGCGTTTTCGCTGCTGGACCGCTTTGAAGCCAAGCTGGAAAAGTACCAGGGCAACCTGACCCGCGCCGCGGTGGATCTCGCCAAGGACTGGCGTTCGGACCGCGCGCTGCGCCGCCTGGAGGCGATGCTGATTACCGCCGACCGCGACACCACGCTGGTCATCACCGGCAACGGCGACGTGCTCGATCCCGAAGGCGGCATTGCCGCGATCGGCTCGGGCGGCTCGTACGCGCAGTCGGCCGCCAAGGCGCTGGTGGAGAACACCGAGCTTGGGCCGAAGGACGTGGTCGAGAAAGCGCTGACCATTGCCGGCGAACTCTGCATTTACACGAACACCAACTTCGTCATCGAAACGCTGGAATGAGCGCCGGCCGGCCCGTGCACGGGCCGGGCGCCCCACTGAACGCTGAACGGACACCATGTCGCATACCATGACCCCGTCGGAAATCGTTTCCGAACTCGACAAGCACATCATCGGCCAGAACAAGGCCAAGAAGGCCGTGGCCGTCGCGCTGCGCAATCGCTGGCGCCGCCAGCAGGTGGCCGAGCCGCTGCGCCAGGAAATCACGCCGAAGAACATCCTGATGATCGGCCCGACCGGCGTCGGCAAGACCGAGATCGCGCGCCGCCTGGCCAAGCTGGCCGACGCGCCCTTCATCAAGATCGAGGCGACCAAGTTCACCGAAGTCGGCTACGTCGGCCGCGACGTGGACACCATCGTGCGCGACCTGGCCGAGATGGCCATCAAGCAGACGCGGGAGTCCGAGATGAAGAAGGTGCGCACCAAGGCCGAAGAAGCGGCCGAGGACCGCCTGCTCGACGTGCTGCTGCCGCCGCCGCGCGACATCGGCTTCTCGCAGCCGGAAGAGAAGGATTCCAACACGCGCCAGGTATTCCGCAAGAAGCTGCGCGAAGGCCAGCTCGACGACAAGGACATCGAACTCGAAGTCGCCGCCGGCCTGCCGAGCATGGACATCATGGGTCCGCCGGGCATGGAAGAAATGACCGAGCAGATCCGCTCGATGTTCGCCGGCATGGGGCAGGGCAAGAAGCATCGCCGCAAGATGAAGGTGAAGGAAGCCTTCAAGCTGCTCATCGATGAAGAGGCCGCCAAGCTCGTCAATGACGAGGAGCTCAAGCACAAGGCCATCGCCAACGTCGAGCAGAACGGCATCGTGTTCCTGGACGAGATCGACAAGATCGCCAACCGCAGCGAAATGGGCGGCGGCGAGGTGTCGCGCCAGGGCGTGCAGCGCGACCTGCTGCCGCTGGTGGAAGGCACCACGGTGAGCACGAAGTACGGGATGATCAAGACCGACCACATCCTGTTCATTGCCTCGGGCGCGTTCCACCTGGCCAAGCCGAGCGACCTGATCCCCGAGCTGCAGGGCCGCTTCCCGATCCGCGTTGAACTGGAATCGCTGTCCGTGCAGGACTTCGAGGCCATCCTGACGCAGACCGATGCGAGCCTGACCAAGCAGTATCAGGCGCTGCTCAAGACCGAAGAGGTCGAGCTGCAGTTCGCGCAGGACGGCATCCGCCGCTTGGCCGAGATCGCGTTCTCGGTCAACGAGAAGGTCGAGAACATCGGTGCGCGCCGGCTGTACACGGTGATGGAGCGCCTGCTCGAAGACCTGTCCTTCCACGCGAGCAAATCGTCGGGTGAGACGGTGACGATCGATGCCGCCTATGTGAACGAACGGCTGGGTGATCTTGCCGTCAACGAGGACCTGTCACGCTACGTGCTGTAAGCGGGTAGCGCGATCGCAATCGGGAAGGGTGCACAGGAGTGCACCCTTTCTTGCTTCTGGGGCCGGCGCGAAAAACGAACCGGGCACCGACGAGTTCCACCGCGCGCCATGCATTTTCCTATGATGGAAAGGCGCCCGATCTGCAGCGCAGTGACGGCGGAGCCTGGAAAGCCGCCGAATGGCTGTTCTCCAGGCATGTCAGGAGACTTCCATGGACGTCATTCAGAAACAAACCGTGATCGCCCTTAACCAGCTGATCGAGGTCGACATGGACAGTGAACGTGCCTGCATGGCTGGGGCCCGCGACGTGCGCAATGCGGAGCTTCGCGACATCCTGGCCAGCACGGCGGAAACCTGCCGCGCCTCGGCCAGGGAGTTGCAGTCGATGGTCAGCGCCATGGGCGGCGAGCCATCGGACCGGGGCAGCATGAACGCCATGTTCGCGCGTGGCTGGATGGCTTTTCGCCATATGCTTTCGCCGAACGATGACGACGCCGTGCTCGGGCTGTGCGAGCGTGAGGAAGAGGCGGCCAGGCGCCAGTACCAGTCCGTACTGATGAAGACGCTTCCGCCGGACGCTACCGCCGCGGTCCAGCGTCAGTATGAGGCCCTGCGGCAGCACCATGATCGGCTACATGCCATGCGCGGCATGCAGATCCACTAGCGCGAGGTCTAACAGGTCTACCTTTGGATGAGGAAGGGGCAACCGAATCACGGTTGCCCCTGTTTTTTGCGATGGCGACGAGACCCTAGTGCGAGTGCCCTTGCATATGCCCCGTCGGCGCCAACACCTCCAGCTCCGCCGCCGGTGATTTCAGATCGCGCATCGTCTGTCCGTCTGCAGGCACCTGCGTCCATTCGGTCGTGCCGTTGTCGCACTCCTGCAGCACAGGGAAGTACAGTTTGCCGCCTTGCTCGGGCAACTTCATCAGCATCACGAACTCGTCGAAATGCGCGTCGGCCAGCGTGCCGCCGAACCAGCGCAGCGTACGCACATCGTCGGTCATCAGCTTGCCGTGCGACTGGACGGGCTTGGCCAGCGATGCGCGCTTGACCTCCAATTGCCACCCCGCCTTAGGCTGCGGATGTGCGCCTTGCACGCCCTCGGGGATGGTGACTGTGATGGCGCGCGTGGCGCTGCCGTTGCAGCCGTGGCCGACCATCAGCGTGCCCTTGTAGTAGCTCCCTGCCGGCGCTTGCTTCTGTTCGAAGACGATATGGGCCGACGCGGCGGCGGACATCGTCAGCAGCGCGGCGGGCAGCAGCCACAGGCGCGCGAGTCGGCGCGGGGAAAGCGGGTCATGCATGGAGTTCTCCTTGTCGGCCCGCCAGTCTAGCGGCGCAGGTGCTGTCTCGTGTTGTGGGCCGATGCGGCGTAGTGCCGCAGCCATGGATGTCAGTGCCACGTGTCACGGGCGTATCAAACGTATCGACCCTGCCACACCTCGGTAAGGTTGGTAAGCATTGGTAAGCACGCTAGCGCACACCGGTCGCCCAATGAGACCCTTGCGCACCTTAAGCCGAATGGCAGATGCGGGAGCCACCGCATTTCAACAACCTACTGGCAGGAGGAAAAACATGGTGAAGACACAGTTCAGCCGCGTGGCGGTCGCTACCGCCGGCTTGTTGGCCGCGATCGCCGCGGCGACTGCCTTCCTGTGCATGCGTCCGGCAGACGCCGCGGCGCCCATCGCCCGGCACGGCAGCCTGGGCGCCGCCGCAGTTGCTGCGGCCACGCTTGCACTGCAATCCGGAGAGCTGTTCACACTGGCCGACCGTCACGCCAGCGATGCGCTGCGCGTGGTCGCGCGGCAAGACAAGCCGGACGGAGCCAGCGATGCGCTGGAATGGGACTACGTGCAGCTTCGGCTGTAATCCACATCCGTAATCCACATCCGTACGGCCAGCGCCGTCAGCGCGATACCGGGCGCTTGCCCAGCTTGCGCTGCAGCGTGCGCCGGTGCATGTTGAGCGCGCGCGCGGTCGCGGAGATATTGCCGCCGTGCTCGTTGAGCACGCGCTGGATGTGCTCCCATTCGAGCCTGGCCACCGACAGGGGCACCGGCTCTTCCATCGCGGCTTCCGCTGCATCTTCCGAGATCCCCGCCATCAGGGCCGTGAGGATCGAATCCACGTTCGCCGGTTTGGCCAGGTATTCGTCGGCCCCTTGCTTGACCGCCGCCACGGCAGTGGCAATGCTCGCGTAGCCAGTCAGCACCAGGATGCGCGCGTCCGGCAGCGACTGGCGCAGCGGCCCGACCAGTTGCAGCCCCGATTCGGCCGGCGCGGTGCTACCCGCTTCGGGGGGCGGGCCGAGGTGCAGGTCCAGCGTGACGTAGGCGAACGCCGTACGCGCAGCCAGTGCCAGCGCCGTGCTGCTGTTGTGCGCGACCTGCACGGCGTAGCCGCGACGTGTCAGCGCGCGGGCCAGCGTGCCGGAGAACACGGCATCATCGTCGATGACCAGGAAGGGCGTGCCGGCCGGCGCGGTCGATTCGGGAACCGGGTGGTGGGTAACGGTCATAACGGTCATGACGGATTGACTGCCAGCGAAGGGGAGGACGGCACACGCAATTCGGCGATCGTGCCGCCGCCGGGGCGATCGCGCCATGTGAGTCCGCCGCCCATCTGCCGCGCGCCGCTCTGCGCGAGGTACAGGCCGATGCCCTGGCCACCGTGCGGGCTGACCACAGGAGTCTCGCCAAGCTGCGAACGCAGTTCGGGCGGAATGCCGTCGCCGTGATCGCTCACGCGGAAGGCGATATTGCCCTGCTCGAACGCGATTTCCAGTTGCAGCGGCCGTTGCGCATGCCCGGCCGATTGCTGGCTGCGCGCGGCGTTATCCAGCAGGATGGTCAGGATCTGTCCCACGCGTGCCGGTTCGATGGCCAGTGCACCAGCCTGCGCAGTGGCGCTGGCCTGCAACGTGGCATTGGGATGACGCAGTTGCCAGCGCTCCGCAAAGCTGCCAAGCCATGCGTCGATGCGCTCGGGCTCGAGCGTGGCAGGATCCTCGCGTAGCCGCGCCAGGATGGTTCGGCACAATTCCAGTTGCTGCTCGACCGTCAGCAGGTCCGGGAGGTAATCGGCCACTGGCGTGCCGCTGCGCGCGCGGTCCGAGGCATCGGCGCGCAGTTCGCCGGCAATGACCGCCAGCGTTGCCAGCGGCGTGCCGATCTCGTGGGCGACGGCTGCCGCCTGGGCATTGAGGTCTTCCACGCGCGCTTCACGCAACAGCTGTTCGCGCGCCAGGTGCAGTTGCGCCTCGCGCTGGCGCAGCACGCCGGAAAGCCGCGCCACGAACAGAGCGATCATCACTGCGCTGGCCACGAAATTGAGCCACATGCCGGCGAGGTGATAGTTCACGGCCTTGTCCGGATCGTGCAGATCCAGCGGCAGGTACTCGAACAGCAGCACCGTGTAGCAGGCCAGCGCGAAGCACGCGAGCGCGATCACCTGCCGCCACGGCAGGATCGCGGCTGCGATGGCGAGCCCCGGCAGGTAGAACGACACGAACGGGTTGGTGGCGCCGCCCGTATAGAACAGGATCGCCGACAGCGCGGTCAGGTCGACCAGCAACTGCCCCATCAGCTCCGCTTCGCCGGGCACCGAGCCCTGCCGCGTGTGCAGCCGCAGGCGCAGGCCGGTCAGCACGTTGAACAGCGCCTGCAGCGCAAAGACGACCAGCAGCGGGCCCGTCGGCAGCGTGACACCAATGATCGGCTCGCACGACAGCAGGCACAGTGCCTGCCCGGCCAGCAGCGCCCAGCGCAGCCAGAACAGGCGGCGCAGGCTCACCAGGCTGGGACGCGCGGCGGGTCCGGCCGGAAGCGGCGGCGAAGCGGTGAAAGCTGGCGGATGGGACACGGCAGGAGCGGCATGCATGCCGCGAGTGTATCAATGCGGCCGGAGCGCTCCGGCATGTGCGACACCTTGCCGCATTGGTCACGTGGCGCTTCGGCTCCAGACTATCCGGTTATCTGCACCCCGGCACCTGCCAGCGGTGGCATGGTCTAATGTCTGCTTTCGGGAGAGCCCTACATGCAAGCCAAATTCCGCGCGGCCACGCTGGCCGCATCGTTCGCCATGCTGGCCTCGGGCGCCGCGCTGGCGCAGGTTGATGTCAGCAACGCATGGGTGCGCGGCACGGTACCGACCCAGACGGCGTCCGGCGCCTTCATGGTGCTGCACGCGCATGACAACGCGAAGCTGGTCGGCGTGTCGTCGCCGGTCGGCGTGGCGGAGCTGCACGAGATGAAGATGGAAGGCAACGTTATGCGCATGCGCCAGATTCCGTCGCTGGAGCTGCCCAAGATGCAGGATGTCGAACTCAAGCCGGGCGGCTACCACGTGATGCTGACGGACCTGAAATCCCAGCTCAAGAAGGGCGACACCGTGCCCATCACGCTGAAGATCGAGCAGGGCGGCAAGGTGATCGAGCAGAAGGTCACTGCCGAAGTGCGCGACATGACCGCCAGTGCCGCCAGCCAGGGTGGCCACGGCGATCACAAGCACTAAATCGACCGAGCGCCGGGGCAAGTGATGGCGAACAAGCAGCTCGGTACCCGCCAGAAACTCGTATTCCGTGGCGGCACGGGTTCACAGCCGCCGCCGCGCGGCAAAGGCACCGTGCGAAAATCCGGTCCGCCACAGACCAGCGGCAAGTCGACGCCTCCGCGTCAGCCGCGCAAGCTGATCGGCTCGTCCGATTCCTGAGTGGCTGCCGCGGCCTGCACGCGTTCGCGCAGCCAGGTGTGGCCCGGGTCTGCCTCGGTGCGGTCGTGCCAGATCATGGTGAAGGTGAAGTCGTCCAGCGGGAACGGCGGATCGAACACCGCGTAGCGCGGGTCCGCTTCCAGTGTCGCCAGGCTGCGGCGTGCCGTGGTCAGGACCAGGTTGGTGCCGGCGATCAATGCAGGGGCCACGCTCCAGTGCGGTACCACGCAAGCGATCTTGCGCCTTCCGCCAATCTTCGCCACAGCCGCATCGATGGCATCGACGCGCTCGCTGTGCGTGGCCACCAGCACGTGTGAACGCGCGAGGTAAGCCACCTGGTCCAGCTTGCCGTTATCGCGCACGGTTGCCGCATCGACGGCGCAGGCGTAGCTTTCCTCGAACAGGGCCGTGGCATGCACGCCTTCCGGCTGGTGCGCGAAGACGCCCAGCGCGATGTCGATCTCGCCATCGGCCACCTGTGCCGTCATGGCTTCGCGGCTGGCCTGCGTGACGACGAGATCAATATTAGGCGCGGCCTTGCGCACCGCTCGCAGCAGCCGCGGCAGCACGACAAGCGCGCCGTAGTCGGACATCGCCAGGCGGAACGTGCGGCGCGCCGTGGCGGGCTGGAAGCCGCCGGGCCCGAGCAGGATACGCACCTGCGCGAGCGCTTCTGCCAGCGGCCCGGCGATTTCATGGGCGCGGGCGCTCGGCACCAGTCCACCCTTGCCGCGTACGAGGATGGGGTCGTCCAGCAATTGCCGCAGCCGTCCCAGCGCGTGGCTGACCGCCGGCTGGCTCAGGTGCAGGCGCAGCGCGGCCCGGGAGATATGGCGTTCGGCCAGCAGTGCTTCCAGCACCACCAGCAGGTTCAGGTCGATTCCGCGTAGGCTATTCATTCGGCGAATGTTAAACGTATGAAAGCAGAATTGGAAATTCATTCTGCGATATTTCACACTGTCAGGCATCGAATATTGCCTTACGGAGTGCGCCATGTCAGGCACGACCCTTCCGACAAACCTGCTTCTCCCGCTTCTGACGGCCGTGCTGGCCGGGGCAGCCATTCCGTTTCAGGCGGGCGCCAACGCCACGCTTAGCCGCTCGCTCGGTCACCCATTGTGGGCGACGGTGGTGTCCCTGCTGGTCAGTCTGGCCGCCATCCTGCCGCTGCTCTGGCTGTTGAGGGTGCCACTGCCGGCGCTATCGCTGTCGGCGCCCCGGCCGCCATGGATGTGGATCGGCGGGGTGCTGGGCGTCTTCTATATCACAGCCGCGCTGCTGATGGCGCCGCGATTGGGTGCCGGCGGCTTCATTGCCGCGGTGGTGGCCGGACAGGTTGCGGCGGCCTTGGCGGTCGATCACTTCGGGCTGGCCGGCTTTGCTGCGCGCGCGCTGACGCCTGCACGCGTGGCCGGCGCTGCGCTGATCGTGGCCGGCATGGTGCTGATGCAGTGGAGTGCGGCGCATGAGGCACGGCCGCAAGCCGCGCCGCCGCTTCAGTCCGGGGCCTGAGAGGTTTCCTGAGCCGCGATCCGGCGCTTCTGCAGGCAGGCCGGGCACAGGCAGTGCTGGTTCGGCACGATCCTGCGCGCCGGCAGCAGCGGCTGGCTGGCGCACCAGCATTCGGGCAAACCGGCCACGTAACCGCACAGGAAGCCCGCTCCGCACTCGCTGCAGTGTTCGATCGGGCGCAGCTGGCCCGTAAGCACCGTGGACGGATTGGTCACCGCGGGCTGTCCGGCATATCGCCGTCCTGGTCATCCTCGCCCAGCCGGCGCATGGCCGAGCGCATCATCTGCATCTGCGCGCTGAAACGCGTGCAGGCGTCGCAGATGACTAGGTGGCTGCGCACGCGCAGGCGCTCGGTCCAGCTCAGGGGGCGATCCATCCCCTTCATGGTCAGATGATGGACTTCCTCGCAGTTGGGCAGCAGGCGGTGGCGGGACGAATCAGGCATGGGTTCCTTTCAGGCGGGTCACCGCGTCTTGCCGGAAGTTAGTTTGGGCTGCTGCCCGAACCAGTTCAGTTCCAGGCACTCGCGCAGGCGCATGCGGGCGCGGTACAGGATGACCCACACATTGGTCGCGCTGACCTCCAGATCCTGACAAATTTCTTCGGTATCGAGTTCCAGCCACTCGCGCATCATGAAGACACGCGCCGTCTTGGCGGGCAGGCGGTCGACGCAGGCTTGCAGGATCTCGAAAAACTCGCGCCGCTCCAGCGTCCGGTCCGGGTTGCCCCAGTCGGACGGCATGTCCTGGTAGTGGCCATTGCGTGTGAATAGCGCGTCGAAGGCGTCTTGCTCGGACTGGGTCTCGCCGTCCTCGTCGGTGGCCAGCGCCAACCGCACCTCGCGCCGGCCACTGCGCAGCAGGTCGATGATCTTGTGCTTGAGGATGCCAACCAGGTAGGTCTTCAGCGCCGATTGCCCGGCAAAGCGCTCCGGGTGCTCCAGCGCGGCCAGCAGCGTGTCGGACACCGCGTCTTCCGCAAGCGCCTCGTCGCGCAGTTGCAGCCGGGCGAAGCGCAGCAGGTGGGGGCGAAGGGTTTCAAGGTCGGCGGTGTCGTGAGGCATCGCTGCGGCGTTGGTCCGGACGTGTTGCGCAAAGATGACGCCGGGGCGCCGTGTCGTGCGCCACGATGCGCATCGGCCCGGCTTGTGCCCGGCCCCGTGAGCCGGTCGCCCGCGCACCTCGCGGATTCTTGTAAAATCGGCGCCTGCCGTGGCCCTATGGTGCACTTTCGGGCGATCCCCGTGAGTTTTCCGTCAGGTTTGCGGCAGATTTGCCATCATACCTGTTGATTCTCACGGATGTCCCCAGCCATGAACGCCGACAACCCTGGAGCTGCCGCGACTGCGGTGGCCGCTATCGCCCCCGCCCTCAAGGCCGAGATCCTCGCCGAGGCGCTGCCCTATATCCGCAAGTTCCACGGCAAGACCATCGTGGTCAAGTACGGCGGCAATGCCATGACCGAGGAAAAGCTCAAGCACGGCTTCGCGCGCGACGTGATCCTGCTGAAGCTGGTCGGCATGAACCCGGTGGTGGTGCACGGCGGCGGCCCGCAGATCGATGAGGCGCTGAAGAAGGTCGGCAAGGTCGGCACCTTCGTGCAGGGCATGCGCGTGACTGACGAAGAGACCATGGAAGTGGTCGAGTGGGTGCTCGGCGGTGAGGTCCAGCAGGACATCGTGATGCTGATCAACCAGTACGGCGGCCAGGCCGTGGGCCTGACCGGCAAGGACGGCGGCCTGATCCGCGCCAAGCGCCTGCAGATGCCCGATCGCGAGAATCCGGGTGCGTTCATCGACATCGGCTACGTCGGCGACATCGAAGCCATCAACCCGGCCGTGGTCAAGGCACTGCAGGACGACGCCTTCATCCCGGTGATCTCGCCGATCGGCTTCTCCGACGACGGCCAGGCCTACAACATCAACGCCGACGTGGTTGCCGGCAAGATGGCCGAGATCCTCAAGGCCGAGAAGCTGGTCATGATGACCAACATCCCCGGCGTGATGGACAAGAAGGGCAACCTGCTGACCGACCTGTCCGCGCGCGAGATCGAGGAGTTGTTCGCCGACGGCACCATCTCGGGCGGCATGCTGCCGAAGATCTCGTCGGCGCTCGACGCCGCCAAGAGCGGCGTGCATTCGGTTCACATCATCGATGGCCGCATCGAGCACTCGCTGCTGCTGGAAATCCTGACCGAACAGGCGTTCGGCACGATGATCCGCTCGCACTGAGCGGCGCCACGGGGCGGCACCCGACTGGCGCGCTGCCCGCTGTTTTCTCCCCCATTGCCTCAGCACCGATCCGGCGTGTCTTCCAGTCATTCCCCTTCGCGCCGTGTCCAGGCGCGCCTGCGCCGGCGTCCGGCCGGCGATCAGTCCGGCGACACGGTGTGGCTGTTCGATCTGGACAACACGCTGCACGACGCCTCGCATGCCATCTTCCCGGCCATCAACCGGCTGATGACTGCGTACGTCGCGCGCGTACTCGGCTGCGACGACGCCACTGCGAGCCGCGTGCGCGTCGACTATTGGCAGCGCTATGGCGCCACGCTGCTGGGCATGATCCGCCATCACGGCGTGGACCCCGCCGATTTCCTGCGCGCCGCGCATGAATTCCCCGAACTGGCCGACATGGTGCGCGTGCGGCGCGGGCTGGCCGCGCATCTGCGCCGGCTGCCCGGGCGCAAGATCATCGTCACCAACGCGCCGCAGGCCTACGCGCGCGCGGTGCTCGATATCGCCGGCATCAGCCATTGCTTCGAGCGCGTGATCGCCATTGAGCAGATGTGGGTGCACGGGCATCTGCGCCCGAAGCCGGACCGGCGCATGCTGCGCCGCCTGCTCGCGCAGACGGGCATCGCGCCGCACCGGGCGGTGCTGGTGGAAGACACGCTGTCGCATCTCAAGCGCTACGCCGGCACGGGCATTCGCACGGCCTGGGTCACGGGCTACCTGCGCACGATCGCGCCATCGCGCCCGCACGTGGTGGCTGCGCCGGAAGCTTCCGGCAGCCGCGGCGATGCCGCGGTGCGATCCACGCTGGACGCCGAGGATCGCCAGCACGCGAGCCATGCCGCGCAAGAGCATTCGGTGACGCTGGTGGCGGCCGAATCGCAGGTCCCGCCGGCGGCGGGCGCTCCCGGGCTGTCACCGCAGTCACAGCCTGAAAACGCGCCGCGGGTACGGGCGCGCGTGCCGAACCGGCCGGCGTATGTGGACATAAAAGTACAATCGATGCATCAACTACAACAAAGATTGCGGAGAACCGGGTCATGATGGAAAGCAACGGAAACCCGCCGGAAGCGGTCCTGCCGGGCGGGCAGGATGCCGCGCCGGCTACTGAAACCGCGCCGCCTGCGCGCAAGCGGCCGCGGCCGGGCGAGCGCCGCGTGCAGATCCTGCAGACGCTGGCAGCGATGCTCGAGCACCCGCGCGGGGAAAAGATCACCACCGCCGCGCTGGCAGCACGCCTGAGCGTGTCGGAGGCCGCGCTGTACCGCCATTTCGCGAGCAAGGCGCAGATGTACGAAGGCCTGATCGCCTTCATCGAGCAGACCGTGTTCGGCCTGATCAACCAGATCACGACGACCGAGGAGCATGGCCTGCGCCAGGTGCAGGCCATCGTGCGCATGCTGCTGTCGTTCGCGGAGAAGAACCCCGGCATGACGCGCGTGTTGACCGGCGAGGCGCTCGTCGGCGAGCACGAGCGCCTGCAGGACCGCATCAACCAGATGGTCGACCGCATCGAGGCCTCGCTGCGCCAGTGCCTGAAGATCGCCGTGACGCAGGGCGCGTTCCCGGCCGATGCCGATGTCGCGCTGCGCGCCGCGCTGGTCATGGCGTACGTGCAGGGCCAGTGGCATCGTTATGCCAAGAGCGGTTTCCGCAAGTCGCCGGGCGAGCGCGTGGACGCGCAGTTGCGCGTGCTGCTCGGCTAGACCGCACCCTCTCCCGCCGCCGCAACGGCGGCGGGCTTGTCGCGCTGCGGCTGCAAGGCCGCGCCGGCGGCATACCAGTCCACCTTGCGCGTCACGACCATGATCGCGGCCAGCAGCAGGAACAGCAGCAGCGAGCCAAGCACCAGCGCGTTGTCTTCCGAGCGCAGCAGCACGTAGAGCGCGCCATACAGCGTGGTCAGCAGCGTGGCGAAGCCCAGCCCGCGTTTCCAGCTTCGCAGCACGAACGACAGGTAGAAGCCGAGCAGGCCGATGCAGGCCGCGCTTGCCGCCACATAGGCCAGCGCGAAGGCGATATGTTCGGAGAGGCTCAGCAGCAGCAGGAAGAACAGCGCCAGCGCCAGGCCCACCAGCAGGTATTGCACCGGGTGGATGCGAAGCTGCTTGACCAGCTCGAACAGGAAGAACCCCGCAAACGTCAGCAATACGAACAGGATGCCGTACTTGGTTGCGCGCTCGGTCTGCAGATAGATGTTGACCGGCTCGATCAGCTTAACCGTGACCGTGTCCAGACCGCCGCCGCCTGCGCCCGAAATCTGCTCGCGTGCCTTGGTGTTGAAGGCGGTTACGCTCCAGTTCGCGCGGAACCCTTTGTTGTCGACCGTACGCGTACGCGGCAGGAACTCGCCGTCGAAGCTCGGGTGCGGCCACGCCGACTGAATCGCGATATCGTTCTGCGCGGCGATCGGCACCACGGACAGCGATTGCGCGCCCAGCAGCGGCAGCGTCAGGGCGAACGGCACCGTGCGGCCCGCATCGCGCGGATGGCTCGCCGCGGCCTTGAAGTCGGGCAGGTCCAGATCGGCATGCAGGCCCTGCGGCAGCGTGGGCAGTTTCGCGCCTTGTTGCAGCGGCAACTTCTTGCCATCGAGTTCGATCACGGGCGCAGTCATCAGGCCGCGTGTGTCGGTGATGCCCAGTGCCAGATAAGGCTGGCCGACTTCAAACCGGACATGGCCGGGCGAGCGGGCCAGGTCATCGGGCGAGGGCAGGGTGATGCTGCCCTCCCAGCGGCTCTGCATCTCGTACACCAGCGTCTTGTGGATGCCGCGGTAGCGTTCGCCCGGCGTAACGCCGGCTTGCACGCGCAGGGTTTGCGGAAACACCAGCAACTGCCGCACCTCGACGTGCATCGTCGAGACGGCGGGCTGCTTCGCATCGGCGCGTTCGGTGACGGACGTCACTTCCTTGTACGGCACCACCAGCACCGGTCCGGTCAGCGTCTGCGGGCCGGCGTAGCTCTTCCAGATACTCTGCTCTGCCTCCTGGCCGTAGGACTTGCGCTCCTGGACGAGGTTGCCCACAAGGCTGAGGGGGATCAGGATCAGCACGATCAGCACGCCGGTGATCAGCGATTTGTACAGCAGGACTTTGTTCATGGCTCGGGCCCGGGAGTGATGGTGCCGGCCAGATTAGCTACCGCGTGTGCGCAGACCGCGGGGCCGGTGTGAAGCGTTTGTGTGCCCGCTGTGAAGTGCGTGCCGGCTGGGTCAGGACGCGGCCGGCAGCGTGAGCGTGGCAAGCGCGCCACCACCGTCGCGATTGTGAATGGTGATGTCGCCGTGATGCAGCGTCGCGACCTCGCGCACGAAGCAGAGGCCGAGGCCCGTGCTCTTGTCCCGGCCGTCCGGGCGGGGCAGCGAATAGAAGCGTTCGAACAGGCGCGGCAGCGCGTAGTCAGGGATGCCAGGACCATCGTCGGCAACTTGTATGGCGATTTGGCCGGCCGGCGCGCCGGTTACATCTATCAGCACCGTGCTGCCGGCTGGCGCGAAATCGAGCGCGTTTTCGAGCAGGTTGGTGACGGCCTGCCGCAGCATGAAGGGATCGCCCAGCACGGCCAGTGCAGGTTCGGCGTCCGGTGCGAGGGCAAACGTCACGCCGCGCTGGCGCGCACGCGGTTCGAGCTCATCGACGAGTGCCTGCAGCAATGGCAACAGCGCGACGCGCTCGGCATGGTCCAGCCGCTGCCGCTGTTCCACCGCGGCCAGCGCCAGCAGCTTGCGGATCATCTGGGCCAGGCGCTGGGACTGGCCGCGGATATTCGCGACAAAGCGCTGACGGTCCGCCGGTGGCATGTCTTCCTGCAGCAGCTCCGCCGCGCCGCTGATCGCCGCCAGCGGGCTCTTCATCTCGTGCGTGAGCGTGTGGATGTAGTGCTCGACATACTGCTTGCCTTCGAGCCGCAGCCGCATGGTTTCCACCGCGCGCCCCAGTTCGGCCAGCTCGCTCGCGCCGTGCAGCGGCATTTCCGCGCGCTCGCCGGCTGCCACGGTGCGCGCGTAGCGCTGCAGCCGGCGCAGCCCGAACACCAGCCACAGCGTGCAGACCAGGCCAACCGCGAACGCGACGCCCATCAGCAGCAGACCGTACAGCAGGATCTTGCGCTGGCTGCGCTCGATGAACGGCGCCATCGCGAGATTCGGCTTGGCGACGGTCAGCACGCCGATGGTCTGGCCATTGTCGGGATCGCGAATCGGCGCGGCGACGTGCATGACCGTGCTGTTCTCGTCATCGGGATTGGCGCGCGTGCTGCGCGCGCCGTACTTGCCCTGCAGCGTCAGGTAGACGTCGTTCCAGCGCGAATAGTCGGCGCCGACCGCGCTGCCGCTGGTGTCGAAACGGACGATGCCATGCGTGTCGGTGACGTAGATGCGGTAGCCGACCGACTGCTTGCGCAGGCCCCAGACGCTTGCATCGACGGGCGTGTCCTGCAGCCGCGCCAGCCGCTGGGCGAAGGCGCCTTCGTTGATCCGACCGTGCTTCATGTCGTCCGCCGCCAAGGCTGCCAGCACATTGGCGGTATCGACGAGCGTGTCCTCCATGGCCTGCCGGACGCCGGGCTTTACCTCCTGCACAAAGACGCGCAGCGTGAGGAAAGCGGCCAGCCCGACGATCACGAAGAAGCCGAAAAAGATGCGAAGCCCGATATGCATGTTCAGGCCCGGTCGACCGTCATGGTTCGATGGAGTAGCCCATGCCGCGGTGCGTGCGGATCGGGTCGCTGGCGGCATCGAGTGCGCGCAGCTTGGCGCGCACGGTCTTGATGTGGGTATCGACGGTGCGGTCGATCGTGTCCGGCGCGTCGTGCCAGACCTCGTCCATGAGCTGCGCGCGCGAATAGATGCGGCCAGGGTGGCGCAGCATCAGCGCGAGCATGCGGTACTCGTAGCGCGTGAGTTCGAGCCAGTGGCCGTGGAAGGCCACGCGTGCGCCGTCGTTGTCCACCGTGAATACGCTCTGGCTCGCGGGTTCCGCAACGGGCTGGCGCGCCGTGCGCCGCAGGATCACGCGCACGCGCGCGGCCAGCTCGCGCGGCGAGAAGGGCTTCACCACATAGTCGTCCGCGCCGATCTCCAGGCCGACCACGCGGTCGATCTCATCATGCCGCGCGGTCAGGAAGATGACCGGCACATCGGTGAACGTGCGCAGGGTACGGCAGACCTCGAAGCCGCTCAGGTCGGGCAGGCCGACATCAAGGATCACCAGGTCGAATGCCTGCGTGCGCAGCCGCTCCAGGGCATCGCCACCGAGCGCGCAGCGCTCCACGGCCATGCCGTCGGTGGACAGCGCATAGTCGATCGTGTCGGCAATGGCGGATTCATCTTCGATGACCAGGATGTTCGGCTTGTGCATGGCGATTCGGCGGCGCCGACGTGGCTTGCGGATGGCGGATGAACGCCCGATGCGGCGCGGTCGGCGGATTGCACTATAATAAGCCGTCGCGCCGATTTGATGACTGGCTTGCGGGCGCGCGGCAGCCGGATGGTCCCACGATCCTCCGTCTGCGAATATAAATGCGGCTAAAGAGGTTGGGTCGGCGCCCCCAGGCAGGATCGGGGTTCACGCCGGCACGCGGAACACCGCGAATGCCCGACTTGGCTGCGACGCTTCACACGCACTGCCGGTCGGGTTTTTTTATGCCTGCTTCGCGCGGGCCGATTCCATGACAGATGTCGCCTTGCCGCCTGCCGCGCTCACGCTGCCGAACGATTCCGTCGGCGTCGTCACGCCGCAGCGTATGCATTTCCAGGAGCCGCTGAAGCTGCGCAACGGCTCGTCGATCGCCGGGTACGACCTGATGGTCGAGACCTACGGCACGCTCAACGCCGACCGCTCCAATGCCGTGCTGGTCTGCCACGCGCTGAACGCGTCGCACCATGTGGCGGGCGTCTATGCGGACGATCCGCGCGACGTGGGCTGGTGGGACAACATGGTCGGTCCCGGCAAGCCGCTCGACACCAACCGCTTCTTCGTCATCGGCGTGAACAACCTGGGTTCGTGTTTCGGGTCCACGGGCCCGATGAGCACCAACCCTGCCACGGGCGAGCCTTATGGTGCGGCGTTTCCCGTGGTGACCGTCGAGGACTGGGTCAACGCACAGGCGCGGGTGGCGGATGTGTTCGGCATCACGCAGTTCGCCGCGGTGATGGGCGGCAGCCTGGGCGGCATGCAGGCGGTGGCCTGGAGCCTGATGTATCCGCAGCGGCTGCGCCACTGCATCGTGGTCGCATCGACCCCCAAGCTTTCGGCGCAGAACATTGCGTTCAACGAGGTCGCGCGCAGCTCGATCCTGTCGGACCCGGATTTTCACGGCGGCAACTACTACGCGCATGGCGTGAAGCCAAAGCGCGGCCTGCGCGTGGCCCGCATGATCGGCCATATCACTTACCTGTCGGACGAGGACATGGCCGAGAAATTCGGCCGCGAGCTGAAGACCGAGGACATCCGCTTCTCGTTCGATGTCGAGTTCCAGGTCGAGAGCTACCTGCGCTACCAGGGCGACAAGTTTGCCGAGTATTTCGACGCGAACACCTACCTGCTGATCACGCGCGCGCTCGACTATTTCGACCCGGCACTGGCCTATGGCGGCGACCTCACGCGCGCGATGGCGCAGACGCAGGCGAGCTTCCTCGTCGCGAGCTTTACCACCGACTGGCGCTTTGCGCCGAACCGCAGCCGCGAACTGGTCAAGGCGCTGCTCGACAACAAGCGCCCGGTCTCGTACGCCGAGATTGACGCCCCGCACGGCCACGATGCATTCCTGCTCGACGATCCGCGCTACCACAACCTGATGCGCGCTTACTACGACCGCATTGCAGAGGAGATCGGCGCATGAACGCCCTGGCCAATCCGAATATCCTCGCGCTGCGTCCGGACTTCCGCGCGATCGCTCGCTGGATCGAGCCTAATTCCACCGTGCTCGACCTCGGCTGCGGCGACGGCAGCCTGCTGCGCGTGCTGCAGGACGAGCTCGACGTGCAGGCCTATGGCATCGAGATCCAGGACGAAGGCGTGCTTGCGTGCGCGCAGAAAGGCGTGCATGTCATCCAGCAGAACCTGGAAGGCGGTCTTGCGCTGTTCGAGGACAAGAGCTTCGATACGGTAATCCTGTCGCAGACGCTGCAGACCATCCACAACACCGCTCAGGTGCTGCGCGACACGCTGCGCGTGGGGCGCGAGTGCATCGTCTCCTTCCCGAACTTCGGCTACTGGCCGCATCGGCTGTCGGTGTTCCGCGGCCGCATGCCGGTGTCGGAGTCGCTGCCGTACCAGTGGTACAACACGCCGAACGTGCGCGTGCTGACCATCAGCGATTTCGAGGCGCTGGCGCCCAAGGTGGGCCTGCGCATTGTCGACCGCGTGGTCATGCACGAAGGCATCACCGTGAACTGGGGCGTGAACTGGCGCGGCAGCCTCGCGGTGTACCGGGTCTGCTCGGCCTGAGCGACGCGCGAACGCCGGGCGGTCAGCGCTCGGCGGTCGTGGCCACCAGATAGTCGACGAACGCGCGCACCTTGGGCGCCACGTGCCGCGTCGGGGTGTACACGGCGTAGGCCGTACCGATGTACGGCTCCAGGATGTCCCAGTCGTCCAGCACCGTGACCAGCCGGCCGTCGGCGAGGCCCGCGGCTGCGGAGAAATCTGGCACGAGGCCTATACCGGCATCGCGCTCGACCATCGCGACGATGGCCATGCTGTTGTTGACTGTGAAGCGTGGCGGAATGCGCACGGTGACATCATCGCCCGAAGTCTTGTGCCGCAACGACCAACGCTCGCCGAACGCGCCATACCCAAGGTACACGCAGCGCGTGTGCGGCAGCTCTTCCGGGCTTGCTGGTGCGTCATGTAGCCGCAACCATCCCGGCGAGGCGACGAGCTGGTAGCGCACCGGGCGTAACGGCCGCGCCACCAGCCCAGGCGGCAGTTCGCGCGCGATGCGGATCGCGACGTCGAGTCCTTCCTCTACCAGATCGACCATGCGATCAACCAGCGTCAGCTGGAGTTCCAGGGCCGGATAGCGCTCCAGCAGCGCGGGAAGGCGGGGTGCCAGCCACGCCTGGCCGAATACGACCGACGCGCTGACGCGCAGTACGCCATGCGGCTCGCCGGTATGGTCGGTGCCAAGTGCGGTGACTTCGCGCGCGGCTGCCGACATGCGGGCGCTGGCCGCGTAGACGGCATGGCCAAGTTCAGTCAGCGCAAAAGCCCGTGTGGTCCTCTGCAGCAGGCTGGCACCAAGCGTGGCTTCGAGCCGCGATACATGCCGGCTGACCGCCGAAGGCGTCATGCCGAGATCCTGCGCGGCGGCGGAGAAGCTGCCGCATTCCACCACGCGCGCGAACACGGCCATGGCATTGAGTGGCGCAGCCTGCATCCGGGTCTCCCCATTCTTTGACTTAGAGTCAAATACTAATTGAGTTCTTGCGGGATTGTTGATCTCTGATCATGATGGAACAATGCACGCAAAGATTCTGCGGAGCACTTCATGGGCAATCAACAAGCAGGCACAGGCGGTACGTGGCGCATGGTCGCCGCGATGGCGTTGTCGGGCACCATCGGCTGGTTCGTCGTCACCAGCGGCCAGCCGACCATCGACGTGGTGTTCTTCCGCTGCTTGCTCGGCGGCGCGTCGCTGCTGAGCGTGCTGACGCTGCAGCGCGGCTGGGTGCGCATGGACAACGCGCGCATGGGCTGGCTCGCGCTGGGCGGCGTCACTCTGATCCTCAACTGGCTGTGCCTGTTTTCGGCCTATGCGTATAGCGGGATCTCGATCGCGACCGTGGTCTATCACACGCAGCCGTTCTTCCTGCTGATCCTGACTGCGGTGTTCCAGCGCGAGCCGTTTCCCTTCGGCCGGTTGCCATGGCTGCTGCTGGCATTTGCTGGCGTGATGCTGATCACGGGGCTGGAGCACGGCGCGCAGGGGACGGCGATGCTGGCTGGTATCGGGCTGGCCATGCTGGCGGCGCTGTTGTATGCGATCACCACCATGGCGACGCGGCGGCTGCAGGGCATTCCGCCGGGCCAGATCGCAGGGCTGCAGATGGTGATCGGCGTGCTGATGCTGGCACCGCTGGCGCATCCGGCAGTGGGCACCTTGACGGGGCAGGCATGGGGCGCGCTGCTCGCGCTCGGGTTGATCCACACGGGCGTGATGTACACGCTGCTGTATGGCGCGTTCCAGCGGCTGAGTGTGGTGTCGATCGCGACGCTGTCGTTCATCTACCCACTGGTCGCGATCGTCATTGATGTGGCGGTGTTCGATGTGGTGCTTGGGCCGCTGCAGCTCGCCGGCATGGCGTTGGTGCTGCTTGGCGTGATCGCGAACCAGCTCGGCTGGAGCGTGCCGCTGCGAACGCGTGCCCGAGGCTGACGCGGATATGCATTGACGCGAACCCTGACTACGGCTAATGTAGGCAGGGTAATCGAACGACCGTGCTATTTGCTATGACCACCGCGCCCCAGACTGTCAACGCCGCCACCGCCGCCGGCACGCTGCTTCATCCCTTCGACGATGCGCTTGTGCTCGAGCGCGCAGGCGAACACTGCTATCTGGGCCGTACTACGCCGGCCTACTGGAACATGATCGGGCCGTTTGGAGGCATCACGGCGGCCACACTGCTGCAGGCGGCCCTGCGGCATCCGGAGCGGCTTGGCGATCCGCTTGCGCTGACGGTCAACTTCGCCGGCCCGATTGCCGAAGGGCCGTTCGAGATCGAAGCGCGTCCGACGCGTACGAATCGCTCGACCCAGCACTGGCAGATCGCGTTGCGGCAGGGCGATGCGGTGGCGACCACGGCGACCGCGGTGTTT
The DNA here is from genome assembly GCF_057073735.1 of Cupriavidus sp. C1SS-2L. Lineage (NCBI taxonomy): Bacteria > Pseudomonadati > Pseudomonadota > Betaproteobacteria > Burkholderiales > Burkholderiaceae > Cupriavidus > Cupriavidus sp. C1SS-2L. Next base: position 215,822 of record NZ_CP172708.1, read on the forward strand.
TCCGTGCGGCGCGAGACCTGGGCTTGCGGGGAAGCCTCGCGACCAGAGGCACCGCCCGCACACGAAGTTCCGCCGATGGCGGGTTTTGCGCCGGTGCGCTGGCTCAAGTCCTATGACATGCGTCCGTTCCGCGGCGCCAAGCCGACGACGGAGCCGGGCACGGAGCATCCTGACAGCCTCACTCAGTTCTGGCTGCGCGACGAACCGGCGCGCACACCAGACTTCGCTGCCGTGGCGGCGTGGTGCGACAGCTTCTATCCGCGCATCTTCCTCAAGCGCGCTGGCTTCGTGCCAGCGGGCACAGTGTCGCTGACCACCTATTTCCATGCCGATGCTGCCACGCTGGCCGCGCTCGGCGACAGCCACGTGCTGTGCAGCGCCCAGGCGCAGGTGTTCCGGCAGGGCTTTTTCGATCAAAGCGCGCAGGTCTGGAGCGCGGGTGGCGAGTTGCTCGCCACGTCGCACCAGATCGTCTACTACAAGGAATAAGGCTGCCGGCTACGCCGATCAGGCAATCGCTTCGCGCGCCTGGGCTTCGTAGCGATGGACGGTGTGGCGCATGGCCCAGAGCAGCAGCACGCCGGGCAATGCCACCAGCACCGTGCCCAGGTAGAAGGGCGCCCAGCCCCAGGCTTCGACCATATAGCCGGAGGTCGGTCCGACGTAGACGCGGCCCACCGACGCCAGCGCCGACAGCAGCGCGTACTGCGTGGCCGAGAATGAGCGGTTGCACAGCGTCATCAGCAGCGCGACGAACGCCGCCGTGCCCATGCCGCCGCAGAGGTTTTCGACCGCGATGGTGGCGCCCATCGACCACAGGTGCGGCGGCGTCACCGACAGGATCCAGTAGCCGAGGTTGGATATGGCCTGCAGCAGGCCGAACAGCATCAGGGAACGATACAGCCCGAGCCGCACCATCAGCGTGCCGCCGAACAGCGCGCCGACGATGGTCGCGGCCAGTCCGAGCGTCTTGTTGACGATGCCGACTTCGCCGGCGGAAAAGCCGACACCGCGGATCAGGAACGTCGTGGAGAGGCTGCCGGCGAACGCGTCGCCAAGCTTGTACAGCACGATCAGCAGCAACAGCCACCATGCGCCGGGGCGCGAGAAGAAGTCGCGCAGGGGGCCGACGATGGCTTCTTCGAGGGAGCGCGGCGCACGCGCGGGCACGTCGGGCTCGGGCGCCCACAGCAGCGTGACCATGCCGACGCCCATCAGCGCGGCCATCAGCAGGTACATCTGCGGCCAGCCCATCACGCGGTCTGCCAGCCAAAGCGCTAGACCGCCCGAGACCAGCATCGCCAGCCGGTAGCCGAGCACCTTGACGGCCGCGCCGGCGCCGCGTTCGGCCGGGCGCAGCACGTCGGTGCTGTAGGCATCGAACACGATGTCCTGCGAGGCCGACAGGAACGCCACGAGCGTAGCCAGCGCCGCCAGCGTCCACAGCGCTTCGCGCGGCGGGCAGAATGCCATCGCGCCAATGCCGATCACGAGCCCGATCTGCGTGACCAGCAGCCAGCCCTTGCGCCGGCCCATCAGCGGCGGCGTGTAGCGGTCCATCAGAGGCGCCCACAGGAATTTGAAGATGTAGGCCTGGCCCACCAGCGAGAAGAAGCCGATGGTTTTGATATCGAGCCCTTCGACCGTCATCCAGGCCTGCAGCGTGCCGGACGTGAGCGCCAGCGGCAGTCCTGAGGCGAAGCCCAGCGCCAGCATGGCGCCGATGCGGCGGTTTCGGAAGATGTCGAGATAGTCCTGGAAATTCATGGATGGCGTGGGCGGATGGCGCCGCGCGGCTGCGCAGGCGCCGTGTATTATTGCATCACCCGTTTGCCCCCTCTGTCCAAGACTGCTCCCGGCTTTCCCTACTGCCCCCAAGGAACCGAACATGTCCCGCCACCTGCCAGGTGTTCCGCGTCCTGTCCTGTCCCGCATGGCCTGTGCGTTGTCCATGGGCGCGGCGATGAGCATGGCGCCGTTGGCACTGGCCCAGCAGGATCCCGGACAGGAGGATGGCATCCGCTTGCAGCGTGGCGGATCGGCGGTGAAAAACATCGTACCGGTCGAGGTGATCGAGCAGCAGGCCGCGCAGGAGTACGAGCAGATCAAGCAAGAAGCGATCGCCAAGCATGCGCTCGCTGGCGACAGCAATGCGCAGCTGCAGCGCCTGCGTGCTATCGGCAAGCGGCTGCTGCCGGAGACCACGCGCTGGAACGAACGCGCGCGCCAGTGGCAGTGGGAAATCAACCTGATTGGCTCGAAGCAGGTCAATGCGTTCTGCATGCCGGGCGGCAAGATCGCGTTCTACACGGGCCTGCTCGAACAGCTCAAGCTGACCGACGATGAGATCGCCATGGCCATGGGCCACGAGATCGCACACGCGCTGCAGGAGCATGCGCGCGAGCGCGCGGCCAAGTCGGAGATTACCAACCTTGGCGCCAATGTCGTGTCGCAGCTGTTCGGCTTCGGCAACCTCGGCAATATGGCGCTGGGCACGGGCGCGCATCTGCTGACGCTGCGCTTTTCGCGTGCGGATGAAAGCGAGGCCGACCTGATCGGCATGGACATTGCCGCGCGCGCCGGCTACGACCCGCGCGCTGCCGTGACGCTGTGGCAGAAGATGGCCAAGGTCACGCAGTCGGGCGCGGATTTCCTGTCCACGCACCCGTCGGGGCGTACCCGAATTGCCGATCTCGAGAAGCACATGCCCGAGGTGCTGCCGCTCTACGCGCGCGCCATCAACACCACGGTGGACCGCCTGCCGCCGTATCGCGCCAATATGGCCAACCTTGGCGATGCACCCGTCGATGCCGGCGACGACGACCGGCAGCGGCCGCTCAAACGCTGATGATCCCGCAGAAAGTAAAAAAGCCGGCAATGCCGGCTTTTTTACTTGAGACCTTGAAACGCTCAGGCCTGCAGCCCGGTCGCCTCGTCGGCGCCGACATGCACGTTCATGCATTGCACTGCCGCGCCGGCCGCGCCCTTGCCCAGGTTGTCCAGGCGCGCGACCAGATTCAGGCGATCGGGCGTGCCGAACACGAACAGGTCGACACGGTTGGTGTCGTTGTTGGCCTGCACGTCGAGGAAACCATCGTCGAGGTTGTCGTCGCTGTTGTACGGCAGCACGCGCACGAACTGCTCGCCTTCATAGTGCTCGCGGTAGATGTCGACGATCTGCTCGGGGCTGACCTTGCGCGCGAGGCGGTCAGCATAGACCGGCACCGTCACGGCCAGGCCCTTGAAGAAGTTGCCGACGATCGGGTTGAAGATAGGCTCCGCCGCCAGGCCGGCCTGCACGCGCATTTCGGGCAGGTGCTTGTGCGCCAGGCCAAGCGCGTACGGGCGCGGGCTTTGCAGCTTCGGATTACCGCCGGCTTCGAAGTCGGCAATCATCTTCTTGCCGCCGCCGCTGTAGCCGGTCAGCGAGAACGCCGAGACCGGGTAGTCGCGCGGCAGCACGCCGGCATCGATCAGCGGACGCACCGCCAGCACGAAGGCGCTGGCATGGCAGCCCGGCACAGCGATGCGCTTGCTCGCGCGGATCTTTTCGCGCTGGCCGCGCACCAGTTCCGGCAGGCCATAGGCCCAGCTGTCTGACGTGCGGAACGCGGTGCTGGCGTCGATCACGCAGGTATTCGGGTTGGTCACCAGCGACACGGCCTCGCGCGAGGCCACGTCCGGCAGGCACAGGAAAGCGACGTCTGCGGCATTCAGGAAGCGTGCACGCTCGGCCGGGTCCTTGCGCTTGTCATCAGCAATGCGCAGCAATTCGACGTCGGAACGACCAGAGAGATAGTCAAGCAGCCGGAGACCGGTGGTGCCTTCCTGACCATCGACGAACACTTTGAAAACCATGGCGGACTCGCTCTAGAGATGCGGGGAATGCGAAACGTCCCTGCCGGGCGCAGGGGCGAACCTGCATTGTAACGGGGATGGGGGCGGGTCGCAGGGGTTTGTACCGATTGGATTCTTGTGATTTGGCAGGGTTAGTGGCTTGCTGGACCGCCCCCCGGAACTGCTAGAGGAAGTCAGGGCGGCATGACCGCCCTGACCCGTCACAGAGGATAGTTGTAATCGATCGACAGCGGCGCGTGGTCGCTGAACTTCTCATCCTTGTAGATCGAGCAGACATGCGCCGTTCCGGCAATCTTCGGCGTGGCCAGGTGGTAATCGATGCGCCACCCGACGTTCTTGGCATAGGCCTGGCCGCGGTTGCTCCACCATGTGTATTGCTCGGGGCGGGGATCCAGCTGGCGGAACACGTCCACGTAGCCGTGCATGTCGAACAACTGACCGATCCAGGCCCGTTCTTCCGGCAGGAAGCCCGAGTTCTTCAGGTTGCCCTTCCAGTTCTTGATATCGATTTCCTTGTGCGCGATGTTCACGTCGCCGCACAGCACGATCTCACGCCCACTGGCCTTCAGTTGCAACAGGTGAGGCAGGAACGCCTCCATGAAGCGGAACTTTGCCTGCTGGCGCTCCTCCGAGCTTGAGCCCGACGGAACATAGACCGAGATCACCGCGAGGTGCGGATACTGCACCTCCACGTAACGGCCTTCACTGTCGAACTCAGGGTTGCCAAAGCCCGTGATCACGCGCTCCGGCTTGTGGCGTGTGTAGAGGCCGACACCGCTGTATCCCTTCTTCTCGGCGTAGTGGAAGTAGCCGTGGTAGCCATGTGGCGCCAAGAACGCTTCGGTCATGTCGGCGGCCTGGGCCTTGAGTTCCTGCACGCAGACCATGTCCGCGTCCTGCTTGCCCATCCACTCGAAAAAGCCCTTCTTGGAAGCGGAGCGGATGCCGTTGAGGTTGGCGCTGATAATCCGTAACATGCGGGAAAATTTTTGAATTCAGAGAGAAGAGCATGACGCAGCAGACGACGACTTCGACCACGCAGCAGGCGGGCCAGCCGGATCTCAGCCAGACCTTTATCCGCTTCGCGCTGGACGCCGGCGTGCTGTCCTTTGGCGAATTCGTCACCAAGGCGGGCCGCAAGTCGCCGTACTTCTTCAATGCCGGCCTGTTCAACCAGGGCGCCATGCTCGGCCAGGTGGCGCAATTCTATGCGAAAACCCTGCTGGCCTCGGGCGTGCAGTTCGACGTGCTGTTCGGGCCGGCCTACAAGGGCATCACGCTCGCGTCTGCCACCGCAGTGGCGCTGGCGGGCATGGGACGTGACGTCGGCTTCGCCTATAACCGCAAGGAAGCCAAGGACCATGGCGAGGGCGGTACGCTGGTCGGGGCAAAGCTCCAGGGCAAGGTCGTCATCATCGACGATGTGATCTCCGCCGGCACTTCGGTGCGCGAATCGATGCAGCTGATCCGGGCGGCCGGCGCCGAACCGGCCGCCGTGCTGATCGCGCTGGACCGCATGGAAAAGAGCGGTACCGCCGACCAGATCGGCACCCATTCGGCCGTGCAGGACGTGCAGCGCGAATACGGCGTGCCCGTGATCGCCATTGCCAGCCTGAAGGATCTGCTGGCCTATCTGGACGCGTCCAACAATCCCTCGCTGTCGGCCTCGCGCGAGGCTGTGGCCGCCTATCGCCAGCGCTACGGCGTCTGACCGGCACTGTGGCGCGCGGCTGACCGGAGGTGGCTGCCGGCGTGCCGCGCCCAAGGCAGGATTCACCATCTGTGAAGGAGCAAGGCGTGGCGGGCAAAGAGCGACAGGAATCCCAGGAAACGGCGGCGCGGCGCGCAAAGCCAGTGCGCAAGCGCAAGGCGACTTCGGTAGACCCATGCGGGCCGGCGGAAGACCTGCCCAAGGGTCCTGAACCCGGTCGGCCGGCACACGAGGCCTATGCCGTGCGCGCGCTGGTGCTGCAGGGCGGCGGCGCGCTCGGCGCCTATCAGGCGGGCGTCTACCAGGGGCTCGCCGAAGGCGGCATCTATCCGAACTGGGTCGCGGGCATCTCGATCGGCGCGCTGAATGCGGCGATCATTGCCGGCAACCCGCCCGAGCGGCGCGTCGAGCAGCTACGCGCGTTCTGGGACTACATCTGCGCGCAGCCGTGGCTGCCGAGCCTGTCGCAGTCGTCGATGTTCGACAGCGCGGATACCTGGCCGGAGCCGTTGCGCGTCTGGTTCGACGGCATGCACGCGGCGCGCGCGATGTTCGAAGGCCAGCGCGGCTTCTTCATGCCGCGCAACTGGCTGGAACTGGTGACGCGCTACACCGACCCTACGCGAGCGAGCTACTACGACACCACGCCGCTCAAGGCCACGCTCGAACGCTTCGCCGACTTCGACCTGATCAACCGGCCCAAGGAAATGCGCGTGTCGGTCGGCGCGGTCAATATCCGCACTGGCAACTTCGCCTATTTCGACAACACGCGCGACACGCTGCGGCCCGAGCATTTCATGGCGTCGGGCGCGTTGCCGCCGGGCTTCCCGGCCGTGGAGATCGATGGCGAGTACTACTGGGACGGCGGCCTGGTGTCCAACACGCCGCTGGCCGAGGTGCTTACCGCGCAGCCGCGCCGCGACGCATTGATCTTTCAGGTCGACCTGTGGAGCGCGCGCGGCAAGCTGCCGCATGACTTGAGCGAGGTAGCCGAGCGCCAGAAGGATATCCAGTATTCCAGCCGCACCCGCACCATCACCGACTACATGCGCGAGCAGCAGAACTACCGCCGCATGCTCAGCGAAGTGATGGCGCTGGTGCCCGCGTCAAAGCGCGACAGCGACTGGTACCGCCGCGCCGCCGAGCATGCCTGTGATGCGCGCCGCAACGTGATTCAGCTTATCTACCGCGACAAGTCGTTCGAGAACAGCGCAAAGGACTACCAGTTTGGGCTCCTGGCCATGAACGAACACTGGTCCAGCGGTCTGGACGATATCCGCGACACGCTGCGCCACCCGCACTGGCTGGCCATGCCGAGCCCCGAACGCCCGTTCGTCACGCACGACGTGCATCGCGGCAACGGCGACCGCGAGTAATGCGGCGCTCGAGTCATGCGGCGCGCTACTCGACCTTGATCCCCGCCAGGTCGGCCCGCGCCGGCGGGTAGGCCGGCTTGAGCTGGCGGAATACCTCGGCGAGAATCTCGGCCACCATCAGGTTACGATGGGTCTTGGAATCGGCCGGCACGATGTACCACGGGCATTCCGGGGTGCTCGTGGCCGCAATGGCCGATTCATAGGCATCCATGTAAGCCTTCCAGTGCTTGCGCTCGGCCAGGTCGGTCGGGTCGAATTTCCAGTGCTTGTTCGGGTCGGCCAGGCGTGCTTCGAGGCGCGCCTTTTGTTCGTCCTTCGAGATATGCAGGAAGCACTTGACGATGGTGGTGCCGGTCTCGGTCAGCAGTGTCTCGAACGCGCGTATCTGCTTGTAGCGGCGCTCGCATTCCTGCGTATCGATCCAGTCGTGCACGCGCGTGATCAGCACGTCTTCGTAGTGGCTGCGGTTGAACAGCACGATCTCCCCAGCCCGGGGCACCTGCACGTGTACGCGCCACAGGTAGTCGCGCGCGAGTTCGTCGGGCGTGGGCGCCTTGAAGCTCACCACGCGGATGCCTAGCGGATCGAAGCTGCGGAACACCGAACGTACGGTGCCGTCCTTGCCGCTGGTGTCCATGCCTTGCAGGACGACGAGGATCTTGCGCCGGTGTTCGGCATAGAAGATGTCTTGCTGAGCGTCGAGGGCATCGCTCAGCCGCGTGATGCAAGCGAGATCGGTCTCTTTGTCGCCTTGCGACATGGGCTTGCTGCCCGGGTCGAAGCTGGCGAGGTTGAAGCGCTTGCCCGAGGTGATGCGGTAATCGTCCAGCGGCATGGGTGATCCATCGGTGCGTCCGGCGGCAGGGCACCGCGCGGAACGTTCGGGGAACCCCGCCGCAGTCGGGACACGAGGATGCGAAGCGGGGCGCACAGGCCCCTATAGTCAGGCCGGCAGGGCGGCGAGGTCAATGGTGCCTTCGAACACGGTGGTAGCCGGACCGGTCATGCGCACGGGTTCGGCGCCGCCGTCCCAGGCAATGTTCAGGTCGCCACCGTGCGTGTGGACCTTGACCGGGGAATCCAGCAGGCCGCGGCGAATGCCGGCTACGACGGCCGCGCAAGCGCCCGTGCCGCAGGCCAGCGTCTCGCCGGCGCCGCGTTCGAACACGCGCAGGCGCGCGGTATGGCGGTCCACCACTTGCAGGAAGCCGGCGTTCACGCGGTTCGGGAACGTCGCGTGATGTTCGATCAACGGACCGTCCTGCAGTACCGGGAAGTTCTCGACATCGTCCACCACCTGCACTGCGTGCGGATTGCCCATCGACACCGGGGAAATCCACGCCGTGCGGCCGTTGATTTCCAACCCGTAGGCGATGTCTTCACCTTGCGTGCGGACTGGCAGGCCATCCGGGCGGAACGGCACGCGAGCCGGTTCCAGTTCGGGCGCGCCCATGTCCACGGTGACCTGGCCGTCGTCCTGCAGTGTCAGCGTGATCACGCCGTTCATGACCTCCACGCGCACCGAGCGCTTGTCGGTCATGCCCTTGTCGGTGACGAAGCGCACGAAGCAGCGCGCGCCATTGCCGCAGTGCTCGACCTCGCTGCCATCGGCATTGAAGATGCGGTAGCGGAAATCCACGTCCTCGCGCGTGGGCTTTTCCACGATCAGCATCTGGTCGGCGCCGACGCCGAAATGCCGGCTGGCAAGCGCACGCCACTGTTCGGTGGTCAGGTCGAGCTTCTGGTGGATGCCGTCGAGCACGACGAAGTCGTTGCCGGCACCGTGCATCTTGGTGAACTGGAGTTTCATGGTGCGAATTGTAGCCGCGCAGGGCCGGACCTGCCGGCGGTAGTCAGTAGATGGACGGTTCGCCGGGCGGGCGGTTCTTGAAGCGCTTGTGCACCCAGTAGTACTCGGCCACGCGCGGGCGGATGCAGTCTTCAAAGAACGCGTTCATGCGGCGCGTGTCCTCCGTCACGCTGTCGCCGGGGTAGTTGTCCCAGGCCGGCAAGATGCGAAGCACGTAGCCCTGGTAGTCGGGCAGCATCTCCGTGTAGACCGGCACGACCTTGGCGCCCGTCATCCGCGCCAGGCGCGACACCGAGGTCAGCGTCAGCGCCTGCACGCCGAAGAACGGCACATACTCCGAATCGCGCTCGCCGAAGTCCATGTCGGCGATGAGCTGCAGTGCTTCGCCTTTCTTCAGGCAGCGCAGGATGTCGCGCGCGCTGTCGTTGCGCGAGATCATCTTCGCGCCAAAGCGGCCCCGTGCGTGCTTGAGGAACCCGTCGAACAGCGTGTTCTTCTGCGCGGTGTACAGCGATGCACCCGAACGACCGACGTGGTCCCGCAGGTGGATGGTCAGGCGGATCGCACCGGCTTCCACGCCGGACAGGTGGAGCGTGACCAGGATGTGGGGTGTACCGTCGAGCGCGACCAGATCCGCCTGGTCGTCGATCTGCACCCAGCGGCGCATCTGTGCCTCGCTTCCGGTCCAGAAGATGCCGCGCTCGGCAAAGCTGCGGAACACGGTGCGGAAGGAATCACGCGACAGCGTGTCGATCTCGGCTTCGGTCTTGTCGGGAAAGCTGGCGCGCAGGTTGGCCTGCACGATCCGGCGCCGGCTGCTCGGAAAGAGATATAGCAGGCTGCCCAGCCCCTCGCCGAAACGGGCGACGAACGGGTAGGGCAGCTTGCCCAGCACGGTCAGCAGACCGATGCCGAGCCAGGTAAAGATACGGCTCATGAGCGGGAGGATTCGGTAGCCGCCAGCGTGCCCCGATCGGGGTCCTGCACGCCGGACGGAGTCTTGTAGCGGTGATAGCCCCAGAGGTACTGCGTGGGCGCGATGGCCACGAGTGCCTCTATGGTCCGGTTGATGATGGCGGCAGCTTCGGCCGGGTCTTCGGGCAACATGCCGCCATCGTTGATGACGCACAGATGGCCGCGGTAGCCAGCGCCGCGAGGGAGCCGTTCGCCGAAGATGGCGACAACCGGCGCTCTGGTCAGTTGCTGCAGGCGGTGGACCAGCGCCATGGTATAGGCGGGTTTGCCGAAGAACGGCGCCCAGTTGCCTTCGCCGCCGCTCGGTACCTGGTCAGGAAGGATGCCGACAGCCTGGCCCCGCTTGAGCGCTTTCACCAGCATGCGCACGCCGCGCGGCGTTGCCGGCGCCATTGCCAAATTGGGCCGGGTGCGCATGCGTTCGATCCAGTCGCGCAGCCACGCCTGGTGCGGCGGCTTGAACAGGGCGGTAACGGGGCGCAAGAGCGCATGCGATTGCGGCAGCACCTCGAAGCAGCCCAGGTGAGGCGTCAGGATGATGATGCCGTTGCCGCGGGCCTGAAGCTTTTCCAGTTCCGGCCACAGGTAATCGTCAAAGCCGTACAGGCGCGCGGCGATGGTCTTTCGGCTCCAGAAGTACGGCATTTCCAGGATCATCCGGCCGCTCGAGCGGGCCGCTTCGGCAATCATCTGTTCGGTCGCGTCCGGGAACGCGAGCAGGAAGTTCTCTCGCAGCCGACGTCCATAACGCCCCGGCACACGCGCTGCCAGCAGTCCGAGCGCACCGCCCACGGCCTGGAGCAGGCGCAGCGGCAAGCGGGAGATCAGCCAGAACAGGAAAGTCATTGCGTGGCGGTGGATGTCGGGTCCCTTGTGGAAAGGGTCATCAATGCTGGAGCAAGCCGTCGTTCAGGGCTAAGGATCCGTAGGATTCCTGCCGCTAACCATGGATCGGATCGGCGTGCGCCGGCGCACGGTGGCCCTTGGGCCACAGGCTGCATTGTGCCGGCAGGCGCGTATAATAGCGTGTATCGCCGAGTTAACTGACAACTTGCGGGGCGATACCGCTCTAACCGAGCGGCCTGAAAATACCGCTAAAGCGTCGCCGCCATGACCCGACAGGGTGGCACGCAATAGCCAACCTGGAGAACAAGTTCGTGGCAAACGACTTCCTTTTCACTTCGGAGTCCGTCTCCGAAGGCCATCCCGACAAGGTCGCAGACCAGATTTCCGACGCCGTCCTCGATGCCATCCTGGCGCAGGACAAGTACGCGCGTGTGGCTGCCGAGACGCTCTGCAACACCGGGCTGGTCGTGCTGGCCGGGGAAATCACCACCACGGCCAACGTCGACTACATCCAGGTCGCGCGCGACACGATCAAGCGCATCGGCTACGACAACACCGAGTACGGCATCGACTACAAGGGTTGCGCGGTGCTGGTCGCCTATGACAAGCAGTCGCCCGACATCGCCCAGGGCGTGGACCGCGCCTCGGACGACTACCTGAACCAGGGTGCCGGCGATCAGGGCCTGATGTTCGGCTACGCCTGCGACGAGACCCCGGAACTGATGCCGTTCCCGATCTACTACTCGCACCGTCTGGTCGAGCGCCAGTCGCAGCTGCGCCGCGATGGCCGTCTGCCGTGGCTGCGCCCGGACGCCAAGTCGCAGGTCACCGTCCGTTATGTCGACGGCCGTCCGCACAGTGTCGACACCGTCGTGCTGTCGACCCAGCATGCGCCGGACATCACCCAGGCCCAGATCCGCGAAGCGGTGATCGAGGAGATCATCAAGCCGGTGCTGCCGCCCGAGATGCTCAAGGACACCAAGTACCTGGTCAACCCGACCGGTCGCTTCGTCATCGGCGGCCCGCAGGGCGATTGCGGCTTGACCGGCCGCAAGATCATCGTCGACACGTACGGTGGCGCTTCGCCGCACGGCGGCGGTGCGTTCTCGGGCAAGGACCCGTCGAAGGTCGACCGTTCGGCCGCCTACGCCGCGCGCTACGTTGCCAAGAACGTCGTGGCCGCGGGCCTCGCGCGCCAGTGCCAGGTGCAGGTGAGCTATGCCATCGGCGTGGCGCGTCCGATCAACGTGACGGTCTACACCGAAGGCACGGGCAAGATTTCCGACGCGAAGATCGCCGAACTGGTCCAGGAACACTTCGACCTGCGTCCGAAGGGCATCGTGCAGATGCTCGACCTGCTGCGCCCGATCTACGAGAAGACTGCCGCTTACGGCCACTTTGGCCGCGAAGAGCCGGAATTCTCGTGGGAAGCGACGGACAAGGCTGCGATCCTGCGCGCAGCGGCTGGTCTGTAAGCATTCGCCTTTCTGGCATGAAACCCCGCCGGCCAATGGTCGGCGGGGTTTTTTGTTGGGCGCTTTGCGGCCGCTATGACTGTGATCAATTAGTCACCAGAAATAGCGCGTAAAATCCGGCTATCCGGCAAACCGAGAACGCCCATGCCATCCGCTTCCGCCTCCACTTCCTCAGCCAAACTCGACCTGATCCGCCCGCAGCCGTACACCGACTGGTCGCCGGAGGTGGATGGCGCAACCAAAGCGGACCTGCGCCGCCAGCTGGAGCAGGGCGCGGTGCTCTATTTCCCCGATCTGCACTTCCGTTTCGAGCCGGGCGAGGAGCGCTTCCTCGACAGCCGCTATTCGGACGGCAAATCCAAGAACATCAACCTGCGCGCGGGCGACACCGCGGTGCGTGGGGCGCAGGGCAGCGAGCAGGATCGCGCCGATCTGTACCGCCTGATCCGCCGCTACGCCGATTTCAGCGAAAAGCTGGTGCTGTCGCTGTTCCCGGAGTACGCCCCGTACATGACGCGCGCGGGCACGTCGCTGCGCCCGAGCCAGATCGCCGGCCGCGCCGTGAGCTGGCGCAAGGACGACACGCGCCTGCACGTCGATTCCTTCCCGTCGAACCCGCTGCTGGGCAAGCGCCTGCTGCGCGTGTTCCACAACATCGACCCCGAAGCGCCGCGCGTGTGGCGCGTGGGCGAGCCGTTTGCCGATTTTGCGCAACGCTTCGTGCCGAAGACCCACGGCATGTGGCCGGGGCAGGCGGCGCTGATGAAGCTGCTGCACATCACCAAGCGCACGCGTTCGGAATACGACCACCGCATGCTGCAACTGCACGACCTGGCCAAGGCCGACCTGGACTACCAGGCCAGCGTGCCGCAGCAGGAATTCCACTTTCCGCCGGGTTCGACCTGGATTGTTTTCAGCGACCAGTTACTGCACGCCGCCATGCGCGGCCGCGCGATGATGGAGCAGACCATCTACCTGGACCCGAAGGCGATCTCCGACCACACCCACTCGCCGGAAGCCGTGCTGTCGCGCATGCTGGGCCGGCCGATGCTGCTCTCCTGACGGTGCCGCGCGCCCGGTAACCCAGCCACGCGCGCTTCCTCCGCCCTTCACTTCACGCGGCGGCAGCGCCTACACTGGTTTTCAGGCTGCCATCCTTCCGGGTGGGCGGGCAGAGGGCATACGCCCCGCCGCCCTCTCCGGACACGCGGGGAGACTGATGGAAACCACGTATGACTATGTCGTTGTCGGCGCGGGTTCGGCGGGGTGTGCGCTGGCCGGGCGCCTCGCTGACAGCGGCAGCGACAGTATCGCGCTGGTCGAGGCGGGCCATCACGACCACCATGTGCTGGTGCGCACACCCGCGGGCATCGGCGCCATGCTGCCGCGCGGCGGGGCCCGCAACTACGCCTATGAAACCGTGCCGCAGCCCGGACTGAACGGCAGGCGCGGCTTCCAGCCACGGGGCCGCGGGCTCGGTGGCTCCTCATCGATCAACGCCATGATCTACACGCGCGGCCGCCCCGCCGACTACGACGCGTGGGCCGCCGCAGGCTGCGACGGGTGGTCATGGGACGATGTGCTGCCGTACTTTCGCCGCGCCGAGTGCAATGCGCGCGTGGCCGGCAGCGACGAGGATCCACTGCATGGCGGCACGGGCCCGCTCCACGTATCGGACCTGCGCACGCCCAATCCATTCGGCCAGCATTTCATCGACGCCGCCCAGCAGGCCGGCTTCACGCGCAACGACGATTTCAACGGCGAGGAGCAGGAAGGCGTCGGCTGGTACCAGGTTACGCAGCACGAAGGCGAGCGCTGGAACGCCGCGCGCGCTTACCTGCATGGCGGCAATGCACGCGACAAGGCCTGTAACGGCGGACGTGCCGGCCTGCACGTGCTGACCGGCATGCAGGTGCTGCGTATTGTCTTCGAGGGCAGGCATGCGGTAGGCGTGCTGGCTGTGCGCAATGGCCGCCAGCACCTGCTTCGCGCTCGTCGGGACGTCATCGTGTCGGCTGGCACCTTCGGCTCGCCGCAGCTGCTGATGGCCTCCGGCATCGGCCCCGCGGCGCACCTGCGCGATCTCGGTATTGCTGTGGTGCACGACCTGCCCGGTGTCGGCGGCAACCTCCAGGACCATCTCGACGTCATCCTGCAGAAGCGCGTGCCCGCGCTGGAGCTGTTTGGCCTGTCGCTCAGCGGTGCCATGCACTTGCTGTCCGAGATGCTGCGCTACCGGCGCGAGCGCGCGGGCATGATGAGTTCCAACTTTGCCGAGGCCGGCGGCTTCATCCGCAGCCATCCCGACCTGGCAGAACCGGACCTGCAACTGCATTTCGTGGTGGGCATGGCCGACGACCACATGCGCAAGATCCGCTTCGGCCACGGTTATTCATGCCATGTGTGCGTGCTGCGTCCGCGCAGCCGCGGTGAAGTCCGGCTCGATTCGCCCGATATGCGGCAGCCGCCGTGCATCGATCCCGGCTACTTGTCAGATCCGCGCGACCTGGACGATATGGTGGCCGGCGTGAAAATCGTGCGCCGGATCTTCAATCAGCCGCAGCTTCTGTGCTTCGGCGGGCGCGAGTTGTATTCCGCGCACCTGCGTGCCGACGACAGCGACGACGCGGCCGTGCGCGAGATGATCCGCGAACGCGCGGACACCATCTACCATCCCGTGGGCACGTGCCGCATGGGCATGGACGCAATGGCGGTGGTCGATCCGCAATTGCGCGTGCGCGGTGTGGAAGGTCTGCGCGTGGTCGATGCGTCGATCATGCCGACGCTGATCGGCGGCAATACCAATGCACCCGCCATCATGATCGGCGAGCGCGCGCATGACCTGATCCGCTATGCGCCGCGCGTACTGCTCAGGATTCGCGAGCCGATGGAGGCCTGAGTCGCTTCGCGGGTTTCACGCGGTCCAGCCGCGTTCGAATACGCGTTTCAGCACTTCGGGCTCCATGTCGAGCGTGCCGAACACGCGCCCGTGCTGCCGGCCGAGCCGGCTTGCGACGAACGCTTCGGCATTCTCGGCGTCTGCATGTGCGAGCATCAGGGCGGACTGCGCGGTCAGTACAAGTCCCTGCGCAAAGCGCCGCGCATGGGCCTCAAGCTGTTCCGCGGGCTCGCGGAGCATGGCCTGCAGCGATGCCAGTTCGGCGCGAACCGCAGGATGCGCCGCGGCGCGCCGGGACAGGTCATGCAGCAGGCGCGCTGCGTCGTCGGGCGTGCGCTGGATCGCGCGCAGTACGTCCAGGCACATGATGTTGCCCGATCCTTCCCAGATCGAATTGACCGGCGCTTCGCGATAGAGGCGTGCCATGGGGCCGTCTTCGACATAGCCGTTGCCGCCCCAGACTTCCATCGCCTCGCCGGTGGCCTCGATCGTTCGCTTGCAGATCCAGAACTTGGCAGCAGGCGTCACCACGCGCTTCCACGCGGCGGCAAGCGGATCGGTCTCGGCGTGCTCGAACGCATGGGCCAGTTCCATCATCAGCAGCGTGGCGGCCTCGCTTTCGAGCGCGAGGTCGGCCAGCACGTTGCGCATCAGCGGCTGGTCCGCGAGCAGGCTGCCGAAGGCGGCGCGGTGGCGCGTGTGGTGCAGCGCCTGCACGTACGCTGCGCGCAGGATCGCCGCGCTGCCGATCACGCAATCGAGCCGTGTGCTCGTGGCCATTTCGATGATGGTCGGGATGCCGCGGCCCTCCTCGCCGATCAGGATGCCGCTGGCCTCGCGGAACTCCACTTCGCTGCTGCTGTTGGAGCGGTTGCCGAGCTTGTCCTTCAGGCGCTGGATCTGGATCGGGTTCTTGCTGCCGTCGTCGCGAAAGCGCGGCACGAAGAAGCAGGACAGCGGGCCGTCTTCGGCGCCCATGCGCGCGACCACCAGATGCGCGTCGCACATCGGCGCGGAGAAGAACCACTTGTGCCCGGTCAGCAGGTATTCGGCGCCGCGGCCCTCGCCGCGCAAGGGATGGGCTACCGTCGTGTTGGCGCGCACATCTGAGCCGCCTTGCTTCTCGGTCATGCCCATGCCGATCATGATCGCGGTCTTGTCGCGCCACGGCAGATCGCGCGCATCATGGTTCTTCGCGTACAGGCGCGGCTCCAGGTCGGCGAACAGCGCGGTTTCCTTGCGTAGCACGGGAATACTGGCGAAGGTCATGGTGATCGGGCACAGTGATCCCGACTCGACTTGCGCCTGCAGGAAATAGCCGGCCGTGCGCGCAATCCAGGCACCGGCGCGCGGTTCTGCGAACGGCATTGCCTGCAACTGCTGGCTGCGCAGCAGGGACAGCAGCGCATGCCAGCTCGGGTGGAACGTGACCTGGTCGACGCGCTCGCCGGTGCGGCTGTACGTATGCAGTTCGGGGGCGTACCGGTTGGCATCGGCACCCCACGCGAGCACTTCCGGTTCACCAAGCCGCGCGCCATAGGCCATCAGGTCCGCCGCGTGCCACCCGCCACCGAGGCGCTCCAGCGCGTCGCCGACGATGGGATCGCAGCCAAACAGGTTGTAGTGCGCGAGATCGGGCACCTGGTTGAAGACGCGATGCGTGGCGGCGTCGGTCATGATGTCTCCTGGATTGTGCTGGCCTTTGATTGCATGGTAGAGCACGTAGAACGGCGCGCGAGTGCCTCGTGGTGCCCTTATGGCACGTACTGCGCCGCAACATCCGTGATTCGATACCGCAGCGCAAAGCTGTGGCACCACAAATGACCGGCAACTGGCACTGGCGCCCACCCGGTGCTTATGCTTAAATTCACCCCGTTGGATGAAACAGGGGTGCCGTACGGATGGGCCGTGCGAGCTGAGAGAGTCCCTTCGAACCCGATCCGGTTAGTACCGGCGTGGGAAGTTTCTAGCAAGACCAAGTCTCTTGTCCCTCCGGGACTCGCCTCCCCGGCCTCAGGCCCCGGCGGCGCTCACAGGGCTCCTGGTTTCGTCCACCCCGCAAGAGAGAGGACGACACCCATGGCCCGTACTGCCCCCGCCGCATCATTCGAATCGCTCGAGAGCGACCTCGACCAGAAGTTTGCCTACCCGGCTTCCAGCAAGACCTACATCCCCGGCAGCCGCCCGGATATCCGCGTGCCGATGCGCACGATCCTGCAGACGTCCACGCGTACCGAGAAGGGCGAAATGCCCAATCCGCCGATCCCCGTGTACGACACCTCGGGCCCGTACAGCGACCCGGACGTGCATATCGACCTGAAGGCCGGCCTGCCGGCGCTGCGCGAAAAGTGGATCGCAGAACGCGGCGACACCGAAGTGCTGCCCGGCCTGTCGTCGGAATATGGCCGTGACCGTGCCAACGACCCGGCCACCGCGCACCTGCGCTTTGCCCAGCTGACGAACCCGCGCCGCGCGAAGGCCGGCGCCAACGTGTCGCAGATGCACTATGCGCGCAAGGGCATCATCACGCCGGAAATGGAATACGTGGCGCTGCGCGAATCGCTGAACCTGCAGGCGCTGTACGACAAGCCCGAATACAAGGCGCTGCTGCGCCAGCACCCGGGCAATGCGCTGGGCGCCGGCCTGCCGCTGCGTCCGGAAGACATCACGCCGGAATTCGTGCGCAACGAGATTGCCACGGGTCGCGCGATCATCCCCGCCAACATCAACCACACCGAGCTGGAGCCGATGGCGATCGGGCGCAATTTCCGCGTCAAGATCAACGGCAACCTGGGCAACTCCGCCGTGACGTCGTCGCTGGCCGAGGAAGTGGAAAAGATGGTGTGGTCGATCCGCTGGGGCGCCGACACCATCATGGACCTGTCGACCGGCAAGCACATCCATGAAACGCGCGAATGGATCCTGCGCAATTCGCCGGTGCCTATCGGCACGGTGCCGATCTACCAGGCGCTCGACAAGACCGGCGGCATCGCCGAGGACCTGACCTGGGAGATGTTCCGCGACACGCTGATCGAGCAGGCCGAGCAGGGCGTGGACTACTTCACGATCCATGCCGGCGTGCTGCTGCGCTACGTGCCGCTGACGGCCGACCGCGTGACGGGCATTGTCTCGCGGGGCGGTTCGATCATGGCCAAGTGGTGCCTGGCGCATCACAAGGAGAACTTCCTGTACACGCACTTCGACGAGATCTGCGAGATCATGAAGGCGTACGACGTGTCGTTCAGCCTCGGCGACGGCCTGCGTCCGGGTTGCATCGCGGATTCGAACGATGACGCGCAATTCGGCGAACTGCGCACGCTTGGCGAGCTGACGGCCAAGGCATGGAAGCACGACGTGCAGGTCATGATCGAAGGTCCGGGCCACGTGCCGCTGCAGCGCATCCAGGCGAACATGGATGAAGAGCTCAAGCACTGCTACGAGGCACCGTTCTACACGCTCGGACCGCTCGTGACCGACATCGCCCCGGGCTACGACCACATCACCAGCGGCATCGGCGCGGCCAACATCGGCTGGATGGGCACGGCCATGCTGTGCTACGTCACGCCGAAGGAGCACCTGGGCCTGCCGGACAAGGAAGACGTGCGCGAGGGCATCATCACCTACAAGATCGCCGCCCACGCCGCCGATCTGGCCAAGGGCTGGCCCGGCGCGCAGCTGCGCGACAACGCGCTGTCGAAGGCGCGCTTCGAGTTCCGCTGGGAAGACCAGTTCAACCTCGGCCTGGATCCGGAACGCGCACGTTCGTACCACGACGCCACGCTGCCGGCCGAAGGCGCCAAGATTGCCCACTTCTGTTCGATGTGCGGGCCGAAGTTCTGCTCGATGAAGATCACGCAGGAAGTGCGCGACTACGCGGCATCGCTGCCGAAGGAAGCGCAGCAGGGCATGGAAGAGAAGTCGATCGAGTTCCTGAAGAAGGGCAGCAAGATCTATTCGTAAGGCAGTACGGGCATGGTTCGCAGCCATGCCCGCGTTTTTTCGCCCGCCGCGCAGCGCCCCGCGCGACGGGCTATCCGGAAAAGGAGGCCGGCGGCGGCGCGCATTGCGCCGCCGGCGGCACAAACCTCATGACAGCAGTGCAGTCCTTTGATGTCGCTATCCTCGGTGCCGGCCTTGCCGGCCGCCTGGCCGCCTGGCTGCTCGTGCGCCAGGGCGCGCGCGTGGCGCTGGTCGAGCGCGGCGGCCCGGACGGTTCGGGCTCCGCCGCGTACGTTGCGGCCGCCATGCTCGCGCCGCTTGCGGAGTCGGCGATCGCGGAGCGCCGAATTGTCGATCTCGGCATTGCCAGCGTCGGCCTGTGGCGCGCGTGGCTCATGCAGTTGCGCGAACCCGTGTTTTTCCAGGAGGACGGCACGCTCGTAGTCTGGCATGCGCGCGATCGCGGCGAGATGTCCCTGTTCACGAGCCGCGTGCGCGCGGTGTCCCCGCCGGAACTCGTGGCGCAGCGCATGCGCGCGCTCGACGGCAAGGGCGTGGGCGAGGTGGAACCCGCGCTGGCAGGACGGTTTCCGCAAGGCTTGCTGCTGTCTGGCGAAGGCCAGCTCGACAATCGCGGTGCGCTGCGCGCGCTACTGTCGTGCGCCGTCGGCGACGGCGTGCATTGCGTGTGGGAAGCCGGAGATGTAGACGTTGCCACGCTGCCATCGCTCGGCATTCGTGCGCGCGTGGTGCTGGATTGCCGCGGTCTGGGCGCGCGCGCCGCATGGCCTGCGGAGCCCGGCAAGGACGGCCGCGGCGCGATGCCTGGCTTGCGCGGGCTGCGTGGCGAAGTCGTGCGGGTGCATGCGCCAGACGTGAAGCTGCACCGTCCTGTGCGCCTGCTGCATCCGCGTTATCCGATCTACATCGCACCGAAGCCCAACGACCTGTACGTGATCGGCGCCACCGAACTCGAGAGCGAGGACGATTCGCCGATGAGCGTGCGTTCCGCGCTGGAACTGCTGTCGGCCGCGCACTCCCTGCACCCGGCATTTGGGGAGGCGCGCGTGCTCGAACTCAACGTGCAGCGCCGTCCCACGCGTCCCGATCACCTGCCCGCGATCCGCGTAGACCAGCAGGCCCGCGTGGTACGCGTGAACGGGCTGTACCGGCACGGTTTCCTGATCGCGCCCGCGGTGACCGAGGCGGCGTGCGAGGTGGTGAATGCGCTGCTCAACGATGACCCGGCCGCCCATGCGGTGCCGTCCGCGCTGCGCTGGCCCGGCATGATCGACGCCGTGACGGAAACCCCCGCGCTTGCCGAAGCCCCTGTGGGCCCCACCGGCCTGCTGCACTGATGCTGAACCCATGGATATCCTGTTGAACGGCCGCCCCTTCGTTGTCGCCGACGCCGCCACGCTCGCGGACGCGGTGGTGGCCGCCAAGATTGCTCCGCCGTTCGCCGCGGCGGTCAACGGCCAGTTCGTGCCCCGCGCCGCGCACGCGGCCACGCCCCTCGCGGCCGGCGACCGCATTGACCTCGTCCAACCCGTGACGGGAGGCTGACCCCCATGACATTCGAACCGACTGAAACCCTGCGCGACCCGTTCGTGCTCTATGGCGAGTCCTTCGACTCGCGCCTGCTGCTGGGCACGGCCCGCTATCCGTCGCCGGCCACGCTGCAGGCAGCCGTGGAAATTTCGCGCCCGGCCATGGTGACCGTGGCACTGCGCCGCCAGGGCGCGGTGGGCGAAGGCGAGGGTGGCCAGGCCTTCTGGCAGATGCTCAAGGCGCTCGGCGTGCCCGTGCTGCCGAACACCGCCGGCTGTTTCACGCCGCAGGAAGTGGTCAACACCGCCATGATGGCGCGCGAGGTGTTCGAGACCGACTGGATCAAGCTCGAGCTGATCGGCGACGACTACACGCTGCAGCCCGACACGCTGAACCTGCCCGACGTGGCCGAAACGCTGATCAAGGAAGGCTTCAAGGTGCTGCCGTACTGCACTGAGGACCTCGTCCTGTGCCGCCGTCTGCTCGACGTCGGCTGCCAGGCACTGATGCCGTGGGCCGCGCCGATCGGCACCGGCCGTGGCGCCATCAACCCGCACGCGATGCGCGTACTGCGCGAACGCCTGCCGGACACCCCGCTGATCGTCGACGCAGGCCTGGGTCTGCCGTCGCATGCGGCGCAGGTGCTGGAGTGGGGCTATGACGGCGTGCTGCTGAACACCGCTGTGGCGCAGGCCGCGTATCCGGTCAACATGGCACGCGCGTTCGCGCAGGCCGTCGAAGCCGGACGCACCGCCTATCTGGCCGGCCCGATGCCCGAGCGCGAAGTCGCGCAGGCGAGCACCCCGGTGGTCGGCATGCCGTTCTGGCACGCCGAAAACACGGAGCACCGCGCATGACCCGCCACGCGGTGCACGCCCCGAGCGACGGCCCGCTGCGCCAGGCCGTGCTTGAACACTACGGCGAGACCTTCGGCGTGTCGGATCATCCGTGGCAGGCCTGGCGGCTTGCCGATGCGCCCGCCAGCCCCGGCGTACACGACGTGCTGCTGTCGGATGGTGAGGCCGATGCCGACCTGATCGCACGTGTTGGGGCCGCCGGTGCCACGCTCATCGAGACAGATCGCGAAGGCGGTCAATGGATCGACACCGTGCGTTCCCCGATGGGCACGTGGGTGCTTTCGTCGCACGCTGATGATGACCACGCGCACTCACCGGCGTTTGTCGCGGTGCTGCTGGCCTGTCTGTCGCTGCATTTCCCGGCGCATGACGCACTGTGCCTCGCACGTGCGTGGCGGCCGGGGTCGGCGGAATGGCCGTCCGAGTTCGAGCGCTTCCCGCGCGTGCGCCATGCCGCGCTGGTGGCGCCGGAAGCCGCTACGCAAGCCTTCGCGCCGTGCCCGCCGGCACTGGGCCTCTACGCCGTGGTGCCGAGCGCCGAATGGATCGAACGCCTGGTGCCGCTGGGCGTTCCGACGGTGCAGCTGCGCTTCAAGTCGGATGACCCGGCCGCCGTGCGCGCGGAAATCGCGCGTGCCGCGCAGGCTGCAAAGGGATCGCAGTCCCGGCTGTTCATCAACGACCACTGGCAGGTGGCTGTTGAATTGCACGCCGCCGCTGGCGGCGACAGCGGCATCTATGGCATCCACCTCGGTCAGGAAGACCTCGACAATGCGGATCTTGATGCGCTGCGCGCTTCGGGGCTCAGGCTCGGCGTGTCGACGCATGGCTATGCGGAGATGCTGCGCGTGGCGGCGATTCGGCCTAGCTATCTGGCGTTGGGCGCGATCTTCCCGACGACTACCAAGGTGATGCCTACGGCGCCGCAGGGGATGGGGCGGTTCCGGGCGTATGCGAAGGTGATGCAGCCAGTGATTCCGTCGTTGGTGGGTATTGGGGGGGTGAATGCTTCCAATATGGGGCAGGTGCTGGCGGTGGGCGTCGGCAGCGCTGCGGTGGTCCGTGCGATCACTGAAGCCGACGATGTCCCGGCGGCCGTCGCACACCTGATCAGCCTTTTCCCGGCAGCGTAAGCGCCGGCCCCCTTCGTCGTCCGCCAGGCCACGGCGGACGACGTGCCGCATGTTCTCGCCGCGATCTGGCTGCAACTGCGCTGTTCCCGGATATCGACCTGCTTGCGCTGTTCTCGCGTGGTCAGCATGCCCGAAGCTTCAGTGAACCTCGGATGCGCAATGCTCCAACATTTGTGCGACATTCGCCCAGGCGCCGGAACCAATCCCGACCCCGCCGCTATCATGTCGCACAGCATTCCCGGCCAATCACCTCGCGCCCATCATGTCCACCCCCATCCCCGAAATCATCCCCGCCGCGCCCGGCACGCTTGAAAAACCGTATTTCGGCATCGATGTCCCGCTGATGCGCTACTTCGGCCTGCAGCCGGAGCTGATCGAGGAGGGCTATTGCCGCACGCGCCTGCCCGCGCATCCGCAGCTTGTGAACAGCCGCGGCGACGTGCACGGCGGCACGCTGATGGCGACGCTGGATTTCACGCTGAGCGGCGCGGCGCGTTCGCACGCGCCCACGGAAACGGGCGTGATCACGATCGATATGTCCACACATTTCCTGGCGGCGGCGCGCGGCGAGCTGACGCTCGAAGCCCGCTGCATGCGCCGGGGCGCACGCATCGCGTTTTGCGAGGGTGAGGTGAAGGACGCCTCGGGCACCGTGGTATGCGTGGCCCGCGCGGCCTTCAAGCTCGTGCCGCTGTCCAGCGGCGGCAACTGATCAGTCCGGCAGGCGCCGGTAGACCGCTGCGAATCGCTTCTGCTCGGTGATGCCGTAGTCGCCGGGCGCGTACTGCATCAGCCAGTCGCCCGGCTTGCCGTGCAGCACATCGCCGCCGTCCGAGCGCGCGATGCTGAACGCCTCTTCCATGCGCCGGGCCAGCACGGGTACCGGCTTGTTGCGGTAGGGGCCATCCTGGCCGTGGGCAGACGGCTCCAATGCCACGTACTTCGGATCGAAGCGTTCACGCGAGACGACCCAGCGGTCGCCGGTCGCGCCGGTGACGATGGCATCGCCGACGCGGTAGCGGTTGGGGCCTTCGCGGCTCTCCAGTTCGCCGGCTTTGGCGGCAAACATCACCTGTACCTGCTCTTCCTTGACGTAGCGCGCGGCGGCAGGGTCTTCGCGCAGGTCGATGTCGGATAGCTGCATGTCGTCTCCGTTCAGCCCAGCACGCGCGGTGCGAAGGCGTGGTTGAGCGGGCCGTTGCCCGCACCGAGTTCGAGGCCGGCGCCTGCGGCGATCGCCTGCGCCACAAAGTCCAGTCCCTTGCTGACGGCCTCTTCCAGCGCGTCGCCGCGTGCCAGTTGTGCGGCGATGGCCGCAGCCAGCGTGCAGCCGGTACCGTGCAGGTTCTTCGTGTCGATGCGCGGGTGCGTAAAGACGCGCACGGTGCCGTCGGCCAGCATCAGCAGATCGTCCAGTCCGCTGGCAACGCTCGCGGGGCCATCGTCATCGAGGTGGCCGCCCTTTAGCAGCACTGCGGGGCAGCCCAGCGCGATCAGGTCGGCGGCGGCCTGTTCCATCTCGGCACGGCGCGTGATCGGCCGCCCCAGCAGGTAGGAGGCCTCGGGGAGGTTGGGCGTCACCAGCACGGCACGCGGGAACAGCAGGCGCACCATGGCCTGGCTGGTAGCGTTATCCGAGAGCGTCGCGCCCGAGGTGGAGATCATCACGGGGTCAACCACGAGCTTGCGGATGCCGTGGCGGTCCGCTGCCGCGGCCACGGCCTCGACAATGGCTGCGGTGCCGAGCATGCCTGTCTTGGCGGCATCGACGCCGATATCCGAGGCGACCGCATCGATCTGCGCGGTGACCATATCGGCCGGAATCGCATGCACGCCCGTCACGCCCAGCGTGTTCTGGGCCGTGATCGCGGTGATGGCGCTCATGCCGAAGCAGCCGAGTGCCGAAAACGTCTTGAGGTCGGCCTGGATGCCGGCGCCGCCGCCCGAGTCGGAACCTGCGATGGTGAGGGTGCGGGGTGGTGTCGGGGTCATGTCAAGGAAATAGCGGAAAAAAATGCCGGTGGCCATTGTGCGGGTCCACGCCGGGCAGGCTACAATACCGCCACTCCGAGGAGCGTTGCAACGGATCGTGGCGTAACATGCCCTCCGCCAGGCTCGGACTGTCTTCAACGGCGCTCGCTGATCCGTGGTTTGCACGGTGGCGAGTCGACCTATCCGCCCGCTTCACGCATGGCATCCATGCATATGGGAAGCGCGGCCTGATCTCCGCCCGTCACCGTCATCCACTCTTCACCGGGAGTGATACATGAACGCCGTGACCGACCTCAAGCAAGACTACCTCGTCGCCGACATCAGTTTGGCCGGCTGGGGCCGCAAGGAAATCGCCATCGCCGAGACCGAAATGCCGGGCCTGATGGCAATCCGCGACGAATTCGCCGCCGCTCAGCCGCTCAAGGGCGCGCGCATTGCCGGTTCGCTGCACATGACGATCCAGACCGCCGTGCTGATCGAGACGCTCAAGGCGCTCGGCGCCGACGTGCGCTGGGCCTCGTGCAACATCTTCTCGACGCAGGACCACGCCGCTGCCGCGATCGCCGCGGGCGGCACGCCCGTGTTCGCGTTCAAGGGCGAGTCGCTCAAGGAATACTGGGACTTCACGCACCGCATCTTCGACTGGGTCGACGGTGGCACCCCGAACATGATCCTGGACGACGGCGGCGATGCCACGCTGCTGCTGCACCTGGGCGCCAAGGCCGAGAAGGACGCTTCGCTGATCGCCAACCCCGGCAGCGAGGAAGAGACCTTCCTGTTCGCGGCGATCAAGGAAAAGCTGGCCAAGGACCCGTCGTGGTACAGCCGCAACCTGGCCGCCATCCGCGGCGTGACCGAGGAAACCACGACCGGCGTGCACCGCCTGTACCAGATGGCGCAAAAGGGCGACCTCAAGTTCCCGGCCATCAACGTCAACGACTCGGTCACCAAGAGCAAGTTCGACAACCTGTACGGCTGCCGCGAGTCGCTGGTGGACGGCATCAAGCGCGCCACCGATGTGATGATCGCCGGCAAGATCGCCATCGTGGCCGGCTACGGCGACGTGGGCAAGGGCAGCGCGCAGGCGCTGCGCGCGCTGTCGGCACAAGTGTGGGTCACCGAAATCGACCCCATCTGCGCGCTCCAGGCTGCCATGGAAGGCTACCGCGTGGTGACCATGGACTACGCTGCCGAACACGGCGACATCTTCGTGACCTGCACCGGCAACTACCACGTCATTACGCATGACCACATGGCCAGGATGAAGGACCAGGCCATCGTCTGCAATATCGGCCACTTCGACAACGAGATCGACATCGCGTCGATCGAGAAGTACGAGTGGGACGAGATCAAGCCGCAGGTTGACCACGTCAAGTTCCCGGACGGCAAGAAGATCATCATCCTGGCCAAGGGCCGCCTGGTGAACCTGGGCTGCGCCACGGGCCACCCGTCGTACGTGATGAGCTCGTCGTTCGCCAACCAGACCATCGCGCAGATCGAACTCTGGCAAGAGCGCGACAGCGGCAAGTACCCCGTGGGTGTCTACACGCTGCCGAAGCACCTGGATGAAAAGGTCGCCCGCCTGCAACTGCGCAAGCTGAACGCGCAGCTGACCGAGCTGACCGAGCAGCAGGCCGCGTACATCGGCGTGAAGAAGGAAGGCCCGTACAAGGCCGATCACTACCGTTATTGATACCGTTGCCGCGCACCCCTCTCCCGCTTGCGGGAGAGGGGAGAAACCGATTCCAAGGAGCCGTCATGAGACTGCTGATCGTCTGGATCATCAACGCCGTGTCGCTGTTCGTGCTGCCGTACATCCTGCCGTCGATCCACCTCAAAAGCTTCGGCTCGGCGATGCTGGCCGCGCTGGTGCTGGGCCTGGTCAATACGCTGATCCGGCCGATCCTGGTGATCCTGACGTTGCCGGTGACAGTGCTGACGCTGGGGCTGTTCATCTTCGTGATTAACGCGCTGCTGTTCCTGTTCGTCGGCAACCTGCTGTCGGGCTTCTCGGTCGGCGGTTTCGGGGCGGCTCTGCTGGGCTCCATCCTGTACAGCGTGATCTCGTGGCTGCTGTCCAGCCTGCTGCTGGGCGAACGCGCGGCCTGACGGCCGCGCACTACCGCGGGTCCTACCAAGCGCGCTGTGCCAACGCAGCGCGCCACCATCATGCAAGACCGCTACTACAGTTTTGAATTCTTCCCGCCGAAGACGGCGGAGGGCGCCGAGAAGCTGCGCAACACGCGTGCGCAGCTCGCCCCGCTCAACCCGAAGTACATCTCGGTGACGTTCGGCGCCGGCGGCACCACACAGCAGGGCACGCTCGATACCGTGCTGGAAATCCAGCGCGAAGGCATCGAAGCCGCGCCGCACCTGTCGTGCGTGGGCTCGTCGCGCGAGAGCATCCGCGAAATCCTGCAGCAGTACCGCGACGGTGGCATCCGCCATATCGTGGCGCTGCGCGGCGACATGCCGTCGGGCATGGGCGAGATCGGCGAATTCCGCTACGCCAACGAACTGGTGGAGTTCATCCGCGCCGAGACCGGCGACTGGTTCCAGATCGAAGTGGCGGCCTATCCGGAATACCATCCGCAGGCAAAATCGCCGCGCCACGACCTGGAGAACTTCGTGCGCAAGGTGAAGGCCGGCGCGAACTCCGCCATCACGCAGTACTTCTTCAACGCCGACGCGTACTTTCGCTTCGTCGACGATGCGCGCGCGATGGGCGTGGACGTGCCGATCGTCCCGGGCATCATGCCGATCACCAACTACTCGCAGCTCATGCGCTTCTCTGACATGTGCGGCTCGGAAGTGCCGCGCTGGGTGGCCAAGCGGCTGGAGAGCTTCGGCGATGACCGCGAGTCGATCCGCGCGTTTGGGCTGGACGTGGTCACGGCACTGTGCGAACGGCTGCTGGCCGGCGGCGTGCCGGGCCTGCATTTCTACACGCTCAACGCGGCCGGCGCCACCAAGGCGATCTGGCAGCGCCTGAAGCTCTGAGCGTGGCCGCGCGCCGACCTGATCCCTTCATCGAGCACCTGCTCGAACTGATGGGGCCGCTGGGGGCGCGCATCGGCGCTATTTCCGCGCGACGCATGTTCGGTGGGCATGGCCTGTTCTATGACGGGCTGATGTTCGCGCTGGTCAGCGATGGCCAGTGCTACCTCAAGGCCGATGACAAGACGCTGCCGCGTTTCGAGGCCGAGAGCAGCCATACGTTCCGCTACCAGTCCTCCCGGGGCGAGGTGGCGTTGCGGCACTACCTGAGCCTGCCGGCGGAGTGCCTGGAATCGCCGGCCGCGATGACGCCGTGGGCGCAGATGGCCGTGGAGGCCGCGCTGCGGCTGGCGAACCAGAAGGGCTGAGCCGCGCCACGGGGCCAACGGTGTCATACTCTGGCCCATGGTCACCGCTACCTTCCGCTTCTACGAGGAGCTGAACGACTTTCTTGCGCCGGACCAGCGCAGGCGTGACCTGTCGTGCCCGTGCGCGCGCGCCGCCACGGTCAAGCACATGATCGAGGCACTGGGCGTGCCGCATACCGAGGTGGAGCTGATTCTCGTCAATGGCGAGTCGTCAGGCTTCGACCGCATGCTCGAGGACGGCGACCGCGTCTCGGTCTATCCCAAATTTGAATCGCTCGATGTTTCCCCGTTGCTGCGGGTACGCGCGCATCCGCTGCGGATCATGCGCTTCGTGGCCGATGCCCATCTTGGCGGGCTGGCCCACCTGCTGCGCATGATGGGTTTCGACACGCTTTACGACAACCACTTCGAAGACAGCGAGATCGAGCGCATTGCCGAGCGCGAAGGCCGCATCGTGCTGACGCGCGATCGCGAGCTGCTCAAGCGCCGCGGCATTACGCACGGCTGCTATGTGCGCGCGATCAAGTCCACGCCGCAGGTGCGCGAGATCTTTCAACGGCTCGACCTGGCTCGCAGCGCCAGGCCGTTCTCGCTCTGCCTGGACTGCAACGTACCGCTGCAACCGGTGGCGCGCGATGTCGTGGCGGACCGCGTGCCGCCTGCCGTGCTCGAACGCCACGACCGCTTCGTCACCTGCGATGGCTGCCGGCGCGTGTTCTGGGAAGGCTCGCACTGGCGCTGCATGCGCGCGCTCGTGGACGAGCTCGTCTGCGCGGGCTGAGCCCTCAAGCCCCGCGCGGTTTCACCGTTAGTCAGCGTCAGAACACGCCAGCCTCGCTGACGATCCAGTCCATCGGCAGGTCGTGCTCCTGCGCTTGCAGCGCGATGCGGCAGGCTTCGAAACCGATGCCGATAGCCACGGGGAACCCGGACATGGCCGCCAGCGTGCGGTCGTAGAAGCCGCCGCCGTAGCCGAGGCGGAACTTATCGGGGCTGAAACCGACACAGGGAATCAGCAACGCATCGGGCTGCGCTGCGTCGGTGCCGTCCGGTACCGGAATGCCGTAGTGGCCTTTGGTCATCGGCGTGTCCGGTGTCCACAGGTGGAAGTCGAGCGGCGCGCCGGGGCGGCTGACCGCGGGCAGCGCGGCGCGGCGGCTGGTGTCCGCCGACAGCCACTGTGTCACGACGCCGCGTGCATCGAATTCCTGCTGGATCGGCCAGTAGAAACCGAGGCAACGGATGGCCAGCCGTTCGAGCAACGGCAGCAGGCCGGCGGCGATGCGCTCGTCGGCATCGGCGCGGTCCGCCACGGCGGCGCGCTGCGCCAACAGGCGCGCGCGCAGCGCGCGGCGGTCTTCTGCGGCGGCGCTGTCAGGTGGCGGGGAAGGCGGAGAAGGGGCTGACATGGCGTGGGATAATGCCTGCAATCAAACCAATAATTGACGGTGGCAGCGTGCAAAGCTGGCGCCGTCTGACGTCACAATAAGGAAGCTAAGAATGCTGAAGGCAGTATATCTGCGGCGTGCTGGGCAGGCCGCATCGGTCGCCGTGGCGTGTGCCGTGCTTTCCACCCCCGCGCTCGCGCAAAAGCGCCCGCAGCAGCAGGCTGCGCCGCGCGTGCAGGCCGCGCCGGTGATCCCGTCCGATCCCGACGACGCATTCGTTGCGCTGCGCGAAGCCGCGCGCAAGAACGACGTCGAGCGTGCGTACGCCATTTCGGCGACGCTGGTCGACTACCCGATCCCGTCGTACGTCGAATATTTCCGCATCAAGCCGCAGATGTTCGACGGCAGCGGACTGGCTCGCATCGATGCGCCGGACGACCAGGTGCGCGCGTTCCTGCAACGCTACAAGGGTCAGGCCATTGCCGACCGCATGCGCAACGACTGGCTGCTGGTGCTCGGCAAGAAGCGCGACTGGGCCAACTTTGATGCGGAGTATCCGCAGTTCGTGCTCAAGGACGACACGCAGGTCGAGTGCTACGCGCTGCTGTCGCGCGCGCTCAAGGGGCAGAATGTGGCGGCCGATACGCGCAACGTGCTCAGCGATGTGCGCTACTACGGCGAAGGCTGCGTCGACCTGATCGGCTATCTCGTGCAGAGCCAGCAGATCCAGCGCAGCGATGTCGCGTTCCAGGCGCGCCAGGCGCTGGAACAGAACCTCGTCACGCTGGCCGGCAGGATCGCGGCCACAGTGCCCGATGCGCGCGTGGACAGCGACACGCTGGCGACTATCGTCAAGATGGCGCGCAATGATCCGTCGCAGGCCGTGGCCTATCTGACAGCAAGCGGCGGCAGCCTGTCGCGCGATGAACAGGGTGCGGCTTGGGGAGTGATCGGTCAGTACGCGGCCAAGAAGCTGTTGCCCGATGCCGCCTTCTACTACCGCCGCCAGATGGACCTGGGCGGCAACCAGTGGATGTCGGACGAGTCGCAGGAGTGGCGCGTGCGCGCGGCGCTGCGGCAGGGCGACTGGAAGCAGGTGCGCCAGGCCATCGAGATGATGCGGCCCGAATTGCGCGCCAAGGACCCGGCCTGGACCTATTGGTACGGCCGCTCGCTGAAGGCGGATGGCCGCGACGCCGAGGCACAGCAGCAGTACCAGCAGATCGCGGGCCAGTTCAATTTCTATGGCCAGCTCGCCAGCGAAGAACTCGGCAACCGCATCACGCTGCCGGCGCGCACCACTGTGAGCGATGCCGAGGCCATGACCATGCGCAGCCGTGCGGGCTTCCAGCGCGCGCAGAAGCTCTACAACATGAACCTGCGTTTTGAAGGCACGCGGGAATGGAACTGGGAACTGCGCGGCATGAGCGACCGCGAGCTGCTGGCTGCGGCCGAGTACGCACGCCGCGTCGAATTGCTGGACCGCACCGTCAACACGGCGGACCGCACGCGCGCCGAGCATGACTTCTCGCTACGCTTCCCGATGCCGTATCGCGACCTCATGCAGCGCGCGACCGACGATGTCGGCCTCGACATGGCATGGGCCTACGGCCTGATCCGCCAGGAATCGCGCTTCATCATGAGTGCGCGTTCGTCGGCGGGCGCGCATGGGCTGATGCAGGTGATGCCGGCGACGGCAAAGTACGTGGCGCGCAAGATCGGCATGGCCGACTTCTCGCCATCGATGATGGGTGATCCCAACATCAACATCGTGCTGGGCACCAATTACCTGAGCATGGTGCTGACTGATCTCGACAGCTCGTGGACGCTGGCGTCGGCCGCTTACAACGCCGGTCCGGGGCGGCCCAAGGCCTGGCGCAGTACGCTGACGCGGCCGGTCGAAGGCGCGATCTTCGCCGAGACCATTCCGTTCAACGAAACGCGCACGTACGTGAAGAATGTGCTTTCCAACGCTACGTACTATGCTGCATTGATGAGCGGCCAGCCTCAGTCACTGAAGTCGCGCCTGGGCCAGGTTGCACCGTCGGCGGTGACCACCACCAGCCTGCCGTGAACGCGTGCGCGCCCCGCCTTTCCGGGGCGCGTGCCATGGCCGGTCTGCCGCCACGTGCCGTTTTCCTCGCACGGAGGCATCCATGCAGACCAGCAACGTCCTCATCGTCGGTGGCGCCGGGTTTATCGGCAGCCATCTCGCTTCCCGGCTGGCCGGTGCCGCCTCGGCGTCCGGCGCGCCGCTTGAACCGGGCTCCAATCCAGATTCCCCCATCGCACCCGAACGCATCGTGATCGGCACGCGCAACGTGGAGCATGCGCAGCATCTGCTGCTGTTGCCGCGTGTGGAGGTGGTGGAACTCGGTCTGGCCGACAATGCGGCGCTCGACGATGCGATTGGCCCGCTCGGCACGGACGGCATTGTCGTCAACCTGGTCGGGGTGCTGCACGGCGAGCGTGGTGACCCGTACGGGCCCGAGTTCGCGGCTGCCCATGTCGAAATCGTCGAGCAGGTGGTGGGTTCGTGCCTGCGCACCGGCGTCCGCCGGCTGCTCCATATGAGCGCGCTGGGCGCGGACAGCCGCGGTCCGTCGATGTATCAGCGCAGCAAGGGCGACGGCGAACGGCTGGTGCGCGACAGCGGCCTGGACTGGACTGTGTTCCGCCCCTCCGTAGTCTTTGGTCCCGACGACCACTTCCTCAACCTGTTCGCGCATATGCAGGAGATCGCGCCGGTGGTGCCGCTGGCCTGCGCGCATGCGCGCTTCCAGCCGATCTACGTACTGGATGTGGTGCAGGCCTTCGTCAACGCCATGGTTACGCCCGCGACCATCGGACATGGCTATGACCTCGGCGGCCCCACGGTGTACACGCTGGAAGAACTGGTGCGCTTTGCGGGCCGCGCATCGGGACACCCGCGCCCGGTGATCGCATTGCCCGACGCGCTGGCACGCGTGCAGGCCGCAGTGATGGAGCACATGCCGGGCGATACGCTGCTCTCGCGCGACAACCTCGATTCGATGCAGTTCGACAACGTGCTGCACGGGCCCATGGCGAGCGAACTCGGCCTGCATCCGGTCGGGCTGGAAGCCGTGATGACAGACGTGCTGGCCGGGCGCACCCGTGATGCCCAGCTCACGGTCATGCGCGCGAGCGTGCATCGGTAGCGGACCCGGCTCGCAACGCCGCGCTTGCTTCTATGTGATCGGGATTCGCAGCCGTTGCGAGTCCTTTTCACTTTGAGAGCGAACGCCGCGCTGGCAAAATGATCGGTTTGGCACACCGTTCCTCAAGCGGCGGCTGTCCGGCTCCGGTCAGGCAATGCCGCTGTCCGGCGGCCATTCTCCATCCCTTCCTCCCCCAAGGATTTCGCGATGAAGCTCGTCATCGGCAACAAGAATTACTCGTCCTGGTCGCTCCGCCCGTGGCTGCTGATGCGCCAGGCCGGCATTGAGTTCGAAGAAGTGAAGGTGCGACTGTTCGTAGAAAGCTTTGCCGCGGAGATCGCGCAGTATTCGCCGGCCGGCAAGGTCCCGGTGCTCATCGATGGCGACATCGCGGTGTGGGACACGCTGTCGATCGCGGAATACCTGGCCGAGCGTTTCCCCGAAAAGGCGCTCTGGCCCGCTGACCGCGCCGCGCGCGCGCATGCGCGCTCGGTTTGCGCCGAGATGCACGCCGGCTTCACCAACCTGCGCAACCAGATGCCGATGAACGTGACCGCGGTGCTGCCCGGCTGCGGCTGGAACGTCTCCGTGCAGCGCGACGTCGACCGCATCGCGCAGATCTGGACGGACCTGCGCACGCGCCATGGCGACGCGGGCCCGTTCCTGTTCGGCGCCTTTACGGTGGCCGATGCCTATTACGCGCCGGTGGTCTCCCGCTTCGCGACGTACGGCGTTCACCTGCCGGAGGCGGCCAAGGCCTACGCGGACTTCATCCTCGAATTGCCGGCTGTGCAGGAGTGGATTGCCGATGCTCGCGAAGAGCGCGATTTCCTGGCTGACGACGAGCCGTATCGCCTGGCCCCGGACCGCGCCGATGCGATAATCATCAACCACTGAGCGCCGCGTCAGCGGCGGAACACAGCGAGACAAGACAATGCAGGTGTACGCCGTCGGCGGCGCGATCCGCGACGAACTGCTGGGCAAGCCCAGCCAGGACCGCGACTATGTCGTGGTGGGGGCTACCCCGGCCGACATGGAGGCCGCCGGCTACAAGCCGGTCGGCAAGGACTTTCCGGTCTTCCTGCATCCGCGCACGAAAGAGGAATACGCGCTGGCGCGTACCGAGCGCAAGACCGCGATGGGCTACAAGGGTTTCGCGTTCTATTGCGAGCCTGATGTCACGCTCGACGACGACCTGGTCCGGCGCGACCTGACCATCAACGCGATGGCGCGCGCCGTCGACGATGACGGCAAGCTGGTTGGCCCCGTTATCGACCCGCACGGCGGCCAGCGCGACCTGGCGGCCCGGCAATTCCGGCATGTCTCCGAAGCGTTCGCCGAAGATCCGGTGCGCATCCTGCGCGTTGCGCGTTTTGCCGCGCGCTTTCACGACTTCACCGTCGCGCCCGAGACCGTTGCGCTGATGCGCAGGATGGTGGACGCCGGCGAAGTCGACGCGCTCGTGCCCGAGCGTGTCTGGCAGGAGCTTGCGCGCGGCTTGATGGAGGCACGCCCGGCGCGCATGTTCGAGGTGCTACGCCAGTGCGGCGCGCTCGCGCGCCTGCTGCCCGAACTGGACCGGCTGTGGGGCGTGCCGCAGCGCGCGGACTACCACCCCGAAGTCGATACGGGCGTCCATGTGATGATGGTGATCGATTGCGCCGCTGCGATGGGCACGACGCTCGCGGTGCGCTTCGCCGCGCTGGTCCATGACCTTGGCAAGGGCACCACGCCCGAGCACGTGCTGCCGCGCCACCTGGGCCATGAAACGCGCAGCGTCGAACTGCTCGAAGACGTTTGCAAGCGCCTGCGCGTGCCCAATGACTGCCGCGACCTGGCCGTGGTGGTGGCGCGCGAGCACGGCAACATCCATCGATCGATGGAATTCGGCGCGGCCGCGATCACGCGCCTGCTCGAGCGCTGCGACGCGCTGCGCAAGCCGGGCCGCTTTGCCGACGCACTGCTCGCGTGCGAGGCGGACAAGCGCGGGCGCAAGGGATTCGAGTCGGACACCTATCCGCAAAAGGCACGGCTGCTGGCAGCCCTGGATGCCGCAGCCAGCGTGGACGCCGGCGCCATTGCCAAGGCGTTGGCCGACGATGTCAGCAAGATCAGGGAACGCGTGCACGAGGCACGCGTGGCAGCGGTGGATGCCCGATTAAAGCAGCTTGCCGATCACTAGCGCGATCAGCGACAGCACGATCGTCGACGCGAATGGCAGGGTGTAGTCGCGCCCGAACAGCCGGAAGCGCACGTCGCCGGGCAACCGGCCGATGCCGAGCTTCTGCAGCCACGGCAACGCTGCCGACAGTACGACCACGCTCAGGAAGATGGTGAGGGTCCAGCGCAGCATGGCGTCACCGGCTCAGAGCGTGTGGCAGCGGTCGCCGCGTGCAAAGCCAGCGAGCGGTTCGCTGTCGTCCAGCCCGCGCGTGAGCGCCACCACCTTGAACAGTTCGCCCATCTCCGCTTCGGACAGCAGCTTCTGCACCGCGTTGGCGGCGGGCAGGAAGGCGCGCGTGTCGGACGGGTCCAGCGTCATCAGCAGGTCGGTGATGCCGGCATTCATCAGGAAGCGCGCCTGCGAGGCGAAGCCCGACACGGACAGGCCGGCATCCACGGCCGCATGGGCGATGCTGCTGAAGTTGACGTGGGCCGTGATGTCCTGCAGCCCCGGATAGAAGAACGGATCGGGGTGCGAATGGTGGCGGTAGTGGCACATCAGCGTGCCGCCGGTGCGCTGCGGGTGGTAGTACTCGCCCGCCGGGAAGCCGTAGTCGATGAAGAACGCCGCGCCGCGCGCGAGCATGGCGCCCACCGCGCGCGCGAAGCCATCGGCCTCGGCATGGGTTTCGGTGACGATGTCATGGTCGCCGGGAATGGCGTGCAGCACTTCGGGGATCGCTTGTGCGGGGAGCTGGCGGTCTTCGAACGTGAACGCGTGCGCAGCGGTGCTGTCGTCGCCGGCGACGCTGCGGGCCACGCCGCGTTCATGCCAGCGCCCGGCCGTGCGCGCGAACAGCCGCACCGGCATGGCGTCCAGCACTTCGTTGCCGACCACGATGCCCTCGAAATGTTCGGGCAACGTATCAAGCCATTGCACGCGCGGCGCCAAGTGTGGTGCGCGTTGCGCCAGTGTGTCTTGCTGGCGCGCACGCAGTTCGCCGGACAGTTCGACGATGCCGTAGGTGTCGGGCAATTGCCCTTCCTGTTCCAGCGCCAGCAGCAGGTCGGCTGCCAGCCGCCCGGTGCCCGCGCCGAATTCGAGCATGCGCGGCAGGCCCTGTGCCAGCAGCGGCGCGAACTGGCGCGCCAGCGTGCGGGCAAAGAACGGGGACAGTTCCGGGGCGGTGATGAAGTCGCTGCCGTCGCGCACATCGCGACCGAACTTGGCGGCGCCGCCGCTGTAATAGCCCAGGCCTGGCGCGTACAGCGCCAGCGACATGTAGCGGTCGAAGCCGATCCAGCCACCGGCCGCATCGATGGTTTCGCCGATCAGGGTGGCCAGCGCGTCGGAGGCGGCCAGCGCGTCGGCGGGGGGAAGGGGTAAACTAGCGGCTTTCTGCATGCCTTGATTGTAGCAATGCCCGAATCCAATCCATCTGCCGCCGCTCCATCGCCGGCCCCGCCGCAGGCCACTGCTGCGCGTGGCGTGGCCATCGTCACCGGCGGCGCGCGCCGGCTTGGCCGCGCCATCGCGCTCGAACTGGCCGCGCAAGGCTGGGATGTGGCCGTGCACTGCCACCGCTCGCGCGACGAGGCCGAGGCGCTGGCCGCGCAGATCCGCGCCGGGGGCCGCCGTGCCGCCGTGCTGCAGGCCGACCTGGCCGACGAAGCCTCCACGGGGACGCTGATCGCCGCGTGCACGGCTGCACTCGGCGTACCGACCTGCCTCGTCAACAATGCCTCGCTGTTCCAGTACGACGTGGCGACGAGCTTCTCGTATGCATCGCTCGACACGCATATGCGCACCAATGTGGCAGCGCCGTTGCTGCTCGCGCGTGAGATGTACAAGGCACTGAGCGCGGCAGACGCGACCGCGACGGATCCGCGCGGTGTCGTGATCAACCTGCT
The DNA here is from genome assembly GCF_057073735.1 of Cupriavidus sp. C1SS-2L. Lineage (NCBI taxonomy): Bacteria > Pseudomonadati > Pseudomonadota > Betaproteobacteria > Burkholderiales > Burkholderiaceae > Cupriavidus > Cupriavidus sp. C1SS-2L. The sequence goes on from NZ_CP172708.1 coordinate 252,250, forward strand.
GGACCAGAAGCTCGACAACCTGAATCCGGACTTTCTGTCGTACACGCTGTCCAAGGCCGCGCTGCAGACCGCCACGGTGCAGCTTGCGCAGGCCTTCGCGCCGCGCCTGCGCGTGGTCGGCGTCGCGCCCGGCATCACGCTGGTGTCGGGCGAGCAGTCGGAGCAGAGCTTCCGCCGCGCGCACCGCGTTACGCCGCTGGGCAAGTCGTCCACGCCTGAGGATATCGCCCAGGCCGTGGCTTACCTTGCCTGCGCGAATGCCGTGACCGGCACCACGCTCTACGTCGACGGCGGCCAGCACCTGATGCCGCTGTCGCGCGACGTGATGTTCCTGACCGAATGATGTAACCACCTGCCGCGCCGGCTGTTTTGGCGCGGCCCCTCCTGAATTCCCTTTCCCCCGCTTGCCATGACCATGCTCGCCGCCCTGACCCATCCCAGCCTGCAAGACTGCCGCCGCATGTTCCTGCGTAACTACGAAGTGCAGATCAATATCGGCGTGCACGAATTCGAAAAGAAGGGCGAGCAGCGCGTGCTGATCAATATCGACCTGTTCGTGCCGCTGGCCGCGAGCACGCCGCAAGCCGACAAGCTAGAAGAAGTCGTCGACTACGATTTCATGCGCAATACCGTGGCCGAGCGCATGGCGCAGGGCCACGTGCACCTGCAGGAAACGCTGTGCGACGACGTGGCCCGCGCCATGCTCAAGCACCCGAAGGTGCGCGCCGTGCGCGTGTCGACCGAGAAGCCCGACGTCTACCCGGATTGCGACTCGGTCGGCGTGGAAGTCTTCCACATCAAGCAGAACTGAGCCGGCCCGAGTAAAATCTTGGCCCTTCCGAGCCATCCCGGCCATTTCATCCGGGCGGCCGCAACGATCAGGTATGTCTCATGAGCCACTCCAATAACTTCTACCGCCTCGAAACGAGGCTGCAATCGCAAACCGGCAAGGCCATCGGCGACTTCGGCATGATCGAGGACGGCGACACCGTGCTGGTCTGCATGAGTGGCGGCAAAGACTCCTACACCATGCTGTCGGTCCTGATGGCGCTGCAGAAGCGCGCGCCCATCCAGTTCAAGCTGATTGCGATGAACCTGGACCAGAAGCAACCCGGCTTCCCCGAGCATGTGCTGCCGGAGTACCTGAAGTCGACGGGCGTGGAATACGTGATCGTCGAGGCGGACACCTACTCGATCGTCAAGGAGAAGGTGCCCGAGGGCAAGACCACGTGCTCGCTGTGCTCGCGTCTGCGCCGCGGCGTGATCTACCGCACCGCCAAGGAGCTTGGCGCCAACAAGATCGCGCTGGGCCACCACCGCGACGACATCGTCAACACGTTCTTCCTGAACATGTTCTTCGGCGGCAAGATGAAGGCCATGCCGCCCAAGCTCGCCACGGACGACGGCGCGCACATCGTGATCCGGCCGCTCGCGTATTGCTCGGAGAAGGACATCGCCGCGTATGCGCGCGCGATGGAATTCCCGATCATCCCGTGCAACCTGTGCGGCTCGCAGGAGAACCTGCAGCGCAAGAAGGTCAGTGAAATGCTGCAGGCATGGGAGCGCGAGAACCCGGGCCGTATCGACAATATCTTCGCGTCGCTGCGCAATGTGGTGCCGTCGCACCTGGCTGATACTGACCTGTTCCCGTTCACGGGGCTGGCCACGGGCTTGGCCAAGGTGGACGAGGCCTCCCTGTTCGGCGAGACCACGTTCACGCAGCAGCCGCTGGTGTTTGCGGGCAGCAGCGACGAGAACCGGCTGGAATTTGTGCGTTTCGAACGTCCGCCACAGACGTCGGCGACCGTCCAGCAGGCCAGCATCGAATAAGCGGCCCGCCGTCAGACAGAACCCCGCGTCGTGACGCGGGCGTTTTGTTTGGGTTCGGCTTACTTGTTGGCCGCCTGGGACGTGTTGCCCTGCCGCTCGCGCATCAGGCTGCGCGTGTCGTCGATCCACTTCTGGAAGCGTTCCACGGCATGCGCCTTCTGCGTGGGCGTCGCGAGGTTGGCGATGGTGGTGGCCAGCGCTACGCCCGCCTGGTTGTTGGCTTCATAGCTGGCGGCGCGTATTTGCCCCTGCGGGTGCTGCCAGTGGTCGCCGAAGCGGCGCAGCAGTTCGACGACCTGTGCCTTGGGCGGATGCGTCTGCTGGACCTGCCGCGCCAGCGCCAGCCATTCCTCCTGCCGCCGCAGCCGCTCCGCATAGCGCGCCTGGGCACCCTGCATCAGCGGGGCCAGGGCGGCGTGGATGGCCTGTTCCTGCTCGTTCGAGAAGCTTCCGTAGATTAGCTTGGCGTAGCTCATCACCTTGTCAAAACGCGCCGATTCGCGGTCCTCGGCACTGCCGCTCAGGAATTTCTTGCGGTACTTGGTGTTGCCCTCGTCGAATTTCTTTTCCATCCGGTCGATCTGGGCCGGGGTCAGCGTGAGCAGCAGGTCCGCCACATCGGGGACAGCCTGGTCGAACGACTGCCGCGCCAGGTGCTGGGTGGCCTCCTGGATTTGTACGATAGCGGCGGTGCTGACTGGTTGCTGGACCTGGTTGCGGGCCTGGGTCAGCAGGCCGGCGATTTCCGGCAGCTGCGCCTGCCGGTGCCAGGCGAAGAATCGCGCGATGGCGTCGCGTGTGAGCGGCTCTTGCGCGTCGGAGACATCAACGTAGTGGTCGATCCACCAGTAAGCCAGTCGGTCGCCTTGCTGGTAGCCGGTCTTCATTGCGCTGCACGCGCAAAGGATTGCCGTGGCAAATATCGCCAATATCAGGCGCAACCAGCGATTGTGAGAATCGGAAACAGGGGCGTATTGAGCAGATACCGTCATGTTAAAATCGCCGCGGATCTTGCCAGGGTCTGCTGATCGTCCGCAAGCCCAGTCCTGGCAAGGGTCGGCGGCTCCAGAAAGGCCGGAAGCCCCACCGCCGGGCTGGCGGAAGCCGGGTTGTCGAACGCCGTGACGCCGGTTATCGAACCTCCGGCTGGTGCTTTAAAGAATATATTTCCCGATACACGCACCAAGGGGTCTCCTTGTGAATATCGTCATTCTCGCCGCGGGCATGGGCAAGCGGATGCATTCCGATTTGCCAAAGGTCCTGCACCCTGTTGCCGGGCGCCCGATGCTCGCGCATGTCATCGATACGGCGCGTACGCTGTCGCCTTCGCGGCTCGTGGTGGTCATTGGCCACGGCGCGGAGCGCGTGCGCGAAGCCGTCGCCGCCGATGACGTCACCTTTGCCGAACAGGTCCAGCAACTGGGTACCGGCCATGCGGTGATGCAGGCACTTCCTCAGTTGGACGACAACCAGCCCACATTGGTTCTCTATGGTGACGTGCCGCTCACCACGGCAGCCACCCTCAAGGCGCTGGTCGAGGCAGCCGGCAACACGCGTTTCGGCGTGCTGACCGTGGAAATGCCCGATCCGACTGGCTACGGGCGCATCGTGCGCGATGCCGCGGGCAGCATCGTACGGATCGTCGAGCAGAAGGACGCCAGCGAGGCCGTCCGCGCGATCCGCGAGATCAACACCGGCATCATCGTGTGCCCGACAGGCCATCTGCGCCGCTGGCTGGCCACGCTGCGCAACGACAATGCCCAGGGCGAGTACTACCTGACCGATACCGTCGAGCGCGCGGCGACCGAAGGCATCGACATTGTCTCGGCCCAGCCTGCGGCGCTGTGGGAGACGCTCGGCGTCAACAGCAAGGTGCAACTTGCCGAAGTGGAACGCATCCACCAGCGCAATCTGGCGCAGCGCCTGCTCGAAACTGGCGTGACGCTGGCCGATCCGGCGCGCATCGACGTACGCGGCGAGCTGACCTGCGGCCGCGATGTTTCCATCGACATCGGCTGCGTGTTCGAAGGCCGCGTGCATCTCGGCGACGGCGTGCAGATCGGCGCCAATTGCGTCATTCGCAACAGCAGCATCGATGCCGGCGCGCAGGTGCAGCCGTTCTGCCATATCGACAGCGCGAAGATCGGCGCGGACGGCCGCATCGGCCCGTATGCGCGCCTGCGCCCCGGCACCGAACTGGGCGAAGATGTCCATATCGGCAACTTTGTCGAAGTGAAGAATTCGCAGGTCGCCGCGCACAGCAAGGCCAATCATCTGGCTTATGTGGGCGACGCCACGGTCGGCGCGCGCGTGAACATTGGCGCCGGCACCATCACCTGCAACTATGACGGTGCGAACAAGTTCCGCACGGTGATCGAGGACGACGTTTTTATCGGCTCCGATACGCAACTGGTTGCGCCGGTCACGGTGCGCCGCGGTGCGACCATCGGCGCAGGCACGACGCTGACCAAGGAGGCGCCGGCCGACAAGCTGACGCTGTCGCGCGCCAAGCAGATGACGCTCGACGCCTGGCAGCGCCCAGTCAAGAAGGCGAAGCAGTAAGCGGTATGGCCGCCTGCATGTCGTGTACGGTGGCCATCGATCGACACAATACGACGGACGCAGTGTTGCGGCCGTTCCGGCGCGCCGCTGTGGCTGCGCAGGCATTGAAACAGGCGCCGGCATCGGCGCCGAGCACGGGGGTACAGCCATGTGTGGCATCGTCGGCGCGGTTTCCACGCGCAACATCGTTCCGGTCCTGATCGAAGGCCTGCGCCGCCTCGAATACCGCGGCTATGACTCCTGCGGCGTCGCCGTCGTGCGCGATAACGCTGTCGAGCGCGCACGCACGGTGTCGCGCGTGGCCGATCTGGACGCCCAGACGCAGGCATCGGGCCTGGCGGGCACCACTGGCGTTGCGCACACGCGCTGGGCCACGCATGGCAAGCCCGACACCGTGAACGCCCACCCGCACCTGTCCGGCGAAACCATCGCGCTGGTGCACAACGGCATCATCGAAAACTACGAGCCACTGCGCGAAGAGTTGCGCGCGGTCGGCTACGGCTTCGAGTCGCAGACCGACACCGAAGTCGTCGCCCACCTGATCCACCAGGCCTACTGCTATCCGAGCAGCGCCACGCGCGGCGACCTGTTCGCATCGGTGCGCGCCGTGACCAAGCGCCTGCACGGCGCATACGCGATCGCCGTGTTCGCCAAGGACCAGCCCGAGCGCGTGGTCGGTGCACGCGCCGGCTCGCCGCTGGTGGTGGCGCTCGGCGACGGCGAGGCCTTCCTCGCTTCGGACGCGCTGGCCGTGGCCGGCACGGCCAACCGCATCATCTACCTGGAAGAGGGCGATGTCGTCGAGGTCACGCGCGACGGCGTGACCATCCACGACGGCCATGATCACCCGGTCGAACGCGAAGTGCGCGTGGTGGAAGCGCATGCCGCCACGGTGGATCTGGGGCCGTACCGCCACTTCATGCAGAAGGAAATCTTCGAGCAGCCGCGCGCGCTCGGCGACACGCTGGAAGGCGTCGACGGTATCTCGCCCGCGCTGTTCGGCGATCGTGCCGCCGAGGTGTTCCCGGAGATCGACAGCGTCCTGATCCTGGCGTGCGGCACCAGCTACTACTCGGGCTGTACGGCGAAGTACTGGCTCGAAAGCATCGCAAAGATCCCCACGCAGGTCGAAGTGGCCAGCGAGTACCGCTACCGGGACACGGTACCCAATCCGCGTGCGTTGGTCGTGGTGATCTCGCAATCCGGTGAGACCGCCGACACCATGGCCGCGCTGCGCCATGCGCGCGCGCTCGGTCATACGCATACGCTGTCGATCTGCAACGTGGCGACCAGCGCCATGGTTCGCGAGACCGAGATGCGCTTCCTTACGCGCGCCGGTACGGAAATCGGCGTGGCGTCGACCAAGGCCTTCACCACTCAGCTCGCCGCGCTGTACATGCTGACGCTGGCCCTGGCCAAGGTGCGCGGTTTCCTGTCGGAAGAAGCCGAGGCCAAGGACATGGCCAACCTGCGCCACCTGCCCGCCGCGCTGCATGGCGTGCTGGCGCTGGAGCCGCAGATCATCGCGTGGTCGGAAGATTTCGCGCGCCGCGAGAACGCGCTGTTCCTCGGCCGCGGCATGCATTACCCGATCGCGCTTGAGGGCGCGCTCAAGCTCAAGGAAATCTCGTACATCCACGCCGAGGCGTATCCCGCCGGCGAACTCAAGCACGGCCCGCTCGCGCTGGTGACCGAGGCCATGCCCGTGGTCACTGTGGCGCCGAACGATGCACTGCTCGAGAAGCTGAAGTCCAACATTCAGGAAGTGCGCGCACGCGGCGGCCGCCTGTACGTGTTCGCCGACAGCGACACGCACATCCAGTCGACGGATGGCATCCAGGTGATCCGCATGCCCGAGCACTATGGCGCCCTGTCGCCGATCCTGCATGTGGTGCCGCTGCAGCTGCTGGCGTATCACACGGCGTGCGCACGCGGTACCGACGTGGACAAGCCGCGGAACCTGGCGAAGTCGGTGACGGTGGAGTAATCGGGCGCGCCTGGCGGCGCGTAAAACACATACGCCCGGCAAGAATGAGCCCCGCTTGTGCGGGGCTTCTTTATTAGGCGAGATGGCAGGGCGTTACTTGGCGTCCGGTGTGGACGCCGTGCACGTCTTTACGCCAAGAAGGCTATACGCTGGACAGATGCGCAGGATGCCCGTCGCCAGCGGCACGATGCCGATCCATCCCCACGCCCCGATATGTCCGGTTGCCGCCAGGACGATGAGGGCCAGGCCGATGACGATCCGGAGCGTCCGGTCGAGGGTTCCGACGTTTGCTTGCATGGCCGGCTCCTTGCCAGTTTGCGATGCGGGTGAAATTCCCGTGATCTGCCGGCAGTAACGCCGGCAAATCCATACTGCGCCTTGCGTGCGGGCTGGCTCTTGATCTGGCGCAATCTCCGGCGACAATGCCGACGCACTCAGGCTTGCCGCATGGTGGACGTTGCGCGCTCGACGATCTCGAAGACGATCATGCCGGCCACCATGGCCGCCACAAAGCCGATGGCTTTGGGATAGCCCGCCCCAAGCGCCACCAGCGCCGGGCCCGGACAGAACCCGGCGATCCCCCAGCCGACGCCGAAGGCCGCGCTGCCCAGCACCAGGCGCACAGTCACGGCCGTGGTGGCCGGCAGCTGCATGGGGAAGCCGAGCCACGAGCGCTTGCGGCGCTTCGCGATCAGGAAAGCCACCAGCCCGATGGCAATGGCCCCGGCCATGACAAAGGCCAGCGATGGATCCCAGCGGCCAGCCAGATCTAGGAATCCCTGCACCTTGGCGGGATTCGCCATGCCGGAAACCATCAGGCCGATGCCGAAGAGCAAGCCGGCCAGCAATGCGAAAAAAGCAGCCATATCAGCCTCCGATCAGGTGCCGTTGCACGAAGACGGTCAGGAAACCGGCCGCCATGAATGTCAGCGTGGCGACCAGCGAGCGGATCGAGCCGCGCGAGATTCCGCACACGCCGTGCCCGCTGGTGCATCCGCTGGCATAGCGGGTGCCGATACCGACGAGGAAGCCCGCGATCATGATCTCTCCCCAGCTTGCCTGAATGTCGGCGATCGCCGGCTTGCCGACCAGGCCGGCAACGATGGGGGCGCCGATCAGGCCGGCAAGGAAGGCCAGGCGCCATGCCATGTCCCCGCGAGGCAGCGTCAGCAGACCACCGAGGATGCCGCTGATGCCCGCAATGCGGCCATTGAACAGCACCAGAACGGCAGCCGCCGCGCCGATGACAAGTCCGCCGGCAAGCGAGAAGCCCGGCGTGAAGTTGGCAAGATCAATCAGCATGTTGGCTCCTGGCCGGGGTTTGCACAGAACTGTTCGTAGAGAACCGCCATGACGGCGAGCGCTTCAGGACTTGCGACCGAATAGAAGATGTTCTTGCCGTCCCGGCGTGTTGCCACGAGGCCGTTCTCGCGCAGCACGCCGAGTTGCTGGGACAGCGTGGGCTGGCGGATGCCAAGCTGTTCCTCCAGTTCGCCCACGGCAAGTTCTCCCTGCGACAGCTGGCACATCAGCAGCAGACGGTCCGGATTGGCCAGCACCTTGAGCAAGCCGCATGCGCGCGTCGCAGCAGCCTGCATGGTGGGGAGTTCGATGTTGGGATGAGGCTGGTTCATGGGTCGGCTATAGTTTCGTATCAGATATTATATACAAATATATAATATAAAAAAGAAGAATTTCGCCGTCGACGTTCACCCATGAGCCGGGTCTCACTTGCATGATTAAACCCTCGGCAGTAGCATGCTCCTGACACGGGCACGAAGCTGCCCTTAGCCATTGCCGACCACCATGCAAAGAAAGACCTTCCGGGACATGCAATGTCCCATCGCACGCAGCCTGGAGCGGGTCGGGGAGTGGTGGAGCATCCTGATCCTGCGCGAGGCGTTCTATGGCACGACCCGCTTCGACGCCTTCCAGAAGAACCTCGACATTGCGCCGAACATGCTGACGCGCCGCCTCAACGGACTGGTGGATGAAGGCTTGCTGGAGCGCCGCCAGTATTCGGAGCGGCCGCCGCGCTACGAATACGTGCTGACCGAGTGCGGCCGCGATTTCGAGCCGGTGATGTTGTCGATGCTGGCCTGGGGCAACAAACACTTCGCCCCCGAGGGGGTGAGCGTGCAGCTTGTCGACAAGGCGACTGGGGCGCCCATCGAACCCGTACTGGTCGATGCCGCGAGCGGCGCGCCCGTTGACCTCGCGCGTTACGCGCTGGCACCCGGGCCCGCTGCCGGCGAAGGCGTGCGCCGGCGCCTGGCCGATGCCGCCGCCTACCTGTCGACCACGGAAAAGGCCGAAGCCGACTAAGGCGACGCGGCGCTTTCTCCCCTGATTCTTACCAGCCGCCACCCAGCGCACGGAACGCCGCCACTGCGGCGCGTGCGTTATCGGTGCCCGCGCGTGCCTGCTGGTCGCGCGCGGCCAATAACTGGCGGTCTTCCTCAAGCACTTCGAACAGGCTGACAGCGCCGCCCTTGTAGGCCTCTTCGGCCGCGCCGCGCGATCGGGCCTGAGCATCGACTTCCACGGTCAGGTCCTGGCTCTGCAGTTGCAGCTGGGTCAGCGTGACGATTGCGTTTTCTACATCCTCGGTCGCGCGCAGCATGGACTTCCGATAGGTGGCGAGTGCCTCTGCATTCGCGCCGCGTGCCTGGGCGACTTCGGCGTCCACACGGCCGAAATCGAACAGACGCCAGCGCAGGCCGGCCATGGCTGCGGGCTGGAACGTGGCGGCCGTGAACATCTTGCTCGCCGACAGGCTTTCGAAGCCGAGCAATGCCGCGAGCGATAGCTTGGGGTAGTACTCCGCCGTAGCCACGCCGATGCGCGCGCTGGACGCGGCCAGCCGGCGTTCGGCGGCAATGACGTCGGGGCGGCGTTCGAGCAGCGCGGCAGGACCCTGTGCGAGCGGAATCTGCGGAACGCCGGTACGCGCACCCGGCGTGGCGAGTTCGGCGGCATAGGTGCCCGGCGCCGCGCCCATCAGCACGTCGAGTCGGTTGAGCTGCGTGTCGAGCTCGATCTGGAGCGGCGGGATGGTGACGCGGGTCTGTGCGAGCCGCGCTTCGGCCTGCGCGCGTTCGCGCTCGGCGCCGATGCCGTCGGCCAGGCGCAGCTTCACCAGATCCAGCAGCCGCGCATTGGTCTGCACCTGCTGCTGCGCGATGGTGATGCGCTGCTGCGCACCGCGCACGCGGAAGTAGGCGTCGGCGGCTTCCGCTGCCACCAGCACGCGCACGCCGAGGTGTTCGGCCTCGGCCGCCTGGGCTTCCGCGTCGGCCGCCTCGGCCCCGCGCCGCAGGCCGCCGGCGATGTCGATCTCCCAACTGGCCCCCGCACCGGCGTTGTACAGCGTGTTGTTGCGCTCGAAGCCAGGCGACTTGCTGGCGATCTTGCCCAGCGGGCTTTCGAGTGACTGCCGTTGCCGCGCGACGCTGCCGGACAGCGATCCCTCCGGCAGCAATGCCGCGCCGGCGTAGTCGGCGGCCGCACGCGCTTGGTCGACACGGGCTACCGATGCAGCAAGGTCCAGGTTCTGCGCCAGCGCGCGCTCGATGATCCGGGTCAGCGCGGGATCGTCGAATCCCTTCCACCAGCTATCGAGCGCGGGCGCCGCAGGCGCTGCTTCCTGGGCCTGCAATGCGGCGGCGTGCGCGTATGCCGCCGGCAAGTCCGGCGCGGGGGCATGGTAATCGGGACCGACCGCGCACGCGGCCAGGCTCGCGGCCATGGCTGTGGCGGCGAGTACCGCGAGGCTGCGCCCAAAGCGCCGTGCCGGAGGGAAGGGTTGCCCTTGCGTCATGTCATGCACCTCTCGTTCGTGATTCGTACTGCATGTTGCCAAATTAACTTGCAACATGCTAGTCACTACTCTAGACTAACTTTCAACTTGATAGCAACCCCTGATGAAGAGGGATGATGATCATGCAGAGAAAGCCACTGGACAAAGCGCCTTGCCCCATTGCGCGGACTGTCGCGCGGATCGGCGACGCGTGGAGCGTGCTGATCTTGCGCGAGGCGTTCTACGGCACGGCCCGCTTCGACGATTTCGGGAAGAGCCTTGGCATCGCGCCGAACATGCTCGCGCGCCGGCTCAGCGCGCTCGTCGAGGAAGGTCTGCTGGAGCGGCGCAGCTACTGCGAACGCCCCCCGCGCTTCGAATACGTGCTGACCCCGAGCGGCCGTGATTTCCGCCCTGTGCTGGTGGCGCTGCTGGCCTGGGGCAACCGGCATTTCTCCCCCGAGGGCGAAAGCGTGCAATTGCTGGACCGCGAGACCGGCGCACGTGTCGAGCCCGTGCTGGTCGACGCCGCGAACGGACGGCCGATTACTGAAGCTCACTACGCGCTTGGGCCTGGCCCTGCCGCGACCGAGCGCATGCGGCAGAAATTGAATCGTGCAGCGGCGATGCAGGCCGCATCCGCCTCGAATCTGAATCCCATCGAAACTGAGTGCGCTGAAAGGAAGTGCCATGACTAGCAACACCATCACCGAACGCACGGGCGAGCAGCCTGTTCCGGCCGCGAAACAGGCAGGATCGCGGCCCACTACGAAGAAGCTGCTCGTGACCGGGGCGCTGCTTGTCGCGGGTCTGGCCGGCGTCGGCTACGGCTACCACTGGTGGAGCTCTGCGCGCTTCGTGCAGAGCACCGACGATGCCTACGTGGGCGGCGACGTGACCGTGATCGGCGCGAAGGTTGCCGGCTATATCTCCGAAGTTGCCGTGACCGACAACCAGCCTGTGCATGCAGGGGATGTGCTGGTGCGCATCGACGACCGCGACTATCGTGCCGCGCTGGCCAAGGCCGAGGGCGCGGTGGCTGCGCAGCAGGCGCTGCTCGAAAACCTCGACGCCACGCAGCGGCTGCAGGAAGCCGTCATCGGCCAGGCGCGGGCCGGCTTCGCGGGCGCCAATGCCGACACCGTTCGTGCGCGCCAGGACCAGGCACGCTATGCGAGCCTGGTCGAAAAATCGGCGGTGTCGATCCAGAGTTCGCAGAAGGCCGATGCCGACTACAAGCAGGCGGCCGCCAACAGCGAAAAGGCGCAAGCGTCGCTGCTCGCCGCGCAGCGCCAGCTCGAGGTGATCGGCACGCAGAAGCTGCAGGCGAAAGCGGCGCTGGCGCAGGCCGTGGCGGAACGCGACATCGCAAAGCTCAACCTCAGCTACACCGAACTGCGCGCGCCGGTCGACGGCACGGTGGGCAACCGCCGCGCGCGCGTCGGCGCCTACGCCGGCAGCGGTAGTCAGTTGCTGTCCATCGTTCCGGCCAGCGGCTTGTGGGTCGATGCAAACTTCAAGGAAGGTCAGCTCGCGCATATGCGCGAGGGCATGCCTGTCACCATCGAGGCCGATGTGCTGCCCGGACGCGTCTTCCATGGCCGCGTCGGCAGCCTCGCGCCGGCGACTGGGGCGCAGTTCAGCGTGCTGCCGGCCGAAAACGCGACCGGTAACTTCACCAAGATCGTCCAGCGCGTGCCGGTACGCATCCAGCTCGACGAGAAAGATGCCACGCTCGGCACCTTGCGCCCGGGCCTGTCCGTGATCGCGCAGGTCGATACGCATCCGGATACGCATTCAACCAGGCAGGTGCAATGATGAGCACGGCCACACTCGACAGGCCGGTCGCGGCACCGGCGGCGGCGTTGCCGTCCCCGGCATCGCTATCGATGCCCGCGAAGATCTTCGCCTTCGCGACCATGTGCGTGGGCATGTTCATCGCGCTGCTCGATATCCAGATCGTCTCGGCGTCGCTGCGCGATATTGGTGGCGGCCTGTCGGCGGGCGCCGACGAGACGGTCTGGGTCCAGACCAGCTACCTGATCGCGGAGATCATCGTCATTCCGCTGTCGGGCTGGTTGTCTCGCGTGATGTCGACGCGCTGGCTGTTTGCCGCGTCGGCCGCGGGGTTCACGCTAACCAGCCTGCTGTGCGGCGTGGCGTGGAATATTCAGAGCATGATCGCGTTCCGTGCGGCGCAGGGCTTCCTGGGCGGGTCGATGATCCCGCTGGTGTTCACCACGGCCTTTGCGTTCTTTGCCGGCCCGCAGCGCGTGATCGCCGCAGCGACCATCGGCGCGCTCGCGTCTCTCGCGCCAACGCTTGGCCCGACCATCGGCGGCTGGATTACCGACAACTTCTCGTGGCACTGGCTGTTCTTCATCAACCTGGTGCCCGGCATCTTCGTCACGGTGGCCGTGCCGATGCTGGTCAAGGTCGACCGCCCGAACTGGTCGCTGGTGCGCAGCGCCGACTACCTCGGCATTGTGCTCATGGCGCTGTTTCTGGGTTGCCTCGAATACACGATGGAAGAGGGGCCGCGCTGGGACTGGTTTGGCGACGAAGTGATCCTCGCCACCGCATGGATTGCCGGGCTATCTGGCGTGGCCTTTGTCTGGCGATCGCTGACCTACGCGAATCCCGTGGTGGACCTGCGCGCGCTGCGCGAGCGCAACTTCGCATTGGGCTGCTTTTTCTCGTTCGTCACCGGTATCGGCATCTTCGCGACGATCTACCTGACACCGTTGTTCCTGGGACGCGTGCGCGGCTTCAGCGCGCTGGACATCGGCCTGGCGATCTTCTCGACGGGCCTGTTTCAGGTCGCATCGATTCCGCTCTATGCGTTCCTGGCCAATCGCGTCGACCTGCGCTGGCTGATGATGTTCGGACTCGGCCTGTTCGCGCTGTCGATGTGGTTCTTCGCACCGATCACTCACGACTGGGGCGGCGCCGAACTGCTGCTGCCGCAGGCACTGCGCGGCATGGCACAGCAGTTCGCGGTGGCGCCGACGGTCACGCTGACGCTGGGCAGCCTGCCGCCCGAACGGCTCAAGCTCGCATCAGGCCTGTTCAACCTGATGCGCAACCTGGGCGGCGCCATCGGCATCGCGGCCTGCGCCACCGTGCTCAACGACCGCGGCAACCTGCATTTCCTGCGCGAGGCGGAGCACCTGAATATCCGCAACGAGGCCATGGGCGCGTTCCTGCAAAGCGCAGGAAGCCAGATGCTCGCGGCTGGCCACGACCTGGTCGATGCGAATACGGTCGCGTTGAAGCAACTCTTTGCGCTCGCGTGGCGTGAAGCGCAGACCCAGACGTTCGGCGATGCGTTCCTGATCGTCATGGTGTGTTTCGTGATTGCCACCGCGATGGTCCCGCTGATGCGCAAGGTCGCGCCGCCGAAGGCTCCGTCTGCGGATGCGCATTGAGCCGCAGTGCTACGGAGTTCAGCCATGAAACTTGATGCCCTGACGCGTTTGCTCTGTACTGTGATGTTGGCCACATGCGCCACTACCGCGGCGCGCGCCGATACGGATCGTCCGCGCCAGACCGGTGTGGGGTGTGCGCGTGCTGGCAATAGCTACTGCCAGGGACCGCAACCGGCTGCTGATGCCGGGTCGCACGCCATGCGGCCCGTCAGCACCGATACGGCTCTACCATTTGCCGCAGGTGCCTGAGGCCCCCCTAAGCCTGCCTGGTCAGCACGACGTGCAGCACAGCCGGCGTGGTCACATGCTCGCTGCAGGCGAAGCCGAGTGCCGGGAGATCCAGCCCGGCCAGTAGTGCCTCGCCACCGCCTAGCAGTTTCGGCACGATGGCAAGGTGCATCTCGTCGACCAGGCCGGCCTGCAGGTATTGGCGGATCGTTGACACGCCGCCCCCAAGCCGCACGTCGCGTCCCTGTGCCGCTTCGCGAGCACGCGCCAGTGCCACATCGATGCCTTCGGTGACGAAGTGAAAGGTCGTGCCGCCTTCCATCTCGATCGACGGCCGCGCGTGATGCGTCAGCACGAACACCGGCACATGGTAGGGCGGCTTGTCGCCCCACCAGCCTCGCCAGCTCTCGTCGGGCCATGGCCCGCGCACGGGCCCGAACATATTGCGTCCGAGAATCCACGCGCCGATGTTGTCAAAGCCGCGTTCGACGAAGTCGTTGTCGACGCCGGCGCTGCCGCCTTCGCCGGCGAACATGACCTGGAAGCGGCGCGTGGCGAACGCCCATTCGTGCAGCGCTTCGCCGCCCACGCCCAACGGGTTTTCGAGGCTTTGGGCGGGCCCGGCGCCATAGCCGTCAAGCGACAACGTAAAGCTGTTCACTCTGAGTCTGGACATTGCCGTGTCTCCTTTTTCCTTCGGGAAACCGAAGCGCACAGCATACGCTCACTAGTGCGACTGACGTGCGCCCTTGCGCAAGGCCGGGTGCTCGGCCAGCACCTCGTGCACCAGCGTCACGAACGCCCGCGCTGCGGGGGACAGGGAGTGCCCGGCCAGCGACACCACGCCATACGGCGCACGCAGTTCCGTGGCGGGACGCAGCGGCAGCGCCACGGCTTGTCCGTCGGCCTGCAGGCTCGCCATCATCGCGCGCGGCACCAGCACCACCGCATCGGTCGACAGCATCAGCGTGCGCAGCGCGTGCATGTCGTCGCACGTGACCGTCAGAAGTTCGCACGGCGTGCCATCAATGTTGCCCTGATCCTCCGCGACCCGGCGGTTGAAGAAGTCACGTACGCCGGCGGGCAGTCGCGGACCGGCCACGGGGTAGGGCGTCAGTGCCGCCAGGTTGATCGCGCGGCGTTTGGCCAGCGGGTGGCTGCTGCGCACGAAGAATGCAGTCTGCAGCGCCGGCAGCCGTTCAATCTGCAGGTGTGGCAGTCGGGTCAGGCTCTGGCTCTCGCCGACAAAGGCATCGAGCCGTTCCGCCTCCAGCGACGTCAGCATGGTGCGCGTGTCCGCTGTCTCCAGGTCGATGCGCAACGTCGGATGGCGCGCCACCAGCGCGGCCAGCACCGGCTCAAGAAGGAACGCTGATGCGAATGGCCCGAAGCCGATGCGGATCTCTCCGATCTCGATGTCCTGCAGCATCTGCAGGTCGCGCCTGAGTTCGCGGCCTTCGCGCAGCATGCGCCGTGCGCGCTCGAGGACGATGGCGCCGGCAGCGGTCGGTCTGGCCTTGCCATATGCGCGGTCCACCAGCGTGCCCAGGTCGCCCTCGAGCGTCTGGATGCTGCGTGTGAGCGCGGGCTGCGACAGGTGCAGCGCATCGGCGGCGCGGGCGAAGCTGCCTTGCTCGATCAGCGTGACGAAGTGATGGAGCTGACGCAGGCTCATGAATTCAGTTTTTATGCATGGAAATTTGAAAAATATTGCATTGGACGTATTTTCTCAAGCTGGTTAGCTTGTCTGCAAACCAAAAACATCAAGCTCAAGCAACCGGAGACAAGGCATGAACCGACGTGCGCTGCTGGCGCTCGCCCTGAGTGGCATTACCGTTTGCAGCGCACCGGCGCTCGCGCAGACCTATCCCTCCAAGCCGATTCGCATCGTCGTGCCGTATGCGGCTGGCGGCGGCACCGACACCGTGGCGCGCGCGCTCGGCGAGAAGCTCAGCAAGCGGCTGGGCCAGCCCGTCGTGGTGGAGAACAAGGCCGGTGCTTCCGGCATCATTGGCACGGATGCGGTGGCAAAAGCTGCACCGGACGGCTATACGCTGCTGGTGACCATCACGCAGACCGTTCTCACCAACCAGTTCCTGTTCGCCAAGCTGCCGTACGACCCGCGCAAGGACCTGTCGATGGTCAGCGTGCTCGCCGATGCGCAGCTCGTACTCGTGACGAATACGTCATTGCCGGCACGCACGCCGCGCGAACTGGGCGACTATGCGCGCACGCGGCCGGGCAAGGTCAGCTATGCGTCGTGGGGTGTGGGCTCGTACTCACATCTGAGCGGCGCGTATTTCAGCAAGCTTTCACGCGCCGAGTCCACCCATGTGCCGTACAAGGGCGAAGCGCCGATGCTGCAGGACCTGCTCGGCGGCCAGGTGCAGTTCGGCTTCGCCAGCATCCTCACGGCCAAGCCGTATATTCAAAGCGGGAAGCTCAAGGCGCTGGCGGTGACGGGGGCACAACGCAGCAGCGCGCTGCCCGAGCTGCCGACGTTCGCCGAACTGGGCATGGGCGACAGCGCGTTCAAGACGGTCGGCTGGATCGGCATGGCGGCCCCTGTCGGCGTGCCGCCGGCAGTGACCGCGAAGCTCGAGGAAGAGGTGCGCGCGATTATGCAGACGCCTGACATGCAATCGCGCATGGCTGGGCTTGGCCTGCGCCCGCTGGGCAGCACCCCGGCCGAGGCCCAGGCGATCTTCGCGCGCGACTGGCCGGTGCTGAAGATGCTGGTGGCCGATTCGGGGGCGAAGCTCGACTGAGTCCGGGCATCCCTACGTGGCAAAAAAGCCGCCGGCCACGGCGGTTTTCTGCTTCTGCATGGCGGGGCATAATCAGGACGAAAATCAAAACCATACGCATTCTCGATTGCATGCGGTAGATGTGGCGATTACCGTCGCATTTTGGCGTGTCGCTTGATGTCGCCCCAATTGTGGCTACCATGAAAACGCACCGGTAAAAGCCGGGCACGATGGAAAAAAAGGAGAAGCACGATTTTCAGCCGCCGGGGGAAGGGAATATGCCATGAAAACGGACAAGAAAGTCATTCAGCTGCTCAACGCCCAACTCAAGCACGAACTGACTGCGATCAACCAGTATTTCCTGCACGCGCGCATGTACCGGCACTGGGGCATGAACGCGCTCGGCAAGCATGAATACGAGGAATCGATCGAGGAAATGAAGCATGCCGACAAGCTGATCGAGCGCATCCTGTTGCTCGACGGTTTGCCAAACCTGCAGGATCTCGACAAATTGCTGCTCGGCGAAAACACCGAGGAAATGCTGGCCTGCGATCTCAAGCTGGAACAGGTTTCCCAGGCGAGCTGCAAGGATGCGATCAAGTATTTCGAGTCGGTGGGCGACTACGTCTCGCGCGAGGTCGTTGTCGATATCCTTGAAGCGACCGAAGAGCATATTGACTGGATCGAATCCCAGATCGAACTGGTCGCCAAGGTGGGCATCCAGAACTACATCCAGTCGGCCATGGGCGGCATGGAATAGCCGCACTGCGAACAGCGTTTCTGCAGAGTTTCCGATTTCCCGCTACACTGCGCCCCGCAACACGATTTGTCCCCGGACGTTTCGTCCACGGCGGGGTGGCAGAGTGGTGATGCGACGGCCTGCAAAGCCGTTTACGACGGTTCGATTCCGGATCCCCGCCTCCAGTTTCCTTCTACGCACCTGGCGCGGAATCTGCGTGGCGCCGTACAGCGGTGCGCGCCACGGCTTTTCTCCTTTCCCGCCTCACCCGTTTGAGAGCCGGCCGGCTCGCTCATGAAACGGGCTGCCCTCGGCGTGATCGACGGTTATCTACGCGTTCTTCCCGTCTGGAACAACAACGCTGTTTAGGGTAGTGTGTTGGCGCGGCTGCGAGTCGATACGCGACATACAATGCAAGCAGGCGCACGTGACAACCATGCAGGGCTTCCGTGGTTTGCTGTACGTGAGTGACGCAAGAACAAGAGGCTCCAGATGATCAAAGATTTGCGAATCCGGGCGGCGCTGGCTCCGGATGCGCCTGCGGTTGGCGCGGTGCTCGAACGTTGCGGCCTGCCGACCGATGATGTGTTCCGCTTGCTGGAACACTTCCACGTCGCCGTCCACGAATCGCAGATTGTCGGCTGCGGGGCCGGCGAGCGGTTTGGCGAAACCGTCGTGGTCCGCTCGGTCGGGGTGCTGCCGGAATACCGCGACCAGGGCGTTGCGTCCCACGTGGTCCGCGCGGTGCTGATGCGAGCGCGTGCCAACGGCGTCAAGCGCGCCGTGCTGCTGACGACCAGTTGCCCAAGCTACTTTGCGCGCTACGGCTTCTCGCTGATCCCGGCCGCCAAGCTGCCGGCGGAAGTCCTGTCGTCGAAGGAATTCCACCGCCATACCGACACGCCGCCGCTATGCATGTGCTGCGACCTGACGTGATCGCTTGCGTCTGAGCCCGGGCACGTTTTCGCAAAACCGGAAATAATCGGGTCTTCCCAGTCAGAGGAGACCCGGCATGCTGACCGCCCGCGTCATACGCGTCCACGAATTTGGCCCACCCGAAGCGATGCAGCTCGAGCGCATGGAGCTGCCACCGCCCGCCGAAGGCGAGGTAGTGGTGCGCCAGACGGCGATGGGCTTTAACTTCATTGATATCTACCAGCGCCGCGGCACGTATCCCTTGCCACCGGGCACCGGCCTTGGCCATGAGGCCGCCGGCGTGGTCGAGGCAGTCGGTGCGGGCGTGAGGGGGTTTGCGCCGGGCGACCGCGTGGCCTACATGAATGCGGGGCTTGGTGCCTATGCCGACTACCGCAACGTGCCGGCCGCGAAGCTGGTACGCGTGCCGGACAGTATTTCCGACGAGCAGGCTGCCGCCGTCATCTTCAAGGGGATGACTGCGCAATACCTGGTGCGCCATACCCATGCCGTGAAGGCGGGCGATGCGGTGCTGATCCATGCCGCCGCGGGCGGTGTGGGCCAGATACTGAGCAGCTGGGCCAAGGCGCTGGGCGCCTATGTGATTGGCACTGCGGGCTCGCCGGAGAAGTGCGAACTCGCGCGCCGGATGGGCTGTGACGTGGCCATCGACTATCGCAGCGGCGATTGGGTCAAGGCCGTACGCGAGGCCACCGGCGGACGTGGCGTGCGCGTCGTATATGACGCGGTGGGCAAGGACACCTTTTTGGGCTCGCTCGATTGCGCGCAGCAGTTCGGCCTGGTGGTGCTGTACGGTGCCGCGTCTGGCCCGGCGCCGGCGATCGAACCCGAACTGCTGAACAAGAAGGGTTGCCTGTTCCTGACGCGACCTTCGGTGTTTCCGCACAACGCGGACCCGGATATGTTCCGCGCCAACGCGAAGGACCTGTTCGACGCCGTTACCGCCGGCCATGTGAAGGTGGAGATCGGCGCGCGTTTCGCGCTGCAGGACGTTGCCAAAGCGCATGCCGCCGCAGAGTCCCGGGCGACGACCGGGGCAATCGTATTGCTCCCGTAGTGTCGATCAGACTTGCTGCGTTGCGGACGCCGCGTGCCAGTGCTGGTCGCGGCAAACACTGATCTCCACCGTCACGTGCACGAGTTCCTCGTGCACGGACAACGCCTCGCGCACAGACTGCGGCGTCAGCGTGGCGTCGTGCGTGACCAGGCAGACGATGGAGGCGAACTGCTGCTTGCCGACGCGCCAGACATGCAGGTCAGTCACGCGCGTGGCGTCACGCGCATCGCCGGCGTCCTCGAAGGCGGCGAGCACTTCGCGTACCTCTTCGACCACGGGATGATCCATCTCTCTGTCCAGCAGCACGGTGCCGCTCTGGCGCAGCAGGCCTAGTGCCCAGCGGCCGACCAGTGCCGCGCCCACCAGTCCCATCACTGGGTCCAGCCAGCTCCAGCCGAGCCACCATCCACCAGCCAGTGCGACGATGGCGAGCACTGACGTTGCCGCGTCCGCGAGCACGTGCAGGTAGGCCGAGCGCAGGTTGATGTCGTGGTGGTGGCCGTGATCATGGTGATCGTGCGCATGCCCGTGGTGATGCCCGTGATGGTCGTGACCGTCGTGGTGGTGATGCGCGCCGCCGAGAATCAGCGCGCAGCCAAGATTCACCAGCAGCCCGAGCGCCGTAACCGCCATGGCTTCACGGTAGTGGATCGCTTGCGGGCTGAACAAACGCTCCACGGAGCCGATCGCCATCAGCGCGGCCACGCCAAGCAGGAATATGGCGCTGGCGAAACCCGCCAGCACCTCGATCTTCCAGGTGCCGAACGCAAAGCGCGCATCGCTCGCGTAGCGGCGCGCGGCGGCGTAGGCAAATGCCGTCATGCCGATGGCCAACGCGTGCGAACTCATGTGCCACCCATCCGCCAGCAGCGCCATCGAGTTGAACCACCAGCCCGCGGCGATCTCTACCACCATGGTCGCGGCGGTGATCGCCATCACCAGCCGCGTGCCGCGCTCGGCCGCATGGTTGCCACTGTCGAAGACGTGGCTGTGGGTCCAGGAGGAAAGATTCTCGGTGTGCATGGCGTTAGAAGACCGAAGGAAGCGAGACGAAAAGCGTAGCAGAGGGCGATGTCGGTATCGCATCCGTCCATGCTGCACGGAAGGGAAATGAGCCGGGCGAATCACCGTGAGGCTGGAAAGTCGCCAGATGTGACGACTTCCGCCAAAAACATACATTCATGAATGCATGTATAATTTCCGAAGTATTCACATTCCTGCCTCACATTTGTTGTGGATTTCGATATGAGCTACCGTTTTATCGCTACTTGCATGACCGTCTGGATTGGCGTCTGCGCCACAGCGGGTTGGGTGGTCGAGCGCCTCTGGGGCTGATCTCCCGCAGCGGCCGGTTCGCGGACCTCACGCAGCACGTACCGCGCGCTGCCCATTCGCCAGGCTGTCAAAGAATTCCCATAACTGTGGCGCGTCTCCGGTCGCCACGTTGAAACGTATCCACGGCGAATCCGTCTCCTCCGGCTCGAAATAAGAACCTGGCGCCAGCCAGATGCCACGTTCCAGCGCCAGCGTAGCCAGCCGGTTGCCGGTCATGGGCGCGCCGTCATGCAGGACATCGCGCACACGTGCCCACGCGAACATTCCGCCTTCCGGCCGCAGCAGCACTTCCAGGCCGTGCGCTTCCATCTTCTCCGTCACGCAGTCCTGCTGCGCGCGCAGGCGCTCGGCCAGCGCTGCCACGTGCCGCCCGTAGTGGCCGCTCGTGAGCACCGAGTACACAAGCCGCTCCGTGACTTCCGAAGATGTCAGCCCGACCGCCATCTTGGTCCGCGCAAACGCCTTGGCCAGGTCCGCGCTGGCGGCGACGTAACCCACGCGCAGCGACGGCGTGATCGTCTTGGAAAACCCGTTGATGTAGACCACCTGCGACAGCCCGTCCATCGCGGCCAGCATCGGTGAGCCGGCCGGCGCAAGTTCGCGGTAGATGTCGTCTTCCACGACGAGCAGCCGGTGCTGCTCGGCAAGCTGCAGCACGCGGAACGCATTCATGCTGGTCAGGGTCGCGCCAGTGGGGTTCTGCAGCACGGTGTTGATGAAGAGTGCGCGCGGTGCGTGCGTGCGGATGGCGTCTTCGAGTGCATCGGTATCGAGCCCGGCCGCAGTGCGTGGCACGCCAATCACGCGTAGCCCGGCAAGTCGCAGGATCTGCAGCAGGTTGCAGTAGCACGGCGCCTCGACCAGCACCGTATCGCCGGCGCGCAGCAGCGTGCGCACCACGAGATCCAGCGCCTGCGTGGCACCCTGCGTCAGCACGACCTGTTGTGCCTGCGCAGGAATGCCGTACTGGCCCAGGCCCGTGGCGATATGCTCGCGCAGCGGCGCGTAGCCGTAGGGATGGCCATAGCCCGATACCTGCGCGGCCGGCACCCGCGCCGCCGCGCGCATGGCCTGGTGCAGGCCTTCCTCATTGAGCCAGTCGCCCGGCAGCCAGCCGGCGCCGGCCTTGATCGGCACCGAATGATCGGCGAATACATCCGACAGCAGCCACGCCGCATTCAGACCGGGCGCCTCCCACTGCGGCGACCGCATGCCGCCGGCGGGCGCATGGCGATGCGCGACGGTGTAGCCGGAGCCCGGGCGGGCAGCGAGATAGCCGAGCGCCGTGAGGCGACCGTAGGCTTCCGCGACTGTAAAAGTGCTGATGCCATGCTGCTGCGCAAAGCGGCGTACCGAGGGCAGCGCAGAGCCCGCACGCAGTGCGCGGCGGTCCACCAGCGCGGCAATTCCCGCCACGATCTGTTCGGTGAGGGTCTCGCCGCCACGGCGGCTGCGGGTGAGGTCCAGGGTCAGCATGGGGCACTTCAGGCAAGTTCTAACCTGTACAGTTTAGCGGCTGCACGAGCCCGGCTGGCCTGTGCGTCTGCGCGGTCGCTGCAAATGACGCGGTGCAATGTGGGGTGACGCACGGCATCGCATAGCCTGCGCTGTCAGACTGCCTGCGGATCGTTGCTGCACCGGCACAATCCTGTACGGTTTGGCTTGCCTAAACTGTACGGTAAGGCGAAGTTGTCCGGACTGTATATTTTGTCGTCCCGGCGCCGCCGGTAGAGTGGCCGACATCCCTGCCGCTGCACACGTTTCGCCGTGACAGCGCGCGCCAACCCGAATCGCCCAGATTGCCCAGAGGAGGACGTATGGACGCCGCGAAGACCGTGATTCCCGATCTCGATGCCCTGTGGATGCCCTTTACCGCGAACCGCCAGTACAAGGCGGCGCCGCGCCTGCTGGCCTCGGCCAGCGGCATGTACTACACCACCCACGACGGACGCCAGATCCTCGACGGTTGCGCGGGCCTCTGGTGCGTAGCGGCCGGCCACTGCCGCAAGGAGATTGCCGAGGCCGTGGCCCGCCAGGCCGCCACGCTCGACTACGCGCCGCCGTTCCAGATGGGCCATCCGCTGTCGTTCGAAGCCGCCACCAAGGTGGCCGCGATCATGCCGCAGGGACTGGACCGCATCTTCTTCACGAATTCCGGTTCGGAATCGGTGGACACCGCGCTGAAGATTGCGCTGGCCTACCACCGTGCGCGCGGCGAGGGCCAGCGCACCCGCTTCATCGGGCGCGAACGCGGTTACCACGGCGTGGGCTTTGGCGGCATGGCTGTCGGTGGCATCGGGCCGAACCGCAAGGCGTTCTCGGCCAACCTGATGCCGGGCACCGACCATCTGCCGGCGACGCTGAATATCGCCGAAGCGGCGTTCTCCAAGGGTCAGCCGACATGGGGCGCGCACCTTGCCGACGAACTCGAGCGCATCGTCGCGCTGCATGATCCGTCCACGATTGCCGCCGTCATCGTGGAACCGCTGGCGGGCTCCGCCGGGGTGCTGGTGCCGCCGGTCGGCTACCTCGACAAGCTGCGCGAGATCACGACCAAGCACGGCATCCTGCTGATCTTCGACGAGGTCATCACGGCCTTTGGTCGCCTGGGTACCGCCACCGCGGCGGAACGCTTCAAGGTCACGCCGGACCTGATCACCATGGCCAAGGCCATCAACAACGCCGCCGTGCCGATGGGTGCCGTGGCCGTGCGCCGCGAAGTCCATGACACCGTGGTCAACTCGGCCGCGCCGGGCGCGATCGAACTCGCGCATGGCTACACCTACTCGGGCCACCCGCTGGCCGCCGCCGCTGCCATCGCCACGCTGGACCTGTATCAGCGCGAGAACCTGTTCGGCCGTGCCGCGGAGCTGTCGCCGGTGTTCGAAGCGGCCGTTCACAGCGTACGCAGCGCGCCGCATGTGAAGGACATCCGCAACCTCGGCATGGTGGCCGGCATCGAGCTGGAGCCGCGTCCGGGCCAGCCCGGCGCACGCGCCTAC
The DNA here is from genome assembly GCF_057073735.1 of Cupriavidus sp. C1SS-2L. Lineage (NCBI taxonomy): Bacteria > Pseudomonadati > Pseudomonadota > Betaproteobacteria > Burkholderiales > Burkholderiaceae > Cupriavidus > Cupriavidus sp. C1SS-2L. The sequence continues at coordinate 275,900 of NZ_CP172708.1, forward strand.
GAAGCCTTCCTCAAATGCCTTGAGCGTGGCGTGCTGGTGCGCTACACCGGCGATATCCTCGCGTTCTCGCCGCCGCTGATCATCAGCGAGGCGCAGATTGCCGAGCTGTTCGATACGGTCAAGCAGGCCTTGCAGGAAGTGCAGTAAAGAGGGATTCCAAAGTGAATATTGCTGAGAACCGGCAGATCGCCGAAATCCACCACTACATCGGTGGCACCGTCCGGCCAGGCGCGTCCGCGCGCTTTGCCGACGTCTTCAACCCGGCCACCGGTGAAGTGGCCGCACGCGTGGCGCTGGGCACTGCGCAAGAAGTGTCCGACGCCGTCGCCGCCGCGAAGGCAGCGTTCCCGGCATGGGCCGACACGCCGCCGCTGCGCCGCGCGCGCATCCTGTTCAAGTTCAAGGAGTTGCTGGACAAGCATCACGACGACCTTGCTGCGCTGATCACGCGTGAACACGGCAAGGTGTTCAGCGATGCAAAAGGCGAAGTCACGCGCGGCGTGGAGATCGTCGAGTTCGCCTGTGGCATCCCTAACCTGCTCAAGACCGATTTCACCGACAACGTCGGCGGCGGTATCGACAACTGGAACCTGCGCCAGCCGCTGGGCGTGGTGGCCGGCATCACGCCGTTCAACTTCCCGGTGATGGTGCCGATGTGGATGTTCCCGGTGGCGCTAGCATGCGGCAACACGTTCGTGCTGAAGCCGAGCGAACGTGATCCGTCGCCGAGCCTGTTGATCGCCGATCTGCTGAAGCAGGCAGGCTTGCCGGATGGCGTGTTCAACGTCGTTCAAGGCGACAAGGTCGCGGTCGATGCGCTGCTCGCGAATCCGGACGTGCAGGCGCTGTCGTTCGTGGGATCGACGCCGATTGCCGAGTACATCTACACGGAAGGCACGAAGCACGGCAAGCGCGTGCAGGCGCTCGGCGGTGCGAAGAACCATCTCGTGGTGATGCCCGACGCGGACCTGGACCAGGCCGTCGATGCGCTGATCGGCGCAGGCTACGGTTCGGCTGGCGAGCGCTGCATGGCGATCTCGGTAGCGGTAGCCGTGGGCGACGTCGCCGACAAGCTCGTGCCGCGCCTGGCCGAGCGCGCCGCCGCGCTGAAGATCCGCAATGGCATGGAAGCCGACGCCGAAATGGGACCGCTGGTGACCGGCGCGCACAAGGCGAAGGTCGAAGGCTATATCGCCAAGGGCGTGGAAGAAGGCGCGACGCTGGTGACCGATGGCCGCGGCCACAAGGTCGAAGGCCACGAGAACGGCTTCTATGTCGGCGGCACGCTGTTCGACCATGTCACGCCGGACATGACGATCTACAAGGAAGAGATCTTCGGGCCGGTGCTGTCGGTCGTGCGTGTGCATGACTTTGCCGAGGCGGTGGCGCTGATCAATGCACATGAGTATGGCAACGGCGTGTCTTGCTACACCAGCGACGGTGGTATTGCGCGTGCTTTTGCGCGGCAGATTCAGATTGGTATGGTCGGAATCAATGTTCCTATCCCAGTGCCGATGGCCTGGCATTCGTTTGGTGGCTGGAAGCGTTCGCTGTTTGGCGATCATCATGCGTATGGTGAAGAAGGCGTGCGCTTCTACACGCGCTACAAGAGTGTGATGCAGCGGTGGCCGGATTCGATTGGGAAGGGGGCGGAGTTTATGATGCCGGTGGCGAAGTAAAGGGCGGGCCGGTAATGGCGGTGTTGTCGTTCTTGGCAGGCGCCGCTGTTTCGCCGGCGTAGCCGGCGAGTCACTTTTTGGCCGGGCGACAAAAAGTAACCAAAAAACGCGTGTCTGGGCAGACGGCCATCAACGATGCGCTTCTATGGTTCGAGCGGCTTTGGTCTCGCGATGCCTGGGTGCTCGTTCAGGCCTGCTCACGCTATGTGAGTCAGAACCTGTGCCTGGCGCGGCACGACTTTTGAACGATCCCCAAGTTGGACTCGGGTACAGCGTTTCAACAACGTCAGTGGTGGGACGCCTTCGGCTGCGCTGCGCGCACGTCGTCGTCTGGACGCAAGCTCATCAGCGTCGCTGGCGCACGAGGTCCGTTTTCTTCTACCTCTCTCTACTTCGCGCATCAATGCGCAGGCCTCGTCACCGCGGCGTGGTTGGCCCTGGGCTCACGCGCTCAGACTAGAGCTCAGCGCGTAGCGCAGCCGAGGGCGATCACACGATATCGCTTGCAGCAGGGTCCACGGACAGTTTCGGGGCTCGTTCAATCAGCGCTGTATTCCCACCCACGGTGGTGCCCCACGCGGCAGGCAGCGTGAAAAAACCTCTGAAGCTCATACCCGTACAACACCCCAAGCTCCCTACGATAAATATTCGCCCGTTAGGGCAAGCCTGACGCGCTTTTGCCTCCTTTTGTCGCTCGGACAAAAGGAGGTCGCCCGCTACGCCGGCGAAACAGCAGAGCATGCCAAGCACGACAACCCAACCCCGACCAGCAGACTCCGTCAAATAGTGACCCGACGCGCACCCCCAAAAGAGTAAACTCCGACCCTTTCCAGAAAAGCCGAATCCCCTCCACAAGACGGGCATTCGCAGGAGTTGCTCCGATGAGTCTGTTCCGCACCAAGAATATCGACGCCATGCTCGCCGTGGCAAACAACGACGGCCTGAAGAAGGTCCTCGGGCCGATGGATCTCGTGATGATGGGCATCGGCGCCATCATCGGCACCGGCATTTTCGTGCTGACCGGGACCGGTGCCCTGACCGCGGGGCCCGCACTTACCGTGTCATTCGTGATTGCCGCGATGGCCTGCGGTTTTGCCGCGCTGTGCTACGCGGAGTTCGCGTCGGCCATTCCCGTCTCGGGTTCTATCTACACCTATAGCTATGCCACGCTCGGCGAGATCATCGCCTGGATGATCGGCTGGGACCTGTTGCTCGAATACGGCCTCGCCACGTCAGCGGTGTCGGTGGGCTGGTCCGGCTATTTCCAGTCGCTGGTGTCCGGATTCGGCGTGAAGTTGCCGGCCGCGCTGACCGCGGCGCCCGGTGCGGTGCCCGGTGTCGAGACCATGGTGAACTTGCCGGCCGTGCTGATCATGCTGGCGATTACGTGGATCGTGTCGTACGGCGTGAAGGAATCGGCGCGGTTGAACAACGTGATGGTGGCGATCAAGATCGGCGTGGTGCTGCTGTTCATCGCGGTCGGCGTATGGCACGTGAAGCCGGCCAACTGGGAGCCGTTCGCGCCCTTCGGCATGACTGGCGTGTTCAATGCGGCGGCGCTCGTGTTCTTCGCTTTCATCGGCTTCGATGCCGTGACCTCGGCCGCCGAAGAGGTACGCAATCCGAGCAAGGACTTGCCGATTGGCATCATCGGCTCGTTGGCCGTCTGCACGGTGCTCTACGTTGTCGTGGCCGCGATCATGACGGGCATCGTTCCGTTCGCCAAGTTCGCGGGCGTGGATCACCCCGTGTCGCTGGCGCTGCAGTACGCGGGAAAGAACTGGGTGGCGGGCTTTGTCGATCTTGGTGCCATTCTCGGCATGACCACGGTGATCCTGGTGATGACCTACGGCCAGACCCGCATCATCTTCGCGATGTCGCGTGACGGCCTGCTGCCCGAGCGACTGTCATCGGTGCATCCGGTGCATGCCACGCCATACTTCGCCACGTGGACCGTCGGCATCGTGTTTGCCGCGATTGCCGGCTTCGTGCCGCTCAATGTGCTGGCGGAGTTGATCAACATCGGCACGCTGGCAGCATTCACACTGATCTCCATCGCCGTGCTGGTGCTGCGCCGCACGCGCCCCGACCTGCCGCGTGCATTCCGCTGCCCTGGCGTGCCCGTGGTGCCGCTGCTGTCGGCCGGTTTCTGCCTGTTCCTGATGGCGCATCTGCAGGCACTCACGTGGATCGCATTCCTGGTCTGGCTCGTGATCGGGCTGGCGATCTATTTCCTCTACGCGCGGCGCAACGCCGTGCTGCATAACCACGGCGGCTGAGCCCGCCGCTGGCCTAGCGTTGGGAGGCGGCCTCGCGCATGAACGCTACCGCGCGAGGCTCGTTGACATAGGCGGTGTTGACGCGGATCCATGCCGAGGTCTCGCCGCCGGGACGGAAGTAGTTTCCCGGCGCGATCGTTACGCCGAAGGTCTCGGCCAGCGTGACCAGTTCGCGTGAATCCTCGACGCCCGGCGGGCGGGCCCACAGGAAATTGCCGCCGGCTGGCTCGCAGAATACCTCCCACCCGCAGGACGCAAGCTGGCGCAGCGCGTTGGCCGATGACTCCCGCACGCGCAGGCGCAGCCGTTCCACATACTTGCGATAGCCGCCGCGCTCCAGCAGCGCGGCCGTGACGGCTTCACCGAAGTGCGATCCGGCCACGCTGGTCAGCACTTTCACATCCACGAGGTCTTTCACCAGCGCCTTGTCGGCGACCACATAGCCGATGCGCAGCGACGCCGACACGGTCTTGGAAAACCCGCCGATGTAGATCACGTGCTCGAGCTGGTCCAGCGTTGCAAGCCGGTCGGTGAAGTGCGTCTGGAAGTCCGAGAAGATGTCGTCCTCGACAAAGCGGAAGCCATGGCGGCGCGCGAGTTCCAGCAGCCGGAACGCGACCGGCGGCGCCAGCGTCGAACCCGTGGGGTTCTGCAACACACTGTTGGTGAAGAACAGCTTGGGCTTGTGCTGGCGCAACAGCGCCTCGGTCGCATCCGGATCGGGTCCCGATGGGGTCTGGGGTACGCCGACGAGTTGCACGCCGTGCAGGCGCAGCAGGCCAAAGAGGTTGTAGTAGCCCGGGTCCTCGACGAACACGGTATCGCCGGGCTTGAGCAGATGGCGCACGACGAGATCGAGTGCCTGGCTCGCGCCGGTCGTGATCAGCACCTGCGGCAGTTCCGCTGCGATGCCGAGCTGGCGCACGCGGTGCAGTACCTGCCGGCGCAGTTCGGGGTGGCCCATCGGCGTCGCGTAGTGGATCACGCTGTCGATCTCGTTGCGCGAGACCGCGCGGATCGCCTGCGTCAGGCCCTCTACATCGCGCCATGTCTCCGGCACAAAGCCGCCTGCGAGCTTGAGCGTGTTGCTTGGGTGATTGAACTGTTCGAGGATATGGTCGGACAGGTCCTCGGCCAAGCTCGGATCCGACCAGCCGCGCGCCGAACGGCTCGCCAGCGGGCTGTCCGCGACATAGAACCCCGATCCTTGCCGCGAATCGAGCAATCCCTGCGATACGAGCCGGTCATAAGCTTCGATCACCGGGAAGCGGCTGATGCCGTTGTCGGCCGCCAGTTGCCGGATCGACGGCAGCCGCGCGCCGGGGCGCGCTTCGCTCGAGCTGATCCAGGCCTTCACGCCCTGGATGATCTGGTCGGTCAGCGGGATGCCGGTGTCGGCGTCGAGGATCAGCTTCATGGCGGCGCGGGCGAACTGTCAGTGAAAACTGCTGAACAGTTCATCGAAAACTGTTCACAACTGTACATGGGATTGTAGGCGCCAATCCGAATAATGGAAGCATGGCGGAGAAGGGTGCCGCCAGGCAGACAGGGAGTGGCGACATGCGTGAACTCAGAGTGTTCGAACTGGAAGAGCCGGGGCAGCCCGTGAGCCTGCGCGCCGGCTATGGGCAAAGCGTGAAGGTGATGGAGGGCCGGGTATGGGTCACGGTGGAAGGCTGCGTGGCCGACTTCTGGCTGCAGCCGGGCGAAGTCTTTGCACTGGCGGAGGGGGAGCGCTTCTGGCTGTCGGGCGAGGGCGGCCCGGCTCGCTTCACGCTGGCTGCAACGTCGGCGCCGCTGTCATTGCGGCGGTTGGCCGGCCTACTGCGGGTGCTGGCGCACCGCTGGGGCGAGTGGAAGACGGATGCGTTCGGGGAATGTCCGAGGTTGGGTGTGCGGTGATGAAGGAGTGATCGGGGCGCATTCAAGACACAGAGGACCGACGCCTGTCTGACGTCAAAGTCATATAATCGACTGGCCTTCGCCTCGCGAGGGCCATCCCCGCCTGCACGGCCAAGCCGGCAACAGACCGGCGCACCAGGCCAGCAAGCGGCCGCCAGCCCATACCAGCGAGCGGTGGAGACTATGACCGACCTTTCCGATGTGCGAGACGTACGTCGCGACGTGCCCCAGGCCCAGGCGCGCGGCCCCGTCAACAAGGTGCGTTTCGTCACGGCGGCTTCGCTGTTCGATGGCCACGATGCGTCGATCAACATCATGCGGCGCATCCTGCAATCGCAGGGCTGCGAGGTGGTTCACCTCGGCCACAACCGCTCGGTCGAGGAGATCGTGACGGCGGCGCTGCAGGAAGACGCGCAGGGCATTGCTATTTCCAGCTACCAGGGCGGGCACGTCGAGTACTTCAAGTACATGGTCGACCTGCTGCGCGAGAAGGGCGGCGAGCATGTCCAGGTGTTCGGCGGCGGCGGCGGCGTGATCGTGCCGGACGAGATCCGTGAGCTGCAGGCCTACGGCGTCGCACGCATCTTCAGCCCCGAGGACGGCCAGCGCATGGGCCTCGCAGGCATGATTGCCGACATGGTGCAGCGCTGCGACATTGACCTGAGCCGCTACGCGCCGACGACGCTCGATGCCGTGAAGGGCGGTGACCGGCGCGCGCTGGCGCAGCTCATCACGGCATTGGAGAACGGCAAGGCGAATCCGGGACTTGTCGCGGACATGCACGCGCAGGCCGGCAAGGCGGCGGTGCCAGTGCTCGGCATCACCGGCACGGGGGGCGCGGGCAAGTCGTCATTGACCGATGAGCTGATCCGACGCATCCGGCTGGACCAGCGGGACACGCTGCGTATCGCGGTGGTGTCGATCGATCCGTCGCGGCGCAAGTCTGGCGGCGCGCTGCTCGGCGACCGCATTCGCATGAACGCGATCAACCATCCGAACATCTTCATGCGATCGTTGGCGACGCGCGAGGCAGGCAGCGAGATTTCGCAGGCGCTGCCCGATGTCATCGCCGCATGCAAAGTTGCCGGGTTTGATCTCGTGATCGTCGAGACCTCTGGCATCGGCCAGGGCGATGCAGCCATCGTGCCGCACGTGGACCTGTCGCTCTACGTGATGACGCCAGAGTTCGGCGCGGCGAGCCAGCTCGAGAAGATCGACATGCTCGATTTCGCCGACTTCGTCGCGATCAACAAGTTCGACCGCAAGGGCGCGCAGGATGCGTGGCGCGATGTGGCCAAGCAGGTGCAGCGCAATCGCGAGCAATGGCATGGCAAGCCAGAGGACATGCCGGTGTATGGCACGCAGGCGTCGCGCTTCAATGACGACGGCGTCACTATGCTCTACCAGGGCTTGCGCGAGGCGTTGGCAGGTAAAGGGCTGAAGGTCGAATCCGGTGCGCTGCCGCCGGTGAGCGGCCGCATCTCCACAGGCCAGAACGTCATCGTGCCGCCGCAACGCAGCCGCTATCTGGCGGAACTGGCCGATACCGTGCGCGCATACCATCGTCGTGCGGTTGATCAGAGCCGCATCGCACGCGAGCGCCAGCAACTGCGCGCATCGAGCCGGATGCTGATCGAAGCAAAGGGCGAGGGTGCTGCAGCGCTCGACAACCTCGCCGCGGCTCGCGACGCAGCGCTCGGCGCTCTGGAGCGAAAGCTGCTCGCGATGTGGCCGCAGATGCAGCAGGCCTACAGTGGCGACGACTACGTGGTGAAGATCCGCGACAAGGAACTGCGCACGCGACTGGTTACGACCACGCTGTCCGGCACCAAGGTGCGCAAGGTGGTGCTGCCACGCTTCGAGGATGAGGGCGAAATCCTGACGTGGCTGATGCGCGAAAACGTGCCCGGCAGCTTCCCGTACACGGCCGGCGTGTTCGCATTCAAGCGCGAGAACGAAGACCCGACGCGCATGTTCGCGGGCGAGGGCGATGCGTTCCGCACCAACCGCCGATTCAAGCTGGTGTCGGAAGGCATGGAGGCGAAGCGCCTCTCCACTGCCTTCGATTCCGTCACGCTGTACGGCGAAGACCCGCATGTGCGCCCCGACATCTACGGCAAGGTCGGCAACTCGGGCGTGTCGATCGCCACGCTCGACGACATGAAGGTGCTGTACGACGGCTTCGACCTGACGAGCCCGAATACCTCGGTGTCGATGACCATCAATGGTCCGGCGCCGACCATCCTCGCGATGTTCATGAACACCGCCATCGACCAGAACCTCGACAAGTTCCGCGCCGACAACGGCCGCGAGCCGACCGACGACGAAGAAGCCAAGATCCGCGCCTGGGTGCTGCAGAATGTGCGCGGCACGGTGCAGGCCGATATCCTCAAGGAGGACCAGGGCCAGAACACGTGCATCTTCTCGACCGAGTTTTCGCTCAAGGTCATGGGCGACATCGCCGAGTATTTCGTGCACCACCAGGTGCGCAACTTCTATTCGGTGTCGATCTCGGGCTACCACATCGCCGAGGCCGGCGCGAATCCGATCTCGCAGCTCGCGTTCACGCTGGCGAACGGCTTCACCTATGTCGAGGCGTACCTCGCGCGCGGCATGCATATCGACGATTTCGCGCCGAACCTGTCGTTCTTCTTCTCGAACGGCATGGACCCCGAATACAGCGTGCTGGGCCGCGTGGCGCGCCGCATCTGGGCCGTGACGATGCGCGACAAGTACGGCGCCAACGAGCGCAGCCAGAAGCTCAAGTACCACATCCAGACCTCGGGCAGATCGCTGCACGCGCAGGAAATCGACTTCAACGATATCCGCACCACGCTGCAGGCGCTGATCGCGATCTACGACAACTGCAATTCGCTCCACACCAATGCGTATGACGAGGCCATCACCACGCCCACGGGCGAGTCGGTGCGCCGCGCGCTGGCGATCCAACTGATCATCAATCGCGAATGGGGCGTGGCGAAGTGCGAGAACCCGAACCAGGGCAGTTTCCTGATCGAGGAACTGACCGACCTGGTGGAAGAGGCCGTGCTGCAGGAGTTCGAACGCATCGCCGAGCGCGGCGGCGTGCTCGGGGCGATGGAGACCGGCTACCAGCGCGGCAAGATCCAGGAAGAGTCGCTGTACTACGAGCAGCTAAAGCATGACGGCACGCTGCCGATCATCGGCGTGAACACATTCCGCAATCCGGCAGGCGATCCGATTCCGCAGAAGCTCGAACTGGCCCGCTCGAGCGAAGCCGAGAAACAAAGCCAGCTCGACCGCCTGGCAGCGTTCCAGCATGCGCACGCCAACGATGCACCCGCCATGCTGAAACGGCTGCGCCAGGCCGTGATCGACAACGAGAATGTGTTCGCGGTGCTCATGGACGCGGTGCGCGTGTGCTCTCTTGGGCAGATTACGCACGCGCTGTTTGAGGTTGGAGGCCAGTACCGGCGCAATATGTAGGTCGAACCGGGCTGAAAGCGCGGAAAACCGCACCCCGAAATCGGGGGGCGGAGGGTGGCTGTCACATCCATGGCGGCCCTCGTGCGGTAAACTCGGAGGCTCGCCGGATTCCGGAACCACCGCCGCACCCGACCATGAACAGCCCGTACGACACGAACAACATTTTCGCGAAGATCCTGCGCGGGGAAATTCCGTGCCACAAGGTCTATGAAGATGCCGAGACCATCGCCTTCATGGACATCATGCCGCAATCGGATGGCCACACGCTGGTAGTGCCCAAGGAGGCCGCCGTCAATCTGTTCGATTTGTCGGAAGCCGGCGCCCAGGCCGCCATCCGCACCACGCAGCGCGTCGCGCGCGCGGTGCGCCAGGCGTTCAATCCGGACGGGCTGTCGATTGGCCAGTTCAACGGCGCGGCAGCCGGCCAGACCGTACCGCACATCCATTTCCATATCGTGCCGCGCTATGCCGACCAGACGCTGCGCGGCCACGCGCGTGACATGCAGGACCCGGACCTGCTCAAGAAGCACGCGGAGCGCATCATCGCCGCGCTGCGCGAACAGGCAGCCTGATCTGGCACGAACCCCAAACATATAACCAGCAAAGAGGAAGAAGAGATGGCAATCAGGACAGTGGGCATCGTGGGTGCCGGCACCATGGGCAACGGCATCGCGCAGGCTTGTGCGGTGGTGGGCCTGGACGTGGTGATGGTGGATATCAGCGACGCAGCGGTGCAGAAGGGCATCGCCACCGTCGCCGGCAGCCTGGACCGCCTGATCAAGAAGGACAAGATCAGCGAAGCCGACAAGATGACTGCGCTCGCGCGCATCCACGGCAGCACCGCGTATGACGACCTGAAGAAGGCCGATATCGTGATCGAGGCCGCCACCGAGAACTTTGACCTGAAGGTCAAGATCCTCAAGCAGATCGACAGCATCGTCGGCGAGAACGTCATCATTGCTTCGAACACGTCGTCGATCTCGATCACCAAGCTGGCCGCCGTGACGAGTCGCCCCGAGCGCTTCATCGGCATGCACTTCTTCAACCCGGTGCCGGTGATGGCGCTGGTGGAACTGATCCGCGGCCTGCAGACCAGCGACGCGGCTCACGCCGATGTCGAGGCGCTGGCCAAGGAACTGGGCAAGTACCCGATCACCGTCAAGAACAGCCCGGGCTTCGTCGTCAACCGCATCCTGTGCCCGATGATCAACGAAGCCTTCTGCGTGCTCGGTGAAGGCCTGGCCTCGCCGGAAGAGATCGACGAAGGCATGAAGCTCGGCTGCAACCATCCGATCGGCCCCCTGGCACTGGCCGACATGATCGGCCTGGACACCATGCTGGCAGTGATGGAAGTGCTGTACACAGAATTTGCCGACCCGAAGTATCGTCCGGCCATGCTGATGCGCGAGATGGTGGCTGCGGGGTATCTGGGCCGCAAGACTGGCCGTGGCGTGTACGTCTACAGCAAGTAATCCCTACCGCCTGCGCGTGTTGCCCTGACGCAACGCGCGATGTGCAGTAATCGCCGGCCGCCTTTCAGGCGGCCGGTCCGCTTTTGACGTGAATTCGGGCGTTGGCGGCGCGCTGCGAAAGCCGCTTACACGGATTCATATGCGGAAACAATTCCCCGTCACCCGTTACGCGTTTCGCGCGTTAGAGTGAATCATGGATGCAATACAAAAGAGGAATCAAATGATCCGCCCCCTGCTTGCCACTCTGACGCTCGGTGCGCTGTCGCTGGCAGCGAGCCCGGCGATGGCACATGTTGATGTTGGTGTGAGTATCGGCGTGCCCGCCCCGGTGTATGTCGCGCCGGCACCCGTCTATGCCCCGCCGCCGCAGCCGGTCTATGTGGCGCCGCCGCCGCCTGTCGTGTATGGCCCGCCGCCCGTTGCCTATGGCCCGGCTCCGGTGGTGGTTGCGCCGGCCCTCGTGATCGGCTGGCATGGTGACCGCTACTGGGACGGCCGACGCTGGTGGGGACGCGAGCAGTACTACGGCCATCGCCACCATCACGACCACGATCGCTGGTGATCGCTGGTCATTGCCCTCCGGGGGCAGGGTCCGATTTCGCCTATAACTGAAGTCGCCCCTGCTCATCACCGGAGACGGCAATGCTAAGAACCTGTCTGGCTGTCCTGCTGCTGGCCCTGTCGCTCCCCGGTTGTATTTCCGTCAGCAGCAGCGATCCGAATCCTCCTGCCAATAATGCTGCGGCGAGGCCGTCGTCCGGAACTACGGTCACATGTACGCAGTTGCCGTGCTATTGAGCGCTGGCAGGGGCTGACGGACTTCTCTCCGCGCCCATCGGATGGGAGAGCGGCGAAACCCGGACCAACCCGTCCTCCTGCTGTTCCGACCCAATCCGCCTGACCTGCATCATGACGTCGTCCGCGAAGACCGCGATGGGTGCGAGCGGCAGCCCGGCATGGCGCAGCGCGTTGGCTGTCCACGTATTGCACGTATAGAGCAGGCTGTAAGCGGCTGTTGCTGACAGGTAGGCGCCGCCTTCGTAGGGCCCGGCGCCAAGCGGTATGGCGCCGCCGTCAGCATTCCTTTCCACGGCGTTGCGCAGGTAGGTCTGCAGTCCTTCAAGCCCGGCATCGCCGACGGCCAGGCTCACCACATTCTCCGCCCCGAACGCATCCGCCGGCGGCGCGCGCAGCGCGGTCATCAGCACCACGCCGCGCCCGGGCACCAGCGCCAGCAGCATGGTGCCGATCCCATGATTGCGCCGGACCACATACGAGCGGTCGCCGAAACCGAAGCACAGATAGCGCACGTCCTCGAACCCGCTGGCGAGGCTGTGCACGCCGGCGCCTGCATCCTCGCTGCGCAGGCAGACGTCGGTGTGCCAGTCGCGCGCGACCACGGCGATCGTGGCGGCAACCGGGATGGCTGGCGTGGTGGACGGTGCAGGCGGCAGCGGCGCGCATGCGGCAGACGCCAAAGCGGCCGCGCCGGTCAGAAGGCGAATGGTACGTGCAAAGGCGCGGCGCACGTTCAGCGCAGCAGGATCAGGCGCGGCACGGCGTCGGCGCCGCTCCAAACGATGGCGTTCTGGCCGTACTTCGTACCGAGCATGCGGGCGGCTTCCAGCGAGATGCCCGGTACAAGGAAGCTCGGCTCCCCGGGCCAGCCGTTGCCCGGATGCTGCCCGATGCCCGGGATGGCCGCGAAGCCGAGTTGCGCGAGTTCATCGGCCAGCGCGTGTTGGCGTGCGTCGTTTTGCGAGGCATCGCACGGCTGGCTGAACGGATTGGCGGCGGTGATGAACGCGCTCGATGTCACCTTCAGGCGTTCGTGCAATGCAACTAGCGGTGCGCTCGGTTCGTCGATCTTCAGTGTCAGCGGCGCATCGCCATGCACGCGGTACTCGGTTTCGCGATAGGCCTGCAGCGTGGCGTTATCGATCGCGGAGCGCGCTGGCATCGCATCACTCGCCGTACTGGCGCAGTCCTTCCAGGTCCAGCACTTCGATCACGCCATAGTCCACGCGCACCAGGCCCTGCTGCTCGAGCACCTTGAGCGCCTGGTTGGCGCGCTGGCGCGAAATGCCGGCGAGCAGGCCGATCTCTTCCTGCGAGATCTCCAGCGTGTTGCCGATACCGGGATAGAGATGCTCATTGAACAGCGACGAGACTGCGCGCGCCACGCGCGAGTCGATATCGAGCAGGCGTTCGTACTCAACCGCCGCGATGAACTGGCCGAGTCGCTCGTTGAACTGCGTGAGCAGGAAACGCGTGAACGGCAGGCTGGTATCCAGCAACCACTGAAAAGTGTCGCGCGGCAGGAACGCGATGGTCGAGCGGCGCAATGCCATCACGTCGTACTTGCGGATCTCCGACTTGAGCACCGCGCCCTCGCCGAACCAGCCGCCGGTCGGTACGCCGGTGAACGTGACCGACTTGCCGGACGGCGACACGGTAGTGATCTTGACGATGCCTTCGAGCACGCCCAGCCAGTGCTCGGCGATTTCACCCTTATGACAAACGTAGTCGCCTTGCGTGTACTCGCGCACAAACATCGCGCGGCGGACGCGATCACGCTGCTCGGCACTGAGGTCAGCGGCCCACACACAACGGTCGACAAAATCGTTCAGCATGGCGAAAAAATCATTGTGTAGGGATTAACCCGGAATTGTCACCGGCGTGACAACCGGGGGGGAAGGCATCGGCTATCTTACGTTCACCACGGAGCCGGCAAGTGCCACAAGGCAAGACAACAAACAGGGCACGACGGGCTTGATGCGCCGCGGCATGACTGCCGCCAGGCAAAACAGGCCAAGTATAACGACCGGACCGGCGCTTGACACCGCGAGTGGATCCCCACCGCGGAGGGACAGGAGACAGCGATGCAGGAATCGTCGGCGACGACCTTCCCGCGATTGCTGCTGGAGCACGCCCGGCAGCGGCCGGCGCATCCGGCATATCGCGAAAAGGATCTCGGCATCTGGCAAACATACAGCTGGTCACAGGCGGCGCAGGAGGTCAGGGCGCTTGCTTGCGGGCTTGCGGCATTGGGATTCACGCGCGGCATGAACCTGGCGGTGGTGGGCGACAACCGCCCGCGCCTGTACTGGGCCATGACCGCCGCACAGGCCCTGGGCGGCGTGCCGGTGCCCTTGTACCAGGACGCCATTGCGAATGAAATGGTCTACGTGCTCAACGACGCGGAGATCGACTTCGCGATCGTCGAGGACCAGGAGCAGGTGGACAAGCTGCTGGAAGTCGAAGAGCAGCTTGCCGCTTCCGGCCGCAGCGTGCGGCACGTGATCTACGAAGATCCGCGCGGCCTGCGCGACTACGATCATCCGTCGCTGATGTCGTACGAGCGCCTGCAGGAAATCGGGCGCGAGTTCGACCAGGCGCATCCCGGCTTCTATGACGCATCGATTGTCGCGGGATCGCCCGAGGACACGGCCATTATCCTCTATACATCGGGTACCACCGGCAAGCCCAAGGGCGTTTGCCACGCGCATCGGGGCCTGATCGGCTCGGCGCAGAACGGTTGCGGCTTCGACGGCCTGACGGCGAAGGACGACGTGCTGTCCTACCTGCCGATGGCGTGGGTTGGCGACAACCTGTTCTCGTATGCGCAGGCCATGGTGGCCGGCTTCACGGTGAACTGCCCCGAATCGCGCGAGACCGTGATGACGGACTTGCGCGAGATCGGCCCAACCTATTACTTCGCGCCGCCGCGCATCTATGAAGGGTTGCTCACGCAGGTGATGATCCGCATGGAAGACGCAGGCTGGATCAAGCGCAAGCTGTTCCATTGGGCCATGGACGTCGCGCGCCGCTGCGGCGCCGACATCCTCGACGGCAAGCACGTCGGACTGGCCGAACGCATGCGTTACGCCGCCGGCGAGTTCCTGGTCTACGGGCCGCTGCGCAACGTGCTCGGCATGAGCCGCATCCGCGTGGGCTATACCGCTGGCGAGGCGATCGGCCCGGACCTGTTCCGCTTCTATCGTTCGATCGGCGTGAACCTCAAGCAGTTCTATGGCCAGACCGAAACCTGCGCCTATGTCTGCCTGCAGCCCGATGGTCAGGTGAAGTTCGATTCCGTGGGGCCCGCGGCACCGGGCATGGAAATCCGCATCGCCGACAACGGCGAAGTGCTCGTGCGTGGCGTAGGTCTGCTGAAGTCCTACTACAAGCGCGACGATGCCACGCGCGAGGCCATCAACGACGAGGGCTACTTCATGACCGGCGATGCCGGCGTGATCGATGCCGACGGCCATCTCAAGATCATCGACCGCGCCAAGGACGTGGGCAAGCTTGCCGACGGCTCGATGTTCGCGCCCAAGTACATCGAGAACAAGCTCAAGTTCTTTCCGTACATCAAGGAAGCGGTGGCTTTCGGCACGGGCCGCGACAAGGTGTGCGCGTTCATCAATATCGATTTCGACGCGGTGGGCAACTGGGCCGAGCGCCGTCACCTGCCGTACGCCGGCTATGTGGATCTCGCGGGCCAGCCTGACGTGATCGCGATGATCGGCGAATGCGTCGAACAGGTGAATGCCGACCTCGTCAACGACGGCATGCTGGCCGGCTCGCAGATCGCGCGCTTCCTGATTTTGCACAAGGAGCTTGATCCGGATGACGACGAACTGACCCGCACGCGCAAGGTGCGGCGCGGCTTTATCGCAGAGAAGTACGCGGTGCTGGTCGATGCGCTGTATGCGGGCAAGTCCGAGCAGTTCATCGAGACGCGCGTCAAGTTCGAGGACGGGCGCGAGGGCAGCGTGTCGGCCACGCTGAAGCTGATGGATGCCAAACGCCTGCCGCCGGCGGCACGCGCGGCATGAGCAGGGGAGCGAAAGCATGACGCAAGTGGCCTGGCAAGGAACGGACCGCATGCCCGCGGCGCGTACGGACGCGAGCGGTGCAATGCCTGGTGGCGGCGCCATCGCGCCGGTTGGCCCGATGGCGCCCGATACGCGGGCTGATCTCGGCCTGCAGACCGGCACGCGGCATTCGCAGCAGACGCATGAGCACGCGCGCACCGGCGGCGAGGTGATCCTCGACCTGCAGAACATCTCGCTGTCGTTCGGCGGCGTGAAGGCGCTGACGGACATCTCGTTCAATGTGTGCGAGCACGAGATCCGCGCGATCATCGGCCCCAATGGCGCGGGCAAGAGTTCGATGCTGAACGTGATCAACGGCGTGTATCACCCGCAACAGGGTCGCATCGTGTTCCGTGGCGAGGAACGCCGCCAGATGCACCCGACCGCCGCTGCGCGCCAGGGCATCGCGCGCACGTTCCAGAACATCGCGCTGTTCAAGGGCATGACCGTGCTCGACAACATCATGACCGGCCGCAACACGCAGTTCCGCACGAGCTTCCTCGCCCATGCGCTGTGGTGGGGCCCGGCGCGCAACGAGGAAATGCGGCACCGTCAGAAGGTGGAAGAGGTGATCGACTTTCTGGAAATCCAGTCGATCCGGAAGACGCCGGTCGGGCGCCTGCCGTACGGCTTGCAGAAGCGTGTGGAGCTGGCACGCGCGCTAGCGGCCGAGCCGTCGATGCTGCTGCTCGACGAGCCGATGGCCGGCATGAACGTGGAAGAGAAGCAGGACATGTGCCGCTTCATCCTGGACGTGAACCGCCAGTTCGGCACCACCATCGTGCTGATCGAGCACGACATGGGCGTGGTGATGGATATCTCGGACCGCGTGGTGGTACTCGACTACGGCAAGAAGATCGGTGACGGGACGCCGGAAGAGGTGAAGGCGAATCCAGATGTGATCAAGGCCTACCTCGGTACGTCGCACTGAGCCCGCACGCGGCTTTCCATTCAACTGATTCCACCGGAACGCAGCCATGACGTTCTTCATTGAAATCCTGCTCGGCGGCTTGCTGTCGGGCCTGATGTACTCGCTGGTGGCGCTGGGCTTCGTGCTGATCTACAAGGCCTCCGGCGTGTTCAACTTCGCGCAGGGCGCGATGGTGTACTTCGCCGCGCTGGCCGTGGTGGGCCTGATGGACAAGGGCCTGCCGATGTGGGCCGCCGTGATCGGCGCCTTCGTGGTGATGATCCTCGTCGGTATGAGCACCGAGCGCTTCGTGTTGCGAAAGCTGGTCAACCAGCCGCCGATCACGCTGTTCATGGCGACCATCGGCCTGTCGTTCTTCCTCGAAGGACTGGGGCCGCTGCTGTTCGGCAACGAAGTGCGCCCGATCAATCTCGGCATCGTCGATGAGCCGATCGAAGCCATCCTCACGCGCTTCAACGTCGTTCTCTCCAAGTTCGATCTCGCTGCCGCCGCGATCGCAGGTCTGCTGGTCGGTTCGCTCGCGCTGTTCTTCCAGTACACGAAGGTTGGACGCGCGCTGCGCGCCGTTGCCGATGACCATCAGGCCGCGCTGTCGCTGGGCATTCCGCTGCAGCATATCTGGGCGATCGTGTGGGGCGTTGCAGGCTTTGTGGCACTGGTGGCCGGCATGCTGTGGGGCTCGCGCAATGGCGTGCAGTTCGCGCTGACGCTGACCGCGCTGAAGGCGCTGCCGGTGCTGATTCTTGGCGGCTTCACCTCGGTGCCGGGCGCCATCGTTGGCGGGCTGATCATCGGCGCGTCGGAGAAGCTCGCCGAGATCTACATCCCGCCGGTGTTCCAGTCGGCGTTCGGCGGAAACTTCGGCGGCATCGAAGGCTGGTTCCCGTATGTGTTCGCGCTGCTCTTCCTGCTGGTCCGTCCGGAAGGGCTGTTCGGCGAGAAGCACATCGACCGCGTCTGAACTGACTACGCTCCAGGAGACTTTCCATGTTCTATCGTGAAGCCGGCCAGTTCAAGACGAGCTACGTCTCGGACAGCCAGATCTTCCCCATCCGTCAGGACCGCATCGGCTTTGCGGTGCTGATGGCGGTGGCCTTCGGCGTGATTCCGTTCGTTGGGTCGGAATACTGGTTCTCGGCCATCCTGATTCCGTTCCTGATCTTCTCGCTCGCGGCGCTGGGGCTGAACATCCTCACGGGCTACGCAGGCCAACTGTCGCTTGGTACGGCCGCTTTCATGGCGGTGGGTGCCTACGCCGCGTACAACTTCCAGCTTCGCATCGAGGGGATGCCGGTGCTGCTCACCTTCATCCTCGCCGGCCTGTCGGCGGCGGTGGTGGGCGTGGCCTTCGGCTTGCCGTCGCTGCGCATCAAGGGCTTTTATCTCGCGGTCGCCACGCTCGCCGCGCAGTTCTTCGTAGTGTGGGCGCTGACCAAGTTCCCCTGGTTCTCCAACAACAGCTCGTCGGGCGTGATCACGGCGCAGCGGCTGGACCTGTTCGGCATCGCCATCGACACGCCGGTGAAGAAGTATCTGTTCGTGCTGGCCCTCGTCACCGTACTGGCGTTCATCGCCAAGAACCTGGTGCGCTCGGCCACGGGCCGTGCATGGATGTCGGTGCGCGACATGGACGTGGCAGCGGAAGTCATCGGCATTCCGCTGATGCGCACCAAGCTGCTGGCCTTTGCCGTGAGCTCGTTCTACTGCGGCGTGGCCGGCGCGCTGTATGCGTTCTGCTATCTCGGCTCGGTCGAGCCGGACGGCTTCTCGCTGGACCTGTCGTTCCGCGTGTTGTTCATGATCATCATCGGCGGCGTGGGCAGCATCCTGGGTTCGTTCCTTGGCGCGGCGTTCATCCTGCTGCTGCCGATCTTCCTGGACAACGTGCTGCCGCCGCTCGCATCGCTGCTGCACCTGCCGTTCACGAATGCCACGGTGTCGCATATCCAGTTGATGGTGTTCGGTGGCCTGATCATCTTCTTCCTGATCGTCGAGCCGCACGGGCTTGCGCGGTTGTGGCAGATCTCCAAGGAGAAACTCAGGCTGTGGCCGTTCCCGCACTGACCGTCGCACCGCTTATCGTTTTCTGACGTAGTTCGATCCAACGGGTACCCCATAACAAACGCACCTGCCAAGGTGAAGGAGACTGTCATGACAACCCTGATTCGCAATGTGCAGCGTGCCGTGCTGGCCGCGAGCGCCGCGGCCGCACTGATGGCGCCGGCGGCATCCGCACTGGCGCAGGCCAACGAGCAGTTCGTGGCATTGCCGAGCTACCGCGTAGGCCCGTATGGCGCCAACGGGCAGTCCTGGTATGGCGGCTTCGTCGACTACCTGAACTACGTCAACCTCAAGGACGGTGGCGTCAACGGCGTCAAGCTGAGCTGGGAAGAGTGCGAGACCGAATACAACAACGCCAAGGGTGTGGAGTGCTATGAACGCCTGAAGGCGAAAAACGCCACCACCAAGGGCACCGCCTATCACTCGATGTCGACGGGCATCTCGTACGCGCTGGTCGACAAGACCGCGGCCGACAAGGTGCCGCTGGTGATGATGGGCTACGGCCGCACCGATGCGGTGGATGGCTCTGTGTTCCCCTATGCCTTCCCGCTGGTGACGACCTACCAGATGCAGGTGTCGGCCATCGTGAAATACCTGGCGACCAAGAATGGCGGCTCGCTCGCCGGCAAGAAGATCGTCTACCTGTACCACGACTCGGCCTATGGCAAGGAACCGATCGTCGCGCTGCAGGCCGAGGCCAAGCTGGGCAAGTTCAACCTGGTGGAGATTCCGGTGGCGCACCCAGGCAACGAGCAGGGCGCGCAGTGGCTGAAGATCCGCCAGGAAAACCCGGACTACGTGATCTTCTGGGGCTGGGGCGTGATGAACCAGACCGCGCTGAAGGCAGCGCAGAAGGTGGGCTTCCCGCGTGACAAGATGATCGGCTCGTGGTGGGCGGGCTCCGAAGAGGACACCGTGCCGGCCGGCGAAGCCGCCAAGGGTTATATGAGCGCTACCTGGAACGTGGCGGGCCGCGGCGTGCCGCTGATCGCCGACATCGACAAGGTGGTGTACGGCGCGGGCAAGGGCAATATGCAGGACAAGAACAAGGTTGGCTCGGTGCTCTACAACCGTGGTGTTTCCGCGGCTGTGGTGACCGTGGAGGCGGTGCGTGTGGCACAGGAGAAGTTCGGCAAGGGCAAGCCGATGACCGGCGATCAGATGCGCTGGGCGTTCGAGAACCTGAACCTGACCAACGCACGCCTGCAGCAGCTCGGGGCGACCGGCCTGCTGCCGGAGATCAAGACGAGCTGCGACAACCATGAGGGCTCGGGGAAGGTGAAGATCCAGCAGTGGGACGGCACCAAGTGGGTCGTGGTGTCCGACTGGATCGAAGGCAACAAGAACCTGATCCACCCGCTGTTCAAGGCGACCGCGGCGCAGTACGCGAAGGAGAAGGGAATCACGCCGGGGTGCATGAAGTCGTGATTGCTGCGGCAGTGAACGCTGCCAGTTGTGTGCTCTCCGCTCGTGCGTGCACGGGCGGAGAGGCCCCAGACATTTGAGAGCCGTACCATGACCCTTCTCTCCGTCAACAATATCGAAGTCATCTACGATCACGTGATCCTGGTGCTCAAGGGCGTATCGCTCGAAGTGCCGGAGGGCAAGATCGTCGCGCTGCTGGGCGCCAACGGTGCGGGCAAGACCACCACGCTCAAGGCCATCTCCAACCTGCTGCATGCGGAGCGCGGTGACGTCACCAAGGGCTCGGTCGAATACCGCGGCGACCGCGTCGACCAGCTCACGCCGAACGACCTGGTCCGGCGTGGCGTGATCCAGGTGATGGAGGGCCGCCACTGCTTCGCCCACCTCACCATCGAAGAGAACCTGCTGACCGGAGCCTACACGCGCGGCCTGTCGCGCGGAGAAACGCGCGACGAGCTGGAGAAGATCTACGCCTACTTCCCGCGCCTGAAGACGCGCCGCAAGTCGCAGGCGGGCTATACCTCCGGCGGCGAGCAGCAGATGTGCGCGATCGGCCGGGCCATGATGGCCAAGCCCGCGATGATCCTGCTCGACGAGCCGTCGATGGGCCTCGCGCCGCAGATCGTCGAGGAGATCTTCGAGATCGTGCGCGACCTGAACACGCGTGAGAAGGTCAGCTTCCTGCTGGCCGAGCAGAACACCATGGTGGCGCTGCGCTATGCCGACTACGGCTACATCCTGGAGAACGGCCGCGTGGTGATGGACGGCGACGCCGAGTCGCTGCGCACCAATGAGGACGTCAAGGAGTTCTACCTTGGCGTGGCCGCCAACGACGCGGAGGGTGGAGAGCGCAAGTCGTTCCGCGATGTGAAGAGCTATCGCCGCAGAAAGCGCTGGCTGGCGTGACGCACTCCGGTTGCTTGCCACGTCCCCTCAGCGGAAGAGGGGCGCAACACCCGCCGAATTCACCGAACTTATTCGTCGTATCCCACCATGCCTGAATACTTCGATTCGCTCGAAACCCGTGCGCCGGAAGTCCGCGAGCAGGCGCTGCTGGCCGCACTGTCCCGCCAGGTAGCCCATGCCCGTGCGCATGCGCCTTACTTCGCGGAACTTCTGCGCGACGTGGATCCCGCCACGCTGACCACGCGCGAAGCGCTGGCCGCGCTGCCGGTAACACGCAAGTCGGACCTGACCGCGCGGCAAAAGGCCATGCCGCCGCTGGGCGGCCTAAATGCCACGCCGATCGGCGGCCTGCGCCACATCTTCCAGTCGCCGGGCCCGATCCACGAGCCCGATGGCCACGACGCCGACTGGTGGCGTATCGCACGCGCCATGTTCGCGGCTGGGTTCCGCGCTGGCGAACTGGTCTACAACACCTTCTCCTATCACTTCACGCCGGCCGGCATGATGATGGAGACGGGCGCGCATCGGCTCGGCTGCTGCGTGTTCCCCGCAGGTGTCGGACAAACCGAGTCGCAGGTGCAGGCGCTGGCCAGCCTGCAGCCGTCCGCCTACGCGGGCACGCCGTCGTTTCTCAAGCTGCTGCTGGATCGTGGCGCGGAAATGGGCACGCCATGCCACAGCCTGTCCAAAGCGCTGGTCTCTGGCGAGGCATTGCCGCCATCGCTGCGCGGCTGGTTCCAGGAGCGCGGCATCCGCGTGCAGCAGATGTATGGCTCGGCCGATCTCGGACTCATCGCTTACGAAACGGACGGCGGCGATGGATGGGTCGTCGATGAAAACGTGCTCGTCGAGATCGTCGAACCGGGCGGCACGCGGCCGATGCCCGAAGGCGAGACCGGCGAGGTCGTGGTGACCGTGCTCGGCAATGGCGACTATCCGTTGATCCGCTTTGGTACGGGCGACCTGTCGGCGATCGTCGCCGATTCTTCGCATCGCGCGAGCCCTTGCGGGCGCACCAATGTCCGCCTTAAGGGCTGGCTCGGGCGCGCCGACCAGACTACCAAAGTCAAGGGCATGTTCGTGCATCCGGGGCAAGTCGCGGACGTGCTGCGCCGCCATCCGGAAATCCGGGCTGCGCGGCTGGTCGTGACCGGAACCATGGGTGCCGACGTGATGACGCTGCATTGCGACGCCGCTCGCGACGACGACGGGCTGAAACAGGCCGTGGCGGAGTCGTTGCGCGAAGTGATGCGCCTGCGCGGCGAGGTGGCGTTCGTGCAGGCAGGGTCATTGCCGCAGGACGGCAAGGTAATCGAGGACGCCCGCCGCTACGATTAGCGGTTTAATTGCCGTGCCCGCCCGGCGGCCGGGTGGGCAGGCGCAGCATCCAGATGCTGACGGCGGCCGCACACGCAATCAGGGCGGCCGACGCCAGAGGCCGCGCACGCATCAGCCACGCGGTGGCACTCATCGACGTCCACATCATCACGAGTGCCAGGCATTTCGCGCGCAGCGGAATGCTGTGATGGCGCTGCCAGTCGCTGACCAGCGGCCCGAAGCGCGGATGCTCGAGCAACCAGCCATGAAAGCGCTCCGACCCACGTGCAAAACAGGCCGCAGCCAGCAGCACGAACGGCGTGGTGGGAAGCACCGGCAGAAAAATGCCGATGATCCCGAGCAGCAGGCTCAACGCTCCCAGCGTCACCCACATTGCGCGCAGCAGCCGCTGCCGGCGGCTCAGTTCGACCGCGGCAGCGAGATTCGGGGCAGGGGAGTTGCGGGGCTCGGGCTGCAACGGCTGGGGGCAAGCTTAGCGCGCGATACCCAGCCGCGCTTTGGCGGCGTCGTACTCGGTCTTCATGCGCGCGATGATCTCTCCAGCGGGCGGGATGTCGTGGATCTGGCCCACGCCCTGGCCGGCGCCCCAGATGTCCTTCCACGCCTTGGTCTTGGAGCTGCCGCTGGAAAAGTCCATCTTGGTCTTGTCGGCCACCGGCAGGTTCTCCGGATCGAGGCCGGCACCGACGATGCTCTCGCGGATGTAGTTGCCGTGTACGCCCGTGAACAGGTTGGTGTAGATGATGTCGGCGGCGGCCGAATCGGTGATCGACTGCTTGTACGCTTCGTTCGCGTGCGCTTCCTGCGAGGCAATGAAGCGCGTGCCCACGTAGGCAAAGTCAGCGCCCATGGCCTGCGCCGCCAGCACGGCGTCACCGGTGGCGATCGACCCTGACAGCGCAATCGGGCCGTCGAAGATCTTGCGCACCTCGCCAACCAGCGCGAACGGCGACAGCATGCCGGCATGGCCGCCCGCGCCGGCGGCGACCAGGATCAACCCGTCGACACCCGCTTCGAGCGCTTTCTCGGCATGGCGCAGGTTGATCACGTCATGCAGCACGATGCCTCCGTAGCTGTGCACGGCGTCGATCATCTCCCTGACCGGCGCGCGCAGCGACGTGATGAAGATCGGCACCTTGTGGTCCACGCAGACCTTCACGTCGTGTTCAAGGCGCGCGTTGGACGTATGCACGATCTGGTTCACCGCGATCGGGCCGACCGGCTTGCCCGGATTGGCGGCCTGGAAGCTGGCCAGCTCCTCCTGCATCTGCGTGAGCCATTCGTCGAGCAGCTCCGCCGGGCGCGCATTCAGCGCCGGGAACGAACCGACGATGCCAGCCTTGCACTGCGCCAGCACCAGTTCCGGATAGCTGACGATAAACATCGGCGAGGCGATGACGGGAAGAGCCAGGTTTTGGAGCGCCTGAGGCAGTTGTCTTGCGGCGGGCATGATGTCTCCTGAGCCACGTGCGGGCGCCGGTGGCACCCTGAAATGAACGGTCGTTCGATTATAGGGATTTTCCGATTGCAGGGGCTAGAAGCGTCAATCTACGCCAAATCGGGGAATCGTCGGGGCGGTGCGCAACCGCGGGGCGGCTTACGCCGCGACTACGCGCTCAACGCAGCTACCATCTCCTTCGCCGCCTGCTGCAACTCCGGCACAAACCGCCGCGTCGCCTCTGCCGGACTGATCGCTTGCTCCAGATAAACGACATTCAGGCTCGCCAGCACCCGCCCCTCCGCCTGGATCGCTACGGCCACCGCCCCGATCTTCTTCTGATCCGCCCAGTCACCATGATTCGACCCGAATCCATCCTTGCGGGTCTGCCGGATCAGGTTGCGGATATACGCGTCATCCATCGCCAGCTTGAACTGCTGTTCGCCGCCCGCGCCAGAGCGCAGCACTTCGAGAATGTCTTCGCGTTCGGCATCCGGGCACATCGAGAAATACACGCGGCCCGCGGAGGTCAGCAGGATCGGCAGCCGCCTGCCGACCATGGAGCGGTGAAACGACAGCGGGCTGAAGCGGTGCGTGGTTTCGCGGATGATCATGGCGTCGCCGTCGGGCGTGGTCAGGTCGGACGGCCACACTACGCGCTGCAGGAGCCGTCCCATGATCGGCGGCGCGATGGTGGCGATGCGTTCGTCGTCGGTGAAGCCTTCGCTGAGCGCGCGCACGTCGAGTGTCAGGCGGAAGCTGTCGTCCGATGTACTGCGCCGCACGAAGCCTTCTTCGACCAGTGTTTCCAGCAAACGCCGCACGGTGGTCCGGTGCAGGCCCGTGGCCTCGCTGAGCTGCTGGCTGGTGGCACGGCCGTTTTCCATGGCATTGAGCGCCCGCAGCACCTGCAGGCCGCGTGACAACCCCCGCACGTTGGCGTACTTGGTCATCGAAAATCCTTAAAAATCAAAGATGTGCACTCCTTGCACATTTTATAGAAATGTTTGAGCGCGCGCTGGCGGATGCCTAGACTCCTCTGAAAATCGCAAATCCACGGAGACGCCCCCAATGACCCGCCTGATCCGTCGCCGGCGCCGCAGTTCCGGCGCCTGACCCCAGCCGGCATCGCCGGCCACCTGATTCCAATTCATCGCAGCAGAGCCAATACGCGCCACAGCGGCGCGGGGGCGCGCTCGTGCCTTGCACAGTAGGAGACCTATGAACACCACGGCCACGCAGACGGTACACGCCGACCGTCTTCCCGATGTCGATACCGACGTCGCCATCATCGGCGCGGGCCCGGTCGGGCTGATGATCGCCAACATTCTCGGCCTGCAGGGCGTGCGCGTCACGGTCGTCGAAAAGCTGGACCAACTGATCGACTATCCGCGCGCCATCGGCCTCGACGACGAAGCGCTGCGCGTGTTCCAGGCGATCGGGCTTGCCGACACGCTGCTGCCGCACACCACGCCTGACCACTGGATGCGCTTCGTCACGAAGGACGGCCATTGCTTCGCGTCCATCGAGCCGCGCACCGACGAGTTCGGCTGGTCGCGCCGCAATGCGTTCATCCAGCCGTTGGCCGACCGCGTGCTGTTCGAGGGCCTGCAGCGCTTCGAGCACGTGCAGGTGCTGTTCGGCCACGGTGTCGAGGCGTTCACGCAGGACGGCCACGGCGTCAGTGTCGAGGTGACCACCAGCGCCGGCCGGCGCCGCACGATCCGCGCCGCGTACATGGTCGGCGCGGACGGCGGCAACAGCATTGTGCGCCGCGCGCTGCAGGTGCCGTTCGAAGGGCGTACCAAGCCGAACCAGTGGATCGTCGTCGACGTGCGCAACGACCCGGTCGGTTCGCCGCACATCTACATGCACTGCGATCACGAGCGCCCCTATGTTTCGGCCGCGCTGCCGCACGGTATCCGCCGCTTCGAGTTCATGGTGATGCCGGGCGAGACCGAAGAGGAGCTGTCGAAGCCCGAGAACATGGCCGCGCTGATCCGCAAGGTGGTGGCCGATCCGGACAAGGTCGACTACATCCGCAAGCGCGTGTACACACACAACGCCCGGCTCGCCTCGACGTTCCGCGTCGATCGCGTGCTGCTGGCTGGCGACGCCGCGCACATCATGCCGGTGTGGCAAGGGCAGGGCTACAACAGCGGCATCCGCGACGCCAACAACCTAGGCTGGAAGCTCGCGATGGTCGCGAAGGGCCTTGCCGATGGCCGGCTGCTCGACACCTACACAGCCGAACGCCGTGCGCATGCGCGTTCGATGATCCACCTGTCCGAAGTGGCAGGCGACATCTTCGCACCGAACACGCGCTTCGGCGTGCGCTTCCGCGACGCCTTCGTGCGCAGCTTCAACGTGTTGCCCGCGGTCAAGCGCTACTTCATCGAGATGCGGTTCAAGCCGATGCCGCGCTATGAGGAAGGCGTGGTGCTGCTGCCGCCGCCGCAACATCGCGGCGGCTGGCTCGCCCGCATGCTGGAACGCGCCGGCAACTCGGCACCGGGACGCCTGCTTGGCCTGATGAGCGAGAAACGCGAGTCGTTCCTCGGTCGCCTGGTGTATGGCAAGGATCCGCTGGCCGGCTCGCCCGTGGGCCGCATGTTCATCCAGCCGCGCGTACGTACTGCCGATGATCGCCTCGCGCTGCTCGACGACGCCATCGGCAATGGTTTTGCCGTGATCGGCTGGGGCACCGATCCGACCTTCGGCCTGACGCCGCAGGCACGCGCGCTCGCCGAGAAGGCCGGCATGCGCTTCGTACTCGCCAAGCCTGATGTGCAACTGCGTCACGGCGACGACGTGCCCGATGGGGTGATCGCGATCGGCGATGCAAGCGGCCGCCTGAAGGAATGGTTCAGCCGCCTGCCGCAGTCGGTGGTCCTGCTGCGTCCGGATCGCTTCGTTGCGGGCGTGTGCTCGCCCCAGCAGGTGTCGGAGGCCATCACTGAACTCGCCGGCAAGCTCGGCATGACGGAGGTGCCGCCTTATGCCGAGGCCTCTACCCCTTCCAAGACGTCGCGCCCCGTGCTCGACCCCGTCACCGTTACCCAGGCAGCAGGAGCATGAAGATGCCGATCCAACTGGAATGTCTGTCGCATACGCCGTTGCACGGCTACGTCGACCCCGCGCCCGAAGTCGTCGCCGAGGTCGAGCGCGTACAGGCTGCGGCGCGCGATCGCGTGCGTGCATTCGATCCCGAACTGGTCGTGGTCTTTGCGCCGGACCACTTCAACGGCTTCTTCTATGACGTGATGCCGCCGTTCTGCATCGGCGCAGCCGCCACCGCGATCGGTGACTTCAAGAGCCTGGCCGGCAAGCTGCCTGTGCCGGCGGACCTCGCTCTGTCGCTGGCCGAAAGCGTGATGGCCGCCGATATCGATGTCGCGCTGTCGCACCGCATGCAGGTCGACCATGGCTGCGCGGATGCGCTCGCGGCATTGACCGGCAGCCTGGATCGCTATCCGGTCATCCCCGTGTTCATCAATTCCGTGGCGCCGCCGATGGCGACACTGCGCCGCGCGCGCCTGCTCGGCGATGCGGTCGGCCGCTTCCTGTCGCGTACCGGCAAGCGTGTGCTGGTGGTCGGTTCTGGCGGCATCTCGCATGAGCCGCCGGTGCCGGAGTTGGCCGGCGCCAGCGAGGAAGTTGCCGAACGCCTGATCGCAGGACGCAACCCGTCGCCCGAATCGCGCGCCGCGCGCCAGGCCCGCACTGTTGCCGCCGCGAAGGCTTTCGTCGCGGGCGACAGCCACCTGCATCCGCTCAATCCCGAGTGGGACCGCGCATTCCTGTCGCTGCTCGCTTCCGGTGAACTCACCGCCGTCGATGGCATGACCAACGACGCGATCACGCGCGACGGCGGCAAGTCGGCGCACGAGATTCGCACGTGGGTGGCTGCATTCGGTGCGCTGGCTGCGTACGGGCCGTATCGCGCATCGCTCGATTTCTACCGCGCGATTCCTGAGTGGATCGCGGGCTTCGCCACCATGCATGCCGAGCCTGCAGCGGTCTGACCCGATCAAGGAGAACCCCGATGACTGAACCTAATTTCGTCAACGCCATCGCAGCACGCCTGCGCGATGCCGAGGCCACGCGCCAGACCGTCGCGCCGGTGCGTGGCGAGATCGCGATCGATGACATCGCCACCGCGTATGCCGTGCAGCAGGCCAACGTCGACGCGCGCCTCGCACAAGGCGAACGCATCGTCGGCCGCAAGATCGGCCTGACTTCGCTGGCCGTGCAGAAGCAGCTCGGCGTCGACCAGCCCGACTTCGGCGCGCTGTTCGCGAGCATGGCGTATGGCGACAGCCAGCCGATGCCGCTGTCGCGCCTGATCCAGCCGAAGGTCGAAGCCGAGATCGCACTGGTGCTCGAGCACGACCTGACGCACGAGCGTCATACGTTTGCCGACATCCTGCGCGCGAGCGCCTACGCGCTGGCGGCAATCGAGGTCGTCGACAGCCGCATCCAGAACTGGGACATTCGCTTTGTCGATACCGTCGCCGACAACGCGTCGAGCGCGCTGTTCGTGCTCGGTAGCCGTCCGGTGCCGCTGTCCGCCGTCGATCTCACTGCATGCGCGATGACGCTGTCGCGCGACGGAGAAGTGCTGTCGCGCGGCAACGGTGCGGCCTGCCTCGGCAACCCGCTCAATGCGGCGGTCTGGCTTGCGGATCGCATGGTGCAGCTCGGCACGCCGCTGCGTGCTGGAGACGTGGTGCTGACCGGTGCGCTCGGCCCGATGGTCGCCGTGACCGAGCCCGGCACCTACACCACCGAAATCGAAGGACTCGGCAGCGTCCGCGCGACGTTCGCCGCATAAGCCGTCACCAAGAGCGGCACACACAGACAAAAGCGGAGACAAGAATGCAACCATCAAACAGCAGCGGCGCTAACGGGCGCAGCACAACAAGCAGCATCACCACCATCGGCCTGTGCCTGGCCATCGCCCTGCTGGAGGGGCTTGACTTGCAATCAGCCGGCGTCGCCGCGCCCCGCATAGCAAAGGAGTTCTCGCTGTCGGTGGCGCAAATGGGCTGGGCCTTCAGTGCCGGCGCCATCGGCCTGCTGCCGGGCGCGGCGCTGGGCGGCCGGCTGGCTGATCGGCTGGGCCGCAAGCGCGTGCTGATGCTGTCGGTCGCGCTGTTCGGCGCGTTCTCGCTGGCGACGACGCTCGTGTGGAACTTTGAAAGCCTGCTGGCCGCGCGCCTGCTGACGGGCCTGGGCCTCGGCGCCGCCATGCCCAACCTGATCGCGCTGTGCTCGGAAGCGGCGTCGCCCGCGCAGCGCAGCACCGCCGTTGGCGCGATGTACTGCGGCATGCCGTTCGGCGCAGCACTCGCCGCCGCGATCGGGATCGTCAGCCCCGCTGACGAAGGCTGGCGGCACATCTTCTACGTGGGCGGCTTCGGGCCACTGCTGATGGTGCCGCTGCTCGCGCTGTGGCTGTCCGAATCGGCACAGTTCGTCGAAGCAAAGTCGCAATCGGTGAAGCGCACCGAAGCCACGCCGGGCTTTGTCGAGGCGTTGTGCGGCGACGGCCGTACGCGTACCACGCTCGCGCTGTGGATCAGCTATCTGGGCACGCTGATCGTGCTGTATTTCCTGATGAACTGGCTGCCCTCGATGGTGCTGTCCAACGGCCTGACACGAACGCAGGCGGGCATCGCAATGATGATGTTCAACATCGGTGGCGGCATCGGTGCGGTGGGCATCGCCAACGTGATGGACCGCTTCAGCCGCCGCCTCACGGTGGTCGGCATGTACGTGGGCATCGGCGCCGCACTGGCGGGGCTGTCCGGCGCGGGCGGCAGTACTTCGATGGCGGTCGGCGCATTCTTCTGCGGCCTGTTCCTCGTGGGCGGGCAGTCGGTGCTGTACGCGCTGGCCGGCCAGGCCTATCCGACGCAGGTGCGCGGCACAGGCGTAGGCGCGGCAGTCGCAATCGGCCGGCTGGGCTCGATCCTCGGGCCGCTCGTCGCCGGGCAATTGTTCGCGCTGGGCCAGAGTGCGTCGATGCTGGTAGCCGCGAGCATTCCGCTGATCGTCATCGCCGCACTCGCCGCGCTGGCGGTGGTGGGTTCATTCTCGCCGCGCCTGGCATCCGGCGCGGCAGTTCCAGGCGGGCGCGGCGCGTGAGCGGCGCACTGTCAGCACATTCCATTCCCTACAGATTCAGTCGAGCAAGGAAGATCAACATGCAAGCGAACGTACAAGCCATCACCGAAGCCGGCACAAGCCGTTTCGTGACCGTGAAGGATGGCGATACCGAATTCCGCATCCACTGCAACGACACCGGCGCCGGTGCCGAGACTGTCGTCATGCTGCACGGCTCGGGTCCCGGCGCGACCGGCTGGGCCAACTTCAATCGCAATGTCGAGCCGCTGGTCGCGGCCGGTTATCGCGTGCTGCTGGTCGATTGCCCGGGCTGGGGCAAGAGCGATCCTGTCGTCAACGCGGGCTCGCGTTCGGAACTCAATGGCCGCGTGCTCAAGGGTGTGCTGGACGAACTTGATATCGAACGCGTGCACATCCTTGGCAACTCGATGGGCGGTCACAGCGCGGTGGCATTTGCGCTTGCCAACCCGCAGCGTGTGGGCAAGCTCGTGCTGATGGGTGGTGGCACCGGCGGCCCGAGCCTGTACGCGCCGATGCCGACGGAAGGCATCAAGCTGCTCAACGGCCTGTACCGCGAGCCGTCGATCGAAAACCTGAAGCGCATGATGAATGTGTTCGTCTATGACGCCAGTTCACTGACTGACGATCTGATGCAGGCGCGGCTCGACAATATGCTGGCGCGGCGCGACCACCTCGAGAATTTCGTGAAAAGCCTGGCGGCGAATCCCAAGCAGTTCACCGACTACGGTTCGCGCCTGGGCGAGATCACGGCGCCGACGCTAGTGATCTGGGGGCGTGACGATCGCTTCGTGCCGATGGATGTCGGGCTGCGGCTGATCGCCGGGATTCCGAATGCGCAGATGCATATCTTCAATCGCTGCGGGCACTGGGCGCAGTGGGAGCATGCGGAGGCGTTTAATCGGATGGTCGTGGATTTTTTGGGGAATTGAGGGGGAGCTTGGGGCAGGGTGTCGTTCTTGGCGCGAGCGAAGAGCAATGTCCCAGGTGCAGCTGAGACCTCAAAAAAACGCCCCGCAGAAACGCGGGGCATCAACTACCACGAAGACTCATAAAAGAAGCAAGCAGTCATGGCACCTGCCAATGCCGCAACCGCACACGAAATATAGCCGCCGATTGTGACGTTGACATGGCAGCGTAGTGAAAACCCTGAGACAGGTTATGTAGCAGGTTTCCTATAAGCCATAACGCTTGATCTTGTCATACAGCGTTGCCTTGCCGACCTGCAGCAAGTCTGCCGCCTGGCTGACCGCACCGCCGGTGCGGGCCAGCGCATCAGCGATTACGGCACGCTCGAAGTGCTCCATGCGCTCCCGCAGCGGCGCGCTCTCATCCGGTGCTGCCGTGGTCGCCCCGGACTGCCCGCCTTCGGGGACGCCCAGCACTAGCCGGTCAGCCGCATTGCGCAGCTCGCGCACATTGCCGGGCCACGGCCGCTGCGCCAGCGCCTGGCGCTGCGACTCCGAAAGAATGGGCGCAGGCCGTTGATAGCGCACCGCCGCGACGAGCATGAAATGCTCGAACAGCGGCACGATATCTTCACGCCGCTCACGCAGCGGCGGCAGCGCGATGGTGACGACGTTCAGGCGGTAGTAGAGATCCTGCCGGAACACGCCCTGCGCGACCAAGGCGTCCATGTCGCCCTTGGCGGCGGCTACGATGCGCACGTCGATCTTCACCGACGCATTGGACCCGAGCCGTTCCAGCGTACCTTCCTGCAGCACGCGTAGCAGCTTCACCTGCAGCGCCAGCGGCATGCTTTCGATCTCGTCGAGGAACAGCGTGCCGCCCGACGCATGTTCGAGCTTGCCGATGCGGCGCTTGCCGGCGCCGGTGAAAGCGCCGGCTTCGTGGCCGAACATCTCGCTTTCGAATATCGATTCCGGGACGGCACCGCAATTGAGCGCGATGAACGGGCCGTCCGCGCGGTTGGACAACGCATGCAGGCTGCGCGCGACCAGTTCCTTGCCGGTGCCGGTCTCGCCGTTGATCATGACCGGCACGTCGGTGGCCGCGACATTGGCCACGAGCCCACGTACCTGATCGATCGCATGCGAGCGGCCGATGATGCGCGTGCCGGCGGCCGACCCCGCCAGTTCGCGGCGCAGTGCCTGGTTTTCCAGTTCGAGCCCGCGCCGTTCGATGGCGCGGCGCACGGTCTCGGTCAGGCGGTCGGCGCCGAAGGGCTTTTCGATGAAGTCGTACGCGCCCTCACGCATGGCCTGCACCGCCATGGTGATGTCGCCGTGTCCCGTGACCAGTATCACCGGCACGCCGGGCGCGGCGTTGCGGCAGTGATGCAGCAGTTCGAGACCGCTCGCGCCGGGCAGGCGCACGTCGGTCACGAGCACGCCCGGAAAATCGGCGCTCAAGTGGGGCAGGGCAGCTTCGGCCGTGGGCAGCGCGAGCACGGAAAAGCCGGCCAGCTCCAGGCTTTGCGCGGTGGCCTGGCGCACCAGCGGTTCATCTTCGACGAAGAGGACGCGCAAACCGTCTTGCATGGGATGCCTCAATGTGTCTGGGTGACGCCTGCGCCGGCGTCGACCGGTGCGCGCGTCAGCACGATGGTGAATACCGCGCCGCCGCCGTCAGCATTGGCGGCGCTGAGTTGTCCGCCGAACTCGCGCACGATCGACGAGGAGATCGCCAGGCCGAGGCCCAGCCCCTGGCCGGTTTCCTTGGTCGTGAAGAACGGCTCGAACAGGCGCGGCAGGTCTTCCGGCGAGATACCCGTGCCATTGTCGCGCACCTGGATCGTCACCGCGCTTGCGTCGGCGCTGACGGAAACGTCGATGCGCCCTTGCGCAGGCGCCGCGCTGGCGATGGCATCGAGCGCATTGCCGATCAGGTTGAGCAGCACTTGCTCAAGCTTGAGTTCGTCGGCGCGCACGGCAATGTTGGGCAGTGCGTGGAGTCCATCAACATGCAGTGTCACGCCGGTCAGCCGCGGCGCCAGCAGGGCCAGCACGTGCTCGATCGCGGCGCTGACCAGCACCGAACGGCGCGGCGGGCGCGCCTTGCCGGCAAACAGCTTGAGCTGGCCGGTGATCTTGCCCATGCGCTCGGTGAGGTCGGCAATCGCGGACAGGTTGCCTTCCGCAGCGGCGAGTTGCCCACGCTCCAGCAACACGCGCGTGTTGTCGGAGAACGTGCGCAACGCGGCCAGCGGCTGGTTCAGCTCATGCGTGATGCCGGCGGCCATCTGACCCAGCGCAGCGAGTTTGCTGGCCTGCACGAGTTCGTCCTGTGCCGCGCGCAACTCGCTCTCCGCGCGTGTGCGTTCGGCGACTTCTTCTTCGAGCTTTTCGTTGATGGCCATCAGGTCGGCCGTGCGGGCTTCGACACGCCGCTCAAGCTCGTCATAGGCGGCTTCGAGCAGGCGGCGGCTGTACAGCATGTCGCGTGCGCGCTGGCGGCGCTGACGCCAATTGACCAGCAGCAGGCAAATGCACGCGTAAGCCAGCGCCGCTGCCACGGTGGCATTGCGCGCATTGGCCAGCACCGGGTCGAGCGGTGCCATCACCTGCATGGTCCACTCCGCGGGGCCCACCTTGCGGCCGAGTTCGAGGTAGCGGTCCGCGCGCTCGCTGCCGTCGGGGTTGGGGCCGTCGGCGCGCACACGCACCAGGCGCGCGCCCGGGTCGAGCGCCCTGGAGGCCAGCCACTCGGTGACCGGCGAGGTTAGCGGTTCGAGCGGAAGCGGCGTGACATCACGGTCGTGATACTGACGGGTCTTGCCCAGCTCGTCGTGCAGCTCGGCCGGCAACGGCCCCAGCGTGCGGTACTGCCAGGCAGGCACGGACGACAGGAAGATCACGCCGTGGTCGTCGCTGACCATCAGCGGCTCGGCGCTGCCGCCGCCGGCACGCTGGAACCACTCCAGGTTGAGCTTGACTACCGTCACGCCGATCACCTTGCCGCCCGACTCCACGGGCTGCGCGATGTAGTAGCCCGGCTCGTCGCTGGTGATGCCGATCGCATAGAAGCGCCCCATCTCTCCGCGCGATGCGATCTGGAAGTAGGGGCGGAAGCGGTAGTCGGTGCCGACGAAGCTGCCGGGCTCGCCGGCGTTGCTGGCGGCCAGCGCGATGCCGTTGGTGGCGATCACGTAGGTGGCCGACGCATGCGAGCGGCGGTTGACTTCAGCAAGATAATGGTTGGCCGCAGCGACGCGTGCGGGATCATCGGGCGCCTGCAGCAGGCCACGCACGAACGGGTGCAGCGATACCAGCGCGGGCAGGAATTCGTAGCGGTCGAGCGTGCTTTCGAGCGTGGCGGCGTAGCGGTCGGCGCGTGTAGCGGTGCTTTCCTGCAGTGTTGCCAGGCCGCGCTGCACGGATACCAGCCACGTCAGCGCGCATAGCAGCACGAGGCCGGCCGCCAATGCCACGGCAAAGCCCCACCAGCGGCGGTTCTCGCTGCCGGGCTCGTGCGCCGCCTGGGCGGCGGCGGGGTCATGTACGGCGAGGAAGTCGTCGGAATGGGGCATCGGCGCGCGCGAAGGCTGTCGCGCCGATGATACTCGCTGCGGCGCGGCCGGCCCACCGGGCCGGCCGCTTGCCTGCGAGGCGTCAGACGTTCTGGCCGGCGTCGGCGAGTTCTGCCTCATCCTCGCCACCTTGCTGAAGCGTGCGCTTGAGCTGGGCGCGGTCAAGCTCGTGCTCCCAGGCCGAGACCACCACGGTGGCCACGCCGTTGCCGATGATGTTGGTCAGCGCACGGCATTCGCTCATGAACCGGTCGATGCCGAGGATCAGCACCATGCCGGCCACCGGAATGGTCGGCACCACGGCCAGCGTCGCGGCCAGCGTGATAAAGCCCGCGCCGGTCACGCCGCTGGCACCCTTGGACGTGAGCATGGCCACCCCGAGGATGGTGAGTTGCTGCAACAGCGTCAGTTCGATGCCGGTGGCCTGCGCGATGAAGATCACCGCCATGGTCATGTAGATGTTGGTACCGTCCAGGTTGAACGAGTAGCCGGTCGGCACGACCAGGCCGACCACCGACTTGGAGCAGCCGAGCTTTTCCAGCTTTTCCATCAGGTGCGGCAGCGCGGCTTCGGACGAGCTCGTGCCCAGCACGATCAGCAGCTCTTCCTTGATGTACGAGATGAAGCGCAGGATGTTGAAGCCGGTCGCGCGCGCGATCGCACCCAGCACGAACACCACGAATACGATGGCCGTGAAGTAGAACGTGCCGATCAGCTTGAGCAGCGGCACCAGCGAGCCCAGGCCGTACTTGCCGATGGTAAAGGCCATCGCGCCGAACGCGCCGATCGGCGCGACCTTGGTGATGACGTGCACGATGTGGAAGAACACCTTCGACACCTGCTCGATCAGCTGGACGACGATGCGGGCACGTTCGCCGATGGCGGCCAGCGCGGCGCCGAAGAACAGCGAAACCAGCAGGATCTGCAGGATGTCGCCGTTGGAGAACGCGCTGAAGATCGTGTCCGGGATGATGTGCATCAGGAACTCGACCGTGCTCTGGCCGTGAGCCTTGGACACGTACTGCTCGATCGCCTTGGTGTCCAGCGTGGCCGGGTCGATGTTGAAGCCCACGCCGGGCTTGAGCAGGTGCGCCGCGCCCAGGCCGATCAGCAGCGCGAATGTCGACACGATCTCGAAGTACAGCAGCGCCTTGCCGCCGACCCGGCCGACCTTCTTCATGTCGCTCATGCCGGCGATGCCGGTCACCACGGTACAGAAGATGATGGGCCCGATGATCATCTTGATCAGCTTGATGAAGCCATCGCCGAGCGGCTTCATGGCAACGCCTGTGTCGGGCCAGAAATGGCCCAGCAGGATGCCGACGAAGATGGCGAACAGCACCTGCACGTACAGGATCTTGTAGAAGGGTTTCCTCATGATGTCGTCCTCGGTTTTTTGGGCCGTAACCCGCCGGGGGCGGCGGGCGCGCGCCGTCGCGGATGCGGCGCGTCTCGGGATCTGGATTTGCAATGGCTATGCCAGGGCGCGCCGGATTCGTAACCCCTTGATTTGAAAGACGACATGCAGCGGGGCGCAGGGTCCGGCACTCCGGATTTCCGGAAATCCGGAATCGCCGGCTCCGGGGATCCGGAATGCCTGCGCGCGTGGGGGTGCCCCATATGGCACATGAGGCGGCAGGATTGGGCGACAGCGAGCGCAGACCATGCTTGCGGAAGCCGGATTGACCTGGTCCGGCCCTCCGCACACCGTATAATTCCGAGCTTCCACCCATGCCGCCGGACGCGCCTAACCCTGTGCCGGTGCGGCAAGCCATCTTCCCCAGCACGCATGAGCAGCTACTACAAGCACCACGTCTTTTTCTGCCTCAACCAGCGCGAGGCCGGCGAGAACTGCTGCGCCCAGCACAATGCCAAGGCCATGCAGGAGTACGCCAAGAAGCGTTGCAAGGAACTGGGCATCGCCGGCGGAGAGGGCCGCGTGCGCATCAACAAGGCCGGCTGCCTGAACCGGTGTGAACTCGGACCGGTACTGGTGGTCTACCCCGAGGCCGTCTGGTACACCTTCGTCGACGAGAAAGATATCGACGAAATCATCGACAGCCATCTGCTGAACGGCAAGCCGGTGGAGCGGTTGATGGTGGACCGCTGAACCGCTGAACCGCTGAATGCGGTGCCTGCCAGTGCGGCAGAGCCCGCATCACGGATGTCTCCGAGGTTTTTTCCAGTGTTTACCGTAGCGATGCCGCTCCAGCGCGAGCGCAGCGGCAGCGTTTTTCATTGCCCCAGTTGCATCGTCCATCGTCATCATGAACGCGCATACCCAGGTATTGACCATTGCCGGCCCGGCCGGCGCGATCGACCTCTCGGTCGACCTGCCGCAATCCGCGCCGCGCGGACTGGCGCTGGTCGCGCACCCGCACCCGCTGTTCGGCGGCACCAAGGACAACAAGGTCGCGCAGACGCTGGCGCGCTGCTTCGTGCAGCTTGGCTATGCCACGGTGCGTCCGAATTTCCGCGGCGTTGGCAACAGTGCCGGCGAGCATGACAACGGCGTGGGCGAGCAGGACGACCTGCTGGCCGTGATCGCATGGATGCGCGAGCAGACCGCATGGTCGCCTGATGCCGCGACGCTGCCGTTGGCCCTGGGCGGATTTTCGTTCGGCAGCTTCGTGACCACGCACGTCGCCAAGCGCCTGGCCGATGCCGGCACGCCCGCGCAGCGCCTGGCGCTGGTCGGCACCGCCGCGAGCCGCTGGCAGGTGGCCGATGTGCCCGCCGATACCATCGTGATCCACGGCGAGCAGGACGACACCGTGCCGCTGCAGAGCGTGTTCGACTGGGCTCGCCCGCAGGAACTACCCGTGATTGTCATACCGGGCGCCGATCATTTCTTTCATCGCAAGCTGCACCTGATCAAGCAGCTCGTCGTCAACGCGTGGGACCGGTAAGGACGGCCTTGCCCGTAGCCGCTACCGTCTTTCGCGAAATCTATCTTGTCGGAAACTGAAAACATGCTGAACAGAGCCACGCCGCGCCTAGCGTCCGTCTTTGCCCCCGCCGCCATCGTCGCGGCAGCCACGCTCGCCGCCGCGCCCGCCGCCGTGCTGGCCCAGGGTGTGCCGATGCCGCAGGTGGCCGCCAAGTCCTGGATGCTGTTCGACGTGACCAGCGGCCAGGCACTGGCTTCGCAGAACGCGGACCAGCGCATCGAGCCCGCGTCGCTGACCAAGCTGATGACCGCCTACCTGGCGTTCGAGGCACTGAAGGAAAAGCGTCTGACGCTGGACCAGGCCGTGGTCCCGACCACGCTGGTGCTGAAGGTCAAAAGCGATGAATCGCGCATGTTCATCGAGCCCAACAAGCCGGTCAGCGTGCAGGACCTGCTGATGGGCCTGATCGTGCAGTCGGGCAACGACGCCGCACTGGCGCTGGCCGAAGCCGTGGGCGGCTCGGAAGAGGGTTTCGTCGCGATGATGAACCGCGAAGCCCAGCGCATGGGCATGAAGAACACGCACTTCACCAACACCGACGGCATTCCCGACCCGAACCACTACACCACCGCGGTGGATCTTGCGACGCTGACCACGCGACTGATCCAGGACTTCCCCGAGTACTACGGCATGTACTCGCAGAAGGAGTTCACCTATAACAAAATCAAGCAGCCGAACCGCAACCGCCTGCTGTATATCGACCCGACCGTCGATGGCGTCAAGACCGGCCACACCAAGTCGGCCGGCTACTGCCTGATCTCGTCGGCCAAGCGGCCGCTGGCCAATGTGCCGAACGGATCGCGCCGGCTGATTTCGGTCGTGATCGGCACCACCACCGAACAGGTGCGCACCCAGGAAAGCCTGAAGATCCTCAACTACGGCTTCCAGTTCTTCGACACGCTGCGCCTGTATGACAAGGGCCAGGTGCTGGCTACGCCGGACATCTACAAGGGCAAGGCCGGCACGGTCAAGATCGGCGTGCAGAACGAGACCTTCGTCACGGTGCCCAAGGGCACGGGCGGCCGCCTGAAGCCGGTGCTGGAGCGTCAGGAACTGTTGATCGCCCCGATCGCCGCCGGCCAGCAGGTGGGCTCGGTGAAGCTGATGGATGGCAACACGAAGGTGGCAGAATTCCCGGTGGTGGCACTGGAGGAAGTGCCCGAAGCCGGCTTCTTCGGCCGCCTGTGGGACACCATCCGCCTGTGGTTCAAGCGCAAGTGATGGGATAGAGCGGTCCGGTGCGCCATCCGTGCGCCGGGCTGCCGGAGATACTGACATGACAGCCGACAATACTGGCGGCGGCAAACCGGGCGACATTCCGCCCGAACAGTCGCTGATCGAATACCCCAGCCATTTCCCCATCAAGGTGATGGGCGCGATGCAGGACGGCTTTGCCGAAGCCATCGTGGCGCTGGTGCAGGAATTCGACCCTGGTTTCCACGCGGGCAAGATGGAAATGCGTCCGTCGAGCAAGGGCAACTACCTGGGCCTGACCGTGACCGTGTGGGTCACAAGCCGCGAACAGCTCGATGATATCTATCGCGCGCTGACAGGGCATCCGATGGTCAAGGTGGTGCTGTAAGGCATTGCCGTTTCGAATTACGCGTGTTTTCTCCCCTCTCCCGCGCACGGGAGAGGGGCCGGGGGTGAGGGCAGGCACTGGCATACCAGCGCCCGTCACTTCGTTGATACTCCGCCCCTCACCCCCAACCCCTCTCCCGTACACGGAGAGGGGGCCGCGCCGCAGTGTGAGAAACGCTTCTGGCGTGGCGAGCTTTTCCCCATACCAACATGAACATCATCACCCTCAAGCCCGGCAAGGAAAAATCCCTGCTGCGCCGCCACCCGTGGATCTACGCGACGGGCATTGCGACCACGGAAGGCCGCTGCGAGCCGGGCGCCACCGTCATCGTGCGCGCCGCCGATGGCCGCTTCCTGGCCAAGGCCGCCTACAGCCCCGAATCGCAGATCCGCGCACGCGTGTGGACCTTCGACGAGAACGAGCCCGTCGACCACGCCATGTTCAAGCGCCGCATCTCGGCGGCGGTGGCGCATCGCCGTCAGTGGGTGAAGGACAGCGACGCGGTACGGCTGATCTTCGGTGAATCCGACCGCCTGCCGGGCCTGATCGTCGACTACTACGGCAATGGCGAAAGCGGCCAGCTCGTGTGCCAGTTCAACGCCGCGGGCGTGGAGCATTGGAAGACCGCCATCGTGCAGGCGCTGGTCAAGGAGACCGGCTGCCCGAACGTGTACGAGCGGTCCGACGCCGCCGTGCGCCAGCGCGAGGGACTGGAACTCGTGACCGGCGTGCTGGCCGGTGCTGAACCTGACCCGGCGCTGTCGGTGACCGAGCATGGCGTGCGTTACTACGTCGACGTGCGCAACGGCCACAAGACTGGCTTCTATGTCGACCAGCGCGACAACCGCAAACTCGTCGGCGATCTCGCGGCGGGCCGCGAGGTGCTCAACTGCTTCTGCTACACGGGCGGCTTCTCGCTGGCCGCGCTGCGCGGTGGCGCCACGTCGGTGACGTCGATCGATTCCTCGGGCGAGGCGCTGAAGATCGCCGCCGGCAATGTCACGCTCAACGGCTTCGATGAGAACCGCGCGACGTGGCTCGACGCCGACGTGTTCAAGACGCTGCGCGAATTCCGCGCGGAGGGCCGCCAGTTTGACCTGATCGTGCTCGACCCGCCGAAGTTCGCGCCGTCGTCGCAGCATATCGACCGCGCTGCGCGTGCCTACAAGGAAATCAACCTGGTCGGCATGCAGTTGCTGCGTCCGGGCGGGCTGCTGTTCACGTACTCGTGCTCGGGTGCGATCAGCATGGAGCTGTTCCAGAAGATCGTGGCCGGTGCGGTGACGGATGCGCGCGCTGATGCGCGCATCATGCGGCGTCTGTCGGCCGGCACGGATCACCCGATGCTGGCGGCGTTCCCGGAAGGGGAGTACCTGAAGGGGTTGCTGCTGGAGAAGGTGGCGTAAAGGGATACGGCGGAAGCGTGAGGCTCACCGCCACATATTCCGCATCCTGCTGGCCAGGTCCACCGGCGCCAGCGTAGCCTTCGACGGCGCCTCCCCCGGCATCGGCGGAGGCGGCCAGGACCGGCTGTAGAAGTTCGGCATCACGCGATTCGGCAGGAAGCGCGTGCGCGACGCATAGACGTGCCGGTCGCCGAACCCCGGCTGCTGATGCACGTAGAAGCGCTGCGGCACGACGACATCCAGATGGTCCTTGGCGCGCGTCATCGCCACATACAGCAGCCGTCTTTCCTCTTCGATCTCTTCCGTGGTGCCGGTGGCCAGGTCCGACGGCATGCAGCCATCCACGGCATTGAGCACGTACACCGCCTTCCATTCCTGGCCCTTGGCCGAGTGGATGGTCGACAGGATCAGGAAATCCTCGTCGCGCAGCGGTACGCCCGATTCATCGCTGGACGCGCTCGGCGGGTCGAGCGTCAGCTCGGTCAGGAAGCGCTCGCGCGAGGCATAGGTCGCGGCAATGCGTTCGAGCTGCTGCAGGTCGGCCATGCGCGCGGCGGCATCGTCGTGGATGCGTTCCAGGTGCGGTTGATACCAGGCGACAACCTGCTCGAACTCCGACGGCCACGGTGATGCGGGCCCCAGCAGCGTGCGGGCCAGTGTCAGCAGGTCTGTCCAGGCCGGCGCGGCAGCAGGCGGCGGCTCGAACGATTCCAGCGCGAAGAGCGGCTCCGTGGCGACCGCGAGCGCATCGAGTACGCGCGCCGCGGTCTTGGGCCCGATGCCGGGCAGCAACTGCAGCGTGCGGAAGCCAGCGATGCGATCGAGCGGATTTTCGAGCCAGCGTACCACCGCCATCGCATCCTTCACGTGCGTGGATTCGAGGAACTTGAGCCCGCCGAACTTCACGAACGGGATATTGCGCCGGGCCAACTCGATCTCGACCTGCGCGCTATGGTCGGCGGCGCGGAACAGCACCGCTTGCGACATCAGCGACAGGCCGGCCTCGCGCCGCTCGAGCACGCGCTCGACCACGAAGCGGGCCTGGTCGGCTTCATCGTTGACGACGACCACGCCGGGCTTCTCGGCCGAGGTCCGCTCCGACCACAGATCCTTCGTGTAGCGCTCGGCAGCCAGCCCGATCACCGCATTGGCGGCGTGCAGGATCGGCTGCGTCGAACGGTAATTCTGCGACAGCGTGACCTGATGCGCGGCCGGCGTGAACTGTGCCGGGAAATCGAGGATATTGCGCACGGTTGCGCCGCGGAACGCGTAGATCGACTGCGCGTCATCGCCGACCACGGTCAGGCCGCGCCCGTCGGGCCGCAACGCCAGCAGGATAGAAGCCTGCAGCGCATTGGTGTCCTGGTATTCATCGACAAGGATATGGTCGAAGCGCGCACCCATGTCCTGCGCGATCGCGGGTTCCGTCAGCGCCTGCGCCCAGTACAGCAGCAGGTCGTCGTAGTCGAGCACCTGCTGCTTCTGCTTGGCCTCCACATAGCCCGCGAACAGCGTGCGCAGCGCATCTACCCACATGGTGTAGCGCGGGAACCAGTGCTTGAGCACGTCTTCGAGCGGCGCCTGCGTGTTGACCACGCGCGAATAGATCGACAGGCAGGTTTCCTTTTTCGGGAAGCGGCTGGCCTGCTCGGACAGTCCGAGATCGTGCCGCACGACGTGCATCAGGTCGGCGGCGTCGCCGCGGTCGCAGATCGTGAAGGCGGGCGACAGGCCCAGCGTTTCTGCATACTCGCGCAACAGGCGCGCGCCGATCGCGTGGAATGTGCCCGACCACTGCAGCGCGGCGCGGCCTGCGCCCGTATTGGTGCCAAGCGCCTGATCGACGATGCGCTCCACACGCCGCCCCATCTCCGCCGCGGCGCGTCGCGAGAACGTGAGCAGCAGGATGCGGCGCGGATCGGCGCCATTGAGCACCAGATGCGCGACGCGGTGCGCGAGCGTGTTGGTCTTGCCCGAGCCTGCGCCGGCGATGATCAGCAGCGGTCCGTCGCTGTGGTGCTCGA
The DNA here is from genome assembly GCF_057073735.1 of Cupriavidus sp. C1SS-2L. NCBI lineage: Bacteria > Pseudomonadati > Pseudomonadota > Betaproteobacteria > Burkholderiales > Burkholderiaceae > Cupriavidus > Cupriavidus sp. C1SS-2L. The sequence goes on from NZ_CP172708.1 coordinate 318,275, forward strand.
CCGCCGCGCGTTGCTCCGGATTGAGCCGCGACAGGTATGCCGGAACATCAGCGTCCGGGGAGACGACTGCGGCGGGAGCGGACGGGCGTTCCGCGAGAGGGGCAAGATCCAGTGACACGGGCGGTTCGGAAGCGCCGGGGCGCAGGGCGGATGAGACTGGCGCAAACTGTATATCCATACAGGCCGGTGGCGCAAGCCGCTTAAGCGAACGCGGTAGCCGCCCAACAAAAAAGGTGCTCGATGAGCACCTTTTTCGTAACTTTCGCTGCCGTTGCCGGGAAATCGGTCAGGCAGCCTTCTCCAGCGCGCCGTCGAGCAGCTTGTGCAGGGCGTCCCACTCCGGTTCGCCGACATAGCGCTTCAGGATGCGGCCGTCCTTGTCGACGACGAAGGTAGTGGGCGTGAGCTGCACATTGCCGAAGGCCTTGGCCGCGGCGCCGTCCGAGTCCATCGCGACCTTGAACGGCAGGCCGCGCGTCTTGGCGTAGTTCATCACGTACATCGGCGGATCGTAGTTCATGGCCACGGCCACGAACTCCAGGCCCTTGCCCTTGTACTGCTCGTAGGTGCGAACCATGTCGGGCATTTCCTTGACGCAGGTGGCGCAGCTCGTTGCCCAGAAATTGATCAGGTAGACCTTGCCCTTGAGATCGCCGGTGCTGACCTTCTCGCCCGACAGCAGCGTGAACGTGGCCGCAGGCACCTGGCTCGACGGGGACAGCGCGCGATAGCCGAACCAGCCCAGCACGGCGAGTACGACGACGGCCACGGCGATGGGCCAAAGCTTGCGGGGTTTCGAAGTGGCGGATGCGGGGTTTGTCATGGCAATGCGGACCGGCGAGAACCGGACCCGTTCAACTGGCAACAGGCCATTCTAAACCCGTGCGCGCCGTGTTGCTGTCATCCGGCGTCTGCGTCAATCCGCCGCAGTCCGGAGCCGGTCAGCGCGAGGCGGCGATGGCTGCACGCGCCTGGCCCAATGCCTGTTCCAGATAGGCACCGTAGAAGTCCGGCTGCAGGCCACGCAGCGGGGCGGCCGCCTGCTTGCCGTCCCGGTCAAGGAACAGCACCGTCGGCGCAACACGGACCTGATGGGCTCGCGCCCATGCACGTGCGGTGGTCATGGTGCCGTCGGTGTCGCGCAGCGGCGTGTCGGCGGTCATGTCGAGTTCGCGCACAGCGATCTCGCCAGCCGCCGCCTGCGGGCCGAGATAGCTTTTGCGTACGGTCTCGCAGTAGCCGCAATTGGGCAGGGAAACCAGCACCAAGAGCGGTTCGCCGCGGCGTGTGGCATCGGCTGCATGGGTGGCCAGGTCGGTCGCAAGCGGCAGGTGTGCGGTGCCCGCGAACGCAGGGACGGCGAGCGTTGCCATCGTCAACAGCAAGCTGGCCGCAAGGCGGACGGCAAGGTAACGGATGGTGGCGGTTGGAGCGAGCGGACTAATGGGGCGCATCATGTGGAGTGCGGCAAGCACGGGCGGGCCGCTTCCCGGATAATACCGGTTTCCGCCCGACGGCAAGGCGTGCCCGCCCGCCGCGCGCCGGTCCCGACAATAAGCGCCGCACCGTGTACGGCCACGTCCCGATGCCCCTTCCTCAGCCCTGTCAGTGGTTTTCCCGGCTCCGCCTGGTTCTGCCAGCGATGCTCGCCGTGGCCTGCCTCGGCGCGTGCTCGCCGCGCTATGACTGGCGCACGATCCAGTCGGGCGACGGAGGCTATGCGGCGCTCTATCCGGCAAAGCCCACGAGCGCCGCGCGCGACGTGGCCATCGCTGGACACAAGCTCCCGATGACCATGCAGGCAGCCCGCGTCGACGACACGCTGTTCGCCGTCGGTGTGGTCACGCTGCCGTCTGACGACGCCGAATTGCGGCGCGAAGCGCTGGCCGCGATGCAGTCGGGCCTGGTGGCCAACCTTGGCGTGCATGGCAGCGAACCGGCGCATACGCGCCCGGTGACAATCCAGTCGGCGGACCAGCCCGCGCGGCCGCTCGATGGCGTAGAGGTTCAGGTCAGCGGTGTGTCGCCGCAGGACCGGTCGCCGCGCCGCCTGACCGCGCGGCTTGTGGCCGTGGGCACCAAGGCTTACCAGGCAGTGGTGTTGGAATCGGGCGAGGGCGCGCGCGACCAGCGCAACGCCGAGCAGGTGGAGCAGTTCCTGGGCGGATTCCATCCGTATTGATCCACCCGGCAAGATTTATTCGAAGGAGAGAAGTGATGCGTTGGGAAGTCTGGCTGGCCTATTTCGCCGCGTGCTGGGTCATTGCGGTGTCGCCCGGTTCGGGCGCGGTGCTGTCGATGAGCCACGGCCTGTCGTACGGCGTGCGTCGGACCTCGACCACGATCTTCGGCCTGCAGGCGGGGCTGGTGATCATCCTGCTCGTGGCCGGCGGCGGGCTCGGCGCGCTGCTGCTCGCGTCGGAGCATGCGTTTGCCGTGGTCAAGACCGTCGGCGCGATGTACCTGATCTATCTGGGCCTGCAGCAATGGCGAGCGAAGGTCGAGGAGGGCGGCACCGACAGCGGCAGCACCGCTGTCCGCGTGACGCCCATGAGCCCGCGCCGGCGCTTCGCCACGGGGCTGCTGACCAATGTGACCAACCCGAAGGGCATCATCTTCATGGTCGCCGTGCTGCCGCAGTTCATCGACCCGTCCCGCCCGCTGGCACCGCAGCTCGCCATCCTGGCGGCCACCATGTGCGGCGTGGACCTGATCGTCATGCACGGCTACGCGTTGCTGGCCTCGCGCATGCAGGGCCTGTTCCGTAACGCGCGTGCCGTGCACTGGCAGAACCGCTTCTTCGGCAGCGTGTTGATGGCGGTAGGCGCGGCGCTGTTCTTCGTGCGTCGGCAGCACGCCTGATAGCCGCATCCCGGTTGCGTGCTGGCGGCCTGACGCCCGGTTTGCTTCAATGGGAGAGACCCCTCGCCGCGGAGATCTCCCGAATGCCGACCATTCCGTTCCCCCAAGCCGGCACGTTTGCGCACCCCACGCATACCGTGCCGCCTGTCGACGAACCCCCGCCGCCGGGCGTCCCGCCTGATCTGCCTTTGCCGCCCGAAGAGGATCCGGTTCCGCCTCCGGTCGATCCGCCCGTCGGCGTGCCGCCGCGCCGCTGAGCGCATTGGATCTCCCTCATCCCGGCGTGCGCAAGGCGCGCCGGTATTGGATCGCTTCGCCCACGTGCGCGGTGGTCAGGACTTCAGCACCTTCCAGATCCGCAATCGTGCGGGCCACCTTGAGCACCCGGAAGTAAGAGCGCGCCGACCATGCCAGCCGCGCCATGGCCCCGCGCAGCAAGGCCTGGGCGGTCGGTTCCAGCGGGCAGTGCTTGTCGATCTCACGGCCGGACAGGTCGCTGTTGGGTTTGCCCTGCCGCGCAAGCTGGCGTTCGCGCGCCGCCAGCACCCGTGCGCGCACGACTTCGCTGGATTCGCCCGCGGGCCCGTCCAGCATCTCGCCCTGGTCCTGGGCCGGTACTTCGATCTGCAGGTCGATCCGGTCCAGTAGCGGCCCCGATATCTTCGACTGGTAGCGCCGGATCTGGTCCGGCGTGCAGCGGCACGCGCGTTCGGGGTGCCCGAGATAGCCGCAAGGGCAGGGATTCATGGCCGCCACGAACTGGAAGCACGCCGGGAAGTCGGCGTGGCCTGCGGCGCGTGCGATGGTAATACGGCCAGATTCCAGCGGCTCGCGTAGCACCTCCAGCACCTTTCGGTCGAACTCCGGCAATTCGTCGAGGAATAGCACGCCGTGGTGGGCCAGCGAGATCTCGCCGGGGCGAGGATTCCCGCCGCCGCCCACCATGGCCGGCCCCGAAGCGGTGTGGTGAGGCGCCCGGCACGGCCGCACGCCCCATCGCGACGGCTTGAAGCCGCCCGGCGTCAGGCTGAGCACGGCGGCTGACTCGAGCGCTTCATCAAGCGACATGGGCGGCAGCAGCCCCGGCAGCCGCTGAGCCAGCATCGACTTGCCGGTGCCGGGAGGTCCAACGAGCAATGCCGAATGCTGGCCGGCGGCGGCCACTTCCATGGCACGCCGCGCCTGCGCCTGGCCACGTACGTCGCGCAGGTCCGGCCCGGGCTCCGGCACCCGCGAGAGCGCGGCCGGTACGGCGCGGGCGAGCCGACGGTCGTGCGGTGGCGTGAAATGGGCGCAGACCTCGCGCAGCGTGGTGCCGCTGTGGACGGTCAGGTCTTCGATCAATGCCGCTTCGGCCCCGTTGCCTGCCGCCACCAGAAACGCGCGAGGGTTGCCGCCGGAGACCTGCCGCGCGGCGTTTTCGCGCGCCAGGCGCATGGCCATCGCCAGCGCGCCGCGCACCGGGCGCAGGTCGCCGGACAGCGACAGTTCGGCGGCGAACTCGTACTGATCGAACTCGGCGGAGGGAATCTGGCCGCTCGCCGCCAGGATGCCCAGCGCAATGGCCAGGTCGAATCGCCCGGACTCCTTCGGCAAGTCCGCTGGCGCCAGATTGACGGTGATGCGGCGGTTCGGGAATTCAAAGCCGCTATTGATGATGGCGGCACGTACGCGTTCGCGGCTTTCGCGTACGCCGGTGTCGGCCAGGCCGACGATGGTGAAGACGGGGAGGCCGTTGGCCAGATGGGTTTCGACGCGCACGGGCGGCGCTTCGATGCCGGTGAGCGCGCGGCTATGCAGGACGGCGAGGCTCATATCGGGAAGAAGTTGTGATGGAAGCGTTAACGAAAAAGGCCGCCGTGAAACGGCGGCCTTTCGGCAAGGATCGGGTCGCTGGACCGTGGCGTCATGCGCCCCCGGTGGTGTCCACCGCGCCCGGGCCGGGCGGGATGCCCGCGCGGCGTTCGAGCTCTGCCACGCGCTCTTCGAGTTCCTCGAGGCGTGCGCGCGTGCGCGCCAGGACCTGCGACTGCACGTCGAATTCCTCGCGCGTGACCAGGTCCAGCCGGGCGAAGCCCTGGGTCATCATGCTGCGCACGTTCTTTTCGATGTCCCTTGCCGGCGAGTTGCGCAGTGCCTCGCTGACCTTGTTCTGCAGGTCGTTGAAGAGATCGGTCGGTTTCATGGTTTCTCCTTCGCGCACCGTGGTGGTGCCAATGCGGGAAATGACCTGCCGCATGCCTCGCTTTCGCACAGGAATTGGGCGCCCCTAATGCGGGCGACCGCGGTGCCGCGCGTGCCGGCTGGTCATCTTCAGGCTTCGATTATCGCCCTTCAGGCACGTGCATGAAAGCACCGTGTCGTGGCCGTTCACACCTTTTGACGCGATCTGGCTTTGATGCAAGGCAGATTCAAGCCGGGTTTTGATCACCCTTTAGCCTTCGGGCATTTCCGGATGCGTGTTTTTCTCATACCTGGCACGGCTGTTGCAGTAGTGAGTTGGACAGCATCACCGAAACCCTAAGAAACGAAATCCGAGCCAAAAAGGAAAAGGAGAAGGAATCCATGAAGAAGTTGGCCCTTGCAGTCAGCGCAGTCGTTCTCTGTAGTTCCGCTGCCACCGCATTCGCCCAGACCGCCACGGACGCAGCGGCGCCGGCTCCGGCTGCCGCCGCTGCCGAGCCCGCGTCGCCGCACACGTTCACGGCGAACGTTGCACTGGTATCGGATTACCGCTATCGCGGCCTGAGCCAGTCCAACCGCCGCCCGGCCATTCAGGGCGGCTTCGACTACGCGCACGAAAGCGGCTTCTACATCGGCAACTGGAACTCCAGCATCAGCTGGATCTCGGACGCTGACAAGTCAGTGTCGGCGCCGATCGAGATGGATTTCTACGGCGGCTTCAAGAATACCTTCAAGGCGAGCGATCTCGAGTTCAACTATGACGTCGGCGTGCTGCAGTACTTCTATCCGGGTGGCTACAGCCAGCCGCGTCCCTACACGACCGAGATTTATGCCGGCATCGGCTACGGCCCGGTTTTCCTGAAGTACTCCCAGGCGCTCACCAACCTGTTCGGCATCGCCAACAGCCAGTACAGCAGCTACATCGACCTGAGCGTGAATTACCCGCTCAATGTGTGGGACCTGACGCTGAACGCGCATGTCGGCTACCAGAACGTCCAGCACATCAGTGCGGCTTCGTACTTGGACTGGAAGCTCGGCATCACCAAGGACCTGGGTAAAGGCTTCGCTGTGGCGGTGGCCTATATCGGCACCAACGCAAAGGACTCGTTCTACACGAACAGCTACAACCACAACGTGGGCAACAACACGGGGTGGGTGTCCCTTTCCAAGACTTTCTAATTGAGCGTCAGCCAGGGCAGGCCGAAGCCGGCATGCCCACAGGAGAAACCGATGAAACTGATCATCGCAGTCATCAAGCCGTTCAAGCTTGACGAAGTGCGCGAAGCGCTGTCGGACGTTGGCGTGTCCGGCATCACCGTCACGGAAGTGAAGGGCTTTGGCCGCCAGAAAGGCCACACCGAGTTGTATCGCGGCGCGGAGTACATCGTCGACTTCCTGCCCAAGGTGAAGATCGAGGTAGCCGTGCCGGACGACGTGGTCGAACGCGCCATCGAGGCCATCGAGAAGTCGGCCCGCACCGGCAAGATCGGCGACGGCAAGATCTTCGTGGCCCCGATCGAGCAGGTCATCCGCATCCGCACCGGCGAGACCGGCAGCGATGCCCTGTGACAGCACAACGACAAGAGGTTAAGCAAATGACAACCTGGTTCAAGCGAATCCTGACGGCGGGCGCGATGGCGCTGGCCATCGGCACGGCCGGCGTCGGCCTGTCCACCCATGCCGTCGCGCAGGACAAGCCGGCGGCCGAGGCCTCCGCGCCGGCCGCCGCCGCTGCGCCTGCAGCGGCACCCGCTGCTGCGGCTGCCCCCGCGGCTGCAACCACTGCCGCCGCACCGGCCGAGGCCGCTGCCGCTCCGGCAGCACCCGTTCCAAACAAGGGCGACACTGCCTGGCTGCTCGTGAGCACGGCGTTCGTGATCCTGATGACGCTGCCGGGCCTGGCGCTGTTCTATGGCGGTCTGGTCCGTTCCAAGAACATGCTGTCGGTGCTGATGCAGTGCCTGGTGATCTTCTCGGTGGTGTCGCTGCTGTGGGCCGTCTACGGCTACAGCTTTGCGTTCACCGAGGGCAATGCCTTCTTCGGCGGAACCGACCGGCTATTCATGAAGGGCCTGACGGTTGACGCCGTGGCGGCTACCTTCAGCAAGGGCGTGGTGGTGCCGGAGCTGGGCTACTTTGCATTCCAGTGCGCCTTCGCGGCCATCACCTGCGGGCTGATCATCGGCGCCTTTGCCGAGCGCGCCAAGTTCTCGGCCGTGCTGGTGTTCGTGGTGCTGTGGTTCACGTTCTCGTACATCCCCATCGCCCATATGGTCTGGTTCTGGCCGGGTCCGGACGCCTTCACTGACGCTGCCGCCGGTACTGCTGCGACGGCCAAGTCGGGCTGGCTGTTCCAGAAGGGCGCGCTGGACTTCGCCGGCGGCACCGTGGTCCACATCAACGCCGCTGTGGCTGGCCTGGTTGGCGCCTTCATGTTCGGCAAGCGCATCGGCTTCGGCCGCGAGGCGATCCGTCCGCACAGCCTGACCTTCACCATGGTCGGCGCCTCGCTGCTGTGGTTCGGCTGGTTCGGCTTCAATGCCGGCTCGGCGCTGGAAGCCAACGGCTCGGCCGCACTGGCCTTCGTCAACACGCTGCTGGCCACCTGCGCCGCGGTGCTGTCCTGGACCTTCGGCGAGTGGATCAGCAAGGGCAAGCCGTCGATGCTGGGCGGTGCCTCGGGTGCCGTGGCGGGCCTGGTGGCCATCACGCCGGCAGCTGGCTTCGTCGGCCCGATGGGTTCGATCGCGATCGGCCTGATCGCCGGCCTGCTGTGCCTGTGGGGCGTGACCGGCCTGAAGCGCATGCTGGGCATGGACGACTCGCTCGATGTGTTCGGCGTGCACGGCGTGGGCGGCATCCTGGGTGCGCTGCTGACCGGCGTGTTCGCTTCGCCGAGCCTGGGCGGCACCGGCATCTACGACTACGTGGCCAACAAGGTGGCCGACGACTATTCGATCGCCGGCCAGGTCTGGATCCAGTTCCAGGGCGTGCTGACCACGATCGTCTGGTCCGGTGTGGTGGCCTTCGTGGCATACAAGCTGGTGGATATGCTGATCGGCCTGCGGGTGCCGGAAGAAGAAGAGCGCGAGGGCCTGGATATCACCTCGCACGGCGAAACCGCCTATGAAGTCTGATCGTCAAGGTGTTGTGCTGGAGAGCTGATTGGGAATCGACTCTCAGGAGTTTTGCCCGGCCGCGAGCCGGGCTTTTTTCATACGGCGAGCGGTTCAAGGCAGGAGCGGGTGAAGTGGACGGCTTTTCGCCGGGCGCTTAAATCCGATCTAAAAAAGCTTCAATTGTTTTTGTGGTGCCGCGCACATACAGTGCCATTGAGGCAGTTTCCTCCACCTGCAGAACGCTCCCCGTATCTGTCAGGCCATTTGAAAGCGCGGCAAGCCGCGCTTTTTTTTTCGTTACGCCGGCGGGGGTTTACTTCCGCGCAGGCATCCCCATATCCCAATCCCTTAGGCTGCGCCGGGCATATCCTTATAAAGGGCTTGCCAGCAGCCAATTGGCCGTTCCTCTACAATCGGGGCGAACGATTAAGACGACCAATAGATCAACAGGATGGATATGGTCCCGCATCTCATTACCGCGCTGAACGGTCCGCTGCTCGAACTGGAGAAGAAGATCCTGGACGCGACGCCGTCCATCGAGCGCTGGTTCAGGCTGGAATGGCAGGAACATACGCCTCCGTTCTACTGCTCGGTGGACCTGCGCAATGCCGGTTTCAAGCTCGCGCCGGTCGACACCAACCTGTTTCCGGGGGGCTTCAACAACCTGGCGCCTGAAATGCTGCCGCTGGCGGTGCAGGCGGCCATGGCCGCGATCGAAAAGATCTGCCCGGATGCCAAGAACCTGCTGCTGATCCCCGAGCGGCACACGCGCAACATGTTCTACCTGCAGAACGTCGCACGGCTGTCGCTAATCATGCGCCAGGCGGGCCTCAATGTGCGCCTTGGGTCGCTGTCGGAGGAAATCACCGAGCCCACGCCGATCGAACTACCGGATGGCCAGACCCTGGTGGTCGAGCCGCTGGCCCGGCTGGGCACCAAGGACCGCCGGCTCGGGTTGAAGGATTTCGACCCGTGCTCGATCCTGTTGAACAACGACCTGTCGGCCGGCATTCCGCCGATCCTCGAGAACATCAACGAGCAGTACCTGCTGCCACCGCTGCACGCCGGCTGGTCCACGCGCCGCAAGAGCAGTCACTTCGCCGCGTATGACGAAGTGGCCAAGAAGTTCGCCAAGCTGATCGATATCGACCAGTGGATGGTGAACCCGTACTTCGCGCGCTGTTCGGGCGTGAATTTCCACGAGCGCATCGGCGAGGAAGAACTCGCGGATTCGGTGGAAGCGGTGCTCAAGAAGATCGCCAAGAAGTATCGCGAGTACGGGATCAAGGAAACGCCGTATGTGGTGGTGAAGGCCGATGCCGGTACGTATGGCATGGGCATCATGACCGTGCGCGATCCGTCCGAGGTCAAGGGCCTGAACCGGAAGGAACGCAACAAGATGAGCGTCGTCAAGGAAGGCCTGGAGGTCAGCGACGTCATCATCCAGGAAGGCGTGCACACGTTCGAGAAGGTCAACGAGGCCGTGGCCGAGCCGGTGGTCTACATGATCGACCGCTACGTGGTCGGCGGCTTCTACCGCGTGCACACCGGCCGCGGCAACGACGAGAACCTGAATGCGCCGGGCATGCATTTCGTGCCGCTTGCGTTCGCGCCCAACGGCATCCCGGACAGCCACGCCAAGCCGGGTGCCGCAGTGCCGAACCGCTTCTATATGTACGGCGTAGTAGCTCGGCTGGCGCTGCTGGCGGCCTCGATCGAACTCGAAAAGACCGACCCGAACCCGATTCTCTGACGAGCCCCCATGCGCATCCTCTTCATCACCGATCCGCTGGAGACCTTCAAGACCTACAAGGACTCCACCTACGCCATGATGACCGAGGCCGCGGCGCGCGGCCATCACGTGTTCTGGAGCCTGCAGTCCCAGTTGTCGCTGTTTGGCGACCAGGTCGAGACTGTAGCGACCCCGCTGCAGCTCACCGGCGACAGCCATGACTGGTACCGCGAAGGCACGCCGGCGCTGACGTCGCTGAAGGACTTCGACGCGGTGCTGATGCGCAAGGATCCGCCGTTCGACATGGAATACGTCACCAGCACCTGGCTGCTGGAACTGGCGGAGTCGCAGGGTGCGCGCGTGTTCAACAAGCCGCGCGCGATCCGCGACCATTCCGAGAAGCTGGCCATCAACCAGTTTCCGGAATTCATCACGCCGACGCTGGTCACGCGCGACATCGCGCGCATCCGCGACTTCCACGCCGAACACCGCGACATCATCATCAAGCCGCTCGACGGCATGGGTGGCATGGGCGTGTTCCGTGTCGGCGCGGACGGCATGAACCTCGGGGCCATCGTCGAAACGCTTGGCGAAGATGGCCGTCGCACGCTGATGATCCAGCGCTATATCCCGGCGATCAAGGACGGTGACAAGCGCATCCTGCTGATCGGCGGCGTGCCCGTGCCGTATTCGCTGGCGCGAGTTCCCATGGCGGGCGAAGTGCGCGGCAACCTGGCGGCGGGCGGCACCGGCCGCGCGCAGGAACTGACCGTGCGCGACCGCGACATTGCGGAGGCGCTGGCGCCGGGCCTGTGGGAGCAAGGTTTGCTGCTGGTGGGTCTCGATGTGATCGGCGATTACCTCACAGAAGTCAATGTGACGAGTCCGACCTGTTTCCAGGAAATCACCCAGCAGACCGGTTTTCAAGTAGCCGCCATGTTTATCGACGCGCTCGAGCACGCCGTGGAGGCGCCGGGCGCCTGAGCGTTACAAGCGGGCGAAGGCCGGCAGAAAGCGGGCGTAGGCGCGAAAATACGGGGGAGGGCGCCTGCTACAATCGGGCCAGTCCAACGGATTCACCATCATGGCAGGAATTCTGATCATCGCGCACACTCCCCTGGCTTCGGCCTTGCGCGATTGCGCCGCCCACGTCTACTGTGGCCAGCCACAGCGGCTGGAGGCCATCGACGTCCTTCCGGACGCAGATCCTGCCGCCGTCCTTGCGGAAGCCCGTCAGCGGCTCGACGCCGTCTGCGAAGACAATGGCGCGCTGGTGCTGACCGATATCTTTGGTGCCACCCCGGCCAATATTGCCGCAAAGCTTGCTGAACCGGGCCGCGTCCGGGTGCTGGCTGGCGTCAACCTGCCGATGCTCGTGCGCGCCATCTGCTATCGCGGGGAAAAGCTCGATCAGCTCGTGGCCAAGGCGCTTGCCGGCGGGTCGCAGGGCGTGCTGCAGGTAGGCACTACAACCGTACAAAATCAAACAGCCAACCATCCCGACCGATATGCTGCAGAGGGACACCACCATCATCAATAAGCTCGGGCTGCACGCCCGCGCTTCGGCCAAGCTAACGCAACTGGCAGGCAACTTCGCCAGCCAGGTCAGGATGTCCCGCAACGGACGCCAGGTCGATGCCAAGAGCATCATGGGCGTGATGATGCTTGCGGCGGGGATCGGCTCCACCGTGACCATCGAGACCGACGGACCGGACGAGCGGGAGGCGATGGATGCGCTGCTGGCGCTGATCGCCAACCGCTTTGGCGAGGGCGAGTGAGGCCCGCCGCGCTGCCATGGTTTCCTGAACGTTCCTGACGGAGCGGCACATGTCATTTGCCCTGCACGGCATCCCGGTCTCGCGCGGCGTCGCCATCGGCCGCGCGCATCTTCTTGCTCCAGCCGCGCTGGACGTCTCGCACTACCTGGTCGATGAAGACCGGCTCGACGACGAAGTCGAACGACTTCGATCCGCACGTGCCGCAGTACGTGCGGAACTCATCACGCTGAAGCGCGACCTCCCGCGTGACGCCCCCGAGGAACTCGGCGCGTTCCTTGACGTGCATGCCATGATCCTCGACGACGAGGCGCTGTCGCGCGAGCCCGAGGCACTGATTCGCGGACGCCGCTACAACGCGGAGTGGGCGCTGACCACGCGGCTCGAAGAGCTGATGCGCCAGTTCGACGAGATCGAAGATGAATACCTGCGCGAGCGCAAGACCGATATCCACCAAGTCGTCGAACGGATCCTGAAGGTGCTGGCCGGTGCGCCGGTGCTGGCGCCGGCCCCGGTTCCCGCGCTGGCTGCGGACGGCGAGCCGGCGCCGGGCGTGATCGTCGTCGCGCACGACATTGCGCCGGCCGACATGCTGCAGTTCCGGCACACGGTCTTCCACGGGTTCGTCACCGACATGGGCGGGAAGACGTCGCATACCGCCATCGTCGCGCGTAGCCTGGACATTCCGGCCGCGGTCGGTGTGCAAAGCGCCAGCGAGCTGATCCGCCAGGACGACTGGATCATCGTCGACGGCGATGCGGGTCTCGTGATCGTCGATCCGTCGGCCATCATCCTCGAGGAATACCGCCACCGCCAGAGCGAGCGCGCGCTGGAAAAGAAGCGCCTGCAGCGCCTTCGCCATACGCCGGCGGTCACGCTGGACGGCCAGGAAATCGACCTGCTGGCTAATATCGAGATGGCCGAGGACGCGGGCGTAGCGCTGTCGGCAGGCGCCGTGGGCGTGGGCCTGTTCCGTTCGGAATTCCTGTTCATGAACCGTCGCGGCGAACTGCCGGACGAGGATGAGCAATTCGCGGCCTATCGCGGTGCGGTCGAAGCCATGCACGGCTTGCCGGTGACGATCCGCACGATCGACATCGGCGCCGACAAGCCGCTGGATGGCCGCGGCGACGATTTTGAGACCGCACTGAATCCTGCGCTCGGACTGCGTGCGATCCGCTGGTCGCTGTCCGAGCCGGCCATGTTCCTGACCCAGTTGCGTGCGCTGCTGCGCGCGTCGGCGTTCGGGCCGGTACGGCTGCTCGTGCCAATGCTCTCGCATGCGCGTGAGATCGACCAGACACTGGAACTGCTCGCACAGGCCAAGCGCCAGCTCGACGAGCGCGGCGTGCCTTACGATCCCGGCCTGAAGGTCGGCGCCATGATCGAGATTCCGGCCGCTGTGCTGCTGTTGCCGCTGTTCCTGCGCCGGATGGATTTCCTGTCGATCGGCACCAACGACCTCACGCAGTACACGCTTGCCATCGACCGCGCCGATAACGCCGTGGCGCATCTGTTCGATCCGATGCACCCGGCCGTGCTGCAGCTCATTGCGCGCACCATCCGCGAAGCCAATCGTGCCGGCGTACCGGTGGCAGTGTGCGGCGAGATGGCCGGGGATCCGAGCATGACGCGGCTGCTTCTGGGCATGGGCCTGCGTGAGTTCTCGATGCATCCGGCCCAACTGCTGCGGGTCAAGCAAGAAGTCCTGCACGCCGATTGCGCGCGGCTGGAGCCGCTCGTGGACCAGGTCCTCAACGCCTATGACCCCCTGGAACAGACGGCGGCGCTGGAACAGCTCGCTAAGCCCTAAAATCTAAAGGGTTTTTTGCTCGCCACCGGCGCATAAACCATCACTTTGTTGATGGCGATGTGCGCCGGAATCGGCTTCTCCCTTCTCCTTGAGTGACGCAAATCCCACCTGTGCAATTGTGGCTTAATGGGAATTGTTATCATTTTCGATCTTTGGTATTCTGATGTTCATTCGAGCGGCATGCCGGTGCCGCCAGCCCCCAAGGAGGGAGTTGTGTACGTCTGCATCTGCAACCAGATTACCGATCGTGAAATCCACGGAGCCGCTCACCTAGGCGTCGAAACCCTCGACGAACTGGCCGAAACGCTTGGTGTCGGTACCTGTTGCGGACGGTGCCGCGAGTGCGCCCAGCAAGTGTTGGCGGAAGGCGTTGCCGCCGTGCGCAACGTGACCGCGGCCACGATCGCGAACATCCAGGTTGTGGAGATTTCCTCCTGTTCCGTGTCCAGCACATGTACCATAATGGACACTCGGGACCCGGCAGTCGCGAACGACCAGCGCGAGGCGCTGGTGGCTTGAACGCGCCCATGAACTGAATCACAGTTCACGGCGCGTTTTCGCGCATTCGCATCTTCATTCGACTGCATACGGCGCCTCTGGCGCCGTTCGTGTTTTTGCGCGGGCCCGATGCAACAGGAGCCACCCATGAAAGGTGACAAGAAGGTCATCCAGCATCTGAATGCCCAGCTCAAGAACGAGCTGACCGCGATCAACCAGTATTTCCTGCACGCGCGCATGTATCGCCACTGGGGCCTGAAGAAGCTCGGCGACGTGGAGTACAAGGAATCCATCGGCGAAATGAAGCACGCCGACCGGCTGATCGACCGCATCCTGATGCTCGACGGCCTGCCCAACCTGCAGGATCTGCACAAGCTGCTGCTCGGCGAAGACACGCCCGAAATGCTCAAGTGCGACCTGAAGCTGGAACAGACCGCGCACGCTACCGTGAAGGAAGGGATCGCGTACTGCGAATCCGTTGGCGATTACGTGAGCCGCGAGATCCTGGTCGACATCCTCACCGACACCGAGGAGCACATCGAATACCTGGAAACGCAGCTGGACCTGATCGACAAGGTCGGCCTGCAGAACTACCTGCAGTCGCAGATGGAGCCGGGCGAGCAGTAAGCCGCCGCATCCTGCCAGGCTGCCTGCAGTGGCGGCCGGCATCCCCGCGTGGCGCATCCTGGCGCCGCCGATTCGCTTGCCCGCCTGCAGTAACCCTTCTCATTCCAATTCCTTTCTCCATCCAGGCTGCCGTACAGGAGTCACGACCATGGCCGAATCCATCCGCCTGACGCAATACAGCCACGGTGCCGGCTGTGGCTGCAAGATTTCCCCCAAGGTGCTCGACGTGATCCTGGCCGGCAGCGGCGCGCAGAACCTCGACCCGCGCCTGTGGGTCGGCAATGCTTCGCGCGATGATGCGGCTGTCTATGCCATCGACGGCGACGACAGCGGGCGCGGCGTGGTGTCCACTACGGACTTCTTCATGCCGATCGTCGACGACCCGTTCGACTTTGGCCGCATTGCCGCGACCAATGCCATCAGCGACATCTATGCCATGGGTGGCGATCCGCTGATGGCCATCGCGATCCTCGGCTGGCCAGTCAACGTTCTGCCGCCCGAGGTTGCGCGCGAAGTCGTGGCGGGCGGCCGCAAGGCGTGCGACGACGCGGGGATCCCGCTGGCCGGCGGGCATTCCATCGATGCGCCGGAGCCGATCTTCGGGCTGGCTGTGACGGGTATGGTCGATCGCATGCACATGAAACGCAACGACACGGCCACCGCCGGCTGCCGGCTTTACCTGACCAAGCCGATCGGCATCGGCGTGCTGACCACTGCGGAGAAGAAGGGATTGCTGCGGCCCGAGCATGCCCATGTGGCGCGCGACTGGATGTGCGTGCTGAATCGTCCGGGGAGCGCGTTTGGGCGGCTCGCAGGCGTGCGTGCGATGACCGACGTGACCGGGTTCGGACTGCTGGGCCACCTGGTGGAGATGGCGGATGGCAGCGGCCTGACCGCGCGGCTCGACTATGCGGCGGTGCCGGTGCTGCCGGAAATCCGGCGTTATATCGATGCCGGTTGCGTGCCGGGTGGCACCCAGCGCAACTTCGACAGCTACGGCCATCGCATCGGCACACTCACCGACGAGCAGCGCGCGCTGCTGTGCGATCCGCAGACCAGCGGCGGCCTGCTCGTGGCTGTCGAGCCGGCAGGAGAGGCGGCATTCCTCGATGCCTGCACCCGGCTTGGCCTGGACCTCGCGCCCATCGGCGAACTGGCCGCACGCGGCGAGCATGCCGTAGAGGTCGCCTGATGCGTGAAGATACCGGCGATCTCCGCCGATTGTTCCTGAGCGGCACGCCGATGATGGACGTGCGCGCACCGCTCGAATTCGCGCGTGGCGCGTTCCCGGGCACCGTGAACCTGCCGCTGATGGATGACGAAGAGCGGCATCAGGTCGGCCTTTGCTATGCGGAAAAAGGGCAGCACGCGGCGATTGAACTCGGCCATCGGCTGGTGTGGGGCGCTCTCAAGGCGACACGTATCGCGCAATGGGCGGATTTTGCCCGCGCCCATCCGGACGGCTATCTGTATTGCTTCCGCGGCGGACTGCGCTCGCAGATCGTGCAGCAGTGGCTCCGCGACGAAGCGGGTATCGACTATCCGCGCGTGACCGGCGGCTACAAGGCGATGCGTGGCTTCCTGATCGACGTGATCGAGCAGGCCGCGGCCAAGCAGGACTTTCTTGTGCTGGGCGGCCTGACCGGCACCGGCAAGACGGATGTGATTGCCGAAGTGCCGGCGGCTGTGGATCTTGAAGGGCTAGCCTGCCACCGTGGCTCGGCATTCGGTCGCCGCGCGCAACCACAGCCGCAGCAGATCGACTTCGAAAATTCGCTGGCCATCGATGTGCTGCGGCGTGCCGAGGCCGGCTACCGTGCGCTGGTGGTCGAGGACGAGGGCCGCTTCATCGGTGGCCGGGACTTGCCCAAAGTGCTGTGGCAGCGCATGCAGGCCAGCCCGATGGTGTGGCTGGAGGCGTCGTTCGAGGAACGCGTGGAGCGTGTCTTGCGCGACTATGTGCTGGGGCTGGCTGCCGAGCATATCGAGCAGCTTGGTCCGGTGGCCGGCTTCGAGGCGTATGCCACGCGTTTGCGTGACGCCATGGCCGCCATCTCCCCGCGGCTCGGCAGTGAACGCTATGGCCGTTTGTCGGCGTTGCTGGAGCAGGCGCTGACGAGCCAGTCGGAGCGGGGGGAAACCGCGCCGCACCGCGCCTGGATCGAAGTGCTGCTGCGCGACTACTACGATCCGATGTACGCGTACCAGGAAGAGAAACGCGCCGCGCGTGTGGTGTGCCGCGGCGACCGCGCGGCGGTCACCGACTGGCTGCGCGAGCGCTCGGCACGCTGATGCCTGTCAATGCCCGGCGCAAACCGGGCAGTCGGGTGTGCGCGCGAGCTGCATCGTGGTCCACTCCATCGTCATCGCATTGACCATCAGCAGCCGGCCGGCCAGGCTCTGGCCCACGCCACTGAGCAGTTTGAGCGCCTCGGCCGCCTGCACGGTACCAACCATGCCGACCAGCGGCGCGAACACGCCCATGGTCGCGCAGGCGACTTCCGGTGCGGGCTCTGACGGCGGGAACAGGCATGCGTAGCACGGTGCGTTGTCCTGGCGCCGGTCGAAGACGCTGATCTGCCCGTCGAAACGCAGCGCCGCCCCGGAGACCAGCGGTACGCGGTGATGCACGCAGGCGCGGTTGACCGCCTGGCGCGTGGCGAAGTTGTCGCAGCAGTCGAGTACCACGTCGGCCTGTGTCACGAGCTGTTCCAGATCGGCATCACCGACGCGAGCGGCGATGACATCAACCTGCACACCCGGATTGATCCGCAGCATGCCCTCACGCGCGGACTCCACCTTCAGGCGCCCGACATTGTCCGTGGTATGGATGATCTGTCTCTGGAGATTGGTCAGGTCCACATGGTCGTTGTCGACCACGCTGATCCGGCCGACGCCGGCCGACGCCAGATAGGGCAGGGCGGCGGCGCCCAGGCCGCCCGCGCCAATCACCAGCGCATGGGCACCTAGCAGGCGCTCCTGGCCTTCGATGCCGAGTTCATCGAGCAGGATATGGCGCGAATAGCGCAGCAGTTGATCGTCGTTCATGGCATGAGGCTCAGGACAGGACGTGCAATGTAAAAAGCGGCCCCGCAGGGCCGCTTCTGGTCAGGGTGCCGCTCAGGGCGCCTTGCCGGTCGGCGTGCCCAGCGGCTCGCCGATCGGCGCACTGGCCGGCGGCTGCTTGCCGGGCGCCGGCGCGGCGGGCTTGGCAGCCGGGGCGCTGGCGCCCTTCTTCGCAGGCGCGGCCTTGGCCGGCTTGTCGGCGGGCGGGTTGGTTTCGAGCTTCGACTTGGAGCGCTTGACCGGCCGGCCGTCGAGCTGGGCGATGGCCTGCTGCAACATGAAGTCGTCGGCCGAACCGAATTCGATCGGCTTCTTGCGACGTTCCTTCTCGCGCTCTTCCGGCGTCTTCTTCGCGTTCTCTTCTTCCAGGCGGCGCAGTTCTTCCACGCGGCGCTGTTCACGCTCGTTCATTTCCGGCTCTTCCGATTCCTGCTTGTTGTGCAGGTGGCGCTCGGTGTCGATTTCGCGCGTGATCAGCGCGTCGTCCGGGTCACCTTCCGGGTTCTGGTCGACCGGAATGTCCGGGCGGATACCCTTGGCCTGGATCGACTTGCCCGTCGGCGTGTAGTAGTACGCGATGGTCAGCTTGATGCCGGTGTCATTGGTCAGCGGCCGCACGGTCTGCACCGAACCCTTGCCGAACGTGGTCTTGCCCATGATCAGCGCGCGGTGGTGGTCCTGCAGCGCGCCAGCCACGATCTCGGACGCCGACGCCGAATAGGCGTTGGTCAGCACGACCATCGGGATTTTCTTGTACAGCGCCGGCAGGTCCTTGAGCGGATCGTCCTCGAGCGACGACAGGCGGTAGTTGTTGAACGTCGCCTTGTACACGCGCTTGGCGTCGGGCACCTGGCCGTTGGTGGACACCACCGTCGAGTCGTCCGGCAGGAACGCCGCCGCTACGCCGACCGCGCCCTGCAGCACGCCGCCGCCGTTGTTGCGCAGGTCCAGGACGATACCCTTCAGGCCCGGGTTCTTCTGGGCCATCTCGTTGAGCCGGCGGCCCAGGTCCCCGACCGTGCGTTCCTGGAAGCTGGTCAGGCGCACCCAGCCGATGGTGTTGTTGTCCAGCATCTTGGTCTTGACCGACTGGACGCGGATTTCGGCACGGGTGATGGAAATCGGGAAGGTGCGCTCTTCGCTTTTGCGATAGATCGTCAGCGTAACCTTGGTGCCGGGCTCGCCGCGCATGCGCTTGACCGCCTGTTCCAGCGGCAGCCCGCGCACGGGCTTGTCGTCGATACGGGTAATCAGGTCGCCGGGCTGGATGCCGGCACGGAACGCGGGGGTGTCCTCGATCGGGTTGATGACCTTGACCAGGCCTTCTTCCTGCGAGATCTCGATGCCGAGGCCGGCGAAGCGGCCGCGCGTGCCTTCCTGCAGTTCCTTGAAGTCTTTCTCGTCCAGATAGGCCGAATGCGGGTCAAGGCTCGCGACCATGCCCTTGATGGCTTCGGTCAGCAGCTTCTTGTCATCGACCGGCTCTACATATTCGCGCTTGATCTGCCCGAAGATGTCGGCCATCAGCCGCAACTGGTCGAGTGGCAGGGGGCCGGCGGAATTCTGCGCGGTGGCTGAAATCTGCAGCGTGGCCAGCACGCCGGCGACGAGTCCGACCGAAACGAGGCTGATGTTCTTGAGCGTCTTACGCATGAGGGCTGCCTGAACGTGTACGTAGGGGGATTATGCCGGCTGCAGCCGCCCTGCGCCGGGCGCGGGGCGGTTTGTCCGACAGTATAAAACGGTGTGGAGAAATAGGCCTGTCACGTACCCGCTGTCGGTGGGCGGCCGCACTTTGGGTGGTGCATGCCGCCCGGCGGCCCTTCAGCGGGCCTTGCCCTGGCTGGCCACGGCCGCCAGCGAGGCGGCGATGGCTTCCTGGTCGCCCAGGTAATAGTGGCGCAGCGGGCGCAGGCTGGCGTCCAGCTCGTAGACGAGCGGGGTGCCATTGGGGATGTTGAGGCCGACGATATCGTCATCCGAAATCTGATCCAGGTACTTAACCAGGGCGCGGATGCTGTTGCCGTGAGCGGCAATGACCACGCGCTTGCCCGATTGGATGTCCGGAGCGATGGATTCGTTCCACAGCGGCAGCACGCGGGCCACGGTGTCCTTCAGGCATTCGGTCAGCGGAATCTGCTCGCGCGGCACATTGGCGTAGCGCGGATCGTCGTAAGAGGCACGCGGATCGGTCGGCTCCAGCGCGGGCGGCGGCGTGTCGTAGCTGCGGCGCCACACGAGCACCTGCTCGTCGCCGAACTTGGCGGCGGTTTCTGCCTTGTTCAGGCCGGCCAGCGCACCGTAGTGGCGCTCGTTCAGGCGCCATTCGTTGCGTACCGGGATCCACATCTCGTCCATTTCGTCCTGCACGTGCCACAGCGTACGGATCGCGCGCTTGAGCACGGACGTGTAGGCCACGTCGAAGGCGAAGCCGGCTTCCTTGAGCAGCTTGCCGGCCAGGCGGGCTTGCGCGGCGCCGGTGTCAGTGAGGTCGACGTCGACCCAGCCGGTGAAGCGGTTTTCGAGGTTCCACGTCGATTCGCCGTGGCGGATGAGGACTAGCTTGTACATGCTGCTGCTTCCAGAGAGTAAATAACCTGCGTGCGCCGGGGCCGCCGCATCGGTGCCGCCTGCCGGTGTTCCTGTGTGCCCGGGAAACGACAAAGAGGCGACAATGGCCGCTGTGGCCTGGCGGCGGAGGCCCGGACGCCAAACCGCGTATTTTATAATGCCGCCGACCCAACCCAACGGAATGCCAACGTGAATTTCTTCGCCGACTATAACAACCTCGCCCTGATCGCCCTCGCCGTGGTCTCGGGCGGCCTGCTGGCCTGGCCCACGATCGCCCGCGGCACGGGCGGAAAGGCCGTCAATACGGCCGCCGCCACGCAGCTGATCAACAAGCGTGGCGCGGTGGTCGTGGACATTCGCGAAGCCACCGAGTATGCCAAGGGGCACCTGCCGCAGGCCAAGAGCGCCCCGCTGTCGGACCTGGCCTCGCGCGCGGCGGGTCTTGCAAAGGACAAGGCTGTCCCCATCATCGTGGTATCCCAGACCGGCCAGGGCCTCGGCAAGGCTCAGGCAGCGCTCAAGGAAGCCGGGTACAGTGAGACCTATGTGCTCGAAGGCGGCCTCGCCGCCTGGCAGCAGGCCGGGCTTCCGGTCATCAAGTAAGCCGCGCCAGACTGGCCGGCCTGTCCGTCACATACGCCGGATCCCGCTAGCGCGGGGCCGGCGGCGTTTGAGTAACGAAGGAGAACTGCATGGCCCGCGTCGTCATGTACAGCACGCAGGTGTGCCCTTATTGCGTGATGGCTGAGCGCTTGCTCAAGTCCAAGGGCGTCGAGACGATCGAGAAGGTCCTGATCGACCGTGAACCCGGCAAGCGCGAGGAAATGATGTCGCGCACCGGTCGCCGCACCGTGCCCCAGATCTATATCGGCGACACCCACGTTGGCGGTTTCGACGATCTCTCCGCGCTGGACCGCCAGGGCGGACTGACGCCGCTGCTGGCCGCCTGAGCCAGAGCAACCCGCGGCTCCGGCGCGGGTGATATTGCCACCCGCGTCATGTACCATATGCGTTTTCCAACCGGGCGCAGGCTCGTGCCGCACCCGGCCGCCGCGTCCAACGCCCATCCCGGAAGCCTTTCATGAGCGACCAGCAAAACACCCAGCAGGAAGACCAACCCTTCTTCAACATCCAGCGCGTGTACCTCAAGGACATGTCGCTCGAGCAGCCGAACTCGCCGGGCATCTTCCTCGAATCGGAAGCGCCGTCGGTCGAAGTCCAGGTCAACGTGGCCGCTTCGCAGCTGCAGGAAGGCATCTTCGAAGTGGTGGTGACGGGCACCGTGACGACCAAGGTCCAGGAAAAGGTCGCTTTCCTCGTGGAAGCGCACCAGGCCGGCATCTTCGACATCCGCAACGTGCCGGTCGAGCAGCTCGACCCGCTGCTGGGCATTGCCTGCCCGACCATCCTGTATCCGTACCTGCGCGGCAATATTGCCGACGTCATCACGCGTGCAGGCTTCCAGGCCATCCACCTGTCGGAAATCAACTTCCAGGCCCTGTACGAGCAGCGCCTGCAGGCCGCCATGGAAGAAGCCCAGGCCGCCGGCGGCGCCAACAGCGGCATCGTGATGCCTGACGGCAGCCAGGCTCGCCACTGATCCGGCAGTCCCGCACTGCCTGACGAAACGGGGCTGCGGCCCCGTTTTGCCTTTCCGGGGCCCGCGCACAGGGCTACCATCGATTGCGCCGATCCACCGTTCGAGCCGCCATGAAACTGACCTTCCTCGGTGCAGGTGCCTGGGGCACCGCACTTGCGAGCCATGCCGCCGCCAACCATGACGTGGTGCTGTGGGGACGCGATCCCGCCCAGCTTGCCGCGATCGCGGCGACCGGCAGCAACGAGGCCTATCTGCCGGGCGTGCCACTGTCTCCGCGGCTGCGCGTGGAAGCGGACTTCGAGCAGGCAGTCGGTCATGCCGCCGGCGATCCCGATGGCCTCGTAGTCGTAGCCACGCCCGTGTCGGGCCTGCGCGAAATGACGCGCCGGCTCGCCGGGCGCGGCAATGGCCATGTGCGCATGCTGTGGCTGTGCAAGGGGTTCGAGGCCGGCACGCACGCGCTGCCGCACCAGATGGTGCGCGAAGAACTCGACGCCGCGGGCCGCACCAGCGGATTCGACTATGGCGTCCTGACCGGCCCCAGCTTTGCGCGCGAGGTGGCGCTGGGCCTGCCGTGCGCGCTGACAGTCGCGGGCAGCGTGCCAACGCTGGCGGATTGCGCGCAGGCGGCATTCCATCATCACGCCATGCGCATCTACGGCAGCGACGACCTGACCGGTGTCGAGGTCGGCGGCGCAGTGAAGAACGTGCTGGCGATCGCCACCGGTGCGAGCGATGGCCTGGGTCTGGGGCTCAACGCGCGCGCCGCGCTGGTGACGCGTGGGCTGGCCGAAATGACGCGCCTTGGCCTGGCGCTTGGTGGACGCGCGGAAACGTTCATGGGCCTCGCCGGCGTGGGCGACCTGATCCTGACGGCTACCGGTGACCTGTCGCGTAATCGCAAGGTCGGACAGCAGCTCGCGGCCGGACAAAGCCTCGATCAGATCCTCGCGAGCCTTGGGCATGTCGCCGAGGGCGTGCGTTGCGCGCAGGCCGTGGCCGCACTGGCCGAGGCCTGCAAGATCGAGATGCCGATCACGCGCGCCGTGTGCGCGGTGTTGTTCGAAGGCCTGAGCGCCGCGGATGCCGTGGCGCAACTCCTGCAGCGCGACGCGCGCGACGAATAGCCTTCGTTCAGTACTCTTCGATTCCCTACGCATGACTTCCCGTCGCCGCGCGCTGATCGCGCTTGCCTGTACCTGCGCTGCCGGCGCAGTTTCCCCTGCCTGGGCCGACAAGCCCGACAACTGGCCGTCGCGGCCGCTGCGCATGGTGGTGCCGTTCCCCGCGGGATCGTCGCCCGACCTGATCGCGCGCCTGCTTACGGAAAAGCTCGCGGGGACGCTGGGCCAGCCCGTAGTCGTGGAAAATCGGCCTGGCGCCGGCGGAAATATCGGCACGGGCATGGTGGCCAAGGCCGCGCCCGATGGCTACACGCTGCTATTCACGATCAACGGGCCGCTGGTGACTGCGCCATCTCTGTCGCGCAACCTGAACTACGATCCGTTCCGTCAGCTGGCGCCGGTTACGCTGGTCGCGACATCACCGAATGTGCTGGTCGTCGATGCAAGGCTGCCCGTGCATAACCTGCACGAGTTCGTGGCGCTGGCGAAGACGAAGTCCGGGGCGCTGAACTACGGTTCAGTCGGTAACGGGAGTGCCGCGCATCTCGCGATGGAGCAACTCAAGGCCATGGCCGGCATCGACCTGCAGCACGTGCCGTATCCTGGCTTCCCGCAGGTCACTACGGCCATGGTGGGCGGACAGATCCAGGCCGGCTTCATGGTGCCGGCGATTGCGATGCCGCTCGTCAATGCGGGCAAGCTGCGCATCCTCGCGGTGACCACCACGGGCCGCACGGCGGTGTTGCCATCGGTGCCGACCGTGGCGGAATCCGGCTATCCCGGATTCGAAGCGATTTCATGGCAGGCAGTGCTGGCGCCGGCGGGCACGCCGCCTGCGATCATCGACCGGCTTTATCGTGAGCTGGTGGCCATCATCGGCAGCGCCGACGTGCGCGAGAAAATGCGCGCGCAGTATTTCGTGCCGGCAGGCACGGCGCCGGCATCGCTGCGCCAAACCATGGCGAGCGAGAAGGTGCGTTGGGACAAGGTGATCCGCGCGGCGGGCGTGCAGCCGGAATAGCGCCGGCGTTCAGGCGCCGCCGGCAAAGCCGTTCTGGCGCCACGCCTCGAACACGACCACGGCCACGGTATTCGACAGGTTCAGGCTGCGGTTGTTGGGCCGCATCGGCAGACGGATGCGCTGTGACGGGGGGAACGATTCGCGCCGCTCCGGTGCGAGTCCGCGCGTTTCGGAACCGAATACGAACCAGTCGCCGGGCTGGAAACTGACCTGCCCGAATGGCGTCGAGCCATGCGTGGTCAGTGCGAACATGCGAGATGGATCGGGCTGCTCGCTGGCCATCAGCGCGTCCCAGCTGTCGTGCACGCGCATGGTAGCGTACTCGTGATAGTCGAGTCCCGCACGCCGCATGCGGGCATCCTCGAGCGGAAATCCCAATGGCTTGACCAGATGCAGCTGCGCACCGGTATTCGCGCACAGACGGATCACATTGCCGGTGTTAGGCGGGATTTCCGGTTCGACCAGGACGACATGGAACATGGGGCGGTTTCCTTGGCAGGGCAGGGCGCCATGGCCCCGGCATCAAAAACGGTGCGCAGCTTACCGCGCGCGGGCGGCGCTGTCATCCGCCGCCATTGGCCTCTTATGGCGTACGCAGCGCGACGATCACACTGACTCGTGCCGCGCCATGTGCCTTCAGCGTGCGCGCCGCTTCGTCCAGTGTGGCGCCGGTCGTCATCACATCATCGACGAGACCCACGTGCATGCCCGCAAGGGGTCGGGACCGGCTTATGCGGAATGCGCCGCGCACATTCATCTGACGCTGGGCCAGATCAAGCAAGTGCTGGGTGGCGATATCGCGCGGACGTTCCAGTAGCGCCGGGTCGCTCGCCACGCCCAGATGGCGCGCGAGCGGACGGGCGATCTCCCACGCCTGATTGAAGCCGCGGTCGGCCAGCCGTTGCGGCGACAGCGGGATGGGCGCGATCAGCTCCGGCATCGGCGTGCCAGCGGCCCGTACCCGGCTTGCGAGCGCGGCAGCGAGCCACCCGGCCAGCGACAGCACCTTGCCATACTTGAGTGCCAGAACCAGCGAATCCTGCGGAATGCCGTAGTCGCCGAGCGTGAAGGCGCGGTCGAAATCGGGCCGATGCTGCGCGCATGCCCGGCACGGCTCGCCTGGTGCCAGCCCCATCGCGCAAACCGGGCAGCGCGACACCGGGTAGAGCAGTTCGGCAACGCAGTCGCGGCACACTACTTCATCCTGCACCGTCCCGCACAGCGCGCACGCACATGGCAGCAGCTTGCGCATCAGCCCGCGGACCTGTCCGGCGGCTTTCGCGGTGCGCGCGTATACTTGCCGTCCAGTCGTCCGCCATGGCGCGCGGCTGCCATGCGCCATCAATATTGCCGCGCCTTCCTTGTCTTCCTGTTGCCTGGTTTTCCCGTGTCCCTGCATGCCGCCGATTCTCCCGATGCTTTCGTGCCGCCCACGCGGCTGACCCGGATCGCCTTCGACCGGCGCAGCGCCGCGTTCGGCCAGCTCGATTTCTTGCTTGGCGAGATCGGCCGCCGCATGCAGGAACGCATGGAGGTGGTCCGGCTGACGCCGCAGCGCGCGCTGGACATCGGCTGCGGACACGGCCAGGGCCTGGCCGGCCTGCGCGCGCGCTTTCCCGATGCACAGATTGCCGGCCTCGATATTTCCGGCGTGATGCTGGCCGAAGCGGGCCAGCGCGATCCTCAACGGCGGCCCGGCTGGGTCGGCCGCTTGCTCGGCAAGCGCCCGCTGTTCGATCTGGTCCAGGGCGATCTTGCCACACTGCCTTTTGCGCCCGGCAGCTTCGACCTGCTGTGGTCCAACCTGGCGCTGCACTGGCATCCGGAGCCGCATCGCGTGTTCCCGGAGTGGCACCGCGTGACGCGCGACGATGGCCTCGTGATGTTCTCGCTGTTCGGCCCCGATACGCTGCGCGAACTGCGCACGGCGTTCGAGGAAGTCGATACCGCGACCCACACGTTGCGCTTTGTCGACATGCACGATATCGGCGACATGCTGGTACATGGTGGATGGTCCACGCCGGTGATGGACATGGAAACGCTCACCGTGACCTATGAATCGCCCGAGATGCTGCTGCGCGAGGTGCAAGCCTTCGGCGGCCTGCGCGCGCATCCGGCCCTGCGGCGTGCCGGCCTGCATGGCCGGCGCTGGCATCAGGCGGTGTGCGCGGCGCTTGAGCGCCTGCGCAATGCCGATGGCGTGATTCCGCTGACCTTCGAAATCGTCTACGGCCACGCCTGGAAGCTGCCCCCGCGTGGTGCGCAGCAGGTGGACGAACTTGGCCGCGCGGTCGTGCCGCTGGACAAGATCGGCCGGGCCAGGCCCCGCCGCTGAGCAGTTACGACTGTAATGACTTCCGCGTAACGAAAACACGCGCGGATCGCCCGCGAGGCCGCGTCTGCACTGGCTTTGCGGGCGATCTCGTTAATGCGCGTTAAGCATAAATCCCTACGCCGCGCAAGCGCTTTGGTCAATGTGCGGCCTTGTCCGTGTATGCGAAGCGCCCTATAATGCGCCAGTTTGTCGCAGTGGTCCCCTGGCACAAGAACGTCCTGGAGTTGCACTCGCACGGTGCACTCAGGGCGCAATCGTCCCGGGTGTGCATCCGATGCAGAGTGGTTGGCGATGCAAGACTTGGGTATCGCATTCCAGACGGCAAGTGGTGACTCCGGCGGAAATCTCGACGGACCTCCCCCCGCGCCCCACGACTGGCTGATGAAGCGAAATTGCTCGCTCTCTCCACGCCAGGTCGGCTGGTTTTACCTCTCGATCTTCACTGTCTCGCTTGCTATCGCGTTGTTTTTCGCGGTGCAAGGGTCCTGGCTCGTGCTGCCATTTGCCGGCCTGGACCTGCTCGGACTGGGGATTGCTCTGCTTGTGTATGCGCGTCATGCGACGGACTATGAGCGTGTCAGCATCAACGATGGCGTGCTGGTCGTGGAGACAGCCAGTGCGCAGCGGTTGACGCGCCATGAATTCAACCCGCAGTGGGTGCGGGTCGAACTGGGGGAATCGTTCCGCGCGCTGGTGACTCTGCGTTCGGGCAAGCGCGTTGTGCAGGTGGGGTGCTATCTGGACCCGCACAAGCGGCGCAAGTTCGCCCAGGAGCTCGCAGCGGCCCTGCGCCGCCTCTGAGAGGTGGCGGGGGCGGATGCGGGGACAGATTTGGATCTGTAAATTGGGTAGATAACAAATGAAAATGTGGAAGAAGGCATCCGCAGTTTGTCTGGCGAGCGCATCCCTGCTTGCCAGCCAGGCGGCCCTGGCGGTCAGTGACATGCCCGGCGGTCCCGCCGTGCGTCAGCTGAACCTGACCGAGCCGGTCACGAAGATCGCCGAACAGATTCACTGGCTGAACTGGATGATGTTGATCATCTGCACGGTGATCTTCGTTGCCGTGTTCGGCGTGATGTTCTATTCCGTGTTCACGCACCGCAAGGCCAAGGGTGCGAAGCCTGCTTCCTTCCACGAAAGCATCACGGTCGAAGTGGTCTGGACCATCGTCCCGTTCCTGATCGTGATCGCCATGGCCCTGCCCGCCACCAAGACCGTGGTGGCCATGAAGGACACCACCAACTCCGACGTCACCATCAAGGCCACTGGCTACCAGTGGAAGTGGGGCTACGACTACCTGAAGGGCGAGGGCGAAGGCATCTCCTTCGTTTCCACGCTGACCACGCCGCGCGAACAGATCAACAACGAAGCGCCGAAGTCGAACACCTACCTGATGGAAGTCGACAACGAGCTCGTGGTACCGGTCAACAAGAAGGTGCGCATCGTCACGACCGCCAATGACGTGATCCACGCCTGGATGATTCCGGCATTCGGCGTCAAGCAGGATGCGATCCCCGGCTTCGTGCGCGACACGTGGTTCAAGGCCGAGAAAATCGGCGTGTACCGCGGCCAGTGCGCCGAGCTTTGCGGCAAGGAACACGCGTTCATGCCGATCGTCGTGCGCGTGGTGTCCGACGCCGACTACACCAAGTGGGTCGACGGCAAGAAGAAGGAAATGGCCGCCAAGGCCGATGATCCGAACAAGACCTGGACGCTCGACGAAATGAAGGCGCGCGGCGAGAAGGTCTACACCGCCAACTGCGCGGTCTGCCACCAGCCGAACGGCAAGGGCGGCGGCGCGTTCCCGGCGCTGGACGGCTCGAAGATCGTGAATGGCCCGAAGGCCGGCCAGATGCACATCATGCTGGAAGGCAAGAACGCCATGCCGTCGTGGAAGCAGCTGTCCGATACGGAGCTGGCTGCAGCGATGACCTATGTGCGCAACAGCTGGAGCAACAAGACCGGCGAAGTGATCCAGCCCAGCGATTTCGTGAATGCCCGCGCCGGCAAGTTCCCCGAGGGCGGCGGCGCTGCAGGCGGCGACGCACCGAAGGCGGACGCGAAGCCCGCCAAAGACCAGGGCAGCAAGCAGGCCAGCATCGCGGGCGACCGCACCGCAGGCTGACCGGCTGAAGACAGGACAGGATTAGAGGAGCATTTGCGATGAGTACTGCTACCCCCGACGCAATCGGCCATCCGCACGATCACGCGCACGACGACCACGCGCATGATCACCCGCATGGCTGGCGCCGCTGGTTGTTCGCCACCAACCACAAGGACATCGGCACGCTGTACCTGCTGTTCGCGTTCATCATGCTGTTGTCGGGCGGCTTGCTGGCACTGCTGATCCGCCTGGAGCTGTTCGAGCCGGGCCTGCAGTTCTTCCGCCCCGAGCTGTTCAACCAGTTCACAACCATGCATGGCCTGATCATGGTGTTCGGTGCGATCATGCCGGCCTTCGTGGGTTTCGCGAACTGGATGATCCCGCTGCAGATCGGCGCGTCCGACATGGCGTTCGCGCGCATGAACAACTTCAGCTTCTGGCTGATGCCGCCGGCCGCGCTGCTGCTAGCCGGTTCGTTCTTCGCACCGGGCGGCGCCACCGCCGCCGGCTGGACGCTGTACGCGCCGCTGTCGGTGCAAATGGGTCCGGGCATGGACATGGCCATCTTCGCCATGCACATCATGGGCGCGTCGTCGATCATGGGCTCGATCAACATCATCGTGACCATCCTCAACATGCGCGCCCCGGGCATGACGCTGATGAAGATGCCGATGTTCTGCTGGACGTGGCTGATCACCGCCTACCTGCTGATCGCCGTGATGCCCGTGCTGGCCGGCGCCATCACCATGGTGCTGACTGATCGCCACTTCGGCACGAGCTTCTTCTCGGCTGCCGGCGGCGGTGACCCGGTGATGTACCAGCACATCTTCTGGTTCTTCGGCCACCCCGAGGTGTACATCATGATCCTGCCGGCTTTCGGGATCATCTCGCAGGTCGTGCCGGCGTTTGCCCGCAAGCGCCTGTTCGGCTACAGCTCGATGGTGTACGCGACTGCTTCGATCGCCATCCTGTCGTTCATCGTATGGGCGCACCACATGTTCACGACGGGCATGCCGGTGACGGGCCAGCTGTTCTTCATGTACGCGACCATGCTGATCGCGGTGCCGACGGCCGTGAAGATCTTCAACTGGATCGCGACGATGTGGCGCGGCTCGATGACTTTCGAGACCCCGATGCTGTTCTCGATCGGCTTCATCTTCGTGTTCACCATCGGCGGCTTCACCGGCCTGATGCCGGCCGTGGCGCCGATCGACATCCAGCTGCAGGACACCTACTTCATCGTGGCGCACTTCCACTATGTGCTGGTGGCCGGCTCGCTGTTCGCGCTGTTTGCGGGCTTCTACTACTGGGGTCCGAAGTGGAGCGGTTTCATGTACAACGAAACCCGCGGCCAGATCCATTTCTGGGGCTCGATCATCTTCTTCAACGTTACCTTCTTCCCGATGCACTTCCTGGGTCTGGCCGGCATGCCGCGTCGCTACGCCGACTACCCGACCCAGTTCGCGGACTTCAACGCGATCGCGTCGATCGGGGCACTGGGCTTCGGCCTGATGCAGGTGTACTTCTTCTTCTTCGTGGTGCTGCCGTCCTACCGTGGCGGCGAGAAGGCCGCGGACAAGCCCTGGGAAGGTGCCGAGGGCCTGGAGTGGACCGTGCCGTCGCCGGCGCCGTTCCACACCTTTGAAGTGCCGCCGCAAGTTCGCTAAGCACTAGTCGCAACAAGGCTTCGGGAGACGCAACGCCGTCTCCCGGGCCGGCAGGTAACACAAGATGCAGGCTCCACAAAAAAACCCATCGCAAACTGACCAGAAAGCCGCCAACCGGCGCCTGGGGCTGATCCTGTTTTCGATCGTGGTGGTTTTCTTTCTGGGGTTCTTCGCCAAGATGGTTTTCCTTGGCTGAAGCTGCGGGGTAGCGGGATGAGCGTCGATCAGAACGGGCAGAGCCAGAACCACGAAGCCGACAAGCGGTTCAACCGCGGCATGATGCTGCGGCTGATCGTGATCGTCGGCGTGATGTTCGGGTTCGGCTACGCGCTGGTACCGCTGTACAAGAAGATCTGCGATCTCACCGGGCTGAACGTGGTGACCACGCGCGAGCTGTACGGCGGATCGCTCAAGAACACGCAGGTCGACACGAGCCGCACCATCACGGTGGAGTTCGATTCGAACGCGCGCGGCCCGTTTGCGTTCCGTCCGGTGAAGAACAGCATGGAAGTGCATCCCGGCGAGATGGCGACGATCGTCTACGAAGTGGCCAACGGGCAACCGCGCGATATTTCCGCGCAGGCGATCCCGAGCTATGCGCCCAAGCAAGCCACCGAGTACTTCAAGAAGCTCGAGTGCTTCTGCTTCAAGCAGCAGACGCTCAAGGCCAAGGAAGCGCGCGAGATGCCGGTGGTGTTCGTGATCGACCCGAAGCTGCCGAAGGATGTGAAGAACATCACGCTGTCGTACACGTTCTTCGAAGTGGGTGCGCCGGTGGCGCAGGCACCGCAGGGCGAGCTGGACAGCCGGCCCGGCAACGGTAGCTGAGGACAGGTTGAACGCAGGTTGAGGCAGGACAGAGGAGACGGCGGTGGATGAACTGAAGGACGCGGTCAAACGCAAGATGTCTTTCGGGCAGACCATGCGCGCGGTGCTGTGGTCGTTCATCGGCCTGCGCAAGGGCGCGGCGCACGAGAGCGACATGGCGAAGCTGAATCCCGTGCATGTGGTCATTGCCGGGGTGATCGCGGCGGCGGTATTCATCGCGATCCTCATTACGATCGTACGCGTCGTGGTCAGTTCGGCCGCGGCGTAGCAGGGCAGGAAGTAGGGTAGACAGAAAAGCAGTGCCAACGGCAGCCTGGGAGGGAAGGCTGCCGGATGTGCCGATAACGATTGAACCAAGACTCTGAGCTGGAGATAAAAGAATGAGTGCGAATCGCGCAAACGCTCCGTACTACTTCGTACCGGGACCGTCGCGCCACCCGATCACGGCAAGCTTCGGCCTGCTGATGACCGGCGCCGGCGCAGCCGGCTGGGTGAACGGGCAGCACTGGGCGCCGTACCTGTGCGGCTTCGGCCTGCTGTGGTTCCTGTTCGTGCTCAAGAGCTGGTTCAGCGACGCCATCGGCGAATCCGAAGGGGGCATGTACGGCAAGAACATCGACCTGTCGTTCCGCTGGTCGATGGGCTGGTTCATCTTCTCCGAAGTGATGTTCTTCGCCGCGTTCTTCGGCGCGCTGTTCTACGCCCGCACCATCGCCATGCCGTGGCTTGGCGACCTCGACAACAAGATCCTGTGGCCCGACTTTGCCGCCGTATGGCCCAATAGCGGCCCGGCCGGCGTGGTCGAGAGCTTCCAGACCATGGGCCCGTGGCCGATCCCCACCATCAACACGGCACTGCTGCTGATGTCGGGCGTGACGCTGACCTGGGCGCACCACGCGCTGCTGGCCGGCAAGCGCAGCCAGGTGATCCAGGGCCTGGTGCTGACCATCCTGCTCGGCGCGGTCTTCATGTGCTTCCAGGCTTACGAGTACATGCATGCCTACTCGGAACTGAACCTCAAGCTCACCTCGGGCGTCTACGGTTCCACGTTCTTCCTGCTGACGGGCTTCCACGGCTTCCACGTGACCATGGGCGCGATCATGCTGACCGTGGTGCTGATCCGCGTGCTCAAGGGCCACTTCACCCCCGATCATCACTTCGCGTTCGAAGGCGCCGCCTGGTACTGGCACTTCGTTGACGTGGTGTGGCTGTTCCTCTACATCGTGGTGTACTGGCTGTAAGCAGCAACTTGTCGTACCCGGCGGAAGGCCTGAGCGCCTCCCGCCGCGGAACCGCAAAACAGAAGCGCCGCAGGAGGATGACCACCCTGCGGCGCTTGTTTTTTGGGGATTCCGGACCCTACGGATTCATACGGATGCCGGTGCTGTGGATCCAGCCCATCCAGTGCGAGAACAGGATGAACAGGAACAGCGCCACCGAGAAGCCGACGCGGAACATCAGCGAGCGCATCATGTTCGGCGTCCTGCCGCGGTCGCGCATCATGAAGAACAGGGCCGAGGCCAGGCTGCCGATGATCAGGAGGAAAGCGACGATGATGACAAAGCGCATGGCGGGGCAGGCTGGCCGCAATACGTGCACTACGTGTGCGTGCCGCGGGCTCGTGGGCGGAAAGTGTCATTATCTCATCGCCGGCAAGGCGCTGTATTGCCCGGCTGGAGTCGCGCGATGAAGCCGTGGCGTGCCCTCAGCCCCGTGCCGATCGTCGCGGCCGCCATCGTGATCGCAGTGACCTGCGCGCTCGGCAACTGGCAGCTCAACCGCGCACATGAAAAGATCGCGCGCGCCGCACGACTGCAGGAGCTTGCCGCGCAAGCGCCGGTGACATTGACCACGGCACCGGTGCAGGCCAATCTCACCGACCGTACCGTGCGCGTGACAGGCCGTTTCGAAGCGGACCGGACCGTCTTGTTGGATAATCGCCCCCACGGCAATGGCACCGACAGCCGCGCCGGCTTCCTGGTGCTGACGCCGCTGGTGATCCGGAGTGACGGCAGCGCTGCCCGCAGTGTGCTGATCCTGCGCGGCTGGCTGCCGCGCGATGCCCAGGACCGGACGCGCATCGCGCCATTTACGACGCCGGCCGGCGAGGTGACGATCGAAGGCACGGCACTTGCCGCGGTGCCGAAGGTCTATAGCCTCGGCCAGTCGGCCAGCGCGGAAGCCGGGAAACGGATTCGCCAGAACGTCGACCTGCCGGCTTATGCGGCCGAACTGGGCGTGACATTGCAGCCGCTCGTGATCGAGCAGCGCACCGACACTGGCGACGGCCTCGCGCGAGATTGGGCACCGGCCGACCTGGGTGCCGACCGGCATTACGGCTACGCCTTCCAGTGGTTCGGCCTGGCCGCGCTCACACTGGTGCTGGTGATCGTGCTGGGCTGGCGCCGTGCGCGGCGGCTTGCCGGTGCAGGACAACCGTAACGGCCAGCTGGCCATAAACATCGGCGTACGCCTCCGTGCGGGCGCCACGACAAACGAACGACAGACGTACGCATGCCACACCAAGACTCCGCCCCGGCCCCGGCCGGCACGGCATCTCCGCCGGACTCGCGCATCGACGCGCGCACGCGCCGCGGCCGCCTTCAGATGCTGCTGCTGCTGCTGGTGTGCGCATCGCCGGTGATCGCGTCCTACCTGACCTACTACGTATTCAAGCCAACCGGCGGCGCCACCAACTACGGCGCGCTGATCGATCCGCAGCGCCCGATGCCTCCTGTGCGCGTCGCCAACGAGCGCGCTGAGGCGGTTCCGCTCGAAAGCTTCCGCGGCAAGTGGCTGCTGGTGACCGCCGATCCGTCGGCCTGCGACGAAGCCTGCGCGAAGAAGCTGTTCACCATTCGCCAGATCCGCGCAGGGCAGGGTCAGGACCGCGAGCGTATCGTGCCGGTCTGGTTGATCACGGACGAAGGCGCGGTCGATGAGCGCCTGAGCGCGGCCTACAACGAGCCCTATGCCGGCGTGCGCTTCCTGCGCATCCCGCCCGACGTCGCGCGCCAGTGGCTGCCGGCGGCCGAGGGCAGCGGCATCGAGGACACCATCTTCCTGGTCGATCCGCTCGGCAACCTGATGATGCGTTTCCCGAAAGACCCCGATCCCAAGAAGATGAGCGGCGACCTCAAAAAGCTGCTCCGGGTTTCGCGAATCGGCTGAGGGACGACACGCATGCTGCTCCAACTCGGCATCATTGGCATCCTGATCGCGCTGTTCCCGATCTCGTACGTGCTGGTCCGCGGCGACCGCAACAAGTATCGCAAGCTGGTCTGGATCACCGCGTTCCTGACGCTCGACCTGATCATGTTCGGCAGCTTTACGCGGCTGACCGATTCCGGTCTCGGCTGCCCGGACTGGCCGGGCTGCTATGGCCACTCCAACCCGCATTCGGCCGTGGAGCCAATTCGCGCGGCCGAAACCGCGCTGCCCAGCGGCCCGGTAACGCTCGCCAAGGCCTGGATCGAGATGATCCACCGCTATTTCGCGATGGCCGTGGGCGTGCTGATCATCACACTGATGGTGCTGGCGTGGGTCAAGCGCAAGGAGTTGAAGCAATCGCCGTGGTTCGCCACGGGCGTGCTGCTGCTCGTGTGCGTGCAGGGCGCGTTCGGCGCATTCACGGTGACGATGAAGCTGCAGCCGATCATCGTCGTCACGCACCTGCTGCTCGGCATGAGCCTGCTGGCGGCACTGATCTGGCTTGGCTCGCGCAATGATCCGCGGCATCTTGTCGCACCCGAGGCTGGCGCGCTGCGCTGGCCCGCGCGCGCGGCGCTGCTGCTGCTGGTGATCCAGATCTTCCTCGGGGGCTGGGTCAGCACCAACTACGCGGTGCTGGCGTGTACGGATTTCCCGCTGTGCAACGGCAAGGTCGTGCCCGAGATGGACTTCATGCACGGCTTCACGCTGTGGCGCCAGCTCGGCATGACTGCTGACGGCGACTACATCCCGCATGCGGCGCTAGTGGCGATCCACTGGGTGCACCGCTGCTTCGCCGTGGTGGTGCTGGGCTACCTCGCGTGGTTCGGCATGCGTGCGCGCCGGCTCGAAGGGCTGGGCAGCGCGTCGCGCTGGCTGCTGGCCGCGCTGGCGCTGCAACTCGCCACCGGGCTGTCGAATATCGTGCTGGACTGGCCATTGGTCGCCGCCGTCGCCCACAACGGCGGCGCGGCGGTGCTCCTGCTGCTGTTGGTACGTCTCAACTACAATATAGGGCTCGCGACCCGACCCGCCGGCGCTGCCTCCAGCGTGCCGACCGCCGCTCGCGCCACATGAAAGACAAACTCCCTCCCGTGGTAACCGCAACACACTCCCATCCCGTGGGCCGGGTTCGTCACCTGGCCCGCCAGTATGCCGCCCTGACCAAGCCGCGCGTGACGCAGCTCGCGGTGTTCTGCGCCATCATCGGCATGTTCCTGGCTACGCCCGGCATGGTGCCGTGGCGCGTGCTGATCGGCGGCGGCGCCGGCATCTGGCTGCTGGCCGGGGCCGCGTTCGCGATCAATTGCCTCGTCGAGCAGAAGATCGACGCGCTGATGCGCCGTACCGCCTGGCGGCCGTCAGCCACCGGCGAGATCACCACCACGCAGACGCTGATCTTCTCGGCCGTCCTCGGTGGCGCCGGCATGTGGCTGCTGCACGTGTTTGCCAACGACCTGACGATGTGGCTGACCTTCGCCACATTCCTCGGCTACGCGGTCGTCTACACCATTCTGCTCAAGCCGGCCACGCCGCAGAACATCGTCATCGGAGGCCTGTCGGGCGCCATGCCGCCGGCGCTGGGCTGGGCGGCTGTTGCCAACGACGTACCTGCCGAAGCGTGGTTCCTGGTGCTGATCATCTTCACCTGGACGCCGCCGCATTTCTGGGCGCTCGCGCTGTACCGCCGCGCCGACTACGCCAAGTCCGGGCTGCCGATGCTGCCGATCACGCACGGCGAAAAGTACACGCTGCTCAACATCCTGCTGTACACGCTGGTGATGATCGCCGCGACGCTGCTGCCGTTCGTCTACGGCATGAGCGGCTACATCTACCTGGCCAGCGCACTGGTGCTCGGCGCCTGGTTCCTGAAGTATTCGTGGACGATGTACCGCAACTACTCGGACCAGCTGGCCCAACGCGCCTTCCGCTTCTCGATCCTCTACCTGTCGCTGCTGTTCGCGGCGCTGCTGATCGATCACTACTTCAAGTTCGTGCCCCAGATCTGAGCGGTCTGGAGCTTCGCGGCCTGCGGCATCTTGTCGCGGCCGCGGTGCCGCACAGCACGAATGGGCGATACTGTGTGCTGCCCTCGCCATCGCGGCGCCTCGGATTTGCCGGCGCCCCTCGACTTCCGATTTCCCATGACCAAGCCAAGCCAGCCCCACGGGCTCTTCGCCTCATTCCGCCGCTTTGCCGCGCTCGCATTCCTCGCCCTCGCCCTGGCAGCCTGCGGACAACAGAAGGCGTCTTTCCGGAACGTCGACATCAGCGGCGGGGCCGATTTCGGCAAGGATTTCTCGCTGATCGACCACAACGGCAAAGTCCGGACGATTTCGGACTTCAAGGGCAAGGTTGTCGTGATGTTCTTCGGCTACACCCATTGCCCGGATGTCTGCCCGACCACCATGGCGGAGTTGAAGGCGGTCATGGAGCAGCTTGGGCCGGATGCGGACAAGGTGCAGGTGTTGTTCGTGACGGTGGATCCGGAGCGGGATACCCAGGCGCTGTTGGCGCAGTACGTGCCGGCGTTTGATCCGCGTTTCCTGGGCATGCGACCGGCCGATGAGGCTGCGTTGCAGAAGGTGGCGAAGGACTTCAAGGTCTACTACGCCAAGGTACCGGGTACGTCGCCCAACAACTACACCATGGATCACTCGGCTGGCAGCTACGTGTTCGACCCGGAAGGGCATCTGCGGCTGTTCATTCGTCACGGCCAGGGACCAGAGCCCATCGCCCACGATATCAAGCAGTTGCTGTCCTGAGAGACGGCACGGCAATGAAAAAAGGCCGGTCCACTGGACCGGCCTTTTGCATGGCGCCTCGTTAGCGCCGGGGGTCAGGCAAACGCCTGCAACGCCCCCTTCATCTTCTTCATCGCCGCTACCTCGATCTGGCGAATACGCTCGGCCGACACACCGAATTCGTCAGCCAGTTCGTGCAGCGTCGCACCGCCCGAGCCGTCATCCTCAACGTTGAGCCAGCGTGCCTCGATAATCCGGCGGCTGCGCTCATCCAGTCGCGCCAGCGCCTCTTCGAGCCCCTCGACCTGCATACGGTCCTGGCGCTTGGCTTCCAACACGCGCGTGGGCTCGTTGTGGTTGTCCGCCAGATAGGCGATCGGCGCGAATTCCTCCTCGCCGTCATCAACCTGGCCTTCCAACGCGAGATCGCCACCCGACATGCGGGTTTCCATCTCCATCACCTCTTCCGGCTTGACGTTGAGATCGCGCGCAACGGCTTCGATCTGCTCCGGCGTGAAGGTATGGGAACCCTGTTTGTGGCTGCGCAGGTTGAAGAACAGCTTGCGCTGGGCCTTGGTGGTCGCCACCTTGACCATGCGCCAGTTCTTCAGCACGTACTCGTGGATCTCGGCCTTGATCCAGTGCATCGCATACGACACCAGGCGCACGCCCTGATTCGGGTCGAAGCGCTTCACGGCCTTCATCAGTCCGATATTGCCTTCCTGAATCAGGTCGGCATGCGGGAGGCCGTACCCGAGGTACTGGCGTGCGATCGACACCACCAGGCGCAGGTGGGACATCACCAGCTGGCGTGCGGCATCGACGGAATCATCTTCGCGCAATTCGCGCGCGAGGCGTTGCTCTTCCTCTGCGGTGAGCATAGGAATGCGATGGACGGCCTGGATATAGCTTTCCAGGTTGCCCACAGTGGCCGGGAAGGTCAATGCAAAGCTTCCGGCCTGCTTGGGCGCCGTCGGCAGACGGCTGTTCATCAGGGTTTGGTCGGCAGACAAGACTGCGTTCACTCAGTAGCTCCTTTCGCATCCGGCGTTCGGTTGCCGGCGCGCCGCTCCGGTGGGAGGGCACGGCATTGCAACACATCTTAGCACTCAAGCCGGGTGAGTGCTAATTGGAGTCCCGAAGCCGTCGATAGTTCCTGATGATCATCATATATATTCGGATAGCGTTTGGTCCCGCTAAGGCACTTACCCTGCATATCGGCGGCTTGGATATCCTCAATTAGAGGGCCCCGACACGCCTCGGTTCGCACCGCCTGGCGGGATACTGTGTTGCACCACCCGCTACACTGGCAGTGCTGGCGCACGCCACGGCCAATAAAGCCCCTACAAACCGGAGAACCTATGTCTGCCATCGAACACTTGCTCAAGCCCCATGTGCGGGACCTGGGCGATTTCACTGTGCGTCGCCTCCTGCCGGCAGCGGCGACCCAGACCATCGGCCCGTTCATCTTCTTTGATCACATGGGACCCGTGGCGATGCCGCCGGGGAAGGGCGCCGATGTGCGCCCGCATCCGCATATCGGACTGGCCACGGTCACCTATCTGTTCGAAGGCGAGATCATGCACCGCGACAGTCTCGGCAGCGAGCAGGTGATCCGGCCCGGTGACGTGAACTGGATGACGGCCGGCAACGGCATTGTGCACTCCGAACGCTCGCCCGACGCCGTGCGCGAAGCCGGCGCAAGGCTGCACGGTATCCAGACCTGGGTGGCGCTGCCCAAGGACCACGAAACTGTCGCGCCCTCGTTCTTCCATCATCCGGGCGCCACGCTGCCAAAGATTGAACAGCCGGGGGTGCGCATGACGGTGATTGCCGGAGATGCCTTTGGCAAGACTTCGCCGGTCACGGTGTTCAGCCGCACGCTGTACGTAGCGATCGAGATGGACGCCGGCGCGACCCTGGAGATTCCCGCCGAGCATGCCGAGCGGGGCGTCTACCCGGTCGACGGCAGCGTGGCGCTCGACGGCGAAACCTTGCCCTCCGAGCATCTGGTCGTGCTGACGCCCGGTCAGGCGGTGACGTTGACCGCCACGGCGCCATCGCGCGTGATGCTGCTCGGCGGCGATCCCACAGACGGCCACCGATTCATCTTCTGGAACTTCGTGGCCAGCAGTAAAGAGGCTATCGAAGCCGCTTCGCAGCGCTGGGAGGACGACCAGTTTCCCCACGTTCCCGGCGAAACGGAGCGCATTCCGCTGCCCCAGCGCAAATCCTGAGCAGCGGACGGACTGGCGCCGCTCAGAGCGGGCTTGCCCAGGCGACGCGCGTGCCTTGCTGCAGGCATTCCTGAATGGCGCGCACCTGGGTGGCGATCGGCGGCGGCACGGGCACGGCGCCGTCCAGCACCTTGCGCGTCCACGCGGCCGTTTCGGCCACGTCGCTGCCCTGCGGCAGTTCGGGCACGTCTGCGATCGAGCCGCTGGTCGGATCGACAAGGGTCTGCTGGTGCCCGTCGTGCAGCCAGTCGATGCGGCTGCTGCGGCGTGCATCGGCCACTACCTCGCCTTCGGTGCCACGCGCCAGCAGCACATTGGCAGGCTCGT
The DNA here is from genome assembly GCF_057073735.1 of Cupriavidus sp. C1SS-2L. NCBI lineage: Bacteria > Pseudomonadati > Pseudomonadota > Betaproteobacteria > Burkholderiales > Burkholderiaceae > Cupriavidus > Cupriavidus sp. C1SS-2L. Next base: position 357,719 of record NZ_CP172708.1, read on the forward strand.
GCGAGAAATAGTCGGTCAGCGTCTCGCGGTATTCGGGGTGCGTGTAGCTGTACAGGCGCAGCGCCTCGGCTGGCGAGTGCGAACCCACCGGCTGCAGCATCTTGGCCACCGTGTGCGAGGAATTGCGCAGGCCGATGACATTGCGCCGGTCCAGCAACTGCGACAGGCCCGGCGACAGCACGTCCACGGGCACCACGGCCAGCGGCCCATGGGCGCCGTCGCCATCGCGCAGGCGCGCAGCGGCTTCGTCCGTGGATGCACACAGCGGCACGCCGAGCGCCTCGAACAAGGTCATGCTCGTCACGCGGCCCTGGAATGTGCGGGAACCATGCACCAGCACCGGCACATTCTCGCGCGCGAGCAACAGAGCCAGGAGTGGCACCAAATTGGGCTGCTTGCGCGCGCCGTTGTAGCTCGGGACGACCACGACCTGGCGATCTCCCGGTGCGGCCAGCGGGCGGCAGTGCGCGTGCGCGGCTTCGAGCATGCCGGCCAGTTCGTGCGGCGCCTCGCCCTTGATGCGATACGCCATCAGCACCGCACCCAGTTCCAGGTCCGACACGCGGCCGGCCAGCATGGCGTCGAACAGTGTCTGCGCGTCTTCGCGCGGCAGCGCACGGGCGCCGTTCACGCCGCGGCCGATTTCCTTGATGTAGCGGGCCGCGGGGAAGGCGTCCGCGGCGGGAGTGGCGGAGGAAGTGGTCATGGGCGTGTTGTGTGGGGATGGGATTCCGCTTCATGATAGCGGAGCACCGCCGCCACGCCCATGACGGGCGGGCGTTCGGTGGCCGTTCAGGCCGCTTCCTGCAACGCCGGGTTGCGCTGCTTGCGGTAGAGGAAGTCGAGCACCGCCGTGCGGCACGCATGGTAGCCCTTGTCCTCGGCCAGCGCCACGCGGTCGCGTGGTCGCGGCAGGCCAACGCTGAGGATCTCGCCGATCGTCGCCGCCGGGCCGTTGGTCATCATCACGATGCGGTCGGCCAGCAGCACGGCCTCGTCCACGTCGTGCGTGACCATGACCACGGTGCTGCGGGTCTGTTCGACAATCTTCAGCAGCGCATCCTGCAGGTGCGCGCGCGTGAGCGCGTCGAGCGCGCCGAACGGTTCATCCATCAACAGCACCTTGGGTGCCATGGCGAGCGCGCGCGCAATGCCGACGCGCTGCTTCATGCCGCCCGAGATCTCGTGCGGATACTTGCCTTCCGCGTGGGTCAGGCCCACCAGCGCCAGCGTGTCATGTGTGCGTGCCTTCAGTTGCGCCTTGCTCTCGCTGCCGCCAAAGACGCGCTCCACGCCCAGATGGACGTTATCGAAGCAGGTCATCCACGGCAGCAGCGAGTGATTCTGGAACACCACGGCGCGCTCGGGACCGGGGCCCGCGATTTCCCGGCCCGCGCAGATGAGCGCCCCGGTAGTCGGCGTGGCAAGCCCGGCGATCAGGTTCAGCAGCGTGGACTTGCCGCAGCCCGAATGGCCGATCAGCGTGATGAACTCTCCCTGTGCGATCTGCAGGTTGATGTCGCGCAGCGCCACGAACGGCCCCTTGCGTGTCTTGAAGGTCTGCCCGACGTTTTCGATGCTGACGAACTTTTCCATGGCGATGTCCGGTTGGGTTGGCGCGCGGGGCAGTCAGTTGTTGCCGTAGTTGAAGCGCCGGGCCAGCGCCAGCAGCGCATGTTCCAGCAGCAGGCCGATGATGCCGATTACGAAGATCGCGATGACGATGTGCTCGACCTTCAGGTTGTTCCATTCGTCCCACAGCCAGAAGCCGATGCCGGTGCCGCCGGTCAGCATCTCCGCGGCCACGATTACGAGCCATGCAGTGCCGATCGACAGCCGCACGCCGGTCAGCATGTAGGGCAGCACGGCGGGGAACAGCACGCGCGTGAATACCTTCCATTCCGACAGGTCGAGCACGCGCGCCACGTTCAGGTAGTCCTGCGGCACACGGGTGACGCCGACCGCGGTGTTGATCACCATCGGCCAGATCGAGCAGATGAAGATGGCCCAGATCGCGGCCGGGTTTGCAGCCTTGAATAGCAGCAGCCCGATCGGCAGCCATGCCAGCGGCGAAACCGGCCGCAGCAGGCTGATCACGGGCGACGCCATCGCGTTCAGGAAGGCGAAGCGTCCGAGGATGAAGCCCGCCGGGATGCCGATCAGCGCCGCGAGCCCGAAGCCGGCGCCGACGCGAGCAAGCGATGCCAGCACGTTCCAGCCGACGCCCTGGTCATTGGGGCCATTGCGGTAGAACGGATCGGCGAAGAGCGGCACAGCGGCGTTCCAGGTGGCGCCCGGAGTGGGAATGGCGGGGATCATCGTGGCGATGCCGTGCCACGCCAGCACGAACAGCGCGAAGCCCAGCAGCGGCGGTACGCCTCTCAGCACGACCCCGCGCAGTACATCGCGCCGTTCGGCACGGCGGGCCTGCGCTTCGATTTCCAGCGCACGTCGCCGCGCGCGTTCGCCGGCATCGGGGTCGGCCTTCAGGCCGGTAGCGCCTTCCGGCGCGGGTCTGGCGATGGCATTCACGTCTGGCTCCTTAAATCAGGGGCAATCCGAAACAATGGCGGCAGCCTGCGCATCAGGCCTTGATCTTGAAGCCGTCGGCGTAGGCCTTCGGGTCCCGGGTGGCATCCCACACCACGCCGTCGATCAGCTTCGCGGTGCGGAAGTCGCTCTTGGGCAGCGGCACTTGCGCTGCCGTGGCGGCCTGCTTGTAGATGTCGATGCGGTTGACCTGCTTCGCCACTCCCAGATAATCGGGATGCTCCTTGAGCAGGCCCCAGCGCTTGTGCTGCGTCAGGAACCACATGCCGTCCGACAGGAACGGGAAGTTGGCCGAACCGTCCTGGTAGAACTTCATCGAGTCGGGGTCATCCCACGTCTTGCCCAGGCCATTGCTGTAGCGGCCCAGCATGCGGTCCAGGATGATGTCCATGTCGGTGTTGACGTAGGACTTGGCGGCGATGGTCTCGGCCGTCTTGCGGCGGTTCGACGCCGAGGCGTCGATGAATTTCGATGCCTCCAGCACCGCCGCCACCATGGCGCGCGCGGTGTTCGGGTACTTCTGCACGAATTCGGCGGTGGTGCCGAGCGTCTTCTCGGGATGGTCCTTCCAGATCGCCTGCGTCGTTTCCACCGTGAAGCCGATCTTGTCGGCAATCGCGCGCGCGCCCCAGGGCTCGCCCACGCAGAAGCCGTCCATATTGCCCACGCGCATATTGGCGACCATCTGCGGCGGCGGCACGGTGATCGCCTTGGCGTCCTGCATCGGATTGATGCCGTTGGCCGCCAGCCAGTAGTACAGCCACATCGCGTGCGTGCCGGTCGGGAAGGTCTGCGCGAACGTGTATTCACGCTTTTCCTTGCTCATCAGCGCCTTCAGGCTGGCGCCGTCCTTCGCGCCTTTCTCGGCCAGCTTCGACGACAGCGTGATGGCCTGTCCGTTGTGGTTCAGGCTCATCAGCACGGCCATGTCCTTCTTCGGGCCGCCGATACCGAGCTGCACGCCATAGATCAGGCCGTACAGCACATGCGCCGCGTCGAGTTCGCCATTGACGAGCTTGTCGCGCACGCCGGCCCAGGACGCTTCCTTGCTCGGCGTGATCTTGATGCCGTACTTCTTGTCGAACCCGAGCGCGGCCGCCATGACGACCGACGCGCAGTCCGTCAGCGGGATGAAGCCGATGCGTACCTCGGGTTTCTCGGGCGCATCCGACCCCGCCGCCCACGCCCCGGCACGCACCAGCGGATCGACCAGCGTCATCACGCTGGCCCCGGCGATCGAGGCGAGCGCGCGGCGGCGGCCGCTGCTCGCCGGCGCCGCATCGGGAGCGGCGAGGGTGGTGTCGACTGCGGCGGGCAGCGGTTTGGCAATCCTGAGGCGAGAGGGCATTGCTGGGCTCCAAGAAAAAAGGCGTCCCGATCCGCAGCCCGTTTCGCCAGAAGACGGGGGCGGTTCAGGACGCCGTTGTCCGTGGCGTGGCGCGGCCCGCGTTGGCCATGCCCGCCTGAATTGTGATCGGCCCTCGTTGGCCGACGCATCGATAACGCAATGGCTGTGCCAGCACTCAACGCAGGAAAAAGAGGACTTCGCGGACGAGCGATATCTGCCGGCCGCGCAGGCCGGGCCGGGGGAAAGCGCCCCGATCAGGGAGCAGCGCCAGAATTGTGCATTGCACCAGCCCCGTGCCACGCAGGCACCGGTTGCGGATGCTCAGCCCATCACGTCGATCACGCGCTGGGCGGCATCCACGAGCTTGATGCCGCGTTCCATGGCCATGCTGCGCAGGCGCTTGTAGGCCTCGTCCTCGGTGATGCCTCGCGCCTGCATCAGCAGGCCCTTGGCGCGCTCCACCACCTTTCGCTCAGCCAGCTTCAGACGGGTCGCGTCGAGTTCGGCGCGAAGCTGCTGGTCAATTTCGAAGCGCGCATAGGCGACATCGAGCACGGTCTTCACGCGCTCGGCGCGTAGGCCGTCGACGATATAGGCCGTGATGCCGGCCGACAGCGCGGCCTTGATGCGCCGGGCGTCGTCATTGTCGGTGAACAGCACGATCGGGCGCGGCGCGTGCTGCGTGGACACGCAAACATGCTCGACGGTATCGCGCGCGGCGGACTCGGACGCGATGATGATCAGATCCGGCTGCCTGGCTGTGATGACATCGGGTAGGCGCAGGTCGGCGTCGACGGTCTCGATGTCCGTAAAGCCGGTGCTGACCAGGCCCGCGCGGATGGTTTCCACATTGAGCGGATCAGCATCGTGTGGGTCGCGCACCAGCAGGATGCGCAGCGTGCGGTTGGCTGGCGCGGCGCCCTGTGGAGGCAGGCTGGAAGAAGGGGGCGGGTGGCGGCGAGTCATGACTTGTCGTGGGTTGCCCCGCGTTATGCAAGATCCGCGCCGGGCGGTCAATCCGTCACGCCGGCTTGCGCATCGGGGCTTACCCATAATCACTGTATGCCGTCGTACGCAGGCTGGCGGGCAGGTGTATGCTGTTGCCCTGCTGCGCCCGGGCGGTGTCTGCTGGCGACACTGGTCGCCTGTGCGCAGGAATATCAGAACAAGCCTGGAGAGATGCATGACCGAATTCGTTTTTGCCCCGCCGGCACCCGTTGGCGTGCCCGTGCGCGGCAGCAACGCTAGCTTCCCGGTGCGCCGCGTGTATTGCGTCGGCCGCAACTATGCCGCCCATGCCCGCGAAATGGGCTCGGACCCCGATCGCGAGCCGCCGTTCTTCTTCTGCAAGCCGTCGGACGCGGTCAGCTACGTGGCGGACGGCACCGAGGGCACCTTCCCATATCCGCCGGGCACCAGCAACGTCCACTATGAGGTGGAACTGGTCGTGGCGATCGGCAAGGGCGGCAAGGACATTTCGGTCGAGCAGGCAGCCAGCCACGTGTTCGGCTACGCCGTGGGCCTCGATATGACGCGCCGCGACCTGCAGAACGAATCGAAGAAGACCGGCCGCCCCTGGGAGACCGGCAAGGCGTTCGACCGCTCGGCGCCGATCGGCCCGATCGTGCCGGTGTCGGCCATCGGCCATCCGGAAAAGGGCGAGGTCACGCTGTCCGTCAACGGCGCCGAGAAGCAGCGCGGCGACCTGTCCGACCTGATCTGGTCGGTGCCGGAGATGGTGTCGTACCTGTCGAAGCTGTTCGAACTGCAGCCGGGCGACCTGATCTTCAGCGGCACGCCCGAAGGCGTGGGCCCGGTAGTCAAGGGCGACGTCATGCAGTGCCATGTCGGCGGCGTGGGCGACCTGACCATCAAAGTGGTCTGAACCGATGAAGCTCTACAGCTATTTCCGCAGCTCGGCGTCCTATCGCGTGCGTATCGCGCTGGAGCTGAAGGGCCTGCCGTACGAGTACGTGCCCGTGCACCTGCTCAAGGACGGTGGCCAGCAGTTGCTGCCCGAGTTCCGCGCGGTGAATCCTGACGGACTCGTGCCGGCGCTGGTGCTCGACGATGGCAACGTGCTGCAGCAGTCCGTGGCCATGATCGAGTATCTGGATGAGATCCATCCAGAACCGAAGCTGCTGCCCGGCAATGCACTCGACCGCGCCTACGTGCGCGGCCTTGCGCTGGAGGTCGCGTGCGAGATCCATCCGCTGAACAACCTGCGCGTGCTGAAGTACGTCAAGCGCACGCTGGGCGTCGCCGACGAGGCGAAGGACGCGTGGTATCGCCACTGGATCGAACTGGGCTTCGCCTCGTTCGAAGCCAATCTGGAACGCCAGGGCAAGGCCGGCCGCTTCTGCTTCGGCGATACGCCGACGCTGGCCGATATCTGCCTGGTGCCGCAGGTGTTCAACGCGCAGCGCTTCAATATCGACGTGAGCCGCTACCCGACCATCGCGCGGATCCAGGAAGCGTGCATGGAACTGCCGGCGTTCCAGAAGGCCCAGCCGAAGGAACAGCCTGACGCGGAGTGATGCGCGCGGAAAGTGCCCATGAAAAACGCCCCGGGTTTGCCGGGGCGTTTTTTTCTTTCGGGCGATGTCATCAACCGAGCAGCGCGTCGGCAAATTCCTCAGCCTTGAACGGCTGCAGGTCTTCCACCTTCTCGCCGACGCCGATGAAGTAGACCGGCACCGGCCGCTGGCGCGCGATGGCCGCGAGGATGCCACCCTTGGCCGTGCCGTCGAGCTTGGTCACGATCAGCCCGGTCAGGCCAAGCGCGTCATCGAACGCACGTGTCTGCGCCAGCGCGTTCTGGCCGGTGTTGGCGTCGATCACCAGCAGGACCTCGTGCGGGGCCGTGGGCATCGCCTTGCTGATCACGCGCTTGACCTTCTTGAGCTCTTCCATCAGGTGGAGCTGCGTCGGCAGGCGGCCGGCGGTGTCGGCCATCACGATATCGATGCCGCGCGCGCGCGCCGCGTTGACTGCATCGAAGATTACCGCAGCCGGATCGCCGCTTTCCTGCGCGACCACGGTGACGTTGTTGCGCTCGCCCCAGATGGTGAGTTGCTCGCGCGCAGCGGCGCGGAAGGTGTCGCCGGCTGCCAGCAGCACGGACTGACCGTAGTGCTGGAAGTGCTTGCACAGTTTGCCGATGCTGGTGGTCTTGCCGGCGCCATTGACGCCCGCGATCATCATCACGAGCGGCTGCTCGCGGCCCAGCTCCATGGTCTTTTCCAGCGGGCGCAGCAGCTGGATCAGCAGGTCGCGCAGCGCGGCCTTGACGCCTTCGGCCGATTCGATGCGATCGCTGCGCACACGCTTGCGCAACTCGCCGAGCAGGTATTCGGTCGCCTCGACGCCGGCATCGGCCATCAGCAGCGCGGTTTCGAGCTCTTCGAACAGCGCCTCGTCGACCTTCATGCCGACGAACAGCGTGCTGATATTACGGCTGGTCTTGGACAGGCCGGTGCGCAGGCGCTGCATCCAGCCGCGGCGGGCTTCAGCGGTCTGGGCCGGGGCCAGGGTCAACTCCATGTCCCCCGCGGCCGGCACGGCTGCCGCAGCCGGGATGGCCGGCGCGGCAGGCGGCAACGGAGCCTCGGCGGGCGACGGATCGGGGCTGGCGACGGGGACGGCCGCAGGGGCGTCCACGGGAGCCGGCGTGGGGACCGCAATGGGGGCCGAGGCGGGCGGTTCTGCCGGCGCAGGGGCTGGCTCGGCCTTGCGCTTCTTCCAGAAACTAAACATTGGGGAAAGGGGTCAATACCCCGTCAGGATCGGCCGCCGTCCGGCGGCGCGTTAATCATCCGGGCCGTACGCAGTATCCGGCCGCACCATCAGCCTGTCGTTGTGGTGCGTAGCCGCTATTGCGTATAGTTCGTAACACAGCGGATTCATGGGCACATGAATCGATCGGCAAAATTCTAACAGACGGGGTTGCATGAACCATTGCACTGTCGTGACCGGAACGGGCGGTACCCGCCCTGAACCCATTCCCGCCCCAGCCGAATGCCGGGCGCGCCTGGAACGCCTGGCACGGCGGGCGCTGCCGGTCCTGCTGCCGGTCCTGCTGCTGGCGGCGCTGCCCTGGACTGCCGGCGCGCAAACGCCGCGCACTGTCGCTTCCCCCATGCCATCCGGGCAGACTGCTCCGGTAGACGCCACGGCACAGGGCACCACCGAGTACAAGCTGTCCAATGGACTACGCCTGATCGTCAAGGAAGACCACCGAGCGCCCACGGTGGCGCACCAGATCTGGTACCGCGTCGGCGGTATCGACGAAGTCAGTGGCACCACGGGCGTCGCCCATATGCTCGAACACATGATGTTCAAGGGCACGCCCAAGGTAGGCGTGGGCGAATTCTCCAAGCAGGTCGCCGCGCTGGGCGGCCGCGAAAACGCCATGACTAACCGCGACTTCACGCTGTATTACCAGCAGATCGGCAAGCAATACCTGCCGAAGATGATGGAGCTCGAAGCCGACCGTATGGCCAACCTGATCTTCAACAAGGGCGAGTTCGACCGCGAGATGAAGGTAGTGATGGAAGAGCGGCGCCTGCGCACCGATGACTCTGCGCGTGGCACGGTCTACGAGCAGTTGCTGGCCAACGTCTATGTCGCTGCACCTTACCGGCATCCGGTAATCGGGTGGATGGACGACCTCGTCAACATGCGCCTGGAAGACGTCCAGTCCTGGTACCGGAGCTGGTACGTCCCGAACAACGCCACGGTAATCGTGACCGGCGACGTCAATCCGGCCGAGGTCCGCGCTTTGGCCGAGCGCTACTACGGCAAGCTCAAGCCGCGCCCGCTGCCGCTGCGCAAGGAGCAGATCGACCCGCCGCAACTGGGCATCAAGCGCGTCTGGGTCAAGGCGCCAGCCGAGAACCCGTACATGGTGATGGCCTACAAGGTGCCGCGCCTGCGCGACGTGGAGAAGGATGTCGATCCCTATGCGCTCGAAGTCCTGGCTGCGGTGCTCAACGGTTACGACAACGCGCGCCTGACGCGTGAACTGGTGCGCGAACAGCGCCTGGCCGACGACGTCAATGTCGGCTACGACAGCATCAACCGCGGCAATTCGCTGTTTGTGCTCGATGGCACGCCGGCCGACGGCCATACCACCGAGCAGATCGAGGCCGCGCTGCGCGAGGAAATCCAGCGCATTGCCAGGAACGGTGTTTCGCCGGAAGAGCTCAAGCGCGTCAAGGCGCAGGTCGTGGCCAGCCAGATCTACAAGCGCGATTCCGTGTTCGGCCAAGGCATGGAGATCGGCGTGGCAGAGATCTCCGATATCTCGTGGCGCAAGATCGACCGCATCCTCGACAAGATCAAGGAGGTCACGTCGGCGCAGGTCCAGGCCGTGGCCGCGAAGTATTTCACCGACGACAACCTGACCGTGGCCACGCTGTTGCCGCAGCCGATCGATCCCAACAAGCCCAAGGCCAAGGCGCCCGAAGGCCTGCGCCACTGAGGAGCCACGCATGTCCCTGTCGGAAATGAGCGAGATCAGTGAGATGAGCGAGACGACCATTCTTTCGCCGCGCGCGCTGCGCCGGCTGGCCGGTGCAGCCCTGGGCGCACTGGCGCTGCTGGCGACGCAATGCGCGCTGGCTGCCATTCCCATCGAACACTGGACTGCATCGACCGGCGCGCAGGTGTTCTACGTGCACAGCCCGTCGATCCCGATGCTCGATATCAATGTCGATTTCGACGCCGGCAGCCGCTATGACCCGTCCGGCAAGGCCGGACTCGCCACGCTGGCGGCGGCGCTGCTCGACAAGGGCGCTGCCGCGCGCAATGGCCAGCCGGCCCGCGACGAGGCGCAGATTGCCGACGCCTTTGCCGATACGGGCGCTGTCTTCGGCGGCGCGGCCGGTGGCGACCGTGGCGGCATCGGCATGCGCACGCTGACCGCGCAGCCGGAACTCGACCAGTCCGTGGCGCTGGCCATGCAGCTGATCCAGGCTCCGACCTATCCGGATGCCGTGGTGGGGCGCGAGAAGCAGCGCCTGATCAGCGCTATCCGTGAAGCCGATGCCAAGCCCGGCGTGATCGCCGACAAGGCGCTGGCCAAGGCGATGTACCCGGGCCATCCGTACGGCGTGTCGGCTACGCAGGCGTCGGTGGAATCGATCTCGCGCGATGACATCGTCAAGTTCTGGCGGGACAACTACGGTGCGTCGCGCGCTGTGGTCACATTGATCGGCGCGATCGACCGCAAGCAGGCGGAGGCGATCGCCGAGAAGCTGACCGGCGGCCTGCCGCCGGGCAGCGCGGCCCCGGCCATGCCGCAGGTGCAGATGACTATCCCGGCCAGCGAGCAGCGCGTGCCGCATCCGGCCCAGCAGGCGGCGGTGGTGACCGGCCAGCCGTCGATGGCGCGCGGCGATCCCGACTATTTCGCACTGCTGGTCGGCAACTACGTGCTGGGCGGCGGGGGCTTCAGCTCGCGCCTGACCGATGAAGTGCGCGAGAAGCGCGGACTCACCTACGGTGTGGACAGCTATTTCGCGCCCTCCAAGCAGGCGGGTCCGTTCGGCATCAGCCTGCAGACCAAGAAGGAGCAGACCAACGAAGCGCTGGCGCTGGTGCGGCAGGTGCTGACCCGCTTCGTCACCGAAGGCCCGACCGATGCCGAACTCAAGGCGGCCAAGGACAATCTCGTCAACGGCTTCCCGCTGCGTATTGACAGCAACCGCAAGCTGCTGACGAACGTGGCCAATATCGGCTGGTACGGGCTGCCGCTGGACTATCTGGATACGTGGACGGCCCAGGTCGGCAAGGTCACGCGCCAGCAGGTGCAGGCGGCGTTCCAGCGCCACGTTCACCCGAACGCGATGGCCACGGTGATCGTCGGCGGCCCGGAGTAAGCATGCGCCTTGTGGGGCTTGCCGCACGCAGCGCAATGGCCGGTGATGGCTGAAGCGCCGACAGGCTCTACAATCACGGCATGAATTCGCGTACCCGATCTCCATCGCCCGCCGCGAGCGGGCGATCGTCTTCTCCGGCGCCGCGCCAGGCGCCGTCCCAGGTCCGTATCATCGGTGGCCGCTGGAAGCGCACGTTGCTGCCCGTCCCCGACGCGCAAGGCTTGCGGCCGACGCCCGACCGCGTGCGGGAAACCCTGTTTAACTGGCTGGGCCAGGACTTGGCCGGGTTGTATTGCCTGGACCTGTTTGCGGGCTCGGGCGCACTCGGTTTCGAAGCGGCCTCCCGCGGTGCCGAAGCCGTCACGCTGGTGGAATTCAACCCGCGTGTCGCCAAGCAGTTGCGCGACAACCAATACCGGCTCGATGCCGCGCACATTCGCGTCGTGCAGGGTGATGCCTTCGCGATTGCCGCGCAGATGCCGGATGCCAGCTTCGACGTGATTTTTTTGGATCCGCCGTTCGCCGAAGACTGGCTGCGGCCCGCCCTTGAGCACGCCGCGCGGCTGCTGCGCCCTGGCGGCGCGGTGTACGTGGAGACGGATCGTTCCCTGACTGGTGCCGATGCACCGGTGCCTGCGTCGCTGGAGATCGTCCGCCAGGCGCGGGCCGGTGCGGTGCACTTCCATCTCCTGCAGCACCGCGGCGCCGAGGCGGGCGCTGCGTAACGCCGGTAGCCGCACACGGTACGGTGCAGAGCACAGATCGACGCCTTCCAATTCACAGATTTAGGGTTACACTACGCCGCTGTTACAACGCTCGCGACGCATCAACCACCCGTCGGCAGCCGGCAGGCAAGGCGGTCCGGAAAAGGACCGGCAGCGGGCAGATCAAGGAGGAAGTATGGCCATCGCGGTCTACCCCGGTACGTTTGATCCCATGACCCGGGGGCACGAGGATCTGGTCCGCCGTGCGTCGAACATTTTCGACGAACTGGTGGTTGGCGTGGCGCACAGCCCCAACAAGCGCCCGTTTTTCTCGCTCGAAGAGCGCATCAGCATCGCCCGTGAAGTGCTGGGCCACTACCCCAACGTGCGCGTAGAGGGCTTTGCCGGGCTGCTCAAGGATTTCGTCCGCAAGAACAATGCGCGCGTGATCGTCCGTGGCCTGCGCGCCGTGTCGGATTTCGAGTACGAGTTCCAGATGGCAGGCATGAACCGTTACCTGCTGCCGGACGTGGAAACCATGTTCCTGACGCCGTCCGATCAGTACCAGTTCATCTCCGGGACCTTCGTGCGCGAGATTGCGGTGCTTGGCGGCGATGTCAGCAAATTCGTGTTCCCGTCGGTGGAGCGGTGGCTCGCTGAGAAAATCAGCAAACCGGAATAAAATGACGGTTTCAGACGCGTCGATCCGCGGCCAGTTCGGGCGCGGGCGCGTCCGCAGGAAGGAAACACCATGGCGCTACTGATCACCGACGACTGCATCAACTGCGACGTTTGTGAACCCGAGTGCCCGAACGAAGCCATTTCGATGGGGCCCGAGATCTATGAAATCGACCCCAACAAGTGCACCGAGTGCGTCGGCCATTTCGATGAGCCGCAGTGCCAGCAGGTTTGCCCGGTAGCGTGCATTCCAAAGGATCCGAACCGCGTCGAGACGCATGAGGTCCTGATGCAGCGGTACCGGTTGCTGACAGCGGCCAAGCACGCGGCCTGAGCACCGGCGCAATCGGCAGGGTACAAAAACAAAGCCCCCGTCACCGAGAGGTAACGGGGGCTTTGTTTTTGGCGGCGATGCAACGGCCGTGCGACGATGTGCGCCGGGGTCAGCGCGCCACAGTGTGAAGTTGCGCCATGGCGCGTTCCGCATCGCCGCGGGCCAGCAGACCGAGCGGATCGATGCTACGGTCGATCGCTTCGTCGATCGCCTGCTGTTCTTCCTTGCGCGGTGGCTTGAGCACGAAGTTGACGACATCCTCGCGCCCGGCGCCGGCACCACCGGGCAGGTTGCGCGGATGACCGACGCCCAGGCGCAGACGCCAGAACTCCTGCGTGGTCAGGTGGGCGGCAATGTCCTTCAGGCCATTGTGGCCGCCCGCGCCGCCGCCGCGCTTGAGCTTGGCGGCGCCCGGGGGCAGATCCATTTCGTCATGCGCGACGACGATTTCGTCGGGCAGAATCTTGTAGAAGCGGGCCAGCGATACCACGGCCAAGCCGGACCGGTTCATGAACGTGGAGGGCTTGAGCAGCCAGATGTCCTGGTCCCACAGGCGCGCGCGCCCGGCCAGGCCGTGGAAACGGCCTTCCACCCGCAGCGTGGTGCCGCCCATGCGGGCAAGCTGGTCCACGAGCCAGAAGCCGGCGTTGTGGCGGGTGGCCTCGTATTCCGCTCCGGGATTGCCGAGACCGACGATGAGCTTGATCATGCGATGAACAGGGTTGGTTGGCGGCAGCGTTGCTGTCGTCCGCAGGCGCAAAGCATACGCCAAAAAAAACCGCCGGCATGACCGGCGGTTTTTTCGTCTTGCGGCCAGGCCGCAAGACTAATGCTGCGTGGCAGCTTAGGCAGCCGGCGTTTCGCCTTCGCCTTCGCCTTCGGCGGCCGAAGCGGCACCAGCCGGCAGCGAGATGCTGGCGATGGCCGGGTTTTCGTCGCCGTGGGTCACGACGGTCACGCCCTTCGGCAGCTTCAGATCAGCCAGGTGCAGGGTCTGGCCCACTTCCATGTTGCCAACGTCCACTTCGATGAACTCGGGCAGGTCGGCCGGCAGGCACGACACTTCCAGGTCGTTCACGATGTGGTTGACCAAGCCGTGGCCCAGCTTCACGCCAGGAGCGGTTTCCTGGTTCATGAAGTGCAGGGGCACCTTGACGTGGATCTTGTCATTGGCCGACACGCGCTGGAAATCGACGTGCAGAACCAGCGGCTTGAACGGGTGCATCTGAAATGCACGCAGCAGCGCCTTTTCCGACTTCCCGGCGACTTCCAGGTCCAGGATCGACGAGTGGAAGGCTTCCTTCTTCAGGGCGTGCCACAGCGCGTTGTGATCCAGTTCGATCATCTTCGGATCGGCGGCGCCGCCGTAGATGATGCCAGGGGTCTTGCCCGAATTGCGCAGGCGGCGGCTCGCACCCGTACCCTGTACGCTACGCTCGAAAGCGACTACTTTCATGATGACTCCAAAGTAAGAAGGCCGTCCGCGACCAGACAGCCTTGTTGTGGCGCATGTAAAATGCATGCGCCGGTCACATCACGCTGATTGTGGGACACACCCGCTATCAGCGCAGCAAAGCTCTAAATTCTATCAGGAACCAGCAAACAGCGACATGATCGAGTCGCCCTTGACGATACGGGTGAAGGTCTCGGCCAGCAGCGGAGCGGTCGACAACTGACGGATCTTGCCGCACTTGGCTGCCTCTTCCGACAGGGGGATGGTGTCGCACACCACCACTTCGTCGAGCGCCGAGTCCGCAATGCGGGCAGCCGCGCCGCCGGACAGCACCGGGTGCGTGCAGTAGGCGAAGACCTTCTGCGCGCCGCGCTCCTTCAGCACCTGGGCCGCCTTGCACAGCGTGCCGCCGGTGTCGATCATGTCGTCCATGATCACGCAGTTGCGGCCGTCGACTTCACCGATGATGTTCATCACTTCGGCCACGTTGGCCTTCGGACGACGCTTGTCGATGATCGCCAGGTCGCAGTTCAGCTCCTTGGCCAGCGCACGGGCACGAACCACGCCGCCGACGTCCGGCGACACGACCAGCAGGTTGCCGTAGTTCTTCTCGCGCAGGTCGCCCAGCAGTACCGGGGATGCGTAGATGTTGTCGACGGGGATATCGAAGAAGCCCTGGATCTGGTCAGCGTGCAGGTCCATGGTCAGGACGCGCTCCACGCCGGCGACTTCCAGCATGTTGGCCACAACCTTGGCCGAGATCGCCACGCGTGCGGAACGCGGGCGGCGGTCCTGGCGGGCGTAGCCGAAATAGGGCATTGCGGCAGTGATGCTGCGTGCCGAAGCGCGCTTGAGCGCATCGACCATCACCATCAGTTCCATCAGGTTGTCGTTGGTCGGCGCGCAGGTGGACTGCAACACGATGACGTGCTTGCCGCGAACGTTTTCCTGGATTTCGACCTGAACTTCTCCGTCGGAGAAACGGCCTACGAGCGCCTTACCCAGCGGAATGCCGAGGTGCTGTACAACAGCCTCCGCGAGTTTGGGGTTGGCGTTGCCGGTAAATACCATCAAGCCTTCGCTGCTCATTCGGGGCACCTGTCTTGCTGCTGGGGGAGCTTGGCGTCACCGGCAAAAACCGGTGACTGATACTGAGTGTCGTAACGACACTATAGGAATGTAATGGCAGGGGAAGAAGGATTCGAACCTTCGAATGCCGGAATCAAAATCCGGTGCCTTGACCAACTTGGCGACTCCCCTACACAACCTTGCCGTTCTTCGTGGTACCTGACTGCCGTACCGCGCCGAACGATAACTTGCTATGCGAACGCTGCGAGCGGGTGACGTGCCAGACTGCGCACACACCTGCCATCCCACTCGGGAGGCAACCGCTTCAGAACCTGCTGCGCCTTCTGCTCGTCGGGAAAACGTGCAAACACGCAGGCTCCGGAGCCGGTCATCCTTGCATGCTGATTAAACTGCTTCAGCCATTCAAGGGCTCGGGCAACTTCGCCGAACTTCGCTGTTGCTATCGCTTCCAGGTCGTTGCGACCGAAAGAGAATTTGTTTGTGCAAGCAGCGAAGACCGCAATTATGGAGAGGGGCGTGTCCCTTGTCAAGCACTCGTCCGAAAAAATTTCTGCGGTCGGCACATGTTGTTTCGGATGGACGATCACGAACCAGCTGTCCGGCAAGTCGACGGCAGTCAGTTCCTCGCCAATGCCCTCGGCGAACGCGTTCTCGCCGAACACGAACACGGGCACGTCGGCACCCAGCGCCAGCCCGATCCGCATGAGTTCGGCGCGCGGCAGGCCCAGGCCCCACAGGTGGTTCAGCGCGAGCAGCGTCGTGGCGGCGTCGGACGAGCCGCCGCCGATGCCGCCGCCCATCGGCAGGATCTTGTCGATCGCGATATCGGCACCGAAGCGCGTGCCCGTGGCCTGCTGCAACGCGCGCGCGGCACGCACGATCAGGTCGGTCTCCGCCGGTACGCCCGGGATGTCGGTGGTGCGCGTCACGACGCCGTCATCGCGGCGGCGGAAATGCAGCGTGTCGCACCAGTCCACGAGCTGGAATACCGTCTGCAGCATGTGGTAGCCGTCCGGGCGCCGGCCCGTGACGTGCAGGAACAGGTTGAGCTTGGCTGGCGCGGGGCAGTCGCGCAGTTCCGGTGGCGGCAGGGTGGGTGCCGCGGTCAAGGCTGCGGTCAAGGCGCTTCCTCCGGATCGATCACGAGCTTCACGGCCAGCGGCGTGGGGCCGCCTTCGCGTTCCAGGTCGATGCGGCGCGGCCGCGGGGCGGGCGCTTGCGAAGCCGATGGCACTTCCTGCCAGGCCACGTAGCGCACGCTCCAGCCGTCCTGGGCGAGTGTGGCAAGTCGACCCTCGGTGTCACGCGTGGATTTCGCCGGTCGGCCTGGTGCGGGCCGACCGTGCAGCCAGTCGCGCATGCCAGCCACGGGCAGCGCGAAGCCGAGCGCTTCCTCAAGCAAGCTGTCGACTTCGGGCGCATTGCGCGGCGGCTTGTTAGGCAGGTCGAGCGTCGCGCCCGATGGCGTGGCCGTGACCACGGCCAGTGTCTGGCCCAGCGGCGACAGCAGGTCGAGCCGTACGTTGCGGCCCTGTTCTTCCCAACGGAAGCTGCCTTGCACGCCTTCGTCGCGCCCGTAGCGGACATAGTTGGCCGAGAAGCGGCCCGTGTAGTGCCGGCTGGCGGAGCCTTCACCGGCATCGAAGCCGCGCGAGGGCGCAACGCTGGCGCAGGCCGCCAGCAGCAGGGGCGCGCCAAGGCAAAGCAGAGCCAGGCGGCGGGATCGGTTCATGGTCGGCATTCAGGAAAGCGCGCCGCCCGCGCGGGGCGGCTCGTTATGGATGCGGGGCCCGTTCACCGGAACGGGCCCGGGCTTACTTGGACAGCAGGACGTTGTAGCGGCGCAGCGTGTCGACGAGGGTCTCGTTGTCCGGCTCGATCTTGGCGGCTTCCGTCCAGGTCTTGCGCGCTTCTTCGCGCTCGCCGAGCTGCCACAGTACCTCGCCCAGATGCGCGCCGATCTCGGCTTCGGGGGCCTTGGCGTACGCGTTCTTGAGCAGGTCAGCAGCTGGCTGCAACTCACCCATGCGGTATTTCACCCAGGCCAGGCTGTCCATGATGTAAGGATCATCGGGCCCCAGTTCCGAAGCACGTTCGAGCAGTTTGCGCGCTTCGGGCAGGCGGACATTGCGATCGGCCAGCGAATAGCCGAGCGCGTTGTACCCCTGCTTCTGCTCCGGCTGCAGCGCAATCACGCGGCGCAAGCCTTGTTCCATCCTGTCGTAGCGCTTCTGCCGCTCGTCGAGCATGGCAAGTTCGTAGATCCAGTCGGCGTTGTCCGGCTCGGCCGATACGCGTTCGTCGAGCGCCTTGCGCGCGCGGTCGTAGGCCTTGGTCTCCATCAGCGTGGCGATCTCGGCCTGGCGGATGGCGGTCATGCGCTGCGTGCGTTGCGCCGGATCGGGGATGTCCTCGGCATCGCTGAGCATGTCGCCGAAGATGGCCTGCGCGTCGTCGAGCTTGCCCATGCGTGCGAGTAACTGTGCGCGCTTGGCTGCAGCCGCCGGTGCCAGGCGGCTATCCTCGATGCGCTCGAGCCACTGGATCGCGCCGGCGTAGTCCTTGCGCTCCTCGGCAATCTGCGCGAGGTACTGGAAGGCGATGTCCGGATTGGCGGTCGGCACCTTCGCGGCGAGCTGCAGGTATTCCTTCAGGTACTGTTCGGCCTCGCCGTACTCCTTGGCCTGAAGGCTGGTCAGCCCCAGTGCGAGCGGTACGCGCGGATCGGCGGGCGCCACCTTGCGCAGCGTTTCGAATTCCTGGCGCGCTGCGGGCATGTCATTGCGCATCAGGTACAGGCGCGCGAGCGTGATATGTCCGTTGACGGAACGCGGCGACTTGTCCAGGAAGCGGCGCAGGCCCGCGATGGCTTTGTCGGGCTCGTCTTCGGCGCGCAGTTCCGCCACCATCAGCGCAGCCGGTTCAAAGTCGGGACGCAGGCGCAGCGCTTCGTCGAGCGCCGACAGTGCGCCAGGCGTGTTGCCGGCGATTTCCTGCGCGCGGGCAATCGCAAGGTGCGTCTCGGGCAGGCGCGTGTCGTCGCGGGTCAGGTCCTGCAGCAGGCTGGCCGCGCCGGCCGGGTCGCTCGTGCGCGACATCTGCTGCTGCAGTTGGAGGATGCTCTCGCCGCGGTGGTTGGCGGGTACGCTCGACAGTTGCTGCGACAGCAGCGGCCGGGCCTCGCTCCAGCGGCCGTTGAGTACGAGCAGCGTGGAGAGGACCTGCCGCGCCGCCGGCGAAGCCGGCGCGATATCGGCCCACAGCCGCGCGGCGTCGAGCGCCTGCTGCGGAATGCGCGCGTTGAACGCAATCTCGGTCGCACGCTGCGCAAAGCGCGGGTCGCGCGTGGTGCGCGCCAGTTCGACGTAGGTGCGGTAGGCCGGCCCGACCAGCCCCCGTTGCAGCGAGATCTCGGCCGCCATCACGCGGTACAGGATATCGCTGGTCAGCGGAACGCTGGGCAGGGTCACACCGGCAGGCGCTGTGTCGGGCTGTGCGGACGCGGCATGGACGGTACCGGCCGCGGCAATCGCCAGGCAGGCGGCCGCGGCCAGGGATCGGATGTGGCGCCCGGTGCGGGAAACTGGCGCC
Source organism: Cupriavidus sp. C1SS-2L (assembly GCF_057073735.1). Classification (NCBI taxonomy): domain Bacteria; kingdom Pseudomonadati; phylum Pseudomonadota; class Betaproteobacteria; order Burkholderiales; family Burkholderiaceae; genus Cupriavidus; species Cupriavidus sp. C1SS-2L. Next base: position 376,347 of record NZ_CP172708.1, read on the forward strand.
GCGAACATGCTTGGGCGGACAGTGATGGCCTTCGCGGCGGGTCTGGCAACAGGATCCGGAAAAAAGTCCGACATGTGATGATTGCTCCGGCGCTCGCAGGCGTTCGAATGATAGGGGCATTGTAGCGTGCCGCTACAATGCGCTGCTTGCCGGCGCGGCCAGTCTGGCACGGTCCCGGCAGGAATTTGGAGCGGTAACCAACGGAGAGGTTCGATGCCTGAATTGCCGGAGGTCGAAGTGACCCGGCGCGGCCTGCTGCCGCATGTGGTGGGGCGGCGTATTGCCGACGTAACGGTGCGCCACCGCGGCCTGCGCTGGCCGGTCGAGGACGACCTGGAGGCGCGCCTTGCCGGCCGCCTGGTTAGGCGGATCGAGCGGCGCGGCAAATACCTGCTGCTCGAGTGCGTCGATGAAGCCACCGACGACGCCGGCTGGCTGCTGGTCCACCTCGGCATGACCGGAACGCTGCGCGTGCTGCCCGACGCGCCGCCGGCCGGCGCCCACGACCACCTGGATCTCGTGCTGGACGACGCCGGCGGCAGCCGCATTGTGCTGCGCTTTCGCGATCCGCGCCGCTTCGGCGCCGTGCTGTGGAGCCCGCTGAGCGAAGCCATGCTGCCCGGCCACCCGCTGCTGCGCGGCCTGGGCATTGAGCCGTTCGATTCGCATTTCGACGGCAGCTGGCTGCATCGCCATACGCGGGGCCGTTCCGCGGCGATCAAGACCGTACTGCTGGCCGGCAATATCGTCGTCGGGGTCGGCAACATCTACGCTTCTGAAAGCCTCTTCCGCGCCGGCATCCGCCCGACAACGCCGGCTGGCCGGCTGAGCCTGGCGCGCTGCGAGCGGCTGGCGCAGTCCGTGCGCGAAACCCTGGCGCAAGCCATCGAGCGGGGCGGCAGCACGCTGCGCGACTTTGTCGGCAGTGACGGCGCCAGCGGCTATTTCCAGCTCGAATGCTTCGTCTACGACCGCGCCGGAGAGCCCTGCAAGGTTTGCGGCACGCCGGTGCGGCAGATTGTCCAGGGCCAGCGCTCGACCTTCTACTGCACGCACTGCCAGCACTGAAGCGGGGCGCACGGGTGGGCACTGGCGTTCACTGGGCGCCATGTCGATGGCTGGGCGCAACACTCGGCCTGGCAAGGGGCGCGAATTCCACAAAAGCGCCACAAAAGCACCCCGGAAACCTGTATCTTGTGCGCAGTCATAAAAAGTTACAAAAACACGCCGAAGTCCAGAATCGGCACTTGCGCCAGTTTGCCGGACACGAACCCAGCCGAACCGCCGCCATGACAACGCTCACCCACCAATTTGAACAATACGGTGCCTGGAGAACCGGGGTACTCCAGTCGCTGGCCGAATTCCAGTCGTGGCTGCAGCAGCACGACCTCTACGATGCGACGGCCGACGAGCGCGTGCAGCGCATCCAGAGCGTGCTGCGCAGCGACCGGCTCAAGGTCGCCTTCATTGCCGAGTTTTCGCGCGGGAAGAGCGAACTGATCAACGCGATCTTCTTCGCCGACTACGGCCGCCGCATCCTGCCGTCGTCGGCAGGGCGCACGACAATGTGCCCGACCGAGCTGCGCTACGACGAGAGCGAACCGCCGAGCATCCGGCTGCTGCCGATCGAAACCCGGCTGCAGGAGGCCTCGACAGCGGATTTCCTCGAAGCCGGCACGTCTGCCTCGCACTGGCATTCGGTGCCGCTGGACCCGTCGTCGCCCGAGGGCATGCTCGAAGCATTCCAGCACGTGGTAGAGACCATCCGCGTGACGCCGGCCCAGGCCGAAACGCTGGGCCTGTATCACGAGGAAGATCCCGACGCCGCCTATGCGGTCGATGCGGAAGGCATGGTCGAGATCTCGCGCTGGCGCCATGCGGTCATCAATTTCCCGCACCCGCTCTTGCGCCAGGGTCTTGTGATCCTCGACACGCCCGGGCTGAACGCCATCGGTACCGAACCTGAACTGACGCTGCGCCTGATCCCGGACGCCCATGTGGTGGTGTTCGTGCTGGCCGCCGACGCCGGCGTGACCAAGAGCGACCTCGAGCTCTGGCGCGGCCATGTGGGCGCCGGCCATCGCCGTGGCTGTCTGGCTGTGCTCAACAAGATCGACGGCCTGTGGGATCCGCTCAAGTCGCAGGCCGAAATCGCGAAGGAAATCTCGGGCCAGATCACCTCGACCGCACAGGTGCTCGGCATTGAGCAGGGCCGCGTCTATCCGGTGTCCGCGCAGAAGGGCCTGGTCGCCAAGGTCACGCATGACGAAACGCTGCTCGTGCGCAGCGGCCTGCCGAATTTCGAGCATGTGCTGTCCGACCAGCTGATCCCGCGCCGGCGCGAGATCGTCGCCGACCAGGTTCACCGTTCCGTGCAGGACATGGCGCGCGGCGCGCAGCAGCTGCTGCAGAGCCGCCGCCGCGACATCGTCGAACAGTTGTTCGAACTGCGCGGGCTGCGCGGCAAGAACCATGCGATGGTCAAGCACATGCTGATGCGCGTGCAGAGCGAGAAGGAAGAGTTCGAGCAAAGCATCAGCAAGTTCCAGGCGCTGCGCCTCGTGTTCGGCCGCCACAGCGCCGATATCATCAAGAGCCTGCAGCTGCGCGACGTGCGCAGCACCATGCGCAGCTCGCGCGAACAGATGAAGGAACGCTTCTTCTCGCGCGGCCTGCGCGAGGACATGGATGCGCTGTTCGGCCAGCTCACCACGCTGATTACCGACGCCGACAACAAGATCAGCCAGTTGCACCAGTTGATCGAAAGCATGTACCGCCGCTTCAATGCCGAGCATGGCTTCACGCTGCCGGCGCCGATGCAGTTTGTGACCACACGCTATGTCGCCGAGCTCAAGGAGATCCTGCAGCTTGTGCAGACGCACTTCGGCACGGTCAGCATGCTCACGCGTTCGCGGCCGCATCTGGTGCAGGGTGCGTTCGATACGATGGCGAGTCGCGTGCTCGAGAATTTCCGCGACCTGAACCGCGACATCGAAGTCTGGCTCAAATCTGTAATGACGCCGCTGGAGGCACAGGTGCGTGAGCACCAGAAGCAGTTGCGCCGCCGCGTGGATTCGATCGAACGCATCCACGAGGCCACCGACACGCTCGAAAGCCGTATCGCCGATATGGAAGAGGTGCTCAACGGCCTTGATGAGCGCAGCGGGCGAATCGAAACGTATGCGCAGCGCATCGTCCGCCCGGACGGTGCCGGAACGGAAGCTGCGCAGCTCGCCGTGGCCTGATCGCCGGCTGTCCGGTATATCATGTGGCGCCGCCTCTGTGCGGCGCCATTTCTTTTGTGCGGCCCGCGCCTTGTTTGCCTGCCGCGCAGTCCAAGCGCCTGAACGTCCCCGATGCCCCGCAAGTCCGCCCCCGCCGTCCCGCCCACTGCCAATGCCTCTGCCGTGCCGTCCGTCATCCACGTTCCTGCCGATTTCGGCGCACGCGTGGTCGAATGGCAGCGCGTGCACGGCCGGCATGACCTGCCGTGGCAGAACACGCGCGACGCGTACCGGATCTGGCTGTCGGAGATCATGCTGCAGCAGACCCAGGTCAGCGCGGTGATCGATTACTTCCAGCGCTTCATCACGCAACTGCCCACGGTGCAGGCGCTGGCCGCCGCGCCCGCCGACCAGGTGATGGCGCTGTGGGCGGGGCTGGGCTACTACTCGCGCGCGCGCAACCTGCACCGCTGCGCGATGCAGGTCGTCAGCGAGCATGGGGGTCGTTTTCCGCCCGATCCCGCAGTACTGGCCACGCTGCCGGGCATTGGCCGATCGACGGCCGCGGCCGTTGCGGCGTTCAGTGCGGGCGTGCGCTCGCCGATTCTCGACGGCAACGTCAAGCGCGTATTCGCGCGCTTCTTCGGCATCCATGGGCACCCCGGCGAACGTGCGATCGAGAACCGCATGTGGGAGCTGGCTGACGCCGCGTTGCCCGCCCCGGGCCCGCACCAGGCCGACGACATGGTGGCCTACACGCAGGGCCTGATGGACCTTGGGGCTACCGTGTGTTCGCGCGGCAAGCCCGCCTGCCTGTCCGATGCCGCGGCCTGCCCGTTGTCGTCGGACTGCGTGGCGCGGCGCGATGGCCTGACCGCGACGCTGCCCACGCCCAAGCCGCGCTCGCCGGTGCCCGAGCGCAGCACCGTGATGGTCATGGTGCGTCACGGACGCGACGTGCTGCTGCAGCTTCGGCCTGACAGCGGCGTCTGGGGCGGCCTGTGGAGCCTGCCCGAGATGCCTGTCGCCACGGTGCCGTTCGACGCGGAACTCGCCGAGCAGGATGCGCTGGGTTACGCGCGTGCGTTTGGGGAACCGTCGCGCGCGGACATGACCGGCGAACTGGTCCACGTCTTCACGCATTTCCGTCTACTGATCCGCGCCATCCGCGTCGACATGAAAGGTCTGTTGCTGCGCGAGCCGGTCGACGGACCGGCGCAGCGCTGGATCTCGCTCGATGATCTCGATGCGCTCGGCACGCCGGCGCCCGTGCGCAAGTTGCTCGAAACGCAGGCCCGCGGCGGCCTGTTCTGAACCTCGAAAGGGGCGCAGCGAGCCCTACACCATGTGGTGCTGCCGCATGTAGCGGTGCACGATCTCGATGCGCATGCCCGCGTCGGGCAACGCCATCAGCATCTGCTTGGCCTTCATCGGCACGGGCAGCAGTTCGCACAGGCGGTTGGTGACCCAGCTTGGGTCGTCCCACTGATAGGGCTCGGCGAACGGCATGCGGTCAGGCTGCTCGGCATGCAGCCGCGTGACGATCCGTCGCAGCACCGACAGGCATTCACCCAGCAGTTCGAGCTTGCAGTCGATGATGTCGGCGGGTAGCAGTTCAGCGCTGGCGACGATCAGCCCGTCATCGCGGGTGCGGTGCTCGATCACACGGAAACGCTGGCGACCGCGCGTTTCGATCAGCAGCACGCCAAGCTGCTCCATATTGCAGTCGACGATCTCGGCAAGGCAACCGATCGATTCGGGCACGGTCTGCTGGCCTGTGCGTGCCACTTCCTCGCCGCTGGCGATCAGGCACACGCCGAACGGCGCCGCATCGCGCAGGCAGTTGCGCACCATGTCGACGTAGCGTTTCTCGAACACGCGCAGCGGCAGGCGGCCGTCCGGAAACAGCACCGTGTGCAGAGGGAAGAGAGGGAGGTCGTCCAGCGTCAGCGGCGTTGCGTCGGCGGGAACGGTGTGACGGAGAAGGTCTGTCGAGGACATGCGATGGCTGCCATTCCGCTAAATCGAGGGAACGGCCGCCAGATCGCATGCGGCGGCCGCCATGGCTGCCAGGGTCAGAGATGCCTGGCGGCACCGGCGGACTGCGCAGCGGACTACGTTGCCGGCGCGAGCTCGCGGTGTCTCACCAGCACATTACCATGGGCCCGGAAATAGTTGGCAAGCCTTTCCGCAATATAGACCGAACGGTGCTGTCCGCCGGTGCAGCCGATCGCCACGGTCAGGTAGCTGCGATTGTCCGCAATGAAACTCGGCAGCCACTTTTCCACATAGGCGCGGATGTCTTCGGCCATGGCGAGCACCATCGGCTGCGCCTGCAGGAAATCGATCACGGGGCCGTCGCGGCCGGTCAGCGGGCGCAGCGCGAGGTCGTAGTACGGGTTGGGCAACGAGCGCACGTCGAACACGAGGTCGGCATCGCTGGGTACGCCGTGCTTGAAGCCGAACGATTCGAACAGCAGCGTTAGACGCTCGCTATCTTCGCGGATCAGTTCCTTGATCCAGCTGCGCAGCGTATTGGTGCGCACGTTGCTGGTGTCAATGCGGTGCGCGGACTCGGCCAGCGGGCTGAGCAGTTCGCGCTCCATCTCGATCGCTTCCATCAGGGCCCGGTCGTTGAACGCCGGTTCGCCGTCAGAGCCAGGCACGCCGTCAGTCAGGATCGACAGCGGGTGCCGGCGCCGCGTTTCCGAGTAGCGCTGCACCAGCGCGTCGGTGCTGGCCGTCAGGAACAGGACCTCGACCTGGTGCGTTTCGGCCAGTTCGCGGACCGTATCGGGCAGGTGTTCCAGCGATTCGCGGCTGCGGATGTCGGTGGCCACGCCCAGATGCGTGTAACCCTCGCTGGCGAGGTAGCGAGCCAGGTCGGGAATGAATTGAGCGGGCAGGTTATCGACGCAGTAAAAGCCTGCATCTTCAAGCACGTTCAGTGCGACGGATTTGCCGGAGCCGGAGATGCCGGTGATGAGAATGATGCGCATATCATCGGAAGGATAGCATCCGGCAAAGGCCTCGTCATGACAGCGCCCTGATGCAAACAAAAATGGCGAACCGCTCGGTTCGCCATGTCATCAGCGGGGGCTGAGGCTTACTTCGACAGGCATTCCTTCATGTACGCCTTGTACTCGTCGCCCTTCTTGCCCTTGCCTTCCTTGCTGCAGGCCGACATCTTTTCCTGCTGGCTCTTGGTCGGTTGCACGCCCTTGGCCGAGAGGCATTGCTTCATGAAGGCCTTGCGATCGTCGCCTTTCTTGTCGCCAGCCTGCTCGTTGCAGTCCTTCATCTTCTGCTGCTGCGCGGTGGGCGCCTTGGTGGCCGATGCCGGTACAGCCTTGTCTCCCGGGCCCGGTGCAGCCGGCATGGCGGGCGCGGCAGGCGTGGTTTGGGGTGCGGGCTGTGCCATTGCGCCAGTGGCCAGCAGCGGCGTCACCAGCACACACATCGCGATCAGTTTCTTCATGCTTGCTCTCCTGGCTGTGGGAAACTTCATGGCCACCTAATGCCAGCCAACGGCTGGTGCAGCGGCTCCGGACTGGGCTCGATGCCCATTACAGCACAAAACGAAGCATGTACCCACCGCGTTGACCGATTTGCCAACGTCGATGTAAGCAATTGAAAGCGAGTCGCGATGCCGGGTCAGAGCAGGCGGCCCTGGCCGCGCGAAACTGCGTCGGCCTGCATGGCAGCGCGCTGGCGGTCCATGAAGTCGCGCAGCGTGTCGATGCCGCGCAGGCGCAGGATCGTGTTGCGCACGGCAGCCTCGACCAGCACGGCGAGGTTTCGGCCGGCCGCGACCTGGATCTTGACCATGTGGATCGGCAGGCCAAGTACGTCGAGGTACTGCGAATCGAGCGGCAGACGTTCGAATTCGCCGTCGTTGCGGCGCACAAGCTGCACGACCAGCTTCATCTTCATTTTCCGACGCACGGCGGTTTCACCGAAGATGGTCTTGATGTCGAGCAGGCCCAGGCCGCGCACTTCCAGCAGGTTCTGGAGCAGCGGCGGGCAGCGTCCTTCGATGAAATCCGGCCCAAGGCGCACGAAATCCACGGCATCGTCGGCTACCAGTCCGTGGCCGCGCGAAATCAGTTCCAGGCCCAGTTCGCTCTTGCCCAGGCCCGACTCGCCCATGATCAGCACGCCCATGCCGAGAATGTCGAGAAACACGCCGTGCATGGTCACGCGCGGCGCGGAAATGCGCGACAGGTACAACCGCAGGTGGTCGATTACCGCTGCGGACGACACCGGCGTGGTGAACAGTGGCGTGGATGAACGCGTGCAGCGCAGTTCCAGGTCCGGCGGCGGCTCCATGCCGTCGGCCACAACGAGGAACGGCGGCTCCAGCAGGATCAGCTCGCCCATCTGGCGCTTGCGGGTTTCGTCGTCCAGGCGCTGGTAGTACGTGATTTCGGGCTTGCCGAGGACCTGGATCCGGTTCGGGTGGATCAGGTTCAGGTGGCCGACGAGGTCCGCGGCCGAGGTGGCCTCGCGGGCAAACTCCACGTCGAAGGCGCGGTCCGCACCTTCCAGGCCAGCCACCCACGAGAGTTTGATGTCGGCTGCGTTGTCGTCGAAGATCGACTGCGAGGTGACGCCGGTGAGTTCCATGCGGTATGACTTTCGGGGCGGGGGCAGTGCCGGGCTTTAGGGTCGTCCGGTCTGTTGCCAGCCCAGGGGAAGGGTCAGGGATGCCACTGTGTCAGTAGCTGATGCACTTCTTCGGGTGTGGCCAGCGTTGCGAGGCCTTCGCGCATGTCGCGATCGGACAGCAACTGCGCGATTTCCGAGAGGATCTCGAGATGCTGCTGCGTGGCCTGTTCCGGCACCAGCAGGAAGATCAGCAGCGAAACGGGTTTGCCGTCGGGTGATTCGAAAGGGATCGGCTCGGCCAACCGCATGAACGCGGCCAACGGCTGCTTCAGTCCCTTGATGCGCCCATGCGGAATGGCCACGCCTGCGCCAAGGCCGGTCGAACCGAGCGACTCGCGCGCAAACAGGTTGTCGGTCACGGTCGCCCGCGCCACGCCATGGTTGTTCTCGAAGAGGAGCCCGGCTTGCTCGAAGACACGCTTCTTGCTGGTGACGCTGACGTCGAGGTTGATGTTGCCGGGTGGCAGCAGTTTGGCCAAACGATTCATGGGCGATGCGAGGATTTCAGTTAGCAGGCAGATGGGACTGCTCGGCCGTGCAAGGCTGCGGGCCGCTTTATGGCGATACCATGGTTTGCCAGGCGTTTGGCCATTATAGAGCAGCGTCTCCCCTGACTTGTGCAACGCAGCGTCGGGCCTTGTGTATCCCTGTGCCGTGCTCGTGCCGCCGCACCGGGATAGGGCGCGCGCACAGGAGTCGCTACCGGCTATGTCTTAGAGAGCATACACCGCGCCGCGTCAGTTGCGAACACCTATGCCAGTAACCTGCACAGGATGGCCGCCAACAGACGCAAAAAAGCCGCGCTACATGGCGCGGCTTGCTTTTCTCAGTCCCTTTCAGCGGCCAGCCTTACGACCGGCAGGCATGATCATTGCTGCTGTAGTTGCGCTTCGGCCATCTGGTACTTGACCGCTTCGCGGTCGTGGCCTTGCACGCGATCCTTGTAGCGAAGCACCTGGCGGTCCAGCTTGTCGACAAGTGCGTCGATGGCCGCATACAGGTCTTCGTGATGGGCTTCAACAAAGATGTCCTTGCCCCGAAGGTGCAGATTGATTTCCGCGTACTGCCGCCTGTCCTTTTCCTTATGGTTATCGACTGAAAGTAGCACGCTAACGCCAATGACTTGATCGAAATGCCTGACGATACGCTCCAGCTTCGTTTCCACGTACTCACGCAGCGGAGGCGTGATGTCCAGGTGGTGTCCACTGATCTTGAAGTTCATAGCGCTTCTCCTTCTGAAAGAGCTGCACCAGGCAGGCGGTGCAACTCGGCTACAAAGTCTTGCGGAGATTGACAGCGGGGATCTTCAGGGCTTCGCGATACTTGGCGACGGTACGGCGCGCGACAACGAAGCCTTGTTCACCCAGCAATTCGGCAATTCGGCTGTCGGAAAGAGGACTCCTCGGGTCTTCGGCTCCTATAAGTTGCTTGATCAAGGCGCGGATCGCCGTTGATGAAGCCGCGCCACCGGTTTCGGTGGACACGTGGCTACCGAAGAAGTACTTCAGTTCGAAAGTACCCATCGGCGTTGCCATGTATTTATTGGTCGTCACCCGGGATATGGTTGACTCGTGTAATCCCAGTGTATCGGCAATCTCCCGCAAAACCAAGGGGCGCATCGCGATTTCGCCGTGCGTGAAAAAGTTCTTCTGACGTTCGACAATTGCCTGTGAAACTCGCAGGATTGTGTCGAACCTTTGCTGAATATTTTTGATCAGCCAACGTGCCTCCTGCAGCTTTTGCTGCAGCCCGGCAGCGCCGGATTCCCCCTTCGCTCCGCGCAGGATCTGCGCGTACATGTCGTTGATGCGCAGGCGGGGCATCACATCCGGGTTCAGCTGTGCAATCCAGCCGCTGCCGCTCTTGCGCACGAACACGTCGGGCACTACGAAATCCGCTTCAGGCCGGCTGTACGCATGCCCGGGATACGGCGCGAGCGAACGGATCAGTTCATGCGCGGCTTTTAGCGCCGCTTCGTCCACCTGCAGCGCTTTTTTCAGGCGCGTGTAGTCGCGCACCGCAAGCAATTCAAGATGATGCTGGACGATCGACAGCGCCAGTTCGCGCTGCGGGTGCTGCAGCCGGCGCAATTGCAGGCTCAGGCATTCGGCTGCATTGCGCGCGCCCACGCCCGCCGGGTCGAAGCTCTGCAGCAGCGTGAGCATGGCCTGGACTTCGTCGACTTCGAATTCGAGTTCCTCGGGCAGTTCCGAGCAGATCTCGTCGAGCGACGTGCTCAGGTAGCCGTCGTCATCGAGCGATTCGATCAGGAAGATCGCCAGCCCCTTGTCGCGCAGCGAAATCTTCAGCGGCGTGAGCTGTTCCATCAGATGTTCGCGCAGCGTGGGCTCGGCATCGCGCAGCTGCATGGGCGTCTTTTCGTCGTCCTCGCCCTGGGGGCGCCGCGCGAAATCGTCGAGGCTCCAGTCGCTGCCGTAGTCGTCACCGCCGCTGTCGGTGTAGTTCTCGTCATCGCTGCCGCGTGCGCTGTCGGCATTCGCTTCGCCATTGCCCTGCGGTTCGGCAGGAGCGGGAGCCGGGGCACTTTGCAGGTTGACCGAGCCATCTGCCGCTACGCGCAGCGGACTTTCGATCCAGTCGTTTTCGCGCTCCAGCAGCGGGTTCTCCGTGAGCGCCTGCTCGACTTCCTGTTGCAGTTCCAGCGTTGAGAGTTGCAGCAGTCGGATCGACTGCTGCAGTTGCGGCGTGAGTGCCAGATGCTGCGAAAGGCGGAGCTGGAGCGACGGTTTCATGCGACCTATTTTATGCGCATCTTTCCGATGTTGGAACGGAAATTGCTATCGCATGTGTCGCCTGATCGTCTCTTTCCCGGTGGCCGCGTGCCACCCCCGCTTCACATGCGGAAATTCTCGCCCAGGTAGACGCGCCGCACCGATTCGTTCGCGATGATGTCTTCAGGCTGGCCCGCCGCGAGCACGGTGCCTTCGCTGATGATGTACGCGTGGTCGCAGATGCCGAGCGTCTCGCGCACGTTGTGGTCGGTGATAAGCACGCCGATATTGCGTGCCTTCAGGAAGCTGACGATGCGCTGGATTTCGCCGACCGCGATCGGGTCCACGCCGGCGAACGGTTCGTCCAGCAGGATGAAGCGCGGCGACGATGCCAGCGCGCGCGCAATTTCAACGCGGCGGCGTTCGCCGCCCGACAGCGAAAGCGCCGGGTTGTTGCGCAAGTGGGCGATCTGCAGGTCGTCCAGCAGCGTATCGAGCCGCGCGTCGATCTCGGCCTTTGGCAGCGGCTTGCCGTTCACGACCTGGAGCTCCAGCACCGCGCGGATGTTCTCTTCGACATTCAGCTTGCGGAACACCGACGCTTCCTGCGGCAGGTAGGAAAGCCCCATGCGCGCGCGTTCGTGGATGGCCAGGCCGCTGATGTGCTGCCCGTCGAGCACGATATCGCCCTCGTCGAGCGCCACCAGGCCGACGATCATGTAGAACGACGTGGTCTTGCCGGCGCCATTCGGACCCAGCAGGCCCACGACCTCGCCGCTTTTCACGTCGAGCGACACGTCCTTGACCACCGTACGCGTCCCGTAGCGCTTCTTCAGGTGGCGCACGACCATCGTGCTGCTCTCGGCACGGACGTCGTTGGCGGCGGAAGCGGGCGTGGGGGCGAGTGTTGCGGTATCGGTCATGATGGCGGTCGTGCGCTCGCGCGCGGGATTCAGGGCTTGCTGGACGGCGCGGGCGCCGGCTTCAGGTCGAGCGGCGCGGCAGCGGCCGCACCACTCGCTTCCTGGCGCGGCGAGAGCACCGCGCGCACGCGTCCAGACGGGTTGCCGGCCGAGGTGTTGTCACCCCCGCCGGCCGCGGTATAGAACTCATTGCGGCTGTCATAGGTCAGCACCGCGCCGCGGATCTCGTCGACGAGCTTGGCACCTTGCAGGCGCGCCATGCGTGCGTGGCCGATCAGCTTGGACAGCTCCTGCTTGCCGTCGTACTCGATGCGATCGCCCCAGCCGTCCATGTACTCGTCGACGCCGTCACGCTTCTGGCGGATATACGCCTGCTTGCCGCCCTTGGCCGTGGCCACCGCGTACTGGTAGCCCTCGGGGTCGGTGCGGATCTCGGCGGCGTCGGACTTCAGCACCATGGTGCCCTTGGTCAGGACCACATTGCCGGTCAGCGTGTAGATCTGCTTGACGTCGTCGTAGCTGGCGTTATCGGCTTCCAGTACCAGTGGCTTGTCCCGGTCCGCGCGTTCGGCATGGGCGGCCGGCGGCGCCAGCGCGGCAAGCACGGCGGCTGCGGCCAGCAGCACCGGGGCGGCGCGCCGGCGGGACAAGGTCGACAGGGAGGCAATCATGTTGGCAAAGGGTCGCAGGAAGGCGGAAATTCGCGCGAACCTCGGGTCCGCGGTGCCGCCCCGTCGCGCGCGGGCGGCTGTTGTTGTCAGGATCCCGGAGTCCGGGCAGGTGCACCGGTAATGATGGTGCCCCGTACGTTACCCAGCAATTGTACTTCGCGGGTAACGTTGTTGAAGATCAGGCCGTTGGCGGTCATGACCGACGGGCCGCGCGTGAGCTTGACGGCCTTGTCGGTCTTGACGATGTCATCGTTGAGCAGCACCTGGAAGTAGCTCGACGCCGCCGTCAGCAGCGGGTCCTTGGCCGCATCCGCTCCCTGCTGGCGTTCGACGAAGCCATTGCCATACAGGTCGATGACCGAGCCTTCGGCGTTCATGCGGCCGAGGTCGGCACGCGCGGACACCGGCGGCCGGTTAGGCTGATAGGCGCGCATGGCGGGACGGGTCACTTCGTAGGTCTGGTCGTCGTCGAAGTGGACCATCTTGTCGCCGGTGAACCGCACCTTGGTGCCGCCGTCCTGCGCCAGCTCGGTGGCCGAGAACCGCTCAATGTAGTAGTCGGCCTCGTGCTTGCGGACGACAGGCGCCTTGGTGCCTTCCTGCTGCGAATTGATCTGCACCAGCCAGAACGTGCTGCCTGCCACCACTGCCATCAGCAGCAATGGCAGCAGGCGCAAGACGATCCCGGTGAGGGAGGACAGGAGGGCCTGCATGGTCTCTTTGCGTGCGCGCCGTGGATCAGATGACCTTGGCGCGGGTCAGGTCGTGGATGTGCAGCGCGCCCACCAGGCGCCCGTCATGGTCGACCACCAGCAACTGGTTGATGCGGTTGGCTTCCATGACCTGCACGGCTTCGACGGCCAACTGGTCTTCGTGCACCACGTGCGGGTTGTGGTGCATCACATCGCCGATCGGCACGGTCTTCCAGTCGCGCGGGGTTTCCAGCAGGCGGCGCAGGTCGCCGTCGGTGAAGACGCCGATGGCCTTGCCGTCAGAGTCGACCACGGCGGTCATGGCCATGCCCTTGCGCGTGATTTCCATGAGCGCCTGGGCCAGCGGCGTGTTTTCGCGGACCTCCGGCACCGCATTGCCGCTGCGCATCACATCGCGCACGTGGGTCAGCAGCTTGCGGCCGAGCGCGCCGCCCGGGTGCGAGCGCGCGAAGTCTTCCTCGCCGAAGCCGCGCGCATCGAGCACCGCGACCGCGAGCGCGTCGCCGAGTGCCAGCGCCGCCGTGGTGCTGGCCGTTGGCGCCAGGTTCAGCGGGCAGGCTTCCTTTTCCACGCCGGCATCGAGATGGGCGTCTGCGAGCTTGGCCAGGTTCGATTCCGGGTTGCCGGTGACCGAGATCAGCCGCGCGCCGATGCGCTTGACGATCGGGATGATCGACAGCAGCTCGCCGGTTTCCCCGGAATTGGAGAATGCGATCAGGACGTCATCGCGCGTGACCATGCCGAGGTCGCCGTGGCTGGCTTCGGCCGGATGGACAAAGAAGGCCGGCGTGCCGGTCGAGGCCAGCGTCGCCGCGACCTTGCGGCCGATATGGCCTGACTTGCCGATGCCCGACACCACGACGCGTCCCGTGCACTGCAGGACGAGCTGCACCGCGTGCGAGAAGTCCGGGGTCAGGCGCCCCGAAAGTGCGGCGACCGCTTCGGCTTCAATCTGGAGGGTACTTTGGGCGAGCCGGAGTGCTCGATCCGCATCGAAATTGGCTATCATGGCGTCGAAGTATACCAACGAATGCGGCGACGCCCGGGCCGTCCCGGCAAGCGCCGCGCTTGCCGTGTTCCGCCGGCAGGGCCCGTGCCGGGGCGCAGCCGGCCAGCCCTGACGGTTCTTCCTGAGCCGCCTGATGCATTCTCCGCTGGAACTGACCCTGGTGCTGCTGGCTGCCGCCGTATTCGGCGTGGTCGCGTTCCGCATGCTCCAGCTGCCGCCCATGCTCGGCTACCTGGCGGTCGGCATCCTGATCGGCCCGCATGCGCTGGGCCTGGCCAGCGACACGGCCCAGACCAAGTACCTGGCCGAGTTCGGCGTGGTCTTCCTGATGTTTTCGATTGGCCTGGAATTCAGCCTGAGCAAGCTTCGCGCCATGAAACGGCTCGTGTTCGGGCTGGGCGGCTCGCAGGTCGTATTGTCGATGCTGGCCGTGGTGCCGGCGAGCTGGCTGTTCAACTGGCTGTTTCCGTTGTCCTGGCAGGCTTCCGTGGCGCTTGGCGGGGCACTGGCCATGTCGTCGACGGCCATCGTGTCGAAGATGCTGTCCGAGCGCGTGGAGCTGGAAAGCGAGCATGGCCGCAACATCATCAGCGTGTTGCTGTTCCAGGACCTGGCCGTGGTGCCGCTGCTGATCGTGATCCCGGCGCTGTCGCGCGACCCCGGTGACCTGATGGTTGCACTCGGCATGGCCACGGCGAAGATCGCGGTGGCGCTCGGTGTGATCTTCTTCCTCGGACAGCGCCTGATGAGCCGCTGGTTCCACGTGGTGGCGGCGCGGCGCTCGCAGGAACTGTTCATGCTGAACCTGCTGCTGGTCACGCTTGGCATGGCTGCGCTGACCGAGCGGCTGGGCCTGTCGATGGCGCTGGGCGCGTTCATGGCCGGCATGCTGATTTCGGAAACGCCCTACCGGCACCAGGTGGAAGAGGACATCAAGCCCTTCCGCGACGTGCTGCTCGGGCTGTTCTTCGTGACCATTGGCATGCTGCTCAACATCCAGGTGGTGATCGAGCACATCTGGCTGGTGCTGGTGCTGCTGGGGGTGCCGATCCTGTTCAAGCTGCTGCTGATCTCCGTACTGGCGCGCCTGTTCGGCTCGCGCCAGGGCGTGGCCATCCGCACGGGCCTGGGGCTCGCGCAGGCCGGCGAATTCGGCTTCGTGCTGCTCAACCAGATTGACGGCCTCAACCTGGTGGACCCGGTGCTGATCCAGGTGATCCTGGCGTCGATGCTGCTCTCGATGCTGGCCGCGCCGTTCCTGATCCAGTACAGCGATGCCATTGTGCTGCGCTTTGCGGCGAACGAATGGCTGATGCAGTCGCTGAACATGACGCGTATCGCCGCGCAGAGCCTGCAGACCGAGAAGCACGCGATCATCTGCGGTTACGGGCGCAGCGGCCAGAACCTGGCGCATATGCTCGAGCGCGAGAGCATCACTTACGTGGCGCTCGACCTTGATCCGGACCGCGTGCGCGATGCCGCCGCGGCGGGCGATACCGTGGTCTACGGTGACGCTGGGCGTCGCGAGGCGCTGATTGCCGCCGGTATCCACCGCGCCGCCGCCGTCATCATCACCTATGCCAACACGCCGTCAGCGCTCAAGGTGCTGCACCATGTGCAGGAGTTGGCGCCGGCGTTGCCGGTGATCGTACGCACGGTCGACGATTCTGAACTCGACACGTTGCAGAAAGCGGGTGCCACCGAAGTCGTGCCGGAAATCATCGAGGGCAGCCTGATGCTGGCTTCGCATGCGCTGGTGCTGCTCGGGGTGCCCATGCGTCACGTGTTGCGTGGCGTGCAGGAAGCACGCGATGCGCGCTACAGCCTGCTGCGCGGCTACTTTCACGGCCGCGACGATGAAGAGGACATGGTCGAGCGCGATAGCGTGCGGCTGCATTCGGTGTCGCTCGAGCCGGCCGCGACGGCCGTCGGCCGCCGCTTGGGCGCGTTGGGGTTGGAGCGAATCGGCGCCGAAGTCACGGCCGTTCGCCGCCGTGGCATCCGCGCCTTCGATCCGGAGCCCGACACCATCCTCGAAGTCGGCGACATCATCGTGCTGCGTGGCACGCCGGAGGCACTGGAGGCGGCGGAGACGCGGATCCTGAGCGACTGATCTGGCTGGAGTCCCCTAGTGCGCCGCTCCGGCTGGCGCTTCCGCCCACGACGCCGGCAGGTTGTCCAGCACAGACCGGGCGTCGAGAGAGCGGATCGCGACGCTGGTATCCGCGGGAATGCGCCCCTTGCCTTGCAGCATCAGGTAGCGCAGGCAGCACACACGGAGGAAAGACGAGAAGTTGCCAGCGACGGCCGCGTCGCCGCGATGTACGGTGAGCTCGTCATGCAGCCGCGTGATGAGCTGGTTGACGGTCATGCCGTCGCGTTGCGCGAGTTCCTCGAGTACTTCCCAGAACAGGTTTTCGAGGCGGATGCTGGTGGCAACGCCATGCAGCCGCAGCGACCGCGCCTGGCACTCGTAGGACTGCGGATTAGCGCGGATGAAGATCTCACACATGGGAACCCCCGTGCTGTCGGCGCCTGCCAGGAACGGCCGCGCCGCGTTCGGAAGCCTCTAATGTACGATCCGCGTCCCCAGCACGGCAAGGAACTGGGCCAGCCATGCGGGATGTGCGGGCCACGCCGGCGCCGTCACGAGATTGCCGTCGGTGTGGGCCTGGTCGACCGGGATATCGGCGTACTTGCCGCCCGCAAGCTTCACTTCCGGTGCACAGGCGGGGTAGGCCGAACAGGTCCGCCCTTCGAGCACGCCGGCAGCGGCCAGCAACTGGGCGCCGTGGCACACCGCCGCGATCGGCTTGTTGTTGCTGGCAAAGTGCTGCACGATCTCCAGCACTCGGGCATTCAGGCGCAGGTACTCCGGGGCGCGACCGCCAGGGATGACCAGCGCGTCGTAGGCGGCCGGGTCGACCTCGGCGAATGTGGCGTTCAGCGTGAAATTGTGGCCGCGCTTTTCGGTGTAGGTCTGGTCGCCTTCGAAGTCGTGGATGGCCGTGGCGCAGTTGTCGCCTGCTTTCTTGTCCGGGCACACCGCATGCACGGTGTGGCCCACCATCTGCAGCGCCTGGAACGGAACCATGGTTTCGTAGTCTTCGGCGAAGTCGCCTGCCAGCATCAGAATCTTCTTTGCCATCGCGGTCTCCTGTATGGTTACGGGTGCCCGGCCGGCCCGTCGGGCCAGGCGCGGCACCGGCAGGGCCATTTTGCGTGCGGCCCGCGCGGCCCGGGTGGTAGCCGGTTACCGCAGCCAATGCGATGTGCCGGCGCGTGGCGCAACCTTCATTTCAAGATTTCCATGGCAGATTCCCTCATCCAGTCCCCCGATCTCGGCGATGTCACCGGATACCTGCGCGACCGCATCCGTACCGTGCCGGACTGGCCCATGCCCGGCGTGCAGTTCCGCGACATCACGCCGCTGCTGCAGAACCCCAAGACGCTGCGCGTGCTGATCGACGTCTTCGTGCACCGCTACATGGACGCGCAGCTCGACCTGGTCGCGGGCATCGACGCGCGCGGTTTCATTCTCGGCGCGATCGTCGCGTACGAACTGAACCTCGGCTTCGTGCCGATCCGCAAGAAGGGCAAGCTGCCATTCCAGACCGTGGCCGAGGAATACGAGCTCGAATACGGCAGCGCCACGGTCGAGATCCACGCCGACGCCTGCAAGCCCGGCGACCGCGTGCTGCTGATCGACGACCTGATCGCCACCGGCGGCACCATGATGGCCGGCCGCAAGCTGCTCGAGCGCCTGGGCGCCACCGTGGTGGAAGGCGCGGCGATCGTCGACCTGCCCGAACTGGGCGGTTCGAAGCTGCTGCAGAATGCGGGTTTGCCTCTGTTCACGGTGTGCCGGTTCGATGGCCACTAATATGCCCGTGCGCGCTGCCTGATCCTTTCCGACGGAGATTTTCATGCCCGACCTGCTGCTGTTCCTTGTGACCTCGATCGCCATCACCCTGGCCCCCGGCCCGGACAACCTGCAAGTGCTGGCGCGCGGCATGGCACAGGGGCGCCGCGCAGGCGTGGTGGCAGCACTCGGGTTTGCCGTCGGCTGCCTGTTCCATACGATGATTGCCGCGGTCGGGCTCGCGGCGGTGCTGCGCTCGTCGCCGCTGGCGTTCCAGCTGATCAAGTACGCCGGCGCGGCTTACCTGATCTGGATCGGCATCCAGGCGCTGCGTGCGAAGGGCGGACTCGCACAGGGCGCCGACGTGGCCGCGGTGCCGCTTGGCAAGGTGTTCCGGCAGAGCGTGCTCGGCAACATGATGAACCCCAAGGTCACGCTGTTCTTCCTCGTGTTCCTGCCGCAGTTCGTGCATGCCGATGCCACGCACCCGGCCTTGCAGTTCGTGCTGCTGGGCCTGGTGTTCATGCTGCAGACGGCCGTGGTGTTCTCGCTGTTCGGCCTGTGCGCGGGCTGGCTCGGCGCATGGCTGCGCAAGCGGCCGACCACGGGGCGCTGGCTTGACCGCGCGGCCGGCGCGATCTTCGTCGGCCTCGGCATCAAGGTGGCGCTTCCCTGAGCGCTGCGCGGGCGTGCTGCCCGCGCCCCTTGGCGTTGCCCCGGTTACATGCGGGGCGCATAATGGCCCATTGACAACAACATGATGACCGGGCGGAGCCTCCGAGCTGTGTTCGTCACCGGTCACACAGGGACGCGCAATGGGCGTACTTCTGCATCTTCTTTCCGGCGTGGCCCTTCTTGTCTGGGGCACGAACATCGTCAAAGTCGGCATCCTGCGCGTCTACGGTGCCAATCTCCGTCACGTACTCTCGACCAGCGTCGCCAACCGGTTCACCGCCTTCCTTGCCGGGCTTGGCGTCACGGGACTCGTCCAGAGCAGCAACGCCACCGCGGTCATCGTCAGTTCTTTCGTCGGACAGGGCCTGATCGCCGTGGCGCCGGCGCTGGCCATCATGCTCGGCGCCAACGTAGGCACCGCTGTCATGGTGCAGGTCTTTTCGCTGGACCTGTCGTGGCTGTCGCCGCTGCTGATCTTTCTCGGCGTGATCCTCCATCTGACCTGGAAGGGCAGCAAGCCCGGCCACGTCGGCCGCGTGCTGATCGGCCTCGGCTTGATCACGCTGGCGCTAGAACTGATTTCGATCGCCACGCGCCCTGTGGTGCAAGCCGCAGGCGTCAAAGTGTTGTTCGGCACGCTGACCGGCGATGCGGCGCTGGACATGCTGATCGGCGCGTTCCTGACCATCCTGTGCTATTCGAGCCTGGCCGTAGTGCTGTTCTGTGGGGCGCTGGCCTCGGCCGGCGTGGTGTCGATCCATGTGGCGCTGGCGCTCGTGCTCGGGGCCAACCTTGGCTCCGGCATTTCGGCATTGCTGACGACCTCGGGCAACAACCAGCCCGGCAAGCGCGTGACGCTCGGCAACCTGCTGTCGCGGCTGCTGGGCTGCGTGGTGGCGTTGCCATTCCTTGGCGAGGCAGAGAATCTGCTCGCGCTGATCGACCATGATCCGCAGCGCCTGATCGTCAATTTCCATCTGCTGTTCAATGTCGCGCTCGCGGTGCTGTTGCTCGGCGCCACCGCGCCGCTCGCGCGTCTTTGCGAGGCGGTGCTGCCCGGGCGCAACACCGGCGAAAGCCAGGTTACTCCGCGCCACCTGGACCCCGCCGCGCTGCCCACGCCGACGCTCGCATTGGCCAACGCCGCGCGCGAAGTGCTCCGCATCGGCGATCGCGTCGAACAGATGCTCGACAACCTGCTGCGCGTGCTGCGCACCAACGATGCCAAGCTCGCTGCCGCCACTTGCCGCATCGACAACGAGGTCGACGACCTCTACACCGCGATCAAGCTCTACCTGACCCGCATCAGCCTGGAAGCGCTCGACGAACGTGACGGCCAGCGCTGGACCGAGATCATCTCGCTGACCATCAATCTCGAACATGCGGGCGACATCATCGAACGCGTACTGGTCGATGCCAAGGAAAAGAAGATCGCCCACAACCTGATGTTCTCCGAAGCGGGCATGCAGGAGATTGCCGAGATGCACGCGCGGCTCGTGTCGAACCTGCGGCTCGGCCTGTCGGTGTTTCTCAACGGCGACCTGAAGAGCGCACAGACGCTGATGGCCGAGAAGGCGAACTTCCGCGAACTCGAGCAGAAATACGCGCGCACGCACCTGCAGCGCGTGGCCATCCAGACGGCCGAAAGCGTGGAGACCAGTTCGCTGCACCTCGACGTGATCAGCGAACTGAAGCGCCTGAACTCGCTGTTTTGCGCGACGGCTTATCCGGTGCTCGAACAGGCGGGCGTGCTCAACCGCAGCCGCATGAAGGAAGACGATGCCTCCGGCACGCCGCCCATGCAGCAGTTGAGCACCGCCGCGCGGCAGTGAGCGGCTACAGTTTGTAGCCGAACTTCCTCAGCAACTCGCGCCGTTCGCTGATATCCGCATCCGTCTCGATGCCGAGCGGCGATGCGCCATCTACGACGCCGAGCACGGCGCGGCCGCTATCGGTCTGCGCGACGATGATCTCGGCCGGGTTGGCGGTGGCGCAGTAGATCCGGCAGACCTCGGGCACGGCACGCACTGCGCCAAGCACATTGACGGGAAAGAATCCGTCGCCAAGAAAGATGAAGAAGGAGTGCCCCGCGCCGACCGCGCGGGCGTTTTCACACGCCAGGTCAATCAGCGACTCGTCGGTGCCTGACCAGCGGACCAATCGCTTGCCCGAGGCCTCGCAGAACGCCAGCCCGAAGCGGATGCCGGGCACGGTGCCCACCAGCACCTCATGCAGGTCCTCCACGGTCTTGATGAAGTGCGACTGGCCGAAGATGAAGTTGGTCGCTTCCGGCTTCGTGACCGGTACCGACAGGAGTTCCATGGCGGGCCTCCATGTGTAGGCGGCGACGGCCGTGGTGGCCGTCCTCGCCGTTCATGGTAGGCCGTGCGGCACCGAATGCAAGCCGGCGCCGTTCGGGCTGCTGCGCTCAGGCGCGCTTGAGCAGCGGCGCGAGATATTTCCCCGTAAAACTCGCCTTGCTCTTCGCTACATCCTCGGGCGTTCCGCGCGCAATTACCTGGCCACCGCCAGCGCCACCTTCGGGCCCCATATCGATCAGCCAGTCCGCGGTCTTGATCACATCAAGGTTGTGCTCGATGATCACCACCGTATTGCCCTGGTCGCGCAGCTTGTGGATGACCTTAAGCAGCAGCTCGATGTCATGAAAGTGCAGGCCCGTGGTCGGCTCGTCGAGGATGTAGAGCGTGCGGCCGGTGTCGCGCTTCGATAGCTCCAGCGACAGCTTCACGCGCTGCGCCTCGCCGCCCGACAGCGTGGTGGCCGACTGGCCAAGGCGGATATAGCCCAGGCCCACATCCAGCAGCGTCTGCAGCTTGCGGCGCACGACGGGCACCGCGCTGAAGAACTCATGTGCCTGCTCGACGGTCAGGTCCAGCACTTCGGAGATGTTCTTGCCCTTGTACAGGACTTCGAGCGTCTCGCGGTTGTAGCGCTTGCCGTGGCAGACGTCGCAAGGCACGTAGACGTCGGGCAGGAAGTGCATCTCGACCTTGAGCACGCCGTCGCCCTGGCAGGACTCGCAGCGCCCGCCCTTGACGTTGAACGAGAAGCGGCCCGGATCGTAGCCGCGTTCCTTGGCCGACGGCACGCCCGCGAACAGTTCCCGGATCGGCGTGAACAGGCCTGTGTACGTGGCGGGGTTCGAGCGCGGCGTGCGGCCGATCGGGCTCTGGTCGACGTTGATCACCTTGTCGAAATGCTCAAGCCCCTCGATGCGGTCGTGCGCGGCGGGCTCCGGCGTGGAGCCGTACAAGTGACGCGCCACCGCGTGGTAGAGCGTGTCGTTGATCAGCGTGGACTTGCCCGAGCCCGACACGCCGGTGATGCAGGTCAGCAGCCCGACCGGGACCTCCGCCGTGACGTTGCGCAGGTTGTTGCCGCTCGCATTGACGATGCGCAGCAGGCGCTCATCGTCGGGCGCAGCGCGCTTGCCCGGGACTTCAATGCGTCGCTGGCCGGAGAGATACTGCCCCGTCAACGACGCGGGCGAGTCTTCGATCTGCCTTGGCGTGCCCTCGGCCACGATCATGCCGCCGTGCACGCCGGCGCCCGGGCCGATGTCGACCACGTAGTCGCTCGCGCGGATCATGTCCTCGTCATGTTCCACTACCAGCACCGAGTTGCCGATGTCGCGCAGGTGCTTGAGCGTGCCGATCAGGCGATCGTTGTCGCGCTGGTGCAGGCCGATCGACGGCTCGTCGAGCACGTACATCACGCCTGTCAGGCCGGAGCCAATTTGCGAAGCCAGCCGGATGCGCTGCGCCTCGCCGCCCGACAGCGTATCGGCGCTGCGTTCGAGCGACAGGTAATCGAGACCCACGTTGTTCAGGAAGTTCAGCCGCGCGGTAATTTCCTTGATGATCTTGTCGCCGATTTCACGCTTGGCGCCGTGCATGTCCAGCGTCAGGAAATACGTCAGCGTGTCGCGCAGCGGCCAGCCGTTGATCTCGAAAATGGCGCGAGCCTGATCCTCTTCGCCGATCTTGACGTGGCGTGCCTCGGTGCGCAGCCGCGTGCCTTGGCAGGCGGGGCAGGGCTGGTTGTTCTGGTACTTGGCCAGCTCCTCGCGCACGGCCACCGAATCGGTCTCGCGGTAGCGGCGTTCGAGGTTCGGGATGATCCCTTCGAACACGTGCTCGCGCACCGTGGTGCGGCCGCGTTCGTTCATATAGGTGAACGGAATCTCGACTTCGCCCGAGCCGTGCAGCACCACTTGCTGGACGTTGGCCGGCAGGTCTTCGAACGCGGTCTCGGTGTCGAAGTCGTAGTAGGCCGCCAGGCTCTGCAGCATCTGGAAGTAGAACTGGTTGCGCCGGTCCCAGCCCTTGATCGCACCAGAGGCGAGCGACAGATTCGGGAAGGCCACCACACGCTTCGGATCGAAAAACGTGATCTGGCCCAGGCCGTCGCAGCTCGGGCACGCGCCCATCGGATTGTTGAACGAGAACAGGCGCGGTTCCAGTTCCTGCAGCGAGTACGAGCAGATCGGGCACGCGAAGCGCGAGCTGAACATGTGCTCCTTGCCGCTGTCGAGTTCCAGCGCGACGGCGCGGCCATCGGCCAGGCGCAGCGCGGTCTCGAACGATTCGGCCAGACGCTGCTTGATGTCCGCGCGAACCTTGACGCGGTCGACCACGACTTCGATGGTGTGCTTTTCCGTCTTCTTCAGCTTGGGCAGCGCATCGACTTCATAGACCTTGGCCTCGGCTTCATGCGCGGTGCCGCCGCCCGAGCGGATGCGGAAACGCACGAAACCCTGCGCCTGCATGGTGTCGAACAGGTCGGAGTGCTCGCCCTTGCGGTCGGCCACCACCGGCGCCAGGATCATCAGCTTGGTGTCTTCGGGCAGCGCCAGCGCGGCGTCCACCATCTGCGAGACGCTCTGTGCCTGCAGCGGCAGGTTGTGGTCGGGGCAGTAGGGCGTGCCGGCGCGCGCGTACAGCAGGCGCAGGTAGTCGTGGATCTCGGTCACCGTGCCGACGGTCGAGCGCGGGTTGTGGCTGGTGGCCTTCTGCTCGATCGAGATGGCCGGCGAGAGGCCCTCGATCAGGTCCACGTCCGGCTTTTCCATCAGTTGCAGGAACTGGCGCGCGTAGGCCGAGAGCGATTCCACGTACCGGCGCTGGCCTTCGGCGTAGAGGGTATCGAACGCCAGCGACGACTTGCCCGAGCCCGACAGGCCCGTGATCACGATCAGCCGGTTGCGCGGCAGGTCGAGATTGATGTTCTTGAGGTTGTGGGTGCGCGCCCCACGGATCTTGATTTCTTCCATATGCCGAAAAGTCGTCGCCGGGCAGGCCGCCGGTCGGCGCGAGGCGCATGGACAGGTCGGTCTAACGGAAATCCCAAACTGAAATGCAGTGCTTCATGCGCCATCCTTAGGCCGCATGGTCAGGCCGGGTGACCCGGAAAGCGCGAAGAAGCAAACCTGTTAATATACCGAACTTCGGTTTCCCGGGTTGCCTGCGCCAGGAGCGCACTGAAGCAAACCGGGCCAAAGGGCCGATTGCCGCGCTTGCCTGGTCGCCCGGGATGGCAACTTCCGCCCCGGATGCCGATCGAAACAGCCATTGCCGTCTGCGCCGGCAGCCCGCCTGACCCATTCCACGATCGCCATGTCGCCGATCCCCTCTTCTTCCCCAGATGCAGCCGTTGCCGGCGAATCCAAGACCGTGCCGCAACGCGAGCGCATGACGCGCACCGAGTTGCGAGCGAGCCTCTCGCTGGCCAGCATTTTTGCGCTGCGCATGCTGGGCCTGTTCCTGATCCTGCCGGTCTTCGCCGAGTACGCACGCGCGCTGCCCGACGGCCATGACGCCCAGCGCGTCGGCCTGGCCATGGGCATCTACGGCCTGATGCAGGCTTTCCTGCACATCCCGCTCGGGTGGCTGTCGGACCGCATTGGCCGCAAGCCGGTCATGGTGGCCGGGCTGCTGCTGTTCGTAGCCGGCGGCCTGGTGGCCGCGTTCTCCGATACGCTGGTGGGCATCACCGTGGGCCGCGCGTTGCAGGGTACCGGCGCGATCTCCGCCGCCATTACCGCCTGCATCGCAGATCTCACGCGCGAGCGCCATCGCACCAAGGCCATGGCCATGGTCGGCGGCAGCATCGGCCTGACTTTTGCGCTGTCGCTCGTGATCGCCTCGCCGCTGCTGCATGCCATCGGCATGCCGGGCATCTTCGCGCTGATGTCGGTACTGGGCCTCGTGGCAATCGGCGTGACGCTGTTCGTGGTGCCTAGCCCGCCGCCGCCGCATCCGGTGCGCTTGCCGTTCCGCCAGGTGCTGCTCAATCCCGACCTGATCCGTCTGAACGTCGGCGTGCTTGCGCTGCACGCCTCGCAGGTCGCCATGTTCATGGTGGTGCCGGCCATGCTGTCCGACGCCGGCATGCCGTTGGATCAGCACTGGAAGGTCTACCTGCCGGTAGTGCTGGTGTCATTCGTACTGATGCTCGGGCCAATGATGGCTGCGGAGCGCTATGGCCGCGTGCGCCCCGTACTGCTCGGTGCCGTGGGCCTGATGACGGCAGTGCAGCTGCTGTTCGCCGCTGTGCACGGGCTGTGGCCCATCGTGGGTGTGCTTCTGCTTTTCTTTGTAGCCTTCAACGTGCTGGAGGCGATGCAGCCTTCGCTGGTCTCGCGCTATGCAGCTGCTTCGCGCGGCGCGGCGCTCGGCGTGTACAACACCACGCAGGCGATGGGCCTGTTCCTGGGCGGCGTGGTGGGCGGCTGGCTGCTCAAGCATGAAGGCCGCAGCGCTGTTTTTGTGGGGTGCGCGGTGGTACTTCTGGTCTGGCTTATAATCGCCTGGAGCATGAAACCGCCGCCGGCCAGGGGGCAATCCAGTGCCCCGTCCACGGCCTGAAATTGCGCCAGCCGCATCACTTTGCAACAGATCCCGGCCGGATATGGCCTAGCATGACCGCGCTTCCCGACTTGTCTGGCCGGGGGCGCGTTATTCGTTTACGTTGTCGTTTTTGCAGTCGTCACCCATGCGGTAGCCGCACCTGCAGCAATCCGGTTCAAACTACTACTTACTGAGCAATGCCACGCTTTTCAGTGCAGCGCGTGGCTTTTGGAGAACATTCATGGCATCGATCAACAAAGTCATTCTCGTCGGGAATCTCGGCGCGGACCCGGAAACCCGCTACATGCCGAGCGGCGACGCAGTGACCAACCTGCGCCTGGCGACAACCGACCGCTACAAGGACAAGCAGTCCGGCGAGATGAAGGAAGCCACTGAGTGGCACCGCGTCGCGATGTTCGGCAAGCTGGCCGAAATCGCCGCCCAGTACCTGCGCAAGGGTTCGTCGGTCTACATCGAAGGGAAGATCCGCACCCGCAAGTGGCAGGACCAGAGCGGTCAGGACAAGTACAGCACCGAAATCGTTGCTGACCAGATGCAGATGCTGGGCGGACGCCAGGGCGCCGGCGGTGGCGGGGATGAAGGCGGCTACGGCGGCGGTGGCGGCGGTGGTGGCTACAACCGCGAATCGTCGGGTGGCGGTTATGGCGGTGGCCGCGGCCAAGGCGGTGGCGGTGGTCAGGGCGGTGGCCAGCAGGGCGGCGCACGCCGTCAGCAGCAGGCGCCGTCGAACGGGTTTGAGGATATGGATGACGATATTCCGTTCTGAGTTTGGTCGAACGGATATTGGTATGGAAGAACCCCGCCTGGTGCGGGGTTTTTCTTTTTGTGGGCCTCGCAGGGTTGACTCTTCGACAGGTTGTCGGCAGGTCGGGCGGGCGGGAGGCTGGCTGACGAGCCTTTTTGCTGGCGATCCTCTCCGCGCAGAAGGCAAAAAAAACAAAAGCCCCCGCGTTCTCGCAGGGGGCTGTCAAAACTACTGATTTTCCAGCTTACGGACGACCCACCGAGATGTTGTAGAACACATTGCTCGGATTGACGCTGACGGCCACGCTGATGCCGGAGTTGGCCAGGTTCATCGACACCGCCTCGTTGATGCCCGTTGCCGGTGCGCGATAACGCAGGCCGACGGACGGCACGCCGTTCTGCCACGTATCGATGCGGCCCGTGGTGTTCTGACGCGTATAGGTGTTCGCCGCCGTATCGACTGCCGTCACGGTGTGGGAGCCGTCTTCGATATTGGTCACGCCGCTTGCGTTCAGCGTGGCATCCCAATAGCTGCTGACGGACCCGACTGCCGGCAGCGCGAAGGCCTTCGGCCGCGTGGCGAGCATGAAGCCGGCGCCGTGAACGATGACGATCGCCAGTTGGCCATCGACGCCCTTGAAGGCAAATGCGCGGGCCGTTCCCGACGGATCGGAGATATTGAAGCCACCGTCGGCATTCGTCGCTGCCGAAGGCAGTTCGGCTGCCGGCCACTGGTCGCAGCTGCTCAGGCTGCAATCCGCGCCGCTGGTGAACTTGCCGGTGCTGTCCATGCGGAATTTGACCAGGCCCGTGCCGTAGTACGGGCTGTTGTCGTCGCGTTCGAAAGCGAGCGCGTTCCAGTCACCGGCGAGTTCGCTCAGGGGGATGGTCTGGTCGGGGATCACGAGGCTGGACGCACCGGCACGGCGCTCGAGTGCAATGCCCGACTTCGAGACCAGCATCCGCGCGTTGTCATTGCCGAAGCGGCAGGCCTGGCTGTCGTTTGCCTGGAATTGCTCGACCGCGCTCGTGGAATCATTCGTGCGCGTCAGCTTGACCGCATCGACCGTGAAACGCTGGACGGTATTGCCGGTGAGATCGACCTTCTGCACCTTGCCGCTGCGGAACGCTGCGCACGTTGCCGAAGCCGGTTGCAGGATGGTCTGCACGCCGCTGGCCGAGCCCGTGTTTGACGCCACCGCGCTCGACAGATCGGCGATGGAGGTTTGCGATGCCTTCAGCGTTTCGCCAAGGGTGTCGAGCTTCTGGTCCAGCGCGTTGCCCGGCGTATTGCCGTGCGCGGCAACCAGAGTGTCTTTCAGCGGGTCGATGCCGCCCAGGTCGATCGTGCCGGTCAAGATGAGCTTGACGTTGTCGAGTGCCGTGGAGACGCCGTCGGTGGTCAGCTTCGCCTGGGCCTGCTCGTCGAAGCTGGCAAAGAATTCTTCGGTGCTCTTGCCGGCGATCGAGGCGGTGATCAGCTCGGTCAGCGGCGTGATGTTGGCCGTTGCGGTGGTGCCGGAGCCGGCTTCGACCACCGAGTGGAGGGTGGTGCCGTCAGGCGTGGAAACGCTCAGCACGCACGGGCGCTTTGCGTTCGGAATATCGATCGTGAAGGTGCCGTCGGCAGCCGTGGTGGCGCTGCCGCTGCCCGAGGCGCACTTGGCCTGCACGGTGGCGTTGGCGAGCGCCGCGCCTACTGCCGCCGTGCCCGCGATCTTGGTGGTGGGTGTCGCAGGCGCGGACGACTGAGAGTCGGAGCCGCCGCCGCAAGCGCTCAGCGCGGCTGCGGCAAGCGTGGACACAAGCAGTTTGATTTTCATGGTTGTTTTCTTCCCCCCGTTATAGGAATGCTGCGTACTGATGCTTCGGCCGGAACATATGAATCCGTGATGGAAGCGGGGGCGATACTACAAATTTTCAAAATGCCGGTCGTCACCAATTTTGGTGATAGACATCCGATACATTTGCGCGGAAACAACGGTGTGGTACTGCGATCAGCGCAGCGCGCAGAACACGCGTGGGTGAAACCCTTCTTAAGAAGGGGAATGTCATCAATCGCCGCACCGATGGACACGGGCGACGCCGCTTCAACCCTTCTGCCCGAGCCCTTCCACCATGCTCTGCACCGCTGTCGCAAAGGGGCGGCGCGCCATCGGTTGGCGATCGATCAGCACACCCTTCAACTTTCGAAATGGCACGTCCGGTCATCTGGCCGCAAACTGCTCATATCGATGGCCGGTGTCTGCATGCGCGCGTGCCGCTCCAGCAGGGTGGCCAGTGCTGATTGCCATGCAGACCGTGGCGGAGTCGGGCTATCCCGGGTTCGATCTGACGACATGGTTCATGCTCACTGGTCCCGCCGGCTTCGATGCGCCCGCGCTCGCTTGCTCTCAAGAGCCCTCCACCCAAACGGGTCACGAATCCAAAGAAATCGGCAGATCGCCATGAAAAACCTCTAAGTACGCGTTTTTGCCGACCGGTTCGATAATGCCTGCGTTCCCGCCAGACGAAGAGGCCTGATGCGGCAAAGCAGGACAACGTCATGGCGATCCCGCTCAGATGGCAGGAGATTCCATGCAGCGCTGCTCGCGGTTCAGATCATGCACCTGTGCACCGCCGTTCCGGCTTCGTCCGCTGTGGGCGGCCATCAATCGAAGCGCGATCATCAGTCCACATCTTTCCATCCGCGCTTCCATCATCCTTGCCGCGCACGCCGGCACGCTGCTTTTCATCGCGATGGACGACGCCCATGGCCAGGCCTGCGGCACGCTCTCCGGGCTTCGCACGGCCGGCGCGGTTTGCGCGCCCGCAGCGGGCACGGCTGCGATCGTCACGACGACCGACGGGACAACCATCGACAACGCATCCCTCGCAAGCATCCGTGCGACTGGAACCCAGGCTAACGCTTCGGTATCGATCACCGGCACCAGCATCACCAACCGCGCCACGACAGCGGTCAGCGGTGTGCAGGCGCAGGTCAATGGCGGCACCGGCTCTGCAACCGTTACGTTCGCCGGTGGCACCAGCAACATCACGATGGCAGGCAGCGGTACGCTCGACGGCGTTGCGGTGTTGAACAACACATCCGGCCAGTCGAGCATTCTCGTCAATGCCGGCACCACGCTGAACATCGACAACCCACTGTCGGGCAACGACCGCGACGGCCTGGACATCAACGCATCCGGGGGCGGCGACGCCACCATCGTCCATCAGGGCGCGGGGACGATCTCCACCGCGGGCGGCAGCGGCCTCAGGGCCCGCACCAGCGGCGCCGGGAATGTCACGGTGCAGGCCGCCGGCGGGATCACACTGAATGTCGACAACACCAACGGCGTTGCCGACCCGGACGACCCCGGCGTGGAGGCGGGGCCGGCCAACCATGCGGGGATTCACGCGAAGGCTTCGGGAAGCGGTGCCATCAACGTCGATACCGCGGCGATGGTCCGTGCGATTGCCACCAACGCGTTCGGCATCCTTACCGAGGGCAGCAGCGGCGCCACGCTGGTTCACAACAGCGGCGCGCTGACCTCGGACGGTCTGAACGGCTTCGGTATCCGGTCGACGGCGACCACCGGCAGCATCGAGATCCGCAACGAAGGTGCTATTACAACGACAGGTCCGGCGGCGCACGGGATCTACGCGAACAGCAGTTCGGGCGCCATTACGGTCGACAACCGGGCGCCGATCGCCGTGGGCAGCACAGCAAACGCAGATGGCTCGCGCGGCATCAACATCATCGCGCGCGGTGCCGGCGCGGTGAACGTCACCGGTACCGGCGATATCACGGTGCAGGGCAATGTGCAGTCGCAACGCGGGTCCGGCATCATCATCAGCGCCGAGCAAGGGGACATCTCCGTCGCGTACAGCGGTGGCATCTCCGTGCGTGGCTTCGGCGCCGGCGGCATACGTGCGGACACAGCCGGCGGCAATGTCTCGGTGAACTACACAGGCAACCGCATCGAGACATTCCACTCCAATGCCAACGGCATCTATGCCACGGCAAGGTCGGCCACCGGCACGGTGGACATCGCGGCACAGGGCACCATCGTCACGCACTCGGACAACGGCTCGGGTGACGGCAGCGGTGTCGCCTCGTTTGGCCTGCAGGGCGTCAGCCAAGGGGGCAATGTGCGCGTATCGTTCGCCGGCCCGACAATCGATGTCAACGGTTCTGGCGCGGCGATCCTGGCGGCCAATGCTTACGATGGCACGGGACTGGGCACGGTGACCGTGGACAACGGCGGCGCGTTGATCGCTCGCGGCGACCGTCAGCAGGGCATCCATACGCGCTCGCTCACCGGCGAGCAGACCATCACCAATACCGCTGCTATACAGACTTCAGGGCCGACCGCCAGCCAGGCCATTCTTGCCGAGGGCACGGGCGCCGCAGCGATTCACATCGTCAACAGCGGCGCATTGACCGCGTCAGGCGACAATGCATCCGGCATTGATGCGCAGACGGCCGGCGGTACGGTCGACATCCGCAACAGTCAGTCCATCGCAGCCGGATGGGGGTCGAGTGCAGGCATACAGACCGCCGGAGCGTCGCAGACCATCGACAATACCTCCGCAGTCGGCGCGCTGAGCGATGTCGCGATACGCGCCGATGCGAACGGATCGGCTGGAACCCTGCTATTGAGCAACAGTGGGCAGATTACCGGGACAGTCACGGCAGCAAGCTCCGCCGTCACGATGACCAATGGCGGCACCTGGAACCTGCGCGCATTCAGTGACTCGACTGGCACCGGTACGCGCGACAGGTGGGCCGTGGCGGTCAGCAACCTCGGGACGAACGCTGCGAACAGCATCGTGAACAGCGGCAGCGTCGTGCTGGCCGCGCAGCCGGGCGCTACGCTGCTTTCACCCGCCGCGGCCACTGTCAGCTTCGACGCGGCCGGCGCCTACCTGCCGTTCGGGCAGGCTGCCAATGCACACACGCAGGGTAGGGCGGTGCAGGGCCAGATACTCGGCGTGCGCACTTTCACGAACGGCGGCGTGCTTGACCTCACGGGCGGGGCCCGTGTGGCGGGCAATGTGCTGGTCATCACGGGCGGGCAGACTGCCGGTCAGGACGGCGCTGGCGTGTTCATTTCCAACGGCGGCGTGCTGAAGCTCAACACGGTACTGAATGAAGGCGCTGCGAACAGCAAGTCAGATGTCCTCGTGGTCGATGCGACGAGCACCGGCGCCGGCGGGCCTACGCGCCTGCGCATCAACAATGTCGGCGGAGCCGGTGCGGTGACTCAGGGCAACGGGATCGGCGTGGTCGAGGTCCTGAACACGGCGCCGGGCGCGTCGGCCCCGAACGCGTTTACGCTCGACGGGCGCGCGGTGGCTGGTGCGTATGAATACCGGCTGTTCCAGGGCGGTGTCGACGGTAGCCAGGCTGGCTCCTGGTATCTGCGATCGATGCAAATGCCGCCGCCCGCGCCGCCGACGCCGCCAGAGCCGCTGTTTCGCCCTGAAGTGGCGGCGTATCTTGCCAACCAGCGCCTGACAGGGCAGATGTTCGTGCACAGCCTGCATGACCGGCTTGGCGAGCCACAATATGTCGAGGGGCAGGGCTTCGATCCCGCCGGCGACAAGCCGCGCTCCGGCTGGCTGCGCGTGGTTGGAAAATGGGAAGGCAGCCGGAGTGCGGATGGCGTCTTCAAGACCAGCACCGACTCCTTTCTGCTGCATGGTGGTACCGAACTCGCCAGATGGAATGTGTTCGGCGAATCGGACCGCGGCCACCTCGGGCTGATGGGCAGCTATGGCATGGCCGATTCCGACGCGAGCGCGCAAGGCAACCCGTTCTCCGCACGCGGCAAGGTGGAAGGATGGAGCATCGGCGCCTACGGCACGTGGTACCAGAACGATGAGAAGAAACTTGGCACCTATGTCGATTCCTGGCTTCAGTACGGATGGTTCACGAACCGGGTAGAGGGCGACCTGCTGCCGACCGTGCGCTACCACGCGCGTGGCTGGGCTGCCTCGGGCGAGGTCGGCTACGCCACGCCGCTGCGCAATGACTGGATCCTCGAACCACAGGGACAGGTGATCTACGTCGGCTACAACGAAGATGACATCACGGAACAGAACGGCACGCAGATCGGCGGCGCCGATTCACACGGCTGGATCACGCGGCTGGGCGCGCGGGTGCATCGGACCTACGTTCGCGAGGATGCTCGCAAATGGCAGCCGTACATGACGCTCAACTGGTGGCACACGAGCGTGAGCAGCAGTATCCGGTTCAATGATTTGCCGGTCGGGAGTTTGTACCCGAGCAACCGCTACGAGCTGAAGCTCGGTGTCAATGCGGATCTTGGCAAGCGCTGGACCGGGTGGAGCAATGTGTCCGGGGCTTGGGGCGCGCAGAGTTTTTATCAATATGCGGTGCGGGTTGGGGTGAAGTACACGTGGTAGCGGACGTTCGGGCTGGCTGGTAGTGGCCTGGATATCGTGCCTTCTGCCAGCACGGCGCCTCTGCTGACACCATCATTCGCACTAACGGCCGAGATGATGGGCCAGTCGCAGCAGACCAAATTCCGGCAGGTCAGCTTCAGCGGCACGACGCAGGCCATCCAGGCTGTCGTGAAGGGCGACATTCCGGTCTATGTCGATGGCTTCGCGCCGCTGGTACTGACGCCATGGCCGAGTGCTGGCTTCGCTGCTTCCGTGGGGCGGCCGGTGGCGCTTTCGTCCTCCATGTCGGGTCATCTACGTGTTTTCCCCGGTGTCTCCCGGTGCTCCGTGTAAGAAGCAGGTAAGGGGCGGGCTTTACCTTATGTGCACGGTCCGGAGCTGAGACCACCAGCGATCGGCAATCCCGTAGCACGATTGGCAGGAGACACAAATGAATGAAGAACTGGTCGCAAGACTGAAAGCGAACCCGCGGTACCGCGAGCTCGTGCACAAGCGGTCGCGCCTTGGATGGACGCTGACGGCGGTGATGCTCGTGATCTATTACGGATACGTCCTGCTGATCGCCTTCGACAAGGAAGTCCTTGCCGCCAAGGTCGGCGCCGGCGTGATGACGTGGGGCATGCCGATCGGGCTGTTCGTGATTCTCTTCACCGTGGCCATCACCGGCTTCTATGTGCGTCACGCCAATCGCGCGTATGACGAGCTGACCGAACAGATCAAGCGGGAGGTCGCATGAAAGCGAACCATGCCTTCATTGCCGGCAGCGCGCTGCTGCTTTCCACCGCCGCGCTGGCCGCGGGCGGAGACCTCGGGCAGGCCGTCCGGCAGCCGACCAACTGGACTGCCATCGGCATGTTCGTGGTATTCGTGATCGGCACGCTGTTCATTACCAAGTGGGCCGCAAAGCGAACCACCTCCGCAGCGACCTTCTATACAGGCGGTGGCGGCATCACGGGCTTCCAGAACGGCCTGGCCATCGCAGGCGATTTCATGTCCGCGGCCTCGTTCCTCGGCATCTCCGCGGCGGTCTATGCCAATGGCTATGACGGGCTGATCTATTCAATCGGCTTCCTGGTCGGCTGGCCCGTCATCACGTTCCTGATGGCCGAACGCCTGCGCAATCTGGGCCGCTTCACGTTTGCCGACGTCGCGGCGTACCGATTCAAGCAGGGACCGATCCGCGCATTCGCCGCATCGGGCACGCTTGTCGTGGTGGCGTTCTACCTGATCGCACAGATGGTCGGTGCGGGCCAGCTCATCAAGCTGCTGTTCGGCCTGGAATACTGGATCGCGGTGGTGATCGTCGGCGCGCTGATGATGGTGTACGTGCTGTTCGGCGGCATGACGGCCACGACGTGGGTGCAGATCATCAAGGCGTGCCTGCTGCTCGGCGGCGCGACGTTCATGGCGTTCATGGTGCTGGCGCAGTACCACTTCAGCCCCGAGGCGCTGTTCGCGAAGGCGGTCGAGGTCCACGCCAAGAAGGAATCGATCATGAGTCCGGGCAACTTCATCAAGGACCCGATCTCGGCAATCTCGTTCGGCATTGCGCTGATGTTCGGCACGGCGGGCCTGCCGCACATCCTGATGCGCTTCTTCACCGTGCCCAACGCAAAGGAAGCGCGCAAGTCGGTGTTCTGGGCAACCACATGGATCGGCTACTTCTACATCCTGACTTTCATCATCGGCTTCGGCGCGATCGTGCTTGTCAGCACCAACCCGAGCTTCCAGGACGGCAGCGGCAAGCTGCTCGGCGGCGTCAACATGGCGGCGGTGCACCTGGCCAGCGCGGTCGGCGGCAATGTGTTCCTTGGCTTTATCTCGGCCGTGGCGTTCGCGACGATCCTTGCTGTGGTAGCGGGCCTGACGCTCGCCGGCGCATCGGCGGTCTCGCATGACCTCTATGCCACGGTGTTCAAGCACGGCAAGGCGACCAGCTCGATGGAGCTGCGCGTATCGCGCATCACGACCATCATCCTCGGCATGGTTGCGGTGGTGCTCGGCATCGTGTTTGAAAAGCAGAACATCGCGTTCATGGTGTCGCTCGCGTTCGCTGTGGCAGCGTCGGCCAACTTCCCGGTGCTGTTCATGTCGGTGCTGTGGAAGGGCTGCACCACGCGCGGCGCGACCATCGGCGGCTTCCTTGGCCTGCTGTCGGCGGTGGTGCTCACCGTGCTGTCGCAAGCCGTGTGGGTCGACGTGTTCCACTTCAAGGACGCGCCGTTCCCGTACACCTCTCCGGCGCTGTTCTCGATGACGATCGGCTTTGTCGGCATCTGGATCTTCTCGCTGACCGACAAGTCCGCACGCGCACGCCTCGACATGGCAGGTTTCGAGGCGCAGGAGCTGCGTTCGGAGACCGGCATTGGCGCCGTGCAGGGGGCAAGCCACTGACAGCGGAATCATGACGCTATCAGACACGCCCGGCTTGCGAGCCGGGCGTTTTTGTTCGAGCGGTTGCTGGTACGTCGACGTTCTTGTTATTGGGCTGGTCTGGCGCTGCGTACTTGCTGCCAGAAGCGATCGCGCTTGTACTGTGCATCGCGCGACACTGTCGATGGCAGGAACCTCGGCCCGACACTGGGCGGCTGGATCGCGGTGACGTAGAGCGCCTCCCTGACAGCAGGCGGGATATCGCTCGGATCGCGGCTGAAGCCGAAGATGATGCAGCCAAGGTCATTGTCATAGAACCGGCTGCGCGACCACATGTTTAGCGTCGTGAGCTTTCTGCCGGGAACAGACACGTAGAACTGCTGGCCGCCGAGATCGCGGCGGTCCCAGAGCGCAATCGATTTGCCGTCGTCCATGACCAGCGATACCGCGGTTGGAATACTGCCGGCTCGGATCGATGCGCCCGCGATGTTGAATGTCTTGCCGTCCGTGGACCGCGGAATGCTGATCGTTTTTTGCTCCACGCCACTCACTCGATCCGCGATGATGCCGGTGCGGTCCTGCCGGTTGCCGCCCCACACCTTCGGCCCGCTCCCGGCCGGATAGCTGACGTCGACGATCCGGGGCGTGAAGTTGAACAGCTCGATATAGATTTCGGAGATGTTGGCGGCGGGCAGGCTGAACGGTGTCGCGACGGCACCGGCCCAGGCGCGGCACGTGGCATCCCAGTCATCCGCCGTGCCATAGGCGGCGCTGAACACATCGGGAAACGGGATGGTCTTTACCTGACCGGGGTTCCGGATCGGGTCCAGGGCGTTCAGCAGCAGCATGTAGTCGCCGAACAGGACCTGCTTCTTCTGCGAAAAGGATTGCCAGTAGTTGTAGATGGCGGTGTAGTGCTTGCCCGGGCTCGTGGGCGCGGCCGGTGCCAGCCGGTCCTGCTCCTTCCTGACGACGGCGTCCAGATAGGCGTGGTACTCGTTGATCGTATCGCTCGCGAGCCTGACATAGCCCTCGTAGGTCGCGGTGTTCCATCCCCAGTCCCTGCCATGCAGCACGCAGTCGCGCAGCAGCACGGCATGCAGCTGGGAGAAGATGGCGAACAACGGGGCCAGTACCCATTGGAAATCCGGGTTGCGGAATTCCGATGCCGCCAGCGTCATCTGGGTGTTGGTGGCGATGAACTGCATACGCATGTTTGATGTGTCGCCGGTCGCCGCCGCGTTCAGGTACAGCTTCAGCGTGTTGCCAATGCCGTCGAGCTTGCTCTTCAGCAAGCTGTAGACCGCGTCATTGATCTTCTGCTGGATCAGGGCTTCGACCTTCTGCCTGATTTCCTCCCAGACGTCCGCAGGTTCAACCGGCCAAAGTAGTCCGACCAGCGCGGACACGGCGCCGCCGACGACAGGGACCTCCGCAAGCACGACCTCGAGGATGGTCTTCAAGTCTTCCATCGGATCGGCGATGGGCAGTTTCCCGAGGGCGCCATCTGCGTGCGCCGGGAAAGCGGGGCCCATTGCCATCAGGGCGGCGGAAGGGATGGATCTGAGTAAGTCGCGTCGAGTCAGCATTCGGAATTCTCCATGGATGTCCACGAGCACTAGGCATCGTTCGTAGGGCGACAGGGCTCGCGGAGTTACGAATTTCGGACGCTACTCAAACAGAAGGCGGCAACTGATGATCTGGCTCAATGAATACCCGTTTGCGCTGGTGCGGCGGGGCGTCTACTGGAATTGCAGACCAGGATGATTCAGAAATGGACCATTCGCACATGGATTTCCGTGAAATCTCGCTCAGATTCTGCACGAAAAAAACCACCATCGGTTCTCAAGCTACTTTGCTTGGAGATTCTGATGTCATACGGAATTTTCTTATTGATATCTGGAAGATTCTGAAGGCGGATTCGGGGAATGATGAATCTATCTTCTTGGATCGAAACGAATAATTCCCATTGCTCTGCAAGGTGCGGAGCAAAAAGAAATGAAACAACGGATTAATGGGAATTTTTTCAGGGAGATATCTTTATGAGAAGTCATAAGAACGGGAGCTGCGGTTCCGGGCACATTTTGATCAGCGGCTTATCCCGGGTTTCGAAAGGACTGGTTGCCGTATCGACGCTGGCGTTTGGCATGGCGGAGTCGAATGCCAGCGTGGTCATCGACAATTATCAGTTTTCGGGTGGGGGCACGATCTGTTCAAAAATTGAACCGGGTCAGGTGGCGATGGGTGCCGACGGCGGCAGCGGTTGCGTGGCTCCTGAGTGGGGGCCGGGGCCGTCCAGCGCTGGAAATCCGGGGCAAAACATCGTTATGTACCCGAACATAAACATTAACGGTGAGGTGGATTCCCTATCGATTGGTGGCTACCTCGATGTCTGGAAGGCTGCAACCTTCTTTGACGGCGTGAACATGCAAGGCACGAGAATCAGCATGCTTGGCGCGGGCACCGGCGACCAGGACGCCGTCAACGTGAGCCAGCTCAAGGGCGGACTCGCGGCGCTCGGCGGCGGAGCGGGTGTTGCCGCCGATGGCTCGGTCATCGCGCCGAGCTACACGCT
Organism: Cupriavidus sp. C1SS-2L; assembly: GCF_057073735.1. NCBI lineage: Bacteria > Pseudomonadati > Pseudomonadota > Betaproteobacteria > Burkholderiales > Burkholderiaceae > Cupriavidus > Cupriavidus sp. C1SS-2L. Next base: position 413,817 of record NZ_CP172708.1, read on the forward strand.
CGGCGGCGGCACGTTCAATGACGTCGGTTCTGCACTGAGCAATCTTGACGGACGCATCACCAGCATGGGGCAACAGGGTGGTGGTGGCGCTTCGGAAAATGCCTATTTCCACGCGGACGGCAAGCTCGATGGCAGCGATGCCGCGGTCGTCGCCGCCGGCACACTGGGCGTAGCGGCCGGTGCTAACGCGCAGGCACAGGCCACCAACAGCGTCGCGATCGGTGCGAACGCGCAGGCGATGGCCAGTGACTCCGCGGCACTCGGCGCAAATGCGCAGGCAACGGCCCAGGGCAGCGTGGCGATCGGCACCAATTCGGTAGCGGACCGCGCCAATACGGTGTCGGTGGGCGCGGCCGGCGCCGAGCGCCAGATCACGAACGTGGCGGCCGCGACGCAAGACACCGATGCGGTCAACCTTGGGCAACTGCGCGATTACGCCAACGAGGCCGGCCGGCAGGCCGTCAGCCAGGCCAACAGCTACACCGACCAACGCGTCGACGCCCTGAGCCGCGAAGCTCACGCGGGCACGGCGGCCGCCATGGCCATGGCCGGACTGCCGCAGGCGACCATTCCGGGCAAGAGCATGATTGCCCTTGGCGGTGCGACTTACCGTGGCCAGAGCGGTCTGGCGATCGGTGCCTCGGTGATGTCGCCGGGCGGTCGCTGGGTGTACAAGCTGACCGGCAGCACCGCGCGCAATACGTATGGCGCGAGCCTTGCCGCCGGATTCCACTGGTAAGCCATCGGCGCTCCGCGCAACGTGCGGGGGCGTCTGCTATCTTGGATCGAGGATCAGCAACGTCCCGCCGTCGGCATGCAACGCGGGTGCTGGCACCGGGCGCACCGACGGCGCCTGGGGTCACTTCCCTGCACAGCGCGGGCCCGGACGAGCCTGCGCTGTGGGATGGAGCCAACGATGAAGCCGCAACCGTTCGCAGTGACTCCCGACGCGCAGGCGCGCGCGCTCAATGTGGTAGGTGAAAAGATTACGGTGCTGGCGCCGAATACCGCCACCCAAGGGTATGAGGTGTTCCTGCAGCAGGGCGAAGAGGGCAGCGGACCGCCGCCGCACAGCCACGACTGGGACGAGTCGTTCTACATCACGCGCGGCACGATCGACATCGGTTACGACGACCAGGTCATCACGGCCACGGCCGGCACGTTCGTGCATGTGCCGGCGGGCACTGTGCATCACTTCCGCTTCGGTGCGGGCGGTGGCGAGATGATTTCCGTCACGAGCCACAATGGTCGGGCATCGCGTCTCTTCACCCGGCTCGACGAGGAAATCCCGCCGGGTCCCCCTGATATCGAGAAACTGCTTGCCGTGGCGCAGGAGTGTGGGGTGACGGTTGCCGCAGGCGAGCCTCCTCCGGCCTGACCGCCGATCGAACCTTCCTGCATGGCGAGCTACCGGCTCGACGCGTTGAACCACCCCTGGTAATAATCGCTGCAACGCCAAACTTCAGGGGTGGTGCATGTCGCCTGTCCTGGCATTCAAGCTGGTACTGCTGTCACTGATCGCCATCATCGCGCTGGAGTTGCTGGCGGCAAAGCTGCGGCTGCCGCCGGCGGCGGCCTTTCTGGTCGGTGGCATTGCCATGGCATTCGTGCCGGGCCTGCCGGCGGTCGAGCTCAGTCCGGACCTGGTGTTGCTGGTCTTCCTGCCGCCGCTGCTGACGGACGGCGCGTACTTTTCAGTGTGGGACGAGTTCCGGCGCAATCTCAGCGGCATCCTGATGCTGGCGATCGGAGCCGTGTTGTTCACGACGCTGGTCGTTGGCGTGGCCGTCCACATGGTGGTTCCGGGCCTGCCGTGGGCGGCGTGCTTTGCGCTCGGCGCGATCGTGTCGCCGCCCGACGCCGTCGCGGCCAAGGCCGTGCTCGAGCGGGTCGCGCTGCCGCGGCGGCTCATGACCTTGCTGGAGGGCGAAAGCCTGCTCAATGACGCAACCGGGCTGGTGCTCTACCGCTTCGCCGTCGCGGCCGCGCTGACCGGTGCGTTCAGCCTCGAACATGCCACCGTGGATTTCTTCGTGCTCGCACTGGGCGGGGTTGCCGTGGGGATCGCCATCGGCTTTGCGCTGGTGCGCGTGCTGCGGCGGCTGGCCGACGAATATCTTCTGATCACCGCAGCCATACTGTCCTCCTGGGTCAGCTACATCGTCGGCGAATGGCTGGAAGTCTCCGGCGTCATCGCGACGGTGACCACCGGCATGATCCTTGGCTGGCACCAGCACCAGGTGTTCTCGGCGTCGACAAGAATCCGTGGCACGGCGTTCTGGCAGGTCATGGTGTTCCTGCTCGAGGCGCTGGTGTTCATACTGATCGGGCTATCGCTGCGCGGCGTGATTGCGCGGCACGGTGGCACCGCTGATGTGATGGCGTCGCTGGCCCTGCCGGTTGGCATGGTGATCGTCTCGGTCGTGCTCTCGCGCTTCGCATGGGTGTTCGGGTCGGAGGCGCTGAAGTCGGCGTGGCAGCGCGTGGTACGCCGTCAGGCTCGCGCGGACTGGCGTTCGGCCACCATCGTCAGCTGGGCCGGGATGCGCGGCGTCGTGACCCTCGCCATTGCGCTGGCGCTTCCGGAGCAGATGCCGGGCCGCGACCTGATCCTCGTCGCATCGTTCGCGGTGATCCTCGTCACCGTGCTGTTGCAGGGCACGACCATTGGGCCGCTGATCCGCCTGCTGGATATCCGGCGCATCGAAGATGCCTCGGGCCGTAAACTGACCGAAGCGCAGGCATGGGCCCGTCTCGAAGCGGTGCAGCGCGATGCGATCCGCCCGCTGGTGTTCGACGCAGACGGTGCGCTGCGGCATCCGCGGCTATGGGAACAGGTCAACTACCGCGCGCAGATTACCGAGAGTTTCAAGGACAACATCATTCCCGACGAAGAGCGCACTTCCCACTATGGTGTGATCCTGGCGGGCCTTGCCGCAGCGCGGGAGGAGTTGCTGCAGATGCATCGTGCGGGGCAGCTTCATGACGAACTGCTGCGTCATCTTGAATACGATCTGGATCTGCAGGAGATCGCGGCGTTGCATGGGAGTGCAGGCGTGGGGGCGGATTGAAGCGCCCGGCCCACAGCTGCCCCACAGCTGCTCCCGTCACCGACCCGCTTCGCCACTACCGCGAAAATCGGACGGACTGACGCCATTGGCCCGGCGAAAGGCCCGGCTGAAATTGGCGACATCGGTGAACCCGAGGCGGTAAGCGATCTGCGAAACCGGCAGCTCCCCTTCGAGCAGCAAGCTCCGCGCGCGGCGATTGCGCACCGTAATGGCGAGGTCGCGGAAGCTGCTTTCCTCCTTCTTCAGGTAACGGTCCAGCGTGCGCGCCGAAATGCCGAGCAGGCCGGCAAGTTCTTCCAGCGTAGGCTGGCTGTCCTCCGCTTCGTTCAGCATCATGACCACCCACTCGGCCCAGTTGCCCTGCTCGCTGTGGCGTTGCAGCAGAGCACGGCATCGTTCCTCGGCCATGCGGACCGCATGCACGTCGGCCATCGGCAGCGCCGCGTCCAGGCTCCACGTGTCGGCCACCATGCGGATTTCGGGCAGCGGCGATGCGGCGAAGTGCACGCGCGCGGGCGCCAGTTCGCGATAACGTGCCGCGTGCGGTGGCGGCTCCATCGACAGGTAAATGTCGTAGACCGATGAGGGGTTCTGCAACAGCGACTTGCATTGCAGATGCGTCGAAACGGCAATCGCCTCCTGAAGCAGGTTCAGCGTTGCACTGGCCATCGGCAGCGCCGGCCGGAAGATGACCTCGGCGTGATCGCCAGTGCGCTGATAACTCATCCTGAACATTGGCGTCAGCAGCTTGTAGTAGCGCGAACACAGCCGCAGCAACTGGTCCAGGGTGGGGCAGGAAAGCATGGCATACCCCAGGATGTCGTGCGAATTCAGCTTGAGGCGGCGACCCCACTCGAAGCCGATGTCGGTCCGCCCGGTCAGGCGCAGCGCTTCTGCCAGCAAGCCATCGATCTGCTGGGTAGTGAGCCCGAAATCCGTTTCCCTGAACCGGTCGGGATCAATGCCGGCCGCGCTCGCCAGTTCGTGCAGCGAAGTGCCGGCGGACTTCAGGCAGTCGGCCATCAGCAGAAAATAGCGGGCCGGAATCAGGGGGCGGATGGCGGCTTTCATGTTCGAAGGAGGGGGCACAACGGGGCACTGGTCATTGTCTGAAAATGATAGATCGCTGTCTGGAAATGACAAGTCCGGAGGCGGGCCGGCTCGCCAGAATGGGTACCTGCCAAAGCCGAATCCGTCTCGGAGCCGGCGACATAACAGGAGACAGTCCATGTTGTTCGAATCCATCAACACCGGTTGCCTGGACGGCAACGACACCCCGTGGATGCCCTTTGCGCCGTACAGCAACGACGTGATGGTCAAGTACTTCAAGATCGATCCGGTACGCGGCGAAACCATTACGCTGCTGAAGGCGCCCGCCGGCATGGAAATGCCGCGCCATCATCACACCGGTACGGTGATCGTCTACACCGTTCAGGGAAGCTGGCGCTACAAGGAGCACGACTGGGTCGCGCATGCGGGCAGTGTCGTCTACGAGACGGCTTCCACGCGGCACACGCCGCAGTCGGCTTATGCCGAAGGCCCCGACATCATCACGTTCAACATCGTGGCCGGTGAACTGCTATACCTCGACGACAAGGACAACATCATCGCGGTCGAAAACTGGAAGACCTCGATGGATCGCTACCTCAACTACTGCAAGGCCCACGGTATCAGGCCCAAGGACTTGTCTACGTTCGAAGGCTGATCTGCGGGAACAATCCGTACTGGAAACGCATCAGGCATTGGCCGTTCGCGAATTGAGTCGCAACGCCATGGAAAAAACGAGGAGGAGACATGATTGCATGGGCTCGCAAACAAGGGCTTCGGCGCATTCTGGTCGCGCTGCTTGGCACAGCCGTGGTTCAGGCAAGCGCAGGCGCGGCTTCGCCCAGCGCCACCGATGTACAGAAGATCGCCACGGAGGCTTATATCTATGCCTATCCGATGGTGCTGATGGAAGTCACGCGCCGCGTTTCCACGAACGTCGATGCGTCGGATCCCAAGGGCGGAATCCGCGCGCCGATCAACCAGTTCGCGCATGTCGCGGAGTTCCCTGACGAGAAGTTCGACACGGTGGTTCGCCCGAATGCAGACACCCTGTACTCGGCGCTCTGGTTCGACGTCACGCGCGAGCCGCTGATCCTCACCGTGCCGGATTCCGGTGGCCGCTACTATCTGCTGCCGGTGCTCGACATGTGGACGGACGTCTTTACCTCTCCCGGTACGCGCACCACGGGCAACGGTTCGCAGCAGATCGCCATTGTGGGGCCGCGCTGGCATGGCAAGCTGCCGGCGGGTGTGACTCCGTATGTCTCGCCGACCGCCGTGGGCTGGATGATCGGCCGCACGCAGACCAACGGCGTTGCCGACTATGCCGCCGTGCATAAGTTTCAGGCCGGCCTCAGGGCCACGCCGCTCAGCGCCTGGGGAAAGCCGGGATACGCGCCGCCCGCGGGCAGGAAGAATCCACAGCAGGACATGGGCGCGCCGGTGGAGCAGGTGGCAAAGATGGACGCCGCGAGCTACTTCGCGATGTTCGCCGAGCTGATGAAGAACAATCCGCCGCACGCAAACGACTATCCAATGCTTGATCGCATCGCCCATGTGGGGCTGGTGCCCGGTCAAGCCTTCAACCTGAACCGACAGGCGCCGGAAGTGCAGGCCGCGCTGCGGGACGCCCCGGCCACCGCGCGCAAGCAGATTGCCGAAGCGCTGCCCCGGGCCGGTGTCGTGAGCAACGGCTGGCGGACGATCGGCAATCCGATTGGCACCTACGGTACCGACTACCTCCGGCGCGCGATGATCGCCTTCGTAGGGCTGGGGGCGAACACGGTCGAGGATGCCATCTATCCCATTGCGATGACAGATGTCGATGGCAAGCCCTTCGACAGTGGCGCGAAGTACGTGATCCACTTCGACAAGGAACGGCTGCCGCCTGCGCGCGCCTTCTGGTCGCTGACGATGTACAACGATCGCCAGTTTTTCACGGCCAATCCGATCAACCGCTTCGCCATCGGCGATCGCGATCCGCTCAAGTACAACGCCGATGGCTCGCTCGATCTGGTCATCCAGCGCGACCCGCCCAAGGGTGGTGAATCCAACTGGCTGCCCGCGCCGGCCGCAGGCAACTTCACGATGAATCTGCGGCTGTACCTGCCCAAGCCCGAGGCGCTGGACGGTACGTGGAAGCCGCCGGTGGTCAGCCGTGTGGAGGCTGGTCTCTGAAAGCCGGGCGGTAATCTTTCCCGGCAAACGCCGCATTGGCGCCGACGCGGTCGCTATCCATTCGCGACCGCTGCTTCCGCCAGCTCGCGCGCCACGCGTTCCACGCATGCCATCGCTTTCTGCGCCATTGGCGAAGGCGCGCGTCCGGTCAGGCTCACAATACCGGGCGGTTCGGCATACGCGTCGCTGTGGCTGTTCGACCGAAGTGGGTGGTCGGATGCCTTCATCGCATGCGGGGCGGTGAAGCTTCAGTCCAAGCCAATGTTGTGAGAAGCTCTGGTCTCAGGCGCTCACGGTGGCAAGGAACCGGTTGGGCATACGCCGGGCAGGCATCGCAGTGAAAGACAGGGCCTTGCTGCCTGAATGCAACCATTTGAATCCTCCATGACTGAGCCTCGTCTGACATTCCTTGACCAGAATGAATGGGAACACTGGTTGACGCAAAACGGCGGTACCTCGGCCGGGATATGGATGCGCCTTGCCAAAAAGGGGGCGGGGCAGACAACCTTGACTTACGAACAGGCACTGGAAGGTGCCCTTTGTCATGGCTGGATCGATGGTCAAAAAAAGGCTGAAAGTGAAGAATACTGGTTGCAACGCTTCACTCGACGTTCCGCAAGAAGTATCTGGTCCAAGCTCAACAAAGACCGGGCCGAAGCGCTGATCGCTGCAGGCAGAATGTTTCCTTCTGGCATGCGAGAAATCGAGAATGCCAAGAAGGATGGCCGCTGGGAGGCTGCCTATACGTCGGCGAGCAACTCGGTCGTTCCGGATGACCTGCAGGCGGCACTGGATGCCAATCCCAAGGCCAGCGCTTTCTTTGCCACGCTGAACGGCCGTAACCGCTACGCTATCCTGTTTCGGATACAGAATGCCAAAAAGCCCGCAACACGAGTGCGCAAGATCGAAGAGTTCATCGGCATGCTCAATCGCGGCGAAACCATTTATCCCTAGACCAGGAGGCGACAACCGGCTCACTGCTCCGGTGTCTCGCAAAAAAAAACGCCAACCCTTGCGGGTTGGCGTTTTGCTTTGGGCGATGAACCGATATCAGAACTGGTTCATCGTGTTGTCTTTACCCGCTGCCTTCAGGGCCGCTTCGCCGCTGAAGTATTCCTTGTGGTCGTCGCCGATGTCCGAGCCCGACATGTTCTGGTGCTTGACGCAGGCGATGCCCTGACGGATTTCCTTGCGCTGCACGCCAGCCACATAACCGAGCATGCCCTGGTCGCCGAAGTATTCCTTGGCCAGGTTGTCGGTCGACAGCGCGGCGGTGTGGTACGTCGGCAGCGTGATCAGGTGGTGGAAGATACCGGCTTCACGCGATGCGTCGGCCTGGAAGGTGCGGATCTTCTCGTCGGCGATCTTGGCCAGTTCGGTGTCGTCGTATTCCACGCTCATCAGCTGGGCACGCTCGTAGGCCGATACATCCTTGCCTGCTGCCTTCATGGCGTCATACGCTTGCTGACGGAAGTTCAGGGTCCAGTTGAACGACGGGCTGTTGTTGTACACCAGCTTGGCGTTCGGGATGACCTTGCGGATCTCGTTGACCATGCCGGCGATCTGGGCGATATGCGGCTTTTCGGTTTCGATCCACAGCAGATCGGCGCCGTTCTGCAGCGAGGTGATGCAATCCAGCACGCAGCGTGCCTCACCCGTACCGGCGCGGAACTGGAACAGGTTGCTCGGCAGGCGCTTCGGGCGCATCAGCTTGCCGTTCTGCTTGATGACGATGTCACCGTTGCCCAGCGTGTCGGCCGAGACTTCGTCGCAGTCGAGGAACGAGTTGTACTGGTCGCCCAGGTCGCCCGGCGTGTGGGTCACGGCGATCTGCTTGGTCAGGCCGGCGCCCAGCGAGTCGGTGCGCGTCACGATGATGCCGTCGTCCACGCCCAGTTCCAGGAAGGCGTAGCGGACTGCGCGAACCTTGGCCAGGAAGTCTTCGTGCGGCACGGTGACCTTGCCGTCCTGGTGGCCGCACTGCTTCTCGTCGGACACCTGGTTTTCGATCTGGATGCAGCAGGCGCCGGCTTCGATGAACTGTTTGGCCAGCAGGTAGGTGGCCTCGGCGTTGCCGAAGCCCGCGTCGATGTCAGCGATGATGGGCACCACGTGGGTGACGTGGTTGTCGATCTTCGACTGGATGGCAGCCTTGGCGGTGGCGTCCTTGGCGGCGTCCAGTTCGCGGAACAGGCCGCCCAGTTCACGGGCGTCGGCCTGGCGCAGGAAGGTGTACAGCTCGCGGATCAGGGCGCTGACCGAGGTCTTCTCGTGCATCGACTGGTCCGGCAGCGGGCCGAACTCCGAGCGCAGTGCGGCGACCATCCAGCCCGACAGATACAGGTAGCGGCGGTCGGTGTTGTTGTTGAAGTGCTTCTTGATGGAGATCATCTTCTGCTGGCCGATAAAGCCGTGCCAGCAGCCGAGCGACTGGGTGTACTTCGACGGATCGGCATCATAGGCGGCCATGTCGGCGCGCATGATCTTGGCAGTGTACTTGGCGATATCCAGGCCCGTCTTGAACCGGTTCTGGGCCCGCATGCGAGCGGCGTACTCGGGATTGATGGCGTCCCACGCGCTGCCGTGTTTCTCCTTCAAACCAGCAACTGCCTTGATGTCGTCTTGATACTGAGCCATTTGTCTCTCCTGGGAGCAAAGCGCGTTTGAGTAGAGGATCGGAGCTTGCCGCTGCGTATGTGGCAGCGAACTGCATGGGTAAATAGTAGCGCCATTTGATGCGTTGCAGCGTCAGTCTTATATAAGACATAAGACTTTAATTGTTCTTATTTTTCAATGACATACGTAACGATTTTCGCGATATGAAACATGTTTTCGCCGGGCGAAAACCGGCGGCTGCGGAAAATTCGGGCGGATCCCACAATGTGAAACGCTCTTTCGCGTGTCGGAGGGCGGGGCAAGCAGGGTGGCTTGAACAGCGGGTCCTGAACGAAGGGAATCCGCACGGGATCGTTTCGCCGGCGCATATCGCCTAAAGTTTGCTAGTGGCTTTGGCATCCGGCGGTAGCCGCCGAGGCAGCTGTGACCTGCGATGAGCACGGTACAAGGCAAGGAGAGTCGTGATGGCTCAGGGATTCGACGCGATCATCATCGGAACCGGACAGGCTGGCCCCGCACTTGCCGCGCGGCTGTCCGGCGCGGGCATGAAGCTGGCCATCATCGAGCGCGCACGTTTCGGCGGCACCTGCGTGAACACCGGCTGCATTCCCACCAAGACCCTCATTGCGAGCGCGTATGCAGCCCAACTGGCGCGCCGAGCCGCGGAGTACGGCGTGACCATCGGTGGGCCGGTCGCCGTCGACATGAAACGGGTGAAGGCACGCAAGGACGAGATCTCTGGCCGCTCCAGCAACGGTGTGGAACAGTGGATGCGCGGCCTGGCCAATATAACGGTCTATCAGGGGCACGCCCGTTTCGAGAACGCGCACAGCGTACAGGTCAACGGTGAACTGCTGGAAGCCACGCAGATATTCGTGAACGTCGGCGGCCGGGCCCTGGTTCCTCCCATGCCAGGGCTGGATCAGGTGCCGTACCTCACCAACGCGGGGATGATGGATGTGGATTTCCTGCCGGAGCACCTGATCGTGATTGGCGGCAGCTACATCGGCCTGGAGTTTGGGCAGATGTACCGGCGATTTGGCGCCAGGGTGACCGTCGTCGAAAAAGGCCCGCGCCTGATCCAGCGTGAGGATGAGGATGTCTCGAAGGCAGTGCGGGAAATTCTGGAAGCCGAAGGCATCGACATCCGGCTCAATGCCAACTGCCTCAGCGCGCGCAGGGACGGCGACCATCTTGCCGTCGGGCTGGATTGCGCGTCCGGTGCGCCCGAAGTCCACGGCACGCATCTGCTGATGGCGGTCGGGCGCGTGCCCAACACGGACGATCTCGGACTCGACAAGGCAGGGGTGGAGACCGACGCCCGCGGCTATATCAAGGTCGACGAACAGTTGCGCACCAATGTCCCCGGCATCTGGGCGCTTGGCGATTGCAATGGTCGCGGCGCCTTCACGCATACGTCGTACAACGACCATGAGATCGTCGCTGCCAATCTCCTCGACAATGACCCGCGCAAGGTGTCGGATCGCATCGCCGCGTATGCCATGTTCATCGACCCTCCGCTCGGCCGCGCCGGCATGACGGAGACGGAAGCCCGGCAATCCGGCCGCAAGATACTGGTCGGCACCCGCCCGATGAGCCGTGTCGGGCGCGCCGTGGAGCGAGGCGAGAGTCTCGGGTTCATGAAGGTCGTGGTCGACGCGGACACCCGGGTGATCCTTGGAGCGGCGATCCTCGGCCTGACCGGCGACGAGGTGATTCACTCGATCCTTGATGTCATGTATGCCGGCGCTCCCTATACGGTCATCAGTCGCGCGATGCACATCCATCCCACGGTGTCCGAACTGGTACCGACGCTGCTGCAGGAGTTGCGGGTACCGGGCTAGCCGGCGCCCGTGCGCAAGGATGGGGGAATGGCCATGAATAAGAAGGCACCAGGCGCCAGCCCCGCGTCAGCGGAAGCGCCGCTCGCAGAGCTGCCGGGCAAGGTCGTGCTGGTATTGCAGGGTGGTGGGGCGCTCGGCGCCTACCAGGTAGGTGTCTACCAGGCCTTGCATGAGGCAGGTCTCGAGCCGGAATGGGTGATTGGCACCTCGATCGGGGCGATCAACGGCGCCATCATCGCTGGCAATCCGCCAGAGCAGCGGGTCTCCCGGCTTAAGCAGTTCTGGGACAGCGTTTCCTATCGCGCTGCCGCGCTGGGGAGCAGCAGCTTTCGGCAACTCGAAGACTGGCTGCGGGTGGTGAACATCACGACGCGGGGCATTCCGTCGTTCTTTACGCCAAGCCCCGATGCGTGGTGGCCGGGGGTACACGCCGCGGTCGGCCTTGCCAGGGCGGCGTTCTACTCCACATCGCCGCTGCGCGCGACACTGGCCGCAGTGGTCGACTTCGAGTACCTCAATGCCAGGCAGACCAGGCTGACAGTCGGCACGGTCAGTGTGCGCAGCGGCCGCATGCGCTACTTCACGAACCGCGACGCGCCGCTGAGTGTGGACCACGTGATGGCCTCGGCCGCGTTCCCGCCTGGCTTCCCCTCCGTATCGATCGAGGGCGAGCCATACTGGGACGGCGGCATCTATTCCAACACCCCGCTCGAAGCCATTCTCGACGACCGCCCGCGCCACAGCTCGCTGATCTTCGCCGTGCAGCTTTGGCCCGCCAGCGGCCCGGAGCCCGATTCCATCTGGCAGGTCATGAGCCGGCTGCGGGATATCCAGTATTCCAGCCGTGCCGAGTCCCATCTGGAGCGCCAGCGGCAGATCCACCGCCTGCGGCACGTCATACGCGAACTGGGCGAGCATATTCCGGAAGGTGAGCGCGAGCAGGCCGCCGTGCAGGAATTGCTCGGTTGGGGATGCGGGACGACCATGCACGTGGTCGAACTCGACGCGCCGCAACTCGACGGCAACGACATGCACCGCGATATCGACTTCTCCACCTGTGGGATCGAGCGCCGCCGGATGGCCGGCTACGAGGACACGCGACGCGTGCTGGAGCGTGCCCCATGGCGCGAGCCGCTGGACCCGATAGAGGGGATTGCCGTGCATCGGCTGTTCGGCGCAACATCACCGGTTGCCTGATGTGTCGACGACACAACCAAAAAAAGCGCGGCAAAGCCGCGCCTCTCTGGCCCCGCCGAGTCTTCGGCCGGGCTGCTCCCTTCGCTGACTACCTCACACCCACCGCCGCCTGCCTGCGCAGCGTCTCCGTGGTTTCGCCGTTGCCGTCGTGGCTCCAGCCCGGCGGCATCACCAGATAACCGACAGCATTGAGCACGCTGCCCGACTTCATCATGTCCTTACCCAGGCTGACCCAGTGTTCGAACTGGTTGACGATCGGGTTATGCGTGGTGGTCGGGTGGACGAGGCCGAAGCGGCACGGTTCGTCTTCACGCTCTTCCACATAGGTGCCGAACAGGCGGTCGAAGAGGATCAGCACGCCGCCGTAGTTGGCATCGAGGTAGTCGACATTCGAGGCATGGTGCACGCGGTGCGCCGACGGGGTGTTGAACACGTACTCGAACCAGCCGAGCTTGGGGATCCACGTGGTGTGCAGCCAGAACTGGTAGAGCAGGTTGAGGCTCAGCGCGGCCAGCACGGCTTCGGGGCGAACACCGAGCCAGACCAGCGGCGCGAAGAACATCGCGGTGCCGGTGAGCTTGCCGGTCAGGCCCAGGCGGTAGGCCGTGCCCAGCGTCAGCTCGTTCGGCGAGTGGTGCACCGCATGCGTGGCCCAGAAGAAGCGGATGCGGTGCGATGCGCGGTGGTACCAGTAGTAGCAGAATTCCTGGCCGATGAAGAGCAGCAGCACCATCAGCACGTTGTGGATGTGGATCGTGTTGATCCGGTGATCCCAGGCGAACGCGAAGATCGGCGTGGCCAGCGACAGCGGCAGCAGTGCCATCAGCTTGCGACCGAGCATGTCGGCCAGCGACAGCCCCATTTCGTGCCAGGGGTAGGTCTTGCCTTGCAGGCGCGCCTTCCGTGACAGGAAGAAGGCTTCCACCATGGAGGCCGCCACGACGAAGACCGTGGCGAAGAGGGTGATCTTGTGTAGGTTGTGCATGATCGTTCCAGTGCAGTGGGTGGGACGCCTGGTTTGCGGAGCGGGCCGCCGTCGCGTCGGTGAGGCAAATGTAGTGGCCGGCCGCGCCGGGCGCCATGCAGGAAATATGTCGCCATGTGTCATGGCCGGCAGGGTGCCGCCACGCACGGAATGGCGGCGGATCGCAGGCCGGCGGCAGTGAGTGGGCGCCGCGCGCCGTGTAACACCGTGACATGTTTTCCACCGCGAAAAGCGCCGGTGGTCCTCCTATAGTTCGGTCCGTTGCCGCGCCGCACAGTGCGGCCTGAACCGAACCGAACCGAACCTGAAGGACCTGACATGAGCTCACGCTTTCCCCGACTGCTTGGCGCCGCTACCGGCGCGTTGATCGTGCTGGCCAGCACCCCGGCCTTTGCGGGCTGGGGCGGCCACGGCACGGCCTACACGCCGCATGGCACCTACAACGGTGCGCACTACGGTTACTGCGGCGGCGGCAGCTGCTCGCATGCCGGCGGCGTGGTCGGCCCTTACGGTGGACTGGCTACCAACACCGGCACCGTGACCCGTAACGCTCCCGGCCAGTTTTCGAACAGCGGCACTGCAACTGGCCCGAACGGGCGCTCGGTGCAGCATGACGGCAATACGAGCTGCACTGGCGGCACTTGTTCGCACACCGGCAACCTGACCGGCCCGGACGGGCAGACTGCCAGCACATCAGGCAGCGTGACGCGCGAGGGCGCCGGCCAGTACTCCTCGTCCGGCACGGTGACCGGTGCGAACGGCAACACCGTCAGCCATGCCGCATCGACCAACTGCGCGGGTTCGAGCTGCGCACGTTCGGGCACTGTCACCGGCGCGGATGGCGGCACCGGCACGCATTCGGGCAGTGCGACCCGCGTGGCGCCGGGCGTCGTGACCACGGGTGGCGGCAGCACCGTCGTCCATGGCAGCACGGTCGTTGCCAGCGGCACGGTGACCACAGGAACTGTGACGACTGGCGGAGCCGTCGTAACGGTGGCCACGCCGCCGGTGGTCGTCACGCCGCCGCCTCCGCCGCCTCCGCCTTCGGCCGCCGTCTATATCCCGCCCCCGCCGCCGGCCACGGTCTATGTCCCGCCGCCGCCGCCAAAGGTCGTCGTCGCGACGGCACCGCTGCCAATGGTGGTGGTCAGGCCCGCGCCGGTGCCGCGTGCCGTCTACGTCGTGCCGCGAGTGGTCTACGTGGCGCGCCCGCCGCGTGCCGCCGTGATGGTGCCTGGCCACTGGGCCGCCGGTGTATGGGTGCCTGCGCACCTCACATGAGTCCGACTCGTTCGAAACCCAATCTCAATGCCTTGCCGGCGTGTGCCGGCTACCCCACGGAGAACATCATGAAGAAGATGATTGCAGTGCTCGCCTTGTGTATTGTTTCAGCAGGCGCCCTGGCGCAAAGTGCGGAGATGCCCGCAGCGGGCGGCCCGCGCGTCGAGCGCGCGGTGCAGCAACTGCAGGCGCGTTTCGCCAGTGCCAACACCACGCATGATGGCAAGCTGACCCGCGAACAGGCCGCGGCCGGCATGCCGATGGTGGCGAAGCATTTCGACGAGATCGACGCGCAGCGCAACGGCTCCATTACGCTGCCGCAGATCGAGGCGTTCATGACGCAGGAAATGATGTCGCGCAGAGGTGGTTGAGACCACAACGATGCCGGAGGCTCGCGATGGAGCAGGTGAACAGGATTATCGTGCTCGACGACGAAGCCGAGCTGCGCAATATGCTGCAACGGTTCCTGACGGGCCATGGCTTCCGCGTGCGTGCGGTGGCCGATGGCAAGCAGCTCGACCGCCACCTGCAGCGCGAGCCCCATGACCTGCTGGTGCTGGACCTGATGATGGAACCTGAAGACGGCCTCACCATCTGCCGCCGCCTGCGTGCCGAAGGGCATACGCTGCCGATCCTGATGCTGACCGCGAAGGGCGACCCGATGGACCGCGTCGCCGGTCTGGAAACCGGTGCCGACGACTACCTGGCCAAGCCCTTTGTCCCGGACGAACTGGTGGCGCGCATCCGTGCGCTGCTGCGTCGCCAGAAGATGGCCGCGGGCGATCCCACCGTCACCACGCAGACACTGCGCTTTGGTGACTTCACCTTCGATGTCGGCAAGCAGACTCTCACGCGCAGCGGCGAGCCCGTGGAAGTCCATTCCGCTCAGATGCTGCTGCTGCATGCGCTCGGTTCGTCGCCCAATCGCGCCGTGAGCCGCGACAACCTGCTCGCGCGGGCACGCGGGCGCGACCATGACGCGCTCGACCGCAGCATCGACGTGCAGATCCTGCGCCTGCGCCAGATCGTCGAGGACGATCCGTCCAAGCCGCGCTTCATCAAGACCGTTTGGGGAATCGGTTACATGCTGGTGGCCGGCGTCGAATCGTGATGCGGATCGGGCTGCCGCGTTCGCTGCTGGCGCGCAATATCGCGCTGCTGCTCGCGCTGGTGGCGCTCACGCAGGCGTGTTCGCTCACCGTGCTGCTGCATTACGTGCAGCGTCCGCGCCTCGAGCGTGCGGCCATCATCTTTGCGGACTATGTGAAGATGCTCGACGGCGTTCTCGGTGCCATGCCCGCCGGTACGAGCGGTGCCGTGGTCCAGCGGTTAGGCGCACAGTTGGAGGATCCCGACCACGCTACGCCGCAGGCCGACCCCAACCCGCTGCAGCTCTTCCGCACTTACCAGCGCGACGTGTTCCTCGAAGCGCTGCGGCGCCACCTGCCATCCGACATGCCCGTGCGCTGGCAGTCCGGCGACGAAGAGCGGCTATGGATCCGCCTGCACGTCGCCGATACCGCGCGCTGGGTCGCCATGCCGATGACCGAGGATGCGCGTGCGGGCGGCATCACCACGGCGTTGATCTTGTCGACAGCGCTCGCCTTGCTGGCCGCTCTGACCGGCTACCTGATCCAGCTTCACCTGAACCGTCCGTTGCGGGACCTCGCAGACGCCGCGCGCCAGATCTGCGCGGGCGATTCGCCGCCGCCGCTGCCGACCAACGGCCCTACGGAGATCGCCCAGGTCAGCAGCGCTTTCAACCAGATGACGCAGGCGCTGCAGCAGGCCGAGCAGACGCGCGCGCTGATGCTCGCAGGCGTCTCGCACGACATCCGCACGCCGCTGACCAAGCTGCGCCTGGCGATGGCCATGTCGATCCCGCGCGGCGCCGACGATGCGTTCGTGGCGTCCGCGGAAGGCTATCTCGATCACATCGAGACCATCCTGCAGCAGTTCATGGACTATGCGGGCAGCGGCGAGAAGGAGCAGCCGCATCCCGGCGACATCAATGCGCTCGTCGGCCAGCTTGCGTCGGACTTCGCGGGGCTCGGCCATGAGTTCGATCTGTCCCTCGGCGATCTGCCTCCGGTTCCGTTCCGCCCGGTCAGCCTGCTCCGCCTGCTGATGAACCTGATGCAGAACGCCGTCGTCTACGGCAAGACGGGCCTGGCCGTGCGCACGTGGCGCGATGGCGAGCGCGCGTGCATTGCCGTGGGCGATCGCGGCACGGGCATGGCGGCGGCCGAGCTCGAACAGCTCAAAGCGCCGTTCAGCCGCGGCCCGAATGCGCGAACGCATTCGGGCGGCACGGGCCTGGGTCTCGCGATCGTCGATCGCATCGCGCGCCTGCATGGCGGCTCGCTGCAGTTCCGCGCGCGCGAGGGCGGCGGCCTGGAGGCCGTGGTATCGCTGCCGCTCCACGCGCAAGGCGTGCAGCACATCTGAGCACCTGAGAACGCCAGGGCCTCGCGCCGTGACATCGCGCGAAATATTTGATGCATGGCGATTCGGGCGGGCACTTCCCATACTTTGGTCACCGCGACGCCACTCACCGCAACCCCACGTAGTGACAGCGTTTCCGATCACTGAATGGCCATTGCCGCCGATTAAAGGATTCGACATGCAAACCACCTTCCAAGCCATCGCCCTGAACACCAAGCGCCTCGCAATCGCTGCCGTGGCCACTGCGGCCATGCTGAGCGCCGGTTGCGCCAGCGCGTCCGTCACCGGCATCCAGCAGACCGGCCTGATGCAACCCGTGCACGCGGACGTCATCTATGTCCGCGCATTCGGTGCCGAGGCTGGACAGGTGAAGCTCGACAGCGGTTTCGCGCAGAAGCTGAAGACGCTGGGCTCCGGTGGCTCGGCAGCCAGCGCGCAGTCCGGCACTGCCGCCGAAGCGCGCACGCAGGTTGCCGACGTGATCGTGCGCCAGTTGCAGGCCAGGGGGCTGCACGCCGTGCGTGCCGATGGTCCGGTGCCCGCCGGCGCCAACGCGCTGCTCGTCGATGGCGACTTCAGCAAGATCGATGAAGGCTCCAGCCGCCGGCGCCTGCTGATCGGCCTCGGTGCGGGCAAGAGCGAAGTCGGTGCCTCGGTGCGGATCTCGTACAAGCCCGCCAACGGTGCAGCGGTGGCGCTGCAGAACTTTGTCGCCACGGCCGACAGTGGCCATGTTCCCGGCGTTGCCGAGACGGCAGGCGTAGGCGCCGCCGCGGGCCACATTGCAATGGCCGCTGCGGCGGGCACGGGCGTGCATGGGGTGTCTGAAGCGAAGCGCGACAGCTTGTATGCCGATGCCACCCGGCTTGCCGATTCGATCGCCATGCAGGTGATGGCGGCGAGCACGGAAGAGGGATGGTTGTCGGCATCGGCCGCGATCTGAGCGTCGTCGGAGTGCTCGCCGCAGCGCTGTCCTGTTACATGCTTGTTGCCGCACTTATAGGTGTCCGGACGCATATGCGGCGATTTGTGACTAAGCTGGTAGTTACTGCTTGTTTGCTCCGGCAGTTCCGTTTTCCGTACGCAAGGAGATCACCATGAAGACAAAAAAAGCGCTGCCCGCGCTGTTGCTGATCGCTGGCGTCCTCACAGCTTCCGCCAGCTTTGCCCAAGGCAAGGGAAAGCACAAGGAGGCCGCACCTGCGGCTCCGGCCCCTGCCTCGTCGCCCTACATGCAGGTTGAGGAATGGAAGAAGGGCGATCGCCTGCCCACTGAATTCCGCGACCGTCAGTATGTGATCGACAACTGGAAGCAATACAGCCTGCCGGCGCCGCGCAAGGGCACGCACTGGGTCGGTGTGGGGGCGCAGTACTACCTGGTTGCGCCGAATGGCGTGATCCAGCAGGTGGGTGCCGGGACCTGAGGCCGATCGCCGCAAACTTCATCCCTCCTGCAACAAAGAAGCCGCCCGCGGGCGGCTCTTTTTGCTACCGGCGTTCAGATGCCGAGGATCTTCTTTGCCTCCTGAAGCGACTTCATGGATTCGTCATGCTTGCCGGCCTTGTGGTACGCCTCGCCTTCGGCGCGCAGTTTCTGCACGCGTGCGGCGTCTTCCGGCGACAGCGCCGGATTGGTCGACAGCTTGGCGTCGATGGCCTTCATCTCGTTGGGGCAGTTATGGGCCAGTGCCAGGCCGCTGATGCTGGTCAGCAGCACGGCCGCGAGGATCGATAGAGTCTTGCGCACATTCCCTCCCGCTTTATGAGGTTGGGAAATCCAGCATAGTCCATGCGCAATGCCGGCGCCTGTCGCAGTGCGGCGCTGTGCCGGCGGGTGCCCCGGCAGGCATTCCGGTGTTATGTTGGAGGCCGCTGGCCGTTCTCGTCCCGACCGATCTGATCTCGCATGGAATCCTCTGCCGAGCACTATTCCCTGGCCCTGGTGTGTGCCGCCATCCTGACGGTGACGGCGGTTGCCATCCACTACGAAGCGCTGCGGCTGTTCTGGGCGTTGCACCCCAAGCGCTGGAGCGGCCGCATGAACCTCGGCGTGCTGATCGTCTGCATCATCCTGGTCCATTGCCTGGAGGCCATGGTCTTCGCGTTCGGCTTCTGGCTGTCCGACCACGGCCTGGGCCTCGGCGGACTCGCTGGCAGCCGCGAGATAACGCCGGTGGTCTACGTCTACTTCGCGCTGGAAACCTACACCACCCAGAGCCTCGGCGATATCTACCCGATAGGTGCCAGCCGCCTGATCGCCAGTATCGAGCCGCTGGTCGGCCTGATCCTGATCGGCTGGTCGACCTCGTTCACTTACGTCATGATGCGGCGCGACTGGCAGATCGATGAAGTGCAGGAGGCGGAAAAGCGGTCGGGCAAATAGTGGTGCCAAGAGCGGTCACCCCGTCCAACAAAACAACCGTTTCATGGTTATCCATAATGGAACGAATGTTTCCTGGCCCCTAGCATTCCCTTACCCGGATTCCTCAATCCCAAGGAGCCACCATGAACGTCGTGAAAGCCACCTTCCTGTGCCTGGCCCTGGCGGCCAGCCTGCCCGCCGGCCTGGCCCATGCCGTCGACGTCGCAGCCAGCCCCACACTCAGCAAGATCAAATCCTCCGGCACCATCTCCATCGGCCACCGTACCTCTTCGATCCCGTTCTCCTATTACGACAGCAACCAGAAGGTGATCGGCTTCTCGCAGGACCTCTGCGACCGTGTGGTGAACGAGGTGAAGAAGCAGACCAACCAACCCAACCTGCAGGTCCGCATGGTGCCGGTCACCTCGCAGAACCGCATTTCACTGGTGCAGAACGGCACGGTCGACCTCGAATGCGGCGTCACCACGAACCTGAAGTCGCGTCAGCAGCAGGTGGCGTTTTCCACCACGTTCTTCGTCGCGGGTACGCGGCTGCTGGTGAAGAAGGGCAGCCCGGTGCACGACTTCTCCGACCTGTCCGGCAAGGCGGTGGTCACGAACGCCGGTACGACATCCGAGCGCATCCTGCGGCGCCTGAACGACGAGAAGAAGGCCAACATCACGATCCAGAGCGCCAAGGACTATGGCGAATCATTCCTGATCCTGCAGTCGGGCCGCGTGGCGGCGTTCATGATGGATGACGTGCTGCTGTCGGGCGCGCGCACTTTGGCGCCGAACCCGGCCGAGTGGGTGGTGGTCGGCACGCCGCAGTCGTTCGAGGCCTACGGCTTCATGCTGCGCAAGGACGATCCCGGCTTCAAGCAGCTTGTGGACGGCGTCCTGACCGGCCTGATGAAGAGCGGTGAGATCAACACGCTCTATGACAAGTGGTTCCTCAAGCCGGTGCCGCCCAAGAACATCAACTTCGAGTTCCCGATGAGCGAGCCCGTGAAGAAGGCCTACGCCAATCCGAACGACGAGGCTTTCGAATAAGCCTGGCAACTAACTGCGGCTCGCCGGCACGTAAGCGCCGGCGCGGTGCAGTTCGCCTTCAGCCAGTTCCAGCGCGCGGATCGCGCCCTTGCCCTTGCGCGCCAGCAATTGCTCGACCAGCGCTTCGACCGTGGCGATGCCGGCCGTGATCGACGGGAAGAACGACGGGCTTTCCACCGAGAACAGCAGCGTGCAGTCGGCAGCCAGCGCGATCGGCGCGACCGAACTGTCGGTCAGCGCCACGACCTTGCAGCCGGCTTCGCGCGCGGCGCTGGCCACGCGGATGATCTCCTGCGAGTACGGCGCGAAGCTGATCACCATCACGACATCGCGTGGGGTGAACGCACGCAGCTCCATCTCGAGCGTGCCGGCGTCGCCACGCACGAGCTGCACGGTGCTGCGGAACAGCCGGTAGACATAGTGGAAGGTAAAGGCGATCGGGAAGCACGAGCGGAACCCCGCCACGTGCACGCACGCCGCGCCGGACATCAGGTCGGCGGCGGCCTGCAGCGCATTCTCATTGCCCGCGCCGATCTGGTCGAGGTTGTTGTGCTGCGCTTCCAGCATCTCGCCGAGCATGCGGCTCGTGCCGCCGTCGCGCACCACCTTGCGCGCACGGCGCGCATACGGCTGCGAACTGCCGCGCAGCGCGTCGACGAACAGCTCGCGCAGACCCTGCCAGCCTTCGAAGCCCATGTGCTGCGAAAGTCGCACCAACGTAGCCGGCTGCACCCCCGCACTGGCAGCGATCTTGCGCATGGACAGCACCGGCACGTCCTGCGGATGGTCCAGCAGGTAACGCGCGCCGCTCTGGAACTGCAGGCTTAGTGTCGGAAAGCTCGCGCGCAGCCGGGCCTGCAGTGCATCCAGGTCTTCGGGCGGGGTGATGCTGTCGGACGACATTGGTACTCCGGATTGGGGTTGTAACGATTGTTGCACAGCTGCAGCGCCTCGGCATTACCGGGCCGTTGTCGCAGCCATGTCCTGCGGCGGACGGCGGGACGCTGTATCGGCTGCGTGCAAATGAAGCATCCGATTCCTGTGTTGCAATCAATGAAACATATGTTGCAAATTGGACAGCCTTCTTCTTATACTTGCCATAACCGTGCTGCGGCGCTCGCTGTATATCGACCACCGGGACTAGAACGTGTAAGTCCACGGCGCGCCGCCCGGCTCCGCTTCGACGCTTCGAATTCTTGACTCTCCATTTCGCAGGACCGATCGCCATGACCCATGTCTTTCATCGCAACCCGCGCCAAACCTTGCCCGTCGCGGTCGCCGGCAGCGGCGTCGAACTGGTCGACAGCGAGGGGCGCCGCTACCTCGACGCTTCGGGCGGCGCGGCGGTGTCGTCGCTGGGCCATGGCCATCCGCGCGTGATCGCGGCGATCAAGGCGCAGCTCGACACCATCGCGTATGCGCATACCTCGTTCTTCACCACCGAGGTCTCCGAAACGCTCGCGCAAACGCTGGCGCAGGCCGCGCCCGGCGATCTGGAACATGTCTACTTCGTCTCGGGCGGCTCCGAGGCGGTCGAGGCCGCGCTCAAGCTCGCGCGCCAGTATTTCGTCGAGCTGGGGCAGGGCAGCCGCCGCCATTTCATCGCGCGGCGCCAGAGTTATCACGGCAATACACTCGGCGCGCTGGCCATTGGCGGCAACGCATGGCGGCGTGAACCATTCCTGCCGCTGCTAGTGCCCGCGCACCATGTGTCGCCGTGCTATGCCTACCGCGACCAGGTGGCCGGCGAGACCGACGCGCAATATGCGCAACGGCTCGCTGACGAACTGGAGGCCAAGATCCAGGAACTCGGGGCCGAGAACGTCGCGGCCTTCGTTGCGGAGACCGTGGTCGGCGCCACCGCCGGCGCCGTGCCGCCGGTGGGCGACTACCTGAAGCGCATTCGCGCTGTCTGCGACAAGTACGGCGTGCTGCTGATCCTGGACGAGGTCATGTCCGGCATGGGCCGCACCGGATATCTGTTTGCCTGCGAAGAAGATGGCGTGGTGCCCGATATCGTCACCATTGCCAAGGGCCTTGGCGGTGGCTACCAGCCGATCGGCGCGATGATCTCCACGCGCCGGATCTACGACACCATCGTCGCCGGCAGCGGCTTCTTCCAGCATGGCCACACCTATATCGGCCACGCCACGGCATGCGCCGCCGCGCTGGCCGTGCAGCGCACGATCGCCGAAGACAACCTGCTGGCCAATGTGCGACAGCGCGGCGAGCAGTTGCGCGCGCGTTTGCGCGAATCGCTGGGCAACCATCCGAACCTTGGCGATATCCGCGGCCGCGGCCTGTTTGTCGGCGTCGAGTTCGTCGCCGACCGCGACAGCAAGGCGACGCTGGACCCGAAGCTGAAAACCCATGCCAGGCTGAAGAGCACCGCCATGCAGCACGGCCTGCTGGTCTACCCGATGGGCGGCACCGTGGACGGCGTGCATGGTGACCACGTGCTGTTCGCCCCGCCATTCATCTGCACGGCGCAGGACATCGACAAGATCGTGGAGCGCTTCACGGCTGCGGTCGCCGCGGTGTTGCCCGCCTAGCGACACAACAGTGCGGCGTGCCGTTATTTGTCACGATTGTGATCATTGGGGTACATGACCGGCCTGTCTTGTAGCCGCAACGCCGCACGGTCCACATAGTAATTTCTTTGACCCATACAATTCGGTGTCTTACACTTCGCGCCAGAGCCGCCGGAAATAGGTCGGCCGCCACATAAATAAGCTTCGGAGCGCGAGCATGGGACATAGAAGCCCTGCAGTGCGACACGACAGCAGGGTCAAGCTTGTAACGCTGTCGTTTCGGGTCATTGGGGAAGGTGGGTCTGCCGGCATGCCATGCCGGTGCGCGCGCTTGCGCAGCGCCAGGCAGGCGCGTGGGTTCACGCTGATCGAAGTGATGATCACCGTGGCCATTATCGGCATCATGGCGGCCATCGCCATTCCGTCCTATACGCGGTACGTGTTGCGCTCGAACCGGGCGGCAGCCGAGGCGTTCATGCTCGAAGTCTCGGGCGCGCAAGAGCGATATCTGCTCGACAACCGCGCCTACGCGTCCAGCATGGCTACGCTCGGGTACACCACCGTGCCATCGAGCGTCGCGACCAACTATACCGTCACCACCGCGCTCGTTGCGGGTCCACCCCCTGCATACAACATCGTCGCAACGCCCGTCGGCTCGCAGCTCAGCGGCGATACGTCCTGCGGCACGCTGACCCTGACCAGTGCCGGCGTCAAGTCAGCGTCGGGCAGCGGTTCCAACTGCTGGAACTGAACATGGCTGCCTTCGGCTCGTCTCCCTTGCCTCAAGCCAGTCGCGGCGGATTCACGCTTGTCGAGATGATTGCCGTCGTGACGATTCTGGCGATCATCACGTTCGCGGCAGCGCCTTCGTTTTCGTCCATGATCGCCATGCAGCGCGTACGAGGTGCCGCGCTGGACCTGAGTTCATCGCTGCTGCTGGCACGCAGCGAGGCGGTCAAGCGCAATGCGAACGTCAGCATGTCGACTACTGGTGCCGCCTGGACGGCGGGCTGGACCGTTTCGGTAGGTGCTGAAACGGTTCGCAGCTTCGGGCCGTACCAGGGGCTGGCCATTGCCGCGAGCGGCGGCAATGCGCTGAGCGTCGGCAACGACGGCCGCCTCGCCGGTGGCACGCTGACCTTCCAGGTTGCGCCTTCCAGCGGCGCGACCAGTGCCTCGACCGTGTGCGTCCAGATCAGTCCGACCGGCCGCGTCGCATCCTCGACCGGAGTCTGCTCATGAGGCGTCATCAGGCAAGGGCGCGCGTGGGTCGCCTGGTCGTCGCCCAGAAGGGGTTTCTGCTGATCGAGGTGCTGGTGGCGGTCGTCATCCTGCTGGTGGCCCTCATGGGCACAGCGGGGCTGGTCGCGCGTTCCAGCCAGTCTGAAATGGAGTCCTACCAGCGGGTACAGGCCATTGCGCTGCTGCAGGACATGGCCACGCGACTCAATGCGAATCGGCAGATTGCCACGTGCTATTCGAACGGCGCCACAGGAATGAGCCTGGGCACCGGCGCTGCAGCGCCTGCGGCATGTACGCAGGGCTCCGCAGCACAACAGGCGATGGCGACGGCCGATCTCCAGGCCTGGAACGCCGCACTGCTCGGCAGTGGGGAAGTCCGTCAGAGTGCGAGCGGCGCGCAGGCGGTGGGCGCCATGATCGGCGCGCGCGGCTGCATCGAGAACGTCGATGTGGTCAACCAGATCTATCGGGTCACGGTGACCTGGCAGGGGCTTACCCAGACGGTCGCGCCGTCACTGCCTTGCGGGCAGAACCAGTATGGCAATGACGCCTACCGGCGCGCCATCAGCACGCAAGTCCGGATCGGGGTGCTGTCATGATGGCGGGGCACCGAAGCATCCTGCGCCGCCAGCGCGGCGTCTCGCTGGTCGAGCTGATGATCGGCATCACGCTGGGCCTGTTGCTGCTGACGGCGCTTGCGAGCCTCTACTACGCCAACAGCATGTCGCGGTCCGAGCTCATCAAGTCGAGCGAGCAGATCGAGAATGGCCGCTATGCGCTGGACCTGATCCGGCGTGATGCGGAGCTGGCGGGCTTCTTTGGTGCGGGCGGCATCGCGAAGGGCGCCACGCCGACCAATCCCCAGCCTGTGCCATGCGCGACGTCGCCCGCGGCGCTCGGCTTTTCCACATCGCCGTCCATCACGCTGCCGCTGGCCGTGACAGGGTTCGCGCCGGGTACGGTCCTGCCATGCCTGCCGGATGTCACTGCAGGATCGGAGATCGTCGTGATGCGCCGCGTTGCCACGGTGACCTCGGCCGCGCCTGCGGCGGGCGTGCCGTACCTGCAGGTATCGTCCTGCCCCGACGACAGCGTGTCCTTTGTCTTCGACGCCAGCGCCCCGGCGTTCACCATGCGGACCAAGGCGTGCGATCCGACCGTACCCGCGCCGTTGCGGCAAGCGGTGGTGCGCATCTTCTACCTGTCCGCGTGCGATTTGTGCAGCAATGGCGGCGACGGCATTCCGACGCTCAAGATGGCGGAGCTCGTGAACGGCGCCTTCCAGAGCCAGTCGCTGGCGCAGGGCATCCAGGATATGCACGTGATCTACGGCATGGATCTCGACAACAACGGCTCCGCGGATTGCTATGTGGACGATCCGGGCGCCAACAATGCGGCGGCCTGCACCAGTGTCCCCGGCTACGACTGGAGCGTCCCGCTGACCAACTGGTCGAACGTCACGACGATGCGCGTGAGCGTGCTGGCGCGAACGCTGCAGCAGTCCATGGGCCAGGTCGACAACCGCACCTATGACCTGGGCCGCGCCACGGCCAGCGGTCCCTTCAATGACGGCTACAAGCGCCACGTCTACTCGACGGTTGCGCGGCTGGTCAATGTGGCCGGCACACGGGAGTAAGCAGTGGAACGAATTCGCCGCGGCCAGTCTGGGGTGACGCTGATCGTCACGCTGATCTTCCTGGCCATGTTCATGCTGATGGCGCTGACGATCGTCAATTCGGGCCTGGTCAACGTCAAGGTAGCCGCGAACCAGCAGCACACCGTGGAAGCACGCGATGCGGCCCAGCAGGCCGTTGAACAGGTGATCAGTCAGGACTTCACTTCGGCACCGGCGTCCGCCGCGGTGGCGCTGCCGGTGGACCTGAACGCGGATGGCAAGACGGACTACACGGCCCAGGTTGCGGTGCCGGCCTGCACCTCGGCGCTGCCGATCAAGAACACGCAGCTGGATCTTAACGATGCGAACGATGTCTCGTGCTTCGTCGGCAGTGGCAGCCAGAACACCGGCATCCTCACGGGGTCGAACAGCGCCGCCGGCAGTTCACTGTGCGAATCCACGCAGTGGGACGTTGCATCGACCGTGACCGACGCGGCCGCGACCAATACCGCCGTGACGGTGCATCAAGGCATCGGTGTGCGCGTCCCCGCGCCAGCGGTATGTCCCTGACAGACGCCATGCATCGACTTGGCCGGCGAGATTGCTCCAGGGCAATCTCCAGACCTACAACTCATCATTCAGGAACCAGCATGCCAAATCCGGGCCGCAGCCTTCGTCGCCATGCCGCGTGCGCGCTCACGCTGCTGACCCTTGCCGGCGCTGGCAGCGCCCGGGCCGAGGACATCGACCTGTTCACCGGCTTGCAGAACAATTCGAATGCCAAGCCCAATGTCCTGATCCTGCTGGACAATGCCGCGGCCTGGGACGCGAACGTGACTGTCAATTGCACGTCGCCGGGCTACGTTTCATCCGGGAACAGCACGAGCAACGTTGGCGCGGAACAGTGTGCATTGCACGCGGCGGTGGCGACGCTGGCGCAGAACCCCGCCATGGCCGGCAACATGAACATGGGCCTGATGATGTTCGGCAACAGCAGCAACTACGGCGGACAATTCAAGTTCCAGGCAGCGACACCGCCAAGCCCGCCGCCCTCGCCCGCACTGCCGCTGATGGACGCGACGGGCACGGCCAACTTCATGGCCTACCTCAAGACCATCGACCGCAATGGCGACAAGGGCAACGGTTCACAGGTGGGCGGCGGTATGCAGGAGGCATGGGCCTTCTTTGCCGGCAAGACCGGCATTTCGGGGACCAACTATGCGAACCGGTCGCCCATCACCAACCCCTGCCAACGGAATTTCATCATCTACATCGCCAATGCGATGAACAACGGCAAGCCTCAGGACGGTGGGCAGCTCTCCGCTGCAACGCTTGCCGCTGCCGGGGCAACGGCTGCGCAACAGCAGCAGATCACCATACCGGGGTCCTATACGAAATACCAGAGCAACTGGGGTGACGAGTGGGCGCGGTTCATGTATCAGACCGACGTGAATGGCAGCCTGGTGAACAACCAGAACGTCATCACGTACACGATTGCAGTGACCGACGGCAACAATCCCGACTATGTTGCCTTCACCCAGAGCATGGCCACCAACGGCGGCGGCAAGTCCTATGTCGTCAAGATGGGCGACATCACTGCCATGACCAACGCGCTGCTGGAGATCTTCAGCGAAATGCAGGCGGTCAACAACGTGTTTGCGTCGGTCAGCCTGCCAGTCAGCGTGAACAGCCAGGGTACCTACCTGAACCAGGTCTATATCGGCATGTTCCGTCCGGACGCCACCGCGGCACCGCGCTGGATCGGGAACCTCAAGCAGTACAAGCTTGGCTATGACAGCAACAACCAGATCGTGATGCTGGATTCGACGGCCGCAGGCCCGAACCAGCAAAGCGCAATCAGCAATGCCGGCACAGGCTTCATTTCGCCGAACGCAAAGAGCTATTGGAGCGCCGAGCCGCCACTCAGTTTCAGCAGCAGCGGCTATGGCACGGGCAGTGTGACAAGCTGGCCGTCAACCGGCTTCTGGGCCAACAGCCCGTCCGGTTCTTCCGGAGCGCTCGATCTCGCCGATGGGGAAATCGTCGAAAAGGGGGGCGCTGGCGAGATGCTGCGCGCGCAGTACCTGACCACCCAGACCGGCCGCCGGCTGCTGACGTGCGCCAATGGCGCGTGCGCAGCGAACACGGCGCTGGCATCGTTCGACACCAGCAATACGTGGCTGGTGGGCACTGCCGGGCAGGCCGCGCTCAAGACCACGGCCACGGACGTCAGCAACATGGTCAACTGGGTACGCGGAGCGGACATCTATGCCGCGCTTGCGGCGGCGTCCGGATCGTCCGGCAACGGCAAGGGATCCAGCGGTTCCGGTTCCGGCACCTCGACCAGCGCGGTGGGCGCGGAGGCCGAACCAGGGCCTGGCGGCGCGGTGACCGTGCGCCCCTCCATTCATGGCGATGTGCTGCATTCACGCCCGGTCGTCGTGAACTATGGAGGATCGACCGGCATCGTGGTCTTCTACGGCGCGAACGACGGCGTCTTCCACGCGATCAACGGCAACCAGTCGAGCGGCATCGGCGGCGTGCGGCCGGGCGGCGAACTGTGGGGTTTCGTGCCACCGGAGTTCTACGGCAAGCTGGGCCGCATCTACAGCAATACACCCACCATCAAGCTGCCCGGATCCACCTATGGCACGGCGCGCGACTACTTCTTCGATGGCACTACCACGCTTTACCAGGATCTGCGCGACCCCAAGAATCCGCGCGTGATCCTGTACATCACCGCGCGTCGCGGGGGCGCGTTGCTCTATGCCATGGACGTGACCGACCCGATCAATCCGAAGTACCTCTGGTCGACGACGAACACGCAGATTCCCGAACTGGGCCAGACGTGGTCGCAGCCGCGCGTGGTCCTGGTGAAGGGGAACACCAACCCGGTGCTCGTCATGGGCGCAGGCTACGACACCGCCGAGGACAGCGACCCGGCGCCAGGCACGAACACCAGCGGGCGCGGCGTGATTGTGCTGGACGCGCTGACAGGCGGCGTGGTGCGCGCGTGGCTGGGCGACTGTACCGGGCTCGCCAGTACCGTCTGCGCAAGCCCGACGGGCTTGTCACGCGCGGTCCCGTCCGATGTGGCGGCGGTGGATCGCAACGGCGATGGCTATATCGACAAGGCCTATGTGGGCGACGTCGGCGGCAATGTCTGGCGTGTCGATTTCGAGACCAGCGCAGGCACTGCACCGACCGCATGGACCATGGGCAAGCTCGCGGCGCTTGGCGGTGCGGCGAACACCAACGACGCGCGCAAGTTCCTGTACGCACCCGATGTAGTCTCCACCGGCACCTACGACGCCATCACGATGGGCACGGGCGACCGTGAGCATCCGCTTTACTCTGCATCGACCACGGCGGGCACGGCCTACAACGTGGTCAACCGGTTCTATGTGATCAAGGACACGACGCTGTCGGGCGGGCTGCCGTCCACCTGGACGCCGCTGACCGAAGCGAACCTGTTCGATGCGACGGCCACCCAGTATGTGGACTCGACCAGCGGCAAGGGCTTCTACATCACGCTGGCCAAGGGCGAGAAGATCGTCAATGCGCCGCTGACGGTCTCGGGCTACACCTACTTCGGCACCAATACGCCTTCCGTGCCGACGCCGGGTGCCTGCTATCCGGACCTTGGCGTGGCCCGCGGCTACTCCGTTTCGTTCCTGACCGGGCTTGGGCAGAATACCAACCGCTTCATTACGTTCGACGGTGGCGGCCTGCCGCCGTCGCCGGTGTTTGGCATCGTGTCGATCACGAATGCCTCCGGTGTGACCGGCAACGTCGGTGTGCTGATCGGCGGCGGCAACCAGACCGGGCCAGGCGGCGGCAACAATACATCGCCACTGGGTGGCCAGAAGGTCGTGCCGCTTGGCGTTGGCAAGCGAAAGCGCCTTTACTGGTACTCGCAGATCGACAAGTGATGTCCTGACCGAACGCACGGCTGGCGGCGGCTCCGGCCGCCTGCCACAATATCGGCTTCGTCGACGTTTTCGTCGCTTACGTCGCCGCCGTCTGGCGGGCGCTTTCCGTGTTGCAAAGATCCGTTGTTCCGTTCCTGGTGTTGCTGGCTCTGATGCCACCGGCGCGTGCAGCCGGCGGCCAGCCCGCGAGCGCGCCCGCGGCGGCATCTGCCGCCCAGGCGGCACGACCGGCCCGCTCGGACCTCTACTCCTTGCGCCCCAGCCACGACGACCGCGGGCAAAGCAGCAGCTTTGGCCTCAAGCTAAGGCCGTCTGGCCCACCCCAGGACGACAACACACGATCGCCGGGGCTTTACGGTCCGGCAAGATAGCAACATCCCGGGCGCTTTGCGCTACGCTTGGCATCTCGCTCGCAACCGCAGGAACGCTCATGCCAGACAGCCCAAGCCGCCACTCGCCTGATCCGCAACTTCCTCTCGCCCGGGACGCCGTCCACAATCTGCGCGCGTCGCGCATCCGCGAAGTCGCGAACGCCGGCATCGGCCTGCCTGAGGTGCTGCCGTTCTGGTTCGGCGAATCGGATCAGGTCACGCCGGACTTCGTCCGCGACGCCGCGGCGCGTGCGCTGGCGGGTGGCGCCACGTTCTATACGCACAACCTCGGCATCGCGCCCCTTCGCAGTGCGCTGGCCGACTATGTCGGCGCGCTGCATGGCGCCACGCGCATCGAGAACGTCGCGGTCACGAGTGCCGGCGTCAACGGCCTGATGCTGGCCGCCCAGCTCATTGCCGGGCCCGGCGATCGCGTGGTGGCGGTCACGCCACTATGGCCCAACCTGGTGGAGATTCCGAAGATTCTCGGCGCCTCGGTCGAAACCGTTTCGCTCGACTATGGTCCGCACGGGTGGACGCTCGATGTCGACAAGCTGCTCGCGGCGCTGACGCCGGACACCCGTGCGCTGATGGTCAATTCGCCGAACAACCCCACCGGCTGGGTGATGTCGCGCGCGGCGCAACAGACCGTGCTGGACCACTGCCGCCGGCACGGGATCTGGATCATTGCCGACGAGGTCTATGAGCGGCTCTACTACGGCGATGAACCCGGTGGGGGCGACAGCCGCACCGCGCCGTCGTTCCTGGACATCGCCTCGCGCGAGGAGCGCGTCATCTGCGTCAACTCGTTTTCCAAGGCGTGGCTGATGACGGGCTGGCGGCTCGGCTGGATGGTGTTGCCTTCATCGATGACCGACGATCTCGGCAAGCTGATCGAATACAACACCTCGTGCGCGCCTTCGTTCGTGCAGGAGGCAGGCGTGGCGGCGGTGCGCGAAGGCGAAGCGTTCACGCGCGACCTCGTCCAGCGGTTGCGCACGGCGCGCGACCACCTCGTGGATGCGCTGTCCGCCTTGCCCGGTGTGGACGCGCATGCGCCGGAGGGCGCGATGTACGTGTTCTTCCGCCTGTCCGGCGCCACGGACAGCCTGGCCCTGTGCAAGCAGCTCGTGCGGGAAGCGGGTTTGGGGCTGGCACCGGGCAGCGCATTCGGCGATGAAGGGGAGGGCTTCGTGCGCTGGTGCTATGCGTGCGACACGGATCGCCTCGATGAAGGCGTGCGGCGCCTGCGCGGGTTCATCGGGCGCTGAGCCTGCGGACTGTCACTGCACGGCCGGCGTAGAGGGACTTCCTGCGCTGGCCTGCGCCTCCTCCTCCCACCATCCGCCGCCGAGCGCCTGCAGCAGCGCCGCCGAATCGGCGAGCCGGCTTGCGGTCGCCTGTGACAGGTCCAGCGATGCCTGGCGCGACTGGCGCTCCGCATCGAGCAGCGTGAGCTGGCTCACACCGCCGAGCCGGTACTGCTGCGACACGATATCCAGCGTTGCACGCGCCTGCCGCGCATTGTCCGCGCGGGCGCGTAGCGTGGCGGCGTCGGCCTCGAGCGCGCGCAGCGCGTCGGCCACGTTCTGCAGGCCTAGCAGAATGGCCTGGTGGTAAGCCGCGAGCGACTGCTCGTAGGCCGCTTCCGACGCACGCTTGCGCGCCAGCAGTTCGCCACCGTGGAAAACAGGTTGCACAAGGCCGGCGGCAAGGCTCCAGACGTTGAAGCTGTCGAACAGATTGCGAGCGGTGGTGGACTGCCAGCCACCGCTCGCGCTGAGCGTGATCTGCGGATAGAGGTTGGCCGTGGCCACGCCGATATTTGCCGAGGCCTGGTGCAGCAGCGCTTCAGCCGCGCGGATATCCGGACGGCGGCGCGCAAGTGTGGACGGCAGGCTGACTGGCAAGGTCTCCGGCAACTGCAAGTCTTCAAGCCTGAATTCCGGCAATTGCGCCGCCGCAGGCGTCTGGCCCGTATAGACCGCAAGCTGGTGGCGCGTGGACTCGATCTGCTGTGCGAGCCCCGGAATCAGTGCCTGCGTCTGCGCGAGTTCGGAACGCTGGCGCTGCACGTCGACGCGCGCGATGCCGCCGGTGCGCAGCCGTTCCTCGGCGATGCCGAGTTCGCGTTGCTGCGCCTCGGCAATGGCGAACGTATCGGCCAGTTGCGCGCGCAATCCCGCTTCCCGGATCGCCGCCGTGGCGACATTGGCGGCCAGGGCAAGGCGGGCGGCCTCGAATTCATAGCGCTGGTAATCCACCGCTGCCTGCAGGCCTTCGAGCTCGCGCCGCTGTCCGCCGAACAGATCGAGTACGTACGAGACCTGCGCCGTCGCGCCGTAGAGCGTGAACGGGCCGGGACTCGGAATGGCGGTGATGCCGAGCGACTGGAAGTTGACCTGCTGGCGCGTCGTGTTGAGGTTCGCATCCACGGTCGGCCAGCGCGTGGCGCCGGTGCGCGCAGCAAGGTTTTCCTGCGCCTCGCGCAGTTTCGCCTGTGCCTGCGCGAGCGTGGGACTGCCATCGAGTGCAGCGCGAATCGTCGCATCCAGCGCGGGACTGCGGAACAGCGCCCACCATTGCGCGGGCACGTCGGCGCCGTTGGCGAAGGTCTGCGGGTGGCCGTGCGGCAGGTTGCCGGGCATCTCGGCGGCGACCGTGGATTGCGGCTGCGGGCCGGCTACGTAACCGGGATCATCGGTTGGTGCCGGCGCACGGAAATCGGGGCCGACCGCGCACGCCGAAAGCAGCAGGCAGGCTAGTAATGGAAGACGGGAACGCATGGCGTGGCTCCTTCAGTCCAGCGTGCGGCGGTAGAAGCGCACCGCGATCGCCATCACCACCACGATGAACAGGGCCATCGGCCACACATTGGGCCACAGCTCGGTCCAGCCGTTGCCTTTGAGCAGGATGCCGCGAATCATGCGGTGGAAGTAAGTCATCGGCAGGATGTTGCCGATGCCCCGCGCCCACCCCGGCATGCCCGCGAACGGGAACATGAAGCCGGACAGCAGGATGTTGGGCAGGAAGTAGAAGAACGTCAGTTGCATCGCCTGCAACTGGTTTTGCGCGAGCGACGACAGCGTGATGCCCACGGTCAGGTTGGCCGCGATGAACAGCAGCGCCGCCAGGTACACCGCGATGACCGAGCCGAAGAACGGCACCTGGAACACCCAGCGCGCGGCGAGCAGCACGATGGTCGACTGGATCAGGCCAATGAAAATGTACGGCACGATCTTGCCGGTCATGACCTCGATCGGCTTCACCGGCGTGGCGAGCAGGTTTTCCATGGTGCCGCGCTCGCGTTCGCGCGTCATCGCCAGGCCCGTCATCATCACCATCGTCATCGACAGGATTACGCCCATCAGCCCGGGGATGATGTTGTACTGCGTGATGCCCTCAGGGTTGTAGAGCCGCTGCACCTGCACGTCGAACGGCGCCTTGCCGCCGGCCAGCGGGGCGAGCGCCCCTTTCATGTCGACACGCGCCACGGTGAACGGCAGCTGCGCGAGCGCGGCGATGGCGGCGCCGGTCGCGGACGGGTCCGTCGCGTCCGCCTCCACCAGCAGCGCGGGCCGTTCGCCACGCAGCAGCTTGCGCGTGAAATCGGGCGGGATGCTGACCACGAACTGCACGTTGCCTTTCATCAGCGCCTCGCGCCCGGCGTCTTCGTCCGGCAGCGTGCCGACCATCTTGAAGTAGGTCGAGTGCTCCATGCTGGCCAGGAACGAGCGCGTGAATTCGCTCTGGTCCGCGGCGATCACGGCGGTCGGCAAGTGGCGCGGATCAGTGTTGATGGCAAAGCCGAACAGCAGCAGCTGCATGATCGGCAGGCCCACGATCATGCCGAACGTGACACGGTCGCGCCGCAACTGGAGGAACTCCTTGAGCACGATGCTCCACCACCGGTCGAAGGAGAAGCTGAATCGTCCTTTGCGTTTCATGGCTTCCCCTTATGCGGCTTGCGGCCGGCGCCGGCGTTCATGTTGTCCTCCGCACGGCTCATCATGTGGATGAAGACGTCTTCGAGACTGGTCTGGGTCGGCTCGACGCGCCTCTCCGGTCCGGCCACGCGCCGCAGCGTGTCTTCTAGTTGCGCGGCGTCGCGGCCGGTCACGTGCAGCGCGGTGCCGAACACCACGGTCTGCTCGACACCCGGCGCACCGTGCAATTGCTCCGACAGCGTGGCAAGGTCGTCGCCCTCGACGCTCCACGTGGTCAGGTGCTGGCTTTCCACGACTTCATCGGCAGTGCCCTGCGCGAGCAGCTTGCCGTAGGCGATATACGCAAGCTTGTGGCAGCGCTCGGCCTCGTCCATATAGTGCGTGCTGACCAGTACCGAGATGCCGCGCGCGGCCAGCAGGTGAAGCTGCTCCCAGAAGTCGCGCCGTGCCTTGGGGTCGACCCCGGCGGTCGGTTCGTCGAGCAGCAGCAGTTCGGGCTCGTGCAGCAGGCAGGCCGCGAGCGCGAGCCGTTGCTTCCAGCCGCCCGACAGCGATCCGGCAAGCTGCGCCGAACGCGTGGCGAGCCCGAGGTCTTCCAGCGCGCGGTCGACGGCCTCGCGCCGGTTCGGCATGCCGTAGACGCGCGCGACGAAGTCCAGGTTCTCGCGGATCGACAGGTCGTCCCAGTACGAGAACTTCTGCGTCATGTAGCCGACGCGGCGCTTGATCTCGTCCGATTCACGCAGGATGTCGAAGCCCAGGCACGTGCCCTCGCCGGAATCGGGCGTCAGCAGGCCGCACATCATGCGGATCGATGTGGTCTTGCCGCTGCCGTTCGGGCCCAAGAAGCCGAAGATTTCACCGCGCGCCACCTGCATGCTCAGGTCGTTGACCACGTGCTTGTCGCCGTAGCGCTTGTTGAGGCCGCGCACGTCGATGGCAAGGTCGCCGTTCTTGTGTGGGGGCGTACTGTGCTCGGGCGTGCCGCTCATGACTGGCTCACCTCCACGGGCTGGCCCGGGCGCAGCTTGGGCGCGTCGGCTTCGGTCGGGCGTGCCTCGATCAGGAACACGAGCTTGCGGCGCGTCTCGTTGCTGTAGATTACCGGCGGCGTGTATTCGGCTTCGTTCGAGACATAGGTGATGTTAGCCGCCACCGGCGCGGGACAGCCGTCGCAATGCACCTGCACCGACTGGCCGTTGCGCAGCGAGCCAACCACGGTTTCCGATACGTAGAAGCGCACCTTGACGTTGCCGGGCGGCAGCATGCGCACGACGGGGCTGCCGGCCGGCACCCATTCGCCGAGCCGGTAGGGCGTGTCGTACACCAGCCCGGCCTGCGTGGCCGCAACCGCTTTGCGCGAGAGCTTCCATTCCGCCTGCGCCAGCGCGGCGCGCGCGGCTTCAACCTGCGCGGCCTGCGCCGCCTGCTGGGCGTCGCGGCCGGGCAGGCGCGCCACGTCGATGTCGCGCTGCAGTTCGCGCACGCGGGCCGCGTCGCTGTCGGCCGTGGCGCGCGATTCGTCGAGCTGTGCCTGCGAGATGCCGCCAATGTCGTACTGCTGCCGGTCACGCCGGAACTGCGCGGCGCTGCGTTGTGCGGCGGCTTGTGCCTGCGACAGTTGCGCACGGCTAACATCGACTTCGACCGGCCGCTTGCCGGTCTTCATGTCGGCAAGCTGTGCCTCGGCGACGCGCACTTGCTCGGCCGCCTGCTGGCGCGCCGCGCGCTCATCGTCGGATTCGAGCACGAACAGCGCCGTGCCCTTGCCGACCTGCTGCCCGCGCTGCACAGACAGGCTGTCCAGCCGCCCCGCGAATGGCGACGCCACGCTGACGAATTCGCCTTCCACATAGCCCTGCCACGCGGCGGACGTGTTCTGGCCGCAGCCAGACAGCGCGGCCAGCGGAAGCAGCAGGGCCAGCGCAAGCCGGAGGCGTTGCGTTGCGAAGAGATGGGTATCGGGCGGCAAGTTTCGTGCGTGCATGGCGGTTCTGGGCAAAACGTGAAGGCTGTGTCAGTCTGAGGCGCCGTCACGCGGCGCGGGAGCGGTGGGGGTCAGGCCCTGGGTGAGCAGCGTGCTGACGTGGCGGACCAGCGCCTCGGTATCGATATGCTCGGCACCGGGCAGCCGCTGCCAGATGTGCGTGGTGGCCAGCGGCAGCAGCGTCAACCCGACCAGCGAGGGCATTACCAGCGTCGGCTCCAGACCGGGGTTGAGCTTGCCGCCCGCAATCGCCGCGGCCAGCGGCGCGCTCAGCGCGCCAGCCCGCTGCAACGCAAAGCGGTTCAGCACGCGTTCGCGCAGCAGGCCATCGACGCCCGCGACCTCGCGGATCCAGAGGCCGGGAAACCAAGGCGTCGCGGCGGCCACGCGGATCAGGCGGCTGGCTATGCCGACCAGCATCGCCACCGGGTCTTCAGGCGTGGCGGATGGCGTGAAGATCGCGTCGACAAGCTGCTGCAGCCGTTCTTCAACGATGGCGTCGAGCAATTGATCGCGGTCGCGGAAGTAGTAGTGCACCAGCGCCGGCGTCACGCCGGCGTGCTCGGCAATCGCGCGGATCGAAGTCGCCGCCACGCCATGGCGCGCGAACAGCTCGGTCGCGGCATCGAGCAACTGGTCGCGCTGCCCGGGGTTGCCCGCTGAAGGGCGCCCGGGACCCCGCCGTTCTGCACGCAGCTTGGTGGTCTTGCGCGGAGAAGGGCGGTCGGGTGGCATGGGGCGAATCAGGATCTCAACCAGCGAAAGCATTCCCTCGATGGATATTAATTTTCGAGTTAATTAATTCAAGACTTGTTACAACGTTGAACTTGCGGCACATGACTGCATTCGGAACAATTGCTGCGTCGCAGCAATCGGCGGTAGACATGTCATGTCGCCTTGGCTATGCTTCGACCGCCCACGGCCCGGCGTTCCGGCCGGCGCTAGCCGAATTTCCACCCATGCGTTTCCCATTCCCGGCCGCGATGCCGCGCCCGATCCTTTCCAGCTGTTTCGCTGCGATGCTGTCGCTGACAGCGTGCGCGCCGGCGCTGGCGCAGGACCTGGCGCCAGCGGCCGGAACGGATGTGATGGAGACCGAAAACCCGTTCGGCTTCCATGGTCAGGCCACCTATGTCTGGCAGCGCAAGCCCGCGTTCAACGCCGCCTATTCGGGGCCCAACAGTCTGGGCACGGATCGCGCGAAGGGTTATTCCTTCACGAGCACGCTGGACCTAGGTCTGCGCCTGTGGGACGGTGCGGAGTTCCACCTCAACCCGGAAGTGGCGCAAGGCGTCCCGTTCTCGGGGCTGCACGGCATGGCCGGCTTGACAAATGGCGAACTTGCCAAGGGCGCGAGCACGAACCCCGTCTTCTACCGTGCGCGCGCATTCATCCGGCAGACCTGGGGCCTTGGCGGAGACACGGAAAAGCTCGACGACGATTTCAACCAGTTCGCCCGAACCGTCGACAAGCGCCGCGTGGTACTGACCGCCGGCAACTTTGGCGTGCTCGACGTGTTCGACCAGAACGACTACGGTTCCGACCCGCGTACGCAGTTCATGAACTGGTCATTTCTGACCCATGGCGCGTGGGACTACGCGGCAGATTCACGCGGCTACACGTGGGGCGTGGCACTCGAATACATCGGCGACGACTGGTCCGCGCGCATCGGCCGCTTCCTGCAGCCGCTCGAGTCCAACGGGCTCGAACTCGACACGCGGATGTTCGAACACTACGGCGACGTGCTCGAACTCGAAAAGCGCTACAAGTTGTACGACCGGCCTGGCACGGCTCGCCTGCTGTTCTTCCGCAACAAGGCGCGCATGGGCGCGTTCAACGACGCGATCCGGTTCGGTCAGGCCAACAACATCACGCCCGATGTCGCGGACGTGCGGCAGGAACACGCCAAGGTCGGCGTGGGGCTGACGCTGTTGCAGCAGGTCAATGATTCGCTGGGGGTGTTCTTCCGGGCCAGCATGTCGGACGACAAGACCGAGACCTATGCCTTCACCGAGATCGGGCGGCAGGTTTCGTTCGGAGGGGTGTTGAACGGCAGCTCATGGGGCCGTGCGCGCGATGCGGTGGGCGTGGCGTTTGCAGTCAATATGCTGGGACAGAATCACCGGGCTTATCTTGCCGCTGGCGGGCAGGGCGCGTTTTTGGGTGATGGGACGCTGAACTATGCGCCTGAGCAGGTGTTCGAGATCTATTACAGCTTCCAGCCGTTCAAGTACCTGAGTATCAGCCCGGATTTCCAGTATGTGCGCAATCCTGGCTACAACGCCGACCGCGGGCCGGCGAAGTTCTACGGGATCCGGTTTCACGCCGAGTTTTGAGGGGTGTTGGCGCGAGCCACACACGCCAACACCATCCGGCACCTCAGATTCCCTTACTGCCTTGCGTTCCTGAGATTATCCGGCCAGGGCGTATTGAAGTTGGTGCGGAACGGATTGATATCCAGCCCGCCGCGTCGC
Organism: Cupriavidus sp. C1SS-2L; assembly: GCF_057073735.1. NCBI lineage: Bacteria > Pseudomonadati > Pseudomonadota > Betaproteobacteria > Burkholderiales > Burkholderiaceae > Cupriavidus > Cupriavidus sp. C1SS-2L. The sequence continues at coordinate 451,994 of NZ_CP172708.1, forward strand.
GTGTAGCGCGCATAGACGGCAAGCTTCACCGGCTTGCACTCCCTCATCACGTCCATAAAGATCCGCTCCACGCACTGCTCATGGAATTCATTGTGATTGCGGAACGAGATCAGGTATTTCAGCAGCCCTTCCTGGTTGATCGGCGCGCCCACATAGCGAATCTGCACACTGCCCCAATCGGGCTGCCCGGTCACCAGGCAATTGGACTTCAGCAGGTGCGACACCAGCGTTTCCTCGACCGGTGATTCCTGCTGGTCAGCCTTCAGCAAGTCGGGTGCCGGCTCGTAGCGATCGACCTCGATGTCCAGCCGATCGAGCAGCAATCCCTCCAGCTCGCCCATCTTCTGCTTGCCCAGATCGGCTTCCGTCACCAGCCGCACCTGCACGGTGCCGCCGGTGGCTTCCGAGAGATCATGGTGGAGCAGTTGTTGCAGCGCTTCAGGCGAGGCGATTTTTGTCTGGTTGAATGAGTTCAGGTACAGCTTGAACGACTTCGATTCGATGATGTTCGGCGTATCGGACGGGATGATGAACGTGGCCAGCGCGACCTGCGGCTTGCCGCGCATGTTGAGCCACGACACTTCATACGCATTCCAGATATCTACGCCGAAGAACGGCACGGGCTTGCCTGCGGGCAGGCCGATTTCCGTGCGCTTGGGCTGGCGCGCGATCGGGAACAGCAGCGTCGCGTCGTATTCCGTCTTGTAGGCCGAGGGCTTGCCCAGCGGCGAGTGTTCAGGAAGGCTCATGCTTGATTTCCGCGGTCGGAGAGGAACAGCTTGTAGACCGGGTTCTCGGTCTCGTCCCAGTGTACGTAACCCAGCGTCGAAAGGAATGCGCGGAAAGCGCGCTTTTCGTTCTTCGGCACCTGGATGCCGACCAGGATGTTGGACGTGTCGCCACCCTGGTTGCGGTAATGGAACAGGCTGATGTTCCAGTTCGGGCTCATGCTCGACAGGAACTTCATCAGCGCGCCCGGGCGCTCGGGGAATTCGAAGCGATACAGCAGTTCGTCGTGCGCGAGCGGCGAGACGCCGCCAACCATGTAGCGGATGTGCTGCTTGGCGAGTTCGTCGTTAGACAGGTCCAGCGTGTCGAAGCCATGGCGGCGGAAGTTCGCGGCGATCTTGTCGTTCTCGGCGCGGCTGGCGATCTGTACGCCGACGAAGATATGCGCGATGTTCCGGTCGGCAATGCGGTAGTTGAATTCAGTGACGCTGCGCGTGCCCACCAGTTCGCAGAAGCGCTTGAAGCTGCCGCGCTCTTCGGGAATAGTGACGGCGAACACGCCTTCGCGTGCCTCGCCCACTTCGGCGCGCTCGGCGACGAAGCGCAGGCGGTCGAAGTTCATGTTGGCGCCGCAGGCGATCGCGACCAGATGCTCGCCCTTGAGCTTCTCGCGCTCGGCATACAGCTTGAGGCCGGCGACGGCCAGCGCGCCCGCGGGTTCAAGAATGCTGCGCGTGTCCTGGAACACATCCTTCACTCCCGCGCAGATCGCATCGGTGTCCACCAGCACGATCTCATCGACGAGTTCGCGCGTGATGCGGAATGTTTCCTTGCCGACCAGCTTCACCGCGGTGCCGTCAGAGAACAGGCCCACGTCCTTGAGTTCAATGCGCTTGCCCGCTTCGACCGAGCGCTTCATCGCGTCGGAATCCACGGTCTGCACGCCGATCACCTTGATCTCGGGGCGCACGGCCTTGATGTAAGACGCGATGCCTGAAATCAGCCCGCCGCCACCGATCGCGACGAAGATCGCGTGGATCGGGCCCGGATGCTGGCGCAGGATTTCCATTGCGATGGTGCCCTGGCCGGCGATCACTTCCGGATCGTCGAACGGGTGGATGAAGGTCAGCTTGTGCTTCTTCTCCAGGATTGCCGCATGGTTGTAGGCGTCGCTGTACGAATCGCCGTGCAGCACGATCTCCACCCACTTGCCGCCGCGCTCGCGCACCGCGTCGATCTTCACCTGCGGCGTGGTCACCGGCATGGCGATGATTGCGCGGCACTGCAGGCGCGCCGCGGACAGCGCCACGCCCTGCGCGTGGTTGCCGGCCGACGCCGCGATCACGCCGCGCCTGAGTTCTTCCTGCGTCAGCGACGCCATCTTGTTGTATGCGCCGCGCAGCTTGAACGAGAACACCGGCTGCGTGTCCTCGCGCTTGAACCACACCGAGTTGCCGGTGCGCGCCGACAGGTTGTGCGCAAAGGTCAGCTCGGTCTCCTGCGCCACGTCATACACTTTGGCGGTCAGGATCTTCCTGAGATAGTCGGGTTTGGAGGAGGCGGGCTTGCGGTTCATGTCTGCGGTTGGCGATGGGCCCTGGCGGCGCGACGCAGAACGACGCGGGGAAGGGCAAAAAGGGCGCAAAAAAGGCCGGAAATTTTGGCGGAAACCGCCAATGATAAAGGATCGGAACGCCGCACAAGGTCTGGAGCGACGACCCGTGCCGAGGCTGGAGTGGCGCCGCGAGCACTGCCACGCAGGAATCCCACCAATGTGACGATCTGCGCCGTGTAGGACAGCGCCCGGTAGGCGCCCGCCGGAATCACATGTACGGTTTTACGCGATGCCCCCTTTACCGCTTATCGAACCCAATACCGCGCTGTTTCTCGACTTCGACGGTACGCTGGCCGATCTCGCCCCGCGGCCCGAGCTTGTGCAGGTAGAGCCCGAACTGGTCGGGACGCTGCGCAGGCTGTACGACCGTCTGGATGGCGCGCTCGCCATCGTATCCGGCCGGCCGATCATTGAACTAGACCATTTCCTGCAGCCGCTGTTGCTGCCGGCCGCCGGCGTGCACGGTGCGGAACTCCGCACCGCCGGCGCGCAGATCGAGATGAAGCCCGCGCCCGGCCTGGAGCCGTTGATCCCGCCGCTTGAAGCACTTGTGCGCCGGCATCCCGGCCTGCGCCTCGAGCGCAAGTCCGTGGCCGTCGCCATCCACTATCGCGAAGCGCCCGAACTCGAAGGCCTGGTGCGCGCGGCCGTCACCGACGTGCTGCGCCATGCGAACGGGCTGGAGGGCATGCCCGGCAAGATGGTGGTGGAGATCAAGCCCGCCGGCATCAACAAGGGCGATGCGATCGCAGCTTTCATGAACATGCCGCCATTCGCTGGACGTGGCCCGCTCTTTGCGGGCGACGATGTGACTGACGAAGCAGGCTTCGCGGTCGTGCGCAAGCTCGGCGGGGTCGGCGTGCTGGTGGGCCAGCGCGAGACCATGGCTACGGTCAGCGTCACCGGGCCGGCCGCACTGCGCTGCTGGCTACACCGCTCAGCGCGCGCATTCGATGGCACACCGGCCCCGGACGAGCGGCCGGCGGTGTCCGATCCACAACGAGATCTTGAGGGGGATTCGCTGTGACATCCGCAAGCAACCCAAGCAGCCCATCGGAACTGGGCCAGCAGCCGTCCGAAGGCGTGCACAAGACGGTCGACGGCGGCGCGATTCATGCCACGCCATCGCTGTCTCTCGGCATGATTGGCAATTGCGCGTTCTCGGCGCTGGTCGACAGCCGCGGCCGCATCGTGTGGTCGTGCATGCCGCGCTTCGACGGCGATCCGGTCTTCAACGCGCTGCTCGACCCGAGCGAAAACGCTGGCCATTTCTCGATCGAGATTGAAGACTTCCAGTCTTCGAGCCAGTGGTACGAGCCCAATACCGCCGTGCTGCGCACGCGCGTGACGGACATCCATGGCAATTGCCTCGAGATCACCGACTTCGCGCCGCGCTTCTTCCGGCTCGGCCGCTATTTCCGTCCGATAACACTCGTGCGCCGCATCCGTCCGGTGCGCGGCGCGCCGCGCGTGCGCGTGGTGGTCGCGCCGCGCTTCGACTGGGGACGCAAGGTGCCCGAAGTCACGCGCGGCAGCAGCCATGTGCGCTTCATCGGCGACAATATGACGCTGCGCATGACCACCGATGCGCCGCTTGCGTACGTGCTGTCGCATACACCGTTCCTGGTCACGCGCAGCCACAACTTCATCCTGGGGCCCGACGAGACGCTCAATCACGGCGTCGAAGAAACCGCGCGCGACTTCGAGCAGGAGACCACGTCCTACTGGCGGCTGTGGAGCCGCCGGCTGGCAGTGCCGCGCGAATGGCAGGACGCGGTGATTCGCGCGGCCATCACGCTCAAGATGTCGCTGTACGAGGAAACCGGAGCGATCGTCGCCGCCATGACCACGAGCATCCCCGAAGCGCCCGGCAGCGGACGCAACTGGGACTACCGCTTCTGCTGGCTGCGTGATGCGTTCTTTGTGGTGCGCGCGCTCAATAGCCTGTCCGAGGTCGGCACGATGGAAGACTATCTGCGCTGGCTGTCCAATGTGGTCATGCAATCGCAGGACGGACATATCCAGCCGCTGTACGGCATCGGGCTCGAGCGCGAACTGCCAGAAAGCATCTTCGACCATCTGCCCGGTTATCGCGGCATGGGTCCGGTGCGCGTCGGCAACCAGGCGCAGGAGCACTTCCAGCACGACGTCTACGGCAATATCGTGCTGGGCGCCGCACAGGCGTTCCATGACCACCGGCTGCTGCATCGCGGCGGCCCGGCCGAATTCCGCCGGCTGGAAGAGGTGGGCGAGCAGGCCGTGAAAGTGTTCGGCACCCCCGACGCGGGCATGTGGGAGCTGCGTACGCGTGCCCGCGTGCATACGTCGTCGGCGCTGATGAGCTGGGCCGCTTGCGACCGCCTCGCGAAGGTTGCCGAGAAGCTCGCGCTGCAGTCGCGTGCCGAGTACTGGCAGGACCATGCGCAGCGCATGAAGGAACGCATCCTGGCCGAATCCTGGAACGAGTCGCGCCAGGCGTTCGCCGAAAGCTTCGGCGGCCGCGAACTCGATGCGAGCGTACTGCTGATGGCCGAGGTGAACTTTATCGAACCGCGCGACCCGCGCTTCATCTCCACGATCAAAGCGCTCGAAGACACGCTTTGCGACGGCCCCTACATGCGCCGCTACGAGGCCCCCGACGACTTCGGCAAGCCCGAGACCGCGTTCAACATCTGCACCTTCTGGCGCATCGACGCACTAGCACGCGTTGGCCGGCGCGATGAAGCGCGCGAGATCTTCGAGTCCATGCTCGCCGCGCGCAACCCGCTGGGCTTGTTGTCCGAAGACACCCACCCTGTTACGGGCGAGATGTGGGGCAATTTCCCGCAGACCTATTCGATGGTCGGGCTGATCAACGGCGCCACGCGCCTGTCGGCGCCTTGGGACAGCGTGATCTGAGCGGAACGGGACGGGGCATGACAAACACGATCAACCATCTATGCCAAGACTAGTAGCGGTATCCAACCGGGTTGCCGATCCGCGCAACGTTGCCGCGGGCGGCCTCGCCGTGGCCTTGTCCGAAGCGCTGCGCCAGACTGGCGGGATGTGGTTTGGCTGGAGCGGCAAGGCGCTGGAAACGAACCATGGCGGCACGCCTGGCGAAGGGGAGCTGCACTTGCAGCAAGCGGGCAATGTCACGCTGGCCACTGTGGACATGTGCCGCGAAGACCATGACGCCTACTACCTCGGCTACAGCAACGGTGTCCTGTGGCCCGCATTCCACTACCGGCTGGATCTGGCGGACTTCGACTCGAACTATCTCAACGGCTACCGTCGCGTGAACCAGCTGTTCGCGCGCAAGCTGGCGCCGCTGCTCAAGCCCGATGACATCATCTGGATCCACGACTACCACCTGATCCCGCTGGCAGCAGAACTGCGCGCCATCGGTTGCGGACAGCGCATCGGCTTCTTCCTGCATATCCCGCTGCCGCCGCCGCTGATCCTGGCCGCCATCCCGCAGCATGACTGGCTCATGCGCGCGCTGTTCGCGTACGACCTCATCGGCTTCCAGAGCCACACCGACCTGGAGCATTTCTCGCGCTACGTGCAGAACGAAGCGTTCGCCGAGCCAATGGGCGAACACCGCTATCGCGCGTTCCATCGCACCGTACGTGCCGAGGCGTTCCCGATCGGCATCGATGTGGAGGAGTTTCGGGAACTCGGTCGGGGCGCTGAAGCACAGGAGACCTTCGAGATGATGCGCGCGCAGTACGCGAGCCGCAGGCTGCTGCTCGGCATCGACCGACTCGATTACTCCAAGGGCCTGCCGCAGCGGCTCAAGGCCTTCTACCGGCTGCTGGCCGAGTATCCGGAGAACCGCATGAGCGCGACGCTGGTGCAGATCGCGGCGCCGTCGCGCGAATCGGTAGATGCCTATGCCGACCTGCGCAGCGAGATGGAACGGCTGAGTGGTGCCATCAACGGTGAATTCGGCGAGCTGGACTGGATGCCGGTGCGCTATATCCATCGCACCACGGCACGCAAGAGGCTGCCGGGCTTGTGCCGTGCGAGCCGCGTAGCGCTCGTGACACCGCTGCGCGATGGCATGAATCTCGTGGCGAAGGAATTCATCGCTGCGCAGGATCGTGAAGACCCTGGCGTGCTCGTGCTGTCGCGCTTTGCGGGCGCGGCCGAGCAGCTCAAGGAAGCGCTGCTGGTGAACCCCTACGACACGCACGCCACCGCGCAGGCGATCCAGCAGGCATTGCACATGCCGCTGGCCGAGCGGCAGGCGCGGCATGAGAAGCTGCTGGAGCGCATTCGTACGCAGGACGTGCACTGGTGGAGCCAGGAGTTTCTGCGCGCGCTGACGGAAACGGACGGCGGCTGAAGGCGCTGGGTTTTGCCTGCCGCTGCTGAAGGAGTGTTGCCATGAGCGAGAAACTGGAATCGCAGACTTGCACGCCTTGCCGTGGGGGTATTCCTCCGCTGGAGCGGGCAGAGGCCGAGGCGCTATTGGTCGAGACGCCGGGATGGACGCTTGCCGATGACGCCGGCCGGCTTGAACGCAGCTTCACGTTTCGCAACTTTGCGCAGGCGCTGGAGTTCGTCAGTGGTGTCGGGCGGCTGGCTGAGGAGGAGGGGCATCATCCGGAAATCAGCTTTGGATGGGGGCATGCCACCGTGTCCTGGCGGACCAAGAAGATCAAGGGGTTGCATCGGAATGATTTTGTGATGGCGGCCAAGACTTCGGAGTTGGCGGCCGGGATGACCCAGGGATAGCGTTCTCGCCAGAAATCCCGATGACGCAACGCCACGGATGATGTGGCTCCCCTCGCTCACGCAGTGAGAGAGGGGAGAAGCCGGAGCCGCTATTTCAAATCTCCCGGCAAATCCACATCCCTGAACGCTCCCTCATCCTCGGTCAAGATCCGCGTCACCGGCTGCGCCTTCAAAAGCGCCCGCGCCCCCTCATCCCCATCGAGCTTCAGCAACTCCTCCCGCCAGGCCGCGCCAAAACCAACCGGATGCCCGCGCCGCCCATCCCGCCACGGCGCAGCGATCGTCTCGGGCGAGGTGATCGTCAACGCCACAGCGCGCACCAGCTCCAATGGCAGCCACGGCATGTCAGCCAGCGCGACTACCCACCCATGCGCATCAGGGGTTGCCGCCACCGCAGCGCGCAGCGCTGCACCCATGCCAGCCTCTGCCTCGGCAGCCTCGATCACGCGACAGCCACCACGCCTCAGCTCTTCCGCCAACGCAGGATTGCCGGGCCGGATCACGGCAATCGATTCGGGCAGCGCAGCCGCCAGCGTGCGCGCGCTGCGCCATGCGATGGTGCGGCCGTCAGGCAGCTTTTCCAGCAGCTTGTTGCGCTGGCCATTGGCGTCGAAGCGCCGGCCGAATCCGGCTGCCAGAAGAATCCCGGTTGGCAGGTCGGTCTTGATCAGCGGAGCATTGCGGGCAGCATTCATGGCGAAACTCACACTCAGGTGTCGCAGCTGCTGCCGGTTCCCGCGGCCAGTTCACGTGCCGCCTTGGCGCCTTCCACCTGCAGGATGTCGGGCAGCGAGACGTGGTTCTTGGCGGCCACGACTTCGGCAAGGATGGAAATGGCGATCTCGGGCGGCGTGCGGCTGCCGATGAAGATACCGACCGGACCGTGCAGCCGGGCAAGCTGTACGTCGTTGAGGTCGAATTCCTTGAGACGTTCGCGCCGGGCCTGGTTGTTGCGGCGCGAACCCAGCGCGCCGACGTAGAACGCGCGGGTGCGCAGCGCTTCCATCAGGGCCAGGTCGTCGAGCTTGGGGTCGTGCGTGAGCGCGATCACCGCGCAGCGCTCGTCGAGCTTCATGTCCGTCACGGTGTCGTCGGGCATGGTGCGGACCATCGTCACGCCGGGGATGTCCCACGTTTCCGTGTATTCCTCGCGCGGGTCGCATACGGTGACCTGGAAGCCCAGGCCCACGGCGATCTGGCACAGGTATTTCGACAACTGCCCGGCGCCGATCACCAGCATGCGATAGCGCGGGCCATGAATGGTCAGCAGCGAATTGCCGTCGAAAACGAGGCCGTCGGTGGCCTCGGCCGGGCCGAGCGTGGCCGTGCCGGTGGCCATGTCGAGCGTGCGTGTCACCAGCCTGCCGTTCTCGACGGCGTCGAGCAATTCCGCGATGCCGCTCGCCGGCTTGAGCGGCTCGGTCACCAGTTCGATGGTGCCACCGCACGGCAGGCCGAAGCGGTGGGCTTCTTCGGCGCTGATGCCGTACTTGACCGATTCGGGATGATCCGCGGTGATGCCAAGCCGACGCACGCGGTCGATGAGATCGTCTTCGATGCAGCCGCCGGAGACCGAGCCGACGACAAGCCCGTCGTCGCGCACGGCCAGCATCGCGCCTTCGGGGCGGGGCGACGAGCCCCAGGTTCTGACTACGGTGACCAGCAGTACGCGGTGGCCTTCCTGCTGCCACCGTACGCTGCTTCTCAGGACTTCGAGATCCACGCTGTCCATGATCGCTTCCGCTTGGGTTCCTCTGTTTGTTGCGTGTCGCCGCCTTCAGGGGCGGCGTCTTGTTGTTGTGCGGCGTCATCGGGCGCAGACAGCGCCTCGGTGAAACGCGTGAAGAAGGCGTCCGCCATCTTGCGCGCCGCGGCGTCTACCAGCCGCGAGCCGATCTGGGCGATCTTGCCGCCCACCTGCGCATTGACCACGTACGTGAGAACCGTTTCATCGCCGTCGGGTTCCAGCGTGACGCGTGCGGACCCCTTGCCGAAGCCCGCAGCACCGCCCTGTCCGTCGAACTGGATCGTGTAGCTGTGGGGCGCCTGGATGTCCTGCAGTGCCATGCGTCCCTTGAACCGGGCCTTGACCGGACCCACCGCCGCCGTCAATGCGAGCTGGTAGGCATTTTCGCCGTCAGGCTCGATGCTCTCACATCCGGGAATGCACTGCTTGAGCAGCGCCGTGTCGTTGAGAGCCTCCCATGCCACTTGCTGGGGCACCGGCAGGCGCTGGCTCTGGTTCATTTCCATGGGGCGGATTCCTTGTTTATTTCATAGGTGAAACGAAGCCGCTGGCGCGGGGCCCATATGCGGCTCGGACAGCAAGCTCTGCAGTGCAAGCAGGCTGTCGAGATTGTGGGCCGGCCGCAGCGCGTCGACATGAGGCAGGATAGCCTGTACCCCGCGCGCCTGTGGTGTGAAGCCCGGATAGCGCAGCAGAGGATTGAGCCAGATGATGCGGTGCGCAAAGCGTCGCAGCCGCGCCATCTCGTTGCCGAGCAGTTCGATGTGTTCGTGATCGAGCCCGTCGGTGACGAGGAGCACCGTGGCCCGGCCGGACAGCGTGCGGCGCGCCCACTGGCGGTTGAAACTGGCCAGTGCTTCACCGATGCGCGTGCCGCCGGCCCAGTCGCGTACCTGCCCGGTGATCACCGCCACGGCCTCGTCGGGATCGCGTTCGCGCAAGGCGCGCGTAATGTTGGTGAGCCGCGTGCCGAACAGAAACACCGACAGCCGTTCGCGCGACAGCGTCAGCGCATGGCAGAAGTACAGCACCGCGCGCGAGTACTGGCTCATCGAGCCGGAGATGTCGAGTAGCAGCACGACCGGAGGCTTGCGTTCGGCGTGGCGGCGGTATTTCCAGCGCAGCCATTCGCCATGCTGACGTACCGCCAGGCGCGCGCTGGCGCGCAGGTCGGCATGGGTGCCACGGCTGGCCGGACGCAGGCGGCGCGTGCGTTCCATTGCCAGGTGCGCGCGGCGTTTGCGGATCAGGTGCTGCAATGCGCGCCATTCCTGCGCGGTCAGCGTTTCGAAATCGCGCTGCGCCAGGCGCTCCTGATCGGAAAAAGTCAGCGGTACCGCCATGCGTTCCGCTTCGGTTTGTTGCGGGCGCGAGGGCAGTTCCGGCTGGCGTGCCGCGAGTGCATCGGCGAGCCGGTTGCTGCGGCGCGGCGGCGGCGCGCCCGCATCGACGCGCGGCAGCAGCATCGCGCGCAGCTTGCCTTCCCAGTCGGGGTCGCGCCAGAACAGGTCGAAGGCGGCATCGAACAGCGGGCGCTGGTCGGGACCTGTGAGCACCAGTGCGGCGAGCGCTGCGCGCACGTCGTCGCGCTGGCCGATGTCGACATATTGCAGCGCTTCCAATGCGTCAATCGAATGCGCGGGGGACAGCGCGAAACCACCGTCATGCAGCAGGCGCATGAAATGCGTGACGTTGCGGGCCAGCACTGGCAGGGCGGGGCCAGGCCTGCTGGCGGGGGCGGGGTGCAGCGTGGCCATCGGTCAGGTCGCGGCTGATGTGCCCGCGAGCAGTTCGGCGACAGTGGGGCCGTCGGCGCGGGCCAGGTCGTCCTGGTACTTGAGTAGCACGCCGAGCGTGTCACGCACGGACTGCGGGTCGAGTTCGGTGACGCCGAGCGCGGACAACGCGCGGCACCAGTCGATGGCCTCGGCGATGCCGGGGGCCTTGAACAGGTCGATGCCGCGCAGGCGGTGGATGAAATCGACGGCCTGCGCCTGCAATTTCGCGGCGGCTTCGGGGGCTCTTGCGGCGACGATCTGGAGTTCGCGGTCGCGTTGCGGGTAGCCCATCCACTGGTACAGGCAGCGGCGCTTCAGGGCGTCATGCACTTCGCGCGTGCGATTCGATGTGACGATGATCAGCGGCGGACGCTCGGCGCGGATCACGCCGATTTCGGGAATCGATACCTGGTACTCGGAAAGTATCTCCAGCAGGAACGCTTCGAACGGTTCGTCGGCGCGGTCAATCTCGTCGATCAGCAGGACGCGTGGCGAGTTCGGTGCGGCCGGGTCGGGGAGCAGGGCTTCGAGCACCGGACGCTTGAGCAGGTAGTCGTCGTGGTAGAGCGATTGCGCTTCGGGGCGCTCGCCGCGGGCTTCGGCTACGCGCAGGGCCATGATCTGGCGGGGGTAGTCCCATTCATATAGGGCGCTCGCCGCGTCCAGGCCTTCGTAGCATTGGAGGCGCAGCAGCCTCGTTCCCATGACTTCGGCCATGGCTTGGGCCAGGGCTGTTTTGCCTACGCCGGGTTCGCCTTCGAGGAATAGGGGGCGCTGCATGCGCAGGGCCAGGTATAGGACGGTGGCGGTTTCGCGGTCGGCGAAGTATTGGTGGGAGGCTAGTTGTGCGACGGTTTCGTCGATGGAGGTGGGTTGCATTGGGGCTTTTTGTTGCTGCATGCGTTGTTGCTTGGCTTGGCGCCGTGGCTATAGCCTCCTTCGGAGGCTACTTCTTCTTTGTCTCGCCAAAGAAGAAGCAAGAAAGGCGACCCCGTGATCGGCGACACCCCCTCGCACTCGGCCAGCTCCGCGGCGCTCGCGCAAAACTCGCAGCCTGAACGGCTGCTCAGACACTGCGCGAGCTGTCCGGGGCGCAGCCCCGGACGACCGCGGAGCTGGCCGAGCGCGAGGCGCCGATCAAGGGGAGGGAAAGGCCACACCATCGTTGTGCTGACGGTGCGGGTTTCGACTTCCTGCTCCTTGAGCGGCACCTTCCTGCTCTAGCCTGCGGCCTCCACGGCTCTCGCTGCCAGCACCGGGATCAAGTGAGCGCGGTACTCGGCTGACGCGTGCAGGTCTGCGTTCAGGCGTGATGGGTCCACCTTGACCGCTTTGGCTGCCGCTGGCGTGAAGCTGGTCGCGAGCGCCTGCTCCAGCGGCTGGCTGCGGAACACACTGTCCGCTGCGCCGGTGACGGAGACTCGCACATTGCCGCCGGTGCGCGCGACCATCACGCCGACCAGCGCGAAGCGCGAGGCCGGGTTACGGAACTTGATGTAGGCCGCTTTCTCGGGGATCGGGAAGCGCACGGCCGTGATCAGTTCGTCTGGCTCCAGCGCGGTTTCGTACAAGCCTTTGAAGAAGTCGTCGGCGGCGATGGTGCGGCGGTCGGTGACTACCGTTGCGTTCAGCCCCAGTACGGCGGCCGGATAGCACGCGGCGGGGTCGTCGTTGGCTAGCGAGCCACCGATGGTGCCCATCGCGCGGACCTGGCGGTCGCCGATGCCTTCGGCCAGTGCGGCCAGTGCGGGGATGCGCTGGCGTACCTCGGCGTTGGCGGCAACGTCGGCGTGGCGCGCGGCGGCGCCGATCACGACTTCGTTGCCTTCGACGCGGATATCGGCCATGCCGGGGATGCGTGCTACGTCGATGAGCGTGGACGGCGAGGCGAGGCGCAGCTTCATCGCGGCCAGCAGGCTCTGGCCGCCGGCCAGGAACTTGGCGTCGGGGTCGGCCTTGAGCTTCGCGACGGCCGCCTTGGCATCCGCTGCACGTTCAAACTGGAATGCGTACATGTCGGTTTCCTTTGTGGTTCGTCGGCGGACTCAGGGCTTGGCGGCCTGGATGGCCTGCCACACGCGATGCGGCGTGGCTGGCATTTGCAGGTCTTTCACGCCGAGTGGCGATAGCGCATCGACCAGCGCGTTGATGAACGCGGGCGGCGAGCCGATGGCGCCGGCTTCGCCGCAACCCTTCACGCCGAGCGGGTTGTGCGTGCACGGCGTGCCCTTGGCGGTTTCCACGGTGAAGTCGGGCAGGTCGCCCGCGCGCGCCATCGCGTAGTCCATGTACGAGCCGGTCAGCAACTGGCCGCTATCGCTGTCGTAGATGCACTGTTCCAGCATGGCCTGGCCGAGGCCCTGGCCGATGCCGCCGTGCACCTGGCCTTCAACGATCATCGGGTTGACGATGTTGCCGAAGTCGTCGACTGCGGTGAACTTCACGACTTGCGACTCGCCGGTTTCCGGGTCGACTTCGACCTCGCATACGTAGGCGCCCGAAGGGTACGTGAAGTTGGTCGGATCGTAGAACGCGTTTTCATTCAGCCCGGGCTCGAGCTTGTCGAGCGGGTAGTTATGCGGCACATAGGCGGTCAGCGCGACTTCGCCAAAGGTCTTGGTGCGGTCGGTGCCGGCCACGCGGAACACGCCGTTGCTGAACTCGACATCGGCATCGGACGCTTCGAGCAAGTGCGCGGCGATCTTCTTGGCCTTGGCCTCGATCTTGTCAAGCGCCTTCATGATCGCCGAGCCGCCCACCGCGAGCGAGCGCGAGCCGTAGGTGCCCATGCCGAACGGCACGCGGCCGGTGTCGCCGTGCACGATCTCGACGGATTCCAGCGCGATGCCAAGCCGGTCAGCCACGATCTGCGCGAACGTGGTTTCGTGGCCTTGCCCATGGCTGTGCGAGCCGGTGAATACCGTGACGGAGCCGGTCGGGTGCACGCGGATCTCGCCGACTTCGAACAGGCCCGCGCGCGCGCCCAGTGCGCCGGCAATGTTCGACGGCGCCAGCCCGCACGCTTCGATGTAGCACGAGTAGCCGAGGCCGCGCAGCTTGCCGCGCTGCTTAGCTTCGTCGCGGCGCGCCGGGAAGCCCTTCACGTCGGCGAGTTCCTGCGCACGTGCGAGGCAGGGCTCGTAGTCGCCAGTGTCGTAGGTCAGGCCGACCGGCGTCGCGTACGGGAAATCGCGGATGAAGTTCTTGCGGCGCAGTTCGGCCGGGTCCATCTTCATCTCGTGCGCGGCGGTTTCCACCAGGCGTTCGACTACGTATGTCGCTTCGGGGCGGCCCGCGCCACGGTAGGCGTCCACGGGCGCGGTGTTGGTGAACACCGCCTTCACTTCGGCGTAGATCGCCGGCGTGGCGTACTGTCCGGCCAGCAGCGTCGCGTAAAGGATGGTCGGCACGCTGCTCGCGAATGTCGACAGGTACGCGCCCATGTTGGCCGTGGTGTGCACGCGCATGGCCAGGAACTTGCCGTCGCTGTCGAGCGCGAGCTCGGCCTTGGTCACGTGGTCGCGGCCATGGGCATCGGTCAGGAATGATTCCGACCGCTCGGCCGTCCACTTGATCGGCCGGCCGATCTTCTTCGAGGCCCAGGTTAGCGCCACGTCCTCCGCATAGAGGAAGATCTTCGAGCCGAAGCCGCCGCCAACATCCGGCGCGATGATGCGCAGCCGCGATTCCGGCAGGCCCAGCACGAAGGCGCCCATCAGCAGGCGTTCGACATGCGGGTTCTGGTTGGCCACGTAGACCGTGTAGCTGTCGTCCTGGCGCGTGTAGCTCGCGTTGACCGCGCGCGGTTCGATCGCGTTGGGGATCAGCCGGTTGTTCACGATATCCAGCGTGGTCACGTGCGCGGCCTTGGCGAACGCGGCGTCGGTTGCGGCCTTGTCGCCGTGGCCCCACGTGTAGCAGGTGTTGGCTGGCACGTCGTCATGCACGAGCGTCGTGGCCGCGGCGGCATCGGCCGCGTTGACGACGGCAGGCAGTTCTTCGTATTGGACGTCGATCTTCTCGGCGGCGTCCTTCGCCTGCATCAGCGTCTCGGCCACCACCAGCGCCACCTGGTCGCCGACATGGCGCACCTTGCCTTGCGCGATGACGGGGTGGGGCGGCTCCTTCATCGGCGTGCCGTCGATGCTGTGGATCAGCCAGCCGCAGGGCAAACCACCGACTTTGTCGGCGGCCATGTCCTCGCCGGTCAATACGGCGATCACGCCGGGCGAATCCAGCGCCGCGCTCTTGTCGATCGACTTGATGCGCGCATGGGCGTGTGGCGAGCGCAGGAAGTAGCCGTAGCTCTGCTGCGGAAGCACGATGTCGTCGGTGTACTGGCCGTTGCCGGTCAGGAAGCGGAAGTCTTCCTTGCGCTTGACCGCCGTGCCGACGAATTTCTGCGATTCGGGTGCGTTCATGGCTGGCCTCCCTTACTCGGCGCTCGCGGCGGTGCCCGCGAGCATGGCGGCCTGGCCCTGCTGCACGGCCTTGACGATGTTGTGATAACCGGTGCAGCGGCACAGGTTGCCTTCGAGTTGCTGGCGGATGGTGGTGGCATCGGCATCCGGCCGCGCGTTCACGAGCGCCGTGGCTGCCATGACCATGCCGGGCGTGCAGAAGCCGCATTGCAGGCCGTGGCATTCGCGGAAGGCTTCCTGCATCGGGTGCATGGCCGGAGACCCGTTGCCCACGCGTATGCCTGCGAGGCCCTCAATGGTCGTAACCTCGGCGCCATCGGCCTGCACGGCGAGGATATTGCAGGACTTGACCGCGCGCCCGTCCAGGTGGATCGTGCAGGCGCCGCACTGCGCGGTATCGCAGCCGACATGCGTGCCGGTCAGCCGGAGTTGTTCGCGGAGGAACTGGACGAGTAGGGTGTTGGGTTCTACCTGAGCGTCAACGGCCTTGCCATTGACCGTCAGGCGGATCGGAATCGGCATGCTTGTCTCCATGAGGGGTGGAAGCGCATGACCAATTCCCAGGAACCCGAAAGAACAGCGCGGGACTGGCCACGACGCGGTACTGCCGTTTGCTACGGCTATTTCGTGATATTGGTGCTGCCGGTGCTGCCCACGGCGGCTGCCGTGCGGGAGGAAAACTCCCGGCGGCCGGCGAACGTTTGGCCGCGACGGGCTCTAACAGTTAATCACAAATCGCCGGGCGGTGCCATGCGGGTTCCCCGTGCCTCGAAAGGGGGGCGGCTAGAATGGCTGGCACCGAACCGGCACGCTCAGATACCCCGGCACCAAGACATGGAAGCCTTCTTCGACTGGCTGTTCGAGACCGTCGCCCTCCCCAAGGTGGGCCTGCCCGCGATCTTCGTCGTGAGCCTGGTGTCGGCCACGCTGCTACCGCTGGGCTCGGAGCCGGCCGTATTCGGCTACATCAAGCTCAACCCGGACATGTTCTGGCCGGCGGTGCTGGTTGCCACGCTGGGCAACACCGCGGGCGGTGCCATCGACTGGTGGCTCGGCTACGCGGCCAAGCTCGCGCTGGTGCGCTACCGCAAGCGGCGCCAGATGCGCGAGCACGAGCAGGAACATCGCGAACATCGCCGTCATGTGCGCAAGCCCACCAAGCCAAAGCTCGACGCACGCTACTTTCACTGGATGAAACGCCTTGGGCCGCCAACGCTGCTACTGTCATGGCTGCCTGCCATTGGTGATCCTTTATGCACATTGGCGGGTTGGCTCCGATTGTCGTTCTGGCCGAGCCTGGCTTACATGGCGATCGGCAAATTCCTGCGATATCTGGCCATGACTGCCAGTCTGCTGTGGATTCCGGACAGTTTTTGGCACAACATTGCCCAGATGTTGCGGTCCTGGTTCTGAATGCTTGCGTGTCGGATGGTGCGCAGAGCGGCGCTAAACCCTTGTTCCGGCACGGGTTGTGCCATGTTGCGGCGCGGCGAAACCGTGCCATGCAGTACAATCGCCCTTTAATGAACGATCGGCGCACCCCTTCAGTGCGCAGCAGGAAGCGGTCCCCCCATGAACGCCCCACTCGTGCTCGACGCCAAGCTCGCCGCGCAGGACGCCCCTCCGCGCCTGCGTGAAATCCCCTATAACTACACGTCCTTCTCGGACCGCGAGATTGTCATCCGCCTGCTCGGCGAAGAGGCCTGGCGCATCCTGGACGAACTGCGCAGCGAACGCCGGACCGGCCGTTCGGCACGCATGCTGTACGAGGTGCTCGGCGATATCTGGGTCGTGCGCCGCAACCCGTACCTGCAGGACGACCTGCTCGAGAATCCCAAGCGCCGCCAGATGCTGGTGAGCGCGCTGCACCATCGCCTGGGCGAGATCGAGAAGCGCCGCGCGGCCGACCGTGCCGAGCACGCCGAGCCGGCCGCCGAGGACCGCTCGCACCGCGTGGAGCAGCTCGTCGCGTTTGCCAAGCAGGCGATCGAGGATTTCAAGAACGAATTTGCCGCCGCCTACGATCTGCGCAAGCGCGCGCAGCGCGTGCTGGGCCGCGTCACGCAGAAGGACAACATCAAATTCGACGGGCTGTCGCGTGTGTCGCACGTGACCGACGCGACCGACTGGCGTGTCGAGTATCCGTTCGTCGTGCTGACGCCCGATACCGAGGAAGAGATCGCCGGCCTGGTCAAGGGCTGTTTCGAACTCGGCCTGACCATCATCCCGCGCGGGGGCGGCACCGGTTACACCGGCGGCGCCGTGCCGCTGACGCCGATGAGCGCGGTCATCAACACCGAGAAGCTCGAACAGCTCGGCCCGGTCGAGGAAACCGACTTGCCGGGCTTGTCCCACAAGGTCGCTACGATCTTCTCCGGCGCCGGCGTAGTGACGCGCCGCGTGGCCGACGCCGCCGAGAAGGCCGGCCTGGTGTTCGCCGTGGACCCGACCTCGATCGACGCATCCTGCATCGGCGGTAACGTGGCCATGAACGCCGGCGGCAAGAAGGCCGTGCTGTGGGGCACCGCGCTGGACAACCTGGCCTGGTGGCGCATGGTCGATCCGGAAGGCAACTGGCTTGAAGTCACGCGCCTGGACCACAACCTCGGCAAGATCCACGACGTGGCGGTCGCCACGTTCGAACTGAAGTGGTCGGACGGCAACCGCGCGCCGGGCGAGAAGGTGCTGCGCACCGAGACGCTCGCCATCCAGGGCCGCGTGTTCCGCAAGGAAGGGCTGGGCAAGGACGTTACCGACAAGTTCCTGGCGGGCCTGCCCGGCGTGCAGAAGGAAGGCTGCGACGGCATCATCACGAGCGCGCGCTGGATCCTGCACCGCATGCCGAAGCACATCCGCACGGTGTGCCTGGAGTTCTTCGGCCAGGCGCGCGATGCGATTCCGAGCATCGTCGAGATCAAGGACTACCTCGACGCCGAGTCGAAGAAGCCGGGCGGCGCCATCCTGGCAGGCCTGGAGCACCTCGACGAGCGCTACCTGCGCGCGGTCGGCTACGCGACCAAGAGCAAGCGCAACGCGTTCCCGAAGATGGTGCTGATCGGCGATATCGTCGGCGACGATGAAGACGCCGTGGCGCGCGCCACTTCGGAAGTGATCCGCATGGCCAACGGCAAGAGCGGCGAAGGCTTTATCGCCGTGAGCCCGGAGGCCCGCAAGAAATTCTGGCTCGACCGTTCGCGCACCGCTGCCATCGCACGCCACACCAACGCCTTCAAGATCAATGAAGACGTGGTGATTCCGCTGCCGCGCATGGGCGAGTACACCGACGGCATCGAGCGCATCAACATCGAGCTGTCGATCAAGAACAAGCTCGCGCTGGTCGACGCGCTGGAAGCGTTCTTCGCACGCGGCAACCTGCCGCTGGGCCGCAGCGACGACGCCAACGAGATCCCGAGCGCCGAACTGCTCGAAGACCGCGTCCAGCATGCGCTCACGCTGCTGCGCGAGATCCGCTCGCGCTGGCGCTACCTGCAGGACCACCTCGACACGCCGCTGGCCACCGCCAAGGCTGCGCTGATCGGCCATGGCCTGGGTTTGCTCGGCCAGGCGTTCGATGCGCGCCTGCAGCAACAGCCGGACGCCAATGTGTTCCACCTGCTGCAGGACCGCACGATCCGCGTGTCCTGGAAGAGCGAAGTGCGCGCCGAGCTGCGCAAGATCTTCAACGGCGGCGAGTTCAAGCCGATCCTCGACGAAGCGCAGGCGATCCACAAGCAGGTGCTGCGCGGCCGTGTCTTTGTCGCGCTGCACATGCATGCCGGCGACGGCAACGTGCACACGAACATTCCGGTCAATTCGGACAACTACGACATGCTGCAGGACGCCCACCGCGCGGTGGCCCGCATCATGGATCTGGCGCGTTCGCTCGACGGCGTGATTTCGGGCGAGCACGGCATCGGCATCACCAAGCTCGAATTCCTGACCGAGGATGAGATCGGCGACTTCCGCACCTACAAGCAGAAGGTCGATCCGCAAGGCCGCTTCAACAAGGGCAAGTTGCTGCCGGGCGCCGACCTGCGCAATGCGTACACGCCGTCGTTCGGCCTGATGGGGCATGAGTCCCTGATCATGCAGCAGAGCGATATCGGCGCGATTGCCGACAGCGTCAAGGACTGCCTGCGCTGCGGCAAGTGCAAGCCGGTGTGCGCCACGCACGTGCCGCGCGCGAACCTGCTGTACAGCCCGCGCAACAAGATCCTGGCGACCTCGCTGCTGGTCGAGGCCTTCCTGTACGAAGAGCAGACGCGCCGCGGCGTGTCGATCAAGCACTGGGACGAGTTCTCCGACGTGGCCGACCACTGCACGGTCTGCCACAAGTGCGCGACGCCGTGCCCGGTGAAGATCGACTTCGGCGATGTGTCGATGAACATGCGCAACCTGCTGCGCAAGATGGGGCAGAAGAAATTCAACCCCGGCACGGCAGCGTCGATGTTCTTCCTGAACGCCACCAGCCCCGAGACCATCAACCTGACCCGCAAGGTCATGATCGACTGGGGCTACAAGGCACAGCGCCTCGGCAACGAGGTGCTGAAGAAGTTCGCGAAGAAGCAGACCGCTCACCCGCCCGCCACGGTCGGCAAGCCGCCGGTGCGCGAGCAGGTGATCCACTTCATCAACAAGAAGATGCCGGGCAACCTGCCCAAGAAGACGGCACGCGCGCTGCTCGACATCGAGGACAACGAGATCGTGCCGATCATTCGCGACCCGAAGGCGACCACGCCGGAAACGGAAGCGGTGTTCTACTTCCCGGGCTGCGGCTCGGAGCGGCTGTTCTCGCAGGTGGGCCTGGCCACGCAGGCAATGCTGTGGCACGTCGGCGTGCAGACCGTGCTGCCGCCGGGCTACCTGTGCTGCGGCTATCCGCAGCGCGGCAGCGGCCAGTATGACAAGGCCGAGAAGATCGTCACCGACAACCGCGTGCTGTTCCATCGCGTCGCCAATACGCTGAACTACCTCGACATCAAGACGGTGGTGGTCAGCTGCGGTACGTGCTACGACCAGCTCGCCGGCTATGAATTCGAGAAGATCTTCCCGGGCTGCCGCATCATCGACATCCACGAATACCTGCTCGAGAAGGGCGTGAAGCTCGAAGGCATCACCGGTACGCGCTACATGTACCACGACCCGTGCCACACGCCGATCAAGACCATGGATCCGACCAAGCTCGTCAACGAGCTCGTGGGCGGCAACGGTGCGGCCGGCAAGATCGAGAAGAACGACCGTTGCTGCGGCGAGTCGGGCACGCTGGCCGTGACCCGTCCGGATGTCTCGACGCAGATCCGCTTCCGCAAGGAAGAGGAGATGACCAAGGGCGCCGACAAGCTGCGCGCTGACGGTTTCACCGGCGACGTCAAGATCCTGACCAGCTGCCCGTCGTGCCTGCAGGGCCTGTCGCGCTACAACGAAGATGCATCGGTGCAGGCTGATTACATCGTCGTGGAGATGGCCAAGCATCTGCTGGGCGACAACTGGATGCCCGAGTACGTGGCCAAGGCCAACGCCGGCGGCATCGAGCGGGTGCTGGTGTGACGCGCATGCAGGGCTGCCCCCTGTGCGAAGCCGACGGCGGCGAGCTCGTCTGGATGGGTGACCGCGCGCGCGTGATCCTGGTCGAGCACGACCGTTTCCCGGGCTTCTGCCGCATCGTCTGGAACGACCATGCGGCGGAACTGACCGATCTCGACGAGACCGACCAGGCCTGGCTGATGCGGCTGGTCGCGCGCGTGGAGCGCCTGGTGCGCGAAGTCATGACGCCGGACAAGGTCAACCTGGCCGCGTTCGGCAATATGGTGCCGCACCTGCACTGGCACATCATCCCGCGCTATCGCTGGGATACGCATTTCCCCGAAGCCATCTGGGCCGCGCCGCAACGTGCCGCGGACCCGGCACGCATGGCGGAGTTGGCGAGCCGGCTGCCGGCGCTGCGCACGGCACTTTCCGCACTGGCGGCCGACAGCTAAGCTACGCGGCGGCAACTGCCTTCCGGGCGGCGCGGCGGAACCGCGCCGCGCGGGATGCGTCTGAATCCCTGTTGTCGTCGCAAGGGCCGTCGCGGCCGTTGCTGTTTCCAGAAGAATAAGCCCGCCGTAGCGCCGCGGGCGTACCGCTGCCGCTATGTCCACTACACCGACTTCCGTCACCGTACCGGGCCCGGCCGTTCCCGCCAGGGCCCTCAAGATCCAGAGCCGGTTGCGCATGGGCGCGACCTGGGCGCTGATCAAGCCCTACTGGAAGTCCGAAGACCGCAAGGCGGGCCTGGGCCTGCTGACCCTGGTGGTCGCGCTCAACCTTGGCATCGTCTACATCAACGTGCTGCTCAACGAGTGGAACCGCGTGTTCTACAACGCGCTGGAGCAGCGCGATTACGCGTCGTTCAAGGTGCTGCTGCTGCGCTTCTCATGGATCGCGGCTTTCTTCATCGTCGCCGCAATCTCGCGGCAGTACTACACGATGATGCTGCAGATGCGCTGGCGTACCTGGATGACGGGCCAGTTCATGGGCCACTGGATGGGACACCAGGCGTACTACCGGATCGAGCAGACGCACACCACCGACAACCCCGACCAGCGTATTTCCGACGACCTGCGCCAGTTCACCGACGGCGCGCTGACGCTGTCGCTGGGGCTGCTCAATTCCGTGGTGACGCTGCTGTCCTTCGTCGGCATCCTGTGGACGGTGTCGGGCCCGATCAGCATAGCGCTGGGCGGCAACGAGTTCGTGATCCCAGGCTACATGGTGTGGTTTGCCGCGGGCTACGCCGTGATCGGCTCGCTGATTGCGCACGTCGTCGGCCGGCCGCTGATCGGCCTGAACTTCCAGCAGGAACAGTACGAGGCGGATTTCCGTTTCACGCTGGTGCGCCTGCGCGAGAACAGCGAACCCGTGGCGCTGTACCGCGGCGAGCCGACCGAGCAGGCCGGGCTGCGCGCGCGCTTCGACCGCATTCGTGCGAACTGGAACCAGCTCATGCGCTATACGCGGCGGCTGACGTTCGTGAGTTCGGGCTATGCGCAGTTCGCGATCATCTTCCCGATTCTGGTTGCGGCGCCGCGTTACTTCGCCGGCAAGATGACGCTGGGCGGCCTGATGCAGACCAGCTCGGCGTTCGGCCAGGTACAGGGCGCGCTGTCGTGGTTCGTGGATAGCTACGCGACGCTGGTCGGCTGGAAGGCCGCGGCCAACCGTCTGATCGATTTCCAGGAAGCGATCCGCGTCGCGGAGCGGCAGGACGTGACGCACACCGGCACGCGCGACATCGAGGTCGAGCATACCGGCGAATCGCAGGCGGGTATCGACGTCGACGGCCTTGGCCTCGCCCTGCCAGTGCGGGCGCAACGCGGCGCGAGCGTGGGCCAGCGTCCGCTGGTCGCACCGTTCTCGCTGGCGATTGCGCCGGGCGAGCGCTGGCTCGTAAGCGGGCCGTCCGGCTGCGGCAAGAGCGTGCTGTTCCGCGCGCTGGCTGGCATCTGGCCGTATGGCACCGGTACCGTGACCATGCCGGCCGGCGCGCGCATGCTGTTCCTGCCGCAGCGCAGCTACCTGCCAATCGGCACGCTGGCGGATGCGCTGGCGTACCCCGACGCGGGCACGGCTCACGACGGCGAATCTCTGCAGGCGGTACTGCGCCAGGCGCAGCTGCCACAGCTTGTCGACCAGCTCGACGTCTTTGACAACTGGTCGCTGCGGCTGTCGCCGGGCGAGCAACAACGACTGGCGTTTGCCCGTGCGCTGCTGCAGAAGCCCCAGTACCTGTTCCTCGACGAAGCCACCAGCGCGCTCGACGAGGAAACCGAGGGCGCCATGTACCGCCTGATGGTGCAGGCATTGCCCGAAGCGGCGATCATCAGCATTGCCCACCGCAGTACCGTGGCGACCTTCCACGGCCGCCGGCTGCGCTATGTTCCCGAAGACGGTGCCGGCACGGCAGATGGGCAAGGTGGGGTGCCTGCGGTAAGCTATCGGGTCGTATGCGAGGCGTGACCGCGGACCGCGGCACGCCAATCCACCAGGCGCCCAAGCCGGCGTACCCAATATGGCAGGCCTCGAAAAAGATACTCCCCATCCCACTGCGCTGACCGTGCACACGCAGTCGCGCGTGCTCGAAATCGGCTTCGACAACGGGCGCAGCTTCCGGCTGCCGTTCGAGCTGCTGCGCGTGTATTCGCCATCGGCCGAAGTGCAGGGCCATGGCCCTGGCCAGGAAGTGCTGCAGACCGGCAAGCGCGATGTCGGCATTGCCGCCGTGGAGCCCGTGGGCAACTACGCGGTCCAGATCCGCTTCTCCGACGGCCACGATACGGGCATCTATTCCTGGGAACTGCTCTACCGCCTTGGCGACCAGCAGGAGGCGCTGTGGGCCGATTACCTGAAGCGCCTGGAAGCTGCCGGCGCCGACCGTGACACGCCCATGGCGGCGCCGGGCGGCCATGGCTGCGGCCATCACCACTGATCTGTACCCTCTGTACCTGGAGTCCGAGATATGAGCGAAACCCACTTCGGGTTCGAGAAGGTCGACGAAACGGAAAAGGCCGGCAAAGTTGCCGGCGTGTTCCATTCGGTCGCCAGCAAGTATGACGTGATGAACGACCTGATGTCGGGCGGCATGCACCGGTTGTGGAAGATGTTCACCATCGCCCAGGCCAACGTGCGGCCCGGCCACAAGGTGCTGGACATTGCCGGCGGCACGGGCGACCTGGCCAAGGCGTTCGCGAAGCAGGCCGGCCCGACCGGCCAGGTCTGGCTCACGGACATCAACGAGTCGATGCTGCGCGTGGGCCGCGACCGCCTGCTCGACAAGGGCGTCGTCACACCGGTGGCGCTGTGCGACGCCGAGCACATTCCGTTTCCGGACAACTACTTCGATCTGGTCACCGTTGCATTCGGCCTGCGCAACATGACCCACAAGGACGCTGCGCTGGCCGAGATGCGCCGCGTGGTGAAGCCTGGCGGCAAGGTCATGGTTCTGGAATTCTCCAAGGTGTGGAAGCCGCTGGAAAAGGCATACGATGTCTATTCGTTCCAGGTGCTGCCGTGGCTCGGCCAGAAGGTGGCCGGGGATGCCGCGAGCTATCGTTATCTGGCAGAATCGATCAGAATGCATCCAGACCAGACTTCACTTGTACGCTTGATGGAACAAGTTGGGCTGGAGAAGGTCGAATACTTCAATCTGACGGCCGGAGTAGTGGCGCTCCACGTCGGGCGCAAGTATTAAATCGCCATTCCTGGCTTGAATTCCGGCGGCTCAGCCTGAATTTGAGCGGACACTGACAGGGGATCACTGAATATGTCATCACTTCGCGGAAAATTCCTGGTGGGGTCGCTGATTGCCGCGATCGCGTTGGGCATGGCGCTGGACGCCAATGCCAAGCGCATGGGCGGTTCGCGCAGCATCGGGAAGCAGTCGTCCAATGTGACGCAGCAACGCCAGCAGGCGCCGGCTCAGCAAACGCCGGCTCAGCAAACGCCGTCGCAGCAGCCGGCCCAGCAACCTGCGCAGCAGGCTGCGCCGGCCACCGCCGGGGCTGCCGGCGCAGCCGCCGCCGCAGCCAAGCCCAAGCGAAACTGGGCCGGCATCCTGGGCGGTATTGCTGCCGGCGTCGGTATTGCGGCGCTGCTGTCGCACTTTGGACTGGCCGGCGCCGCCGCCAGCTTCCTGTCCAACCTGATCCTGATCGCGCTGGTCGCGTTCGTGGCAATCTGGCTGATCCGCAAGTTCCGGGGCGGCAGCCAGCGTAACCAGCAGCCGGCCTACGCCGGTGCGGGCAACGCGGGCGGCATGGGTGGCCTTGGCAACAGCGCCGAGCCGATGCTGCGTGAGCAGACGCCTTCGCCTGCGGCCAGCAATCCGGTGATGCCGGCTGCCGGCGCGGCCGCGGTCGCTGCCGATGCGGCCCAGCAGCCCTGGGGCGTGCCTGCGGACTTCGACACCGAAGCGTTCCTGCGCAACGCCAAGGTCCATTTCGTGCGCCTGCAGGCCGCGTGGGACGCCGGCAACCTGGACGACATCCGCGAATTCACGACGCCGGAAATGTTCGGCGAGATCAAGATGGACCTGGCTGAGCGCGGCGCGGAGGTCAACAAGACCGACGTGGTCACGCTCGAGGCGCAACTGCTTGGCATTGAATCCGCGCCGAACCAGCACCTGGCCAGCGTGCGTTTCTCGGGCATGATCCGCGAGCGAACCGGCGAAGCGGCACAGCCGTTCGCCGAGGTCTGGAACCTGACCAAGCCGGTTGCCGGCACGGGCGGCTGGCTGCTGGCCGGTATCCAGCAGGAATCCTGAGTGTCGTCTGTGCCCCATGGCGGCGACGCTGTCGGGGAGTAGCTTAGAATGGAGGCCCGCGCGAAAGCGCGGGCCTTTTCCGTTTGGAGGCGGTGCGTGGCCCTGTGCGACGTCTGCCTGTCCAGCCGTGCGCCGCACGCCCATTGCCATGAATCCTCTGCCTTCCGCCCTGGCCGCGCCTGCCGTTGCCGCGCTGAACCACCTGCTCGAACAGGAGCCCTGGGCCCGCAGCCAGCTGGTGCCTTTTGCCGGCCGCGTGATCCGCTTCGACGCCGCGGCATTCGCGCTGTCGCTGCGGGTGACCGAGGACGGCACGACGGAGCTGGCACCGGCCGCCGAAGCACCGGCCGTGTCGCTGCTGGTGCCGTTGCAGCAATGGCCGCTCGTGGCCGCCGATGTAGCCGACGGCGGCCAGCCTGCGGCAATGCGCCATGTGCGCCTGGAGGGCGATGCCGAACTCGCCAACACGGTGTCCATGCTCGCGCGCAATCTGCGCTGGGACGCGGCCGAGGACCTGTCGCGCGCGTTCCGGGGCATTCTTGGCGGGCCGGTCAGCGATAGCCTGGCCCAGCGCATGGTCGATGGCGCGCGCCAGGTCCATGAGCAGGCCACGCGTGTGGGCCGCACGCTCGTTGAGAATGTGACCGAATACCTGCTGGACGAAAATCCGACGCTGGTGCGCCACGTGGCATTGGAGGATTTCAGTTCGGACGTGGGCCGCGTGCGTGATGATCTGGCCCGCCTCGAGAAACGCCTGGAGCGGCTTGAGCGCACCCGTCCAGCCGGGCCGGCGGCATTGCCGTCCGCCCATCGCTGAGCGCACCGCCGCATGACGCCATCTTTCGCTGCTGCCCGCGTCGCGCAGCACCACCGTTCCCTGAATACCGCCGCATGACCCGCCTTCTGCGCCTCGGCAAGATCCTTTTCGTCATCCTGTACTACGGGCTCGATGAGCTCGTGCTGTCCGGCTTCCAGAACCGCAAGATCCGCTTCCTGGTCCGCGTCATGACCATCGGGCGCAAGCTCGATATGCCGCGCGGCGAGCGGCTGCGGCTCGCGCTGACCAAGCTCGGGCCGATCTTCGTCAAGTTCGGCCAGGTGCTGTCGACGCGGCGCGACCTGATGCCGCCGGACATCGCCGATGAGTTGGCGTTGCTGCAGGACCAGGTGCCGCCGTTCGACTCGGCCGTCGCCGTGAAGATCATCGAGCGTTCGCTCGGCCGCACGCTTGCGGATCTGTTCGAAACCTTCGAGCACCAGCCGGTCGCGAGCGCCTCGATCGCGCAGGTGCACTTCGCCACGCTGAAAGGGGGGCCGAACCACGGCCGCGAAGTTGCGGTGAAGGTGCTGCGCCCCGGCATGCTGCCGGTGATCGACAGCGACCTGGCCCTGATGCGCGACCTGGCCACCTGGCTCGAGCGCTTCTGGGCTGACGGCAAGCGCCTCAAGCCGCGCGAGGTCGTGGCGGAGTTCGACAAGTACCTGCACGATGAACTCGATCTGATGATCGAGGCGGCCAACGCCAGCCAGCTCCGGCGCAATTTCGCCGATACCAACCTGCTGCTGGTGCCCGAGGTGTTCTGGGACTGGTGCAGCAGCACGGTGTTCGTGATGGAACGCATGCATGGCATCCCGATCTCGCGCACCGAATCGCTGAAGGCGGCCGGCGTCGACATGCACCAGTTAGCGGAAGAGGGCGTCGAGATCTTCTTCACGCAGGTGTTCCGTGACGGCTTTTTCCATGCCGATATGCACCCCGGCAACATCCTGGTGTCGGTCCAGCCCGAGACCTTCGGCCGCTATATTGCGCTGGATTTTGGCATCGTGGGCGCGCTGTCGGAGTTCGACAAGAACTACCTCGCGCAAAACTTCATCGCGTTCTTCCGCCGCGACTACCACCGCGTGGCCTTGCTGCACGTGGAATCGGGCTGGGTGCCGCCCGACACGCGCGTCGAGGAACTGGAGAGCGCGGTGCGCGCCTGCTGCGAGCCCTATTTCGACAAGCCGCTCAAGGAAATCTCGCTGGGCATGGTGCTGATGCGCCTGTTCCAGACCTCGCGCCGTTTCAACGTCGAGATCCAGCCGCAGCTGGTGCTGCTGCAGAAGACGCTGCTCAATATCGAAGGCCTGGGCCGCCAGCTCGACCCGGACCTGGACCTGTGGAAAACCGCGAAGCCGTTCCTCGAGCGCTGGATGCACGAGCAGGTTGGCTGGAAGGGCGCGTGGGAACGGATCAAGGTCGAGGCGCCGCTGTGGGCCAAGATGCTGCCCGATTTCCCGCGCCTCGCGCACCAGTTCCTGGAGCGCCGTGCGCTCAATACCAACGGCGAGCAGGAACGGCTGCTCGCGCAGCTGCTCACGGAGCAGCGGCGCACCAACCGGCTGGTCGGCACGGCATTGCTGCTGGTGGGCGGCTTTGTCGCCGGTATCGTGCTCACGCATGTGCTCGGCTGGATCGGCTACTGGTAAGCGGCTGAAGCGGCAGTTCTGCGCTTTCGAAGGAGATACGACATGACCGCCGACAAGGCTCCGACTCCGCCTTCATTTACCACGCGCGATGCGGCGGATCCGGCATTCTGGGACGAGCGCTTCGAGCAGGACTTCACGCCGTGGGACATGCATGGCGTGCCTGAGGAGTTCCAGCAATTCATCGCCGGCCGGGCACCATGCCCGACGCTGGTGCCGGGCTGCGGCAACGGATGGGAGGCTGGCTGGTTGTTCGAGCGCGGCTGGCCGGTCACCGCCATCGACTTCTCGCCGCAGGCAGTCGCGTCGGCCAAGCGCGCATTGGGCCCCGCCGGCGCCATCGTGCGCGAGGCGGATTTCTTTGCCTTCACGCCCGAGCCGGCCTGCGAACTGATCTACGAGCGCGCTTTCCTGTGCGCGCTGCCGCCGCCTCTGCGTGAATCCTACGCGGAGCGTGTGGCGGCGCTGCTGCCGCCGGGTGGCCTGCTGGCCGGCTACTTCTTTCTGGGTGACAAGCGTGGCGGGCCACCGTTCGCCATGCCGGCGTCCGAGCTAGATGCCCTGCTGGAACCCGCGTTCGAGCGGATCGATGACCGTCCTTCCGCCGCGCCGCTGCCCGTCTTCGAAGGGCAGGAGCGCTGGCAGGTCTGGCGCCGCCGGGCTGACTGACGCGAACGCAGGCTACACAGGTGGCGCGCCGACGCAACAGGTTTGCGAGGCGCGGTGCCGGGCAGGATGCACGTCAGCGTGAATTCACGAGGGCCGGGGGAATTTTTTTCGCCCGCCAATGTCAGCGTCGCTATAATCCGCGTTTTGATTCGGCTACGACCGCAGGCCAAGTGCGCCATCCCGCTCCGGGACGGCCGCCACAATGCCCCTCAAGCGGCCCCGACCGATGAATTGGACTCCGGGCAGACAGGCGCCAGATTCAGCCGTCAGCCCGGCATTCGGTTTTTCGCCACAAGGGCAATTTCTGCATAGGGCAGCGGCATGCTGATCTGGTTCGTCATCATCTACTGGGTAATTTCGGTCGGCATCGGCCTGTGGGCGGCGCTGCGCGTGCGCAACACGACCGATTTCGCCGTCGCCGGGCGCAGCCTGCCGTTCTACGTCGTTACCGCCACCGTCTTTGCCACCTGGTTCGGTTCCGAAACCGTGCTGGGCATTCCCGCGGTATTCCTGAAAGAGGGCCTGTCCGGGGTCGTATCCGACCCGTTCGGCTCTTCGCTGTGCCTGATCCTGGTGGGCCTGTTCTTTGCGCGGCCGCTGTACCGGATGAACCTGCTCACCATCGGCGACTACTACCACAACCGCTACGGGCGGCTGGCCGAGGTGCTGACCACCCTGTGCATCGTGGTGTCCTACCTGGGCTGGGTGGCGGCGCAGATCAAGGCGCTTGGTCTCGTGTTCTATACGGTTTCCGACGGCGCGCTGTCGCAGGACGCCGGCATGATGATCGGCGCGGCCAGCGTGCTGGTGTACACGCTGTTCGGCGGCATGTGGTCGGTCGCGGTGACGGACTTCATCCAGATGATCATCATCGTGGTCGGCATGCTCTATATCGGCTACGAGGTCAGCGGCCAGGCCGGCGGCGTGACGGCGGTGGTGTCGCACGCCGCGGCGGCCGGCAAGTTCGAGTTCCTGCCGTCGTTGGACCTGGTGCAGATCGTTGGGTTTGCCGCGGCGCTGTTCACCATGATGCTCGGCTCGATCCCACAGCAGGATGTGTTCCAGCGGGTGACATCGTCGCGCACCGAGCAGATCGCCGGCCGCGCGTCGGTGCTCGGCGGCGTGCTGTATTTCTTCTTCGCCTTCATCCCGATGTTCCTCGCCTATTCGGCCACGCTGATCGATCCGGGCATGGTGGAAAAGTACATCAACGCGGATTCCCAGCTCATCCTGCCGCAGCTGATCCTGCAACACGCTCCGATGTTCGCGCAGGTGATGTTCTTCGGCGCGCTGCTGTCGGCCATCAAGAGCTGCGCGTCGGCGACGCTGCTGGCACCGTCCGTAACATTTGCCGAGAACATCCTGCGGCCGTATTTCCGCCACCTCGAAGACAAGCAGTTCCTGCGTGTGATGCAGACGGTCGTGCTGGTATTCACCGCCACCGTGACGCTGTTCGCCCTGAACTCGCACCTTTCGATCTTCCATATGGTCGAAAATGCCTATAAGGTCACACTGGTGTCGTCGTTCGTGCCGCTCGCCTTCGGCATGTTCTGGAAGCCGGCGACGCGGCAGGGCGGCCTGTCCGCCATCCTGCTGGGCCTGGCCTCGTGGCTGACGTGCGAGATCGCGTTTGCCGATGCGACCGTGCCGCCGCAGATGGTCGGCCTGACGTTCTCGATCAGCGGCATGGTGGTCGGTTCGCTGCTGCCGCAGTGGATTGCGGATCACGCGCCGGTCAAGGAAGTGCATATCGCCTGACCGCCTTCCCGGCGCGGCGACGCCTGGACTGCCCGATCCTGGCCCCCGGCGGCCAGGTGTGCCGCTTTGTGCCCGCATTTCCTCCCGTCAGGCGATCCCGTAAGGGTTTATAATTCAAGGCTTTGCATCGTCGTGCGCGGTCGCGCGGACGGTGCCCGCACCGTTCCGATCCAAGTTTTTCGCGAAATAAATATCATGCCGATCTATGCCTACCGTTGCGACGCCTGCGGCCACGGGCGCGATGTGCTGCAGAAGATGAGCGATGCCCCGCTCACCGATTGCCCGTCGTGCGGCACCGCCGGGACCTTCAAGAAGCAGCTCACCGCGGCTGGCTTCCAGCTCAAGGGTTCGGGCTGGTACGTGACCGATTTCCGTGGCGGCAGCGGCGGCAGCGGCGGCACCAGCGCCGCGGCGACGTCCGGCGCAACCGGGGACTCAGCGGCTGCCCCTGCGGCGGCTTCGACCGAGTCGTCGGCCAGCACTACGGCTTCTGCGGCACCTGCCGCCGGCGGCTGCGGCAGCGCCTGCGCCTGCCACTGATCGCAGGCTGGCCGTGGTCGCAAAGAAAACCTCCGCGCTGAAGACCTGGTTCCTGACCGGGCTGCTGGTGCTCGTGCCGCTGGGCATCACGCTGTGGGTGCTCAGCCTGATCATCGGCACCATGGACCAGAGCCTGGCGCTGCTGCCCGAGGCCTGGCGTCCGGACCAGCTGCTGTTCGGCAAGCGCGTGACCGGCCTCGGCGCGATCCTGACGCTGCTGTGCATCCTGCTGGTCGGGCTGCTCGCGCACAACTTCATCGGTCAGCGACTGGTGCGCTGGTGGGAAGCGCTGCTCGGCCACATCCCGGTGGTGGGCCCGATCTACACGAGCGTCAAGCAAGTCTCCGACACGCTGCTGTCGTCGTCGGGCAATGCATTCCGCAAGGCGCTGCTGGTGCAGTACCCGCGTGAGGGCTCGTGGACCATCGCCTTCCTGACCGGCCGTCCGGGCGGCGACGTGCAGAATCACCTGCAGGGCGAATACGTCAGCGTCTACGTGCCGACCACGCCCAACCCGACCTCGGGCTTCTTCCTAATGATGCCCAAGGCCGACACCATCGAACTCGACATGACCGTCGATGCCGCGCTCAAGTACATCGTTTCGATGGGCGTCGTGGCACCGGCGGACCTGCCCCGCAAAAACGGCGGCCCGAGCCGCCCGGCGGATCCCGTCAGCCCTGCCACGACGAACGGCGCCGGCGCCGGCCGCGAGGCAGAGGTCGAGACGGCCGATCCTTCGCATACCAATTGATCACGGGCCGCCTGGCGGGCGGTCACGTATTACCGGGAAATATCCTATGTCCTCCATGCGTACTCACTACTGCGGTCTGGTGACCGAACAACTCTCGGGCCAGGAAGTGGCCCTGACCGGCTGGGTTCAGCGCCGCCGCGACCATGGCGGCGTGATCTTCATCGACCTGCGCGACCGTGAAGGCCTGGTGCAGGTGGTGTGCGATCCGGACCGCCCGGAAATGTTCAAGGCCGCCGAAGAGATCCGCAACGAGTACTGCATCCGCATTACCGGCAAGGTGCGTCCGCGCCCGGCCGGCACCGAGAACACCAACCTGACCTCGGGCAAGATCGAAGTGCTGTGCTACGAGCTGACCGTGCTGAACCCCTCGGTCACGCCCCCGTTCCAGCTCGACGACGACAACCTGTCGGAAACCACGCGCCTCACGCATCGCGTGCTGGACCTGCGCCGCCCGCAGATGCAGTACAACCTGCGCCTGCGCTACAAGGTCGCGATGGAAGTGCGCAAGTACCTGGACGCGCAAGGCTTCATCGACATCGAAACCCCGATGCTCGGCAAGAGCACGCCGGAAGGCGCCCGCGACTATCTGGTGCCGTCGCGCGTGAACCCGGGTCACTTCTTCGCGCTGCCGCAATCGCCGCAGATCTTCAAGCAGATGCTGATGGTCTCGGGCTTTGACCGCTACTACCAGATCACCAAGTGCTTCCGCGACGAAGACCTGCGCGCTGACCGCCAGCCCGAATTCACGCAGATCGACTGCGAGACCTCGTTCCTGACCGAGCAGGAAATCCGTGACCTGTTCGAAGACATGATGCGCACGGTGTTCAAGAACGCCATCGATGTCGACCTGGATGCCAAGTTCCCGGTGATGGAGTTCCGCGAAGCCATGGCCCGTTTCGGCTCGGACAAGCCGGACCTGCGCGTGAAGCTCGAATTCACCGAACTGACCGACGTGATGAAGGACGTCGACTTCAAGGTGTTCTCGGGTCCCGCCAACAGCGACAACGGCCGCGTGGTCGGCCTGCGCGTGCCGGGCGGCGGCGCGATCTCGCGCGGCGAGATCGATGCCTACACGCAATTTGTCGGTATCTACGGCGCCAAGGGCCTGGCCTGGGTCAAGGTCAACGAAGTGGCCAAGGGCCGTGATGGCCTGCAGTCGCCGATCGTCAAGAACCTGCACGACGCGGCAATTACCGAAATCCTGAAGCGCACCGGCGCCCAGGACGGCGACATCATCTTCTTCGGCGCCGACAAGGCCAAGGTCGTCAACGACGCCATCGGCGCGCTGCGCCTGAAGATCGGCCACTCGGAATTCGGCAAGGCCAGCGGCCTGTTCGAAGACGTGTGGAAGCCGCTGTGGGTGGTCGATTTCCCGATGTTCGAGTACGACGAGGAAGATGCCCGCTGGGTGGCCATGCACCACCCGTTCACGAGCCCGAAGGACGAGCACATGCAGTACCTGGAAACCGATCCGGGCAAGTGCATCGCCAAGGCCTACGACATGGTCCTGAACGGCTGGGAAATGGGTGGCGGCTCGGTCCGTATCTACCGTTCGGATATCCAGAGCAAGGTGTTCCGTGCGCTGAAGATCAACGACGAAGAGGCGCGTGCCAAGTTCGGTTACCTGCTTGACGCGCTGCAATACGGCGCGCCCCCGCACGGTGGCCTGGCCTTTGGCCTGGACCGTATCGTCACGATGATGGCCGGAGCCGATTCGATCCGCGACGTGATCGCCTTCCCGAAGACCCAGCGCGCCCAGGATCTGCTGACGCAGGCCCCGAGCGCCGTCGACGAGAAGCAACTGCGCGAGCTGCATATCCGCCTGCGCGCCACCGAGCCGAAGACCACGGTCTGAGCCTGACGGCCCTGGCTGAAGAAAAACCGCGCCGCGTGCGCGGTTTTTTCGTTTATGGATGCCTGCGGACGTTTGCGGACGCAAGTGATCCGTGGCTGGCCTGCGTGCCGACGTTTCTATTTGTTACTGGCCGGAACATGGCCGCGGCTGGCAATGTCTCTTTCTAATTGAGCGTTGACCGAGCCCCCGCGATGAAGGTGGCCGGCGCGCGGGAGGAATACGCCGTGAACCTGGATACCGACCTGATCCGCCAGTTTCTGCTGGCCCATGCCGAGACGATCCTGACCTGGCTGGTGGCTGGGCTGGTGATGATGTTGCTGGCGCGCTTCGAGCTGCGCCGCGCGGTGCGCAAGTCCGCGCAAGCCATGTCGGAGTCGGTGGCGACGACAGTGGCCGCCTGCGTGCCGGACGTTGCCCACGCTGCCGCGCAGGCGACCAGCGGCGTGCCGGCCGCGGAGCCGGTCACTTCGCAGCGCGCCGACGCCCTGCGGCGCGTGGCGCTGGACACCGTGGCCGCCGTGATGGCACGTGGCCGCTGGCTGGAGGAGCTGGGCAACCTGCGCTTGCCTGACGATGCCTTGCTGACCGGCCAGCGCGCCGCCGGGGCCGACCCGTTGCTGGTGGTCGCGCCGCAGCCTGTGGTGCAGGCTTACCTGTTCGCACAGCGTACCTTTGAAGACGAAGCCGCGCGAATCCAGGACAGCCGGCGCGACGCCCAGCGCCGGCAGGACGACCTCCAGGCACTGGAAGACGAAGCCGCCCACGTCGAGCAGGAAACCGCCAGCATCGTGCTGCGCTTCGAACAGGCGAATGCCCAGTCGGCGCAGCGTGTCGAAGCCGGCGACTACCAGCGTTTCCTGATCCAGAAGTACAACGCGCTGGGCCAGCGCGAGAAGGAAATCGCCCAGCAGCGTGGCGTGTTGCGTGAGCAGGCGCAGGCCAGTGCCGAAGACCTGGCCTTCCAGGCGCGCGAAGCCGCGCAGCGCTACCGCGAATCGCTGGCGCCGCTGATGCAGCAGCTGCGCGAGGCATGGGGGCACGGCGACGCGCCGGATGTCTTCGACACGTGGCTGCGCGTCGACCCGATGGACGCCGAGGCACATCGAAACGCCGCCTGAATGCGGGCGGCTATTCGTGGCAAGCGGGCTAGGCTGCGCTATCCTTGGGGATGTCCATCGGACTCGGTTCCATGCCTTACAAAATCCCTGAATCCGTGCTGGTCGTGATCTACACGCCAGATCTCCAAGTGCTGTTGCTCGAACGCGCCGACCGGCCGGGCTTCTGGCAGTCCGTGACCGGCAGCCTCGATACCGTCGACGAGCCGCTGGCGCTCACCGCCGCGCGTGAGGTGTTCGAGGAAACCGGCATCATTGCCGGCGAGCACCAGCTTGCCGACTGGCAGCACACCATCGAGTACGAAATCTATCCGCAATGGCGCCACCGCTATGAGGCTGGCGTCACGCGCAATACCGAACACTGGTTCGGGTTGTGCGTATCGGAACCGCTGCCTGTGACGCTGGCGCCGCGCGAGCACCTGCAGTCGAAATGGCTGCCATGGGAAGTCGCGGCGCAGCAGTGCTTCTCGAGCAGCAACGCCGAGGCGGTGCGCCAGCTCGCGTGGCGCGTCGCGGGCCGGCCGGCCGTTTGTGGAGCCGAATGATGAAGTTGCGCGTGGTCACCTACAACATCCATAAAGGCGTGACCGGCATCGCGCGCCGCCCGCGCATCCAGAACGTGCGCGCGGGGCTGCATGCCATGGATGCGGATATCGTGTTCCTGCAGGAAGTGCAGGACCGCAATGACCGCCTGGTCGCCGCGGCGCTGTTCGACCCGGACCACACGCAGCTGAATTATCTGGCCACGGATTCCTATCCGCATTCGGTGTACGGACGCAATGCCGTCTACGAGCACGGCCATCATGGCAATGCGATCCTGTCGCGCCACCCGATCCTGATGTCGGAGAACCTCGATATCTCGGATCACCGGTTCGAGCAGCGGGGGCTGCTGCATGCGGTGGCCGACGTAAACGGCGTGGAAGCACACCTGATCTGCGTTCACTTCGGCCTGTTCGCACGCAGCCGTGCGCGTCAGGCGGAAGCGTTGGTCGAGCGCGTGCGAACCGTGGTGCCGTCCACCGCGCCGCTGGTGATTGCCGGCGATTTCAACGACTGGAACCACCGGCTCGACTCGCAGATCTGCAATACGCTAGGCGCGGTGGAGGCCTCGCACGCACGCGGCGCGCGGCTGCATACGTTTCCCAGCCATATGCCGTGGTGGCAGCTTGACCGCATCTACGTGCGCGGCTTCGAAATCGAACGCGCACACGCGCTCACCGGGCGTGACTGGGCCCAGCGCTCGGACCATGTGCCGCTGGTCGCGGAACTGGCGCACGGGGCAGCCCATCACGACGATAGCGACAGCCCCGCAGCCGGCAAGGCGGCTTAGGCAGTCTCCGGCGCTTCCAGGCTGGCCCGGATGAACGCGAAGATGGCGTCCGGATCGGCGAGATCCAGCACGGGCAGCGATGTGAGCTGCGCGACGGCGTCCGGCGCGTCGGTGGCGACGGCTACGACGCCGGGCACCTCGTCCCACAGCGGCGCGCGGCCCAGCGACGGGCGGAACACTTCGAGCTTGGGGAAATCGCTGCGCTTGTAGCCCTCGACGAGCACGAGGTCGGTATCCGCGGGCAGCACGGCCAGCGCTTCGTCCAGCTCGGGCGAGGGCACATCCTCGGGGTAGTGGCGCATCAGCGTCATGTGGCGCGCGCCGACCAGCACCACGTTGCGGCAGCCCCCCTCGCGCATTCGCCAGGAGTCCTTGCCCGGCGTGTCGGGATCGAAGCCGTGATGCGTATGCTTGATGCCATTGACGCGCATGCCGGTGGCGACAAAACGCGGGATCAGCGCGTCCAGGAGCGTGGTCTTGCCGCTGCCGGAGGAGCCGGTGATGCCGAATACCTTCACAGTGCTATCCCTTGGTGCATGAGTGATCGACGATAGCAGAGATGCACCGCCCCATGTGCAGATGGCGGCGTGTGTCCCATAATCGCATCATGTCACGGATATCCGACACCGACCCACCGAATGCCGCACGATCCAACGGCGCGGCGCATGTTGCGGCGCGGGATGACAGCGCCGGTCCCGCAGCACGCGCGGGGCGGCGGCGTCTGCTGCGCTGGGCCGGACGGCACGGCAAGCCGGTCGGCGGCAATCAGGTAAGGCTGCTGTGCGGCGGGCGCGACTTCTTCCCAGCGCTGATCGAGGCGATCGACGCGGCGGTTCTCCAGGTCATCATTGAAACCTACATCTACGCCGACGACGACGTCGGGCGCGCCGTCAGCGATGCGCTGATCCGGGCCGCGGCGCGTGGCGTAGCCGTGCGGCTGACCGTGGACGGTTTCGGTGCCGGCGACATGTCTGCCGAACTCATGCAGCGCCTGCGCGACGCGGGCGTGCAGCTGCGTGTCTACCGCGTGATGCGCGGCTTCCGGCTGGCGCGCAGGCACCTGCGCCGCCTGCACCGCAAGCTTGCCGTGGTCGACCGGCGCGTAGCGTTCGTAGGCGGCATCAACATCATCGACGACTACAATCACGGCCCGTTCGAGCAGGAGGGACTCGGGGCACGCTACGACTTCGCCGTGGAAGTGCGCGGCCCGCTGGTCGACCGCATTGCGCTGACGGCGGAGCGCCTCTGGTGGCGGCTGTCGCTGCGCGCCGAACTGCATGACGTTGGTTTGGCGGGCGCGGCAGCGGGATACCCGCTTGTGACCGACCTGCCGCCGCGGCGCGATACGGAAGGCGGCATGCGGGCGGCGCTTCTCCTCCGGGACAACTTGCGCAACCGCCGCACCATCGAGCGCGAATATCTGCACGCGCTGGGTGCTGCGCGCGACGACGTGATTCTCGCCAACGCGTATTTCCTGCCGGGCCACAAGATGCGGCGCGCGCTGCTGGCCTGCCGCAAGCGCGGCGTGCGGGTACGATTGTTGTTGCAGGGTCGCGTCGAATACCGGCTGCAGCATTTCGCCACGCACGCGCTGTACGCGAGCTTGCTTGATGCCGGCATCGAGATCTACGAGTACGCGCAGAGCTTCCTGCACGCCAAGGTCGGTGTGGTGGATGAATCCTGGGCCACGGTCGGATCCAGCAATATGGATCCGTTCAGCCTGCTGCTCGCACGCGAGGCCAACGTCTGCGTCTATGATCCTGCCTTCGCCGCCGTCCTGCGCACGCAGCTGGAGCGCGCCATTGCCGAGCGCAGCGTGCGCGTTATGCCGGAGGCGCATGCCCGGCGCTCGGCGGTGCACCGTGTGGCGAACTGGGCCGCCTACATGGTGTTGCGTCTTGGCGTCGTTATTGCCGGTGTGACGGGGCGCTATTGAAACGGCACGCCGATATTGCCCCGCAGCATGACAGGGGCTGCGCGGCTGATGGCATCAGGCTGCGTGTTGATGTTGCAACGCAGTCGGTTTAGAAACGTGGGTCTAATTAAAAGCTTGATGGCAACGGGTCGCGCCAGAATAATCTGAACGACCGTTCTTTTTTGGCTTAGACTGCGTGCTTACGCGGCGAATTCCGGCATTTTGCTGCCGCCGCGGGCAATTAAGCAACGTCAGGGTCATATGTGGTGCCCAGTGAAGGCGTCACAAGAACGGAGAATTAACTATGCGACACCAGTCAGCCCGTCTCGAATCCGCTACCGCCTCTCCCGCGCCGATGCGTAAGGGTGAGATGACGCGCGTGGCGATTCTGGATGCCGCACTGGAACTGTCGTCCCGCGACGGGCTCGAGGGTTTGACCATCGGCCTGTTGGCGGAACGCATGCAGATGAGCAAGAGCGGCGTCTTCGCGCATTTCGGTTCGCGCGAAGACCTGCAGGTGGAAGTTGTGCGGGAGTATCACCGGCGGTTCGAGCAGGAGGTGTTCTACCCCTCGCTGCACGAGCCGCGCGGGCTGCCCCGGCTATGGTCCATGGTGCGCCGGTGGATGGAGAAACGCATCCAGGAAGTGACGACGGGATGCATCTACATCAGCGGTGCGGTCGAGTACGACGACCGCGCGGAAAGCCTGGTGCGTGACGAGCTGGTCAAGAGCGTCACCATCTGGCGTGCCGCGCTGACGCGTGCCATCGGCCAGGCCAAGGAAGAGGGGCACCTGCGCGCGGATTGCGATCCGCGCCTGATGCTGTTCGAGATGTACAGCCTTGAACTAGGCTTGCATCATGACGCCCGTTTCCTGCGCCTGCCGGACAGCGCCGAACTTGCCATGGTCGCGCTCAATAAACTGATTCAGTCTTACCGTACCTGAAGCTGCTGCGTACGGACCGTGGCACCCGCTCTCTGCGGGCATTGCGCGGGCGGCGTGGCGGCATCGTGAAACTCCAAGGAGCTTTTGATGGGCCAGTACACCGCACCGTTGCGCGACATGCAGTTCGTCCTTCACGAACTGCTCGGCGCTGAAGCCGAACTCAAGGCGATGCCGCCGCACGCGGACATCGACGCGGACACCATCAACCAGGTCATCGAAGAAGCGGGCAAGTTCTGCTCGGACGTGGTGTTCCCGCTCAACCAGGTCGGCGACCGCGAGGGCTGCACCTACGTCGGCGATGGCGTGGTGAAGGCACCGACCGGCTTCAAGGAGGCGTACCAGCAGTACGTCGAAGCAGGCTGGCCCGCACTGGCTTGCGACCCGGCGTTCGGCGGCCAGGGCCTGCCGATCGTAATCAACAACGTCGTGTACGAGATGCTGAACTCGGCCAGCCAGGCGTGGACCATGTACCCGGGCCTGTCGCACGGCGCGTACGAGGCCCTGCACGCGCACGGCACGCCGGAACTGCAGCAAGCCTACCTGCCCAAGCTGGTGACGGGCGAGTGGACTGGCACCATGTGCCTGACCGAGCCGCACTGCGGCACCGACCTGGGCATCCTGCGCACCAAGGCCGGACCGCAGCCCGATGGTTCGTACCTGCTGACAGGCACCAAGATCTTCATCTCGGCCGGCGAGCACGACATGGCCGAGAACATCATCCACCTGGTGCTGGCGCGCCTGCCGGACGCGCCGCAAGGCACCAAGGGCATCTCGCTGTTTGTAGTACCTAAGTTCATCCCCGATGCCAGCGGCAATCCGGGCGAGCGCAACGGTATCAAGTGCGGCTCCATCGAGCACAAGATGGGCATCCACGGCAATGCCACCTGCGTGATGAACCTCGACGGCGCGCGCGGCTGGCTCGTGGGCGAGGCCAACAAGGGCCTGAACGCGATGTTCGTGATGATGAACGCCGCGCGCCTCGGTGTCGGCGCGCAAGGCCTGGGTTTGACCGAGGTCGCATACCAGAACTCGGTTGCCTACGCCAAGGACCGCCTGCAGATGCGTTCGCTGACCGGCCCGAAGGCACCGGACAAGCCGGCTGATCCGATCATCGTGCATCCGGACGTGCGCCGCATGCTGCTGACGCAGAAGGCCTACGCCGAAGGCGGCCGCGCATTCAGCTACTGGACCGCGCTGCAGATCGACCGCGAGCTGTCGCACCCGGATGAGGCAGTGCGCAAGCAGGCCGGCGACCTGGTCGCGCTGCTGACGCCGGTCATCAAGGCGTTCCTGACCGACAACGCGTTCACGAGCACCAACGAAGGCATGCAGGTATTCGGCGGCCACGGCTACATCTCCGAATGGGGCATGGAGCAATACGTGCGCGACGCCCGCATCAACATGATCTACGAAGGCACCAACACGATCCAGGCGCTGGACCTGCTGGGCCGCAAGATCCTCGGCGACATGGGCGCCAAGATGAAGGCCTTCGGCAAGATCGTGCAGGCATTCGTCGAGGAAGAGGGCACCAACGAAGCGATGCAGGAGTTCGTCAACCCGCTCGCGGACCTTGGCGACAAGGTGCAGAAGCTGACCATGGAAATCGGCATGAAGGCCATGGGCAATGCCGATGAAGTCGGCGCCGCCGCCGTGCCGTACCTGCGCGTGGTGGGCCACCTGGTGTTCTCGTACTTCTGGGCCCGCATGGCCAAGATCGCGCTGGAGAAGGAAGCCAGCGGCGACAAGTTTTACACGACCAAGCTGGCCACGGCACGTTTCTACTTCGCCAAGCTGCTGCCGGAAACCGCCGCCGAGATCCGCAAGGCGCGCGCCGGTTCGGCCACGCTGATGGCGCTGGACGCAGACCTGTTCTGACGGCCTGATTGCCGGCCTTCTCTCCTCATGGCAGGAGGGAGGGCCCGCCTCTCTTCAAAACGCTCAATCCATCAGGAGCGCTCATGTCCAATTTCATCGTCAAGAAAGTCGCCGTGCTCGGCGCCGGCGTCATGGGAGCGCAGATCGCTGCCCATCTCGTCAACGCGCGCGTGCCGGTGGTGCTGTTCGACCTGCCGGCCAAGGAAGGCCCCAAGAGCGGCATTGCGCAGCGTGCGATCGAGAACCTCAAGAAGCTGTCGCCCGCGCCGCTGGGCATCAAGGACGAGGCCGGCCTGATCCAGGCCGCCAACTACGAAGACGATATCGCGCTGCTCAAGGAATGCGACGTGGTGATCGAAGCGATCGCTGAACGCATGGACTGGAAGCACGACCTGTACAAGAAGGTCGCGCCGCACCTGGGCGCGAGCACTATCTTCGCGACCAATACGTCGGGTCTGTCGATCACCGCGCTGTCGGACGGCTTTGATGCCGAACTGAAGTCACGCTTCTGTGGCGTGCACTTCTTCAATCCGCCGCGCTACATGCATCTGGTCGAGCTGATCCCGACTGCGACCACGCAGCCGGAAATCCTCGACAAGCTCGAAGCGTTCCTGACCACCACGCTCGGCA
Organism: Cupriavidus sp. C1SS-2L; assembly: GCF_057073735.1. Classification (NCBI taxonomy): domain Bacteria; kingdom Pseudomonadati; phylum Pseudomonadota; class Betaproteobacteria; order Burkholderiales; family Burkholderiaceae; genus Cupriavidus; species Cupriavidus sp. C1SS-2L. The sequence goes on from NZ_CP172708.1 coordinate 493,156, forward strand.
AGGGCGTGGTGCGTGCGAAGGACACGCCGAACTTTATCGCGAACCGCGTTGGCATCTTCTCGATCCTCGCAGTGTTTGCCGAAGCCGAGAAGTTCGCCATCCCGTTCGATGTGGTCGACGACCTGACCGGCTCGAAGCTCGGCCGCGCGAAGTCTGCCACGTTCCGCACCGCCGACGTCGTGGGCCTGGACACCATGGCGCACGTGATCAAGACGATGCAGGACAACCTGCATGAGGATCCGTTCGCGCCGGTGTACAAGACCCCGGCCGTGCTGAAGGGCCTCGTCGATGCGGGCGCGCTGGGCCAGAAGACCGGCGCCGGGTTCTACAAGAAGGAAGGCAAGGCCATCAAGGTGCTGGATGCCAGGACCGGCCAGTATGTCGAGTCGGGCAAGAAGGCCGACGAGATCGTCGCGCGCATGCTGAAGAAGGCGCCGGCGGAGCGAATCAAGCTGCTGCGCGAATCGACAAATCCGCAGGCGCAGTTCCTGTGGGCGATCTTCCGCGACGTGTTCCACTACATCGCCGTGTACCTCGAGCAGATCGCGGGTTCGGCGGCTGACGTCGATCTGGCGATCCGCTGGGGCTTCGGCTGGAACTCGGGTCCGTTCGAAGACTGGCAGGCCGCGGGGTGGAAGCAGGTCGCCGAATGGGTGAAGGAAGATATCGACGCCGGCAAGGCACTGTCCAAGGCGGCGCTGCCCGCGTGGGTGTTCGAAGGTCCGGTGGCAGAGAACCAGGGCGTGCACGCCGCGCAGGGTTCGTGGTCGCCCGCGACGCAGCAGTTCGTCGCGCGCAGCACGCTGCCGGTCTACCAGCGCCAGGTGTTCCGCGCCGCGCTGCAGGGCACGGCGGCGCTGGATCCGCGCAAGGCTGGCCGCACCGTCGAAGAGAACGACGCCGTGCGGATCTGGGTGGCCGAGGGCCAGGACGATGTGCTGGTGGTGTCGTTCAAGAGCAAGATGAACACCATCGGGCCGGACGTGATCGACGGCCTGACGCGTGCGATCGACCTTGCCGAAGCTGAATACAAGGGCCTGGTCGTGTGGCAGCCGACGTCGCTGCAACTTGGCGCGCCCGGTGGTCCGTTCTCGGCGGGCGCCAATCTGGAAGCCGCAATGCCGGCGTTCATGATGGGCGGCGCCAAGGGCATCGAACCGTTCGTGAAGAAGTTCCAGGACGGCATGATGCGCGTGAAGTATTCCGCAGTGCCTGTGGTCTCGGCTGCATCGGGTATTGCGCTGGGCGGCGGCTGCGAGTTGATGCTGCACTCGGCGGCACGCGTGGCCGCGCTGGAAACCTACGTCGGGCTGGTGGAAGTCGGCGTGGGCCTGGTGCCGGCCGGCGGCGGCCTGAAGGAGGCCGCGCTGGCGGCAGCGCGCGCAGCACAGGCCGCAGGCAGCACCAACTACCTGCAGTTCCTGACCAGCCGTTTCCAAAGCGCAGCAATGGCCAAGGTGTCGGCGTCCGCGCTGGAAGCGCGCCAGATGGGCTACCTGCAAGCGTCCGACCGGATCGTCTTCAACGTGCACGAGCTGCTTCACGTGGCGCAGAACGAAGTGCGTGCGCTGGCCGACGCGGGTTACCGCGCGCCGCTGCCGGCACTGGTGCCGGTGGCCGGCCGCTCGGGCATCGCGACCATCAAGGCATCGCTGGTCAATATGCGCGACGGCGGCTTTATCTCCGCGCACGACTTCCTGATTGCGTCGCGTATTGCCGAAGTGGTGTGCGGCGGTGACGTCGAGGCCGGTTCGCTGGTGAGCGAGGAGTGGCTGCTCGCGCTCGAGCGCAAGGCTTTCGTCGACCTGCTTGGCACCAGCAAGACGCAGGAACGCATCATGGGCATGCTGCAGACCGGCAAGCCTGTCCGCAACTAAGGCAGCGAGGAAACGACATCATGAAACAACTGCAAGACGCCTACATCGTTGCCGCGACTCGCTCTCCGATCGGCAAGGCGCCGAAGGGCGCGTTCAAGAACACGCGTCCGGACGACCTGCTCGCTACGATCCTGAAAGCCGCCGTGGCGCAGGTGCCGAACCTCGATCCGAAGCTGATCGAAGATGCCATCGTCGGCTGCGCGATTCCCGAAGCGCAGCAGGGCCTGAACGTGGCGCGTATCGGCGCGCTGCTGTCGGGCCTGCCGAACACGGTGGGCGGCATCACCGTCAACCGCTTCTGCGCCTCCGGCGTGAGTGCCGTGGCGATGGCCGCGGACCGCATCCGCGTGGGCGAGTCCGACGTGATGATCGCCGCCGGCGTGGAAACGATGAGCATGGTGCCGATGATGGGCAACTCGCCGTCGATGTCGCCGGACATCTTCACGCGGGACGAAAACGTTGGCATCGCGTACGGCATGGGCCTGACCGCCGAGAAGGTCGCTCAGCAATGGAATGTCAGCCGTGAGGACCAGGATGCGTTTTCGCTGGCTTCGCACCAGAAGGCCATCGCTGCCCAGCAGGCCGGCGAGTTCAACGACGAGATCACGCCGATCGAAATCGTCGAGAAATTCCCGAACCTGGCTACGGGAGAGGTGAGCGTCAAGACGCGCACGATCTCGCTCGACGAAGGCCCGCGCCCGGAGACCTCGCTCGAAGGCCTTGGCAAGCTGCGCCCGGTGTTCGCAAACAAGGGTAGCGTGACCGCCGGCAACAGCTCGCAGACGTCCGACGGCGCCGGCGCGCTGATCCTGGTCTCCGAGAAGATCCTGAAGCAGTTCAACCTGGTGCCGCTCGCACGCTTCGTGTCGTTCGCGGTGCGCGGCGTGCCGCCGGAGATCATGGGTATCGGCCCGAAGGAAGCGATTCCTGCGGTGTTGAAGGCAGCCGGGCTGACGCAGGACCAGATCGACTGGATCGAACTGAACGAAGCGTTTGCCGCGCAATCGCTGGCCGTGATGCGTGATCTTGAACTCGACCCGTCCAAGGTCAACCGCATGGGCGGTGCCATTGCGCTCGGCCACCCGCTCGGCGCGACGGGCGCGATCCGCTCGGCGACTGTGGTGCACGCGCTGCGTCGCCACAACCTGAAGTACGGCATGGTGACCATGTGCGTCGGTACGGGCATGGGCGCGGCCGGCATCTTTGAGCGCGTCTGAAGAAACGCGCCAGCAGGGATGCTGCGGCTTAACGCTTTCAAAGCGCAGCACACGCAGCATCCCATCCTTCTGTCAGGTGAAGAGAAGCAGTGCCAACGTCGGCGCGCTCGTGGCAAGGACCCATGGCGCGCCCCGAAAACGCTGCCGCACCACGATGCGGCTCACCAGCAAGGGGGCACAACACCATGCAGGAGACAACCATCCTGGCCGACGCGGCATGCGATATGCCGCGCGCGGTCATGACGGAACTTGGTGTACGCACGATTCCGTTCCGCATCCGCGCGGGAGAACAGTTCATCGCCGATACGCGCGATGAAGCGTCGCTGCCATTGCTGTACGAGCAGTACCTGGTCGGCAAGCAGGATCACTATGCGGAATCGATCCCGCTGGTCGAACGCGAACTCGAAGACCATCTGCTGCGGCACGTGGTGGCGACGTGCGACCGGGCCATGCTATTCACGATCGCGAGCACGCGTAGCAAGCTCTATTCCCACGCGACAGGCGCCGTGATTGGCACGGCTGCGCGCAGCGTTCGCCTGCGCAAGGAGGCGGGGCGCTCGGGCTTGTTCGACCTTGTCGTCGTCGATACCGGCGCCATTGGCCCTGGGCAGGCGCTGATCGTGCACGAGGCCGCGCGCATGGCGGCAGCGGGCGCCAGTGCGCGCGATGTGGTCGAGGCCGTCGAAACACGCCTGCGCGATGCCGCGCACATGTACCTGGTGCCCGACGAATTGCTCTACATGTACACGCGCGCCAGGCTCAAGGGCGAGGACAGCATCACGTGGAGCCGCTACATGATGGGCAGCGCATTCAATATCCGGCCGATCATCCATATGCATCGCGGTCGTACCGGGGCCGTGGCCAAAGTGCGTGGTTCGGATGAAGGGCGCCGCCGCGTGCTGGCGCATGCCGAGCAATGCATACGCAATGGCAGCCTGCTGACGCCAGCGATCTCGGTGTGCTTCGCCGGTCCGCTCGACGCGGTGCGCGCCATGCCGGCCTACCAGTCGCTCGAGCGGACTGCACGTGCCTGCGGCGTCGAGCTAATGCTGGCGCCGATGAGCCTGACCGTCGCGCTCAACGTCGGCGCTCGCGCGTTTGGCCTGAGCTATCTTTCCGAGGAGCCGCTGCCGCTTGCATAGCGATGGCGGCGCAGTCCTTGCAGCAACGCATCACCACGAGAGGCATTCCATGAGCATCAGCACCAGCATTGAACACGGCATCCTGACGATCGAGTTCGATCGGGCCGGAAAGAAGAACGCCATCACGGCGGCGATGTACCAGGCCATGGCTGACGCGCTGCGCGCGGCCGAGACGGACAGCGCGGTCCGCGTGATTCTGCTCCGCGGCAAGGACGAGATCTTCACGGCAGGCAACGACCTCGAAGATTTCATGCAGCGGCCGCCGACCAGCGGTGAAGGCGCGGAGCAACCGCCGGTGTTCCAGTTCCTGTACCAGATCAGCCATGCGAGCAAGCCGATCGTCGCGGCGGTCAGCGGCGCGGCCGTGGGCGTGGGCACCACGATGCTGCTGCACTGCGAATTCGTCTACGCGTCGGAAACGGCGAAGCTGTCGCTGCCGTTCGCGCAGCTTGGGCTGTGCCCGGAAGCTGCATCGAGCCTGCTGCTGCCACGCCTGGTCGGCTACCAGCGCGCTGCTGAAAAACTGATGCTCGGTGAGCCCTTCGGTGCGAAGGAAGCATACGAGATCGGGCTCGTCACGCGCGTGTTGCCCGTGGCCGAACTGCATGCCTTTGCGCTGCAGCAGGCCCGCAAGCTGGCCGCGCTGCCGGCGTCGTCGCTGCGCGAGACCAAACGGCTGATGAAGGGCAATGACGTGGAAGCCGTGGAGAAGAAGATGGCCGATGAGGGCGCGGTGTTCCGGCGCATGCTGGTGGCACCGGAAGCGAAGGAAGCGTTCTCGGCGTTCTTCGAGAAGCGGAAGCCGGATTTTACGAAGTTCAGTTGAGCCGGCGAGGGGGCAGGCTCCTGGCAAGCCTGCTTCACCGTGAGACCAACTCCCCTCCGCGCGCGCGGGAGAGGGTAGACACCATCAAGTCGGCAACACCCTCGGCTGCCGGCTTTCATCCGTCGCCACATACGTCAGCGTGGCTTCCGTCACCTTGACGATCTCGTTGGCGTGCCGCATGCGCTGCGCATAGACCTCGACCGATACGGTGATCGAGGTGCGGCCGGTCTTTTCGATCTCGGCATAGAAGCTCACCAGATCGCCGACGAACACCGGATGCTTGAACAGGAAGGAATTGACCGCCACCGTGGCCACGCGGCCCTGGGCGCGTTCCACCGCGGGAATCGATCCGGCGATATCCACCTGCGACATGATCCAGCCGCCGAACACGTCGCCGTGCACGTTGGCATCGGCGGGCATTGGCACGACACGCAGCGCTGGGCTCTTTCCAGCGGGCAGGGCGGGGACGGTATGGGGTGAATTCATGGCGGGAAACCGGAAAGGGAGGGATGGAGGGCAGCGTTGTCCGGCGGCCGCGGCCGGGACGCTTCCTGCCGGACGGCGCGATCTCTGCGACAATCGGCCATTGGTTTGGATTCTATCGTATGCGCCGCTATTCCACGACTGCGGAACCGCCCCCCGCAAAGCCCGCCACCCTGTTCCCCGGCCAGCGCGCGCCGCGCAGCGACTGGCAGACCGTCCGCAACCTGCTGCCCTATGTCTGGCACTACAAGTGGCGCGTAATGCTTGCGCTGGCCTGCCTGGTGTCGGCCAAGGTCGCGAACCTCGGCGTGCCGGTGCTGATGAAGCGGCTGATCGACAGCATGAACATCACCGCGGGCGACCCGCGCGCGCTGCTGGTGGTACCGGTCGGGCTGATCGTGGCCTATGGCGTGCTGCGGCTGTCGGCGACCTTGTTCACCGAGTTGCGGGAAATCCTCTTTTCCAAGGTCACGCAGAGCGCGGTGCGGGAGATCGCGCTACAGGTGTTCCGGCACCTGCATGCGCTGTCGCTGCGTTTCCACCTGGACCGGCAGACCGGCGGCATGAGCCGCGACATCGAGCGTGGCACGCGCGGCATCCAGTCGCTGATCTCGTATTCGCTGTACAGCATCCTGCCGACACTCGTGGAAATGGCGCTGGTGCTCGGCTTCTTCATCCTGCACTACGACATCTGGTTTGCGGCCATCACCGGGTGCGCGCTGGTGGGCTATATCGTGTTCACCATCGTCGTGACCGAATGGCGCACGCATTTCCGCCGCCGCATGAATGAGCTCGATTCGCGGGCCAACCAGAAGGCCATCGATTCGCTGCTCAACTTCGAGACGGTCAAGTACTTCGGCAACGAGGAATACGAGGCGCGGCGCTATGACGAGAACCTGCTGAAGTACCGCTCCGCGGCGATCCGCTCGCAGAACTCGCTGTCCTTCCTCAATTTTGGGCAGCAGACCATCATCGCGGTCGGGCTGATCCTGATCCTGTGGCGCGCCACCGTAGGCGTGGTCGCGGGCAAGCTGACGCTGGGCGATCTCGTGCTGGTCAACACGCTGATGATCCAGCTCTATATCCCGCTGAATTTCCTCGGCGTGATCTACCGCGAGATCAAGCAGTCGACCACCGACATGGACCGAATGTTCGTGCTGCTCGGTACGCACCAGGAAGTCGCCGACAAAGCCGGCGCACAGCCGCTGGCAGTGCAGGGCGCGCAAGTGCGCTTCCGCCATGTGCGCTTCGGTTACGAGTCGAACCGCGTGATCCTCGACGATGTCGATTTCACCATTGCGGCGGGCACGACCACCGCCGTGGTCGGCCACAGCGGCTCTGGCAAGTCGACGCTCGCACGCCTGCTGTTCCGCTTCTACGACGTCAGCGACGGCGCCATCCAGATCGACGGTCAGGACATCCGTAGCATCACGCAGGAGAGCCTGCGCCGCTCCATCGGCATCGTGCCGCAGGACACGGTGCTGTTCAACGACAGCATCTTCTACAACATCGCCTATGGCCGGCCCGATGCGACGCATGATGAAGTCATCGCGGCGGCGCGCGCGGCGCAGATCGATAGCTTTATCAGCGAGTTGCCGCAGGGCTACGACACCCCCGTGGGGGAGCGCGGTCTCAAGCTTTCCGGCGGCGAGAAGCAGCGCGTGGCCATTGCACGAACGCTGCTGAAGAACCCGCCGATCCTGGTATTCGACGAAGCGACGTCCGCGCTTGACTCGCGGACCGAGCAGGCCATCCAGGCTGAGCTGATGCGGCTTGCGCAGAATCGCACCACGCTGCTGATCGCGCACCGGCTGTCCACCGTGGTCCATGCCGACCAGATCCTGGTGATGGACCGGGGCAGCATCGTGGAACGCGGCACCCACGCCGAGCTGATGCGCGCGGGTGGGCGCTATGCGGAGATGTGGGAGATCCAGGCGCGCAGCGCCGCGCAACGCGGGACGGTGGCGGACGAGCTGGCCATCGACGTTGGCGACGCGACGCAGGACGCCTGAGCGCCGTTACGCGTAGTCGAGTGGCAGTGCCGTCGTGTACTTGATCTGCTCCATCGCAAAGCTGGAACTCACGTCGGCCAGCTCCGCGCCCTGGATCAGCTTCTTGTACACGCGGTCATACGCGGCGATATCGGGCACCACCACGCGCAGCAGGTAATCGGTGTCACCCGCCATGCGATAGAACTCCGTCACTTCGGGAATCGACGCAACCAGCGCGTGGAACTGCTTGAGCCACTTGACGTTGTGCTGCGCCGTGCGGACCGAGACAAACACCGTCACGCCAGCGTTCAGCTTGTCGGCGTCGAGCAGCGCCACACGTTTGCGGATCAGCCCGGCTTCTTCGAGCTTCTGGATGCGGCGCCAGCACGGTGTCGACGTCAGGCCGACGCGTTCGCCGATCTCGGCCACGGGCACGGTGGCGTCTTCCTGCAGGATGGCAAGGATCTGTTTGTCGTAGCGGTCCATCGATGTGTGCGTCCTTTCAGGGGGATGCGGCAGCCTGCGCGCCGTCCCCGTGCCGGCGCGTCAGTCGTCGGTATCAACCAGCAGGTTGACGCCGGTGGAGATGTGGTCGCGGTCCACGCCGTACAGGTGCAGCGATACGGCGATGGCGTCGGTGGCGTTGCCGAGCGAATGAATATGCTGCAGGCCGGCCGGCACGCTGAAGGTGGCACCGGCCTGGCGGTCGACACCGCCGGTCAGCGTGGCAAGCCGGCTGGCCGGATCCCATTGGTAGTGGCGCTCGCTCAGCGTGCCGCGCAGCACGCGGTAGGCGCACCACGTGCGGTGCCCGTGCACGGGGCTCGCCTGGCCGGGCCGCCAGACCAGCAGCATCGCGGAGAAGCGCGCGAGCGGATCGGCATAGACGAGATGGCGTGTGTACGTGTCCGGACTGCCCAGCAGCGCGCCCGGCGGCAGCCAGGCCAGCAGGGTGTCGGCGTCGGGCAGACAGGTGTCGATATTGCCGGCCACCATGCGTGCGCTGTGCGCGAATGTGGCCTCCATGCTTTGCGCGAGCCGGCCCAGCGGGCTGGCGTGGATGGCGGGCATGCCGCCCGTAGCGGTGGGGCAGGATTGCATGGATGGCTCCGGGATCTTCTTCGTATGAGGCCATCATAGGTGCGGCTCCTGAGCAAAGGCATGCATTCTGTCGTGACAAATCACCGAATATCGTTGCTCCATGCTACTAAAAGGCAGATTCGTAGAATGTCATTCTACAGTGTGCCCACCCGCCGAAACAGCCAGCGCGCCCGGTGACGGCACCGTCCGAGCCGGTGGATAATCCGCGTCATGGAAATCAAATGGCTTGAAGACTTCGTCAGCCTGGCCGAGACGCACAGCTTCTCGCGCTCGGCCGAACTGCGACATGTCACGCAACCGGCGTTCTCGCGCCGGATCCAGTCGCTCGAGGCGTGGGTCGGCACGGAGCTGATCGATCGCTCCAGCTACCCGACCAGCCTGACCGCCGCTGGCAAGGTGTTCTATGAGCAGGCCCTGGCCATGCTGGCGCAGGTCAGCGAGACGCGCGCGCTGATGCGCGGGCAGCGCTCGTCGAACGCGCAGGTGCTGGAATTCGCGGTGCCGCACACGCTGTCGCTGACGTTCTTTCCGGAATGGCTCAAGACGCTCGAGCGCAAGGTCGGCACGCTACCGTGCCGGCTGCGGGCGCTCAACGTGCACGACGCGGTGCTGCTGCTGGTCGAGGGCGGCTGCGACCTGGTCATGGTCTACCACCATGCACGCCAGGCGATCCAGCTCGATCCGGCACGCTACGACATGCTCGTGCTCGGCATCGAGCGGCTGTCGCCGTACAGTGTGCCCGACAGCACGGGCAAGCCGCTGTACCGGCTGCCCGGCACGGACAAGAAGCCGGTGCCGTTCCTGAGCTACACGCCCAATGCCTTCCTCGGCCGCATGGTGGACATGCTGCTCGCCGATACCTCGGAAGAACTCAAGCTCGACAAATGCTACGAGACCGATATGGCAGAGGCGCTCAAGGTCATGGCGCTCTCGGGGCATGGCATGGCCTTTCTGCCCGAGAGCGCGGTGCGCGACGACGTGGCGCAGGGCCGGCTGGTGCGGGCCGAGTCGGCGCGCGGGCTGCCGCTGTCGATCGACATGGAGATCCGTCTGTACCGCGAGCGGCCCGGCGATAACGGCAATGACCGGCGGGCGACGGCGGCGCGTCGGAAGCGGCAACTCGTGGATCGGGTGTGGTCGACGCTGACGACGGATTGACGGAAGCATGCTCCCTCTCCCGCAAGCGGGAGAGGGAGCATGCCCGGGGTCCGCAAGAGACCTTCCTTCATTGACCAGTCATCCTCGAACGTTATGCGCATCTTGCATGACCGGATGAGCAAACGGCATTGGATTCCATATGTGCCCCACCCCTAAGCTTGCGGGCATTCTCCACCCCGGAACCCACTGATGTCCTCCGCAGCACCGACCCATACTGCTGGCCAAAAGCACGCACTGCCGTCCTACCTCAACGCCGACAACCTCGGCCCCTGGGGCATCTACCTGCAACAAGTCGACCGTGTCACGCCTTACCTGGGCTCGCTGGCACGCTGGGTTGAAACCCTCAAGCGCCCCAAGCGCGCGATGATCGTCGACGTACCCATCGAGCTCGATAACGGCACCATCGCCCACTACGAGGGCTACCGCGTGCAGCACAACCTGTCGCGCGGCCCGGGGAAGGGCGGCGTGCGCTTCCACCAGGACGTGACGCTGTCGGAAGTCATGGCGCTGTCGGCATGGATGTCGGTGAAGAACGCCGCGGTGAACGTGCCCTACGGCGGTGCCAAGGGTGGCATCCGCGTGGACCCGCGCACCCTGTCGCACGCCGAGCTGGAACGCCTCACGCGCCGCTACACCAGCGAAATCAACATCATCATCGGGCCGAGCAAGGACATCCCGGCGCCGGACGTCAACACCAATGCCCAGGTGATGGCGTGGATGATGGACACGTATTCGATGAACTCCGGCAGCACCGCGACCGGTGTCGTGACCGGCAAGCCGATCTCGCTGGGCGGCTCGCTGGGCCGCCATGAGGCGACCGGCCGCGGCGTGTTCGTGGTGGGTTCCGAGGCCGCGCGCAATATCGGCCTGGAGATCAAGGGTGCCCGCGTGGCCGTGCAGGGCTTCGGCAACGTCGGCGCCGTGGCCGCGAAACTGTTCCAGGAGGCGGGCGCCAAGGTGGTGGCCGTGCAGGACCATCGCGTCTCGCTGTACAACCCGGCCGGCCTGGACGTGCCGGCAATGATGGAATACGCCTCGCACAGCGGCACCGTCGACGGCTTCCAGGCGGAAACCATTTCGTCGGAGCAGTTCTGGCAGGTGGACTGCGACATCCTGATCCCGGCCGCGCTGGAAGGCCAGATCACCGCGAAGAATGCGCCCCAGATCAAGGCACGCCTGGTCATCGAAGGTGCAAACGGCCCGACCACGCCCGAGGCCGATGACATCCTGCGCGAGCGCAATATCCTCGTGGCGCCGGACGTGATCGCCAACGCCGGCGGCGTGACCGTGTCGTATTTCGAGTGGGTGCAGGATTTTTCCAGCTTCTTCTGGACCGAAGAGGAAATCAACGAACGCCTGGTACGGATCATGCAAGAGGCGTTCCGCGCTATCTGGCAGGTCGCGCAGGACAACAAGGTAACGCTGCGCACGGCCGCGTTTATCGTGGCCTGTACGCGCATCCTGCAGGCGCGCGAAATGCGAGGCCTGTACCCCTGATGCAGAGGTCGTTGCGCGCTCAACCTCTCTGTTGCGGCGCAGCAACGTCAGCCTGACCATCAGACGCGGCCCGGGGAAAGCTTCCTCGGGCCGCGTTGTCATATCTGCGTTGCTGCGCAGGTATGCCCTGAATAAGGACTCTAGGAGTAAAACCCAGTTGTCTAGATGGGGAGCGTGCGCAATACTGTTTCATCTGTGGGGCATTCAAAAGTAGAATCCCGCGTTTCTCTTCATGGTCAAGGAGATGTTATGAAATTTGCCAAGTTAGCTTCCCTGATGATGGCCGCTGGCCTGTTTTGCGGTTCCGCACAGGCAGCCGAGCAACTGACGGGCACGCTGAAGAAGATCAAAGACACCGGTGTGATTACGCTTGGCGTGCGCGATTCGTCGATCCCGTTCAACTACAACCTTGGCGGCGTCCGTCAGGTCGGCTATTCCTACGACATCAACATGAAGATCGTGGAAGCCATCAAGGACCAGCTCAAGATGCCGAACCTGCAGGTGAAGGAAATCCCGATCACCTCGCAGAACCGGATCACGCTGCTGCAGAACGGCACCATCGACATCGAGTGCGGCTCGACCACCAATAACCTGGAGCGCCAGAAGCAGGTTTCGTTCACCGACAGCATCTTCATCATCGGCACCCGCATCATGGTGAAGAAGGACGGCGGCATCAAGGACTGGGCCGACCTGAAGGGTAAGAACGTCGTGACCACCGCCGGCACGACTTCCGAGCGCCTGCTGCGCAAGATGAACGATGACCAGAAGCTGGGCATGAACATCATCAGCACCAAGGACCATGGCCAGTCGTTCCTGACGCTGGAATCGGGCCGTGCCGTGGCCTTCATGATGGACGACGCGCTGCTGTACGGCGAGCGCGCCAAGGCCAAGAACCCGGCCGACTGGATCGTCGTGGGCAAGCCGCAATCGCGCGAGGCCTATGGCTGCATGATCCGCAAGGATGATCCGCAGTTCAAGAAGGTTTCCGACACCGTGATCGCCGGCATGATGAAGGACGGCTCGATCAATACGCTGTACACCAAGTGGTTCATGCAGCCGGTGCCGCCGAAGGGTCTGAATCTTGATTTTCCGCTTTCGGAAGACATGAAGGCGCTCATCAAGAATCCGAACGACAAGGCGCTCGACTGACCTGCTGAAATCAGGCGTGCGAAACGGAAGGCGAGTCCTTCCGTTTCTTTTTGAGGACGCAACATGAACTACAACTGGCATTGGGGAGTATTCCTCGAGCAGGCCGCCCAGAACGAGACCTACCTCGACTGGATGATTTCCGGCCTGAAGGTCACGATCGCGCTCGGTCTTTCGTCCTGGGTCATCGCGCTTGCCATCGGCTCGGTGCTTGGCGTGCTGCGCACGGTGCCGAACAAGTGGCTGTCGGGTTTCGCCGCGGCCTATGTCGAGCTTTTCCGCAACATCCCGCTGCTGGTGCAGCTGTTCATCTGGTATTTCGTCGGCCCCGAGCTGTTGCCGGGCGGCGAGACGATCAAGCAGATGAACCCGTTCACCCAGCAGTTCCTGGCGGCCATGCTGTGCCTGGGCACCTTCACTGCGGCGCGCGTCTGCGAACAGGTGCGGTCGGGCATCAATTCGCTGCCGCGCGGCCAGAAGAACGCCGGCCTGGCCATGGGTTTCACGCTGCCGCAGACCTATCGCTTCGTGCTGCTGCCGATGGCGTTTCGCGTCATCGTGCCGCCGCTGACCTCGGAATTCCTGAACATCTTCAAGAATTCCGCGGTGGCGTCGACGATCGGCCTGCTGGAACTGGCCGCCCAAGGGCGCCAGCTTGTGGATTACACCGCGCGCCCGTATGAGTCGTTCATCGCCGTGACGGTGATGTACGCGCTCATCAATATCGTCGTCATGCTGGTCATGCGCTGGGTCGAAGCCCGCAGCCGCGTACCCGGCTTTATCGGCAGCAAGTAAGGGGGCGCCATGGCATACGAATTCGACTTCAGTTCCATCACGCCGGCCACGCTGGAGGTGTTGGGCGAGGGCATGCTGGTCTCGCTCAAGATCACGGTCACGGCCATCATCGTCGGCATTGTCTGGGGCACCATCCTGGCGATGATGCGGCTGTCGTCCGTCAAGCCGCTGAACTGGTTCGCGCAGGGGTACGTGACCATCTTCCGCTCCATCCCGCTGGTGATGGTGCTGCTGTGGTTCTTCCTGATCATCCCGCAGGTGCTGCAGAACATCTTCAACCTGTCGCCGGCATCGGATCTGCGCATGACCTCGGCCCTGATCGCCTTTTCGCTGTTCGAGGCGGCTTACTATTCCGAGATCATCCGGGCCGGTATCCAGAGCGTGTCGCGCGGCCAGATGTTCGCGGCACAGGCGCTGGGCATGACCTACGGTCAGACCATGAAGCTGGTCATCCTGCCGCAGGCGTTCCGCAACATGGTGCCGCTGCTGCTGACGCAGGGCATCATCCTGTTCCAGGATACGTCGCTGGTCTACGTGAGCGCGCTGGCGGACTTCTTCGGCCAGGCCTATGGCGTGGGCGAGCGTGACGGCCGCATTGTCGAAATGCTGCTGTTCGCCGGCCTCGTGTATTTTGTTATCTGCTACTCCGTTTCGCTGATGGTCAAGCGTTACCAGAAAAAGGTGGCCCTATGATTGAAATCAATAATGTTTCCAAGTGGTATGGCTCCTTCCAGGTGCTGACCGACTGCACCACCAGGGTTGCCAAGGGCGAAGTCGTGGTGGTCTGCGGCCCGTCGGGCTCGGGCAAGTCGACGCTGATCAAGACCGTCAACGCGCTGGAGCCATTCCAGAAGGGCGACATCCTGGTGGATGGCACCTCCGTTGGTGACCCGAAGACCAACCTGCCCAAGCTGCGTTCGCGCGTGGGCATGGTGTTCCAGAACTTCGAGCTGTTCCCGCACCTGTCGATCACCGAGAACCTGACCATCGCGCAGATGAAGGTGCTCGGCCGTTCGAAGGATGAAGCCATGGCCAAGGGCCTGAAGTACCTGGAGCGCGTGGGCCTGAAGAGCCAGGCGGCCAAATACCCGGGCCAGCTGTCGGGCGGCCAGCAGCAGCGCGTGGCGATCGCGCGCGCGCTGTCGATGGACCCGATCTGCATGCTGTTCGATGAACCGACTTCGGCGCTGGACCCCGAAATGGTCAACGAAGTGCTGGACGTGATGGTGCAGCTCGCGCAGGAAGGCATGACCATGATGTGCGTGACCCACGAAATGGGCTTCGCGCGCAAGGTGGCCAACCGCGTGATCTTCATGGACGCCGGCAAGATCGTCGAGGACTGCGCGAAGGAAGAGTTCTTCGGCAATATCGAACAGCGCTCGGAGCGGGCGAAGCAGTTCCTGTCGAAGATTCTGCAGCACTGAGGTCTTGCGCCCCGCTGCGAGAAATAAGGGACGCCGAGGCGTCCCTTTTTCTTTCCGGCCCCGCCTGGATTCAGGTACAGGCCGTGTTGGCTGCGTTCTTCGCCTGCACTTCCGGCGGAATTGGCACTGACAGCGTCATCTCCGGCCGTCCGTCGATGAACATGATCAACTCGCCCGGCTCGAAGGGCGTCCAGGTCTCGTTGTCGGTAAGCGGCTGCGTGGCGATCACCGCGACCCGGTCATCCGGCGTGGTGACCTGGGCGAAGTCGATCGACAGGTCGGCGTCGATCAGGTGCGCGGTCGAGAACGGCCATTGCCGCACGATGTAGTACAGCCGCGTCGAGCAGTGCGCGAACAGGGCCTGCCCGTTGCACAGCAGGAAGTTGAACACACCGTGCGTGGTGATGTCGCGCGTGATGTCCGCTAGCGCATGGCACAGCTCGTTCAGCGGCGGCTGCGAACCGGGGAAGCGCTTGCGCAGCCCCTGCATCAGCGTGCAGAACGCGAGTTCGCTATCGGTGTCGCCCACGGGCTGGTAGACGCCGGACAGGAATGGCGTGAAGTTCAGCAGGTCGCCGTTGTGGGCGAAGATCCAGTGCCGTCCCCACAGTTCGCGCATGAACGGGTGACAGTTCTCGAGCAGGACCGTGCCTTGCGTGGCCTTGCGGATATGCGAAATGACGTTCTTCGACTTGATCGGATAGCGCTTGATCAGGTCTGCCACGGGCGACGTGCCCGCCGACTGGTTGTCGATGAACAACCGGCAGGCCTTGTCTTCGAAGAAAGCCACGCCAAAGCCGTCGGCGTGGTGGTCGGTCAGCCCGCCGCGGGCGGCGAAGCCGGTGAAGGAAAACGTCACGTCGGTTGGCGTGGCGCAATTCATGCCTAGCAGCTGGCACATGGCGGGGCACCGGATCGGCAGGGGGCTGCCGCTTTGCAATAGAATGCAGACATTATCCCGCGCCCCCGGGCCGCTGCCAAGCGCACGCGTTCGGGCGCCTCAGGCCATCCCGCACCACCCTTCCCGACAGCTATGAGCCAATACAGGATTGCCGTGATTCCCGGAGACGGAATCGGCACGGAAGTGATGCCCGAGGGCATTCGTGTCATGGATGCCGCCGCGCGCAAGTTCGGCATCGACTTCCAGTGGGACCACTTCGATTTTTCCAGCTGCGACTACTACGCGCGCCACGGCAAGATGTTGCCGGACGACTGGTTCGACACGCTCGTGAAGTACGACGCGATCTATTTTGGCGCGGTGGGCTGGCCCGATACCGTGCCCGATCACGTGTCGCTGTGGGGCTCGCTGCTGCAGTTCCGCCGCTCGTTCGACCAGTACGTAAACCTGCGTCCGGTTCGGCTGATGCCCGGCATCAAGAGCCCGCTGGCCGACCGCAAGCCCGGCGACATCGACTTCTATGTCGTGCGCGAGAACACCGAGGGCGAGTACTCGAGCATCGGCGGCCGCATGTTCCCGAACACCGAGCGCGAGATCGTGATGCAGGAAACGGTGATGAGCCGGGTCGGCGTTGACCGCATCCTGAAATTCGCCTTCGAGTTGGCGAAGAAGCGTCCGAAACAGCACTTGACGTCGGCAACCAAGTCCAACGGCATCTCGATCACCATGCCGTACTGGGACGAGCGCGTGGAGGCGATGGCCGCGAACTATCCCGGCATCAAGGTCGACAAGTACCACATCGACATCCTGACCGCGCATTTCGTCCAGCATCCCGACTGGTTCGACGTGGTGGTGGCGAGCAACCTGTTTGGCGACATCCTGTCCGACCTGGGGCCGGCGTGTACCGGCACCATCGGCATCGCGCCGTCGGGCAATATCAACCCGGACCGCACGTATCCGAGCCTGTTCGAGCCGGTGCATGGCTCGGCGCCCGACATCGCGGGTCGCGGTGTGGCCAACCCGATCGGCCAGATCTGGTGCGGCGCCATGATGCTGGAGCACCTCGGGCACGACGCGGCGGGTGCCGCCGTGCTGGGCGCCATCGAGAAGGTGTTGTCCGCGGGCCCCGACCATGCGCCGCTGACGCGCGATATCGGCGGCAAGGCGGGCACCGAGGACCTGGGCCGCGCAATCGCGGAGGCGCTGTGAGCGCGCCGGGGAGTTTCACGGGCGATCCGCGCGCGCTGCTGCTCGAGACGTTCCAGGCGGCGGTGGCGGCGGCGGATCCGCTGAAGATCGTGGCCGAGTACTTGCCGCCGCCACAGCCGGGAGGGCGTACGCTGGTCGTGGGCGCGGGCAAGGCCGCGGCGTCGATGGCGCTGGCGGCGGAGCAAGCCTATGCCGGCAAGGCGCAGGTCGAAGGGCTGGTCGTCACGCGCTACGCGCATGGCCTGCCCACACAGCACGTGCGCGTGATCGAGGCCGGCCATCCCGTTCCTGATGAGGCGGGCGAGCAGGCCGCAGCGGACATTCTGACCAGCGTGTCATCGCTGACGCCCGCGGACCGCCTGCTGGTGCTGGTGTCCGGCGGCGGATCGAGCCTGCTGTCGCTGCCTGCCGAAGGTATTCCGATGGCGGACCTGAAGGCCACCACGAAGGAACTGCTGCGCTGCGGGGCGCCGATCACCGAGATGAATATCGTGCGCAAGCACATCTCGCGCATCCAGGGCGGGCGTCTGGCGCAGGCCAGCCAGGCGCCGGTGACGACGTTGATTGTCTCGGACGTGGCCGGCGACGATCCCAGTGCGATCGCTTCGGGGCCAACGGTAGCGGATCCCAGCACGTTCGCGGACGCGCTGGATATCCTGCGCCGTTACGGCGCGACGGTGCCGGCCAGCGTCCAGTCGCACCTTGAGCGCGGCGCGCGCGGTGAGGTGGCCGAGACGCCCAAGCCGGGCGATCCCCTGTTCGCGCGCGTCGACAACCGCATGATCGCTACCGCACACGGTAGCCTGCAGGCGGCTGCGGCGCTGTTCCACGAACGCGGCATCACCCCGGTGATCCTCGGCGATACGGTAACGGGCGAAGCGCAGGAAGTTGCGCGCGTCTATGCCGCGCTGGTGCGTGAGATTCGCGCGTACAATGCGCCGTTTGCCGCGCCGGTTGCACTGATTTCTGGCGGTGAATGCACGGTCACATTGCCGGCCGGCGGTGGCAGCAGCAAGGCCCGGGGAGGGCGTTGTTCGGAATTCCTGCTGTCGCTGGCGATCGAACTGGCTGGCATGGAAGGTGTGTACGCCATTGCCGCCGACACCGACGGTATAGACGGTTCCGAGGACAATGCGGGTGCACTGGCCGATCCGACGACCCTGGCGCGA
This sequence comes from Cupriavidus sp. C1SS-2L, assembly GCF_057073735.1. Lineage (NCBI taxonomy): Bacteria > Pseudomonadati > Pseudomonadota > Betaproteobacteria > Burkholderiales > Burkholderiaceae > Cupriavidus > Cupriavidus sp. C1SS-2L. The sequence continues at coordinate 511,089 of NZ_CP172708.1, forward strand.
GCGGATGCGGCAGGCGTGCCGGCCCGGCGCCAGCTCGATGCGCACGATGCCTGGGGTCTGTTCGATGCGGTAGGCGACCTGGTCGTGACCGGCCCGACGCGCACCAATGTGAACGATTACCGCGCCATCCTGATTCTCTAACTTTCAGTACGCCTGCCGGCATGCGGCGGCAGGCCCAGCAACCATGACTCAGAAGCTCACCATCACCCGCCCGGACGACTGGCACCTGCACCTGCGCGACGGCGCGGCGCTCGCGGCCGTGTTGCCCGACACCGCGCGCCAGTTCGGCCGCGCGATCATCATGCCTAACTTGAAGCCGCCCGTGACCACGGTCGAGCAGGCGCAGGCCTACCGCGCCCGAATCCTGGCTGCGCTGCCGGCCGGCATGAGCTTCGAGCCGCTGATGACGCTGTACCTGACCGACAACACCCCGGCCGAGGAAATCGTCGCGGCCAAGGCGAGCGGCTTCGTGCATGGCGTCAAGCTGTATCCGGCGGGCGCTACGACCAACAGCGATGCCGGCGTGACCGACATCCGCCGCTGCGCGGGCGCGCTGGAGGCGATGCAGCGTGTGGGCCTGCCGCTGCTCGTGCACGGCGAAGTCACTGATGGCGACATCGATATCTTCGATCGCGAAGCCGTCTTCATCGACCGTGTCATGACGCCGCTGCGCCGCGACTTCCCGGAACTGAAGGTGGTGTTCGAGCACATCACGACCAGGGATGCGGCCCAGTACGTGCGCGATGCGAGCGGCCCGGTGGGTGCCACCATCACGGCGCATCACCTGCTGTACAACCGCAATGCGATCTTCACCGGCGGCATCCGCCCGCATTACTACTGCCTGCCGGTGCTCAAGCGCGAGACGCATCGCGAGGCGCTGGTCGCGGCCGCGACCTCGGGTAGCGACCGTTTCTTCCTCGGCACCGACAGCGCGCCGCACGCGCGTGGCCTGAAGGAGCATGCCTGCGGCTGCGCCGGCTGCTACACCGCGCTGCACGCCATGGAACTCTATGCAGAGGCCTTCGACGCCGCTGGTGCGCTCGATAAGCTGGAAGCGTTCGCAAGCTTCAACGGCCCGGCGTTCTACGGGCTGCCGCGCAATACCGGCACGCTGACGCTGGAGCGCGAAGACTGGCAACTGCCGGCGGAACTGCCGTATGGCGATGCCACCCTGGTGCCGCTGCGCGCCGGCGAGACGCTGCGCTGGAAGGCGCGCTGACACGGACGGCGTTGAGCGTAGCCCAATCGGCGGCGAACCAGGGGTTCGCCGCTTTGCTTTCGGCGATCGACTGGACGCGTCCGTGGTTCCGGCCGTTTGCGGCCATCGGTGCCAGACTCGGGTCGGCTGTGGCGGACGGAGGCTCGCTGCATGCCTGCCTCAACGAGTTGGCAAGCGGCATAGGGTTGCGCAATGTGCGAGGCCTCCCGATGGCGTTCGTCGCACAAGACGAACTGCCTGTCGGCGTCGCCTATGAGGCGCACATCCACGCCACGGGGACGGTGCCAACGCGCGACAACCTCCATGATTTCTTCAACGCATTGATCTGGCTGCATTTTCCGCAGACAAAGGCCAGGCTGAATGCGATCCAGGCCGAGGTCATCGCGCACGCCGGTGTGCAGGCTGGACGCGGCGGCATGCGCGACGCGGCGACGCTATTCGACGAGAACGCCGTGCTGTTCCTGAGCATCGACGCCAGCCTGGCGACGGCGCTGCGCGGGTTTGGCTGGGAAGAATTGTTTGTCCGGCGCAGGCAAGACTGGGACCATCAATGCGTGGTGCTGCCATTTGGCCACGCGCTGCTCGAAAAGCTGGTGAGTCCGTATAAGTCCGTCACGGCCCACGCGTGGCCACTGGCGCTCCCGGCTCGATCAGCAAGCCCGTCCGTCATCGATGCCTCTCTGGCAGAGTCACTGCACCACGCCGCCGATGCGGGGGCGCTGCGTGGCGGCCGCAGCTTCGCGCCGTTACCCGTCATGGGCATTCCGGGGTGGTGCGATGCCAATGCCGACGCGGCATTCTATAGGGATGCGACGGTATTCCGGCCGGGTCGGCGCCAAAGCCCTTCATCCTGACCGACAGCCTGCATTGGTGTTAGACTTCGGGCCGCAAAGCAGGCCAGACAATCGCTGCTTGCATCGCAAGGTGCAAGGGGAGGAAAGTCCGGACTCCACAGGGCAGGGTGTTGGCTAACAGCCATCCACGGTAACGTGCGGAATAGGGCCACAGAGACGAGTCTTGCCGCCAGGTTCGCCTGGCGGGAAGGGTGAAACGCGGTAACCTCCACCTGGAGCAATCCCAAATAGGCAGGCATCGAGGCGGCCCGCTGAGCCTGCGGGTAGGGAGCTGGAGCCGACTGGTAACAGCCGGCCTAGAGGAATGGTTGTCACGCGCCGCCGTGCCGCAAGGTGCGGTGACGTGCACAGAATCCGGCTTATCGGCCTGCTTTGCGCTTGTCTTCCCAGATGCCCGGCCAGTCAATCTGCCCGGGCATTCACATTTCGTCAGCCTTCGACGATTTCCAGCGTGTGCGTGATTTCCGCGGTCTTGGCCAGCATGATGGACGCCGAGCAGTATTTCTCGTGCGACAGCTTGATGGCGCGCTCGACCGTGGCCGGGTTCAGGTTCTTGCCGGTCACCACGAAGTGGAAGTTGATGCGCGTGAAGACCTTCGGATCTTCGCCGGCGCGTTCGGCTTCGAGCCTGACGTCGCAGCCGGTCACTTCCTGGCGCCCGCGCTTGAGGATCAGGACCACGTCATAGGCGGTGCAGCCGCCGGTGCCCAGCAGCACCATCTCCATCGGGCGCGGTGCCAGGTTATGGCCGCCACCTTCCGGGGCGCCGTCCATGGCGACGATATGGCCGCTGCCGGTCTGGGCCACGAAGCTCATGCCGTCGGCGCCCATCCATGTCACTTTGCATTCCATTTTGTTCTTTCCTGTCGTCTGAGTTGTGTGTATTCGGGCGCAAGCGCGGGATCTCGCATCTTGCTTTTTCTGGGATACGACATCGTAAAGCCTCGGGCGCGGATGCCGATAACCCTGAAGAAACTGAGGGTTTCTTCTAATGTGTCAGTGGCGTGACATCATTTTTTGCAGATCAACTCATTGATTTTAAAGGAAAATGATGGCTATCTCGTGGGGTGCGAGTCTTCCCATGATGTGGAATCGAATTTCGCAGTGCAAATTTCGCTTGCATCAGGGATTACCCCATGTATAATTCCAATCATTGAACGACGGCGCAGACAGCGCGCCAGAGTGCGAAAGCGAAGCCCCCGGTCAAGCTCTCCGCACCGCCCGCAAGAACACCGTCGGTCTCCCAGTGTCTCCTCCACCCTCCTCCTTTGGTGGATTCAAACCCAGGCCAAACCGCCTGGGTTTTTTTTCGCCCCTGTCTGGCGAGTGCATCGGGCGCCACGTTATCTCCGCATCAGCGTCCGAGTCGTGGCGAACTTGACGAAATCCCTTGACTTTGCTTGTGTCCAGCTCGCGTACGACAGTATAATCTACGGCTTTTCCGCCATGCCCGCGGAAAGAGAAGCAGGGAGAGCCTGCGAAGACAAGCAGGAAGGCCAGGTCCACAGGATCGGCCGACGAGACTTGCAGGGGCGAGTACAAGCCTTCGCGAGTCAGTATCGGGCAGTTCTCTAATAGTCAGGAAAAATCATGAAGACCTTTTCCGCCAAGCCTGCAGAGGTAAAGCGCGACTGGTACGTGATTGACGCGACGGACAAAGTCCTCGGCCGTGTCGCCAGCGAAGTGGCACGCCGTCTGCGCGGCAAGCACAAGCCGGAATTCACTCCGCACGTCGACACGGGTGATTACATCATCATCGTCAATGCAGCCAAGCTGCGTGTCACGGGTACCAAGGAAACGGACAAGAAGTACTATCGCCATTCGGGTTACCCGGGCGGTATCTACGAAACGACGTTTGGCAAGATGCAGCAGCGTTTCCCGGGCCGTGCCCTGGAAAAGGCTGTCAAGGGCATGCTGCCGAAGGGTCCGCTGGGCTACGCGATGATCAAGAAGCTGAAGGTTTACGCCGAAGCCGAGCATCCGCATGAAGCGCAGCAGCCCAAGGCGCTGGAAATCTAAGGAGGCCAATCCATGATCGGTAACTGGAATTACGGTACTGGCCGCCGCAAGAGCGCCGTGGCACGTGTCTTCATCAAGTCGGGCAAGGGCGACATCGTCGTCAACGGCAAGCCCATCAAGGAATACTTCGCTCGCGAAACTTCCCTGATGATCGTGCGCCAGCCGCTGGAACTGACCGAGCACGCTGAAACGTTTGACATCAAGGTCAACGTTACCGGCGGTGGCGAAACCGGCCAGGCCGGTGCGGTCCGTCACGGCATCACCCGCGCCCTGATCGACTACGATGCAACGCTGAAGTCGGCCCTGTCGAAGGCTGGCTACGTTACGCGTGACGCACGTGAAGTCGAGCGTAAGAAGGTTGGTTTCCACAAGGCACGTCGCCGCAAGCAGTTCTCGAAGCGCTGATGTGTGTTCGCCAGTCCGGCCCGCCGGATTGCGCGACCTCAGAAAAACCGCACGGATTACCGTGCGGTTTTTTTTTGCCTTTGTCATCTGCCTGCGAAAAAAGTCACAAATTGCCTCATTGATTGCGCGGGGTTCCTTGCCTGGCTGCGGATACAATCGCGGCGAGTCGTCAGACGGACACTTGGCTGCCGCGCCGGTGCAACGGCGGCCACGCGATGAGATACGGAGGAAGGATGTTGTTTTCCAAGAAGAAGGGACTGACGATCGACACGCTGATCGGCGAGGGCACCGCCATCGACGGCGATCTCGTGTTCTCGGGTGGCCTGCGACTGGACGGCAAGGTGCGCGGCAATATCCGTGCTGCCGGCGACAAGCCCAGCATGCTCGTGATCAGCGAAAAGGGCATGGTGGAAGGCGAGCTCGCGGTTGGACACCTGATCCTGAACGGCACGGTGAAAGGACCTGTCCACGCCGGCGAACTGCTTGAGCTACAGCCGCAAGCGCGCGTGCTTGGCGAGGTGCGGTATGCGGCGCTCGAGATGCATCAGGGCGCGCTCGTCGAAGGTCGACTGATTCCGCTCGGGCAGGAAGACATCAAGGCGCTGCCAAATCTGTCGTCCACGCAAGGCCAGAGCGAAGCGGCCGACAATGTGCCGCTGCCGGGCGAAGAAGCGGAAGCCGGTAAAGCGGCGTAAATATCACGCGCGATACTTTGCCAGAAGCCCTTGAAAACCAAGGGATTCGGCACGATTTTCCAGTAGCGCTTAAAATACAGTCGTACCTAAACAGGAGAACCCCATGAACGCAGTCGCAGAGGCCCCCGTTACCGAGGACGTGCCGGCACCGTTCGTCTTTACCGACAGCGCAGCCGACAAGGTCAAGCAGCTGATCGAGGAAGAGGGCAATGCCGAGCTGAAGCTGCGCGTGTTCGTGCAGGGCGGCGGCTGCTCTGGCTTCCAGTATGGCTTCACGTTCGACGAGGAAGTCAACGAAGACGACACCACGATGGTCAAGAACGGCGTGACCTTGCTGATCGACTCGATGAGCTACCAGTACCTGGTCGGCGCGGAGATCGACTACAAGGAAGACATCAACGGCGCGCAGTTCGTGATCAAGAACCCGAACGCAAGCACCACCTGTGGTTGCGGCTCGTCGTTCTCGGTCTGAGGCAAGACGTCCCGGAAGAAAAGCGCACCTTCGGGTGCGCTTTTTTTTATGCCGGCGTCGCCCGCCACACTACCGGAAACCAGTCCTCGCGCATCCGCTCGCCGGTCTGCTGATTGATGCCGGGGAACGGCGGCGAGGTACGGCCGGGCCGTTCCATGAACCGCACGTCGTCGCCGAAAAAGCGCGCCGAAAATGCACGCCGCCGGCCGGTGCCGGTATTGCCGGCAGCGCCGTGAACCGTGCGAAAGTCGAATACCACGGCGTCGCCGGGCTCGAGTTCGGGCTGGAGGATCGTGTGGCTGCCATCTTCGACGTCCGGCATTTCCATAAAGGCATCGTCGCCGCCGTAGAAGTTCTCGTTGCTGGCCCAGCGTTTGGGGCGGACGAGCCGCGGCCAGCGGTGTGAGCCCGCCACCACGCGCAGCGTGTTGGCCTGCGTCACGGGATCCAGCGGAATCCAGTAGCTGGCGGTCTGCAGGCCATCCATGCAGTAATAGGGCAGGTCCTGGTGCCATGGCGTCGGCTTCGCCGTGCCGGGTTCCTTGACGAGGATGTGTTCGTGGAACACCTGCACAGCGTGCGATTGCATGATCTGCCCGGCGATGGCCGCGGCCGGTGACTGCCGGATGAAGGCATCGAATGGTTCGATGCGTTGCCAGTTGCAGTAATCCTCGAAGAAGCGGCCGCGCTCGCCGTCGCGCACGTTCTCGATGGCAAACGGTCCGGGTTGCGCCAGGTTCTGTTCAAAGCCGTCGCGCAGCCGCTCGACCCAGTCGGTGAAGGCGCCGCGCAATACCAGCACGCCATCGCGCTGGTAGCTGCTGATCTGTTCTGTGGTGATTTCCATGGCCAGGCTCCGGGGCAGGGACGTGCCCAGTATCGGCAACCTTCATCAATAGGAAAAGCATATATTTCCTATGCTGTAGTATAGGAAATCATGATCCCTTTCTCATTCCGGCAACTGGAGTACTTCGTGGCGGCTGCCGAGCATGGCAGCATCAGCGCTGCGGCGCGGGCGCGTCATGTGTCCCAGCCGTCGGTGTCGACGGCCATCGCGCAGCTCGAAGACACGCTGGGCGAGGCGCTGTTTCGCCGGCAGGTCAGCCGCGGCCTCGAACTCACGCCGGCCGGGCAGCGCCTGCTCGCACGAGCACGCGATATTCTGGCCCTGGCTGCGGGAATCACCGTCGATGAAGCCGGACAGCAGGGGCTGAGCGGCCGGCTGTCGCTGACCTGCTTTCAGGACCTGGGTCCGTACTTCGTCCCCCGCTTGCTGGCGGGCTTCCGGGAGCAGCATCCGGCGGTTTCCATCACGCTGTTCGAGGCGGATCTGGCGGCAGTCCATCGCACGCTGCAGGCCGGCAAGGCCGAGCTTGCGCTGACGTACGACCTCGGTTTTGACCAGCGCATCGATCGATGGATTCTGGCGAGCCTGCCGCCCTACGCGTTGTTGCCTGCGAACCATCGGCGCGCGGGCCAGCGTGATATCAGCCTTGCGGAACTGGCTGGCGAGCGCCTGATCCTCGAGGACATCGCGCAGACGCGTGAGTATTTCCTATCGCTGTTCTGGGCCCACGGTCTGCATCCGACGCTGCACCAGTACACGCAGACGTTCGAGATGCAGCGCGGTCTCGTGGCGCATGGATACGGTGTGGCGCTGTCGTGCACGCGGCCGGCCGGCGACCACAGCTATGACGGGCAACCCATCGCGTGCCTGCCGCTACGCGAGCCCGTGACCGGCCAGCGGGTCGTGCTGGCGCGCGCGCAAGCCGTGCGCGCGTCGCCGCTCGCGCAGGCGTTTATCGGATGGATGGTGGAAAGCGGGCACGCGGCGCCGGTCTGAACCCGATCGCCGCAGCGACAATCAGCGCGGATAGATCGCGCCGAGCACGCGCGGACCGGCGGCGCCGGTGACCGTGGCGACATTGCCCGGCAGGCGGAGCAGGCACTGCCGCGCGAGCCAGGCGAAGGCGATCGCTTCGACCTGCGAAACCGGCACCCCGAAGTCTTCCGTAGTCTGCACGGCGACACCCGGCAGTGCTTGCGCGAGGCGCCGCATGATGTAGCCGTTGCGCGCGCCACCGCCGCAGACGATCAGGCGTTTTGCCGGGGCCGCATGAGCGCGGACATCGCGCGCAATGGCTTCGGCCGTCAGCGCGGCCAGCGTCGCTTGCACGTCGGCGGGCGACAGGGCAGGGCCGCTTCGCGTCGCAAGGCGCGCTTCGAGCCAGGCGGGATGAAACAGGTCGCGGCCCGTGCTCTTGGGGGGCGCCGCATTGAAGTACGGATCGGCAAGGCATGCGGCCAGCAGCGCTTCATCGACGCGTCCGCTCGCGGCCCAGGCCCCGTCATCGTCGTACGGCATGCCGAGCTGCTCGCCAATCCAGTAGTCGAGCAGCGCATTGCCCGGCCCGCAGTCGAAGCCGATCACGGCACCGCTGTCGCCGGGCAGCACGCTGATGTTGGAAATGCCGCCGATATTGCAGACCACGCGCGCCTCGGCGCCGTCGCCAAACAGCGCCTGGTGCAGCGCCGGCACCAGCGGCGCGCCCTGGCCGCCCGCTGCCACGTCGCGGCTGCGAAAATCGGCCACCACGTCGATGCCTGCCAGCTCGGCCAGCAGCGCGGGATGCTGGCTCTGGCGCGTGTAGCCGATCTCGTCGTACAGGCCCGGACGATGGCGGATGGTTTGCCCATGCGCGCCGATCGCCGCGACATCGCCGGCTTGCAGTCCGGCCTGTCCGAGCAGCGTGGTCACGCATCCGGCATAGACGCGCGCCAGCGCATTGGCCGCCAGCGCTTCGCGATGGATCTCGTTGTCGCCCGGCTGTTGCAGCTGGCCGAAGTCCGCGCGCAGCGCGTCGGGGAAGGGTTCGTGCGCGGCGGCCAGCACGGCCGGGCGCTCACCGCTGAAGTCCACCAGCACGGCGTCCGCGCCGTCCATGCTGGTGCCAGACATGATGCCGATATAGCGGTCGCCTTGCGCGCGCATGGAGTCTCCGGGCGGAGCGGCTGTCAGTTGGCCGCGGTAAGAACGTTATAGGTGCGCAGCGCGTTGATGCGGCCGAGCATTTCGCTGGTATAGCCCAAGAATTCCTGGCGCGCCTTGCCGGTCAGCACCGGCGCTTCCATCAGCGCGATGCTCAACGGGTTCTGCGGCACGTCGTTGAAGCGGAACTCGTAGTGCAGGTGCGGCCCGGTGGCCCAGCCGGTCTGGCCGACATAGCCGATGACCTGACCCTGCGTGACACGCTGGCCCTGCTGCACGCCCGCAAAGCCGGAGAGGTGTGCGTAGTAGGTCGAGTAGCCGTTCGCGTGCTTCAGGATGATGATGTTGCCGTAGCCGTTCTGCTGCCCGACAAAGTCGATCGTGCCTTCACCGGTCGCCAGCACCTTGGTGCCCGTGGGCGCGGCGAAGTCCACGCCCTTGTGCTGGGCCCACGCATGGTGCAGCGGATGCTCGCGGCCGCCGAAGCCCGACGACACGCGCGAGAATTCCACCGGCGAACGCAGGAACGGGCGCTTCATGCTGCGGCCGTCGAACGTGTAGTAGGCGCCGTTGCTCTCGCCTTCCGGTGCGAACCACAGCGCCTGGTGGAGTTGGTTGCGGTTGATCAGTTCGATCGCCACCACGCGGCCGTTGCGGATGAACGCGCCATCCTGGAAGCCTGCTTCGTAGATGATGCGGAAGCGGTCGCCGCTGGCGATGTCATGCTGGAAGTCGATGACGCCGGAGAAGATCGACAGCATCTGCTGCACGATGTCGTCGGGCACATTGGCCGCATCCATGGCCTTGAAGAAGCCGCCGGACGAAATCGAGCCGGACGCCATTTCATAGCGCAGGTCGTTGTCGACGTTCTGCACGCGCGCCTTGTAGGTGGTCGTGCCACCGGCCTTTGCCGGCTCGACCCGCTCGATCACGAGTTCGCGCGAAGTCGCGGCATTGCCGCCCAGGTTGGCCTGCAGCGAGACCAGCATATTGCTGTCGTCGATCTCCGCCTGCACGGCCTGACCGGGATTGACGTTGAACAGGCCGCGCGCGGTCGGGTTCTTCAGGATGAAGGCCTGCGCATCGGGATCGTCCACGCCAAGGCGGCGCAGCAGCGAGCCGATGGTGTCGCCGCGCTGCATGCGCTCCTGGCGCACGTAGACGGCATCGGTATCGATATCGGAAATCTGTTCGAGCTGTTCGCGCACATCGGGCATGCGCAGCGGCTCGTTGACGCGCGGCGCAAGCGGGTCATTGAAGGCGCTGCGCGGCGCCACGCCCATGGCGGCGGCCATGCCGAGCGTGAAAATTGCACCCACCGAAGCGGTGAGTTGTTTGCGCCGTCGCGCGTGCTGGGGGTTGGTCGGGTCGACGAGAACCACCAGCTCGCGCGCGAAAACTTCGCGGAGTCTGGACCACATCACGTAAAATTCAACCTTGGTCTGGGCACCGCTGCCGCGACGATGTGTGTCGTCTGCCTTCCTCCCCCGAGGTGCGGCGCGGGCTGTTCATCTTTATTTGCCGCCTAGAATGGCGGGTGGCCCACGGGCTCGGAGCCACGTTGTGCCGCAAAGCGCGGATTATACCAAAAACCGGCCCGGGGCCGAGTGGCGCATCCGCCAAATTTTCATGTATTTCAAAGACTTACGTCATGACTGAAGCTTCCTCCGGCCCCGCGGCCAAATATCCCCTCACGCCGTCGGTGATGCACGCGCTGGAGGTGTCCAAGCGCGGCTGCGACGAACTGCTGATCGAAGCCGAATGGCTGCAGAAGCTGGCCCGCAGCGAGGCGACCGGCGTTCCGCTGCGCATCAAGCTCGGCCTCGACCCCACCGCGCCCGACATCCACATCGGCCATACGGTGGTTCTGAACAAGCTGCGTCAGCTGCAAGACCTGGGCCATCAGGTGATTTTCCTGATCGGCGACTTCACCTCGACCATCGGCGACCCGTCCGGCCGCAACAGCACCCGGCCGCCGCTGACGCGCGAGCAGATCGAGGCCAACGCCCAGACTTACTACCGCCAGGCCAGCCTGGTGCTCGATCCGGCCCGCACCGAAATCCGTTACAACAGCGAGTGGTGTGATCCGCTCGGCGCACGCGGCATGATCCAGCTCGCCGCCAAGTACACCGTGGCCCGGATGATGGAGCGTGACGACTTCACCAAACGGTTCCGGTCTGGGATTCCCATTTCGGTGCATGAGTTCCTTTATCCGCTCATGCAGGGCTACGATTCGGTCGCGCTGAAGTCCGATCTGGAGCTGGGCGGCACCGACCAGAAGTTCAACCTGCTGGTCGGGCGCGAGCTGCAGAAGGAATACGGCCAGGAGCCGCAGTGCATCCTGACCATGCCTCTGCTGGTCGGCCTGGACGGTGTCGAGAAGATGTCGAAGTCCAAGGGCAACTACGTTGGCGTGACCGAGGCGCCCAACGAGATGTTCGGCAAGCTGATGAGCATTTCGGACGACCTGATGTGGCAGTACTTCACGCTGCTGTCGTTCCGCCCGCTCGCCGAGATCGACCTGATGAAGCAGGAAATCGCGGCCGGCCGCAATCCGCGCGACTGCAAGGTGCTGCTGGCGCAGGAGATCGTGGCCCGCTTCCACAGCCAGGCCGATGCCGAAAAGGCGCTCGAGGACTTCAACCACCGCGCGCGCGGCGGCGTGCCTGACGACATCCCGGCAGTCAGCCTGTCGGGCGCCCCGCTGGGCATCGCGCAACTGCTCAAGCAGGCCAACCTGGTGCCGTCCACGTCCGAGGCCAACCGCAATATCGAGCAGGGCGGCGTGAAGATCGATGGCGCGACCGTCAGCGACAAGGCCGTCAAGGTGGCCGCGGGCACCTACGTGGTGCAGGTCGGCAAGCGCCGCTTTGCCCGCGTGACGCTGGCCTGAGGCGGGCGATGATCGCACTGATCCAGCGCGTCTCGCAGGCCCGCGTGACGGTCGAGGGCCGCACCACCGGAGAGATTGGCGCCGGGCTGCTGGCGCTGGTCTGCGCCGAGCGCGGCGACACCGAGGCGCAGGCCGACCGCCTGCTCGCCAAGATGCTGTCCTACCGTGTGTTTTCGGACGCCGATGGCAAGATGAATCTGCCGGTCCAGAACATGGACGGCAACGGCGGGGCGGGCGGACTGCTGGTCGTGTCGCAATTCACGCTGGCGGCTGATACCAACAGCGGTACCCGGCCCAGCTTCACGCCGGCGGCATCCCCGGAGGACGGGCGCCGCCTTTACGGGTATTTCGTCGAGCGCGCGCGTGCATCGCACCCCGATGTGCAGACCGGGGAGTTCGGCGCGATGATGCAGGTGAGCCTGACCAACGACGGACCGGTGACGTTCTGGCTGCGCGTGCCGCCGCCGGGGAACGCCTGAACCGCAAGGCTATACACCGACAGGCAACAGGAAACCACGGGCCGCGCCGGCGCGGCCGTCCACAGACAGGAGAGACAAATGAAACTCTGGAGCAAGTCCTTCGCCGACAACGCGCCGATTCCGGGCGAGTTCGCTTTCTGCGTGCCTGATGCCGCCGCGCACGTCGCGCTGTCGAGCAACCGCAATCCGGACCTGCATTGGGAAGATGCGCCGGCCCAGACGCGGTCCTTCGTCCTGGTCTGCCATGACCGCGACGTGCCGAGCCAGGGCGACGACGTCAACCAGGAAGGCCGCGAAGTGCCGGCATCGCTGCCGCGCGTGGACTTCTACCACTGGGTGCTGGTCGACATGCCGCCGGGCCTGACCTCGATCGCCGCGGCTTCGCACAGCGACGGCGTGATCGCGCGCGGCAAGCCCGGCCCCGAAGCGGCCGGCGGCACCGCCACCGCGGGGGGCCTGCGCCATGGCATCAACGACTACACCGGCTGGTTTGCCAATGACGCCGACATGAAGGGCGACTACTACGGCTACGACGGTCCGTGCCCGCCGTGGAACGACACGCTGCTGCACCACTACGTGTTCACGGTCTACGCACTCGATATCGACCGCGTGCCGCTGGACGGCAAGTTCACGGGGGCCCAGGTGCTGGAAGCCATTCGCGGCCATGTGCTGGCACAGGCGAGCCTGACCGGCACCTACACGCTCAATCCCAAGGTAGCTGGCTGAAGCCGGGCGGCCGGCAGGCGCCGGTCGCTGGCAAGCGCAAGGAAATGCAAGGAAAGGGCATGTTGCAAAGCTCCGGGCCGCATTCGCTGGCCTACACGCACCTGATCGTGATCCGTCATGGCGAGACGGCCTGGAACCGCGAGCGCCGGCTGCAAGGCCAGCTCGACATCCCGCTCAACGAAACCGGCGAGGCCCAGGCCCGCGCGCTGGCGGCGGCACTGGCTGGCGAGCCGATCGACGCGGTCTATTCGAGCGACCTCGGCCGCGCCATGCAGACCGCCGCGCCCCTGGCCGAGACACTTGGCCTCAAGGTCCGCTCCGAGCCGCGCCTGCGCGAGCGCAGCTATGGCACGCTGCAGGGCATGACCTACGCCGAGGTCGCCGAGAAGCTGCCCGAGGACTTCGCGCGCTGGCAGGCGCGCGTGCCCGACTACACGCCGCCGCAGGGGGAATCGCTCGCACAATTCCATGAGCGGGCCGTCGAGATCGCGCTGTCGCTGTCGCGCCGGCATCCGGGCGAGCGTATCGCGCTGGTCGCACACGGCGGCGTGCTCGACTGTCTTTACCGGGAAGCCACCGGCATGACGCTGGAGGCGCCGCGCCAGCACGAACTGCTCAACGCCAGCATCAACCGGCTACGCAGCGACAGCCATCACCTGACGCTGGCACAGTGGGGCGATGTCACGCACCTCGAAACGCTGGCGCTGGATGAAGTGGACCGGCGCGTCCCCTGACGCTCCGAGCGCTGCCGCGCCGCAGACCTCAGACGCGGATGCGGAACGGCGTGAAGTCGGTATTGCGGTCGTACCAGTCCTCGTTCTCGGCGCGCTTGAGAAAATTCACGACCTTGTACGTGACCGGCGTCATCACGACTTCCCAGCCGGTCTTCAGCACATACTGGGCCACCGCGACCTGGATCACCTTCTCGAGCGGCCAGATGCCGTAGAACGCGATCACATAGAACAACGACGAATCGACGAGTTCGCCGGCCAGGGTCGAGCCGATGGTGCGCGTCCACAGCCACCGTCCGCCTGTCCATAGCTTCATCCTGGCCAGCACATAGCTGTTGGCGAAGCTGCCGCAGCAAAAGGCGATCAGCGACCCGAACGCGATGCGCCAGGTGTTGCCGAACACATCTTCCAGGCTCTTCTGGTAGTCGGCCATGAACGGCGCGACCGGCATGTGCAGTACCACCAGGCTCATGAACGTGGCAAACGCAAGCGCCGCGAAGCCCGCCCACACGACGCGACGGTCGCGGCCATAGCCATAGACTTCGGTCAGCACGTCGCCAAAGATGTACGAGATCGGGAAGAACAGCACGCCCGCGCCGAAGGTGACCGGCCCCAGCAGCGGCAGCGTGACCTGCGCGGCCTTGGCGGCCCCGATCAGGTTCGAGCACAGCAGCACGGTGACGAAGGCCACCATGACGAGGTCGTAATAGCGGTAGACGCGCCCGCTGGTATCGGTGCGGGCTGCGGCGGTGAGCAGGGTGGACATTGACGTTCCCGGTTTGGCAGGCGCGCATGGTGCCTGCTGCTTTTTCGCGGGATTATGCCAGCGGGGGCGCTGTCTTGCCGTGCCGCAAGAAAAATCCCGGCCAGGGCCGGGATGGATGCGAGCAGAGCGGCCGGGCGGCTGGGCCGCCGGCCACGGCTCCGGATCAGATATCGAGCTTGGAGATCTTGGCGCCGTTGATCGATGCATCGAACATCAGGCCCGCGTTGGTCTGCACGAAGCCCACGACCGGCTGCTGGCTGGTCAGGGTATCGAGCTGGCCATTGGCGCCGATCTTGGCCAATGCCACGTTCGCATCGGCGCCGGCGGTCCAGCCCTTGCTCGACACGAACTTGTTGTACGCCTCCGGCGTCATGAACATGATGATGATGGCCTTGGACTGGCCACCCGCGGTCAGGCCGACCGAGGCCTGCGCCGTGCTGTAGTAGCCGACGGTCGAGCCGTGCGAACGCAGTGCCCCTTCGCCGTATTCGCCGCCGACCACGAGGCCGGCTGCAATGACACGCGGGAACACCAGGACGCCCTGTGCGCGGTTTGCCAGTTCGCGCGCACCGTTGGTCGAGGAATACAGGCGGTTCAACGCGCCATCAACACCCGCATCGATTTCCTGTCTTTTCGCTGCCGGATCGGACGAGGCCTTGGTGCCTGTCGTCGTGCAGCCAACCGTAAACGCGGTGGCGACGAGCAGCCCCGATCCGGCAACCCGGGTAACAAAATGGCGTCGATTCATAGGTAACCTCCTGGTGGGGTAAAGTAACCGCGTCGGGTACGAAGTCAGTTGGCTGCGGATGCAGCCGGCGCCCTGACCGTAATGGCTACGACTTCACGATAGACGATCTTTGCCATCTGACCACGCTGGATCTTGGTCAGATCGATGGCAGGATCTTCCACCTTGACCGTGCGCAAGGTTTCGCGCGGGCCGCGGAACGTGACCAGGTGTTTGGCCGGGTCGACCTTCGTGATCTCCGCCGTCACCGTCGTGGTGATCTCGCGCATGACGCCGGGCTTGCTGCCTTCGGCCGCGTGCGAGGTGCGATCCACGGTTTCGGCCAGGGCGGTCGCCTTGCTGTCCAGGGGCTCGAGCGATGCCACGATGGCCGCGCCGCGCGCGATCGTGACGATGTCCCCCTTGCGGATCTGGCCGAAGTTCTTTGCTTCTTCTCCAGCGACGATCTCTACGACATTGCCGCGCGGTCCTTGTACCAGCACGGCCTTGGTGTTCGGATCGATATCGATGATCTTGCCGCTGACCACGGCCTCCTCGGCCACGCCGACCGGAGCCTGCGGACGCTGAGCGTAGGCGCTGGTGGCGAAGAGCATGGCCGCAGCGAGTACCGCGGCTGGCAGGGAGGACGAACGACGGATCATGGCTTTCCTTGGAGGAGGGTGACGCCCCGTGCCGGCCGGCACGACTGCCGGGTACCGGGGCAAGGGTACCGTTGAAGCCATTGTGGACAATCGGGCAGGGGCCAGCAATCCACTTCGAAAAAATTTGGGATGCGAGACAAAAATGTTTAATTGACGTCCCGACCGGCCGCTGCGGGGACTTGCCGCAGTGCAGCAGGCTCTCGTTATTCGCCGTCGATCAGGTCGCCACTGTCGCCGGCTTGCGGTGATGCCAGGCCAAAATGGCGGTAGGCGGCGGCCGTCGCGACGCGCCCGCGGGGCGTACGCTGCAGATAGCCTTGCTGGATCAGATAGGGCTCGAGCACGTCTTCGATGGTGTCGCGTTCCTCGCCAATCGCCGCAGCGAGGTTGTCGACGCCGACCGGGCCGCCGCCGAATTTATGCAGCACGGCTTCGAGCAGCTTGCGGTCCATCAGGTCGAATCCGACGCGATCCACGTCCAGCATGGCCAGCGCGGCGTCCGCGATCTCGCGGGTGATGGTGCCATCGCCCTTGACTTCGGCGTAATCGCGCACGCGGCGCAGCAGGCGGTTGGCGATCCGCGGCGTGCCACGCGCACGGCGTGCAATTTCCAGAGAGCCCAGTGGATCGATGTGCGCACCGAGCA
The DNA here is from genome assembly GCF_057073735.1 of Cupriavidus sp. C1SS-2L. Lineage (NCBI taxonomy): Bacteria > Pseudomonadati > Pseudomonadota > Betaproteobacteria > Burkholderiales > Burkholderiaceae > Cupriavidus > Cupriavidus sp. C1SS-2L. Next base: position 527,369 of record NZ_CP172708.1, read on the forward strand.
GTTGCGCCGAACGCGTGACAATGCGTGCCAGTTCCTCGGCCGCATAGAACTCCAGCCGCGCCACGATGCCGAAGCGGTCGCGCAGCGGGTTGGTCAACATGCCGGCGCGCGTGGTCGCGCCGACCAGCGTGAACGGCTGCAGGTCGAGCTTGACCGAACGAGCCGCGGGGCCTTCGCCGATCATGATGTCGATCTGGTAGTCCTCGAGCGCCGGGTACAGGATTTCCTCGACGACCGGCGAGAGCCGGTGGATCTCGTCAATGAACAGTACGTCGTTGGCTTCGAGGTTGGTCAGGAGCGCCGCCAGATCGCCGGGGCGTTCGAGTACCGGCCCTGAAGTCTGGCGCAGGTTCACGCCCATTTCGCGCGCAATGATGTGGGCCAGCGTAGTTTTGCCCAGGCCCGGCGGGCCGAACAGCAGCACGTGGTCGAGCGCCTCGCGGCGATTGCGCGCCGCGTGCATGAAGATGTCGAGTTGGCCGCGCACCTTCTCCTGGCCCACGTACTCGTCGAGCAGTTTGGGCCGCAGCGCGCGCTCGAACGCCTCTTCGCGCGAGGAAGCGGGCGTGGCCGAGATCACGCGGTCGGGGGCGGAAAACTTGTCGGTTTCAATCATGGCTGCGGCGTCTGGTATCGCGCTATTTTACGCCTCACGCCTTGGACAAGGCCTTCAGCGCCAGCTTGATGCCGTCCGAGACACCCGTGCCGGCGGGAACCTGCTTGATGGCCGTGGCCGCTTCCTTTTCCGAATAGCCGAGTGCCAGCAGCGCGTTAAGGATATCGACCGCGCTGTCGTGCACAGGCGCCGCGCCTGGCGCGTGGCCGAGTTCGGCACCAAGCTTGCCCTTGAGTTCCAGCATCAGCCGCTCGGCGGTCTTCTTGCCGATGCCCGGCACGCGCGTGAGGCGTCCGGCTTCCTGCAACGTGATGGCCTGGGCCAGCTCCGACACCGACATGCCCGACAGCACCGCCAGCGCCATGCGTGCGCCGATACCGGTGATCTTGATCAGCTCGCGGAACGTATTGCGCTCGGCCGCGCTGCCGAAGCCATAGAGCAGGTGCGCGTCCTCGCGCACGATCAGCTGCGTGAGTAGCGTGACCGGCTGGCCGGTCGCGGGCAGGTTGTAGAACGTGCTCATCGGCACATCGATCTCGTAGCCGACGCCGTGGCAGTCCACCAGCAGGTGCGGAGGGTTCTTCTCGATAAGCGTGCCGGCGATGCGTCCGATCATGGTGTTTGCAGTAAAGGTCGGTTCAACGTTTTTGCGGAAGGCCGCAAGTGTAGCCCAGCGGCGTGCCGCGGATTCACGGAGTTCCTGCGTCGATGGCGCGCCGGCCCAGCGCCGGGTCGTCGGTAAAGACGCCATCCACGCCGGCGGCGACAAAGACCTGCACCTCGCGCACCATGCCGGCCGGACTGCGCGTCGCATCGTCGCCGCCGGTCTGGAATGCCTTGGGCAGAAAGGCGTTCTCGGGCCGGAACGTGTACGGGTGCACCAGCAGGCCCGCTGCATGCGCATTGCGCACGACGGCCGTGGGCGCGCCAAGGCCGCCCTGCGCATCGCGCGGCACCACGCTGTTCTTTTCCGGACCGATGCCATCGGCGTAGCTGGCCACCTCGCGCAGGCCGGTCGTAGTCAGCATGTCGCCATAGGTGCGCGTGTCGCCGGCGAGCCGCCAGTCGGGCGGGGTTTGCTTCAGGTTCCCGATGAGCTGCATGAGCCGGACATTCGGCATGCCGTGATTGATCATCTTGCGCACCTGCCGCAGGCTGCCAGCCTCGAACGACTGGATGAAGACGGGTGCCTCGCGCAGGTACGGCTGCCGGCGCAGCGCATCGACGAGCTTGTCTTCGAGCGGCAAGCCGATGCCGCGGAAATAGCTCGGATGCTTCAGCTCCGGATACAGGCCGATCTGCCGGCCGGTGCGCAGCGATGCCTGCTGCGCGAGCTGTACGATCTCGTCGAACGTCGGGATCTCGAACTGGTCGTTCAGGCGGGCGTTGGCGGGGCGCAGTTTGGGAATGCGCTCTCGCGCGCGCAGTGTCTTCAATTCGGCCAGCGTGAAGTCTTCTGTGAACCAGCCGGTCAGGCGCACGCCGTCGATGACCTTGGTGCGCTTGCGGCTGGCGAACTGCGGTAGCTCGGCGACGTTGGAGGTGCCGCCGATGTCGTTCTCATGGCGTGCTATGAGGACGCCATCGCGCGTGCTGACGAGATCGGGCTCGATGACATCGGCGCCGTCCTCGATGGCCTTCGCGTAGGCCGCCAGCGTGTGTTCGGGGCGCAGTGCGCTGGCGCCGCGGTGGGCGATGACCAGTGGCTTCGCGGCGGGGGTGGGGGCTGCCGCAGGCACGGCCGCAGACTTGGGCGCTGGAGGCAGGGTTGGCCTCGTGGCGCAGCCCGCCAGCAGCGCTGCGGCCAGGGTCATGCGAAAGCAAGATCGGAAGCTGGGCATGGAATAAGATCCGTGGCCGCCGTGCGCGGCAAATGCCCTCGATTGTAAGAGACCGGGCGCTGTCTCTTGTGGAAACCGATGTTGGCCGATCAGCCGATCAGGCGCCCTCGGCGGACGCGCATGCCCTTGCGGACCAGTTCAGGGGCGAGGCCCGACAGCGTGCCGAGCGTGTCGCCGCCATTGGCGTGGCAGATCGCGACGCCCAATGCATCGGCGGCGTCAGTGCTGGGCCGTCCCGGCAGGCTTAGCAGACGCATGACCATTTCCTGCACTTGTTCCTTGTTGGCGCGGCCATAGCCGACTACGGCTACCTTCAGTTGCAGGGCGGTGTATTCGAACACCGGCAGGCCTTGGCCGACCAGGCCGCAGATTGCCGCGCCGCGTGCTTGACCTAGTAGCAGCGTGGACTGCGGGTTGACGTTGACGAAGACCTTTTCAATCGCTGCGCAATCCGGTGTGTACGTGCGGGCTACCTCGCTGATGCCATCGAACAGTGTCTTCAGGCGCGCGGGCAGGTCGGTTTCACCATTGCTTTTGATGGTGCCCGAGGCGATGTAGGAAAGCTTGTTGCCGTGCTTTTCCAGGACGCCGAAGCCGGTGGTGCGGAGGCCGGGGTCGATGCCGAGAATACGCATTTATGTTTTTTGGGGTTGCTTTGTCAGCTTTGATCGGGCTTTGTGTGCTTGGCATGCGCCGCTGTTTCGCCGGCGTAGCCGGCGAGTCACTTTTTGTCCGAGCGACAAAAAGTAACCAAAAAGCGCGTTCGGTTGCCCTAACGGGCGAATATTGATCGTAGTGTGCCAGTGTTTTTGTAGGGGGATGGGCTTCAGGGGTTAGTTGGGCTGCCTGTCGCTTGCTGATCGGAGCGCGCACCTTCGTTGACGGGCCGTCTTTGTAACCCGGGAGGCGGGAGCGGTGCCTTGTTCGGGCGCTGTGCCTGCGGTTTGTGGAAACAAAAAAGCTCCGGGGTGCGGGTTGGGCCCGCGCCCCGGAGCTTCTTTCCTTCGCCTTGCTTAGTGACGGAAATGGCGGGTGCCGGTCAGGACCATGGCGATGCCGCGCTCGTCGGCGGCGGCGATCACTTCGTCGTCGCGCATCGAACCGCCCGGCTGGATGACACAGGTTGCGCCGGCGTCTACCACGACGTCCAGGCCATCACGGAACGGGAAGAAGGCGTCCGATGCCACGGCCGAACCCGCCAGCGTCAGGCCCGCGTTCTGCGCCTTGATGCTGGCGATACGGGCCGAATCCACACGGCTCATCTGGCCTGCGCCGACGCCCAGCGTCATGCCGCCGCCGCAGAATACGATGGCGTTGGACTTGACGAACTTGGCGACGCGCCAGGCGAACATCAGATCGTCCATTTCCTTCGGCGTCGGATGACGGCGCGTGACCACGCGCAGTTCGGTCGGCTGCACGTTCTTGGCGTCGGGGCTCTGCACCAGCAGGCCACCGCCCACGCGCTTGAGGTCATACTGGTTGATGCCCTTGCCCAGGGGGATTTCGAGCAGGCGCACGTTCTGCTTGGATGCGAATACGGCGCGCGCGGCAGCGCTGAACGACGGGGCGATCAGCACTTCGACGAACTGCTTCGCCACGGCCTGGGCCGCGGTTTCGTCGAGTTCGACGTTGAACGCGATGATGCCGCCGAAGGCCGAGGTCGAGTCGGTCTTGAAAGCCTTGTCGTAGGCTTCGAGGGCATTGGCGCCCACAGCCACGCCGCACGGATTGGCGTGCTTGATGATCACGCAGGCGGGCATGGTCACGGCGAAGGACTTCACGCATTCCCAGGCCGCATCGGCGTCGGCGATGTTGTTGTACGACAGTTCCTTGCCCTGCAGCTGCACGTAGTTGGCCAGTGCGCCATCCACGGCCTTCAGGTCGCGGTAGAACGCGGCCGACTGGTGCGGGTTTTCGCCGTAGCGCATTTCCTGGACCTTCTCGAAGGCCAGGTTCAGCGTCTGCGGGTAGGCGCTGCGGGCCTGGTGCGACTTGTCGGCACCGAGGCTGGTCAGGTAGTTGGTGATCGCGCCGTCGTATTGCGCGGTGTGCGCGAACACCTTGGTCGCGAGGCGGAAGTTGGTGTCGTAGCCAACCTTGTTGCCATTGGCGCGCATTTCGTCCAGCACCACGGCGTAGTCGACCGGATCGACGATCACGGTCACGTCGCGGTGGTTCTTGGCAGCCGAGCGCAGCATGGTCGGGCCGCCGATGTCGATGTTCTCGATCGCGTCGGGCAGCGTGCAGTCATCCTTTGCCACGGTCTGCTGGAACGGGTACAGGTTCACCACCAGCAAGTCGATCGTCGGGATGTCGTGCTCGGCCAGTGCGGCCATGTGCTCGGGCAGGTCGCGGCGCGCGAGGATGCCGCCGTGCACCTTCGGATGCAGCGTCTTCACGCGGCCGTCGAGCATTTCGGGGAAGCCGGTGTAGTCGGCCACTTCCGTGACGGGCAGGCCGCTGTCGGCCAGCAGCTTGGCGGTGCCGCCGGTGGAAAGCAGCGTGACGCCGAGCGCGTTCAGTTCGCGCGCGAATTCGACGATGCCGGTCTTGTCGGAAACAGAGAGGAGAGCTTGCTTGATCATGGCTGTGCGAAACGCTTCAAATTCAAAGTAAACCGTGCAGCTGCAACTTCTTGCGCAGCGTATTGCGATTGATGCCGAGGTAGGCGGCGGCCAGCGACTGGTTGCGCTCGGCGCGCACCATCACGGCTTCGAGCAGCGGGCGCTCGACGGCCTCCAGCACCATGTTGTACATATTGGAAGGCTCTTCGCCGTCCAGATCCCGAAAGTAACTATCCAGGCTGTCCCGGATGCACTGGTCGATAGCGTTGCGGCTCATGCGGCAAGCAACTCCCCTTTGTCGTTGTTGTTGTTCGCTTCTTCTCCGCCGGCATCTGCCTCATCGACATAGACGAGCCGGTCTGACCATTGCGCCTGCTCATCGAAGAAGGCGTTGACCGCGGCCAGTTGTTCGCCGGTGCTTTCCAGCGTGTTCATGCGGTGGCGGAACAGGTTTGCGCCGCGCAGCCCGCGCGTGTACCACGCGATATGCTTGCGCGCGGTGCGCACGCCGGTGAACTCGCCATAGAACGCATAGTGGTCTTCGAGGTGCGCGTTCATGATCGCGCGGATCTCGGCCACTTCGGGCGACGGCAGCAGTTCGCCGGTTTTCATGAAGTGCTCGATCTCACGGAACAGCCAAGGCCGGCCTTGCGCCGCGCGGCCGATCATGATGGCGTCGGCGCCCGTCAGCGCCAGCACCTGCTTCGCCTTCTGCGGCGTGGTGATGTCGCCGTTGGCTACCACCGGGATACGGAGCTCGGCCTTGACCGCGGCGATGGTCTCGTACTCGGCATCGCCGTGGTACAAGTCCGCGCGCGTGCGGCCGTGGATGGTCAGCATGCTGATGCCCGCGTCTTCCACCATGCGCGCAATGCGCAGCGCATTGCGGTTCTCGCGGTTCCAGCCGGTGCGGATCTTGAGCGTGACCGGCACGCGATCGCCGACGGCGGCGACCACGGCCTCGACAATGCGCACCACCAGCGGCTCGTTCTGCAGCAGCGCGGACCCCGCGGCCACATTGCAGACCTTCTTGGCCGGGCAGCCCATATTGATATCGATGATCTGCGCGCCGCGATCGACGTTGTAGCGCGCAGCCTCGGCCATCATGCCTGGCTCCGCGCCGGCGATCTGCACCGAGATCGGTTCGACCTCGCCGGCATGGTTCGCGCGGCGCATGGTCTTCTCGCTTTTCCACAGCTGTGCGTTGGACGCCACCATCTCCGACACCGCGTAGCCTGCCCCGAGCTGCTTGCACAGCTGGCGGAAAGGGCGATCCGTCACACCCGCCATGGGGGCGACGAACAGGTTGTTGCGAAGTTGGTGTGGTCCTATCTGCAAGTTGGGCGGGCGATGCCGGCCAGCGCTGATCCCGGCGGCGCGCGTGCTGCGCTATGCGAAACGGGATTGCCCGGCGGCGTAACTGGAGTGAAACGAAAAAACACACCCGTGCCGAAACGGCTGTCGGCAATGTTCACGGGCATGAGCGAGGGCTGGATTCTACCGCCAAACGACTGCTGCTGCCCAAGAATTGAGCATCAAAGCAAGAGGCGAAGTCCGAAAATGCCTCGAATAGATTACCTGGCGCATGGCGGGAGCCGCTGTCGCGGTCCCGTCATTGTGGATCACCGGCGCATGCCGTACATCATGTGGCGCGCCAGCGCATGCTTGAGCGGTGACACGCAAGCCAGCGCCGCCAGGGACGCGCCTCGCGCATGCGCGGCCAGCGGGGACGGGATGCCGAACACGCGCGGCAGCAGGTCGGTGACGCCGATGGTCACAGCGCGGTCCAGCCTGTGGCGCGATGCGAAGGCCTGCAGCGAGCGCGGCGAGCAGCCCGCACGCAGGGAATCGGCAAGCGCAAATGCATCGCGAAGGCCCAGGTTCAGTCCCTGGCCCGCCACCGGGTGCAGCGTCTGGGCGGCATTGCCAACTGCCGCGATGCGGCCATCGACCGTTACCGGTGCGGCATTGAGCCCGAGCGGGAACGCGTGGCGCTTGCCAGCCAGCGTGAAGCGCCCTAGGCGGTCGCCGAACACGGCATTAAGCTCCTCCGCGAACTCCGCATCGCTCAGTGCGATGCGCCGCGCGGCCTGGTCGGGCGGGCAGCACCAGACGAGCGCGTAGCCGTCGATGCCGTGCTCGTCATAGGGCAACAGCGCCAGCGGCCCTTCCTCGGTGAACCGCTCCCACGCCCAGCCGTGGCGCGGGCGCGAGCACGCAACATGGCCGATCACAGCGGTTTGCCGGTAGTCGCGATGCCGCGAGCCCTGGCCCGCATGCGCGACCTGCTGGTGAAACAGGCCGCCTTCAGCCTGGATCGCAATGCGTGAGGAAAAGCGCGCTACCTGGCCGTCCGTCGCCGTGCCAGTGAGATGGACCGCGCCACTCATCGCATCGATGCCGTCGAAATCGCCGCCGATCAGCGGATCCTGCTGCAGGTCGTCGATGCGGGTTTCGAACACGCGCAGCAGGCGCGATTCGCCTACCTGCTTCGCGGCGCGGCCGATCGCGCGCTCCAGCACGTTGCACAACTCCCCATAGCGCACCACGTAGCCCAGCGCCGGCACCCCGTAGTCGTCATGATGCAGCTTCACGTGACCAAGACGCCCCCGCTGCGAGACATGGATGTGCTCGATCGCCGTGCCGGCGACGGGCCATGCGCCGATCTGCTCCAGCAACTGGCGGCTGCCGTGGGACAGCGCGATGGCGCGCGGGTCGCGCGCCGCGCGCGCCGGCGTGGCGGCGTCGATCAGCGTAATGCGCCAGTCGGTAGCCAGCAGCAACTGGCAAGCCAGCGCCAGCCCTACCGGGCCGCCACCGACGATGGCGATGTCGCGGACTTCAGGTTCGGCCTGCGTCATTGCCGGGACTCCGGTCCGTGTTGATATCCGATGCCGGCTCCGCCTGCGCGCCGCGCTTCCAGCAGACCGCGTCGGAGCGCGACTTGCCGGCCGAGGCATCGCGCAGCGCGTTGTCGAGCTTCTGCTGGTTGAAGCCAGGCAGCGCCTGCAGCCGCTCGAGCAGAGCGGTGGCATTGGCGGCATCCATTGGCGTCACGCAGCCCTGGCCGCTATCGGCGGCGCCGATCAGGATCAGCCAGACTTTGCCCGCCCATGGCGCTGCGTTGGACACACGCACCACGACGCGTTCGAGCGTGTCCCACATGACTTCTTCGCGCTGGCCGTCGGGTCGGTGCACCACCACGCGGTCATCGTAAAGGTTGATCACGAACGGTTCGCTCGGATCGACGTGGCGCTTTACAGGCGGGTTATGCGGTGTTCCGGTATTGCCGGGGAACAGTCGGCGCAGCCATCCGATCATGCCTTGCCTCCGTTCAGGGTGTTGCGGTCTCGCATCAGCGCTTCGATCTCGTCGGCCTTGACCGGCACGCCGCGCGTGATGATCTCGCAGTCGCCGTTCGTGACCACGGCATCGTCCTCGATGCGGATGCCGATATGCCAGTAGCGCTCGGGCACGTCCTCGGCAGGGCGCACGTAGATGCCGGGTTCGACCGTCACCACCATGCCCGCCTCCAGCGGCCGCCACGGGCGTTCGCCGTCTGCCGCGGGCGTGGCCGTGCGGTATTCGCCTACGTCATGCACGTCCATGCCGAGCCAGTGGCCGGTGCGGTGCATGTAGAAGCGGCGATAGCTGCCGCTGGCCAGCACGTCGTCGAGCGTGCCTTCCTTGTTGCGATCGAGCAGGCCGGTGTCGAGCATGCCCTGCGCGAGCACGCGCACTGCGGCATCGTGCGGCACGTTGTACGGCACGCCGACGCGCGTCTCGGCAATGGCGGCGTCCTGTGCGGCCAGCACCAGGTCATAAAGTTCGCGCTGGGCCGGCGAAAAGCGGCCCGATACGGGGAACGTGCGCGTGATATCGGACGCGTAGCCATCGAATTCGCAGCCGGCATCGATCAGGCACAGGTCGCCGTCGCGCAGTTCGGCGGGGCCCGCGCGGTAGTGCAGCACGCAGGCATTGGGACCCGCCGCGACGATCGAGTTGTAGGCCACGCTCTGCGCGCCGTGGCGGCGGAATTCGTACAGCAGCTCGGCTTCGAGGTGGTATTCCCGCAGGCCGTGACGCGAGGCCTGCATGGCGCGCACGTGGGCGCCTGCCGAGATTTCGCCGGCGCGGCGCATGGTGGCCAGTTCGCCGGTATCCTTGAACAGCCGCATTTCGTCGAGCAGCGTGCGGATGTCGGTCGCAACCGAGGGCGCTGCAACACCCGCGCGGCCCTGCATGCGCACCGCGTCGAGCCAGCGGCGCACCTGCATGTCGGTGCGCGTCGAGGCAGCGAGCGGATACGCGAGCTGCGCGCGATTGGCGAGCAGGCCAGGCAGGATCTCATCGATTTCCTCGACCGAATGCGCTTCATCGAAGCCGAAGGTCGCGCGTGCGCCTTCCGGGCCGTAGCGGAAGCCGTCCCAGATCTCGCGTTCCTCATGCTTGGGGCGGCAGAAAAGGATGCTGCGGTCGGGTTCGGCACCCTGGCCGGCGACCAGCACCAGCACGGACTCGGGCTCGGTGAAGCCGGTCAGGTAATAGAAATAGCTGTCGTGCCGGTACGGATAGTCGCTGTCGCGGTTGCGCATGGCTTCCGGCGCCGTGGGCAGGATGGCCACGCCACCGCCGCTAGCGCGCAGGTGCTGCAACACGCGCGCGCGGCGATCGCGGCAGGCGGACAAGAGGGCTGAATCGGGTGCGGACATAGGATCGCCAACTGTGTAGGGGGAATGCATCAGATTCTAACGCCGCCGGCGCGCAGGGCCCGGCGGCGCTGGCAAGCGGCTCAGGCGCCGCCTGCGATCGCGGTACCGCGCGAGGCGACAGCGTCGTTCAGTGCGGCAAGCTGGGCAGGCGTGCCGACGTTTTCCCACAGGCCGTCGAAGCGCTCGCCGCTGGCTGTGCCTGCCGCGATGGCTGCGCGGTAGCTCGGGGTCATCGCGACCCTGGTGCCAGGGGCGATGTCGGTGAACAGGCGCGTGTCATAGAGGCCGATGTTGCCGAAGGTCAGGCGCTCGGCGTCCGGCGCAGTGTCCAGTGCAAGCAGGCCGTCGGCTTGCAGCGCGAAGTCGCCTGCCGGGTGGAACGGCGGGTTCGGCACCATCACCAGATGCATGCGCGGCGACGGCAAGCCGGCCATCTGGCGCGCACGCGGCAACAGCGTGCGGAAGTCGTATTCGCAGAAGATATCGCCGGAAACCGCAAGGAAGATCTCGCCGCGTTCCGGCGCGTGCGACAGCAGCGGCAAGGCCTTCGCAATGCCGCCGGCGGTCTCGAGCGCGCTGCCTTCGGCAGAGTACGCGATGCGCGCGCCATAGCGGCTGCCGTCGCCCAGCGCCGCCTCGATCTGCTCGCCGAGCCACGCATGGTTGATGACGATGTCGCGCAGGCCCGCGCGCACCAGCGCCTCGATCTTCCAGACGATCAACGGCTTGCCGCCGACCGGCAGCAGCGGCTTGGGGCAGGTGTCGGTCAGCGGGCGCATGCGGTCGCCGCGGCCCGCGGCAAAGATCATGGCTTTCAAATCAGGGTCTCCATGGCGAGCAGGGTAGCCATGCCGCCAATGATGGTCCAGCCGATGCTGCGCGTGCGCGCGGCGATCACGATCGCCACCAGGCCGGCGACCAGCCTTGCATTGAACGGGCTCACGTAGAGTTCGCCGCCGCGCATCAGCAGGTCGGGTGCGATCAGCGCGGACAACATGGCTGCGGGCACGAACTGCAGGGCGGTACGGAACCACGACGGCAGCCGTACGCGGCCTTCCACGGCGATAAACGACAGGCGGATCAGGAACGTAGCCAGCCCCGCGCCAAGGAACACCCAGAGCAAGGTCAGCGAGCTCATGCCGTCTCCTTGCCGACGGCGGCCTTGCCTGCCGGCCGCTCGCCGGAGGTCTTGCCGCGGCCAAGCAGAAGCATGCCGGCGGCAATGCCGCCCAGCGCCGCGACCATCAGACCAAGCTTGTGCGGCATGCCGAAGCAGGCCACAGCTAGCGCGGTAGCGACCAGCGCCGCTGCGACCTGTGCGCGGTGCTTGAGGCCCGGCACGATGATGCCGATGAAAGTCAGCGGCAGGAAAAAATCGAGCGGCCAGTCGCGCGGCACCTGCGCGCCGACCAGCACGCCGGCCAGTGTCGACACCTGCCAGCTTGCCCACAGCGCGAAGCCGCCGCCGAAGTAATACCAGTGGCGATAGCGCTGGCGCGGCCCGGTATCGGCCAGGCGGTGCGTCATGGCAGCGAACGCCTCATCGGTCAGCAGATAGGCGATGAGCGCCTTCCAGCGGCGCGGCAGGTGCGCGAGCGTCGGCGCGATCGTGGCCGAGTAGAGCGCATGGCGCAGGTTCACCATCGCGACCGTGACCGCGATGATCAGTGCCGGCGTGCCGGCCGACCACAGTTGCGTGAGGATCATCTGCGACGCGCCGCCGAACACGATGGCACTCATCGCGCAGGCGAGCCACGCGGGCATGCCGGCGCCGACCGCCAGCACGCCATAGATCAGGCCGAACGGCACCACGCCCAGCAGCATGGGCGCGAGCGCGCGCATGCCGGCCCACCACTCGCCGGAGCGGGTGATGGTCTCGGAGCTTTCAGGAAGGCCGGTAGGGGGCACTGCTCGGCCCCCGTTCAGAACGTGTAGCCGGCCGGGCTTGCGGCGCCTTCGAGCGCGTCGAGCAGGCGGATCAGTTTGCGCAGTTCGGTGTAGCGGCCGGCGACCTGGCGCGTGTACTTGAGCACCAGCGGCAGGTTGGCGAGATAGCCGTCCTTGCCGTCGCGGTGGTACAGGCGCGCGAAGATGCCGAGCACCTTCAGGTGGCGCTGCAGGCCCATCCACTCGTAATCGCGGTAAAACTCGCCGAAGTCGGCGTTCACCGGCAGCCCGGCCTTGCGCGCGCGCTCCCAGTAGCGGATCAGCCAGTCGAGCTGCTGCTCCTCATTCCATTCGATGTAGGCATCGCGCCACAGCGACACCGCGTCGTAGGTGATCGGGCCGATCACGGCGTCCTGAAAGTCGAGTACGCCGGGATTGGCGCCGCCGGGCAGCACCATCAGGTTGCGCGAGTGGTAGTCGCGGTGCACATAGACCTGCGGTTGCGCGAGGTTGTTGGCGAGAAGCGTATCCATCACTTCACGCAGGTCGGCCTGCTGGGCGTCAGTCAGCGTCGCGCCAAGATGCTTGGCGATGTACCACTGCAGAAACAGGTCCAGCTCACGCTGGAGCAGGGCGCGGTCGTAGGCGGGCAGTTCGCCGGCACGGGTCGCGGCCTGGATACGGACGAGGGAGACCGCCGCGTCGGCGTACATGCCGCTGGCGGAGGAGTCGTCGAGCCGCGACAGATAAGTCTGGCTGCCCAGGTCGGCCAGCAGCAGGAAGCCTTGGTCGAGATCCTGTTCGAGCACCGTCGGCACCGTGACGCCGGCGGCGCCGAACAGGGCCGCGACATGGACGAACGGCCGGCAGTCTTCATGCGAAGGCGGCGCATCCATCACGATCGCGGTCGGATGCGCGGGGTTGCCGGTGCTCACGCGGAAGTAGCGCCGGAAGCTCGCGTCGGACGAAGCGGGGGTGCAGGAATCAGGGTCGACGGACCAGTCCGGACCGAGTCCGGACACCCAGGATTTGAGCTGGTCCAGGCGTGGGTCGTGAAGAAGTGCTGCCATGCCGGAAATGGAGAATTGGTTGCCCCGTATAATACCCGACCAGACCCGGGCGCCGGGCGGCCCCCGGGAGGGGCTCACCGTTGCCCCGCAGCCTGTTCCGTGGGGGGCTGGCGGCTAGCAGGCAAGCCGTCGCCGCCGACGTGACTGACAACCCGCTCGCATGACCGAACAACGACGATCACCGAACAAACGAGCCAACAAGCCGCCTGCGCTTTCCGGCCTATCCAGCCGCACCGGCCGGCTGCCTGCCAGCGCCCTGCGGCCGCTGGTGCTGGCCATGGCCGGCCTGTCGGTGGGCGCGCACGCCCAGATGTCCAGTTCGGCGGTGCCAGACATCGATCAGACCGAGTCCGTGGTGGAAACCGCCCCGGAAGTGCCGTTGGCGCCGCCTGTGTCCGGCGAGCTCGTCCCGCGCCTGGCCGAGCCCGCGAAGACCACCCAGCCTGGGGAAAACCCGCCAGCATTCGTGTCGGGCGACCGGCTCACCGGCTACAACGAGCGTGGCGTAGTGCTCGAAGGCAATGCCGAATTGCGCCGGGGCGGCGCCGTGGTCAAGGGCGACAAGCTGACCTACGACCAGGACACCGACGAAGCCTTCGCGCATGGCAATGCCCGTGTGTCGCGCGGCGGCGCGCTGGCCGTGGGCCCCGAGGCTCGTATGAAGGTCGAGGCGAACGAGGGCTACATGCTCTCGCCCGACTACTACTTCCAGCAGACCGGCGGTACAGGCAAGGCCGAACGCATCGATTTCATCGACAAGGACCGCAGTGTGATCAAGCGGGCCACGTACACGACGTGCTCGCCGGACAACGCCGACTGGTACTTCAGCGCGCGCCAACTCGACCTGGACAGTGATCGCGAAGTGGGCGTGGCCTACGGCGGCGTGCTGCATTTCTTCGACGTGCCGATCGCGGGCGCCCCGGTGTTCAGCTTCCCGCTCACCGACGAGCGCCGCAGCGGTTTCCTGTCGCCGCTGTTCGGCTACGGGTCGAAATCGGGCCTCGACGTCACGCTCCCGTACTACTTCAACATCGCGCCGAACCGTGACCTGACGCTGTATCCGCGCATCATGACGTCGCGTGGTTTCATGCTCGGCGGCGACTACCGGTACATCGGCCAGGGATATTCGGGCCGGCTGCGCGCTGAAATCCTGCCGGATGACCGTCAGACGAATTCGAACCGCTGGTCCTATTCGTTCCAGCATACCCAGAACCTGGCGAAAGGGCTTAACGCTTACCTGAACCTGAACCGCGTATCGGACGACCGGTATCCGGACGATCTGACGCGTACCGTGGCGCAATCGACGCAGCGGCAGTACATCCAGGAAGGTGGTGTCACCTATAACTGGCAGGACTTCACGGTCCTCGCGCGCGTACAGAAGTTCCAGACACTGCTGCCGAGCGGGCCGTCCTACGAGCGCGAGCCGCAGCTCAACGGCAAGTACATCCGCTATGACCTCGGCGGCTTCGACGTGCAGGTGGAGGCCGACTACACGCGTTTCCGCATCCCGCTGACCTCGACCGGCTTCCAGCAGCCGCAGGGCGAGCGCATGTTCGTGCAGCCGACCATCAGCTATCCGATCGTGCGGCCGGGCTGGTACGCGACGCCCAAGGTCATCTTCAATGCGACGCAGTACCAGATGGAGCCGCAAAGCAATACGCCGACGGCGCAGAACAACTTCTCTCGCACGGTACCGACATTCAGTTTCGATTCGGGCATGACCTTCGAGCGCGACGCGCCGACCATGAGCCGGGTGTTCGGGGTCAACTACCTGCAGACGCTCGAGCCGCGGCTGTTCTACGTCTACACGCCGTTCCGCGACCAGAACCAGTTTCCGCTGTTCGATACCGTGCAGTCGGACTTCGGTTACGGCCAGATCTTTTCCGAGAACCCGTTCACGGGTTATGACCGGGTGGCCGACAACAATAAGCTGACTGCGGGCCTGACCACGCGTTTGATCGAAGCCGACACGGGTGTCGAGCGTTTCCGCGGCACCATCGCGCAGCGCTACGACTTCAGCGGCCAGCGCGTGCAGATCAACGGCACGCTGCCGGATCCGAAGGCCGGGAGCTCCGACCTGCTGGCGGCCACGACCATCCAGCTGTTCCGCGGTTACTACCTGGATGCAGGCATCCAATACAATCCGGATTCGGAACACATCAATTACTCGAACCTGGCGTTCGCGTGGCGTCCGGAGCCGCGCAAGCTGCTCAACGTGGGCTACCGCTACCGGCGGGCCACGTCGGTCACGGACAACACCGCCATTGACCAGTTCGAGATTTCCGGTCAGTGGCCCATTACCCAGCGCGCCTATGGCATAGGCCGTTTCGCGTTCGACCGCAATGCGAACCAGATGGTCGATGCGCTCGCCGGCCTGGAATACGCGGCTGACTGCTGGGTGGGCCGCGTGGTCTACCAGCGCTACCGCAATACCACGCAGGGCTATACCGGCCGGATCTTCCTGCAGGTGGAGTTCCGCGGACTGTCGAAGATCGGCTCGAATCCGCTTGATATCCTGCGCCTGAATGTTCCTGGGTACGAACCGGTCACCGCCAAGCCGGTGCCGACGACCCAGTTTGATCACTATGAATGACGGATTACGATGAAACGTCAAGAATTCGCCTTGTTTTCCCTGACCCTGATGTTGTCGCCGTGGCGCCGCGTTCTGCTGCCGGCCGTGCTCGCTGCCATGGCCGGGCCGGCCCTGGCCCAGCTCAAGGCGCCTTCCCAAGCACCGCGCGCTACAGGCATCTTTGTGCCGCAATCGTCGGACGTGGCCGTGCCGTCGAGCCAGCCGCAACTCGGCGTGCCGCAGCCCAGCAGCGGCGGCAAGCGTTCGCAACTCGTCGATGAAGTGGTCGCGGTGGTCAACAACAGCGTGATCACGCGCCGCGAACTGCTCGACCGTGCCGACGAAATCGAAGCGCAACTGCGCACCGCCAACCGGCCGGCGCCGCCGCGCGCGGACCTGCTCGGTGAAGTGCTCGAACGCCTGATCATGGAACGCGTGCAGACCCAGGCCGCGCAGGATGCCGGCATCAAGGTGACTGACCAGGAACTCGACCGCGCAATCGAATCCGTCGCACAGCAGAACCGCCTGAGCGCGACAGAACTGCGCCGCCGTGTCGAGGCCAGCGGCATGACGTGGACCAAGTATCGCGACGAACTGCGCAAGCAGGTGCAGGTGATCCGCCTGCGCGAACGCGAAGTGGATTCAAAGGTACAGGTCTACGACGGCGAAATCGACAACTACCTCGCCGCGCGCGGCGGTCAGGGTGCGGCGGCCACCGGGCCGACCGAGTTCAATGTGTCCCAGATCCTCGTGCGCGTGCCGGAGAATGCCTCCGATGCGCAGAAGCAGGAACTCAAGACGAAGGCCGAGCAACTGCTCAAGCAGGCGCAGGGCGGTGCCGACTTCGCCCAGCTCGCGCAAGCAAATTCCCAGGGGCCCGAAGCGGCGCAGGGCGGTGCGATAGGCTTCCGCGAGATTGGCCGCCTGCCGGCACTGTTCGCCAACGCCGTGGTCGACCTGCAGCCGGGCGCCGTGGCGCCCGAGGTGGTGGAAAGCGCCAACGGTTTCCACATCCTGAAGCTGACCGCCAAGCGCGTGGCGCCTGCGTCGACATCGGCTTCCAGTCCTGCCGCGGCTTCCCGCATCACGCAGACTCAGGTCCGCCACATCCTGATCCGTACGGGCCCGAACATGCCCGAAGCCGAGGCGCGCCGCCAGCTCGGCACCCTGCGTGACCGCATCACGCACGGCGGGGACTTTGCCGATGCCGCCAAGCGCTTCTCGCAGGACGGCTCGGCGCAGGCCGGCGGCGAACTGGGCTGGGTCTCGCCCGGTGAACTGGTGCCCGAATTCGAGCAGGCCATGAACCGGCTGCGCCCCGGCGAGATCTCGGAACCGGTTGTCACGCAGTTCGGCGTGCACCTGATCCAGGTAGAGAACCGCCGCGAGACCGAGATGGCACCAGAGAAGCAGCGCGACTTCGCCCGTGCTGAAATCCGCGAGCAGAAGCTGCGCGCGGCCTATGATGACTGGGTGCGCCAGCTGCGTTCGCAGGCGTACGTCGAGTACCGCGTCAACCGACAGCGCTGAGGTACCCGCCGCCCCCGCCGCCCCGTAGCACGACCACGACATGCCCGACCCGCTTGCGCTAGCCATTTCTACCGGTGAACCCGCCGGTATCGGCCCTGACATCACCATCGGGGCGCTGCTGCAACTCGCGGGTCAGAACGGGCACGCCCGTTACCATGTGCTTGGTGATGCGCACCTGCTGGCCTCCCGGGCCGCGGCGCTGGGCGTTGCGCATGCGTGGGAGCGCCGCATCGCCGAGGGCGAAGTGGTCATCCATCATGTGCCGTTGGCCGTCGCGTGCGAGCCGGGCCGGCTCGATGCGCGCAACGGTCCCTATGTGCTGTCGATGCTCGATGCCGCGATTGCGGGCTGCCGCACGCATGCCGGCGCACCGGCGCGCTTTGCCGCCATGGTCACGGCGCCCGTGCAGAAGAGCACGATCAACGATGCCGGCGTGCCGTTCACCGGCCATACCGAATACCTCGCCGAAGCCGCGGGCGTACCGCGCGTGGTGATGATGCTGGCCGGCCCGCAGCCGGCGCACGCCAACGCCATGCTGCGCGTGGCGCTGGCCACGACGCACCTGCCGCTGCGCGCCGTGGCCGACGCCGTGACGGTGCCGCTGCTGCTGGAGACGCTGTCGATCATCGACGCCGACCTGCGCCGCTGGTTCGGCATTGCACGCCCCCGCATCCTGGTGACCGGACTCAATCCCCACGCGGGAGAGAGCGGTCACATGGGTCGCGAGGAAATCAACGTCATCGAACCGGCGCTAGCGCAGGCGCGCGATGCCGGCATCGACGCGCGCGGCCCGTACCCGGCCGACACGCTGTTCCAGCCGCGCCACCTGCGCGACGCCGACTGCGTACTGGCGATGTACCATGACCAGGGGCTCGCGCCCCTGAAGTACGGCACGTTCGGGCACGGCGTGAATATCACGCTGGGCCTGCCCTTTATCCGCACCTCGGTCGACCACGGCACCGCGCTCGACCTGGCCGGCAGCGGCCAGGCCGAGCATGGCAGCATGATCGAGGCTATCCGCAGTGCGGTCACCATGGCCGGACATGCCAACGGCAGGCATGCTTCAGCCAGGGTGCCGCACTAGTGGTGTATTCCTCCATGCGTTCAAACATGCACCAGGGCCACGTGGCCCGCAAGCGATTCGGCCAGAACTTCCTGGTCGACGATTCCATCATTCACGGCATCGTCAATGCCATCAATCCGTTGGCCGACGATGTGCTAGTGGAGATCGGCCCGGGCCTCGGCGCGCTGACCGATCCGCTGCTCGAGCGCGTACCGCAGATGCAGGTGGTCGAGCTGGACCGCGATCTGGTGGAGCGCCTGCGGCGCCGCTATGGCGACCGCCTGCAGGTCCATGCCGGCGACGCGCTGGCCTTCGACTTCGGCAGGCTCGCGGTGCCCGGGCGGCCATTGCGCATCGTCGGCAACCTGCCGTACAACATTTCCAGCCCGCTGCTGTTCCACTTGATGGACTACGCCGACCACGTGCACGACCAGCACTTCATGCTGCAAAAGGAAGTGGTCGACCGCATGGTGGCTGAACCAGGCAGCAAGGCCTTCGGCCGACTATCGATCATGCTGCAGGTGCGCTACCACATGGAGCATGTGCTCGACGTGCCGCCGGGTTCGTTCAATCCGCCGCCGAAGGTCGATTCCGCCGTGGTGCGCATGATCCCGTGGCCGCGCACGGAAAGCGGCCGGCTGCGCTCGCCGCATGCCGATTGCGACATTACCGTGCTCGGCGATCTGGTGACCGCAGCGTTCTCGCAGCGGCGCAAGGTGTTGCGCAATACGCTCTCGTTCCTGCGCGACCAGATCGATTTCGAGGCCATCGGCTTCGACCTTGGCCGCCGCGCTGAAGAGGTGCCGGTCGGCGAGTACGTCGAGCTGGCGCGCCGCCTGGGCGGCGATGCATCCGACAGATCGGCCGCCTGAAGGCCGGACCGCTTACATCCCCAAATTTCCGCGAATTTCCGCAATGACAGCCAACACGCAAACCAACAAGCGACCCGTCATCCTGACCGGCGATCGTCCCACCGGCCCGCTGCACCTCGGCCACTATGTCGGCTCGCTCAAGACGCGCGTGCAGCTGCAGGATACGCATGAGCAGTACCTGCTGCTGGCCGATACGCAGGCCATGACCGACAACGCGCACGATCCCGACAAGGTGCGCCGCAATGTGCTGGAAGTGGCGCTGGACTACCTGGCCGTCGGCATCGATCCGACGAAGACCACCATCACGGTGCAATCGTACCTGCCGGCGCTCGCCGAGCTGACGCTGATGTACCTGAACTTCGTCACGGTCTCGCGCCTGGAGCGCAACCCGACGATCAAGGAAGAAATCCAGGCGCGCGGTTTCGGTCGCGATATCCCGGCCGGCTTCATGTGCTATCCGGCTGCGCAGGCTGCGGACATCACCGCGTTCAAGGCCGACATCGTGCCCGTCGGTGAAGACCAGGCGCCGCTGATCGAGCAGACCAACGAGATCGTTCGCCGCATCAACCATCAGGTTGGCCGCGACGTGCTGAAGGAATGCCAGGCGCTGATCCCGAAGTTCGGCCGCCTGCCGGGCGTCGACGGCAAGGCCAAGATGAGCAAGTCGCAGGGCAACGCCATTGCGCTGGGCGCGAGCCCCGAGCAGGTCAAGGCAGCCGTGCATAGCATGTACACCGACCCGGATCACCTGAAGGTATCCGACCCGGGCAAGGTCGAAGGCAATATGGTGTTCACTTACCTGGATGCCTTCGACCCGAACACCGAAGAAGTCGAAGAACTCAAGGCGCACTATCGCCGCGGTGGCCTTGGCGACATGGTGCTCAAGCGCCGCGTCGAAGGCGTTCTGAACGAACTGCTGGGCCCGATCCGCGAGCGCCGTGAACAACTCGCCAAGGATCCGGACTATGTGTTCGACCTGCTGCGCGAGGGGACGAACCGGGCCAAGGCCATCACCCAGCAGACGCTGGACGAGGTCCGCGAGGCGCTGGGGATGTTCTCTTTTGGCAGCCGCTGAATCTTTGATCAGGCCGGCAACGGCCAACAAAAAACGCGCGGAACCGATCCGCGCGTTTTTTTATGCCTTGGAATCAGCCACTTCGGCAGCCACTTCAGCTGCGGCGGTTCACCAGCACGATCCCGCACAACACCAGTAATGCCGCCACAGCAAAGCGCGGTCCCACGGCGTCGTTCATCAGCGCCACGCCAAAGGCCACGCCGAACAGCGGTGTCAGGAACGAGAACACCGACAGCCGCGAGGCCAGATACCGGCGCAGCAACCAGAACCACGCCAGATAACTGGCAAACGCAATGAGCACTGACTGGTAGAACAGGCTGGCCAGCACCATGCCGTTGACCTGCACGCTCTCGGCCTGTCCGGCCATCAACGCCATGGCCAACAACAGCACACCCGACACCGCGAGCTGATAAAGCAACGTCTTGCTCGCCGGCGCACTTGCCAGCGGCGTCGCACGCACGACGACTGTCGTTGCAGCCCACAGCAAGCCCGCCACCACGCCCAGTGCATCGCCAGCCAGCGTGCTGCCGTGCGCCGATGTAGTCGTCATGCCATCGGCAAACGCGAGCACCATGCCGCAGAAGGCCAGCACCACGCCGAGCCACTGGCCACGGTGCAGCCGCTCGCCGGCCACGGCGAAATGCAGTCCGATCGCCGTGAAGATCGGCGCGGTGTACAGGAAGACCGCCATGCGCGATGCCGTGGTGTGGCCGAGTCCGACGAAGATGCAGAAGAACTCGGCACCGAACAGCAGGCCGGCAAGCAGTCCCGCGCCGAGCGTGCCGTCACGCCGCCAGATCGGCGTGCCGCGCCACGCGGCAAAGCCGAACACGAGCAGTGCCGCCACGGCGGACCGCACGCCGGCCTGAAGCACCGCGCCCATCAGCGGCGCGGTCAGCTTGATGACTACCTGTTGCAGTCCCCAGGCGGCGCACAGCACCACCATCAGGCCGATGGCGGCGCCATCGAGCGGGCGCCGGCTCAGGGTTTGCGCGTCCATGCCGGGCGCGCTCAGGGACGGCTGGCGTCGCGCGTGGAATGGCGCTCGATCAGTTCGATCTTGTAGCCGTCCGGGTCTTCGACGAAGGCGATTACCGTCGTGCCGCCCTTGACCGGACCGGCTTCACGCGTGACCTTGCCGCCCGCCACGCGGATGCGGTCGCAGGCCGCCGCGGCATTGTCGGTTTCCAGCGCGATGTGGCCGTAGGCGGTACCGAGGTCATACTTGTCGACGCCGTAGTTGTAGGTCAGTTCCAGCACCGCGGTCTCGCTTTCCGGGCCATAGCCGACGAAGGCCAGGCGGTACTTGTATTCCGGGTTGTCGCTCTGGCGCAGCAGCTGCATGCCGAGCACGCGGGTGTAGAAGTCGATGGAGCGCTGCAGGTCGCCGACGCGCAGCATGGTGTGGAGGAGTCGCATTTGAGATGCCCTATGAGTCGGGTCGTTCTTGGAGGGAGTGCGTCATTTTAGTGCGTTTGTGCCAAACGCACCGGCGGGCCGGCAGCGCGGCCGCGCTGCCGGGAGTAACGACTCAGAACGTCGGGAGCAACTCGGGCGGATGCGCGCGCAACTGCGCACGCGCGTCGCGGAATTCGGGGAAGATCGATTCCACGGTTTCCCAGAAGCGCGGGCCGTGGTTCATCTCCTTGAGGTGCGCCAGTTCGTGCGCGGCAACGTAGTCGATCATCGACATGGGGAAGTGCATGAGCCGCCAGTTCAGGCGGATCTTGCCGTCCGCGGTGCAGCTGCCCCAGCGCGTGGCGGCCGAGGTCAGCGCAAATCCCGTGTGCCGCACGCCCAGGCGCTCGGCGTAGACGTCGAGCCGTCGCGGGAGCAGCCGGCGTGCCTGCTGCTGCAGCCAGCTCTGCACGCGGTCCTTGATCTGCTGCTCGTCGGCATGCGCGGGTAGCGACAGGTGCAGGATCCGGGTCTCGCCATTGAACAGCACTGCGCCGATCGGCGACTCGAGCGACAGCGTGATGGTTTGCCCAAGGAAGGGCAGGTTGGCGCCATCGCGCCATTGCACGGTCGGCAGCACGCGCTTCGATTCGCGCTGGCGCCACTCCGCTAGCTTGGTGAAGATCCAGCGCTGTTTCTCGAAGATCGCGGATTCGACGTCGGCGATCGTGACCCAGCGCGGCGCCGTGATCGACAGGCCGCGGTCATCGACCGTGAAGCCGATCGTGCGGCGTGTCGAGCGCTTGAGTCCGTAGTGCAGCGTGTGTTCGCCGACCTGGAGCCTGCGCGCATCGGGCTGCGGCGCGGGCCATGAAGCGGCAGTCGGCTCAGGAACCTGTGGCGCCAGCCCGGCGACGATCCCCTGCCCGCTGTCGGCCAGCGGCAGTTCCAGCTGTGCGCCGGGGGTGTCGGGGGCAGGGCGCAGCAAGCTCATGCGGCCGCGTTCCGGTAGCTCTGCGCGTCGATGCGGCGCATGTCGCGCTCGATCCAGTCGCGAACTTCCTGGTTGAGCTGGTCGGCAGTCTTGTTGGCCGATGGGATCGACGGGCCGATCGAGATCGTGATCATGCCCGGGTACTTCAGGAAGGAGTTGCGCGGCCATACGCGGCCCGAATTGACGGCCATCGGGATTACCCACGCGCCGGTTTCCACGGCAAGGCGGGCACCGCCACTCTTGTAGCGCGGATTTTCCAGGCCGGACGGCGTCCGCGTGCCCTCGGGGAACATGATGATCCAGGCGCCTTCGGCGAGGCGCTCACGGCCCTGCCGTGCGGCGGAGGAGAACGCCTTGGTGCCTTCCTTGCGGTTGATGTGAACCATCTTCAGCATGCCGAGCGCCCAGCCGAAGAACGGCACCAGCAGCAGCTCACGCTTGAAGACATAGCACAGCGGCTTGGGCATCAGCGCGACATAGGCCACGGTTTCCCAGGCGGACTGGTGCTTGGAGAGCAGGACCACGGGCTTGTCGAGCATCTCGTCGAGATGCTCGCGGCCTTCCATCTGGTAGCGGATGCCGCACAGGACGCGCGCGGCACCGATCACGAGACGGGTCCAGCCGCGCACGAAGTCGAAGCGCCGCGCGGCGTTCAGGAACGGAAATGCGATAAAGCAGGCGCACGCATAGGGCGGCGTCAGCACCAGCAGGTACAGCGCGAACAGAAAGGAACGCAAAAAGATCATCGGGGGGCGCTTGAGAGATGACTGGCGAAGCAGCGGGAATCAGGACGAACTTGTGCGGGGCTGGCCATCGCCGCCGGACAGCCAGCGTGCGAACGCGCGCAGGTCGTCATGGACGCGTGTGCCCGGGGGCAGGCCGCCCTTGTCCAGCGTCTTCTGGCCCTTGCCGGTGAGCACCAGGTGCGGCGTGCAGCCGACCGCCACACCGGCCTCCAGGTCGCGCAGCGAGTCGCCGACGATCGGCACGCCCTTGAGTTCGATGCCGAACCGTTCGCTGATCTGGTCGAGCAGGCCGGGTTTGGGCTTGCGGCAATCGCAACTGTCGGCCGCGGTATGCGGGCAGAAGAAGACCGCGTCCACACGCCCGCCGAGATGGGCCAGCGCCTTGTACATCTTCTCGTGCATGGCGTTGAGCGCGCTCATCTCGAACAGGCCGCGGCCGATGCCCGACTGGTTGCTGGCGACCACCACGCGGTAGCCCGCCTGGTTCATCGCGGCGATGGCTTCGAGGCTGCCTTCGATCGGCACCCATTCGTCGGGCGATTTGACGAACTGGTCGCTGTCGAGGTTGATGACCCCGTCGCGATCAAGCACGACGAATTTGGGCGGTGTCTGTGGCATGTCTGGCTCCCGGTTGGCGTGGTGGCGTGGCGATCAGGCCGCCAGCTTCGAGATGTCCGCCACGCGGTTGGCCAGCGCGTGCAGCGAGGCCAGCAGCGCCAGTCGGTTCGCGCGCAGCTGCGCGTCCTCGGCCATCACCATCACGTTGTCGAAGAAGCCGTCGACGGCTTCGCGCAGCTGGGCCAGGTCGCGCAACGCGCTGGTGAAGTCGCCGCGCGCAAAGGCTGCTTCCGCGTCCGGGCGCACGCGCTCGATGGCGCCGTGCAGTGCACGTTCGGCGTCTTCCTGGAACAGCGCCGGATTGACCGCAGCGATGTCCTGCGCGGCTTCGGCGTTCTTCTTCAGGATGTTCGTGATGCGCTTGTTGGCGGCGGCCAGCGCCTCGGCTTCAGGCAGCGCGGCGAACGTGCGCACGGCTTCCAGGCGGCCGAGAATGTCATGCAACTGCTGCGGGCGCAGGCTGACCACGGCCTCGACTTCATTGGTGGTGTAGCCCTTGTCCTTCAGGTAGCCCCGCACGCGGTCATAGAGGAAATCGGCAATCGCGTCGGGTGCCGGCTTGACGGCCGGCACGCCGGCAAAGGCCTGCTGGGTCAGCGCAAGCAGCGTGTCCACCGACAGGGCCAGCGGCTTCTCGATCAGCATGCGCAGGATGCCCAGCGCGTGGCGGCGCAGCGCAAACGGGTCTTTTTCGCCGGTGGGCTGCAGGCCTATGCCCCAGATGCCGACCAGCGTCTCGAGTTTGTCGGCGAGCGCCACGGCAGTGCTGACGGCGCCTTCGGGCAGCACGTCACCGGCAAAGCGCGGACGGTAGTGCTCGGAGCAGGCCAGCGCGACGTCCTCGGATTCGTCGTCATGGCGCGCGTAGTACGTGCCCATGGTGCCTTGCAGTTCGGGGAATTCGCCGACCATGTCGGTCAGCAGGTCGGCCTTGGCCAGTTCGG
This sequence comes from Cupriavidus sp. C1SS-2L, assembly GCF_057073735.1. Taxonomy (NCBI): domain Bacteria; kingdom Pseudomonadati; phylum Pseudomonadota; class Betaproteobacteria; order Burkholderiales; family Burkholderiaceae; genus Cupriavidus; species Cupriavidus sp. C1SS-2L. The sequence continues at coordinate 551,871 of NZ_CP172708.1, forward strand.
CGCCGCGCATCGCGGCGGCCTTGTCGACGGCGACGCCGGACGCATTCATCGCGTCGGCGATGTGGCCGGCGATCTGCTGCAGGCGCTGTACGCGATCGAGCTGCGTGCCGATCTTGTTGTGATAGACCACGCTAGCAAGCTGCGGCACGCGCGAGGCCAGCGTCTTCTTGCGGTCCTGGTCGAAGAAGAACTTGGCATCGGCCAGGCGCGGCCGCACCACGCGCTCGTTGCCGGTGATGATCGACTGCGGCGTTTCCGTGGCGAGGTTCGAGACGATCAGGAAGCGGTTGCGCAGGTGGCCTTCGGCATCGGTCAGCGCAAAGTACTTTTGGTTCGTCTGCATGGTCAGGATCAGGCATTCCTGCGGCACAGCCAGGAACGCTTCCTCGAAGTGGCAGGCGTAGACCACCGGCCATTCCACCAGCGAATTCACTTCGTCGAGCAGCGCTTCGGGCATGACCACCTGGTCGGCGCCCGCAGCCTTCAGCAGTTGCTCGCGGATCGATTCACGGCGCTGCGCGTAGTTTGCGATGACTTTGCCCTGCTCGAGCAGGGTGTCGGCGTACTGCGTCGCGTGCGCGATCTCGATCGTGCCGTGCGACAGGAAGCGATGGCCCTGCGTCAGGTTGCTGGCTGGCAGGCCGAGCAGGGTAACGGGCACGATCTCGCTGCCGAACAGCGCGATCAGCCGGTGCGCGGGGCGCACGAAGTGCACGGTTTCGCCGCCCGGGCGCTGGTAGCTCATCACCTTCGGGATCGGCAGCTTGCCGATGGTGTCGTCCAGCGCGGCCTGCAGGCCGGCGGCCAGTTCGGCACCCTTGGCGGTGTAGCGGTAGAAGAAGGCCTCAGCCTTGCCATCCGAGGCACGTTCCAGCGTCTGCCAGTCGATCTCGGCCACGCCGACGGACTTCGCCAGCGCGGCAAGCTTCTTGGCCAGCGGCGCGGTGGGCTCGCCGTTGGCGCCCAGCGCCACGGTCAGCGGCAGGACCTTCTCGCGCTGCTCGCGATCGGGCGCGCTGCGGCGCACGCCGGACACCAGCGCGGCGAGGCGGCGCGGCGAAGCAAACGGCGTGACGGCGGCATCGGCTTCAAGCAGATCGCGCTCGCGCAGGCCGGCGAACAGGCCCTGCGCGAAGGCGTCGCCCAGGCGCGCCAGGGCCTTCGGGGGCAGCTCTTCGGTGAACAGTTCGATCAGCAGCGAGTCGGTCATGGGTTGCGACATGAATCGTTTCCAACAGGTTGTGGCTCGCGCTGCGATCAGCAGCGCGGCTCAAGATTAGGTTCTACCCCGGAGAGCAGCCAGAGGCCGTTCTGTTGCCGGAATTGCAGCGTAGTGGACGCGCACTGCGCCACGGCCACGGCACTGGCCGCGCCGTTGCTGGCAGCGCCGCGGGTGCCCGCGGCCGGAAAGCGCGCTTCGATGCGGCGCAGCCGCTTGTCGTAGCGGATTTCGTCGATGCGCCCGCCCACCCAGAAATCGATCTTCGATGGCAGTTGTGCCGCCGAATAATAGGTACGCACGACGCGGCGTGGGCGCCCGTTACGGTCTTCCGTCTCGACCCAGGTCAGCGGATAGCGGATCGCGCTCTCATACGCGCGCAGCGGCACCCGGTGCCAGCCAAGATCGCGCGAGCCGGACAGGTCGCAAGCAAACGAGCGCACCAGCTGCGTCCACTGGTCGAGAGCGTTCAGCGACGGCCGCCAGTGGCGTGCCATGGCAAGCTGCAGTGCCTGCGGATCGGCTTCGCAGACGTTGGACAGCTCGGCCGGCAGCAGCAGCGCCTGCGGAGCCGGTGCGGGCTGCGCGCGCGCGGCGACGGCACCGGCGGGCGGCGTCATCACGGCCATTGCCAGGGCGCAGCACAGTACGCTGCGCACGAGCACCGTCATGCCTTGGCCCCGCCGCACATCGGGAAGCCCAGTGCTTCGCGCGAATCGTAATAGGCCTGCGCCACCTGGCGCGAGAGATTGCGGATGCGGCCGATATAGGCGGCGCGCTCGGTCACGGAAATCGCGCCGCGTGCGTCCAGCAGGTTGAACGTGTGAGCGGCTTTGAGGACCTGTTCGTAGGCGGGCAAGGCCAGGCGCGTGCCGGTGGCAGTCTGTCCATCCGTGCCGGTATCACCCATCAGGCGCTTCGCTTCACCCTCATGCTCGGCAAAATGGCGGAACAGGATTTCGGTGTTGCTGTGTTCGAAGTTGTACGTCGACTGCTCGACTTCGTTTTGGTGATACACGTCGCCGTAGGTCAGGCGGCGCGTTTCGCCGTTCTCTTGCCACTCGGTCCACACGAGGTCATAGACGTTCTCGACCTTTTGCAGGTACATCGCCAGACGCTCGATGCCATAGGTGATCTCGCCCGTGATCGGCTTGCAGTCGATGCCGCCGACCTGCTGGAAGTACGTGAACTGCGTCACTTCCATGCCGTTGAGCCAGACTTCCCAGCCCAGGCCCCATGCGCCCAGGGTCGGGTTCTCCCAGTCGTCTTCGACGAAGCGGATGTCGTTCTGCTTGAGGTCCAGGCCCAGCGCCTCGAGCGAGCCGAGGTACAGCTCCAGGATGTTTTCCGGCGCGGGCTTGAGCACGACCTGATATTGGTAGTAGTGCTGCAGGCGGTTGGGGTTCTCGCCGTAGCGGCCGTCCTTGGGACGGCGCGACGGTTGCACGTAGGCCGCGCGCCACGGCTCCGGGCCGATCGCCCGCAGGAAGGTGTGCACGTGCGAAGTCCCCGCGCCGACCTCCAGATCGATAGGTTGCAGAAGTGCGCAGCCCTGCCGGTCCCAGTAGGCCTGCAGGGTCAGAATCATTTGTTGGAAGGTCAGCATAGGGAGGCTAGATCGGGGGTCCCGCCGCAATGCCGCGCCCTTACAGGCGCGGGCTGCAAACAAAGTGCAGCGGGCGACGCATATGGTTAGTGCTAAACCCTGAATTCTATCGGTTTTTTAGCCACTGGCCTGCGTTTGCGGGGATGCACGCCATGTCGGGCTTTCGCAACGCATGGGGAAAACACCGACGGGGATTTAAGGGGGGCCTTACCCTTGCCGATAATGTTTTTGTATACAGTATTATCAAGCAACCTGCATACAGAGTTGCGAAGGACAGTGGGCGCCGATGCCGCGCAAGCTGCACGAAATGTCCGTTTGGGGGATACCGCTGTCAGCTATCAAATGGGGACATGGGTCATGGCAATTCTTTCTCGCAAACCTTATCTGCTCGCCATTGCGGTCATGATCGCCGCAGCAGCCGTTTCGGCTGTGACGAGCCTGCTTGGCTGATTCGCCAGGCGGTCGCAAATACGGCATTGCCGGGAAACACCGTGGCAATGCCCGAGGCGGGTCGCGCCTCGCACTACCCGTGACGGACGCGCCCTGCCACACTTGCCGCCTGTGATCGCACAGGCGCTTCAGCCCGCGCGCCGCGCGCGCCAGGCTACGGCAGCCAGCACGGCTACGAACCAGGCCAGCACCGGCACATTTCCCCAGCGAATATAGGGCGTCAGCCCCTGCATGCCCTGCACCGATGCCGTCAGCGCATCGACGGTGAACGTCGGAAGGCGCGCCTGTACCTTGCCGTCCGGCGCCACGACTGCGGTCATGCCGGTATTGGTCGCACGCAGCATCGGGCGGCGCATTTCCAGCGCACGCATGCGTGAAATCTGCAGATGCTGGTCCAGGGCGATGGTGTCGCCGAACCACGCCAGGTTGGTCAGGTTCGCCATCATGTTGGCCGGCTCGGCCTGGTGCCGCAGGGTCTGGGCGATCTCCTCGCCGAACAGATCCTCGTAGCAGATGTTCGGCGCCACGCGGATGCCGCGCACAGGCATCGGCGGCTGGTCTAGCCCACCGCGCCGGAAATCGCCGAGCGGCATCTTCATCATGTCGACGAACCAGTGGAAGCCCAGCGGGATGAATTCGCCGAACGGCACCAGATGATGCTTGTTGTAGCGGTAGAGTTGGCGCGCCTGCGGACCGATCCCGAACACGCTGTTGGTGAAATCGACCGCGGAATCGGCGCCCGCCGCACCGAACAGCACGGTGGTGCCCGACTTCTCCATGAAGTCGCGCATGGCGAGCGCGACCTCGACCGGCAGGTCCTGCAGGATGACCGGGAAAGCGGTTTCCGGCGTCACGACAAGATCGGCCGGCGTTGCCGTGATCATGTCGCGGTAGAGTTCGATCGAACGCTGCACGCCGGCCTGCTCGAACTTGATGTCCTGCGGCACATTGCCCTGCAGCAGCCTGACTGTGATCGGCTTCCCGGCCGGTGTGGTCCACGCTAGTGGCACCAGGGCCGCCCCGGCGGCAGGCACGGCCACGGCGAGTATGGCGGCAACCATCCCACGGCCGTGGGTGCGCTGCGCAAACGCGCGCACCGCCACCACCAGCAGTGCCGCCACCGTCGCAGCCAGCGCGCCGATGCCGTACACGCCAAAGAGCGGCGCAAAGCCGGCCAGCGGACCGTCGACATGCGCATAGCCGCCCGACAGCCAGGGGAATCCCGTGAAGACAACGCCGCGCAGCCATTCCGACAATCCCCAGGCCGCGCCGAAGGCAAGCGGGGACCAGATCGACAGGCGCGGCAGCCGCGTGGCAAGGCGGTGCCACGCAGCAGCGGCCAGCGCGGGGTGGAGCGACAGGTAGGCGCTGAACAGCACCACGGCGAGCGCGGCCATCCAGGCCGGCATCTCGCCATAGACGTGCATGCTGATGTAGAGCCACCAGATACCGGACAGGAACCAGCCCAGGCCGAACGCGTAACCCGTGGCGGCAGCTACCCGCGCGCGCGGCGCGTCGGCGACCAGCGCGGCCAGGCCGGCCAGCGAAAGAATCTGCAGCCACCACCAGTCATGCGGGGCAAACGCTTGCGTATGGGCGATGCCGAGCATGCCCGCGAGCAGCAGGCGCGCCATGGTCGCGCCGGACACGCGTGTGCGTTCGGCGCCGGTGGCGGCGGCCAGGGCAGGAGCCTGGCGCTTCATGCGTCGGTCAGGTGGTTCGTGGACGACTCGCGGTGCACGAGAAGCAGGTGCACCTGGCGCGCATCGGCGCGCAGCACTTCGAAGCTGACCGGCGGCAGCGTAATGATCTCGCCGCGATGCGGCACGTGGCCGAGATGGTTGGTCAGCAGCCCGCCCACGGTATCGACGTCGTGGTCCGAGAACGCCGTGCCGAAGGCCTCATTGAACTGCGAGATCTCGGTGAGGCCATGCACGCGCCAGCCGCCGTCGGGCAGCGGCAGAATGTTGTCCTGGTCTTCGTCGAGATCGAATTCGTCCTCGATGTCGCCGACGATCTGCTCGAGCACATCTTCGATCGTGACCAGTCCGGCCACGCCGCCGTATTCATCGACGACGATGGCAATGTGGTTGCGGTTGTTGCGGAACTCGCGCAGCAGGATGTTCAGGCGCTTCGATTCCGGGATGAACACGGCCGGACGCAGCGTTTCGCGCAGGTCGAACTGCTCGTCCGTGTAGTAGCGCAGCAGGTCCTTGGCCAGCAGGATGCCGATGATGTTGTCGCGGCTGCCTTCGTACACCGGAAAGCGCGAGTGCGCCGTCAGCTGCATGAAGGGAATGAAGGCCTGCGGCGCGTCCGCGATGTTGACCATATCCATCTGCGAGCGCTGCACCATGATGTCGCGCGCGGTCAGTTCGGAGACCTGGAATACGCCTTCGATCATGGAAAGCGAATCGGCGTCGATCAGGTTGCGCTCGTGCGCATCCTGCAGCACGGCAAGCAGCTCCGCGCGGGATTCGGGCTCAGGGGAAATCAGGTCGGTGAGGCGTTCGAGAAGCGATCTGGGGCGATCGGACTGCTTGAAATGGGCAGGCTTCGAACTGGGATAGGGGTCGTTCATTTCGCGGCAAGCGCGTGGTGGAGATCGTCTGAAGGATACACTAAAAGACCGTTTACTCTCGTGACACAGCCGGCGGGGCGGCCGACTGTGTGCGGGCGGACTCACTTCAGACGTGGACGAGCCCGGTTTTCAGTGCGCGACCGGTGTGTGGTCGTCGCGGTACGGATCCTCAAAACCAAGGGCCTGCAGCGTCTCGGTCTCGATCGCTTCCATTTCCTCGGCTTCGGCGTCGTCCTCGTGCTCGTAGCCTTGGGCATGCAGCACGCCATGCACGATCAGATGCGCATAGTGCGCTTCGAGCGGCTTGCGCTGTTCGCGCGCTTCGGTCTCGACCACGGGGCAGCACAGCACGATGTCGCCGGTCACCGGGTCGTCCTCGCTCTCCGCGTAGGCAAAGGTCAGCACATTGGTCGCGTAGTCCTTGCCGCGATAGCTGCGGTTCAGCGCGCGGCCTTCTTCCTCGTCGACGAAGCGCACGGTCAGCGCTGCGTCGGCATACAGCGCCGACGTCACCCACGTCTCGATCTGCTTGCGCGATGGCAGGCCGGCGCGCTTGCCGATGCCGTCGCCTTGCTGGACGTCGAGCTCCAGCGCGGGCGGCGTGGCGGGGGTGCCCGTGGTGGTGACCACCGGTGTCGCGGTGACGGCCACCGACAGCGCATCATGGTTGTCGGGCCGTACCAGCAGGCCAGCCTGCTGGCGCGTGTCGGTGTGTTCGGCCAGCAAGGCCACCACGCCGTCGGCCGCCTGCGACAGGTCCACGGTCAGGCTGCGCCCGTCAGGCAACTGCACGCGTACGGCATGCGCGGCGCTCTTGCGCGCGCGGCCGTCACCATCGAACAGGGTCAGGCTGACGGCGGATGATTTTGCGGAAGACTTCGATTTGCTGTTTTTCAATTACGCGTCCTTGTGCTGGGCGTGGTATTCGTCATAGGCGTCGACGATGCGGGCCACTAGCGGGTGGCGCACGACGTCGATGCTGGAGAAGCGCGTGAACGCGACGCCGCGCACATCGCGCAGCACGTGCTGGGCCTCGACCAGGCCGCTCTTCTGTCCGCGCGGCAGGTCGATCTGCGTGGTGTCGCCGGTGATCACCGCCTTGGAGCCGAAGCCGATGCGCGTGAGGAACATCTTCATCTGCTCGGGCGTGGTGTTCTGCGCCTCGTCCAGGATGATGAATGCATGGTTCAGCGTGCGGCCGCGCATGTAGGCGAGCGGCGCGATCTCGATCATCTGGCGCTCGAACATCTTCTGCGTGCGGTCGAAGCCAAGCAGGTCATACAGTGCGTCGTAGAGCGGACGCAGGTACGGGTCGACCTTCTGCGCAAGGTCGCCAGGCAGGAAGCCCAGGCGCTCGCCCGCTTCCACGGCGGGGCGCGTCAGCACGATGCGCTTGACGGAGTCGCGCTCGAGCGCGTCCACCGCGCAGGCGACGGCCAGATAGGTCTTGCCGGTACCCGCCGGGCCGACGCCGAGCGTCAGGTCGTGCGCCAGGATATGGCGCAGGTACTCGCGCTGCATGGCGGTGCGGCCCTGCAGGCCCGCGCGCCGCGTGTGCAGCACCGGGGACTCGTCCTCGAACTCGGGCGCGCCGCTCTCGTCATCGGCCTGCGGCACGTAGCTGCCGTGCGCGGAGAGCTGGCGCGTCTCGACCAGGCCGAGCTGCACGTCGTCGACCGTCAGCGCCGTGCGCGCCTGGTTATAGAAACGCTCCAGCGCGATTGCTGCGTCCTGCGCGTTGGCGCCGCGTATCGTCATGCGGTGGCCGCGGCGCTGGATGGTCACGTCGAGCGCCTGCTCGATCTGGCGCAGGTTTTCGTCGAGCGGACCGCACAGGTTCTGCAGCCGCGTGTTGTCGTCGCGCGGGGCAACGAATTCGGCGGTGGCGATCTTCATCTTGGCGCGTGGGATGCCTTCGCTCATTGCCGCACCACGATCTCGCCGCGCAGCGAATGCGGGAACGCCTGCGTGATCGACACATCGACCATCTGGCCGATCATGCGTTCGCGCTGGGCCTGCGGCACGCCCGGCAGCGCGAAGTTGACCACGCGGTTGTTCTCGGTGCGGCCGTGCAGTTCGGTCGGGTCCTTGCGCGACGGGCCTTCGACGAGGATGCGCTGCACCGAGCCGACCATATTGCGGCTGATGCGCTGCACGTTCTCTTCGATGGTGGCCTGCAGATGCTGCAGGCGGCGCAGCTTCACTTCATGCGGCGTGTCGTCGTGCAGGTTGGCCGCCGGCGTGCCGGGACGCGGGCTGAAGATGAACGAGAACGAGGTGTCGTAGCCGACTTCCTCGATCAGCGCCATCAGCTTGTCGAAATCCGCATCGGTCTCGCCGGGGAAGCCGACGATGAAGTCCGACGACATCGACATGTCGGGACGCAGCATGCGCAGCCGGCGGATGATGCTCTTGTATTCGAGCACGCTGTAGCCACGCTTCATCGCCATCAGCACGCGGTCAGACGCGTGCTGCACCGGCAGGTGCAGGTGGTTGACGAGCTTGTCGCAGCGGCCGTACAGCTCGACCAGGCGGCTCGTGAATTCCTTCGGGTGGCTCGTGGTGTAGCGGATGCGCTCGATGCCGGGGATCTCTGCCACGTACTCGATCAGCAGCGCGAAGTCGGCGATCTCGCTGGTGCCGCCCATGGCGCCGCGATACGCGTTGACGTTCTGGCCCAGCAGCGTGACTTCACGCACACCCTGTTCCGCGAGTCCGGCCACTTCGGCCAGCACGTCTTCGAACGGACGCGAGACTTCTTCGCCGCGCGTGTAGGGCACCACACAGTAGCTGCAGTACTTCGAGCAGCCTTCCATGATCGAGACAAAGGCGCTCGGGCCTTCCACGCGTGCCGGCGGCAGGTGGTCGAACTTCTCGATCTCGGGGAACGAGATATCGACCTGCGACTGGCCGGTGCGCTGGCGGCGCGCGATCAGGTCGGGCAGGCGGTGCAGGGTTTGCGGACCGAACACGACATCGACATACGGCGCGCGCGAGACGATGCTCGCGCCTTCCTGGCTTGCCACGCAGCCGCCCACGCCGATCACGAGATCGGGCTTCACGGCCTTGAGCGCCTTCATGCGGCCCAGTTCGGAGAACACCTTTTCCTGCGCTTTCTCGCGCACCGAGCAGGTGTTGAACAGGATCACGTCGGCGTCTTCGACGTTGTCGGTGGGTTCCAGCCCCTGGCTGGCGTTCAGGACGTCGACCATCTTGTCCGAGTCATACTCGTTCATCTGACAGCCGTACGTCTTCACAAATACTTTCTTCATGGTGCCGGTCTCAGTGGTTCACCTGGGGGCATCAGGGTGTTGCAACAACACGGATGGCGCGAACGCCTCCGTACTTCCCGGGGATCAGGACTTGGCCTTCAGTGCCTTCTGTTCCTGCTCGCTGAGCACCCATGCGGTCAGCAACTGGCCGTACAGGTCGAGCTTGTACCGCACCGCCAGCTTCTGGCCCGCGATGGCGGCGAGGTTCTGCAATTGGTTGTCGGTGCCGAACACGCGCAGGCCCGGTGCCACGCCGATGGTCTTGCCGTCGAGCGTGACCGTCTGCGGCGATCCGGCGGTCGGTGCGGCGACAACCAGCTTCGCCTGCGGTGCATCGACCGGGATGACCCGTATCGGCTGCGCCATGGCGCCGGTGGCTCCGAGCCACAGCGCCGCGCCGAGCGACAGCGTCAGCAGCGGCTTGATGAAACGCGATGAAGCACTCTGACGCAGGGAACGGCCGGCGGGCATATGGGCTCCGGAAAAGCGCAGATCAGGTTGAAAAGGAGGCTGAAGGGTAACCGGGTATTTTACCCGTTCGATGGCACCGTGTCCGGCATCGCTCAAGGCACGGGTGCCCCGTCGCCTAGAACAGACAGGATGCTTCCTGCAGCACACGCTGCTTGGAAACGGTGCCCATCAGTTCGCGGCTGGCGCCATCGCGCACGAGCGGAATGCGGTTGATGCCATGGGCGGCGAAGACCTCCAGGGCGTCGCGCAGCCGCGACTCAGGCGTCAGCGCCGGGAAGTCGCGTTCGGCTAGCGCGAGCACGCCGGCGGCCGAGTCTTCGCGCTGCGCGCGTTGCAGCGCGTGGATTGACAGCGCCCCGAGCAGGCGCCCGTCGGGCTCGACCAGGTACAGGTAGCGTGTGCCGGTCTCCGCAAACTTGTCGGCGGCAGCGGCCAGCGAGGCATCCGGTGCGAGCGTGGTATCGGTCGGGTCGCATAGTCCGGCCAGCGTCATCGCGCGCGCGTGTTCTTCCGCGGCGGAGGCCTGCGCGCGTTCGGCGATCACGCTGTAGAGCGACATCGTCTGGCAGCGCGACGCCGTGTAATACGCCGCCACCGCGCCGATCATGGTGGGCAACAGCAGAGCCGGCGCCAGCGTCATTTCGAACACCATCAGCACCGACATCAGCGGCGCCTGGCTGGTCGCGGCAAGGAACGCGCTCATGCCGACCAGCGGCAGGACCGGCGAGGCCGGCGCGCCGGGCACGAACGCCTGCATTGCGAGCGCCAGCAACTGGCCCAGCGCGGCGCCGACAAACAGCGAAGGCGTGAACACACCGCCGACGGCGCCCGAGCCCATGCTGATGACCGTCGCCGCGAGCTTGGCCAGCAGCACCAGGCCGACCGACACTGTCAGCGGCTGTTCCTGCAGGATGGTCTGGATCGTGGAATAACCGTTGCCGACCACTTCGGGAACGGCCATGGCCAGCACGCCGACCAGTGCGCCGCCGAGCGCGAGCCGCGTGACCGGGCCGCCGGGCACCTGCGCAAAGCGCCCGCGCGCGATGCTGGCGGCGCGCAGGAACAATGCCCCGACGATGCCGGCAGCCACCCCCAGCGCCGCCGCGGCCACCATCAATTGCGGACGCACGTCGGCTGCGATGTGTAGGCCGGGATACAGCGGCTGCAGGCCGCCATGCCACTGGCTGACCATGGCGCCCGCCACCGAGGCCAGGAACAGCGGCATCAGGCGCTGCACGGCTAGTGCTCCGAACACCACTTCGGCAACGAATACGGCCGCGGACAGCGGCGTGTGGTAGACCGTGGCGAGGCCAGCGGCAGCGCCACACGCAGTCAGCATGCGCCGCATGTTCGAAGCGCCGTGGGGCTGTCCGATGCGCGTGGATGGAAACAGCGCGCCGCACAACGCAGCGAGCTGGATCATGGCGCCTTCCTTGCCGACCGAAGCCCCGCTGACGATGGAGCAAAACGACGATAGCGACCGCAGCAGCGTAACGCGCACGGGCAGGCGGCCCGTGCCGTTGGCTACGGCCTCCATGTAGTCGGTCGCGCCGCCGCTGCCAGCGAGCCGGTTAGCGGCTTGTAGCAGCAGCCCGGCCACCGCGCCTCCGACCGCCGGCACCACGATGCGCCATGCCAGCGCCAGCGCCGCAAAGATCGCGACGATATCCGCGTTGCTGGAAAAGATGACGATGCCGGCCCTCTCCAGCGCTTCCTTGAAGAGGGTGGTCGCAATCGCAGCAAGAATGCCGACCGGGATCGCCGCAAACAGCGTGACTTCCTGGTCTTCGAGAAATCGGAACCGCATGGGTGCTGGCGCTGGCCGCGCGGCGGCGCGGCTTTCAGCGTTCGGGGGCAGATGGTGGCCGCATGATAGCGCAGGGCCACACCCCCGCAACGTAGCGTGTGTAGTAACCGGCATGCATCACCATGTGATCAATAGGTTTGCGCTTGGCTGTTACACTACCGACCTTTGTTTCGTCAGCGGACGCCTCGCGCCGCTATGCCGGTCCCCCGACTGGTTTTGTGTCAGATCACCCAGGCTGCCTGCAGGCTGGCGCGCGCAGCGCCCAGCGCGCAACGGACGGCCGAAGCATTCATTCATGTCTTTCTCCGAACTCGGCTTGTCCGACAAGCTTGTGCGGGCCGTGGCCGAACAGGGCTACACCACCCCCACCCCCATCCAGGCCCAGGCAATTCCCGCCATCCTCAAAGGTGGCGACCTGCTTGCCGGCGCGCAGACCGGTACCGGCAAGACGGCAGGCTTTACGCTGCCGATGCTGCAGCTGCTGTCCGAATCGGCGCCACAGCGCCAGGGCAAGCCGGCGGTGCGCGCACTGGTGCTGACGCCGACGCGTGAACTGGCCGCGCAGGTGGAAGAAAGCGTGCGCAACTACGGCAAGTACGTGCGGTTGCGCTCGATGGTCATGTTCGGCGGCGTGGGCATCAACCCGCAGATCGAACAGCTGCGCCGTGGCGTGGAAATCGTCGTGGCAACGCCGGGCCGCCTGCTGGATCACGTGTCCCAGCGCACGATCGACCTTTCCAGCGTGGAACTGCTGGTACTCGATGAAGCCGACCGCATGCTCGACATGGGCTTCATCCACGACATCCGCAAGATCCTCAACGTCCTGCCGCCCAAGCGTCAGAACCTGCTGTTCTCGGCAACGTTCTCGGACGATATCCGCGCGCTGGCGGACCGCCTGCTGAACAACCCGGCATCGATCGAGGTCGCGCGCCGCAACACCACGGCCGAAACCGTGGCGCAGCGCGTCTACCCCGTCGACCGCGAACGCAAGCGCGAACTGCTGGCGCACCTGGTGCGCGAGCATGACTGGCACCAGGTGCTGGTGTTCACGCGCACCAAGCACGGCGCCAACCGGCTCGCCGAGCAGTTGACCAAGGACGGCCTGTCCGCACTGGCGATCCACGGCAACAAGAGCCAGTCGGCGCGCACGCGCGCGCTGTCCGAGTTCAAGGCCGGCACGCTGCGGCTGCTGGTGGCCACCGATATCGCCGCGCGCGGCATCGACATCGACCAGTTGCCGCACGTGGTCAACTTCGACCTGCCCAACGTGCCGGAAGACTACGTGCACCGCATCGGCCGTACCGGCCGCGCCGGCGCAGAGGGCGAGGCGATTTCGCTGGTTTGCGTGGACGAGCATGGCCTGCTGCGCGACATCGAACGCCTGATCAAGCGCAAGCTCGAACAGACGGTGCTGACGGGCTTCGAAGTCGATCCGACCATCGCGGCGGAGCCGATCCAGAAGGGTCGCCAGCAGCGAGGCGGCGGGCAGGGCGGTGGACAAGGTGGTGGACGTGGCCGTGCGCAGGCAAAGCCTGCGGCGCCAGCGGCAGCCAAGCCGTCGCAGGGCCAGCCGCGTCAGCGCCCGGCCCAGAACGCACCGCGTGGTGGCGCCAGCCAGGCCGGGGGCGAGGCAGCCCGTGGTCAGGGCGGCGCAAGCCGCAACGCCGGCCAGGCTCAGCCGCGCAATCCGCAACGCAACGGCGGTGGCCAGGCGCGGCCTGCTCAGGACGCCACTGGCGCCCCGGCGCGCCACAACAACCGCCGCCCGGCCCCGCAGGCCGCACTGCTTGGCGGCGCGCGGGCCAAGCCGGCACGCTGATCCGATCGGCTATCCAACCATGAGCGCGCATCCGGCATCCGGCGACAGCGACATCCCGTTCGCGGGGCTGACGCCAGAACTGATCCTCGATGCGCTGGATTCGTCGGGCATGCGCACCGACGGCCGGCTGCTGGCGCTCAACAGCTACGAGAACCGCGTCTGGCAGGTCGGCATCGAGGACGCCGCGCCCGTGGTGGCCAAGTTCTACCGGCCCGGCCGCTGGACGGACGCCGCCATCCTCGAAGAGCACGCCTTCGTGCAGCAGCTCGCCGATGCGGAGATCCCGGCGGTGCCCGCGCTGCCCGGGCCGGACGGCAGCACGCTGCAACACCATGCCGGCTTCCGCTTCGCGGTCTTCGCGCGCTGCGGTGGCCGCGAGCCCGAGCTGGATCGTGCGGATACGCTGACCTGGCTCGGCCGCTTCATTGGCCGCATCCATGCCGTTGGCGCGACGAACGCCTATCAGGCACGTCCGGCGCTCGATCCGGATACGTTCGGGGTGGCATCGCGCGACTGGCTGCTCGCCCACAACTGCATTCCTGCCGATCTGCTCGCTCCATGGCAGGCGGTCGTCGATCTTGCGCTGGACGGCGTGCGCCGCTGCTATGACCGCGCCGGCGACGTCCGCCTGCTGCGCGTGCATGGCGATTGCCATCGCGGCAATGTGCTGTGGATCGACGGCGACGACGTCCGGTCTACGGGCCTTACCGCAGCAGGGCCGCATTTCGTCGACTTCGACGACAGCCGCATGGCTCCGGCCGTGCAGGACCTGTGGATGCTGCTCGAAGGCGACCGTGCCGCCATGCAGGACCAGCTCGCGGATATCGTCGCGGGCTATGAAGATTTTGCCGAGTTCGCGCCGCGCGAACTCTGGCTCGTGGAAGCGCTGCGCACCCTGCGCCTGCTCCACTACAGCGCGTGGCTGGCCAGCCGCTGGCGCGATCCCGCGTTTCCGGCGGCGTTCCCGTGGTTCGGGACGGCGCGCTACTGGCAGGACCGCATCCTGGAGCTGCGCGAGCAAGTCGCGCTGATGGAGGAAGCGCCCCTGTGGGGCGCCTGAAGCATCAGGGCGGCCGCATTGGCGTCAGCCCCCGGCCTGTTCCGGTCAGGACTTCTGGGGTGCCTTGACCAGCAACACCGGGCAATCGCTCTGCGCGAGAACGCGCCCGGCGACCGAACCGATCACTGCATCAAAGAACGAGCCACGGCCGTGCGTGCCCATGATGATGGCCTGCGCATCCACCGAGCGCGCGTAGGTCACGATGCGCTCGGGCGCGAACCCGTGCAGCGCATGGCGCTCGAACGGCACGCCGGCCCCCGACAGGATGTCGCACACGCCGGCCATGGCCTTGTCGCTGGCCTCCTGGTGCCAGGCGTCGATGGTTTCCTTACTGACGAAGGCGCGGACCTGGCCGCTGACTTCGGGCGCGACGTGCACCACGTGCACGGTGAAGCCGGTCTGCAGCAGCTTGCCTTCGGCGATGAAGCGGGCGGCAGCGTCACTGAAGGCCGAACCGTCGGTCGCGAGCACGATATTGGACATGGCGGGAATCTCCTGGATGGGGGCGCTGTACGGATACGCCAGGTTTTAGGATAGGCAGGATCGGCCACCGCGTGGTTCCAGGTGCGGTGACGGGCTGTCTGGCACCATCATCGCAGCAAGTCTTTCGTCACAATCCGACACAGATCAAGAAATTCGGAATTCTCCTATGGGCCCTATGGGCGGGAGAGTTCGGATTGGTCAAGACATCTGACACATTTGGCCATTGCTGGCCCGCCACGCGCCCGTTTAGCATGGGCCCAACCCGGCTTGGGCCCGCGACATGGCGCCCGGCCTTTTCATCCCAGAACACAGGGCAATCGCGCCAGGCCTGGCCGCCGCGATGCCTGGACGGAGACAGCAACATGAGCGAGCGCGGCAACCTCCTGCCCCTGCGTGGCATCAAGGTAGTGGAATTCGAAGGTATCGGCCCGGGCCCGCTGTGCGGCGCCATGCTCGCTGGCCTTGGTGCGGAGGTCACGCTGGTGACGCGCCCGGTTGCCCCCGATGCGCGCCGCATCCTGCGCGGCCAGGATGTGCCGGCCGAGATGGAACTCGAACACGGCAAGGCCGTGGTGCAGCTCAACCTGAAGTCCGCTGAAGGCGTCGCCGCCGCGCTGGACCTGGTGGCGGGCGCCGACGCGCTGATCGAGGGGCTGCGCCCCGGCGCAATGGAGCGCCTGGGCCTGGGCCCGGCCGAATGCCATGCGCGCAACCCGCGGCTCGTGTACGGCCGCATGACCGGCTGGGGCCAGACCGGCCCGCTCGCGCAGAGCGCCGGGCATGACCTCAACTACATCGCGCTGACCGGCCTGCTGTCGATGGCCGCGCGCGACGACGCGCTGCCGATGGTGCCACCCACTGTGGTCGGTGATGCCACCGGCGCGCTTGGCCTGGCGTTCGGCATCACCAGCGCCATTCTGAACGCGCGCTCGAGCGGGCAGGGCTGCGTGGTCGATGCTGCCATCACCGATATCGTCGCCATGCTGGGCTCGCTGGTGCAGGTGTCGCGTGCGGCCGGAACGCTCGGCGGGCCGCAGCCCAGCGCATTCCATGACTCGCCGTTCTACGACGTCTTTGCCTGTTCCGATGGCCGCGCGATCACGCTCGGCGCGCTCGAGCCGCAGTTCTATCGTGAACTGCTCGAGCGGCTCGAACTGACCGACATCGATCCGGCCGCGCAGTACGACCGCGCCCAATGGCCGGCGGTGAAGGCGCGCATCACGGCCCTCATTGCTTCGAAGCCCAGCACGCACTGGGAATCGCTGCTCGGCGGCACCGATGTCTGCTTTGCCCGCGTCCTGACACTGGACGAGGCCGCACGCCATCCGCACAACCAGGCGCGCGGCACCTACCGCCTGTACCAGCAGGGGGATCGCGAAGTAGCGCGCTCCACACCGGCGCCGCGCTTCACTGCGGCCAAGTAAGCCAGACTGGCGTCGCGCCGGCAGGCGCGGGCAGACCTTCGGATACCATGCGGCATCCATCATCCGGAGATCTGCCATGACCACGCCAGTCGATACATCCGCCTATACCGACAACCCGGCCTTCGAGGCCGGCGTCAACGCGCGCACGGAAGTCCTGGGCCCGGCCCACGTGCAGCGCGCGCTGGACGCCGCCGCCCAGCAGGGCGATACGAGCCTGCAGCAACTGGTGACCGAGTTTGCATGGGGCACGGTCTGGACCCGCGAAGGACTGGACCGCAAGCAGCGCAGCCTGGCGACGGTGTCGATGCTGATCGCGCTGAACCGTCCGCAAGAACTGGCCGGCCACCTGCGCGGCGCGCTGGCCAACGGCGTCACGCCGCAGGAACTGCGCGAACTGATGGTGCATAGCGCGGTGTACTGCGGCTTTCCAGCCGCGCTTGACGCCAGCCGCAAGCTCACCGAAGTGCTGGAAGCCGCGGGCGCATAGCTACCCGGCCTTGGGCCGGAAAAAGATTCTGAAGCGGAAATTCTCGCAACGCGTCGCGACGGCTTTGCGTTCGGATGCAGCCGTTTCAGCGCTCGGGCGTGACGCGCTGAGCCTAACCTTCGCGGTATCCATTCACCAAGGAGCCGCGCGTTGGACCCCATCCCGTTTGATGAAGCCCTGATCGTCGATGCGCGGCCGGTGCCGCCCGGCGAGGCGTCGTGGCAGCTTGCCCACGCGCTCGGTGCGCGCCGGACGCTGCTGGCCGACAATGTGCGGCAGGCCCAGCAGATGGTGCGGGAGCGCCAGCCGGGGCTGGTGGTCGTCGAGCTGGACGCGCTGGGGCAGGCCGGCATCACGCTGATCAAGCGCCTGGCTGCGCGCCATCCGGACGTGCGGCTGCTGGTGTTGTCCGACAGCGATGCGACGATGGCGCCCGTTCAGGCGCTGCGCGCCGGCGCCCACGGCTTCGTGCCGCGGCAGCGCGATCTCGCGGAAATGGTCCAGGCCGCGCGCGGCGTGATGTCCGGCTACCTGGTCTTTCCGACGCATACGCTGGACGCCGCGCGCAAGTTGCGCCTGCCATCGGCCGGCAAGCTCGCGCGGCTGACCGCGCGCGAACTCACGGTGCTCCAGTACCTCGCGCGTGGCCATTCCAACAAGACGATCGGCGCGCGGCTGCTGATCAGCAGCAAGACCGTCAGCACCCACAAGACCAACATCATGTGCAAGCTCAACGTGGGGTCGGTGGTCGAGATGGTCGACTATGCGCGCCAGCACCGGTTGCTGTGATGGCTCTGGGCGGAGACGTCGATCTGCAGCGAGACATCGGACGCCGGCAAAGCAAAAAGCCGCGAACCCTTGCGGGATCGCGGCTTTTCAAATAGATGGTGGCGAATCAGGGACTCGAACCCCGGACCTGCGGATTATGATTCCGTCGCTCTAACCGACTGAGCTAATTCGCCAACGAAGACCGCTATTGTACTGGTATTTTCGTGACTGTCAACACCTTATCGAGAAGATGTTTGCTGGGCGCCGAAAAGAAAACCGGCAGGCCTTGCGGCCTGCCGGCTGGAGCGACCGATTACCGGGTCGGTCTCGCCTTAACCTGTTGCTCAGTCGTGGGCGTAGATGTCCACGTCCTTGGTTTCACGCACGAACAGGGCACCGACCACGAAGGTGACGGCGGCGATGATGATCGGGTACCAGAGGCCGTAGTAGATGTTGCCGTTCTGGGCGACCAGCGCGAACGAGATGGTAGGCAGCAGCCCGCCGAACCAGCCGTTGCCGATATGGTAGGGCAGCGACATCGACGAGTAGCGGATACGCGTCGGGAACATTTCCACCAGCATGGCGGCGATCGGCCCGTACACCATCGTCACATAGATCACCAGAATCACCAGGACCACCAGCACCATGATGGTGTTCATCTGCGCCGGATCAGCCTTGGTCGGGTAGCCTGCCGCGGCCATGGACTCGCCGACCTCCTTCTTGAACGCGGCGATCTGCTTCTTGCTGGCATCGTCGAAGCTGTGGCCGCCCGTGACGGTAGCGTCGAACGCCTTGATCTCCTTGTCGCCGATCTTCACCGAAGCGACCGTGCCGGCCGGAGCCTGCACCACTTCATAGCTTGCCGATGCCTGGGCCAGCGTACGCTTGACGATATCGCAGGAGCTGCGGAAGTCGATTTCACGTGCGATCGGGCTGCCCTGGAACGAGCACTGCTTCGGGTCGGCGGTGACAACGATCTGCGCGGTTTGCTGCGCACGCTCGAGCGCCGGGTTTGCATAGTGCGTCAGGGCCTTGAACAGCGGGAAGTAGGTCAGCACGGCGAGCGCGCAGCCCAGCATGATGATCCACTTGCGGCCGATCTTGTCCGACAGCGAGCCGAAGAACAGGAAGAACGGTGTGCCGATCACCAGCGCGCCGGCGATCAGCAGGTTGGCCGTCTTGGCATCGACCTTGAGCACCTGCGTCAGGAAGAACAGCGAGTAGAACTGGCCGGTGTACCAGACCACGGCCTGGCCGGCGGTCAGGCCCACCAGCGCCACGATCACGATCTTCAGGTTGCGCCACTGGCCGAACGCTTCGGTCAGCGGAGCCTTCGAGGTCTTGCCCTCGGCCTTCATGCGCTGGAACGCCGGCGACTCGCTCATCGACAGGCGGATGTACACCGACATGGCCAGCAGCAGGATCGAGACCAGGAACGGAATACGCCAGCCCCAGGCTTCGAAGTTGGCACCGGTCAGCTCGCGGCACAGCAGGATCACGATCAGCGACAGGAACAGGCCCAGCGTCGCGGTGGTCTGGATCCAGGCCGTGTAGGAACCGCGCTTGCCGTGCGGCGCATGCTCGGCCACGTACGTGGCGGCACCGCCGTACTCGCCGCCGAGCGCGAGGCCCTGCAGCATGCGCAGCGCGATCAGGATGATCGGGGCGGCCCAGCCGATGGTGGCGTAGCCCGGGAGCAGGCCGACGATGAACGTCGACAGGCCCATGATCAGGATCGTCACCAGGAAGGTGTACTTGCGGCCGATCATGTCGCCGAGGCGGCCGAACACCAGCGCGCCGAACGGGCGCACGATGAAGCCTGCCGCGAATGCCAGCAGGGCGAAGATGAACGCAGAGGTCGGGTCCAGACCGGCGAAGAACTGCTTGGCGATCACTGCCGCCAGCGAGCCGTACAGGTAAAAGTCATACCACTCGAACACCGTGCCGAGCGACGAGGCCAGAATGACCTTCTTCTCCTCGGTTGTCATCGGTGCGTTCTGCGCGCCCCCGCCGGGCATCGCTACGTTTTGCGCGTTTGCCATGTTGTCTCCTCCGTCTGAATGGGTCACCGGTGAGGCCGCGGACGCACCGCAAGACATGGCGCGCTGCGGAGCCGTAGCACCGGAGCTGAAACGATTCTGGGAGGCGAAACTTACTGAGTTCTGACAAATTTCCTTGCTATTGCACGCAAAACGTCGGGGTATACGCTAGCCCGCGCAGCGCCTGTAACGGCACCTGTCGTGCTGCGCTGCGAGCAATAATGTGCAGCAAACGGCGTGCCGTCGCGCTATCCGGGTGTGACGCTATGCAGCATCCTTGCTGACATCGCCGGGATTGCCCTGCGGAAGTGGGGGGGCGTCGCGCACGCCCGCGTCAGCTTCGTCGTCAGCCCGGTTCATGCGCCAGGCATAGAGCGCCGTCATCAGGACATAGACGACCAGCGCGCCCTGGGCACCCACCCAGAACGAGAACGGCCAGCCGAAGAAATCGAAGCGCAGGTCGCGCGCGAACCAGCTCACGACAAAGGTCACGACGAACCAGACCGCGAGCAGCGCGCAGATCCAGCGCCGGTTGCGCTGCCACGAGCGTTTGAGTGCCGGATCGACGGGCGGATGCGCGCTCACGCTGATGCCTCCGGTGCGGGACGGCGCAGCGTGACGCGGAATCGCGCGCCGGCCAGCCGGGGCTCCTGCTGGTAGACGTGGTCCTCGATGCGGACTTCGCCGCCGTGCTGCTGCACGATCTCGCGCACGATCGCCAGGCCCAGGCCGCTGCCTTCGGTGTTGGTGCCGAGCACTCGGTAGAAACGTTCCATCACGCGCTCGCGGTCCGCCGCCGCGATGCCGGGACCGGTGTCTTCCACGTCGAGATATGCGAACGGCTCGAAGGCATCGGCGGTGACGCGCACGGTGGCGTGGCCGCCGATCGGCGTATAGCGGATGGCGTTGTCGAGCAGGTTGTTCAGCATTTCCGTGAGCATCAGCCGGTTGCCCTGCACCATGACCGGGTGATCGTCGGCATCGAGTCCCAGGTCGATCTGACGGGCCCAGGCGCGCGGCAGCCAGTCCTTCACGACCTCGCGCGCGAGCGCGGCCAGGTCCAGCGCCGCCATGCTGCCGGCGCCGGCCAGGTTTTCCATGCGCGCAAGCGACAGCAATTGCGTGACCAGGTGCGCCGTGCGTTCCGAACTGCCGGCGATCTGCGCGAGCGAGCGGCGCAATTCCTCGGGCGACTGTTCGCGCTGGGCCAGTTCCGCCTGCATGCGCAGTCCGGCCAGCGGCGTTTTCATCTGGTGCGCGGCATCGGCAATGAAGCGCTTCTGCGTCTGCACCGACTGGTCCAGCCGCGCGAGCAGTTCGTTGAACGATGCGACCAGCGGCGTGATTTCCTGCGGCGCCGCGCGTTCGTCGATGGGGCTGGTGTCGCCGGGATTGCGCGCGCGGATGCGTTGCTGGATCGCCGTGAGCGGCGCCAGTCCGCGCGAGAGCCCGAACCACACGAGCACCACAGCCAGCGGCAGGATCACGAACTGCGGCAGGATCACGCCCTTGATGATTTCGTTGGCCAGGCGCGCGCGCTTGTCGAGGGTCTCGGCCACCTGCACCAGCACGGGCTGGTTGCCGCCTACGTTCTTGAGATCGATATAGGTATAGGCCACGCGCACGTCGTTGCCCGACACGCGGTCATCGCGCAGCGATACCAGGCCGGGATGGCCCTCGTCCTCCTCGGACGGCAGTGGCAGGTCGTGGTCGCCGGCCACATACTCACCGCGCTTGCCGACGATCTGGTAGTAAATGTTGTCGGTTTCGTCCGCGCGCAGGATCTCGCGCGCCGACAGCGGCAGCTGCAGCGTGACGCGGCCGTTCACTTCGCGGACCTGCTGCGACAGCACGATGGCGCTGGCTTCCAGCGCACGGTCGAACGGCCCGTTGGCGATGGACTTCGCGACGAGGTACGTGACCGCGATGCTCATCGGCCAGAGCAGCAGCAGCGGCGCCAGCATCCAGTCCAGGATCTCGCCGAACAGCGAGCGCGGGGCAGGCTGGCCGGTGCTCTCCTCCAGGTGGGGCAGAGCATCGGCCAGGTCGTCCGGGTCGTCCGGGTCGCCCGGTGTGGCGGCACCGGGGGGAGGGACGGGATGCTTGGCGGGCGGATGCCGCCATGGCAGTCGCAGCAAGCTCATCTCGGCAAAGTGTGGGCGGATTCGGTCGAGTGATCGGCTGCTCAGTAACGTGGCGGGAAGCGCAGCGGATGCGGGTCAGCTATGCGCGGCCACGCTTGGCTGGAACTTCTCCAGGCAGTAGCCCAGCCCGCGTACCGTGGCAATGCGGATGCCGCCAACTTCGATCTTTTTGCGCAGCCGGTGCACGTAGACCTCGATCGCGTTGTTGCTGACCTCTTCGCCCCACTCGCACAGATGGTCCACGAGTTGTTCCTTGGAGACCAGCCGCCCGCAGCGAGTGAGGAGGATCTCGAGCAGGCCGACCTCGCGTGCCGACAAGTCCAGCATCTGCTCGTTCATATAGGCAATGCGACCGACCTGGTCGAAGGCGAGCGGCCCGTGGCGCATCAGCGTCGCGCCGCCGCCGGCGCCGCGGCGCACCAGCGCGCGCACCCGGGCTTCGAGTTCGGACAACGCGAACGGTTTTGCCATATAGTCGTCAGCACCGAGGTCCAGTCCCTTGACGCGCTCATCGACGCCGTCGGCAGCGGTCAGGATCAGCACCGGCAGCATGGCGCCGCGCGCGCGCAGGCGCTTGAGCACTTCCAGACCCGGCATGCGAGGCAGGCCCAGATCCAGGATCAGCAGGTCGAACGTCTGGGTCGATAATGCGGAATCGGCCTCGAGACCGTTCGCGACATGGTCGACCGCATAGCCGGAGTGACGCAGCGAGCGCGTCAGGCCGTCGGCAAGCACATCGTCATCTTCGGCAATCAGAATGCGCATGGTTGTCTCCACCACGGCCGGCATTGCCAGTCGCCACGCAAACGATGCGGACAGGGCTTGCCAAGCATACTGTTTTTTTATACAGTACCCGCACATTCCGCGCAGGCCGCCGCAGAAGGCGGCTGTGCAGGCAGTCGGGTGATTTTGTAGTTGAGGCGCACTGATCCGGAAGTCGATCGGAACAATCGGAAAAAGCCGGTGTCGCGCCACATTCGACTTATTTATACCACCATTGACTCAACATTTGACTCAAGGACCACCATGGATGACAAGAAGGCAGGTGCCGGCCTGAGCGCCGAGAAGCAGAAGGCGCTTGCCGCCGCGCTCTCGCAGATCGAGAAGCAGTTTGGCAAGGGCTCGATCATGCGCATGGGCGACGGCGAGGTCGAGAAGGACATCCAGGTGGTCTCCACCGGCTCCCTCGGCCTTGACATCGCGCTGGGCGTCGGCGGCCTGCCGCGCGGCCGCGTGGTCGAGATCTACGGCCCGGAATCGTCGGGCAAGACCACGCTGACGCTGCAGGTCGTTGCCGAAATGCAGAAGCTTGGCGGCACCTGCGCCTTTATCGATGCCGAGCACGCGCTCGACGTCAACTACGCCTCCAAGCTTGGCGTGGACGTGGGCGAGCTGCTGATCTCCCAGCCGGACACTGGCGAACAAGCGCTCGAAATCACCGATGCGCTGGTGCGCTCGGGCTCGATCGACCTGATCGTGATCGACTCGGTGGCCGCGCTGGTGCCGAAGGCTGAAATCGAAGGCGAAATGGGTGATTCGCTGCCCGGCCTGCAGGCCCGCCTGATGAGCCAGGCGCTGCGCAAGCTGACCGGCACCATCAAGCGCACCAACTGCCTGGTGATCTTCATCAACCAGATCCGTATGAAGATCGGTGTGATGTTCGGTTCGCCTGAAACGACCACGGGCGGCAATGCGCTGAAGTTCTACGCTTCCGTGCGCCTGGACATCCGCCGCATCGGCTCGATCAAGAAGGGTGACGACGTGATCGGCAACGAGACCAAGGTCAAGGTGGTCAAGAACAAGGTATCGCCGCCGTTCCGCGAGGCCTTCTTCGACATCCTCTATGGCCAGGGCATCTCGCGCCAGGGCGAGATCATCGACCTCGGCGTGGACGCCAAGATCGTCGAGAAGTCGGGCGCCTGGTACAGCTACAACGGCGACAAGATCGGGCAGGGCAAGGACAATGCGCGCGAGTACCTGCGCGAAAATCCCGACATCGCTCAGGAAATCGAGAACAAGGTCCGCGCCGCGCTGGGCGTTGCGCCGATGAACAGTGTTCCGGCGGCC
Source organism: Cupriavidus sp. C1SS-2L (assembly GCF_057073735.1). NCBI lineage: Bacteria > Pseudomonadati > Pseudomonadota > Betaproteobacteria > Burkholderiales > Burkholderiaceae > Cupriavidus > Cupriavidus sp. C1SS-2L. Next base: position 575,568 of record NZ_CP172708.1, read on the forward strand.
GAGGTCGTGACGGAAGACTGAGCGCCGGCCGGCAGGCACGCTCCCAAGGGCTGGCGCATCGCCGATGCGCCAGCCTTTTTTGTTTCCTCTTGCTTGATCCCTCGTTTTCCTGAACCGCGCTGATGTCCACCCGCCCCCCGCTATCCCTGAAGGCCCGCGCCGTGGGTTACCTCTCGCGCCGTGAGCATAGCCGCGCCGAACTGGCGCGAAAGCTTGCGCCGCACGCGGAATCGCCGGAGCAGCTCGAACAGTTACTGGATGCGCTGGAGCGGGAAAACTGGCTGTCCAACCAGCGCTTTGCCGACAGCCTGCTGCACCGGCGTGGCAGCCGCTATGGCGCTGCGCGTGTGCTGCAGGAGGCCAAGAACCACAAGCTTGGCAGTGAGCAACTCGGCGAACTGCAGGAGCGGCTGCGCGAAACCGAATCCGACCGCGCACGCGAGGTCTGGCGCAAGCGCTTCGGCACCCCGCCGGCGACGCCGGAAGAGCGGGCCAAGCAGATCCGTTTCATGATGACCCGCGGATTTTCGCGTTCGGTGATTGGCAAGGTGATTCAGGGCGCGGAGGACGAACTGCCTGACGATTTCGAGTAAATCGAGTGCGCGGGCGGTCGCCCTTCGGGCCGGTTTAAAAGGGAATACCAGTACTGGCTACATGTGTATTCGACGGTATGCCCCAGAGCGCGAGGCGGCTCCGTCACCGGGTGCGGCGCATACGGCGTGTATTCCCCGATTTTCCCTTTCTGGTTGGCCGACAATCCGCCGCCGACAGTTCGCGCGTGCCGATGTTCCCGGGCAAAGCGCCCCGGCATGTTAAACTCCTCAGGTTTTTCGGCGCCGCAGCGTTTGCGCGGTACCTCGCACCTGTATTCCCCAGCCTGGTCATGCCTCTTTCCCAGCCCGTCAACCGCTCCCCGCGCCATACCCGCGCCATTACGGCCCAGGCTTACCTAAGGGAAGACGGCTTGTGGGACATCGAGGTGCGCCTGACCGACACCAAGCCCCGTGATATCGCCCTGGCGGGCAACCGCATCCGACCGGTCGGACAGCCGTTGCACGACCTGTGGCTGCGCGTCACGATCGACGAGGCGTTGAACGTGCTGGACGCGGAGGCTTGCTCCGACTGGGTGCCTTATCCGGGACACTGCGATCAGATCGGTCCGGCTTACCGCAAGCTGATCGGGCTGAACCTGCGCAAGGGCTTCCGCAAGGCGGTCAAGGAGCGCCTGTCCGGTATCCAGGGCTGCTCGCATCTGACCGAAGCTGCGGGCGTGCTGCCGAGTACAGCGATCCAGGCTTTCGCCGGCGAAGTCATCAGCATTCGCGATGGCGGCGACGACGATCCCAATCCCGAACCGCCTTACCAGTTGAACGGCTGCCACGCGCTGCGCTTCGACGGCGAGGTGGTCCGAGAGTTTTACCCGCGCTGGTATGGTCACCAGCCGAAGCCCAAGGTTCGGGCCGAGGCGGAGCAGGCCGCTGCGAACACGCCTCAGGCGCAAGCGGCAGCCGGCAACGGCAATGTTCCGTACGACCGGCCAACCGGCACTTCCGGCTGATTCTCAGGATCGGCCACGGACGAGAGAGTTCGTCTTTTTCAGATTCTTCCCCTTCTACCTTTTACGCCTACCCGAAAGGAAACACGCATGAATATCCATGAGTACCAAGGCAAGGAAATCCTGCGCAAATACAATGTGCCGGTTCCGCGCGGCATCCCCGCGTTCTCGGTCGCCGAGGCCCTGAAGGCCGCAGAAGAGCTTGGCGGCCCGGTTTGGGTGGTCAAGGCGCAAATTCATGCGGGTGGCCGCGGCAAGGGCGGCGGCGTGAAGGTTGCCAAGAGCATCGACGACGTCAAGACCTACGCCACCAACATCCTGGGCATGCAACTGGTCACGCACCAGACCGGTCCGGAAGGCAAGAAGGTCAACCGCCTGCTGATCGAAGAAGGCGCCGACATCAAGAAGGAACTGTACGTTTCGCTGGTGGTGGACCGCGTTTCGCAGAAGATCGCCCTGATGGCATCGAGCGAAGGCGGCATGGACATCGAGGAAGTCGCTGCCCACACCCCGGAAAAGATCCACACGCTGATCATCGAGCCGTCGACCGGCCTGACCGACGCTGACGCTGACGACATCGCCCGCAAGATCGGCGTGCCCGACGCTTCGGTTGCCCAGGCTCGCCAGGCCCTGCAAGGCCTGTACAAGGCGTTCTACGACACCGACGCTTCGCTGGCCGAAATCAACCCGCTGATCCTGACCGGCGAAGGCAAGGTCATCGCGCTGGACGCGAAGTTCAACTTCGACTCGAACGCGCTGTTCCGTCATCCGGAAATCGTCGCCTACCGCGACCTGGATGAGGAAGACGCCAACGAAATCGAAGCCTCGAAGTTCGACCTGGCCTACATCTCGCTGGACGGCAACATCGGCTGCCTGGTGAACGGCGCTGGCCTGGCCATGGCCACCATGGACACCATCAAGCTGTTCGGCGGCGAGCCGGCCAACTTCCTAGACGTGGGCGGCGGTGCCACCACCGAGAAGGTGACCGAAGCCTTCAAGCTGATGCTCAAGAACCCGAACGTGGAAGCCATCCTGGTGAACATCTTCGGCGGCATCATGCGCTGCGACGTGATCGCCGAAGGCGTGATCTCGGCGTCGAAGGCCGTGAACCTGACGGTACCGCTGGTCGTGCGCATGAAGGGCACCAACGAAGATCTGGGCAAGAAGATGCTGGCCGATTCGGGCCTGCCGATCATCGCCGCGGACACGATGGAAGAAGCGGCCCAGAAGGTTGTGGCCGCTGCCGCCGGCAAGAAGTAAGCCGGGCGCCGATACCAAACACAAGCGCACTTGGGCAGCGCGCGTGGCTTCGTGCCCGCGCTGCCAAAGGCCAAGCAAAGGACTAAAGCATGTCGATTCTGATCAACAAAGACACCAAGGTCATCACCCAGGGCATCACTGGCAAGACCGGCCAGTTCCACACCCGTGGCTGCCGTGACTACGCCAACGGCAAGAACTGCTTCGTCGCTGGCGTGAACCCGAAGAAGGCCGGCGAAGACTTCGAAGGCATTCCCATCTACGCGAGCGTCAAGGACGCCAAGGCCCAGACCGGCGCCACGGTTTCCGTGATCTACGTGCCGCCCGCAGGCGCCGCTGCCGCCATCTGGGAAGCCGTTGACGCCGACCTGGACCTGGTGGTCTGCATCACCGAAGGCATCCCCGTGCGCGACATGATGGAAGTCAAGGACCGCATGCGCCGCGAGAACAAGAAGACCCTGCTGCTGGGACCGAACTGCCCGGGCCTGATCACGCCGGACGAAATCAAGATCGGCATCATGCCGGGTCACATCCACCGCAAGGGCCGCATCGGCGTGGTGTCGCGCTCGGGCACGCTGACGTACGAAGCCGTGGGCCAGCTGACCGCGCTGGGCCTGGGCCAGTCGTCGGCTGTCGGTATCGGCGGCGACCCGATCAACGGCCTGAAGCACATCGACGTCATGAAGATGTTCAACGACGATCCGGAAACGGACGCCGTGGTCATGATCGGTGAAATCGGCGGTCCGGACGAAGCCAACGCGGCTTACTGGATCAAGGACAACATGAAGAAGCCGGTGGTTGGCTTCATCGCTGGCGTGACCGCGCCTCCGGGCAAGCGCATGGGCCACGCCGGCGCGCTGATCTCGGGTGGTGCCGACACCGCCCAGGCCAAGCTGGAAATCATGGAAGCCTGCGGTATCACGGTGACCAAGAACCCGTCGGAAATGGCTCGCCTGCTGAAGGCAAAGCTGTAAGCAACACCATCGTGCCTTGCGCGTCACGTGGCGCCCAGGGCCAGTGTTGAACCGCCCCGGACTTCGGCCGGGACGGGTTTGCCCCCGCCACTGTGCGGGGGCAATGTCATTGTGGCGACGTGCTTCCTAGGGTATTTCCGGAGTCGATTGCCCGTGATTTGAAACCGAATCGAAAGGTTCGCGCGATATACATGTCTGTTTTCTCAGACATCCGAACTGCCGCAATCGGGCGGTGTCGGACATATAGATAGAAACCTAGAGGAGCACTGCCGTGGAACTGCTGTCTTCCACCACGTTCTGGATTGCGTTGGGATCGATCATCCTGACCAACATCGTCCTGTCAGGCGACAACGCGGTGGTGATCGCGCTCGCCTCGCGCAATCTGCCGCCCAAGCAGCAGAAGAAGGCCATTTTCTGGGGCAGCGCCGCCGCCATCATCATGCGGGTCGTGCTGACCGTGGCAGCCGTCAAGCTGCTGAGCCTGCCGTACCTGAAGATCATCGGCGCCGTGCTGCTCGTCTATATCGGCGTGCAACTGCTGACTGGCGAAGATGACGAAGACGGTCACGACGCCAAGGACAATATCTGGGCCGCCATCCGCACGATCCTGATCGCCGACCTGGTGATGTCGCTCGACAACGTGGTCGCCGTCGCCGCCGCCGCGCAGAAGGGCCCCGAAGGCAGCCAGCTGATGCTTCTGATCCTGGGCCTGGGCCTGTCGATCCCGCTGATCGTGTTCGGCAGCACCATCCTGCTGAAGGTCATGGAGCGCTTCCCGGTCATCATCGTGCTGGGCGCCGCGCTGCTGGGCTATCTGGCTGGCGAAATGCTGGTGAGCGATCCGGTCGACGCAGCCTGGTTTGAAGTGCACGTGCCGCATGCCCATCTGGTGTTCGGCGCCATCGGCGCGATCCTGGTGGTGGTCGTCGGCAAGCTGATGAGCCGTCGGACGGCACAGACGGCTTAACGCAGGCAAGCGTCCACAAAGCAAAGGGCAGCCCTGGTGGCTGCCCTTTCTGCTGATGCAGCGCCGGAAAATGCGGAACTAACTTATGTGAGTTATCGCACATTTTGTCGGTCTGGCACGAGACATTGGCAGACAACTGACAATTTTTGGTGCTGGGGCACCGTGCGCGCTCACCAAGTGACGAAATTTGTCGCCTAACCCCCGATTCGTGGGGTATCGGTGCCTGGCACAGTACCTGCTCTAGCCTCCCCGCACTTCACAAAATCGAAGACGTGCAGTGCATCAACCTAAAATCTCTTCGAGGGGTCATCTCATGCAACGGGTACAACAAATCAAGAAGCTGGGCCGTCGGGTTCAGAAGGGCTTTACGCTGATCGAACTGATGATCGTTGTGGCGATCATTGGTATTTTGGCGGCGATTGCTATTCCGCAGTATCAGGATTATGTTACTCGTTCACGCTGGAGCGACAATATCACCTCCGTTTCCACGCTTAAGATGGCGATCGCGGAGTGTCTTCAAAATAACAGCGGAGCTCTGGGCTCGTGCGATACCGTGGCCAAGCTCACTACTACCGTGGGTTATCCTGGTATTCAAAACCCGGTCAATGGCACTGTGACGTTGACCGCTGCGACTGCAGCAATTGTTGTTACTGGTGCAGGGGCATTGGCCGCACCGGGATGTACGGTAACGCTGACGCCTACCGTTGGTACCAACGCTGTGACGTGGGCTGGCGCTACCGGTGGCGCGGCTGCTTGCACCAAGTCGCAGACTGGCATCTAAACACAGTGCGGCTTGGATTTTAGGCGCCTTTGGGCGCCTTTTTCTTTATCCAACAACCAAGCTATCATGCGCCTTTTCCCCGCAAGGCGCCGCATGCCGCAGTCTAAGACCGCCACCCCGGCGATCTTCCTCGTCCTCACGATTGCTTTCCCACTACTGGTATCCCGGCACACATTGCCGATGGCTACGTTCTATGGCGAGTGGGCAGCAGCGGCAGTGTTCCTGCTACTGGCAGCTTTGCTCACCGTATTCGCGCTGCGGTCTTCACGCGGATCGGATGCAAACATCCCGTGGATCGCCAGCCTCCCCCTATGGCTCGTCATTCTCGGAACCATCCAGTCCGCCACCGGATTCGATGACGTCACCGGCAGCCGGTTCGCAACGCAACTCACGCTCGGTCTCGGCGCGGCACTCATGCCCGCGGTCTGGCGTTACCGTTCGTCTGCTTCGCCTGACACACGCTCAGCTATCACAGATGCCCTCGCCACGGCCTTCCTCCTAGCAGGCCTCCTCGGCACCATTTCCCAATGGGTCCAGCTCTTCCACCTTGAATCCCGCTCGTTCGGCCTCGTCTCCTCCTATTTTTACGACGACAACCGCCGCCTCTGGGGCAACCTGAACCAGCCTAACCACCAGGCCACCGTGGAAGGCATGGCGCTTGTCGCGGCGACCTGGCTCGCCTCACGCGGCAAGCTTCGATTCCCTATGTGGCTGATCGCCGTGGTGCTGCTTGAAAGCGGCATCATATTGTCCGGTTCCCGCACCGGCGTGCTCCACGTGGGTCTCGCCGCGCTGTACGCCGTCATCGCCGCGTGGCTCGCGCGCGATACGCGCCATGATGTCGATCCGATGCGCCGGCCCACGGGGCTGCTGGTCGCGGCGGTTGTGATGGTCGCCGTTTTGCTGGTACTGCAGCCCATCATCAAGACAGCCGGCCACGCCTTCGACTGGCGCCTGTTCGACACCCTTGCGCAACTGCAGGCCGCAGACCAGATGTCCGCCCGCAGCGCGCTGTGGACGCACGCGTGGGCGATGTTTCGATCGCACCCATGGCTCGGTGTCGGCTGGGGCGAATTCGGTTGGGCCCAGTTCCAGCAGTTGCCGCAGGTCGGCGTAAAGGTCGAGATGTCACTGCATGCGCACAACGCAGTGCTCGATTTGCTGGCGAAGACCGGCATCGTCGGTATGGCCGGTGTCGCGCTGGTACTGCTGGGATGGCTGTGGCGGGTGGTGCGTGTGCGCATCTGGCACGCGGATAACGAAGAAAGGGCGCAAGCCATCGTCGTGCTCACGTGGCTGGCCATGCTATGCGCGCATTCGATGCTCGAGTACCCGCTGCACTACCTGTACTTCTTCCTGCCATTCTGCTTCATGTTGGGCTGGCTCGAGCCGCGCGGCTTTGGACGCTGGCATCTGCCGCGCTGGCTGTCGCTGGGACTGCTGGCAGGCTTTGCGGCGGTCAGTGCGATCGTGCTCGCGACGATGTGGCAGGACTACCGTCGCGCCGAGGCGCGAGAGTATGCTCCCCGCGAACGGCGTGCCACGCTGCCGATGCCGGCATACTGGTTTCGCCCGTATGCATCGGCCGATGTAGCCGAACGGGTCATCATCACCCCCGGCAATGCAGCGGATTTGCTGCCTGCCCATATCGCAGCGGTGCATCTGCTGCCGACGCCGACGATGATTGCCCGTACCGCCTGGCTGATGGCACTGACGGGCGATGCCGCGCAGGGCCGCGCATGGCTGGAACGCCTGCGCTACTACTATCTTGGCGATGAACCGAACCAGTACGCCACGCTGGACAACGCTTGCCACGAGCTAGCGGAGGCCGAGCGGCCGCGCGAGTTCTGCAGATGGATCCGCGAACAGGCGCGGCGCATGCCGGAATAGGGCGGCGTTGTCAGTACGGCCTGACGTAGCCGGGCGGCGGAGGCGGCGGAGGGTAGTAGTACGACGCCGCCGGCCGCGTAACCGTTGAGACGTTGCCGTAGACCGGCACGCGGTGGCCGCTGGCATACATGCACTGGAGGTAAGCCGCGTCATACTGGTGCTGCGTGCCGTAGCCCGAGTACTGCGCATTGCTTGCCCCAAATGCTGCGCCGGTCAGGAGGCCTACGCCGGCACCCACGGCCGCGCCTTCGCCGCCGCCGAATGCTGCGCCCGCGGCCGCTCCCAGCGCGGTACCGACCACAGTACTGCCCACAGCACTGGTATTCGCCGCCTGCGCCGAACTGACGCCGCCGACCTGCCCGAACGCGTACTGCCGGCAGTTGCCGTCATCGGCGCGGAACTGGTCAAACGTCTTGCCGGTGCCGGGCAATACCGTCACGGAGGGGCCCGATGGCAGCACGGCGCAGGCACCCAATGCCACCGTCGCAGCGGACATCGCTACGACGAGCGAGCGGCTGACGGATTGGACACGTGCCTTCATGATGACATCCTCGACTCAGGTGCTTCGGAGCTGGATGGCGGCTGTGCCGGCACCCGCTGCCAGCCGCCCGGGCATGCATGGATATACGGGTAGTAGCCTTCCGGCTGGTTGCAGTGGTACCACCACGCCTGGTCCGGCGTTTGTGGGGCGGACTGTTCAGGCCCGGGCGCAGGAACAGGACCGTTCGGACCCTGTTCGATGTATTGCGGCGGCGATGCAGGCGCCGCCATGACGGCAGGCGGATAGTAGTACGGGTATGGGTAGCCATAGCCGTATGGGTAGCCACCATACCAGCCTGGCCCGAAGTACACCCCCACCGATGGGTAGAACCCGTGATAGTAGCCACCGTGGTAATAGCCGCCGCCATGGTAGCCACCACCATGGTAGTAGCCCCGGCCCGCAATCGCGGCGCCGGTGGCGGTGACCGCCGCGAGGGCCAGCGCCAACTGGCAAAGCTTGCGCCCGTTCATGGAATCCACCCTTTGCGAAGGTTCCAGGCCGCGGCACTGCAGTGCAACAGCCTTTCCGGCCATGCCGGCCTGATTGCTATTGAATACCAATTTACGCTTGCCGGCGGTGCCGCATCGGCTGGCGAAATGCAGCGTTACCTTTATTACGGTGCACTGCAGTGGCGGTACGCATTGGGAAGATGTTGCAAGAATCGAGGCATCGTCAACGGTACTTCGAGGCCTCGGTCCGTGCATCATCACGTCCCGGCCGACTGCCTGGGCCGGGTGTTAATACATATGTTTGCGCGACATTGGCGGAAGTCGCCCGACCGCTATCTGGAAAAGGCGCTAGTACACCACTGGGATTCACAGGGTATGCCATCGCTATCCCCGTCCATCTGAGTGTTTGGACAGCTTTTCAGGAAAAACTTGGCTTCACTGCAGGAGGTCATTTGCGAACAATGTGTCCTGCCATCACAACTGAATGCGGTGGACGCTGCCGAGATTGTGGCCATATTGGCCTCCAAGGGCAAAGTTTCCGATGCGCCGGACTTGGGGGCGAAGTACTTGTATCCAAAAGCGCAAAGTGCAGCAACAGTGACCAATCCGACCAGGCGAGATCCAAGTGATTTTTCCTGGCGCGCCGGCGGTTTCATACGACTTCGGTATGGTGCCGTCAGAGGGACCCCCGGCCGTTGAACGTTGATGGCCTTATTCTTCCCGTCCTGGTTGAGCGTGACAAGGAACGTCAATGACTCACCAATCTTCGGCATGCCACCCTGCCTCGGGTAGTCCGAAATATGAACGAAGATGTCCCGACCACCATTCGACGGGGCAATAAACCCGAACCCCTTGTCCTTGTTCCAGCTTTTGAGGGTGCCGCTGATGCGTGTGTTCATGAGTTTTGAGGGTGCAGCCATTGTGGGGTGAAGTTACGCCGCGCGTGCAAGCTTGAACCGGCACCCCTTTGAGTAGTTACGGCAACCCCAGAACGAACCGTCCCTACGTTGCCGCTCTACCATCTTCACGCCACAGGCTGCACAGGTCGGCGTCTGGTAGTCACCTTCAAATGCTCGCGCAAGCAGCTTGATCTGCTTGTCAGCGTCCAGGGCGCGGATTCGCTCGACGATGGCAGGGCCGTCCAGTAGTTGGATGCCCGCCTCGGCGGCATAGGTTTGCACTGGCTGGCCGATGTACCCGGTCAATGACCAGAACACGCCCCTCTTCACTTTGTTCGAGTGCATGACTCCACCAAGCGCCCGAACCGGTTCGACCCTGACTGGTGAACGCCATGCCTTGCATTGGACGACGGCGATCGGCGCCGGCAGCCCATCCTTGTACAGGGTTGCATCGATACCCCCGTCGGCCCCATGGGGAACCGTTTTGACAGCGAACCCCATAGCCTCGTAGTACCACACGCAAAGCGTCTCAAACCGCTTCCATTCCAGTTGCCTGAGCGCATCCAGCGACCAGTCCTCCGGTATTGCAGAGGGAGCCATCTGATGCACAACCGGGGGTGTCTCACCGATCCGATCTTTCGCCTTGGGAGTTTTATTGGCGAGGGAGCCGGGATCAGGAACTGCTCGTAAGGTGCGCTCCCTGCGTTCAGCGCCGCCAGGAACCCTGCCGGCCTGCGTTTGGCGTTTTCGTGCACGCAGATAGGCCAGCAGCCCGAGAAAGCCGAATATCGCAGCCGGAACCCATGCGAGGGAGCGGCTGACCATGGCAAGGCCGATCAAGAATGGATTTGAGGCGAGCGAGGCGGGCAGAATGGCATGGAACCCGATGTAGCTGGCGAATGCCAACGCAGCCGAAACCCACCATGGCGCATCCAGCAGAGCCTCGCTTAGAGGCGATTGTCTTTTCCTCCGACCCATTGATTTACCTCGTTTTTGTTCAAATCGTTTGAGGCCAAATCTAGCAGAAGTAACAGGGCTTGCCGGTTGCTCCAACCCAACACCCCACGTCGTGGTTACTCCCCCGTCGTGCATGTCCAATGATACAAACATGGATTGATGGATACTTTCCATGGCATCCGGAAAATCCCACGCCGCTGAAAGCGTCGAGTTCAGCGGCATGTTCGAGGGCGGTCCACACCTTGATCGAAGTCGCCTTACATGGCAAGGCAGCCGCAGAACTGCCTGCATTACCTTGAATCTCGATTCCATCCCTGAATTCGCGATCGATCCGCTGCGTCTGGAGTTCCGAAGCGCGGAAACGGAACTGGCGTTCCAGCACCACCATCTGGATCGCAGTCGGGCGAGCCTGCGCCTGACACTGATTTTCTGCTCCGTCTTCTATCTGGCCTTTGCCATGACGGATGTGGCGGTGCTGGGCTATGGACGCGAGGCGCTGATCCTGTTCGCCGCGCGCATGCTGGTCGCGATCACCGCAACCATGGGCTTGTTCCTGATCCGCAACCAGCAGGAGCCCATTGCGGGCCTGTGGTTCGTTGCCAGTGCCGCCGAGGTGGTGGGCATGGCCACCTTCATGCTTATCGTCTGGTACCGCCCCAGTGAAATTCCATGGCATGGGATGTCGCTGTGCATCATGCTGATCGTCGTCTACATCTTCATCCCTAACCGGCTGATCATCGCGAAGGGCATCGCGATTGCCTCGACGGCGGCGTTCGTTCTCGTCGCGTTGGAGAAAGGAACCGGAACCGGCCCGCCCGCCGGTACGCTGACCATGTCGATGCTATTGCTGCTTGCCAACAGCTTCGGGCTCGTAGCAGCGCGTCGTTACCATCGCCTGTGGCGAGACGAATATCGCGTCCTCATGGACCTGAAGCAGGTGTCCCTGAGAGACCATCTGACCGATTGCTACAACCGACGCCATCTGCATGAGACGCTGCTCCCCACGGAAATCGCGAGTGCGCGCCGGTATCAGCACTGGCTGACCATGGTGGTCTGTGACATTGACCACTTCAAGTCGATCAACGACACGCATGGCCACCAGTCCGGTGACGCCGTGCTGCAGCACATCGCGGCCGTTCTCCGGGCCACCACCCGCAGGCACGTGGACAGCGTGGTCCGCTATGGCGGCGAAGAATTCCTGCTGCTCCTGCCGCAAACGGGCCCGGACGGTGCCTCGTATGTGGCGGAGCGGCTCAGGACTTCGATCGCGGGCAGTCCGACGATCGATGGCGCTGGCCGAAGCATCGAAGCGACGGCCAGCTTTGGAGTGCTGGCGGTCGATTTCTCGTCCGTTGGAAGTGATGTCACCGAAACGTCGTTGATCGCAGCCGCCGATGCGTTGCTTTACGAAGCCAAGGCATCCGGCCGGAACAGCATCCGCTTCCGGGAATGGCCCGGCAAATCGCGGGAACAGGACGTCGATGTTCTTGTGCTGGCTGCCTCTGATGCGCCGGGATGACGCCGTGGCCGCCGGCCCGGGCAGACACAGGCTTATGGAACCATTAGCCGGCCGGTGTGGAAACCCAATCCCCCGACTTCCCGCCGTGCTTCTCCAGCAGCTTCACATTGCCCATCACCATGCCGCGGTCCACCGCCTTGCACATGTCATAGATGGTGAGCAGCGCGACCTGCACGCCCGTCAGCGCCTCCATCTCCACGCCGGTCTGACCCCGCGTTTCGGTGCGGACGGTGCAGGTAATGCTGGAGCCAGCCTCGTCCAGCGCGAAGTCCACCGCGACCTTGGTCAGCCCGATCGGGTGGCATAGCGGGATCAGGTCGGCGGTGCGCTTGGTTGCCATGATCGCCGCGACCCGCGCGATGCCCAGCACGTCGCCTTTCTTTGCGTTGCCGTCGCGCACCAGCGCAAACGTGTCGGGCAGCATCGTGATGGTGCCGGTTGCCACGGCCACGCGGTGCGTGCTGGCCTTGTCGCCGACGTCGACCATATGGGCCTGTCCGGCGGTATCGAAATGGGTGAGCTGCGTCATGGCTGGATCCTGTACGGCAAGGGCGTGCAACCGCCGATGGGAACGGGTTGCGGAGGCCGCTATCATAGCAACATGCCCAAGACCCCATTGCTTCGCAGGCCAGGCGCCGCCGGCCTTTCCGGACCGCAAGGCGCCATGCCTGCCGGCCCGGCATCACTTGGCCCCGCGCGGAATGCGGGGCCATGGCGCCGTTCGCTGGTTGCCGTGATCGCGCTGACCATGGTGACGCCGGCGTGGCCGCAGGGAACAGCGCCCGCTGCGCCATCCGGCACCACGGCCAAGGCGGCCACCGTGCCGGTGGAAACTAGCGATCAGGTCTACGACAACCTGAGCCGCAGCGTGCGGGCAGGGCAGAAATCGGAGTTCGGGCTGCGCACCAACAATGCCGTTGTCGATGCCGGCGGCGTGCAATTGCCCGATATGGGCGATCCGTCCACCGCGGCGCTGTCGCCCGACATGGAAAAGCGCCTCGGCGACCGCATCATCCGTGACATCCGGCGCGATCCGCAGTATGTGCCCGATCCGCTGCTGTCCGACTATCTGAATGCGTTGGGCTACCGGCTGGTGCAGGCCGCACGGCGGCAGAACATCTCCGGATCGACCGGTGCGGGGACTTTCGCCACGGGTTTCGACCTCTTTGCCGTGCGTGACCGTAGCATCAACGCGTTCGCGTTGCCGGGTGGCTATATCGGCGTGCATACGGGCCTGCTGGTGCAGTCGGAGACCGAATCCGAACTCGCGTCGGTGCTCGGCCACGAAATCGGCCACGTGATGCAGCGCCATATCGCACGCGGCATCACGCAGCAGGACCAGTCGATGTGGATCGCGCTGGCCTCGATGGTGCTGGCGGGCCTGGCGGCCACGCGCAGTCCCGATGCGGCGGCCGCGCTGGCGATGGGCGGGCAGGGCGCGGCCATCGCCAACCAGCTTTCATTCTCGCGCGGGGCTGAGCGCGAGGCCGACCGGGTCGGCTTCCAGATCATGACCGCGGCTGGTTTCGATCCGCAGGGCATGCCGGATTTCTTCCAGCGGCTCCAGCGGGCGTCGGGCACGGCGGAGAATTCGGTGCCGTCCTACGTGCGGACCCACCCGCTCACCTCCGAGCGGATTGCGGACATGCAGGATCGCGTCAGCCACGTGTCGGCGCGCAAGGTGCCCAATACGCCCGAATACGAGTTCGCGCGCGTGCGGGCACGCGTGATCCAGGAAACCTCGCCCAGCGAACTGCAGAACCTGCGCGCGGCGATACGTTCGCAACTGGCAAATGCCTCGGCGCTGCGCGCGCCGGCGCTGCACTATGGCCTGGCCTTCGTCGAGCAGCGCCTCGGCCGCTATCCGGCGGCCGAGCAGGAACTGGCCGAAACGCGCCGGCTGTACGGCAACATTCCCGGGGCCACGTCGGGTAGCCCCATGCTCGATGTGATGGCGATCGAGCTCTCGCGCCAGCAGGGCCGCGTGCCCGAAGCGATGAGCCAGGCCACGGCATCGATGAAGGCGTTCCCGCTGTCGCACGCCGTGGCGCTGGCCTATGCGGATACGCTGCTCGGCACTGGCCAGTTCGACGCGGCGGTGACGTTCCTGCGCGAACGCACACGGGAGGAAACCACGCGCAGCGAGTGGTGGGAAATGCTGGCGCGGGCCTATGCCGGACAGGGCAAGCGGGTGCAGCAGCACCAGGCACTGGCGGAAAAGTATGCGATGGACGGCGCCTACCAGGCCGCGATCGAACAGCTGCAGATCGCGCGCAAGGCCGGCGATGGCGATTTCTACACGTTGTCCGAAGTCGATGCGCGCCTGCACCAGCTCCAGCGTCAGTACCGCGAGGAAAAGCAGGACAACAAGGGCATGCCGAACTGAGCGGCGCGGTCAGGCGGCCGGCGGCTGCGGATCGCGCACGAAGCCGAAGCGCTTCGGGACTTCGGCGGCGGCAATCGGTTCGATCGGAATGTCGCGTCCGTCGTGACGGAAGATGCCGAGATCCGCGCCGCACGCATCGCCATGCCATTCGCTTGCGCCGCTGAAAAGATCGAGGTCATGGTCATGCAGCAGCGCTGCGTGCAGGCCATCTTCCCCGTCGATTGGGCCGGCCAGAACGACATTGCCGTCTTCGTCGGCGAAACAGGACTGCACGGCAAACGCACGCTGCGTGGTCGTGCTCAGCTTGCCTTCATGCAGCCGCACGATCCACGGCGCATAGCCGAGCGACACGAACACGCGCTGCGGTCCGTTCTGGAAGTACCACGCGCCGCGCTCGTCGCGCAGGTAGTTGCGCGCGATGAATGCGATCAGCGTTTCATGCCGGATGGGGTCGCCCGACAGGCCGTGCTCCTGCGCGAATTCATTGCGCAAGCGCCATTGTCCGCGGCGATCAAGCGCAAGCCAGCCGTAGCAGTTGGGCACATTGGGCCAGCGCGCCATCGCTTGCCGGACTGATTCATCCATCGTGGTGTCTCCTTGTTGCGCTTGGCGCGCAGCGATGTGCCGGCTTCAGGCCATGCTGTCGAAGAAGCGCAGAATCCGCGCGGGCAGCCATTCGATATGCCCGCTGAACGGCAGCAGCGGCAACTGTGCCAGCAGGCCGGCAGGTGGTGTCATGAAGCCGACGTGGCCGCCGTGTTCGGGCTGCTCCAGCCAGACCTGCGGACTGACGTCGGCGGGGCCGGGCAGGTGCCGGGCCGGCAGGAACGGGTCGTTGCGCGCGTTAAGCACCAGCGTCGGCACGGCAATCTCGCCGAGCACGGGTTTGCTCGCGGCGCGCTTCCAGTAGTCGTTGGTATCGCGAAAGCCGTGCAGCGGCGCGGTGACGACGTTGTCGAACGCGTACAGGTCGCGGCTGGCCAGCATGGTGTCCCGGTCGAACAGGCCTGGAAACTGTTCGAGCTTGGCCAGCGACTTGCGCTTGAGCGTCTGCAGGAACATGCGCGTGTAGAGCATGTTGAAGCCTTCTGACAGCGCAGCGCCGCCGGCGGCCAGGTCCAGCGGCGCGGAGATCGACGCGGCCGCTGTCACGAAGTCGGCCGTGCTGCCCTGTTCGCCAAGGTAGCGCAGCAACGCGTTGCCACCCAGCGATATGCCGACCACCAGCATCTTGCGGTCACCCGCGCAGTGTTCGCGGCGCAGGCGTTCGAGTACCCAGCGGATCTCGGCGGAATCGCCGGAATGATAGAAGCGCGGCGCGCGATTGAGCTCGCCCGAGCAGCCACGGAAGTGTGGGATCACGCCCTGCCAGCCGCGTGGCCGCAGTGCATGCATCAGCGCCTGTGCGTAGTGGCTGCCGGAATCGCCTTCGAGCCCATGGAACATCACCAGCAGCGGCGAGCCGTCATGGACCGCGTGCGTGGTCCAGTCGAGGTCGATGAAGTCCTGGTCGGGCGTGTCCCAGCGCTCGCGGCGAAAGTGCACGCGCGGCGGACGGCGCGTAAAGCGCGCGGGAATAATGGTCTGGGCGTGGCCGCCACGCAGCCACCAGGGCATGGCGATGCTGTCGCCATAAGCGTGGCCCGTGGCGTCGGCCTGGGTGGTGGATGGCAGGCGATGGTGCGGAAGCTGCGTCATGCCGGCATCGGTCGTGCGAAGGGCCGGGCGCGACGGCCCGGAGCCTGTGTTGCGTTCAGTGCAGGGCCTGCCCCGGGGCAGCGGCCACGGTGGCTACCTGCACGGCGTTGGCCGGGCTGCAGTGGATATGCGCGAGGCGCCAGCCCTCATGGTTTTGCATCAGCACGTATGTCGTGTGCACGTACAGGTCGGCCTCGACGCGGTCCGTGCCGAAGCGCAGGGCCTCGGTCACGTCGAAGATCGATACGCCCAGCGACGCATGGCTGCTGGTCTCGATCGCATCGATCAGCACCGGCTGCTCTTCGAGCAATTGCGAGAACGCCTGGCGCAGGTGTTCATGGCCGATCAGGCGCTGCCCGTCAGGCATCACGCAGGTGACCGAGTCTTCGTCGAGCCACAGTCGCAGCGCGCCGTCGGCATCGCGCAGTTTCATGGCCTCGCGGAAGGCCTGGACAATGTCTTCCGCGGAATCGAACAGACGGGCAAAACGGGGCATGGTCGCGATTTCAGGGGTCAGGGCCGGTGCAGCAGCTTGCGCAGTTCAACGAACACCATTTCGGGCTCGATGTCCTTCAGGCAGCGCATGTGTCCCAGGGGACACTCGTGTTTGAGGCACGGACTGCATTCGAGTTGCAGCCACATGATACTCGCTGCCTGTGACAGGGGCGGCGTCTGGCGCGGATCGCTCGAGCCGAACACCGCAACTTGCGGGCGGTTCAGCGCCGCGGCGATGTGCATGAGGCCGGTGTCGTTGCATACGGCCGCTTCGGACAGCGCGAGCAGGTCGATGGCATCGTCGAGCGAAGTCTTGCCGCACAGGTTGCGCACGAACGGCGCTTCGCTCGTGATCTCCGCAGCGGCGTCCGCATCGGCGGCCGCGCCCAGCGTGATCATCTGGGCATACGGGTACGAGCGCCTCAGCATCTGTGCGAGCTTCGCGAAATGCGCGGCAGGCCAGCGACGGGCGGGGCCGAAGCCAGCGCCCGGGCAGAACGCGATCACGCGTGTCTGCGGCGGGATGCCGAAGCGCTCGGCCGTGGCGGCGATCCGGACGGCATCGGTACGCAGGCGCGGTTCGGGCAATTCCGCCGGCGGCTTTGCGCCGGGCCGCAGCGCCAGGCGCGCGTAATGCTCGGCCATGACCGGGCGGCCGTTGCGCGGCGGGTTGGCATGGCGCACGTTCAGCATGCCAAAGCGAGACTCGCCGCGATAGCCGACGCGCAGCGGAATGCCTGCCAGCCACGGAATCAGCGCCGACTTGAGCGAATCCGGCAGCACGTAGGCCATGTCGTAGCCTTCGTTCTTGAGCTGCTGGGCGAACATGAACCGTGCCGAAAGCTGCAGCTTCCCGTGCGTCAGGTCGCTCGGGAAGACCCTGCCCATCTCCGGCATGCGCGCCAGCACCGGGCCGACCCATTTGGGTGCAAGGGCGTCGATGACCAGCCGCGGATGGCGCGCCTTGAGCAGCCCGAGCAGCGGCTGGGCCATCAGGGCGTCGCTGATCCGGTCAGGGGCGATGACGAGGGCTTTTTTCATGAGTGGGGCGAAGCTTGCCCGCCGTCAGTGGCGGGCGGAAATGCCAACGCCCCGGGGCGCCGCCAGGCGGCCCGGAGCGTCGGAGTGCTGCAGGAGCGTGTGGGCCGCTCAGTGGTGGCCCTTCAGCACGGTGCCCGGCTTGAGCTTGTACACGGTGCCGCAGTACGGGCACTTGGCTTCGCCGGTGTCGACCACGTCCAGGAACACGCGCGGATGGTAGTTCCACGCCGGCGTGTTGGCCGTGGGGCAGTGCAGGGGAATGTCTTCGGCGCCGATTTCGACGATGGTGGCGGTTTGCGTCATGGTGTTGCGGGGTGTCGTGCTTCGGGATTCGGTCGTGCTGCCGCCTTGCCGGGCGTCAGCCGCTTCTTGTCTGGCTTGCCGGTTCCGCCGGATATCCGGGGTGCGGCAAAAGCATACATTGTAAGCTGCGGGGGCATGGGTGCCAACGCGGCAACTCGCGAAAGGCGGTCTAAAATGCCCGCTTTCGCGTCGTTCTTCCCCAATTTCCTGATTCCGGACCTGTTTCTGTGCAATCCGCCACCCTTCCCGGCTCCGATGCTGCCCCCGGCAGCAGCCTTCCCGCCTGGCAACAGGCACTGGAAGCCCTGCAAGGGCTGGCGGCGGGCGCTGAGGGCGTGGGCATTGCAACGGATCGCCGCCTGCTGTGGGCACTGACCCTGGACGCCGACGGTGCCGTCGGCGCCATCGAGCCGCTGGAGCAGGTCCGCGGCGCGCGCGGTTGGGGCAAGCCGCGCCCGGTGCCCTTGGCGCGCGTGGCGGAGGACGGGCAACTGCCAGCATGGGATACACGCGTGGCGCATGCCATCCGGCGCGACCAGTCGCACAACCGGCGCTATGTGCTCGATCGCGCAGCCGCCATCGCGGCGCTGGTGGGCCACCCCGCGGTCGTGCTGGCCCGTTCGCCGGAACAGGTGCTGGAAGTGACCGAAGGCACGCCAGCGCTCGAAGCCGTGCATACCGACGGCCGTTACCTGCTGCGGATCTACCCGCCGCTGCGCGAAGCGCCCGCGATGGAAGCCTACCTGCCGGCGGCGGCACGCCAGGATGCCGAGGCGCTGCGCCATATCACGGTGCTGCGTGATGGCCCGCAGCGGTTGCGCGTCATCCGCTTTACGCCGGCGCAACTAGGCGCCGCGCAGCTCGTTGCCGATGGCCTTTCGATTCCCGAAGCCGGCCGCGCGCAACTTGACCGCACGCTGCGCGCGCTGGCGGGGCACTTCCAGGTCGAGGCCGACCCGACCGGCGCCGTGCGCGAACTGGAGCCCGAAGCGCGGCTGCGCGCCGAGGTGGCGCCGCATGGACGCGGCATCGCGCTGCGGCTCGTGGTCACGCCACTCGGACCGCTCGGTCCACGTCTGGCGCCCGGCGCGGGCCGCGAGCGGCTGATGGCCACCGTGCGCGGCGAAACGCTCGCGACGCAGCGCGATCTCGATGCCGAACTGGCGAACGTGGCCGAGGTATTTGCCGAACTGCCGTTTCTCGTCCCGCTGGCTCCGCCCGATGGCGAGCATAGCTGGGTGCTTGACGATCCCGAGGACGCATTGGCCGTGGTCGAAGCGCTGCCGCGCCTGGCCGGCGTGCAGGCGCTCGAGTGGCCGCGCGGCAAGGAGATGCGCGTGGTCGCCGCCGACCTGCCGCAACTCAGCGTGACGGTCGAAACGCGCAACACGTGGTACCGGCTGGTTGGCGAGCTGCGTGTGGCCGAAGGGCTCGTGCTGGAACTTGGCAAGCTGATCGACTGGACCAGCAGCCACGCGGGCCGTTTCGTGCCGATGGGGCAGGGCGTGTACATTGCGCTCACGCGCACGCTGCGGGGCCGCCTACGCGATCTGGCCAGTGTTGCCGACCAGGTCCCCGATGGTATCCGCGTCCCGTTGATGGCTACGCCATGGCTCGACGATGTGCTGGCCGGCGCGGGGGTCGATCCTGATGCGCATTTCCGCCAGCGGCTGGCACGATTGCGGACCGCGCGAGAGACCGATATCACGCTCCCGCCGAATCTGGCCGCCGAGCTGCGACCCTACCAGTACGACGGCTACCGCTGGGCGATGACGCTGGCCTCCGCAGGCCTCGGCGCTTGTCTTGCCGACGACATGGGCCTCGGCAAGACGCTGCAGGCACTGGCGGTGCTGCTGGCGCGCGCGGGCGGCGGCGCGGGCCTGGTGATCGCGCCGACTTCGGTCTGCGGCAACTGGGCCGCTGAAGCGCGACGCTTCGCGCCGACGCTCAATGTGCACGTCTATGCCGAAGGCGAGCGCGAAGCCCTGCTGGCCCAGGCGGGCGCAGGCGATCTCGTCATCGTCTCGTACACGCTGCTGCAGCAGGCGCGCCAGGCATTCTGCGCGCGCGAGTGGCACACGGTAGTGGCCGACGAAGCGCAGGCGATCAAGAACGCCGCATCGCGCCGTGCGCAGGCATTGTTCGATCTGCCATCGGGATTCCGCATGGTGCTTTCGGGCACGCCCATCGAAAACCGGCTGGCCGAACTCTGGTCGGTCATGCGTTTCTGCAACCCGGGCTTGCTCGGCTCGCTGGCCCGCTTCAACGAGCATTTCGCGAACCCCATCGAGCGCAGTGGCGCACGAGAAGTCCGTCAGCGGCTGGGGCGCATGATCGCGCCCTTCGTGCTGCGCCGGACCAAGGCGCAGGTGCTCGACGAACTGCCGCCGCGCACCGAACTTGTCATCCGCGTCGAGCCGGCACCGGTCGAGGCCGCGCACTACGAGGCATTGCGACGGCAGGCGCAGTCCCAGGCCGAAGCTGCGCTCGCACGCGTCGAAGCTGCGCGCAAGGCTACGCGCGGCGCTCCCGAGGGCGCGCGCGCGAGGGCAGTGGCACAGGCCCAGTTTCAGGCGGAGGCCCGCATCCACGTGCTCGCGCAACTGATGCGGCTGCGTCGCGCGGCCTGCGATGCGCGGCTCGTGACGCCGGAGGTGGGTCAGGCAGGCGCCAAGGTGCGGACCTTTGTCGACCTTGCCGGCGAACTCGCGGCCAATGGCCACAAGGTGCTGGTGTTCAGCCAGTTCGTGGATTTCCTGCAATTGCTCAGGCAGGGCATCGAACAAGCGGGACTCGCGCTGCAGTACCTGGACGGCGCCACGCCAGCTGCCGAACGCACACGGCGCGTGGCCGCGTTCCAGGCGGGCGAGGGCGATGTCTTCCTGATCAGCCTGAAGGCCGGTGGTTTCGGCCTGAACCTGACGGCGGCCGACTACGTGATCATCGCCGATCCGTGGTGGAATCCGGCCGCGGAAGACCAGGCCATGGGCCGCGCCCATCGTATCGGCCAGCAGCGTCCCGTTACCGTGTACCGGCTCATCACCGCGGGGACCATCGAGGAGCGTATCGTCGAACTGCACAAGGACAAGCGCGCGCTGGCCGACGGCTTGCTCGATGCCGATGACGAAGCCGCGTCGGGCATCGGCGCACCGCTGCCCGACGTGGATGAACTGGTCGGGCTGCTGCGGCGCTGAGCGTTGCCGCGATACGACTGATCACACCATATGCCGGCGCGGCATACCTTCAAGTGAACTCGGTCGTTTGGTTTTGCCGCGAACATTGCTATCGTGTGGTCTTGGCCCAGGGCGCCAAGACCCTGGCCCGTGATGGCGTCGTCCCCGCAATGGTAATGGCGCCGTTGTCCTTCACTTTCCACGACGGTGCCCCTATGTCCCGCCTGCCCCTGCGTTTGTCCTTCCGCTCCGCACTCAAACTGACCGCTGGCCTCGCCGCGGCCTGCGCCATTGCCGCGCCCGCGCTTGCACAAGGCGAATGGCCGACGCAGCCAGTGACCATCCTGATGGGTTTCACCGCGGGCTCCGGTGTGGACATGGTGGGCCGCACGCTTCAGGAATCGCTGCAGAAGTCGCTCAAGACGACCATCATCTACGACTACCGTCCGGGCGCGGGCGGCAACGTGGCCTCGGAAGTCGTGGCCCACGCCAAGCCGGACGGCTACACACTGCTGCTCGGCACGGCCGCCACGCACGGCATCAACCCGGCGCTGTACAAGACCCTGCCGTTCGATGCCGACGCCGATTTCACGCCGATCGCGCCGCTGGTCGAAGTCTCGAACGTGCTGACCATCAACCCGGCCGTGATCGATGTGAAGTCGGTCAAAGAGTTCATCGAGAAGATCAAGGCCAATCCGGGCAAATACAACTACGCGTCCACGGGCAACGGCACGGGCACGCACCTGGCGTTCGCCGAGTTCAATGCGCGCGCGGGTCTCGACATGGTCCACGTGCCGTACAAGGGCGGTCCCGACGCGTTGCAGGCCGTGCTCAAGGGCGAGGTCTGCTGCATCTTTAACCAGGTCCAGAGCGTGCTGCCGCAATATCGAGCGGGCAAGGTGCGCTTGCTTGGCGTGAGCACGAACAAGCGCGTGCCGGTCATTCCTGAAGTGCCGGCCATTTCCGAAAGCGGCCTGCCCGGCTTCAACAGCACGATCTGGTTCGGCTTCTTCGGGCCCAAGGGCCTGGACCCGAAGATCGCACGCAAGATCAATGACGCGGTGAAGGTTGCGCTGGAAAACCCGGCGATTCGCCAGAAGCTGATCGATGCGGGCAACACGCCGCGCGTGGAGACCGTCGATCAGTTCAAGGCTACGGTGAAGGCGGACCGCCAGAAGTGGGCGGGTGTGGTGAAGACGGTTGGGGCGTCGATCGATTGATCGGGGTTTGAAGGAGACGCGCCCGCGAAGGTGCGGGCGCGTCGGGCGCTGGGTGCGCGGCTAAGACAAAAAGAGGTAGATCTGCTTCCACAGCTTGCTGTGGCGTAAAGAGTCGAGGGGAAGCAAGGAGAGCGGAAGAAGCGCAATGCACAGGAGCCAGAGTGCCCGCTGTCCCACGGACCGACCCAACGCCATCACCGCGCCTGCAGCGAAGGGGGGAATCAGGTAAGCCACGATGGCGTAGACCCGGACCCACGTCGGACAGTCTTCGGCACAGGAGTGGAGCTTCAATACTCCTGCGACATACGTCGGCCCGAGGTCAATCAGGCAACCCAGGCCAAAGCCGATGATGAAGAGTATGGTTTTCGCAAAGAATGTCTTCATGATTGGCTGATCAGCGGAATTCCTCGGGCATTGGTCAGGTAGTTGCAAGGATTCCCTGTGCTTTCCATGACCGAAGAGACTTTGTGTGCGACTCGATTAGAAGTGGGAGAGGATCCGCCGCAGCAGTCCGATCTGATACGCATGGCTGAGCCACGCTAATGAGCAATGCGCGAGTGCCAGCAAGAGCAAGATGACCGCCCATTGCCTAACTGTGCGCATCCAGGCCAGAGCGAAGGAAAGAGCAAATGGCGTCAGCAGGTATAGGAAGATGGCGCTTGCCTGAATCCACGAAGGGCATCCCTCCGAGCATGATGAGATATTCAGCGTTTCCTCCACATAGGTTGGTACAAGATCAAACAGGCAGCCGAGGAAAAAGCCAATCAAGAGCAGGAAAGTCCTTGCAAGAATTGCTTTCATGGCTATCGGGCTAGCTGATTTCGAAGAACCAAATCACTCTTGCCTTGCCCAGATCGGCGTACGTACGACGAATGCTACGGATGCCTACACGGAATCTCAGAAAGTTGTGAAAGGCGCCGATGAGGCCATTTGCCGTGAGCGTGGCGCCATTCCACAGGTCGATATGCCCCCCTGTTGCCGCATCGGCCGATTCATCATGGCGCTGCCAGTATTCACCAAAGAAGATAATCCCGGTCCGGCCCCTCACCTTGTCGTGCCAGTCCGGCCCAGTCACCACATCGGGCCTTTCCGGTAATCCCGCAAACGGCTTCAGACACAACCACTGAGCCATTTCGTCCGCACGCGTAGCGGTCGGTTTTCCATCCAGAAGGATGCGCCCGAGCGTTGATTTCCCCCGGCCCGGCCTGACGTTCTTCTGGGAAAAGGACTTCATGTCGATGCCGATGCGATGCAGGGTCGCGCTGAGCCGGATGGCGCACTGATTGGTGCGAGTCCTCTCCGGATCGCTATAGGGCTTGCCTGTGACGTAGTTGTCCCACAGTTGTCGGAAGGTAACTGGCTGAATTTTCAGACTGATGGTCGAGCCAGCAACGGGGTTTGTCCGGATCGTACGGGCGCCGGCGGCAGGTAAGGATTGCGTCGGCATGGTCAGCCTCGCGCCAGGGCATCATCGCCCCAAAAAATCTCGTAAGCGCCGAGGCTTTCCGTGGCGATGCGGGGCATCTGCCCGGTCGCGTCGAGTTTCCCACTAAATCGGCGGCCATCAGCGGTTTCAATGAAGAACGGCAGCCCGGCAAGGCAGGCCGGTTCAGCGCCGGCGGACAGATGGACCGCCTCGTCGTAGTGCCCGGACTCTCCCGGGAAATCGCTTTGTACTGGATGTTTGGCGAACCCTTGCGCAACAAGCTCGTCGTGCGTCAGGACGTGGGACATGCCCGTCATGGAGTGAATCAGCCGCGGCGAGGGATCGCACCGGCAGACACAGAGATCGCCTTCGAGTGCGTCCTTTCTGCCATGGAATGAATTACTGTGCCGTGGACCGATGCAGAGGATATGTCCCGTGGTCTTGCAGGCGGGACACCAGACGGCGTCGCCCTCCAGGGCTAGGGGTACGCCCATCTGGGTCATTCGGGCATCATTGGCGCCAACCACTATGCCATTAGCGGTGGTCTTGTCGCCTTGTACGAGGTTGTACCGGATGTGTCGATGCATGGGATGCTCCTTCATTGCCTGAGAAGGGGGCGCATCCATGCGTATAGCGCCGATAAGGCGCGTTTGGAATCGACAAATTCCTAAAGTCGCTGAGGAAAAGGCTGAATTTCAGTGGAGGTGTCGCGTGTATATGGCGCTTCTGGCGAACGGCTGGAGGGCTTTCTGGACTGCCGCATAGCAGTCGGTACTGCTCAGGCGAAGAGCCAGGAAGGCCTATCCCCCGAACGCGGCTGCGGCCCTCTGCAGCCGATCCCTGACCCCAGCCCACTCATGCCCCTCTGGCAGCGGCTCAAACACCAGCTGCGTGAAGCCCTGCTTGTCCAGCTTGCGCAGCAGTCGGTAGAGTTCCCGCGCATAGGCGGTGGCATCCGCAGGCGCCTGCACCCACGTGCAGCGCGGATCTTCGATCGGGGCACGTCCTACCCACGCCACGCGGGCATCGGCAGCAAGCGAGGCCAGTTGTGCCGCGAGCTCGGCCGCGTCAGCCAGCACCAGCGGGGTATGCGGAGCGTAGTGAGCCTTCAGCGTGCCCGACGCACGGGGGGCCGCGGCATCAGGCGGCAGCGGCGCTTCGCCGAGCACCTTCGCCATCATCGCTGGCGTGATCGCACCCGGTCGCAGCAGGACCGGGCCGATGCCCTGGTCGAGCCTTGAAAGATCGACGATCGTCGATTCGATGCCGACTTCCACGCCATCGCCTTCCAGCACATAGACCGCATCGCCGAATTCGTCGCGCACGTGTTGCGCAGTGGTCGGGCTGACCTGGCCAAACTTGTTGGCAGAAGGCGCGGCAATGCCGCCGCGGCCGCGCTTGAAGCGCGACAGCAGTGCCTGCGCGACGGGGTGCGACGGGCAGCGTAGTCCGATGCTGTCCTGGCCGCCGGCCACTGCCGCGTGGATGTGCGAGGCGCGCTTGAGGATCAGCGTGAGCGGGCCCGGCCAGAACGCTTCGATCAGCTTTGTCGCGGCTTCGGGCACCTCGTCGACCCAGTAGCCGATGTCGGCGCCGTCAACCACATGCACGATGACCGGATGGTTCGACGGCCGGCCCTTGAGCGCGAAGATGCGCGCGACCGCTTCCGGACTTTCGGCGTCGGCGCCGAGCCCGTAGACGGTTTCAGTGGGAAAGGCGACCAGCTGGCCGGCCTCCAGCAGGCGGACGGCTTCGTCCAGTTCGGCGGCCGTGGGCATGCGCGACATCGTGTTCCTTGAAGCGGGCGAGACGGATAGGGTCAGATTGGATCAGAGCGGGATGTGCAGCGCCTTCGCAGCGACATCGAACGCTTGCGCGGCGGCCTCGGCATGCTCGCCAATGCAG
Organism: Cupriavidus sp. C1SS-2L; assembly: GCF_057073735.1. NCBI lineage: Bacteria > Pseudomonadati > Pseudomonadota > Betaproteobacteria > Burkholderiales > Burkholderiaceae > Cupriavidus > Cupriavidus sp. C1SS-2L. The sequence goes on from NZ_CP172708.1 coordinate 601,004, forward strand.
TTCACATGGCCCATCTTGCGCGACGGGCGCGCGTCGCTCTTGCCGTACAGGTGCAGCTTGGCGCCGGGCTGGGCCAGCACTTCATCCCATGCCGGCGTGCGCTCCAAACCGAACTCGAACCATACATCGCCAAGCAGGTTCAGCATCTTGCCGGCCGAATGCTGGCGCGTGCTGCCCAGCGGCAGGCGGGCCATGGCACGCACCTGTTGCTCGAACTGGCTGGTCTCGCACGCGTCCATGGTGATGTGGCCGGAGTTGTGCGGACGCGGCGCCATTTCATTGGCGATCAGCGAGCCGTCGGTGAGCACGAAGAATTCGATGCACAGCACGCCCACATAGCCCATTTCCGTGGCGATGGTCGCGGCGGCGGCACGGGCGCGGTCGGCGATGTCGGCCGACACGCTGGCCGACGGCATCTCCGTCGAGAACAGGATGCCGTCGCGATGCACGTTCTCGGCCAGCGGCCAGGTGGCGGTGCTGCCATCGGCGGCGCGTGCGGCCAGCACCGAGACCTCGTAGGCCAGCGGCAGCATCTGCTCGAGCACGCATGGCACGTGCTGCATGGCCTTCCATGCCGCGCGCACGTCTTCGCGCGTCTTCACGCGGGCCTGGCCCTTGCCGTCGTAGCCCATCCGCGCGGTCTTGAGGATGCCGGGCAGCACCGTGTCGGGCAACTGGTCGACATCCGCATCGTGCTGGATCACCCAGTGCGGTGCGGTTGGCACGCCGGTACGCTCGGCGCACGAGGCAAAGAACTTCTTCTCGCCGATGCGGTTCTGCGCAATCGACACGCAATAGCCGCGCGGCGCGACAAAGGCGCCTAGCTGTTCGAGCCGGTCCAGCGATAGCGATGGCACGTTTTCGAATTCCGTGCTGACGGCCTGGCACAGCTTTGCCATCTCGGCGAGCGCGGCCTCATCGGTGTAGGGTGCGCAGATATGCTTGTCGGCCACGGAGCCGGCAGGGCTGTCCTGGTCCGGGTCGAGCACGCAGACGCGATAGCCCATGCTCTGCGCCGCATGCGTGAACATGCGGCCAAGCTGACCGCCGCCGAGCATGCCGAGCCAGGCGCCGGGCAGGATGGGCGCGCTGGGGTTGTCGACGCCAAATTCGGCGCGCGACTCCGGCGTGTGGGCTTCGGAGAGGTAGGGATGGATATCGGTCGGCATTGCTCGGTTCCGTGGTTTCCGGGGGTTACTGCGCGATGGATTACAGCGGCAGCGTCATCGCGCGCGCGGCTTCGGTCTGCCTGGCGCGGAATGCTTCCAGCGCGCTGGCCAGCGCGTCGTCGGTGGTGGCCAGCGTGGCGATCGCATGCAGCGCCGCATTGGCCGCGCCGGCTTCGCCGATCGCGAACGTCGCGACGGGCACGCCCTTGGGCATCTGCACGATCGACAGCAGCGAGTCCTCGCCGCGCAGGTACTTGGACGGCACCGGCACGCCGAACACCGGCACGATGGTCTTGGCGGCGATCATGCCCGGCAGATGCGCGGCACCGCCGGCACCGGCGATGATCGCGCGGATGCCACGGCTGCGCGCGGTCTCCGCATAGCGGAACATGTCGTCGGCCATGCGGTGCGCCGAAACGACCTGTGCCTCGAACGGCACGCCGAAATCCTTCAGCATGGCCACGGCGTGCTGCATCACGTCCCAGTCGGAACTGCTGCCCATTACGACGCCGACGACCGGCTTTTCTTGCTTGCTCACGTCTTGTTCTCCGGGCTTACTGGAGTTCTTCACCCGTCAAGCGGGTCAGCGCTTCACGGTACTTGGCGGCGGTCTTTTCGATCACGTCATCCGGGAGCTTTGGCGCCGGCGCGGTCTTCGGCCACGGCTTGCCGTCGATGCGCACGGCTTCAAGCCAGTCGCGCACGAACTGCTTGTCGAACGACGGCGGGTTGGTGCCGACCTGGTACGAATCGGCCGGCCAGAAGCGCGACGAATCGGCGGTCAGCACTTCGTCCATCAGCGTGAGCGTGCCGTTTTCATCCAGGCCGAACTCGAACTTGGTGTCGGCGATGATGATGCCGCGCGTGGCGGCGAATTCGGCCGCTTCCTTGTACAGCCGGATCGAGATGTCGCGCATCTGGCGGGCCAGCGCGATGCCGATGCGCTCTTCCACTTCGCCGAACGAGATGTTCTCGTCGTGCTCGCCCATCTCGGCCTTGGCGGCCGGCGTGAAGATCGGTTCGGGCAGCTTCTGCGCGTTCTGCAGGCCGGCCGGCAGTTCGATGCCGCAGACCTTGCCCGTCGCCTGGTAGTCCTTCCAGCCGCTGCCAGCCAGGTAGCCGCGCACCACGGCTTCGACCAGGATCGGCTTCAGGCGCTTGACCACCACGGCGCGGCCCTTGACCTGTTCCACTTCTGCGGGCGCGACGACGGTTTCGGCAGCAACGCCGGTCTCGTGGTTCGGCACGATATGCGCGAGCTTGCGGAACCAGAAATTCGCCATCTGGTTCAGCACGCGGCCCTTGTCGGGAATCGGCTCGCCCATGATGACGTCGAAGGCCGACAGGCGGTCCGTGGTGACGATGAGCAGCTTGTCTTCGCCGACGGCGTAGTTGTCGCGCACCTTGCCGTGGCCAAGCAGCGGCAGGGAAGAGATGGAGGACTGGTAGAGAGCGTTGGACATGGTGGTTCCGATAAAACGGCGAAGCCGCCGGGCACTGAATGCTGCCGCGGCGGCCGGAACGTCAAACCGCCTTCCGCTTGCGCGGATGGCGGTCAGGGGACATTACTGCACAACCTGGGCAAGCTTGCCCGACTTGTACTGGCTGGCGATATCGGTCAGCGACACCGGCTTGATCTTGCCGGCCTGGCCTTCGCAGCCGAAGGCGATGTAGCGGGCCTTGCAAACCTGCTTGGCGGCTTCGCGGGCCGGCTTCAGGTATTCGCGCGGGTCGAACTTGCTCGGGTTCTCGACGAAGAAGCGGCGGATCGCGCCGGTCATGGCCAGGCGGATATCGGTGTCGATGTTGATCTTGCGCACGCCGTACTTGATGGCTTCCTGGATTTCCTCGACCGGCACACCGTAGGTTTCCTTCATGTCGCCGCCGAACTTGCGGATTTCTTCCAGCAGTTCCTGCGGGACCGACGACGAGCCGTGCATCACCAGGTGGGTGTTCGGGATGCGCGCGTGGATTTCCTTGATGCGGTTGATCGCCAGGATGTCGCCCGTGGGCTTGCGCGTGAACTTGTACGCGCCGTGCGAGGTGCCGATGGCGATGGCGAGCGCGTCGAGTTGCGTGGCCTTGACGAAGTCGGCGGCCTGCTCGGGGTCGGTCAGCAGCATGGAGTGGTCCAGCTTGCCTTCGGCGCCGATGCCGTCTTCTTCGCCGGCTTCACCGGTTTCGAGCGAGCCCAGGCAGCCCAGTTCGCCTTCGACGGTCACGCCGATCGCGTGCGACAGTTGCACGACCTTGCGGGTCACGTCGACGTTGTACTCGTAGTCGGCCGGAGTCTTGCCGTCTTCGCGCAGCGAGCCGTCCATCATCACCGACGAGAAGCCCAGGTCGATCGCGGCCTGGCAGATCGCCGGCGACTGGCCGTGATCCTGGTGCATCACCACCGGGATGTGCGGGTAGGCTTCGACCGCGGCTTCGATCAGGTGGCGCAGGAAGTGTTCGCCGGCGTATTTGCGGGCACCTGCGGAGGCCTGCATGATCACCGGGGCGTTGACCTCGTCGGCCGCCTGCATGATGGCCTGGACCTGCTCGAGGTTGTTCACGTTGAATGCCGGCAGACCATAGCCGTTTTCGGCAGCGTGGTCGAGCAGCTGGCGCATCGATACGAGTGGCATGTCAAAACTCCTGAAGGTAAATGGTGTGTCTCTGAATCTTGTTCTGCTGGCGCGGGCCAAGCCTGCGGCGCAGCGCCTTTTGCACCGCTTGCCGTAGTGCTTCTGCCCGCCGCCGCACAAATGGCTTCAACTTCCCACCCTGACGATCTTGAGGGTGTTGGTGCCGCCGGGCTGGCCCATGGGCTCGCCGATGGTCAGCACGATGAAATCGCCGCGCTGCACCACGCCCTGCGCGAGCAGCAGCTCTTCGGCCTGCTCCAGCGCGGTGTCGCGGTCGGTGCTGGCGTCAAGCGGCAGCGGCACGACGTTGCGGTACAGCTGCATCTTGCGCTGCGACGCCACGTTGGGCGTCATCGCGTAGATCGGCACGTGGATGCGGTGACGGCTCATCCACAGCGCAGTCGCGCCCGAATCGGTCAGTGCGGCAATCGCCTTCACCTGCAAATGATAGGCGGTGAACAGCGCACCCATTGCCACTGACTGGTCGATGCGCGAAAAGGTCTGATTGAGGAAGTCCGTGTCAAGCTGCACGACTTCGGACTTCTCGGCTTCGATGCAGACTGCGGCCATGGCCTCGACCGTCTCGACCGGATAGCGCCCGGCGGCGGTCTCGGCCGACAGCATGACGGCGTCGGTGCCGTCGAGCACGGCGTTGGCCACGTCGGACACCTCGGCGCGCGTCGGCACCGGGTTCACGATCATGCTTTCCATCATCTGCGTGGCGGTGATGGTCAGCTTGTTGGCCTCGCGCGCGAGCTTGATCATGCGCTTCTGCAGTGCCGGCACCGCGGCATTGCCGACTTCCACGGCCAGGTCGCCGCGCGCGACCATGATGCCGTCAGACGCCTGCAGGATTTCTTCAAGCACGCCCGGGTTGATCGCTTCGGCGCGCTCGATCTTGGCGATCATGCGCGCCTTGCGGCCATACGGCTGGCCTGCGACCGCTGCGAGCTGGCGCGCCATTTCCATATCGGTGGCGTTCTTCGGGAAGCTCACCGCGACATAGTCCGCGCCCAGGGCCATGGCGGTCTTGATGTCGTCCATGTCCTTGGCCGTCAGCGCCGGCGCCGACAGCCCGCCGCCCTGGCGGTTGATACCCTTGTTGTTCGACAGGTCGCCGCCGATGCGCACGGTGGTGAAGATCTCCGTGCCGAGCACACGGTCCACGACCAGCACGATCAGGCCGTCGTTGAGCAGCAGCAGGTCGCCTGGGCCCACGTCGCGCGGCAGGTCCTGGTAGTCCAGGCCGACGCGTTCCTGGTTGCCGAGCTGGCACGACGAGTCGAGCACGAACGGGTCGCCCGGCTTGAGCGTGACCTTGCCGCTCTCGAACTTGCCCACGCGGATCTTCGGGCCCTGCAGGTCGGCCATGATGGCCACTTCGCGCCCGCAGGCCTGCGCGGCTTCGCGCACCAGCGTGGCGCGGTCGATATGGTCCTGCGCGGTGCCGTGCGAGAAATTCAGCCGCACCACGTCGACCCCCGCGGCAATCATGCGCGTCAGCACTTCCAGCGAGCTGGAAGCGGGGCCGATGGTGGCGACGATCTTGGTGGAGCGGGTCATGGCGGGGGATCCTTGTCCGGACGCGGGCCAGCGCGGCCTCAGCCTGCTGCGCGTTGCTCCAGCACTTCGAATGCGGGCAGCTTCTTGCCTTCCAGGAACTCCAGGAACGCGCCGCCGCCGGTCGAGATATAGCCCACGCGGTCGGCAATGCCGTACTTGGCGATGGCGGCCAGCGTGTCGCCGCCGCCGGCGATCGAGAATGCCTTGGAATCGGCGATGGCTTCGGCCAGCACCTTGGTGCCGTTGCCGAACTGGTCGAACTCGAACACGCCCACCGGGCCGTTCCACACGATGGTACCGGCAGCCTTGAGCTGGTCGGCCAATTGCGCGGCGGTCTTCGGCCCGATGTCGAGGATCATGTCGTCGTCGGCCACGTCCTTGACGTCCTTGACGGTGGCGGCGGCGGTGGCGCTGAACGCCTTGGCGCACACGACGTCGACCGGAATGGGTACCGAGGCACCGCGCTTGGCCATGATGTCGATGATGGTCTTGGCATCGGCCACCAGGTCGGCTTCGGCCAGCGACTTGCCGATCTTCAGGCCGGCGGCCAGCATGAAGGTGTTGGCGATGCCGCCGCCGACGATCAGGTTGTCCACCTTGTCGGCCAGCGACTTCAGGATGGTCAGCTTGGTCGAGACCTTCGAGCCGGCCACGATGGCGACCAGCGGACGCGCCGGCTGGCCCAGCGCCTTGCCCAGCGCGTCGATCTCGGCGGCCAGCAGCGGGCCGGCGCAGGCGATCGGCGCGTACTTGGCGATGCCGTGCGTGGTCGCTTCCGCGCGGTGGGCGGTGCCGAACGCGTCATTGACGTACACATCACACAGCTTGGCCATCTTCTGCGCCAGTTCGTCGCTGTTCTTCTTTTCGCCCTTGTTCACGCGGCAGTTTTCCAGCAGCACCACCTGACCCGGAGCGACCTCCACGCCATCGACCCAGTTCTGCACCAGCTTCACCGGCTTGCCCAGCAGTTCGGACAGGCGCGTGGCAATCGGCGCCAGCGAATCGGCCGGCTTGAACTCGCCTTCGGTCGGGCGGCCCAGGTGCGACGTGACCATCACGGCGGCGCCAGCAGCCAGGCAGGCCTCGATGGCCGGCACCGAAGCGCGGATGCGGGTGTCCTCGGTGATATTGCCGGCGTCATCCTGCGGCACATTCATGTCGGCGCGGATAAAAACACGCTTGCCGGAGATTTTGCCTTGGGAGATGAGGTCGGATAGACGCAGGACGGAGGTCATGACGGTGTGATGGCGCGAGATTTCGCTGAAATTTCGGGGAAACAATCATTTTACCTGATCGCAGTCATTGCTTAGCCGGTTTGGGACCGGGCGCAACGACGGCTGTGCCTGACTCGGCACAATGGCGAGCCGTAATGTGTTGCGGCCCGCGCCGATCCCCACGAAAGCGGGGTGAGGGGTATGTCGTGCTTGCGGCCCGAGTGGGTTAATGTATGTAAAGTCTGCAATGGCAGACACGCAGACTGACAGAGCCGGTGTGAAGCGGCCATAACAATAAGCCTGCCCGGGCGAGCCACAAGCATGCCGGGGCGGACAATTCGTCGTGAATGCAGGGGATTGCAGATGAACGAAGCGGACATGCACGGAGCGATCCGTGGCTTGTACGAGGGCATTCTTGACCCTGGGGCGTGGCAGAAGAGCCTGCACACCCTGACGCAGATGGCCGGTACCGCCCACGCCTCGATGATGGTGTGGGACACAGTGCGCGACCAGGTCACCGTCAACGAGATCGTCAACCCGGTGGTGGAGCTTTTCAGCGAGTACGAATCCGATTTCCAGTCGATCGATCCGGCCAAGCAGTTCGCGCCGCGCATGAAGCCGGGCGAGTGGTATATCGACGCGCGCGACCTCGGCGAAGGCGCTATGTCGCGCCATCCGTTCTACCGCGACTTCTTTAACCGGTTCGACCTGCGTTCCTACGTGGCCTGCCTGGTCGCGCGCCAGCCGCACTACGAAGTCTATTTCTCGATGCAGCGCGCCATGTCGCAACCGGTGTTCTCCACCGACGATGTACGTGGCCTGTCCTGGGTGATCCCGCACATGCGCGGCGCCATGGCCCTGCGCGACCGCACGCAGAGCCTGTCGGCGCTGGCCAGCCTGTCGTCGCAGGTCGTGGAGCGCCTGAGCTTCGCGTTGCTGGTCATGTCGCCGCGGCGCCAGGTGCTGATGAGCAACCGCGCCGGCGAGCAATGGGCGCGGCGCCTGGACCCGGCCGGCAAGGTGGCCGAATGGACGCTGTCGCGCTCGTTCGGCGACATGCTGCAGGCTGCGTGCGATCCGCAGCGTGCCGCCGCGGCGCAGGCCGCACGCGCCGCCGATAGCCAAGGCAACTGCGCGCAGGTAATCGTGCTGCCGTTGCCGCCCGCGCATGCGTTCGCCACCGAATGGCAGGAGCCTGCTGCGCTCGTCGTCGTCCATGAAGACGGCACGCCTCCGCCGATGCTGGGCACGGTCCTGCGCGAGTTGTACGGCCTGACGCCGGCGGAGACCCGCGTGGCTACCGCGCTTGCCGGCGGCCAGGGCCTGCCCGAGGCCAGCGAGCAGTTGCGCATCCGACACGAAACCGCCCGTACCCAGCTCAAGTCCGTATTCCAGAAGACCGGCACAGGCAGCCAGGCGCAGCTTTCGCATTTGCTGTCGCGGCTGGCGGCGGCGCTGGAAGGGACTGAGTAGCCCGGCAATTGCCCTGAAAAAAGAAAAAGAAGGGAAGGCAATGAACGAAGACGAGATGCACGAGACGATTCGGGCGCTCTACCAGGGCATCTTCGATGCCGATGCCTGGCAGCGCAGTCTCGCCGCGCTATGCCAGTCCAGCGGCAGCATGCATGCCGCGCTGGTGGTGCGCGATACGGTGCGCGACCGCGTGCTGGTCAACCAGGTGGTCAACCCGGTGCCCGAAGAAGTGGCGGCCTACCGCGATTACTACGAGGCCGTGGACCCGGCGATCCCATTCGTATCGCAGCTGGCCGTGGGCAACTGGTACATCGACTCGCGCGAGCTTGGCGAGCAGGCTATGCGCAGCCTGCCGATCTATGGCGAGTTCTTCCGTCAGTTCGGCATGTCGTCGCTGATGGCCTGCCTGATCGAGCGCCAGCCGCACTACGAAGTCTTCCTGTCGCTGCAGCGGCCGCAAGGTCGCGCGCACTATTCGCAGGAGGACGCACGCGCGCTCGACTGGGCCATTCCGCATGTGCGCCACGCCATTGCGCTGCGCGACCGCACGCGCCAGGTATCGACGCTTGCGCATGTCTCGGCCGAACTGCTGGAACGGTTGCCATTCGCGGTGATCGTCTTTGCCGAGGACGGCAAGGTGTTGATTGCAAATCGTGCCGGCGAGGCGTGGGCCCGCACGCTGCTTCCCGTGGCGGCGGTCGGCGCCGTCGGGGCGGCCGGCAATCCCAAGGCTGACGAATGGCGCCTGTCGCGGGCGTTTCCGGACGTGCTGCGGGCCGCCAACGACCCGGCCGTTGCCCAGCCGGCACAGGCACTGCGCGCCACCGGCCCCGGCGGACGGGAGGCCCAGGTCGTGGTGCTGCCGCTGCCGGCGGCGCACCATCTCGCGGTCGACTGGCAGCATCCGGCCGTGCTGGTTGCCGTGCACGAGGCCGGGGCCCCGGCCATGGGGATTGGCGGCGTGCTGCGGGAACTGTATGGCCTCACGCCCGCCGAGATCCGGTTGGCCATGCTGCTGACCACCGGCATCGGCCTGCCCGAGGCCTGCGAGCAGCTCGGCATCCGGCGCGAGACCAGTCGCACCCAGCTCAAATCGATTTTCACCAAGACCGGCACCGGCACGCAGGCACAGCTTGCGCACCTGCTCACGCGCCTCGGCGTGGTGCTGGGGGCAGGGAATGCGGAGTCAGGCGAGCAGCCGTAGCGCGGTGTAGACCGCCATGCCGACGGCGATCATGCCCACCATGCGGCGCGTGAACAGATAGAACAGCGCCGCGGCGGCGCCCGCCACGAGCTTGTAGTTGGACGGCGACAGCGTGAAATGCCCGTGCCAGGTCATCAGATCCGGCAGGATGATGGCCGCCAGCGCCGCGGCCGGCGCATAGCGCAGCGCGCGCTGGAGCCGGTCCGGCACCGTCACGTGTTCGCCCGCCATCAGGAACAGCGCGCGTGTGACGATGGTGACCACGGCCATGCCGGCGAGCGCAATCCAGATATCGGTGTGACTCATGCCTGGTCTCCCTGTCCTGCCTGCGAGGCAGGCACGGCCTGAGTGGCGGCCTTGCCTGCCGCCTTGCGGCTGTGGATGCGCCGCAGCGTGGCGCGCGCGGCCAGTTCGTCGCTGGCCATGCCCGCCGCGATGGCGCCGATCACGGCCACCACCAGGCTCAGCCGGTAGGGCAGGTCGAAGCACAGCAGCGCGAGCATCGCCGACACCACCACCGCCAGCAGCGTGGAACGCGAATTGATCGTGGCGATCATTACCGGGATCAGGGCCAGCGTGCCCGCCAGTCCCAGTCCCCAGCTGTCCGGGAACAGGCTGGCCAGCACGATGCCGATGATCGACGACGTCTGCCACATCGCGAAGTTCGACAGCGCCATGCCCCAGAAATAGCCTTCCTTGCCCGCCTCATAGCCCGGCGTGCTGTAGCGTTGCATGAAATAGACGAAATGCAGGTCGCCGTTGAACGAGCCGAGTATCGTGCGCCGCCAGAGCGGCATGTAGCTGAAGTGCGGCTGCAGTGCCGCGCTGAAGATCACGAAGCGCAGATTCACGATGGCCGCGGTCAGCCACACCGTCCATAACGGCAGCCCTGCCGCGAACAGCGGCAGCACGGCGAGCTGGGCCGAGCCCGCATAGACCAGCAGTGACATGCCGATGGCCTCGGGCACCGTCATCACGGATTTGCTCATCGCCACCCCGGTGACCAGGCCCCACGAGAATACGGCGGGCAGGGATGGCGCGAAGAAGCGGACGCCTTCGATAAAAGCGGTCCGTTCGGCGGGTGCGAAGCGATGCCAGAGTCGCAACCAGGCCGAGGGTTGTGGGGAAGTCATGGGCAATGTCGGGGGATGCGACGACTAGGCGCGGCCTAGGCGCAGACAGGGCCGGCGCAGCGGGGGCTGCCGGCATCGCACCATTATAGGGTCGGACGCGGCGCTGGTAAGTAGATACTTAACAAGTTCCCGGGCGGCGTTGGCCGGCGCCCACGCCGGCCTGCGCATCCCCGTGCCGCTGGTGCTTCAGGGTGCGCCGCGATACACCCACTGCATCAGCGCATCATGGGCTTCCTGCGCCTGTGAGGCGTTCGGGTGGTTGATAAAGCTCACCACCACGTAACGTTCGCCATTGAGCGCATCGACATAGCCGGCCAGCGCGCGTACGTCCTGCAGCGTGCCGGTCTTGAGGTAAGCATTGCCGGCGGCGTTGGCGCGCGTGAGCCGGTTGCGCAAGGTGCCGTCGACGCCCAGGATCGGCAGCGAATCGACCAGCGTCGGCCCGACGTTGCTCGCGGCCGCCTGCTGCAGCAGCCGCGCCATGTCGTAGGCGCTGATACGTTCGTCGCGCGACAGGCCCGAGCCGTTGTCGAGCACCAGTCCCTGCATATCCAGGCCCTGGCGGCTCAGCCAGCGCTGCACTACGCGCGTGGAGCGCGCGGTGCTGGCCGGCCCGCTGCGATCCATCTCCGCGCCGATGGTCAGGAACAGCTGGCGCGCCATCACGTTGTTCGAATACTTGTTGATGTCGCGCACGATCGCGCCGAGCGGCTGGCCGTAGTGGCGCGCCAGCAGCACCGCGCCGCGCGGGACGGAGCCGCTGCGCATCGCCGGCACGTGCGTGAAACGGCCGCCCGCGGCCTGCCACTCGGCCACGAAGCCGCCCCACGTGAACTCGGCATGCGACAGCGCCGCGATATTGAGCACGTGCTCGCCGCAGTCGCTCGAATAGTTGCCCGAGAACGACGCCAGCACCGTGCCGTCGGCCTGCGGCGCCACGGTCGGCGTGGCGCTCGATTGCCAGTCGCCGCAGCGGCCATTGGTCAGCGTCAGGCGGTTGTCCAGGCGCAGTTGCGCGAGCGCCGGCGTGACCGAGACCGCCACGGTCTGGCTGGCATCGTTGGGGGTGAGCGTGAACGACAGCGTCTTGAACGCGTACAGCAGTGCGTCGGGGCTGACGTTGTACGCGCGCTGGACCTCGCCATCGATGGTGCCGTTGCCGTTCAGGCCATCGGCAAAGAAGCTGCGGTCAAGCACCAGGTCGCCATTGATCGTGGTGGCGCCGGCCGCGCGCGCGGTGGCGACGAGCTTGGCCATTTCCTCCGGCACCAGCTTCGGGTCGCCGCGTCCGCGCAGGTAGACATTGCCGTTGACCGTCCCGTCGCCGGCGGGCTGGCTGTCGGCATAGAGCGAGGTCTGCCAGCGGTAGTCGGGGCCCAGCAACTGCAGTCCGGCAAACGTGGTGACCAGCTTCATGGTCGAAGCGGGGTTCATCGGCTGCTGCGCGTTCCAGCTTGCGCGCGCCTGCGGCGCCCCGATTTTCACGACATAGAAACTGGCCGCGCTGGCCGGCACGTGCGCGCGCTGCAGCGCCGTGGCGACCGGGGCCGGCAAGCCGGCGCGTACGAGCGCACCATCCGCCCGCGCGCTGGCGGAAGTCTTGATCGCCTTGGCCGGGCGGGCCAGAACGGGCGGCTGGGTGGCGGCGAGCAGCAGGGCTGCCGCACAAAATACGGTGATTCTTTTTGGCATGGCGGCCATGTTAACGCATGGCCGGTGGCTGACGGATGACACGCGTGCCGGCGCTGATGGTTCAGTCAGACCGGCCTGCGGCTACTCCGGGCGCGGCGGCGCCAGGCGCGCGAGCAGCGACTTGAGCGTGGCCTGTTCCTGTTCGGTCAGCGCCGAGGCCACGTGCGCGTCATGGGCGATGACGGCCTGCTTCGCCGCCGCCAGCGTGCGCTTGCCCGCAGGCGTGAGCACCAGGCTGTAGGCGCGGCGGTCGCCGGGGGCAGGGCGCCGTGCGACCAGGCTCATCTCCTGCAAGGCATCGACGAGCAACACCGCACCGGACCGCGCAATGCCGAGGATATGCGCGAGTTCGGTCAGCTTCAGTTTGGGGTTGCGCGAGATGATCACCAGCGCGGAAAAGCGTGGCGGCGTGATCTGCCATTGCGCGAGCGACGCCACGAAATCTTCGTAGATGCGGATCTGCGCGCGGCGGATGGCATAGCCGATCAGGCTGTCGAGCACGCCGTAGTCGATATCCGGCACATGCGGATCGAAGCCGCCTTCGGCGCCTGCACCTCCCGCCGCGGGCTCGGCTGCAAGCGGGTCGGCCGGCTTGCGCAGCGTTCGCGCGGACCGTGTGACCTTCGATGTGCCAGCGGCGGCGTCCGACGAGTCAGGGCTCATTTGAGCAGCTTCCAGTTGCCATTCCCGAGCGTGAGCATAGCGCGCCCGCGCTGGTCAAAGCCATAGTGGTTTTGCAGGGGTGTCATGTGGCGGGGCCATCGTTGTCGTTGTTGCCGCGTGGCTCAGCGCCGGCTCGCCTGCAGCGACTGCGGATCGAAGCGCGCGAGCCGCTTGGAGCGCAGTGCAATGGCTTTCAGTTCGGCGCGCGGAATGACCTGTCCGATATCGGCAAAGCCGTGTGGCGCGCGTTCGTCTGTCCAATCAGCTCAAAATTTGTTATGGCGTATAACTATTTGAGAGGGGCCGGACAAGCCGCCAATGGATGGGGAAATGCCCGCGTGCGCGGGCCGGCGGGTCAGCCCAGCGCGGTGCCGCCTTCCGGCTTTGCCTTCAGCGACGGCACCGGGAAGACGATGTCATACAGCCAGTTGTAGATCAGCGCGTAGACCATGTAGAAGCCGGCTACGGCGATATCCATGATCAGTGCATCGAGCAGGCTGATGTCCAGGTACCACGCCACCGACGGCAGGAATACGATCAGCAGCCCCAGTTCGAACAGGATGGCGTGCAGAACGCGCACAATGACCGACTTGCGCAACTGCCCGGTGAACCGAAGCATGGCCTTGTCAAAGAGCAGGTTGTAGAGATAGTTCCAGCCGGCGGCGATCAGCGAGGCCACCGCGCCGATCAGTCCCATCTGGTGCAGCTCGTACCCGAACACCCAGCTCGCGAGCGGGGCAAACGCCAGCAGGCCGATGACTTCAAAGCCAATGGCGTGGCGGATCCGGTCACGGGTGTTGCGCATGAGACTCTCCTGCAAATGAAGCGATGGGATGGAGTCTATCTGGTTTGACGGGATTGCCAAGTTAGGTAGTATCGCAAAATCCGATACATCATCCGCAGCATCCATCATGTCGCTTTCCATCGACCAGTTGCAGGCTTTTGCCGCGGCAGCCGAAACCGGCTCTTTCTCTGCCGCTGCGCGCAGGCTCGGCAAGGCGCAGTCGGTCATCAGCGCGGCGGTGGCCAATCTCGAGATCGACGTTGGCAACGCGCTGTTCGACCGTACTGGTCGCTATCCCGTACTGACGCCGGTCGGCGAGCGTCTGCTGGCAGAGGCGCGGGTGATCCTGGAGCGCTGCGAGCACTTTCGCGGCGTGGCCATGAGCCTCGGGGAGGGCGTGGAGACCCGCCTTGTCCTGGCTGTGGACGAACTCTATCCGGAAGAAACGCTTGGCGGGCTGCTGGAAGAATTCTCGGGCCTGTTTCCCGCCGTCGAGCTGGAGTTGCTGTTTCCACTGATGGAGGACGTCAGCCGGCTGGTGCTGGAAGGCGGCGCTGACCTCGGCATCATGTGGCGACAGGAGGTCCTGCCGCCGGCGCTCGGCTTTCACGCGCTCGGGTGGGTGCCGATGCAGCTGGTATGTGCGCCCGATCATCCGCTGGCTGGCGGCCAGCGGATCGACTGGGAAGAGCTCAAGCGCTACCGTCAGCTGATGGTCGCTACGCGGACCGACAGCGAGGAAAAGATGCGGCTGCGGGTGGCCTCCGATGTGTGGTGGGTGGAAAGCCAGTGGGTGATTGTCGAACTCGTCAAACGCCGACTTGGCTGGGCCTTTGTGCCGTGGCACGTCGTGGCGAACTCGCCCGCTGCGGCGAAACTGGTATCGCCGCCCTTGGCGTTTCAGGAACAGGATTGGCCGGTGGCGATGGAGCTTGTCTGGCTCAAGCAGCGGCCGGCTGGGAAGGCGGCCCGGTGGTTAAGGGACAGGATTTGTGGGCAGGTCTTGCCGCGGCCGAGTGGGGTGAAGTGATGGGAGGGCGCGTTCACACCATCTTCTTGTCGCTCGGACAAGAAGTAAGTCGCCGGCTACGCCGGCGAAACAGCGGCACTAGCCAAGAACGATAACCACGCAAATCACCGCTGTCCCACAGTCTCCACCCCACCATCCCCCTGATGCCACCCCCCGCCGAGCGCCTTGATCAGCACCACGCTAGCGGTGTATTGGCGTCCCATCAGGGTCAACGCAGTCCGCTCCGCCGTATAAGCCGTCGTCTGGGCGACCAGCACATCAAGCAAGCTGGCGGTGCCGGCGCGATACCGGTTATTGACGAGCGCTAACGCCTCCCGCGCCGCCCGTACCGCATCATTCTGCACAACCGATTCCTGCTCCAGCAGCCGCTGCGCAGCAAGGTTGTCCTCAACCTCCTGGAACGCCCCCAACACCGTCTGCCGATAGTTGGCCACGGTCTGGTCATAGGCCGCCACCGCCTGCGCCTTCGCAGCACTGCGCAGCCCACCATCAAACAGCGTCCCAGCCAGCCCGGCACCCACCGACCAGATCCTGTCGGGCAGCGACACCCAGCGCGCAAGCGTGCTCGCAGTCAGCCCGCCGCTGGCGGACAGCGACAGCGTCGGATAGTACGCAGCCTGTGCCACGCCGATCTGCGCATTCGCGGACGCCATCCGACGCTCGGCCGCACCAATGTCCGGCCGCCGTTCCAGAAGCTGCGACGGCACGGCCACCGGCACACGCGGCGGCGTGGAAGCGAAATCAGCCTGCCCGACCGACAGTTCCGCAGGCGGCTTGCCGATCAGCACGGCGATCGCATGTTCGAGCTGCGCGCGCGTGATCTGGATATCGAGCTGCTGCGCCTGCGCGCTCTTGAGCTGCGTTTCGGACTGCAGCACGTCAGACCTTTGCGCCGTGCCGGCCTTGTACTGGTTCTGGACCAGCTGCAGCGATTTCGCGTAGTCCGCCACCGTGCGGTCCAGTAGCGCTTTTTGCGCGTCGGCGATGCGCAGCAGGAAATAGCTTTGCGCGAGCGTTGCCTGCGTCGACAGCAGCGTCGAGGCAAGGTCTGCCTGGCTTGCCTGCGCGTTCGCTTCGCTGCTTTCCACCTGGCGACGTACGCGACCCCAGACGTCGAGTTCCCACGTGGCGCCGAGTGTGACGCTTTGGCCGCTGATCGTATTGCCGCTTGCGCCGCGCGCGCGCGACACGCCGGCCTGGGCATCGACGGTTGGGAAGAAGCCGGCCCGCGCTGCCTGCAGCGATGCCTGCGCCTGCCGGTACTGCGCCTCGGCGGCCTTGATGTTCTGGTTCGAGATCTGTACCTGCGACATCAGCCCGTCGAGCTGGCTGTCGCCGAATACCTGCCACCATTGTGGGCGGGCGTGCGCGTCCTGCGGCTCGGCGGTCTTCCACTCGCCGGTCCACCCTTCGGCGTCGGCGGGGGCTTCCTTGAAAGCGGGCGATGTCGGCGCGTCGGGCCGCTGGTAATCGGGGCCGACGGCGCAGCCGGCGAGCAGGAGCGCGCAGGCCAGCGGCACGGCGCCAAGGGAGAGGAAACGGGAAAGCGGATTCATCTTCATCATCAGGATTCGGTGCCGGCAGCCGGTGCGGAGCCGTGCGGGTTGCCGCGGCGGCGTTCGCGCCAGGCCTTCACTTTCAGGCGCCAGCGATCCAGCGTCAGGTAGACCACCGGCGTGGTGTACAGGGTCAGCAGTTGGCTCACCACCAGCCCGCCCACGATGGAGATGCCCAGCGGCGCGCGCAGCTCGGCACCGTCGCCACGGCCGATGGCCAGCGGTATCGCGCCCAGCAGCGCCGCCATGGTCGTCATCAGGATCGGGCGGAAGCGCAGCAGGCAGGCGCGGTGGATGGCATCGCGCGGGGACAGGCCTTCGCGCCGCTCCGCATC
Source organism: Cupriavidus sp. C1SS-2L (assembly GCF_057073735.1). Classification (NCBI taxonomy): domain Bacteria; kingdom Pseudomonadati; phylum Pseudomonadota; class Betaproteobacteria; order Burkholderiales; family Burkholderiaceae; genus Cupriavidus; species Cupriavidus sp. C1SS-2L. Next base: position 617,450 of record NZ_CP172708.1, read on the forward strand.
GATCGCGAAGTCGATCATCATGATCGCGTTCTTCTTCACGATGCCGATCAGCAGGATCACGCCGATCAGCGCGATGATGCTGAACTCCGTCTTGAACGCGAGCAGCGCCAGCAGCGCGCCCACGCCCGCCGAGGGCAGCGTGGACAGGATCGTCAGCGGATGGACGTAGCTTTCGTACAGCACGCCGAGCACGATGTAGATCGTGATGATCGCAGCGAGAATCAGGATCGGCTGGCTCTTTAGCGAGTCCTGGAACGCCTTGGCGCCGCCCTGGAAGTTCGCCTGCAGCGTCTCGGGCGCGCCGATCTGCGCCATGGCGCGCTTGATCGCATCGGTGGCCTGCGACAGCGAGAAGCCTTCTGCAAGGTTGAACGAGATCGTCGACGCCGCGAACTGGCCCTGGTGGTTCACGCCCAGAGGCGTACTGGTAGGCATCACCGAGGCGAACGCGGACAGCGGCACGCGGCGGCCGTTGCCCGTGACCACGTAGATATCGTGCAGCGCTTGCGGTCCCTGCAGGTACTCCTGGCTCAGCTCCATGACGACGCGGTACTGGTTGAGCGGGTTGTAGATGGTCGATACCAGGCGCTGGCCGAACGCGTCGTTGAGCACGGCGTCGACCTGCTGCGCCGTCACGCCGAGGCGCGATGCCGCGTCGCGGTCGATGATGACCGAGGTCTGCAGGCCCTTGTCGTTGGTGTCGGTGTCGACGTCTTCGATGCCCTTGATGTTGGAGATCGCTGCGCGCACCTTCGGCTCCCAGTCGCGCAGCACCTGCAGGTCGTCGGACTGCAGGGTGAACTGGTATTGCGAACTGCTCTGCCGACCGCCGACACGGATGTCCTGTACGGCCTGCAGGAACAGGTTGGCGCCCGGCTCCTTGGACAGCTTGACGCGCAATCGCGCAATGATGGCGTCGGCGCTTTCCTTGCGTTGCGACAGCGGCTTGAGCGTGACGAACATCTGGCCGGTATTGCGCTGCGAACCGCCGGTGAATCCGGTGACGTTCTCCACCGCCGGATCTGACTGGACGATCCGGATGAAGTTGTCCAGCTTGGGCTGCATGGCCTGGAACGAGGTAGCCTGGTCCGCGCGGATAAAGCCGATCAGCCGGCCCGTGTCCTGCTGCGGGAAGAAGCCCTTCGGCACGATCACGTAGAGCCACACATTGAGTGCCACGGTGGCCAGCAGGACCAGCCACACGACCGCGCTGTAGCGCAACGCGACGGCCAGCGTGCGTGCGTAGCTGTCATGCAGCCAGCGGAACACGTGTTCGCTCGCGCGGAAGAAGCGGCCCCGTTCTTCCTCGGGCACAGGCGTGCGCAGCAGGCGTGCGCACATCATCGGCGTGGTCGTCAGCGACACTACCAGCGAAACCAGGATCGACACCGACAGCGTGATCGCGAATTCCTGGAACAGGCGTCCGACAATGCCGCCCATCATCAGCAGCGGAATGAACACCGCGATCAGCGACAGGCTCATCGACAGCACCGTGAAGCCGACTTCACGGGCACCGCGCAGCGCGGCGGCCAGCGGCTTCATGCCTTCCTCGATATGGCGCGAGATGTTCTCGAGCACCACGATCGCATCGTCCACCACGAAGCCGGTGGCAATCGTCAGCGCCATCAGCGACAGGTTGTTCAGCGAGAACCCCGCCAGGTACATGACCCCGAACGTGCCGATCAGCGAAACCGGCACTGCCACGCTGGGGATGAACGTCGCGCGCACATTGCGCAGGAACAGGAACACCACCATGATCACCAACGCCACCGAGATCATCAGCGTGTGCTCGACTTCACGCAGCGACGCACGGATGGTCGGCGTGCGGTCCATCATCACTTCCATCGAGATGGCCCCGGGGATCATCTTCTGCAGCGTTGGCAGCATGTCGCGCACGCGGTCGACGGTCTCGATGATGTTCGCGCCCGGCGAGCGGTTGAGCACCAGCAGCACGGACGGCTTGCCGTTGGCGGAGCCCGCGTTGCGGATGTCCTGCACCGAGTCGACGACGCTTGCCACGTCCTGCAGGCGCACGGGCACCGCGAAGGAATTGGGACCGCTCGTCGTGTTGTTGCCGCCCGTGGCGCCACTGGTGACGGTGGTCGTGCCGCTGCTGGTCGTGATGGTGGTCACGGTCACACCGTTGACGACCTTGGTGCTCACGCCGCCCACTGCGGTCGCATTCGCGGTGCTGGCGATCAGCGCGCCGGCCGATGCCGACGAGAACGTGCCCGGCGTGGCGTAGCGGATGATCAGCGGCATGTAGTCGCTCGCCTTCATCGCCTGGTCGTTGGCGTAGACCTGCCAGTTGTTCGTGCGGTTCTCGACCGTGCCCAGCGGCCGGTTGGCGTTGGTGGCGCTGATGGTATTGCGCACATCCTCGAGCGAGATGCCGTACTTGTTCAGCGCCGTCGGGTTCAGTTCGACGCGCACCGCCGGCAACGACGAACCGCCAATCGTTACCTGGCCAACGCCTTCCACCTGCGACAGCTTCTGCGAAAGGATGGTCGACGCCGCGTCATAGAGCTGTCCACGCGTCATGGTCGGCGACGTCAGCGCAATGATCATGATCGGCGCGTCGGCCGGGTTCACCTTGCGGTAAGTCGGGTTGTTCGGCAGGCTGGTCGGCAGCGTCGCGCGCGACGCATTGATGGCCGCCTGCACATCGCGCGCGGCGCCGTCGATGTCGCGCGACAGGTCGAACTGCAGCGTCACGCGGGTCGAGCCGAGCGAGCTGCTCGACGTGATTTCCGTCACGCCCGCGATGGTGCCCAACGCGCGTTCCAGCGGCGTGGCCACCGTGGCGGCCATGGTCTCGGGGCTAGCGCCGGGCAGCGATGCCGAGACCGAAATGGTCGGGAAATCCACCTGCGGCAGCGGCGACACCGGCAGCAGCCGCAGCGCCGCCAGGCCCGCCAGCAAGATGCCGATGGTGAGCAGCGCCGTCGCGACCGGCCGGTGGATGAAGGTGGCGGACAGGTTCATCGCGGCCCCGCTGACGACGGATCGCCTTCATCGGTGCCGCCTTCTTCCGGATCACCGAAGCGGCGCTTGCGCCAGTCCTTGAGGCGGAAAGCCACGCGGTCGAAGGCCAGGTAGATCACCGGCGTGGTGAATAGCGTCAGCACCTGGCTCACGAGCAGGCCGCCGACCATGGTCACACCGAGCGGGCGGCGCAGTTCCGAGCCGATGCCGGTGCCGAGCATCATGGGCAGTGCCGCGAGCAGTGCGGCCATGGTGGTCATCAGGATCGGGCGGAAACGCAGCAGGCAGGCCTGGAAGATCGCCTCGCGCGGGGCCATGCCGCCTTCGCGCTCGGCTTCGAGCGCGAAGTCGATCATCATGATCGCGTTCTTCTTGACGATACCGATCAGCAGGATGATGCCAATGATCGCGATGATGCCGAGGTCCTGCCCCGCGAGCAGCAGCGCCAGCAGCGCGCCCACGCCGGCCGACGGCAGCGTGGACAGGATGGTCACCGGATGGATCGTGCTTTCATACAGCACGCCCAGCACGATATACATCGTCACCACGGCGGCCAGGATCAGCCACAGCGTGTTGGACAACGACGCGCGGAACGCCAGCGCGGCGCCCTGGAACTCGGTTTGCATCGAGATCGGCAGGCCCAGCTCGTTTTCCACCTTGGTGATCTTGTCGACCGCGGCGCCCAGCGATTCGCCCGGCGCCAGGTTGAACGAGATGGTCGCGGCCGGGAACTGGCCCTGGTGGTTGATCACGAGCGGACCCGTCCGTTCACTGATGCGCGCGAACGCGCCCAGCGGCACTTGTCCGCCGGACGAGGAGGGCAGGCGCAGTTCGGCGAGCGACTGCGGGTCCTTGCGGAACTCGGGCATGGTTTCCAGCACCACGCGGTATTGGCTCGACTGCGTGAAGATGGTCGATACCAGCCGCTGGCCGAATGCGCTGTACAGCGCGCTGTCGATCACGGCAGTCGTGATGCCGAAACGCGCGGCGGCGTCGCGATCGATGTCTACGTAGGCGCGCAGGCCGTTGTTCTGCTGATCGCTGGCGACATCGCGCAGTTCGGGCTCCTGGCGCAGGCGCTCGACCAGGCGCGGCACCCACGTCGCCAGGTTCTGCGGATCGGGGTCTTCCACCGTGAACTGGTACTGCGTGCGCGCGACGCGGTCTTCGATCGTCAGGTCTTGCACCGGTTGCGTGTACAGCGAGATGCCGCCGAGCTTTTCCACCGCGTGCTGCAGGCGCTGCGAGACCACGTCGATCGAATCGCGCTCGCCCTTGGGCTTGAGGTTGATCAGCATGCGCCCGGCGTTGAGCGTGGTGTTGGAGCCGTCCACGCCGATGAACGACGATACGCTCGCCACAGCAGGGTCTTCCGCGACCACCTTCGCCGCGGCCTGCTGCTTGATGCCCATGGCCTGGAACGAGGTGGTCTGCGTGGCTTCGGTGATGCCCTGAATCAGGCCGGTGTCCTGCACCGGGAAGAAGCCTTTGGGCACGAGCATGTACAGCAGCACGGTCAGCACCAGCGTGGCGACAGCGACCACCAGCGTTGCCTTCTGCCGATCCAGCACCCATTCGAGCGCCACGCCGTAGCGGTGGATCACGTTGTCGAAGAAACGCCCGGTCGCCTTGTGGAAGCGCGACTGCTGGTCTTCCGGCACATGGCGCAGCAGCCGCGCGCACATCATCGGCGTGAGCGTCAGCGACACCACGGCCGAGATCAGGATCGACACCGCCAGCGTGATCGCGAACTCGCGAAACAGGCGGCCGACCACATCGCCCATGAACAGCAGCGGGATCAGCACAGCCACCAGCGAAAACGTCAGCGAGATGATGGTGAAGCCGATCTGCTTCGAGCCCTTGAGCGCGGCTTCCATCGGGGAATCGCCTTCCTCGATGTAGCGCATGATGTTCTCGATCATGACGATGGCGTCGTCAACGACGAAGCCCGTGGCGATGGTCAGCGCCATCAGCGTCAGGTTGTTGATCGAGAAGCCGGCCATGTACATCACGCCGAACGTGCCGACGAGCGACAGCGGCACCGCCACACCGGGGATGATGGTGGCGGAGACGTTGCGCAGAAACACGAAGATGACCATCACCACGAGTGCGATGGCCAGGAACAGCTCGAATTCCACGTCATGCACCGACGCGCGAATTGTCGTCGTGCGATCGGTCATGAGCTGCGCGTGGACCGAAGCCGGCAGCGCGGTCTGCAGCTGCGGCAGCAGCGTCTTGATACGGTCCACCACCTCGATCACGTTGGCGCCCGGCTGGCGCTGGATATTGAGGATGATCGAAGGGTTGCCGTTGGCCCAGGCGGCCAGCCGGTTGTTTTCGGGACCGTCGACGATCTCGGCGACGTCGGTAATGCGGATCGGCGCGCCGTTCTGGTACGCGATGATGATCTGCTTATACTCGTCGGCCGAACGCAGCTGGTCGTTGGCGTCGATGGTGGAAGCGCGCGCCGGGCCGTCGAAGCTGCCCTTGGCGCCGTTCACGTTGGCCGCGCCGATGGCTGTGCGCAGGTCATCGATCGACATGCCCAGCGACGCGAGCGCGGTGGGGTTCGCCTGGATGCGCACGGCGGGGCGCTGCCCGCCGCTGATCGTGACCAGACCCACGCCCTGGATCTGCGAAATCTTGGCCGCTACGCGGGTGTCCACCATGTCCTGCAGCTTGGGTAGCGGCAGCGTGTCGGACGTCATCGCAATGGTCATGATCGGCGCGTCGGCCGGATTGACCTTGCTGTAGACCGGCGGCATCGGCAGGTCCGACGGCAGCAGGTTGCTGCCGGCATTGATGGCCGCCTGCACCTCCTGCTCGGCCACGTCCAGCGGCAGCGTCAGTTCGAACTGCAGCGTGATCACCGACGCGCCGCCCGACGAGGACGACGACATCTGCTTGAGCCCCGGCATCTGCCCGAACTGCCGCTCCAGCGGCGCGGTGATCGACGAGGTCATCACGTCGGGGCTCGCGCCCGGATAGAGCGTGGTGACCTGGATGGTGGGGTAGTCCACCTCGGGCAGCGCGGACAGCGGCAGCAGCCGGTAGGCCACCAGCCCCGAGAGCAGGATGGCCAGCATCAGCAGCGCCGTGGCTACCGGGCGCTCGATGAAGAGGCGTGACGGGTTCATGCGGATTCCTTACGGCTGGCGGCGGGGAGCAGGAGCCTCGGCCGCGGCGCCGCTCGCATCGGCGCCGGACCCGGCACCTTCGCGCTGGCGGCGATGTTCACCCTGCGGCGCGCTGGCGCCGCGCTCTCCACGTTCTCCTTGAGCGCCGCTGGCGCCGCCCCAGCTGCCGCCATCGCGGCGGCGTCCGCGCCCGCGCGGCTGGCTGGCCGGCACGAGTTGGGCCGCGCGGGCGGCCGGGTCCACAGCTTCCACGGTCATGCCTTCCTTGAGGCGATCGGCGCCGTCCACTACCACGCGCTGGCCGGGCTCCACGCCCTTGAGCACAGCGGTACGGTTGCCGTCGCTGGGACCGAGCGTGACGACCTGCACCCTGACCTTGCTGCTGTCGTCGACGACGTAGACGAAGGTGCCTTGCTGTCCGCGCTGCACGGCCGCGACCGGGATCACGGTCGCGTCCTTGAGCGTGTCCACGCGCGTGCGCACATTGACGAACTGGTTAGGGAACAGCATGCCGTCGGCGTTCGGGAAGATGGCCTTCATCTTGACCGTGCCGGTGGTGGTGTCGATCTGGTTGTCGGTGGTCAGCAGCGTGCCGTCGCCAAGCTGGTTGCGCATCTGGCGGTCCCAGGCCTGCACCGGCATTTTCTCGCCCGAATTGAGCTTTTTCAGCACAGCGGGCAGGCTGTCCTCGGGAATGGTGTAGAGCACGGCAATCGGCTGGATTTGCGTGATCAGCGCAATGCCGTTGGTATCCGACGTATTGACGATATTGCCGGGATCCACCTGGCGCAGGCCGATGCGGCCCGACACCGGCGCCACGACGTTGGTGTAGCCGAGCTGCAACCGCGCATTGTCCACATTGCCCTGGTCGGTCTTGACCACGCCTTCATACTGGCGCACCAGCGCATCCTGCGTATCGACCTGCTGGCTGGAAATCGAATCCTGCTGCAGCAGCGTGCGGTAGCGCTTCTGGTCCAGCCGTGCGTTCTGCAGCAGCGCCTGGTCGCGCGCGAGCTGGCCCACGGCCTGGTCGAACGCGGCCTGGAACGGACGCGGGTCGATTTCCGCGAGCACGTCGCCGGCCTTGACCATCTGGCCTTCCTTGAACAGCACCTTGAGCAGCGGCCCCGACACCTGGGCGCGCACGGTGACGTTGGACACGGGTGTGACGTTGCCCAGGCCGTTCAGGGTCACGTCCATGTCGCGCTGCGCGACCGTGGACACGACCACCGGTGAGCGCGGGGCACCGGGGCCGCCCGGCCCGCCGCGGCCACCGGCGCCCGGGCCACTTGCGCCCCCCGGCCCGCCGGGCCCGCGCGCGCCCTGTGTCCCCTGTGCGTCCGCACCGGCGCCGCGATGGCTGTACCAGTACCAGCCGCCGCCGGCAAGCAGTACGACGAGGGCCGCGGCGATCAGCTTGCGCCGTGGCGAACCGGCCGGGCCGGGGACCTCCGGCGGGCGGGACGGCGGGATAGGTTGTTGTTGGCCTTGTTCGGGGTTGGGCATTTCCGGAATCCTGGAAGCGGCGCGCAATGCGCCGGCGTTCTTCGCGCCGTCGTGGGCGCGGCGATGCTGCAGTATGCCGCATCAGGTGCGGCACTCGCCCCATCTGGCGTGGGGTTCTGCCCAAGCGGGCAGCGGCCTTGTGGGTTTGGCCGCGGCAGAGTAAGAACCGGGTTCTGAACCTGCCATGCCGCAAGGATAATGTGAGACGCCGGATGCACGTGTTTCCGCGAAGCCCGCGTTTATTACAGAGAATTACCAGCCCCGCCTGTGTAATCTCCAGAAACAAAGCCGCGAGCCGGATTCGGCAGGACAGCGGCCAGCCTGACTATCATGTGCCTATGCGAACGAACCAGCCCACCCAGATCCTTGTCGTCGACGACGACCCTGAATTGCGCGATCTGCTGCGCGAGTACCTGACCCAGCAAGGGTTTGCGGTCTCGGTACTGCACGATGGCGACGGCCTGCAGGCGCGCCTCGAGCGCGAGCGCCCGGCGCTGATCGTGCTGGACCTGATGATGCCGAAGGTCGATGGACTGACTGCACTGCGCAATCTGCGTGCCAAGAACGACGACATTCCGGTGATCCTTTTGACCGCGCGCAGCGACGAGATCGACCGCATCGTCGGCCTCGAGATCGGCGCCGACGATTACCTTGGCAAGCCGTTTTCGCCACGCGAGCTGCTCGCGCGCATCAATGCCGTGCTGCGCCGCAAGCTCGCACGGCCGGCGGCCGCACCGGAAGACCGCGAATCGATCGCGTTCGGGCCGTTCCGCGTGAACTTCCGCCAGCGCTCGCTGCAGCGAGCGGGCCAGGTGCTGTCGATCAGCGACACAGAATTCGCGCTGCTCAAGCTGCTGCTGATGCATCCGCTCGAAGTGCTCTCGCGCGAGCGCATTGTCGAGCTGATGTATGGCACCGCCAGCGGCATCAGCGACCGCGGCATCGATGTGCAGATCTGGCGCTTGCGCCGGCTGCTCGACGAAGACGCTCAGCGCCCGCGCTACATCCAGACCGTGCGCGGACGCGGCTACACGTTCGTACCGGACGAAGCCGAAGAAATTCCGCAGTAACGCCTGTCGCCTCTGTCGCCCGTCCGGCGGCAGGGCGGCAATGACGAGTCCTGACATGAAGTTGCGTATTGATACCCTGTTTGGCCGCATAGCACTGCTGATTGCCGCCGTGCTGGTGATCAGCCATTTCTCGTGGCTGGCAATCCTGCGCATGGACCGGCGCCAGCAGCAGGTCGACTATTCGGTCGAGCAGATGCTGTTCCAGTTCGCCAGCATCCAGCGCGCGCTCGACGCGCGCCCGCCCGTGCCGCTGCCAAGCCTGGTCGAAGTGGCCAGCGAGGCCAGTGCCGAACAACATACCGTCGTACCCAAGGGCCGCTCGCGACGGCTCGTGGAGCAGTTCATCACGCGGCTGCCGCAGGGCACCGAGATCCGGGTCGAAGACGAAGCCACGCCGCGGCTGTGGATCAAACTGCCGACGCGCAGCAACTGGATCGCGATGCCGATCCTGTGGGTCCACAATCCGCCGCCCGACAACCGCCTGGTGCCGGGCGTGATGCTCGTGGTGGGCGTCGCCATCATCTTTGCACTGCTGATTGCATGGCAGATCCAGCGGCCCGTGCGCGATATGGCGGCCGCGGCCGAGCAGCTTTCACGCCAGCAGCCGGTGGCGCCGCTGCGCGAACGCGGGCCGCATGAACTGCGCCAGCTGATCGAGCGCTTCAACCGCATGGTGGCGGACCTCACCCGTATCGACCAGGAGCGCAACACCATGCTGGCCGGCATCGCGCACGACCTGAAAACGCCGCTCGCACGGTTGCGGCTGCGTGCCGAGATGCTGTCCGACCCGAAGGCCGCGGCAGGCGTCACGCGCGATGTCGAATCCATGTCGGCGATCGTGGAGCAGTTCCTGAGCTTTGCGCAAAGCAGCGAGCCGACGGCGCGGCCGGTGCCGGTGGATCGGCGTATCCACGAGCTCGCGGCGTCGCTGGCCGAGCAGGAACGGCAGGTGGTGCTGTCGCTCAATGCCGGCGAGGGCTTCCGCATGATCGCGACGCAGCTCGACCGCATCGTCGGCAACCTCGTCGACAATGCTTACGCCTACGGCCAGGCGCCGGTGTGCGTGGCGACCTCTCGTACGGCCGAAGGCTTCTGCCTTACGGTGGAAGACCAGGGACCGGGCATTCCGGACGCTGACATGGAACGCGTCACACTGCCGTTCGTGCGGCTCGATCCGGCACGCGGTGGTAACGCGCATTCGGGACTCGGACTGGCGATCGTCGATCGCCTGGTGCGGCAGGCGGGAGGGAGGTTGTCGCTCCTCAACCGAGCCGAAGGCGGCCTGCGCGTGGAGATGCAGTTCCCGGTGTCGATGGCGCAGGCAGCCTGATCACCCGCGCTCCAGGGAACGCGTTCAGACCTTCTTCTTCTCGCCGATGCGGCTTTCCTTGCCGGTCAGCAGCTTGGCAATGTTCTGGCGGTGGCGCGCGATCAGCAGGATGGCGATGATCAGCACGGCGCCGGCCATGGCGTCGATGCCTTCCATGAGCACGTAGAAGACCGGCGCGAAAATCGCCGCGACCAGCGCGGCCAGCGACGAATAGCGGAAGAAGAACGCGATGATCACCCAGGTCGCCAGCGTGGCCAGCCCCAGGATCGGGTTGATCGCCAGCAGGACGCCCGCCGCAGTGGCCACACCCTTGCCACCGGCAAAGCGGTGGAACACCGGGAACAGGTGGCCCAGGAACACGGCCAGTGCGACCATCGCCAGGCCATTGTCATCGAGACCGTAGGCAGGCCCGAAGCGGCTCGCCAGCCAGACCGCCAGCCAACCTTTGAGCCCGTCGCCGATCAGCGTGAAAATCGCCGCCTTCTTGTTGCCGGTGCGCAGCACGTTGGTTGCGCCGGGATTGCCGGAACCGTAGGTGTGCGGATCAGGCAGGCCCATGACCTTGCTGACGACGACGGCGAAGGACACCGATCCGATCAGGTAGGCGGCGAGGGCGAAGAGCAGGTTGGCCATGAGGGGATACGCGCGGCAGTGACTGCCTTGTCTGGAATTGGCGGGATTGTAGCGCGGCGGCGGGGTCGCCACGACCGTGACTTCCCCAATATCCGCGAGCGGCGCGGGCGGTTCAGTCAGGCAGCGCGCATTCCACGGCCTTCGCATCGGCCAGCGTGGTCAGCAGCTTCGGGTCCAGGCTGACCAGATAGCCGCGCCGGCCGCCGTTGATATAGATCTTCTCCAGCGCCAGTACCGTCGACTCGACATAGACGGGCATGCGCTTCTTTGTGCCGAATGGCGACGTGCCGCCCACCATGTAGCCGCTGTGCCGCTGCGCGACCTCGGGCTTGCAGGGCTGCACGCTCTTGCAGCCGATCTGGCGCGCCAGGTTCTTGGTGGAGACCGAACAGTCGCCATGCATCAACACGACCAGCGGCTGCGCGCGCTCGTCTTCCATGATCAGCGTTTTGACGACATCGTGCTCCGGCACGCCGAGCTGACGGGCGGATTCGCCGGTGCCGCCGTGGTCCACGTAGTCGTACGGATGCTCGCCGAAGGCGACGTTGTGGCGGCGCAGGAACTGCGTGGCCGGGGTTTCGGAGATATGTTTCGCTTTGCTCATTGTCGCTTCTCGTCGCGCCAGGGGCGAGCCCGGCTCGTCTTACCCGCGTGGATGGTGCTGCTGGTGCAGTTCGCGCAGCCGTTCGCGCGCCACGTGGGTGTAGATCTGTGTAGTGGAGATATCGGCATGGCCAAGCAGCAGTTGCACCACGCGCAGGTCGGCGCCGTGGTTCAGCAGGTGCGTGGCAAACGCATGCCGCAGCGTATGCGGCGACAGCGGCGCGGTAATGCCGGCATCGCGCGCATGGCGCTTGATCAGGTGCCAGAACGCCTGACGCGTCATGCCCTCGCCACGCTGCGTGACGAATAGCGCGTCGCACGCGCGGCCGGCAAGAAGGGCAGGGCGCGCGCTCCCCAGATAGCGGCGCAGCCAGTCGCTGGCCTGCATGCCGAAAGGCACCAGCCGCTCCTTGTCGCCCTTGCCGCCAACCACGCGCGCAACGCCTTCGTTCAGGCCGATCTCGACGGTTTTCATCTGCGTCAGCTCCGACACGCGCAGTCCGCTCGCGTACATCAGCTCGAGCATGGTGCGGTCGCGCAGGCCGAGCGGCGTGGTGGTGTCGGGCGCTTCGAGCAGCGCTTCAACCTGCGCTTCGCTTAGCGTCTTGGGCACGCGCGGCGGCTGCTTGGCGGGGCGCAGCAGGATGCACGGATCGGCCTCGATCATTTGCTCGCGCAGTGCCCACTGGTAGAAGCGGCGGAATACAGCGAGCCGGCGGTTCGAGGATGAGGCGCGGGTCTCGGGGTGCCGCGCCAGGAAATAGGCGTTCAGTTCCGTGTCGCCGATGCCCAGCAAGCCGCCATTGCTGGACTGATGCAGCCAGCGCGCGAGCATCGACAGATCGCGCCGATAGGCGTCCATGGTGTTGCGCGACAGGCCATCCTCCAGCCACAGTGCGTCGCAGAAACGGCTGACGAGATCGAGTTCGGGGGCGATGGCCGCATCGAGGGCGACCATCTCCGCATCGGCATGCACCGCGCGCGGCTTGCGTGTGGTCTGGCTTGCGCCGGCCGGGCGCTTCATATCAGCATGGCGCCTTCATGGCGCAACAGCCAGCGTTTCACTTCCAGATGGAAACCGTCCTCGGCATGGTGGGCAAAGCCGCCGATGCCGCTGGCAGACACCACGCGATGGCACGGAATCACGATCGGCAGCGGGTTCTGCCCGCAAGCCTGCCCCACCGCCCGCGCGACGCCCCCAAGCTTGCGCGCGATATCGCCATACGTAGTCAGGCCGCCGCGCGGCACCGCGCAGATCGCTTGCCACACCTGCTGCTGGAACGGCGTGCCGGCAATGGCCAGCGGCACATCAAAGGTCGCGCCGGCATCGGCGTAATAGGCATCCAGCTGCGCGGCAAGGCGCAGAATCACGTCACTGCGCGGCGCAATGCTTTCGACGTCCTCAGGCAGATAAAAAATCTCCCGGATCCGCACATCGTCGGCACGCACGCCGACCTTGCCAAAAGGCGCAGGAAGAATGGCGTCGAAGGGAGCAGGCATGGCAATAGCATCGAGGGAAGCCTGGATTTTAATCGTTTTACCGGGATTGACGGCAACCGAGGCGAGGGACCCGAAGAACCCATTCACGCGATAAGGCAACCCAAAAGAAAAAGCCGCCCGCAGGCGGCCAGTACAAGGCAAAGAGAGCCTTTTACTGCTCCAACTTAATATTCTGCACCTTCACCAGATTCTTCATCTTGTCGAACTCCTTCTTGATCTCCGCCGCATGCTGCGCCGGTGAGTTACCCGAAGGCTCGGCGCCCGCGGCACGCAGACGTTCCTGGAAACCCTTGTCCTGTAGCGCCTTCACCGCAGCTTCATTGAGCTTCTTGATCACATCGTCAGGCGTGCCGGCAGGCGCCACCAGGCCATACCACGCCGGATCGTTGGGCTCCTTCAGCCCCATCTCGCCAAAAGTCGGCACGTCCGGGAGCGAATCGAGCCGCTTGTTCCACGCCACCACGATCGGGCGCAGCTTGCCGGCCTTGATGTAAGGCATCGACGAGGGCAGGTTATCCACCATGATCGGCACCTGGCCGGCCAGCACGTCGTTCAGCGCCGGGCCCGCGCCACGGTACGGGATATGCACCATGAAGGTCTTGGTCGATACCTTGAACTGCTCGCCCAGCATGTGGCCGAACGCGCAGGTGCCCGACGTGGCGTATGAATACTTGCCCGGATTGGCCTTCAGCACGGCGAGGAACTCCTTGTAGTTCTTGGCCGGGAAGTTCGGGTTCACCGCGATCACGTTGGCCACGTTGGCCAGGTTCGTGACGGGCTTGAAGTCCTTGATCGGGTCGTACGACAGCTTCGGGTTGCAAGCCGGGTTCACGGCCATGGTCGAGACGGTCGAGATGCCGATCGTGTAGCCGTCCGGGGCAGCCTTGGCGATGGCGTCGGCGCCGATCGAGCCGCCGCCGCCGGCGCGGTTTTCCACCACGACGGGCTGGCCGAGAATGCGGCTCATCTGGTCAGCGGCGCCGCGGCCGACGATGTCGGTGGTGCCGCCAGGCGCAAACGGAATGATCAGGCGGATGGGCTTGCTCGGAAAGCTCTGCGCTTGCGCAATGGAGGCCGCGGTGGCCAGGGCGAGGGTCAGGGCAATTTTGCCAGCTTGCATGAGATCGAATCTCCCGTCAGGAAAGTCCGGGCTGGGGGTGATGCCCGGAAGAAAACGCCGCTGCCTTGCCGCAGGTGGCGGCAAGGCAGCAGCAACATCTGGTCAGGCGGGCTCAGCCACCCAGCAGGCCGCGTTTGACGTCCCGGTCCACGGGATGTTCGCCGAGGAAGACGCGCAGCACGGCCTGGTAGAAGTCGTCGCCGGGAATCGGGCGGCCGCGCGGGGTGCCGTTGATGGCGACCACCGTACCGGCGTCCGGCGAAAAGTCGAAATTGATCACGTCGCCCTTGCGCGCCGTGCCGACCTGATCAATGGTGTGTTCGAACTGGACCATCCGCGCTGACAGCATCTGCATCTGCAGTTCGCTGTGGTTTTCACGCATGCCTTTCTGGATGGCCCGTGAAAGTGCGGTGGGTTCGACTTCGCGCAGCATGCGGAGCTGCAACCGCTTGGTACCCGGCGTGCCGAGTACCACAGTGGCGTTGCGGCCCTTCTCGGGCAGGTAGAGCGCCGCCACATAACCCTTGAGCAGCAGTCCCGAACGCAGCGCCGTGCCATTGAGCTGCAGTACCTTGCCTGACACGCGGGCCGCGTCGTCAAAGCGCAGCCCCTCGATTTCCGTCGCACCAGCCGGCACCAGGACGCCAAACGCCACGCCCGCGGCGAGCATGGCCAGCAGACGGCGCGGGGTCTGGCGGGGTCGTGAAAGCGGGTGCGGGGCGCTAAGCGGGCCCGACGATGGCGAGTTACGGCGGTGCAGCATAGGGGGCAGGCGTACAACTTGGTATGCCATGCTGGCTCATTTCTGGAAAAATACCTATCCGGATCTGCCCTAGTCTGCACATTCCGTCTCTTTTCCCCGCAGTGCCAGGCGGCCCCGGCCGCGACAATAACGACAACATTCACGAGATGTCTTCCGCCCTCCTGCTGGTTCCCGACTTCAGCCTGATCCTGATCGGCTGGTTGCTGGTCCGTTATTCACCATTCGACCGTGCCTTCTGGGGTGGTGTGGAGCGCCTGGTTTATTTCGTGCTGTTTCCCGCGCTGCTGCTGCAGTCGACCAACAGCGCGGTGTTCGATTTTTCATCGACCTCGGCCATGCTCGGGCTCGCGCTCACTGTCATGGCGTTCGGCATGGTTGGCGGCTACGCCGTCAAATGGGTGCTGCGCCCTGACGCCGTGGATTTCGCCTCGGGCCTGCAGACGGCGTTCCGCTTCAACTCGTATATCGGACTGGCGCTGGCCTCGCGCCTCGGTGGCAGCGAAGGGCTCGCGCTGATGGCCGTAATCGTGGGCTGCACGGTGCCGCTGTGCAATGTGGCCGCGGTCTGGGCGCTGGCGCGCCATGGCGATACGCGGCTGTGGAAAGAGCTCGCGCGCAATCCGCTGATCCTCGCTACCGCCGGCGGACTGCTGACCAATTTGCTGGGGCTGCACGCGCCCGAGGTACTGGCCATGACACTGAACCGGCTGGGCTCGGCATCGACGGCGCTCGGCCTGATGACGGTGGGCGCAGGACTGCAGATGAGCGGCGCGACCGGTACCGTCGGCCCCGTCGCGTGGTGGACCGGCATCAAGCTGCTGGCCATGCCGTGCCTGGCCTGGCTGGCAGGCCGCCTGCTGCCGCTGACGGAGTTGCAGTACCAGATCGTGGTGCTGTACGCCTCGCTGCCCACGGCATCGAGCGCCTATATCCTCGCCGTGCGCATGGGCGGCAACGGGCCCATGGTGGCCGCGACGATATCGGTGATGACGGTCGCGGCGATCGTGACTACGCCGATCTGGCTCGCTCTGGTCAGCTGACGGCCCGGCCCTGCGCGAGGGCCCAGTCGAGGTGCTCGCGCACGAGCGGCGTGGCATCGGCAAGACGGCTTTCCAGCGCTGTGCGAATGCGCTCAGCGAGTTCGCGGTCCTGGGGGCGTTGACCCGAAGCCGCGGCGCGCAGGCTGTTGCCGAGTCCCACAGCAAGATTGCGCAACCAGCGTTCATGGCCGATACGGCGGATCGGGCTGCCTTCCAGGCGCAGGTTGAACTCGGCCTCGGTCCACAGGAACAGGTCGACCATGTCGGCGGCGTCGAAGCCGTTGCGCACATCGAAATCGGGCAGCGTGGCCCGGTGCGCGAACTTGTTCCACGGGCAGGCGAGCTGGCAATCATCGCAACCGTACACGCGGTTGCCCATCGGTGCGCGAAATTGCTCGGGGATCGGGCCCTTGTGCTCGATGGTCAGGTAAGAAATACAACGGCGTGCGTCGAGCTTGTAGGGTGCGAGGATCGCGCGCGTCGGGCAGATGTCGATGCAGCGGTGGCAATTGCCGCAATGCGACGCTTCGGGCGGATCGGCGGGCAACGGGATATCGACCAGGATCTCGCCAAGGAAGAACATCGAGCCGCCGTCGCGGTCCAGCAGCAGCGTGTGCTTGCCGCGCCAGCCGAGGCCGCCCTGGCTGGCCAGCGCGACTTCCATCACCGGCGCCGAATCGGTAAAGACGCGATAGCCGAACGGGCCGATGGCGCCCTCGATGCGGCTCGCGAGCTGCTGGAGCCGGTTGCGCAGCACCTTGTGGTAGTCGCGGCCCCGCGCATAGAGCGAAAGCACGGCAGTCGAGGGATCGTCGAGTCTCGCCAGTTCGTGCCGGCGCCAGTCCGGTGTGGCCGGGGCTGGGAGATAGGGCATGCGCGCGACGATCGCCCGCACCGTTCCGGGCACGAGTTCCGCGGGACGGGCGCGCCGAGGGCCATGGTTCGCCATATAATCCATGTCGCCGTGGTACCCCTGCGCCAGCCATGCCATTAGCCCGGGCTCGGCATGGCCGAGATCGACGTCGGCGATCCGCACCGAGGCAAAACCGAGTTCGGTGCCCCAGTCCCGGATCGATTGCACGAGCGCCTCCAGGCCGTCTGTGCCGGCTGCATCGGCAGCGGCTGCAGGCAGTGGAACGGGAGCGCCTGGCGCTTCGGATGCTCGCTCTGTCATCCCTGAATTGTACGCAATGCCCCTGCTCGAAGAACGTTCCCTGACGCTGACCGACGAAGCCGCCACCGCGCGCCTCGGTGCCGCGCTCGCCGGCGTGGTGCGCGAGTTGCCGCCCACGACCGTGCATGTGCAGCTCTCGGGCGACCTGGGGGCGGGCAAGACCACGCTGTCGCGCGCGATCCTGCGGGCGCTGGGCCATGCGGGCAAGGTCCGCAGCCCGACCTATACGCTGTGCGAGCCCTACGACGTCGCGCGCGCCGATGGTTCGCCGCTTACTGTCTACCACTTTGACCTGTACCGGTTTGCCGATCCGGAAGAGTGGATCGATGCCGGATTCCGCGACTGCTTCGCCGAACCGGCGTTCAATCTCGTCGAGTGGCCCGAGAAGGCCGGCCGACTGCTCGGGGAACCGGATCTGCACGTGTTGCTCCAATCGGACATGCCCGCTGCCGATATGAGCGATACGGCAGCCGAGCGGCGGATCGCGACGTTGCGCGCCTATACTCCCACTGGAATTACCTTGCTGAACGCATGCTGATCAAGCGACTCGCCACCGACCGACCCGATGGACCCGACGGACTGCTGCAGGCCCGGCGCAAATGGATCGCGCAATGCCTGAAATTCAGCGCCGGCACGGCCGTGCTCACGCTGGCGGGGCCGCAGCTGGTCTTTGGCGCTGGCATCGTCGCGGTACGTGTCTGGCCCGCGGAAGACTACACCCGCGTCACGATTGAATCCGACACGCCACTGGTTGCGGTGCACCGGATGGTGCGTGATCCGGACCGGCTGGTGGTGGACATCGACGGTCTCGACCTCTCGCCCACGCTGCGCGAACTCGTGGCCAAGATCACGCCGAACGACCCGTATATCCAGACCGTGCGCGTCGGCCAGAACCGCCCGCGCGTGGTCCGCATGGTGTTCGACCTCAAGGAAAACGTCGCGCCGCAGGTGTTCACGCTGCTGCCGATCGGCAGCTACAAGAACCGCCTGGTGTTCGACCTGTACCCGGTCAATCCGCCTGATCCCCTATGGAAACTGGTGCGCGACACCGAGGAAAAGCAACGCCGCTTCGCCACCAGCGCGTCGCCGACTGGTGCCGATGGTGTGGCCGGTGCCCCTGCCGGCGCCGAGGAAGATGCCATCGGCGCGCTGGTGCGCAAGTTCGATGAAAAGGGCGATGTGCCGGCAACCACGGCGCCACCGCCCGCCATTGCCGCGGCCAAGCCGCCGAAGCCATCAGTGCCGGTCGTGCCCAAGCCCAACGCGCCGGTGGTGCCGCCCGTCGCGCAGAACGACCCGACCGCGGAGCGTCCGTTCAAGATGCGCCGCCTGCTGACGGTGGCGATCGATCCGGGCCATGGCGGTGAAGATCCCGGCGCCATCGGCGCCTCGGGCTCGCGCGAAAAGGACGTGGTGCTGCAGATCGCGCATCGCCTGCGCGCGAAGATCGACGCGCAGCCGAATATGCGTGCCATGATGACGCGCGACGCGGATTTCTTCGTGCCGCTGAACGTACGCGTGCAGAAGGCGCGGCGCGTGCAGGCCGATTTGTTCGTGTCGATCCACGCCGATGCGTTCCTGTCGCCGGAAGCGAAGGGCGCCTCGGTGTTCGCGCTGTCCGAGCGCGGGGCGTCGAGCACGGCCGCGCGCTGGCTTGCCAACAAAGAAAACTCATCCGACCTGATCGGTGGCGCCAACCTCAACAAGGACGCGCAGGTCGCCCGCGTGCTGCTGGACCTGTCCACCACGGCGCAGATCAACGACAGCCTGCAGGTAGGCAAGGCGGTGCTGCAGGAAATCGGCGGCATCAACCGCCTGCACAAGGGCAGCGTGGAACAGGCGGGGTTTGCGGTGCTGAAGGCGCCGGACATTCCGTCGATCCTCGTCGAGACCGCGTTCATCAGCAATCCCGAGGAAGAGCGCAAGCTCAATGACGATTCGCATCAGGAGCAGCTCGCTAATGCGATCTTGCGCGGGATTCGGAGCTACTTTGCGAAGAATCCACCGTTGTCGAAAAATCCGTCGGTTTGATGGGGGCGAGGCGAGGAAAATAAAAACGGGGGACATGTCCCCCGTTTTTTATGCGAATGCCAGGTTTCAGGCCCGCGCCGCAGCCCGATCCTCCACCAGCGCATCACGATTCGCATACCGTGCCGCAATCACCGAACACACAATCAGCTGCAACTGGTGATAGACCATCAGCGGCAACACCAACAGCCCCAGCGCGGGATGCCCGGCGAACAGAATGTTGGCCATCGGGATGCCGTTGGCCAGGCTCTTCTTGGAGCCGCAGAAGACTGCGGTAATTTCGTCTTCGACGCTGAAATGCAGCCGGCGCGCGACAAAGGTGGTCGTGCCAAGCACGACAAACAGCAGCACGGCGGCCAGCGCCATCACTGCGGCAATGGTCTGCCACTGGTAGTGGTGCCACAGGCCTTCGGCGGTCGCGTCGCAGAACGACGAGTAGACGATCAGCACGATCACGCCGCGGTCGATCTTGTTGGTGATGTGCTTTTTCTTCGCCAGCCAGCTACCGATCAGCGGGCGCAGCAACTGGCCCAGCGCGAACGGCAGCAGCAGTTGCAGCGCCACGCCCATGAGCGCCTTGCCGAGCGGCATGGAAGCGCCGCTCGCGCTGATGACCAGACCCATCAGCAGCGGCGTGACGGCCATGCCGATCAGGCCCGAGATGGTGGCGTTGAAGATGGCGCCCGGCACGTTGCCGCGTGCCATCGACGTCATGGCGACTGACGATGAAACGGTCGACGGCAGCGCGCACAGGTAGAACACGCCCAGCAGCAGGTCCGCCGGCAGTGTGTTGCGAAGCGACAGCATCAGCAGCAAGCCCACCACCGGGAACACGACGTACGTGAAGACCTGCACGAATACATGCAGGCGCCAGTGCCTGGCCCCGGACACGAGCTTGTCGCGCGACAACGCTGCGCCATGCAAGAAAAACACGAGCGCCACGCCGAGGCTGGTGATGGTGCCGAGATGCAGCGGACCGCGGCTGCTGCCGAACTCAGGGGCGAGCAACGCGATGCCGATGGCGGTCAGCATGATCAGGACGAAGCCGTCGATCAGGTCGTAGAGTTTCTTGAGCTTGGTAAACATGCTGGACATCTAAGGGTTTAGCCTAGTATTGGACGCTACCCGGGTCTAGAATGCAAATTCATTTATCGCATTCATTTATCTCGTCGTTGCATGAATTACACACTCCGTCAGTTGCGGGTGTTCCTCGCAGTCGCGGAAACGGGTGGTTTCAGCCGGGCCGCGGATGCCGTTGGCCTGACCCAGTCAGCCATCAGCCGCGGCGTGGCGGAGCTGGAAGAGTCCCTTGGCGTGCGGCTGTTGGACCGGACCACGCGCGAGGTGGTGCTAACCCATGCCGGCCAGGCGCTGGCTCCGGCACTGGAACGTCTTCTGGGGCAGCTGGACGATACGCTTGAAGATACGCGTGAGCTCGGCGAGCACTATCGCGGACGCGTTGTGATAGCCGGTGCCCCGACGATTTCGGCGCGGCTGATGCCGATGTACGTGGCCGCATGCGCCGCGCAGTACCCCGAGATCCGCCTGACCGTGCGCGACAACGTGCAGGCCGATGGCATCGAGCAAGTGCGTGCTGGCGGCGTGGATTTTGGCGTGCTGATCGACCCGCTCGTGCACGACGGGCTCACTATCGAGCCGCTGGTGACGGATCCGTTCTGCTTCGTGTGCCGGCGCGACCATCCGCTCGCGCAGGAGAAAACGGTCCCCTGGTCCGCACTGGACGGCATGCGGCTGGTGCTGCTGGACTTTGCCTCGGGCAGCCGGCCGCTGATCGATCGCGTGTTCGGACGGCACGGCATCGTGCCGCGCGTGGTGCAGGAACTGGGCCACTCGGCCAGCGTGTTCGGCATGGTGGAGGCGGGCATCGGCGCATCGGTATTGCCGACGTACTCGCTGCCGTTGCCGGCGGCGTCGCCTCTGGTCTGGCGGCCGCTGGTGCCGCGCGAAGAGCGGCGCATCGTCATGGTCCGGCGCGAGGACCGTTCGCTGTCGCCTGCCGCCGAAGCGGTATGGGCGCTGGTCCGCAATCTCACCATCAAGGCGGCCACGCGGGAGCCGGTGGCCGGTTGATCGATCTGCGCAACCTTAGCGTGCCCTGGCTGTGATCATGACCGCTTCCAGATCGAAGCTGCCGTCGGGCTGCACGTGATAGTGCTCGCCGACTTCGGCGGGGGCGAACTGCCACAGATGGCGGATGGCCTCGACCGCGACCGGCGCCGTGCGCATGCGCTTGACCCAGCTATCGAACTCGATGCCGATGCGCCAGACCGGCGAGACATCAATTTCACCGGCCGCAAAGCCCGCAGCTTCGAACATCGCGCGCCATGCCGGGCCCGTGTAGTCGCGCACATGTGATGGATCGCGCAGCAACTCGACTGACTGCAGCCACGTGTCGCGCAGCGGGTCCTCGGCGCCCGCGATGTCGATCAGCACCACCTTGCCGCCCGGCTTGAGCACACGGCGCATCTCGCGCAGCGCGGCCGGCACGCTGCGCCAGTGGTGCGCGCTCATGCGCGACACGACGGCGCAGAACGTGCCATCCGCAAACGGCAGCGTTTCCGCCGCGCCCTGACGCGTGACGATATTGCCGAGTCCGCGATCGCGCGCAGCGCCTGCGACCACATCGAGCATCTCCTGGGACAGGTCATAGGCGGTGACCGTGCCGGCAACAGCCGCTGCAGCGAAGCTCGCATGCCCCGCGCCGCAGCCGAGATCGAGCACGGTGCTCGCCGCGCGCTTGTCCGCCGGGATCAGGTCCGCCAGTTCCCGTTTGAGCTGTTCCAGATCGGCCCCCTGTGCGTGGACGGCGCTGGTGAGGTAGGCGCTGGCGGTGGCGCCGAACTGGGCGGCGACGAGTTCCTGTTGTTGCATGGCTGCTCCTGAACCGGCTTCATGCCGGTCTTCTGATGGATCGGGGAGTTGCCCGCAGAGCGGGTTCGAGCTACTGTAGGCCGACTGTTTTCCCGGTACAAGTTACCGTTTTATCCTGGTATAAGACGCACCACCCTATGGTCCAGTTTGCCTCCGATACAGACCCAATTGTCCAGCCCGATTCTCTGTCCGATGCGGGCGCCGCCGCGCCGGTCACGCGCGAAGCGGTGCTCGGCGCTTTCCTGCGCGCCCACCGCGAGCGGCTGGCGCCGGCAGACGTAGGGCTGCCGCCGGGGCGCCGCCGGCGTACGCCGGGCCTGCGCCGCGAGGAAGTGGCCCAGCTTGCGGGACTGAGCGCCACATGGGTGACGTGGCTGGAGCAGGGGAGACCGGTCGCGCTGTCGGCGCGGGCGCTGGCGAGCCTGGCCGCCGCGCTGCGCCTGTCGCGCGCCGAGCGTGCCTACCTGTTCGAACTGGCCGGGCGGCGCGACCCGCAGCAGGCCGGCGGTGAAGCGGTTCCGGCAGCGGTGATGGCGAGCGTCCATGCCATCCGGGGCCCGGCCTACCTGCTGGATCGTCAGTGGAACGCACTGACGTGGAACGCGGCGGCTGCAGAGTTGTTTATCGGCTGGCTCGACGGGGACAGTCAGGAGCGGAACCTGCTGCGCGCAATGTTCGTGTCGGCACCGCTGCAGGCATTGGTCGAGGACTGGCCGCACCGGGCCGGGCGCCTGGTGGCGGAATTCCGCGCGCACAGCATCCGCCATGCAGACGACGCGCCAATGCGTGCGCTGATCGAAGGATTGATGGCGGAGAGCCCCGCCTTTCGCGCGGCCTGGCTGTCGCAGGACGTGGAAGACCGGGAAGGCGGGCGCCGCGGCTTCCGCCATCCGGCGCTCGGCGCGCTGCAGTTCGAGCAGCTCACGCTGTGGCCGGCGGCGGCGCCGGGTTTGATGCTGGTGATGCTGCTGCCGGCGTGAAGCAGCGGCAGCAGGCAAAGCGGTCCCTTACTTGGGCTGCATCCGGATCGCGCCGTCGAGGCGGATCACTTCGCCGTTGAGCATGGTATTGCCGATGATGGCCTTGGCCAGCTTGGCGTATTCCGCCGGGCGGCCCAGACGCGGGGGGAACGGCACCATCCTGCCGAGAGCGTCCTGCACTTCCTGCGGCATGCCGAGCAGCATCGGCGTTTCGAACAGGCCGGGGGCGATCGTCACGCAGCGCACGCCGTCACGAGACAGGTCGCGCGCAATGGCCAGCGTCATGCCGACCACGCCGCCCTTGGACGCGGCATAGGCGGCCTGTCCGATCTGGCCGTCGAACGCGGCCACCGACGCGGTGTTGATGATCACGCCGCGCTCGCCTTCGGCGTCGGGCGTGTTCTGCACCATCGCCGCAGCGGCCAGGCGAATCATGTTGAAGGTGCCGATCAAATTGACGCGGATGGTCTTGTCGAACGCGTCGAGCGGATGCGGGCCGTTCTTGCCCACGGTCTTGTTGGCCGTGGCGATGCCGGCGCAATTGACCAGCCCGGACACGCGGCCGAGCGCCTGTGCGGCGGCGACCGCCGCCTGGCCGTCGGCTTCCGACGAGACATCGCACTTGACGAAGGTCCCGCCCAACTCCTGCGCGAGCGCGGTGCCCGCAGCCTCGTTCAGGTCGGCGATGACGACCTTGCCGCCAGCCTCGGCCAGCATGCGCGCGGTGCCTTCTCCCAAGCCAGACGCGCCGCCCGTGACGATGAATACATTGTCCTGAATGTCCATTTGCTGTCTCCTCGGTGATCAGTCGCGTGGCGACTGCCGTTTACGTAAACGTCAACTCTGGCGCTATTGTACGGACGGTAGCCTGACTGGCAAGGGGGAAAGCGATAAGGATCCCAGAACGCAAAAAGCGACCCGAAGGTCGCTTTTTGTTGGGCTGCCAGGATCGAGGCTTACTTGAGCGCTTCGAACACGCGGGCAGTGATGCTGTCCACATCGCCCACGCCGGCGATCTTGCGGTACTTCGGCGGGGACACCTTGGCCGTGGCATCGCCCTTGGCGGCCCAGTCCGAGTAATAGTCCACCAGCGGGCGGGTTTGCTGCGAATACACGTCCAGGCGCTTGCGGACGGTGTCTTCCTTGTCGTCGTCGCGCTGGATCAGCGCTTCGCCGGTTTCATCGTCGACGCCTTCCGTTTTGGGCGGGTTGTACTTGACGTGGTAGGTCCGGCCCGAGGCCACGTGCACGCGGCGGCCGCTCATGCGCTCGATGATGGC
Organism: Cupriavidus sp. C1SS-2L; assembly: GCF_057073735.1. NCBI lineage: Bacteria > Pseudomonadati > Pseudomonadota > Betaproteobacteria > Burkholderiales > Burkholderiaceae > Cupriavidus > Cupriavidus sp. C1SS-2L. Next base: position 641,491 of record NZ_CP172708.1, read on the forward strand.
GTCGAACGGCACGTCGATTTCCAGCACGTAGTCGATCGCCACGCCGGCTTCCTTCATGGCCTCGGCCTGCGGAATGGTGCGCGGGAAGCCATCGAACAGGTAGCCGTTCTTGCAATCGGCGTCCTTAAGACGGTCCTTGACCAAGCCGATAATGATGTCATCCGACACAAGTCCGCCCGCATCCATGACCTTCTTGGCTTCCACGCCAAGCGGTGTACCGGCCTTCACCGCGGCGCGCAGCATGTCGCCCGTGGAGATTTGCGGAATGCCGAACTTCTCGCAGATGAACTTGGCTTGCGTGCCTTTGCCAGCGCCGGGTGCGCCCAACAGGATCAAACGCATTTACGGGTCCTCAGAGTTTTGAATCTTGTGTAGCGGGAGACAAGAAGGAGGGTAACGCCGTAACTTGACGCAGGACTTACTGCGCGCGCATGAATCAGGTCACGCTGTCGGCCGGCGCGGCGCTGCGGGGAACGCGGCGCGGGACACCGGACGGGCTCTATCTGTATCTCCCCACCGAGCTTTGGCCGGCCGGCGCATTCTGGTGCGCCATCCCGACGGCTCTGTATCGGCAAACATTATGCCATGACGCGCAACGAATCCGGCCCGAATTCGGCTGATTCCATGGTTGCATCAGTATGAACCCCAACGCAAAGGCGGCGCGAAGCACTCCGCCGCGTGGCAAAGTGGTCAGGGACCTTCCTGAGCCATACCTTGCGCCCACAGCGCGCGCACGCGTTCGAGATCCGCGGCGGTGTCGACACCGGGGGCCGGTGCGGCCGCCGTTTCCAGCACCGCAATGCGCTCGCCATGCCACATGGCGCGCAGTTGCTCCAGGGCTTCGGTCTGCTCTAGCGGCGCCGCCGCCATGGTAGGGAAGCGGCGCAGGAAGCCGGCACGGTAGGCGTACAGGCCAATATGGCGCAACACCGGCATGGCCGGCAGCGGCACCTGCGCGGCCGAGGCGGGCACCGCCGGCACGCCGGCCCAGTCGTCGCGCGACCACGGAATCGGTGCGCGCGAGAAGTACAGCGCACGTCCGCCGGCATCGCAAACGACCTTGACGACGTTCGGGTTGAAGACTTCAGCCACGTCGTGCAGCGCATGCGCGGCAGTGGCGATCGCACAATCGGCGTGGTGAGCAAGGTGCATTGCCACGTCGTCGATCAGCTGCGGGTCGATCAGCGGCTCGTCGCCCTGTACGTTGACGACGATGGCATCGTCAGGCAGCGCAAGCTGTGCTGCGACTTCGGCCAGCCGGTCCGTGCCCGACGGGTGGTCAGCACGCGTCAGTACCGCGTCGATGCCATGCGCGGCGCACGCTTCGGCGACAGCCGGCGCATCGGTGGCCACCACGGTGCGCTGCGCTGACGACGCGTGCGCACGCTCGGCCACGCGCACGATCATCGGGTGACCACCGATATCGGCCAGCGGCTTGTTCGGCAGCCGCGTGGAAGCCAGCCGCGCCGGAATGACGACAGTGAAGGCCGGGATGCTCATGATGCGCGCCTCACTCCGTCCGCGGCGCGGCCGGGTCGATCACGCGCCCTGGCACCGATTGCCGGGCCTCGTCGGCCAGCATGACGGGAATGCCGTCGCGGATCGGGTAGGCGAGCTTGTCCGCGTGGCAGATCAGTTCCTGCGCGGCGCGGTCGTATTCCAGCTTGCCCTTGCAAAGCGGGCAGACCAGGATTTCAAGCAGCCGGTTGTCCATCTTGGTGTTCCTTGTTGAGGCCCGTGGCGCCGCCCGATGCGGGCGTGCTCTTTGCGGCCGGTACGCGCGCCAGCACGGCGCGTCGGATCTTGTCGATCAGGCCCGCATCGATCACGGGCGTGGTGGGGACGACCCAGATGCGCGGGTCGTCGAATCGCTCGCATTTTACGGCATCCTTCTCGGTGATCAGGATGACGTCGGCGTCGAGCGCGTCAGGGTTGCCGGCGAACGGGTCCTCGGCGAAATCGTAGTGATCGGGCAGCGGCAGGGTCTTCGGACTCAGGCCCGCACCGCGCAGGCTCGCGAAGAACCGTTCGGGGTTGCCGATACCGGCTGCGGCCAGCACGCGGCGCCCGGCAAACGCGCTGACCGGGCGTGCCATGGTCGGATCGTTGAGCTGCCAGGCCTCATCAAGATCCAGCCGCATGCCATAGACATCGGGCCGCTCGGGCGTGGCGCGGAAGTTCGGGTCATTGATCAGCGTGGCGTCGCGCGGGCGTGAAAGCGGCTCGCGCAGCGGACCGGCGGGCAGCATCAGGCCGTTGCCGCCCATGCGCGAATCGAACATGACGATCTCGAAGTCGCGCTGCAGGCGGTAGTGCTGCAGGCCGTCGTCCAGCAGCAGCACGTTGACGCCCGGGTGCGACACCAGCATGGTCTGCGCGCACAGCGCGCGGTCGGGGAATACCCAGACCGGCACGTCGGCGGCGCGCGCAATCAGCAGCGGTTCGTCGCCGACATCCGACGCCTTTGACGTCGGCTTGACTCGGCGCGGATGCTTGAGCGTAACGCCGTAACCGCGCGACACCACCCCCGGACGCAGGCCGGCCTCGGTCAGTGCCTGCGCCAGCGCGATCACTGCCGGCGTCTTGCCGGTACCGCCAACGGTCACATTACCCACGACGATCACCGGCATCGGCAGCCGCGTCGACTTGAACCAGCCATGCAGGTAACCGTAGCGGCGCACGCGCGCGATCAGCCCGAACAGCAGCGAGAACGGCAGCATCAGCCAGGCGAACCAACCCCGGCGTTGCCACTGGGCGGTCACGAAATCGGCGAGGTCATGGCGCGGAGCGGACATGGAAGGGCAGGGGAAGGGTGGTTGGCTGGCCTGGCGGCCGGCCGGACGCGCACATTATGGGCATTGCCCTGCGCACGGGGCAACCCCGGCGCCCTGCCGGCACCGGGTTGGGTCTGGCACGATCAGCGCGGCTGCGCGCTCTGCGTGGCGAAGGTCAGGCGCGACAGGCCGGCCAGCCGCGCCGCTTCCATCACGTTGACCACGGCCTGGTGCGTGGCCTGGGCATCGGCGTTGACGATCACCACCGGCGGCTGGCCGCTCGTGGCCGGACCGGCCGCGGCGCGAAGCTGGTCCGCCAGGCTGGTCACGTCCTTCTGCTCCATCACATGCTTGTTGACGGAATAGACGCCGCGCGAAGACACCGACACCACGATCTCCTGCGGGCGCTGCTGCGCGCGCTCGGCGTCGGCGGTCGGCAGCTGGATTTGCAGCTCGGTGTAGCGCGAGTACGTGGTCGTGATCATGAGGAAGATCAGGATCACGAGCAGCACATCGATGAGCGGAATCAGGTTGATTTCCGGCTCTTCACGCCGCTGTCGGGAACGGAATTGCATGGCGCTTCCTGCGTGGATGCCGGCGCTCAGGCGCGCCGTTGCGGCAGGATGGCGTCGAGGAACGCCGTCGCGCGGAATTCCAGCTCGGCCACGTAGTCGTCGACGCGGCGGCGGAAATAGCGCCAGAAGATCAGCGCCGGAATTGCGACGATCAGGCCGAACGCGGTGTTGTACAAGGCCACCGAGATCCCGTGCGCAAGCTGCTCGGGATTCGCGCCGGTGCCGCCCTGGCTGCCGAAGATCTCGATCATGCCGATCACCGTGCCGAGCAGGCCCATCAGCGGCGCCACCGACGCAATGGTGCCCAGCGCGTTCAGGTAGCGCTCGAGCTCATGGGCAACCGCACGGCCCGCTTCCTCCACGACTTCCTTGGCGGCATCGCGCGACGTATGGGGCTGCAGCACTACGTGACGGAGCCCGGCCGCGAGCACGCGGCCCAGCGGGGAGTTCTGTTCCAGCGTATTGACCACCTCGGGCGTGGCGCGGCGCTGCTGCGCCGCCGACAGCGCCTCTTCGTAGAGGCGCGCGGGAAGCACCTTGCTGCGCTTGAGGGTGAGGAAGCGCTCGACGATCAGTGCCAGCGCGAGAACCGAAGCGAGCAGCAGCGGCCAGATCGGCCAGCCGGCCGCTTGAATGATCGAAAACAATTGGACCCCCGAATCGACAACCAGAGACGACAGAAAACGGACCGGCTTTATATGGCAGCCCTTGGATACGCGCATACCGAGGCACTGCGCGCAGCGGCACTGCTCGAAAAATCAGGCAGCACTCTAACCCGCGCCATGGCGCGCGGCAAGACACTGGCAAACGGTGTCTCGGCGGCGCATCGGTGCGGCCGCGTGCGCTTTCCACAGCGGTGCGGGACAGGATTGTGGATGGATTGTGGAAACCGGCCGGACAAACGCGCTAAGCCATTGATCTGAAACGAAGATGGCAGTGTTGCCTGTTTTTTGTGCAGCCCCCTGTTGGAGGCGGTTATACCGGTCCGGCCGCGTGGTTGCGATCTTTGAAACGGGGTTTACCCCGCTGCTTTCCACAGCAGTGCGGGACAGGAGTGTGGACGGCTTGTGGAAAGCTGCCTGAGAAGCGAGTTAAGTTCTTGATTTCATTAGGCCAAGAAGGTGTTGCGTAAAAAATAAGCAAAGGGTGCTGATCCCAGTAGCACCGATCCTGCGTCGAGCCACCTGGCAATGTCTTTCTTTTTCCACATGCCACAAGGAGAGCATTGTGGACGGGTTGTGGACAACCTATGGAGATCCTGCCTAAGTACTTGATTCGTTTGAAGTACGTGTGCCGTGCTCACAAAATAGGCATTCAGGCGGCATGGGGGCATGAATCGAGGGTGTGGCCCCCGGGATTCTTCTCGGCGATGTCGCGTACCGGGACGCGCGTGTTCAGGCGCCTAAAGCAACACCCGCCAAATGAGTGTGCCGAATCGTCCTCTTTTATCCAGAGTTCCTGTGGATAACTTTGTGAACAAGCCCGCGGGTGAAGCCTGTAAGTGATTGACGCGTAAGGAAATTGGTTACATTGCCTAATTTTTGTTTCGCGCCGAAAAATCAAAAGAATCAACGGGTTGTACGTACTTATGCGGATTTTGGCAGAGGTCGCCGCCATCACGACACCCCTCTTGACATACCCGTTATGCTGTGGACATGTCCTATCCCCGCCGCACCGCGGCTACGACCCATGCCAGAGCCGCAGAACTTTTCGCGTGAAACGCCCTCCATGCCAGCTCGCAATCCGCGCGAAGCGATTCCCGTGGGGGAGCTGAACCATGCGATCGCAACCATGCTGGAGCGGGGCTTTCCTTTGACGTGGGTGCGCGGAGAAATCTCGAACTTCACCCGCGCGGCCAGTGGTCATTGGTATTTCTCGCTGAAAGACGCGCGCGCGCAGATTCGCTGTGTGATGTTCCGCGGGCGTAACCAGCATGTCGACTTCACGCCGCGCGAAGGGGAAGCGGTGGAAGTCCGTGCCGTCGTCACGCTGTACGAGGCGCGTGGCGATCTCCAGCTCGGCGTCGAAGCCATGCGCCGTGCCGGACTTGGCAATCTTTACGAGGCGTTCCTGCGTTTGAAGGAAAAACTGGCGCAGGCCGGACTGTTCGCGCCCGAGCGCAAGCGCCCGGTGCCATCTCACCCGCGCTCGATCGGCATCGTCACATCGCTGCAGGCGGCGGCGCTACGCGACGTGCTGACTACGCTGCGGCGGCGCGCGCCGCACGTGCCGGTCACGGTGTACCCCGTGCCGGTGCAAGGCGCGGGCGCCGCGCAGAAGATTGCCGACATGCTGGACCAGGCCAGCGCGCGGCGCGAGTGCGACGTGATCATCCTGTGCCGCGGTGGCGGCAGCATTGAAGACCTGTGGTCCTTCAACGAAGAAGCGGTAGCGCACGCCATTGCGCGCAGCGCGGTGCCTGTGGTGTCTGGCGTCGGCCACGAAACGGACTTCACCATTGCAGATTTCGTTGCCGACGTGCGCGCGCCGACACCCACGGGCGCGGCCGAACTGGTCAGTCCCGACCGCGGGCACTTGCTAGGCCTGACGCGGCGGGCCGGCGATGCGCTGGTACAGTCGATGCGTCGTGAACTGGACCGGCGTGCGCAGCATCTGGACTGGCTCGCGCGTCGGGTGCGCAGCCCGCAGGCGCAACTGCAGGAGCGGCGTGCGCGCGTCGACAATCTCGCGCGACACTTGCGTTCGGCCTTGCGTGAAACCGTGGTTGCCCAGCGTCACCGACAGCAATTGCTGGCCATACGCTGGACCGCCTGCCGGCCCGATATGGCGGCGGCCAGCGCCGATGTCGCGCGGCTGTCACAGCGGATGCAGGCCGCGGCAACCCGTACGCATGAGCGCCAGACGCAGCGCCTGGCGCGCGTAGCCGGTGCGCTGGAGTTGCTGGCGCCGCAGCGTACGCTGGAGCGCGGCTATGCCGTGCTGCTCGACCAGCGCGGCCGCGCACTGCGTTCGCCCGCGGAACTGCGTGCAGGGAGCGTGGTGGAGGCCCATCTGGCCGACGGCGTGGCGGACATCGCGATTGCCGGCGTACAGGCCAAACTTGGCGGAATCTAAGGGTCGGCCGGCATCGCGCGGACAAACTAACATGACCCTAGGGGGCTTTGCGCCGCGGTTTGCGTGGGTCTTGCAAGTCTCCTACAATCGGCAATTCCTCGACCACAACCCCAACCCACAGAGACAGAACAATGGAACACAAGCTCCCCCCGCTGCCGTACGCGCATGATGCCCTGGCTCCGCACATCTCCAAGGAGACGCTGGAGTTCCACCACGACAAGCATCACCAGACGTACGTCACCAACCTGAACAACCTCATCAAGGGCACCGAGTTCGAAAACGCGACCCTCGAAGAGATCACCAAAAAGTCGTCGGGCGGCATCTTCAACAACGCCGCCCAAGTGTGGAACCACACGTTCTACTGGGAATCGATGAAGCCCAACGGCGGCGGCCAGCCGACCGGCGCGCTGGCTGATGCCATCAACGCCAAGTGGGGTTCGTTCGACAAGTTCAAGGAAGAGTTCACGAAGACCGCGGTTGGCACCTTCGGTTCGGGTTGGGCATGGCTGGTCAAGAAGGCCGATGGCTCGCTGGACCTGGTGTCCACGTCCAACGCCGCCACGCCGCTGACCACCGACGCCAAGCCGCTGCTGACCTGCGACGTGTGGGAACACGCCTACTACATCGACTACCGCAATGCCCGTCCGAAGTACGTCGAGGCATTCTGGAACGTCGTGAACTGGGACTTCGCCGCTCAGAACTTCGCAGGCTGATTCGTTTCAGCGCATACAAGGCCCCGAAATGTTCGGGGCTTTTTTTCGCTTTCGATCGGACCGCCCGTATTGCCGCCCATCAATCGTGGATGTGAATCGGACGGGGCAGAGCCGCAAGCGACTACACTTCAGTTGCGCCTTCGTTGTTCTCAGGGTCTGCCAGCCTGTAGCCGGCACACGACTTCGCCTGGAACCGATGCCGACGCTTTGCGGAGACCGTATGAATGCGACTCACGAGCGTGGCGAAAAGAGGCCGGAGACATCAAGCATCCGTCAAACGCGCAGGCGAATACGGCAGCAACTCGAAATTGTGCGTGAGGCTCGACTTGCCGGTGGCGACGTGGAGCTTGCCCTGTTTGTCCTTGTCGCGATGCGCCGCTCGCAGACCACGCTGAGGTGGGTGCGCGATATCCGGCAGCAGTTCGCGCGGTAGTCTGACGCAGCGCCACTTGGCAATCAAAGGCCAGCGAGCGGCTCGCCTGGCACCAGGCCGTCGATGATGTGCGCGCCGTGCTCGATTGCCGCGCGCTTGGCGGCACCAAGGTCCGACCATTGCGCTTCGGGGACGTGGAACACGCGGCCATTGTCCGCGCCCGGTTGCTCGCCTTCCCGGCAGATCACAACCGAGGCGCTATAGGTCCGGTCCGGCCGGGGTTCGTGCCATGCGCGCGGCGCGTCGAATTTGTAGACCAGGGGATAGATGTCGAAGCCTTTGCTGCTGGCTGCGGGATAGTTGTCCATCGCTGCACCTCCTCCGGGTTGAATAGTCACTGTACGCGCATTTCTTCCACTGGAGAGAACTTTTCACCTGAACTGCCACGCTGGCAGAATCCGCGGTGAAAACACTGCCCCGCGCGAAACCATGCTTGCCTCAGGCAGTACGACGTGGCAATGACGAGCGGATAGCGTTGTGCTGATGCCGCGATGCTGGCGCGCGCATGCGTGCGATCGCGTGTTCGCCGGCACGCCGGGCGGCTTGCCTCGCCTTGTTTTCGGTGCCGTGCGTGGCATGCCGCAACGAGACGTTGGCCACGACGCGTTCAGCGCCGTCCCGGTATTCCGAGATCATATAGTTCGCGAACCATACGCCGGGCTCTTGCTGGATGGGGTACACCGAGACGGTGAACGGATTGGTGTTTGGATTCAAATGATTCAAATTGCTTCCTGTCTGAAAGGCACAAGAGCCGTAAGACAACGTTTGCCGCGCCTATGGGGGCGCGTGCCGGCTATCGGTGCCATTGCTAAAGTCAGTGCCATGTCCTGCGTTTCGACGCAGGCTGCAAAACTGACGTGTGAGTAACCGTGCTTGCGCAAGCCAGCGTGCGAGTACATGCGCGATGGTTGCGGAGCGGACGTGCCGCAGGTCGGGGTCGTGGTTGCAGGCGATGATTGCCGCAAAAGGGCCGGGTGTACGCCCGGCGGGCCGTCGGTGCTCTTCTAATGATGATGTTGCCGACGGCGCATCTGTCGTCGAACTATGTCGACGAGCTCCGATAGTACCACTATCGTGATTTTCTCGCCCGCAACAGGTCCGCAGCCATGTCAATGCGCCCGGCGCATCACTCGCTGCCAGTCCCTTCGTCCGGCACGAGTGCCCAGCCTTTCGGGCCGTTGTCCTTCGCTTCGCGATAGCGCCATATCGCGCCGCACTCCTGGCAGCGGAACGTGCTGATCGTGACCGTGACCGATCCGGGAATCCTGCTGCGCCGGGTGTCGACGATGCGAAGCCCAGGATGTCCCGGGGCGCCAGATGTATCGCGCGTCACGGAAAGACAGTTCTCGCACAGTTGCATGCCGGCCTCTTGTCCTGAAGGAAGCCGACTGTAGCATGCGCTGCCCGGAATCCCAGCCAATACCGTTCGGGCCTTCGGCACGCACATTGCATTGCCTCGGCAGTTCAGCAACGAATCAGTCGAGGTGCCACATGCGACCCGTCAATCTCGCGATCGGAGCCGTCACGGCCCTGTTGCTCGGCGTTTCTCACATGGCGTATGCCGCGTCCATGAGCGAGCAGCCCGGTACCGCGCTGGCCGGCGACAGCGACGTGATGTTCCTGCGCAAGGCCGCGGACGCCGGCACCATGGAAATCGCGGCAAGCCGGCTCGCGCAAACGAAGGCCAGCAGCGAGCCCGTGAAGGCGTTCGCCGCGATGATGATCCGCGACCACGGCGCAGCGAACGAAAAGATGAAGCCGATCGCGCAGCGGCTCGGGATTCAGCTTCCGTCTTCACCGCCCGACGTCAAGAAGCAGGAGCTCGCGCAACTGGAGCGACTGAGCGGCCCGGCGTTCGACAACGCCTACGCGCAGCAGATCGGCATCGATGCACACCAGGACGCCGTGGCGCTCTTCCGGAAGGCCGTCGACGACGCGAAGGACGCGGACGTCAAGGCCTTCGCGCGGCAAACACTTCCCACGCTGAGCCATCATCTCGACATGGCGAAACAGATGGCGGCTCAGGTGAAGAAGTAGCGGTGCTGCATCGGCGAACTGGGCCGCTTCGGCGCATCAGGCAATATCCGCACGCGATCGTGGATGGCATCACCACGGTCGCCGAGGAATACCACTGCTTTCATTTGCTGTCTCCTGCGCGGCTCGGGAAAGCCTCCGAGACGCAAGAAGCGTGACAAGCACGGGAGCCGATTGAAGACCGCGTCGCTACCGATCTAGTCCATGATCCGCATGGAACGCGTCTTGCTCATGCCGGGCGGGCGCCCCGGCGCCCGAGTCCTGTTCATTCCTTTAATTCCATCCCCACTGCAGAGACATCATGGACAAATCTAAAATTCCCACGGAGCAGCGTGCCGCACTGGCCTTGCTCGCCGACGACCATCGTGCCGTGAAGAAACTGTTCAAGCAGTTCGAGGACGCGAAGGACGATGCCGACAAGCAGTCGATTGCGGCGGAGACCTGCCGCCAGCTCACGGTACACGCGCAGATCGAGGAAGAGATCTTCTATCCCGCGCTGCGCGGCGTGAGCGACAAGATCGACGACATGCTCGATGAAGCCAAGGTCGAGCACGGTGTCGCCAAGGACCTGATCGCGGAGATCGAGTCAGGCGAGAAGGAGATGCTGGAGGCGCGCTATACGGTGCTGTCCGAGTATGTCGGCCACCATGTCGAGGAAGAAGAGAACGAACTCTTTCCGGCAATCATCCGCGCCAAGATCGATTTGGCCGACGTGGCGCAGCAACTCGAAAGCCGCAAGTCGGAATTGCTTGGCGAAACCGCCTGAGCCTGAGTGACGGCGCGCCAAGTCTGCTAGTTCGAGGGGGTCAGCGCTTGCGTGCCGGCTCGCCGCGCATGTCCGCTGTGCCTCCTGAGCCGACCGAGGCGCCCGTCCCCGAGACACCATCGCTGCTGCCTGGTCAGCGTGAACCCCCGGTAGCGCCGGCCACGCCGCCCATATCCGGCGTTGATGCCGCGCGCGTTGTCGATGGCCCGGTATCCCTGGCTTGCGGGCGCGGCGGTGGTCCGCTGGCCGCGCGTGCATCCGGTGTGGACGCAGTGTGCGGTGTCGTCCCTTGCTGGTGGATGCGGCGATTGGCCGGCTCATTGGGTGGGTCATTGGGCGCCGCGTATGCGGCACCGCTCGTTCCGGCCACGGCGATAAGCAGCAGGACCACGCAGCTGCGCATTTGCCAAGCATTTCCCATGCTGTCCTCCATGCGACATATGCCCTGTCGCACATGCTGGAAGCACCCGCCGTGCCACGCCTCCGCGTATTGGCACGTGAGCTTTGTCGGTTCTTGCTAGCAAGGCGTGTCCCAACACAACCACCACGGCCTCTGCACGATGCTGGCCCGGTGCACAAGCGACGGTGTCGCCTCGCACGCGCCTTGCGCGGCACAGTGGCCCGCAGCAACGCGCCAGGCGGCGCAGGAGGCAACTTACGTGTCCCTTTTCTTCAATGCCGACGAAAGAATTACTGTCCATGCGCACACGCAACGGACTCAGGACGGCGGATTGGCGCCATACAGCGACCGCTTCGCTTCTCGACTTCAACGAGCACGCGCGGCTCACCTCCATGATTGCGACGGCCGTACAAGTTGCGATCGGGCCGCAGCGCAGGAGAGTGATGGTGCTGCCGCGGCACCAGGGAATACCGCCTGGAACGATGGTTGCTCGTAGTCAGTCGATGAATGACTGTCGACGCCACGGAGTCCTGCCATGCCTGAATACAAGACGAGGTTGACCGACTATCGCTATGGCGGCCACAGTGCGGTGAGCGACGACCGCGGAAAGCCTGCGGCCGGCGACGTCCAGCCGACGAGCCATGACAACATGCCCACTCAGCCGTATGTGCCGTCCGGTGCCAACGAGCCCATGGGCGTCGAGCGCTACGGCATGTACGGTGTCGCGCCGGGCACCGTGTCGCCTGAGACTTCCGACGGGCTTAGGGTATTGCCAGCGCCCATGCCGGGACAATACGACGGCGATGGCGTGCGCACCGCGTTGCCGGCCAGCGAGGCAAGATTGCGCGAAAGGCTCGAGATGCAGCTGTCCGACATCGTGGATCCCGGGGTCGTGCAGGCCGATCTCCACGACGGTGTTTGCACATTGCGCGGCACCGTGCGCGACTTGGCGATGAAGCGGCGCGTTGAATTGGTAGCCGGCGACTGCCTGCCGGACTGCCTGATACGCAACGAGTTGCGCGCCGCGTCGGACCCCGCACCGGCGCGCGAATCATGAAATCCGTCATGTATCGCGGCACGACGATTACCGCCCATGCCGTGGAGGTCGGTGGCGGAAGTACCGGCTTCCAGTACCGCTATCGCGGGGAAATTCAGCGCATTGGCGGCGACAGTCCGCAGATATCGGAGTTCGAATCCCCGGTGGGCAAGTATTTCGCCAACGCCAGCGCGGCGCTGGAGCAGTGCCTGGTGGATGGGCGCGCGCTGGCGGACACGCTGGTGGCGGATTCAGCCTAGTCATGCCGGTCGCTCGAGGCATCGCCATGAAGCCGCATATACAAAAGTCTCACCGCATCTATCGGAAGGCGGACCCGCGCGGGCGCAGCCGCTTCTATGTCTCGCTGCTCGTCCTGCTGTGCATGGTGGGCTTCGTGTACTTGCTGGTCGTCGTGTCGCCGCGGCTGGCGTGGTAGCGCGCAGTACCGCCAACATTACATCGCTGCAGCCCCGGGCTTCAACGTCAGGCCGCGCCAAGCCGCTCACGCAGGCGCTGCGCGTCAAACGGGGCATGGACCTTCTGGTCGTTATCGAAATAGCAGTACACATCGCGGCGGACACGCGGTGCGGCCGCCTTGCCGAGGCGGCGCGCATCGGCCGGTTCGCCGCCAGCGGCCCAGGCGCGGACGCGCTGCGCCCAGCGGTCGAGCGCCTTGTCGGCATAGGCCCCGCTGTACAGCGCTTGCGCACCGTGCAGGCGGATGTAAATGAAATCGCTGGTCACGTCTTCGGCATACGGCCAGTCTGCAATGGCGTGCGAGACCACGAGCGCCGCGCGATGCCGGCGCAACATCGCCGGGAAGGCGTCGGTACAGAAGCTTTCGTGGCGAACTTCCACGGCGTGGCGCAGAGGGCGATCGCCGTGCGCGGCGAACCATGGCGACTTCACGCGCCCATCGTGCTGGCGGGCCAGCGCGCGCGCCGCGCCTGTGTCACTGGGCAGCAAGGACAGGAAGCGATCGAACGCTCGGCGTCGAACCGGTAGTTGGGCGGAAACTGCCACAGGAATGGTCCAAGCTTGTGGCGTAGCGCGAGCACGCCAGACGCGAAGAAGTTCGCCAATGCCGGTACGGCCTTTTCGTCTCGAAAGCGCAGCAGATGCGTGAGGTAGCGCGGGCCCTTGACGGCAAACACGAAATCATCGGGTACCGCATCGTGCCACGCGCGCCAGCTCTTGATCGATTGCAGCGAGTAATGCGAACCGTTGATCTCGATGCTTTCCACCTGGCGCGATGCGTATTCCAGCTCGCGGCGCTGCGCCAGCCCCTTCGGGTAGAACACGCCGCGCCAGCCTTCGTAGCGCCACCCGGAAATGCCGATGCGTACCGTCATGCCGGCGGGTACCTCGGCGTGGTCACTCGGCGATAGCGCCCTGCAGCACCTTTAGCAGGCGCTCGCACTGCTGGATGCGCGACAGCTCGATCTGATACGCGTCCCGGTTTCCATCGGACTTCGCGTGCGCGGCGCGGATGCGTGCCAGCGCAAGCGCTTCCTTCTGCGCTCGCACCGCGGTCCACATCGCGTGCTCGGTGGCCTTGTCCTCGGCCGCCGTGAGGGTCATGCCGCTGAACGCGTGGCCGGTATGGCAGCGGAAGCGCAGTGGATGCGTATCGCGCAGTTGCCACATCGCTCCGCCACATTCCGGGCACGTAATGGCCGCGCGTGCGGCGATGCTGTCCAGTTCCTCGAAGGCGCTGCCTGCAGGGTTGTCCGCGGTGGCGGCTTCGCTTCGCAGTGCTTGCATGTCTTTCTCCCGCTTTGGATCGAATTCGCCTTCGCCGCTTGCCTGAAGCAGCGCGACAATGGCATGGCCGAGTTCTGCCGGGCTCGCCATAAGGTCGGCGCCCGCAGCTTCCATGGCAGATTTCGGCATCGACGTTGCCTCCGCGTCGCGCGGGTTCTGGATCAGCGTGCGCCCGCCAAAGGCGCGTACGAAGGCCAGTCCGGCGGCACCGTCATCGAGATCGCCGCTGAGAATCACGCCGATCACCCGCGATCCGAGCGCAACGGCGGCGGACCGGAGCAGCGGATCGATCGCCGGCCGGCTGAAGTTCTCCTTGGCCCCATGCGAAAGGTGGATGGTGTCCGCCGTAATCAGCATGTGGTGATCGGGCGGCGCCACATAGATGTGCCCCGGTTTCCAGATGTCTCCGTGCTGCGGATACGAGGCCGGTAGCTTGCCCCATCGCGTGAGCAACGATGGCAGCTCCGACTTGTGCTTGCCCACGTGCAGCACGATGAAAACCGCGGCGTCGAGCGCTGCAGGCAATGCAGCCACTACGTCCCGCAACACGGTGAACGCGCCGCGTGAACCGCCGATTGTGACGACATTCCTGGTCATTGAAGCTCCCGCGATATTTATCCTTCATGCATCCGCCATGCCATGGCGGGTATCGCGGTCCCGGTCGATCTTCACGCCCGCGTCGTGCCTCCGTGCAGCGTCACTGGCTGGTCGCGTCCTCGTCGCCTTCGCCACCGTTGGCCTCATTGGCCGTCTTGTGGCTGCCGACCGGCTTGCCGGGGTCGGGCAATGCCATGTTTCCCGATGTCTCGTCGTCGACCAGGCCGTTGCCTTCGCCGGAGACTTTCACTTCAATGGTCTCAGGGGTTGGGGTTTGCGGGTTTTCGTCCGGCGCTGTTGGGCCGCGGGGGGTTCCACTGCTGGAAGTCATGATTGGCTCCTGCATATCGGTAAGGTTGGTCTTCGCATCGGGCGACTGGCTGGTAGAAGTTGCCAGCGCGTAGTAGTGCGGAATGCGCTGCAGAGCCCACGCAGAGGCAGCCTGGCGGATATCGGTGCGATTGCCGCGGAAGCGTCGTGTCTCGGTGAAGGTGTGCGCAAGTGCGGCGCGTCCGGGCAGCCGGATCAGCCAGGCGAAGCATTGCGTGCCCGGTGGCGTGCCGTCCGGCGCGCCGTCGTCGGCAACGCCGGTGTTGGCCACGGCGACATTGGCGTGGCTGATCGCCATCACGCCGTGCGCCATGGCCAGCGACACGGCTTCACTGGTCAGGCCGTGGCGTTCAATCAGCGCGGCGCTGACACCCAGGATCTGCTTCTTGGCCTCGGGCGAATAGGCGACGACCGCACACTGCAGTGTGCTGCCGCAGCCGGGAACATCGGCAATGTGCGAGGCAATGAGTCCGGCCGTGCACGACTCGGCCGTGGCAAGACGCAGACCCCGACGCTGCAGAAAGCGGGCGGTCTGCTCGATAGGATCCATCGCTTCCTCCGCTTGGCTGATCCGCTAACTGCTGCAAGGTTTGAGCCAGACACGGGCCGCGATGCGCCATGTCACACGCCTTCAGCCCCTGACATTGCGCGGATCATTGCCGAACGAACTGCGGCTGCGGATCTGCCCGTCCCGGCCGTGGATGAACAACTCGCTCTTGCGCTGCCTGGCCATCTCGGTGGCAACCGCAATGGCGTCTTCCTGCGTCGCAAACAGCTTGCGTCCGGACGGATGGCTTGCTTCCTCGACGGCCCAGCCTTCCTGTGCGGGAACGACATGCACGTCCATGGACTTCATTCCGGTACCTCCGGTTTGCTTGCACACCTTGAGTTATTGCTTGTGCGGCGCGCCGCAGCTATCAGCGCCAGTCTGACAAAGGCGTAGGCGGGATCCGTACAGCGCCGGAGGGGCGCGTCGGTGGAGGAACGATGTGTGGGACTCGGGACTCGGGACTCGGGACTCGGGACTCGGGACTTGCGGCGAGTGCGGTATCAGCAGGCCCCCGCACCGCACGTACCGCCTATCGCGCGTTGTATGGGAACCCGTGCCGTGCGCTCAGCCGGTCCAGCCGCGTGCGCATGCGGCTCAGGTCCGCGGCGAGCTGCCGGGCCATGAACGGGAGTGGGCCCGGCTGCGTGTTGATGTCGTTCTCGGCAGTATTCACGGATGAAGCAGCCGCGGGCGCCTGTCCTGTCTCCAGCGCCTCGGCCATCGCCAGCAGGGCGGGCTCGATGCCCGGGTCCTCGCCTTCGCGCAGACCGGTCTCCTGCTCGATCGCGGCCATGAGTTCGAGCGCGCTGATGCAGACGCGCGCGGCGTGCTGGATCTCTTCGAACTCTGACGACGGCACGCCCGTTTCCTTCGCTACCGAAGGGATCAGGCCGCGCAGCGGGATCAGCCGCGTGCCGAGGTCCAGCATCGCGGCGCGCTGTTCGGTGGCATCGGCAAAGCCGCTCTGCATCTTGCGGTGCACGGCCGCGCTCGCGCGCAGCAGCGCGGCCAGCCGGATGCGCCAGGAATACGAGGCATAGGCCGGCAGCGCAAACGAGAACACGAGAGCAATGGCCGTGCCGATGAACACATCGACCGTGCGCCACAGCGCGTCATAGACGTTCTGGTTGCCGTGGCCGGCCGTGACCACCACCGTGATCGCCGCGAGCAGCGCGATATAGCCACCTTTGCCGATTGCGTGGTACGCGCAATAGCCGCAGATCGCGGCCATCAGTGCATAGGTCAGCAGCGGCGCGCCGAAATACGACTGCTGCAGGATCAGCGCAAGCCCGACCAGTGCACCGATCAGCGTGCCAACGCCGCGTTCCGCCGCGCGGCGCCGGATATTGCCGTGGTGCTGCAACCCGCCGATTACAACCAGCACGGTAATCGTGGCCCATTCGCCGTGCGGGATGTCGATACCCGTGGTGAGCGCGATCGATACCAGCAGCGCAAACGCGACGCGTATCGCGTGGAACAGCCTGGCCTGAAGGAAACGCCGGTTCGTATCGAACAGTACGTCGGTTGTCTTGCGCAGGATGTCGAGCATGATCGCGTGGCGGCAAGAGGGCGAATGCCCAGTGTACGTCACGTGATGGCCGTCTAACTGCAATCAGCTCGCAACCTGGTTGGTCACCCACGCCTGATTGCGCCACGACACGATTTCGCTCGGCGGCGCAGCACCGCCGGGCGCGCCGCCCTTGCGATACGCCAGCGTGAACAGCACCAGCGAAGTGCGGCGCGACGAGTAGCGGTCGCGCAGCGGCATGCCGGATCTTGCCGGCCACCAGTGCGGCGGCAGTCTTCCGGCGCTGGCATAGGCCAGCCCGCAATGTCCCCAGCCGGCGGACGACAACTGCCACAGCCAGCGGAATCCTGCGATCGGAGAGCGGGAACGTGCGCGCATGCGAGTCCCTCCGGTGATGGGCGTCGGGCGCAATGTCGTATGCGGCAAGGCCGGCTTTGTCGCCATGCATGCCGGGCTGCCGCGCGCATGCGGAAAGAGGCAGGGCGCCTCGCGTCAGCGAAGGCGCTGCCTCAGATCCGTACCTGCCAACATAGCACCTGATGGCGGCTTAGCAAACCTTCACGGCCGCCGCACGCTGCGTGCGCGTCACACTAGCGATGAATCGTCATCCGAGAAGCCGACGTCGTCGAGCCCGCCGGACAGTCCGCCGTCGTCGAGAAAGCTGTCGGCCGTGCTGCCGGCACGTGACAAGGCGGGATCGTCGTTGCCGTAGTAGTTGTTGACGATGGTCGTGTCGGACGGGGCCAGGCCCGAACCCGACTGGCCGAAGAAGCCATTGCCGCTGCCGCTGTTATGGTGGAACAGGTTCTCGATGCCCTGGAACAGGAATGCCCCGCCCGCGACGCCGGCAGCCGTGGTCGCGATGCTGCCCAGCGTACTGCCGAGCCCGCCGCCCAGGAAGCCCGAACGCGCCGGTTGCACGGGCGCTGCCTGGGGCGGCACGGGCGCCGGTGCGGCCGGCATCGGCGTGGCACTGTTGCCCCATGCGTTCTGCGCGCTGATGAAGCTGCCATTGCTTGCGCCATAGCCCGCGTTCGACTGTGCTGCCGCAAGCTGTCCCTGCAGCGACGTGACCTGCGCCTGTGCCGCCGCGAGCGCATGATCGAGCAGCATGGCGCGCTGGACCAGCAGGTAGGCGGCATCGGGCTGGCGTGCCACAGCCTCGGCAATAAGCTGTTGCGCCTGCGGGTCCTTGGCGCCGGCACGGGCCTGCGTGAGCTGTGTCAGAAAGGCTTCGAGTGCCTGCAGTTCCTGCGGGGTCATGAGATCTCTCCTGTCCGGATGGTCCGGTGCTTGGGTATGGAGGGCAGTCTATTGGGGCAGACTTAAGCGAAACTTAAAGGCTCGCGAAGTCACGCGGCAGATGCGCACGAAAGCTGCGAACGCGCGAGCGCGGTCTGGCCGCCCCGTCACGCGGGCGTGGTAATGTCTCCGGTCAAGCAGACAGTACTGCGGCAACGAGGGCATGCATGCAACCTGGCATCGTCGAACCCGGCTATGGCTCCGATCCGGTGGGGCTGGTCAACGGCTATCTCTTTACTCCCGGCCAGCCTGCGCGTGAGATCGGTTCGGCCGATGCGCTCGAATGGCTCGCGCGTTCGCGCGCCGCGGAGCAGGGTGGCGTGGGCGGCGGCGAGGGCTTCCTGTGGCTGCATTTCAACCTGTCGCACAGTGCCTGCGAGCGCTGGATGAAGGCCCGCCTCGAATTGCCCGATGACTTCTTCGAGTCATTGCGCCAAGGCTCGCACTCCACGCGCATCGAGCGCCAGGACCCGGCGTTGCTCGCGGTGGTCAATGACGTGATCTACAACTTCGGGGTCTCGTCCAACGATATCTCGACGCTGTGGGCGTGCGCCGACCGCTGCCTGCTGGTCACGGCGCGCGCGAAGCCGCTGCGCTCGGTGGACAAGCTGCGCGCCGCGGTGCGTCGCGGCGAAGGCTTTCGCTCGCCGCTGGACCTGCTGGTGCACCTGCTGCGCGACCAGGCCGATGTGCTGGTGCAGATCGTGCGAGAGACCGGCATCGGCGTGGACCGCATCGAAGACCAGTTGCTCGCGCAGCGGCTGCAGGCCAACCGTGCCGATCTTGGCGCCATGCGGCGCGGCCTGGTGCGGCTGCAGCGCCTTCTGGCGCCGGAGCCGGGCGCGATGTTCCGGCTGCTGAACCGCCCTCCGGCGTGGATCCGTGACGACGACCTGCAGGAACTGCGCGAAGCGACAGAAGAATTTTCGCTGGTGCTCAACGACCTTGCGGCCATGGTGGAACG
The DNA here is from genome assembly GCF_057073735.1 of Cupriavidus sp. C1SS-2L. Taxonomy (NCBI): domain Bacteria; kingdom Pseudomonadati; phylum Pseudomonadota; class Betaproteobacteria; order Burkholderiales; family Burkholderiaceae; genus Cupriavidus; species Cupriavidus sp. C1SS-2L. The sequence goes on from NZ_CP172708.1 coordinate 660,332, forward strand.
CATCAAGCTGCTGCAGGAAGAGATCGCAGCCAAGCTCAACGAGCAGACCAACCGCACGCTGTTCACGCTGACGCTGGTCACCGTGCTGGCGTTGCCGATCAATATCGTCGCGGGCTTTTTCGGCATGAACGTCGGCGGTATTCCGCTGGCCGAACACCCGCACGGCTTCTGGATTCTGGTGGCACTCGTTGCCACGTTCACGGTGCTGGCCGGGCGCTGGGCATTCCGCAAGGAGGGGCCTTAGCAGCCTCGGATTGAGGGCTCATGGGCTTCACGCGAATGCCACATTGCCGCGCTAGCATCGCCACCCGGAGGGTCTGTGCCGAACCTTCCGGAACCGTACCACGCGGCCCAAGCATGCGGAGCGAGCCATGACAGACCACGAAGAAGCGCTGATCCGGCGCATCCACCGCGAGGTGGCGGACAACTACGACGAAGAACTCGAACTGGAGCTCGAAGACCGCGAGTTCGTGCTGGGGCCCGACGGCCACGCAATGCTCGTCGAGGACGGCCCCGACGAGCGGGCACATCGGCACCACTACTTCCACGAGTTGTTCCGCTTGCAGGGCGAACTGGTCAAGCTGCAGAGCTGGGTCGTCAGCACGGGGCACAAGCTGGTGGTGCTGTTCGAAGGGCGCGACGCGGCCGGCAAAGGCGGCGTGATCAAGCGTATCTCGCAGCGGCTGAACCCGCGCGTCTGCCGCGTGGCCGCGCTGCCCGCGCCCAACGACCGCGAGCGCACGCAGTGGTATTTCCAGCGCTATGTGTCGCACTTGCCCGCCGCCGGCGAGATCGTGCTGTTCGACCGCAGCTGGTACAACCGCGCCGGCGTCGAGCGCGTCATGGGTTTCTGCAACGACGACCAGTACGAGGAATTCTTCCGCTCCGTGCCGGAGTTCGAACGCATGCTGGTGCGCTCGGGTATTCAGGTCGTCAAGTACTGGTTTTCGATTTCCGACGACGAACAGCATCTGCGCTTCTTGAGCCGCATCCACGATCCGCTCAAGCAGTGGAAGCTCAGCCCGATGGATCTGGAGTCGCGCCGGCGCTGGGAAGACTACACGCGCGCCAAGGAGATCATGCTGGAACGCACGCATATCCCCGAGGCACCGTGGTGGGTGGTGCAGGCCGTGGACAAGAAGCGCGCGCGCCTGAACTGCATCGACCACCTGCTGCGACAAGTTCGCTATACAGATGTGGAGAGCTCGTCCGTCGTGCTGCCCAAGCGCGAGCGGCATGCCGATTACGTGCGCATGCCGGTGCCGCAGGACATGATCGTGCCGGAGATCTACTGAGCGGCTTGAAGCAATTTGAACGACTCGGACAGTGCGCGCCATCCCTCATGCCGTGGCGGCGCGCTAGCATGGCGGAGTTTGCTGTCCGCTGTTCGCCCCCGATGACCTTTGTCGTAACGGATGCCTGCATCCAGTGCCGCCACACCGATTGCGTGGAAGTCTGCCCCATGTCGTGCTTCCACGAAGGGCCCAACTTCCTTGCCATCGATCCTGACCAGTGCATCGACTGTTCGATGTGCGTGCCGCTGTGCCCGGTGGGCGCCATCTACTCCGAGCATGACTTGCCGGAAGACCAGCGCCATTTCGTGGCGATCAACGCCGAACTTGCGCGCCGCCCTGACTGGCTGCCGTTGCGGAAGGCCAAGGGGCCGCTGTCCGACCATGCCGACTGGGCCGATCATCCCGACCGGCTTTCGCTGCTGATCCGCTAAGACAGCGATAGAGCCGGATATTCCGCTCAGCGTTTCCCGGCCCGGTATTCCGGAAATGCCTCCGCCAAGGTCAGAACCGTCCCGGTCAGGCTGCCGTCATAACCGGGCAGCGCATCGACGCGCTGGCGGAAGGTCTCGCTCGTGAGCGCACCCACGGCGCCGGCCAGCGCCTGGCTGGCCAGCATCTTCTTTTCGATGGCGAAGAAGTATCGCTCCTTCAGCACCGGCACGAATTCCAGCCCGAAACGCCGCGCGGCGGTTTCTACACCAAAACCCACATCCGCCATGCCGCTGCCGATATAGGCCGCTACCGCTGCGTGGGTGAACTCGCCGTTGTTGTAGCCCTCGATCCGGGCGGGGTCGATGCTGCGCGCTTCCAGGATCAGGTCCAGCAGCAGCCGGGTGCCGGAGCCGACCTGGCGGTTGACGAAGCGCACTTCACGCCGCGTCAGGTCTTCGAGCGTCTGTACGCCGAGCGGATTGCCCATGCGCACGAACAACCCCTGGCTGCGCACCGCAAGGTGGATCAGGCAGTGCGTGTCCGGTTTGAGCCACGTGGTGAAGTGCCGGACCATGCCGTGCTCGAACTCGCCGACCGGCACATGAAAGCCCGCGATATCGCAGGCGCCTTCGGCCAGCGCGGCCACCGCTTCGACGCTGCCGCAGTACTTCAGGTCGTGCCGCACCTGCTGCTCATCGAGGAAATCGCGCAACGCCGCCACGGCGAAACCATGGCTGGCGTGCAGGCGCACCGTCGGATCGGTGCGATCCATCAGCTTCTTCAGTTCGATCTCCAGCTCCGACGCCAGGCTGTCCAGCGTCGGCGACAGCCGTGCGCCGATGCGCTTGCTGGCCCACACGAGCTGCTGAGCGAGCGGCGTGAGCGCGCTGCCGCGCCCGCGTGTCTTGGCGATCAGCGGGCCGCCGAACAGCGATTCGGCATCGCGCAGGATGCCCCACGCGTAGCGGTAAGACAACGCGACGGCCTCCGCGGACTGGCTGATGCTGCCGGAGGCCTCGATATGGCCCAGCAGCGCCACCAGGCGCGACACGTCCAGCGGCTCGGCAGCCGGGTGGTCATCGTCCCGGATCTGCAGATGGGGGGAGATCGAGATGCGGATCATATGAACAAAATAGCTTATTGAATCAGTCCAAACAGTTATTTATAGTCGCTGCAACGGCCATAAAGCCGTGGTTATACCCCGGTAAATAGGAAAAAAATAGCATATAAACGGTCGCCCTGCAGAGGGCGCGGCCCCCACAGGAGACGCCATGCCAGATACCGCCACTTCCGCTCCGGCGCCGGCCGACGCGGCCCGCACAGCGGCCATCGCCGCGATCGTGGCGGCGCGCCAGGATATGCCGGGCGCCTTGCTGCCCATCCTGCACGAAATCCAGGACACCCACGGCTACATCCCCGACACGGCCGTGCCGGTCATCGCCAAGGCGCTGAACCTGTCACGTGCCGAGGTGCATGGCGTGATCACGTTCTACCACCATTTCCGCCAGCAGCCGGCCGGCCGCCACGTGGTGCAGGTCTGCCGTGCCGAGGCCTGCCAGTCCGTCGGTGCCGAAGCGCTGGCCGAGCACGCCAGGCGCGCACTCGGTTGCGACTTCCATGAAACCACCGCCGACGGTGCCGTCACGCTGGAGCCGGTCTACTGCCTCGGCCAGTGCGCGTGCGGCCCGGCCGTGATGATGGGCGAGCAGCTGCACGGCTATGTCGACGCAAAGCGCTTCGATGTGCTGGTGCGCAAGCTGCGCGCCGACCAGACCGCCCACCAGCCCGCCAATCAGGAGACCCAGGCATGAGCGCCGCCGTCACCACCATCTTTGTCCCGCGCGATTCCACCGCGCTGGCCCTTGGCGCCGACGACGTGGCGCGCGCGATTGCTCGTGAAGCGGCTGCGCGCGGCGAGTCGGTGCACATCGTGCGCAACGGCTCGCGCGGCATGTTCTGGCTCGAGCCGTTGGTTGAAGTGCAAACCGAAGCGGGCCGCGTGGCCTACGGTCCAGTCAGCGTGGACGATGTGCCGGGACTGCTAGATGCGGGCCTGCTGCAAGGCGGCGAACACGTACTGGCTCATGGCCTCACCGACGAGATTCCTTTCCTCAAGCGCCAGGAACGCCTGACGTTCGCGCGCGTCGGCATCACCGATCCGCTGTCGCTCGACGACTACCGTGCGCATGAAGGCTATGCCGGCCTCGAGCGCGCGCTGGCGATGGAGCCTGCCGCGATCGTGCAGGAAGTGACCGACTCCGGCCTGCGTGGCCGCGGCGGCGCGGCGTTCCCGACCGGCATCAAGTGGAAGACCGTGCTCGGCGCGAAGTCCGCGGTCAAGTACATCGTCTGCAATGCCGACGAAGGCGATTCGGGCACGTTCTCCGACCGCATGGTCATGGAAGACGACCCGTTCGTGCTGATCGAGGGCATGACGATCGCCGGTCTCGCGGTCGGCGCGGAGTACGGCTATATCTACTGCCGTTCCGAATACCCGCATGCGATTGCCGTGCTGAATGCAGCCATTGCTACGGCTACGGCCGCCGGCTGGCTCGGCGACGACATCCGCGGCAGCGGCAAGCGCTTCCACTTGGAAGTGCGCAAGGGCGCCGGCGCCTATGTGTGCGGCGAGGAAACCGCGCTGCTCGAAAGCCTGGAAGGTAAACGTGGCGTGGTGCGCGCCAAGCCGCCGCTCCCGGCGCTGGAGGGCCTGTTTGGCAAGCCCACCGTCATCAACAACGTGATTTCGCTCGCGACGGTGCCCGTCATCCTCGCGCGCGGCGCGCAGCACTACCGAGACTTCGGCATGGGTCGTTCACGCGGCACGCTGCCGTTCCAGCTCGCCGGCAATATCAAGCAAGGTGGTCTGGTCGAAAAGGCATTCGGCGTGACGCTGCGTGAACTGCTCTACGACTACGGCGGTGGCACGCGCAGCGGCCGCGCCGTACGCGCGGTGCAGGTGGGCGGCCCGCTCGGCGCCTATCTGCCCGAAGCGCGCTTCGATGTGCCGATGGACTACGAAGCCTATGCGGCATTCGGTGGTGTAGTCGGCCACGGCGGCATCGTGGTGTTCGACGAGACTGTCGACATGGCGAAGCAGGCACGCTACGCGATGGAGTTCTGCGCGATCGAATCATGCGGTAAGTGCACGCCGTGCCGGATCGGCTCCACGCGCGGCGTGGAAGTCATGGACCGGATCATCGCCGGCAACGAGCCGGTCAAGCATGTGAAGCTGGTGCGCGACCTGTGCGACACCATGCTCAACGGCTCGCTCTGCGCCATGGGCGGTATGACGCCGTACCCGGTGCTGTCCGCACTCAACGAATTCCCCGAGGACTTCGGCCTCGCCTCCAACCCAGCCAAGGCGGCCTGAGCCTGCGCCAGAACAGAACTACGGGAGACAACCATGGATTGCCGCGATGTGATTGACTTCGGCACCCCCGCCAGCGAATCGACCGAAATGGTCACCCTCGAGATCGATGGCGTCAGCGTCACCGTGCCGGCTGGCACGTCGGTGATGCGCGCCGCGATGGAGGCGGAGGTCAGCGTGCCCAAGCTGTGCGCGACCGACAGCCTGAAGTCGTTCGGCTCGTGCCGCCTGTGCCTGGTCGAGATCGAAGGGCGCCGCGGCTATCCGGCCTCGTGCACGACGCCGGTGGAAGCCGGCATGAAGGTCAAGACGCAGAGCGACAAGCTGTCCGACCTGCGCCGCGGCGTGATGGAGCTGTACATCTCCGACCACCCGCTCGATTGCCTGACTTGCCCGACCAATGGCAACTGCGAGCTGCAGGACATGGCTGGCGAAGTGGGCCTGCGTGAAGTGCGCTACAACGACGGCGGCCCGATCGCCACGCACACCGACATGAAGAAGGATGAGTCCAATCCTTACTTCACCTACGATCCGTCCAAGTGCATCGTCTGCAACCGCTGCGTGCGCGCATGCGAGGAAACGCAAGGCACGTTCGCGCTGACGATCTCGGGCCGCGGCTTCGACTCGCGCGTGTCGCCGGGCACCAGCCAGTCGTTCATGGAATCGGATTGCGTGTCGTGCGGCGCCTGCGTGCAGGCTTGCCCGACCGCGACGCTGACCGAGACTTCCGTCATCAAGCTGGGCCAGGCGCCGCGCAGCGTCGTCACGACGTGCGCTTACTGCGGCGTCGGCTGCTCGTTCAAGGCCGAGATGAAGGGCAACGAAGTCGTGCGCATGGTGCCGTACAAGGACGGCAAGGCCAACGAAGGCCACGCGTGCGTGAAGGGCCGCTTCGCCTGGGGTTACGCCACGCACCAGGACCGCATCCTCAAGCCGATGATCCGCGCGAAGATCACCGATCCGTGGCGCGAAGTGTCGTGGGAAGAGGCCATCCACTACGCGGCTTCGGAATTCAAGCGCATCCAGGCCAAGCATGGCAAGGATTCGATCGGCGGCATCGTGTCGTCGCGCTGCACGAACGAGGAAGGCTACCTCGTGCAGAAGCTCGTGCGCGCCGCATTCGGCAACAACAACGTCGACACCTGCGCACGGGTCTGCCATTCGCCGACCGGTTATGGTCTGAAGCAGACGCTCGGTGAATCGGCCGGCACGCAGACCTTCAAGTCGGTCGAGAAGTCCGACGTGATCATGGTGATCGGCGCTAACCCGACCGACGGCCACCCGGTGTTCGCCTCGCGCATGAAGAAGCGCCTGCGTGCCGGTGCGAAGCTGATCGTCGCTGACCCGCGCAAAATCGACCTGGTCGATTCGCCGCATATCCGCGCCGACTTCCACCTGCAACTGCGTCCGGGCACCAACGTCGCGCTGGTGACGTCGATGGCCCACGTGATCGTGACCGAAGGCCTGCTTGCCGACGAGTTCATCGCCGAGCGTTGCGAAGACCGCGCGTTCCAGCAATGGCGCGACTTCGTCTCGCAGCCCGAGAACTCGCCCGAAGCCATGGCCGAAGTGACCGGCGTGCCGGCCGACACGCTGCGCGGCGCCGCGCGTCTCTACGCCACCGGCGGCAACGCGGCCATCTACTACGGCCTCGGCGTGACCGAGCATGCACAGGGCTCGACCACGGTGATGGGCATCGCCAACCTCGCCATGGCCACCGGAAACGTCGGCCGCGAAGGCGTGGGCGTGAACCCGCTGCGCGGCCAGAACAACGTGCAGGGTTCGTGCGATATGGGCTCGTTCCCGCATGAACTGCCGGGCTATCGCCACGTGTCGGACTCGACCGTGCGCGCGCTGTTCGAATCGGCATGGAACGTGGAGATCAGCCCGGAGCCGGGCCTGCGCATCCCGAACATGTTCGAAGCCGCGCTCGGCGGCAGCTTCATGGGCATGTACTGCCAGGGCGAGGACATCGTCCAGTCCGACCCGAACACGCAGCACGTGGCCGAAGCACTGTCGTCGATGGAATGCATCGTGGTGCAGGACATCTTCCTGAACGAAACCGCCAAGTACGCGCACGTGTTCCTGCCGGGTTCGTCGTTCCTGGAGAAGGACGGCACCTTCACCAACGCGGAACGCCGCATCTCGCGCGTGCGCAAGGTGATGCCGCCCAAGGCCGGCTATGCAGACTGGGAAGCGACCATCCTGCTGGCGAATGCGCTCGGCTACCCGATGAATTACAAGAACCCGTCCGAGATCATGGACGAGATCGCGCGCCTGACACCGACGTTCCACGGCGTGAGCTACAAGCGCCTCGACGAACTGGGCAGCATCCAGTGGCCGTGCAACGAAGACGCGCCTGAAGGAACGCCGACCATGCACATCGACCGCTTCGTGCGCGGCAAGGGCAAGTTCATCATCACCAAGTACGTGCCGACCACCGAGAAGATCACGCGTGCCTACCCGCTGATCCTGACCACGGGCCGCATTCTGTCGCAGTACAACGTGGGCGCGCAGACACGCCGCACCGAGAACGTCCACTGGCACGACGAGGATCGGCTCGAGCTCCATCCGCATGATGCCGAGGAGCGCGGCATCAAGGACGGCGACTGGGTCGGCGTGCAGAGCCGGGCAGGGGAGACCGTACTGCGCGCGATTGTCAGCGAGCGCATGCAGCCGGGCGTGGTCTACACGACCTTCCACTTCCCGGAATCGGGCGCCAACGTGATCACGACCGACAACTCCGACTGGGCCACCAACTGCCCCGAGTACAAGGTGACCGCGGTGCAGGTGATGCCGGTGGCGCAACCTTCGGAATGGCAGAAGCAATATCAGGCGTTCAACGCGCAGCAGCTTCAGCTGCTCGAAGCGGCGAGCACCGATTCGGCCCAGGCCGCGGTGGGCTGACAGGAGGATCGCATCATGATGCGCTGCATGAACGGACCGGAACTCGAACCGGTCCAGGAAGCGGATGGCGAACCGGCCACGCACAGCACCTTCGCGGTGAGCCGGTGGCGCCACGGCGAACATGCGCTGAGTCCTGACGAGCTCGCTGAAGAGGTGCCCGTCGCGCTGGAATACAACGGTATCTCCCATGCGGTGATGCTGGCCACGCCGGCTGATCTCGAAGACTTCGCGCTTGGCTTCAGCCTGAGCGAAGGCATTGTCTCCAATGCGCGCGATGTGTACGACATCGAGACCGAGGCGCGCGAACACGGCATTGCCGTGCGTATCGAGATCGCCTCGGAAGCCTTCATGGGTCTCAAGGAGCGGCGCCGATCGCTGGCCGGCCGCACTGGCTGTGGCCTGTGTGGTACGGAATCGCTGGAGCAGGTGATGCGCATGCCTGCGCCGGTGAAGAGTGCAGCGAGCTTCCACACCGACGTGATCCAGGCCGCGTTCGTGCAGCTCCAGTTGCGGCAGGCGCTGCAGCGCGAAACCGGCGCAACGCATGCTGCTGCTTGGCTGCGTGCCGACGGCCATGTCGCGATGGTGCGCGAGGACGTGGGGCGCCACAATGCGCTCGACAAACTTGCCGGTGCGCTCGCGCGCAGCGGCGAGGACATTGCCAGCGGCGCGGTGCTGGTGACCAGCCGCGCGAGCTATGAAATGGTGCTCAAGACTGCGGCCATTGGCGCCGGTGTGCTCGCTGCCGTTTCAGCGCCCACGGCACTGGCCGTGCGGCTCGCCGAGCAGGCCAACATTACGCTGGCCGGCTTCGTCCGCGCGAGTGGCCACGTGGTTTATTCCCATCCCCAACGACTGCAACACGAAGCGAGTCTGGTATGAAGATCGACAACCTGATTACGATGGCCAATCAGATTGGCAGCTTCTTTGAGGCTATGCCGGATCGAGAGGAGGCATTGGCCGATATCGCCGGGCATATCAAGCGGTTTTGGGAGCCCCGGATGCGTCGAGCTCTGCTCGGCCACGTGGATGCCGATGCTGGCACCGGGCTGCTGGAGATCGTGCAGGAGGCGGTGGGGAGGCATCGGGGGGTATTGGAGTAATTGGGATGTTGGTGGGACGTCAGCGGCGCATGCCAAGAGCGATAACCCGCCAAGCCCCAAAAAATCCACCCCCTACTTCAACCTCATCGGCTCCAGCAACGCCCCGTCATACTCGCCCCTGGAAATCTTCCCCAACTCCAGCATCCGATGCAGGATATAAGCCTGCCGCTGCCGCGCCCGCCGCGGATTGACGACAGGGTTATTGGCAGACGGTGCCTTGGGCAACCCCGCAAGCATTGCGCATTCGGCAAGCGTCAACCGCTCAACCGGCTTGCCAAAATAAGTCCGCGCCGCATCGGCAAATCCATACGCCCCTTGCCCAAGGTAGATCTTGTTCATGTAGAGCTCAAGGATCTCATCCTTGCTCATCGCATGTTCGATCCGGTACGACAGCAGCACTTCATACAGCTTGCGGGTGTACGTCTTCTCACGTGACAGGAAGAAGTTGCGCGCGACCTGCATGGTGATGGTCGAGGCTCCCTGCGACAGCTCGTCGGACAGATTGGCGACGCCCGCACGGATCACGCCGACGTAGTCGATGCCATCATGCAGGTAGAACCGCTCGTCCTCGATGGCGACCACAGCGTCGGTCAGGTCGCGCGGGAATTCGCGTAGCGGCACGTAGTCGGATGTGCCGCGGAACGCGGTCAGGGCATCGAGCGATGGCAGCTGGCGATTGGCCACGAGCACGGCCACGGTGGCAAGCAGCGCGCCGCCGATCACGGCGAGCACCAGCAGTTTGACAAAGGCGGACCAGAGACTTTTCATGGCGCGTATTGTGCCAGCCCCGCGTGAACAGGTGTCGTACGCTTGGCATCAGGGGTGCGGCAGCGACCCCGCTTATGACGGAACCGCCGCGTTCGAGCGATCGGAAATTTCGGTCGAGGTTCAACGCTTTTGTCGAGTTGAATCCGGCGCAAATTGCGGCCGCCATGAGCCAGATCAAGATTGCAAGCGATGTGGGGATTCCTCGCGCGTCAGCGGCGTCTTACCTGTAAAGGCGCATGCAGCAAGGCAAACGGCATGCCCCGGGGTCTGGCGCAATGCGGGAAATCTGCAGGTGACGCATGCGCAGGCAGTGATCTGAAATAATTAGGAGTCGATCATGAAGGTTTTGGTGCGTGGTCTACGGCCCGGCGTTGATGCTGCAACCTTGCGCAAGGCGCTGAAGCCGTATGCGGAAGTGCGTGCAGTGGAACTCGTGCGCGAAGGCGATCCGAACCGTCCCTGGGCATGGGTCGACATCGCGGCGGGCGCGCTGGCGGTATGGAAGCTGGTGCATCGCCTTGATGGGCGCTACATTGCCGGCTGCCATTTGCGTTGGTACGTGCCGGCCTATCGCGGCCGCACCACAGCGCCGGCAGCAGCCTGAAGGATCGTCAGGAACGAGGCGCGAACGGACAGCGCCGGAGAAGACAGATAAGAGGACAACAGATGATCAGCCATTGGTTGGCCTGGGCCGGATGCCTGCGGGCATCGCACGCGCCGGGCTTGCACACGGTAGTGCCGTTCGGGCCTGCCGCAAACGGAAGCGAACTCGGATTGGAAAGCATCAGCAACGCACGGGACCTCGGCGGACTCGCCGGAGCCGGCGGCCGCCGCGTTCGGCATGGCCGCCTGTACCGCAGCGGCAATCCCGCGCTCGCGTCGGTCGCCGACATCGAGCGGTTGCAGGGCCTGGCGCTCGATGCCGTCGTGGACTTCCGCTCTCCGGGCGAGAAGTCGGCCGACGAAGCGCCGTTCGGGCAACGTTTCAACTGGATCGCCATGCCGGTGCTCGAAGGCAGCATGGCCATGGACGTGCTGATGCCGCGGCTGCGCGAGAGCACGCCGGAAGACGTCGATGCGTTCATGATCGGCGTCTATCGCGATTTCCCGGTGCGCTACCGGCAGGTGTTCGGTGACTTCATGCGCAATGCGCAGTCGGGCAAGACGCTGCTGTATCACTGCACCGCGGGCAAGGACCGCACGGGCTTCGCGTCGCTGCTGCTGCTCTCGGCGCTGGGTGTGGGGCAGGACGATATCCTCGCCAACTACCTGGAATCGAACCAGCGCAATGCCCGTTTCAACACGCAGGCGCTGGAGCGCATCACGCAATTTGGCATTCGGCCGGAGGTCATGATGCCGCTGCTCGAGGTGCGCGCCAGCTACCTCGATGCGTCCGTGCAGGCCATCGAGGCCGAGTACGGCAGCATGAATGGCTTCCTGCGCGACGGGCTGGACGTCGACGTGGAGCAGCTGCGCGCGCACTACCTGGAAGCCTGACGCGCGGCGAGCGCCGCGCCGGCCTTACAGCTTGCCGCTTTCGCGCAGGATGCGCGCGGTGCTCAGCGCGATCATGCCTTCCTCGTCGGTGGGCAGCACCAGCACCGGCACGCGGCTGGCGTCGCTGCTCACGCGCTGGCTGTTGTCGTTGTTGGCCGCGTTGTCCAGGCTGATGCCGAACAGGTCCGTCAGGTGTGCGCAGATGCGTGCGCGCACCGGCGGCGAATTGGCGCCGATGCCGGCGGTGAACACCAGCGTGTCCAGGCCGCCGAGCGTGACGGCCAGCTTGCCGATCTCCTGCGCCGCGCGGTAGGCGTAGAAGTCCACCGCGAGCCGCGCGCGCGGCTCTTCGCTCGCCAGAAGCGCGCGCATGTCGCTGCTGACCCCTGATAGTCCCTTCAGGCCGGAAGCGCCATACAACATCGTCTGGATCGCGTCGGCGGTCATGCCCTGCTGCGCCAGCCACAGCACCGCGCCCGGGTCGATGGAGCCGCAGCGCGTGCCCATCGGCATGCCGTCTAGCGCCGTCAGTCCCATGGTGCTTTCCACGCTGCGGCCATCGCGCATGGCGCACAGGCTTGCGCCGTTGCCCAGGTGGGCCACGATCACGCGGCCCGCGGCGACGTCAGGTGCCACCTGGCCCAGGCGCCGGGCGATGTACTCGTAGGACAGCCCGTGGAAGCCGTAGCGCCGGATGCCCCGCTCGTAGTACTCGTAGGGCAGCGCTATCAACTGGGCAAGCATGTCGTGCCCGGCATGGAAGGCCGTGTCGAAACAGGCGACTTGCAGCAGGTCAGGGGCGGCCTTGCGCACCGCACGGATCGCAGTGAGGTTATGGGGCTGGTGCAGCGGCGCCAGCGGGATCAGCGCCTCGAGGCGCGAGATCACGTCGTCGTCGATGCGCACGGCCTGCGCGAAGTCGCTGCCGCCGTGGACCACGCGGTGGCCGATGGCGACCGGCGGGTTGTCGCGCAGCCCCACGCTCAGCACCAGGCGTATCAGGCGGAAGGCTGCGTCGTGGTCGGCGACCTGCGCGACGGGAAACGATTCGTCGGCGACGACATGGCCATCGGCCATGCTCGCGCGCAGCCGCGGCGCGACGCCGATGCTTTCGATCTGCCCGTGCGCGCTCAGTACGGGGTTGATATCTGCGTTGTCATGCGCGGCTTCCGGCACGGTGTAGACGGAAACCTTGACGCTGGAAGAGCCGGCATTGACGACCAGGATGACGGGATGGGTGGCACTCACGCTCGATGCACTCCGCATAAGGTGGGGGGGGCAGCTCAGACCGGTACGGCGGCTTCGGCGCTGCGGCGCGCATGCGCGAGCAGGACCGCGATGGCGCAGCTGCCGATGCGCGCGCGCACGCTGTCGGCGCGGCTGGTCAGGATGATGGGCACGCGAGCCCCCAGCACGATGCCGGCGGCTTCGGCGCCCGCCAGGAAGGTGAGCTGCTTGGCCAGCATGTTGCCGGCTTCGAGGTCGGGTACGAGAAGGATGTCAGGGTCGCCGGCCACTTCCGAGTCAATGCCCTTGGTCACGGCGGCCTCGCGGCTGATGGCGTTGTCGAACGCAAGCGGGCCGTCGAGCAGCGCGCCGGTGATCTGCCCGCGCCGGCTCATCGTGCACAGCGCCGCGGCATCGATCGTCGACGGGATCTTGTCGGTCACGGTTTCCACGGCTGACAGGATGGCCACCTTCGGGCGCTCGACGCCGAGCACGCGCACGAGGTCGATCGCATTGCGGCAAATGTCGGCCTTGTCATTGAGCGTGGGGAAAATGTTCACCGCGGCATCGGTGATGAACAGCGGCTTGTGGTAGCTCGGCACATCCATCGCGAATACGTGCGACAGTCGCCGGCCCGTACGCAGGCCGCTGCCCGAGGCGGTCACTTCGTGCAGCAGTTCATCGGTGTGCAGGCTGCCCTTCATGAGCAGCTCCGCTTCACCATTGCGCACCGCTTCGACCGCCCGCGCGGCGGAGGCATGGCTATGCGGCGTATCGATGATGACGGTATCGCCGAGCGGTAGCCCCTGTTCGGCCGCGACTTCACGGATACGCGCTTGCGGACCGAACAGGATTGGCACGATCAGTCCGAGGCTGGCGGCTTGCATCGCACCGCTCAGCGATGAGGCGTCGCACGGGTGTGCCACGGCAGTGGGAATCGGCGGCAGGCCGGCGCAGCGTGCCAGCAACGTGGCGTACTTGTCGGTGCCGGGGGGGCCGGGCTCGGCAGGCAGAGACAGGGCGGACGAGGCAGCAGTCATGGCGGATTCCGGTCAGGTTGGTCGGCATGTTGCGCTGCGCAAGGCGCATCGGGCCCAGTATAGGCCACGAATCTTTCCTTTCCGTCATTCCGGATGTGCTGAAATGCCCACGCAGCGCTGCAACGAGGTGCGCAAACCGGCTCACGAGCGACACGTTTCCGCGATTGCCATTGGCACGACACGCTGGTAGGCTTGTTTTTGCTGCTTAGCACAACGCGTCACATCCAGATGTTCCCGAAGGACTGTTCCGGCACGCGTGGCGCGTCCGCCGACACCAATCAGGGGAAGTGGAATGTCAGCTAGCGAATCCACCGGCACGCCGGGCACGCAGTCCGGCCAGCCTGAATCCAACGGTGCACTGGCGCAGTTCGGCGCCTTCGCCCCGTTCTTTGCGTGGCCATGGGCCGCCGTCGAATACGGCGTCGATGCGTGGCAGCGCTCCATCCTGCTGCAGGACATCCTGCGCCAGCGCGGCAATGAATCCACCGAGCACGAGCGTGAAGGCATGCCGCCCGTGCTCGTGTTCGAGCACGAGACGCTCGCTGACGCGCGCACGCTGCCCGAGCCGGTCAACTACGCGCTGCTGCGCATCATCCCGCCCGCCGACATGCCGACCGATCCGGCCAAGCGGCCGTTCGTCGTCATCGACCCGCGCGCTGGACATGGTCCCGGCATTGGCGGCTTCAAGGCGGACAGCGAAATCGGCATCGCGCTGCGCATGGGGCACCCGTGCTACTTCATCACGTTCTTCCGCGACCCATGTCCGGGCCAGACCATCGAGGCCGTCGCGCGCGCCGAGGCCGGCTTCATGAAGATCATCAACGAACGCCACCCTGACGCACCCGGCAAACCGTTCGTGGTCGGCAACTGCCAGGCGGGCTGGGCGCTGATGATCCTCGCGGCGGTGGCACCGGACGCCGTCGGCCCGCTGCTGGTGGCCGGCGCGCCGCTGTCGTACTGGGCGGGCGTGCGCGGCACCAACCCGATGCGCTACAGCGGCGGCCTGCTTGGCGGCTCCTGGCTCGCCTCGCTGACGGCGGACCTGGGCAATGGCCGCTTCGACGGCGCATGGCTCGTGCAGAACTTCGAGCAGCTCAATCCTTCAAACACGCTGTGGGGCAAGCTCTACAACGTCTACGCGAAGGCCGATACGGAAGGTCCGCGCTTCCTCGAGTTCGAGCGATGGTGGGGCGGCCACTTCCTGATGAACCGCGCCGAGATCGACTGGATCGTGCAGAACCTGTTCGTCGGCAACCGCCTCACCGCAGGGCAGGTGCGCAGCGCCGACGGCAAGACGGTGGTGGACCTGCGCAACATCCGCTCGCCGATCGTCGTGTTCGCGTCGTGGGGGGACAACATCACGCCGCCGCAGCAGGCGCTGAACTGGATTCCCGACCTCTACGCGACGGACGAGGAACTGGTGGCCAATGACCAGGTCATCGTGTACTGCCTGCATCCGACCGTCGGGCACCTCGGCATTTTTGTTTCGGCTGGCGTGGCCAACCGCGAGCACAGCGAACTGTTTTGCGCGCTCGATCTTATCGACGTGCTGCCGCCGGGCCTGTACGAGGCGAAGATCGAGGACATCGCGCCGGGTACGCCGCATCGCGACCTCATCGAAGGACGCTACATGGTGCGCTTCGAGCGCCGCAAGATTGCCGACATCCTCGCACTGGACGATGGTCGCGAAGATGAGCGTCCGTTCGAGGTGGTGCGCCGGATTTCGGAAGTCAACCAGCATCTCTACGACACCTTCGCGTCGCCAGTGGTGCGTGCCTCAACGACCGAGCTCACCGCCGAGGCCGCGCGCGCCGTTCACCCGTCGCGCCTGGAGCGCTCGCTCGCCACCGACAACAATCCGTGGATGGCGTGGATCCGCGCACTGGCGCCGATGGTGCGCGAGCACCGGCAGCCGGTCGCGCAGGACAATCCGTTCCTGACAATGGAGCGCGCGGTGTCGGCGCAGATTATCAGCGCCCTGGACCAGTACCGCGATGCGCGCGATGCCTGGTATGAACTCGCGTTCGAAACCCTTTACCAGTCGCCGATGATGGCGGCGCTGGTGGGCATGCAGGCGCACGCGCCAGTCAACCTGGAATCGCCGGTGACGGTGCAGTTGCGCAAGGAACTGGCACAGCGCCGACTGAGCGACGCCCAGGCGGCCACGGAACAGGGCGGTATGCGCGAAGCTTTCGTGCGGATCCTGGCCTACGTGGCTGACGCCAACGCGGCGATCGAGGAGCGACCGTTCAACCTGCTGCGCCAGATGGCGCGCGAACAGCCGGAAGGGCGCGGCCGCCTGACGCTGGCCGAGTTCAAGTCGCTCGTGCGGCAGCAGACCTCCATCGTGCAGCTTGACCGCCAGCGCGCGCTCCGTGCGCTGCCGCAACTCGTACCGGACGAGGACGAGCGGCGCAGGCTGATGGTGGCCGCGCATCGCGTACTGACCGTGATCGCACCATTGGAGGGTGAACGCCTGACGCGCTACCGCGAAGTGGCCGACATGCTTGGCACCGACCACGCGCATGGCGGGCCACAGCCGATCGAGCCGGCGGTCGCGCCAGGGGCTTCGGCGGCAAAGTCCGGCAACGGACGCGCGCGGGTAACGCGTCCCGAAGCAAGCAACACGCAGACGACCGGCAAGCGCAACGCCGGTCCGCGCACTTAGCCATCACTGACTGAAGCCTTCCGGGAGTTCGCCATGGTGCAAGTATCGAGTCCGCCGCTGGCCGGCGCGCGTGTGCTGATCGTCGGCGTCGCCAATGCCGATTCGATTGCCTGGGGATGTGCGCGCGCATTCCGCGAACTGGGCGCGGAGATCGCGCTGACGTATCTCAACGACAAGGCCCATCCCCACGTCGCGCCACTGGCCGAAGCGGTGCAGGCGCCGATCCTGATGCCGCTCAATGTCGAGGACGACACGCAGATGGACGCGCTGTTCGCACGCATTGCCAGCGACTGGGGCCGGCTCGATGCCGTCGTGCACTCGGTCGCGTTTGCCCCGAAGGAAGACCTGCAGGGCGGGCTGATCAACTCTTCCGCGGCAGGCTTCGCGCGCGCGATGGATATCTCGTGCCACTCGTTCATCCGCATGGCGCGGCGCGCAGTACCGCTGATGACCCAAGGCGGCACGCTGTTCGCCATGAGCTATGAGGGCGCGAACCGCGTGGTGCCCAACTACGACCTGATGGGGCCGGTCAAGGCCGCGCTGGAAGCGAGTTGCCGCTATCTTGCGCACGAACTCGGGCCGCGAGGCATCCGCGTGCATGCGATTTCGCCGGGACCGCTCAAGACGCGCGCGGCATCGGGCCTGAAGGACTTTGACCTGATGCTTGCCGAGGCCGCGGGACGTGCGCCGCTCGGCGAACTGGTCGACATCATGGACGTCGGCTTCGCGACGGCCTACCTGGCCACACCGTATGCACGGCGCATCTCCGGCAACACGATGTACGTGGATGGCGGCGTGCACATCATGGCCTGACGCGCGTAGGTTCGAGGGCCACGAAAGCCATGCAGATACTGATCCGCGGCCTGCACCGCGACGTGACCGAAGCGATGCTGCGCGACATGCTCGCGCGGCATGCGCCGGTCAACGCCGTGGAGATCGTGCGCGATGGCGATCCCGAGCGTCCGTGGGCGTGGGTGGACCTGGCGGTCGACCGTTTCATGGCGTGGAGCCTGATGCGGCAGATGGACCGGCAGGTCTTTGCCGGCGGACGCATGCACTGGTACATCCCCGTGCATCAGGAGCCCGAAGGACGGCTTGGCGGCGCAAAGCGATTACCATAGCCGCATTCCGACTCTGTCGCGCCGCCATCGCAAAGGCGGCGCCATTCACGCCATGCTTGAACTCCAGGGGGCCATCTGGTTCCGCGCCGGCTCGCAGGACTGGGGCGGCAAGGACCGCATCGCGCTGCTGGCCGCCATTGGCGAGCAGGGCTCGATCACGGCCGCCGCGCGCGCCGTAGGCATCAGCTACAAGGCCGCGTGGGATGCCATCGACGCCATGAACAACAGCGCGGGCGAAGCGCTCGTGGTGCGCGCCGCCGGCGGCAAGGGCGGCGGCGGCACGCGACTGACCGAGCGCGCCGAGCAGTTGATCCGGACCTATCGTGCGCTCGAGGAAGAACACCGGCGCTTCGTCGCGCATCTCGGCCGCCTTGGCGATGCCGCCGCGGAAGACCTTAACGTGATGAGGCGTTTCATGATCCGTACCAGTGCGCGCAACAAGCTTTTCGGCAAGGTGGAAAGCGTCCGCGGCGGCGCGGTCAATGACGAGGTGGTGCTGGCCTTGCCGGGCGGGCAGACCATCGTGTCGACGATCACGCACGAGAGTGTCGAGACGCTGGAACTGCAGGCCGGCGTCGAGGCGTTCGCGCTGGTGAAGGCGTCCTCCGTCCTGATCGGCCTGCCCGACCCGGGCCTGCGTCTGTCCGCGCGCAACCAGTTGCCCGGCGTGGTGTCGCGTGTCGTGCCGGGCGCGGTCAATGCCGAAGTCGTGCTGGACCTCGACGGCGGTGGCAGTGTCGCGGCCATCGTCACCAATGAAAGCGTGCAGACGCTGGCGCTTACGCCAGGCGTGCACGCGCTCGCGATCTTCAAGGCATCTGCCGTGATCCTCGGCGTGGTCGGGTAGGCTGCGCTGAGCGTCCGTCATTCCCGTTACGCAGATAACCCATGGCAAGAAACGTAGAAATCAAGGCACGCCTGGACAGCATTGGCGCCATCGAATCACGCGTCGCCGCGCTGGCAAACAGCGGTCCCGAACGGATCGAGCAGGACGACACCTTTTTCCCGTGCTCCAACGGCCGGCTCAAGCTCCGCGCGTTCGGGCCGGATCGCGGCCAGCTGATCTTCTATGCGCGTGCCGACCAGGCCGGTCCCAAGGAAAGCTTCTACATCCTGTCGCCGACGGCATCGCCCGATACGCTGCGTGCGGCACTGGCGGCTGCGCAAGGCGAAGTGGGACGCGTGCGCAAGCTGCGCACGCTGTACCTGGTGGGCCGCACGCGCGTGCATCTGGATCGCGTGGAAGGGCTGGGCGATTTCCTCGAGCTCGAAGTCGTGCTGGCCGACGACGAAAGCGTCGCGGCCGGCGTGGCCGAGGCGCATGGCCTGCTCGAACGGCTCGGGGTAGAAGCGGGCGCCCTGATCGAGGGCGCCTATGTGGACCTGCTGCGCGCGGTTCAGACCACGCCGGCTCGCAGCGGGGCGTAGACGGGCGGATGCTGGCGCGTGTTGCCACTGCCGTAGATCCTGCCTTCGCGAATCTCCAGCACGTGCTCGCCAAGGGCCTCCACATCGGCCGGATCATGCGAGATCACGAGCATCGGCACGTCCAGGCTGGCTTGCAGCGCGCGCAATTCCTCGCGCATGCGGATGCGCAGGGCCGGGTCCAGCGCGGAGAACGGTTCGTCGAGCAACACGATATCGGGCTGCGCGACCAGCGCGCGCGCGAGTGCCACGCGCTGTTTCTGTCCGCCTGAAATCTCGGCCGGGTAGTTTCCGACGATCTCGCGCAGGCCGAAGGCTTCGATCCACCGCTGCGCTTCCGGATGGGTGCCGCCGCGGCGCGGATTGCGCCAGCCCTTCGCGAGACCGAACGCGATATTCTGGCCCACGGTCAGGTGCGGGAACAGCGCGTATTCCTGGAACAGGTAAGCCACGCGGCGTTCCTGCGGACGCACGTTGATGCCGGCGTCGGCATCGAACAGCGTGCGGCCGTTGAGCACGATGCGGCCCGCGTCGGGCATCAGCAGCCCGGCGATCGCGCGCAGCGTCAGGCTCTTGCCCGCGCCGGATGGCCCGAACAGCGCAATGCGCCGGCTGTCCGAATCGAAGGCGATGTCGAGCGCGAACTGGCGGTCGGAAGAGACCATGCGCTTGCGGATGCTGACTTGCATGCCCATGGCGTGCCTCACTGGACCGGGCGCGTGCGCCGCAGGCGTCCGCGCTCGTAGATTTCCGCCGGGTTGCGCGCTGTGGCCGGCACCAGCCGTCCGGCCACCACCAGCAGCACGATGCACGTGACCGAGGTCACCAGCACCAGCAGGTTAGCGGTGTTGTCGTCGCCGGCCTGCACGGCTTCGTAGATCGCGACGGATAGCGTCTGCGTGCGTCCGGGCAGGTTGCCGGCGATCATCAGCGTGGCACCGAACTCACCGAGCGCGCGCGCAAATGCGAGCAGCACGCCGGCCCCGATGCCGCGCGCGGCCAGCGGCAGTGTCACGCGGAAGAAGATGCCGGCTTCCGGCACGCCCAGCACGCGTGCCGCGTTCTCGAGCTGGTGGTCCACACCTTCAAACGCAGCGCGGGCCGATTTCAGCACCAGCGGAAACGCAACGATGGTCGAGGCCAGCACCGCGCCCTGCCACGTGAACACCAACTCGATGCCAAGTTTGACGAGCCACTCGCCAAACACGCCGCGGCGGCCCACCAGTACCAGCAGGTAGTAGCCGAGCACCGTCGGCGGCAGCACCAGCGGCAGGGTCAGCACCGCATCGACGACATCGCGTGCCGGCGAACGCCAGCGCGCCAGCGCGTAGGCCGCCGCCACGCCGAGCACGGCATTGAGCGCGGTAGCCCAGCCCGCGACCTTCAGCGACAGCAGCAGTGGTACCCAGACAGCGTCCATGGCTTGCGGCGATTCCGGTCAGGGCTTCTGAAAGCCGTAGCGCGCCAGGATGGCCTGGCCTTCGGCCGACATCACATAGCTGACGAAGGCTGTCGCCTGCGCGTTCTGTTTGGTCACGCTGGTTACGGCAATGGGGTAAGTCACCGGCGTGCGGCTCGGCACGCGCACGGCTACCTTGACCTTGTCGGGCATGACCGCCGCATCGGTGGCGAACACGAAGCCGGCCTCAACCTCGCCGCGTGCCACGTAGTCCAGGCTCTGGCGCACGTTCTGCGCGAGCACGCCCTTGGCGGAAACCGCGTTCCACTGGCCGGCGGCTTCCAGCGCGCTCTTGGTGTAGCGGCCAACCGGCACGGAAGCCGGGTTGCCGAAGGCGACGCGCTTCACCTCGGGTTTGGTCAGGTCCTGCAGCGAGCCGAGGTTGAGCTTGCTGTCTTGCGGCACGATCATCACGATCTGGTTGGCGGCGAAGTCGCGGCGCGTCGCCGGGACCACGACCTTCTCGGCCTGGGCTTTGTTCATGGCCTCCTGGTCCGCCGAGGCAAACACGTCGGCCGGCGCGCCCTTGACGATCTGCTGCATCAGCACGTCCGATGCGCCGAAGTTCAGCACGACCTTGGTCTCCGGATGCGCCTTCTCGTACGACTCGGCCAGGGTCTTGAACGCATTGGTCAGGCTTGCGGCTGCCGATACCACGAGGTCCGCGCCAAAGGCAGGCGGTGCGGCCAGCGCCAGGGCGGCCAGCGCGGCGCTGGCGACATGAACGGCACGGCGCCGAAAAGCCCAGCCCGGCGAACGGTCGGTGCGGGAGGTGTGCATGGAAAGATTCCTGGGAGACACGCGCGTGCGCGCATGGCCTGGGGTGTACTGTCAGGCGCAATATAAGGCTGTATATAGCGAGGCGTCAATGTTGCGCCATCACGGCCAGTATGGGTATTGGCAAAGGCACAAGGCGGGTATCACGCGCGGCGAATGCCGCACAGGACGGAATTGCAGGGCAGGGACATGGCGCGCCGGAACTGGCGCGCCAGACGGGTTCAAGCAGGCGGAGCGCCGTCCTTGAACATGGTTTTCAGCTGCGCGCGCAGCTCAGGCGTGTCCTGATGCTGGTGCACGGCCACGGCATGCTGGACCGCGGCTTCGAGCAGTTCGTCTTCGCTGTCGGCGCTAAGCGCGACCGTACAGTTTGTGTCGCTCGGGTAGTCGCGGCAATCGACATACTTGCGTCCCATATCGCCTCCTGACGCCGGCCTGGTAACCGGCGTTTTCCAGTATAGGGCGCAGGTTAGCGTCGGTTACAGGACCGGAGTGAGCACCTTGCCGGTGTCCAGGAACGCTTCCAGATTCTGGAGCGTAAGGGCAGTCATGGCAGCGCGCGTTTCATGGGTGCCGCTGGCCATGTGCGGTGCCAGCACGACATTGTCGAGCGCCAGCAGCGCGGGCGGGACATTGGGTTCGTCGCGGAACACGTCGAGTCCCGCGCCGCCGAGCCGGCCTGCAACCAGCGCCTCGACCATCGCGGCCTCGTCGATCACGCTGCCGCGCGACACGTTGACCAGGATGCCCTTGGGACCCAGCGCGTCGATGACCTCGCGCGAGACCAGTCCGGCAGTTTCCGGGCCGCCGACAACGGCCACCACGAGGAAGTCGGCCCATGCCGCCAGCGCTTTCAGGTCGCCTTCGAAGCGCCACGGCGCACCGTCGCGCGGGCGGCGGTTGTGGTACGCGATCTCCATGTCGAAGCCGCTGGCCCGGCGCGCCACGATCTCGCCGATTCGACCCAGGCCCAGGATGCCGAGCTTCTTGCCGGACACCCTCGTGGTCAGCGGAAAGCCGCCTTGCGGCCAGCGCTGCGCACGCACGAAGCGGTCGCCATGCGCAATGCCGCGCGCCGCGTCGATCAGCAGCCCGAAGGCCAGGTCGGCCACGCAGTCGTTGAGCACATCGGGCGTATTGCTGACCTGGATGCCGCGTGCGCGTGCCGCATCCAGTGCGATGGAGTCATAGCCCACGCCGAAACTGACAATGGCCTCGAGCTTCGGCAGCGCACCGATCAGTGCCGCCGTGCAGCCATGGCGCGCGGACGTCACCACCACGCGCACCTCGCCGCCGTGCTCGCGCGCCCACGCCAGCGGATCAGCCTGCTGCCACAGCGCGGCCGCGCTGAAGCGTTCCTGCAGCGTGGAATTGGTCTGCGGCGCGAGCGGGCCGACCTGAAGGATCTGGATAGCGGACATGAAACGTGTGGAGAGCGGAAGCGATGAATGGAGAGGCGCGGGCTGTATGCCCAGGCCGGCAATAGTAGCGCAGCCCCCACGATCTTGCCGGCCACTGCCGTGCGCGCTGCGTTATGCTGGCAATCGTGCCGATCCACCGCCGCGCATATGCGCCCATGCCATGAAGACCCTCTACCTGGCCGGTTTCGATGTGTTCCGCGAAGATGCCCTCGACCGGGGCAGGAAGCTCAAGGCGCTGTGCGCCGAGTACGGCTTTGAAGGGCTGTATCCGCTCGACAAGCAGGTGCCGGCGGGCCTGCAAGGGCCCGACGCCGCGCGCTGGATCTACGACGCCAACATCGCGCTGCTGCGCCGCGCCGACATGGTCATGGCCAATCTCGACGACTTTCGCGGGCTGGGCGAGCCGGACTCAGGCACGGTCTTCGAGGTCGGGTTTGCCGTGGCGCTGCAGAAGCCGGTATGGGGTTATTTTGCTGACGCCGGGACGCTGTGCGAACGGGTGGGAGTGGATACGGATGACGAAGGTCGCGCGCGCGATGCAAAGGGTTTCCTCGTCGAAGATTTCGGCTTGCCGAAAAACCTGATGCTCGCGTGTCCGGTCAGACTGGTGCGCGGTGGGCCGCTGGAATGCCTGCAGGCGATGGTCGATGGTGAGCGGCGGCGCGCCGTGCGACGGGAGCGGGAGGCGGGGTTTTGGGATGGGGATGATTGAGGTGTTTGGGGGGGGCGTGCTTGGCATGCGCCGCTGTTTCGCCGGCGTAGCCGGCGACCTACTTTTACCCGAGCGGTAAAAGTAGGCAAAAGCGCGTTTACGGCTTGCCCCAAAGGGGCGAATTTTTATCGTAGTGTGCCAGGGGTGTTGTACGGGTATGGGCTTCAGAGTCCGTCAGGCTGCCTGCCGCGTGGGGCACGACCGTGGTCGGGAATACAGCGCTGATTGAACGAGCCCTGCAAGCGTTCGTGGCCCCTGCTGCTGGCGATATCGTGTGATCGCCTTCGGCTGCGCTGCGCGCAGAGCCCAAGTCTGAGCACGCAGGCTCAGGGCAAACCACGCCTCAGTAACGATGCCCCTGCATTGATGCGCCAAGTAGAGAGAGGGAGAAGAAAACTGACCTCGGGCGCCAGCGACATTGATGAACTCGCACCCCGACGACGACGTGCGCGCAGCGCAGCCGAAGGCGTCCCACCCCTGACGCTATTGGAACGCTGTACCTATACGTGGTCGGGGCTCGTTCAAAAGTCGGTTGTCGTCAGGCACCGCGCTGAAAACCTACGCGTAGCAGGGTCGAACGGCCGACCACCATGGCAGGCGTCCAAAGCCGTTTGAACCACTGCCGCCGCGGAATTGATGGCCAGCGGCAGCGACGCTTTCTTGCCTACTTCTTGTCGCTTGGACAAGAAGTAGGTCGCCGGCTACGCCGGCGAAACAGCGGCGCATGCCAAGAGCGATACCCCAGCCCGAACCTCTCCTTCAATCCGTCACCGCCCCCTTACTGGCCGTCGACGCCAGTCGAGCAAACTTGGCCAATACCCCCCGTGTATAACGCGCAACAGGTTGTTTCCACTCAGCCCGGCGGCGAGCCAACTCCTCATCCGACACATTCACCTGCAACACCAGCTTGTGCGCATCGATCGTGATCGAATCCCCTTCCCGCACGAGCGCAATATTGCCGCCTACATACGCTTCCGGCGCGACATGGCCGACGACCATCCCCCAGGTGCCCCCGGAGAACCGGCCATCGGTGATGAAGCCCACCGACTCTCCCAACCCCTTGCCAATAATGGCTGACGTAGGCGCCAGCATTTCCGGCATCCCGGGCCCGCCCTTGGGCCCAAGATAGCGCAGCACCAGCACATCCCCCGCATTGATCTTGTCGGCCAGGATCGCCTCCATCGCGCTCTGTTCATCCTCGAACACCCGCGCCGGCCCGGTGATGACCGGATTCTTCAGGCCGGTGATCTTGGCCACCGCGCCTTCCTCGGCGAGATTGCCCTTCAGGATCGCCAGATGCCCCTCCGCATAGAGCGCCTTCTCGATTGGCATGATCACGTCCTGGTCGGCCCGCGGCTGGTCCGGCACGTGTTCCAGCTCTTCAGCCAGCGTGCGGCCTGTGATGGTCAGGCAGTCGCCATGCAGCAGTCCGGCCTTCAGCAGGATCTTCATGACCTGCGGGATGCCGCCCGCCTTGTGCAGGTCGGTGGCCACGTACTGGCCCGACGGCTTCAGGTTGCAGATCACAGGCACCTTGCGACGGATGCGCTCGAAATCGTCGATGGTCCATTCGACTTCGGCCGAGTGCGCAATGGCCAGGTAGTGCAGCACCGCGTTGGTCGAGCCACCGGTGGCCATGATCAGCGCGACGGCGTTTTCGATCGACTTGCGCGTGATGATGTCGCGCGGCTTGATGTCCTTCTTGATCGCCTCGACCAGCACGCGCGCCGATTCGGCAGCGCTATCGACCTTTTCCTGATCGGGGTTGGCCATCGTCGACGAATACAGCAGCGACATGCCAAGCGCCTCGAACGACGAGCTCATCGTATTGGCGGTGTACATGCCGCCGCACGATCCGGTCGACGGACAAGCGTTCCTTTCCACGCCCTCGAAATCTTCTTCGCTCATGCGGCCGGCGGTGAATTCGCCCACGGCCTCGAACGACGACACGATGGTCAGGTCCTTGCCCTTCCAGTTGCCGGGCTTGATGGTGCCGCCATAGACGTAGATGCCCGGCACATTGGTGCGCGCGAGCGCGATCATGCCGCCCGGCATGTTCTTGTCGCAGCCGCCGATCACCACCACGCCGTCCATCCACTGGCCCTGGGCGGCGGTCTCGATGCAGTCGGCAATGACTTCGCGCGAGATCAGCGAGTACTTCATGCCCTCGGTGCCCATCGACATGCCGTCGGAGATCGTCGGCGTGCCGAATACCTGCGGATTGGCGTCCGAGGCCTTCACGGCGTCGATCGCGGCGTCGGACAGGCGCTGCAGGCCGGCGTTGCACGGCGTGATCGTCGAGTGGCCGTTGGCGATGCCGACCATGGGCTTGTCGAAGTCTTCCTTCTGGTAGCCCAGCGCGTAGTACATCGAGCGGTTCGGGGAACGCGCCACACCTTGCGTGATGTTGCGGGAGCGTTTGTTGAATGCCATGGTCGTGTCTCCGGGGAATGTTCTTCGGCTGAGGCTCGGGGGTTTGCGCAAAGAATGCGACTTGCGTTTTGGAGTGTCAAATATATTATTTGACCTTTATTGAGTCGAAAAACATATCAGGAGCGGTTTTGGACCTGCGCCAGCTGCGGTACTTCGTCACGGTGGCGGAAGAGCTGCATTTCGGAAGGGCGGCCACGCGGCTAGCCATGACGCAGCCGCCGCTTTCCCAGCAGATTCAGTCGCTGGAAGAGGAAATCGGCGTGCAGTTGTTCGTGCGCACGCGCCGTTCGGTGATGATGACGCCGGCCGGGCAGCAATGGCTGCCCGAGGTTCGCCGCGTGCTCGCTGACGCTGCGGCGTTGCCGGGGCTTGCCCAGAGGCTGGCACGCGGGGAGATCGGCTCGCTCGTGCTGGCCTTCGTCAGCACCGCCGATTACGGCATCCTGCCCGACCTTCTGCGGCGGTTTCGCGCGCAGCATCCGGAGGTCCAGCTTCAGTTGCGTGAAGCCACCAGCGATGTCCAGCTCGAAGCATTGAGCGAAGGCAGCATCGACGCGGGGCTGGTGATTCGCCCCCAGTTGCCGGCGATGCCGCATGGCCTGTCCTACCTGCCGCTGGTGCGCGAACCGCTGGTGCTGGCCGTGCCGGACGGCTGGCGGCCCGCGCATGGCAGCATGCCGGCGGATGGCAAAGTTTCGCTGCGCGATGCCGCGCGCGAACCGCTGATCATTTTCCCGCGTCGAAGCGCGCCGGTTTTTTATGACATCATTACAGGCTACTATGCGCGCGACGGCTTGTCGCCAGTGATCGCGCAGGAAGCCATCCAGATGCAGACCATCGTGAGCCTGGTGTCTGCGGGCATGGGGGTGGCGCTGGTGCCGGCCTCGCTCTGCAACCTTCGCCGTACCGGCGTGTCGTACCTCGCGTTACGCGAGGCAGGGCCGCAGATCGAGACCGGGCTGCTCTGGCGCGAAGGCGCTGCCGGCGTCGCGCCGGCACTGCGTTCACTGATCGACATCGCGAGCGGGCTGTCCTCGGCGGAATCTGCGCAACCCTCAGTCTCCGCGGCGGCCGGGCCTTTTTAACTTCCACCCACCTCACCATGCTGATTCATCCCCAATTCGATCCCGTCGCCATCCATATCGGCCCGCTTGCCATCCGCTGGTACGGGCTGATGTACCTGGCCGGGTTCATCATGTTCCTGTGGTTCGGGCGCCTGCGCATTCGCCAGCCGCATATGGCGGCACGAGGCTGGGCCGCGCGCGACCTCGACGACATGCTCTTCTTCGGCGTGATGGGCGTGATACTGGGCGGCCGGCTCGGCTATGTGCTGTTCTACAAGCCGTCGTACTACCTCACGCACCCGCTCGAGATCTTCAAGGTGTGGGAGGGCGGCATGGCTTTCCACGGCGGGTTTCTCGGCGTGCTGGTGGCGATGTGGCTGTTCGCGCGACTGCGCCAGCGCCACTGGCTAGAGGTCACGGACTTCATCGCGCCGATGATCCCGTGCGGCCTGGCCGCCGGTCGGATCGGCAATTTCATCAACGGCGAACTATGGGGCCGGCCGACGGACCTGCCGTGGGGCATGATCTTCCCGCAGGCCGGCGACAATATTCCGCGCCATCCGTCGCAGCTCTACCAGTTCGCGGGCGAGGGCGTGGCGCTGTTCATCATCCTGTGGCTGTTCGCGCGCAAGCCGCGGCCGATGGGCGCGGTGTCGGGCGTGTTCCTGATCGGCTATGGCGGCTTCCGCTTTGCCGCGGAATTCGCGCGTGAGCCGGACAGCTTCCTCGGCCTGCTGGCGATGCACCTGTCGATGGGCCAGTGGCTGAGCCTGCCGATGATCCTGATCGGCATCGCGATGGTGGTGTGGGCCTATCGCCGGCAGGCGCGTTCCGGTGAGGAGCGCCCCGTGACCGATTCGGGCGCCTGAAAGCGCGCCCGCGCGCGGTCAGGAGCCTGCGGCGCGCAGTGCCTCGATCCGTTCGCGCGTGTGCGGATGCGTCGAGAGGAAATCGTCCAGCGGGGGTTCTTCCTCATGAGCACGCGGTGGGGCTTCTTTCTTGTCCCCACTGCGGTTTTGGTTCTCGAGCGCGACCAGCACATCGGCGAGCGCCGATGGCGGCAGCCGGTTGCGCTGCATGATCTGGATCGCATAGGCATCGGCCTCGCGTTCGTGCTCGCGCGAATAGCGCAGCGTCAGCATGGCGGCAGGCACGCCTGCCAGCACGGACGAAAAATCCCCGAACATATACGCTGCCAGCGCGCCGACCGCCGACGCCTGGATAACCTGCTGCAGACCATGGCGCTGCGCGATATGGCCAGCCTCGTGGGCGAGCACGCCCAGCATGCCGGCGCCCGTGCCGGCGATCCCCACGAGTTCGTCCGTCACAACGATGGTGCCGCCGGGCAAGGCCAGCGCATTGGCGCCCAGGCGTCCGCCGCGCCGGAACACGATCTGGTAGTCATGGCCGGGATCCTCTGGCCGCTTCAGCGACGCGAAGCCCGTACGGATGCGTGCCTGTTCGGCAGGCGGCACGCGGGTCGGATCGACCAGACCGTTGTCGAGGCTGGCCAGTGTCGCACGGCCAAGCTGCGCTTCCAGCGCGGGCGGCACGGCGCGCGCCATATGGGCCGCGCTCCACGGCAGCAGCACGTAGTAGCCGAGCACGAGCACAGCCACCAGTGCGGCCACGGCCATGCCCGCCATGCGCCAGCTGTTCTGCGCCCGGGCCACCCAGCCTTCCTGATGTCCCGTATCGGCCAGCAGCCGGTCGAATGCGGCGTGGTCGCTGACCTGGCAGAACGCGCCGTCCGCGAACGTCACGAGCCGCGGGGCGCGCCGGACCCGCTCCGATACTCGCAGCGACGACAGCGAAGCGCGCCGCAGTTCGGCGCCATCGGCATCGCGCAGTACGGCCTGGCCCGCATCCACAGCAAGCGTTGCCGGGTGCGCCCGCGACGAGCGGCCGTCGAAGTAGGTGACAGGAATCATCGGCGCAATTTCATCGGTGAGTCATTTCGGCCACGGCGACGAACGCGGGCTCAGAGCGCGATGTCGATGTCGTACCAGTCCGCGGCGGCATCGCCCAGCGCGCCGACATTCTCCGCCTGGCCCGCGACGAAGGCATCGAGCGGGCCGCGTGCCATCAGCGTCATGCACTCCACGCGGTAGCGTGCGGACCTGACCCGTGCGAATGGCAGGAACAGCCCCAGCGTGAGCGCGACACCGACCATGTTCGTCAGGAAAATATAGAACAGCCGGCTTGCCTTCACCTCGCTGCGGAAACTGTGCGGGGCCAGCGTGGTGTGGTTCCAGACGAGGTTCTGGAGCGCGGCATTGAAATACGGCCCGACGGCGAGCAGCGCCACATAAATGCCGAGCGTGCCCAGCAGGCCGGCGAAGACCGCGGCACCACGGCCGGAACCGGCACTGACGCCGAGGGCAATGCCGCCGACGGCGGCTACCACCACGACCACGACGGTCATCGCGAAGGTACGCAGGTACACACCATAGAACGAGGCGACGTCCGCATTGAACGCAAACGGCGCGGTGCCGAAGCACGTGTGGTTGTGCTGATACTGCTTCAGGCGCTGGTGTGCCAGTGGCGCGAGCGCGCCGAGCGTGAACACCGTGAGCAGCGGCCAGAGTACGAACACCTTGTACGCCTCGGCATCGCTGCCCGTGAACGCGAAGCGCAGTCCGCGGTAGCTCGAATTCGCCATGCGAAAGCGCAGCGAGCGCACCAGCAGCAAGGGGAATACCACCGCCAGCGCGATCGCAAGCAGGACTGCAAGCATCGGGGCCACCTTGCCGGCAATCTGGAACGCCAGGGCCAGCACGAATACGATCGCGCGCCCCTTGAGGATGGCCGCGGGCTTGCCGTGGTAGTCGAAAGTCGCACCATCCAGGCTGGTGTTGCGATAGAAATACTGGAGCGTGCGGACCTTGGCCCAGGCGGAATAGATGCCGAAGGTGACGATGGTCAGCACCGTATTGACGATCCAGATGCGGAAATACTCCGATCCCGTGCCGGTGAAGGCGAACTGCAGCGGCTGTGGTGCGGCGGTGTGCGTTGCAAGCGCCTGTCCGAAGTCGGGCGTTTCAGGTGGGGCGGGGAATGCGCTGTTGTTGCCGGTTTGCATCGTCTGGACTCCTGGTCGGATGGCGGTAGCAGTACCACGTCGTTTCATCCGTGCAACCAATTTGCGCGCGCCGATTGTGCCTTATTCCACATACGACGACAGTTCAAATTGGCAAATTCGCCACAAATGCGAAGGTCTTCAAGAGAAATCGAAAACCTGCACGTGCCGACAGTGTGACATTGGTCGTAACAAGCGAGAAACATTCTGTTACATGGATGGCGTCTTGTAACAAGTTGCTCATGGTCAACGTCAATAAAAACAATAACTTACCGCCCGTGGCACGATACTCGCTATCTCTGCTGTTACAAGAAAGCGGACCATGCCGATGTCCGCCATGAACGGGGCCAAGGGAGGACCTGCGGGACGGACAGGGGCGCCGGAACGACAAAAAAGGCAGACGGGAAAATTCGTGCACATGCGAGTGTGCGCGTCAAAGGGGGGCGCAGGGTCAGCGCCGGAAGTCCATGACCCACGCAGGACGGTGCCATCACGGCAGCGACCCGCGATGACATAGTCCACACGCCGTTTCTTTCAGGCGCGGACGGATGCCGGCAGGGAGGCCGGGCATCCGTCCGCCGCACCTCTATCCCTGCCCTCAGCAGTTCGCCCACATCGCTCTATCGCTCACTGACTTTGCGCGTTGCAACATTGAAATGCCTTGCCTGTGACTTATTGTTATCCATAATTATGAATTATGGGCTTGACGGCACAATGCGCGGAAGCCTTGAACCCCAGCTTTCGGCGGAGGCTCATGCGGATCATCCAGCAAGCGCTGTACCTTGAAGTTGCGAACCGCTTGCGCGGCATGATCGACGCGCACGCCCTCATGCCTGGTGCATGGATCGACGAGACCACGCTCGCGACCCAGCTTGGCATTTCGCGCACACCGCTGCGCGAGGCGCTCAAGGTGCTCGCCGCCGAAGGTCTGGTCCGGCTAGAGCCGCGACGTGGCTGCTTCGTCAACGAGTTGTCCGAGCGCGATCTCGACGAGATCTTCCCGCTCATGGCGCTGCTCGAGGGCCGTTGTGCCTACGAGGCGGCACGCAATGCCACGGCGCAGGACCTCGAAGCGCTTGAAGGGCTGCACGCCGAGCTGGCGCGGCATGCCGGCGCCGGCGATATCGACGCCTACTACGAAACCAATTTCCAGATTCACGAAGCGATCCAGCGGCTGGCCGGCAACCGCTGGCTGTCGGGCCTGATCAGCGACCTGCGCAAGGTGCTGCGGCTGTCGCGGCACAAGAGCCTGAAGCTGCCGGGTCGCATCAACGAATCGTGCGCGGAACACCTGAGCATTTTTTCGGCACTCAAGGCGCATGATCCCGAAGGCGCGGAAGCGCTGATGAAGACCCATCTGTTGCGCCAGCGCGTGGCGCTCACGGCGCTGGACCGCAGCGCGCAGGCCGGAACTGCCGTGCTGCACGCGCTCCCGAATGCTTCAACGGTTTCCTCAGTTTCATCACGCACCAAGGCGGATACCCCATGAGCTCCCTCGACTCCGGCGACCAGAAGATCAGCGCCCCGCTGGGCGTGAGTGAACCATCCGGCCCCAACCTGTTGTCCCGGATCGGCCGCTGGTGGGGCCGCAAGGGCGATGCGGAAGCCGCGCCAGTCCCGGCGAAGAACGCCGACCCGGCGCTGTTGCCCGCGCGCGTGGCGCGACGCCAGCGCGAACAGTTGCGGTTGTGCCTCGACGCGCGGCTGACCGACAGCAATGCCAACGCGGCGGCGCAGGCGTGGCAGGCGGAGTACGAGTCGGCGGACGAAGCCGTGCGCAGCGGGATGCTGGAGGTGCTGGCGGAAGTGGCCGGCAGCACGGGTCCGGAAGAGGGCGCGGCGGACGCCGATAAACCGGGCAAGTCCGCACGCGCCGGTTCCGGTCTGACGCAAGCCTTGTCGAATGCGCGCATCCGCTTCTTCAAGCGGCTGGCCGCGTTGCACGGCCAGCGCGGCAACAGTGCGTGCGGGCTGCATTTCCTGATCCATCTGCGTGCGGACATGCTGCGCTGGCAGCGGCGTATTCCGGGCCTGCGCGTGCTGGACGAGGACCTCGAAGCGCTGTTCTCCAACTGGTTCGATGTCGGCCTGCTGGAGTTGCAGCCCATCACGTGGGACTCGCCGGCGTCGCTGCTCGAGAAGCTGATCCGCTATGAAGCCGTGCATGAGATTTCATCGTGGACGGACCTGCGCAACCGGCTCGATTCCGACCGGCGCTGCTACGCGTTCTTCCATCCGCGCATCCCGCGCGAGCCGCTGATCTTCGTCGAGGTTGCGTTCGTGCCCGACATGGCCGCCAACGTGCAGACGCTGCTCGACGAGGCTGCGCCGCTGGAAGACCTGCGCCGCGTGAAATGGGCCATCTTCTATTCGATCTCGAACACACAGGCGGGACTGCGCGGGGTGAGCTTCGGCAACTTTCTGCTCAAGCGCGTGATCGAGGAACTGCAGCGCGAGTTTCCAAAGGTCAGGCAGTTCGCGACGCTGTCGCCGATTCCGGGGTTTGCCGACTGGCTGCGCAAGCTCGACGCCGCAGGCGTGGCCGGCGCGCTTGGCGAGAAGCGCATTGCACGGTGGAAAGAACGGCACGGCGAAGTGCCGGCCGATGGCGCGGCGTGGCTGGAAGCGTTGCCCGCAGATTCCCACGATGCCATCGTGCGTGACACGGCGCTCGCGCTTGCCGCTCACTACCTGGTGCGCGAACGCAGCCACGCCATGCCCGCCGACCCCGTGGCTCGCTTCCACCTGGGAAATGGCGCCTGCGTGGAACGGCTGAACTGGGGTGCAGACATGTCGCGAAAAGGCCGCACACAATCGTGCGGCATGATGGTGAATTACCTTTACGCGCCCGAGGCGCTGGATGACAATCTAGCGCGCCTTGGCGAAGGCAACCCGCGCATCAGCCGTGCAGTGGGGAAGCTGTTGTGACTCGGGTCAGGTCACGGAACACATGTCTTGGCGCCGCTGGCCCTTGACCTCCAAGGGTGGCTTTTGTCGGGCTTTACAAAGCAGAGAACAGAGAACGCAGGATCGGGATCAACTTTCCACATCGAGAGAAAGAGGAGACAGTGAAGATGAATCGTCGTCAGTTCAGCCTGGCCGCGTGCGCGCGCGCCACCGCCCTCGTCGCTGGCATTGCCGCAGGCATGGCATGGCAGGCGCCGTCGGCGCTCGCGGATACCTGGCCGTCCAAGCCGGTCACCGTGATCGTGCCGTTCCCCGCAGGCGGCGGCACCGATGCGTTCGCGCGTCCGCTGACCGCGCAACTTTCGAAGCAGCTGGGCAAGCAATTCGTGATTGATAACCGCGGCGGGGCCGGCGGCACGGTCGGTGCCAGTGTAGCGGCCAAGGCCGCGCCGGATGGCTACACGGTCTTCATCGGCGGCGCGCACCACGCGATTGCGCCGTCGTTCTACAAGAAGCTCGACTACGACATCGAGAAGGATTTCGTTCCCGTCACGGTCATCGCGCAGCCGCCGCAGGTCATAGTGGTGAACCCCACGCGCGTCCATGCCAATACGCTGCAGGAACTGCTCGACTATGCGCGCAAGAATCCGGGCAAGCTGAACTATGGCTCGGCAGGCAATGGATCATCGCACCATCTTGCCGGCGAGTTGTTCAAGCTGCAGACCAAGACGTTCATCACGCATATCCCGTATAAGGGCGCAGGGCCGGCGTTGTCGGACCTGATTGCCGGACAGGTCGACCTGATGTTCGACGGGCTCGGTTCATCCGCACAACATATCCGCGCGGGCCGCATCAAGGCGTTGGCCGTGGCATCGGCCAAGCGTTCGCCCGCGTTCCCGAATGTGCCGACTGCCGCGGAAGCCGGCGTGCCCAACTACGAAGTCTCGACCTGGTACGCGATGTGGGTGCCGAAGGGGACGCCCAAGGACATCGTCGACCGCCTGTACACCGAGACCGAGAAGGCGCTGAACACGCCGGAGCTCAAGCAGGTCTGGATCAGCAACGGCTCCGAAACGCCGCAATTCACGCAGGAGCAGTTCGCCCAGTTCCAGCGCAACGAGATCAAGCGCTGGGCGCAAGTGGTGCAACTCTCGGGCGCCAGGATCGACTGAGCGATGAGCGGTATTGTGCTTTTCGCCGTCGAGGGCACGACGGCCACCGTCACGCTGTCGCATTCGGGCAAGCTCAACGCGATATCGGCGCAGATGTGGCAGGCGCTGGCCGACGGCTTTACGCGGCTGTCGGCCGATACTTCGCTGCGCTGCGTGGTGGTGCGCGGCGCCGACGGCAATTTTGCCGCTGGCGCCGACATTGCCGAGTTTCCAGTGGTGCGTGGCGATGAGGCTGCGGTACGCCGCTACCACATGGAGATCATCGCTCCGGCGCTGCAAGCCATTGCCAATTGCCTGCACCCGACCGTTGCGAAGA
Source organism: Cupriavidus sp. C1SS-2L (assembly GCF_057073735.1). Classification (NCBI taxonomy): domain Bacteria; kingdom Pseudomonadati; phylum Pseudomonadota; class Betaproteobacteria; order Burkholderiales; family Burkholderiaceae; genus Cupriavidus; species Cupriavidus sp. C1SS-2L. The sequence goes on from NZ_CP172708.1 coordinate 694,525, forward strand.
TCGAGGGCGTATGTGTCGGTGGTGGACTGGAGATCGCCTGCCATTGTGACCTGCGCATCGCTGCGGATAACAGCCGCTTCGGAGTGCCGATCAACCGGCTCGGTTTCCCGATGGCGCCGGGCGAACTGCAAGGCCTGCTGGCGCTCGCCGGTCGCGCCGTCGCGCTCGAGATCCTGCTTGAGGGCCGTGTCTTCGATGCAGCCGAAGCACGCGACAAAGGCCTGCTGACACGCGTTGTGCCGGCTGGCGCACTGGCGGCGGAAGTCGACGCCGCCGTGCGCCGCATCACGGCCGGTGCCCCGGCCGCGGCGCGCATCAACAAGGCCACGATCCGGCGGCTTTCGCCGCAGCCGCAACCGCTGAATGCCGAGGAGCTCGACGCGCACTTTGCCTATGCCGAAGGCGGAGACCATGCCGAGGGCGTGGCCGCGTTCCTTGCGCGCCGGCCGCCGCAATTCGAAGGGAAGTAGCGCATTTCGTTGCCAGATTTCCCGATTACAATCGTCCATCGCTCACACGCGCCCGGAGCCCGGATCCGGAAGCTACCGTCTTCATCCGCACCATGAACGCCAATCTGTTCGCACTGTTCGAAACCCGCTTTCCCGCCGACCGTACCGCCTGCTGCATCGAAACGCACGACGGCCTGTACTACAGCTGGGACGACCTTGACCGCGCCACCGCCAAGCTCGCGAACCTGCTGGCCGGCCTCGGCCTGCCCGAAGGCGCACGCGTGGCCGTGCAGGTGGAAAAATCGCCCGAAGCGCTGTTCCTGTACCTGGCCACGCTGCGCGCGGGCTATGTCTACCTGCCGTTGAACACGGCGTACCAGGAAGCGGAGATCGACTACTTCATCGGCAATGCCGAGCCGTCGGTGGTCGTCTGCAGCAGCAAGAATTTCGCCTGGGTGTCGAAGGTGGCATTCCGCCACGGCACCAGCTATGTCTTCACGCTCGACGAAGACCGATCGGGCTCGCTGCTGTCGCGCGCCGCGGCCCGGCCCGATACGTTCGAGACCGTGCAGCGCACGGAAGATGACCTCGCGGCCATCCTCTATACCTCCGGGACCACGGGCCGCAGCAAGGGCGCGATGCTCACGCATGGCAACCTGTCGGCCAACGCGCAGACGCTGCACGAATACTGGGGCTGGCGCAGCGACGACGTGCTGCTGCACATGCTGCCGATCTTCCACGTGCACGGCCTGTTCGTGGCGTCGCACGGTGCGCTGCTGGCTGGTGCCAAGATGATCTGGGCGCCGAAGCTCGACATGGCGCAGGTGCTCAAATTCCTGCCGCGTTCCACGGTGATGATGGGCGTGCCGACCTACTACGTGCGCATGCTGCAGGAGCCGCGCTTTGACGATGACACCTGCCGCCGCATGCGGCTGTTTGTGTCGGGCTCGGCACCGCTGCTGCTCGAAACATTCGAGGAATTCCGCAAGCGCACGGGCCACACGATCCTCGAGCGCTACGGCATGAGCGAGACCGTGATGCTGGTTTCCAATCCGTACGACAGCGCGCTTGGAGAGCGCATCGGTGGCACGGTCGGCGTGCCGCTGCCGGGCGTGTCGGTGCGCGTGGTCGATGGCGAAGGCAAGCCCAGCGCGATCGGCGAGATCGGCAATATCGAGGTCAAGGGCCCGAACGTGTTCAAGGGCTACTGGCGCATGCCTGAGAAGACGAAGGAAGAATTCACGTCGGATGGCTGGTTCAAGACCGGCGACGTGGGCCGTTTCGGCGGCGCGATCGTCAGTCAGGCGGGCGAGCGTCGGGTGCCTGACAACTACGTGACCATCGTCGGCCGCAGCAAGGACCTGATCATTTCCGGCGGCTACAACGTGTACCCGAAGGAAATCGAGAGCTTTATCGACGAGATGCCGGGCGTGGCGGAAAGCGCGGTGATCGGCGTGCCGCATGCCGACTTCGGCGAGGCTGTGGTGGCGGTCGTGGTGAAGAAGCCAGGTGTCGACCTGGATGAGACCGAGCTGATCGGCACGCTCAAGGGCCGCATCGCCAACTTCAAGGTGCCCAAGCGCGTCCACGTGGTGGAAGAGCTGCCGCGCAACACGATGGGCAAGGTGCAGAAGAACGTGCTGCGGCAGCAGTTCGCCGCACTCTGAACGTCGACTTGACGGCCAGCCCGAGCGGCTGGCCGTTTTCGTCTTACTTCAGCATTTGCACCGACCCATTCACCGACACGGTGACCTGCGTCTTGCCGCCCTCGACGGGCACCGGTGCAGCGGAATCCGACATCATGGCCTTGGCCGCACCATACATGCGCGGCATTGGCGGTACCACGCCGCTCTCGTTCACATTGACTTCGCGGATCGTATAGCTGCTGTAGCCGAACAGCTTGGACGTGGCTTGCGCCTTGTCGCGGAACGAACTGACGGCCTGCTCGGTGAGCTTGCCTTCCGCAGCCAGGCGCGCTTCGCGCGACAGCGAGAACGCAATGCCCTGCACCTGCATCTGGTTCGCAAGGTCGCCAGCCAGCTTTGATACGGCGGCGAAGTCGCGCGATTGCAGGATGACTTCCGAACGGCCGCGCCATGTGCTGATGCGGCCGTTGCGGTCGGTGGTCGGACGGATCGTGAAGCCGCCCGATTCGGCCTGCACGCCCGGCGTACGCTTGGCCTGGTTGATCACGGCTTGCGTGCGGGTCGAAAGCTGCGACGAGATCGCGCCCGGCTCCGCGCCTTCCTGCTCTGCAGCCAGCGTGAGGTGCACGACATCAGTCGGCACTTCGGTCACGGCCTGCGCGGACAGTGCCAGCACGCCGGACGGCACCTCGGCATGGCCTGGCATGCCCTGTGCGGACGCGGCCAGCGCGGACGTGCCAAGCAGGGTGGCGGCAAGCAGTTGTTTCATCTTGTTCTCCCGGTCAAAGTGATGGGTATGAGACGCGAACTGCCTGCAATCGTTCCCGGTGCGATGGATGCCGGTGCATCGTCGGTGTATCGGGAAATTGCAGCCCCGTGTGTGGGCGGCTTCAGAAGGCGTTCCAGGCCTTCCACATCATGTAGCTCGCCAGGCAGAGCAGCAACACCGCAAACGCTTTCCTGAGCTGGCCCACGTCCATCCGGTGCGCGGTGCGCGCGCCCAGCGGCGCTGTCAGCACGCTGGCCACCGCAATGGCGACCAGCGCAGGCAGGTAGATATAGCCAAGCGATCCGGCCGGCAGGCCCGGCTGCTGCCATCCGCTCCAGATGTAGCCGACCACGCTGGCGACTGCGATCGGAAAGCCCAGAGCCGCCGATGTAGCCACGGCGTTGTGGATCGGCACGTTGCACCAGGTCATGAACGGCACGGAGACGAAGGCGCCGCCGGCGCCGACCAGGCTGGAAAGGAACCCGATCGCTGACCCCGCGCCCACCATGCCCGGCACGCCCGGCAATTGCCGGCTCGGCGCGGGCTTCCGGCTGCGCAGCATCTGCAGTGCGGAAAAACCGACGAAGCAGGCGAACGCGAGCGACAACCAACTCGTCTTGAGTGCCGCGAACACCTTGCCGCCGCCGATCATGCCGCCGAGCAGGATCCCTGGCGCAAGCGCAAGCACGATCGGCCAGCGCACCGCACCGCGCTTGTGGTGGGCGCGCACCGATGACAGTGACGTGAAAAGGATTGTGCCCATCGACGTGGCGATGGCCATATGGACGATCGCTTCGCCGGAAAAGCCGAGACTCGTGAACAGCAGCGTGAGGAAGGGCACCATCATCATGCCGCCGCCCACGCCGAGCAGGCCGGCACAGAAGCCGGTAAAGGCGCCCAGCGCAAGCAGGGCGGGAATCAGGGCAAGGCTCATGGAACAGAAAGCGTCGCGTCGCTTGTGGTTGTCGTTATGGATGCGAAGGCCGTCGGGGCGGCCGTGGCCCTGACGGTCAGCCCATCAGCCGCGTGGTGATGAAACGCCATTCAGCCGCCGTGACCGGCGTGATAGACAGCCGGTTGCCGCGCCGCAGGACGACCATGTCGGCCAGTTCTTCGTGCGCGCGCAATTCGGACAGCGGAATCAGCGCGCTCTTGCGCACGTACTTGACGTCGACGAGCTGCCAGCGCGGTTCGTCCGGCTTCGATGCGGCGTCGTAATAGTGGCTCTTCGGATCGAACTGGGTCGGGTCGGGGTAGGGTTGCGAGCAGACCTCGGCAAGCCCCGCAATGCCCGGTTCGGGACAGGAGGAGTGATAGAACAGCACGCCGTCGCCGATGCGCATGACGTCGCGCATGAAGTTTCGCGCCTGGTAATTGCGCACGCCGGTCCACGGCAATGTCCCGTCTTTCGCTAGGGTATCGATGCTGGCCTCGTCCGGTTCGGACTTCATCAGCCAGTACTGGCGGGCACGTGCGGGCGCTTTTTCTGTGCGGCTGTTCTCGGCGCGGCTCATGGCAGTCGGGGGTGCGGGCGTTGGCGACACGCGCTGCACGCGCGACGCGGCAGCGCACGGCAAGAAAAAAGGCGGTGGTCTGTTAAACCACCGCCTTTTTGAGGGGTCCCCGCCTCGGCCGTTGGGTCGGCATCCTGAACCCAAGTGAGGTTCAGAGTGGCTGCGGAAGTCGTATTTCGGGTACATCACCCACTCAGGGAGTCCAAGCCAGGCCCAGACTATGAGTGCGGCGACGCGCTCGCCCATACAACATGATCCCGCACCATGCGATGCATATCGGTTCAAGGAGTTTATGACCCTTGCGAACCAGGCAGGGAAACTGTCAAACGTCTGACGCTCCTAACATCCCGACGTGACCAAAAACCGGATCCGCGGGCGGGATGTCAGACGTTTGCCGTTTCTAACTAGGATGGGATGAGAACGGCGGCCAGGCGCGATAACCCGGCCATTTTGCTGCACGTCTGTGGTGCCTCGTGCAGTCTGGCTACACTATACACCTCGTCCTCATGCATACCAAGCCCACCCGGCCACGTCGTTACATTTTGCACGACAGCGCACATGCGCGCGGCCGGCGCTCAGTTCGTCTGTGCCGGCGTCCCCGTGCCGACATGCGCGTATTGCCGCAGCGCTTCGTCGGCGCGCTCGTTGAGTTCGCGGATGCGCGCGCGGATGGCATCGACGGGGATCGCCCCGTCCGACTGCTGCTTGCGCTGCAGGGCCAGCAGGTCCGATGCGATGGCGATCGCCGCCATCACTGCAACGCGTTCCACACCCTTGGCCGAGGCGTTGTTGCGCAGCTTGTTCATCTGCGTGTCCACCAGCGCGACAGCTTCCAGCAGCGCGGCCTCGTTCTCGGGCGCGATCGCGAAGCGGTAGGGCTGGCCCGCGATGTTCACTTCGACTTGCTTGTTGCTCATGCGTGTTCTCCGGAGGCCTTGTGCGCGGCGTCGCCCGGGGCCGCAGATCCGGCGCCTTCGTCCAGCAGGTCGAGCTGGCGCGAATCGCTAGCGGTGGGCAGCTTGTCGAGGATGGACTGGATGCGCAGTTGCGCTTCCTCGATCTTGATGTTGAGCAGTTCGCGGTCGGCGGCCATGGCTTCGCGTTCGCTGCGCAACTGCGTGGCTTCGCCTTGCAGGCGCGCGATTTCGTCGCGCAGCCGCTGGTTCTCCGCCGCCAGGGTGTCCGCGTGATGGAGCACGCGCCCGATCTTGGCGGCCAGCTGTTCGAGTTCGTTAAGCATAGGGCCTGTCATGGTGAATGGTGTCAGGTATCGCGATTCTAGCCGAAGCGTCGTCGCGCACAATGAGAGGCAAGGCGGGTGTGACTGCCATGGCGCCCGGAAGTTGCACGCTTCTGCGCCGAAAACGGCGTTTGCGCCCGGTTTGCGGCCCGTTTGTGCGTCGTCAAGCGCGGTCCGGCCCGCATGGACTCGCGCCTTGACTCGATTAGGGAAACTGCCTACACTCGCGCACGTTCCAGGTGCTCGCCATCCGCCCAAGGCAGATTGGCAGTTCAACGGGAAACAGGGAGCCGCGGCCGACGAACAGCTCGGCCAGGCCAACCTGTGCTGCCCCCGCAACGGTAAGCGGCCGCGATGCCTGCCCACACGGCGTCGCAGGGCTGGCCAATCGCCACTGAACCTCACGCGTTCGGGAAGGCGGCCAGTCCCGAGCCGCCAGCCCGGATACCGGCCTGAACGCGGGCTGCCGCCCCTGCGCGGCACGCCTCATCGCCACATGGCCCGCGGGGGAACGGGCCCGGCCGTCCTATCCATTCCTGCATCATGCGTTCATCGCTTTACAGGTCGTACCGTCCGGCACTGCCGACGGTGCGTCCGTCCGTAGCTGCCGTCCTGGCTGCCGTGTCTTCCCTTGTCCTGAATCCCGCCTTGGCCCAGACCGAGACTGCCAGTGGATCTCAACCGGTTGCCGGTACCGCCGCTGCGACACAACTGCCGCCGGTGGTGGTCACCTCGACCCGCACGGCACAGCCGTTGACCGAGGCGCTGCCGCATACCACGGTGGTGACGCAGGAGGATATCGTCAACTCGCAAGCGCCGGACCTGCGCACGCTGCTGCGCAACCAGGCCGGTGTGGAGCTGACCGCCAACGGCGGCATGGGCTCGAACACGTCGATATTCATGCGCGGCGCCAACTCCAACCAGACGCTGATTCTGATCGACGGCGCGCGCGTCTCGTCGGTCAGCAGCGGCACCGCTCAGCTGGCCAACATCCTGCCTGACCAGATCGACCACATCGAAGTGGTGCGGGGCAACGTGTCGGCGCTGTACGGCTCGGATGCGATCGGCGGCGTGGTGCAGATTTTCACCAAGAGCGGCGCGGGCCAGGCCCCGGCGGCGAACGCGCAGGTCGAGTACGGCAGCAACAATACGCGCCAGGGGACGGTTGGCTATGGCGGCCAGATCGGCGACACCTCGTTCAACGTGACGGGTTCTGCGTTCAAGACCGACGGATTTTCGTCGATCAACACGAAGCAGGCGCCGCGCGCTAACCCGAACGACAATCCGTACGAGAACCAGAGCGTATCGGCGCAAGTCAAGCACCGCTTCACGCCGGACTGGGATGCGGGCATGGCCGGCTACTACTCGAAGAGCAAGCTGTCGTATGACAGCAGCTTCGGCCGCCCGACCGACGACAACCGCAGCAACAGCGAGCTGTACACGGTGTCGGCATTCGTCAACGGCAAGGTGCTGCCGGACTGGGCCACGCATTTCAAGCTTGCACAGAGCGAGGACCGCAGCGAAAACTTCCTCAACGGTGCCAACAACGGCACCTTCAACACGCGTAACCGCCAGTTCAACTGGCAGAACGAATACGCGCTGGCGCCGACCCACACGCTGCTGTTCGGTACCGACTACCTGCAGCAAGAGCTCGATTCGAACTCGTACGGCGCGCCGTCGCGCAATGTGTTCTCGGTGTTCGGTGGCTATGACGGGCGCTTTGGCAAGCACCAGATCCAGCTCAACGGGCGCAACGACCACTATTCGGACTTCGGCAACCAGGGCAGCTTCTTTGCGGGCTATGGCTACAACGTGACCGACGCGCTCAAGCTGATCGCCAATGTCAGCAATGCTTTCCGTGCGCCAACGTTCAACGAGCTGTATTTCCCGGGCTTCGGCAATCCGAACCTGAACCCCGAGCGCGCCAAGTCGGCGGAAGTCGGCGTGCAGTACAACACGCCGCAAACCGGCCTGCTGCGCGTGACGACGTTCGAGACCCGCTACGACGACCTGATCGTCAACGTCACGCAGCCCAACGGCCTGCTGGCGCCGACCAACGTCAACAAGGCGAAGGTGCAGGGCATCGAGGCGTCCTGGCGTGCGTCGCTTTGGGGTACCGATGTGGGCGCGAGCGTGACGTTCCAGAACCCGGTTGACGAACAGACCGACACGCAGCTGCTGCGCCGCGCGCGCCGCCATGCCGCGTTCGACGTGGGCCGCAATTTCGGCAACTGGCGTTTCGGCGGCGAATGGCTGCTGTCCTCGTCGCGCCTGGATACGGGCTCGCGCACGCTGGGCGGATACGGTATCGTCAACCTCAACGCGCGCTACAACATCGACAAGCAATGGTTCGTCGCTGCCCGGGTCGAGAACCTGTTCGACAAGAACTACCAGCTGGTCTACCCCTACAACACGCAGGGCCGGGCCGGCTATATCACGCTGGGCTGGCGCCAGAAATGACGGGCGGTGTGGCGCGCCATGTCTGACTTCCGGCGCGCCCTCGCGGTGTGGCTGGCGCTCGCTGCGGTCGCGGTGGCGGTGTTCCTGCTGTCGCTGGCGTTTGGCAGCGTGCGCATGGACGCCGCGCAACTCTGGCAGGCGCTGACGGGCGCAGACACCGGCACCGCGGGCGCCATCGTGCGCGACCTGCGCCTGCCACGTGCCGCCGCGGCATTTGCCTGCGGCGGCCTGCTGGCCTTGTCCGGTGCATTGATGCAGGTGCTGCTGCGCAATCCGCTGGCCGAGCCCTATGTGCTGGGCGTGTCCGGCGGCGCCGCCACCGGTGCGCTCGGCGCCATGCTGCTGATGCTGCCGCTATGGGCCGTGCAGGCCGGCGCGGCGAGTGGTGCGTTGCTGTCGATGGTGCTGGTCGCCACGCTCGCGCGGCGTGACCTGCTGCTTCCGCAGGTGCAGGGCGGCCACCACGAGGCCGGTGCGCGCCTGCTGCTGACGGGCGTGATCCTGGCCTCGGGCTGGGGCGCGCTGATTACGCTGATTCTTGCCGTTGCGCCGGAAGCGCGTCTGCGCGGCATGCTGTTCTGGCTTACGGGCGATCTGGGCGGCACGGCTGAATATGGCGTCGCGCTGGCCATGCTGGCGCTCGCTGTCTTGCTCGCCATGCCGATGGCGCGCTCGCTCAATGTGATGCTCCTCGGTGAAACCGTGGCGCAGTCGTTGGGTGTTCGCGTCGGCCGCGTGCGACTGGCCACGTTCGTGCTCGCCTCACTGTCGATTGCCGTGGCCATCACCACGGCGGGTTCGATCGGCTTTGTCGGCCTGGTGGTGCCGCATCTGGTGCGCCTCGCATGGGGCAATGATCAGCGCCTGCTGCTGCCAGCCTCCGCGCTGCTCGGCGGGGCGTTGTTGATGGCCGCCGATCTCATCGCACGTACCGTGATCGCGCCCGCACAGCTGCCAGTGGGCGTCATTACTGCGTTGCTTGGCGTGCCGACCTTCCTCTACCTGCTGTTGCGGAGGCCGCGATGACGCACTGGTCCGAACCCGCAGCCGCATGCTCCACGCTGTCCCTGCACGACGTGAGCCTGCGCACCGGCACGCGCGTGCTGGTCGATGGCCTGTCGCTCGAGATCGCACCGGGACAGCTCTGGTGCGTGGCCGGACCCAATGGCGTCGGCAAATCCACGCTGATGGGCGTGCTTTCGGGCCTGCGCCGCGCCGATGGTGGCAGCGCCAGCCTGGACGGCACGTCACTGGAGCGACTGTCGCCGGCCGCACTGGCACGCCAGCGTGCCTACCTGCCACAGGCCCTGCATGACACGTTCTCGATGTCCGTGCTCGACGCGGTGCGCGTGGGCCGCCATCCGCACCTGTCCGGCTGGGGCTGGACCGGGCGCGATGACGATGCCGTGGTACGCGCCGCCATTGATGCCATGGACCTTGAAACGCTGTCCGCACGCGACGTACTGACGCTGTCCGGCGGTGAACGCCAGCGCGCGGCGCTGGCCGCCGTGCTTGCGCAGCAGGCGCCGCTGCTGCTGCTCGACGAACCCGTCTCGCACCTGGACTTGCGGCACCAGATCATGGTGCTCGAAGTGCTCGCGTCGCTGGCGCGTGCGGGCCGCCATGCGATCGTCGTGATCCTGCACGACCTGAACCTGGCGCGCCGCTACGCCACCCATGCGCTGCTGATGGCCGAAGACGGCACGGCGCTGCATGGCCCGGCACAGCAGGTGCTGACCCCCGAACAATGCTCGCGCGCGCTGCGCACGCCGATCGTCAGCGTGACTGACGGCGTCCACACCGCGCTGATTCCCGATGGATTTCCCCGCCCGCGGGCGGGCACGAACGAACAATCATGAACGACAACACGACAGCACAGGGCGGCGGCACGGACGATGGCGGCCGCGACGAGCGCCACAAGGCCCGCATGGTCCGCAAGAAGGAAGTGGTCGACGCGAAAATCGCCGCCGCGCAGGACGAGCGCGGCGTGATCGTCATCACGACCGGCAATGGCAAGGGAAAGTCGAGCTCAGGCTTCGGCATGGTGGTGCGTGCGCTCGGCCACGGCATGCGGACCGGCGTGGTGCAGTTCATCAAGGGCGCGCAGCCCACCGGCGAGGAGATGTTCCTTCGCCGCTTCCCCGATGTCTGCGACTTCCATGTGATGGGCGAAGGCTACACGTGGGAGACGCAGGACCGCGCGCGTGATGTGGCCAAGGCAGAAGCGGCCTGGGAAGTGGCGCGCGGCATGCTGCGCGACCCGTCGATCGGGCTCGTGCTGTTCGACGAACTCAACATCGCGCTCAAGCTGCACTATCTTGATGTGGAGCGCGTGGTCGAGGACTTGCGCGCGCGGCCACCGATGCAGCACGTGGTCATCACCGGCCGTGGCGCGCCGCCGGCGCTGGTGGAAGCAGCGGACACCGTCACCGACATGGTGCCGGTCAAGCACGCGTTCCAGCAGGGCATCAAGGCGCAGCGCGGCGTGGAGATGTAGCGGTACACTGCGCCCGATTCATTTTTATCCGTATTCATTGCGCACCATGCTGTTTCCAGAAATCGCCCCCCTCGACGACGCGCTGCGTCCGGCCCTGCGGGCCGCCATCGACGACAAGACCAAGCCGCTCGGCGCACTCGGCCGGCTCGAAGACCTCGCCATGCAGGTCGGCCTGATCTGCGGCACAACGCAACCGGCACTGAAACGACCCACCGTCATCGTCTTTGCCGGCGACCATGGTGTTGCTGATGCGGGCGTCAGCGCGTATCCGGCCGAGGTCACCGCGCAGATGGTGCTCAATTTCCTGAAGGGCGGAGCGGCCATCAACGTGTTCTCGCGCCTGCACGGCATTGCGCTGGAAGTCGTCGATGCCGGCGTGCGTGTGCCGCTGCCCGCGTCGCCGGGACTGGTCAATTGCCGGATCGCGGACGGCACGCAGAACTTCGCCGAGACGCAGGCCATGCGTGCGGAGCAGGCCAGCGCCGCGATGATGGCCGGCATGGCGCGCGTGCTGCGCGCCGCGCAGCAGGGCTGCAATGTGATCGGTTTTGGCGAGATGGGCATCGGCAACACCTCGTCCGCAGCGTGCCTCATGAGCCGGCTCACGGGCGTGCCGCTGGCGGACTGCATCGGCCGCGGCACCGGGCTCGACGACGCCGGCCTTACGCGCAAGCGCGAGGTGCTGGAGCGCGCGCTTGCGCTGCACGCGGATGCCCTTGCGCCGCTCGATGCATTGGCCGCATTCGGCGGTTTCGAGATCGCGATGATGGCGGGCGCCTTCCTGGCCGCGGCCGCGAGCCGCATGGTAATCCTGGTCGACGGCTTCATTGCCTCGGCCGCACTGCTGGTGGCGCACGGCATCGACGCCCGCGTGCTGCAGTACTGCGTGTTTTCGCACTGCTCGCATGAACGCGGCCACCGCGCACTGCTCGACCACTTCAAGGCCGAGCCGCTGCTGGCGTTGGACCTGCGTCTCGGCGAAGGGACCGGCGCGGCGCTTGCGTGGCCGCTCGTGTCGTCGGCCGCCGCTTTCCTGAACGAGATGGCCACGTTCAGCGGTGCAGGCGTCAGCGGCGCCTCGGCCTGACCGCCGCATGGCCGACGAACTGCGCTTCTTCCTGACCGCGCTCGGCTACTTCACGCGCGTGCCGCTGCCGTCGCCGCTGGCGCAGTGGGTTGGCTATGAGCCGCGCTACCTCAATGCGGCGGCGCGCTACTTTCCACTGGTCGGTCTGATGGTCGGCGGCGTGGCCGTGCTGGTCACGTGGGGCGCGCTGCAGTGGTGGCCGCCGGGCGTCGCGGTGCTGCTCGGCATGGCCGCTACGTTGCTGCTGACTGGCGCCTTCCACGAGGACGGGCTTGCCGATTGCGTCGATGCTTTCGGCGGCGCGTGGCGGCGCGAGGACGTGCTGCGCATCATGCACGACTCGCGCATTGGCGCGTTCGGCGCCATCGCGCTGGTCATCGCGCTGTTGCTCAAGTGGCAACTGCTTGTCGCCATCGGCGCACGCAGCGGATTGCAGGAGCTGTTGCTCGTGCTGCTCGCCGCGCATGGCGCCAGCCGGGCCATGGCCGTGAGCTATCTGGCAACGCTGGACTACGTGCGCGACGAGGGTAAGGCCAAGCCCGTGGCGCAGCGGCTTGGCGGGGCGGGGCTAGGCTTTGCACTGTTGTGCGGTGCTGCGCCGCTGGCGCTGGTGTCGCCACTATTCGCTGGTGTGGCGGTAGTTGCGCTGGCAATTCTGCGCTTCTTTCTGGGTCGCTATTTCGTGCGCCGCATCGGAGGCTATACGGGCGACTGCCTCGGCATGGCGCAGCAACTGGCCGAATTGCTTATCTACCTGGTGGCCGCCGCATGGACGTGGTCCTGATTCGTCACGCGCGCCCGCAGGTCGGCGGCGGCATTTGCTACGGCAGTCTGGATTTATGTCTGATGACGCCGGTCGAGCCATCTCCGGGGGCCATCGTCGCCGCGCTGCCCACACCGCAGCGCGTGCTGACAAGCCCGCTGCGGCGCGCGGCCGAAACGACCCGGCTGCTGATGCAATCGTTGCCTGCTCACACGCTGGAACCCGAAGTCGAACCACGTCTGGCCGAAATCGACTTCGGCGCCTGGGAAGGGCGTGCGTGGGACGATATTCCGCGCGGCGAACTCGACGCACTGGCGCAGGATCTGCTCGATGCCTGTCCGCATGGCGGCGAAACCGCGGCACTCGCCATGGCGCGCGTGTCGGGCTGGGCAGCGTCGTTGGCGGAGGCAGCCCCGACCGATACCTGCCTGTGGGTAGTCGGCCATGCCGGGCCGATGCGCTTGCTCGCCGCGCACTGGCTCGGGCTGTCGCTGGCGACGACGCTCGGGTGGGAACTGGGTTTCGGAGCGAGTTGCCTGTTCCGCCTAGGCAGCGGCACGCCCCAGCTCGCGTGGTGGAACCGCAGCGCAGGCTGATCAGCGCGCGGACCGGCGGCTTCGCGCCGTGTCGAGGTCCTTGCAGATCTGCTCGGCGCCCTGTACCACGCGCGGTCCGGCACGAGTAACGAGATCGCCGTCGATCGTGAACAGGTTGCCTCGTGCGACCGCCGTGACCTGCTTCCATTTCTCCCACATCGCGAAGTCCGCGAGCGGCCGGTCCGACACCGTGGCGCCTTTGCCTGCGGTCAGCATGACTTCGGGGTTGCCAGCCACCACGGCCTCTACCGACACGGTCGGTACGAGAGGCGATTCATTCGCGAACAGATTGCGGCCGCCGCATAGTGCAAGCAGGTCGCTCACGAGGTGCTGGCCATTCAGCGTCATCAGCGGCTGTTGCCAGACCTGGTAGAACACGGTGACCGGCGGCTTGGCCGCGTAGGTCTTGCGCAGCGCTGCCACGCGCTGGCGGAAATCGTCCGCGGCGCGATGGGCCGTGGCTTCCGTGCCGAGCAGCGTGCCAAGCTTTTCGAGATTGTCCGGGATCGACTCGAGCCGGCGCGGCTCGCTGTAGAACAGCGGCAGGCCCAGCGCACGCAGGCGGTCGGTCTGCTTCTGCGCATTGCCATGGCGCCACACCACGATCAGGTCCGGCTTGAGCGCCGCAATCCGTTCGAGGTCCAGCGCCTTGTTGTCGCCGACGCGCGGAATATCGCGCGCTTGCGGCGGATAGTCGCTGTAGTGCACGGTGCCGACGATGCGGTCGCCGCCGCCCGCGGCGTAGAGCAGCTCGGTCACGTGTGGGGCGAGCGAAACCACGCGGCGCGCGGGCTGGGCGAGGGTGACGGTCTGGCCGGCGTCATCGACAGCCGAAACAGTGGCCATGGCCTGAGTGGTGGCGACAAGCAGCACAGCTGCAGCGATCTGGCGGACGAGGAGCATGCGGGTCAGAGTGCGTTCAGGCGCGCGTGACGGCGGACAGCGCGGTTTCCAGTTGTTGCCATGCGTGCGGCGAATCGGGTGGCAGTCCGAGCCGAAGGCCCGGCGCGCAGTCGCCAGCGGCATCGAAGCGGCGCGTCCAGACGCCATGGCGGGCCAGCGCGTCGTGCAGATTCGCGGCGTGTTGAAGCGGCACCCAGCAGAACAGGGGTTGCATCACCGGTGCAAGGCCGTGGCTTGCCAGCAGCGCGCGCAGTCGTTCGGCCCACGCGGCCAGACGATCTCGGTTGGCAGCCTGCCAGCCATGGTCGGCCAGCGCCGCGCGCGCGATCACGCGCGCCGGGCCCGATACGGTCCAGTGGCCCAGCCGTTCGCGCAACGCTTCGAGCAACGCAGCTTCCCCAAGCACGAAGCCACAGCGTACGCCGGCGAGCCCGTAGAACTTGCCGAGCGAGCGCAGTACCACGAGCCCCGGGGCGCCGCTGTGCGCCGCGACCGAATGCTGCGGCGTGCAGTCGATAAAGGCCTCATCGACAAGCAGCGTGCCGCCACGCGCGGCCAGCGTCGCATGCCATGCCAGTAACGTTTGCGGCGCAAGCAAACGGCCTGACGGGTTATTCGGATTGACCACGACGAGGTGGTCGAGGCCGTCTGCCAGCGATGGCTGGGCGAAGTCCGATTCGCCGAGCAGCACAACGTCATGGCCGGCGGCGGCGAACGCTGGCGCGTACTCGCTGTAGCCGAGCGCGGCCACGCCGACGCGTCCGCGCGCGAGGAGTTGCGGCAGCGTGCGGATCGCGGCCTGCGAGCCCGCGACAGGCAGGGCTTGAGGCGCACCGAACGCTTGGGAGGCAATTTCCGCCAGGCCGTCGTTGTCCTCCGGCAGGCGCTGCCAGGCCTCGGCCGGAATCGGCGGCACGGGGTAGCCCGTCGGATTGATGCCGGTAGACAGGTCCAGCCATTCACCAACAGGCTGGCCATAGCGGCGTACGGCGGCCTGCAGGTCGCCGCCGTGGCGAATGGGGGCCAGCGCGAATTTCATAGGCTCAACAGGGCAGGGAGCCAGTGCAGCGCCGCGGCGCTGGCAATGGCTATTGCCAGCCAGAGCCACAGCGTGCGCTGCACCAGTTGCAGGCAGGCCAGCACATGTTCGGCGTCAGGCCGGGCACCAGTGCCCAGCGGCGGACGTGCCTCGATTTCGCCGTGGTAGCGAGCCGGTCCGCCAAGCGCAACGCCGACGGCGCCTGCGCCGGCAGCCATCACCGGGCCGGCGTTCGGGCTGGACCATGCGGGCGCCTGCGTACGCCAGCAGCGCAGGGCCTGCACGGTCGCACCGAGCAGTGCATAGGACAGCGCAGTAAGCCGTGCCGGTGCGAGGTTCAGCACATCGTCGAGCCGGGCCGCGGCCCAGCCGAAATATCGCAGGCGCGGCGTACGATAGCCCCACATCGCGTCGAGCGTGTTGGCGAGACGGAAGGCAACCACGGCGGGTGCGCCGCCCACCAGGAACCAGAACAGCGCGCCGAAGATCGCGTCATTGCCGTTTTCGAGTGCCGATTCACATGCGGCGCGTGCCAGGGCTTCGCTGTCGGCATCGGCTGTATCGCGCGAGACGATACGGGCGGTCAGTGTGCGCGC
The DNA here is from genome assembly GCF_057073735.1 of Cupriavidus sp. C1SS-2L. Taxonomy (NCBI): domain Bacteria; kingdom Pseudomonadati; phylum Pseudomonadota; class Betaproteobacteria; order Burkholderiales; family Burkholderiaceae; genus Cupriavidus; species Cupriavidus sp. C1SS-2L. The sequence continues at coordinate 710,084 of NZ_CP172708.1, forward strand.
AGCGTCAAGGTCGCCGCTTGCCAGCGCCGCCGCAATTGGGGCGATGTGTTGCTCGAGACTGCGCGCGCCGAGCGCGGCATAGAGCGCGACTGCGTGCACCGACCATCCGAGCCATGGATGCCATCGGCTTGCAGCATCGGCCAGCAACGCGATCAGCGCGGCCGGTATCAGCACGATCAACAGCCATGCAGCAATGCCGGTGATGCGCTGGCGCCATGCGGGCGTGGCTTGCGGAGAACGATTGAGGCGACGCTCCAGCGCGCTGGCAAGCTTGCCGAAGCCAACGAGCGGATGCCAGCGCTTCGGTTCGCCGAGCCACTGGTCCAGCCATACGCCAGCCAGCGCCGCGGCCGCGCACGCCGGCCAGGACAACATCAGCATGCGGGGTCAGGGCCCTTGACCGCGACGGGAATGCCCGCGACTAGCAGACGTACGCAATCGGCAGCGGCAGCGAGTTTCTGGTTGAGGCGCCCCAGTTCATCGACGTAGAAGCGCGTGATCGCGCCCATCGGCACCACGCCGAAGCCGATCTCGTTCGAGACCAGGATCACGTGGCCGGGCAGCGTGGGCAGGGCGTTGAGCAGCGATTCGATTTCTTCGGCGAAGATATCGGGCGGCGTGATCACACCGTGCTCGGGATAGGTGCGGTCTTTCGGGAACAGCAGATTGTTCATCCACAGCGTGACGCAATCCACCAGGATGCAGCCGTCGTGGCGCGCGTGCGCGTAGAGCGCGTCGGCCAGGCGGACCGGCTCTTCGACGAGATGCCAGTCGGCCGGGCGGCGCGCACGATGCAGCGCGATGCGCACTTCGAGCTCTTCGTCGGTCTGGTCTGGATCCTGGCGTGCGGTGGCAATGTAGGTGACCGGCCCGCCCTTGATGGCCGCGTGGTCGGTCGCCAGTTGCTCGGCGTAATGGCTCTTGCCCGAGCGCGCGCCGCCCAGCACCAGCGTGAGCTGGTGGGCGCCGTGGCCGTTCGCGGCCCGGCGAGGCTCCGCGGCCGTGGCAGGCGCGGTGTCGGTGGCCGGTGTGTCCATCCGGGTATTGTAGCGGTCGCATCCGATAGCCGCACGGCGGGTGCGATAATTGGCCGCTATGCAATGTGATTCTTCTGAAACCTCGCGCACGGACGGTGCCAGTGCCTTGCGCGGCACGCTGATGGTGCAGGGCACGACTTCCGACGCCGGCAAGAGTACGGTCGTGGCAGGCCTGTGCCGCGTACTGGCCCGGGCCGGCATGCGCGTGGCGCCATTCAAGCCGCAGAACATGGCGCTGAACAGCGCGGTGACCGCCGATGGTGGCGAGATCGGTCGCGCGCAGGCGCTGCAGGCACAGGCGGCGCGGGTCGAACCGCACACCGACATGAACCCCGTGCTGCTCAAGCCGAGCAGCGACACCGGCGCGCAGATCATCATCCACGGCAAAGCCCGGCTGGATCTCGACGCGCGCGCCTATCACGCGTACAAGCCGGAGGCCATGAAGGCCGTGCTCGCCTCGCATGAACGGCTGACGCAGGCCTACGACGTGGTGGTCGTGGAAGGCGCGGGCAGTCCGGCCGAGATCAACCTGCGCGATCGCGATATCGCCAACATGGGGTTTGCCGAGCGCGTCGATTGCCCGGTCGTGCTGGTGGCCGACATCGATCGCGGCGGCGTGTTCGCCCATCTGGTGGGCACGCTGGACTGCCTGTCGGACAGTGAGCGCGCACGCGTGACCGGCTTCATCATCAACCGTTTCCGCGGCGATATCAGCCTGCTGCAGCCGGGGCTCGACTGGCTGGAGGCACGCACCGGCAAGCCGGTGTTCGGCGTGCTGCCGTACCTGCATGGCCTGCATCTGGATGCGGAAGATGCCATCGTCGGCGCGCAGTCGGCCAAGCGGGGTACGCCTGACGCGCTGCTGCGCGTGATCGTGCCGGTGTTGCCGCGCATCTCGAACCACACCGATTTCGATGCGCTGCGCGCGCACCCGCAGGTCGACCTGCGCTTTATCGGGCCCGGCATGCCCGTGCCGCCCGCGGACCTCGTGATCCTGCCCGGCAGCAAGAGCGTGCGTGCCGACCTGGATTTCCTGCGCGCCAATGGCTGGGAGCCGGCGCTGCGGCGGCATCTGCGTTATGGCGGCAAGGTGATCGGCATCTGCGGCGGCATGCAGATGCTGGGCCGGCAGATCCATGATCCGGCCGGCCATGAAGGTCCTGCTGGCAGCAGCGCAGGGTTCGGCTGGCTCGACTATGAAACGACACTGGCGCCGCACAAGCAGCTGCGCCGAGTCAGCGGGCGGCTTGCGGATGCTGATCGAGAAGCCGCTGTCAGCGGCTATGAAATCCACATGGGTGTGAGTACCGGCTCAGGCCTGGAGCGACCGGCACTGTGGCTGGACGATGAAAACGGCACGCGTCGCGCGGATGGTGCCTGCTCAGAGGATGGCCAGGTGCTGGCGACCTATGTACATGGCGTGTTTGACGAGCCCACGGCATGCGAGGGGCTGCTGCGCTGGGCCGGACTCGACGGGGCACAGGGGATCGACCTTGCGGCACTGCGCGAGGCCTCGATCGAACGGCTGGCCGATACACTCGCCAGCCATCTGGACCTTGGGGCCATGTTTGCGCCGCTGCGCCGCTAGCGCGCGGTGGGTGTCAGGCGCGCGAGCAGTGCGGGCACGTCAGGCCACGTCACGCGCCGTATTGCCACGATGATGTCCGTGCCCGGAAACGGATCCTGGAAGCTCTCGGATTCCTGCCCACCAAGGCGCCGGTAGAAATCGCGCGCCTGCGTGTTGCCTTCCAGCACGTACAGGAACAGTGGTTGGCCCGGCCAGCCTGTTGCCACGCGCTCCGCGCAGTGTGCCAGCAGGCGCTTGCCCAGTCCGTGCCCGTGGAAAGCCGGCAGCACATGCAGGTTGTCCAGGTAGATGCCATAGACCGGCTCTGCGTCGGGCATCAGGCACGCAAAGCCGGCAGGGTCACCATCTACCTGTGCCAGCGTCACTTCGAGTGGCGCTTCCGCACCGTCATGCAGGCGCGCGTGCCAGGCCGCGCGGCGCTCCGCAGGCGCCGTCTGCGAAAGATAGGCGTCGGGCAACAGGCCCGGGTAAGTTTGCCGCCAGCTTTCAGTGTGCATGGCGGCAATGAGATCAGCGTCTGCGGCCGTGGCGGACGTCAGGGTGACAAGGGGCATGGCTGGCGGATATCAGGGGTCAGGGCGTCATTCTGCCGCATTGCTTCAAGTACAGGCGGGCCGCTCGTACCCTGATAGAATTGCGAATCTTTCCCATTTGCATTGTCGGGGCTGGCACCACGCGCCTTTCCTGCCGACTCCCACAATCCCTTCTGTCGCCCAATGGTCACCGGCCGCCTACGCGTTGTCATCGTCAAGCTGCACCTGTATATCGGGCTGATCTTCGGCCTGTTGTTCGTCCTGATGGGGCTGACCGGCACTACCATCGCATGGCGCGACGAGCTCGATGCATGGCTGAATCCCGATCTGCTGGTGGCATCGGCGCCCGTGCGGATGCCGGTGTCCTCCGATACGGTGCAGGCCGTCACCGAGCGCCTGTCCGGCCCCGGCTATGGCCGGCCGAACATGCTGATGCTGCCGGTGGAGGAACACGGCGTCTTCGTCGCCTGGTATCCGGTCAAGGGACCCGATGGCGTGGTGCCGGGCCGCTCGCGCCAGGTCATGGTCGATCCGGTCACGTTCGAAGTGAAGGGCGAGCGGGTGTGGGGCGAGTTTGGCCTGTCGCGCCAGTTGCTGCTGCCGACGCTGTTCCATCTGCACCGCTACCTGCTCAGCGGCGAAACCGGCAAGACCATCACAGGTGTGACCGGCATGATGCTGCTGATCATGGTGCTGCTCGGCATTGTGGCATGGTGGCCGAAGCTGCGGCCGCGCTCCGTGTTCCAGGCGTTCCGCATCACGCATGGCGGCTCGTGGTCGCGCTTCACCTATACGTTGCACCGTGCGGGCGGCATCTTTGCCGCGCCGGTGCTGGCGACCATCGCTTTCTCGGGCTGGTACCTGAACCTGCCGAAGTGGGTGACGCCCATCGTTTCCAGCGTCATGACGGTGACGCCGCCGGCCAAGCATGCATCGGCACCCGCCGAGCCCGGTGCGCGGCCGCTCGGCGCCGCGCAGATCATGGCGACCGCCCAAGCCGAATATCCCGACGCCACCGTGACCCGCATCAGTTTTCCTCGTAAGGCGGGCGATGCCTATGAAGTGCGCCTGCGCCAGCCCGACGAGGTGCGCAAGGACAGCGGCGCTACGCGGCTATGGCTAGATGCCTATACCGGCAAGCGCCTTGGCGCGCGCGACCCGGCCGATGCGCCGGCCGGCGACACCTTCCTGAACTGGCTGTTCCCGCTGCATACGGGCGAGGCCTTCGGCGTGCCCGGCGGCCTCTTCATCACCGTCTTTGGCCTGGCGCCGCTGATGTTCGGGATCACCGGCGTGCTGATCTGGTGGAAGCGCCGGCGCGGGCACCAGCGCCACGTGACCAAGGTCCGCCAGCGGGCCGGCATCCGCAGCACGCGCAGCGCTGAAAAGGCCGAGGCCTGAAATGCAAAGAGCAAGCCGCAAGGCTTGCTCTTCTTGTCTGGGCGAAGTGGCCGCTGGCCGCGGGGCTCAGATTTCGAGGTTGTCGATGAGGCGGGTGGCGCCGAGCTTGGCAGCCGTCAGCACCACCAGCGGCTCGCCGGCGGCGAATTCCTCGGGCGTCGGCGCCTGCAGGTTGCTGCGCTTGCGGATCGACACGTAGTCGGGCTTCCAGCCGCGCTGCGCCAGGGTGGCGCAAGCGTCCGCTTCGACGGTGGCCAGCCGGGTGGCCGCGCGGTCGCTGCCCAGCACGGTGTCGCGCACGTCGTGCAGCGTGCGGTAAAGCATGGGCGCCTCGGCGCGCTCGGCTTCGGTGAGGTAGCGATTGCGCGACGACAGCGCCAGGCCGTCCTCGGCACGCACGGTCTCCGCGGGCACGATCTCGATCGGCAGCGCGAACTGGTGGACCATGCGGCGCACGATCATGAGCTGCTGGTAGTCCTTCTTGCCGAACACCGCCACGCGCGGCTGCGCGGCCGTGAACAGCTTCATCACCACGGTGCAGACGCCCTTGAAGAAGCCCGGGCGGAACTCGCCTTCCAGGATATCGCCGAGATCGTGGGGGGGATCCACGCGGTATTCCTGCGGCTCCGGGTACATGTCGCGCTCGGTCGGCGCGAACAGCACGTACACGCCTTCGCTCTGCAGCTTTTCGATGTCGTCCTGCAGCGTGCGCGGGTACTTGTCGAAGTCCTCGTTCGGGCCGAACTGCAGGCGGTTGACGAAGATGGATGCCACCACCGGATCGCCGTGCTGGCGCGCCAGGCGCATCAGCGACAGGTGACCTTCGTGCAGGTTGCCCATGGTCGGGACAAACGCGACCCGGTTTTGCCCGCGCAACTGGTCACGCAGCTCTTGGATGGAGGAAATGACTTTCATGAACTTGGTGTGCTGTCGTGGTATGGGTGATCCTGGCGCCTTCTGGCGGGCGCATCGACAAGTCTCGGCGGACCCTGTCCGGGCTCTTCGCGGTTGTCGGCGGATTGTAGAACATGTGGCACCGCGGTGGGCGCGGCGCGACGGGGAGGTCAGGTAGGGGTGTACGCCAATCGAACATAAATTGGCGCGAACGGCTCGGCCTGCGTGATCTCCACGAGCGACTCGCGCGACAGCTCCAGCATGGCGATGAAGTTCACCACCACGATGGGCACGCCCTTGCCGGAACGGATCGCGTCATCGAACAGCTCGGTGAATTCCATGAAGCGCGCGTGCTGCAGCCGGCGCAGGATCTGGCTCATGTGCTCGCGCACCGAGAGTTCTTCACGCGAGATCTTGTGGTGCTGGTTGAGCTTGGCGCGCTTGAGCACGTCGGCCCAGGCCGACTGGAGGTCGACCGTTTCCACGTCCGGGAAGCGCGGCGCCAGGCTCTGTTCGATATAGACCTGCGAGCGCAGAAAATCGCGGCCGAGCTGCGGCACGGTATCCAGGCGCTGCGCGGCCAGCTTCATCTGTTCGTATTCAAGCAGGCGGCGCACCAGCTCGGCGCGCGGATCTTCGGCATCCTCGTCGCTGTCGGCCTTCTTGACCGGCAGCAGCATGCGCGACTTGATCTCGATGAGCATCGCCGCCATCAGCAGGTATTCCGCCGCCAATTCCAGATTGGTCTTGCGGATCTGCTCGATGTACGACAGGTACTGCCGCGTGACCTGCGACATCGGAATGTCGAGGACGTTGAAGTTCTGCTTGCGGATCAGGTACAGCAGCAGGTCCAGCGGGCCTTCGAACGCTTCGAGGAAGATCTCGAGCGCATCGGGCGGGATGTACAGGTCCTGCGGCAGCTTGAACAGCGGCTCGCCATACAGGCGTGCGAACGCCATGCCGTCGACCACGTCGGTGGGGCCGTCCTCGCCGGCCGATGCGGCCTGCGGCGCAGCGGGCAGTTCCACGGCAAGCAGCTTGTCCTGATCGCTCTGGTTCATGAGTGGCGTGCGCTATACGGCACGTCAGGCGCGATCAGTTGTCCAGCGAATACACGTAGGGCTTTTGCGCCACACGGGAAGCCTGGGCGCGGGACCGTTCTTCGAGATCGATCGGTTCCTTGTCCCACAGCAGGGCGCGGCCTTCGCGCTGCTCGGTCTCGAGTGCGGGACGTTCCTGCTTCAGGGACTTCAGGAACTGGGTGATTTCCGATTCGTACATGGCCATGGTGGGATTCTGGTAATGCGCCGCTTGGCGGCTGAAAGGTACGGTGCCGCAGGATTTTACAGTATCCGCGCCGTGCAACGCTCCCTTCGGGGCAGCCGGATGCGACGCAGCCCGCACCTGGGCGCATGTTGTCGCAGGTCATGGTTCCGGGCATAGGCGGGGGTGTGGTCAAATACCCACTTTGCGTGCTGCCGGCACGCGCCATCCCGCCCGGCGGAGCAATTGCAGCGAATGAGGACCGAAAGGACCGAATCGGCCCGCGTGGCGGCCGCCCCTGACAGGACTGTCCGCCCGGAGGCGCGGTCATGGACACCCGCGCGCCTGCGCAGGGTGTTCCTGTCCGCGCTTGCCGTCGCGTGGCTGCTGCCGGCACAGGCCGCCTACAAGGTGGAGGTCGAGGCGCCCAAGCCGCTGCGCGAGATCCTGGAAAACCACCTCGACCTGTCCCGTTACAAGGACCGCACCGACCTGTCGCCCAACCAGTTCGCCTACATGGTGGAAACCGTGGGTGACCAGGTGCGCCAGTTTGCCTCGACTGAAGGGTATTTCGATCCTGTCACCACCGCGCGCGTGGAAGGCGAGGGCGACAAGCGCGTTGTCCATGTCACAGTCGATCCCGGCGCGCGCACGATCATCCGCAACGTCGACATCAAGGTGGACGGGCCCGCGGCCACGCGCTCGCCCGAGCAGGTGGCCGAGGTGCAGAAGAAATGGGGCCTGCCGGTGGGCGACCCGTTCCGGCAGGAGGACTGGGACAAGGCCAAGGAAGATGCGCTGGTGACGCTGCAGAGCCGCAGCTACTTTGGCGCGCGGCTGGCGCAGTCGCAGGCGCGGATCGAGCCCGATGAACTGCGCGCGGACCTGTCGGCGCGCTATGACAGCGGCCCGGCCTACCTGCTGGGGCCGTTGCGCGTGAGCGGCACGCGCCGCTATCCCGAGCAGATCATCTACAACGTCAATCCGCTCAACGAAGGCGAGCCCTACCGCGTGGAGCGGCTGCTGGAACTGCAGCGTGCGATCCAGAACCAGCCCTATTTCTCGAACGTGCAGGTCGACCTGGTCACGCCCGAAGGCACGGCGGCCAATCCGCCCGACGGCGTAGTGACAGCGCCCGTGTCGGTCAAGGTGCGCGAGTATCCCGAGCACCGGCTCAACAGCGGTGTGGGCTTTACCACCGATACCGGCGCGCAGGTGGAAGGGCGCTATTCGTACTACAACCTGTTCAACCGCGCGTGGGTGTTCGATTCCCAGGCCCGCATCGAGCAGAAGCGCTCCTACCTGTTCGCGGAAACGGCCATGCCGCCGGACCGCAGTACCTTCCGCAACAGCATTTACAGCAGCTACGAGCGCACCATCGACCTCGAGAACACTGACACTACCAGCTGGCGCGCGGGCCTGAAGCGCTCACGCTCGCGCGAGAAGTACGACATTACGATGTCGCTGGACTTCTACTACGACAACCTGCTGCCGGAGGGCCAGCAGGCGCAGATCAGCAAGGCGCTGGTGCCGGCCTTTGCCTGGACGCGGCGTGATGTCGACAACCCCGTGTTCCCGCGCCGCGGCAATGTCATCAGTACCCAGCTTGGCGTGGCGGCCAAGGGCCTGCTCAGCGATGCCACGTTCTTCCGCATGTACGGGCGTATCCGCCAGTACGTGCCGGTTGGCAATCGCGACTTGTTCGTCGCGCGGCTGGAACTGGGCGCCAACATGACCACCGCCGATTCCAGCAAGATCCCGGCGACGCTGCGCTTCCGGGCCGGCGGCACCGACTCCATCCGAGGCTACAGCTACCAGTCGATCGGCACGCCGAGCGGCTCGAGCGTGCTGCCAGCGAAGTACCTCGCCACCGGCGGACTGGAATACCAGTACTGGTTCAAGCCCGAATGGGGTGTCGCGGTGTTCTGGGACGCCGGCACGGCAGCCGATGCGCTCAATGACGTAAAGATCTACAACGGCGTGGGTATCGGCGCGCGCTGGCGCAGCCCGGTCGGGCCGGTGCAGCTCGACGTGGGCTACGGTGTCCAGAAACAGCAGTTCCGTCCCCATATCTCGCTCGGGGTGGCGTTCTGATGAGCCTCGTCGACATGCCTTCCGTGCCGGGCCGGGGCGGCGACGTGCCGCCGCCTGAGTCGCCGTCCCCCACGCCCCCGCCGCGGCGCCGCCGGCGAATCTGGCGAGTGCTCGGCTGGATCGCCGCCTTGCTGGTGGCCCTGCTGGTCACGCTGGTTGCTGCCGGCGTGTTCGCCCTGCGCTCGGAAACCGGCACGCGGCAGCTATGGACGCTGGCCACCAGGCTGTCGGCGGGCATGCTCTCGGGCAAGTTCGAGGGCGGCACGGTGTTCCAGGGACTGCGATTACGCGACGTGGTGTTCGCGAGCGGCGAAACGCGCGTGACCGTCGATCGCGTCGACAGCAGCTGGGACCTGGCGTGGTCGCCGCGGCACTGGCATGTGGTGTGGCTGCGCATCGGCAAGGTGGATGTGCAACTCGGGCCATCGGAGCCCAGTACGACGCCGGCAAAGATGCCGGCCTCGCTCGAATTGCCGCTGGCGATCGACATCGACACGCTGACGCTGGACCGCTTGGCCCTACGCACGAGCCCGGCTCCCACGACGGAACCGATGATCTTTTCCGGGCTCGCGGGGGCCTTTCATTCCGACGGACAGCGGCACCGGCTGACGATCGACAGGCTCGAGACACCGTATGGAAAGCTTGCCGCCAACGCGCAGATCGCCGCGCAGGCGCCGTTCGCGCTGAACGCCGAGGCGCTGCTTGAGGCGAGCTGGCAGAAGGAGGCCTTCACCATCAGTGCGAGCGCGAAGGGTTCTCTGGATACATTGCGCGCCGAGCTCGAGGCCACTGGCGAGCGGATCCGCGCGCGGGCGAATGCCGATGTGACGCCGTTCGGCAAGGTGCCGTTCACGCACCTGCTCGTCGACGGGGAGCGCATCAATCCACGTTTGTTCAGTCCGTCGGCGCCACAGGCGAACCTGACGGTCCATGCCGAATTGCGGCCGGTCGACGAAGCCGGTGCGCCGGCGAAGCCAGCCGCTGCGTCGGCGCCACCATCGGCACCCGCATCGGCACCCGCATCGGCACCCGCATCGGCACCCGCATCGACGGCGGCTTCCGCCGTGTCCGCGCCTGCATCCGCCGCCGCGCCGCTCACCGTGGCCGGCGACATCGTAGTGCGCAACCTCGAACCGGGACTGATCGATGCCGGCAAGTTGCCGCTGCAGTCCGTGCAGGCGCAAGTGCAGCTCAACGAGAAGTCCCAGACCCTGCGCGACCTGCGTATTGCGCTGTCCGGCAAGGCCGAGATTACCGGCAGCGGCACGCTGCAGGATGGCCGCGGTGCGTTCGACCTGGACGTGCACCGGCTCAACCCGGCCGCGCTGTACGGTTCCCTGACAGAGGCCAGCCTGTCCGGTCCGCTGGCCGTGCGCCTGGAACCCGGCCGGCAGAGTGTGGCGCTGGACCTGACCGGTGGCGAGCTCAAGCTGTTTGCCGATGCCAGCATGGACGAAGAAACGCTGACCCTGTCGGCATTGCGCGCGACGCTCGGGGCAGGAACCCTCACCGCCGACGGCAAGCTTGGCCTCAAGGACGAACAGGCGTTCGAATTCAAGGGCAAGCTGGCCGCGTTCGATCCGGCGCGGCTCGCCAAGGTTGCCAGCGGCCGCATCAATGCCGACTTCAGCACGACAGGCACGCTGGCGAAGGAAATTCGCGCCGCCGTGGATTTCACGGTGCGTGAGAGCGAGTACGCGGGCCTGCCGATGACCGGCTCCGGCAAGATCCGCGTGGCCGGCGAGCGCTTGCTGCCGAGCGAGGCCTCGCTCAGCATGGCCGGCAACCAGGTCGATCTGCGCGGCAGTTTCGGCGCGCGCGGCGATCGCCTGCATGTGGCCGTGGATGCGCCCCAGCTCGATCGGCTGAAATTCGGCGTGGCAGGCAAGCTGAAGCTTGACGCCGACGTGAGCGGGACGATCAAGCGGCCCGAGGTCGTGGGCGACTACAGCGCACAGGCCCTGACCGTCGGCCCGCACAGCGTGGCCACGGCCAGCGGCCATGCCGAGATACGCGGCGGCCTCGACGGCACGCTGTCGGTGCAGCTCGCGGCGCGCGGCTACAAAGGGCCGCAGGCCAGCCTCAGCACGCTCGACGCCACGCTGAACGGCACGCAGGCCAGCCATACTTTCGATGCCAAGGCTGACGGCACGCTGCATCAGCGGCCGCTGCACGTGGCACTGTCCGGGCAGGGCGGCTGGAAGGGGCCGAAGGACGGCTGGCAGGGCACCATCCGCACGTTTGAGGAACGCAGCTCGGTCAACCTGCGGCTGGCCGCGCCGGCACAGCTGACTGTGGCCGAGCAGCGCTTGGAGCTCGGTGCCACGCGCTTGCTGTTCGATCGCGCCGTGCTGCAGATCGACAGCCTGAACTGGGATCATGGCCGCATCCGCACGCAAGGCCACCTGGACGGCTTGCAGGTCGGCCACGTGCTCGAACTCGTCGAAACGCTGACGGGTGAGAAGCCGCCACTGCGTTCCGACCTGGTCATCGATGGCCGCTGGAACCTGACGCTCGCGGAAACCGCTGCCGGGTTTGCCGAGATCCGACGCCGCAGCGGCGATGCCTCGGTCAACGCGGGGCGTGGCTTCACATCGCTCGGGCTCGGCGAGACCTCGCTGCGCGCCGATATTGCCGGTAATCGCATCACGCTGCGTGGCGGTACGTTGGCCGATCGCATCGGCAAGGTGGCGGTCGATGTATCGGCCGGCCTGGTGCCGGATCAAGGCCTGCTCAGCGTTGGGCCGGCCTCCACACTGGGTGGGTCGGTGCAAGTGGATGTGCCGCGGCTCAAATCGCTGGAAGCGCTGAGCGGCCCGCAGTACGCGTTCGAAGGCAAGCTGGCGGCCGCGCTGAAGCTGTCCGGCACCGTGGGCGCGCCGGTGCTGACTGGCACCGTCGACGGCGACGGCATCGCGCTGACGATGTACGACCTCGGCATCCGCCTCACGGATGGCATCGTGCGTATTGTGCTCGACCAGAACACCGTGGAGCTGAAGCAGGTGGAATTCCGCGGCGGCGACGGCAAGGTCACCGCGACCGGTAACGTCAAGCTGGGCGAGGCCGATCCGAACCTGACGGCCAGGATCGTCGCCGACAAGCTGCAGTTGTTCGCGAGCCCCGAACGCACGCTGATCCTGTCGGGTGATGCGACCATTGGCAACGAAAACCGCCAGATGGTGATCCGCGGCAAGTTCCGCGTCGACCGCGGCCTGTTCGACCTGCCAAAGGCCGGCGCGCCGGTGCTTGGCGACGACGTCGTGGTGGTGCGCCGCAAGGACCAGCGCGAACTGAAGACGGCGGCCACGCCCGCACCGGAAGCAAAACCTGCGAGCAAGTTCAGTCCTTTGATCGAGATTACCGTGGACCTCGGCAACGACTTCCGCTTCCGCGGCGCCGGTGCTGATCTGGAACTGGCCGGGCAGATGAACGTGCGCAGCGAGCCGCTCGCGCCGATGCGGGCCACGGGCACCGTGCGCGTCACCGAGGGCACCTACGAAGCCTTTGGCCGCAAGCTGAACATCGAACGCGGTACCATCAATTTCAACGGTCCGATCGACAATCCGAACATGTACATCCGCGCGATGCGGCGCGGACAGGAAGTGGAGGCTGGCGTGGAAGTGACCGGCACGGTGCGGCTTCCGCGCGTGCGGCTGGTGTCCGAGCCCAATGTGCCGGAGGAAGACAAGCTGTCTTGGCTGATGTTCGGCTACGGAGCGGAAAGCGCTGCGGCGGGCCAGCAGAAGCAGCTCGGCGGCGCGGCACTCGGCGGCGCCGCGCTCGGCATGATCGGCGGCAAGGCGGGGAAGGGCGTCGTGCAGCATTTCGGGCTCGACGAGTTTTCCATCGGTCCTTCCACCGCCGGCCTGAACGACCAGCAGGTTGTGAGCGTGGGCAAGGCGGTGACCGACAAGCTGTCGGTGGGCTACGAGCAGAGCCTGACGTCGGCGTCCAACGTGGTCAAGCTGACCTGGGCGTTTTCGCGACGCTGGTCGCTGATCGCCAAGGGCGGCTCCATCAATGGCCTGTCGGTCTTGTTCAACCGCCGCTTCGATAACTGGGGCGTCCTGTTTTCGGGTGCCTCGAACCGCAGCAGTACCAGAAGGAGCCAGGACGATGGCAATCCCGAATCCGATATCGAAAGCGCGGTGCAGGCCGCATCCGCCGCGGTCGCTGAGCCGGTCAAGCGCTGACCGCTTTGATTGTTCCCCATTCCATTACGCGTCGCCGCGACGCCTTGCCGCCATGGGTCTGATAGCTTCCTTGCTTGCATTGTTTGGCTGCGACCAGCGGAAGGTCGACGAGGCCATGAAAAAAGCCGGCGACACGGCGCGCGCGACGTGGAATTCGGTCAAGCCTGACAGCCAGCTGTTCAAGGGCATCGAGCCGGGGCAGTCGACTGAAGAGGATGTGCTGCGGCAGGCGGGCAAGCCCGATATCGTCTGGGAAGATGAGAATGGGGCCCGGCGGCTGGAGTACCCGCGTGGGCCGGAAGGAGCGACCACCTGGATGGTGACGATCGGTGCGGATGGCAAGGTCGCGCGCATCGAGCAGGTGCTGACCGCGGAGAACTTCACGCGCGTGCGGCCTGGGATGAACCAGGATCAGGTCAGGCGGATCCTTGGCAAGCCGACCAAGGTTGAGAAATTTGCCTTGAAGAAGGAAGAGGTTTGGGGGTATCGGTGGTGGGAGTCGTCGCAGGAGAAGGCGTTCTTTAATGTGCACTTCAATCCTGAGGGGGTGGTGACGACGACGTCGCGCAGCGACGATCCTTCTCGCATGCAGGGCGGGTGATAGCTCCGAGGCGATAAAGAAAAACGGCGGCTGCCTGGAGGGCGCCGCCGTTTTTTTCCTGTCGTGCAGGCAGATCAGCCGATCCGCATGCCGGGCACCGCACCGCTGTGCGGCTCCAGGATGTAGAGCCCCGGATTGGCCTTCTCATCAGCGGCCGAAGCAGCCAGCACCATCCCTTCGGATACGCCAAACTTCATCTTGCGCGGTGCCAGGTTGGCAACCACCACGGTCAGCTTGCCGACAAGCTGCTCCGGCGTGTAGGCCGACTGGATGCCGGAGAACACATTGCGCGTACGGCCTTCGCCAAGGTCCAGCGTCAGCTGCAGCAACTTGCTGGAGCCTTCGACCTTCTGGCATTCCACAATCTTGGCAACCCGCAGATCGATCTTCGCGAAGTCGTCGATCGTGATGGTGTCGGCGATCGGCTCGATCGAAGCGGCCGCTGCCGCGCCGGCGGCGGGCGCCGTCGCCTGCAGCGATTCCCGGTTGGCGGCCAGCAGCGCATCGACCTGCTTGGCATCGACGCGCGTCATCAGGTGCTGGTACGCCTGCACCGGGCTGGAAGCCGACAGCTGCTTGTCGATCGCGCGCCAGTCCAGCGGCTCGACATTGAGGAAGCGCTCCACGCCGGCGGCCACGGTCGGTACCACGGGCTTCAGATAGACCGTCAGCAGACGGAAGGCCTCGAGCGACACCGAGCATGCGGCATGCAGCGCACTGCGCTTGGCTTCATCCTTCGCCAGTTCCCACGGCTTTTCGGTATCGACGAACGCATTGACCGTGTCGGTCAGCTCCATCACCAGGCGCAGCGCCTTGCTGTACTCGCGTGCTTCATAGAGCTGCGCGACTTGCGGCGCGGCTTCGCGCAGTTGCTTGAGCAGCGGGTGCGCCAGCGCGGCTTCGTCGACCTTGCCTTCGAAGCGCTTGACCAGGAAGCCCGCCGCGCGGCTCGCGATGTTGACGTACTTGCCGATCAGGTCGCTGTTGACGCGAGCGATAAAGTCGTCCAGGTTCAGGTCCAGGTCTTCCATGCTCGCGTTGAGCTTGGCGGCGAAGTAGTAGCGCAGCCATTCCGGGTTCATGCCGGTGTCGATGTAGCTCTGCGCGGTGATGAACGTGCCGCGTGACTTGCTCATCTTGGCGCCATCCACGGTCAGGAAGCCGTGCGCGAACACGTTGGTCGGCGTGCGGTAGCCCGAGAAGCGCAGCATGGCCGGCCAGAACAGCGTGTGGAAGTACAGGATGTCCTTGCCGATGAAGTGGTACTGCTCGGCCGTGGAGTGCGGGCCGACCCATGCGTCGAAGTCGATGCCTTTCTTCTCGGCCAGGTTCTTGAAGCTTGCGTAGTAGCCGATCGGGGCGTCCAGCCACACATAGAAGTACTTGCCCGGTGCGCCCGGGATCTCGAAGCCGAAGTACGGCGCGTCGCGCGAGATGTCCCAGTCCGAGAGCGTCGAGGCTTCGCCTTCGCTGCCGAGCCATTCCTGCATCTTGTTGGCGGCTTCAGGCTGGGCCAGATCGGCCACCCACTCGCGCAGGAAGGTTTCGCAGCGCGGGTCGGACAGCTTGAAGAAGAAGTGCGTCGACGACTTGCGCACCGGCGTGGCGCCCGAGACGACCGAGTACGGATTCTTCAGGTCGGTCGGCACATAGGTGGTGCCGCAGACTTCACACGAGTCCCCGTACTGATCCTTTGCACCGCACTTCGGGCACTCGCCCTTGATGAAGCGGTCCGGCAGGAACATGTTCTTGACCGGGTCGTAGAACTGTTCGACTTCGCGTTCGGCGATCAGGTCGTCGGCCTTCAGGGCCAGGTAGATCTTTTCGCACAGCTCGCGGTTTTCCTCCGCGTCGGTGCTGTAGTAGTTGTCGAACGACACCAGGAAGCTGTCGAAGTCGCGCTTGTGCTCGGTCCAGACGCGGTCGATCAGTTGCTTGGGCGTGATGCCTTCCTTCTCGGCGCGCAGCATGACCGGCGTACCGTGGGTGTCGTCGGCGCCGACGTAGTAAACCTCGTTGCCCATCATGCGCTGGAAGCGCACCCAGATGTCGGTCTGGATGTACTCCACCAGGTGGCCGATATGAATCTGGCCGTTGGCATATGGCAGGGCAGATGTGACGAGGATACGACGTGCGGTCATAAAAAAGAGCCGGTGGGGGTGACGGGGAAGCGTTCGGACAAGCGGCTACGGCGAAGCCGGGCGGCAGGCGCGAAAGGGCTATTCTAGCAAGCACCGCGTCACAGGGCCGGCATTGCGCGCGGCGAAATCCCGTGGATTGTCGAGTGCTCGTATGGACACTCCTTGTGGCGCGGGCCAAAAAAAAGCGCCGGTCAGCGCCGGCGCAGCTTTCCACAACGGAAAAGGAGGAGAAATCAGGCACCGCCCGGGAGGTCAGCCACCTATCGCGAGCCAGCAACGGTGGCAAGCGGTACCTGTTTCTATGACTAGGTCATCCCTGAATTGGTTTCAAAAAAATTTCGACCCGGCGATTTTGTGTCCGGCCGGCCTCGGTAGCGTTGTCCGCGACGGGCTGAGTCTGGCCGCGCCCCTCGGCCGAGAGGCGGTTCCGTGCGACGCCGCGATCACCCAGGTAGGTGGCCACGCTCTGGGCGCGCCGCTGCGACAGCTGCATGTTGTACTGCGCGTTGCCGGTGCTATCGGTATGGCCCACGACATTGGCGACCACGTCCTGGTGCTGGCCCAGCGTCTGGGCGACCTGGTCGAGCACCGAGCGGAACGACGGCTTGATCGTGGCGCTGTCGGTATCGAACGTGACCTGGCTCGGGATATTGACCTTGAGCGAGCCGTCCGGCTGCTCGGTGATCTGGGTGCCGGTGCCGGCCGTGTCCTTGTTCAGCTTGCCGCGGATGGCGTTCCAGTTGTAGCCCGTGGCACCACCGACTGCGCCGCCCACGGCAGCGCCGACCAGTGTGCCAGTCGTGTTGCCGCCGATCAGGTTGCCCAGCCCCGCGCCCACGGCAGCGCCCACGCCGGTCCCGACGGCGGTGTGCGTCTGTTGTTCGGTGGCGCAGCCGGCAGCCAGAAGTGTGGCCGCGGCGAGCGAGACGGTGGCGAACTTGAATTTCATGCTTTCTCCTTCTGAAGATCCCGTAGAAGTATTCTTGCCTGCTGCAACGTAGATGGTAACGCCGATAGTAACGCGCTGCGCACCCGGCGCACCTCGCAACTCCCTGGGCGCCGTGCATGCGGCGGGCAGGGCAGAGCCCCGTGCAGCACCGGGGCACTACAATATGGATATGGCGGCGCGCGCACAAGTGCAAGCTTGTGAGAATTGTAAATGTCTGTAATCCCACAAAAAGTCCACGCGGCCCGCAGCGGGAAAACCCATAAGCCATGCAAGGGATTGCGGGCCGACTCGCGGACTTGATGGCCACTGCTTCATACTTTGATACATTAGCCTGTCCCCACTATCTACAAACAAGCGGAGTTTGTCTTGAGCCTCAGCACTGAACAGGTCACGGAAGTCCTGCGCACGGTCATCGATCCCAATACGGGCAAAGATCTGGTGTCCACCCGCTCGGCCCGGAATATCCGTGTCGACGGCGGCGACGTGTCGCTCGAGGTGGAACTCGGCTATCCGGGCAAGAGCCAGTTCGAGCCGATTCGCAAGCTGGTTGTCGCTGCAGTGCGTCAACTGCCTGGCGTCAGCAATGTCAGCGTCAACATCAGCATGAAGATCGTCGCCCACGCCGTGCAGCGTGGCGTCAAGCTGCTGGCTGGCGTGAAGAACGTGATTGCCGTGGCGTCGGGCAAGGGCGGGGTGGGCAAGTCCACCACGGCGGTCAACCTGGCGCTGGCGCTGGCTGCCGAAGGCGCGCGTGTTGGCATGCTGGACGCCGATATCTACGGCCCGAGCCTGCCGATGATGCTGGGCATCGACGGCCGCCCGGAATCGTCCGACGGCCAGACCATGGAGCCGCTGGAAGGCCATGGCCTGCAGGCCAATTCGATCGGTTTCCTGATCGAACAGGACAACCCCATGGTGTGGCGCGGCCCGATGGTCACGTCGGCGCTTGAACAACTGCTGCGGCAGACCAACTGGCATGACCTCGATTACCTGATCGTCGACATGCCACCGGGCACCGGCGACATCCAACTCACGCTGTCGCAGAAGGTGCCGGTCACGGGTGCCGTGATCGTGACCACGCCGCAGGACATTGCACTGCTAGACGCCAAGAAGGGCCTGAAAATGTTCGAGAAGGTGGGCATCCCCATCCTGGGCATCGTCGAGAACATGGCGGTGTACTGCTGCCCGAACTGCGGCCACGTCGAACATATCTTCGGCCAGGGCGGCGGCGAAAAGATGTGCGCCGACTACGGGGTCGACCTGCTGGGCAGCCTGCCGCTGAACCTGTCGATCCGCGAACAGGCGGACTCGGGCCGCCCGACGGTGGTATCCGACCCCGACAGCCCGGTGGCGGAGCTGTACCGTGGCATCGCCCGCAAGGTCGCCATCAAGGTGGCCGACAAGGCTCGCGACATGACCAGCAAGTTCCCCAGCATCGTCGTGCAGAACACCTGAGGCCCTGCGCCATGGAAACGAGCGCCCCGCAAGCCCGTCCCGCCGTCACCATGGCGGTGGTCATGCGCAGGGTGGCGCTGGCCAGCCGCTGGCAGCCCTGGAAATGGGAACTCGACGCGGTCTGGCCGGACCTGGGCGAATTCGGCACCGTGCCCATGTGCCTCGAGCAGGACGAGCACGGCGCACGCTGGCTGTATCCGGGGTTCGAGGTCGTGCTGTTCCATGACCAGGGCGAAGGCTACTACCTCAACCTCACATCGACGCAGCCCTGCTGGTTCGTGCATTGGCGCATGCAGGAAGACGTGCCCGCGGACGAGGCGCGGCCGGTGCCTGTGACGGTCTCGCTGTCGTACAACGAGGCCGGCCGCTGGCTGGACGCCGGCGAAACCGTGGAAAACGTGCCGCTTGCGCCCGACCAGCGTGACTGGCTGCAGGCCTACGTCGACCAGAACTACCGCCCCGAACCGAAGCAGCGCCGCCGGCCCGAGTCGTTCAAGGCGCCGGAGGATCGCGCGCGTTACTGACGGCCACCTGCCATGAGCGAATCGTCCTTCCTGTCACGCTGGTCGCGCCGCAAGGCCGCAGTGCGGGAAGGCGGTGTCGTGCCGGACGAACCTGACGCACCCGAAGCGACCTTGCCCGCGCAAGTGCCGGACGCTGCAGAGCAAACACCGGCCGCCGCCGAAATGCCGGTCGAGTTGCCGACCATGGCCGACGTGGCCCTGCTGCAGCCTGGCGATAACATCGCGCGCTTTGTCGTGCGCGGCGTGGACGAGGGCGTCAAGCGCGCCGCGCTCAAGAACTTGTTTGCCGACCCGCACTTCAATGTGATGGACGGTCTCGATACCTATATCGACGACTACGGCAAGCCTGACCCGATTCCCCCCGACGTGCTGCGGCGCCTGCGGCAGTCGGAGGCGCTGGGATTGTTCGACGCCGAGGAGGCGACGGAAGCAACCGGAGCGACGGACGCCGAAGAGCTGCCTGCGCCAGCAGCGCAGGCAGCAGCGTTGTCCGATGCCGCACCGGATGACGCGGCCCCGTCCGGATCTCCGGCGCAGCCCGAGGATACGGGGCCGGATAAACACGCGTAGCCCCGCGGCTGCAGCCGCGCCTAGAATAGGACTCCCCATGAACTCCCGGCCTGCAGACCCTCGCAAGAAGGGCATCCGGGCCGGTCAGCCGGATTCGCCATGCCGACGCTGATTTGCAGTTGCAATGAGACCATGCCGCTTGATGGGGCGGCGCTGTCGCAAGCCCATGGTGGCCCGCTTAAGGTCCACCGCCTGCTGTGTCGCCGGGAGATCGGCGATTTCATGGCGGCGCTCGACGGCACGGACGACGTGATCGTCGCCTGCACGCAGGAGCGGCATCTTTTTGCCGAGGTGGCCGCGCAGGCCGCGCGCGGCGACAACGGCCGCCCGGTGGTGGTCGCGCCTGTGCGCTTCGTCAATATCCGCGAGACCGGCGGCTGGTCGCAGGGCGCAAAGCGCGACCCGAAGACCGCCAACGCCAAGATTGCCGCGCTGCTGGCCGTCGCCGCGCTGCCCGAGCCGGACCCGGTCCCCGTGGTGGACTACCGTTCAGACGGCTCCGTGCTCGTGATGGGCCCCCCCGATCGCGCGTTGCCGTGGGCCGAACGTCTGGCGGCGATGTCGTTGGAGGTCACCGTCCTGCTGACGCACGGCGACATTCAGGTGGCATCGGCTGCCGCGCCAGCGGAGCGTGCCTGGCCAGTGCACAGCGGAACGCTGCGCGCGCTATCCGGGTGGCTGGGCGCGTTCGAGGCCTCGTGGGATACCGGCGCGGGCCGCGGCAACCCGATCGACCTCGATCTGTGCACGCGCTGCAATGCCTGCATCGAAGCCTGTCCCGAGAACGCGATCGACTTCAGTTACCAGATCGACATGGACCGCTGTCGTGCCCACCGCGATTGCGTGCGCGCCTGCGGCGCGGCGGCTGCGATCGATTTCGACCGGCCGGCGGCGGTTGCCGGGGGCCGTTTCGACCTGGTCTTCGACCTCAATGACACGCCGGCCTTTACGATGCACCAGCCGCCGCAGGGCTACCTGCACGCAGGCGGCGCCGCACTGCGCCAGCAACAACAGGCGCTGGCCCTGACGCAGCTCGTGGGCGAGTTCGAAAAGCCGAAATTCTTCCGCTACAAGGAAAGCCTCTGCGCCCACGGCCGCAACCAGACCACCGGCTGCACGGCCTGTATCGACATCTGTTCGACGCAGGCGATCCGCTCGCAATGGCATGACGGCAAGGGACGCATCGAGGTCACGCCAAATCTCTGCATGGGCTGCGGAGCGTGCACCACGGTCTGCCCGAGCGGGGCAATCAGCTACGCGTATCCGGCCCCGGAGGTGCTGGGCACGCGCCTGCGCACGCTGCTGTCGGCGTATCGCTCGGCAGGCGGCCGAGACGCCGTGGTGCTGCTGCATGGCGAAGAGGCTGGCACGCCGGCCATCCTGGCGCTCGGGCGTGCCGCGCGCGCCGGACTGGCGCAGGGCGTGCCGCCGAACGTGATGCCGGTGCAGGTGTTCCATCCGGCCTCGGCCGGGCTGGAACTCTGGCTGGCGGCGCTGTGCTGGGGCGCGGCGCATGTGGCGATACTCCTGACCGGTGACGAGGCGCCGCAGTACCGTACCGCCCTGCAGGAGCAGATCGATGTGGCGCGGGCGCTGCTGGGGGGACTTGGCTACAAGGCCGGCGCGGTGTCGCTGGTCGAGGCAGCCGATGCTTCATCGCTGGATGCCGGGCTTGCCGCGCTGCGGCCCGCCCGCCACGCCTTGCCCCCGGCGCCCTTCGGTGCCGTGGCCGCCAAGCGCGAAATGTTCGACTTCGCGCTCGACCATCTCATGCGGCATGCGCCCGTACCGGCCGATATCGTTCCGCTGCCATCCGCCGCCCCGATCGGCGCGGTAGTCGTGGATACCGCAAGCTGCACGCTGTGCATGGCCTGCGTGGGCGCTTGCCCGACCCAGGCGCTGCGCGACAACCCGGAACGCCCGGTGCTGGGGTTCCTGGAGCGCAACTGCGTCCAGTGCGGCCTGTGCGAGAAGACCTGCCCGGAACACGCGATCACGCTCGTGCCCCGCCTGCTGACCGGCGAGGCCGCGCGGCGCAACGTCACGCTCAACGAGTCGCAGCCATTCCACTGTGTGCGCTGCGCCAAGCCGTTCGGCACGGCGCAGATGGTGGAATCGATGCTGGTCCGGCTGGCCGGCCATCCCGCCTTTGCCGGCGCGGCCGCCGAGCGCCTCAAGATGTGCCCGGACTGCCGCGTCGTCGACATGATGGAGCGCGATCCCGGCGCCATTAGCGGCGCCACGCTTCGATAAGCGTTTGGAGCCTCACCAAAAATTTCATCACGACATGACAGATTTTCAGCCCATCCAGCTCACGGCTGCGGCGCCCGTCGGCGACGCCGAGGACATTGCCCGCGCGGACCTGTACGGCCTGCTGGCCACACTGTTCTACCGCGCGCCGGATTCCGCGCTGCTCCATCATATCGCGGCCAATCGCGCGCACGGCGAGGATGCGGACACGGTACTGGGCCGCGCGTGGAATATGTTGTGCGATGCGGCATCGACCACGAGCGAGCTGGAGGCGCAAGAGGAGTACCAGGACCTGTTTCAGGGCGTCGGCCGCCAGGAAGTCTTTCTGTATGGCTCGTTCTACCTCACCGGTTTCCTGAACGAGCGCCCGCTGGTTGCGCTGCGCGACGACCTGGCGCGCTACGGGCTGGTTCGGCACGAGAATGTCAGCGAGACCGAAGACCATGTGGCGACGCTGTGCGAGGTAATGCGGTTCCTGGTCGCTGGCGATGATGTGGGCGTCTCCAACCTTGGCGAGCAGCAGCGTTTCTATGCGCAGCACATGCAGCCATGGATCGGGAAATTGTGCGATGCACTAAGCGGGCATCCGAAAGCGCGGTTCTATCGCAGCGTTGCGGGACTGATGCAGGCCTTTGCAGACGTCGAAGCTGTGCAGCTCGAAATGCATTGAATCGAATGGGGGGCATCCCTCTCCGAAATAGGGATTAACCCGGTAACGGCATGGTCTTTCAGCTGTCTTGCACCTAGAATATGCATAACAACGCATAACGGCTGAATCATCGGCAGTGGAGTGCCGAACCGAGGAGTGCCCCACATGAAAGAGACGCAACCCAGGGTCGCGCGCCGCACGTTTCTGGCGGGCGCTGGTGTTGTCGCTGCCGCCGCAGGCGCAGCGTCGCTGACGGCGCGGGGTCCGGCCGCGCCAGCCGGGATCGCCGCGATTCCCGAGCCTTCCGACGCACCGTCGGAGAACAAGGGCTATCGCGTTTCCGAACACATTCGCAAGTACTACCGCACCACACTCGTGTAAGCATGCCGGCGCGCCGGCAACGCGGCGCCGCCAATCCGCATGGGCTGAACAGCTGCTTTCCTCTGCTGAGGTGAGACATGATCTTGACCCGCAAACGCGCGGCGCAGGGCGCATCGACCCGACTCGCTGATGGCCTGGCACAGGCCAGCACGACATCCACGACATCCGGTAGCGGCAGGCTTGCGACGCGGCTTGCCGCAGGCCTGGCCGGCGCCATGCCGACCATGGACCGGCGCAGCTTCCTCAAGCGTTCCGGCATCGGTGTCGGGGTGGGGTTGGCCGCGTCGCAACTGACGCTGCTGCGCAAGGCCGATGCCGCCGACGACAAGACCGTCGCAGCCGCCGAAGGCAAGGGCGGCATCGTGGTGAAGCGTACCGTGTGCGGCCACTGCTCGGTCGGATGCGCGGTGGATGCGGTGGTGCAGAACGGCGTGTGGGTGCGGCAGGAACCGGTGTTCGATTCGCCGATCAATATGGGCGCTCACTGTGCGAAGGGCGCCGCGCTGCGCGAGCATGGCCACGGCGAGTACCGGCTGAAGTACCCGATGAAGCTGATCAACGGCAAGTATCAGCGCATCAGCTGGGACCAGGCGCTCGACGAGATCACCGCGAAGATGAAGGAGATGCGCCAGCAGACCGGTCCCGATTCCCTGTTCTTCGTCGGCTCGTCCAAGCACAGCAACGAGCAGTCCTACCTGTTGCGCAAGTGGGTGTCGTTCTTCGGCACCAACAACACCGACCACCAGGCGCGCATCTGCCACTCCACCACCGTGGCGGGCGTGGCGAACACCTGGGGCTACGGGGCGATGACCAACTCGTACAACGATATGCAGAACGCGAAGGCGGCTCTGTATATCGGCTCCAACGCGGCCGAGGCGCACCCGGTGTCGATGTTGCACCTGCTGCATGCGAAGGAGAACGGCTGCAAGGTGATCGTGGTGGATCCGCGCTTTACGCGCACGGCCGCCAAGGCTGACCACTACGTGCGCATCCGCTCGGGCACCGACATCGCTTTCCTGTTCGGGGTGCTTTACCACATCTTCCAGAACGGCTGGGAAGACCCGAAATACCTGCAAGACCGCGTCTACGGCATGGACAAGGTCAAGGCGGAAGTGCTGGCCAAGTGGACGCCTGACAAGGTCGAGGAAGTCTGCGGCGTGCCCGAGGCGCAGGTAAAGATGGTCGCTGAGACCATGGCGAAGAACCGGCCCAGCACGCTGGTCTGGTGCATGGGCCAGACGCAGCACACGATCGGCAACGCCATCGTGCGCGCGTCGTGCATCGTGCAGCTTGCGCTCGGCAACATCGGCGTGTCGGGCGGCGGCGCCAACATCTTCCGCGGTCACGACAATGTGCAGGGCGCCACCGACGTCGGCCCCAATCCTGATTCACTGCCGGGCTACTACGGCCTGGCTACCGGCGCGTGGAAGCACTACGCGGCGGTGTGGGGCGTGGACTATGAATGGATCAAGAAGCAGTTCGCCTCGCAGACGATGATGGAGAAGTCCGGCACGACCGTGTCGCGATGGATCGACATCGTCACCGAGAAGAACGAACTGATCGACCAGGACAACAACGTCCGCAGCGTGTTCTTCTGGGGGCATGCGCCGAACTCGCAGACGCGCGGCCTGGAAATGAAGAAGGCGATGGACAAGCTGGACCTGCTGGTCGTGATCGACCCGTATCCGTCCGCGACCGCCGCCATGGCCAACATGCCGCCGGCGGAGGGCGACAAGGTCAATCCGAACCGCGCGGTCTACCTGCTGCCGGCGTGCACGCAGTTCGAGACATCGGGATCCTGCACGGCTTCCAACCGCTCGCTGCAATGGCGCGAAAAGGTTATCGAGCCGTTGTTCGAATCGATGCCCGACCACACCATCATGCAGGCGTTCGCCGACAAGCTGGGCTTTGGCAAGGAGCTGTCGAAGAACTACAAGATGATCGAGGTGAAGCGCGCCGGCCGCACGTGGATGGAGCCGGAGATCGAGTCGATCCTGCGCGAGATCAACCGCAGCAACTGGACCATCGGCTACACCGGCCAGTCGCCGGAACGCCTCAAGGCCCATATGCGCAATATGCAGATGTTCGACGTGAAGACGTTGCGCTGCAGTGGCGGCAAGGACGCCGCGACTGGCTATGACCTGACCGGCGATTACTTCGGCCTGCCATGGCCTTGCTACGGCAATCCGGAACTCAAGCATCCGGGCTCGGCGAACCTGTACGACACCAGCAAGCACGTGATGGATGGCGGCGGCAATTTCCGCGCTAACTTCGGCGTGGAACGCGATGGCGTCAACCTGCTGGCCGAGGACGGTTCCTGCTCGAAGGGGGCCGAGATCACTACCGGCTATCCGGAGTTCGATCACGTGCTGCTCAAGAAGCTCGGCTGGTGGGATGACCTCACCGACGACGAGAAAAAGGCCGCCGAAGGCAAGAACTGGAAGACGGATCTGTCGGGCGGCATCCAGCGCGTGGTGCTCAAGGTGCATGGCTGCCATCCGTTCGGCAATGCCAAGGCGCGCGCCGTGGTGTGGAACTTCCCCGATCCGATTCCGCAGCACCGCGAGCCGCTGTATTCCACGCGGCCCGACATGGTCGCCAAGTACCCGACCCACGACGACAAGATGGCGTTCTGGCGGCTGCCGACGCTGTACAAGACCGTGCAGCAGCGCAACATCGAGAACAAGGTCTATGAGAAGTTCCCGATCATCCTGACCTCGGGCCGCCTTGTCGAATACGAGGGCGGTGGCGAGGAAACGCGCTCCAACCCGTGGCTGGCCGAACTGCAGCAGGAGAACTTCGTCGAGATCAACCCGCGCGCGGCGTCCGACCGCGGCATCCGCAACGGCGACTTCTGCTGGGTGAAGACACCGACCGGTGCGCGCATCAAGGTGCGCGCGCTGGTGACCGAGCGCGTGGGGCCGGACACCGCCTTCATCCCGTTCCATTTCTCGGGCTGGTGGCAGGGCAAGGACCTGAAGGACTACTACCCGGACGGCGCGATGCCGATCGTGCGCGGGGAAGCGGTCAATACGGCCACCACGTACGGCTATGACTCGGTGACGATGATGCAGGAAACCAAGACCACGATCTGCCAGATCGAACGCTTTGCCTGAATGCATGACATTGATCGCAGGATGACACCATGGCCCGCATGAAATTTATCTGTGACGCCGAGCGCTGCATCGAATGCAACAGCTGCGTCACCGCCTGCAAGAACGAGCATGAGGTGCCATGGGGCGTGAACCGGCGCCGCGTGGTCACTGTCAACGACGGCGTGGTCGGCGCCGAGAAATCGATCTCGGTCGCCTGCATGCACTGTTCGGACGCGCCGTGCATGGCGGTCTGCCCGGTCGACTGCTTCTACCGCACCGAAGACGGCGTGGTGCTGCACGACAAGGATGTGTGCATCGGCTGCGGCTACTGCTCGTACGCATGCCCGTTCGGTGCGCCGCAGTTCCCGTCCACGGGCACCTTCGGCGTGCGCGGCAAGATGGATAAATGCACATTCTGCGCGGGTGGGCCCGAGAAGAACGGCTCGGAGGCCGAGTTCGAGAAGTACGGCCGCAACCGCCTGGCCGAAGGCAAGCTGCCGCTGTGCGCGGAAATGTGCTCGACCAAGGCGCTGCTCGGCGGCGATGGCGACGTGATTGCCGACATCCTGCGCAATCGAGTGATCAAGCGCGGCAAAGGGGGCGATGTGTTCGGCTGGGGTACCGCATACGGCACGAAGGGCGGTGCGCAACAGGCGCCGGCCGCGCCCGCTGCACCTGCCGCTCCCGCACCGGGTAATGCGAGCGGAAGCGCGAACGGGAGCGCAACCGGGAGCGCAACCGCGAATGGGGGGCAACCATCATGACGCGCATCGCAATGATGGCCGTGCTGGCCGCGGCCGGCGTGCTGCTCGCAGCCTGTGGCGAAAAGGCACAGACCACGACCGCCTCGCACAAGAAGACCGATGCCGCCGCCTGGCAGGGCGCGCCCGATGATCCTTTCGTCGTCAAAGGCTGGACCGCGGGCGACAAGACGAGCTGGCAGAACCAGATCCGCCAGCGCAATCAGCTGCAGAACGAATACAACCGTACGCCGTGACTGCGCAGCAGGCAGGGCGGGGCGATCCGAAGGAGCGCGTATGAGGCCCACGCAGAACCCTTGCCGCTGGCTCGCTGCCAGCGCACTGGCCTGGCTGGCACTCGCGGGCAGCGCCGCGCTGGCGCAGGCACCGGCTTCGGCGCCGCCGGCTTCTGCCGCCGCTATCGCCGCACAACCGGCGGACGCGAACGACCCGGCCACGCATCCTGCGCAGCCGCTGGCGGGTATAGCCTCGGAGAACATCTTCAACGTGCCTCGCCGCGATATCGCCGGCGAGGCCAGGTCGCAGCAGGAACGCACGGTGACGCAGCCGGGCAACAACGCGCCGGTATGGCGCGAGGTCAATTCCGACCAGGCTCACTACAGCAGCCTGCCGGCCAAGGAAGCCGGCGTGCTGATCCAGCGGACCGGCCAGAAGTGGCGGCTGTTCCGCAATGGCGTGATCACCGTATGGGGCGGCTGGCTGCTGGTGATCGTGCCGCTCGCGATCCTCGGTTTCTTCGCCTGGCGCGGGACCATCCCGCTGCGCGAGCCGCGCACCGGGCGCATGATCGAGCGCTTCACGCCGATCGAGCGCATCGTGCACTGGACCATGGCGATCTCATTCGTACTGCTCGGCGTGTCGGGCATCGTGATGCTGTTCGGCAAGCATTTCCTGCTGCCGATCATGGGACACACGCTGTTCGGCTGGCTGAGCTACCTGCTGAAGAACATCCACAACCTGGCGGGGCCAGTGTTCACGTTGTCGATCATCGTCGCCTTCGTGATTTTCGTGCGCGACAACCTGCCCAGCCGCGACGACGTCCGTTGGGTGACTAGCCTCGGCGGGCTGGCCAGCGGCAAGCATGTGCCGAGCGGCCGGTTCAATTTCGGCGAGAAGATGTGGTTCTGGGGCGGGCTGGTGATCTTCGGTCTGATCCTGTCCGCGTCGGGCTGGGTGCTCGACATGATCGTGCCGGGGCTCGACTACTACCGCGCCACCATGCAGATCGCCAACGTGATCCATGGCATCGCGGCCGTGCTGATGATCGCGATGTCGCTGGGCCATATCTACATGGGCACCATCGGCATGGAAGGCGCCTACCGTGCGATGCGCGACGGCTGGGTCGACGAAGCCTGGGCCAGGGAGCACCACGAACTCTGGTACGACGACATCAAGTCCGGCAAGATCCCGGCGCAGCGCTCGACGACGCCGGAACCAGGCACCGCTGGCCGGCGTACCCCGGGCGAGGCCTGAGACATTGCTGCAGACCCGCCTTCACGGATCACGACCATGAAACGCATACTGATGCTGATTGCCCTGGCCGCAGGCACCGCTGGTCTCGCCGGCACGCAAGCCGCGCTGGCCAAGCTGCCCTCGCCGACCGATGCCCAGAAGGCCAAGGCGGAGGAAACGAAAGCGCGTACGGCGTGGGCCGACAAGGTGGCCGCGTTCCAGCTCTGCAAGGCCCAGGACAAGGTTGCGGCACGGTACTACGGCGACATGAAGACCAGCGGCAAGGGCACGCATGAGCCAGTGCAGACAGCTGCCTGTGCCGACCCAGGGCCCTTCGTGCCGCCCGCGGCGCCAGCCACCCCGGCCGCCGCCGCAGCAGTACAATCGACCGCAAAGGCGCCTTAACCTGCGCCCCATCGCTTGCCAGGCCGGCGTGGTGGGGCAAACCTGAGCAGCCCCGACTCCGCCATCCATGCCACTGCGTCCCGAACTGACTCACGCAGCTGTTCCCCTGATCGAAGAGGTCGAAGTCGTCGACGAGCTGGGACGCGCGCGTCCGGCCTACCTGCCCGGCGAGCGCCCGCTGACGGTCTATCTCGACAAGCGCGAACTGGTCACGCTGATGACCCTCGGCGGCGCGCCCGAGCACCTCGTGCTCGGCTACCTGCGCAACCAGCGGCTGGTGGAATCGATCGAGGACATCGCCGCCGTGCAGGTGGACTGGGAAACGGAATCCGCCGCCGTGACCACCCGGACCGGCGTCGACCGCATCGAGGAGCGCACCGCGCGGCGCGTGGTGACGACGGGCTGCGGGCAGGGCACGGTGTTTGGCTCCTTGCTGGACGAGATCGACAATATCCAGCTGCCCGCCGGTGCCACGCTCGATCAGGACACGCTGTACGGCATCGTCGACACCATCCGCCTGCAGCAGTCGGTGTACAAGCAGGCTGGCTCGGTGCATGGCTGCGCACTGTTCCGCGGCAGCGAACTTCTGATGTTTGTCGAAGACGTGGGCCGCCACAACGCGGTGGACGCGATTGCTGGACGCATGTGGCTGGAAGACATGCGCGGCGACGACAAGGTCTTCTACACCACCGGCCGGCTTACCTCCGAAATGGTGATCAAGGGCGCGCAGATGGGGATTCCGTTCCTGCTATCGCGCTCGGGCGTCACGCAGATGGGCTACCAGATGGCGCAACGGGTCAATATGACGCTGTTTGCGAGGTGTACGGGCAAGCACTTCCTGCTCTATACGGGCAAGGAGCGCTTTCACCATCGACTGCCTGAGGAAGTTGTGGCCTGAGCGGCACTTAATTGAGTGCCGGTGGGGGTCCGGATTGGTTGTACAATTCGGCGCACTCTGGCTAAGCGTTTACCCCTCCCGACCCTATGAGCATCAAATCCGACAAGTGGATCCGCCGCATGGCGGAACAGCACGGCATGATCGAACCGTTCGAACCCGGCCAGGTGCGGGAGGCCGACGGGCGCAAGATCGTGTCGTACGGCACGTCGAGCTACGGCTACGACATCCGCTGCGCCGACGAATTCAAGATATTCACCAATATCAACAGCACCATTGTCGACCCCAAGAACTTCGACGAGAAGTCGTTCGTCGATTTCAAGGGTGACGTCTGCATCATTCCCCCGAACTCGTTCGCGCTTGCGCGCACGATGGAATATTTCCGCATCCCGCGCAGCGTGCTGACCATCTGCCTGGGCAAGAGCACTTACGCGCGCTGCGGCATCATCGTCAACGTGACGCCGTTCGAACCCGAGTGGGAAGGCTATGTGACGCTGGAGTTCTCCAACACCACGCCGCTGCCCGCCAAGATCTACGCCGGCGAAGGCTGCGCGCAGGTGCTGTTCTTCGAAAGCGACGAGGTCTGCGAGACGTCGTACGCCGACCGCGGCGGCAAGTACCAGGGCCAGCACGGTGTCACACTGCCGAAGGCCTGAGCGCATTACAATGCCGGCGTTTGCCGGAACGGCCGGCTCGCGATAGACGCGCGGGCGCCAAGACCTGACGTGAGAGCCACATGTCGCCGCAGCAGGGGAACCCCTGCCGGCCATGTGGCTCAGTCCTTTATGTCCTGCTTTCCATCAAGGATGCCCGATGAAATTCCGCTTCCCCGTCATCATCATTGACGAAGACTTCCGCTCCGAGAACATCTCCGGCTCGGGTATCCGCGCGCTGGCCGAGGCGATCGAGAAAGAGGGGATGGAGGTCATGGGCCTGACCAGCTACGGCGACCTGACCTCGTTCGCGCAGCAGTCCAGCCGTGCGTCCACCTTCATCGTGTCGATCGACGACGACGAGTTCGTGACCGCCGATGACCAGCCCGAAGCGGCCGCCATCGAGAAGCTGCGCGCATTCGTCAATGAAGTGCGCCGCCGCAACACCGACCTGCCGATCTTCCTGTACGGCGAGACCCGCACCTCGCGCCATATCCCGAACGATATCCTGCGCGAGCTGCACGGCTTCATCCACATGTTCGAGGACACGCCGGAGTTCGTGGCGCGCCACATCATCCGCGAAGCCAAGGTCTACCTCGACACGCTCGCGCCGCCGTTCTTCAAGGCGCTGATTGACTACGCGCAGGATTCGTCGTACTCGTGGCACTGCCCGGGACACTCGGGCGGCGTGGCGTTCCTGAAGAGCCCGGTGGGCCAGGTGTTCCACCAGTTCTTCGGCGAAAACATGCTGCGTGCCGATGTCTGCAACGCGGTGGATGAACTCGGCCAGCTGCTGGACCACACCGGCCCGGTGGCCGCGTCCGAGCGCAACGCCGCGCGTATCTTCAACTCGGACCACATGTTCTTCGTGACCAACGGCACGTCGACGTCGAACAAGATGGTGTGGCACGCCAACGTGGCGCCCGGCGACATCGTCGTGGTGGACCGCAACTGCCACAAGTCGATCCTGCACGCGATCATGATGACCGGCGCGATCCCCGTGTTCCTGATGCCGACGCGCAACCACTACGGCATCATCGGCCCGATCCCCAAGAGCGAGTTCGACCCGGAGACCATCCGCAGGAAGATCGCCAACCACCCGTTCGCGAGCAAGGCCAAGAACCAAAAGCCGCGCATCCTGACGATCACGCAGGGTACCTACGACGGCGTGCTGTACAACGCCGAGCAGATCAAGGAGATGCTCGCGTCGGAAATCGACACGCTGCATTTCGATGAAGCGTGGCTGCCGCACGCGGCGTTCCACGAGTTCTATCACAACATGCACGCGATCGGCCGCGACCGCCCGCGCAGCAAGGACGCGCTGGTGTTTGCCACGCAGTCCACGCACAAGCTGCTGGCGGGCCTGTCGCAGGCGTCGCAGATCCTCGTGCAGGATTCCGAAACGCGCAAGCTGGACCGCTATCGCTTCAACGAGGCGTACCTGATGCACACCTCGACCAGTCCGCAGTACGCGATCATCGCCTCGTGCGATGTCGCCGCGGCCATGATGGAAGCGCCGGGCGGCCCCGCGCTGGTGGAAGAAAGCATCCAGGAAGCACTGGACTTCCGCCGCGCCATGCGCAAGGTCGAAGGCGACTTCGAAGCCGGCAACAATGGCGACTGGTGGTTCAAGGTCTGGGGCCCGGATACGCTGAACGACGAAGGCATGCCCGAACGCGAGCAGTGGATGCTCAAGGCCAACGAGCGCTGGCACGGCTTCGGCGACCTGGCCGACGGCTTCAACCTGCTCGACCCGATCAAGGCGACGATCATCACCCCGGGCCTGGACGTGGACGGCGAGTTCAGCGATCGCGGCATTCCGGCGGCCATCGTCACCAAGTACCTGGCCGAGCACGGCATCATCATCGAGAAGACGGGCCTCTACTCGTTCTTCATCATGTTCACCATCGGCATTACCAAGGGCCGCTGGAATTCGCTGGTGACCGAGTTGCAGCAGTTCAAGGACGACTACGACCAGAACCAGCCGCTGTGGCGCGTGCTGCCCGAGTTCGTTGGCAAGCATCCACAGTACGAACGCATGGGCCTGCGTGACCTGTGCGATGCCGTGCACAGCGTCTACAAGGCCAACGACGTGGCGCGCGTGACGACAGAGATGTACCTGTCGGACATGGAACCGGCGATGAAGCCGTCAGACGCGTGGTCGATGATGGCGCACCGCGAGATCGAGCGCGTGCCGGTGGACGACCTGGAGGGCCGAGTCACCGCCATCCTGCTGACGCCGTACCCGCCGGGCATCCCGCTGCTGATCCCGGGCGAGCGCTTCAACCGCACCATCGTCCAGTACCTGAAGTTCGCGCGCGAGTTCAACAAGCTGTTCCCGGGCTTCGAGACCGATGTGCACGGGCTGGTCGAGGAAGAGGTCGATGGCCGCAAGGCGTACTTCGTGGATTGCGTAAAGCAGGGCAGCTAAATTCACGACCACGCGACCACTGCCGACGTAGCGATGCGCCGGCCTGCCAGATGGCAGGCCGGCGTTTTTTACGCATGCGGCCGCTGCTTCGTCATCACGCCTTCCAGTCCACATTGTGATCGCTCAGGTAGTCATCCACCGCCGCGCCAACCGTCGGGTGGAAGACATCCTGCCCGAGGTGGTCAAACAGTTCGAAGCGCTTGAGCTTGTCCTTGACCGGGTCCTTCATCTCGGCGAAGTGCAATTCGATGCCGCGTTCGTCCAGCGTTTTGTCGAGTTCGCGCAGCATATCCGCCGAGGTCACATCGACGCTGGTCACCGGCTCGGCTGCCACTACCACGCGTCGCACCTCGGTGGGTGAACCTTCGACGGCTTGCATGACACATGTCTGGAACAGCTCCGCGTTCGCAAAGAACAGCGGCGCATCCCAGCGGAACAGCACCAGGCCGGGCACGCGTCGCGCGTTCGGATAGCGCTCCACGTCGTGATAGCCACGCACGCCGTCAGCACGCCCGAGAATGGCGTAGTGCGGGCGCCAGCCGTCCCACAGGAATTCAATCACGGCCAGGGCCACGGCCAGGCCGATGCCCGGAATCGCACCGAACACGGCGACGCCGGCAAAGCACGCCATCGAAAGCCAGAACTCCCATTGCTGGATGCGGAAGATCCGCCTCAGGTCCGCGAACTCGAACAGCCCGAGCGCCGAGGCGATGACCACCGCCGCCAGCGCGCTGTTCGGCAGATAGCGCATCAGGTTCGGCGCGAACAGCAGCAGGGCGGCTACGGCCAGCGCGCCGATCACGCCCGTGAGCTGGGTTTTGGCGCCCGCCGCTTCCGCAACCGGCGTGCGTGATGAGCTGCTGCTGATCGGAAAGCCCTGGAACAGCCCCGCTGCGAGATTGGCGGCGCCAAGCCCGACCATTTCCTGATTGGGATCGACCGGTCGCTTCATTCGCGCCGCATAGGTTCGCGACAGCACGCTGGTGTCGGCGAATGCCACCATCGCGACGGCGAAGCCGCCGGCTACCACCTTGGCGATATCCACGCCGCTCAGCCATGGCAAGTGGAAGACGGGCAGCCCCTGCGGCATCTTGCCCAGCACTTTGACACCGTGGTCCTGCAGGCCGAACCAGGCGACAGCCAGTGTCGCCAGGATCACGGCGATCAGAATGCCCGGCACGCGTTCGAAGCGCTTTAGCAGCAGGATCAGGGCCAGCGCGCTGCCTCCGACCGCCGCGCTGTACCAGTTGGCCTTGCCGTCTCCCAGCGCTTGGATCAGGTCCCACAATTCCCGCAGGGGTCCGGCGTCCTCGATGGAGATGCCAAACAACTTTGGAAGCTGGCTGATCAGGACGGTCAATGCAATGCCATTCATGTAGCCGTATCGGATCGGCTTGGACAGCAGTTCGGTAACGAACCCCAGGCGCAGCAGCCCGGCCAGGATACAGACCGCGCCCGATACCACCGCCATCATGCTTGCCACGGCGATCGCGCGGGCCGGATCGCCAGCCGACAGCTGGATCACCACGGCAAGGATCGGCGCGGCCAGTGCCGAGTCCGGTCCCAGCACCAGTATCCGGCTGGGACCGAACAGCGCGTAGGCCAGCAGCGGAATGATGGTGGCGTACAAGCCGTAGATGCCAGGGACGCCGGATGCCTCCGCATAGGCAATGCCGACCGGCACCAGCATGGTAGTCAGTACGAGGCCGGCCGCCACGTCACGAGGCAGCCATGCTGCCTCGTACTGTCGCAGCGTCTGCACGCCGGGCAGCCAGCGCAGCCAGCCCTTTGCGGGCCTGGCCTCCGATGCCTCTCCGGCTGATGGACGATAGGGTTGGTCGGGCACGTGGTTGCTCCCCTGGCCGTACGTCGTGAATCGGATGTGGACGATACCCAGCATAGCAAGACGCACAGCTTGCGGGCATGGCACTTGCGACAAAGGCACCACGCGCGACGCCGGTCGATGGGCCCCCGGCTCCTCTCGCACCGCGCCGGGTGGCGGCCGGGGCATGCCGCTCTGCAGCACAAATATCGGCGGCGCCCACCGGTAATCGAGCTGGCAAGCGCGGAAGAGGGAGGCGCTCCTTTTTTTGCGGTGCAGCGCGACACGGACCGCATTCCGGGCGCAGGGTCAAAGGCGGCCCGGCATCCGATTGTCAAAGTTGTCAGCCGCACGGAGATTCTGCCGATGAAAATCGCCCAAATTGCCCCGCTCCAGGAAAGCTGCCCGCCAAGGCAGTACGGCGGTACCGAACGCGTCGTGGCGTACCTCGCAAACGAGCTGGTGCGCCAGGGGCATGATGTGACGCTCTTTGCGAGCGGCGATTCATGGACGGCCGCCCGGCTGGTGAGTTGCGTGCCGCGCGCATTGCGCACCGACCCATCTGTGCACGACTGGCTGCCGTACCACGTCATGATGCTGGAGGATGTGCGCCGGCAGGCCGATGATTTCGATGTGCTGCATTTCCACACGGATATGCTGCATTTCCCGCTGGTCCGCAGCCTTGCCAGCCGCACCGTGACTACGCTGCATGGCCGGCTCGATCTGCCAGATCTGCGCCCGTTCTATGCGACGTTTCCGGATATGCCCCTGGTGTCGATATCCCTGGAGCAACGGCGTCCCATGCCGCCGGTCAACTGGCTCGGCAATGTCTACCATGGCTTGCCGGAATCCCTGCTGTCCTTTCATGCCGTGCCGCGCGGGGGCTATCTGGCATTCCTCGGCCGCATTGCGCGCGAGAAGCGCCCCGACCGCGCGATCGAGATCGCCGTGCGCAGCGGCATGCCGCTGAAGATCGCAGCCAAGATCGACCGCGCCGACCAGGCGTACTGGGATGCGGAAATCGCGCCACTGGTCCGGCGCCACCCGAATGTGGAGTATCTTGGCGAAATTGGCGATCGCGAAAAACCGCGTTTTCTTGGCAACGCGCGTGCGCTGCTGTTTCCGATCGACTGGCCCGAGCCGTTCGGCCTTGTGATGATCGAATCCATGGCCTGCGGTACGCCGGTGATTGCCTTTTCTTCGGGGTCGGTTCCTGAAGTGCTCGATGATGGCGTCACTGGCTTTATCGTGGACAGTGTGGACGAAGCCGTGGCAGCGGTAGGGCGTCTGGGAGACATCGACCGCCTTGACGTGCGGCGCGCGTTCAGTGCGCGCTTCAGTGCCGCGCGCATGGCCAGCGACTACGTAGCGTTGTATCGCCGGCTGTGCGAACCGCTGTCGGTCAACGGGCACACGCATGCGGAGCCGGCAGGCCATGAGGCCGCGGACCTGCATATCGCGCCCTGACCCCATGATCGCACCCCGATCGCACCCTGAACCTGCAAGGGGGAAACGATGCTTGACGCTCCCGAAGGCCGGCGCGGACTCGCGCCGGAAGCCACGCCGGCGGCTCCCATTGTCATCGCGGCCTCGCGTTCGCTGCGCCAGACCCAGCCACGTACGCTCAAGCAAGGCGATACTTTCGCCGTATTCGACGAGCATGGCGACGCCATTGCCGGCTCTGGCGGATCGGAGGGTCTGTACTACTGTGATACCCGCCACCTGTCGCACTTTCATCTCACGATCAACGGCTGGCGACCGGTGCTGCTGAGTTCCGTGCTGCGCGACGATAACGTGGCGCTGACCTGCGACCTGACCAATCCCGACCTGTTCGACGAGCAGGACCGGCTCGCGATGGTCCATGACCTGATCCATGTGCGCCGTTCCCGCTTCCTGTGGCAGGGGACATGCTATGAACGGCTGGCGGTACGCAACTTCGACGAGGTGCCGCGGCGCATCGCGCTGGAACTGGCCTTTGCCGCGGATTTCGCGGACTTGTTCGAGGTGCGCGGCGCCCATCGCATAGATCGCGGGCAGTACCATGCGCCCGTGCTTTGCCAAAGCGGCGTCAGGCTAGCCTATACCGGCCTTGATGACTGCGAGCGCACGACGCATCTGTCTTTCGATCCGTTGCCGTCGCGTCTGACCGGCGAACAGGCCGTGTTCGAACTGGATCTCACGCCGCACAAGACCACACTGCTGTATGTCGAGGTATGTTGCTGCAATGCGCGCCCGGACGGGCGCGCGCCGCGCGTGGCTGTTCCTTCGGCCCTGCGCGCCGCGCGGCGCGCGCTGCGTGGCTTGTCCGCGCGCGCCGCAAGCGTGACCACGTCGAACGAGATTTTCAACGAAGCGGTGTCGCGAAGCATGTCCGATCTCTACATGCTGACCACGCAGACGCCATACGGGCCGTATCCCTATGCGGGCATTCCGTGGTTCAGCACTTTCTTCGGCCGCGACGCGCTGATCACCGCGCTCGAAACCCTGTGGCTCGACCCGGGTATCGCGCGCGGCGTGCTTTGCTACCTGGCGGCCAACCAGGCCACCACGGTCGATCCCGCAGCCGATGCCGAACCGGGCAAGATCCTCCATGAAAGCCGCAAGGGCGAAATGGCCAACCTCGGCGAGGTGCCGTTCCGCCGCTACTACGGCAGCATCGATTCCACGCCGCTGTTCGTCATGCTGGCCGGGGCCTACCTGGACCGCACCCATGACGTTGCCACGGCGCGCTGGCTGTGGCCCTACGTCGAGGCGGCACTGCGTTGGATCGACGAGTACGGTGACCGCGATGGCGATGGCTTTGTCGAGTACGGCCGGCGCACCGCCGAAGGGCTGCTGAACCAGGGCTGGAAGGACAGCCGGGATTCCATCTCCCATGCTGACGGCACGCTCGCTGAAGGGCCCATTGCGCTGGTGGAGGTGCAGGCCTATGTCTACGGCGCGTGGATGGCTGCCGCGCGCATCGCACGCGGCCTTGGAAAGACCGAACGCGCCGACGGACTCGAAGCCAAGGCAACACAACTGCGCCAGCGCTTTGATGAAGTCTTCTTCGACGAGGCGCTGGGCACCTACGTGCTGGCGCTGGACGGGAACAAGCGGCCATGCCGCGTGCGCTCATCCAATGCGGGGCATGCGCTCTTCACTGGCATTGCGCAGCCACAGCGAGCGGAACAGGTAGCGTCTGCGCTGATGGCAAGCGCCTCGTTCTCGGGCTGGGGCGTGCGGACACTTGCCTCGAGCGAGTTCCGCTACAACCCCATGAGCTACCACAACGGCTCGGTATGGCCGCACGACAATGCCCTGATCGCCGCAGGGCTGGTGCGCTATGGCTTGCGCGACGCGGCGCTGCGCATCTTCGACGGGCTTTTCTCTGCCTCGACGCACATCGACCTGCGCCGTCTGCCGGAGTTGTTCTGCGGCTTCGTGCGCCAGGGCAACCGCGGTCCGACGCTCTATCCGGTCGCGTGCATTCCGCAGGCGTGGGCGGCGGCCGCGCCGCTGTCGCTGCTGCAGTCGTGCTTGAACCTCGATTTTGACGTCGCCGCGCGCCAGGTGAGCTTTCGCTATCCGGCCCTGCCGTCCTTCATGGAAGACGTGGCGCTGCAAGGGCTGACCATTGCCGACGCATCGGTCGACCTGATGCTGCGTCGCGCCGGCAGCAGTGTGGTGGTGAACGTGGTGGAGCGGCGCGGCGATGTGCTCGTGACAACGACGAACTAGGCCGAATGTGCGGTGGTCCGGCGTTCGGGCACCACGCACAACTCCGTCGGCATCATCGTGAAAGCAAAGGCTTCGCTGACCGGCCCGGAGGCGGGCGCCTGGCTGACATGGAACTGTTGGCAGACCATCGACAGCACGGCCTTGGCTTCGAGCAGTGCCAGGCTGCGGCTTACAAGGGGACAGTTCGAGATACGACGGATCAGGCCCCGGAAAAACAAAGAGCCCCGCGATTGCGGGGCTCTGTCTTGGCGCTCAGGCCGTTATTTCTTCTCAAACTCGAACTGCGGCGCCGCCGGTTCGGCCGGAGCGGCTGCTCCCGGCAACTCCAGTGTCCCTGGCGAAGATGCCGGTTTCTCTGGCTCACCGCCAAGCGGAATGCTGACCTCCGCCCCGGTGTTATGGTGGAGCGATCCCTTGTCGAGGAATGCCGTCACCATGCCCGGCCAGAACATCACGGCCAGCACCATCACCAGCTGCAGGCCGACCCAGGGCAGCGCACCCCAGTAGATGTCTGAGCTCTTCACTTCCTTCGGCGCAATGCCGCGCAGGTAGAACAGTGCGAAGCCGAACGGCGGGTGCATGAACGAGGTCTGCATGTTCACGCACAGCATCACGCCGAACCACACGAGCGCCGCAGTGGCCGCGGCTTCGGGGTTGCCGCCCATCGAATCGGCCACGACCGGGGCCAGCACCTTCACCGCCACCGGCGCCAGCATCGGCACCACGATGAACGCGATCTCGAAGAAGTCCAGGAAGAACGCCAGGAAGAAGATGAACAGGTTCACCACGATCAGGAAGCCGATCCAGCCGCCCGGCAGCGAGGTGAACAGGTGCTCGACCCATGCGCCGCCGTCCACGCCCTGGAACACCACCGAGAAGCAGGTGGAGCCGATCAGGATGAACACCACCATCGCCGTGATGCGCGCGGTGGACTGGTAAGCATCGACGATCAGCAGACGCAGGTCGGTCATCTGACCCGCGCGGATGACCAGCCACAGGATGACCAGGTACAACACCGCCAGCGGGATCCGGAACACATGCGAGCCAAAGGCGAACACAC
Source organism: Cupriavidus sp. C1SS-2L (assembly GCF_057073735.1). Taxonomy (NCBI): domain Bacteria; kingdom Pseudomonadati; phylum Pseudomonadota; class Betaproteobacteria; order Burkholderiales; family Burkholderiaceae; genus Cupriavidus; species Cupriavidus sp. C1SS-2L. The sequence goes on from NZ_CP172708.1 coordinate 748,901, forward strand.
CCACGGCCGCGGCGATCACCGTCGCGGCAATGCCGATGCGGTAGACGATGCGATCGGTGCTGGTGAATGCCTTGTCGCGGATCACCGCGAGCACCAGCGCGCCGACGGCACCCATGGCGCCCGATTCGGTCGGTGTGGCGATGCCCAGCATGATCGTGCCGAGCACGAGGAAGATCAGCACCGCACACGGGATGATGCCGCGCAGGCACTTGGCCCAAAGCGGCCAGCCGCGCAGCGTGCGCGCTTCGGCCGGAACCGGCGGCAGCCAGTCAGGTTTGACGCGGGTCAGGAAGAAGGTGTACAGCGCGAACAGCGCGATCTGCACCACCGACGGGCCCCACGCGCCCAGGTACATGCTGCCCACGTCGGCGCTGCCGGCCGGCGTCTTGAGCTGGTCGGCCAGCACCACCAGCACGAGCGACGGCGGCACGAGCTGCGTGATGGTGCCCGATGCTGCGAGCACGCCGGTGGCGTACTTCATGTTGTAGCGGTAGCGCATCATCACCGGCAGCGAAATCATCGCCATGGCGATCACCTGCGCGGCCACGGTGCCCGTGATCGCGCCAAGGATGAAGCCGACGATGATCACCGAGTAGCCGAGGCCGCCGCGCACGGGGCCGAACAGCTGGCCCATGGAGTCGAGCATGTCCTCGGCCAGCCCGCATTTCTCCAGGATCGCGCCCATGAAGGTGAAGAACGGAATGGCCAGCAGCAACTCGTTGGCGAGCACGCTTCCGAACACGCGGCTCGGCACCGCCTGCAGGAAGCTCAGGGGGAAGTAGCCCCAGTGAATGGCCACGAAGCCGAACGCCAGGCCGACGGCGGACAGCGAAAATGCGACCGGGAACCCGATCAGCATGAACAGCACCAGGCCGCCGAACATCATCGGCGGCATATATTCCAATGGAATCATTGCACCGGCCTCTCGTATTTCGATTCGATACGCACCAGGCCTTTGAGGGCGGCAAAGCGCTTGATCAGTTCAGACACCCCCTGCAGGGCGAGCAGGGCGAAGCCGACGGGCACCACCAGCTTGATCGGGTAACGCGGCAGGCCGCCGGAGTTGCCCGATTGCTCGAGGATGCGCCACGAGGGCAGGAACAGCGAATCCCAGGACAGCCACGTGAACAGGATGCACGACGGCAGCAGGAATACGACGATGCCGAAGATATCGATCCAGTGCTGGGCGCGCTCCGAGACGTTGCCGTAGAACAGGTCGACGCGGACGTGTTCGTTACGCTGGAAGGTATACGAGGCGCCGAACATCACGGCGATCGCAAACATGTACCACTGCAGTTCGAGTGGCCAGTTGTCGCTCAAGTTGAAGCCATAGCGCAGGAGGGCGTTGCCGGCGCTGATCAGGCACGACAGCAGGATCATGATGTTTGCAAGCCTGCCCGTGTGCTGATTCAACCTGTCGATCTGTCGTGACAGACCAAGCAAGTAGTTCATGGGTTGTCTCCCCGGTTTTTGCGGCGATTAGTTTATCTGTAACAAAATGCGTCGGCGCTTGGGGCTAATACCTATCACATTGCGCAAAAATCCGTCTTGTAAATGAAAAAAGCCACGATGGCCGGCCCATCGTGGCTTTTTCTTGCTTGAAACTTACGCGGAACTTACAGCGTCAACTCAGAGCGCTGCGCGTGCGGCGGCGATCGCCGCGCGCACCTGGTCCGGTGCGGTGCCGCCGATGTGGTTACGCGCAGCGACCGAACCTTCGAGCGTCAGGACGGTGTGCACGTCATCGCCGATCAGTGCGGACTTGTCGCCGAGGCCCGAGACTTCACGCAGTTCGGCCACGGTAAGGTCGGCCAGGTCGCAGTTGCGGCTGTCGCACGCGCGCACGGCGTGGGCCACGGCTTCGTGCGCGTCGCGGAACGGCAGGCCCTTCTTGACGAGGTAGTCGGCCAGGTCGGTGGCCGTGGCGTAGCCCTGCAGCGCGGCGGCGCGCATGGCTTCGGGCTTGACGGTGATGCCAGGCACCATGTCAGCGAAGATGCGCAGCGTGTCCACGACGGTATCGACCGTATCGAACAGCGGTTCCTTGTCTTCCTGGTTGTCCTTGTTGTATGCGAGCGGCTGGCCCTTCATCAGCGTCAGCAGGCCGATCAGGTGGCCGTTGACGCGGCCGGTCTTGCCGCGGGCCAGTTCCGGCACGTCGGGGTTCTTCTTCTGCGGCATGATCGAGCTGCCGGTGCAGAAGCGGTCGGCGATGTCGATGAAGCCGACGCGCGGGCTCATCCACAGCACCAGTTCTTCCGAGAAGCGCGACACGTGGGTCATCACCAGCGCGGCGGCTGCGCAGAATTCGATCGCGAAGTCGCGGTCCGACACCGCATCCAGCGAATTGCGGCACACGCCGTCGAAGCCGAGCTGCTGCGCGACGAATTCGCGGTCGATCGGGTAGCTCGTGCCGGCGAGCGCGGCGGCGCCCAGCGGCAGGCGGTTGACGCGCTTGCGGCAGTCGGCCATGCGCTCGGCATCGCGCGTGAACATTTCCACGTAGGCCAGCAGGTGGTGGCCGAAAGTCACGGGCTGCGCGACCTGCAGGTGCGTGAAGCCCGGCAGGATCGTGTCAGCGTTCTGGTCGGCCAGGTCCAGCAGCGACCCGCGCAGCGCGCCGAGCAGGGCGATGATGTTGTCGATCTCGCTGCGCAGCCACAGGCGGATGTCGGTCGCGACCTGGTCGTTGCGCGAGCGGCCCGTATGCAGGCGCTTGCCGGCATCGCCGACCAGCGCGGTCAGGCGCGCTTCGATGTTCAGGTGGACGTCTTCGAGATCCAGCTTCCATTCGAAGCCGCCGGCTTCGATCTCGCCCTTGATCTGTGCCATGCCGCGCTCGATCTCGGCGCGGTCGGCCTCGGCGATGATGCCTTGCTTGGCCAGCATGGCCGCATGCGCCAGCGAGCCCTGGATGTCGAACAGGGCCAGGCGCTTGTCGAAGAACACCGAAGCGGTGTAGCGCTTCACCAGGTCGGACATCGGTTCGGAGAAGCGGGCGGACCAGGCTTCGCCTTTCTTGGCAAGTTGGGAGGTCGTCATGGACGTCAGGGCTATGTGGCTCTATGGCTCGCGCGGCGTGCGGCCGGTGCATGACCATGCGGGGCGGGCGCGAGCGGATTTCGGAGAAACGTGGATTATATCGCTCGTCGGGGACGGGCAAGCGTGCTTCAGAGCGGCGAGTGGATCAATGGTCCCTTGAAGACAACCGGGCCGCTCGGGCCGTCCGGGTTCGTCGATCCGCCAGGCGGTTCGACGCTGACCGCTAGGGCCGGTACGGCGGCGGGGAACCGGGTCAGCGCTAGCCGTGCAGCTCGCTCGCGGCCGATCACGCCGAGCGATTGCGGCTTGCCACCTTCAGGCAGCGCCCACAACTGCAGTACCTGCTGTCCGGACAAGACCGTGTCGTCGAGCCTTTGCACCACCAACTGGCGTGCCGCCGCATCCCATGACACAAGCAGGGCGGGTTTGGATTGTGCATTGTTCAGCACAGCGACTACCGCCGCATCGCCCGGCTGCCGTTGTGTCATTTGCCACCCGATGCCGACGGCGAGCACCGCAATAACGGTCATTGCCGCCGCTGCACCGCGCCAGAACACTGGTGCCATCCACAGCTTTTCCCACCACGGCGTCACCGCTGCCTCGGTCGACGGCACCGGCTTCCAGCCGAGCCGCTGTTCGACGCCGCACCACACCGCCTCTACAGTTTCCACGGACGGTTGCAACTCGGCCATGCCGGCCAGCCTGACCTGCCAGTGGCCAATCGCGGCACGCACGGCCGGTTCCTCGCGCGCAAGCTGCTCCATCCGGCGCCGTGCGCCGCCACGGAGCACGCCGAGCGCATATTGCGCTGCCATGCGGTCGAGCAGGTCGGGGTGCCGGGTCAGCCTCATGGCGCACTCTCCATGCACGCGCGCAGGCGTTCGAGACCCCGACGGATCCACGACTTCACGGTGCCAAGCGGCAATCGCAGCCGCTCGGACAGTTCGGCATGGCTCAGGTCGCGCAAGTAGGCCAGTACGATGGCTTGCCGCTGCAGCGGCTCCAGCCGTTGCAGGCAGCGGTTCAGTGCGCGCGCCTGCTGGCTGGCCAACGCCAGTTCAGCCGGGCCGGCAGCATCGTCGGCCAGCCATTCGCCGAGTTCTTCATCGAGTTCCACGGTCTGCGGCACGCGCGCGGCTGCCGCGCGGCGCAGGCAGTCGAGCGCGCGATTGCGAACGATGGTGGTCATCCACGTCATCGGCGCGGCCAGGTGCGGCCGGTAGTCGCCGGCGTGGTGCCAGATGCTGACAAAGCTTTCCTGCACGGCGTCCTCCGCCCAGTCGCGCCTTCCAGTGATACGCAGCGCAAGGCCGAACAGTTTCGTCGCGGTGTGGTCGTAGAGCGCGCGCAGCGCCTGCCGGTCGCCGAGCGCCACCGCCTGCAGCCACGCCGCCAGCCGGTCGTTGTCGGCCGATGGGGCAAAGGATGGTTCGGGGGCAGCCGGCACGTGGAGGTTCCTGGCGGAGGGCTCTGACGGATTATAGGCAGCGTCGCTGCATCCAATTGCCCGGTGCCTGCGTAAAAGCAGCATGCGATCCGCGCTGCGGACGCTGTCCCTCGATCTCTCACAGGAGCACACCATGGAACGCATGTCCACGACGTCGGCGCACCGGCTGGTTCAGTCCGAGAAAGTTTCCATCGCCTTGCCCGACGAACGCCGGCGCGGCCTGCTCAAGGTGCCGGGCCTGTTCGCGCTCGGTTCGCTGGCCGTGCTGAGCCTTGGCGAGTCGATGCCAGCTTGGGCACAGACGCAGTCAGGCAGCACGAAAGACGACATCAATATCCTGAACGTGGCGCTCGGCCTCGAGTATCAGGCCATCGCGGCCTACCAGGTCGGGGCGGAAAGCGGGCTGCTGCAGAAACCGGTGCTCGACACGGCGGTGAAGTTTCAGAACCACCACAAGGCGCACGCGCAAGTGCTGGCGGGCACGGTATCGAAGCTGGGCGGGTCGCCGGTCATGGCGAAGAAACCGTCGGAATATTCGTTCCCGACGGGACAGCTCAAGACTCAGGCGGATGTGCTGCGTTTTGCGGCGGGACTGGAGAAGGGCGCTACCGCGGCGTATCTCGGCGTGCTGCCGAATTTCTATAACCGGGATCTGACCAAGGCGGCGGGCAGCATTCTGGGCGATGAAGCAATGCACTGGGCGGTGCTGCTGCATGCGCTGGGGGATGATCCGGTGCCGGGGGCGTTTGTCGGCTGAGTGCCGGCGCCTATTGCTTGTTGCGCGGTTCCTCCCCTCTTCCGCGTGCGGGAGAGGGGAGTACGCCGCCGGCGAGGCGACGCTAGCGGAAGATACTCAACCCGTATTGCGCAACCCCGCAGCCACCCCGTTGATGGTCAGATGGATACCGCGCCGTACCCGGATATCGTCCCCATCCTTGCCCGAGCGGTAGCGCTTGAGCAGTTCCACCTGCAAGTGGTTGAGCGGATCAAGGTACGCAAAGCGGTTCTTGATCGAACGCGCGAGCAGCGGGTTGTCGGCCAGCCGTTCCTGATGCCCGGTGACCAGCGCCAGCATCTCGCAGGTCAGGTGCCATTCCTTGCTGATGCGCGCGAACACGTTCTTGCGCAGCGCGGCGTCGTCACAGAGCTGGGCATAGCGCGAGGCCACGGCCAGGTCCGTCTTGGCCAGCACCATGTCCATGTTGGACAGCAGCGTGGAGAAGAACGGCCAGGTCTTGACCATCTTGCGCAGCGTCGCCACGGCGGCTTTACGTGCCTTTTCGTCCGGCGCGGTGTCGAGCAGCGACTTGACCGCGCTGCCGAAGCCGTACCAGCCCGGCAGCAGCAGTCGGCACTGGCCCCACGAGAAGCCCCACGGAATCGCGCGCAGGTCTTCGATGCGGCGGTTCTTCTTGTCCATCAGCTTGCGCGAGGCCGGACGCGAACCGAGGTTCAGGTCGGCGATCTCGGTGATCGGCGTGGTGGCGAAGAAATAGTCCTTGAAGCCCGGGGTCTCATATACCAGGTTGCGGTAGGCGCCGAACGCACGGTCGGAAAGCTGCTGCATGATGCCTTCGAACGTGCTCAGTTCCTTCGGCGCGTTCTGCTGCGGCAGCAGCGAGGCTTCCAGCGTCGCGGCGATCACCGTTTCCAGGTTGCGCCGGCCGATCTCGGCATTGGCGAACTTGCTGTTGATGATCTCGCCCTGCTCGGTCAGGCGGATCTGCCCGTTCACCGTGCCCGGCGGCTGCGACAGGATGGCCTGGTAGGTCGGGCCGCCGCCGCGGCCGACGGTGCCGCCGCGGCCGTGGAACAGGCGCAGCTTGACCTTGCGTTGCTCGAACAGCTGGACCAGTGCGAGTTCGGCCTTGTACAGCTCCCAGTTGGAAGTCAGGAAGCCGCCGTCCTTGTTGGAATCGGAATAGCCGAGCATCACTTCCTGCTCGACACCGTGGTGCTCGATCACCGAATCGAAGCCCGGCAGGTCCAGCAGCGACTGCATGATCCCTGCTGCGTTCTGCAAGTCTTCGATGGTTTCGAACAGCGGAATGACCATCAGCTCCATGCGTGCCGGATCGGTCTTGCTGCCCAGCGTGCCCTTGAGCATGCCGGCTTCCTTCTGCAACAGCATGACTTCCACCAGGTCGGACAGCGTTTCCGTGTGCGAGATGATGTAGTTGCGCGCGACGCGCTGGCCGTAGCGCGCGCGCAGTTCGCGCGCGGTTGCCAGGATGGCCAGCTCGTTGCGGGTCTGCTCCGAATACTCGTGATACGGCAGCGTCAGCAGGCGCGGCTGGCGTAGTTCGGCGAGCAGTAGTTCGAGCTTGCGGGATTCCGGCAGCGCGGCGTAGTCCTTCTCGACGCCGGCGGCGGCAAACAGCTCGGCGACGACGGCTTCGTGCACGTCGGACACCTGGCGCATATCGACCGATGCCAGATGGAAGCCGAACACGGCAATGGCACGCACCAGTGCGTCGATGCGCGTGCTGGTCAGCGCGCGGCCGTGGTGGGCGCGCAGCGAGTCGATCACGATCTGTACGTCGGCCGCGAAAGCTTCGGCGCTGCTGTACGGTTCGGCGTCCGCCACCGGATGGCGCGGCGCGCCCTGACCGGTCAGCATCTTGCTGGTCGCGGCAAGGCGCGCATAGATGCCGATCAGCGCGCGGCGGTACGGCTCGTCGGCGCGGTGGGCGGAGTGGTCGGGCGATGCCTCGGCCAGTGCGAGCAGTTCGGGGCTCGCGTCGACCATCAGCGTCGACATCGACAGCTCGGCGCCCAGCGCATGCACCTCGTCGAGGTACCAGCCCAGGATCATCCGCGACTGCTGGGTGGCGGCGTGGTCGAGCGTTTCGGCCGTCACGTTCGGATTGCCGTCGCGGTCGCCGCCGATCCACGAACCCATTTGCATAAACGGCGCCAGCGGCGCGGCTTCGGCAGCGGCGCCCTTGGTCTTGCGTGAGGCCGGGAAGATCGCGGCGATGTCCTCTTCCAGTTCGCTCATCAGTTGCGGGATGCCGTGCAGGAAGGTGGTGCGGTAGTACGACAGTGCGTTGTCGATTTCGTCGGCCACCGTCAGCCGCGAGTCACGCAGCATGCGGGTCTGCCACAGCGTGGTGACTTTGGCGCGAAGCTGAGCGGTGTTGCGGTCGCGCTCGCGCGCGGTCATCGGCAGGTCGCGCTCCGCCAGCAGGCGCGCGATCTCGCGCTCGGCGTCCAGGATGCTCTTGCGCTGGACTTCGGTCGGGTGCGCCGTCAGCACCGGAACGATCAGTGCCTCGTCCAGGAACTTGCGCAGCTGCTTGCCCGTGACACCGGCGGCGTCGATCTTCTCGAGCGCGTGCTGCAGGCTGCCGTCTTGCGGCGGCGAACCGGCCAGCGCGTGGATGCGGCGGCGGCGGTTGTGGTGCTGGTCCTCGGCGATATTGGCCAGATGCGAGAAATAGCTGAACGCGCGCACGACCTGATTGGTCTGGTCTCGCGACAGGCGCTTGAGCAGGCGGTCCAGTTCGGCACCGGCGGCACGGTCGTTCTCGCGTCGGAATCGCACGGCGGTCTGGCGGATGGTCTCGACCACCTCGAAGGTGGCATCACCTTCCTGCTCGCGCAGGCATTCGCCCAGCAGGCGGCCCAGGAAGCGGATGTCCTCGCGCAGCGGCACGTCCTTGTCGGTCGCCGAGCGGCGTGCCGGGCTGGCGTTCAGGGCGCCATTTGCGGGCACGACCATCAGATTGGCCTTCGAAATCGGTTTGATGCCAGGGGTCTTGGAAGCGGTCTTGCGGGTTGATGCGCCGTTCGCGTCACTCTGGCCTGAGGCCTGGGAGGGGGCTTCTCGATTGGCCGAGCGTCGGCCGGGGCGCGCAGCATGCTGCGTCATGCAATCTCCTCTTGCTTTACTTCTGTCCGATGGTGCGGAGCGGCGATTGGGTCGCGTGCTAACATTGACGAATGCATGCATCCGCCTTCCCGACTTCTTCTACCGCCGTGTCCAGCAGCCTTCCGCACAAGCTTGTCATCGCCTCCCGCGAGAGCCGTCTGGCCATGTGGCAGGCTGAATATGTGCGTGCTGCGCTGCAACAATACTATCCCGCGTGCGATGTGTCCATTCTGGGCATGACCACGCGCGGAGACCAGATTCTAGACCGGACTTTGTCGAAAGTCGGCGGAAAGGGTTTGTTTGTCAAAGAGCTGGAATTCGCGATGGCCGAAGGCCGGGCCGATCTCGCGGTGCATTCGCTGAAGGATGTACCGATGGAGTTGCCCGACGGCTTCGCGCTGACCGCGGTGATGGAGCGCGAGGATCCGCGCGATGCGCTGGTTTCATCGACGTTTGCATCGCTCGACGAGATGCCGGCCGGGACCGTGGTCGGCACCTCGAGCCTGCGTCGCGAGGCCGCGCTGCGCGCGCGTTATCCGCATCTGGTCATCAAGCCACTGCGCGGCAATCTCGATACCCGCCTGGGCAAGCTCGATCGCGGCGAATACGGCGCGATCATCCTGGCCGCGGCCGGTCTGAAGCGGCTGGGCCTTGGCGATCGCATCCGCGCACTGATCGCGCCGGAGGCTTCGCTGCCTGCAGCGGGACAGGGCGCGCTTGGTATCGAAATCCTGTCGACGCGTCCCGATGTCGCCGCGTGGCTATCTCCACTGAACCACCAGCCGACCGCGCTCGCGGTCACGGCAGAACGGGCGGTGTCGCGCATGCTTGGCGGCTCGTGCCAGGTGCCGCTGGCCGCGCATGCGCGCTGGGTTGGCGACCAATTGCGGCTCGATGCCTTCGTGGCCATGCCCGATGGCTCGCGGCAGACGCGTGCATCGGCCGCCGGTCTGGTGGTCGATGCTGCGGCGGCTGAGGCACTTGGCGCGTCGGCCGCGCGGGATCTGCTCTCGCAGGGCGCCGCCGAGATTCTCGCCGCGCTGGCCGACACACCGGCTCCCCAAGATCCAGCCTGAGGCCGGCCCATGCCCCGCCCGACTGTCGTTGTCACACGACCCGCCGGGCAGTCCCGGCAACTGACAGAAGCGCTCCAGGCCGCAGGGCTCGATGTCCTCGGCTTTCCGCTGCTCTCGATTGGCCCCGCCGCCGATGACGCGCCGCTGCGCGCGGCACTGGCGCGCTTGGACCAATTCGCGCTGGTGATTTTTGTCAGCCCCAACGCCATCCAGTACGCGGTCGATGCGCTCGCTGTGGTGCAGGGCATTGCCGCGGCGCAGTGGCCGCCCGGCGTCCCGGTGGCCGTGGTCGGACCCGCCAGCGTCATGGCGCTGGCCGAACGTGGCATTGTCGCGCCCGACTATCGCGTGATCGCGCCGGCGGGTGCCGACGGCAACGGCACGAACGGCGGCGCCAACGGCGAAGAAGCCCGTTTTGACTCCGAAGCGCTCTGGGCTCAGCTCGAACCGGCCGCACTGCAAGGACGCTCCGTGCTCATCGTCCGCGGCAACGGTGGCCGCGACTGGCTTGGCGACCGATTGCGCGAAGCGGGCGCGGACGTCACGGCCGTCGAGGCGTACCAGCGCACGCTGCCCGAGCCCACTGCCATGCAATGGCAGGCCGTGCGCGACGGCCTGAGCCCTGGCGCCGCCCCGCAAGCCTGGCTGCTGACCAGCTCCGAAGCCGTGCGCAACCTCGAGACACTGGCGCGACATAACCTGTCGCCGCAGGAACTGGCCACCCTGAAACAGGTGCAGTGCATCGCGCCGCATGCGAGAATCGCCGAACAGGCGCAGGCGCTCGGCTTCACGCGCATCCTGCGTGCAGCGCCAGGCGATGCCGGCCTGCTCGCGGCATGCAAACAGTGGGCGGATGCCTATGCGGGCCCGATAGCCGCAAGTACACCGGTTCCTGCGGTGGCTCCGGCACCGCGGCCGGAGCCGCTGCCCGTGCCGCCGCCTGCCATGACAAACAGGGTCGAACGCGTGACGCAAGAAACTACGTCCTCCTCAACCACCATTCCCCCCGGTGCCACGGCTTCGGCTTCGCCATCGGCCTCGTTCGCCGCGCCGCGCCGCAATGCCGCATTGTGGGCGCTGGTGGCGGTGCTGGTGCTGGCAACTGCCGGCGGCTTCTGGTGGCTGCAGCAGCGGGTCGACCACCTGACCGAGGAGCTGGCACGACGCCAGCAGAGCAACGACGCCTTGGTGCAGGAAACGCGCGTGCTGTCGCGCAACGCGCAGGACACCGTCAAGGAGCTGCAGGCCAAGGTCGGCGCGCTGGACGGCCAGGTCGGCGAGACCCGCGACAAGCAGGTCGCGCTCGAACAGGTCTACCAGGACCTGATGCGCAACCGCGATGATTGGGAAATCGCCGAGATCCAGCAGTTGCTGACCAATGCCGGCCAGCAGCTCCAGCTCACCGGCAACGTCCAGGTCGCACTGGCCGCGCTGCAGAGTGCCGACGCACGTCTGGCCCGCACCGACAAGCCGCAGTACAACCTGCTGCGGCGCGCACTGGCGCGCGATATCGCGCGCATGAAGGCGGTGCCCGATACCGACCTGACCGGCGCTGCCATCAAGCTTGATGAAGCCATCAACCAGATCGACGCGCTGCCGCTGTTGTCCAGCGAACGCATGCTCGAGCGTACCGAGGCCGAAGACCGCAAGGATGCCGGCCGTGGCGCTGCTGCCAAGGGTGCACGCGAGGCCTCTGCCCCGGCATCGGGCGGCGTAGGCAACTGGTTCGCCCGGCTGTGGAATTACATGCGCGATGAAATGGCGCAGGTTATCCGCATCCGCAAGGTCGATGACACTGAAGCGCTGTTGCTGTCGGGGGACCAGGGCTGGTTCCTGCGCGAGAACGTCAAGCTGCGCATGCTCAATGCACGCCTGGCGCTGCTGTCGCGCAATGAGCCGGTCTTCCGCAATGACCTTGCCGCGGCGCAAGCCATGATCGGCCGTTATTTCGACACGAGGTCAAGGCGCGTGCAAACCGTGCTCACGCTGCTCAAGCAGGCGCAGGCTGGCGCGGTGACGGTGCAGTTGCCGACCATGGCGGAAAGCCTCGGCGCGCTGCACGCGCTGAAGAAGGAGTAACCATGCGCCTGCTTTTCTGGGTCGCGATCCTGTTCGGCGGTGCGGTCGGGCTGGCGCTGTTCACGCAGTTCAACCACAGCAATGTGGTGCTGTTCTATCCGCCGTACCGTGTCGAGCTGTCGCTGAACCTGGCGCTGGCGCTGCTGCTGCTGGTGTTCTTCGTAGTGTGGACTGTCTTGTCCACGGCGCGTCATCTTTCCGAGATGCCGCGCAGGGCAGCCGCGTATCGTGAACGCAGCCGCATGAACAAGGCCCAGGCGGCGCTGCGCGAATCGATTGAAAACCTGTTCGCGGGCCGTTTCGCGCGCGCCGAACGCGCAGCGCGTGAGGCGCAGTCCTGGGATGCGCAGGTGCAGACCGCCGCGCTGGTCGGCGCCCGCGCCGCGCACCGCATGCAGGAGACCGATCGCCGCGACGCCTGGATGGCGCAGGTCACCGATCCGGAGCGCGAGCAGGCACGGCTGGTCTCCATGGCCGAATTGCTGATGGATGCGCGCGATGCCGATGGCGCGCTCGAGACCATTGCTCAATTGCAAGCCCAAGGCGCGCGCCAGATCCACGTGCAGCGCATCGCGTTGCGTGCGCACCAGCACCTGAAGAACTGGTCCGAAGTGCTGCGCCTCGCGCGGTCGCTGGAAAAGCGCAACGCCCTGCATCCGGTGCTCGCGCTGCGGCTCAAGCAGATGGCCTGCGAGGCCATGCTGGACGAGCGCCGCCACGACGCCGAGGCCCTGTCCTCGTTTTGGCGCACGCTGTCGGCCGACGAACGGCGCGCCGCGCGGATCGCCGAGCCGGCGGCCCGCTACTTTGCCGCACTTGGCCGGCAGGACGAGGCGCGGCGCATCATCGAGGATGCACTCAAGGTCCACTGGGACAGCCGCCTGGTGCTGCGCTATGCCGACTGTGCCAGAGCCGGCCACGCCCTGCCGCTGATCCAGCAGGCAGAGAAATGGATCAACGAACATCCCGCTGACCCCGACCTTTACTTCACGCTCGGCGTGCTTTGCCTTGGCGAGCAGCTGTGGGGCAAGGCCCAGTCCAGCTTCGAGCGCGCCTTGAAGTATGCGGATCGCCATCAGCAGACCCGTCTGCGCGTGCGCACTCACCTGGCACTGGCTCGCCTGTTCGAAGAGACCGAGCGGCCCGAAGAGGCGCAGCGCCACTACCGCGAAAGCGCGATGCTGGCTGCCTGAAGCCCGCACGCGTATCCGTCCCGCGCGGCAGTCAGCCTTCCGGCCGCCGCCATTCCTTCACCACCGCATAGCGCTCCAGTGTTTCCTTGCGCGCGACGTCGTGCTGCACGAGCGGGCGCGGATAGTTCTCACCCAGCCGAACGCCTGCAGCGAGCAGCACGTCCTGCGGTGCGGTCCACGGTGCATGCACGTACTTGTCCGGCAATGCTGCGAGTTGTGGCAGGTACTTCCGGATAAAGCGGCCCTGCGGGTCGAATTTTTCCGATTGCGTGACCGGGTTGAAAATGCGGAACCAAGGCTGCGCATCGCATCCGGTTGAGGCGGCCCATTGCCAGCCGCCGTTGTTGGCCGCGAAATCGAAGTCGTTGAGTTGGTCGGCAAAGTAATGCTCGCCACGGCGCCAGTCCACGCCCAGGTCTTTGACCAGGAAGCTGGCCGTCACCATCCGAAGCCGGTTGTGCATATAACCGCTTTGACGGATCTGCAGCATCGCGGCATCGACGAGCGGATACCCGGTAGCAGCATCGCGCCATGACTCGAAATAGCGATCGCCGGTTTCACCGTCGCGCCACCGGATGATGTCGTAGGCCGGATGGAAAGCCTCGCCAGCCGCCACACGCGGATGGTGGTGCAGGATCATGAAGTAGAAGTCCCGCCAGACCAGTTCCGACAACCAGGTCGCGGCGCCAGCGCTGTCCGCGCCGCCGCGCAGCACTGCCCCATGTGCGGCGCGGGCCAGGGTGCGGATCGACACCGTGCCGAATCGCAGGTGCACGGACAGATAGCTCGGTCCGCGCAGGGCAGGGTAGTCACGCCGGCGGCCGTAGTCGCCCATGCGTGATGTGAATTCCTCGAACAATGCCTGGCCACCTGAACTGCCCGTTGGCATGGCGACCTCTGCGAGATTGCTCGGAGCAAATCCCAGATCCTCCAGTGAGGGCAGTGGAACTAGCCGCTTCGAGGGAAGCGGTGCCAGCGCATGCAGGTATGGCTCGATCGGGTAGGGCCGAAGGTCAAATGGCTGGATTGTCTTGAGCCAGGCGTTCTTGTAAGGCGTGAACACGGCAAACGGCTTGCCCTGGCTCGTCAGGATCTCGTCGCGCTCGAAGATGACCTGATCCTTGAACGTGAACAGCACGCGCGCGTCCCCGGCCAGCGAGTCACGGACCGCAGCATCACGGGCAACGGCGTCCGGTTCATAGTCATGGTTGGCGAATACGGCCTGCACGCCCAATTCACGGGCCAGGGCGGGAATCGCGCTTGCAGCCGAATCGTTCATGACGATCAGACCGCCGCCGGCGGCGCGCAAGGTGGCATCGAGTTCGATCAGCGACGCGCGGATGAAATCGACGCGCCGGTCCCCTTTCAGGCCGCGGGCTAGCAGTGGGTCCAGGATGTCGCGGTCGAACACGAATACGCACCAAACCTCGCGGCAGTGCTTGAGGGCATAATGCAGCGCCGCGTGGTCGGTTGACCTCAGGTCGCGCCGGAACCACACGAGGCCGCGGTCGAACTGGTGGTCGATGCGGTAGGGTGGGCGAGCGTGGGCTGGTGTGTCTGCGCCTTGCATGGTGCCTTGGTGAAGGTTAGCCGGGCGATACCCTAACATAGCGATACGGATGGCCCAGCCCTCCGAAACATTTTCACTGACGATTCAATTTCCCATGACCCTCGACCGCATCCTCCAATCCCAAGGCTTTGGCACACGCCGCTACTGTGGCGACTTGATCGCTGCGGGGCTGGTGGAGGTCAATGGCGAGCTCTGCGAAGACCCACGTGCGCAGTTCGAGGTTGACGGACTGCGCCTGACTGTCGATGGTGAGGAATGGTTGGCCTGCACCAAGGCCTACCTGATGCTGAACAAGCCGGCCGGCTACGAGTGCTCGCAGCGCCCGCGCCACCACCCGAGCGTGTACAACCTGCTCCCGGTGCCGCTGCGCCAGCGCGAGGTGCAGGCCGTCGGCCGGCTCGACCACGACACCACGGGCTTGCTGTTGCTGACGGACGATGGGCAGTTCATCCACGCCCAGACTTCGCCAAAGCGCAAGGTGCCGAAGGTCTACGAGGTGACGACGGCCGAGCCGGTCACGCAAGAACAGGTGGACGCCCTGCGCACTGGCGTGAAACTCGACGATGAACCGGTGCCGATCGCCGCAGAAGGGTGCGAAATCACTGGCGAATGCAGCCTGCGCCTGACGCTGCTGCAAGGCAAGTACCACCAGGTCAAGCGCATGGTGGCCGCTGCCGGCAATCACGTGAATGCCTTGCATCGCAGTGCGGTCGGCGGCTTGAGGCTGGATCCAGCGGCGCTGCCAGAAGGTGAGTGGCGCTGGCTGACGGCCGAGGATCTGGCGGCCTTGACCAGCAAGGACTGAGCCACCGTTTGCTGCGCCGCAGCGCGGCCAATTCTTTTCGGGTCGCCTCCCAGTGATTTGGTAAAATGCCACGTATGGCCAAGTCCGAAGCTCCCATCAATCTGACCAATCAGTTCCTGATTGCCATGCCCGGCATGGCTGATCCGACGTTTTCGGGCTCTGTCGTCTACCTTTGCGAACACAATGAGCGTGGCGCGCTCGGGCTGGTGATCAACCGTCCGATCGACATCGACATGGCCACGCTGTTCGACAAGATCGATCTCAAGCTGGAAATCCAGCCTGTGGCGCATCAGCCCGTCTATTTCGGTGGCCCGGTGCAGACCGAACGCGGTTTTGTGCTGCATGACCCGGTCGGCATCTATGTGTCGTCACTCGCCGTACCCGGCGGGCTGGAGATGACGACCTCAAAGGACGTACTAGAGGCCGTGGCGAACGGTAGCGGCCCTCACCGTTTCCTGCTGACCCTGGGCTACTCCGGCTGGGGCGCCGGCCAGCTCGAAGACGAGCTTTCCCGCAATGGCTGGCTGACTGTCCAGGCCGACCCCGAAATCATCTTCAGCGTGCCACCCGAAGAGCGCTTCTCGGCGGCTATCCGCCTGCTGGGCATCGATATCACCATGCTTTCCGGCGAGGCCGGGCATGCCTGACGGCGTGGGGCGCGAACTGCCCCGCGATGGCACGGTCTTGGCATTCGACTACGGCGAGAAGAAGATCGGCGTTGCACTCGGCAACTTCGTCACGCGTCACGCGACCGCCCTGACTATCCTTCCGAACGTGTCGGTCGAAGGCCGCTTCCAGGCCGTCGGCGAGTTGATCCGCGAGTGGACGCCCGTGCAGCTCGTAGTGGGCATGCCGGTCAACCCGGAAGGCGGCGAGCAGCCCTCCATGCGGCTCGCACGCCGCTTCGGCAATCAGCTCAACGGACGCTATAGCCTGCCCGTCGAGTGGGTGGACGAACGCTATTCCTCGCGTATGGCCGCCATGGGCGGCGCCCGCCGCGGCGAGCTCGATGCCGAGGCCGCACGCATCATCCTGCAACAGTATTTCGACCAGCTTCCGCTATGACCCGACACACCAATCCCGACGCCGAGGCGCTTTACCGCGCCTTGCTCGACAAGGCTCAGGCGCTGATTCCGCAAGCCGAGCGTGCGCAGTGGTCCGTGGCCGGCATCCATTCCGGCGGCGCCTGGATTGCGCATAGGCTCGCGGCGGATCTGGGACTGCCTGACCACGGTGTCATCAACGTGGCCTTCCACCGTGACGACTATGCCAAAAAAGGCCTGCACAGCCAGGCCCAGCCGAGCACGCTGCCGTTCGACGTGCAGGACCGCAAGATCCTGCTGATCGACGACGTGCTGGCGACCGGCCGCACCATCCGCGCGGCGGTCAATGAACTGTTCGACTATGGCCGTCCCGCGCGTGTCGCGCTGGGCGTGCTGGTGGATCGCGGCGGCCGCGAGCTGCCGATTGCGGCGGACCTGGTCGCGCTGCAGACTGAACTCCCGCGCGAAGCCACGCTCGTACTAGCGCGCCAGGGTGAAGGCGCCAAGGCGACCTTTGCCTTTACCACCGAATCATCGGCCGGTTGATCCGGCCAATTTTTCGTTCACCGGCTCCGAGACCAGACTAGTCCCCCCGATTTTTGCCCGCGCCTGACCACCCATGACCAAGACGTTCCGCAACCCGCAGCTGACCAAGAACGGCGAACTGAAGCACCTGCTGTCGATCGAGGGATTGTCGCGTGACATGATCACGCACATCCTCGATACCGCCAGCCAGTTCGTGTCGCTGTCCGACTCTGACCGCGATGTGAAGAAGGTGCCGCTGCTGCGCGGCAAGAGCGTGTTCAACCTGTTCTTCGAGAACTCTACGCGTACGCGCACCACCTTCGAGATCGCCGCCAAGCGGTTGTCGGCG
Source organism: Cupriavidus sp. C1SS-2L (assembly GCF_057073735.1). Classification (NCBI taxonomy): domain Bacteria; kingdom Pseudomonadati; phylum Pseudomonadota; class Betaproteobacteria; order Burkholderiales; family Burkholderiaceae; genus Cupriavidus; species Cupriavidus sp. C1SS-2L. The sequence continues at coordinate 765,904 of NZ_CP172708.1, forward strand.
GACGTGCTGAACCTGAATATCAACGCCTCGTCGACCAGCAAGGGCGAGTCGCTGCTGGACACGATCAACAACCTGTCGGCCATGTCGGCGGACATGTTCGTGGTGCGCCACGCCAGTTCGGGCGCGCCGTACCTGATCGCCGAACACGTTGCACCGCACGTACACGTGATCAACGCCGGCGACGGTCGTCATGCGCACCCGACGCAAGGCCTGCTGGACATGTACACGATCCGGCACTTCAAGAAGGACTTCACGCAACTGCGCGTGGCGATCGTTGGCGACATCCTGCACTCGCGCGTGGCGCGTTCGGATATCCACGCGCTGACCACGCTCGGCGTGCCGGAAGTGCGCGCCATCGGCCCGCGTACGCTTCTGCCGTCGGGACTCGAGCAGATGGGCGTGCGTGTCTTCCACAACATGGAAGAGGGCCTGAAGGACGTGGATGTGGTGATCATGCTGCGCTTGCAGAACGAACGCATGAGCGGCGCGCTACTGCCGTCGGCGCAGGAGTACTTCAAGGCCTTCGGCCTGACGCCGGAACGCCTCGCGCTGGCCGCACCCGACGCGATCGTGATGCACCCGGGGCCGATGAACCGTGGCGTGGAGATTGACTCCGCGGTGGCGGACGGCCCGCAATCGGTGATCCTGAACCAGGTGACGTTCGGCATCGCCGTGCGCATGGCCGTGATGGGTATCGTGGCAGGAAACAGTGACTGACCACGCGATGCCCACTTCGAGCCAGAACATCCCGAACACGCCAAGCGACACGACAAGCCAAGCTATGAAGATTCACATCCAGGGCGGCCGCCTGATCGACCCGGCCGCGAACCTCGACGCCCAGCAGGACCTCTATATCGCCGCCGGCAAAATTGTCGGCGTGGGCAGCGCACCGGCGGACTTCACCGCCAACAAGACCATCGACGCCCGCGGCCTGATCGTGTGCCCGGGCCTCGTCGACTTGTCGGCCCGCCTGCGCGAGCCCGGCTACGAATACAAGGCCACGCTCGAATCCGAAGTGGCCGCCGCGGCAGCGGGTGGCGTGACCAGTCTGCTCTGCCCGCCTGATACGGACCCTGTGCTCGACGAGCCCGGCCTGGTCGAGATGCTGAAGTTCCGCGCGCGCACGCTGAACCAGACCCACGTCTACCCGCTGGGCGCGCTGACGCAGGGCCTGAAGGGCGAAGTCCTGACCGAGATGAACCAGCTGACCGAGGCCGGCTGCGTGGGCTTCAGCCAGGCCGAGGCGCCGGTCCGAAACACGCAGGTGCTGCTGCGTGCGCTGCAGTACGCGCAGACCTTCGGCTTCACCGTGTGGCTGCGTCCGGAAGATCCTTTCCTCGGCGGCGGCGTGGCCGCGAGCGGCGCCGTGGCGTCGCGCCTGGGGTTGTCGGGCGTGTCCGTCATTGCCGAGACGGTGCGCCTGCATACCATCTTCGAGCTGATGCGCGCCAGCGGTGCGCGCGTGCATCTTTGCCGGCTGTCGACGGCAGCAGGTCTCGAGCTGGTGCGTCAGGCCAAGCGTGAAGGCCTCGCTGTGACGTGCGACGTCAACATCCACCATGTCTCGCTGACCGACATGGATATCGGCTACTTCAACTCGCAGATGCGTTTTTCACCGCCGCTGCGCAGTGCGCGCGACCGCGATGCCATCGTCGCCGCGCTGGCCGACGGCACCATCGACGCGCTGTGCTCGGACCACACGCCGGTCGACGACGACGAGAAGCTGCTTCCGTTTGCCGAAGCAACGCCGGGCGCCATCGGCCTGGAACTGCTACTGCCGCTGACGCTGCGCTGGGCCGCCGAACATAAGGTGCCGCTGAAGACCGCTCTGGCACGCATCACCTCCGAACCCGCGCGCGTGGCCGGCCTGAAGGCCGGTACGCTGGCGTCAGGCGCTGTCGCGGACATCTGTGTGTTCGATCCGAAGGAAGTCTGGAAGGTCGACCGCCAGTCCATCAAGAGCCAGGGCAAGAACTCGCCGTGGCTCGGCTACGAGATGGAAGGAAGGGTGCGTATGACGCTGGTCGGTGGCCAGGTTGTCTACGGCAACAACAATCACAACCACCACTGACGCGCATGGTCTGGCTGCGAAAGGCGGCGCTGGTTCTGCATATGGTGCGCGGGTTGCTGACCTGTGCGGTGCTGTTTCCGTGGCTGGGCGCGAGTTCGCGGGCATGGCACATCCGGCGCTGGTCGCACCGGCTACTGCGGATCTGCGGGATTGAGCTTGAGGTCGCCGGTGAACTGGAGCCCCATGGTGGCTGCCAGGGTGCCCTTGTGGTTTCCAACCACATCTCGTGGCTCGACATCTATGTGATCCACAGCTGGCGGCCGGTGCGTTTTGTCGCCAAGTCGGAGATCCGCAGCTGGCCGGTGATCGGCTGGCTTTGTGAAAAGACCGGCACGCTGTTCATCGAACGCGCACGTAAGCGCGACGCCCATCGCGTGCTGCATGACATTACCGACGTGATGCTCCAGGGCGACCTCGTCGGCGTGTTTCCTGAGGGCACAACCACCGATGGCAGCGATGTGCTGCCTTTCCATGCCAACCTGATGCAGGCGCCGATTTCTGGCGGGCTGCCGGTGTTGCCGCTTGGCCTCAGCTATGTCGATGCCGCGACCGGCAAGCCGACGCTGGCCCCGGCTTACATTGATGACCTGAGCCTGCTCGACTGCCTGAATGCCATCCTGAAGGCGCCGCGCATCAAGGCACGGCTCGCGATTGGACCGATGCTGCATCCCACGTCTGATAGTCGCCGCGAGTTGGCGGCGTCGGCACGCGAAGTGGTTGTTCACCTGGCCCGGGGCGCACACGAGGCAGCTGCCGCTGCGGCAATCCGGCGCAATCAGGATAGCGAGGAGTTCGCCGGAACCCCGGCGCCGACTGCCACGAGCTGATCTGGGCTGTCGTCCCCGCCGTGGCAGGGACGACATCGTCAGGCGAGCGGGTCACAATATTGGGGGCACTCGACCTGGATCAGCGTCCTCGCGGCCGGATCCGCGGCGAGGCGCGCCGCGGTCAGTTTGCCGCCCCAGACGCAACCGGTATCGAGCGCCATCAGGTTCGGGCGCATTACCAGGCCGAGCGTCGACCAGTGCCCGCACACCACGGTGACATTCTCGGTTCGGCGTCCCGGCACGTCGAACCATGGCATGAAGCCGGCCGGTGCCTTGCCGAGCCCCTCCTTGGTCTTGAAGTCCATCACCCCGTCGGCGGTGCAATAGCGCAGCCGGGTGAGTGCATTAATGACCACGCGGTGACGTTCGATCCCCCGCAGGCCGTCGTGCCAGCGGTTGGCAGCGTTGCCAAAGATGTCGGCCAGGAAACCTTGCCAGTTCGGGCCTTGCAGTTGTTCTTCGACTGCATGGGCGAGATCGATGACTTGCTCGGCGGACCATTGGGGCAGGACGCCGGCGTGGATGCACAGGAAGTTGTTCTCGAGGAGGGCGAGCGGGCGGTGGCGCAGCCAGGTTAGCAAGTCGTCACGGTCAGGGGCGGTAAGGATGTCCTGCAAGGTGTCGGATTTGCCGTTCTTACGCACGCCTGCTGCCGCGGCCAGGGCGTGGATGTCGTGGTTGCCCAGCACGGTTTCTGCACGGTCGCCCAGAGCGCGGACGGTACGGAGCGTCTGGAGTGAGGCGGGGCCGCGGTTGATCAGGTCGCCGACAAGGCGGAGGCCACCGTCCGGTGGAAGTTTGCCAAGCAGTTCGTTAAAAGAACCGGCGCATCCCTGGAGATCGCCAACCGCGAAATATGATTTATAAGACACTTTTTGCCTGTGTCCGCTGAGCAGCGGGGAAAAATCGTCGCTATTTGTAGAGAAGTGACCGCCTAACAGCCGGATCGTTACAACAGGCTACAAAAAGAAGGCGGGCAGCGGCCGGGTAAGACATACAGTCGGATAGAATACCGCGACTTCTGCAGGTACTTAACGCCCCGCCGTCCCCCACGAGGACAAGGCGGGCGCTCGGCTTTTGTCGGGTAATCGGAACATATCGAGAGCAGGGAGCTAGTTTTGTCGCATATTTTGGTCACAGGCGGTGCCGGTTTCATTGGTGCCAACTTCGTTCTGGCATGGCTGCGGGATAAGACCGCCGATGGCGTAGTCAACGTCGACAAGCTGACGTACGCGGGCAATCGCAAGACCCTGGCGTCGCTGGATGATGACAGCCGCCACGTATTCTCGCAGACGGATATCTGCGACCGTGCCGCGCTGGACAAGCTGTTTGCTACCTATAAGCCGCGTGCGGTGGTGCATTTCGCCGCCGAAAGCCATGTTGACCGTTCTATCCATGGTCCAGGCGAGTTTATCCAGACCAATATTGTCGGCACCTTCACGCTGCTCGAAGCCGCGCGCGCCTATTGGGGCGCGCTGGAAGAGCCGGCCAAGTCCGCATTCCGTTTTCTCCACGTTTCGACCGATGAAGTATTCGGTTCGTTGAGCGAGGACGATCCCCAGTTCTCGGAAACTACCCCGTACGCGCCGAACAGCCCGTACTCGGCGTCAAAGGCGGCCTCGGACCATCTGGTTCGGGCCTACCATCACACCTACGGCCTGCCGGTCCTGACGACCAACTGCTCGAACAATTACGGGCCCTACCATTTCCCCGAGAAGCTGATCCCGCTGATCATCGCCAACGCACTGGCGGGAAAGCCCCTGCCTGTCTACGGCGACGGCCTCAATGTCCGTGATTGGCTGTACGTGGGCGACCACTGCTCCGCCATCCGCGAGGTGCTTGCTCGCGGCCGACTCGGTGAAACCTACAACGTAGGCGGCTGGAACGAGAAGACCAATCTCGACGTCGTCCACACGCTGTGCGATCTGCTCGACGAGCTCAAGCCCAAGGCTGCCGGCTCCTACCGTGACCAGATCACCTTCGTGAAGGATCGCCCGGGACACGATCGCCGCTACGCGATCGACGCCCGCAAGCTGGAGCGCGAACTCGGCTGGAAGCCGGCCGAAACCTTCGAGACGGGGCTGCGCAAGACGGTGCAGTGGTATCTCGACAACCAGGCGTGGGTGCAGGACGTGATGTCGGGCGAGTATCGGAACTGGGTGGCGAAGCAATATGCAGCGTAAGCGTACGGTGCCGACTCTTCTCGTAACTGGTTGCAACGGCCAGGTTGGATTCGAACTGCGTCGCAGCCTGGTGCCGCTGGGCAATGTGGTGGCGCTGGATCGTTCCGCCTGTGACTTGGCAAATCCTGATGATTTGCGCCGCGTGGTGCGCGAGTACCGTCCGGACGTCATTGTCAATCCGGCGGCCTATACGGCGGTCGACAAGGCGGAAACCGATGCTGAGCTCGCATTCGCCATCAATGGCACTGCGGCCGGTATCCTGGCGGAAGAGGCGAAAGCACTTGGCAGTCTTCTGGTGCACTATTCGACAGATTACGTATTCGACGGTACCAAGGACGGCGCTTACGTCGAGACCGATGCGGTCAATCCGCAATCCGTCTATGGCAGGAGTAAGCTCGCTGGCGAACAGGCCATTGCCGCGGCCGGCGCGCAGGCCCTCGTGCTGCGCACGTGCTGGGTAGCAGGTGCGCATGGCGGCAACTTTGCCAAAACGATGCTGCGCCTTGGCAAGGAGCGCGATAGCCTGCGAGTCATCGCTGACCAGTTTGGCGCGCCGACCACGGCATCGCTGATCGCAGATGTCAGCGCGCAGATCGTAGCTCGTCACTGGCTGGACGGCGATCGTCAGGCGTTTGCTGGTGGCGTGTACCACTTGGCGGCAGCCGGTGAGACGACTTGGCACGGCTACGCCACCGAGGTGCTTCGCTATGCGAAAGCGCGCGGTGTGGAGCTCAAGGCCGATCCCGAACAAATTGAAGCCATTCCCGCCACGGCGTATCCGCTGCCGGCGCCGCGCCCGTCCAATTCGCGATTGGACACAACGCGCGTGCAGGAAATTTTCGGCATTCATCTACCGGACTGGAAGCAGGGCGTGCATTTCCTGCTGGATCAGATCCTTCCGTAAAAGTGATCACTATGCGCAAAGGCATCATCCTGGCCGGGGGCTCCGGCACGCGGCTCTATCCCATCACGCGGTCTGTATCCAAACAGCTGCTGCCGGTGTATGACAAGCCGATGATTTATTACCCGCTGTCCACGCTGATGCTGGCGGGGATCCGGGACATTCTGATTATTTCCACGCCGGAAGATACGCCTCGCTTTTCTGACATGCTCGGTGACGGGAGCAAGTGGGGCCTCAATCTGCAGTATGCGGTGCAGCCATCGCCGGACGGATTGGCACAGGCGTTCATCATTGGACGCGATTTTGTCGGTAACGACCCAAGTACGCTGATCCTGGGCGACAACATCTTCCATGGGCACGACCTGGTCAGCCAGCTCGCGCGGTCCGCAGACCAGTCCCAGGGTGCAACGGTTTTTGCGTATCACGTGCACGACCCGGAGCGATATGGCGTCGTCGAGTTCGACCAGAATTTCCGTGCTCTGTCGCTCGAGGAAAAGCCGCTCAAGCCGCGTTCCAACTATGCGGTGACGGGCCTGTACTTCTACGACAACCAGGTCTGCGATATCGCGGCTGATATCAAGCCGTCGGCTCGCGGTGAGCTCGAGATTACTGATGTCAACAAACGGTACCTGTCCCAGGGGCAACTCGATGTTGAGATCATGGGGCGGGGTTATGCGTGGCTGGATACCGGCACACATGACTCGCTGCTGGAAGCTGCGAGCTTTATTGCTACGTTGCAGAATCGGCAGGGGTTGATGGTGGCGTGTCCGGAGGAAATTGCTTATCGGAGCAAGTGGATCGGCGCCGAGCAACTGCTGTCGCTTGCGACGCCGCTGGCCAAAAACGGATATGGAAAGTATCTGCAGCGCATTGTGGCTGAGCCGATTAAGTAAGCAGAATTGAATCGATAGCTATGAATCTAACCGTAACGCGGACCGCCATTCCGGATGTGCTGATTCTCGAGCCAAAAGTCTTTGGCGATGATCGAGGATTCTTTCTCGAAAGCTTCAATGCGCGCAGCTTCGAGGAAGCGACGGGTTTGAAGCGCGAATTTTTGCAAGACAATCACTCGCGCTCTGCTCGTAATGTACTGCGCGGGCTGCACTATCAAATTCAGCATCCGCAGGGCAAGCTGGTGAGAGTAGTGTCGGGCGCCGTGTATGACGTTGCTGTCGATTTGCGCAAGAGTTCGCAGACCTTCGGGAAGTGGGTGGGCGTTACCCTATCCGCCGAGAACAAGCGCCAACTCTGGGTGCCGGAAGGGTTCGCCCATGGCTTCTTAGTTGTCTCTGATTCGGCTGAGTTTCTGTATAAAACGACGGACTATTGGCATCCGGAGCACGAGCGCAGTTTGTTGTGGAACGACTCGGATATTGGGATCGAGTGGCCGATCGAAGGTCAGCCACTACTTGCGGCCAAAGACGCCGCCGGAAAATCTCTTGCTGAGGCGGAGGTGTTTGCCTGATGGCGACAATTGACGTCCAAGTACGCGACCACGTTCGCCGTGGCGGCATATTTACCGGTGTTTTTACTAGCCTGACTCGCAATCAGAACCTGGTTCGCCAGATGGCGGTGCGTGAGATTGTTGCCAAGTACAAAGGCTCCTTCCTCGGGGCCCTTTGGACTGTGCTGACGCCGATTCTGATGTTGTCAGTCTACACGCTCGTCTTTAGCGTTATCTTCAAATCACGCTGGACTGGCGGAACTGGTAGCAAGACTGAGTTCGCGACCCTGATGTTCGCAGGACTTATTGTCTTCAATTTTTTTGCGGAAACGATTAACCGTGCGCCGCGCCTAATCCTCGATAATCCGAACTATGTCAAGAAGGTGGTATTTCCGCTGGAGGCGTTGACTTGGGTTGCACTGGCAAACGCTCTTTTCGGCGCTGCCATTAGCCTTTGTGTGCTGCTGGTGTTTCGTATTGTGGTCAGTGGCATATTGCCATGGACTGTTTTGCTGTTCCCCTTCTTGCTGCTGCCACTTGTGCTTCTGGCAGCGGGCCTCACGTGGTTCCTGGCGTCGCTTGGGGTGTTTCTGCGGGATGTTTCGCAGGCAGTGGGGATTCTTGTGTCAGTACTGATGTTCCTTTCCCCGGTGTTTTATCCTAGCGATGCTCTGCCAGAGAAGCTACGGCTGCTGGCCCAGCTAAATCCACTTGCGTTCTATATTGAGAATACCCGTGACCTGTTGATCTGGGGGCGGCTTGATGGATTGCATTTATATCCGTATCACCTTGGTATCAGCCTTCTTGTTGCCGTAGCGGGCCTCTTCTGGTTCCGCCGCACTCGTCACGCGTTCGCCGATGTCATGTAATTTCCTGGAGCCAGTAGGGCATGAGTGAAGCTGATCAGGATGTTGCCATCCGCATTGCGGGCTTGAGCAAACGCTATGAGATTTATGACTCTCCCCGTCACCGATTGTGGCAGGGGCTTGCCATGGGAAAACGCCAGTTCTTTCGTGAGTTCTGGGCGCTAAGGGACGTCAACCTGACCATCCAGCGCGGTGAGACTTTCGGAATTGTTGGGCGAAACGGTGCTGGCAAGTCGACACTGCTGCAGCTAATCTCAGGGGTTCTAACGCCCACTTCGGGAAGTATCGAAACCACTGGTCGCATCACTGCACTACTCGAATTGGGTGCAGGGTTGAACCCGGAGTTTACCGGACTTGAGAACATCCGAATGAGCGCGGCCGTGCTCGGTATGTCGGATGCCGAGTTGTCGCGAAAAATGGATGTCATCATCGATTTTGCGGCCCTTGGTGAGTTCATCCATCAGCCGGTCAAGCATTATTCGAGCGGCATGATCATGCGGCTCGCTTTTGCGGTGGCGATCAATTTCGACCCGGATATCTTAATTGTGGATGAGGCGCTGGCAGTAGGGGATGAGTTGTTCCAACTCAAGTGCATTCGCCGGATCCAGGAGATCAAGGAAAGCGGTGCAACAATTCTGTTTGTGTCCCATTCCACACACACCATCAACCAAATCTGTGATCGAGCCGTGCTCATTGACGGCGGTCGTGCAGTCCAGGTAGGGCCCGCGAAGACGGTTTCAGAGCGCTACAATAAGCTGCTGTTCTCGCTGGACACCGGCAATGCTGCGGTTGAGCCGGACAAGGCGGCAGGCTCTGCCGCGTCTATTGGTGCGTCGGAGATCGGCGCGGCCGCTGGGGAACTTATGCGATCCCGCGACCTCGGCGGAGAAGCGCGTCCGCAAGGGCAGATCCTCGATGTGGGTATCGTTGGACACGACTACCGTAACCTTGCCTTTGAGCAAGGGGATATCGCCCACTTCCGCGCTCGCGTCCGCTTTGACGCGGATACGCCGAACGTGATCATGGGCATGATGATCACCACTGCGACTGGGGTCGATTGCTACCACACTAATTTGCTCTGCCGCGATCAGATGATCGAGAGCGCGGCAGCCGGCGACATTTATTCGGTCACGTTTGAGATTCCCCTGGCACTCAATGCAGGCAGCTATATCGCTGTCTTCGACTGCCAGTACGACATGCGAGCTACGCCGAAACTGGTCGACATCTTCTATGAAGCGCTCAAATTTACGATCGTGCCGGATCGGCTGATCGACGATGGCGGCATTGCCGCGTTGGGCGCAAGAATCGAATGTCAGATCGTTAATTAGGGACAGGTGCACTAAATGATTCAATTCACAGGGGAGCGCATCGTTCCCGAGGCGGACAATTGTGAGCCGCTGTTTGCAGAGAAGATGTATCAGGAGCACGTTGCCCGGTACGCCTTTGCCTCGCAGTGGATTCAGGGCAAGCGGGTATTAGACGTGGGTTGCGGCGTCGGTTATGGCTCGCGTTGGATGGCTCAAAATGGCGCCGCAAGCGTACGCGCTTTTGACTTATCTTCGGATGCAATTGGCCATGCCAAGCAATTCTACGCACAGGAGAAGCTGACCTTTGAGGTGGCCTCGGCTACTGACTTCGATTTTGGTGAGCGCTTCGATGTGGTCACCTGTTTCGAGCTGATCGAGCATGTGGATGCTCAACGTGAAGTGATCCAGTGCATTCGGCGTGCCTTGAAGGAAGACGGTGTGTTGATTATTTCCACGCCGCGTGCGCTGGAGCAGAAACGCACCCATTTCCATACTAAAGAATTCTCGGAGCAAGAGTTTCGCGAGCTGCTGCTGGACAGCTTTCCGCAGGTGCGCTTTTATTTTGAAAACAACCACTTCTCCTCGCTGATCACTGACAGCGAGCCCAGCCGTATCGACCAGATTCTGCCACTGAAGGACCAGTACACGCTTGCGCAGGCAGACTACTTCATCGCAGTGGCGTCGGCTTCGTCGAGTCGTGCGATCGCGGCGGGCATCGCCCCAGTGCTGGTAATCGGAGACGATAAGTACGTCAACTTGCTTGAGCGCGATGTCGATATCTTGCACAAGGCGGAGGACCGTCTGAAAGAACAGCTGACCGCTCTAGGGGCAGAGTTGAGCGAGAAGACCAGCACTCTGGAGACCCTCCGTGCCGAGGTGGTAGCCCTGCGAGCCAGTGACAAAGCGCTGCAGGCCAAATCGGTCGAATTGCAGCGAGAGGTTGATGCTTTGCGCGCCGAGGCTGCAGTGCTGAACAGTTCGCTGGTTGAGGAAAGGCGGGTGCCGCGCAGCACGGTAGAGTTGCGCCGCGCTCTCGAACTCCAACGCGGTGACAACCAGTATCTCGCCGATGTCATCGCTGCGATGAAGGAGTCGACTAGCTGGCGCATTACCGCGCCTTATCGCTCCGTCGGTGGCAAGCTGCGCCAGCCGCTAAGAATATTGCGCAAGGCGCGAGAATACCAACGGATGCATGGCACGCGAGCGCTTACAGGCGCAATTCGTCGCCGATTGGGTAAGGACGGGTGGAGTGGTGTCCAATCGGTGATGAGCGCTGGGCAGGTCGAGGGCGATTCCGCAATCGCGAACCAGCACTTCGACGTAGTCTTTGCCATCGGTTGCTGGGAAGGCGAATCCAAGCGATACCGCGTCTACAACCTCGCCGAAGGCCTTGAAGCGATGGGCTATCGCATTCACGTTATGCCTTATGAGCGCATCGGTTCTTTGTCAACGCAGAACGTCAAGTCCAATGTGGTGGTGCTGTTCCGCGCTCCCTATGATTTGAGTGTCGGCATCGAAGAATTTCTGAAGTACGCGAAGGTGCGCGGCATTAAGGTCGTCTTCGATGTGGATGATCTGGTATTCGAGCCCGAAATCATCGACCAGATCGACGGTTTCCGCATGCTGCCAGAGGCAGAGCAGACGCATTATGTAGACAGTGTTCATCACTATCGAGAACTTCTTCTGGCCGCTGATTTGGTGACCGTGCCAACAGAGTATCTCCGGGCACGCGTCGAGAATTTGGGCAAGGCAGCGGTTGTGGTCCCCAATTCGATCAACGAGGTTCAGCAGCAGATTGCTGCTGAACTCTTCGAAAAATCCACCATCGATAAGGATGTTATCCGCATCGGCTACTTTAGTGGTAGCCGCACGCATCAGGCCGACTTTGCACAGTGCGCGGACGCACTGTTCGAGGTGATGCAGGCCAATCCCAAGACTGTCTTACGCGTGGTGGGATTCCTCGACCTCGAGTCGCGCTGGGAGGTATTTGGGCCTAGGATCGAACGCATGGGCTTTCAGCCATACAAGACAATGCTCCGTGTGCTAGGTGAATGCGATATCAATATTGCACCGCTGGATCTGAGCAGTGTGTTTTGTCACGGCAAGAGTGAGTTGAAGTTCTTCGAGGCGGGGCTGCTCGGCATTCCCACGATTGCGAGCGCTAGCGATACTTTCGCCCGAGCAATCGAGAACGACGTTGATGGTTTCATAGTGCGTTCGCATGACGAGTGGATGGACGCTTTGTCCAGACTCGCTGCGTCGGAGGAATTGCGCAAGTTGATCGGCGAGAAAGCCCGCATCACAGCTATGGGGCGTTTTGCTATCCAGCAAGTTGCCAAGGCGGCTTCCGAAATCTATCAGCTTGCGCCGCCGGTGGCCTCGGCGGTCGAAGACGCCGAGATGCTTTCGGTCGCATCAACCGCGTTGTCCCCAGGCAGGCTGCGCATTGCTTGGGTTATCCCGGGACTGATTATTGGCGGGGGCGGCCATCGTAACATCTTGCGCGCGGCTTATTTCCTGACCCAATTTGGTCATCAGGTGAGCCTGTATTTCATAGGCATCGAGAAAAATCCTGCAGATATTAAGAGGCAAATCCAAGAGCACTTCTACCCGATAGACTGTCCGGTCTACCTGTTCGAGGGCAAGATTCACCCCTGTGACGTGGTGTTCGCCACACACTGGTCAACAGTCAATGCCGCGCTGACAGCGCGTGGTACGGCCAAAGAGATCATGTACTTTGTGCAGGACTTTGAGCCTGCCTTCTCGCCGATGGGTACTGAATATGTGCTAGCCGAAAATACCTACCGATTGGGGCTGTACCACATTACTTCCGGGCCATGGCCCGAGGTGATGCTGCGACGCGATTTCAACGCCGCTGCGGACCATTTCCAGTTCCCGGTCGATCGTTCCATTTACTATCCCCGGGCACGAAGCAAAGCGAACCGCAATGTCGTATTCTTCGCGAAGCCAGAGATGCCGCGCCGCTGTTTCGAACTGGGTGTCATGGCGTTACGTGAATTCCATCGCATGCGCCCCGACGTGGAAATCGTCATGTTTGGTTCCCAACACGCAAACAAGCAATCCTACGATTTTCCGGTCACTGTCCGCGAAGTACTGCCTACGCTGAATGATCTGGCCCAGATGTATTCGGATGGCGATGTTGGCCTCGTCTTCTCGACCACGAATCCAAGCCTTATTCCCTATGAGATGATGGCTTGCGGTCTGCCTGTAATCGATCTGGAGCGTGGCGACAACGCCGTAAACTATGCCGGCCGCAGCGACATTGCGCTCCTGGCGAATCCTCAGCCAAGGCGAATGGCTGAGCAGATCGCTGAATTGATCGCCAATCCGGCCGAACTGTTGGACCGTCGCGAGAAGGGACTAGCCTTCGTCGACAGCTTTCCATCAGAGGAGGGAATGGCGCGGCGGATCGAGGACCTTATTCTCGCCAGATTGGAATTGCTCAGTCAGGGCAGGGAATCGATTGCGGCTTGAGGGTGAACTGAATTTATGGCGCGCGGCCGGACATCGGCACGCGCTTGATATACCAACAAATCAGAGCAGGGTAACGTGAGTATTTTGATTACTGGCATTGCCGGATTCGTCGGCTGCAATCTGGCTGAGCAACTGATCGGAAAAGGATATACGGTTTTCGGCGTGGACAACCTGTGCCGAGGAACACGCGAAAACCTCGCCAAGGTCATCGATCATCCATGCTTCGGGTTTGCAGAGGTTGATATGGCAGACCTCGAAACCTATCGTGCCGTCTTCAACGCCTTTCATGCGCGCGATCCGATCACCGAGGTCTGGCACATGGCGGCCAACTCCGATATCCCAGCGGGCGTTCATGATGCGAATGTCGATCTGCGCGATACCTTCATGACCACCTTCAACACCCTGGAACTGATGAAGGCAGCCAAGGTGCCTGTGATTGCCTTCGCATCCAGCTCAGCGATCTATGGCGATTTGGGCGATCGCCCTTTAGTTGAGGAAATCGGCCCGCTACTGCCCATCTCCAATTACGGTGCGATGAAGCTGGCCTCGGAGGCCGCAATCAGTGCGGCGGCGGAAAGCCATTTGCAGCGCGCCTTTATGTTTCGATTCCCCAATGTGATCGGCGTGCCCGCTACCCATGGCGTCATGCTGGACTTCGTGCGCAAGCTGGCTGTCACACCCGGCAACCTCGATGTACTCGGTAACGGCACACAACAGAAGGGGTACTTGCACGTTGAGGAACTTGTGGACGCGATGCTGTTTATTCGCGAGGCCGCTACCGAGAAAGTTGCGGTGTTCAATATCGGTGCCGGCGACGAGGGTGTGACCGTGCGATTCATCGCAGAGGAAACGGTGCGCGAATGCTCGCCGGGTGCCAGCATTACCTACGGCGAGGGTAATAAGGGATGGGTTGGCGACGTACCTCGCTTCGTTTACTCGGTCGATAAGCTCAAGGCTCTGGGTTGGAAGCCCAAGCTGGGTTCGTCTGAGGCCGTGCGCAAAGCGGTGCGCCAGATTGTGGCTCAGGAGGCGTCGCGGGGATGAAGCAGGTCGTAATTCTGGCGGGTGGTAAGGGCACCCGGCTACGCGAGCGACTCGGCGATCTACCCAAGCCGTTGATTGACGTATGCGGCGTCCCACTGCTGGAGCGGCAGATATTGCTTGCCAAGCGATTCGGCTTCGAACGTGTGCTGATCTTGGTGAACTACCGCGCCGAAAGTATCGCTGAGTACTGCGCAAGCAAGGACAATTGGGGCCTGCAGATCGAGTGCATCGACGATGGCGAGCCTCGCGGGACCGCCGGAGCCGTGCTGCAGATCCTGGAGCGCCTCGACGAAGAGTTTCTGCTGATGTATGGCGATACCATGCTGGAAGTGGACCTGGATCGATTCCACCGGTATCACGCAGCTGGACGGGACGTCGCAGCCACGCTGTTCCTGCACCCCAACGACCACCCTCAGGACTCGGACCTGGTGGAGATCGATGAGGATGGCAATGTGTCCGGCTTCTACCCTTATCCACACGACACCGGTCGCTATTACCCTAACTTGGTTAATGCGGCTCTTTACTGGTTGCGCCGATCGGCCTTAGAGCCCTGGCGCGGCCACGAGGGCATGCTGGATTTTGGCAAGGAGCTGTTCCCTGCGATGATTCAGCGCGGACTGACACTGCGTGGCTATAACAGCCCCGAGTACATCAAAGACTGCGGTACGCCGACGCGCATCGACAAGGTGTGTTCCGATTTCAGTTCAGGACGCATCCACCGCGCTGCGTTGGACACCAAGCAGATGGCGGTGTTCCTCGATCGCGATGGCACCTTGAATCGCGAGGTCGATCATCTGAATTCACCCGAGCAGCTAGAGTTGCTGCCGGGTGTTGAGCAGGCCATTCGCCGGCTCAATCGCTCCGAGCACCGAGTGTGCGTGGTGACCAATCAGCCTGTGGTGGCGAGAGGGGAATGCTCATCTGACACACTGCGGCAGATCCACAACAAGCTTGAGACGTTGCTGGGCCGCGAAGGCGCCTTCGTAGATAGAATCTACTACTGTCCACATCATCCCGATATGGGCTTCGCGGGAGAAGTGGCAGAATTGAAGATTGACTGCGAATGCCGCAAGCCGAAGACCGGCATGATCGAGGCGGCTGTGCGCGAACTTAATGTCTCCCGCGAACGGTCGTGGATGATCGGCGATACAACATCCGATCTGCTTGCCGCGCGACGCGCTGGGGTGCGTTCCATCTTGGTCGAGACTGGCTATGCTGGTATGGATCAGAAGTACTGGGTGACGCCCGATTACATCGTTCCGGACTTGCCTGCGGCAGTCGATTTCATTCTCGAAACTCACCCGAAGCTGATGGCCTTGGTAACGCCCTTGGCGCACGCAATCAATTGCGGTGAGCTGGTCGTCGTCGGTGGGCAATCGCGAAGTGGCAAGAGCTCCTTTGCCAGTGCGTTGCGAGAAGGCCTGCAAATGGCAGGAAAGCGCTGTCACGTGATATCAACGGACAGATGGCTGCGCAGCGACGGGCAGCGCAGCGAAGGAGTCGAAGGCAGGCATGACTTACCCGCCTTGGAGGCCTTCGTGCAGGCACTTCGCGAACGGAGTGGGGCGGTCACGCTGTCGCTACCTGGCTATCACAAGCGTCAACGGCGGCAGGTCCAGGATGTGGAGCAAATCGAGTTGCTAGTTGACGACATTGTTGTCATTGAGGGCGTCGTGGCCCTGGCACTTCGGCAGCCAGCGCAGCACCGTCTTTTTGTGGATCTGGATGAGAACCGTCGGCGTGCCAGAGTCGTGAGGGAGTACCGGCTGCGGGGCTTGGATGAATCGACCGCGGAGGCTATATACCAGGCCCGCAATGTCGAGGAGGTACCATTTGTAGCTGAATCGGCAACCGCTGCCAGGCTTGTCGATATGGACGCATTCTCTCTGAACGGAGCCTAATAGCATGATTATCAGCAGAACCCCACTTCGCATGAGCTTCGTCGGAGGTGGTAGCGACCTCCCAGCCTTCTATCGCAGACAGAAAGGTGCAGTGTTGAGTACGGCGATTGACAAGTACGTCTATGTCAACGTCAACAAGAAGTTCGACAATGGCATCCGAATCGCCTACTCGAAGAATGAGGAAGTCGGTTCCGTCGACCAGATCGAGCATCGACTGGTGCGCGCGAGTATGCACTTGCTGGAACTGCAGGGCGGTGTAGAAATTACGACCATCGCGGACATCCCGTCTAAGGGAACCGGGCTGGGTTCATCCAGTTCGTTCACTGTCGGGTTATTGAACGCCCTGAATGCCTTCAAAGGGCGCTATGTTTCCAGCGAACGGCTAGGTGAAGACAGTTGCAAGATTGAGATCGAGATGTGCGGTGAACCGATCGGTAAGCAGGACCAATACGCCGCCGCGTTTGGTGGCTTCAATTTGATCGAGTTCTGTCCGGACGATTCGGTCGTAGTGTCGCCGCTTATCTGTGATCCGCGCACTGTGAAGGAATTGGAGAGCAATGTTTTGCTGTTCTACACCGGCATTACTCGCAGTGCGTCGGCCCTGCTGAAGCAGCAGTCGGAAGACATTGCCAACGATGAGGCCAAGCATCGAACGCTGGTGCGCATGGTGCAGCTTGCATACGACATGCGAGACGAACTACAGAACAACAACGTTGATGCTTTTGGCGAGATACTCCATGAAAACTGGATGCTCAAGAAGAGCATCACCAGTGGCATTAGCACCTCATTTATCGACGACTGGTACGATGCCGCCTGCAGGGCCGGTGCGACCGGAGGAAAGATTCTTGGCGCCGGTGCAGGGGGCTTCCTGATGTTGTACGCGCCAAAGGAAAAACACGAACGGATCAAGGCTGCGCTGCCCGACTTGCGATCCATCCCGATTGGCTTTGAACCGCTCGGCAGCCGCATCATTTTCTATCATTGAGATTACAGCGATATATAGCAAAGGGTTGATTATGACTACATCTAAAGGCATTGCTGAGTCCTATCTAGGAAAGCTCATCAAACAGCTCTCGGTGATCGATCGCGATGAGATCGATCATGCGGTTCAGGTTGTGGCTGACGCGTGGCAGGCTGGAAAACAGATTATTACGCTCGGTAACGGCGGTAGCTCGATGACCGCGTTGCACTTCATCACCGACTGGAACAAGAGTGTGTTCATGCACGGCGGCAAGCCGTTCCGCGGCCGCTCGCTGGTCGATAACATGGGCTTGGTTATGGCCTATGCAAATGATATTTCCTTTCAGGACGTATTCGTCGAACAGCTGAAGAACATCATGGCACCAGGTGATTTGGTGATCGCCATCTCCGGCAGCGGCAATTCGGAGAACGTGATTCGCGCGGTGCAGTACGCGAATGACAACGACGCTGTGACACTCGGCCTGTGCGGATATCGGGGCGGCAAGCTGAAAGAAATTGCACACCATGTGCTGTGGGCGGACGTGGACGACATGCAAATCGCGGAAGATGTTCATGCCATCTTTGGTCACATGGTGATGCAGCGTCTGTGCGGCTATCTGTAAGGGGATGAATGCGCGCTGCTCGATTATGGAAAGCGCGGGGCAACGCAGTCAGAGGGTTTCTGGCGTGTCAGACACTATGCCGGAAAGGCTCCGCCATGCTGAGCGCGTCGGCGCTGTGGTAGTGACCTTTCGGCCTGAGAAAAACGCATTGCAGCAGTTGCTGCTTGCGCTTTTGCCTCAGGTCGGAAAGGTCTTCCTGGTTGACAATGGATCCGGACCGGAATTCGCTGAATGCCTCAAGGAACTCACTCGGGATAGGAGCATTCAACTGGTTCCGCTTGCGGCCAATCTGGGCATTGCTGCAGCCCAGAATATTGGTATCGTGCGTGCTGGGTCAAGCGGTTTTGAATATGTGGTGCTGTTCGACCAGGATAGTCTGCCCGCCCCGGATATGGTGGATCGGCTAGTCGATGCTCAGTGCGAACTAGCGGCAGGCGGCGCGCGCGTTGCGGCGGTAGGGCCAGTTTCGGTGGACCGACGGACCGGCACTTTTGGGAGGTTCATACGGGTGCGTTGGGGGCGAGTTCGCCAGGTGGGATGCTCCGGCAATGACGAGATGATGGAGGTGGATTTCTTGATTGCCTCCGGTTGCTTGATACCTTTGGCGGTCATAGACGCACTCGGCGGAATGAACGAAGGTCTCTTCATCGACCATGTCGACACGGAATGGTGTCTGCGGGCTCGCATGGCGGGGTGGCAGATTTTCGGTATATGCGGTGCACATTTGCATCATGTCCTGGGGGACCGTGTTATTAAAGTCTGGTTCGGTCGGTGGCGCGAGGTGTCGGTGCATTCGCCACAGCGTGATTACTACATGCTGAGGAATACGGTATATATGCTGCGGCAATCCCCAATGACCTGGAACTGGAGGCTTGCGCAATTTGGCAGGCTTTTGCAGTTTTTGGTGTTCTTTGGCCTAACAGTTCCGCCGCGGGCGCGGCGCTGCGGCATGATGCTCCGGGGTATCTGGCACGGCCTGCTCGGTCGCATGGGGGCCTATTGAATGCACCGCGATTTCGATCCGCAGCTGACTGTTTCAATCGTTAGTCATGGTCAGGCTGCGCTTTTGCAGCCCTTAATGGAGCAATTGGCCGCCGTTTCCCGGGAGTTGCCTATCCATGTCGTGCTCACAGAAAACTGTGGCGCACCGCATGCCAGCCGTTTTGACGGAAGTGGTTTATCAATCGATTACGTCGTTAATGTTGAGCCAAAGGGCTTTGGTGCAAACCACAACGCCGCCTTCGCACTGGCTCGGGGCCGATTTTTTTGTGTGATGAATCCAGACGTCCGATTGGAGGGTAATCCTTTTTCTGCGCTACTCAGGCAGTTGCATATTGCCCCCGGTGTTGCAGGCCCGAAAGTTGTTAATCCAGCTGGCGGTCTGGAAGATAGTGCGCGTCGTATGCCTACGGTTCGACGTCTGCTCGGCCGGCATCTGGGTGGGACGTGTGTTGCGGACTACCGGGCCGACCGCATCCAGCGCGTTGACTGGATGGCAGGTATGTGTCTGATGTTTGATGTTGCTGCCTATCGCGATCTGGGTGGTTTTGACGAGCGCTTCCATCTCTATTGCGAGGATGTCGACATTTGCTTGCGTGCCCATTTGAAAGGGTGGCAGGTGAGTTGGACTGTCGACGCCGTAGTGGAGCATGAAGCCCGGCGCGACAGCCGGCGCAACGCGCGTTATTTATGGTGGCATCTGCACAGTCTTGCCAAGCTTTTCTGCTCTTCATCCTACCGCAGGTTCTGTGGGCTTTCGCGGCACGGTACAGCTTCTGCTCCTTGATTTCGGGAACATGTTCGAATATTTCTGGGTTCCGGCCTTTGCCTTCGCTGTCAGTGTGATCGCAATCTTACTGGTCCGGCCCATAGCAATCGCAGCTGATCTGGTGGACAGGCCAGGGGGGCGTAAACGCCATTCAGGTGTAGTGCCACTAGTCGGCGGAATCGGTATTACCCTTGCTCTGGCACTGATGATGGCGGCCCTTGTACGCCCGCTTGGCATTTATGCTGCGTTGCTTGGCGGCATTTTGCCACTGGTGCTGGTCGGTATGATGGACGATTTGCGTGGAGTTTCCCCAATGATTCGACTGGCGGTGCAGTTCTTTTCCGCCATTTTGATGACTTCGTGGGGCGGAGTCCACCTGTCGTCTCTCGGCGACTTGCTCGGGCACAAGGAAATCATGTTGGCCGACTGGTCGATTCCGCTAACCTTGCTTGCGGTGCTCGCCATTGTTAATGCCATGAACATGAGCGATGGATTGGATGGTTTGGCTGGGGGCTTGGCCTTCGCAATGTTCGCGTGGTTTGCGGTAATCGCGGGTGACTTAGGTAACCTCATGGCGCAGCGGATATGCTTGATTTTGTGTGGCACCATTTTTGGTTTCCTGCTTTTCAATTTCCATAACAAGGTATTTTTTTCTAGGCTTCGCGTATTTCTAGGGGATGCTGGCAGTCTTGCACTGGGCTACGCCATCGTCTGGTTCTCCGTACAGCTTTCACAACCACAATACAATTTCGGTAAAGCGGCTCCGCCGGTGGTGATGCTATGGGTTGTCGGATTTCTGTTGATCGATCTACTAGCGGTGGTTGGACGGCGGGTCATCTCTGGCAGGAATCCACTTTCGGCTGATCGGACTCACGTGCACCACATCCTGCTACGCATGAATTCGCGGCCTGGACTGACGGTAGTATTTATAGTCGGGAGCAACGCGATGTTGGGCCTGATTGGAGTGCTCGGTTGGCGCGTAGGCGTTCCCGAAAATATGCTATTTCTGGGTTTTCTCGCTCTCACCGTAGTGCACCTGTGTATTATGCACAATGCAGCAAGATTCCTGAGGCGAGGAAGGCGATGGTTTTCAGGGCTGTAGAGTCTATAGTTGGTTGCGAATCGGGGAATCGGGGAATCGGGGAATCGGGGAATCGGGGAATCGGGGAATCGGGGAATGGGGAATCGGGGAATGGGGAATCGGGGAATCGGGGAATCGGGGAATCGGGGAATCGGGGAATCGGGGAATCGGGAATCGGGGAATGGGGAATGGGGAATGGGGAATGGGGAATGGGGAATGGGGAATGGGGAATGGGGAATCGGGAATCGGGTAATCGGGTAATCGGGTAATCGGGTAATGGGGGGCTGAGCTCGCGCAAGGCGATGTGTGCATCGGTACTTTAAGTCCTCGCCAATGAAACTTGCCAACGCCCCGGGCGAGGCTCTGCCGCCTTCATTGATAAAAGGTCATGCAGACGGCTGCCAATTGTCTTTTACCGCTTCCATGGCGCTCAGTTGCAGGCTTCATCGACGAGACTCAGTCGGAATTCTTGGGTCAAAAGCTGCCTCGAAGGCTAGGCAGCTTTCGGAGTGCTAGGCGGATTTCTTCCTCTCCAGACTCTCCATAGAAGGACGACTGAAGCTAGGTTTATCAGCATTGACAATACCAACGCGCCGGGCATGAGGTAGCGGCGCAGTCCCGGACGACTAACGGCCACGTTTAAGGCTGCAACTTCAATTTTCAGCCTAGCAGTATCATCGCGCATCTCGCGCATGGATCCATAACCGCTAACCAGATCGCCGTCTGACTTGATAGTCAGTAGATCCTTGTCGCTTGTGGAATTGATGAAACGAATGCCATTTTCTCCTGCGCGAAGAAGTAAGTGGTTTGAATCATCTGTGAGAATAGCGCTTTTCTCACCAGTCTTATTTGCAAAAGTGATGGCAGATTTTTGTCCAATCAGTAGAGCTCCATCTGTGAAGGTGACGTTCTGGAGATCGATCCCTCTGGCAATCGGACTATTACTTGGAGAGGCGCCAAGATAGGCGCCTTGGGGCGTTATTGCGTCGGGTGCGAAATTGATGCCGTTCACCCATTTCCCTGCGCCTGCCCCAATGATCTCTATCGCGTTGGTGAGAGATGCTGTCCCAATTCCAACGACTTGAATTCCGGACTTGCTAGCGTTAGGCGCATCGCCTGGTTTCGCATAGTTCAACGCGTCAACTTCGAGGCCGACTATCTGAGCATCTTTGTCCTCTCCTTTAGACGTTTCTGCCGAGAAGAAGCCAGCCCATACGCGGGATTTCGCCGCTAGCGAACTTGCGGAACCCCAAATACCCACAGCATTGACCGTAGGGGACGAATTTTCGGCTACACCGTAGATCGCTTCAGACTGGTGACTGTAACTGTTTTTGTCTGTGTATACCCCCACGGAAAGTGTGGAATGCAGCGTTCCAAGAGGGAAATAATCCTGCTTGCCTCCCGAGAGTTTGGACCCGGGATTAAAAATCCGGATATTTGGTGCGGCAAGATCGACAACCGTTGCTTGTCGGCCCTTGAGTGATCTGTAATCGGTGAACCCTGGCTGCAGCAACAAGAGTGACGGATCGCCGGTTGGCATGGTGAGAAACGGTACTGTTTGATAGTCTGACGAAACTGTACCGATTCGTGGCGCATTAGTCCTCAGTCGTTTGGCTAATGAACACAACAAGGAAATTTCGCTTGCAGAAACCTTCTTCTGAAGGCGCGGCAAATCGGCCTCCTTAATTAGCCCCCTCTCTAGGGCCACAACGACGCTGGGGATCGATCGCGGTGTTGGGTCCGGGGCATAGTACGGGAAGCCCTTACGAGTGACATATGGCTTTACCTTTTCCGCCATCCGAAGGCTGTATCGAACAGTATCCCATCCAGTCCATCGGACCAGCGTGACGACGATTTCCTCAAGCGTCGCTTGCTTGTCAGGATAGGCGACATCCTCGACACCTTCATAGCCACCGGGAAAGATAGAAGGGAAAAGTCCATATAGGTGCTCACGATCGTCTGTAAGCGAAATGCCCAGCGTCTTCCCGATCTGCTTCGCCGCATCTGCATGCGTCACAGCGTTAGCGTGCGGGCTGCAAGCAGCCACGATGAAGAAGCAGAGTGCTGCCTTCTTGACCATTTCTATAAACTCCAAAACTGCATTGACGGAGATTATAAGAGAGTGGCGGCGCTAGTTCCGGTTTTCTTGGAAATTGGTTATTCCATTCCATTGCTCGACTATGGCGGCTAGCTTGAACTTAGACACTCTTCTCCTACCGCCCAGACCCAGCCTTGCAGCCTCATCTGGCCTCCGAATTACCCGCAGCAGGCCGCTAGCGAGCGCCTTGGCATCACCCAAAGGCACGACAACGGCATTCTCCCCGTCTACGATGATCTCTCTTGGCCCCGCCTCACAATTCGTCGACACGACCGGTAAGCCAAACGCCATTGCTTCAATCAACACCAAGCCGAAGCCTTCATAACGCGAACTCAGGCAAAAAATTGAAGCCGAATGGTAAGCCTGTTCCACATCGTCACAAATTCCCGGCAGGCTAACACTGTTTTGTAACCCCAGCTTGTCGATCAGGGCAGCAAGTGACGTTCGCTCTTCACCCTCGCCGTGGATCACCAGCTTCCACTCTGGCTCCTCGGCCACAACCTCCCGCCACGAATTCAGCAGCACATCAAATCCCTTGGCGGCGACCAGGCGACCCATTGCGAGTACAGTCGTCCCTAGACGGGGCGCTGGAGTCTCGGGAACCGGAAACGGCAAGGGATTGGGAATCACCACGACGTTGCTGTGGGGCCGCAGTACCCCCAGCCACCGGCGGCGATCCCGCTCCGTCAGCACCACCACATACGAGCAGTACCGCGCTGCCAGCCTTCGAGCCCATCGCCGGACCGGCTTGCCAAGATCCTCATCAAAATGGCAATGCTCCCACGCAATCTGCTTGACACCTAGGCCCAACGTAGCCGGCAGCGTGAACAGCGATAGCATGGTGTCAACCTGCACTAGTACATCGACCTTGCGCGTCCGGCAGTAACGGCGGATCCCGGCCACGGTCGCGAAGTACTTCCGCTTGAATGAGGGGCGATGCTCGAACAAGGCCTCGTGCCGGATACTTGGATGCAGCGGGAAGCAGCTTGACGGGTCCCACAGGCTCAGGATGCTGACGGTATGCCCGAGTTCGGCCAGCCCGTTGGCAATCACGGCGGTCATCCTTTCCGCACCTGCCATGGCATTCAGCGTTCCCGTCAGGAAGCAAACATGTCGGCTCATGCCTGAGCCTCGTGAGTCGTTGATGTGCCCTGTACCTGGCGTAGCCAGATTCCAATCCCGAAGAGGACGGCCAATAGATTAGCCACGGCATATCCTAGGATCGCGCCTCGCGCCCCTAGCTTTGGAATGGCAATAACATCAATTGCGATGGTGGAAGCAAATACGATGCCCCACTTGATGGCTACTAATTGCGGACGGCGCATATAAATCGGCAGCAAAGTCAGGGCAACATCTGCGAATACCAGGGCGGAAGCGATAGCAGCAAGCTGCAGCAGATTTGCCGCCGATGCGAACGCCGAGCCATAGAGCAGATGAACGATCCAGTTGGCGCTCGCGGCAATGAGAAGCGCACCGGTTGCCCCGATCGCCAGCATACCCGCGGAAATCTTCACGATATTTCGCCGCACCTGATTCAGCGTTGGCTGGGCATAGACATACGTGGGAGCGATTCCCGCAGCCAGTATGCTGGCGACGACCACAAAATTGTCCAATACCTGCATGCTGGCCGCATAAGCGCCGTACTCGTCCAGGGGCACGAGCGGCTGGAGCAAAAGCTGGTCGACGCGGCGTGACGCCATCATCAGCACGAAGCTGACCCAGAACAGTGCGCCGCTATGAAAAAGTTCGCGGGCCAATGAGGGATCGGCTTCTACACGCGTCCGCGGAGCCCGCACCAGATAGTAATGAGTCAGCAAGATAGCGGCGATGGCGGGCTCAAGCGCGAAGGCGCCCGCGAATGCGGTAACGCTTTGACTGCCTAGCCAAAACAGTAGTGCCACACAGCCGATCTTGGCACTCAGTGACGCGAGACTGAACACCGTATTCGGACGTACCCATGTTCGCGCCTGCATCCATGCGGTTGCTACGCCGAAGGGCTCGCGCAACAGGACCGCTAGGCCAAGTATTAATGCCGGTGCCCATGCTTCTGCCTCTTGTCTGGTGACGAACAGGAAAGTACCCATCATCAGATACGCCAACACCCCAGCCCCAAACCTCAACCCGAACGCATGCACCACCAACCGATGCTGCGCCACCGGATCGGTATTCGCCACCAACCGCGGAATCACGACTTCACCACCGCAAATCAACGCCACCGACGCAGCGATATACACCACGGCCTGCGCATACTGGAAATGCGCAAATCCCTCCGGCCCCAGCCCCCGTGCCAGCATGGCGACGATGCCGATGCCGCCCGCGACCTGCAGGCCGCGCTCCATCAGCATCCATGCGAGGTTGCTCGCAACTTGTCTCCTCATCGCGCAGGCTCCGGTATGCCGTTGCCTGCTACACCGGCCAGCCCGGCGTAGCAATCGATCCATT
Source organism: Cupriavidus sp. C1SS-2L (assembly GCF_057073735.1). Taxonomy (NCBI): domain Bacteria; kingdom Pseudomonadati; phylum Pseudomonadota; class Betaproteobacteria; order Burkholderiales; family Burkholderiaceae; genus Cupriavidus; species Cupriavidus sp. C1SS-2L. The sequence continues at coordinate 790,915 of NZ_CP172708.1, forward strand.
GCCGGGCGACGGCTTCGAGGCTGAACTTGTCCACAATGCGCTGACGTCGGGCCATCTGTTCCCCTGACGTGCCGACGCCGCACTCCGTGGCCCGGTCGAGGGCGTCAGCCAATGCCTCTACGTTACCGCAAGGCACGATCTTCCCGGCATCGCCGAGCAGTTCCGCTACGCCTGCCGCATCTGTGGCCACCACGGCACAGCCGCTGGCCAGCGCTTCGCCAATCACAAGCGGCATGCCTTCAATATCGGAAGACAAGGCGAACACGTCGGCGGCATTGAGCAACGCCGGTACGTCGTTGCGCATGCCCAGCAATGTGACGACACTCTGCACGCCGACGCGGTCGATGGTCGCCTCGAGCGTGCTTCGTACCGGACCCGCTCCTACGATGAACAAGCGCCTGGCTCCCGATGGCGTTGCGGAATCTGCTTGGCGCACCAATCGCGCAAAGGCTTCGATCAGAACGTGCTGGGCCTTCTCGGGCACCAGCCGGCCCACGTTGATGATGACTCGCGTGTCTGCGTCCACGCCCAACGCTGCGCGCGTCGACTGCCGCCGTGCTGGATCTGGACGGAAAAGAGCGGTGTCGATGCCGTTGGGCACAACGCGGATGCGTTCCGGAGCGACGGCGCCGGCTGCAATCATGGCCTGTCGTCCTGCCTCGCTGACATGCGTGGTCAGCGCCGCCCACCGGTCGGTCAGGCGATAGGCGAGCATGCGGACCCGTCCCCCTTCGCGCGCACTGTGCGCCGAGCACAGCACCTGCGGTGCGTCGGTCACTGCCGCGAGGACTCGCGCAGCAAGATTGGCGTGGACCATATGGGCGTGGATGACATCGGGTCGCCACTGCCGTACAAACCGATTCAGCCGCCATAGCGACCTCGCAAACGACGGCAAAGTCTTGCGCATGCCGAGGTGCAGCACAGTGGCGCCCTCGGGCAACGATACCTCTTGCTCCGCCGTCAGGCTTACAACTGCCACCGCATGCCCGTCACGCAAGAATTGCCGTGCAAGCGCGGCAATCTGCTGTTCCGCGCCACCCATCTTGAGGCCGGTACAAAGTAGCAGGATCCGCATGGGCCGTTGCGCGGGCATGCCGGTCGATGCTTGCACCGTCACCGGGCACCGTACCCGGTCAGGATCGTCTGCATCGTCTTCAGGGCAATCAGCAGGTCCAGCGCAAACGAGCAATGCTTGACGTAGTAGAGGTCGTAGCTGAGCTTGGTCACGGTTTCTTCGTGCGTGCCCACATACCCTTGCTGAACCTGCGCCCAGCCGGACAGACCCGGTCGCACCAGATGGCGATACGGGTAGTAGGCGATGGTGCGCTCGAAGTCCTCGACCATCGGAATCTGTTCAGGGCGGGGGCCGATCAGGCTCATGTCGCCGATCAGCACGTTCCACAGCTGCGGGATTTCATCGAGTCGGTATTTGCGGATGAACCGGCCGACGCCCGTCACCCGCGGGTCCCGGCGCGCGGCAAACTGCGCGTTGCCTGAGTTATCCACAGCCATGCTGCGGAATTTGAGCATGGTGAAGGGTTTGCCCAGCAGGCCGGCGCGGACCTGGCGGAAGAGTGCAGGCCCCGGCGATTCCAGGCGGATGGCCGCCGCGACGATCAGTCCCAGCGGCAATGCAAGCGGAGCGAGGCAGACTACCGTGCCGATGTCGATCACGCGCTTGAGGTAGCCATAGAAGTAATGCGCGGCGTAATCGTCGAGGAAATTCTCGTCGATGTGCGCCAGGCCCACACGGCCGGTCAGCATCTCGCCGACGCGCTCGACCGAATAGATGCGTACATGGCTCAGTTTTAACTGGGCCAGGGCGCGGGTACGCTCGGGATCGGCCGCGGCGTTGCGGTCGAGCATCAGGCCGTCGCAGTTCACGGCCTCGGCCAGCGAGTTGATGGGCTGGAAGCGGGTGCGGCCGGCCGGGGCCGCGCCGGGCATGGCGAGCATGGCTTCCAATTGAGCGAGCGCGGCAGCATCGGCATAGCCGAAGACCGGTACATAGTTGCGCACGAAATGCCGGTAGCCGAACCAGATCCAGGCCAGCGTGGTGAAGTAGGCCAGCAGGAAGGCGCCGCGCGAATATTCGATGTGGAAGCCGGCAAACACGAACAGCAACGCCGCGAAAGGTAGCGTGGCGGCCAGCCCCGCGAGGCTGTTGCCTTCCATCGCCGGCAGGTGCAGCGAGCGGTGCAGCAGGACGAAAGCCGCCAGGTACGGCGCGATCGACCACACCAGCGTGCGATGGAAGACGTAGGTCACGAAGCCGGCGCGCTGGGCCAGTTCGGCCAGGGCGATGTTGATGCCGAACAACAGCAATCCGAACAGGGCCCATGCCAGCATGCGGCTGGCGCGGCGGATGGTTTCGGAGCCGGTGGCGCGGCTGGCCGCGGGCCGGCGCAGGCTGTCAGTTTTCTGCATGGCGTTGTCGTGCGGACGCTTGGTAGCGCGGGGCGCTGACGAGCGTGTCCTGGTAGACGGCCCAGGTGGCCTGGATCATGCGCGTCAGGCCGAACTGTTGCTCCCAGCGCTGGCGTGCCAGGCGGCCGAGAGCCTCGCGCCGGGGCGCGTCGGCGGCCAGCGCCTGAAGCGCGCGCGCCAGGGTTTGCGGGCGGTTGTCTTCCAGCAGGATGCCACAACGCCCATCATCGAGTTGTTCGCGGATGCCGGGCAGGTCGCTGGCGATCACTGGCAAGCCGGCCCGCATGGCTTCCAGCACGGACAGGGGGAAGGCCTCATGGTCCGAAACCAGCACGAACACCTGTGCCGAGGCCAGCAGGCCCGGGACGTCATGGACACTGCCCGGCAGGCCCACACGTGCTGGCGCCAAGGCCTGTGCCCGAGCGCGGATGGCCGCCAGTTGCGGCCCATCGCCCGCCATGACCAGTTCGCAATCCGTCAGCCCGGCCTGCGCAAAGGCGTCCAGAAGGACGTCGGGGCGTTTGGGGCGGGCAAAGCGCGCCACCATGGCGATGCGGCGTAGCGGCTCGCCAGGAGTGGCGCGCGCTGTCACATCGTCCAGCCCATTGCGGATGACGCTGATACGCGACGCGGCGATCGGCAGGCTACGCGCCAGTTCGCGTTCACCGTCCGCCACGCAGATCAGTCGGGTGGTCAAAGGTGCTAGCAACCATTCCGCCACGCGCGCCGCGAGGCGCTGGCGCCAAGGCGCGGCGGGCTTGAAGGCGAAGCCGTGCACCGTATAGATCACAGGAATCCCCAGCATCCTGCCGGCGACGCGCCCAAGTGCGCCTGCCTTGGCGCTGTGGGCATGGATGATGTCGGGTGCAACCTGTCGCAGTGCGGTATTCAACTCTCGGAGGGTCCGAACCGCGCGCACCGGAGAGAGCGCATTGTCCAGCGTGCGCAAGCGTATGGCCGGAATGCCAGCCGCCTGCGCCGTGGCGAACAGGTGCCCGTCGCCACCCGCCAGCAAGGTCACATCGGCATGCTGGCGCATTGCTTGCATCAGGTCTGCCACATGCGCCTGTGCTCCACCGATCTCCGAATTCGTGATCAGGTAGGCAATGCGCGGGCGGCGGGCGGCTGTGGCTGACAAGGGATTCCGGGCAAACGGGACCGTGGCTGGCTTATTGCAGGACAGTTCAGGCAGGACAGGTAAGGCTGGCCTCGCGCACGAACGCGCCGGGCGCCAAGAGCAAGCGCGACAAGGCCGCCGGACGGCAGAACGGCGCACCTTTGGTGGCGGCGGCGTGATTATAGCGCCGGCCATCTCCGCGATCCGGCAAAATAACGCCTTTGGCGCAACGGGCGTCCCGCTGCCGGGACAGCATCTGCCAGCAGAATCTAATCACTGGAACCCCCCTATGCAAATCGATCCCAGCATCTTCAAAGCCTACGACATCCGCGGCATCGTCGGTAAGACGCTGACCCGCGATGTGGCCCACCTGATCGGCCTGTCCTTCGGCTCCGCGGCGGCGGAAGCTGGCGAGAAGGCCGTAGTAGTCGGCCGCGACGGCCGTCTGTCGGGGCCCGATCTCATCGGCGGCCTGGTCGATGGCCTGCGTGCCACCGGCATGGACGTGATCGATCTCGGCATGGTCGCGACGCCGATGGTCTATTTCGGCACGAACATCGAGCTGGATGGCGTAAAGGCCACTTCCGGCATCATGGTCACCGGCAGCCACAATCCGCCGGACTACAACGGCTTCAAGATGGTGCTGGCCGGCAAGGCGATCTACGGCGAGCAGATTCAGGGTCTGCGCCAGCGCATCGAGGCGGGCAACTTGGCCAACGGTGCAGGTGCCTACCGCCAATGCGATGTGCGCCAGCAGTACCTTGATCGCATCACGAGCGACGTGAAGCTGGCCCGCCCGATGAAGATCGCGCTCGACGCCGGCAACGGCGTGGCAGGCGCCTTCGTCGGTGACCTGTTCCGCGGCCTGGGCTGCGAGGTGACCGAGCTGTTCTGCGACGTCGACGGCAACTTCCCGAACCATCACCCCGATCCTGCCCACGTGGAAAACCTGCGGGACCTGATGAAGTGCCTGCACGAGACCGATTGCGAGCTGGGCCTGGCCTTCGACGGCGATGGCGACCGCCTGGGCGTGGTGACCAAGGACGGCCAGGTCATCTTCCCCGACCGCCAACTGATGCTGTTCGCCGAAGAGATCCTTGGCCGCAATCCGGGCGCGCAGGTGATCTACGACGTCAAGTGCACCGGCAAGCTGGCACCGTGGATCCGCGCGCACGGCGGCGAGCCGCTGATGTGGAAGACCGGCCATTCGCTGGTCAAGGCCAAGCTCAAGGAAACCGGCGCGCCGATCGCCGGCGAGATGAGCGGCCACGTGTTCTTCAAGGACCGCTGGTACGGCTTTGACGATGGCCTGTACACCGGCGCGCGCCTGCTCGAGATCCTGTCACGCCATACCGATCCGAGCGCCGTGCTGAACGCGCTGCCGAACGCCAACAACACGCCGGAACTGCAGCTCAAGTGCGCGGAAGGCGAGCCGTTCACGCTGCTGGACAAGATCAAGGCCAACGCCAAGTTCGAGGGCGCGCGCGAGGTTATCACCATCGATGGCGTGCGCGTGGAGTATCCCGATGGCTTTGGTCTGGCACGCCCGTCCAACACCACGCCCGTGGTGGTGATGCGTTTCGAGGCTGACAACGACGCAGCGCTGGCCCGTATCCAGGCTGAATTCAAGCGTGTGATCCTGGCCGAAAAGCCTGATGCCAAGCTCCCGTTCTGAGCAGATGCGTGAGGCGATGGCCGCTCCGGCGGCGCCGCAGGCCGTGACGCAGGCGGTGCCGTTCGTGTTGCCAGCGAATCCGCGCATCCTCGTGGTCAAGGTCTCGTCGCTTGGCGATGTTGTCCACAACATGCCGCTGATCCATGATCTGCGCGCAAGATGGCCCGGCGCGCAGATCGACTGGGTGGTGGAGGAGGGCTATGTCGACCTCGTGCGCCTGCTGCCGGACGTGGCGCGCGTGATTCCGTTTGCGCTGCGCCGCTGGCGCAAGCGCTTTTGGCAGTCGGCTATCTGGGACGAGATCGGCGGGGTTCGCGATGCGTTGCGCGCGCAGCGCTATGACGCAGTGATCGAAAGCCAGGGGCTGCTGAAGACCGCCGTGGTGGCGCGCGTCGCCGCGCGGGCGGCCAATGCGCCGATCATCGGCCTTGGCAACCGAACGCAGGGCTCCGGCTACGAGCCGGTCGCGCGGCTGCTGTACACCGATCCCGTCCGCGTCCCGCGCCAGGCGCATTCGGTGCGCCGCTCGCGCCTGCTTGGCGCCGCACTGACGGGCACGGCACCGCCCGAGCCGCCGAAATTCTTCGGCGTATCGGCGCAATCGCTCCATGTCGAGGATCCGATCTGGGCCCAACTACCGGCACGCTTTGCGGTGTGCTTCCATGCCACCGCCGGCGCGAAGAAGAAGTGGCCGGTCGCAAACTGGCATGCACTCGGCCAACGACTGCAGGCGGATGGCCTCATGATGCTGCTGCCGTGGGGCAATGAGGCGGAGCGCCGTGCGGCGCAGGAGATTGCCGCAGGCGTGCCCGGCGCGCAGGTCCTCCCGCGCTTCTCTGTCATGCAGGGCTTCGGGCTGATCAACCGCGCAGAGGTCGTGGTGGGGGTCGATACCGGGCTCGTCCATATCGCCGCGGCATTGTGCCGGCCCACAGTGGAAATTTATACCGCCACCTGGCGCTGGAAGACTGAAGGCTACTGGTCCGAACGCATCGCCAATGTGGGCGACGACGGCGTCGTGCCCACGGTCGATGAAGTCTGGCAGGCCACGTGCCGCGTGCGCGGGACAGGAAACTGATGCTACGCGTTCTGTACAGCTTGCTTTGGGTCGTCGTCCTGCCGCTGGCGCTGCTGCGGCTAGCATGGCGCGGTCGCAAGGAGCCGGGATACGTTCAACATGTTGGCGAGCGTCTCGGCGCCTACGGACACCTGCCCGCGCAAGGTCCATGGCTGTGGGTGCATGCGGTGTCCGTGGGCGAGACCCGCGCCGCACAGCCGCTGGTCGAGGCGCTGCTAGGCGCCTATCCGTCCCACCGGCTGCTGCTCACGCACATGACGCCGACCGGCCGGCAGACCGGCGCGCAGCTTTTCGGCAAGGAGCCCCGCGTACTCCAGTGCTATCTGCCCTATGACCTGCCGTGGCTGGTGCGTCGTTTCCTGCGGTATTTCCAGCCGGCGGCGGGCATGCTGATGGAAACCGAGGTCTGGCCGAATCTCGTACGCGGTGCGCGCCGTGCCGGCGTGCCGCTGTTCCTCGTCAATGCTCGGCTGTCGCCGCGCAGCTACCGCCGCACGGTGCGTTTTGGACGCGCCGCAGCCGCCATGTACGCGGACTTTGCCGGCGTCCTGGCCCAGACCAGCGGTGACGCGGAGCGGTTCCAGGCGCTGGGCATTGATGCGGTGCAGATCACCGGCAACCTCAAATTCGACATGCAGCCGGCGCCAGCCGGTGTCGAGCGCGGCCATCGCTTGCGTCAGGGTTTCGGCGGCCGTGCCGTGCTCGCTGCGGCCAGCACGCGTGAAGGGGAGGAGCCGTTGCTGCTCGATGCGCTGTCTCGCTGGGCGCAGTTGGGTGGCCAGACGCCACGGCCTGCGCTGCTGCTTGTGCCGCGACATCCGCAACGCTTTGACGAGGTGGCGAGCATGGCTGAGCGCGCGGGCTTCACGGTCCAGCGCCGCAGCGAAATGGATATCGACAAGCTGGCTGGGCCCATCACCGCCGACATCGTGCTCGGCGATTCGATGGGCGAGATGGCGATGTACTTTGCCGCCTCGGACCTGGCCTTCGTCGGCGGCAGCCTGCTGCCGCTCGGCGGGCAGAACCTGATCGAGTCCTGCGCAGTGGGCACGCCGGTGCTGGTCGGCCCGCATACGTTCAATTTTGCGCAGGCAACGGAAGATGCGATCGCGGCCGGCGCATGCCGGCGCGTGACGAATGCCGACGAGCTGATGCAGGCTGCGGCCGGCCTGCTCGCCGATGCCGCGGCGCTGGCCGACATGCGCGCGCATGCACGCACGTTTGCGGGCATGCACCGCGGTGCCACCGTGCGCACGCTGGCCGCAGTGGCGCCCGCGCTGGGCGCCTGAGCCGGCATCGCGCAATCCATGCCGCGCAGGGAATTCGCGGCAATGCCCCAGGCTCTAAGGGGCATCAACCTGGTGCGCCGGGCAGTCAGTTGCCTGCCCGGCTCGCCTTACGACAGGAGCCAACACCCATGCAGACATTCACCCGTGATACCTGCCTCCGGTTCGCCCGACGCGGCGCAGCGGCAGCCGTGCTCGCTGGCGCACTGGGCGCCTGCGCGACAGGCCCCGCGCCGGAATCGCCCGCCACCGCGCCCGCGCTCAACCAGACTCAATCCTCGGGTCCCAGTCGCTGGGAACTGATCCGCTGGCAACAGCCCGACGGCACGCTGCGCGACATCCCGCATGGCGACAACGGCCAGCCCATCATCTTCGAGTTCAACAGCGGCATCGACGCCGCGCAAGGCACCGTCAGCGGCACGAGCGGCTGCAACCGCTTTACCGGCAGCTACGGCAAGACCGATACCGGCATCCGCTTCGATCATGTGGCCGGTACGCGCATGGCCTGTCCGCCGCCGCGCATGGAGCTGGAGTCGGCGCTGCTCAAGGCGATGCAGACACCGTTCGTGACGGTCGGCACGCAGCCCTCGGCAGGTTCCACAGGGCGGCAGATCATCTGGAAAACGGCCAGCGAGGACCTGCTGCAGTTTGTCGAGCGCGAGGGTGTTGGCCAGCGTGGCGCGCGTGTCGATGCCGCAGGCAGTGTAGAGAAGACCGTCTATATTGATTCGCAGCGCGTGGAGTGCACCGGTGTGAGCCGCATGACCTGCTATCGCTGGCGCGAGTCGCCGGATGCGCCGTGGCAGCTCTGGTATGGCCCGATCGAAGGACTCGATTTCGAGCCGGGCATCTCGTACAAGCTGCGGGTGCGCGAGTACAGGGTGCCGAATCCGCCGGCCGACGCATCGTCGATCCGCTGGCAGCTGCTTAGCGTGGAGTCGCGCACTCGGGCGAACTAGGCTGCCACCCAAACGAAACAGGCCGCATTGCGGCCCATTTCGTTTTGTCGATCGTTCTCTTCAGGTGCGCGGCGTGCCGGTTGCCAGCGCTTCGCGCCGGCCGTTGCGGCGAGACATCGGGGCCGGCGACGGCGCCGTCACGGCGCCGATCTTCGCCTTCTGCGGCAACTGATACATCGCTCCCGGTGCCGATGTCAGCAGCGTGTTGATCTGGACGATATCGTTTTCCTGCAGCACGCCTGTCGAGGCCTTCAGCCGCAGGCCGTTCATGATCGTGTCATAGCGTGCCTTGGCCAGGTTGGCGCGCGTCTGGAACAGTTGCGCCTCGGCGTTCAGCACATCGATGTTGATGCGCACGCCGACCTCGTAGCCGAGCTGGTTCGATTCCACCGCGCTCTGCGCCGAGCGTTCGGCAGCTTCCAGCGCCTTGACCTGTGCGAGGCCGTTGGACACGCCTGAATAGCTCTGGCGCGCGCTTTGCGCGGCCGTGCGGCGCGCGAATTCGAGGTCGCTGGCGGCCTTGTCGGCCAGTGCGATCGTTTCACGTACGCGCGACTGGATCTGGCCGCCCGCGAAGATCGGCATGCTCAGCTGCACGCCGATCTGCGACGCGTTGTAGTGCGTCGAGATCGTCTGCGTGGCGCTGCCGGTCTGGTTGGTGAAGCCGTAGGAAGCCACCAGGTCTACCGAAGGCAGGTGCGCGGCTTTCGCCTTGTTGGTTTCGCGCTGGGCGGTTTCGAGGTTGTAGTTGGCCAGGCCAACCTGGAGGTTGCTGGCCTCGGCCTGCGCGGCCCAGGCATTGGAATCTGCAGGCACTGGCGCCGGCAGATCCGCCTCGGGCCGTAGTCCGAGCAGCTCATCCACGGGCTTGCCGGTGATCTGCTGCAGGTTGGCTCGGGCCACTTCCAGTGCGCTCTGCGCGGCGATCTCCGTCGACGTGGCCAGGTCGTAGCGGGCCTGCGCATCGTTGGCGTCTGTGATGGTGGCGGTGCCGACCTCGAAGTTGCGCTTCGCCTGCGCAAGTTGCTCGCCGATGGCCTTCTTCTGCGCGCCGGCCAGATAGAGATTGTCCTGCGCCGTGAGCACGTCGAAGTAGGCCTGCGCCGACCGCGTGATCAAATCGAGCTGCGCCTGCTGGAACGTGACTTCGCCGGCCATCGCGGCCAGTTCGCCCTGCTTGTAGGTTTCCCAGCGGTCCCAGCGGAACAGCGGCTGGCTCAGTTGGAGCGCCCAGTTGTTGTTGTTGAAGAACCGAACCCCCGAGGCGCTGGGCAGCCCCTGCGCCAGCGCCGCGGTCTGGTCAAGCCTGGTCCGCGTGGCGCCAGCGGTGCCCGTGACGAGCGGCAGCAGTCCGGCCCGGCCCTGCGGCAGCTTTTCACGCGTGGCCAGCAGTTGCGAGCGCGCGCTCGCGAACTGGGCGTCGTTGGACTGGGCATCGCGGTAGACCTGCAGCAGGTCGGCGGCCGAGGCCGTCGGCACTTGCAGAAGCGCATACAAGGACAGCGCAACTGCCAGTCGCATCCTGCCGGTCGCGGCGAAAGGCGCAAACGTCATCACATCTCCAGGTTGCCGGCACAGGCGCGGCCAACGGTCATTTTTTGTTTGGGTTTGACTTCGCGGGCGATCGGCAACCAAGCGGGGCTTCGGCCTCTCAGTACTTCGGCATGGCCGGGTCTACCTGGCTCGCCCAGGCGTCGACGCCGCCGGTGAGGTTGTAGACCTTGGCGTAGCCCTGGCGCTCGAGAAACGCGGCCACCTGCATGCTGCGCATGCCGTGATGGCAGATGCAGACGATGTCCGCATCCTCGTCCAGCTCGGCGGCGCGCGCCGGGATGTCGCGCATGGGGATGTGGGTGATGCCGGGCATGGCGCAGGTCTGCACCTCCCACGGCTCACGCACATCCAGCAGGACCGGCTTGGCGCGGCTGGCATCAGCCAGCCACTGGGCCAGTTCGGTGGGTTGGATGACCTGCATGATGCTGCTTCCTCAGAACCGGAATTGCGACGGCTGGGCCGCGCCGACCAGCGGCTTGACCGCGGTCTCGAACAGATTCACGACCTGGTATTCGGTCTCGGACAGGCGCGTGACCAGGCGCGCTTCCATCACCGGCAGCGAGCCGACGAATGCGGCGATGCGGCCACCGACCTTGATCTGCGCCAGCATCGACTGCGGGATGGCCGGCAGCGAGCCCGAGATGCAGATCACGTCGTACGGGGCAGCAGCGGCCCAGCCGTCGGCGGCGTTGCCTTCGGCCACGTCGACATTGGTGACGCCGGCATTGGCCAGGTTCTGGCGGGCCAGGGTCACGAGTTCGGGAACGATATCCACGGTCAGCACATGACGTGCGCGGTTGGCCAGCAGCGCGGCCATGTAGCCGGAGCCGGCGCCGATTTCGAGCACGTTCTCATGCTTGCGCACGGCCAGTTCCTGCAGGATGCGGGCTTCCACGCGGGGGGGCAGCATGTTCTGGCCGCCCGGCAGCGGAATCTCCATGTCGACGAAGGCCAGGCCCTTGTAGGCCGCGGGAACGAATTCCTCGCGCTTGACCACCGCCAGCAGGTCCAGGATTTCCTGGTCCAGCACGTCCCACGGGCGGATTTGCTGTTCGATCATGTTGAATCGGGCTTTTTCGAGATCCATCTTGCCATTCCTTACCAATGCCGACCGCTATGTGGGTCATCGCGTCGCAGCCGCGCGGTGCCACGGCCGGACAAACTTGTCAAACCCAGTATTTTAACCCTCTGGTGCGTCGTCCGGCTCATTCCGCGCTGCGCTGTTGTACGACGGCCGCCGCGCCCCCCTCTGCGGTTGTCGCCACCGCCGCCGCGTTTTTGCCATGCCAGCGGCCCCGGAGCCATGTGGCAAAGTCGTCAAGATACGTATAAATCACAGGAACGACCACGAGCGTCAGGATCGACGAAGTGATGATCCCTCCGATCACCGTCTGGCCCATCGGCGCGCGCTGCTCGGCGCCTTCGCCGAGGCTGAAGGCAAGGGGCACCATGCCGAAGATCATCGCCAGCGTGGTCATCAGGATCGGGCGCAGCCGCACGCGCGCGGCTTCGATCAGCGCCGCTTCGCGCGAGAGCGGCGCATGGCCGTCGGCGCCGTCCACATGCCCGCGCCGCGCCTGATTGGCAAAGTCCACCAGCAGGATCGCGTTCTTGGTCACCAGCCCCATCAGCATGATGAAGCCGATGATCGAGAACATATTGAGCGTCGAGCGGAACAGCAGCAGCGCCGCGAACACGCCGATCAGCGTGAGCGGCAGCGACGTCATGATCGCGATCGGCTGGAAGAAGCTCGCGAACTGCGAGGCCAGGATCATGTAGATAAAGATCACGGCCAGCGCCAGTGCCGACACCGCATAGCCGAACGACTCGTTCATCGACTTGGTCGAGCCGCCGAAGCGGTACTTGTAGCCGGCCGGCCAAGTCATGCCGTCGAGCGCTGCCTTGACGTCGCGTGCCACTTCGCCGGCCGAGCGTCCGGCGGTGTTGGCGGTCAGTTCGACTTCGCGGTTCAGGTCGCGGCGGCTGATCTGGTTGGCGCCCGTGGTCTGCACCAGTTCGGCGACCTGCCGCAGCGGCACCATCTTCGGCGTGCCGTCGGCGTTGGTCTGGTTGCTGGCGATCATCAGCGCGTTGAGATCCGCGAGGCCCGTGCGCGCATCGCGCGGCAGCCGCACGCGCACGTCGTAGTTCTGGTCGTCCGGCGCGCGCCACGAGCTGATGGCGTCGCCCGCGAGCAGCGGCCGCAGCGCATTGCCGATCTGCGCGACCCCGACGCCGAGGTCGGACGCGAGCTGGCGCCGGATGCGCACCTCGATGGTGGGGCGGTCGTCCTTCATGCTCGAATCCAGGTCCGCCAGGCCGCGAATCGCGAGCATGCGACGGCTCGCTTCCTGTGACAGCCGCCGCAGTTCGTCAAGATCATCACCTTGGATCGACACCTGCACGGCCTTCTGGCCGCCCGCGCCGTCCGGCATGCCGACCATGGTCAGCGTGATGCCGGCAATGCTGCCCAGGCGCTCGCGGATCTTGGGGTTCAGCTGCACGGTGGACAGCTTGCGCGCGCGGCGATCGACGAGCCGCACCGACACCAGCGCATTGTTGCGCCCGGACGTATTGCCCGCGTTGATCGTGGCGTAGGTATAGGCGACTTCGGGGAAGGTCTTGAGCGCCGCTTCGACCTGCCGCACCTTGGCCTCGGTGACTTCCATCGAGGTGCCGACGGGCGTGATGAAGCCGACCTGTGTTTCGCCAAGGTCGGCAGCCGGTACGAACTCTGTGCCGATCAGCGGTACCAGCGCGAAGCTGCCAAAGAACGTGACGATTGCGATCAGCGTGGTGGCCAGCCGGTGCTTGAGCGCCCAGCCGAGCATGGCCGCGTAGCCATGGCCCAGCGCATCCATGCGCGCCGAGAACCAGTCGAGCAGCCGGCCGATGGTGCGGCCGTACCAGCTTGTCTTGTTGCCGGTGCCGTGCAGGTCGGGGTCGTGCCAGACCGAGGACAGCATCGGGTCCAGCGTAAAGGACACGAACATCGAGATCAGCACGGCCGCCACCACGGTGATGCCGAACTGGTGGAAGAAGCGCCCGATGATGCCGCCCATGAAGCCCACGGGCAGGAACACCGCGACGATCGAGAACGTGGTGGCCAAAACTGCCAGCCCGATTTCGGCCGTGCCGTCGAGCGAAGACGTGCGATGGTCCTTGCCCATCAGGTTGTGGCGCACGATGTTCTCGCGCACGACGATCGCATCGTCGATTAGCAGGCCCACGCACAGCGACAGCGCCATCAGCGTGATCACGTTAAGCGTGAAGCCGCACAGGTACATCACGCCGAAGGTGCCGATCAGCGCAATCGGCAGCGTAAGCCCGGTGATGACCGTGCTGCGCCAGGAACCGAGGAACAGGAAGACGATCGCCACCGTCAGCAGCGCGCCTTCCAGCAACGTAGACCGGACTTCCTTCACGCTGCTGCGGATGCCGCGCGCGGTGTCGTTGACCACCGTGAGCTGCACGCCGGCGGGCACAAGCTTGCGCACCTCGTCGGCCATGCGAACCAGGCCATCGACGGTATCGACCGTATTCTGGCCCTGCGCCTTGACCACCGAGAGGAAGAGGGCGCGCTTGCCGTCCAGCAGCGCCAGGCTTTCCTGCTCTTCCTGGCCGTCGCGCACATCTGCGATTTCGCCGAGCGTGACGGGCTGGCCCGCGCGGCGCGCGACGATGATGTGGCGGAACGCGTCCGGCGTGGGCACGCGGCCCTTGATCTGCACCACGGTCTCGGTGGAGGACGAGCGCAGTTCGCCGGCCGGCAGCTCCTGGTTCTCGCTGCGGATCGCGTTCATCACCTGGTCGATGCCGATGCCGAGCGCTTCGAGCTGTGCGGGGCGGATGCGGATCTCTACCTCGCGCTTGGTCCCGCCGACGATGTTGATCGCACCCACGCCGCGCACGGTTTCCAACCGCTTGCGCACGATCTGGTCGGCAATCGTCGTCAGCTCGCGCTGGCTGCGCTGCGCGCCCGGCGCGTTGGACACGGACAGGTAGAAGATCGGCGCGTCGGTCGGATCGTAGCGCAGCACGCGCGGCTCTTTGACCTCGTCGCGTAGTTGCGGGCGGATCAGTGCGAGCTTGTCGCGCACGTCCTGCGCGGCCTGTCCGACATCGACGCTCAGGTCGAACTTGACGACGACGACCGAGGTGCCCTGATAAGAGTGCGAGAAAATCTCGTCAATGCCAGAGATGGTGTTGACGATCTCCTCGACCTTGCGCGTGACGTCGGACTCGACCGATTCCGGGGCGGCACCCGGATACTCGGTCTGCACCACCACCACCGGGAAGGTGATATCGGGGAACTGGTCCACCGGCAGGCGCTGGTACGAGAACAGGCCCACGACGATGAACGCCATCATCATCATGGTGGCCAGCACCGGGTTCTGGATCGACAGGCGGGTGAACCACATGGCGGCGCGTCCTCAGGCCTTCACGCGGCGCACCTGGCTGCCGCTGCGCAGCGTGCCGAGGTTGTTGCGCACGACCTCGGTACCGGTTGTCAGTCCCGAGACGATTTCCACCATGCCGCTGCCTTCATCGCGAACGCCGGTCTGCACCGCGCGCTCGGCGAGGACGCCGTTCTCGATGACATAGACGAAAGCACGTTCGCCGTCGCTGCGCACCGCCGAAGCCGGCACCGACACCACACCGCTGCGCTGGCCTAGCACCAGCGCGCCCCGCGCGAACATACCGGCACGCAGCTTGCCGTCGTCGTTCTGCACGCGCACATAGACCATGATGCTGCGCGTCCCCTGGCTCACGGCCGGGTTGATGCGCACGAGAGCGCCGGCAAACTGCCCGGCGCCTTCCACATCGAGCTGTACGGACTGGCCCACCGATGCGCGCGCCACGTCGGCCATCGGCACCGGGGCTTCCAGTTCCAGTACGCGCAAATCGACCACGTCGATCAGGCGCGTGTCGGGCGATACCTTCTCGCCAGGCTGCACGGCGCGCGCGGCCACCATGCCGTCGAGCGGCGCCTTGACCACGGTGTCGTTCAACGCCTTCTGCGCGACAGCCAGGCCGCCTTGCGCGGCATCGAGGTTGGCGCGGGCCACATCCAGGTTGGACTGGTAGTTGTCGAACGCGGTCTTCGAGATGAAGCCTTTGCCGACCAGTTCGCGGTTGCGCTCCCAGGTCTGGCGCGAATTCTCGTATTGCCCGCGTGCCGCCAGCATCTGGCCACGGGCCTGCGCAACTTTGGCCTCGTATTCGGTCGGATCGATGCGCACGATGACCTGGCCGGCGCGCACGGCCTCGCCTTCACGCACGAGTACCTGCAGCACTTCGCCGGAGAGCTTGGCCTTGACCGAAGCCTGGTTCAGTGCGCGCAGGCTGCCCGACAGCGGCAGTGCCACCCGCAGGTCCTGTGCACCGGCCTGTACCAGGTCGGACTGGAGGAACTCCACCACCGAAGGCGCCGCGGTCTGCGTGGGTGCCTGGCGCGCGCTGCTGATCTTGCGCACGGCGGCCGTTGCGCTCAGCACCGCCACGGCTCCAAGCACGGCGATCAGGATCTTCTTGTTTCGCTTCATGTCTTGTCTTGTTGTGCGGTGGCCGCCGGGGCAACCGTGTCCAGATCGTCGGTGCGCTGGCCCAGCCGCTGCGCAGTCATTTCATCGCGGATCTTTTCCCAGATGTAGGGCCCGGATTTCGGGGGCAGCGGACGGTCACGTGTTTCGCCGGCAGTCAGGCCGAACAGCAGCGTCTCGAGCAGGTTGTCGAGGTACGCATCCGGGTCGATTTCCTTGTGCGAATAGAGGCCGAACGAGCGTTGCCACAGCATCAGGAACACCAGCGGCGCACAGACCAGCGTGGTCGTCGGGTTTGGCGGCAGGGCGCGGAACTCGCCGCGCTCGACGCCGCGCGCCAGTACGCGTGTGAACAGCTCGTCTCCGGGCACCATGACTTCTTCCTGGTAGAAGCGCGCGATGTCGGGGAAGTTGCCGGACTCCGCCATGATCAGCTTGGTCAGCCCCGACACCGGCGTGGCACCGATCAGCCCCCACCAGCCGCGCAGCAGTTCGCGCAGCAGTTCCGGCGTCGTGCCTTCGAACCGGTCGACCAGGTCCGTGCCCCGGGCGAGCGCGGGCACGAGGTTCTCTCGCACCACGGTCTTGAACAGTTCTTCCTTGTTGGCGAAATACAGGTACACCGTCCCCTTGGAGACACCGGCTGCGGCGGCCACGTCTTCCAGGCGGGTGGCCGCAAAACCGCGCTCCACGAACAGCTCGAGCGCCGCGGCGACGAGTTCCTGCGGGCGCGCGGCCTTGCGCCGGCTCCAGCGGGGGGCTTCGGTGTCCTTGCGGGGAGCGGAGTGATCCGTGGCGGTGGTCTTGCCGGGGGTTGCCATGATGGGATGAGCGGCGGGGCGCAAGCTTTAATAACTTATGGGTCAGTAATGTAGGGTGACCATATTGCAGGGGTCAACTCGGGTTCGCCCTGCCTCGAACCTGGGACGCGGCGCTCGTACAACAGGTGATGCGTGAAGCCCATAACGGACGGTGGCTGCCAAATGGCCGGGAGGCTCGCCTGCGTTCGGGCACAATGGCGGCTTTGCCGCAGTCCCCCGTTGTTCCGCCACCGCCACTGAACCATCGCCATGACTTGCCAGTCTCACCTTGCTTGCCGCGAAGGCTGTGGCGCTTGCTGCATTGCGCCGTCGATCGCGTCGCCATTACCCGGCATGCCTGCCGGCAAACCGGCGGGCGTACGCTGCGCGCAGCT
Source organism: Cupriavidus sp. C1SS-2L (assembly GCF_057073735.1). NCBI lineage: Bacteria > Pseudomonadati > Pseudomonadota > Betaproteobacteria > Burkholderiales > Burkholderiaceae > Cupriavidus > Cupriavidus sp. C1SS-2L. Next base: position 807,749 of record NZ_CP172708.1, read on the forward strand.
GCTGCCGGATGCGAAATGCGCGGTGTTCGGTCGCCCCGACCGGCCCGCCTTCTGCGGCGGCCTGCAGCCGTCCGCCGAAATGTGCGGCGACTCGCGCGAATCCGCGCTGCGCTGGCTGACGCAACTCGAAATCCTGACTGCGCCGGGCACTTTGGGCGCGTAAGGACAGAGCCAGCGGACGCGCGCTAATCCATCCATCGGAGACCCTATGATCCGGATGTCCCGGAGGCGCTGCACGGGCGCCATCGCCGCCGCGGTGCTGACCGCCTGGCTGGGTGCCTGCGGTTCCCTCCGCAATGAATACACCTTCTCGCAGAGCCAGTTGCAGTCGGCGCTCGAACGCAAGTTTCCGTTCAACAAGCGCTACCTGGACATCTTCGACATCCAGCTTGCCAACCCGCGCCTGACGCTAGACCCGGTACGCAACCGCGTTAACCTGCAGTTCGACGCCACGGTCGACAACAAGCTGTTCTTCCGCCAGGCACTGTCCGGCCGCTTTGCCCTCGACAGCGGCTTGCGCTATGACGCGCCGAGCCATTCGGTGGTGCTCCAGGATCCTGAGGTGCAGCAGTTCGACGTGCAGGGCCTGCCTGGCCAGTTTTCCCGACAGATCAACGCACTCGGCGGCATCCTGGCTGAACAGTTGCTGCAAGGCTACGCGCTCTACACCTTTCGTCCGGATCAGCTGCGCATTGCAGGAACGGATGTCGAGCCCGGTACAATCACGATCTTGTCCGACGGCATCAACGTCAAGATCAATCGCCCCTGAGCCAAAAAACAGGCATCGGCCCGTCAATATCGGGCATGTCCCCGCCCAACCCATCCCATCCGCATGGAAATCGCACTTGCCCTGAAAGCCGTGATCCTCGGCATCGTCGAAGGACTGACCGAGTTTCTGCCCATTTCGAGCACCGGCCACCTGATCCTGGCCGGCCAGCTGCTCGACTTCAACGACGAGAAGGGCAAGATCTTCGAGATCGTGATCCAGTTCGGCGCGATTCTGGCGGTGTGCTGGGAGTTCCGCCGGCGCATCGCCAACGTGCTAAGCGGGTTGACGACCGACCCGAAAGCGCAGCGCTTTGCCATCAACGTGATCGTGGCGACCGTGCCGGCCATCGTGCTGGCGCTGGTGTTCGGCAAATGGATCAAGGCCCATCTGTTCAACCCGATCACGGTGGCGCTGGCCTTCATCATTGGTGGCGTGGTGATCCTGCTTGCGGAACGACGCGACGCGCGCCGCGGCATGGTGACCAACCCGCGCGGCAATGCCTTGCTGCAAGCCGCCAAGGCGGGCGCCCCGCGCATTGAATCGGTCGACGACCTGAACTGGCGCGATGCGCTGAAGGTCGGCCTCGCCCAGTGCTTTGCGCTGGTGCCAGGCACGTCACGGTCGGGCGCGACCATCATCGGCGGCATGCTGTTCGGCCTGTCGCGTCAGGTCGCGACCGAGTTCTCGTTCTTCCTGGCCATCCCTGTGATCTTCGGCGCGACGGTGTACGAGCTCTACAAGGCCCGCGCCCTGCTGTCCGTCGATGATCTCGGCATCTTCGGCATTGGTTTCGTTTTCGCGTTTCTGTCGGCCTTCCTCTGCGTACGCTGGCTCCTGCGCTTTGTCGCGACGCATGACTTCAAGCCGTTCGCGTGGTACCGGATCGCATTCGGCATCATCGTGCTGGCGACGGCGTACTCGGGATTGATTGCCTGGCACGCCTGATCCGTCAGGCTGAATGCAAAAAAGGCGTGGCCACCATGTGCCACGCCTTTTTTTGCTTGGGCTGCTTGTGTCGGGTTGCGCCGATCAACCGCGCTTGCGGAACACCACATCCCAGACACCGTGCCCGAGCCGCACGCCGCGCCGTTCGAACTTGGTGATGGGCCGGTATTCGGGCCGTTCGGAAAAGCCGTCGGCGGCCGACGACGCATTTTCGAGTGCAGGCTCGCCCGCCAGCACTTCCACCATCTGGTGCGCGTATTCTTCCCAATCGGTCGCGCAATGGATGTAGCCGCCCGGCTTCAGACGCGAAGCCAGCAGCTTGACAAGCGGCGGCTGCACCAGCCGGCGCTTGTTGTGGCGCTTCTTGTGCCAGGGGTCGGGGAAGTAGATATGCACGCCGTCGAGGCAGTCCTCGGTCAGCATGTGAGCGACGACTTCCACCGCATCGTGCTGGATGATGCGGATATTGCCGATTTCGCGCTCATCGGCCAGCTTGAGCAGCGCGCCGACGCCAGGCTCGTGCACTTCGCAGCCGAGGAAATTGTCTTGCGGGCGCAGTTGCGCGATATGCGCGGTCGTCTCGCCCATGCCGAAGCCGATCTCGAGGATGGCCGGGGCCTTGCGGCCAAAGGCGGCTTCCCAGTCCAGCGGATGGGGAGCGTAAGGCACTATCAGGCGCGGGCCGACTTCGTCGATGGCTCGCTGTTGGCCGCTGGAGGTACGGCCGGCGCGTCGGACGAAGGAGCGGATGCGGCGGGGGTGGGCGACGTCCTCAGGAGCATGAACGGGCTGACTAGACTCAACCTGGTCGTCGTCGACCGGTGTCTGTTCGGTACTGGCGTCTTGGGGGTGCATGACAACTAAGAAGCCGCGAGGCGGTTCACCGGTTGATCCGGCGACCGGGGCTCAGGCGGCTTATCCGGATATAAGGCGGAGCCGGCGAAGGAACCCAATGGATTCCAGGGCAAGGTACGCAAGTTGTTGGAGATCAAGCAGTTACTCGGATCGGTGCCGACCATTCTGCCGCACTGAGGCGGGATTCTACCCCATGCACCTTTGATCTGCGGCACCTCGCCATGCAATGGTGCGTTCTCGTGGCCCGGCTACTCTGGTGCATGGGGCAACGGCCTACCAACTTCAGCAAGCGAACGGGTTCAGGGATGGCCTCGTCCAGCGCTCTCTCGGACGAACCCTGCCCTTGCACAGGTCTGGCGACATTCAATGAGAGCTCGCCATAACGGCGGCATAGAAGGGAGGACACTACTCACCGGGCCAGGGCGGCCTTTACAAGGCCTGAGGGCTCAGTTGAGAGGGCTGAGCTTTACTCCTGATTATGAAAACAAGGAAAGCACCAATCATGATCGAATAGTATCCACCCAACACCGGCCAGAAAAACATCAGGTCTGTCAGGCCAAACGAAAAGAAGCCAATGACAAGGGCGCAGCCCATTCTCGCTGCTGTTCGGATGTCTGGTGCAGTATTACTTAGCTCCCGGGCAAAAAAGTATCCCGGCACAAGATACAATGCTAACGCAGAAAGCAGTCCGAACACACCTGATACCACCGTGCTGAACAGGATTTCATTGTGAGAATGGGCGAAGCGCGTCAATTCTCCGGTGATTTCCTTTTTGCGCGCCATTTCCTTAATACTTGAATCGTAGTTCTCTCGGCCGATTCCAAAGACCGGCTCCCTGGCAATAAGCGTAAGGGCCGCGCCCCAGAGTTGAAGCCGATGACCTGTGGAGGTTGATTTTCCTCCTCCGTGGGAGTATGCGGCCAGGTCGGACTGGGTATCAAGAAAACGGTTCGCGGCATTTTGATTCAACGTAAGCATCAGGCCCACCACCACGACGAATGACGCAACCCATAACCACTTACGTCTGACTTCGAGACGGGCAAAAAAGAGGAAAAAGATCAGAAAAAGTGGGATTGCAAGCCAACTGCCCCGCGTGGCGGTCAGCACACTGGTATAAAGCCCCGCGACACACGCGAGGATCTTGACCAAAAGGACTAGTTTAAGCTTCCCTTCGTTCCAGCCAAAGGAGACAACACAAAGGACGCCAGCCAGCAAGGCTATATCGGAATACGCAATGATCGAGATGAAACCGATATTCCCATCGCGGACGTCTCCACCGTTGGTAAAGATATAAGCTTTTGCCATGGCGATCACGGCAGCGGCGAGAAAACTCCACTGAAGCAGCTTCAAATGGCGAATCGGAACAAAAAATAAAATCCAGAACACAAATGGGAAAATGGCGAGGCGAAGTGCCCTGTCATAATCCCTTGCTGCAAATTCTCCAGTCCATAGCTGATTTATAAAGATCGCCAGGCATCCAGATGCCATTGCTAGATGCAACGGCCAGTATGCTTTAAGGAGTTCTCCGAATCCAACGCCATCGGGCTGGAGTCGGATAGTCATCGCCGTCACGGAGAGAATTAGGAGCAAAAAGAGAATCGCATTGCCTGCATTATGGACAAACAGTGCGATGGCCGGATACGCGAGCAACAAGGCTGAAACCAGCGACTGAAACAGCAGCTTCCTTTTTTCCAACATTTCGCTTCTCAATCTCTGTGTCAATATTCAACTTGGACGGTGATCGAGTCCGATCCACAAAGTCCGTTGCCTGCTTGCCCTATGGCGCGCAGTATGTCCCGGGTGGTCGATCCATGGCATTTACGCCGAGAGGGGCATGGGCGGCCAGCTAGGGCGAGCGATATATCCATCGGTGAATAAGGCAGCACTTGGTGTCCCAGGAGAGTCGACAAATTGTGTGGATGGCTCTGCCAAACCCATGCGGACGGAGTGCCGATGCGGATAAAGTGTGTACCGCAAGGCGGCAGTGGGGATTGCCGGGGTCTGGCGGCCATATGATTCACGCACCTGCAACGGCCATGCGTGCCACTGCTCTGTTCGCGACTAAATCGGAGGATCAGACCCTTCGGTATGCAGTGGAGCGGGCGATGGGAATCGAACCCACGTCTTTAGCTTGGGAAGCTAAGGTAATAGCCATTATACGACGCCCGCTTTGGCTAACTTGGGGGCGGATTCTAGCACAAGTTGTTGCAGTCCCGCCGCGATGTCAGGAGCGTGACTTGCCGCCATTGCCTCCTGCCGCGGCGGCCCCGTATGCTTGCCTGTGCGCCGCCGCAACCATCCATGACCGCTTCAAGACACAAGGACCCACCTTGACCACCGACTTCATCGCGCGTTTCGAAGCCGACTGTATCCCGCGCATCGTCGAGGCGATCGTCCGCCTTTATCCGCACCGATTGCGCGTGGAAGTCTTGCCCGGAGCACGGGCCGACTGGCCCGCGCGGGTCCGGATTCAGGGGAAGGGCGCGCCAGAGCTCCAGCGTTTCACGTATCCGCTCGACGTCACCCTTGCCTGGGATGGACTCGAAGTCGAAGCCCTCTTCGCAGCGAACGGCGCGCAGCGCTTCGCCGGCTACCTCGACGCATTGCCCGCCAAGCTCAGGGCTTGGCAGGAGCCGCGCCAGCTTGACTGGAGTTCGCTGTCGCAGGCCGACCCCGCAGTCCTGATCGGCGGGCTCGATTTCGAGCGCTGACGCCGAGACTCAGGCGACGACGCGCACACGGCAGACGGCGGTCTCGTGCTCGCCGGGCTCGAGCCAGCGCAGTCCGTGGCCGTGATGAATAGCATCCGGCAGGCCGAGCCAAGGCTCGACGCAGTAGAAGTCGGCGTCTTCACTTTCCGTCCATGTGGTCACCGCATGCCATGCGACGCAGCCCGGTACGTCGAGGTCGATTGCCAGCGTCCTGCCGGGCATGGCCAGGGTGACGGAGCCGCCGCCCCGCAGGGCATGAAACGTATCCTGCAAGCGGTCGTCGTCCAGCGCATACGCCGGTTCGCCCTGAATGGCGTGAATCAGCCGACCGTCCGGCTCCTGCCTTAGGCGTACCGCTTCTGGCAGCAACAACTGGGTGTCGGGCCGGTGCGCCGCGGGCAAGCTGAAATAGAAATGGTGCCCGGCGTAGTAGGGCAGGCGATCGCTGCCGGTATTCTCGGAGCGTAGTGCCACTTCCACGCCATCTTCGAGCATGACGTAGCTTGCCTCGAAGCGGAATGCGTACGGGTAGCCAGCCCGCGTGCTGTCTGACGACTCCAGGGCCATGACGATCTTGTCGTCGTCGGCGGCGACGACGGTGAAGGGGAGGTCCCGCGCAAAGCCATGCTGCGGCAACGTGTGGGTCGTGCCGTTCGCATCGCGCCAGCGGCCGGCCTCGCCGTCGGCGAAGTGCCGTCCGATGAACGGAAACAGGAGCGGATTTCCACCCCGGATCTTTGCCGGCCGGCTCCAGTCGGCAGCTTCGGGCCAGTAAAGGATCTCTTCCCCGTGGCGAACCCAGCGGACAAGCCGGCCCCCGTACTGGGGCGCCAGCAGTAGATAGTTGTCGTCGTTGCCGACGCGGATCAGATCCTGGTTCTGGAAGCGTTGAATGTTTTGAAAGGCCATCGCTTTGCCGGGTGTTTGACGACGCGCCGAATTCTACGTGGCTGCGGCCGCCCGGGCCTGTTTGCTCATGCCGCGAGCTCGTTCGTGTAGATCGTGTCGCGCACCAGCGGATACACCTGCGTCTCCCAACGCTTGCCATTGAATACGCCGTAGTGGCCCACGCCCGTCTGCACATGGTGCATGCGCATGTAAGGGTGCAGGCTGTCGCACAAGTCCTGGGCGGCCATGGTCTGGCCGATGGCGCAGATGTCGTCGCGCTCACCTTCCACGGTCAGCAATGCGGTACGGCGGATTGCGCGCGTGGAGACACGACGTCCGCCCACATCCAGCAGTCCCTGCGCGAGCAGGAAGCGCTGGAACACCATGCTGACGGTTTCGAGATAGAACTCTGCCGCAAGATCCATGGTGGCGAAGTACTCGACATAGAAATCCTGGATGGCGTCGGCTTTTGCATGTTCGCCGCGGGAACGCAGCGCGTGCATTTCGCGCAACGTCTGTTCGTGCCGCTCCAGGTTCATGCTCATGAACGCCAGCAATTGCACAAAGCCCGGATAGACGCGGCGCAGTCCGCCGACAAAGCGCAGCGGCACAATGCCGATCAGCGTGCTCTCGAACCACTCGATCGGCCGGCTCATGGCCAGTTCATTGACCTTGGTCGGGTTGACGCGCGCATCGATCGGGCCGGCCATCAAGGTGAGGCTGGGCGGCTGGGCCGGATCATCGTCCTCGGCCATCAGCGCGGCGGCGGCCAGCGCGGCGACCGTGGGCTGGCATACGGCCATCAGGTGCGTGTGTCCGCCAAGTTCTTGCAGGAAGGTAATCAGGTGTCCCACGAACTCGTCGAAACCAAAGCGCCCGGCAAACAGCGGGATGTCGCGCGGATTGTGCCAGTCGGTAATGTAGACGTCATGGTCCGCCAGCATAGTCTGCACGGTCCCGCGCAGCAGGGTGGCGAAGTGGCCGGACATGGGGGCGACCAGCAACACGCGAGGCTGGCCGGTGACACCGTGGCGGCGAAAGTGCAGCAGCGAGCAGAAGGGCGTCTGCGCCACCACCTCTTCGGAAACCTGCACAGGCAGCCCGTTGACGACTACGCTGTCAATACCGAACGCGGGGCGATGGTGGGTCAGGCGTGCCAGCGACAGGATCTCGCAAGCGGCCCAGAGCGATCGCAGGGATTCACACTCGGCGGCGTGCTTGTTGGTGGCGATCACCGAGGCGGTGTAATCGGCCAGCGTGCAGCCAGCGTGCATCATATCCGCATAGGTCTGGTATGCCTGGTACAGCATGGCTCGCCTCCCGTGATCCCGTGAGACCCGTATGCGCAATATATATGCCATCGGCATGAATGGTGGCACAAGCTTTGCGAAGCGCGTGGTGATGGACACGCAAAACCCATCGCGGGTGAAGTGGCGGGCGCGTGAGTGGTTAGCGCGCTTCACACTGGTGCCTACGCGCTGCACTGCATGGGTGCGCGGCGCGGGCGTATATCTAGTCGTGGCGATCGTCCCGACGGGCGACAAGGAGGCGAGATGGGCAAGACCACACTCACCATCAGCAGCAAGACCTATTCGTCATGGTCGCTGCGCGGCTGGCTGCTGGCACGCTTCGCCGGGCTGGAGTTCGAAGAGGTGCTGGTGACCCCGGACGACCCGGCCGTGCGCGCGGAAATCCTCCTGCTGTCGCCGTCTATCCTCGTGCCTTGCCTGCGCCATCAGGGCGTGACCGTGTGGGACACGCTCGCGATAGCCGAGTACCTGAACGAAATCAGTCCCAAGGCGGGGCTGCTGCCCGACGACCGCGCCGCCCGCGCGCACTGCCGCGCGATCTGCGGCGAAATGCACTCCGGCTTTGCGGCCATGCGTGCGGCGCTGCCGATGAACCTCAAGGGGCATTTCCCCGGGCTGAAGGTGTGGTCGCGGGCGCAGGCCGATATCGACCGCATCACGGCGATCTGGACGGAGTGCCTGACGCGCTATGGCGGGCCCTACCTGTTCGGCACGCGCACGATGGCGGACGCCATGTATGCGCCAGTCGTGACCCGCTTCGTGACCTACGGCGTCATGCTCGACCCGGTGCCGGTCGAATACTGCAAGCAGATCCTGTCGATGCCCGAACTGCAGGAGTGGACGGCGGCAGCGCGCGAAGAGCCCGACGAAATCAGCGAACTCGACGTCGAATTCTGATACTGCGTCAGGCGGTTGCTGACTCCGCCTGCCGTGCCGCGAGGTAGCGCCTGGCGTAGTCGAAGTACCAGTCGAGGCTGTCCGGGTTGGCCATGGCATCCCGATTGGCGATGCCAACCGGCGCATGCCCGAGCAGCAACTTCTTGATCGGCACCTCCATCTTCTTGCCGGACAGTGTACGCGGCACGGCCGGTACCTGAACGATCTCGTTGGGCACGTGGCGTGACGACAGCGCCTCCCGGATGCGCATGCGCAGCGTGTCGCGCAACGCATCGTCAAGGGCGATTCCCTCGCGCAGTACGACGAACAGCGGCATGTACGATTCGCGGCCGAGGTACTCGAGGTCCACCACCATGCTGTCGATGACCTCGGGCAGGTCTTCTACTACACGGTACAGCTCGCTCGTGCCCATGCGGATGCCGTGCCGGTTGATGGTGGCGTCGGAGCGCCCGTAGATGATCGCGCCGCCGCGCGCCGTGATCTTGATCCAGTCGCCGTGCCGCCAGGCGCCGGGATAGGTGTCGAAGTAGCTGTCGCGGTAGCGCTTGCCGTCGGCATCTCCCCACAGGAACAGCGGCATCGACGGCATCGGCTCCGTGCAGACCAGTTCGCCAACGGTGTCGATCAGCGCTTGTCCGTTGTCGTCAAAGGCCTCCACTTTGGCGCCGAGACAACGGCATTGCATCTCCCCGGCATACACCGGCAGCAGCGGACAGCCCGCGACGAAAGAGCCCGCGAAATCGGTGCCGCCAGACATCGGCACGAGCCAGATATCGCTGCGCACATGGCGGTAGATCCAGTCGTACGCTTCCACCGGCAGCGGCGAGCCGGTTGAGCCGAGCCCGCGCAGCCGGGATACATCCGCAATGCGTGCCGGTTCGACGCCAGCCTTCATGCAGTTGGTGAAGAACGCCGCGCCGGCGCCGAACAGCGTCACACGTGCGTCGTCGACAAAGCGCCACAGCACGCCGGCATCCGGCCACGCCGGGTTGCCGTCATAGAGCGCGATGGTCGTGCCCAGCAGCAGGCCGGCGACCTGCGCGTTCCACATGATCCAGCCACTGCTGCTGTACCAGTGGAAGACATCGTCGGGGCCGAGGTTGTTATGGAACGCCATCAGCTTGAGCTGCTCGATGACGATGCCGCCATGGCCGTGCACGATCGGCTTGGGCATGCCCGTGGTGCCCGACGAATAGACGATCCACAACGGGTGGTCGAACGGCACGGATTCGAGCGCCAGCGGCACGCGGTGGGCCAGCAGGTCCTGCCATGCGTGCAAACGGACGCCCTCGCGCGCAGCGGTGGGATTGCCGTTGTGCGGCACGATGATGACATCGGTCAGAGATGGCAATGCGGCGACCAGGTCCGCTATCACAGGCGCACGGTCATAGTCCTTGCCGCCGTAGCGGTAGCCATCGACGGCGATCAGCACCTTGGGTTCGATCTGGCGAAAGCGGTCGATCACGGCGACCTGACCCATGTCCGGCGCGCAGCCGGACCACACCGCGCCGAGGCTGGCGGTGGCGAGGAAGGCGACGATGGTGGCGGGGATATTCGGCAGGTAGCCCGCCACGCGGTCGCCACGGCCCACGCCCATCTGGCGCAGCGCATGCGCGAGCGAGGCGACCTGCGCTTCCAGCGCAGCCCAGCTCACTTCTTCCAGTGCACGGTTTTCTCCGGCGTGGCGGATGGCTGCCCGCTGGCGGGCGACGCCGCTGCCGGCATGGCGGAATACCTGCTGCACGTAGTTCAGGCTGGCGCCGTCGAACCAACGCGCTCCCGGCATCACGCGCCGGTCCAGCACACCTTGCGCGGGCGTGTCGAAGTGCACGTCGAAGTAGGCGCGCACCGCATCCCAGAAACTCTCGATCTCGGTGACCGACCATTGCCAGAGGCTGGCGTAGCCGTCGAAGGCGAGCCCCCGCTCGCGCTGGAGCCAGCGCATGAACTGCGCGAGCTGGCTGCCGTCGCGGAATGCGTCGGACGGCGTCCACATCAGTTGCCCTTCTGCGAGGGTGGTCATGTCTCCTCCTTGCGCCCGTCTACGCGGGGATCGGATGGTGTGGTCGAACGGGGCAGGGCGGGTGCCTTTCGATGCGCCCCGGGGTTCAGCCTGACATGATAGCGGCGGCCGCGCTCACGTGCCGGCGGGGCGGTCGAACAGCGTCGCCATCATGCCGTCGACCTTTGCCTTGACCGCCGGATCCATGCTGATGGTGCGGCCCCATTCGCGCGTGGTTTCGCCCGGCCACTTGTCGGTGGCGTCGATGCCCATCTTGGAGCCAAGCCCGGACACCGGCGAGGCGAAGTCGAGATAGTCGATCGGCGTGTTCTCGACCAGCACCGTGTCGCGCGCCGGATCGACGCGCGTGGTGATGGCCCAGATCACCTCCTTCCAGTCGCGCACATCCACGTCGTCGTCCACGACCACGATGAACTTCGTGTACATGAACTGCCGCAGGAAGCTCCACACGCCGAACATCACGCGCTTGGCGTGGCCGGCGTATTGCTTCTTCATGCGCACCAGCGCCATGCGGTAGCTGCAGCCTTCGGGAGGCAAATAGAAGTCGGTGATCTCCGGGAACTGCTTCTGCAGCAGCGGCACGAACACCTCGTTGAGCGCCACGCCGAGCACGGCGGGCTCGTCGGGCGGTTTGCCGGTATAGGTCGAGTGGTAGATCGGGTCGCGCCGCATGGTGATGCGGTCGATCGTGAAGACCGGGAACCAGTCCTGCTCGTTGTAATAGCCGGTGTGGTCGCCGTAGGGGCCTTCGAGCGCATGCTGGTAGCCCGATGGATGGTCCGGGTCGGGCTGGATATGGCCTTCCAGCACGATCTCTGCCGATGCCGGCACGCTTAGTTCGGACAACGTGGGCGTCAGGCATCCGGCCAGCGCCGTGCGGCTGCCTCGCAGCAGGCCGGCGAACTGGTACTCCGACAAGGTATCCGGCACCGGGGTCACCGCGCCGAGGATCGTTGCAGGATCGGCGCCAAGCGCCACGGCGATCGGAAACGGCTTGCCGGGATTGGCCAGCGCGTGTTCGCGGAAATCGAGCGCGCCGCCCCGATGCGCGAGCCAGCGCATGATGACCTGGTTGCGGCTGATCACCTGCTGGCGGTAGATCCCAAGGTTCTGCCGCTTCTTGTGCGGGCCCTTGGTCACGACCAGCCCCCAGGTGATCAGCGGCGCGGCGTCGCCGGGCCAGCAGGTCTGGATCGGCAGGCGTGCCAGGTCGACGTCATTGCCTTCCCAGACGATCTCCTGGCAGGCCGGGCTGCTGACACGCTTGGGCGCCATGTCCCACACCGACTTGGCCAGCGTGAACAGCTTGCCGGCCTCGCGGAGTCCGCGCGGCGGCTCGGGTTCCTTGAGGGCCGACAGCACGCGGCCGATGTCGCGCAGGTCCTCTAGTGATTGCGCCCCCATGCCGAGCGCGACCCTGTGTGTCGTCCCAAACAAATTGGCGAGCACCGGGACGCTATAGATGCCTTCAGGGCTGCGGAAGCCTGCCGGCCGATCGAACAGGACTGCCGGCCCGCCAGCGCGCAGCAGGCGGTCGCAAATCTCCGTCATCTCCAGATTCGGAGACACCGGCGTGCTGACGCGCCGCAGCTCTCCCAGTTGCTCAAGCTGGCTGATGAAATCGCGCAAGTCTTTGTATTGCATGGTGAATTCAGTTCTTGGTGCGGCACTGCGGAAGGGCCGTGGCATCGAAATGATGTGTGCCACGATACACACGTGCAGGCGTCCCGGCAAAAAAATCGCTTGTTTGCGTCAACGCGAATTGTAAGTTTTTTGACGCTGCAAGCGCTGTCAGAATCGGTGAAAGCCTAGGCCCTGCCTACGATTCCGGGCATTCAGGTGGCGTTCGGTCAACCTGCAGACAACTGTTACAAATAACAAAAAGTATGATTATTTGAAATCGTTATGCTTGACTGGTTATAAAAGGGTTCCTACAATCGCGTCTGTTCGATGGGGTGTTGCGTCGCAACATGGAATTTTGCCCTGTGTCAAGGGGCGCACAAAAATTTTGTGGGCAGAAGATTCCACCATCCACACCGATCATTCGAGGCCCGACAGACACGAGGCCCGATCGGTCGCTTCCGGCGGATCGTCGGAGCATGTTGAGTTGTCCGTGGCAGGGCGCGTTCCCCCAAGAGCGTGCCCTGTTTCCAGTTGGGCGCATGGGGAGCGCCTGCCAACAGGTGCTGGCCGCCACTGCTAGGCGGCGCGGCATCCTTACTTGAGTACGTTGAGATCGGGTGTGTGCCGCTGTCAGGGCGCGCGCAGCGGGCAACGGATGGAGGTAAGCATGAGCGGTTGGAAAACCCTTCATCTTCCCGGCATCGGGCGGGCATTGCAGGTCCGCTTCAGAAAGCCGGTACCCGGAGTGAATCGGTCGTTTCAGTTCCGATTTGCGCATCCGGTCGCGGGCCGCGCCTTGCGCACGGGCCGTACAACCTTGAAGTACGCGCTGAACAGCCTCGGCGTGGTGTCGGTCGTTACGGCCGTCTCGCTGTCGTTGAGCCAGGAATGGCGAACCACGCTGGCCGCGTTGCTGGCTGGCGATGAAGCGCCGGCAGTCCTCGTGACTGCAGCCGCGCCTGCCGTGGCGACAAACACTACCGTTGCCGCCGTGCCTGCAAGCTCGGCCGACGTAGCGGCAGCCAAGCTCGGCTTTGGCCGGGCCGGCCTGCCGACGGTATCGGGCGTCGATGAATGGAGCGTGGCTGCAGCTGCCAAGGTGCCGTCCGTGGCCCATCTGGCCGCGCAGATCCCGGTGACGCGCGTGGCGCTCGACGCCCGCGGCAACAGCGCGCTTGGCACGGCACGCGAACAGGCGGCCGTGGCCGACTACATCGCGCGCAAGTACCGCGTGGCGGCGCAGGCCACCGCGCAACTGGTCAAGGCGGCCTACCTGACCGGCCGCGAGGTCGGCATCGACCCGCTGCTGATCCTGGGTGTGATCGCCATCGAGTCCAGCTTCAATCCGTACGCCGAAAGCGGCGTGGGGGCGCAGGGCCTGATGCAGGTGATGACCAAGGTCCACCAGGACAAGTACGAAGCCGTCGGCGGCGTGGCCGCTGCGCTGAATCCGTACGCGAACATCAAGATCGGCGCGCTGGTGCTGAAGGATTGCATCGCGCGTGCGGGCTCGCTCGAAGGCGGGCTGAAGTACTACGTCGGGGCGACCACCAATACCGATGGCGGCTATGGCGCCAAGGTGCTGGCTGAACGTGCGCGCCTGCGCCAGCTGCTGGGGGTGCGTGTTGCCGACGCGCCAGCCGAGAAGGCTGGCGACGGCAAGACGCAGGCGGAACGCCATCAGAGTGGCGAGAAGCTGGAGGCGGCGAGCAATACGCAGCAGAGCGCCTGAAGCAACGATCGCCCTCAAAGAAAAAAGCACCCCGCGGGGTGCTTTTTTGCTTTGGCCGTTTTCGGCGCCGCCGCTCAGCGAAACAGCTTCTGCAGCCGGGCCATGGCTTCCTCGATGTTCTGGCGCGAGGTCGCGTACGAGATCCGGATGTAGTCCTGCGCCGTGTGAGGCCCGAAATCCTGGCCCGGCACCATGACCACGCCGGCGTCGTGCAGCATCGCCTGGGTCAGCTTGTCGGCATCGCCAGCCGCGGGGTGGTTGACCTGGCGGCAATCCGCGTAGACATAGAAGGCACCGTCCGGCATGACCGGCACGTGCAGGCCGAGCGATTCCAGCGCCGGCACGATCAGGTCGCGGCGGCGGCGGAATTCTGCCTTGCGTTCGTCATAGATCGCCATGGCTTCGGGCGAGAAGCACGCCAGTGCGGCATGCTGGGCCACGGCCGAGGCGCAGATGAACAGGTTCTGCGCGACTTTCTCGAAATCCGCCACGAGCGCGTCCGGCACCACGAGCCAGCCGAGGCGCCAGCCGGTCATATTGAAGTACTTCGAGAAGCTGTTGACCGTGACGACGTTGTCGTCGAGGCTCAGTGCGGATACCGGCGGCGCGTCATACGACAGGCCCTGGTAGATCTCGTCGAGGATGGCGAAGCCCTGCCGCGCACGCACCGCCTGCAGGATGCGGCCGAGTTCGTCGGGCAGGATCGACGTGCCGGTCGGGTTTGACGGCGACGCCAGCAGCACGCCGCGCGTGCGTTCGTTCCAGTGCGCTTCGACCTGCGCGGCGGTGAGCTGGAAGCGCTCGGCCGGGCCGCTCGGAATCATCCGCGCCGCGCCATCGAAGGCCGCGACGAAATGCCGGTTGCACGGATAGCTCGGGTCCGGCATCAGCACCTCGGCGCCGATCTCCACCAGCACCGCGCAGGCCAGCAGCAGCGCGCCCGATGCGCCGGCCGTGACGATCACGCGCCGCGCCGGGATCTCGAGCCCGTACATGGTCTTGTAGTAGCCGGCGATGGCTTCGCGCAGCGCGTAGATGCCGAGCGCACCCGTGTACTGCGTCACGCCGCGCCGCATGGCGGCCTCCGCGGCGCGCACCACGGGCTCGGCGGCGGTGAAGTCGGGCTCTCCGATCCCCATGTGGATGATGTGGCGGCCCGCGCGTTCGAGTTCATTGGCCTGCTTGGCCAGTTCCATGACGTGGAACGCGTCGATATTGGCAAGGCGGGAGGCGGTGGCGAGGCGCTGCGGGTCCATGGCGATTCGGCGATGCCCGTTGCCGGGCGGGTGATAGAAGTAAAAACACCCGCGTCAGCGGGTGTCGTATCCGTTGCGGCTGGGCGTTGAACCCCGGCGCTTCAGCGGCGCGCCGCGACCTCGGCCGACCGTACTTGGGCGGCCAGCTTGTCCAGCACGCCGTTCACGTACTTGTAGCCCTCGACTCCGCCAAAGGTCTTGGTCAGCTCGACGGCTTCATTGATGACGACCTTGTACGGAATGTCGACGCAGTGCACGAGTTCGTAGCTGCCCACCAGCAGGGCGGCACGCTCGACCGGCGACAGTTCCTCGACCTTGCGGTCCAGGAACGGCTCGAACGCCGCCGTCAGGCGCGCTTCTTCGCGCACGGCGCCATTGAGCAGCGCGTCGAAGTGCTCGCTGTCGGCCTTGTTGAAGCCCTGGGCGTCATGCAGGTGGGCCTGGATCGCGCCGATGTCGTTGCGGTTCAGCAGCCATTGGTACAGGCCCTGCAGAGCCAGCTCGCGCGAGCGGCGGCGCGCGCTCTTGGGCGGCGCCTTGGCCTCGGTGCGGGCAGCGGGCTTGGTGCCAGCCGCCGGCTTGCCGGTTTCAGGCGTGTCACTCATCGTCGTCCTCGTCTTCTTCATCTTCCTGATCGCGCAGCGAATCGAGCGCGACAACCAGGTTGGCCATTTCCACGGCGGCGCGGGCGCAGTCGCGGCCCTTTTCGCGCGTGCGGGCGTGGGCCTGCTCGTCGGTATCGACGGTCAAGATGCCGTTGGCGACCGGCATGTTGAAATCCAGGCCGACGCGCGTGATGCCGGCACCCGACTCGTTCGAGACCAGCTCGAAATGGTAGGTCTCGCCGCGCACCACGGCGCCCAGCGCCACCAGTGCGTCGAACTGGCCGCTTTCAGCCATCTTCTGCAGTGCCAGCGGCACTTCCAGCGCGCCCGGCACGGTCACCACCAGGGTGTCTTCGCCTTCGACGCCGAGCTTTTCGAGCTCGGCCACGCAGGCTTCGAGCAGTTCGGCGCAGACCGGCTCGTTGAAGCGGGCCTGCACGATGCCGATACGCAGGCCTTCACCGTCGAGGTTGCTGGGGTAGAAGCCGTGATCCATTGTTCAGTTCTCCAGAGTTCGCTATGGTGGCGACGCCAGGGCGTGGCCACCAGGATATTCAGTTTTGCTTGGCCTGCCCGTTCATGGGCTGGTAGCCGGTCACTTCCAGATCGTAGCCCGTCATGCTCGGCATGCGCTGCGCAGCGGCCAGCACGCGCATCTTGCCGACGCCCACATCCTTCAGGATCTGCGCGCCCATGCCATAGGTGCGCAGGTCCGGCTTGCGGCGCGGGCGGTTCTGCGGTTCGTCGAGCGCGGTGAATTGCGTGAAAAGCTGATCGGCCGAGTCGCCGCAGTTCAGCAGCACCATCACGCCGCTTTCGGCCTTGGCGATGGCCTCGAGGGCAGCCGGCATGCTCCACGAGTGCGTGGTGCGGGACACTTCCAGCAGGTCCAGCACCGACAGCGGCTCATGCACGCGCACCAGCGTTTCCTTGTCCGCCGAGGGCGTGCCCTTGACCAGCGCCAGGTGGGCGTGGCCGGTCGGCTTGTCGCGGTAGGCGATGCTGTGGAACGTGCCATACGGCGTTTCCATGGCGCGCTCGCCAACGCGTTCGACGATGCTCTCGGTGCGGCTGCGGTAGTGGATCAGGTCGGCGATGGTGCCGATCTTCAGGTTGTGTTCCTGGGCGAATTCGATCAGGTCGGGCAGGCGCGCCATGGTGCCGTCGTCCTTCATGATCTCGCAGATCACGGCGGCGGGCGTCAGGCCGGCCAGCGCGCCCAGGTCGCAGCCGGCTTCGGTATGGCCGGCGCGGATCAGCACGCCGCCGGGCTGGGCGGTCAGCGGGAAGATGTGACCGGGCTGGACCAGATCCGAAGGCTTGGCGTCGCGCGCGACGGCCGCCTCTACGGTACGGGAACGGTCAGCCGCTGAAATGCCGGTGGTCACACCTTCCGCTGCTTCGATCGACACCGTGAAGTTGGTGCCGTGCTGGGTGCCGTTGCGGCTCACCATCGGCTGCAGGTTCAGCTGGCGGCAACGCTCGGCGGTCAGTGTCAGGCAGATCAGGCCGCGGCCGTGCTTGGCCATGAAGTTGATCGCTTCCGGTGTGACGAAATCGGCAGCCAGGACCAGGTCGCCCTCATTTTCGCGGTCTTCTTCATCCACGAGGATGACCATGCGGCCGGCACGGATGTCGGCAATGATGTCTTCGGTACGGGCGATTGTCATGGCTGCTGGGCGGCAAATAGGGGCGAGGGGCGGCCAGCTGTCAGGCGGCCGCTCAAACATGCGGTGGAATGCTGCGGAGTGTGCGCCGGCCGGGCATGGGCAACGGCCGGGACGCGTATCGTCAAACCGGATATTGTACGCCAAGGCAGGCAATGGAGGAGCGCGCCCGGGCCAGCCGCTTGGATAGCCGGGTGCTGGCGCGGCGCCCGAGGCACGCCGCGCAAGATTTCGACCGGGCTTCAGTGGCAGGGTGGTTGCCCGTGGTCGTGGACGATTACCCCATACCAACCCATGCCGGGGTAGGTTTCGTAGCCCGGCGTACGCGCAAAGGCGACCAGCCGGCCCGCCTTGTCCGTATAGAAGCCGGATGGGGCGTTCCCATCCTGGAGCGGGAACACCTCGTCGAGCACGCCGACGCCATCGGATGCGGCGATCACGCGGCGTCCGGAATCGAGCAGCAGGCAACGCGTGCCGCGCCATTCCTCCTGCGACAGCCGCACATGCTTCACCACCGCGTCGGCTTGCGGAGCCCAGTCGAAGAAGATCGCCAGCACGCCGATCGGCTCTCCATCGGCCTTGCCATCGGCGCGGATCGCGGTGGCGTAGGTGGCCACTTCGGACTGGTTCAGGAAGCGCGACACGGCGATGTCGTGCGAGATGTAGTCCTGGCCCGAGGCAGTGCCCATGGCGCGGCGAAACCAGTCCACGCCCGACACCATCTTCCCGGTCACGCTGCCGTAGGTGCCGGGCCGGCCGTTGGCCAGCACGCGGCCCTGCGCGTCGATGACCCACAGATCCAGATAGACCGTATAGCTGTCCAGGATCACGCCGAGCCGCTTGCTGGCCCACGCGCACGTCGATGGCTCAGGCTGCGCGGCGGCGGCCACGATGGCTGCGTCGGTGGCCCACCAGCGGACATCGCACGAGCGCTCGTAGAGGTTACGGTCGATCAGTTCGATCATGTTCAGTGCCATGTCGGCAAAGCGCTGGCCCTGGTGGTCGCGCATCTGCCGGATCATGGCGTCGCCGAGCTGCGTCAGTTCCGCGATCGAGCCTGCGAGCTCGCTGTTGAGTTCGGCTGTGATCGCCGAGATGCGTTCGGACACCTGCTTGACCTGGCTGGCCACGACGCTGAAGCCGCGGCCCGCATCGCCGGCGCGCGCGGCTTCGATCAACGCGTTCAGCGCCAGGAATTTCGTTTCGCGGTTGATCTCCGCAATGCCCGAGATCTTTCCGTCCGCGACGCGGCCGACGTGGTGGGACAGTTCAACGATGCGGTCGGCACTTGCCAATTGCTTTCTCCCTTTGATGATTATTCTTTCGGGCGCCTGATCGTGGCGAGGCGCCCTTGCTTCGGGGGAATGGCAAGATTTGTGCCAATCATTGCGCACTTTTGGTGCGTAGAGGGTGTGCTGTGGATTACTGCAAAGACCGATGGCGTCCCCGCAACGAAAAAAGCCGCCCGGCATGCGCCGAGCGGCTTCTGCATGGAGCGCCGTTCAGCTCAGCCCAGGGCGCCGACCAATTGCGTGAACTGATCTTCGAGGTGGCCGACGAAGCGCGGCGTATCGAACAGCTTTCCGCTTTCCCGCACTTGGTGCAGTTTGTCGCGGATGCGACGGCAGCGTTCCGGAGCGTTGGCCAGAGCGACCGCGGTTTCCTCGTAGTCGTTCGGGCTGTAGGTGATCAGTTCGTCCAGTTCGGCAGCCGTAAGTAGTGCGCCGGCCATGCGCGACGCAAAGCTGCGGCCGGAACGGGTCAGCACCGGCAGGCCCGTCCACAGCGCATCATTGGCCGTCGTGCCCGCATTGAACGGGAAGGTGTCGAGGAACAGGTCGGCAGCGGCGAAGCGTGCCAGGTAGTTCTCCGGTGCGACGCGCGGTGCGAAGATCAGGCGGCTGCCATCCACGCCCAGCTTTTCCGCTTCCTTGCGCAGGTTCGCCTCGGCCCATTCGTTGTCCGCAAGCAGCCACAGGACACTGCCAGGTACGCGGCTCAGGATCCGCATCCACGTGCCGAAGACTTCAGGCGTGAACTTGTAGTTGTTGTTGAACGAGCAGAAGACAAAGCCGTCTGCCGGCAGGTTGCAGCTTTCGCGCGACGGCGGCGTGCCGGTGATTCGTTTGCGATCGCTGACCTGGTACACATCGGGCATGTACAGCGGCTTCTCGGAATAGAAGCGCGCGTATTCTTCGGGAATCAGGAAGCGATCGGCGATGACGTAGTCGACAAACGGGAAGCCCGTGGTCGCGGGCAGACCCAGGTACGTGATCTGGATCGGGGCCGGGCGATAGGCGAGGATGCCCGCGCGTGCGCCGAGCGTCTGGCCGTGGAGATCGACCAGGATGTCGATCTCGTGCTCGCGGATCAGCCGCGCCGCAGCCTCATCGCTCATGCCCTGGATGCGCTCGAAGCGATTCATCGACGCGATAATTCGCTTGCGCATGGCCGAGTTGTCTTCGCGCGACCAGCAGTAGCCGTACACCTCGAAGCGGTCGCGGTTGTGCAACTCGAACAGCTCGGCGGTCAGCATGGCGACCGGGTGCAGGCAAAGGTCCGAGGACAGATAGCCCACGCGGATCTTCTTGTGGCCATACGGCTTTGCCGGGGCCAGCGTCGGCACGTTGCAGTTGATCTTGTTCGCCACGTAGTTCTGCGCGGCGGTGAGCTGTTCCTGCGGGTCGTCCGACAGGGCGATCATTGCCAGCGCTGATGTCGAGCGGCGCATCAGCTCGGGATCGACGCCTTCCACTTGCGCATAGACCGGCCATTCGCACTGCTTGGCGCGAAGGAACACCCAGTGGTGCAGCACGTCCGGCTGGTTCGGCTCCATTTCGAGGCTGCGCTGCAGGTACACGAGCGCATCGGCATATTTCCGTTCGTTCTCGAGCAGGCGGCCCAGGTTGTTGAGCGCCGAAAGTTGCAGCGGGCGGTTCTCGGTGTCCTTGGCCGAGACGGTATTGGCAACCCACAGCCATT
Organism: Cupriavidus sp. C1SS-2L; assembly: GCF_057073735.1. Classification (NCBI taxonomy): domain Bacteria; kingdom Pseudomonadati; phylum Pseudomonadota; class Betaproteobacteria; order Burkholderiales; family Burkholderiaceae; genus Cupriavidus; species Cupriavidus sp. C1SS-2L. The sequence continues at coordinate 828,012 of NZ_CP172708.1, forward strand.
GGGCAATCGCCGCGCTGGGATTGCCGAGACGTTCGTAGACCAGTCCGAGGTTGAAATGCGGCTGGACAAAGGCGGGGGAGAGTTCGATCGCGCGCAGGTATGCCTGGCGGGCGTCTTCCAGCTTTTCCAGCGTGGACAGCGACGTGCCCAGATTGAAATGTACGAAGTGGTTCAGCGGCGTGTTGTTGTGCTCGAGCCAGGTCCGGTAGAGCACGCATGCCAGTTCATGTTGCCGGGCGGCTTCCAGCTGGCTGGTGTGGTGGAACAAGTCTGCCAGCGTGAGTTGCCCGCGCCAGGCCTGCAGCACCAGCGATGAATAGTCTGCCGTGGCCACGGCCACGCCTTGGTTCGAATCGTACATAGGGGTTGTCGGATTAGGCCGGATTGCATGGAGGATGCCCAGCTTTCCATGGTATTGGCCCCCCGGTACGGTGCGTGCCAAGAACAAAGGCCAGGTACGCCGCTACTTTGGCGTACCTGGCCTTGAACTGCCATGCTACGGATGGCTACCGCGTTGCTTCGCCGCTTCCTGGCGCGGCACTCGCGAGAGCGCCGCGCCAAGGGCGGTTCAGCCGGTTACGCTCCGATATGCAGGTGCTGGATCTGATCGGTCGACAGTGCATTCACCTGGCTGTTGGTCAGGTATGCCACTTGCGCGCTCGACAGGGCTTCCAGTTGGGTCGTCGACATGTCGCCCACATTCAGACCGGAAATCTGGCTGGTCTTCAGCGCGGCGATGTCTTCGGTCTCCAGGGCACGGGTCTGGCTCGAGGTCAGTGCCGACAGCGCCGAGGTGCTCAGTGCCGCGGCTTGTGCCGTGGTCAGAGCGGCGACTTCGCTGGTGGTCAGCGTGACGGCCTGCGACGTCGTCAGGGCGGCGACCTGAGTGGTCGTGAAGACACCCACCTGGCTGCTCGACAGCTTGGTCAGGTCAAGTGCGGCGACCTGGCTGGTCTTCAGCGCAGCGACGTCTTCCGTGTCGAGGGCTTGCAGCTGATCAGAGCTCATCGCCGTCAGCTGGTTGTTCGACAGCGAAGCCACCTGCTGATACATCATGGCCTTCACCTGGCTCGTGGACATGTCGCCGACGTTCAGGCCCGTGATCTGGCTGGTCTTCAGTGCAGCGATGTCTTCGGTTTCCAGCGCGAGGGTCTGGCTCGAGCTCATGGCGGCGAGTGCGCTGGTGGTCAGTGCCGCTGCCTGTGCCGTGGTCATTGCCGCGATCTCGGCCGTGCTCAGGGTGCCGATCTGGCCGGTGGTCAGACCTGCCATCTGCGTGGTCGTGAACACGCCGACCTGGCTGCTGGAGAGCTTCGTCAGGTCAAGTGCAGCAACCTGGCTCGTCTTCAGGGCAACCACGTCTTCCGTATCCAGCGCCTGCAGTTGTCCCGAGCTCATTGCCGTCAGCTGATTGTTCGTCAGCGCGGCCACTTGCTGGTACATCATGGCCTTAACCTGGCCCGTCGTCATGTTGGCGACGTCCAGCGCGGCGACCTGGTTGGTCTTCAGCGCGGCGACGTCGTCAGTGCCGAGGGCGGCGGTCTGGGCCGAGGTCAGGGACTTCACTGCGGCAGTGCTCAGTGCCGAAGCCTGGGCCGTAGTCAGCGCCTCGATTTCAGCGGTGCTCAGCGAAGTGACCTGAGTCGTATTGAGCGCGGCCACCTGGGCAGTGGTGAGGGCGCCGACCTGGCTGCTCTTCAGATTGGTCAGGTCAAGGGCTGCAACCTGGCTGGTCTTCAGGGCGGCCACGTTGTCCGTGGACAGCGACTGGAGCTGATCCGAGCTCAGTGCCTTCAGTGCGGCGGTGCTCAGTGCCGAAGCCTGGGCGGAGCTCAGCGCATCGATCTCGGCGGTGGTCAGCGAAGCTGCCTGAGCCGTGGTCAGTGCGCCAACCTGGGCGGCCGTGAAGACGCCAATCTGGCTGCTCGCGAGCTTGGTCAGATCGAGTGCGGCGACCTGGTTGGTCTTCAGCGCGGCGACGTCTTCCGTATCCAGGGCCTGGAGCTGCGAGGAGCCCATGGCGCCCAGCTGGGCCGAGGTCAGTGCGGTCACCTGCGTCGAGGTCAGGGCCTTGACCTGGCTCGTCGTCATGTTGGTGACGTCCAGCGCGGCGACCTGGCTCGACTTCAGCGCGGCGACGTCGTCGGTGCCGAGGGCAGCGGTCTGGGCCGAGGTCAGGGCCTTCACCGCGGCGGTGCTCAGTGCTGCAGCCTGTGCCGTGGTCAGGGCGTCGATCTCGGCGGTGCTCAGCGAAGCGACCTGTGCCGTGGTCAGTGCGCCAACTTGCGTGGTCGTGAAGGCGCCGACCTGGCTGCTCTTCAGGTTGGTCAGGTCAAGGGCAGTAACCTGGCTGGTCTTGAGAGCAGCGACGTTGTCCGTGGACAGCGCCTGGAGCTGGTCCGAGCCCATGGCCTTCAGGGCGCCGGTGCTCAGTGCCGAAGCCTGGGCGGAGCTCAGGGCGTTGATTTCGGCGGTGCTCAGCGTGACGGCCTGAGCCGTGGTCAGTGCGCCAACCTGGGCGGCCGTGAAGACGCCAACCTGGCTGCTCGCGAGCTTGGTCAGATCGAGTGCGGCGACCTGGTTGGTCTTCAGTGCGGCGACGTCTTCCGTATCCAGGGCCTGGAGCTGCGAGGAGCCCATGGCGCCCAGCTGGGCCGAGGTCAGTGCGGTCACCTGCGTCGAGGTCAGGGCCTTGACCTGGCTCGTCGTCATGTTGGTGACGTCCAGCGCGGCGACCTGGCTCGACTTCAGCGCGGCGACGTCGTCGGTGCCGAGGGCAGCGGTCTGGGCCGAGGTCAGGGCCTTCACCGCGGCGGTGCTCAGTGCTGCAGCCTGTGCCGTGGTCAGGGCGTCGATCTCGGCGGTGCTCAGCGAAGCGACCTGTGCCGTGGTCAGTGCGCCAACTTGCGTGGTCGTGAAGGCGCCGACCTGGCTGCTCTTCAGGTTGGTCAGGTCTAGGGCTGCAACCTGGCTGGTCTTCAGGGCCGCGACATCGTCGGTACCGAGGGCCTGGAGCTGGTCCGAGCTCATGGACTTCAGCGCGGCGGTGCTCAGTGCGGAAGCCTGCGCCGTGGTCAGGGCGTCGATTTCGGCTGTGCTCAGCGTGGCAACCTGTGCCGTGGTCAGTGCACCGACCTGGGCGGTCGTGAAGACGCCGACCTGGCTGCTCGACAGCTTGGTCAGATCCAGTGCGGCGACCTGGTTGGTCTTCAGTGCAGCGACGTCTTCCGTATCCAGGGCCTGGAGCTGCGAGGAGCCCATGGCGCCCAGCTGGGCCGAGGTCAGTGCCGACACTTGTGCCGAGGACAGGGCCTTGATCTGGCTCGTCGTCATATTGGCGACGTCCAGCGCGGCGACCTGGCTCGACTTCAGCGCAGCGACGTCGTCGGTGCCGAGGGCAGCGGTCTGGGCAGAGGTCAACGACTTCACTGCAGCGGTGCTCAGAGCCGAAGCCTGGGCCGTGGTCAGTGCGTCAATTTCGGCAGTGCTCAGCGAAGCGACCTGTGCCGTGGTCAGTGCGCCAACCTGGGCGGTCGTGAAGACGCCAACCTGGCTGCTCGCGAGCTTGGTCAGATCGAGTGCGGCGACCTGGTTGGTCTTCAGTGCGGCGACGTCTTCCGTATCCAGGGCCTGGAGCTGCGAGGAGCCCATGGCGCCCAGCTGGGCCGAGGTCAGTGCGGTCACCTGCGTCGAGGTCAGGGCCTTGACCTGGCTCGTCGTCATGTTGGTGACGTCCAGCGCGGCGACCTGGCTCGACTTCAGCGCGGCGACGTCGTCGGTGCCGAGGGCAGCGGTCTGGGCCGAGGTCAGGGCCTTCACCGCGGCGGTGCTCAGTGCTGCAGCCTGTGCCGTGGTCAGGGCGTCGATCTCGGCGGTGCTCAGCGAAGCGACCTGTGCCGTGGTCAGTGCGCCAACTTGCGTGGTCGTGAAGGCGCCGACCTGGCTGCTCTTCAGGTTGGTCAGGTCAAGGGCAGTAACCTGGCTGGTCTTGAGAGCAGCGACGTTGTCCGTGGACAGCGCCTGGAGCTGGTCCGAGCCCATGGCCTTCAGGGCGCCGGTGCTCAGTGCCGAAGCCTGGGCGGAGCTCAGGGCGTTGATTTCGGCGGTGCTCAGCGTGACGGCCTGAGCCGTGGTCAGTGCGCCAACCTGGGCGGCCGTGAAGACGCCAACCTGGCTGCTCGCGAGCTTGGTCAGATCGAGTGCGGCGACCTGGTTGGTCTTCAGTGCGGCGACGTCTTCCGTATCCAGGGCCTGGAGCTGCGAGGAGCCCATGGCGCCCAGCTGGGCCGAGGTCAGTGCGGTCACCTGCGTCGAGGTCAGGGCCTTGACCTGGCTCGTCGTCATGTTGGTGACGTCCAGCGCGGCGACCTGGCTCGACTTCAGCGCGGCGACGTCGTCGGTGCCGAGGGCAGCGGTCTGGGCCGAGGTCAGGGCCTTCACCGCGGCGGTGCTCAGTGCTGCAGCCTGTGCCGTGGTCAGGGCGTCGATCTCGGCGGTGCTCAGCGAAGCGACCTGTGCCGTGGTCAGTGCGCCAACTTGCGTGGTCGTGAAGGCGCCGACCTGGCTGCTCTTCAGGTTGGTCAGGTCAAGGGCTGCAACCTGGCTGGTCTTCAGGGCGGCCACGTTGTCCGTGGACAGCGCCTGGAGCTGGTCCGAGCCGAGGGCCTTTAGGGCGCCGGTGCTCAGTGCCGAAGCCTGGGTGGAGCTCAGGGCGTTGATCTCGGCGGTGCTTAGCGAAGCGGCCTGTGCCGTGGTCAGGCCCGCCACCTGGGCGGAGTTGAACGCGCCAACCTGGCTGCTCGACAGCTTGGTCAGGTCAAGCGCGGCGATCTGGCTGGTCTTCAGCACGCTGATGCCGCCGGTGCCGAGTGCCTGCAGCTGGTCCGAGCCCATCGCCTTCAGGCTGCCGGTGCTCAGCGCAGCGATCTGGGCGGTGCCCATGGCCGCAACCTCGGCCGTCGTCAGGGCCGCAGCCTGTGCGCTGCTCAGGGACGCCATCTGGCCGGTGGACAGTGCGCCGACCTGGTTGCTGCTCAGGTTCGTCAGGTCCAGTGCGGCAAGCTGGGAAGTCTTTAGCGCAGCAATATCATCGGTGCCCAGACCCACCGCCTGCGCGGAGGTAAGGCTGGCAATGGCTGCGGTGCTCAAGGTTACGATTGCAGATGCACTGATCGCCCCAAGTTGGTCTGAATTCAGACCGGCGACTTGCGCTGTCGACAAGGCTTGGACATCTGCCGTCGACAGGGATTGCATCTGCGCTGTTGTCAGTGCCGCGACTTGGGCCGCCGACATCGCGGAAATGATTGAAGGCATGCTTGTTTCTTACCCCTGAATGTAGTTAGTTCTGTCCGGCCCACTCGTTCGCGGCAAACGCGACTTTGTCGCCGAGCATTCCAGCGGGAAATCGGTGCTCTACTGCTCTACCAACCCCTGTTGGGTGATCGGCGCTGCATGCCGAAACTTTAGGAACGGGTCGGGAGCGGACAGCCCCGGCGCGGGCTTGACAGGGGGCGGAGAGAGGCGTGGTGAGGGCCGGTTTTGCCACGCGGGGCGCACGGCCGGCGAGAACTGCCATTCCGGAGAAGAAACGCCACCTTACGGATACAGGCTTACGGCAGGAATGCACGCGGGTTTTACCCCACACAAGTGGGGGCAACTCGCATCAGGCTTGTTGGAGTCCGGCGTGGAACAGGTGCACCGGACGTCCACCGGTCTATCGCAGACGATCCCGTACCTGTGCGAAGGCCGAGGTGTAGTCGCCGAATCCCTGCTCGCGCATGGCGATCTTGAGCGCGTCGCTCAGGACCGCATCGAGCTTGAACTGCCCCAGCCGTGTTGCGGACCACGCGCACGCAAAGGTGCTGTAGGCCTTGACACGCCACGCCGGGTTCAGCGTCAGCAGCAGCGACGCAATACGCTCCATCAGGAAAACCTTGCGCTGTACCTGGCCGGGATAGGGCGTAGCAAAGGTCAGGGCGGACTTCAGTTCGCTGTCTTCACCCTCGCAGATGGCGAACAGCTGCTCGTTCAATGCAAGCCACGCGCGCCAGAACGGCGGCTTCGCGGCGAAGTAGTTGCTGAATACGATCTGGCGCGAATCCATGATCAGGCCGGCCAGGTCCGCCTGAACGCCGGCAAACTCAAGGAAGGCCTGGCTGGCTCGGAGAAAGCCAGGTTCGAACAGTTCTTCCTGCTCGAACACATTCAGGAAAAAGGCGCCCATATCAGGTTGCGGGCTGAACGTGACCACATCGGTATCCGCGGGACACGATTCGATGAAGCGCACGACATCGGCGTGGCCGAGACCGGTCTTTTCCAGGAAGCGCGGCGAAAAGAAGCCGTAGTAGCAGTCATCCGCCAACTCGTTTTCGAGCAGGAATTTGCGCATGGGCCAGTACTCGCGCCAGTCATGGCGGTCGTGGCCCATGTTGATCAGGGGCAGGTATCCGGGATCCAGGCGCTGCAGGACGGCTTCGGAATACGCAATCTGGTAGAGCTGGATTTGGCTCATGAAATAGGATCCAAGGCGTGATTTGCCAGAATCCGGTGATTCTATGAGCCGGGATCGGCGCGCCATCTGGCGAACAGAGCCCGATTGATGGGGTATTTGGGCTGGCGAATGGCGCCCTGGCGACGGGAATGAGCCGGAAAGGCGGTTCGCCGGGGAGCCGAACCGCGCCTTCCCCGATCGTTGCACGGATCAGGCGTTATCCTTGGCCGCCGACAACATCCGCTCCACATACCGCGCGATCAAGTCAATCTCCAGATTCACCCGACTTCCCGCCTTGAGCTCCTGCAGCGTAGTCACTTCAAGCGTATGAGGAATCAAATTGATGGAGAACACGCAGCCATCGGCCTCGTCCGTGACACGGTTGACGGTCAGCGACACGCCGTTGATCACCACCGAGCCCTTGTACGCCAGATACCGCCCCAGTTCGCGCGGGGCGCGGATGCGCAGTTCATGCGATTCGCCAACTGGGGCAAAGTGCACGACTTCACCGAGACCGTCGACATGGCCAGAAACCAGATGCCCGCCGAGGCGGTCTGCCAGTCGCAGCGCCTTTTCCAGATTGACGCGGCCAGCGAGTTCCAGACCGACGGTCTTATTCAGGGATTCGCGGGAGACTTCCACGTCGAAGCTGTCGGCAGTCATGGCGATCACGGTCATGCACGCGCCCTGGATAGCGATGCTGTCGCCGATGACCACATCCGAAAGATCCAGGCCGCCAGCCGCGACGCGCAGGCGCACCCCGGTGTCAGCGGCGCTATCCGAGCCGAGCGGGGTGACGGTCTCGATGCGGCCAACGGCCGCCACAATGCCAGTAAACATGATGTGTTCTCGAAAGTTCGGGTGTTGGTAAGCAGCGCGGCTGGCGCGCTGTCGATAAGTTGGGGTCAGGCGTCGCTGCGACGCGCGATCAGGCGAAGATCCTCGCCGATCTGGCGCACATCGTGCCAGCGGAAGGAGGCGGCATCCTGCAACCGGGACAGCGGCGGCAGGTTGAACATGCCTTGTGCATCGCCGAGCAGTTTGGGCGCGAGGTAGATCAGCAGTTCGTCGGCACAATGCTCGCGGATCAGCGAGCCATTGAGCTTGAAACCTGCTTCGACGTGCAGTTCGTTGATGCCGCGTCGGCCCAGTTCCTCCAGCATCTTGCGCAACTCGACCTTGCCGTGCGGATTCGGCAACACCACGACCTCGGCGCCGCGGGCTTCAAGCGCGTGGCGGCGTTCCCGGTCGTCCACGGCACTGAACACCAGTACCGGCTTGGCAAGGTCGCCCGAGTCCGGGGTCAGGATGCGTGCATCAAGCGGCACTTCTAAGCGCGAATCGACCAGCACTCGCTGCGGCTGGCGCGGCGTCGGGATGGCTCGCACGGTCATCTGCGGATTGTCGTCACGTACCGTGCCGATGCCGGTCAGGATGGCGCAGGCGCGCGCGCGCCAGGCGTGCCCATCGTCACGTGCGGCCTGACCGGTGATCCACTGGCTCGTGCCATCGTGCAGGGCGGTACCGCCGTCCATCGACGCCGCGACCTTGACCCGCACCCACGGCAGGCCGCGCGTCATGCGCGACACGAAGCCGATGTTGAGGTCGCGCGCTTCCTTTTCCAGCAGGCCGCAGCGCACGTCGATGCCGGCGTCGCGCAGCCGCTGCAGGCCACGGCCTGACACGCTCGGGTTGGGATCTTCCATTGCCGCCACCACGCGCGCGATGCCGGCGCGTACCAGCGCGTCGGCACAGGGGGGCGTGCGGCCGAAATGACTGCAGGGCTCAAGCGTCACATAGGCAGTGGCCCCGGCCGGGTCGATGCCGCGCGTCTGCGCATCCTTCAAAGCCTGGATTTCGGCGTGATCCTGTCCAGCCGGCTGGGTGAAGCCCTGGCCGATGATCTGCCCGTTCTTGCTCAGCACGCAACCGACGCGTGGATTGGGGGTGGTGGTGAACATGCCTCGCGCAGCAAGCGCGAGCGCTTGCTGCATGGCGGCGTGGTCGGAATCGGAAAACATTTGGCCGGTGACTCTTGCCCGCTGGGCGTTGGGTGTGCGTGCCGCTGTCAGGGCGGGGCAGGTTCGCCCGATGCCTCGCAGTCCTTGTCATGCCCGGGCGTGCAAAGGCGGATCCGTCCTTGCGCTCCCATGCGGACCTGGCGCTGCTCGCCGCGGCAGCTGAGCGTGAAAGTGGCGGCCTGAAATCCGCCTTGCTCAGACCGAGAGTATCCCACAGCTGTGAATCGCAGGATGTTGCTGGCGCGTGCGGTCTGGCGCAGGGAGACGGCGAGGCAGGGGGCGCCGAGTTGGACCACGGACATGGCGATGGCACTCTGCCCGGTTTGGCGGTCCCCGGTTGTGGCCACGAGTTGCCAGCCTTGGTCCAGCGTGGTGTTGCCGTCGAGCGGTTGCAGCGCAACTTCGGCCCGCCGTGCCATGGCCGTGCTGCGCGCCTGTGCCAGCGAAGCTGCCAGCCTGTCCGCGGCGACAGCTACCTGATGGCGAGCCATCAGCACGTCGACGGCCTGACAGGCGGCCACCGCCAGCACGGCGATGATCGACAAGCAGACCAGCAGCTCTGCCAGCGTGAAGCCATGCTTGCGGTGAAGTGCTGATTGCGGCATGTCAGCAGTCGGGGCCAGGACTGGCCGCCTGGGTCATGCCTGGGGGAAGGGTCAGCCATTGGCCCGTACTGCGCAGGATGAGCACACCGCAGCGATGGTCCACCATGACTGGCGTGGCCCGGACTTCGACGCAAGCATCCAGCCCCGCGTGAGGGCATGCAGCCGCCGTGATGACGTGGCGAGGATTGGCGCCTTGCGGCACTGGCCGAGGCCAGCTGCCCGCGGCGATATTGCCGCCCGGCTCTAGCGCGAACGTCATGGCAGCCTTGGCATGCTGCTCGAGCTCCAGCATCGCGGCGACCAGTTCGGAACGAGCCTGCGCGCGCCAGCCGCGCGCAACGTACCGCTCCCACGACGGTACGGCGAATGCGGCAAGGATGGCCAGCATGGCAATCGTGATCAACAGTTCGATCAGGGTGAATGCCCGCTGCGGCAAGGTAAAGTGTACTGATGCAATGTCGCGCGTCACGGAATGTCCTGCTGAATGGGTGCCATGATTTCCCGCCAGCTGATACGTCCGGTACGGCGCGTGGCCATGGCTGTTGACTGGTGCCTGGCAGACGTTCCGTCCACGACCCACAGCGTGACCCTGTGGGCCTGCGCGCCGCTTGTTCCCGAAGACGGTTGCGGGGACGGTCCCGGGACACTGGTCGCCACGAAGGACGCCGCAGAGCTGGCTGCTTGCCCGGTTACGAACGTCTGGAGCGGCGCGCCTTCCCGCGCCCGTCCCGCGGATTCGCCCGTCGCCGCCAGTACAAGGTAGGCGCGCTGAAATCCGTCTGCGGCGCGTGTCGTGAACTGGAGATAGCCGGGAAAGACTTCACCGAGTGTATCCAGTTGTTCTCCGGCATTCGGCAGTGTCAGGTGCCAGCCGGTGCCTCGCTGACCGGGTATGGACCGTAGCAGAAACCCTCCGTCAGCGGGCTCGGCGACGATGCGAGCCGGGACGCCAGCAGGCCGCGAGGGGATGGCCACGACTTCACGGCCCTGGCCGAACACAATGAGCGGCGAGGCAACGGCGCCCACGAGCAATGGGGGTTCCGCTTGTCTCGAATTACCGGCCGTCGGCAGCTTGTGCAGGCAAACCGGTGTCCCCAGCGCAAGGCGCTGGGGCGCCCGCGGGACCGGAAAGTGCCAGAGCTGGCCGCTGTCGTCGGTGGCATAGATGGCCTGCGCCATGCCCATCATGTCGCTCAGAATACTCACCCCTGTGAGCGCCGATGTCGTGGGCGACCCAGAGCAATCGCGTTCCGGGAGCGGCCAGGTTAGTGCGGGGCCAGCCGTTTTCTCCAGAGGGATCAGTGCCAGGCCTGCACGGGATGCGCCGGCGTCCACCGTGGTGACAGCGAACCAACGAGGCCCTTCGTCGTAGACAAACGCGGCCGCGCGAACCGGACCGCGGGCGGACAGTGGCAGCGCAGGCGTTGCAGTGAGTTCCCAGATCAGGCGGACTGGTGCGACATCCGCCGCATTGCTGATGTCCAGCACGAATGCACCGGCCGTGCTGCCGCCCTCGTTCGCGGCAGGGATACCACAGAGCAACACGGTGCGCCATTCGCGATGCATGACGACATCGGCGGCTTCCGGCCGCGGACACGGTACCGGCGCCAGCGCGCCCTTCGGCTCAGTCATTACAGCTGCCAGCGGCAGCAAGGCTCGTGGCATGTAGCCGACAAGCTCGTCTCCAGTGGTGGCGCTGAATCCGTGAAGCCATGCGTCCGTGGTGCCGAGCCAGACCGTGTGCGGGCGATTGCGATGGCGTTCGCGGAACGCGGCATGGCCGGCTTTCCCCGGTTGCCAGACGGGCGGCGGCACTACCAGTACGCGCGCACCGCGGGCATCGGCCAGGCGGGTTTCGCGCGGGCGCAATGCGGCGTTGCCGCGTTCGCCTCGCAACCACGCCAGTTTGTCCGCACCGGATGCTGCGGTACTAGTGCCGTCGGCCATTGACTGCTGACTGGCTGCATCGAGTGCGGACCACTGCAACGGAACAAGGCGTTCCGACTCCATGCCAGCGGGCGCGACCGACGTGTAGAGATGCCGTGACGCAGTCGCGTTAGTGTCGAGCCGTGCGCCGGCTTCCCACATGGTGGTGTGAGGTGTCGGTTCCGACGTTCTCGCCAGTTGGGGATTCCAGGCGAGCGCACGCAGGCGGCCGGTCCATGGGTAGGCGCCAGCCTGCGCGAGGTATGTCAGCGGGAGATTGCCGGCGGGTTGGTCGACGATCCCGGCCCACGCGGCCGCCGAGGCTGACGAAAGCAGCCAGGCCAGGACCCAGGTGTTGACGTGCTGCCGGCTCATGGCTGAATCACGCTCTGGACCACAGCAGTGATGTCGCGGTTGCGGCCGAAGCCAATGGCGGTGACGCGAAGGCGCGGCATCGCAGTCTGCCGGCCGTATTCCATGGGCGCAGCGCCATCGCCAACCCACTCGGCAATGTAGCGCGGCGGAATTGTCGTGCCAGCGATACCTTGGGGCAAAACTGGCATTGTCTTTCCGGTGAAAGTGCCAAACGGCACGCCTATGTCATCGGCGGACGCCGTGCCTGACAGCCATGCTTGCCAGACGGGCAGGCTGCCGGTGGCAGGCACGCAGATTCCGGCCTGCATGCCTCGGCCGCACGCCCCGCTTGCCGGAACGGGATCAAGGCGGTCTGGCGGACCGTTGCCCGCCATGGCTGCCATCAGATCGGCCTCGCCGTCGAGCAACGCTACTTCAGCGGCGCGGAATGCGATTTCCCGGTCAAGCTGCAAGCCGGCAAGCTGGCGGCTGGATAGCAGGAATTGCAACGTGGCAGTTGCGGTGAGAACCGCGAGCAGCAGAAGCGTCGCGGCAAACATCAGCGTCGCACCTCCATGTGGGCGAGGGCCGGGCTTGTGTGTGGCTAGCACAATGTCTCCTGACACCGAGGGGCGTTCCGCAGGCGGACCGTCGTCGCGAAGATCCGCGACGTGTATCGGCCCTGGGGGGACAACCTGTCATAGAGGTCAGTCATGGCGCCAGCGCCCGCGACCTGCATGCCGCTCTGTGCGGCGCCACGCCGCCCCAGCCTGACCGCTAGCGCTATCTGAACTGCGACGACGCGATGCCATGCGTCGTCGCCCATGGCCGTGACCTGATCGGCGCGCAGGAACGTGTCCGGAAGCCGGTCGCCACGGGAGTCGACACCGTAGCGTATCTGCATCGATTCCACGCCTCGTACGATCGCCCCGGAGGTCCAACCGCTGCCATCGATGCGGCCGCTCCGCCGTGCCGGATAGCGGCAAAGCAGCTGGGGCTCGTCGTCGCTGGCAGTGGCGACGTAGAGGAGATTCGCAGTCACGTAGCCTGCGTCGGCAGGTGAGTCGGATTGCCGGGCGGCAACGGCGTAGCCGCTGCAGTCGATCATCGTCTGATCGGGCAGGCTGGCATCGATGGCCTGGCCACTGCCGCTGAAGCGGACCAGCAGCGCGTCGCTGCCTGTCACGCCGGACTTGCCGCATGCCGGCACCGTAGCGATCGACGGCTGGCCGCAGTCGTCCGCGCCGCTTATCGCGGGCTTGGCGTGGGGCATGCCGGTTGCATCAGGAACCCAACCGCTCTGTCGGATCAGGGCGGACAGAATATTGAGCGCGCGCTGGCCGCGTTCCTCCAGCAAGGTTCGCTCCGCGGCGGACAGATAAGCTGCGCGACATAGCAGGAAAGCGGTGCCTGCCACCGCGGTGACAAGCACGCCCAGGGCCAGGCCGACCATCGTCTCGGTCAGCGTGAAGCCTTCCATCCGCGGACCGCTTCGCCGATAGCCAGCAGGCATGCGTGATCTCATGGCTGCAGCCATAGTGCAATGCCGCGCAATGATGCCGGGGCGCCCGGCTCGCCGACCGCCAGTCCTGCCATGGCCAACTTGCCGGTACGCGGGCCTTCGGCCGAGACCGCATTGGATCGGTTCATGGGAGCCACGGGTATGCCCATGATTTCCGCAGATTCCCCGACAGACCGGATCGCCTGCGCGAGCTGTTCATGGCCACGCAGCCACGCCAGGCCGGTGGTCCCAAGGCTGGCCAGCGGAACCAGGCCCAGGCTGACAATGGCCAGCGCGCAGAGCGATTCGGCCAGAACATGGCCGCGGCCGGCGCAAAGACGCGGCGGTGGAGAGCAAACCTGCATGGCGATCAAAGGATGGCGACGAAGACTGTCAACGTACCGCCCGGCGGCCCGACAGTCCGTGGATAAACGTAGCGAGACTGGCAAATTTGGTTGCATGCGCGGCCGTTGTACGGCTTCGACATTTGCGAAATGTCCTATTGCTAAGTGCTATTGACATCTCATCGCGAAGTCCCCCACTATGGCGGGCATCAACAGAGCCGCAGTCTGGCAGGGCTTCGTACGACGTACGTCTGCCGGCTTCGATCGGCCAATAACAGAATCAAAAGAACGTATTCGGGTGGGTTGCAGCGCCGCTCCGGAAGAGAGGGCCTGCTACCGCAACGGTTTCTACCGGGGGTCATATGAACTGGGTTATCTCAAAGCATTGCCAGAAGGCATTGCCAGTCGGCGTTTCGTTGCGCTGACATGGACTGCCTTTCCCGTGCCCGGCTGACCGGGTGCGGAGGGCGTTTGCCGCCGGCCGGTCACGAGCAGCGGGCCGGGATCGGTGGCATGCGTGCTTCGCGCCCGCGCATTGTCCGGCCGCTTCGCGGCTTCACACTGATCGAGCTCATGGTGGTGGTATCGCTGATCGCCATCACGATGTCGTTCGCCGTGCCCTCGTTCCAGGGGTTTCTCGATCGCGCTCGCACCGATGGCGCGGCAGCCGAACTTGCCGGGCTGCTGTCGCTCGCGCGCAGCGAAGCCATCCGCCGCAATGCCCCGGTCACGGTCTGCCGTGCCACGGCGGCAAATTCCACGACCTGTGCGCAGGATTCGCAGGCGGATTGGTCCGGGCGGTGGATTCTCTTCCAGGACACGAACAACGATCAGGTACGCGCGCCTGCCGAGGAAATCATCCGCCTGCATGAGGCGGTCAATACCGGCCTTGCCGTGACGCTGGCCGCGCCGCTGCGCTCGATTCAGATCACGTCGCGCGGCTATCTGCTCGCGGACAGTGCACTGGCCTTCCAGGTCGCCGCTTCCAGCTCCGATCGCCGCAACCTGAACGTCTGCGTGTCCCGCGCGGGCCGTGTCGACCAGAGGACGGCAGCATGCTGAACGCACGCGTCAACCAACGCCAAGCCGGGGCCAGCCTGATAGAAGTGCTGATCACGCTGGTGCTGATTGCCATTGCCCTGCTCGGCATGCTGTCGCTGCAGGCCGCATCGCTGCGCTACCGCGCAGGTGCCAGCGTGCGACACAGCATCGTCGATGCCGCCACCGATCTTTCCGAGCGCATCCGCGCCAATGCTTCGGGGCTGGGCGAGGGGAGCGATTTCAACGCTTACCTGAGCGCGCTGAGCGTGCAGCCCCCCGCGGCACCGGCCAAGGACTGCAGCAAGGTCATCTGCGAGGGCAATGAATATGCCGCCTGGGATGTTTCGCAATGGTGGACATTGATGACCACGCAGCTTCCCGGCGCGGGCGTGGCGTCCTGGACGTCGCCGGACGTCAGCGCGGCGGCGGGAACGATTCCGTCCGGCTTTGTGAGCTATCGGCTCGAACTGTACTGGAAGGATCCGTCGACCTCCGACGTGTCGGTCGGCTGTTCTAAAGCCGCGACGGACTATTTCATTACGCTGCCTGCATTCGATGCCAGGGGGGTCACATGCGCCACCATTACCCTGCGGCCCTGAAGCGGCGCCGTTCCAGCCGCGGGCGCTCGCTCGTGGAGATCATGATCGCTCTGGTCATCGGCCTGCTGCTGCTCAGCGCGATCATCGCCTTTTACCTGTCGAGCCAGCGCAGCAGCCGGACTCAGGAAGGACTGCGCAGCGCCGATGACGGTGCTCGCTGGGCGTTGTCGGTCATCGGCGACCAGTTGCGTCTGGCCGGCCTGGGCCGCGTCGACCTGTCGCTGCTTGGCGCGCGACCCGTGACGTTCGACAGTGCACCGGTACAAGGGTGCGAGGGCGGGTTCTCCAACGTGGCGACGGGCGCGTGCATCGCAGTCGCGAACAGTAACCCGGACGCTGTCACGGTCCGCTACCTGCGCATTGACGGCTCCTTGTCCAGCACGACGGATTGCAATGGCCGCGCGATACCCGTCGCACGCGCGATGGCGGAGAACGCCTTTTACGTCGCGGGCAATACGCTGATGTGCAGGGGGTCGGACCAGAACACGACTGCACTGTCGACGCCCGAACCCCTTCTCGAGAACGTGCAGGACCTGCAACTGACCTATGGGCTTGCGCAGGATGCGGACTCAGCCAACGTCACGCAGTACACGCCGGCAAGCGGCATGGTCGCGGCCGATTGGAACCGCGTGGTCAGCGTGCGCGTATGCCTGCTGGTGTTCGATGCCACGCCGGCGAATGGGGATGTCGCTACGACTTACCGCGACTGCAACGACGCGGTGCAGAACGTTGCCGACGGCAGGGTGCGCCGCCGTTTCTACAGCAGCTTTGCGCTGCGCAACCGGGTGGGATAGATGAGCAGGCATCGGGCAAACCTTGGGCTCCCGGCGTCGGGCGGCAGGCGCCATGCAAGGGGCGTGGTACTGGTGGTGGCGCTCGTGCTCGTCGTGGTCATCTCGCTGCTGGCTGCCTGGAGCATGCGCGGCAGCCTGTTCGATGAACGCCTGGCCGGCAACAACCGAGACCACCAGGTGGCATTCCAGGCGGCCGAACTCGGCCTGCGCTTTTGCGAGGGCGTCGTTGTCACCGGACAACCTGCGGCACTGTTCAACCGCATGTACCGCAAGGACATGAGCAGCGTCGTGAATGCCAGCGCGCCCATCCTCGACAGCGCGGGCAATTTAAAGCTCGGCTATCTGGATGCCAACGGCAAGCAGTTCTGGGAAGTGCCGACCAACTGGGACACCAGCGTGAACAGCGAACCGAACACCAATGTCATCGTCGTCCCGGCGACCAGCGGCGTGACGCTGAGCGAGGCGGCCGCCACGCCAAGGTGCTTCATCGAGGAAATCCGCACCCCGTCCCGCGTGCGCAATCCGCAGACGGGCATGCCGATCAACATTCACTATCGGATCACCGCGCTGGGCACCGGTATCAATGCCCAGACCCAGGTCACGCTCCAGTCGGAGGTACGGCAATGACAGGCTATACCCGATATACCAAGGCGTTCCGCAGGGCGCTGGCGGCAACCCTGGCGGGGCTGATGGCTCTTGCGCCCGTGGCGACAAGCTTTGCCGCGGTGTCGCAGCAGCCGCTGATCTTTGCAACGTCGGTCGCACCGAACGTGATGTTCACGCTGGATGACTCGGGCTCGATGATGTTCGAGATCACGCCCGAGAGCCTGTCGCCGAACGGTACGGAGAGCAACTGGGACCTGACGCCGGACAGCGGTGGCTGGCTGATCTACGCATTCCCGCTGCCATCCGGCGGGCAGGTCTATTCGGCGAACGGTTCCGTCTATTCGGGCAACAAGGCGTCGGTCGTCAATTTCAGCAGCACATCGCTGGCGGCGGCGCGATACAGGACGGCGGCGCTGAACCTCTCTTACTACAACCCGGACGTGACCTATCGGCCGTGGTACGACCCTTCCGGCAATCTCAAGAATGCAGATCCGGCGAAGGCCTACTACAACCCGATGATGACCAGCAACGGTTCCATGAACCTGACGCAGGACAATACCGTCACGGCGTACTGGCTCAGCGACGACGGCAAGAGCTACTCAAGCAAGTCGGTGAAGTTCTATCCCGCGCTCTACTACCGCTACGACTCGACGCTGTCGGGCTGCAATAACAGCACCTCGAACCTGAAGTGTTTCAGCCGCATCGAAATCCGCTCTGGCTCCACGTATGCGCAGAATGGCAAACGCACCGATTGCGCGTCGAGGACTGCCTGCACCTACGCCGAGGAAATCCAGAACTTCGCCAACTGGTTCCAGTACTACCGATCGCGGATCCTGGCGATGCGCGCGGCCGTCGGACAGGCGTTCGCGTCGCAGAACCAGTCGATCCGCGTCGGCTATACCACCATCAACGACAACACCAAGTCGGGGAGCGGGTCGTACACGGGGATCAAGCGGCCCGTGGCACCGTTCGACGATACGAGCAAGGCTGCCTTCTATCAGGATTTCTATTCGCTGGACATCACCGCCAACGGTACGCCGCTGCTCGGTGCCATGGACACGGTCGGCAAGTACTTCCAGAATAATTCGCAGCCGTGGATCGAGTCGGCTGGCCGGCCGGAAAGCGCGTGCCGCGCCAGCTATCACATCCTTTCCACGGACGGCTACTACTCCGACTCCACGTCAGTCGGCGATGTGGACAGCACCAAAGGTTCCAGCATTGCACCGGTATCGGGCACCGCTTACCAGTACTCGCCAAAGAATCCCTATAAGGACAGCTACAGCAATACGCTCGCGGACGTTGCCATGAAGTACTGGGTCAACGATTTGCGCAGTGCCGAGAACCGTGTGCCGACCAACGCGCGCGACGAAGCCTTCTGGCAGCACCTGGTCACGTTCACGCTGGGCGTCGGCGTGAAAGGAACACTGGAGTCGGCTCCGGCCAACCAGCCCAGCAATCCCAATACGCCGCGGGCCGACGTGCTTTCGGCGATCCTCGACAAGCTGAAGGCAGGCACGATTTCCTGGCCCAAGGCTTCAACCAGCGACCAGACCAAGATCGATGATCTGTGGCACGCCGCCGTGAATGCGCGCGGCGACAACTACAGCGCGGGCGATGCGTCCGGGCTGACGGCGGCATTGAACAATGCGCTGTCGCAGATCGCATCGCGCAGCGGCTCGTCGTCGTCGGCCGCGACCAACTCGACCACGCTGAACACTGACACGGCACTGTTCCTGACGCGCTTCCGCTCCGGCGCGTGGACCGGCGAACTGTTGTCGCAAGCCTACAATCCTGACGACCAGGCCTTCTCCACGCTGAACTGGAATGCGTACCAGCAAATGCCTGCGGCGGGGAGCCGCAGCATTTACACGTGGTCCGCGGGCACCGCGCCGGTTGGCAAGCCATTCACGTGGGCCAGTGATACCGATACCTCGTTGTCCACGACGCAGAAGACCGCGCTCGGGGGCGACAAGGCAATGGTGGCCTACCTGCGCGGCGATACGACGCTGGAAAAGCGCAACGGCGGCAAGTATCGCGACCGCGTGACCGACAACGGCACCGGCACACTGGTGTCGAACATCCTGGGCGATATCGTCAATTCGTCGCCGATCTACGTGAAGGCAGCTGATTCGGGCTACGACTTCCTGAAGTCCACGGAAGGGCGCAGCTACTTCTCGTTCCTGTCTAACAATCGCGCCAATCGCCGCGCCATGATCTACGTGGGCGCGAACGACGGCATGCTGCACGGATTCGATGCGCTGACCGGCGTCGAGAAGTTTGCCTTCATGCCCAACCAGGCGATCGTCGGCGGAAACGCAGTGAAATCGCTGGCCTCGCCGGACTATATCCATCGCTTCTTCGTCGACGCGACGCCTGCTTCAGGAGACGCCTACTTCCAGCGTACCAGCGAGACCTCGGCCAGCTGGAAGACCGTGCTCATCGGCGGCATGGGTTCGGGCGGCAAGGCGATGTTCGCGCTGGACATTACCGATCCGGCGAATTTCGACGCCAGCAAGGTCATGTGGGAAATTTCGGGCGATACCGAAACCGACCTTGGCTACACCATCGGCACGCCGGTGATCGGGCGCCTGAACAGCGGCAAGTGGGTAGCGATCTTCGGCAATGGCTACGAGAGCGGATCGGGCAAGGCGGTGCTCTATGTCGTTGACCTGGCCAATCCCTTCGGTGCCGGCGGCATCCGCAAGATCTATGCGGACCCGAAGGAAACGGCTACGTCAGGCAACGGCAACGGCCTTGGCAGTCCGGAAGTGGTGTACGACACCAACCTCACCATCCAGGCGGCCTACGCGGGCGACCTGAAGGGCAGGTTGTGGAAGTTCGATCTTTCCGACACCAACCCGACGGCATGGGCAGCGCGCATGGGCACCACGCAAGGTGTGCCGCTGTTCACCGCTGTGGACGGCGTGAACAAGACGCCGGTGGCGCAACCGATCACCGCCGCGCCTACGGCGCTGATCAATCCGAAGGATCCGAAAAAGGGGTTCCTGCTGACCTTCGGCACCGGCCGCTTCTACGACACAGCAGACTCGGGTGCGACCGGATACAACTCGGTGTATGGAGTCTGGGACGATCAGACGACCACGGCCACCCGGGCAAATCTGCAACCCCAGACACTGACCTCGGGGAGCATGACCGTAGGCGGTGTGTCGCGCACGGTGTACACGCTCACTGGCAATACAGTGGATTACACCAAGCAGAAGGGCTGGGTCATCGACTTGCTGACGCAGGGCGAGCGCGTCGTCGTGAAACCGAAAGTGGACGCGGAGCGCCTGGTGATCACGACGCTGACGCCGTCCACCGACGAGTGCGTGGGCGGGATCAGTTCCAACCTGCTCGACTTCTCGGCACTGAACGGCTCCGCGCTGAACTATTCGGTACTTGACGTCAACAGCGACGGCAAGATCGACGCCTCGGACAAGGTGACGAACTCGAGCAACAAGTTATTGGTCGTCTCGGGTTTGTCCCAGCAAGGCAACTTCGGCTCGACCATCTTCCTCGGTGGCGGCGGAGGCGGCGGTGGGGGAGGGGGCGGCGGTGGAGGCGGAGGAGGGGGGGGCCACCTGAAAGTGGCCAGCGCGACAACCGGCGAGGTCATCAGCGTCGTCGAACAAGGCAACGTCGCACGCAACCGCCTTTCATGGAGGCAGATTTCGCAATGAACGCACGCACTCTGGCACACCGGGGTAGCACGGGTCTATGCCGCACCCGGCGCCTGGCTCAAGGCATGACGCTGATGGAACTGATGGCCGTCGTGGCCATCCTCGGCATCCTGGCCGCGATCGCCATTCCCAACTACACAGAGTATGTGCGGCGCGGCTACCGCGCCGACGCGCGCGGCATGATGACGGAAGCCGCGCAGGTGCTCGAGCGGTTCCGCTCAGTCAACGGGCGCTACAACCAGGACGTGGGCGGGAATGCTTTTGCGTTGCCGGCGGGGCTGCGGACGTCGCCGCGCGACAGTACGCGCGTGCGCTACAACGTTTCGATCGTTGCCAATTCGCTGACTGCGAACAGTTATCTGCTCCAGGCTGTTCCCGTGGATGCCACGGATGCCTGCGGCACCTATACGCTGGATCAGGCCGGCACGCGTCTGAATACCGTTGGCGCGAACCCGGCGGCGTACCTGCAGAATTGCTGGGAGCGCTGACGCCGAGGGGGCGGCCACGCTCTAGCGCTTGCTATTCCCTGACGTCACCTCGGCCAGCACATCGGAAAACTCGGCGACATCCTCAAAGCTCCGATACACGGAAGCAAACCGGATATAGGCGATCTTGTCGAGCTTGCGCAGTTCGCGCATGACCAGTTCACCGACCTGGCTGCTGGGAATTTCCTTCTGGCCGAGGGCGAGCAGCTTTTCTTCGATGCGGGTAATGGCCTCGTCGATGGCTTCAGCCGACACGGGGCGCTTGCGCAGCGCCAGGCGCATGGAATCCTTCAGCTTGGCGCGGCTGTAGTCCACGCGCGAGCCGTTCTTCTTGACGATGGCCGGAAAGAATAGTTCGATCCGCTCGTAAGTGGTGAAGCGGCGGTCGCAGGCTTCGCAGCGCCGGCGCCGGCGTACGGCATCGCCGTCTTCCGACATGCGGGTGTCGAGCACCTGGGTATTGGAATGTCCGCAAAAGGGGCATTTCATGCCTGACCACCTTCAGAATTGAGCCCGGCCGCCTTGGTATCTTGTCCTTCTATGGCAGTAGGGCAGGTTGGCGAGGCCCGCAAGCGGCGCGGTGGCGCGCCCGCGGGGCTGCCGGCCGCCCTCGCGGGCGGCCATGCACAGCATCAGCCGTAGACCGGAAAACGCTTGGTCAGGGCGGAAACCTGCTCGCGCACGCTGGCGATGTTGCCCGCGTCGTGCGGGTTGTCCAGCACGTCGGCGATCAGGTTGCCGACGATACGCGCTTCTTCTTCCTTGAAGCCGCGCGTGGTCATGGCCGGCGAGCCGACGCGAATGCCCGAGGTCACGAACGGCTTTTCCGGATCGTTCGGGATCGCGTTCTTGTTCACGGTCAGGTGCGCTTCGCCCAGGATGCGCTCGGCTTCCTTGCCGGTGATGTTCTTGGCGCGCAGGTCGACCAGCATCACGTGGCTTTCGGTGCGGCCCGAGACAATGCGCAGGCCGCGCGCGATCAGCGTTTCGGCCAGCACGGCGGCGTTCTTGACCACCTGTTCCTGGTAAGCCTTGAATTCCGGCGTCAGCGCTTCCTTGAACGCGACGGCCTTGCCAGCGATCACATGCATCAGCGGACCGCCCTGGATGCCCGGGAAGATCGACGAGTTGATGGCCTTCTCATGCTCGGCCTTCATCAGGATCACGCCGCCGCGCGGGCCGCGCAGGCTCTTGTGCGTGGTGGTGGTGACGAAGTCGGCGTGCGGCACCGGGTTCGGGTACACGCCCGCGGCGATCAGGCCGGCGTAGTGGGCCATGTCGACCATGAAGTAGGCACCGATCGACTTGGCGACCTTGCCGATGCGCTCGAAGTCGATGCGCAGCGCGAAGGCCGATGCGCCGGCGATGATCAGCTTCGGCTTCTTCTCTTGTGCCAGCTTTTCCAGCGCGTCGTAGTCGATGTCTTCCTGCGCGTTCAGGCCGTAGCTGACCACGTTGAACCACTTGCCGCTCATGTTCAGCGCCATGCCGTGGGTCAGGTGACCGCCTTCGGCCAGGCTCATGCCCATGATGGTGTCGCCCGGCTTCAGCACGGCGAAGTACACGCCCTGGTTGGCCTGCGAGCCCGAGTTCGGCTGCACGTTGGCGGCTTCGGCGCCGAACAGCTGCTTGACGCGGTCGATGGCCAGCTGTTCGACGATGTCGACGTACTCGCAGCCACCGTAGTAGCGCTTGCCGGGATAGCCCTCGGCGTACTTGTTGGTCAGTTGCGAGCCTTGCGCAGCCATCACGGCCGGCGAGGTGTAGTTTTCGGAGGCGATCAGCTCGATGTGGTCTTCCTGGCGCTGGTTTTCCTTCTGGATAGCGGCAAAGACCTCGGGGTCGATCTGGTCGATCGTATAGCGGCTGCGTTCGAACATGGCGAAACTCGTCTGAAAAAAGGGAATCCGATCACTGCATCGGGGTAGGGCGCGCGGGGAAAGCGATTGGCGGCCGACGCCGGCGGGTCGATGAACCGTCGGCGCAGGGCGCACCCTGCTTCCCATTCGCTGCCCAGGCGAGCGGCAGGCGTCTGAACTTCACGCCAGAGAACTTGCGCTTCCTCGTGGTAGTACCCACTGACATCGCCAGTCGCGCAAGGTGGAATGGTTGGCCGCAGTGTAGCGTGAGGCGGGGATTTGCCGCAAGCCGCGGCAAACGGCCCGCAACCCAAGCCCTGGCGCGCCCCGCAACTTGCTGTTGCAAACTCGTCCTGCGGGTTAACACCGAAGCTGTCGTGCTCTCCGTTACAATCCCGGCCATGACAAACTTTGTCTGGACCCTGCGCGTGTACTGGGAAGACACCGACGCGGGCGGCGTAGTGTTCTACGCCAACTATCTCAAATTCTTCGAGCGCGCCCGTACGGAGTGGCTGCGCTCGCTTGGTGTCGAACAGCAGGTGCTGGCCGATGAGGCCGGCGTGGTCTTTATCGTCCGCAGCACGGCAGTGGACTACAATGCGCCCGCCCGGCTCGACGACCAGCTTGAGATTCGCACGCGTATCGAACGGGTCGGACCGGCCTCGGTGCAGTTCGCGCAAGAGGCCTGGCGCGGCGAGACGTTGCTCGCCAGCGGCCAGATCCGCGTTGGCTGTGTCGACCGAAGCACTTTCCGCCCGTCTCCCATTCCCGCCCCTGTCCTGGCCACCATCAAGACCGCCCGATGAATCCCGTGACCGTCACGCAAGACCTGTCGATCATTTCGCTGGTGCTACATGCCAGCCTGCTCGCACAGGCCGTCATGGCGCTGCTGCTCGTCATGTCGCTGTTTTCCTGGACTTATATCTTCCGTAAGCATCTGGCGCTGCGCTCGGCGCGCACGCAGACGGAAGGTTTCGAACGCGACTTCTGGGCCGGCGGCGACCTGCAGGCGCTATATAACAGTGCCGTCAACAACCGGCACAACACCGGCGCCCTCGAGCGGATCTTCGAGTCCGGCATGGGCGAATTTTTGAAGGCGCGCGAGCGCGGCAACGAAGCCAGCGCACTGCTCGACGCCGCCCGCCGCGCGATGCGCGCGGCCTACCAGCGCGAAATGGACGTACTCGAATCGCACCTGCCGTTCCTGGCCTCGGTCGGCTCGGTCAGTCCCTATATCGGCCTGTTTGGGACCGTCTGGGGGATCATGAACGCGTTCCGCGGCCTGTCCAATGTGCAGCAGGCGACGCTCGCATCGGTGGCGCCCGGCATCGCGGAAGCCCTCGTGGCGACCGCGATCGGCCTTTTCGCCGCTATCCCGGCCGTGATCGCCTACAACCGCTACGCCACCGAAATCGATCGTCTGGCCATCCGGTTCGAAAGCTTCATGGAAGAATTCCTGAACATCCTGCAGCGGCAGACCCGCTGACCGATTGAACGCCCAGGAGACCAGCAATGGCAGCCATTCAGCGCCGCGGCGGATCACGCCGCCGGGCCAGTGCCGAGATCAACGTCGTACCGTATATCGACGTGATGCTCGTGCTGCTGGTCATCTTCATGGTGGCGGCACCGATCGTCAGCCCCGCCGTCGTCGACCTGCCGACCGTGGCCAATGCCACGCCGCAACAGAAGGCCCCGCCGATCGTCGTCACGGTGCGGGAGGACGGGGTCCTGACCGCGCGCGGCAAAGACAACGCCGGCAACTCGTTCGAGCACAAGCTCGACAAGAACGGCCTGCTCGATTTCGTGCACCAGCGCCAGAACGAGAACCCGGACCAGCCCGTAGTGATCGCCGCGGACCGCTCGGTCAAGTACGAGTCCGTGCTCGACGTCATGTCCGTGCTCAAGGCCGATGGCATCAAGCGTGTCGGCCTGATGGTGAAGTCAAAGTAGAACGCGCCGCCTGCGTGAGATGCCTGTCCGAATGCCGCGCCCCATGACGACCGCTGTTGCCTATCCTTACCAGCCGGTGAAGGAGCGGGGGACCCTGCGTTCCTTCCTGCTCGCGCTCCTCATGCACCTGCTGCTCGGCATCGTGCTGTACTACGGCGTGCATTGGCAGAGCAGCACGCCGGTCGGCTCCGAAGCCGAGTTGTGGGACGAAATCCCGGCCACGACCGCGCCGCCCCCGCCTCCGCCTGCGCCCGAGCCGGTGGTCCAGCCGCGGCCCGCGCCGCCGGCGCCCGAGGTAAAGAGCAAGATCGAGGAAGACGCCGATATCGCGCTTGAGCGCCAGAAGCGCCGAGCCGCCGAGCAGGCCGCCAAGGAAGAGGCTGCGCGCAAGGAAGCCGCACGCAAGGAGGCCGATCGCAAAGAGGCCGATCGCAAAGAGGCCGATCGCAAAGAGGCCGAACGCAAGGAAGCCCAGCGCAAGGAAGCCCAGCGCGAGGAAGCGGAGCGTAAGGAAGCGGAGCGTAAGGAAGCGCAACACAAGGAAGACGCGAAGAAGAAGGCCGCGCAACAGGATCAGCAACGCCGCGAGCAGGCCGAGCGCGAGCGCAAGGAAGCGGATGCCAAGGCAAAAGCCAAGGCAGAGGCCGACGCGAAGGCCAAGGCTGAAGCGCAGGCCCAGGCTAAGGCGAAGGCTGACGCCGAAGCCAAGGCCAAGTCCGAAGCTCAGGCGAAGGCCAAGGCGGATGCGGAAGCCAAGGCCAAGCGCGAGGCCGCAGCGAACGCGCAGCGCAAAGGCGAACTGGCGCGCCTGCAGGCGCTGGCCGGCGGTGCTGGTGCGGGCGGGCAGGGCGGCGGCGGTGTGGGCAATACCGCGGGCGCCGGTGCCGGCGGCGGTGGCAAGGCCTCGCCGGGTTACCCAGACCGCGTGCGCCGCCGCGTGAAGCCGAACATCGTGTTCACGGAAGACGTGCCTGGCAATCCGACCGCGGTGGTCTCGGTGCAACTGGCGCCGGACGGCTCGCTGATGTCGGCGCGCCTGTCCAAGTCCAGCGGCAATTCAGCCTGGGATAACGCCGTGCTGCGCGCGGTCGAGCGGTCGGATCCGCTGCCGCGCGACGAGAACGGCAAGGCGCCCGCGAGCTTCACCATCACTTTCCGACCCAAGGATTAAGTGATCCGGGCGCCATGAATTGCAACATAATGCAACCTTCATTAACCGGTGCCAGTCCCACCGCTACCATGACAGGTTGCCTGACGCGGCCGGCAGCGTGCGATCTGCACGCGGAACGGGCATGCGCCGTGCGCATCCACGCCTGTTCCGCTGTCTGCCTGCCGTGCCCGATGAATCTTGAAATCGACTGAGGAGCAGCATGCGAAAGCTTTGGGCCCCCAACTGGCTGTCCGCGAAGCGGCACCACGCAAACCAGGCCGCGACCCGATTGATTGGCCGGCACGCACTGATGGCCTGGCTGGCCGCCGCGCTGGCCTTGTCCGCCGGCGCCGCACAGGCGCAACTGAACGTGGAGATCTCCGGTGTTGGCGCGAGCCAGATCCCGGTCGCCACGGCGAATTTCCAGGGCGAGGCCCAAGCCCCGCAGAACCTAACCGCCATCATTCGCAGCGACCTCGCGCGCAGCGGCCGTCTCCGCAACGTTGATCCGGGCGGTGCCACGGTGGCCGAGTCGGCCAATGTCGATCTCGGAAGCTGGAAAAGCCGCGGCGCCGATGCCTTCGTTGCCGGCAGCGTGACGCCTTCGGGCAATGGCCAGTACGAGGTGCGCTTCCGCCTTTACGACACCGTCAAGGGCCAGAGCCTGGGCGGGCTGGCGTTCAACGTCAACCAGGGCCAGTTGCGTGTCACGGCTCACAAGATCGCCGACTACATCTACGAGAAGCTGCTCGGCGAGCGTGGCGTGTTCGCGACGCGCCTGTCCTATGTGTCGCGTGTCGGCGGCCGCTACCAGTTGCTGATCTCCGATTCGGATGGCCAGAACTCGCAGGTTGCGCTGACCAGCAACGAGCCGATCATCTCGCCGTCGTGGTCGCCGGACGGCCGCCGCGTGGCCTATGTCTCGTTCGAAGCCAAGAAGCCGGTGGTGTACGTGCACGACCTGGCCACGGGCAAGCGCACGCTGGTGTCGAACCAGAAGGGCAATAACAGCGCGCCGTCGTGGTCGCCCGATGGGCAGCACCTGGCCGTGGCGCTGTCGCGCGATGGCAATACCCAGGTGTACCAAGTCAATGCCGATGGTTCGGGTATTCGCCGCCTGACCCGCAGCAGCGCGATCGACACCGAGCCGCAGTATTCGCCTGACGGCAAGAGCATCTATTTCACCAGCGACCGCGGCGGTGCACCGCAGGTCTATCGCATGCCGGCAGGCGGCGAGGAAGCGGGCAGCGCGCAGCGCGTGACCTTCAAGGGCAGCTACAACGTGAGCCCGCGGATTTCGCCGGACGGCAAGTATCTGGCGTACATCACGCGCTCGGGCGGCTTCAAGCTGCAGCTGCAGGACCTGACCAACGGCGACGTCACCTCGCTGACCGATACGTCCAATGACGAAGCGCCGAGCTTTGCCGCGAACGGCAAGTACATCCTATACGCCACCCGCGTGGGCGGCCGCTCGGTACTGGCGGCGGTGTCCACTGACGGGCGTACCCGGCAGGTTCTGTCTCTCCAGTCCGGCGATGTCCGCGAGCCGTCCTGGGGTCCTTTCATGCAATAACGCAATAACAGGAGTCTCTCGCCATGCCCCAACTGATGACTAAAACCCTTGCCGTCGCCGCCCTGCTGGCCCTAGGTGCCTGCAGCTCCGGCGTGAAGCTGGACGACGCCGCCAATGCCGGCGCCAACAAGGGCGGCACCGGTGCCGATGCCCGCACGGTGCAGCCGGTGGACGTTTCGCGTGACCCGCTGAACGATCCGAACAGCCCGCTGGCCAAGCGCAGCGTGTACTTCGACTTTGATAGCTACAGCGTCAAGCCCGAATACCAAAGCATGCTCGGCGAGCACGCCAAGTACCTGGGCTCGAACAAGGGCCGCAAGATCCTGATCCAGGGCAATACCGACGAACGCGGTACCAGCGAGTACAACCTTGCCCTGGGCCAGAAGCGTGCCGAAGCGGTGCGCCGTTCGCTGGCGACCATGGGCGTGTCCGATAGCCAGATGGAGGCCGTGAGCCTGGGCAAGGAAAAGCCGAAGTCGACGGGCCACGACGAAGCCGCCTGGGCCGAGAACCGCCGCGCCGACATCAACTACTGATCTGATCCGCGTACAGGCCATCCATGAAAGCACGCGTTTCCACCCTGTTGTGGCTTGCCGCCGTTTCCGGTGCAGCCATGCTGCCCCTTGCTCCGGCCCGTGCCGGCGTGTTCGATGATGACGAGGCGCGCCGCGCCGTGATCACCCTGCGCGACCAGTTCAACGGTTTCCAGGCGACCGCGACGCAGCGCATCGAGCAGAACAGCCGCACGACGATCGACATCCAGAACCAGCTGGAAGGCCTTCGCCAGGAGGTCGCCCGGCTGCGCGGCCAGAACGAGGTGCTGCAGAACACGGTGGAAACGCTGCAAAAGCAGCAGAAGGACTACTACGCGGACCTCGATGCGCGCCTGAAGAAATTCGAGCCGCAGCAGGTCACCGTGGAAGGCCGCGAGGGCACGGTCCAGCCCAATGAAAAGCCCGAGTACGACGCCGCGCTCAAGCAGTTCCAGGCCGGCGACTTCAAGAGCTCCGGCAATTCGTTTGCGGCGTTCGTCAAGAAGTATCCGCAGAGCCCGTACCTGCCGCTCGCGCAGTATTGGCTTGGAAATGCTCTTTACGCGCAACGCGACTACAAGGGCTCGACCACCGTGCTGCAGAACATGCTGCAGGCGAACCCGACGCACCCGAAGGCGCCCGATGCCATGATCGCCATCGCCAACAACCAGCTGGAGTCCGGCCAGAAGGCTGCGGCGCGCAAGACGCTGGAGCAGGTGGTGGCCAAGTATCCGGGTACCGAAGGCGCGCAGGCCGCAAGCAACCGGCTCAAGACGCTGAAGTAAGCCGGTACGGCACCAGATTGACTGCAAAGCCCGCGTTCAGCGGGCTTTTTTCCGTCTCGCGCTAAAATACGCGATTCGCCTGCAATTTTCGCGTGCCGCCTGCGCGGCGCGACTGCCATCATGACCAAACGCGCCATTGTCCTGCTTTCGGGCGGGCTTGATTCCGCCACCGTTCTTGCCATGGCCAAGGCCCAGGGCTTCGAGACCTATGCGCTGTCGATGCGCTATGGCCAGCGCCATTCTTCCGAGCTTGATGCGGCCAAACAGGTCGCCAGCGCGCTCGGCGCCGTGCGCCACGAAATCGTCGACCTGGACCTGCGCCGCTTCGGTGGCTCCGCGCTGACCGACGACAAGCTCGACGTGCCGACCGGCGGCGCGTCGACGGGTATTCCAATCACCTACGTGCCAGCGCGCAACACCATCATGCTGTCGCTGGCACTCGGCTGGGCCGAAGCCGTTGGCGGGCGCGACCTGTTCTTCGGTGCGAACGCCGTGGACTACTCGGGCTATCCTGATTGCCGTCCCGAATACGTCGCAGCCTACGAGACGCTGGCCAACCTCGCCACCAAGGCCGGCGTGGAGGGTGACCGCTTCCATGTGCATGCGCCGATCATCGACATGACCAAGGCCGAGATCATCCGCGCGGGTATTCGCCTCGGTGTCGATTACAGCATGACGGTGTCATGCTACAAGGCCGACGACGACGGCCGCGCCTGCGGCGTCTGCGATTCCTGCCGTATCCGCCGCGCCGGCTTCGAAGCAGCCGGTGTTCCCGACCCGACTCGTTACCAGAACGCCTGAGCAGCCCCCAGCTTTTTCTTCATCGCCCCCGACATGCCCGAGATCGATATCGCCGCGCTTTCGCGCACCGTGCTGCTGAGCACTTTTGTCCTGACCTTCCTGTTCGGCGCCATCCTGCAGCGCACGCACTTCTGCACCATGGGCGCGGTCTCGGACATCGTCAACATGGGCGACTGGAGCCGCATGCGCATGTGGGGCCTGGCCATCGGCGTGGCGATGATCGGCACCGGCGTGCTGGCGTGGGCCGGGCTCATCGATCCGACCAAGACCATTTACGCGGCGAACAAGCTGGGCTGGCTGTCGGCGCTCTCGGGCGGCCTGATGTTCGGCTTCGGCATGGTGCTGGCCTCGGGCTGCGGCAGCAAGACGCTGGTGCGGATCGGCGCGGGCAACCTCAAGTCCCTGGTGGTGTTCGTATTCCTCGGGCTGTCCGCCTATATGACACTGCGCGGCCTGTTCGGCGTGGTGCGCGTCAATACCGTTGACGCGGTCTCGGTCACGTTGCCGGTCACACAGGATCTGCCGTCGCTGCTGTCGCAAGGCACCGGTGTCGCGCGCGGCGCGCTGCAGCTCGGGCTAGGCCTGGTACTTGGTGGAGCGCTGGTGGTCTGGGCGCTCGTGGCACGCGGTTTCCGCACGTTCGACAACATGCTCGGTGGCGTCGGCGTCGGCCTGATCATCGTCGCGATGTGGTACGTGTCGGGGCACATCGGCTATGTAGCCGAAGATCCGAACACACTGGACGAGCTGTTCGTCGCTACCAACAGCGGCCGCATGGAAAGCCTGAGCTTCGTGGCGCCGTACGCCTATACGCTCGACTGGCTGATGATGTTCAGCGACAAGAGCAAGGTGCTGACCATCGGCATCGTCAGCGTCTTCGGCGTGATTGCCGGTGCGTCGGTGTATGCGCTGGCTACTCGCACATTCCGCTGGGAAGGGTTCGGCAATGCGGAGGACGTCGCCAACCACATGATCGGGGGCATCCTGATGGGAGCAGGCGGTGTGACGGCGCTCGGCTGCACGGTGGGGCAGGGGCTGTCCGGCGTGTCGACGCTGGCCATCGGCTCGTTCATCGCCTTCGGCGGCATTCTCGCGGGCGCAGTGCTGGCATTCCGCTACCAGATATGGCGCCTTGAGCGCATGGCATTCGCCTGAGCCGGTGATCCATGCTTGACACATCGGGAAGTGTGTCACTATAATCGCGGTTCTGTTTTTTCGGGTCGTTAGCTCAGTCGGTAGAGCAGCGGACTTTTAATCCGTTGGTCGCGTGTTCGAGTCACGCACGACCCACCAGCATTTCGAAGGGCCTGTGGCGCAAGTCACAGGCCCTTTTTGCATTGTTGCGCGCCGAGCCACACCGCCCGTTGGCCCCATACGGGCTGCAAACACTAGGCCACTCCCCACCAGAGTGTGGACAAGTCCGTATTAACCTCTTCGAGTTAGAGACATCGCCCATCCCGCCACGGACAATGAACAGCAATCCTGGCAGCAAGGTTGTGTCCCGCCACGCTGCCGGCGCCCCAACCGTCGGAAGTCCTATGCGGCAAGCAGGCAAGTCTTTGCCGGGCGATGTGCATGCATTGCGCGTTATCTGGCCGTTCGTTCCTGTGGTCATCGCGCTGGCGCTGTTTACCATCGCCAGTGTCGACGTACTGTCTGCCGCGCGCGCCCTTGTTGCGGGTGAGAGTCAGTGGTCCAGGGGCCAGAAGAACGCCGTCATGCACCTGCTGCGTTATGGCGAAGACCGCGACGAGGCCGATTTCCGGGCTTATCTATCGGATATTGCCGCGCCGATGGGCGACCACCGTGCGCGCATCGAGCTGGATCGCGACAAGCCCGACTACGAGCGCGCGCGTGCCGGCTTTCTCGCGGGCGCCATCCACGCCGACGACATCGCGGGCATCTTCCGTCTCTACCGCAACTTTCGCCATGTCGAGGAAGTGGATGCGGCGATCCGCATCTGGGCGGAAGGCGATCGCGAGATCGCGGCCCTGCATGAGCAGGCGATGGCGCTGCGTCAACTGGTTGCCGAGCCCGGCTGTGGCGTCGCGTGCGTCGAGCCGGTGTTGAAGGGCATTGTCGCCATCGACGCACGGCTGACGCCGCTCGAAGCGGCGTTTTCGCAGCAGTTGGGCAAGGCGTCGCGGCGCGTAACACGATGGCTTACAGTCGGTGCAGTCGTGGTCGCATTGGCGCTGCTGCTGTCCGGCATCCTGCTTTGCCAGGGACGGCTGCGGCGCGAACGCCGGCTGCGTGAAGCGCTGGCCACCAGCGAGGAGCGTCTGCAACTGGCCGTGGGCGGCAGCAACGACGGGCTGTGGGACTGGGATGTGCGCAGCGGCAAGCTGTATTTTTCGCCGCGCTGCGCGCAGATGCTCGGGTTCGAGCCGGACGCCTTGCCGCACGCGCGGGAGACGCTGCTCGGCCTGCTCCATCCAGCTGACCTGAATGGCTTTGACGACAAGCTCTGGCGCCATCTGCGGCGCGGCGATCCGTACGATGCCAACTTCCGGTTGCGTACGAGCGGCGATGGCTATCTGTGGGTCCGCGCACGCGGCCGGCTCGTACGTGGCGACGATGGACGAGTGATGCGCATGGCTGGTTCGCTCACGGATATCTCCGAGCACAAGCGCTACGAGTCCCAACTGTTCGCCGAGAAGGAGCGGGCCCAGGTCACGCTGCAGGCAATCGGCGATGCCGTGGTCACCACCGACGTCTGGGGCCGCATCGAATCGCTAAATCCGGCCGCCGAGGCGTTGACCGGCTGGCGCGAGGAAGAGGCGCGCGGCCGCCTGCTCCAGCAGGTTTGCGCGCTTTGCGACGAGGGCAGCGAGGCGCCGCTGCGCAACCTGGTCGCGCTGGCGCTGCAGCAGCGGTGGCCCGGCATGACGGCATTGCTGACCGGCCGCGGCGGGCGCACGGTGGCGGTGAAGCCATCGGTCGCGCTGATTCGCGACCGCTCGGCGCAGGCGATCGGCGTCGTCGTCGTGCTGCACGACATCAGCCACGAGCGCGAACACGCGGCCCGGCTGGCGCACGAAGCCAGCCACGACGCGCTCACTGGGCTGGTCAACCGGACCGAGTTCGAGCGCCGCCTGGCGGCAGCGATTGCGCGGGTGCGGGTCACCAGCGGCACGCATGCGCTGATGTACCTGGACCTCGACCAGTTCAAGGTTGTGAACGATACCTGCGGCCACGCCGCCGGCGACGAACTGATTCGCCAGATGGCGGCGGTCATGCGCGCCCAGTTGCGCAAGGGCGATACGCTCGCACGGCTTGGCGGCGACGAATTCGGCATTCTGCTCAAACATTCTCCGGCGCCGGACGCAGAGCGGATGGCCGAGTCGCTGCGGCGTGCGGTGGCCGGATTCCGCTTCACTCACCGTCAGCGCACCTTTGCTGTGGGCGTCAGCATCGGCCTGGTGGCGCTGGACGGCGACACCGGCGGCGTGGCGGAAGCAATGAGCGCAGCCGACGCGGCCTGCTATGTGGCGAAGGAGAATGGCCGTAACCGGGTGCAGGTCTACCATCCGCAGGACAGCGTGGTACAGGCGCGCCATGGCGAGATGGAGTGGGTCAGCCGCGTGCACGCGGCGCTCGCGGCCGGACGGTTCTGCCTTTACGAGCAGGAAATCGTTCCGCTGAACGGTCAGCGGCAAGGCGGAAAGCACGTCGAACTGCTGCTGCGTATGGTCGACGAACGCAACCAGCTGGTGCCGCCGATGGCGTTCGTGCCAGCGTGCGAACGCTATAACCTGATGCCGATGATCGACCGCTGGGTGGTCGAAACGGCGTTCGCCACGCTGGCTCAGCGGCGCGCGGAGTCGGCTGAAGACATTGCGCTGTGCGCGATCAACCTGTCAGCATCTTCGCTGGCCGATGTCCGCTTCCCGACGTTTATCCGTGAGCAGGCGCAGCGGACTGGCGTCGCGTTGAGCGGCATCTGCTTCGAGATCACCGAAACAGCCGCGATTTCCAACCTGGCGCAGGCCGCAGCATTCATCGAGCAGATGCAGGCACTGGGTTGTGTATTCGCGCTGGACGATTTCGGCGCCGGCATGGCGTCGTTCATCTATCTCAAGCACTTGCCGGCCGCCTACCTGAAGATCGACGGCAGCTTCGTGCGCGAGATGCTCGAGGATCCGGTCAACCAGGTGATGGTGGAAGTCATCCAGCGCATCGGCCATGCGATGGGCAAGAAGACGATCGCCGAACATGTGGAAACCGAGGTCGAACTCGCGCGGCTGCGCGAGCTGGGGGTGGATCTGGTGCAGGGCCACCACATCGCGCCGCCCGTGCCGTTCCTGCCAACGCCGAGGCAGGCAATGGCGACGATCGGCGAGGCACGCGGACTCGAGGCCCTGATGACGAACTAACGTACGAGGGGATCGCGGAATCCCGTGTCGAGCGGCGGCTTGGCGTCGCCGTTGATGGCGGGCGGCACAGCCTGGCTCTTGGCCTGGCGCCAGGCGTTGTAGGCCCAGTAGGCGGCACCTGCGGCGGCACCGATCTTGGATGCCTTCCACGTCCAGCGCAGCACCGGCGTGCGGCGCAGCAGCGGCAGGGCGAGCGTGACAGCCGTGCTGAGCAGCGGATAGTCCTGTGCCAGGCCGAGCACCTTCATCAACGAAGCCGGCCGCACGGCGCGCGGCAGCAGATTGGCGAAGCTGCCCAGGCGCCTGGCGCCACCTTTGACGTCATGCAGCGCTTTCAGCAGATCGTGGCGCTCCAGTTCGGCGCGTGTCAGTAGCAGTTCCTTGCGGACGTCGAGCGGCAGCCGCACTTCCCGCGCGTAACGCACGGGGCGAGGATGCTCGCGACGGGGCGGTGTGCCGGCGCCCGGTCCGGATTCCGGAGTGTTCATCGGCGCAGGGTCTCCCGATCTTTGTCGATTTCCGCCAGTGTTGCCTCGAACATCGGCGGGGCGTTGCGCACCAGGTGTCGGGCGAATGCCAGGCAGCCGGCGGACAGCACGAGATAGGCGATTACCAGTCCGACCAGGGCTTGCCAGCGGTAGGTGTCCCAGAACAGGATCGCGATCAGCGCGGTGAAGGTCACCAGCGCAATGCCGAAGAAAACCAGCCCGAAGCAGGCCAGCAGGCCCACTTTCATGAGCCGTGTGCGCTCCTCGGCGAATTCGACGCTGGCGAGTTCCAAACGCGTCTGGACCATAGCAACCAACGAACCGGCCAGGTTGCGCACGGATTCCATTAACTTGGGTGAAGAGGATTCGCTCATGCGGCTCCGGCGAGGAAGCGGCGCGCCGGCACTTGCCGGCCACGCCTTTCAGCGGGCGAAGCCCGGGGGCACACGCTTCTCGTGCCCGGGCCCGGGCTAACGGCCGGCCCGTACGCGATGACGGACCATGCCTGTGTTGCCGCGACGCCCAAGGCGCCGCGGGCGGGCCAGCCTTACTTGCGGTTCAGCAGCAGACCGACCAGCAGACCTACACCGGCAGCCACGCCGACGGCACGCCACGGATGGTCGTGCACATAGTCATCAGTTGCGCGCGCGGCGGCCTTGCTCTTGGTGACCACAGCGTCTTGCAGGTCCTGGGCCTTTTCCTTGGCTTGCTTCAGCAGGCCCATGCCACGCTCGCGCAGTTCGGCAGCCTTTTCGCCGGTGGTCGACGCTGCTTGTTTCAGCAGTTCTTCAGCGTCGGACAGAACGGTCTTGACATCGCTCATCAGTTTCTCCTGTTTGCGGGCGGTTAGTTCGGTTTGTGCGTTTTCTGACATTTTGCCTTGCCCCGGTGAGTAACGGCACGTCTTGTTTGTTACTTAGCATATGTGGCGAGTACCCGTGGTTTCAAGACCACGACGCTAACAGGGGCAAAGTCGTCCCATTTCCGGCGCACGCCGGAGGCGCCGTTCTATATGACTGGGAGTGATTTTGTAGTGACTTTATATTCGTTTGGGTTCGATCGCAATCCGGATACTCTGGTTCCACGCATTTTTCCGGAGACCGGGCATGGCATTGCGACTGGGCGACCTCGCCCCCGATTTCGAGCAGGATTCCAGCGAGGGCCGCATCCGCTTCCACGACTGGCTGGGCGACAGCTGGGGCGTGTTGTTTTCGCATCCGGCGGACTACACGCCGGTGTGCACGACCGAGCTGGGCCTGACTGCCAGGCTCCAGGATGAGTTCGTGCGCCGTGGCGTGAAGGCGATAGCGCTGTCGGTGGACGGTGTCGAATCCCATAAAGGATGGATTCAGGACATCAACGAGACGCAATCCACCACGGTCAATTTCCCGATTCTGGCCGATGGCGACCGGAAGGTCTCGCAGCTGTACGACATGATTCACCCGAACGCGAACGAAACCCTGACGGTGCGTTCGCTGTTTATCATCGACCCGAAGAAGAGGGTGCGCCTGATCATCACGTATCCGGCCAGCACGGGGCGCAATTTCCACGAGATCCTGCGCGTCATCGATTCGCTGCAGCTCACCGACAACCATAGCGTAGCCACGCCGGGCAACTGGCAGGACGGCGACGACGTGGTGATCATCCCTTCGCTGAAGGACGAAGCGGTGATCCGCGAGAAATTCCCGAAGGGCTACAAGGCCGTGCGGCCCTATCTGCGGCTCACGCCGCAACCGAACAAATAGGCACCGGGGCGCAACGCCCCGTGCCATTTGCCGATGTTGTCTACGGCGGGGCAGCCCGTCGTCTCCTTGGTAGTGTGCTTCGCCCGGCTTTCCAGCCGGGCTTTTTTTATTTCTGCGCAGAGACGAAACGAGTGCCAGATATCCGATTCCGGATCAGAAGAAGGCCTGGAGGCCGGTCTGGGCGCGGCCCAGGATCAGCGCGTGGATGTCGTGCGTGCCTTCGTAGGTGTTGACCACTTCCAGGTTCACCACGTGGCGGATCACGCCGAATTCGTCCGAGATGCCGTTGCCGCCGAGCATGTCACGCGCCACGCGGGCGATGTCGAGCGACTTGCCGCACGAATTGCGCTTCATGATCGAGGTGATTTCCACGGCGGCCGTGCCTTCGTCTTTCATGCGGCCAAGGCGCAGGCAGCCTTGCAGGCCCAGCGTGATCTCGGTCTGCATGTCGGCCAGCTTCTTCTGCACCAGTTGAGTCTGGGCCAGCGGGCGGCCAAATTGCTTGCGGTCCAGCGTGTACTGGCGGGCGGTGTGCCAGCAGAATTCGGCGGCACCGAGCGCGCCCCAGGCAATACCGTAGCGGGCGGAGTTCAGGCAGGTGAACGGACCCTTCAGGCCCTTCACGCCCGGCATGATGTTCTCTTCCGGCACGAAGACCTGGTCGAGCACGATTTCGCCGGTGATCGACGTACGCAGGCCGACCTTGCCGTGGATGGCCGGGGCGCTCAGGCCCTTCCAGCCCTTTTCCAGGATAAAGCCACGGATATCTTCCTTGCCGTCTTCACCCGCCAGCTTGGCCCATACCACAAACACGTCGGCGATCGGCGAGTTGGTGATCCACATCTTGGCGCCGGTCAGCTCGTAGCCGCCATTGACCTTCTTGGCGCGCGTGACCATCGAGCCCGGGTCGGAGCCGTGGTTCGGCTCGGTCAGGCCGAAGCAGCCGATCCACTCGCCGGTGGCCAGCTTGGGCAGGTACTTCTGCTTCTGCGCTTCGGTGCCGAATTCATAGATCGGCACCATGACCAGCGACGACTGCACGCTCATCATCGAGCGGTAGCCCGAATCTACACGCTCGACCTCGCGTGCGATCAGGCCATAGCTCACGTAGTTCAGGCCCGGGCCGCCATACTGCTCGGGGATGGTCGGACCCAGCAGGCCCAGTTCGCCCATCTCGCGGAAGATTTCCACGTCGGTTTTTTCATTGCGGAACGACTGGAGCACGCGCGGCATCAGCTTGTCCTGACAGTACGCCGCGGAGGCGTCACGCACGGCGCGCTCGTCGGCGGTCAGTTGCTGGTCCAGCAGCAGGGGATCGGCCCAGTGGAATTCGGCGTTGGCAGCCATGCAGGTCTCCTTCGGTAGAGCGGGGAACCGCTGCCAGGCGCTTTGGGATGCACCCGCCTCAGCGGCAATCGATGGAATCGGTGGAATTTTTAAGTTCCGCATTGCGGAACTGTGTTCCGTTGGATTAGTATATCGCAATGCGTTCGCCATGCAAGCGGGATGACCACGGTGTGTTCGATTGTCGCGCGTGGCGCCCGACCGCCCACAGGAGCCAGCCTTGAGCAGCCTTTCTCCAGACGCCACTTCCGCCGCCTCAGTGCGCGAAAGCGATCCCAATTTCGTCACGGCACTGGCCCGCGGCCTGGAGTTGCTACGTTGTTTCCGCACCGGCGAGGCTATGCTCGGCAACCAGGATTTCGTGCGCCGTACAGGCTTCCCCAAGGCTACCGTCAGCCGTCTGGCCGGGACGCTCGTGCAGCTTGGCTATCTGCGCTATGACGATAGCCTCGGAAAATACGCGCTCGATGCGGGCGTGCTGGCGCTAGGCTACGCCTATCTATCCGCTTCTGACGTGGTGGCGCTGGCCCGGCCGCATATGCTCGCGTTCGCGCAGTCCTACGGCGTGTCGGTGTCGCTCGGCAAGCGCGAGCGCATGGAAGTGACCTACCTGGAATCGATCCGTAACGACGCGGGTGTGATGCTGGGGCTGGGCGTGGGATCGCGGCTGTCGCTGGTGTCGAGCTCGATGGGGCGCGCCTATCTGGCGGCGCTGCCGGCGGCGCGGCGGGAACGCGTGCTGGCCGAGTTCAGCCAGGCTTTTCCGGAGCAATGGAAGCAGCAGGAAGCGCCAACGCGTGCGGCGCTTGAAGAGGCGGAACGGCGCGGCTATGCCTCGTCGTTCCGGGACTGGCACCCGGCTATCCATGCCTGTGCGGTGGCATTCCGGCCGGTAGGGGAGAAGGAGCCGCACATGCTCAGCTGCAGCGCCTCGTACGGGACCGTCGAAGAGTCCGTGTTCCACGAAACCCTTGCACCGGCCCTGAAGGCGCTGGCCGCACGCCTGTCGGATCCGGCCGGCTGACGCCGGCCTTGCTGGCTCGCTGCCGCCTTACAGGTCCGTACGCAGTTTCCACAGTTCCGGGAACAGCACCACGTCGAGCATCTTGCGCAGATAGCTGACGCCTTCGGTGCCGCCGGTACCGCGCTTGAAGCCGATCACGCGCTCGACCGTGGTCACATGGCGGAAGCGCCATTGGCGGAACGAGTCTTCGAGGTCGACAAACTTCTCGCCGAGTTCGTACAGCTCCCAGTGCGCGTTCGGATTCCGGTAGACCTCAAGCCACGCCGCTTCGACCGAGGCGTTGTAGGTCGTCGGCTGGCTCCAGTCGCGCTCGACACAATTGGCGTCGATGGCAAAGCCGCGGCGCGCCATCAGGCGGATTGCCTCGTCATAGAGCGACGGCGTTTTCAGGGCCGTCTCCACCAGTTCCAGATGTTCCGGCCGGTGTGAATGCGGGCGCAGCATGGCCGCGTTCTTGTTGCCGAGGATGAACTCGATCTCGCGGTACTGATACGACTGGAAGCCGGACGACATGCCCAGGTAGGGTCGCATCGCCGAATATTCCGGCGGCGTCATGGTTGCCAGCACGTTCCACGCCTGGACAAGCTGGTCCATGATGCGCGATACGCGCGTCAGCATCTTGAAGGCCGGCGGCAGGACGTCTTCGCGCACCGATGCACGCGCCGCGCGCAGTTCGTGCAGCATCAGCTTCATCCACAGCTCGGTGGTCTGGTGCTGCACGATGAAGAGCATCTCGTTGTGGTCGGGCGACAGCGGATGCTGCGCGCTCAGAATTTGGTCCAGGCCCAGGTAGTCGCCATAGCTCATGTCCTTGGCGAAGTCCATCTGCGCGCCGTGCCAGCCGTCGCCCTGCTTGCCTTGTCCGCCTTGCCGTACCGCGCCCGACATCGGGCATCCCTTGAATTCGCTCATGGTGCGCTCCGCTCAGGTCACTGCGCCGCGCGTATGGAAGCGCTCGGCCCGGTGGGTTTCGGTATCCAGCACGTCGCGCAGCGTTTCCACGGCGTCCCACACTTCGGTGAAGCTCGTGTACAGCGGCGTGAAGCCGAAACGGATGATGCGCGGCTCGCGGTAATCGCCGATCACGCCGCGCTCGATCAGTGCCTGCATCACGGCATAGCCTTGCGGATGTTCGAAGCTGACCTGGCTGCCGCGGCGTGCGTGCTCGCGCGGCGTGACCAGCGTGAGCGGGTGGTGGCCGCAACGCGATTCCACGAGCGCGATGAACAGGTCGGTAAGTTGAAGCGACTTGGCGCGCAGCGCCGCCATGTCGGTTTGTGCGTAGATGTCGAGTCCGCATTCGACCATCGCCATCGACGTGATCGGCTGCGTGCCGCACAGGAAACGGCGCACACCTTCGACAGGGCGGTATTGCGGATCCATCGCGAACGGCGCGGCGTGGCCCCACCAGCCCGACAGCGGCTGCCAGAAGGCATCGCGCAGCGCCGGCGCGACCCACACGAAGGCCGGCGAACCCGGGCCGCCGTTGAGGTACTTGTAGGTGCAGCCGATCGCGTAGTCAGCCTTCGACGCGTTCAGTGCCACGGGCACGGCGCCTGCCGAATGGCAGAGGTCCCACACGGTCAACGCGCCGCGCGCATGGGCGAGTTCGGTCAGCGCGGCCATGTCGAGCATCTCGCCGCTCTTGTAGTTCACGTGCGTGAGCATCAGCACGGCGGTGTCGGCGCCGACGGCGGCATCGATCTCGGCCGGCGAGTTCACCAGGCGCAGCGAATAGCCTTGCTGCAGCAGATCCGCCAGACCTTGCGCGATATACAGGTCGGTCGGGAAATTGCTTGCTTCAGACACGATCACCTTGCGCGACGGATCTCGCGTGGCCTGCACGCGCAGCGCGGCGGCCAGCACCTTGAACAGGTTGATCGACGTGGTATCGGTGACCACCACCTCGTTCTCGCCGGCGCCGATCAGCGGAGCCAGCATGTTTCCGAGGCGCTGCGGCAGGTCGAACCAGCCCGCGGTGTTCCAGCTGCGGATCAGGCCAGTGCCCCATTCCTCGCTGACGACTTCGGCGGCACGTGCCGCAGCAGCGCGCGGGCGGGCGCCCAGCGAATTGCCATCGAGGTAGATCACGCCGTCAGGTAGCGCGAACTGGTCGCGCAATGCGCGCAGGGGGTCTTGCTGGTCGAGCAACAGGCATTGCTCGCGGGTCAGTGCGGTCATGTCGGAAAGAGGCAAAGGATTACGGGGGGTGTTCAGTCAAGGCTGCGCAGCACGGCACGCACCGGGCTTGCGTCGAGCCCGGTAAAGCGCAGCGGCAGCGCAATGAGTTCGTAGTCGCCTTCGGCGACGGTATCGAGCACCAGGCCTTCGAGAATGGCCAGCCCGTGGCGGCGCACGGCCTTGTGCGCGTCCATGGTCTTGGACTCCTGCGGGTCCAGCGACGGCGTGTCGATGCCGATCAGCTGCACGCCGTGCGCGGCAAGCAGTGCAATGGTTTCGGGGGCGACGGCGCAGAAACCGGTGTCCCATTGATCGAGCGGCGCGCGTTTGTACGTGCGCAGCAGCACGCGCGTCGGCAGGTCGTTCAGCGCATGTTCCACGTGATGTGGTGCGACGACGGGCGTGGCACCCACACAATGGATCACGCGGCAACGGCCAAGGTAAGGTTCCAGGCCCACTTCGCCGATCGGCGCCCCATCAGCGGCATAGTGCAGCGGCGCGTCGGCATGGGCGCCGGTATGCGGCGACAGCGTGATGCGGCCGACATTGACCGGGCAGTGCTCATCCATCTGCCAAGCGGTTTCCTGTTGGAACGGCGTGTCGCCGGGCCACACGGGCGTGGCGGGGGAAAGCGGAGGGCTGATGTCCCACAGCTTGCGGCTGTCGGCGGGCGTTGCGGGGCGGTTGGTCATGTCTGCACGGCTGCCGCAGGGGCGGCGCCGATGTCGTCCTCGATGACGGCATGATAGTCAAAAAAACCGGCAAGAGGCTTGCGAAATCCACTGCTTAACGGCGGCTATTTCGCATAAAATTCGAAAATCTACTAGATTTAAGCGTAAATATTCGAATGACTCTTGATCCTATTGATTTGCGCATCCTGGAGTGCCTCCAGGAGCACGGCCGCATCAGCAATCAGGACCTGGCCGATCGCGTGGCGCTGTCGCCGTCGGCGTGCCTGCGGCGCGTGCGGCTGCTGGAGGAATCAGGCGTCATCGGCGGCTACCGCGCGTGGTTCGACGCCGAGCGGCTGGGGCTGGAACTGGAAGCGATCGTGCAGGTGTCGATGCGGCACGACGTGGAGGGCTGGCACGACACGTTTATCGCGGCCGTGCAGGCGTGGCCGGAGGTGCTGTCGGCTTACATCATCACTGGCGACAGCAACTACATCCTGCGCGTGCAGGCGCGCAATCTGAAGCACTACTCGGATTTCATCGTGAACCGGCTGTACCGTACACCGGGCGTGATGGATATCCGCTCCAACATCGTGCTGCAGCGGATCAAGACGGATAGTTCGCCGCTGGCCGTGCTGAAGGCGGCCGATCCGGCAGGAACCTGAAGATGGGGCGGGGAGGCGGGCGGCGGTCAGCCTTCCAGCGGCGTCGTGGTCGAGAAGATGCCGTTTTGGAAAATCAGCGGCGGCTCGTGGCTTTCGAGCACACCGCAGCGTTCGACTTCGCCGACGAAGATCACATGGTCGCCTTCGTCATAGCGGCTGCGGTTGTGGCACTCGAACCAGGCCAGGGCATTTTTCAGGACCGGCAAGCCGTTCTCGGACAGCCGGTAGTCCACGCCGGCGAAACGGTCGCCCTTGAGCGTCGCAAAGCGCTTGCATAAGTCCAGTTGCGACGCCGACAGCACGTTGACGATGTAATGCGAACCGTCGCGAAACATTGGCAGGCTGTTGGCGCGCATCGCCATGCTCCATAGCACCAGGGGTGGGTCCAGCGATACGGAGTTGAAAGAACTGGCGGTCATGCCGATGAACGGCGGCGCCCCGGCCGCGACGGCCGCTGCGCTGGTGCGGGTGGTGATGATCGTCACGCCAGTCGCGAACTGCGACAGCGTGCGGCGAAAATGCAGTGCATCGAAATCCGGAGATGCGGCCTGGCCGAGGTCCCGCGGCGGGATTTCAGGCATGCCCATCGCAAGGGCTCCACTGGCGGTCATGATGATTCATAGTTGGGGGTCGCGGCGACAGGGACAAGATCTGGCGATGCGCGCAGCGGCGTCAGTCTGGCAGCTAACACTTCTGCGCAACGGTGTCGCGCCATGCAACGATGTGCCCTAACCGCAACGGATTCTTGAGAATTGTATCGGGTTTGGAAGGCCCCTGCGCCGGAGAGGCCGCAATGCTGACCGCGCTTGGGGATAACCCGCCGGCAGATTGCCTTATCTGCGCTTATGCTTAGGAACGGTACATCGACACAACGCGTGAACCCCGGGAGCGGCGACATGGAACATGGACTCGATACGGCGACCCTCGGCGGAGGATGTTTCTGGTGCCTGGAGGCGGTGTACCAGCAGGTCAATGGCGTGCGTGCCGTGGAATCGGGCTACACCGGCGGGCATGTGAGCCATCCCAGCTACCAGCAGGTTTCCGAAGGCGATACGGGCCATGCCGAAGTCATCCGCGTGACGTTCGATCCGGCGGTCATCAACTATCGCGAGATCATCGAGATTTTCTTTGCGATCCATGATCCGACCACGCTGAACCGGCAGGGGAACGACGTTGGCCCGCAATATCGCTCGATCATCTTCACGCACTCCGAAGCGCAGCGCGCCGTGGCGGAGTACGTCATGCGCGAACTGGTCGCCAACAAGGTCTTCGACGCACCCATCGTCACGCAGATCGAGCCGGAGCAGCCGTACTGGCGTGCCGAGGCGAGCCACCAGAACTACTTCCAGGAGCATCCGAGCCAGGGATACTGCGCGTTCGTCATCTCGCCCAAGGTCGCCAAGTTCCGCGAGAGGTTTGCCAGCAAGCTGCGCCGGTAGCGGCGCGGCACCGTGCCATTACAGGCGCGCGGCGATGGCCTCGGCCAGCCGTATGCACGTGAGCGGCGCGGAGCCTTCGGCCTTGTTGCTGATGATGACAGTCGCGCTCTGCCCCGCGTTCAACGTGCGTACGACAAGATCGGCGATGGCATCGCGCGTTTCGGGGTCTTCGTCGACGAGGCGGTTGAACGGCGCATAGATCGATTCGGCCACCTCGTAGGGCCGTCCGGCGTGCAGCATCCAGCGCAATACGAGCGGGCCCGGCGCTTCGGCGTCCATCAGGGCCTGGGCTGAAGCCTGCCGATGCACCGGCGGCAGCCGGTCACGCGCCGACAGGCAGAAGCGCACGCCGTAACGGCGCAGCAGCTTGATATAGCGCGGTGTCAGCAGTACCGGGTCGCGCATTTCCACGGCATAACAGGCATGCGGCGTGATGGACGGATCGAGCGGCGGCAGCGCGGACAGGAATCCGTCAAGCCGATCGAGAAAAGCCGCGGCATCGTTCGCCAGGCTGCCCAGCGGGGAAAGTTGGAACAGCAGCGGTCCGCATTTGGCACCGAGTCCGCTGGTGGCCGGCGTGATGAAATCGCGGATCGCGATCTCCGCATCGAGAAAGGCCGCATTGGCCAGCCGCCCGACGCCGTCCGAGCCGCGCAGCCACGCATCGCAGACGCTGGCCGGCGCCTTCACCAGAAAGCGGAACTGTTCCGGCACCTGCGCTGCATAAGCCAGGTAGTCCGCGAGCGGAATCGGGCAGTAGAAGCCGCGGTCGATGCCGGCGGCACGCAGTAACGGATGTCGCGAATACGCGGCGAGGCCCTTGCGCGAAAGCAGGTTGTCGCTGTACTCGCCGTCATAGACCAGGCCATTCCAGCCGTTGTACGACCACGACGACGTGCCGAGATAGAGATTTGGCGGCAGCCGCCTGGCGAGCGCGTCAATGGCGGGATCCGGCCGGGCCGGCAGGACGGATTTGCCGCGGGAAGCTTTGTCTGGGCTCGGCGCGCCACCGCCGGCGACGCACGCTTGTGGCGGCGAGGCTGGCGGAAGCAGCTCGCCGAACAGGTCTTCAGTCAATCCAGTCAATCGTTCTGGCCAATCGGGTGGTCGTAGATATAGCGGCGCGACCAGGGTATCGCGGACGACGACCTGCCCGCCTTGTGGCACACGACCTGGTAGATCGACATCTGGTCCGTATCGAAGGCGTGTGCGCACCCGGCAAGATAGACGCGCCAGATACGGTACTTCTTCTCGCCAACCATGTCGCGGATCGCGCTGGCGTGCGCCTCGAAGTTCTCCGCCCAGTGCCGCAGCGTCTGCGCATAATGGCGGCGCAGCAGCTCCACGTCAAACGCTTCCAATCCGCCTTCCTGCATGGTCTTCAACACC
Organism: Cupriavidus sp. C1SS-2L; assembly: GCF_057073735.1. Classification (NCBI taxonomy): domain Bacteria; kingdom Pseudomonadati; phylum Pseudomonadota; class Betaproteobacteria; order Burkholderiales; family Burkholderiaceae; genus Cupriavidus; species Cupriavidus sp. C1SS-2L. The sequence continues at coordinate 872,431 of NZ_CP172708.1, forward strand.
AGGCCGATGTGCGGCAGCTCGCCCTGCGGAAAAACGTAGCGATCCATGAACTGGGAACCGTCCATCGGCGCATCGCTGGGGTCCGGCACCGTGATGCCATGGTTCATAGCGACGCCATTGTCGGCCAGCAATTCACGCATGCGGCCGAAATAGCCGGCCAGGTTCTTCTTGCCCACGTGCTCGAACATGCCGACGCTGGTGATGCGGTCGAAGGTGCCTGCGATGTCGCGGTAATCCTGCAGGCGGATTTCGATGCGGTCCGACAGGCCGGCGGCGCGGACGCGCTCGGTGGCCAGGTCGAACTGGTTCTGCGACAGCGTGATGCCAACGCAGCGAGCGCCGAACTTCTGCGCGGCGCGCATCACCAGAGCGCCCCAGCCGCAACCGATGTCGAGCAGCGTCTGGTCCGGCTGCAGCCGGATCTTGGTCAGGATGTGATCGATCTTCTTGCGCTGCGCGGTGGCCAGGTCTTCATCGCCGTTTTCGAAGTAGGCGCAGGAATAGACCATCTTCGGGTCCAGCCACTGGGTGTAGAACGCATTGGACACGTCATAGTGGTACTGGATCGCGTTCTTGTCTTCCTGCTTGGTATGCGTGAAATGATGGGCAACCCGGGCCAGCGCACCGCCCGCGCGCCGCTTGGCCGCCGCCGAAAAACGGTAACCCACGTCGATGATGTCCGTGAGCTTGCCGTCGAGGTCGATCTTTTCCTGGACATAGGCTTCGCCGAGATTGTCCAGGCTTGGGGTAAGAAGCAGCGGCAGCGCGCCGGCTTCGCGTACGGTCAGGGTCACGTTCGGCTTGTCGAAACTGCCCAGCGGGTACTCGCTGCCGTTCCACAGGCGTAGCTTGACGGGCAGGTTGGCATGCTCGCGCAGGTCGGCGATCCAGCTGTCCAGTTGCTTGTCGAGGGCTTGCTTGAAGAACATGCGCGTTACCTCCTGTCGTTGCGGCACACGTGACGAACGAAGGCGCCAGGCGGAGACAGCAGGGCAGTGACAGCCGGGCGCAGCCCGGTCGCGATGGGACGCATTCAGCGACCCGCGGGGATTTTCGCCCGCGGTGTCTCGTCACGTCCTCAAAGCGACGCTTATCCCACTTTAGGACAATTCCCCGGCTTGTGCTGCGCAGCGATCAAGGCGACAGCCGCACGATCTTCCAGCTACCGTCGGCTTCGACGCGGTACGCAATGCGGTCATGCAGCCGCGATGGCCGCCCTTGCCAGAATTCGAGCGCGGTCGGCACGAGCCGATAGCCGCCCCAGTGCGCAGGCCGTGGCGGGTTCTCGCCGAACTTCGCACGGTATTCGGATTCGCGCTGCTCGAGCACATCGCGGCCCGGCACTTCCCTGCTCTGCTCCGAAGCCCAGGCGCCCAGGCGTGAGCCGAGCGGGCGCGACGCGTAGTAAGCATCGCTCTCGTCGTCGGCAACTTTTTCAACGCGGCCTTCCACACGCACCTGGCGCTCGAGTTGCACCCAGTGGAACAGCAGCGCGGCGCGCGGGTTGGCGGCCATGTCCAGTCCCTTGCGGCTTTCGTAGTTGGTAAAGAAAGTGAAGCCTTTCTCGTCCATGCCTTTGAGAAGCACGATGCGTGCCGACGGCTGGCCGTCGGCGCCGACGGTAGCCAGCGTCATCGCATTGGGCTCGGGCAGCTTGGCGGTCACGGCCTCGTCGAACCAGCGCTTGAACTGGGCGATGGGGTCGCCTGCCACGTCCGATTCGTTGAGGGAGCCCAGGACATAGGTACGGCGGAGGTCAGCGAGTTGGGTCATGTCGCAATCGATTGGAATCTGCCGGAAATCCGGCTGATTTGAGTATAGCGAATGCGTTGCAAGCCGCTTTTGTGCGCCGGCAAATCAATGCGAGGGTGGAGACAATTCCGCAGCCGCGACGCGAGACTGGCGTCGGGAATAGAGGCCCGCCATACCCATGGCACCCGCCATCGACAGGAAGATAGGCAGCATGCCCAATGCTGTCCCGACCACGCCAAACGTGAGTGGCCACACCACCTGGCTGGTATTGAGCACCGCCGAACGCAGTCCCAGCGCCTCGCCGGCGCGACCGCTGGGCGAGGCGGTGTGCAGGATATTCATGACATTGGGCTGGGCGCTGCCGAGCGCGAGACCCAGAACGAAGGCCAGGCCGCACATCATCCAGAAATGCGTGACGAACGGGTAGATCAGGTAGGCCGACGCGCCCACCATCAGTGCGAATCGGATGATCTTCCACTCCGACAGCCGCCGCGATACCAGCGGCATGGCCACGCGGATCGCGAACGTGGCGATCGCGAATGCGCCCAGCACCCAGCCGATCGACGAGGGCAACAGGCCGATGCGCGAGCCATGAATCGGGATCAGGAACGCATGCAGGTCCCACGCGGCCGACAGCACCGCGCTTGCAACGAAGACCGCACGCAGCTCCGGATACTGGAGCAGGTCCAGCGTGGAGCGCCGGCTGCCGTCTTCAATGGCGATGCGCCCGGCATTGCCGCCTTGTGCCGGCAGGCGCGGACGCACCCATTGCAGCCCGGCCTGGCCGACCAGGGCGACCGCTACCAGTACCAGGAAGGCTGGCCGGAAACCCGCATGTTCGATCACATAGCCCATCACCACCGGGCCAAGCGTGCCGGATACCGACAGCCCGAGCGCGTGCAGCGTGTAGTTGCGCAGCCGGGTGTCATTGGTGGAAACCTGTCCGATCAGCAGTTGCATGGCAACCTGGACCAGCATGAATCCGACGCCGATCAGCGCGCAAGAAAAATACAGTGCGGCAATCTCGTGCCACACGGCGGGCAGCAGCGTGCCGGCCACGACCATGAGGGAACCCGCAGTCATCGGCTTGCGCGGACCGATCTCGTCGATGCGCTTGCCGGCGCGAATCGCGAGCAGCATCGGCAGCAGCGCGTACAGCGACATGAGCAAGCCCAGCGTGAGCGTCGACGCCTTCAGGGAAATGGCAAACAGGGACACCACCACGCGGCTGGCATTGAACGCCACGTGATTGCACACCGTCAGCGCGATCAGCCAGCTGATCGGCGGGACGGCGGCATGGGGCAGCGTCATGGGGGGGCGGACGGCGAATTCGGTTTTTGTTGCCGCAGTACGACGGACAACAAAAAAACAAGGGCGGCCATGGGCCGCACCTTCGGAAGGGCGCCGTCGCCGGCACCCGGAGTGTGCCATTTGTTTGATACATCTTGTAAATGGCCATTTAATTATGCGCCGGGCCTGGGCACAGCACAACGTTCAAAGACGTTGAGCGGTCAATTTATGCACAAGTGTTGTGAATTTGCAGCGGCGGTTTGGCGGGAAGATCAGCCGCCCCGATAAAGCTCGGCATCAGTCGGTGGCCGGTTAGCAGGTGCCGCTGGTGGGCGCGCAGTGCGACCGTCCTCGGCCTGTTGCGCTTGCGGTCCCTGCGCTGGCTGCGGTGCCCTGGCTGGTTGCTGCGCTTGCTGTTGGGCCTGTTGCGCCTGCTTTGCCTGCTGAGCCGGGGCGGGATGCTCCGGGTTGCGCAGTTCGGCGGCCACCGCGCTGGCCGCGCCCGGCGCCTTCGGGTCACGATAGGTCTTGCCGGGCGGCGGTGCAATCGGCTTCTTGTTCAAGTCCGCCAGCAGACGGCCGCACTGGTTTTCCTTCGACGACGACAGGTCGACCAGCGGTACCACGGCCGTGGCCACCGGGGCGACCAGCGCGAGCGCGAGTGCGCCGCCGGCGCGCAGCGCCAGCACGCCGACATCGGGGCTCACACGCGGCTTCTTCAGCGTCCCGCCGACATAGAGCGGCGAGCGCAGCGAGAAGATTCGCACGCCCTTGGAGTCCGGGTGGATCGTCATGGCCAGCTTTTCGCTGTTGAGATCGACGGCGCCCTCGGCGACGATCTCGGCATCCTGCGTGTCCAGCACGAAAGTGCGGGCCCGCGCGATGCCGTTGGTGAACGCGAAGTCGCTGACGCCGCAATTGATCTGCACAGGCTTGTCGCCGAACAGCTTGGAGATGATCACGCTGCCGACATTGAGGCCCGCGGCTTCCAGCAGGAACTTGCTGACGGTGCCGTTTTCGACGAGCAGCTTGGCCTCGCCGTTGGACGATCCCAGCAATGCGCCCACGGAATTGCCGGCCGCGGACAGCTTGGCGCTGCCGTTGATCTCCCCGATGCTGGCCCGCATCGACTGCACCGTCGGGAACAACTGCTTGAGCTTGAGGTGGTGCGCACGCATGTCGATGACGGCGCCCATCGGCTCGCGCTTGCCGTCGAGCCGGATAGTGGATACCAGGTCGCCGCCGGCAACGCCGAAGTTAAGCGGATCGAGTAGCAGCACCGCATCCTGCAGCTTCAGGTGCGTCACCAGGTCGGTGATGGGCAACCGTTCATCGCGGATGATGCGCTTGCCGGTGAAGCGGACATCGGCGTCGATTCTGTCCCAGCGTTCGGTCCGGAACGGCGCCACCGGTAGCGCCTTGTCGGCAGGCTGGCGCACATTGCTGTCCGGCGCAGGTTTGCCCGGCTTCGCGTTGGCGCCAATCAGCGGTGCCAGGTCCACGAAGCGCAGCTCCTTGGAAACCAGCTCACCGGCCAGAAGTGGCCGCGGTACGCGCTGCGTAAAGGTCAATGTGCCGCTCAGGTCGCTGCCGCCGACCTTGCCCGTGAAGCCGCGGTACGCATAGACCGATGCGCCCTTTTTAATCGTGGCCACCAGCCGGCCACGCGTTTCGTACGGCGGCGTGGAAGGCAGCACAATGCCCGTGAGCGCGTACAGCTTGGCCATGCTGTCGCCCTGCAGATGCAGATAAACATCAAGGGCGGCGAGGTGCGCCGGATTAGTGAGCGTGCCTTCGATGACGGCCCGGGTCGCGCCGACGCGTACATCAGCCAGTAGCGGGAAGGGCACGTTCACATTGCGCAGGCTCAGCACGTTGCCGGCCTTGCCGCTGGCGTTGATGCTCGCCTCGTTGTAGCGGCCGTTGGCTTTCCAGCGCAGTCCGTAACGCTGGTTGCCGGCCACGGCATTGGCGGGAGGGCCAGACGCGGACGGCGCGCTCGCGGCAACCGGCGCCGATTCGCTGGCTGGCGCGGAGGCGTCAGGCGTGACCAGCGCGCCATCGCGTGCCTTCTCGTACAGCGCAGCGTCCCCGATCGTATCGACCGACGCTTGCAGCTCGATCTTCTGCGCCTCGTCGGACAAGGCGAGATTGCCGCGCGCGAGCACGACTTCGCCGATGTCGAGATGCCAGCGCGACTTGCCCGTCTTTGGGCCGGTGTCAAATGTCCAGTTGTTGCGATTGTCGGCCAGTCGTTCCAGCCAAACGGCGGGGCTGTCGATCACGATGGTTGGCACCGCGATCTCATGGGTCAGCAGCGGTACCGGGCGCAGCACGAAGATCAATTCGCGCACGGTGGCAATGTTTGGCGACTTGGTCCAGTCAGGATTGCCGATCGTGATGTCCCGCGCCGAAAGACGGGGCCAGGGCACCAGCGTGTGCCAGCCGGTCTCTCCCTCAGCCGTGCGCCAGGTGACGGTGAGATCACCGTTGATCGCGAACGGCCGGCCGATGGCATCCGACACCCGCTCGTTCAGCCAGGGCTTCAGGCGGTTCCAGTCGAAGGTCAGGATCAGGATGACCAGCAGGGCTATCAGCAGGATCGGCGTGAGCACTGTCCAGAGAATGACCTTGCGGCGCACCGGCATGGGGTGTCTCCTGTGAGGCTGCACACCGCTGCGGAGCATGCGGCGGACGGGGCACTAGGTCTATTGTATAGTTGCGCGCTTCGCTTACCTGTCGGGGAATGGCTGACAGAGCCGCGTGCGCCGTCCTATTTTGCATGCGCGTGCCCGCAAGTTTTTCCGCCCGAATTCAGCCGATTTCCAACCCGACTGCCAGCATGAACGACGCTGCCTCCCCATTGCCCGAACTGCCGCCTCATCTGGCGGATCTGCCCGAACCGCTGACCCACGAAAGCCCGGCCGATGACGACTATCACCGCCGTTTCGGCGGTGTCGCCCGGCTCTACGGCAACGCCGGGCTCGCGCGCCTTGAGGCGGCCAGCATTTGCGTGGTGGGCATCGGCGGCGTCGGGAGCTGGACGGCAGAGGCGCTGGCGCGCAATGCCGTCGGCCGCATCACGCTGATAGACCTCGACCATATCGCGCTGTCCAACACCAACCGGCAGATCCATGCACTTGGCGATGCCTACGGCCGCGCCAAGGTAGAGGCCATGGCCGAGCGCATCATGGCGATCAACCCGCGCTGTCGCGTCACGCAGGTCGATGACTTCGTCACCACGGACAACGTGGCCCAACTGCTCGGCGCCGGCCACGATTACGTGATCGACGCCATTGATGCGGTGCGCGTCAAGACCGCCATGCTGGGCTGGGCGCGCGGCCACGGCATGCCGATCATCACCTGCGGCGGCGCCGGCGGGCAGTTCGACCCGACGCGCGTGCGCATCGACGATCTGTCCCGTACCATCCAGGATCCGTTGCTGTCCAAGGTTCGCGCGAGCCTGCGCAAGGACTGGGGCTTTTCGCGTGATCCGAAGAAGAGGTTCGGCATCGCGGCGGTCTATTCGGACGAGCCGCTGCAGTATCCCGAACCCGAACAGCAGGCCTGCGAGATCGACGAAGCGCCGCCGGCCGCGGCGGTGGCGCCTGCGTCGGGGCCGCAAGGGCTGGCCTGCGCCGGCTTCGGATCCTCGGTGGCGGTGACAGCGGTGTTCGGGTTCGTCGCGGCTTCCGCCGTGATCGGCGCGATCGCCAGAGGCAAGCCCTAAGCGCTCAATGCGCGCAGCAGCGCGTCGGTCTCTGCCTGCTCGGGTGCAAGATTGTTGAAGTAGATGAGTTCCGGGTACTCGGCCGGTTCCGGCATGAAGCGGCGCGTGCGATAGGCCTCCCAGTGCGCGAGCTTGTAGGCGTCATTGGGGTTGCCGCGCCGGATGATGCGCGCGTGCGCCTCGTCTTCGGGCAGGTGCACCCACACAATGCGGACCGCAGTCCTGGCTGGCACGTGCAACCACGCCGGATCATGGAGCTGATGGGCCTTGATCTCGCGCGACAGCGGTCCGACGACCAGCACGCTGATGCCCAGCGCAAGATTCTCGCGCGCCGTGTCGAGCAGGCCCTGGTATTCGGGGTCGCGCAGGTTGTCCAGATAGGCAGGGCTGTCCCTGTCGTTCGGGTCGCCGGTGATGGCGGCCATGGCGGCGGCGCTGTAGCGGCCGTACAGCGTGTCCTTGTCGAGCAGGCAGAACGGCTCGCCGGTCGCCTGCATCAGCGGGCCGATCAGGCGATGCGCCAGGGTGGACTTGCCGGTACCGGCATGGCCGCAGAAGAAGATCAGTCGTGGCATCGGGGAAGCCTTGGCTCAGGGGTGCCGCTGGTGGCGGCGCAGCATCAAGCATAACCGCTCGCGCGTCCCGGGCGGATTTGAGCGAAATCAGATGCCGGGCCACTGATTTCGGTATCCTTTCCGTTTCTTTCCATGCCGCCCGCCGCGCCAGCCCCTTCCATGGATTCCAAAAGCCAGCTCTCTTCCGACGGCCTGCCCGCCGACCTGCATCTGGGCGAACCGGTCACCGACGCCACGCATGCGGAATTCGTGCAGTTGCTTGCAGCCGTCGCAGGTGCCGATGACGCCGGTTTCCTCGCGGCCATGGACGAATGGATCGATCACACGCGCCATCACTTTGCCCAGGAGGAATCCTGGATGGAGGCGATGGGGTTCGGGCCGCGCCACTGTCATGCCGGCGAGCACCAGCAGGTATTGGCCGTGGCCAAGGCGGTGCGCGACAAGGTTGCCAGCGACGGGGAACTGGAGCTGGGCCGCCGGCTGGCGGCCGAACTGTCGGGCTGGTTCGACCACCACGTCAAGTCCATGGACGCGATGATGGTCGAGCACATGCAGAAGAACGGCTTCACACTGGTCGAAGGTCCTGCCGACCAGCCGGCAGCCTGATTCAGGCTGATTGCGCAGCCTCGCGGTCAATCACGACGAAGTACTTGCGCACACGCTCCAGCACTTCAAACAGGCCAGTGAATCCTGCCGGAATCACGCAAGCATCGCCCGGCCCGAACTCGCTGGCCGCGCCGGCATCGTCGCTGATGCGGATGCGGCCGCTGATTACATGGAAAAATTCCTCCTTGCCGGCGGGGAAGGCAATGCGCCAGGCGCCCGGCTCGCAGGCCCAGATACCGCAATCGAAATCGCCGTGCTGCGCACTGTAGTGCGTCCAGGTGGTGCGGTCGGGGTTGCCCGCGACGAGCCGGTCCGGGCGCGGACGGTCGTGGGTGGGGGCGGGCGCGTTGGCTTGGAAATCGATCAGTCGCACGGATGCGGTCATGGCGGGAATATCAGGCGGATGCTGGAAGCAGGCCCGCCAGTTTAACGCGCCATGGCCTGTGCGCATCCGCCGTGCGTCAGTTGAGCGAGGTGCTGAGCTGACGGCGCCAGCGCGACACCACGTCAGGGTGGTCGCCCAGCATATCGAACACCGAAATCATGGTCTTGCGGCCAACATCGTCCTCAAAGCCGCGGTCCATGCGCACGATCGCCAGCAACTGTTCGAGCGCGGGCTCGTACTGCTGGCGCGCGATCAGCAGGCGGGCCAGGTCAAGCCGGGCCGGCAGGTCACGCGGGTCGGCCGCGATGCGGCTCGTCAGGGTTTGCTCGTCCGGCAGGTCACTCACGCCCTTCATTGCTTCCAGTCGCGTGCGCAGCGCGGCATAGGCGTCTTCCTGCGCGGCTTGCGGGGACAGTCTGCCGAATTCCGCTTCGGCCTCGGCCAGCGCATTGCCGTCCAGCAGGAAGCTGATGTACGCAAGACGCGCGGCGTCGGAACCGGGATCCAGCGCCAGCAACGACTGAAACGCATCGCCGGCAGCCTGGCGGTCCCCAGCCGCGGCCAATGACTGTGCGTCCTGCAGCGCCAGTTGCGCGGGGTTCGGCGTCAGCCGCGACAGGAATTCGCGCAGGCCCGATTCCGGCAGTACGCCGATGAACTGGTCCACCGCCTCCCCGTCGGCGAACGCCACCACGTGGGGAATGCTGCGCACGCCGAAGTGGGCCGCCAGCTCCTGGTTCTCATCGACGTTCACCTTGGTCAGCTTCCACTGGCCATTGGCTTCTGCCTCTAGCTTTTCCAGCATCGGGCCCAGCGTGCGGCAGGGACCGCACCACGGCGCCCAGAAATCGACGAGCACCGGTGCCTGGCGCGAGGCCTCGATCACTTCCGGTTCGAAATTCTGCAGGGTGACATCGCTCATGGCGGCAAGCCTGTCTGGCAGGCATCGAGTTCTGGAATAGAACGATTGTGAGGGCGAAGGCGCCAATTGCAACCTTGGCGGCTTCATTGCCCCCCATTTGGCGCACTATTCCATTGCACGATTCGGGAAAGTCACCGATTGAAAATAGAACGATCGTTCGGTTATAGTGATTGACACCCTTACACAGGTCGCCCAAAGACCGCACAGGAGACTCTTCGATGCAGAACCCCGCTCGCCCGCATTTCCAGTTCTGGCCAAAGCGCGTGCCGACCTCGATCGTGCTGCCCGAGACTTCGCTCTGGTACAACCTGGAGGTCTCCGCACACCGCTATGCGGACAAGGCGGCCATTCGCTATTTCGGCAAGGCTGTCACGTTCCGCGAACTGGAGGCGCAGGCGACCGCGCTGGCGGGCTGGCTGCAGCAGAAGGCCGGCGTGAAGAAGGGCGACCGCGTGCTGCTGTACATGCAGAACTGCCCGCAGTTCATCGTCAGCTACTACGCGATCCTGCGTGCGGATGCCGTGGTGGTGCCAGTCAACCCGATGAACCGCGTCGAAGAGTTCAAGCACTACGTCACCGACGCCGGCGCGCGCGTGGCCATCTGCACTGCGGACCTGGCCGTGGGCGTCGAGCAGGCCCAGTCCGAACTGGCGCCGGCCGATCGTCTGCAGCACCTGCTGGCAACTCAGTATTCGGATGCGTTGCCGGCCACCCACGAACACCCGGAAGATGCGCCGGCGTCGTGGCTGACGACGCAGCATCCGCTGCCCGCCGGCGCCACGCCGTGGACTGAAGCGCTCGGCGCCGGCCTGCAGCCCGGCCCGCACACGGCCGGCCCCGAGGATCTCGCGGTGATGCCGTACACGTCCGGTACGACTGGCTTCCCTAAGGGCTGCATCCATACGCACCGCTCGGTGATGCACAACATCGTGGGCGGCGCGACGTGGTCAGGCAGCGGTGCGGAATCGGTGATCCTGTCGGTGCTGCCGCTGTTCCATGTGACCGGCATGCAGTACGGCATGAACGGCCCGATCTACAGCGGCGCCACGGTCGTGATGCTGCCACGCTGGGATCGCGAAGTTGCCGGCCGTCTGATCTCGCGCTACCAGGTCACGCACTGGACCAACATCCCGACGATGGTGATCGATTTCCTGGCAAGCCCGAACCTCGCGGAGTTCGACATGTCCAGCCTGCGCTATATCGGCGGTGGCGGCGCGGCCATGCCGCAGGCCATCGCGGAGCGGTTGCGCGACCAGTTCGGGCTGAACTACCTGGAAGGCTACGGGCTGTCCGAGACCATGGCGCCGACGCACAGCAACCCGGCCGACCGACCGAAACTGCAGTGCCTGGGCGTGCCGACTTTCAACACCGACGCACGCGTCATCGATCCGGTTATGCTCAAGGAACTGCCGCCCAACGAAGTCGGCGAGATCATCGTGTCTGGCCCGCAGGTGTTCAAGGGCTACTGGGGCAAGGAAGACGCGACGCGCGACGCCTTCATCGAATTCGAGGGCAAAACCTTCTTCCGTACCGGCGACCTCGGTCGCATGGATGAAGAGGGCTACTACTTCATCACCGACCGCCTCAAGCGCATGATCAATGCGTCCGGTTTCAAGGTGTGGCCGGCCGAAGTGGAGAACCTGCTGTACAAGCATCCGGATGTGCAGGAGGCATGCATCATCGGCACGCGCGACGCGTATCGCGGCGAGACCGTCAAGGCGGTAGTGGTGCTGCGGGCGCACGCCAAGGGCAAGACCACGGCCGAGGAAATCGTCGACTGGGCCAAGGAAAACATGGCCGCCTACAAGTACCCGCGTGTGGTCGAGTTCGTCGATGCGCTGCCCAAGTCCGGTACGGGCAAGGTGATGTGGCGTCAGCTGCAGGAGACTGAAAACGCGCGCAGTGAGAGCGCGCAGAAGCCCGCGGCAGCCTGACGCCGGCGTCAGGCTGCGTGCCTGCGGTCAATGCCCGCGGGCACGCATCAGGATCTTCACCATCGACTTGTAGCCGCGCTCGCGCGCATGGCGCGTGGGCGTCACGCCTTCGCGGTCGGCAAGATTGGCATCGGCGCCTGCGTCGATCAGCAACTGCACGATCTCTTCGTAGCGCGCACCGCCGTCGCCGAGGATCACGGCTTCCAGCAGCGCCGTCCATCCGAGCTGGTTGACGTGGTCGACGGCAATACCTTTCTGCAGCAGCAGCTTCACCACTTCCACATTGCCGTGCTGGCTGGCAACGATTAGCGCTGTGCCGTCGTAGCGGTCGGTACTGGTCAGGTCCGCCCCATGCGACAGCGCGAGCCGTACCACATCGACCTGCCCCGTGGCTGCCGCAAGCAGGAATGGGCTGTTGGACTCGGTGTCCTTGCGGTTGACGTCGGCGCCGGCCACGATCAGCGTCCTCGAAACCTCGCCGCGGCGGTTATAGACGGCGGCGAGCAGGGCACTGCGGCCGCGCTCATCGACCGCCTGCGCCGACGCGCCGGCCGCGAGCAGGCGGTTGACCAGTTCGAGGTCGCCCGCCGAGGCGGCGGTGAACAGGTTGCGGTCCAGCGCGCTGATGCCTTCCGAGCGGGCCGGTACGTGCGTGCTGTCGCCACGCGGCCCGCGTGGCGAGCCGGCCGGGGCTGATGCTCCCGAGGGCCGTGCCGCCAGGGTCTGGTTGCCCTGGCCGGCCAGCAGCGCACCGCAGGTCAGCAACCCCATCAATCCCAGCATCTCGGAGAGCGCCTGGCGGCGGGTGCGGAGAACGGGGCGCGTCATGGCGTTCGCTCCTGGTTCAGACGGTCTCGTGCGGGCTGGCCGGCTGGGGCAGCGGCGCGTCGCTGGCATCGGTCCCGGCAGGATGCGCGAGCCCGCCATGGCTGCGGGCAGCGTCGGCGGCGTCATGGGCCTGGAGCTGGCGCCACAGGCGGCCGAGGTAGGGATCATCAACGCCATTGGTGGCCAGGCCCAGCAGGGTCTGCTGCAGGTATTCGCGCGCGGGGCCGTAAAGTCCGACAGCATGGCGCAACCGTTCAACCACGCTGGCATCGGGCAGGCGCCCGGCATAGCCTTCGTGCTCGCGGTTCATGACGAAGGCGAGTGCACGTTGCTCAGGCCCGTCCGGGTCGCTGCCGGTGCGGACGCGCAGCCAGCGCGGATGATAGGCGCCGGTCAGCATCTCGCGGCGCCACAACAGACGGAATTCCTGTTCGACCATATGGCTCGGAATGCGGAACACCATGCCGTGGCAACAGCCGCCGCGATCCAGTCCCAGGACCAGCCCCGGGTTGTCCCACGTGCCGCGGTTGATGCGAGAGTACAGGTAGAAGCCGCGATGGTAGCCATGCACGGTCGCGCGCTGGCGTTCGGTGTGCACCACCATCGGGTTCCAGATCAGGGAGCCGTAGCCGAATACCCAGACATCGCCGTTTAGCGCGCCATCATCGGGCCGCCTGGCGAGCGCATCGTGAAGCGTTTGCTCGAGCGCTTGCTCGGGCAACAGGGCGGACGCGATCGGCGTGCTGCACAGCGAGGAGCGCAGCCGGTCCGTTTCGAGGTCCTGTCGGGTGATGGCCATGCTGCCAGCATAATGCAAAGCGGGGCAACGGGCAGGGGCCGCAAGCGGCACGGCCGCCATATTTCGTCGGTGGCGGCCAACGGTGTGGGTGCCGGGCAACGGTCAGGCAGCAATTGACGATTTGCCCGCGATCACGCCAGCGCGCGTCTGCACTGGCTCTGGCTGCCACCTTGTCCTTACAATGGCAGCATTATCCCGACCATGGAGAACCGGCAATGGCGCGTACGCTTACGGTGGTGTTCAGCGGCGGCAAGGAGTTCGAATTCACGATCAGCCAGGCCGAACTGGCATCGATCCCGGAGGACGCAGCGTGGCGCTGGTTCGACAAGGAATACACCGACCTCGATTGCCAGGCGTCGAGCCCTGTTGGCAAGGTGCTCGTGATCGACAAGATCCTGAACGTCGCAAAATTCTCGGGGGAGTCGCGCTTTACCGGCGATACCGCCTGGGCGCAGGATTATGCTCGCCATGCGGCGCGCCTGCTGGACCGCGACAAGGTCCGCGTCGATGTCGGCAATGCCGCCATCGGCTTCTGAGCCGATTTCTCGGCCAATACTGAGACTGAAACGGAAGCGAAGCGGGCAATGCCCGCTTCGTCATTGGCGTCAGACGCCCAGCAATTCCACTTCGAACAGCAGCGTGGCGTTCGGCGGAATCACGCCGCCGGCGCCGCGCGCACCGTAGCCCAGGTCGGCCGGGATCACCAGACGGCGCACGCCGCCAACCTTCATGCCCTGCACGCCTTCATCCCAGCCGCGGATGACATGGCCGGCGCCCAGCGGGAACACGAACGGGTCATTGCGATCCTTGCTCGAATCGAACTTGCGGCCGGCCTGGCCGTTTTCGTACAGCCAGCCGGTGTAGTGCACGGTCACGTGCTTGCCGGCAACGGCTTCGGCGCCGGAGCCGACGGTGGTGTCTTCGTACTGCAGGCCAGACGGGGTCGTTTGCATGGTGTTATTCCTTCCGGTTGGTGCAAATAAATGCGGTGGGATCGGGGCGGGGCAGGTCGATGCCGGCCTGCTCAGCCTGCGGCGCGCTGGAGTACATCCAGCGTCAGTTGCACATTGCGGTCGTCGTCGCTGACCCAGATCTCGCCATCCTGGATTGTCACGGACAGGCGCATGGCGCGTTGCGCGAGCGCGGCCAGCGCGTCGACGGCGTCAGTCGGCACATTGTAGACCGTGACGTTGCGCAGCTTGCCGGCCTTGCCGGCCATGCCCTTCCACCATTCGCGCGCGCTGGCGCCGTTATAGGCATAGACCGTGACGCGTTCGGCGCGTGCGGCCGCGCGCTTGAGCCGCGCTTCGTCGGGCTGGCCGAGCTCCACCCAGTGGATGATGTCGCCGGTCAGGCTCTTCTCCCACAGGTCCGGCTCGTCCGGCTCGTCGAGGCCACGGGTGAAGGCGAGGGTTTCGCTGGCTTCGCAGGCAAAGGCGAGCAGCCGCACCATCATGCGCGCATCGTTCTCGGACGGATGCTGGGCGATGGTCAGCGCATGGCTGCCATAGTAGGGCCGGTCCATGTCGGACACGGACAGTTCGGCTTTGAAGATCGTGGATTTGAGCGCCATGGGGAAAGCGTGAGGCACGCGTCATGCGACGCGAAAGGCCGCATCATACGTGATTCGGGCCGCCGGACATATGGCCGGCATCGGGCCAGGCGCGAGCAGGCTGGCGAGAGGCCAGCCGCACGACATCAGCGCTTGCGGTATTCGCTCAGATAGAAGCGCAGCAGCGCCGACATCAGCACGGTGCTCAGGAAAGCCGCCGCCACGACCATGGCATTGCCGGCCGGGCTGTCGATCTGGCCAGCCGTCGCAAGGCGGAACAGCCAGGTGCCGACCGTCATGGCCAGGAACGGCAGCAGCAGCGCGCCGCGGCCATAGGTGCGCACAGCCCACAGCGGGAAGCGACGCAGGAAATCAGCGGGGATGGCGCACAGCAGGCACGCCCCGGAGGCGGCCAGCGCGGCGGCCACGATGTCGCCAGAGTGGATATCGATCATTGTCTGTCTCGCATCGCCGGGCACGCAGGATGAGGACGCGACGCGGCAGGCAATTGGGGAAAAGCAAACCACCAATTTTACAAAAGAATCGGACTGCAAAGGTGATCCGATGCCGTCATGGGGCTACCGAATCCGAGGGCATCGCTTCAACCGAGATCTGTAGCGTCACGTTGTCGCCCACTTCAGGGAGGAAGCGGGTCATGCCAAAACCACTGCGCGTCACAGTGGCGTGGAAGTCACCGCCGCAGACCTTGCGGCGGATGCCGAACAGCGAGATCTCGCCGCAGCTGAAGCGGTCGGCTTCCAGCCGCAGCGGCCGGGTCGTGCTCAGCAGGGTCAGTTCGCCTTCGACAGCCACCAGCTTGCCGTTTTCGACAACGAAGCGGTCGGCCCGCAACCTGGCCACCGGCGAATTCGCGGCATCGAAGAATTGTGCCGAACGCAGCACGCCGTCAAGGCTTCGGTTGCCGGTGTCCACCGACGCCGTATCCACGGTGAAATCGATGCCGCCGGCGCCCGTGGCAGGATCGTAGATGATTCGCCCGTCGATCTTGCCAAACCTTCCGCGCACCGTGGTGCGGTCGAAATGGCTCGCGGCGAAGTAGACGGTCGTATGCGTCGGGTCGACGGTGTACGAAACCGGCGCAGCACCGGCCGCGCCACCACCCGTCACACCCAAGGCAGCCAGCAGCCACGCAAGGCATCGCAAACGCATGGCTGGTCGCTCCTAGTTATGCACGAAAACCGGCAGCAGGAAAATGCCGATCGCCGACAGGTAACCGATGGTCCAGCACAGCGAGCGCAGCGTAGGGCGGTCCGTCAGGTAGCACACCGTGTAGAGCACGCGCGCGAGGATGAAAACGATTGCCAGCTCGTTGATGCGCGCCTGCGGAGCCTGCAGAAAGCTCGCGGACAGGACTGCGGCGGCAAAGAACGGAAATGCCTCGAAATGGTTCCGGTGTGCCATGTCGGCACGGCGCGCGCGGCCGCTCTGGCGTTCCAGCCAGCCGCGCGGATCGTGGTTGTCAAAGGCCTTGCCGCCACCTTTGGCTATGGCCACGGTCAAGATCGGCAGGACGCCTGCCACCAGGACACACCAGAATGCGATCGGCATCGTTCCGTCCTTCCGTGAAGCTGCATTCTTCCCGGTGGCCGCGCCGCTGCCGTGCACCGGCAATCAGGCGGCAACCACCCGGATGTCGATGCCGGCCAGGCTGACTACCTGGCCGACGCGGATTTTCGCAGTCTTGCGCGACTCGGGCTCGCCGTCCACCGAGACTTCGCCGGCCGCGACCAGCGCCTTGCCGGCGCCGCCGCTGTCGCATATGCCGGCCAGCTTGAGCAGGTCATTGAGCGCAATGAATTCGCCGTCGAGCTCGAACGTGATGACCTGCACGTTCGATTTGCCTGCCTTTGCCATCACTTGCCCCAGCTGTCTTTCAACCCGACGATGCGGTTGAATACCGGCTTGCCCGGCTGGGAATCGTTGCGGTCGGCGACGAAGTAGCCATGGCGCTCGAACTGGAAGCGGTCGTCCGGCTTCGCGTCACGCAGGCTCGGCTCCAGATAGGCGGTGATTACCTTCTTCGAATCGGGGTTCAGCGCTTCGAGGAAGTTCTTGCCGCCGGCATCCGGGTTCGGGTCGTTGAACAAGCGGTCGTACAGGCGCACTTCGCACTCGTAGGCCGCGGCGGCGCTGACCCAGTGGATCACGCCCTTGACCTTGACGCTGTCCGCGCCCGGTGTGCCGCTCTTGGTGTCGGGCAGGTAGTTTGCGTGCACGGCGATGACGTTACCGTCAGCGTCCTTGTCCACGCCGGTGCACTCGATCACATAGCCGTACTTCAGGCGCACCTTGTTGCCCGGGAACAGGCGGAAATAGCCCTTCGGCGGGGTCTCGTTGAAGTCCTCGCGTTCGATCCACAGCTCGCGCGAGATCGGGAACACGCGCTTGCCCAATTCCGGCTTCTTCGGATGCACCGGCGCCGAGCATTCCTCGGTCTGGCCTTCGGGGTAGTTGTCGAGGATCAGCTTGAGCGGGTCGAGCACGGCCACGCCGCGCGCTGCGCGCGCGTCCAGGTCGTCGCGCACGGAGCCTTCGAGCGTGCTCATGTCGATCCAGCTGTCGGCCTTGGCCACGCCCACGCGGTCGCAGAACAGCTGGATCGATTCCGGCGTGTAGCCGCGGCGGCGGATACCGACGATGGTCGGCATGCGCGGATCGTCCCAGCCGTCCACGCGCTGTTCGTCCACCAGTTGCTTGAGCTTGCGCTTGCTGGTGATCGCGTAGGTCAGGTTCAGGCGCGCGAATTCATACTGGTGCGGCAGCGGATCGCGGAACACGCCAGCGTCGCGCAGATGCTCGAGCACCCAGTCGTACAGCGGGCGATTGTTCTCGAACTCGAGCGTGCACAGCGAATGCGAGATGTTCTCGATCGCATCCGAAATACAGTGCGTGAAGTCGTACATCGGGTAGATGCACCACTTGTCGCCAGTACGGTGGTGATGGGCATGGCGGATACGGTAGATCACTGGATCGCGCATCACGATGTTCGGCGCGGTCATGTCGATCTTCGCGCGCAGCACGTGCTCGCCGTCCTTGTACTTGCCGTCGCGCATATCGCGGAACAGCTGCAGGTTCTCCTCGACGCTGCGGTCGCGGAATGGCGACGGCTTGCCCGGCTCCGAGAAATTGCCACGGTTGGCGGCGATCTGCTCCGCGCTCTGGCTGTCGACATAGGCGGCGCCGCGCTCGATCAGCTTTTCGGCAAACGCGTACAGCTGGTCGAAGTAGTCGCTCGCATAATGCAGGTGCGGCTGGCCGCCCGGGGTCTTGCTGTCCCAGGAAAAGCCGAGCCAGTGCACCGCGTCGATGATCGAGTCGACGTATTCGGTGTCTTCCTTGACCGGATTGGTGTCGTCGAAGCGCAGGTGGCAGCGGCCGCCGTAGTCGCGCGCGAGGCCGAAGTTCAGGCAGATGCTCTTGGCATGGCCGATATGCAGGTAGCCGTTGGGCTCCGGCGGAAAGCGGGTGATGACGGTCGGCAGCGGCTCGCCCTGGCTGTCCTGGCGGCCGGCGTACGTGCCGGCTGCGAGATCCTGGTCAATGATGCTCCGCAGAAAGTTGGAGACTGCGGGCGAGGCGGGCGTGCTGTCGGTAGGCTTGTTGTCGTGGCTCATGGTGGCGCCGGCTGGCGGCTGGATGGACCGCTTGGTCTTCAGTGTTGCGTGGCGGATTGCCAATTTCATGATTTTACCGTGCCAGCGGTGCCACTCGGCAGGAGCACGTTGGATTTGTGCCCGCTTTTGTCCATGGCGGCACCCGGCTGGCGTGGTGGGGATCACGGAAAGTGACGTCCGGGGGTAGCATGTAGGGCGAACGTTCACCGGCCGGCCGGCTTCGCGCCCCCCGGCATCTTTTCGGGGTTTGCCGCCATGACTGCCAGTCTCGATACCGCTACTGTTCCCGCCGCGCCGGCCAGTGTTGTCTCTGCCTTGTGGCAGGGCGCCGGGTTGCCTGCCGAAACGCTGGATCACCTTGTCCTCACGGGCGACGAGCCGGTGCTGCCGTCCAGCTTTGCCGTGGGTACCGCGGCACAGGCCAGCCTGGCGGCCTCGGCCCTGGCCGCCGCTGCGCTTTGGCACCAGCGTACCGGCCGCTGGCAGCAGGTCGGCGTGGAGATGCGCCATGCCATCACCGAATTCCGCAGCGAGCGCTACCTGCGCGTAGATGGCGGCCCGGCCCCGGAGCTCTGGGACAAGATCGCCGGCGTCTATCGCTGCGGCGATGGCCGCTGGGTTCGCCTGCACACCAACTTCCCGCACCACCGGGATGGCGTCCTGCGGCTACTGGGCTGCGCTCACGACAAGGCTGCGGTCCAGGCGGCGCTTGGCAAGTGGGAAGCCGAAGCGTTCGAGGCCACGGCGTCCGACGCCGGCCTGGTCGTTGCCGCCATGCGCAGCTTCGACGAATGGGACCGGCATCCGCAGGCCGAGGCGCTGCGCGGGCTGCCGCCAGTGACGCTCGAGCGGATCGGCGAAGCGCCGCCGCAGCCCTTGCCAGCGCTGCCTTCGGCCGAAGGCCGGCCGCTTTCCGGTGTCCGCGTCCTAGATTTCACGAGGATCATCGCCGGGCCGGTAGCGGGGCGGACTCTGGCCGCGCATGGGGCCGACGTACTGATGGTCACGGCAGCGCACCTGCCGGCCATTGCCCCGCTGGTGATCGACACCGGCCGCGGCAAGCGCAACTGCGAGCTCGACCTGCGCGACCCCGACGACAAGCGCACGCTGCACAAGTTGCTGCATGGCGCCGATGTGATGCTGCAGGGCTATCGGCCCGGCGGGTTGGCTGAACTGGGCGTGGGCCCTGAAGCGGCCGCGCGTGCCCGGCCCGGCATCATCTATGTGTCGCTAAGTGCCTACGGCCATGTCGGGCCGTGGTCAGGCAAGCGCGGGTTCGATTCGCTGGTGCAGACGGCGACGGGTTTCAACCATGCGGAAGCGCAGGCGGCCGGGGACGATGTCCCGCGTCCCTTGCCGGCTCAGGTACTCGACCATGCGGCTGGTTACCTGCTCGCGTTTGGCGCCATGGCGGCGCTGCACCGGCGCGCCACCGAAGGCGGGAGCTGGCTTGTGCGCGTGTCGCTGGCGCAGGTCGGGCAGTGGCTGCGGGGTTTGGGCCGCGTGCCGGATGGGCTGCAGGCACCCGAGCAGAAGATTGACGACGTCGCCGACCTGTTGGAGGTGCTGCCGTCGGGCTTCGGCATGCTGACAGTGGTGCGGCACGCCGCGCAGCTGTCCGAGACGCCGGCGCACTGGGCGCTGCCTTCTGAGCCGCTGGGCACGCACGCGCCCGCGTGGCTGCCGCGCGGCTGATGCGGGGTCAGGCGCCTGTGAGCCTCGCCATCCAGTCGGCCATGTCGCGCTCGGTTTCGTTGCCTTCGCGCTGCGCGGCCAGGATGCGCGCGCGGTCGGCGGCGGGCCGGTTCTGGCTCAGCTTGAACTTCGCCTCGACACGCGTTGGCACCACGCGCAGGCCGACGATGGCCCCCAGCATTTTTTGCTGGAAGTCCTCAGGCAGGCCGCGCCACTGCTCGGCATAGTCGGGCTCGTTGCGGCCGATCAGGCGCTTTAGCAGTGCGTCCTTTTCGCCGGCGTCATGCACCGTAGTGACGTCGGCATACACATGCACCGCGACGTAGTTCCAGGTCGGCACCGACAGCTTCTGTTCGTACAGCGACGGGGATACATAGCCGTGCGGGCCCTGGAACACCAGCAGCGCCTGCGGCGATTGCTCCAGCCAGCGCCAATGCGGATTCGCGCGCGCGACGTGTCCTTCGATCCGCCAGGTTTGCCCGTCGCGCTCCGCCACAACCGGAAGATGCGTCGCAAACGGCCGGTGATCCGCATCGTTGCCAGTCAGCGTCGCGAACGCATAGCGGCGCATGACTTCATCGATCAGTGCGGGATCGTCGCTGGAAAAATGGGATGGCGTGTACATGGAATCGAGTCCTAGTAGAGCGAAGTGCGCAGCCGCTCGGGAAGTTCGCGGTCGTAGGCAGTGCCATCGATCGCGTTGCGGCTCAACGCCGCCAGGATTTCACCATTGCTGGGGAGTTCGCTGCGCGGGCGCTGCGTATCCGCATCCCACAGGCGCGAGCGCAGCAATGCTCGGGCGCACTGGAAAAACACGGCCTCGACCTGGATGACCAGCACTGACACGGGCGCCTTGCCTGCGACGACGCACCTCGCAATGAAGGCAGGATCGACCGAAATCCGCGCGGTCCCGTTGATGCGCAGCGTCTCGTTGATGCCGGGGATCACGAACAGCAGCCCCACGCGCGGATCGGCGACGATATTGCGCAGGCTGTCGATGCGGTTGTTGCCGCGGCGGTCGGGCAACAGCAGCGTGCGTTCGTCCAGCACCTGCACGAAGCCTGGAGCGTCGCCGCGCGGCGAGCATTCCGCAGCATCCTTGCCGACAGTCGAAAGCAGGCACAGTGGCGCCGCTTCCAAAAAGGCGCGGTAGTGCGGGTGCAGGTAGTCGACTTCCTTTGCGAGCGACGGTGCAGCCGGCCTGGCATACAACGCTTCGAGCTCAGCAAGCGTGGTAATGGTGTGCGGGTCCATGGGGGATCTTTGCAGGGTAAGGCCGGCGCTACAGCGTGACAGTGCCGCGGCCGATCTCGATCACGCGGCCGCCAACACGGATCGCGCCATTCGCCGTAACGGCAAGTCGCAGTGTGCAGGGGCGATCCACGGCGGCACCCTGGTCGACCTCATACTCGGCCGGCAGCGCATGGGCGTTGGCAAGCAACCAGCCGCCAAGGTTGGCGCACGCTGATCCCGTGCCCGGGTCTTCGGCGACGCCACCGCCTTGCTTGCTGAAGAAGTACCGCGCGAGCACGCGGCCCGGCTGAGTCGGGTCGAACGCGAACACGTAGGCCGTCTTGCGGCCAAGGCTGCTCTGCGGCCACTCTGCCAGCCGCGCCGTATCCGGTTGCGCACGTCGCACGGCAGCCGTGGTGCGGACAGCCACGAGCAACTGATCCGCGCCGGTATCGACCCACATCGGCGAGGTCAGCAGATCGTGCGCGTCGAGTCCCAGCAGCGCGGCCATTTCCGCATCGGGCAGATTGACCGCCACGGTCTTGGGCGGGCCCGCGTGTGGAGCGGTGAAGGTCCATACATCGCCGCTCGCCTCAACGGGCACCACGCCGGCCTTGAATTCGAGCGTCAGTCGGTCGCCGCTTGCGACCAGGTCGCGGACCACATGCGCGGTACCAAGCGTGGGATGTCCGGCGAAGCGCATTTCATAGCCGGGCGTGAAGATCCGCACCTGCGCATGTGCGCGGTCCGACGGCAGGATGAAGGTGGTTTCGGACAGGTTGAACTGCAGCGCCAGTGCCTGCATGGTGGCGTCGTCCATGCCGCGGGCATCCTCGAAGACGCACAGCGGGTTGCCGCCGAACGTGGATTCGGCGAAGACGTTGAGCAGGCGAAACGCGTAGGTGGTCATGACGGCATCCGGAGGCGCGGTAGCTTCACAGTGTAGCCACCTGCCGCCGCGGTGCCATGGACAATTTCTTGGTGAAACGGCGGGCCAGTTCAATGGCACTGCGCCTCGATGACCTCAATGCGCGTATCGCGCCGCGCTGCGGCGGGCAGCACATAGTCGAGTCGGCAGCTGTCTTGCGCCGTCTTGCCCCACCGCACGGTCAACTGGCCACGTTCGGCCCGCAGGCCGCGCGCAACGATGCGGCTGCCTTGTCCAACGGTGCCAATGTTGTTGCCGTGAGCATCCTGTACTTCGGCGCCGAATGGAATCGACTTGCCATCGGCCGTGCTGGTGCGGATGACCGCAGGCCGTCCGCGATCCGCGGTCGCGAACCGGACCGCCACCACGGCGCCTGCGGTCGGGGCAACCTGCTGGAGCGTGGAGTCCAGCTCCACGTTCATCGGCAGGCCCTTCGGATCGATCTCGATCTGGTTGCGCGAGAACGGCACCAGTCCGGGCACCACCGCGTGGCCCCAGCGATCGATACGCAGCCCGCTCCCGTTGGCGAGCCGGGCTCCGCCAGCGTCGGCGGCTTCGACGATGGCAAGCGTCTCGCCCATCGTCGGCGTGAAGCCCACGCCGCCGGCATAGGCCACGACGCCGCCCGAGATGCCCGCGGACACTTGCGAATAGTTGCTGCCCTTGCCAGCAGTTGCCGTCAGCGTAGCCACGGGAGACAGATAAGACGCATTACCCGCGAGGCTTGCAGCATGGCGGCCGCTACCGCCGGCATAACCGGCATTCACGCCGTAGCTGAAGGCGTTGTCGGCGCCGAGCGAGCCAGTCATTGACTGCTGCAGGCTCACCGCTCCGGACGAATCGCGCTCGATGCCGGTCATGGCATACGGCGCATGCCGGGCCTTGCCCAGCGGGATGCCGATATTGAGCATAACGCGGCTTTCCCAGCGACCGCTCGACACGCTGAACTGGCGCGATGCCGCAACGCCATAGTTCAGCGACTTGTAGCTGTTGTTGTAGCCGAGCTGGAACTGCGTGTCGGTGCCTCTGCGGTTCCAGTAGCCGTGTACTGACCCGGACAGATACAGGGACCCGTAGCCGGGCTGCAGGCGTTGATTCAGGGTGAGCTGGAGCTGGCTGCGCGGGATGCCGCGCATCGTCGATTGCATGGCGCCGTGCTCGAGTTCGCGCAGGGTCATCGCATCGGCAAAGCTGAGGTAACCGCTGCTCGAATAGCGATAGGCCGCGACGGATACGTTGGTGCCGGTGGGCTCCACGAGCTTGCTGTAGCTGATTCGCATGCTGAAGCCATGACGGTCCGGCTGCGTGGTGAGGCGCGTGCCCGCATGGGTCAGGTCAGCACCGAACGCACCATAGACCGTGTTGAGCGCGGCGCCAGCCGCTGCGGCGAGGTAGCCTTCTGCTACCACGACACCACCGTAGCCGGTCACCATATTGGTGAAGCCGTGCTGTACGGTGGCCTGGATCATGGCAGGACGGTCATGCAGGCCCGCATTGCGGTATTGGCCTGCGGTGATGCCATAGCGTGTGACGCCGGGACGCAAGGCATTGACAGCGGCCGCATAAGGGACACGCGAAACATGCACGCTGCCGTCGGCTTCGGTCACCACGACTTCCAGGTCGCCGCCATAGCCGGTCGGATAGAGGTCGTCGATCTCGAACGGGCCGGCCGCGACCGTGGTTTCGTAGATCAGGTTGCCGTTTTGGCGGACCTGTACGCGCGCGTTGCTGTTGGCGATGCCGCGCACGCTCGGTGCATAGCCGCGCTGTGATTCCGGTTGCATGCGGTCGTCGCTCGCGAGCTGGACGCCACGGAAGCCGACGCTGTCGAAGACGGTACCGTCGGTGAAAGCATCGCCGAGCACCAGTTGGCTGCGCAGCGCAACGACCGAGCGCTGCAAGCTGGTCTGTATGCTCTGGTACCGCGCGTTGCCCTGATCGACGCCGAGGCTGCCCTTGTGTCGGAAGCGCCAGGGGCCGGCATTGAAGCCCGCATTGAGGCCCAGATAGCCTTGCGTGGCCGTACGGGCTTCCGCGCGCGACTGATAGACGCTGCCGTTGTACTGGAGCGTCGCCGCGGTTACGCCGTCGCTCCAGTACCGAGGATCCACATACCCGCGCGCCTGCCGCGTCAGCGCGGCCTGTGGCACGCTGACATCGAGCCGTTGTTCGCTGCTGTCGAAGCTCGCGGTGGCACCAGCGATGATGGCATGCAGCGGCACGCAAGCGTCGCGATCTTGCACGGATGCCGTCGCTTCCGGCGTGAGCTTGTTGGCATCCGCGCCGATCCGAACAAGCAGTGGCTCATCGAAGCAAGGCAGTACCGGACTATCCTTGCCCGCCGTCTCGCCCATGCGGACTTCCATCCGCCCGAGCCATGCCTGGTTGACGTAAAGCTCCGCGCGGTAGTTGCCAGGCAGCACGACATTGCCCGTGTTGAAGCGGCTGAAATCGACTGCGCTTCCGCCGGGCTGGTGCAGGAACAGGTCATTGAATTCCACTTCGGCGGACGAAGGCGCCGGGCGTGGATCGGGGTTTGCACCGAGCGCGCCGGCACTGACGAGCATCATGACTACGGCACTGAGCGGCCGCAGGCTGGGCGGAATAGCGTGCGCTGTTCTTTTTTGCATGGCATGTATTGCGCTGGAAATTGGGGTAACACGCGTCCCTGCCGTCCAGCGGCATGCGTCAGCGCGAATCAGGGAATTTCAGTGAGGCCGGCATGTGCCGGCGGTTGGAGCAGGCGCTATCGGGCAGCGGCGGACCGGTTCGGGTGAGCTTCGCCGTCGATAGGGCCGCCATAGTCGTTGATGGCCTGGTAGCGAACGGTGATGGCTTTGCCTGGATCCACATTGCCGGCAAGCGGAAATCGCATCGATTTGCCTGGCGCCACCATGCCGCCAGCTTCGTTGCTGGCGCTGTGCGTACCATCCAGCAATTCCACGCTGGAGAACGAGACGTGGTAGGCAGTCGGGTTGCTGGCCTCCAGCGCGAGGCCACGGTCGGCTTTGACAAGCCGCCATGCAACGCGTGCCGGCGCTTCGGTGGCTTCGCCATGCAGGCCGGCAGGACGGAAGAAGAGCTTGATGCGCGACCGAAACGCCAGCTGGAGCTTGTTCGCATCGATCTCGTCGGCTCCGGGCTTCGGAGGGACTTCGAGCACACTGAGCCAGAACACCGATTCCTTGTCGGCCGGCAACGGCTCGCCGGTGTAGTGAATGCGCAGTGTCTGCGCCTTCCCTGGTTCGATGCGCGCGATCGGTGGTGTGACGGTGAATGGCACATCGATACCGGCGGGCTGTGCCGAAGCATCGCCTGTGTCGAGCCATGCCTGGGTCAGGGCGGGGGATTTGCCTTCATTGCTGAGCTTGATGGTGGCTTCCCCATCGCCTGCATGGACGATGACACGTGTGCCGGCGATGACGACGGACGCGTGCGAGTGGGACAGCAGTACCAGCGTCATTGCGCAGGCGCCAATGACGTTCCTGATCGATCGGTTCATGATGGGGGCAACACGCGAATGCAGGCGGCGGGTGCGGCGGCTTGAAAGGCCGCGCACCCGGGCGTTGCATGCTTACTGATAGACGATGGTGTACATCACGCTCGAATTTGCGGCGCCGGCAGTGGCAGTGCCGGTTGCGACATATTCGGCGTAGTACGGCAGCAAGGCGGAGCCCGCGTTGATCGCGGCAGTCTTCGAGCCTTGCGACGCTTCGTCAAAGCCGGCCTTGATCGGCGTGAAGTCGGAGTTCAACAGGCCGATCTGCACATTGCCGGCGCCACCCGCATTCAGGTTGAGCCGGCCGGTGGCCGTGTCGGTGGTCGGGCCGGGTTCGAAGTACGTCGCGACGGCGCCGGCGTTGGGCGTGCAGTCGCTCAGCGAGATGTTGAACGGCGTACGGCCGGCGGTCTGGCCAGCAGTGGCCAGCGTCGAAGCGGACACCTTGGGCAGCGTGACCGTGAAGTCCTTGGACCCGGTGCCGTTGCCGTTGATGGTGCAGGTCTGAGCAGTGATGGTGCCGTTGAAGGTGATGGTGCCGTCTGCGGCAAACGCGGATTGTGCGGAGAAAGCGGAAGCGGCAGCGATGGCCGCAATGGCCGCGCCAAGGAATTTCTGGTTCATTGTTGTTTGGAGGTCGATCAATATCTGTGGCGATGTCCGGAGCCTGCCGCGAAAGCTGGCTGACTCCTTTCGGTTGACTCTTGCCGTGTGCGCACCGTGCAGCGAGTGAGCGGAAATATATCGATCGACCTGAACCGGAAAAATGGCCGTTTTCTTAATCTGAGCGATGGCAGTCAGTCTATGAGAATGCGCCGACGTGCCGCAAACAAAAAAGGCGCTGCCCGTTCGGGAAGCGCCCTTCTTTTGTTGCCAGGATGGTGGTCAGAAGCCGACCGCCTGTCCGTCGCGTCGACTGTCGCTCGCGGCAACGTAGCCGTGTTCCGGGTCGTCCGACAGACGCCAGATGAACTGGCCCGAGCCAAAGTCCATGTACGGATCGTCCACTGACTTGAGCTGGTGGCCGCGTGCCTTCAGGCCCTCGACCGTTGCCGGGTCCATGGTGCCTTCCACGTCCAGCGTGAAGTCGCGGTTGACTTTCCAGCGCGGCGCGCAGCACGCCGCTTGCGGCTGCTGCTTGTAGTCGAGCATACGCACCACGGTCTGCAGATGGCCCTGCGGCTGCATGTCGCCGCCCATCACGCCGAAGCTCATGACCGGCTGGCCGTCTTTGGTCAGGAAGGCCGGGATAATGGTGTGGAACGGCCGCTTGCCGCCAGCCACCACGTTGGCCGACTTCGGATCCATCGAGAAGCCCACGCCGCGGTTCTGCAGGCTGATGCCGGTGTCCGGCACCACCACGCCCGAACCGAAGCCCATGTAGTTGGACTGGATGAACGAGATCATCATCCCGTTCTCATCCGCGGCCGTCAGGTAGATGGTGCCGCCGACCTTAGGCATGCCGAAGTTGAAATGCGTGGCGCGCTGCATGTCGATGAGCTTCGCGCGCGATTTCAGGTAGGCGTCGTCGAGCATCTGCTCAGGCGTGACTTCCATGCTGCGCGGGTCGGCCACATAGCGGTAAAGATCGGCAAAGGCCAGCTTCATGGCTTCGATCTGCAGGTGCTGCGAATCCACCGAATCCACGGGCAGCGCGCCAACGTCGAACTGGTTGAGAATGCCCAGCGCGATCAGCGCGGCGATGCCTTGCCCGTTCGGCGGAATTTCGTGCAGTTCGTAGCCACGATACGACTTGCTGATCGGCTTGACCCAGTCGGGCCGGTAGTTGCGCAGGTCGTCCAGCGTCATGGCGCCGCCGCTCTGCTTGCTGAAGGCGGCGATTTTCTCGGCAATCTCGCCTTCGTAGTAGGCGCGGCCACCGGTCTCGCCGATCTTGCGCAGCGTCTCGGCAGCGGCCTTGAGCGTGAATTTCTCGCCCACCAGCGGTGCGCGGCCGTTGGGCATGAATGTATCGGCAAAGCCCGGCTGGTTCTTCAGTTCCGGCACGGCCGCGGCCCACTTGTGCGCGACCACGGGCGGCACGGCGTAGCCACGTTCAGCGATCTCGATCGCCGGTTCCATCAGGTCGGCGAACGGCAGCTTGCCGAAACGTTCGTGGAGCGCGGCCCAGCCCGCTACCACGCCGGGGACGGTGACAGAGTCCCACCCGCGGACCGGGCGGTTCGCCAGCCCGTTGGCATCGGTGCCGTACTTGTTCTTGAAGTACTCGGGATTCCACGCGGCCGGCGCCACGCCGGAGGAGTTCAGGCCGTGCAGTTCCTTGCCGTCCCACAGGATGGCGAAGGCATCGCTGCCCAGCCCGCAGGACACGGGCTCGACTAGGGTGATCGTCGCCGCGGCTGCGATCGCCGCGTCGACGGCATTGCCGCCTTTGAGCAGCATGCGCAGGCCGGCCTGTGCGGCGAGCGGATGCGATGTCGACACCACGTTGCGCGCAAACAGCGGGATGCGCACGGAGGGGTAGGGGTTGGTCCAGTTGAAGTTCTGCATGGTCTTGTCCGTTGTCACCGGCAGCCGGCCCGATGCGGGCCGGCTGCGGCATCGCGTTATTCTGCCGTGATCTTGCGATCCTTGATGAGCTTGCCCCAGCGGGCGCTGTCCTTCTTCACCATCGCCGCGAACTGTGCCGGCGTGCCGCCGACCGGCTCCGCGCCCAGCTTGGCCAGCCGATCCTTCACGTCCTGCGACTGGATGGCCTTGTTGAATTCGGCGTTGAGCCGGTTGACGATGTCGGCCGGCATTCCTTTCGGGCCGTAGATACCGAACCACGTGTCGGACTCGAAGCCCGGCAGGCCCGATTCGCTGGCCGTCGGAATTTCCGGTGCGAGCGGCGAGCGCTTGAGGCTCGTCACGGCCAGCGCCTTGAGCTTGCCGTCCTTCACGTGTGGCAGGCCGGACACGATGCTGTCGAACAGTACCTGCACCTTGCCGGAGATCAGGTCCGGCACCGCGAGCGCCGTACCGCGGTACGGGATGTGCGTGATGAACACGCCGGCCTGCGCCTTGAAGGCCTCGGTGGTCAGGTGCACGACGGTGCCGTTGCCGCTGGACGCGTAGTTGAGTTCGCCCGGGTGCTTCTTCGCGTAGTCGATCAGCTCGCGCACGTTCTTGACGGGCAGGCTGTTGGGCACGACCAGCACGTTGGTGGCGATGGCGACCTGGCCAACCGGCGTGAAGTCGGTCTCGGTGTTGTACGGCAGCCGCGCGTTGATATACGGCCCGATCGAATGCGTACTGGTCGTGGCGATCAGCAACGTGTAACCGTCCGGCGCGGCCTTGGCCGCCATGTCCGAGCCGATGGCGCCGCCGGCGCCGGGCCTGTTGTCCACCACGATCTGCTGGCCGATGCTGGTTCCCACCTTCTGCGCAATGGCGCGGGCAAGCAGGTCTGTGGCGCCGCTGGCCGGGAACGGCACGATCAGGCGGATCGGCTTGCTGGGGTAGTTGTCGGCCAGGGCCGGCGTGGCGGCCAGGCAAAGGCCAGAGGCAAGGCCGAGGCCGAGCAGGCGCAGCCAGGGTTTCATTCGGATCTCCGGAATCGGGGAATCGGGTAAGCGGGATTGCGTCAGGGCCGGCATCCGGATGCGTGCGGCTTCACGGGTGCCTGCGCATTATTATTATTCCGCGCCGGTTATCACAAAGAAAGCTAATATTTCTTTTCCTTGGCATAAGTTTTTCTTGTGGATCGCGCGGTTTTTCGTCAGCGCGTTGCAAAGCCATTCACGCGTCGACCGGTGTCCCAATGAGCACAATCCGATTCTTACGAACCCTTGTCGCCGTGGCCGAGCACGGATCGTTTGCGGCGGCCGCCGGCCACGTGGCGCTGACGCAGGCAGCGGTGAGCCTGCAGATGCGTTCGCTCGAAACCGAACTGCGCCGCGAATTGTTCGATCGCAACGGCCGTGTCGCGGTGCTGAACGCCGATGGCCGGGAGTTGCTGCCGCAGGCGCGCCGTCTGCTGGCGTTGTATGACGAAATGCGCCTGCCTGCCGCGCAGCCTGAAGCGATGGCGGGCGCTGTCGCCGTGGGTGCGGTGGTGTCTGTAATGGGCGGCCTGTCACACGTCGTGGCCCGCATGAAGCGCGCGTATCCCGCATTGGAGGTGCGGCTGGTCGGCGCAAAGTCGATCGAACTCGCGGCGATGGTGGAGTCGGGCGACCTAGATGCCGCCATCCTGGTCGAGGGCACCACACGCTTGCCAGGCACGCTGCGCTGGACGACCCTCTACCAGGAACCCCTGGTGGCCATCGCGGCCCAGGGCAGTGCCGGGCAGGACGTCCGCGAAGCGCTGGCGTGCAATCCCTACCTGCGCTTCGATCGCAGCCAGCGTACGGGCGTGCTGGTGGAGCGCGCGCTGCGGCGCGCGCATCTGCGTGTCAACGAGTTCCTGGAGCTGAATTCGATTGAGGCGCTCGTCGAGCTCGTGCGGCAGGAGGTCGGCGTGACCGTGGTGCCATTGCTGCCACGCGCGCGCTGGCGCGATGATGCGGCGTTGCGCATCCTGCCGTTGCACGTCAATGGCGAGCCGGTGATGCGGACCATCGGCATGCTCGAGCGGCGCGATCACGGCAGGGGCCATGTGACCGGCGCCATCCGGACGGCCTGCGCGGAGTTGTTTGGCGGCTGAGCGTCCATGCTCGGCAACGACGGGGCAAGAAAGAAAAAAGGGGCGTCTTGCGACGCCCCCAGTCTTGCTTTCGTTGCCGGCCAGCGGCCGGCGGTCTTGCCTTTTATTCTTCCTGGAACGCTTCCTCGCGCTTGGCCTTGATCGACGGCGAGGCCACGATCAGCACCAGCACCGCAGCGGCGATCAGCAGGCCCATCGACAGCGGACGGGTCACGAACACGCTGAAGTCACCACGCGACAGCAGCAGCGAGCGGCGGAAGTTTTCTTCCATCATCGGTCCCAGCACGAAGCCCAGCAGCAGCGGAGCCGGTTCGCACTTGAGCTTGATGAACAGGTAGCCGATCACGCCGAAGGCAGCGGTCTGGAACACGTCGAAGGTCGTGTTCTGGACCGAGTACACGCCGATGCAGCAGAACGTCAGGATGGCCGGGTACAGGTAGCGGTAAGGCACCTTCAGCAGCTTCACCCAGATGCCGATCAGCGGCAGGTTCAGCACGATCAGCATGAAGTTGCCGATCCACATCGAGGCGATCAGGCCCCAGAACAGCGCTGGGTTGCTCGACATCACCTGCGGACCAGGCTGGATGTTGTGGATGGTCATTGCACCGACCATCAGCGCCATCACAGCGTTGGGCGGAATGCCCAGCGTCAGCAGCGGGATGAACGAGGTCTGCGCCGCGGCGTTGTTGGCCGATTCCGGACCTGCCACGCCTTCGATCGCACCCTTGCCGAACTCATGCGCGTACTTGGACGTTTTCTTTTCCAGCGAGTAGGCCGCGAACGAAGCCAGTGCAGCACCGCCGCCCGGCAGGATACCCAGCGCCGAACCGAGCACCGTGCCGCGCAGCACGGCCGGGATCATGCGCTTGAAGTCGTCCTTGTTCGGGAACAGATTCGTGATGTGGTCCGTAAAGGTCTCGCGGGCATCCTTCTGTTCAAGGTTCGCAATGATTTCCGCGAAGCCGAACACGCCCATGGCCACCGACACAAAGTTCAGGCCGTCGGTCAGCTCAGGCACGTCGAACGAGAAGCGCGCCGCGCCCGAGTTCACGTCGGTACCGACCAGGCCCAGCAGCAGGCCGAGCACGATCATCGAGATCGCCTTGACCAGCGAACCCGAAGCCAGCACCACGGCACCGATCAGGCCCAGCACCATCAGCGAGAAGTACTCGGCGGGGCCGAACTTGAACGCCAGTTCCGACAGCGGCGCGGCAAAGGCGGCCAGGATCAGCGTGGCCACGCAGCCGGCGAAGAACGAGCCCAGGCCGGCTGTGGCTAGCGCCACCCCCGCTCGTCCTCGTCGTGCCATCTGGTAGCCATCGATGGTGGTCACCACCGACGACGATTCACCAGGCAGGTTCACCAGAATTGCCGTGGTCGAACCGCCGTACTGGGCGCCGTAGTAAATACCGGCCAGCATGATCAGTGCGGCCACCGGCGGCAGCGTGTAGGTCACCGGCAGCAGCATGGCGATGGTGGCCAGCGGCCCCAGGCCCGGCAGCACGCCGATCAGGGTACCGAGCACGCAGCCGAGGAAGGCGTAGGCCAGGTTCTGGAAGGAGAGGGCGGTAGCAAAGCCCAGTCCCAGATTAGAGAGAAGTTCCATGTTGGCGGTCTCCTTAGCTAGCCAGGAAAGCCGGCCAGACCGGCATCTGCAGGTTGATGCCGTACACGAAAGCGCCCAGGCTGATCAGCACGAGGATGATCGAGTTGAGGATCGCGCCCTTCCAATTGAACTCGTGGCTGGCCATCGACGACACCAGCACCAGCACCAGCACCGACAGCACCATGCCCAGCGGCTTGAGCATCAGGCCGAACAGCACGACGGCACCCAGAATCCACAACAGCGACTTGATGTCCCAGCGGGCAAGGTGGTCCTCTTCCGCCTTGGCAGACAGCGAACCCCACAGCACCAGCACGCCCAGCAGGGCGAGCACGACGCCGAGCCAGAACGGGAAATATCCCGGCCCCATCTTTGCGGCGGTTCCCATGGAATAGCCGCGTGCGACCCAGGAAAAGCCGAATCCGACCAAGATGAACATCAGGCCGGAGGCAAAGTCCTTTTGGCTACGTATGCGCAAAATGATTCTCCTCGATAAGACTGCTTGAAATCTGCCGGGCGCCGATGGTGCGGTGCAGTAACGCAACTTGCACTGACGGGCCTCTTCGCGGGCAGGGTGCAAGGTAAGGGTGCGACCTTTCAGCTACCTTTCAGATGTCTGCAAACTTGGTCATGCTGAGGGTATCTCCTAATGAGGCGGCGCTTAAAATGCCTGCGAAGCTAGGCTGGAGGCGGGCTTGCGGCGCATCGCGGGCGCTCCTTCAGGGCGGTTTCCGGGGTGCTGAGCTATCATCGGACAGGTCGGACCCCGCCTCGAAAGGTGGCGACCGCGGCACTGGCTGTAAGGTGCTGAAAGGTTGCGAAAGATGGCGTTAGATAGAAAGGACTCCCTTTGGAGAGCGTCGACCATGTCATCCTGATCGGCGCCGTCGTGATGTCGCTCGGCATCGTGGTCGGCGCCTTTTCCGCACGCGCCGGCGTGCCGTTCCTGCTCGTGTTCCTCGCGGTCGGCATGCTGGCCGGCGTGGACGGCCCGGGCGGCATCCGCTTCTCGAACACCTGGCTCAGTTTCCTGGTGGGCAACCTTGCGCTCGCCGTGATCTTGCTCGATGGCGGCCTGCGCACCAGTTATGCGACGTTCCGCGTGGCATTGCGGCCTTCGCTCGCACTGGCCACCGTGGGTGTGCTGGTGACGGCCGGACTGGTGGGCCTGTTCTCGGCCTCGGTGCTCGGCATCGACTGGAAGCTCGGCCTGCTGCTGGGCGCCATCGTGGGCTCCACGGATGCGGCGGCCGTCTTTTCGCTGCTGCACAGCAGCGGCATCCGCCTGAAAGACCGCGTGGCGAGCGTGCTCGAAATCGAATCCGGCATCAACGACCCGATGGCCATCTTCCTGACGCTGACCCTGATGGAGTGGATTGCCGCGCCGGACGGCCTGACGCCGCTAGCGCTCGCCATGCGGCTGGGCGTCCAGTTCGGTGTGGGCGCGGTGCTGGGGGTCGGGCTCGGCTTGTGCCTGGCCAGCGTTCTCGAGCGCATCGAGGTCGCGGAAGGCCTGCATGCGATCCTGATCTGCTCGGGCGGCGCGCTGATCTTTGCCATCACGCAGACTCTGGGTGGCAGCGGCTTCCTCGCGGTGTACCTCGCCGGCATGCTGGTGGGGAACCGGGACAGGGCCGTGACATCGGACACCATGCGCGCCATGGACGGCATGGCATGGCTGGCCCAGTCGGCGATGTTCCTGCTGCTGGGCCTGCTGGTGGCACCGCACCGGATCTGGGAGGTGGCATTGCCCGCCATCGCGGTGGCGGCCTTTCTGATGTTCGTAGCCCGGCCGGCGGCCGTATTCCTCGCGCTGCTGCCCTTCCGGCTGAGCGTCGGGGAAAAGGGGTTCATTGCGTGGATGGGGCTGCGCGGCGCGGTACCCATCGTGCTGTCGCTGTTCCCGCTGCTGCGCGGCTTGCCGGAGTCCGGCCTGATCTTTCGCATCGCGTTCGCCGTGGTGCTGGCGAGCCTGCTGCTGCAGGGAACGACGGTGGCGCCTGCCGCGCGGCTGGCCCGCGTGCTGCGCCCCGGCTTTCCCGAGCCACTCGCGCGCTCGCGTTTGCGTGGCACGCACGGCCCGACACTGGAGGTCATGCAGTTCCGGGTCGGTGCCAACGCCCCTGTGGAAAACGTTCGGGCCGATCAGCTGGAACTGCCGCCCAAATGCCGGTTGCTGACCGTGGCGCGCGACGACGCGCTCGCGCCGCACGACCAGACCGTGCTGCGTGCCGGCGATACGGTGTCGGTCCTGGCGCCCGCTACAGTGGTGCCCAGACTGGCGGCGCTGTTCCAGGCGGCGGGCCCGGCCCCGGCGTGGGAGCAAGTCACGCATGATTTCCTGATTTCCGGCGATGCGTTCCTGCGCGATCTGGCGGCGCTCTACGGCGAGCGCGCGTTGACCGCTGCTGAAAGTCCGCTGACGCTGGCCGACGCCATGCAGGCCGCCTTCGTTTCGCCGCCGGTTGAAGGCGACAGCGTCGTGATCGCCGGGCTGCATCTGACTGCCGCGCGCATGGAAGGGCCGCGCATTGTGCAGGTCGGCCTGTTGCTGCCGCGCACTGAAGGTGCCACCGGCACGCGGCGCTGGGGCATCTGGCGCAAGCGCCAGGCCTAGTCCGCGGACGTCAGTCGACCTTAGCGCCCGACACGCGCACGATCTGCGCGTACTTCTTCAGCTCGCGCTGTACCAGCGCGCCGAACTGCTCCGGCGTGGTCGGCGCCGGCTGGGCGCCGATACGCGCCAGCCGCGCCTTCATGTCATCCGTCTTCAGGATGGCGACGATATCGTGATTGAGCCGGTCGACGATCTCGCGCGGCGTGTTGGCGGGTGCGAACACGCCGAACCACGTCGAGATATCGAAGCCTTCCAGTCCGAGGCCCTTGCCAGCTTCGGCAATGGTCGGCAGTTCCGGGACCGCCGTGGCGCGCGTGGCCGTGGTCACCGCGAATGCCTTCAGCTTGCCGGCCTTGATGTTGGCGGAGGCCGAGGCCAGGTTGTCGAAGATCAGGTCGGTCTGGCCGGAAAGTACCGACAGCTGCGCTGGCGAAGCGCCGTTGTACGGGATATGGACCATGCTGATCTTCGCCATGCTCTTGAACAGCTCGCCCGACAGGTGGCCCGCGCTGCCGTTGCCGCCCGATGCATAGTCAAGCTTGCCCGGATGCTTGCGTGCGTATTCGACCAGCTCGCGCACATTGTTGATATGAAGTTCCGCCGCCTTGCCCGGATGCATCACGAGCACGTTGGGTACATCCGCCACCAGCGTGATTGGCGCGAAGTCCTTCACCGGGTCATACGGCATCTTGCTGAACAGCGTCGGGTTGATGGCGTGTGTGGCCACCGCCCCCATGACGATGGTGTAGCCGTCCGCGGGCTGCTTGGCGACATAGTCCGCGCCAAGGTTGCCGCCCGCACCGGGCTTGTTTTCGACGACGACCGGCTGGCCAAGGCTGTCGCGCAGCTTTTCGCCGATGGCGCGCGCAACCGTATCGAGCGGGCCGCCAGCCGGGTAGGGCACCACGAACTTGATCGGCTTGGTCGGGTAAGCGGTGGCCGCCACGGCAGCCGTGGCCGGCAGCATGGCCGCCAGCACGGTGGCGGCGAGCAGTTTTTTCAGCATGAGAACTTCGGAGAATGGAAAACCAGGGAATGCGGTGTTTTACCTCGCGCCAATGCCGCGCGCCATCATCACGGCGCACAGCGGCAACAGGATCACGAGGTGGGCTTCGATCATGACCCAGCGGCGGACCTTCTTGATTTCGGACGGCGGCGGCACGAAATCGGGCAGCTTGCGGCTCTGCTTGCGCCAGCGCGCGATCGCGAAGGTAGGCGGCAGCGAGCACAGCGCGATGACGACGAACACGGTCATCTTCGCGTGGAACCACGGGTTGTGCAGATAGAAGTCGACGCCCTTGGCGCCGTAGAACAGACGCAGAAGGCCGGTCGCCAGAACCGCCATCGCTGACAGGAAGTAGACCCCGTCGTAGATCGACAGGCGGCGCACCGTGGCCGGCGTGAGGTCAGGCCGCAGCACCACGGCTTCGGCCGCCATCAGCGTGATCAGGACGAAGATCGCCAGGAAGTGGAAAAATGCCAGCAAGGCATCGGTCAGCATGGAATCTCCTTGGGGGCCCGCCGACACAAGATGGCGGCTGGCGCTCACTCGGGGCGCCAGCGCAAGGCAATCCTGGTCGCGCGGAACAGCTTCGGGGGACGACTGATCAACAACTGCGCATTGCGCCAGGCCCGGCGCAAGTGGCTCTTATACCACGCCCTTGGCGCGTAGCGCCGCGATCTTCTCGGGGCTGTAGCCCAGTGACTCGGCCAGGATGGTGTCGGTGTGCTCGCCAAGCAGCGGCGGATGGCGCAGCGCCTCGGGCGGCGTGGCGCTCATCTTGATCGGGCTGCCGACCAGCTTGACCTCGCCGGCGCTCGGGTGCGGCAAGTCCACGCGCAGGCCGCGGGCCTTGACCTGCTCGTCCTCGAAGACTTCGTCGAGCGAGTTGATCGGGCCGCACGGCACGCCGGCCGCTTCCAGGTCGCGGATCCACTGTGCGCGCGTACGCGTGCGCACCATGTCGGCCAGGATCGGCACCAGCACGTCGCGGTTGGCCACGCGCTGCGGGTTGGTCGAAAAGCGCGGATCATCCGCCAGTTCCGGCTGGCCGCCGTCGTTGACGAACTTGCGGAACTGCCCGTCGTTGCCGACCGCGACGATCAGCCAGCCGTCGGCGGCCTGGAAGGTCTGGTACGGGACGATGTTCGGGTGCGCATTGCCCCAGCGGCGCGGAGCCTGGCCGCTCGCCAGGTAGTTGGTATTCATATTGGCCAGCATGGCGACCTGCACGTCGAGCAGCGCCATGTCGATGTACTGGCCTTCGCCCGTGCGGTCGCGGTGCGCCAGCGCGGCCAGCACGGCGATAGTCGCGTACTGGCCGGTCATCAGGTCGGAGATCGCCACGCCGGCCTTCTGCGGGCCGCCGCCCGGCAGGTCGTCGCGCTCGCCGGTCAGGCTCATGAAGCCGCCCATGCCCTGGATGATGAAGTCATAGCCGGGGCGGGCCGCATATGGGCCGCTCTGGCCGAAGCCGGTCACCGAGCAATAAATGATGTCCGGCTTCACCGCCTTCAGCGATGCATAGTCGAGCCCGTACTTCTTCAACTGGCCGACCTTGTAGTTTTCCAGCACCACATCGCTCTGCGCGGCGAGTTCGCGCACGAGTTGCTGGCCTTCGGGCGATGAAATATCGCAGGTCACCGAACGCTTGTTGCGGTTCGCTGCCAGGTAGTAGGCGGCTTCTGCGGTATCGCTGCCGTCGGTGGCCTTGAGCCACGGCGGTCCCCAGGTACGGGTGTCATCCCCGGCGCCGGGGCGTTCGATCTTGATGACATCGGCGCCGAAATCGGCAAGGTTCTGGGCACACCAAGGCCCGGCAAGGACGCGGGTCAGGTCGAGAACGCGGAGATGGCTTAAGGCTCCCATGGCAGCGAGGGGGCTCCGTTTGCAGAGGGTGTAAAGGGGGATGCCGAAGCCTGCGGATGGGCTGGCGCGGACACGCTGCACTCTACCACCGGGGCTGGTATATGGCGCCTTCTGGTGCCTTATGCGCCGCTTCGCAAGTCGGGATTTGGGCGATAACCGACCGATCGCGCGGCGCGGTGGCTGGTCTGGCCGCCATGCGTTTTTTGAGGCTGGCTTGCCCGTATAATCAACGGTTTGCAAATCCAACACTGATTCGTCGCGCCCTGCCTGCCGCGGGAAGCGTCCGCCATCCCATGAAAGTCTCAGACATTCGCAGCAAGTTCCTGCAGTTCTTCGAATCGAAGGGCCATACCGTGGTCCGCTCGTCCAGCCTGGTGCCGGCGAATGACCCGACGCTGCTGTTCACCAACTCCGGCATGGTGCAGTTCAAGGACGTGTTCCTGGGCACCGACAAGCGCCCGTACAGCCGCGCGACTTCGTCGCAGCGTTCGGTGCGCGCCGGCGGCAAGCACAATGACCTGGAGAACGTGGGCTACACCGCCCGCCACCATACGTTCTTCGAGATGCTGGGCAACTTCTCGTTCGGCGACTACTTCAAGCGTGAAGCGATCCAGTACGCGTGGGAACTGCTGACCAAGGTCTACCAGCTCCCGGCCGAGAAGCTGTGGGTGACGGTCTACGCGGAAGACGACGAAGCCTATGACATCTGGGCCAAGGAAGTCGGCGTGCCGACCGAGCGCATCGTGCGCATCGGCGACAACAAGGGTTCGCGCTACGCATCGGACAACTTCTGGCAGATGGCCGACACCGGCCCGTGCGGCCCGTGCTCGGAAATCTTCTTCGACCACGGCCCGGACGTGTGGGGCGGCCCCCCGGGATCGCCCGAGGAAGACGGCGACCGCTACATCGAGATCTGGAACCTCGTGTTCATGCAGTTCAACCGCGACGAGCAGGGCAACATGACGCCGCTGCCCAAGCCATGCGTGGACACCGGCATGGGCCTGGAGCGCATTGCCGCGGTGCTGCAGCACGTGCACAGCAACTACGAGATCGACCTGTTCCAGGCGCTGATCAAGGCCGCCGCGCGTGAAACGCATATCGACAACCTGAACCAGAACTCGCTGAAGGTCATCGCCGACCATATCCGCGCGTGCTCGTTCCTGATCGTCGACGGCGTGATCCCCGGCAACGAAGGCCGGGGCTACGTGCTGCGCCGTATCGTGCGCCGCGCGATCCGCCATGGCTACAAGCTGGGCCAGAAGACCCCGTTCTTCCACAAGCTCGTGGCTGACCTCGTGGCGCAGATGGGTGAAGCCTATCCGGAACTGGCCGACGCCCAGGGCCGTGTGACCGAAGTGCTGAAGGCCGAGGAAGAGCGTTTCTTCGAGACCATCGAGAACGGCATGTCGATCCTCGACGCTGCGCTGGCCGACCTGAAGCTCAAGGGCGGCAAGACGCTCGACGGCGAACTGGCGTTCAAGCTGCACGACACCTTCGGCTTCCCGCTGGACCTGACGCAGGACGTCTGCCGCGAGCAGGAAATCGCCGTGGACGAGGCCGCGTTCGACGCCGCCATGAACCGCCAGCGCGAGCAGGCACGTGCCGCCGGCAAGTTCAAGATGGCCGCTGGTCTGGAATACTCGGGCGACAAGACCGTGTTCCATGGCTACGAAAAGCTGGAGCTGCCGCAGGCAAAGATCATCGCACTGTACGTGGACGGCGCTGCTGTCGACGCCATGCAGCCGGGCCAGACCGGCGTGATCGTGCTCGACAACACCCCGTTCTACGCGGAATCCGGTGGCCAGGCTGGCGACCAGGGCGTGCTCAAGGCTGGCAATGCCGTGTTCGCCGTGGCTGACACCACCAAGATCCAGGCCGACGTGTTCGGTCACCAGGGCACGCTGGAAGGCGGCGCGCTGAAGGTCGGCGACGCCGTGCAGCCGCAGGTCGATGCACTGCGCCGCGCGCGCACCGTGCGCAACCACTCGGCCACCCACCTGATGCACAAGGCGCTGCGCGAAGTGCTGGGCACCCACGTGCAACAGAAGGGCTCGCTGGTCGATGCCGACAAGACGCGTTTCGACTTCTCGCACAACGCGCCGATGACCGACGAGCAGATCCGTCGCGTCGAAGACATCGTCAACGCCGAAATTCTGCGCAACGAAGACACGCACGCCGAGATCATGCCGTTCGACGACGCGGTCAAGAGCGGCGCGATGGCACTGTTCGGCGAGAAGTACGCCGATGACGTGCGCGTGCTGTCGATCGGCACCTCGAAGGAACTGTGTGGCGGCACCCACGTGCACCGCACCGGCGACATCGGCCTGTTCAAGATCGTGGTGGAAGGCGGTGTGGCCGCGGGCATCCGCCGCGTGGAAGCGATCACCGGCGACAACGCGCTGCACTACTTGCAGAAGCTCGACGCCAAGCTCAACGAAGCCGCTGCCGCGCTGAAGGCGCAGCCTTCGGAGCTGGTGCCGCGCATCGGCCAGGTGCAGGAGCAGGTACGCGCGCTCGAGAAGGAGTTGGAGCGCCTGAAGAGCAAGCTCGCTTCGTCGCAAGGCGACGAGCTCGCCGAGCAGGCGGTCGACGTGAAGGGCCTCAAGGTGCTGGCCGCCCAACTCGAAGGCGCAGATGTGAAGACGCTGCGCGAGACCATGGACAAGCTCAAGGACAAGCTGCAGAGCGCGGCGATCGTGCTGGCCGCAGTGGCCGACGGCAAGGTCAGCCTGATCGCCGGCGTGACCGCCGATGCGACCGGCAAGGTCAAGGCTGGCGAGCTGGTCAACTTTGTCGCGCAGCAGGTTGGCGGCAAGGGCGGTGGCCGTCCGGATATGGCTCAGGCTGGCGGTACCGAGCCGGGCAAGCTGCCGCAGGCGCTGTCGGGTGTGGTGGAGTGGGTGTCGGCGAAGGTTTAAAGTTTTTCCGGCTAGGATAAAAGGGCGCCTCGGCGCCCTTTTTCTTTATCATCCAACGTCATGTATTGACCGTGTCCGGAACCACCATGAGAGCCACAGTGACGATTGACGACGAGTTGTACGAGCAGGCGCTTGCAATGGCAGACCCATTGATGGATAAGTCAGAACTCGTTCAGGAGGCGATCAGGACATTTATTCGCGTGCAAGCCGCAAAGCGCTTGGCTGCTGCGGGCGGCGCACTTCCCAATATGCCCGACGTGCCCCGAGGGCGAGACAAGCCAGTAACTTGAACCCTGCGCGACGCGGCCGCGCTAACCTCGCCCCTCCGGCCCACCCCCCGGCTTGCTCATCAGCGCAGACAGCAGATCCATGGGCAACGGAAACACAATCGTCGAACTCTTGTCCCCCGCAATCTGCGTCAGCGTCTGCATATACCGCAGTTGCATCGCCTGAGGCTGTCGCGCGAGCATCTGCGCCGCTTCCAGCAGCTTCTCCGAAGCCTGCAGTTCGCCTTCGGCATGAATGACCTTGGCGCGCCGTTCCCGTTCCGCCTCGGCCTGCCGCGCGATGGCGCGTACCATCGACTCGTTCAGGTCGACATGCTTGATCTCCACGTTCGATACCTTGATGCCCCACGCATCGGTCTGCGCGTCGAGTACCTTCTGGATGTCGAGGTTGAGCCGTTCGCGCTCGGCCAGCATCTCGTCCAGTTCATGCTTGCCGAGTACCGCGCGCAGCGTGGTCTGCGCGAGCTGGCTCGTGGCTTCGAGAAAGTTGGCGACCTGGATGATGGCGCGCTCCGGGTCGACCACCCGGAAGTAGACCACCGCGTTGACCTTGACCGATACGTTGTCGTGCGAGATCACGTCCTGCGGCGGCACGTCCATGACCACGGTGCGCAGGTCCACGCGGACCATCTGCTGCACAACCGGGATGATCAGCACCAGGCCTGGCCCCTTCACCTTCCAGAAGCGCCCGAGCATGAACACCACGCCGCGTTCGTATTCGCGCAGCACGCGGAACGCGGTAATGACGAGCAAGGCCAGCAGGAAGATCAAACCGCCGAAGCTGAATCCGTATGCCATGGTCAGGCTCCCTCAGGTTGGTTGGCGTGCGGGCGGGATTTCCGGGGCGCTGACGACATCGAGCAGCAGCCCCTCGCGTGCTGTGACAATGACAGGCGTGCCGCGCGCGAGCGGCCGCGCACTGCGGATGCGCCACTGTTCGCCACGCACCATCGCCCAGCCTTCGTCCTGCAGATCGTCGAGCACTTCGCCGCGGCTGCCCACCAGCGTGTCGGCGCCGCTGACGACCGGCCGCCTGCGGGCGCGCAGCAATAGCGCCGACATGCCGAACAGGAACAGCGCCGATACTGCCGACAGCGCGGCGATCAGTCCGATCGGCACACCGAAACCTGGCACGTCGGTATCGATCAGCATCACGGCGCCAAACGCGAACGCGACAATGCCGCCCACGCCCAGCGTGCCGAAGGACGGCAGGAACAACTCGGCCACCATGCAGCCGATGCCCAGTGCGATCAGCGCCAGTCCCGCATAGTTGACCGGCAGCATCTGCAGCGCGAACAGGCCGATGAGCAAGCAGATTGCGCCGGCCACGCCGGGCACCACCATGCCCGGTGTGGAGAACTCGAAGATCAGCCCGTAGATGCCGATCATCATCAGCAGCAGCGCGACGCTCGGCTCGGTGATGACGGCCAGGAAGCGGCTGCGCCAGTCAGGTTCTAGCGTGACGACCGTGGCGCGGTCGGTCTGCAGTACGCGCTCGACGCCGGCGGCCGTGATGCGCTTGCCGTTCACCTTGCGCAGCAGGTCCGGCAGGTCGGTGGCGACCATGTCGACCACGCGCTGTGTAGCGGCCTCGGTTGCGGACAGGCTGACCGCTTCGCGCACCGCGCGCTCGGCCCAGTGGGCGTTGCGGCCGCGAAGCTGCGCGAGGCCGCGGATATACGCCGAGGCATCGTGCATCTGCTTGCGCGTCATCGTGTCCTGCGCGGCAGGTTCGCTGGCTGGCGATGAAGCCGGCGCGGCCTCAGGCTTCTGCGGGCCGCCGATGCCGATCTGCACGGGACTCGCGGCACCGAGGTTGGTGCCCGGCGCCATGGCGGCGATATGGCTCGCGTACAGGATGTAGGTTCCAGCGCTGGCCGCACGGGCGCCGCCGGGGAACACGTAGCTGGCGATCGGCACGGGTGAGGCGAGGATGGCCTGGATGATCTCGCGCATCGACAGGTCGAGGCCGCCCGGCGTATCCATTTCGAGCACGACGAGCTGCGCACCGCCTTCGCGCGCGCGTTCCATGCCGCGCAGCACGAAGCTTGCGCTGGCCGGGCCGATGGCGCCCTTGAGCGGAATCACATAGACGGGAGCGGTGCCGGCGACGGTTCCCGCCGGCACGGAAGCGGTCGGGGCAGCCCCCAGCACCGCGAGTGCGAAGCCGGCCAGCAGCAATCCGACATAAAGCCATGGGTGCGCGAGGCGCGCAATGGCGAATCTCATCGCAAGGGGCGTGGCACACCGAGTGCCATGGTGGCGCCACTTCCAGTGTAGGCGACCGGGCACATCCTGCACGGCCCGCGGCGAATGGGGCGCTCAGGCGGCGGCAGGCAGGGCGGGGTTGCCGGCCGGAGCGGCCGGCGTTGGCAGCGCCTGAACCAGCGCGTCGAGCGCCGCGCTGGCCATGGCCGGATGCCACGCCAGCAGCGTTCGCACGCACCCCGCCTCGCCAAGACTGTGCAGGCTGATGGCAGGCAAGTCGCGATACAGGCCGAGCACCGAGCGCGGCACGATTGCGGCGCCGATGCCTGCCGCCGCGCAGGCCACGATTGCGTGATAGGAATTCAGCTCCAGCACGCGCGGCGCCGGTCCGCCGCCGGCCGCATGCCACGCTTCAAGCCGGGCCCGGTAATTGCAGCCAGGCTCGAAGCCGAGCAGCGTGCCGGTTTCGAGATCCGCGGCACTGTGGATCGGGCGATGTCCGGCGCGGGCGATCACCACCAGTTCTTCCTCGAACGCCGGCCGCGATGCCAGCACGGGATTGCCAAGCGGCTCGGCGACGAAGGCGCAGTCGGCCTCGAAGCGCTCCAGCGCCTCCATGGCCTGCCGGGTCGGCAATGTGACCAGTTCGAGCTGGACATCCGGCCAGGCCTGGTGATAGGCGGCCAGCATCGCGGGCAGCCGGCTGGCCGCAGTGCTTTCCATCGATGCGATGCGCAGCCGACCGTGCGGGCGGGATGGCAGCACCGCATGGCGCGCCTCGTCGGCCAGCCGCAGCATACGGCCGGCGTAATCGAGCAGTGTCTGCCCGGCCGGCGTCAGCACCATGCGCTTGCCGTCACGCACGAACAGCTCCACGCCAAGTGATTCCTCGAGCTGGCGGATGCGCGTTGTGACGTTGGATTGCACCCGGTGCAAACGTTCTGCGGCGCGTGTGACGCCGCCTGCCTCCACCACCGTCCGGAAGATTTCAAGCGTGGCCAGGTCCATGGCGGCTCCAGTCAGTCAGAGTTGTATCATCTCTATCAAAGATGTATGGCATCTTGATAATTCATTTATGAAGATGATCATCACGGCGTAGCATAGTTGAATCCACGCCGGTTCACCACCGGCCGCCGACATTGAAGGAACGACGACATGCCATATGTGAACATCCGCATCACCCGGGAAGGCACGACCGCCGCACAGAAGGCGCAGTTGATTCGCGGCGCCACGCAACTCCTGGCTGACGTGCTCGGCAAGGATCCACGCTCTACCGTGGTGGTCATCGACGAGGTCGATCCGGATAACTGGGGCTTTGCGGGCGAACCCACCACGGAGCGCCGCAAGGCGGGCCGGTGATGGCTGCGGCAGGTACAGGAACGGCAGCAGCGAGCATGTCGCGGCGCGAGTCCGGAGCGTGGGCGGTTGCCTTGGCAGGGCTGGCATGCCTGGCCGTGGTGATGGGCATCGGCCGCTTCGCGTTCACGCCGCTGCTGCCGATGATGCTGCACGATGGCACGGTCAACCTGCATGAGGGCGGCTGGCTCGCCACACTCAACTACATTGGCTATTTTGTCGGCGCCGCCGTCTGCCTGTTCATTCGCCCGGAGCCCGCGCGCACGATCCGGGTCGGGCTGGTGGCCACGGTGCTGCTGACACTGGGCATGGCGCTGCCCGGCGGCATGCCGGCCTGGGCGGTTTGGCGTGCGTTGGCGGGTGTGGCTAGCGCCGTCGTGCTTGTCTACACCTCGGGCTGGTGCATGCAACGGCTGGCGGATCTGGGACAGCCGGCACTGGGCGGCCTGATCTTCTGCGGGCCGGGCATCGGCATCGTAGTGACCGGCGTCTCGGCGTTCGGCATGGTCGCCGCCGGCTGGGATGCCACCACCGGCTGGATCGCCTTCACGGTCATGGCAGCGGTGCTGGTGCTCGCGGTCTGGTGGGTATTCTCGTCCGGCGAACGGCCGGCGCCCGCAAGCGCCAAAACCAGTGCCATCGACCCGGCACGCAGCGCGCGGCTGGATGGCGAGACGTGGGCACTGACGGTGGCCTATGGCCTCGCGGGTTTCGGCTACATCATCACGGCGACCTTCCTGCCCGTGATCGCGCGGCAGGCGATGCCGGGCTCGGTGTGGGCGGACCTGTTCTGGCCGGTGTTCGGCGCCGGCGTGACGATCGGCGCCTATCTCGCGACGCGCGTGGGCATGGCGCACGACAACCGCCGGTTGCTCGCATGGGCCTACGCCATGCAGGCACTGGGCGTGGCGATCGCCGTGGTCTTCCCGAACGTCACCGGCTTTGC
Source organism: Cupriavidus sp. C1SS-2L (assembly GCF_057073735.1). Classification (NCBI taxonomy): domain Bacteria; kingdom Pseudomonadati; phylum Pseudomonadota; class Betaproteobacteria; order Burkholderiales; family Burkholderiaceae; genus Cupriavidus; species Cupriavidus sp. C1SS-2L. The sequence goes on from NZ_CP172708.1 coordinate 917,246, forward strand.
CGTGAGCAGCCTGCTGGCTGGGCTGCCGTTCACCGCGCTGGTGTCGTTCGCGATGCGCGAGGCGCGCCGGCTGTGGGGGCCGCAGGCGCCGCGCCTGATGGGCCTGATGACGGCGTCCTACGGCCTGGGCCAGATCATCGGACCGCCGCTGGCCACGGCGCTCGTCGCGCGCTCGGGTGGCTTTGCAAGCTCGCTGGCGTGCGCATCCGCCGCGCTGCTCGCGGGCGCCGTGATGTTCGTATGGATGCGCCGCGCCTGGCCCATCCCGGTGCCGCCGCAGACTGCGCTACAGTAACGCCTTCGCCGCCCTTTTGCGGACTCCAGACTCAGGAAGCCGGGACCAACACCGGCACCAGACACCGGGCGGCGCAGGAGCGACCCCATGTCTTTTACCTTGCAGCCGGCGCGTGCCGCCGGAGCACCCAGCCCCGTCACGCCGGAAGAGCAGCGCGTCCGCGTCGACCTGGCAGCCGCCTACCGGCTGTCGGCGCTTCAGGGCTGGGATGACCTGATCTACACCCATATCTCGGCCACGGTTCCTGGCGAGCCGGATCACTTCCTGATCAACCCGTTCGGCTTTGCCTTCGAGGAAATCCGGGCATCGGACCTCGTCAAGATCAATGGCCGCGGCGAGGTGGTCGGCGAGACCGTCCATCCGGTCAATGTGACCGGCTTCGCGCTGCACGGCGCGGTGCACGCGGCACGCGCCGATGCGATGTGCGTCATGCACCTGCACAACACCGCCGGCATCGCGGTGTCGGCACAGGCCGAAGGCCTCCTGCCGCTGTCGCAGCACGCGATGCGTTTCCACTGTCGCATGGCTTACCACGACTACGAAGGCCTCGCGTTCACGCCGGCCGAAGGCGCGCGGCTGACGGCATCGCTCGGCCAGCAGCAGGCCATGCTCTTGCGCAATCACGGCACGCTCACCGTCGGTCGTACGGTTGCCGAAGCCTATGTGCTGATGGCGACGCTGATCAAGGCATGCGAGGTCCAGATCGGCGCGCAGGCAGGCGGCCGGCTCGTGCGACCCGCGCCCGGCGTGGCGGAAAAGGCGTCCGAGCAGCTCTACGACAACGGCGCCATAGAAGGCGCGCTGGAGTGGCCGGCGCTGCTGCGCAAACTCGATAGAATCGATGCCTCGTTCCGGGACTGATTGCCCGCGACAGACAGACGAACAAACGAACACCCAAAGACAACGCAAGGAGCCAGGAATGCCGACGTTTCACGTAGAGATGTTTGAAGGCCGCACCATCGAACAGAAGCGCACGTTCGTCGACGCCGTGACGCGCGTCACCTGCGAGACGCTGGGCTGCGAGCCCGCGGCCGTGGACATCATCATCACCGACGTCAAGCGCGAGAACTGGGCCACCGGCGGCGAGCTGTGGGCCGACAAGAAGTAACCGCACCAGCCACACACCGCAAGACCCGCCTATGACCAAGCAGCATTTCGCCTCGGACAACTACGCCGGCTTTTGTCCGGAGTCGCTGAAGTATTTCCTCGAAGCCAACGGCACGGGCCACGAACAGGCCTATGGCGACGATTCCTGGACCCAGAAAGTCTGCGACCGGATCCGCGACCTGTTCCAGACCGATTGCGAAGTGTTCTTCGTCTTCAACGGCACGGCAGCAAACTCCCTCGCGCTATCGGCGCTGTGCCAGTCGTACCACTCGGTCATCTGCCACGAACTGGCGCATATCGAGACCGACGAGTGCGGCGGGCCGGAGTTCTTCTCCAACGGCTCCAAGCTGCTGACCGCGCCGGGCGAGAACGGCAAGCTCACGCCCGATGCGATCGAGGCACTGGTCACGCGCCGCTCGGACATCCACTACCCGAAGCCTAAGGTGGTGTCTCTGACGCAGTCGACCGAAGTCGGCACCGTCTATACGGTGGAGGAGGTTAGGGCGATTGCCGCCATCGCCAAGCGCCGCCAGCTTCGCGTTCACATGGACGGCGCGCGTTTTGCCAATGCGGTGGCTTCGCTCGGCGTGCATCCGTCCGAGATCACGTGGCGCGCCGGCGTGGATGTACTGTGCTTCGGCGGCACCAAGAACGGACTGCCGGTGGGCGAGGCGGTGGTCTTCTTCGATCGCCGCCTGGCCGAGGACTTTGCCTACCGCGTCAAGCAGGCTGGCCAGCTTGCATCGAAGATGCGTTTCATCTCGGCGCCGTGGCTCGGACTGCTGGAAAACAACGTCTGGCTGTCCAACGCGCGGCATGCCAATGCCATGGCGCAGCTGCTGCAGTCACGCATTGCAGATATTCCGGGCGTGCGCATCATGTTCCCGACCGAGTCCAACGCGGTGTTCGCCGAACTGCCGCTGCCAGCGATTGAGGCATTGCGCGCAAAGGGCTGGCGCTTCTATACGTTCATCGGTGCGGGCGGCTGCCGCTTTATGTGTGCGTGGGACCTGCAGCCTGAGACGGTCGAGGCGCTTGCGGCCGACATGCACGTGGCCTGCGCAGCCTGCTGAAAGTCGCACTCAGGCGTAAGATACCGGGCGGTAGCAGAACATAACGAGACACCGAGGAGCTCCCCCATGCAATACCGATTCTGCCCGCAATGCGGCGCGCCGCTCGAGGTGATGCCGCTGTCGGGGCGCGAACGCCACGCCTGTATCCAGCCGGAATGCGGCTTCGTGCACTGGAACAATCCGCTGCCGGTACTGGCAGCGGTCGTCGAGTACGAAGGCAAGCTGCTGCTTGCGCGCAATGCGGCGTGGCCGGAGCAGATGTTCGCGCTGGTCACCGGCTTCCTTGAACGTGACGAGACGCCCGAGCTGGGCGTGGCGCGCGAGCTGAAGGAAGAAACGAATCTCGACACCGAAGCCGTGTCGCTGATCGGTGTCTACGAATTCATGCGCAAGAACGAGCTGATCATCGCCTATCACGTGAAGGCGAGCGGCAACATCGCGCTGTCCGAAGAGCTGGCCGAGTACAAGCTGGTCGCGCCCGAGAACATGCGTATCTGGTCGGCCGGCACCGGCTTCGCTGTCGCCGACTGGCTGCAGGCGCGCGGTTACCCGGTGCGCTTCTTCGATCGCCGCACGGGCGAGGACATCCCAGACCCGCGCCAGCCGAGTGACTTCAGCGTCCTGAACGGTTCGCTACAATATCGGGTCTGAAGACTGAAAAAAGAGCAAGGAAGAGAGGAATGGAGTTCCAGAAAGAAGTGGATGCGCGTGGCCTGAACTGCCCGCTGCCGATCCTGCGTACCAAGAAGGCGCTGGCCGACATGGCCAGCGGTGACGTGCTCAAGGTGCTGGCCACCGATCCGGGCGCCACGCGCGATTTCCAGGCCTTTGCCAAGCAGACCGGCAACGAGCTACTGTCGCACCAGGAAGTCGACAAGGTGTTCGTGTTCTACATGCGCCGTCGTTGATTGCTGACCGTCTCCCGGCCAGATAGCAGAAAAGCCGCTCTTGGGCGGCTTTTCTCATGATGGGCCCGGTGGACGCTCAGGCCATCGTGCCGTCGGCGAGGTAGGTGCCGCGGTGTTCGAGGTAATCGCGGAAGCCAGCGCTGACTTCCGGGTGCTTCAGCGCGTACTCGACCGTGGCCTTCAGGTAGCCGAGCTTGCTGCCGCAGTCATAGCGCGTGCCGTGGTAGCGGTACGCCAGCACCTGCTCCTGGCTGAGCAGTGACTGGATCGCGTCGGTAAGCTGGAACTCGCCGCCCGCGCCCGGCTTCAGTTCGCGCAGGTGGTCGAAGATGCGCGGCGTCAAGATGTAGCGGCCGACCACGCCCAGGTTGGACGGTGCGTCTTCGGGTGCCGGCTTTTCCACGATGCCAGACATCTTGATCACGCCTTCATCCCATTCGCGGCCATCGACCACGCCGTATGAACGGCTCTGCTCCGGGGCGATCTCTTCGACGCCGAGCACCGAGCAGTTGTAGTGGTTGTACAGGTCCACCATCTGCTTCATCACCGGCGGCGTGCCGTCGATCAGGTCATCGGCCAGCATGACCGCGAACGGGGCTTCACCGACGAGCTTGGCGGCGCACAGTACGGCATGGCCCAGGCCCAGCGCTTCAGGCTGGCGCACGTAGTAGCACTCCACGTTGGCCGGCTTGATCGAACGCACCACGTCGAGCAGCGCCTGCTTGTTCTTTGCCTCGAGTTCCACTTCCAGTTCGAAGGCCTTGTCGAAGTGGTCTTCGATCGCGCGCTTGGAGCGGCCCGTGACGAAGATCATTTCGGTGATGCCGGCGGCCATGGCTTCTTCCACGGCGTACTGGATCAGAGGCTTGTCGACCACTGGCAGCATTTCCTTCGGGCTGGCCTTGGTGGCGGGCAGAAAGCGGGTGCCCAGGCCCGCGACCGGGAAGACGGCCTTGGTAACGCGATTTTCCATGTCAGCTATTCCTTCGGATTCGACTTGTAACCCTGCCGGATACTGCGGGGGCCGTCTGTCAGGTTCCGTCCGACGTCAGGCGGACGGAAACCGACATACCCACAGTAGTTCCCGTTCAGGCCGGCAGGCGCTGCAGTTGATCCTGCAGCTTGGCCAGTGTCTGCTCGAAATCGGACAGACGCTGCGTTTCCTGCGCCACCACGGCGGGCGGCGCCTTGGCGACAAAGCTCTCGTTCGACAGCTTGCCACGGCACTTGCCGATCTCGCCGCCGATGCGCTCGATCTCCTTCGACAATCGCACGCGCTCGGCGGCGACATCGATCTCGATCTTCAACAGCAGGTGGTTGCCACCGACGATGGCGACCGGCGCGCCAGCGCCTTCGGCTTGCAGGGTGGCGTCATCTTCGAATACGCGCACTTCAGAAAGTTTCGCCAGCGCCTGGATGTGCGCGCTCGCCTCGCGCAGGAACTCGGTATCGCCCTGCGCGTAAAGTGGAATGCGCTGCGCCGGCGAGATGTTCATTTCGCCACGCAGGTTGCGGCAGGCATCGACCACGGCCTTGAGCTGCGCGACCCATTGCTCGGCGGCTTCGTCGATCTTGGCCATGGCCGGCAGCGGATAGGCCTGCAGGGCGAGGCTCTCGGTGCCGTCGCCCTTGGCGCGGCCGGCCAGCGGTGCAACCTTCTGCCAGAGCTCTTCGGTAATGAACGGGATGATCGGGTGCGCAAGGCGCAGCACCGTTTCGAGCACGCGCAGCAGCGTGCGACGCGTGGCGCGCTGTTGGGCTTCGGTGCCGGTCTGGATCTGCACCTTGGCCAGCTCCAGGTACCAGTCGCAGTATTCGTCCCAGACGAACTTGTAGATCGCGCTGGCGATGTTGTCGAAGCGGTACTCGGCAAAGCCCTTTTCGACATCGGCTTCCACGCGCTGCAGCAGCGACACGATCCAGCGGTCGGCCTGCGAGAAGTGCAGGTACCCGTCCGGGCCGCAGTCGTTGTTGCACGGGCCCATGCCGCAGTCATGGCCTTCGGTGTTCATCAGCACGAAGCGCGTCGCGTTCCACAACTTGTTGCAGAAGTTGCGGTAGCCTTCGCAGCGGCCCGTGTCGAAGTTGATATTGCGGCCGAGCGTGGCCAGCGACGCGAACGTGAAGCGCAGCGCGTCGGCGCCGAAGGCCGGAATACCTTCCGGGAATTCCTTCTTGGTCTTCTTCTCGATCTTCGGCGCGTCCTTCGGACGGCGCAGGCCCGTGGTGCGCTTCTTGAGCAGCGTGTCGAGGTCGATACCGTCGATCAGGTCCACCGGGTCCAGCGTATTGCCCTCGGACTTGCTCATCTTCTTGCCTTCCGAGTCGCGCACCAGGCCGTGCACATACACGGTATGGAACGGCACCTGGCCGGTGAAGTGCTTGGTCATCATGACCATGCGCGCCACCCAGAAGAAGATGATGTCGTAGCCGGTGACCAGCACCGACGACGGCAGGAAGTGCTTCAGTTCCGGCGTCTCTTCAGGCCAGCCCAGCGAGGAGAACGGCACCAATGCCGACGAGAACCACGTGTCGAGCACGTCTTCCTCGCGACGCAGCGCGCCGGTGCTGCCGGCGGCCTTCGCCTTGGCCTGCGCTTCTTCCTCGGTGCGCGCGACGAAGCAGTTGCCGGCATCGTCGTACCACGCCGGAATCTGGTGGCCCCACCACAGCTGGCGCGAGATGCACCAGTCCTGGATATTGGCCAGCCACTGGTTGTAAGTGCTGTTCCAGTTCTCGGGCACCAGCTTGATCTCGCCGCTCTGCACGGCGTCGAGCGCCACTTCGGCAATCGAGCGGCCCGGGTAGAACGTGCCTTCCGGCGCGGGCTTGCTCATGGCGACGAACCACTGGTCGGTCAGCATCGGCTCGATCGCGCTGCCGGTGCGCTCGCTGCGCGGCGTCATCAGCTTGTGCTTCTTGGTCTCGACCAGCAGGCCCTGCGCTTCCAGGTCGGCGACGATGGCCTTGCGGGCGTCGTAGCGGTCCTGGCCGGCGTAGTTGCCGGGGGCGTCGGCAGTGATCTTGGCGTCGAGCGTCAGGATCGAGATCTGCGGCAGGTTGTGGCGCTGGCCAACCGCGTAGTCGTTGAAGTCATGCGCGGGCGTCACCTTGACCACGCCGGTACCGAATTCGCGGTCGACGTACTCGTCGGCGATCACAGGGATGCGGCGGCCGGTCAGCGGCAGCTCGACTTCCTTGCCGATCAGGTGCGCATAGCGCTCATCCTCGGGATGGACCATGACGGCCACGTCGCCGAGCATGGTCTCGGGGCGGGTGGTCGCAACGGTCAGGTGGGTCAGGCCGCCCTTGGCGTCGGCCTCGACCAGCGGATAGCGGATATGCCAGAGGAAGCCGTCTTCCTCGACGCTGTCGACTTCCAGGTCCGACACGGCCGTGCCGAGCACCGGGTCCCAGTTGACCAGGCGCTTGCCGCGGTAGATCAGGCCCTGCTCATGCAGGCGCACGAAGACCTCGGTGACCGCCTTCGACATGTCGGGCGACATGGTGAAGTACTCGCGGGTCCAGTCGATCGACGCGCCCATGCGGCGCACCTGGCGCGTGATAGTCGAACCCGACTCTTCCTTCCAGGCCCAGACCTTCTCGGTGAATTTCTCGCGGCCGAGGTCGTGGCGCGACACGCCCTGCGCTTCGAGCTGGCGTTCGACCACGATCTGCGTGGCAATACCCGCGTGGTCCGTACCCGGTACCCACAATGTGTTCGCGCCCAGCATGCGTGCATGGCGGGTCAGGCCGTCCATGATCGTCTGGTTGAACGCGTGGCCCATGTGCAGCGTGCCGGTCACATTCGGCGGCGGCAGCTGGATGGCGAAATCGGGCTTGGCCGGGTCGAACGTCGGCTGCGCGATGCCACGCTTCTCCCACTCGGGGCCCCATTTCGCCTCGATGGCGGCGGGTTCGAAGCTCTTGGCAAGGGACTGGTCTTGGGCGGTCATGCTGGGGATGTCGATGTTTGGCGTCTGGGCGATTGCAGGTCAGGTGCCTCGGCCTGCGCCTGGCGCGGCCGGGGATGCAATGCGCCAGTAAAACCCCAAATTATACGGAACGTCGCGGGGCGGGGAGGAATTCGTTCGCTTCGCGGGGGTGGGGGTCGGTATAATTTGGGGTTTGGTATTTGGGTTTGATGGGGTGGGGTGCTTGGCAGGTGCGGCTGTTTCGCCGGCGTAGCCGGCGAGTCACTTTTTGTCCGAGCGACAAAAAGTAACCAAAAAACGCGTCGCCTGGCGGCTGGCCATCAACGGTACGCTCCTATGGTTCAAACGGCTTTGGTCTCGCGAGACGTGATCTTCGTTCAAGCCTGCTAACGCTATGTGAGTCAGAACCTGTGCCTGGCGCGGCACGACTTTTGAACGATCCCCAAGTTGGTCTCGGGTACAGCGTTCCAATACGGTCAGTGGCGGGACGCCTTCGGCTGCGCTGCGCGCGCATCCTAGTCGGTTTGGAGGTAGACCTCGGTCGGAGCGACGCGGCATCTGCACTAAAACCGTATTGCCGGTACCACTCCCGGTTCAGCGATTTCGCAGGAGGTGGGCTGGATGGAATTGGGCTAGTGCCCGCAGGAGACGCGCTTTTTGGTCACTTTTTGTCGCTCGGACAAAAAGTGACTCGCCGGCTACGCCGGCGAAACAGCAGCGCCCGCCAAGAACCACCAACCTCCAAAACACCAAAACCGACAAACCGCCATTCACCCCCTACATCCTGAATGTCCGATCTGCTCGCCAACCTGAACGCCGAACAACTCGCCGCCGTCACGCTGCCTGACGAGCCGGCCCTGATCCTGGCCGGCGCGGGCAGCGGCAAGACGCGCGTGCTGACCACGCGCATCGCGTGGCTGATCCAGAACGGACGGGTGTCGCCGGCGGGCATCCTGGCCGTGACCTTCACCAACAAGGCCGCCAAGGAAATGCAGACGCGCCTGTCCTCGATGCTGCCGATCAACACGCGCGGCATGTGGATCGGCACTTTCCACGGCCTCTGCAACCGCATGCTGCGCGCGCATTTCCGCGACGCGGGCCTGCCGCAGACGTTTGCCATCCTCGACAGCCAGGACCAGCTTTCGGCGCTCAAGCGCCTGCTGAAAGCGCTCAATGTCGATGACGAGAAGTACCCGGCCAAGAACCTCCAGTACTTCATCAACAACGCCAAGGAGCAGGGCCTGCGTCCTGCCGACGTGGAGGCGAACGACGACTTCAACCGCCGTTTCGTCGACCTGTACGCCGCATACGATCAGCAATGCCAGCGCGAGGGCGTGGTGGACTTCGCCGAGTTGCTGCTGCGCTGCTATGAGCTGCTACGTTACAACGACGCCATCCGCCAGCACTACCAGCACCGCTTCAGCCATGTGCTGGTGGACGAGTTCCAGGACACCAACGTGCTGCAGTACCAGTGGCTCAAGCTGCTGGCCGGCCATGGCACGCAGAATCCGGCGGCGGTGTTTGCGGTCGGCGACGACGACCAGAGCATCTACGCGTTCCGTGGCGCGAATGTCGGCAATATGCGCGATTTCGAGCATGAGTTCCGCGTGCGCAAGCTGATCAAGCTCGAACAGAACTACCGCTCGCACGGCCATATCCTCGATTCGGCCAATCACCTGATCTCGCATAACTCCCGACGCCTCGGCAAGAACCTGCGTACCGATGCGGGCCACGGCGAACCGGTGCGCGTGTTCCAGGCGGGATCGGACGGCCAGGAGGCGTCGTGGCTGGTCGAGGAGATCCGCGACCAGATTGCGCAGGGCATGAGCCGGTCGGAGATTGCGATCCTGTATCGCAGCAACGCGCAGTCGCGCGTGATTGAGCATGCGTTGTTTTCGGCGGGCATCGCGTATCGCGTGTATGGCGGCCTGCGCTTCTTCGAGCGCGCTGAAATCAAACACGCGCTCGCCTACCTGCAATTGCTGGAGAACCCGCGCAACGATGCGGCCTTTGGCCGCGTGGTGAATTTCCCCGCGCGCGGCATTGGCGCGCGCTCGCTGGAGCAACTGCAGGATGCCGCGCGCCAGTACAACTGCTCGCTGGCCGAGGCCGTGGCCTATGTGCCGGGCGCGGCCGGCAGCAAGCTCGCCGCATTCGTCCGCCTGATCGAGCAGATGCGCGCCGAGACGCGTCGCATGACGCTGGCCGAGGTCGTGGAGCACGTGACCAATGCCAGCGGACTGATCACGCATTACCGCGGCGAGAAGGAAGGCCAGGATCGCATCGAGAACTTGCAGGAACTGGTGACCGCCGCGCAGGCATTCGTCGTGGAAGAGGGCTACGGGCTGGAGGCGCTGGCCGCGGTGATCCCGGTCGGCTTCGAATCGCGCGCGGCCCAGGTCGTGCAGCAGCTTGCCGAAGGCGACCAGGCCCAGCAGGTGCTGGACCCCGAAGCGCTGCCCGTGGTGATGACGCCGCTGGTGGCCTTCCTCACGCACGCCTCGCTCGAGGCCGGCGACAACCAGGCGCAGGCGGGCCAGGACGCGGTGCAGATGATGACCGTACACGCCGCCAAGGGCCTCGAGTTCAACGTGGTCTTCATCACCGGGCTCGAAGAGGGCTTGTTCCCGCACGAGAACAGCGCGATGGAGCAGGACGGTCTTGAGGAAGAGCGCCGGCTGATGTACGTGGCGATCACGCGTGCGCGCGAGCGGCTGTACCTGTCCTTCGCGCAGAGCCGAGTGTTGCACGGCCAGATGCGTTACCACGTGCGCTCGCGCTTCTTCGAAGAGCTGCCGGAAGAGGCGCTCAAGTGGCTCACGCCGCAGCAGCAGAGCTACGGCGGCGTGCGCCGCCAGGAACGTGACAACGCATGGGGCCGCGACTGGTTCCGCAAGCCCGAGGACGCCCCGTATTCGGGCAACAAGCCGACCGGCGGCATGGACACGGGCAACGGCTATGCCGATGCCAAGCGCGAAGCCGGCACCGGTTTCCGCGTGGGCCAGCAGGTGTTCCACAACAAGTTCGGCGAGGGCGTGATCAAGGCGCTCGAAGGCGATGGCGCGGATGCGCGGGCCCAGATCGACTTCAAGCGCCACGGCGCCAAGTGGCTCGCGCTGTCGGTGGCGAAGCTGGACCCGATCAACTGAGCGGGCCCGGCCTCGCATGCCGGATCAGGGGAAGGCCGGACGCACCTCGGCCGCCTTTTCCTCTGGCGTATCGACGGTCTTCAGCGGATTGATGAACAACGCCGCGATTGCACCGACGCCGAGCAGTCCCGCCGAAATCATGAACGGCAGGTTGTAGCTGCCCGTGGTCTCGATCAGGTAGCCGAACGCCACCGGCGAGATCATGCCGGCCAGTCCGAAGCCCGTATTCATCATGCCGCCCGCGGTGCCGGCGTACTTGCCGGCGATGTCGAGCGGCAGGCTCCACAGCACGGCGTTGGTCAGCTCCAGGAAGAAAAACGACAGCGACAGCAGGATTACGGCGTTGACCGCGTCGGCCGTGTAGGTCATCGGCACGATGAACATCAGCGAGCCGGCAAGCCCGAGGAACAGAATCGAGCCGCGCGCCAGGCGCAGGTTGCCCGTGCGTTTGTAGACGCGGTCCGACAGCACGCCGCCGAGCGTGTCGCCGACCACGCCGGCCATCAGCGGCAGCGCCGTGAACAATGCGAGCTGCTTGAGATCGAAGCCGCGCGCTTCCTTCAGGTACGACGGCAGCCAGGTCAGGTAGACCCACAGCGACCAGCCGTAGCAGAAGTCCACGAACGTCACGAGCCACATGCGCCGGAACAGGCGTCGCCATGGCGTTGCCGCCTTGGCCGAGCGCTGGCATTCGCCGCGCCGGTAGCCGATCTCCTGCAACTCCTGCGGCGTCACGCGTTTGTGCTCGTCGGGCGAATCCTTGAAGACGGTAGCGTAGAGCAGGGTCCAGCCGAGGCTGATCGCGCCGAGCACGATGAACGCTTCACGCCAACCGGCAGTCGCCACGATGGCGAGCACGATCGGCGGCGTGATCGCTCCGCCAAGTCGAGCGAAGCTGTGCGTGACGCCCTGCGCGAAGCCGCGTTCGGCCACCGGCATCCAGTACGTGAACGCACGTGTCGCGGTCGGAAACGCGCCGCCCTCGCCAATGCCGAGCACGAAGCGCAGCACCACCAGCATCATCACGCTGCCCGCGAAGCCGGTCATCACGGTGGCCACGCCCCAGATCAGCGACAGCACGATCAGCACCTTCTTGGGCCCGAACTTGTCGGACAACCAGCCGCCGAGGATCTGCATGGCGGCATACGGGTACGCAAACGCGGAGAACACCAGGCCGAGCTGCGAAGACGTCAGTCCCATCTCTTCGCGGATCAGCGGGGCGGCGACCGAGATGTTGACGCGGTCGATATAGGCGATGAAATACATCAGGCACATGACGCCGAGGATCATATGCCGGGTCTTGATGCGTTGCTTCATACCACCTCCTTTGCGCGGCTACCGCGCGTGGCGTTGACGGGGCGGCCGCCCGGCGCATTGGTCCATTGCCAAGCGCATTCGGGTGGCCGGGGCGCGGCGTCTGCCGTGCTGCCCAGTCCTTGAGCAATCTGCTGTCTGTCGGGTTACCGGATAAGTCTTGTCTCCTGTTCCGGTGCGGTGCAGTTCGATGGCCTCCTTGGCAATAGTTGTGGACCGGGATGCCGCCACGCGGACGTTCCGGGGAATAGAGGAGTCAGGTGGCTACGCAGGATCAAGCAGCTTGAGCCGCTGCACCTTGCCGGACGGACCGCGCGGCAGTTCGCTGATGAAGCGGAACTCCTTCGGCGTCTTGTAGCGGCCCAGCTCGCGCAGGCAGTGCGCGCGCAGTGCGGCGTCATCGCACGGCGTGGCATCGCGCATGACGACGAACGCGACGATCTCCTGCCCGTAGGCGGGGTCCGGCACGCCGACCGCGGCAGCTTCGAGCACCGCAGGGTGCCGCAGCAACGCTTCGTCGATCTCGCGCGGGGCGATGTTTTCGCCGCCCTTGATGATCAGTTCCTTCGCGCGGCCCGTGATGTAGAAGTAGCCATCGGCATCGCGGTAGCCGAGATCGCCCGTGCGCAGCCAGCCGTCGTGCGTGAAGGCGTCGCGCGTGACGTCGGGCGCCTTGTAGTAGCCGGCCATCACGTTCTCGCCTTGCAGGACGATCTCGCCGATCTGCCCGTCATCCACTGGCTTGCCGTCACGCCCCAGCACTCGTGCATGCGTCCCTGAGGGCCGGCCGATGCTGCCGATGCGCCTTTGTTGGGGATCGAGCGGATTGCTGAACGCGGGCGCGGCAGTCTCGGTCATGCCCATGGTCTCGATCACGCCGATGCCGAAGCGATCCTCGAACTCGCGATGGTGTTCGGGCGGCAGCGCGGCCGACGCCGAGCGGCAGAAGCGCACGCCTGCGGGCGCCTTGCCGTCGGGATCATTGAGCAGGTAGGCGATGATGGTTGGGACGACGTTGAGCCACGTGCAGCCATGGCGCGTGATGTCGTGCCAGAACGAACTGGCTGAGAATCGCGTCGGCATTACGACTGATCCACCGTGGACCAGGGGCGCGATCGCCGTCACGACGAGGCCGTTGATGTGATACAGCGGCAGCGTCGCCAGCACGCGGTCGGCCGGGCCAAGCGCATGTTCGCGGCTGACGTTGGCGCCATTCGTCGCGAGGTTGTGGTGCGTGAGCAGCACGCCCTTGGGTGTGCCCGTGGTGCCCGACGTGTACATCAGGAGCGCGGGCGCGTCTGGCTCGGGCAATGGCAGCGGAGGGGCATCGTTCCTCACTACGGGCAGCGCGGGCAGGTTGGTGGCGTCTGGTGCCGTGATCACGACGGGCACATCGAGCGTGGCTTCACGCAGCGCCTCGCGGATCGCCGCTTCGCCGCCTGGCCACGTGAAGATGAGCCGCGTGTCCGAGTGCGTGAGGATGTAGCGCAATTGCGCTGGCTGGCACAGCAGGTTGATCGGGTTGACGACCAGCCCGCACGCCATCGTGCCAAGCAACAGCCGAGCGGTCTGTTCGCCGTTGGGCAGGTAGACCGACACGGTCTGCCCGCTCGCCAGTCCGGCTGCCGCATAGCGTTCGCAGAGCGCGTCCGCATCAGCGGACAGCGCACCAAACGTGAGCGCATGGCCGCTGTCGGGGGAGAGCAGATACGGCTGGTCCGGCCATTGCGCGGCGCGCGCAGCCATCACCGTGGCCAGGCTTTCGAAGGCTTGGGGTTCGACGCGCGCGTTCATTGGCCGACCCTCGCGAAGTAGTCGCCGAGCAGTTCGGCTTCATCGGGCACGCGTTCGGCGATGGGTTCGGCAATGCGAGTGATATTGAGGTACTGGCGCCAGCCCAGGTTGTCCGAGAAGTTGTTGCCGCCCCAGGTGCCGCAGCCCATCGACAGCGAGAACGGCAGCCCGTTGTCAAAGTTGCCACCCGTTGCGAAGCAGTGCGCCTGGTTGACGATCACGCGCGCGACCGGCAGTTCAAGCCCAAGCTGCTGTGCCTGACGGGGATTGCTAGTGTGCAAGCTGACCGAATGTCCCGCGCCCATGTAGTCGTAAAGGCGCGACACGGTGTCGACAGCCGCCGCAAAGTCGGCGGCGCGGTACAGCGTGAGCACGGGCGAGAGCTTTTCTCCCGAGAACGGGAAGTCACTGCCAACGCCGCTTTCCTCGACGAGCAGCATGGTCGGCTGCTGGTCGCGTACGCGTTCAAGTCCCGCCAGTTCGGCGATGCGCCGCGCGCTTTGCCCCGTGGCTTCGCCGACAAGCTTCCCGTTCTGCCACATCAGCGCCTGCAGCCGCGCTTTTTCGGTCGACGTGAGCAGTACGCCACCGACCGCAGCCAGTGCCCTGAGCATGGGCTTGTAGACGGCATCGAGCACGACGAGGCTGTTCTCCGACGAGCAGCTCGTTGCATTGTCGAACGTCTTCGAGCGCACGATCTTCGCCGCGGCATCGTCAAGCGTGGCGCTGGCGTCGATGATCGAAGCCACGTTGCCCGCACCCACGCCGAACGCTGGCGTGCCGCTGGTGTAGGCCATGTGCACATTGGCCTGCGAGCCGGTGGCGACGATCAGGTCGGCCTGCCGCATCAGTTCCGCCGTGGCCGCTTTCGAGACTGGCGAGCGCAGCATCTGCACGAGATCGGCCGGCAGTCCCGCCTTCGCGAACTCCGCGTGGATGAACGACAGCAGCAGCTCGCACGTGCCCTGGCCCTTAGGCGATGGCGCGACGATCACACTGTTGCCGCACTTGAGCGCGTTGATGATCTTGTTGGCTGGCGTGGCCCCCGGATTCGTCGACGGCGTGATGGCCGCCACCACGCCGACGGGACGTGCGATTTCGGTGATGCCGGTTTCCGCATCCTGCAAGATCACACCGACCGTCTTTCGGCCGTGCAGATCGCGCAGCAGCCCCAGCGTCTTGCGGTAGTTCTTGCGGATCTTGTCCTCGACATTGCCGAGCCCCGTGTCGGCCACGGCGCATTCGGCGAGCCGGCGGTTGCGCGCGGGCTCCATGATCGCCCAGGCGGCCGCAGCCACGGCAGTGTCGATGGTGGCCTGGTCGGCACGCGCGAATTCGCGCTGCGCGTGCCTGGCCCGCGCGACAACCTCGGCCACGGTCTGAGCCGGGTCGCGATCGCAAGTTGCGGCTAGGGACAAATCGGGATTGTTGGACTGCCGGTGACGCAGTATTTGCACACTCATGGATCGACTCCGCGGTTTGGACAATGGGGTCCGGCGGCTTCCGCGTGGCTCGCTGTGTGGCGGATTGCGCTGGCCCCGGATCGAATCTAGTGAAGCCCGCGCGGTGGTTCGTCCCAATTTGTGCGCTTTCGCGAGCGCTCGAACGGCATGCAGCACGGATCGCAGTTTTCGGGACGTCAGGGCGTCCCGGAATCCTATAAATTGAATCCATGAGCAATCACTCGAACGCCGCCGCGGTGCGCGCCTTCCGCATCCTCGAGATCCTGTCCATGGCCGAGGAGCCGCTTTCGCTCGCGGACATCGTGCAGGAGATCGGGCTGCCGAAGCAGACCGTGCATCGCCTGCTCAAGCAGCTCGAAAGCACGTGGCTGGTGTCGCGCACGGCGGGCAGCCGGTATTACGAGTGCTCGTCACGCGTGCGGCAGTTCGCGGTCAATGTGCTGATGCAAGCGGGACCTGCGGCGGCGCGGCATGCGATCCTGCAGCAACTGGTCGACAAGGTTGGCGAGACCTGCAACCTCACGATGCTGTCGGGTGACGATGTGGTTTATCTCGATCGCGTGGAGACGCAGTGGCCGTTGCGGATGCATCTGCAGCCGGGATCGCGTGTGCCGCTGCATTGCTCGGCGAGCGGGAAGTTGCTGCTGGCGTTCTTACCTTGTGCGCAGCGGGAGAGGGTGATCGCGGGGTTGCCGTTGCGGGCGCAGTCGGCTAACACCATTACGGACGTCGAGGTTCTCCGTTCCGAACTTGCCGAGACGCGGCGGCGTCGGCTTGGGGTCAATAATCAGGAGAACCTGCAGGGGATGATTGCTGTGGCGGTGCCGGTGATGCTGAACCGCAATCGCGCTTGCGCTGCTATCGCTGTGCAGGCGCCGCTGGCGCGGATGTCGATGGATCGGTTGTATGAGTTCGTGCCGGATTTGAGGTCGGCAGCGGAGGAGATGGGAAGGACGTTCAGCGAGTGAAGAGCGCTGCAAGCGGCAGCCTTCAAAGACCGGCATGACGCCGGCCTTTTCGATATGCAATTCAGGTCGTTGCGCCCTGTTCCGCGGGCACCACGTTAAAGCACCCTCGGTACGTCGCATAGAACGAGCAGTACAGGATCGCCAGCATCAGCAGCGAATACGGCGTGACCAGGAACGACAGCACGGTCTCGGCGCCGAACGCGCTGAAGATAGTTTCGAGGAAAAACGGGATTGCCACCAGCAGCACCGCGAACAGCAGCACATAGGTGAAGAACGCGCCGCGGTTGCGCCAGCAGGCGGTCCAGCTGAAGAACATCGCCTTGACCGGCGGCACGCCATGCCATGCCGCCAGCAGCGGCGCGAACCAGAACATCATGGCGATCGGCGTATAGAGCAGCGCGCCGATCAGCAGCGCGTAATAGAGCTGGCGCACGGCCTCCGCCGTCAGCGCTTCTTCCTTGAGCAGGATCGGCAGCAGTGCGCTCATGTCGACGAGCGCCCCGGCGATCAGGCTCAGCAGGAATACCAGCGCCGCATAGATGCCGCCGAGCACCAGCAGGTTGCGCGTGGCTTCCTTGCCGTTGGTGCGGAATCCCGCTAACAGTATGGTGGGCAACACGCGCTTGTTCTGGATGACTTCGCGGCACGCTGTCATGACGCCGACCGACAGGCCGGGTGTCACGACCAGCAGCGCGATGATGCCGATCAGCGGTACCACGATGGCGAGTTGCGCCGCGATCAGGTAGATGAACAGCAGCATCAGGAACGCGAGCGGATTCTTGCGGAACAGCCAGATGCCCTGGCGGAACCAGACGTAGCCTTCCTTGGCGGGGACTTCCAGTAGTTGCATACCAATCAGATCCAGGCAAGCGCGGCGCCATCGGCCGTCATGGCGAGGCGCCGGCGCAGGATGCGTTCGAAATGGGTCGGGTCGTGCGGCTGGAGCATGTCGGCTTCGCGCGGCAGGTAGAAGTCCCACAGGCGCGACACCCAGAAGCGCAGCGCGCCCGCGCGCAGCATGTCGCGCCAGTGCGCGGCTTCCGTCGCGCTGAGCGGCCTGACCGCGTGATAAGCCTGCACCATGGCATGCGCCCGCGCGTTGTCCAGCTCGCCGCTGGCCAGGTCGATGCACCAGTCGTTGACAGTCACGGCCAGGTCGAACAGCCACTTGTCGTTGCCGGCGAAGTAGAAATCGAAGAAGCCGCCCAGGCGATGGTGGCCCCCGACCTCTTCGAACAGCGCATTGTCGCGGAACAGGTCGCAGTGGCACGGGCCACCCGGCAGGGCCGCATAGTCGGCGCTGCCGAAGAACGCGGCCTGGTGCGCGATCTCCTGCTGCAGCAGCGTGCGTTGCTGCGCATCGAGGAAAGGCACGATCTCGGCTTCGGTCTGCTGCCACCAGGGCAGGCTGCGCAGGTTCGGCTGCTGGCGCGGGTAGTCCTGCCCAGCCAAATGCATGCGCGCGAGCATGTCGCCGACTTCCGCACAATGCTCGGCGTCGGGTGCAAGCTGCGAAGCGCCAGGCAGGCGCGTGACGATAGTCGCGGGCTTGCCCTTGAGGGCGCGCAGGATCTCGCCGTCGCGCGCCGGGATCGGCGCGGGCACGGTGATGCCGCGCGTGGCAAGATGCGCCATCAGGTGCAGGTAGTAGGGCAGCTGATCGAAGGTGAGGCGCTCGAAGATGGTCAGCACGTACTCGCGCGTGCGGCCATCCTGCTCCGTCGTCAGAAAGAAGTTGCTGTTCTCGATGCCGGAGGCGATGCCGCGCAGTTCGCGGACTTCGCCAAGGTCGTAGTCAAGCAGCCAGCTGGCGATCTCGTCGTGCGAGACCGTGGTGAATACGGCCATACTCGTTTTGTGATGCGGAACGGAAAGCGGCGGCACAAGGGTGGCCGCCGCCGCGGCAAGACTGCCGGAGGACCGGCGCGGCCCGGTGTCATGCCGGGCCGTGGGTAGTCAAAATCAGAACGTCAGGTTCACGGAAGGCACGCGATTGACGTCGTGCTCGCGGATCTTGGGCGAGCTGTCTTCCGGCTTGCTCATCTGATACTTGGTGCCGAACCCGGACTTGACCTGGATATCGGTGGCCCGGCCCTTGTCGCGGTATTCGCGCACCTGCGTGCCGTCGCGCTCATTGAGCTGGAAGCTCGGCTGGCGCGGCTGGTTGATCTGCGTTTGCGCAGCCGGGGCGATCGGCTGGTTGTTGATGCGGTTCAGTTCCTGCTGGGTCAGGGCGTTGCTTTCCTCGGCGGGCTGGGCCAGCGCCAGGCCGGGCAGGGCCAGGGCGAGCACGGCGGCTGCCAGCGCCAGGCGCGGTGTCCGGGCGGTTGCTGGCGCCGGGCCGGAAAGCGCGGCGGGCCGGAATGAGGGGGAGGTCATCAGGGGCTCCTGTGCGGCGCAGCCGTGGAGAAGGCATGCTGCGCGGCGGAATGCGGCGTTGGCTGCTACCCGGTGGCGCCGGGCTTGGCAAGTGGATACCTCCCATTCTAGCAATTCCTGCTGCGAAAGGGCCGCCGCCGTGCCCTGTGGGGCACCCCGGCAACACCGTGCAGGGTGGCCGCGAAACCACCCTGCTTCGCGCTATTGTCTTACAGGTAAAACATCTCTTCCTTGGGCGGAATCGGCTTGTCGCCGCCACGGCGCTCGTAGTACTCGTAGACCGCTTCCAGCACCTCATGCGGCTCGTCGACGATCTTCATCAGGTCGAGGTCGTGCTCCGCGATCAGGCCCATCGGCAGCAGCGTGAAACGGAACCAGTCGAGCAGGCCCTTCCAGAAACGGCTGCCGAACATCACCACGGGCACCGAACGCGACTTGCCCGTCTGCACGAGGGTCAGCACTTCAGCCAGCTCGTCGAGCGTGCCGAAACCGCCGGGCATGACGATGAACGCATCGGAATTCTTGACGAAGGTGACCTTGCGCGTGAAGAAATGGCGAAACCGCATGGCAATGTCCTGGTACGGATTGCCCTGCTGCTCATGCGGCAGTTCGATATTGAGGCCGACGCTGGCCGACTTGCCCGCGTGCGCGCCCTTGTTGGCCGCTTCCATGATGCCGGGGCCGCCGCCGGAGATCACGGCGAAGCCGGCATCCGAGAACAACCGCGCGATTTCGATGGTGCGCTGGTAGTACGGCGAATCCTCGCGCAAGCGCGCACTACCGTAGATCGAGACCGCCGGCCGGATCTCCGACAGGTACTCGGTCGCCTCGATGAACTCTGCCATAATCGTGAACATTTGCCACGAGGCGCGCGCCTTCTTAGCGGTCGCGCGGTCTTCGTCGGCCAGCGCACGCAGGCTGGGAATCATCTTGCGCGGATTCGCGCGCGAGCCGGCCGGGCCATCAGCAGGCGGCTGCGCGGGATTGCCGGCAGCGGCGGCATCGGCCGCGCGCGCAATGGCAGCCGCGTGTTCGGAAGCAGCTTCCGGCGGGGGTTGTACGGTATCGCCGGAGATATCGGAAACATCCGGGTCGGCAAGGGGGGCGGTCGGAGCACCGCCCGCTGCAGCACCAGTCAATTTAGAGTCCATGGGAATGTCGGATAGTCCAAAAACACTCTTGCTCGTCGATGGATCGAGCTATTTGTATCGCGCTTATCACGCGCTGCCGGACCTGAGGAATGGTGAGGGTCTGCCCACAGGGGCAATCTACGGCATGATCAATATGCTGCGCAAGCTGCGCAACGATTACCCGGCAGAGTATAGCGCCTGCGTGTTCGACGCCAAGGGCAAGACCTTTCGCGACGAGATGTATCCCGCGTACAAGGAACACCGCCCGTCGATGCCCGAGGATCTGGCCCGCCAGATCGAGCCGATCCACGAAGCGGTGCGTGCTCTGGGCTGGCCGATCGTCGTGGTGGAAGGCGTGGAGGCCGACGACGTGATCGGCACGCTTGCGCGGCAGGCCGCCGAGCAGGGGGTGCGCACGGTGGTCTCCACCGGCGACAAGGATCTGGCGCAGCTCGTCAATGACCAGGTCACGCTGGTCAACACCATGAGCGGCGAAGTGCTCGATCCGGCCGGCGTGAATGCGAAGTTCGGCGTGCCGCCCGAACGTATCGTCGACTATCTGTCGCTGATCGGCGATGCCGTGGACAACGTGCCGGGCGTGCCCAAGGTGGGGCCCAAGACGGCCGTCAAATGGCTGACCGAACACGGCACGCTCGACAACATCATGGCGGGCGCAGCCGGCATCAAGGGCGTGGTCGGCGAGAATCTGCGCAACACGCTGGACTGGCTGCCGAAGGCGCGCGAACTGGTCACCGTCAAAACCGACTGCGACCTCAGCGCGGCCGTGGCGGATTTCCACGCGCTCCGGGAAATCGGCGAGGATAAGGAAAAGCTCATCGCATTCTTTACGCGATACGGTTTCAAGACCTGGCTGCGTGAGGCGACCGGCGAAAGCCTTCCCGATGCGCGCGCGCAAGCGCGGGCGCGCGCTGCCGCGGCACCCGCGCAAGGCGGACTGTTTGATGCGCCGGCCGCCACCTCGTCTGCCTTGGCAGCCGAGGCCCCGCCTGCCGAAGACATGGCCCCGAGCGAAATCCGATACGAGCTGGTGACGACCGAAGCCGCGTTCGAAGCGTGGATGCAGCGCATCGAAAGCGCACCGCTGACGGCGATCGATACGGAGACCACGTCGCTCGACCCGATGCTCGCGCAGCTGGTCGGCATCTCGCTGTCGGTGGAGCCCGGCGAGGCGTGCTACATCCCCGTCGGTCACCGTGGCCCGGACGTCGCCGGCATGGAGAACAACGGCCAGCTCTCGCGCGATACCGTGCTCGCACGCATGCGCGCATGGCTTGAGGATGACAGCAAGCCCAAGCTCGGCCAGAACATCAAGTACGACATACATGTGTTCGCCAACCATGGCGTGACCCTGTGCGGCGTGGCGCAGGACACCATGCTGGAAAGCTACGTGCTGGCGTCCCATCGCAACCACGGCATGGACAGCCTGGCCGAGCGCCTGCTGAACCTGAAGACGATCACCTACGAAGAAGTCTGCGGCAAGGGCGCGAGCCAGATCGGCTTCGACCAGATCGACCTCGCGCGCGCCACCGAATACGCGGCCGAGGATGCCGACGTCACGCTGCGACTGCATCGCAAGATGTTCCCGCAGGTCAGCGCCGCGGCGGGCCTGCGCCGCGTGTACGAGGAGATCGAGATCCCGGTGTCCGTAGTGCTGCAGAAAATCGAACGCAACGGCGTGCTGATCGATGCGGAACGTCTTGCCGCGCAGAGCGCCGAACTGGGGCAGCGCATGCTGTCGCTGGAGCAGGCCGCGTACGATGCCGCGGGCCAGCCGTTCAATCTCGGTTCGCCCAAGCAGATCGGCGAGATCCTGTTCAACCAGATGAAGCTGCCGGTGGTCAAGAAGACTGCGAGCGGCGCGCCGTCGACGGACGAAGAGGTGCTGCAGAAACTGGCCGAGGATTACCCGCTGCCGAAGCTGCTGCTCGACTACCGTGGCCTGGCGAAGCTCAAGTCGACCTACACGGACAAGCTGCCGAAGATGGTCAACCCGAACACGGGACGCGTGCATACGAGCTATGGCCAGGCGACAGCTGTGACGGGCCGGCTCGCGTCGACCGAACCGAACCTGCAGAACATCCCCGTACGCACGGAGGAAGGCCGCCGCATCCGCGAAGCATTCATCGCGTCGCCGGGCAGCGTGATCGTATCGGCCGACTATTCGCAGATCGAGCTGCGTATCATGGCCCATATCTCGGGCGACGAAAACTTGCTGCGCGCGTTCGCGAATGGCGAGGATATCCACCGCGCCACCGCCTCCGAGATCTTCGGCGTCGATCGAGAGGCTGTGAGCAGCGAGCAGCGCCGCTATGCCAAGGTCATCAACTTCGGCCTGATCTACGGCATGAGCGCGTTCGGCCTGGCGAGCAACCTCGGCATCGAGCGCGAGGCGGCAAAGCACTATATCGACCGCTACTTCATGCGCTACCCGGGCGTCGCGCAATACATGGAAGACACGCGCCAGACTGCACGTGAACAGGGCTATGTCGAGACCGTGTTTGGACGACGCCTGTGGCTGCCGGACATCAACGGCGGCAGCGGCCCGCGCCGCCAGGCGGCGGAGCGCGCGGCCATCAACGCGCCGATGCAGGGCACGGCGGCGGACCTGATCAAGCTGTCGATGATCGCCGTGCAGGGCTGGCTCGAACGCGACAAGCTGCAGACGCGCCAGATCATGCAGGTGCACGATGAACTGGTGCTCGAAGTGCCGCAGGACGAACTGGACGTGGTCAAGACCAGGTTGCCCGAGTTGATGTGTTCGGTCGCGCAATTGCGTGTTCCGCTGGTTGCAGAAGTCGGCAGTGGCGCGAACTGGGAAGAAGCCCACTGACCATCGCCAGGTGCAATAGGAACATACGGCCGGGAGTACCCGGCCGTATTCATTTGCATGCCCCGGAACCCTTTGTTTTCACATACTTGGCGTATGGAATGAAGCGACTGCTGAATCGGTGATTGCTGTCTTGCTTCAGCTGCTGCGATGCAGCAAACTGGGGGCAAATGCCTAACGGCCAGCGTTTCTCAGCAATAAAAGCATCGGGTAGACCATGACCACAGGAGCAAACGGCAGGGCGCATCGCATCATCGTCGTAGGGGGCGGGGCAGGAGGACTGGAGCTGGTGACACGGCTGGGCGACAAGCTCGGCAAGAAGGGCACCGCGCAAGTGGTGCTCGTGGACCGCTTGCCCACGCATATCTGGAAACCGCTGCTGCATGAAGTTGCCGCGGGCAGCATGGATCCCAACACGCACCAGCTCGAATACGTGGCGCAGGCGCGCTGGCATCACTTCGAGTTCCAGCAGGGTGAAATGACCGGCATCGACCGCGAGCGCAAGACGATCTCGGTTGCGGCGTGCCTCGACCCCGACGGTGGCGAGCTGTTGCCGGCGCGGGAGCTGCCTTACGACACGCTTGTGCTGGCCATCGGGTGCGTGACGCATTTCTTCGGCGTGCCGGGTGCGGCGGAGCATGCGATTGCGCTCGATACCGTCGCACAGGCCGAGCGCTTCCGCCGTCGTCTGATCGCGGCCTGCGTGCGCGCGCAAAACGGACGCGGGCGCGTTGGCGAGGACGGCCGGCCGCGCGTGGACGTGGCCATCATCGGCGCCGGTGCGACCGGCGTGGAACTGTCGGCAGAGCTGCGCAACACCGCGCATGTGCTCAACGCCTACGGACTGCACAAGCTCGATCCGCGCCGCGACGTGCGCATCCACGTGATCGAGGCTGGCCCGCGCATCCTGCCTGCGCTATCGGAGCGGGTCTCGGCCGAAACCGCAAAGTTGCTGCGCAAGCTCGACGTCGATGTCTTCACCAGCGAGCGCGTGACCGAGGTCAACACCGAAGCCGTGCTGACTGCGAGTGGCAAGCGCATCGATGCCGACTTGACGGTGTGGGCGGCGGGCATTACCGCGCCGCCGGTGCTGGCGACGCTTGGGTTGCCGGTCAGCCGGCAAGGCCAGATCCTCGTGCGGCCTACACTGCAGAGCGAAGGCGACCCCGACATCTTCGCGTTCGGCGATTGCGCGAGCTGCCCGTGGCCCGAGAAGCAGACTGCGGTGCCGCCGCGCGCGCAGGCCGCGCATCAGCAGGCGACGTTCCTGTTCGACGCACTGCGCGCGCGCCTTGCCGGCAAGCCGTTGCCGGAATTCGCGTTCAAGGACTTCGGCTCGTTGGTATCGCTCGGGCATTTCAGCGCGGTGGGTAGCCTGATGGGCGGGCTCATCGGCGGCTCGATGTTCATCGAAGGGCTGATGGCGCGCTTCATGTACACCTCGCTCTACCGCATGCATGTGCTGGCGCTTCACGGCGCGGTCGGCATGGGGCTCGACACGGTGACGCACTGGTTGCGCAGCAAGACCAGCCCCCGCGTGAAGCTGCACTGAGCGGCGCCCGCGTGCCGGCCGGTGCACGTGACGGCATGTTTGCTTAGAATCGTCAGTTGGCGCCGTTGGACTTCCCCGGCGGACACCCAACCGACAACGATCCTGGAGACATGCATGCTGAAACCCGAAGTGGAAAGCCTGGTACCCGGGCAGACTTTCAATCGGCGCGGTTTCGTCAAGACAGCACTGGGCTCCGCGTTCGCCGCGGCTGCGCTGCCGGCGATGGCGCAGGCGATCAAGACCGACTTCGCGGGCCTGACCGCCGGCGAAGTGACGATTCCTTCGGGCGGCTTCAGCATGCCGGCCTACCGCGCGCAGCCCGAGGGCAAGACGAAGTTGCCGGTGGTGCTGGTGGTCAGCGAGATCTTCGGCGTGCACGAGCACATCGCCGATGTTTGCCGCCGCTTTGCCAAGCTTGGCTACCTGGCCATTGCGCCGGAGCTGTTTGCGCGGCAGGGTGATCCGCAGAGCTTCGGCACCATCCAGGAACTGCAGACCAACGTCATCGCCAAGGTGCCGGACGGGCAGGTCATGGGTGATCTCGACGCGGCCGTGGCCTGGGCCGGCGCCAATGGTGGCGACCTGTCGAAGCTGGCGATCACGGGGTTCTGCTGGGGCGGGCGCATCACGTGGCTGTATGCCGCGCACAATGAGCGGCTGAAGGCCGGCGTGGCCTGGTACGGGCAGCTCGCCGGCACGCCTACGCCGCTGAAGCCGAAGAACCCGCTGGACCTGGTTGACCAGTTGGACGCGCCGGTGCTCGGCCTCTATGGCGGCAAGGACACGGGCATCACACAAGAGCAGGTCGAGAAGATGAAGGCGGCGCTGTCGGCGTCCCCGGATCCGGACGCGAAGGCATCGAAGTTCGTCGTCTATCCCGAATCCGGCCACGCTTTCCACGCCGATTACCGGCCGAGCTATCGCGAGGCGGACGCTAAGGACGGCTGGAAGAAGTGCCTCGACTGGCTGCGCCAGCACGGCGTCGTCTAACCGTACTCATAGGCGCTGCGCGGACGAGGATTGCAAAGTCCGCGCCGGAATACGTACAATGCGGCCTTCCAGTTGTTGCAACATTGTTGCGTTTGCCGTCCGCACAGCGCCGGGCGGAACCGGCATGCCGCGGATGCGGCACCACCGCCCCGGGAGCCCATCATCCACTCGACCCTTCTGTACATCCTGCTCGCCGCCACGATTTCCGGCGTGGGCAGCATTTTCGGCGCGGCGCTGTTGTCGCTGACAATGGCCTCGCGCGTGGTCGAACGCATGGTCAGCTTCTCGGTGGGCGTGCTGCTGGCAACGGCCTTGCTCCATTCGTTGCCCGAGGCATTCGAGTCGGGTGCCGATCCGCGAGCCTTGTTCGGCACGCTTCTGGCTGGGCTGCTGGGCTTCTTCCTGCTCGAAAAGATCTCGCTGCTGCGCCACTCGCACCATCACGAGGGCGACGGGCACCACCATCACCACGGCCACGACCGTGAAGAAGCGGGCCGCAGCGGCCTGACCATCCTGGTCGGCGACACTTTCCACAACTTTGCCGACGGCATTGTGATCGCGGCGGCCTTCCTGGCCGATCCGAACATCGGCATCGTCACGGCGCTGGCCATCGCCGCGCATGAGATTCCGCAGGAAGTCGGTGATTTCATCGTGCTGCTCAACGCCGGCTTTTCGAAGGCGCGCGCTTTTGCGTTCAACCTGCTGTCGAGCGTCGCGGCCGTGGCGGGCGGGCTGGTCGGGTACTTCCTGCTGGACCAGATGAGCGGCTGGATTCCCTATGTGCTCGTGATCGCGTCCAGCAGCTTCCTCTACATCGCCGTGAGCGACCTGATGCCGCAGATGCAGCGCAAGCCGCGCTGGCGCGAATCGGCGATTCAGGTGGTGCTCGTGGCGGCCGGCATCACGGCGATCGTCTTCATCACCAATGGCGTCCATGAGCGCCAGGCCCATGGCGGACACCGCCACGCCACGCGGGCGGTGGCGTCCGACTGAGCGGTCTCGGCAGGCTCAGGCTGCAGGTCCCGTGGCGACCGGGCGCGTCGGATCGGCGCACCATTCGCTCCACGAGCCCGGATAGAGCGCGGCACCTTCCAGGCCGGCGACTTCCAGCGCCAGCAAGTTGTGGCACGCGGTGACGCCCGAGCCGCACTGCATCACGGCATGCGCCGGTGCGGTCTGGCCCAGCACCGCACCAAGCTCAGCGCGCAACTCCGCGGCGGGTTTGAACTGGCCTTCCGGGGTCAGGTTGTCCTTGAAGAAGCGGTTCACCGCGCCGGGGATGTGCCCGCCAACAGGGTCGAGCGTTTCGTTCTCGCCGCGGAAGCGATCCGGCGCACGGGCGTCTACGACCAGCCGCGTCGGCGGATTCAGATTTTCAAGCAGGGCAGCCGCGTCGACAGTGGCGACCAGCGGTTCGCCGCGCTGGATGTTGCCCGGCGTTTCGGGTTCCGGCGCGGCACCATGTTCAAGCGGCAGGCCGGCTTTCACCCACGCGGGCTTGCCGCCATCGAGTACGGTCACCGCGGCGTGGCCGATCCAGCGCAGCATCCACCACAAGCGGGCGGCATACATGCTGCCTTGCGCATCGTAGGCAACGACTTCGGTGTCGCGGTTCACGCCCAGCGCGCGCAGGCGGTCCGTAAAGGCGTCGGGGTCAGGCAGCGGGTGGCGGCCGTTGTGACCGGTCTTCGGGCCCGACAGTTCGTTATCGAGGTGCAGGTAGAACGCACCGGGCACGTGGCCCTGCTGATAGGCTTCGCGGCCCGCAGCCGGATTGGCCAGGTCAAAGCTGCAATCGATGACAACGACATTGCGTGCCGGCGCGGCTTGCAGGGCTTGCAGCGCGGCGACGGAAATCAGCGGGTTTGGCATGAGCGTCCTTTGGCAATCGGCATTTCGGAAAATGCTACACCTCCGGATGCACTTCCGCCTCTGGCGACTTGACCGGCGTATCCGGCGTCGGCTCTTCACCCGAGTCCTGACGTGCGCGAGCGAGCGTCGTGGCGATGCCGCTGGCAATGATCAGCCCCATGCCGAGCCAGGAAATCGAGTTGAGTCGGTCCGACCAGATCAGCATGCCCCAGATGCTCGAGAACACGATGCCGGCGTACTGCAGGTTGGCGGTGAGCAGCGTATTGCCGCGCTTGTAGGCGCGCGTCATGGCGGTCTGGCCCAGCGTGGCAAGCACGCCGATGGCAAGAAGCAGGCCCACACCGTGCCAGGTGTGGGCGGTTGGGCCCGAGTACAGCATCCAGACCAGTCCGACTACCAATCCCACAGCAGAGAAGTAGAAGACGATGCGGTGCTCCGGTTCGCCGAGTTGTCCGAGTTGCCGGACCTCGACATAGGCCAGTGCCGTGAACATGCCGGAAATCAGGCCGACCAGGCCGCCTGTGAACTGGTCCTTGCCGACCGACGGCTGCAGCAGGAACAGCACCCCGGCAAAGGACATCAGGATCGCGATGATCAGTTTCTTGTCCGCGTTGCCCGCAGTGCCGGCCAGCGCGGCGCTGGCGCCGAGGATCAGCGCAATCCAGACCGGCGACATGTAATTGAGCGTCATGGCCGTGGCGAGCGGCAGCAGCGTAATCGATGTGAACCACAGCAGCAGGGCCGTGACGCCGAACACACTGCGCTTGATGTGCGTGAGCATGTGCGGCGTGCGCACCGAGACGCCGCTTGACGCCATCAGCGCCCACATGATGGCCACGCCGATCACGCTGCGGTAGAAGACGATTTCGCCGGTCGTGTAGAACTCGGATGCCAGCTTGACGCCCACCCCCATTAATGAAAACGAGAAGGCGGCAAACAACATCCAGAGCGATTGCATGGCGAGGGAGGAGGCGGATCGAGATGGCGTGCGAGCGGGGCTTCATCGTGCCGTGGCCCTGCGTCGCGATTCGGAGCGGTCAGGCTTTGCAGCCGGACCGAGCAGCCATTGTAGCGTGCGTAGTGGCGCCGCCAACGCAAAACGGACCGCCGGGGCGGTCCGTTCGTGACTGGGTTGTGCGGTAATCGCCCGTCGTTCAGCGTTGTTTAGCGCTGATAGGCCATGGCGCGCCGGTACCACTCATGGAAGTGCTGCATGCCGTCTTCCATCGGCGACTGGTAGGGGCCGACCTCGCTGGTGCCGCGCTTGTGTAGCGCCAGGCGGCCGGCATCCATGCGTTCAGCGATCTCGTCGTCCTCGATGCAGGTTTCCATGTACGCGGCACGCTCGGCCTCGACGAACTCTCGCTCGAATAGCGTGATTTCCTCGGGGTAGTAGAACTCGACCACGTTGCGCGTCTTGCGCGGACCCAGCGGATGCAGCGTGGAGACCACCAGCACGTTCGGGTACCACTCCACCATGATGTTGGGGTAGTACGTGAGCCAGATCGCGCCATGCTTGGGCAGCACGCCGTTATTGAAGCGCAGGACTTCGTCGTGCCATTTCTGGTACGTCATGCTGCCCGGCCGCTTCAGGCCCGCATGCAGGCCGACGGTCTGCACGCTGTGCCACTCGCCGAACTCCCACTTGAGGTCGTCGCACGAGACGAAACTGCCCAGTCCCGGGTGGAACGGCACGACGTGGTAGTCCTCCAGATAGACCTCGATGAAGGTCTTCCAGTTGTAGTTGCACTCGTGGACCTCGACGTGGTCGAGCATGTAGCCTTCGAAGTTCAGGTCCTCGGCCACGCCCAGCTTGGCCAGGTCGGCGCGCACGTCGCGCTTGCCGTCGAACAGCAGGCCGTTCCAGTTCTGCAGCGGCGAACGCTTCAGGTGCAGGCATGGCTGCTGGTCGAAATGCGGCGCGCCGAGCAGTTCACCCTTGAGGTCGTAGGTCCAGCGGTGCAGCGGGCAAACGATGTTCTTCGAATTGCCCTTGCCGTTGAGCATGATGGCCTGGCGGTGGCGGCAGACGTTCGACATCAGCTCGATGCCGGCGGCGTTGCGCACCAGCATGCGGCCTTCGTCCTCCGCCTTGAGCGTGTGGTAGTCGCCCACCTCCGGGACCATCAGTTCGTGGCCGACGTAGCCCGGGCCATTCCTGAACAGCAGTTCTAGTTCTTGTTGATGCAGCGCCTCATCGAAATAGACGTCAACGGGCAACTGCGAATCAGCCGGCGCCAGCTTGAGCGCGGTGCTGAGATTGGACATTATCCCCACTCCCAGATAAACAGGTGAAAGCAGTGAACAACCCAACCATCGAAAAATGAATCGATTTGGGAAACACTTGTCGACCGGCTTTGCTGGCCTGGCAGGGCCTGCGCGGACTGCGGCGACGAGCCCGGGATTGTACCCCACCCCAAAAAGTTAAGGGCCTGATTTTCCTGCCTTTTTAGCGAAAAAGTCGACCCGGGTCGTCATTGGGGTGCCGTACCGGGCGCATTCGGAAAGACGACCCGAGCGCACAAGTCACATTCAGCCAAAAAGGACCCTGCGAGTGATGCATACGTCCGGCACCGGAGTGGGGCGAGCGCCGGGTTTGGCGTAAAATCCGGGCTTCCCACAGTTCCCAAGCCTGACATGCCAAAAACCACGACCGATCCGGTCCAGACCGAAGACACTGCGGCAGGTTCCGCGCCGCCCGCTTCGTATGAAGCGGCGATGGCCGAGCTTGAAACGCTGGTCGCCAGCATGGAAAGCGGTGAACTGCCGCTGGAAGCGTCGCTGGCGGCCTACCGTCGCGGCGCTGAGCTGGTCCGCTACTGCCAGCAGAAGCTCGAGCGGGTGGAGCAGCAGGTCAGGGTACTCGAAGGCGACGTGCTGAAGCCCATGGCCGGTGATGCCGGAAACGCCGGAAACGCCAACGGCATGGAGCAGGAATGACCGAATTCGCAAGCTGGATGCGGGCGCAGGGCGCCCGGACCGAGGCCGCGCTGGACCAAACGTTGCCAAATGCCGACACCGTGCCGCATACACTGCATGAGGCCATGCGCTATGCTGTGCTCGGCGGTGGCAAGCGCGTGCGCCCGCTGCTGGTGCATGCCGCCGGTGAAGTGACGGGTGCGAGCGCCGAGGCCTGCGACGCCGCAGCCTGCGCGGTGGAGATGATCCACGCCTACTCGCTTGTACACGACGACATGCCCTGCATGGATGACGACGACCTGCGCCGCGGCCGCCCGACCGTGCACAAGGCCTATGACGAAGCCACGGCGCTGCTCGTCGGCGACGCGCTGCAGACGCAGGCGTTCATCGTGCTGGCGCAGGCACAATCGGTACAGGCCGAGGCGCGGCTGAAGCTCGTGGCCGAACTGGCCGTGGCATCTGGCTCGGTCGGCATGGCCGGTGGCCAGGCCATCGACCTGCAGAACGTGGGCAAGGCCATGTCGCGCGATGCGCTGGAGGCCATGCACCGCATGAAGACCGGTGCGCTGCTGCGCGCAAGCGTGCGCATGGGCGCGCTCTGTGGTGAAATCGACGCGCAGGGACTGTCGGCGCTGGACCGGTATGCCGCAGCCGTGGGTTTGGCGTTTCAGGTAGTAGACGATATTCTGGACGTCACCGCCGATACCGCCACGCTTGGCAAGACCGCCGGCAAGGACGCCGCGCATGACAAGCCGACCTATGTCTCGCTGATGGGGCTGGAAGCGGCGCGCGCACTGGCGGCCGAGCTGCGCGAGTCCGCGCATGCGGCACTGGCCGGTTTCGGCGCACGCGCGGGCCGCCTGGCCGATCTGGCGGACCTGATCGTGCTGCGCACACATTGAACACACAAGCCGGACAGCAGAAACCGGCGGCCGAACGGACATCATGACCTACGCACTGCTCAAAAAGATTGACGCCCCCGCAGACCTGCGCAAGCTCGACCGGCGCGAGCTGCGGACACTGGCCGATGAACTTCGCGCCTACGTGCTGGAGTCGGTCTCGCAGACCGGCGGCCACCTCTCGTCGAATCTCGGCACGGTGGAACTGACCATCGCGCTGCACTACGTATTCCATACGCCCGACGACCGTGTCGTCTGGGACGTGGGCCACCAGAGCTATCCGCACAAGATCCTGACGGGCCGGCGCGAGCGCATGAATACGCTGCGCCAGTTCGGCGGCATCTCGGGCTTCCCGCGCCGCAGCGAAAGCCAGTACGACACTTTCGGTACCGCGCATTCGTCGACCTCGATCTCGGCCGCGCTCGGCATGGCGCTGGGCGCGCGCACGCTCGGCGAGCAGCGCGTGTCGATCGCCGTGATCGGCGATGGCGCGATGACCGCGGGCATGGCCTTCGAAGCCCTGAACAACGCGGGTGTTTACAAGGACCTGCCGCTGGTGGTCGTGCTCAACGACAACGACATGTCGATCTCGCCGCCGGTCGGCGCGCTCAACAAGCATCTGGCGCGGCTGCTCAGCGGACAGTTCTATGCTGCCACCAAGAAGGGCATCGAGAAGGTGCTGTCGGTGGCCCCGCCGGTGCTCGAATTCGCCAAGCGCTTCGAGGAACACGCCAAGGGCATGATGGTGCCGGCGACGCTGTTCGAAGAGTTCGGCTTCAACTACATCGGCCCCATCGACGGCCACGACCTCGACTCGCTGGTGCCGACGCTGCAGAACATCCGCAAGCGTGCGCTCGAAGGCGCGGGCCCGCAGTTCCTGCACGTGGTGACCAAGAAGGGCCAGGGCTACAAGCTGGCCGAGGCCGACCCGATCCTGTATCACGGCCCTGGCAAGTTCAACCCGGCCGAAGGCATCCGCCCGGCCGCCAAGCCCGCGCGCAAGACCTACACGCAGGTCTTCGGTGAATGGCTGTGCGACATGGCCGCCGCGGACAAGCGCCTGATCGGCATTACGCCGGCAATGCGCGAAGGCTCGGGCATGGTCGAGTTTGAGAAGCGCTTCCCGGAGCGCTACTACGACGTGGGCATCGCCGAGCAGCATGCCGTGACGTTCGCGGGCGGCATGGCTTGCGAAGGACTGAAGCCCGTCGTGGCGATTTATTCGACGTTCCTGCAGCGTGGCTATGACCAGTTGATCCACGACGTGGCGCTGCAGAACCTGCCGGTGGTGTTTGCGCTGGACCGCGCGGGCCTGGTCGGCGCCGACGGCGCCACGCACGCGGGTGCCTACGATATCGCCTACCTGCGCTGCATCCCCAACATGATGGTGATGACGCCGTCCGACGAGAACGAGTGCCGTCAGTTGCTGACGACCGCGTTCCACCAGAACTGCCCGACTGCCGTGCGCTATCCGCGCGGCGCTGGCCAGGGTGTGGCGACGGAAGCTGTACTGAAGGATGTGCCGGTGGGCAAGGGCGTGATGCGCCGTACGGGCGGCGCACGCTCGGGCCAGCGCGTGGCGTTCCTGGGTTTTGGTTCGATGGTGCACCCGGCGCTTGGCGCGGCGCAGGCGCTCGACGCCTCGGTGGCGGACATGCGCTTCGTCAAGCCGCTCGACGTTGAACTCGTCAAGCGACTGGCGGAGGAGCACAACTACCTCGTGACCGTGGAAGAGGGCAGTGTCATGGGCGGTGCTGGCAGTGCCGTGCTGGAAGCGCTGGCGGAAGCGGGCATCGACATCCCGGTACTCGTGCTGGGCCTGCCCGACCGCTTCATCGACCATGGCGATCCAGCCCTGCTGCTGTCGCAGTGCGGGCTCGACGCCGCCGGCATCGAGCGCTCGGTACGTGAGCGTTTCGGCATCGGCCAGGCACCCGTCGCGGTTGCTTCTCGCGTGGCCTGATCCACGGCAGGCGCACGGCATCACCCGTACGATCTGTAAGGGTACGGAGCCGCTTTCGGCGGCTCCGTGTGAATTCCCTTAAACTTCCCGTTTTTGTGTTCGCAGCTGCGGGTCGGCTTTGAGTGTTGCCGGCGCCGTGGTTTCACACTCGTTGCGCGGCATGGATGGACTGCGAAAATGCCGCGACCGTAAGGACCTGTGCCATCCCCTGGTGCACTCCTGGAGGAAACCGTAGATGAATGACATCAATCCCGCCTTCGTGATGCCCGACGTCCAGTCGAGCCGTGACACCCGCCAGATTCCCATCCAGCGTGTCGGTGTCAAGGGCGTGCGCTATCCCGTCTCGCTGAAGACGCCGGCCGGCGTGGTTCCGAGCGTGGGCACCTTCAATCTCGACGTGCATCTGCCTGCCGAAGTCAAAGGTACGCACATGTCGCGCTTTGTCGCGCTGCTCGAAGAAGAGCGCGCGCCGCTGGAGCTAGCGAGCTTCCGCGTGCTGCTCGACAAGATGCTGGAAAAGCTCGAAGCCGAGGCCGGTCGCATCGAGGTCACGTTCCCGTACTTCATCAGCAAGATCGCGCCTGTGTCGGGGGTGGAGTCGCTGATGGACTACGAGGTCACGCTGACCGGCGAGATCCGCAACGGCGTGACGCGCGTGTTCCTGAAGGCACTGGTGCCGGTGACGAGCCTGTGCCCGTGCTCCAAGAAGATCTCGCAGTACGGCGCGCACAACCAGCGCTCGCACATCACCATGAATGTCGAGCTGGCGGGCGAACTGCCGGTGGAAGCGCTGGTGCGCATGGCGGAAGAAGAGGCGTCGTGCGAACTGTGGGGCCTGCTCAAGCGTCCGGACGAGAAGTTCGTGACCGAGCGCGCGTACGAAAACCCGAAGTTCGTGGAAGACCTGGTGCGCGATATCGCCATGCGGCTCAATGCCGATGAGCGCATCGTGGCGTACGTGCTCGAAGCCGAGAACTTCGAGTCGATCCACAACCACAGCGCTTACGCCGTGATTGAACGCGACAAGCGGCTCGAGCCGACTGTGTAAGTCGGTTTGAGTACAAACGGAACGGCCACCTTCGCGGTGGCCTTTCTGTTTTCAGCGTCGGCATTGTTCAGGCAGCCGAAGGCAGGCGGATATCTGCCAGATCCCATCGCGGCGTCACGCCATAGCCGTAGCTGTGCTGCGCGAGCTCAGGTGCTGCCTGCAACCGCATGGCGCCAGCGAAAGCGATCATCGCGCCGTTGTCGGTGCAGAACGCGAGGTCCGGGTAATAGACGTCGATCTTGCGCTGCTTGCCGAGCTGGTTCAGGCGTTCGCGCAGTTGGCGGTTGGCGCCGACACCGCCGGCCACGACCAGCCGCTTGTGGCCGGTCTGCTTGAGCGCGGCAAAGGACTTCGCAGCGAGCACATCGACGATCGCATCGACGAACGCGCGCGCGAGGTTGGCGCGGTCCTGCTCGCAGGTGTTGGCGAGCTTGCGCGTCTGCGTCAGCACGGCGGTCTTGAGCCCGGCAAACGAGAAATCGAGGTTGCCCGAATGCAGCATTGGCCGGGGGAGGTCGAACGCGCCGGGCGTGCCGAACTCGGCAAGGCGCGACACTTCCGGTCCGCCCGGATAACCAAGGCCGAGCAGCTTGGCGGTCTTGTCGAAGGCCTCGCCGGCGGCATCGTCGAGCGTTTCGCCGAGCAGCGTATAGTCGCCGATGCCTTTCACTTCCATGAGCTGCGTGTGGCCGCCTGAAACCAGCAAGGCGATGAACGGGAACGGCGGTGGCTCGCGCGTAAGCAGCGGCGACAGCAGGTGGCCTTCCAGGTGGTGGACACCCACCATCGGCACGTTCAGCGCGAAGCCCAGCGCATTGGCGACCGAAGCGCCGACCAGCAGCGCGCCCGCAAGCCCAGGACCCTGGGTGAAGGCAATGGCGTCGATGTCCGCGCGGCTGCGGCCCGCTTCATCGAGCACCTGCTGCAGCAGCGGCAGCACGCGGCGAATATGGTCGCGCGAGGCCAGTTCAGGCACCACGCCGCCGTAGTCACGGTGCATGGCGATCTGCGAATGCAGGGCGTGCGAGAGCAGGCCGGCCTCGGTGTCGTAGAGGGCCAGGCCGGTTTCGTCGCAGGAAGATTCGATGCCGAGGACAAGCATGGGAAGCAGGGGCGGCTGTCCGATCGGATCGAAACAGCCGTCAAAACAACGGGTTGCGTGGAACCCAGCAGGTTAGCACACCGGCGCCCGGCGTGCTTTTCGCTACAATCTGCGCTTTCCCTGCACGGCAGGGTTCCCATTTAAAGAGGGTTGGAATGAGTGGTGTGGCGGGTCGGCAGGCGGGCCGGTATGACGTGGCCGTGCTGGGCGCGGGCGCGGCCGGCATGATGTGTGCCGCCGTGGCGGGCCAGGGCGGCGCGCGCGTGGTGTTGATCGACCATGCCACGAAACTGGCCGAGAAGATTCGCATCTCAGGCGGCGGCCGCTGCAATTTCACCAATCTGCAGGCAGGGCCGGCCAACTATCTGTCGTCCAATCCGCACTTTTGCCGCTCGGCGCTCGCCCGCTACACGCCTCAGCATTTCCTGGAGTTGATGCGGCGCCACCGTATCGACTGGCATGAAAAGCATCGGGGTCAGCTGTTCTGCAACGACAGTGCCGAAGACGTCATCGCCATGCTGCGCGCCGAGTGTGACGCGGGCCATGTGCACTGGCAGACCGGCTGCAGCATCGAGGAAGTCCGCCGCGAGGGCGACGACTACCTGCTGCTGACCTCTCAGGGCACCGTGCGCGCCAGGGCGCTGGTGGTGGCCACGGGCGGGCTTTCGATCCCGAAGATCGGCGCCACGGACTTCGGCTACCGCATTGCCCGCCAGTTCGGCCTGAAGATCATCGAGACCCGGCCGGCGCTGGTGCCGCTGACTTTCGACGGGCAGGCCTGGCAGCCGTTCGTGCCGCTGGCCGGGGTGTCGCTCGAAGTCGATATCTCGACCGGAGCCGGCAAGACGGCCGGCGCGTTTCGCGAAGACCTGCTGTGGACCCACCGCGGCCTGTCGGGCCCGGCCGTGCTGCAGATATCGAGCTTCTGGCGGCCCGGCACGCCCATCAAGATCGACCTGTTCGATGGCGAGGACGCCGCCGGCTGGCTGCTCGAGCAGAAGGCCGGTAGCCGCAAGCACCTGGCCAACCTGCTATCTCAGCGCTTGCCGGCGCGGCTGGCGGACGCGTGGTGTGCGGCGGCCGGCGTAGACGGCAGCCTGCCGCTGCATGACATTGCCGACAAGGCGCTGCGGCGGCTCGGGGCGTCGCTGAACGACTGGCAAGTCGTTCCTTCCGGCACGGAAGGCTACCGAAAGGCCGAAGTGACGATCGGCGGAGTGGACACGCGCGGGCTCTCTTCCACTACCATGATGGCGCGCGAGGTGGAGGGCCTGTATTTCATCGGCGAGGTCGTCGACGTGACGGGATGGCTCGGCGGCTACAACTTCCAATGGGCGTGGGCTTCCGCGGTGGCAGCCGGACACGCGTTGGCCGAGGCCGCGCGCAACGGCCGCGCTGTCGCGTGAATGCGGCGCATCCAGCCCGGTGCGCCGCCATCGACGGTGGGGGGCTTGGTGCTACAATCCTGACCTACCGCGCCCGCCTTTGCGCGCAGACCCGCTGTGGCCAGCGCCGCTGCGGGTTTTTGCATTTCTGGCTTGCAGGCTTGCCGCCCGCCAATTTCCCGGAAGATCACGATGTCTCTTAAAGCCCGAATCAACGATGACATGAAGGCCGCCATGCGCGCCCGCGAAACCGAGCGCCTCGGCACCATCCGCCTGCTGCTGGCCGCCATCAAGCAGCGCGAAGTCGATGAGCGCATTGAACTGGACGACACCGCCGTGCTGGCGGTGGTGGAAAAGTTGCTCAAGCAGCGCAAGGATTCCATCACCCAGTTCGAGCAGGCCGGCCGGGATGATCTGGTGCAGAAGGAACAGGCCGAGGTCGAAGTGCTCAAGGTCTATATGCCGGCGGCGCTTTCCGAAGCTGAAGTCGCCGCCGCGGTACAGCAAGCCGTCACCGAAACCGGCGCCGCCGGTCCGCAGGACATGGGCAAGGTGATGGGCGTGCTGAAGGCGAAACTTGCCGGCCGCGCCGACATGACTGCCGTGTCCGCGCAGGTCAAGGCCGCACTGGCCAAGTAAATGCACGTTTAATTCCTTTGCATGAAAATCGGCGACTGATCGGCGAGATTGGACGGCGATGCAGATAGTTCAGGCGCATTGTCGCGCCTACACTACAATGGTTCGATAGCAACCGGGAGACTTTCCGGTCACGCATTCTTAAAAAGCGGCTGCCCGACCAAGGGACGGCCATGCCATCAGGACGGTCAGTCGGGTGATTCCGCAATCCTTCATTCAGGACCTGCTCAACCGTGTCGACATTGTCGATGTGGTGGGCAAGTATGTGCAGCTGAAGAAGGGCGGCGCCAACTTTATGGGGCTGTGCCCCTTCCATAACGAGAAATCGCCGTCGTTCACGGTGTCGCCGACCAAGCAGTTCTATCACTGCTTTGGCTGCGGGGCGCACGGGTCGGCGATCGGTTTCCTGATGGAGTATTCGGGGCAGTCGTATCCGGAGGCTGTCCGAGAGCTTGCCCAGTCCGTGGGCATGTCGGTCCCCGAGGAGCGCGACCGCCTGCCGCCGGGCCAGCGCGCGGAACAGCAGGCGCGTTCGGTGGCGTTGTCCGACGCCATGAGCCGCGCCACGGAGTTCTACCGCCGCCAGCTGCGCGGCGCACCGCAGGCGATCCAGTACCTGAAGGGGCGCGGCCTCACCGGCGAGATCGCGGCCCAGTTCGGCCTTGGCTACGCGCCGGACGACTGGCAGGGTCTGGAAGCCGTCTTTGGCAGCTATCGCGATGACACGATTGCGGCGCCGCTTGTGGAGGCCGGCCTGCTGATCGAAAGCAGCGAGAAGCGCGATGCGGACGGCAAGCCACGCCGCTACGACCGTTTCCGCGACCGCATCATGTTCCCTATCCGCAACACCAAGGGTGCGGTGATCGGCTTCGGTGGGCGCGTCATGGGGCAGGGCGAGCCCAAGTACCTTAATTCGCCCGAGACGCCTCTGTTCAGCAAAGGCACTGAACTGTACGGGCTGTTTGAGGCCCGTCACGCGATTCGGGAAACCGGCTACGTCCTCGTGGTCGAAGGGTATATGGATGTCGTGGCGCTGGCGCAGCTTGGGTTTGCCAATGCCGTGGCCACATTGGGCACGGCGTGCACGCCCGTGCACGTGCAAAAGCTTCTGCGCCAGACTGATTCGGTCGTGTTCTCGTTCGATGGGGACGCGGCGGGCCGGCGCGCCGCGCGGCGCGCGCTCGAGGCGTGCCTCCCGCACGTGGCTGACAACAAGGCCATCCGCTTCCTGTTCCTGCCGGCCGAGCACGATCCGGACAGCTATGTACGCGAAGAGGGTACCGAAGCGTTCGCTGCTCAGGTGCGCGACGCCATGCCGTTGTCGCGGTTCCTGCTGCAGGCGGTGACGGAAGAGCAGGATATGCGTCAGCCGGAGGGTCGTGCCCGCGCACAGTATGAAGCCAAGCCCCTGCTGCAGGCGATGCCGGCTTGCGGCCTGCGGCTACAGATTATCCGCGAACTTGCCGATGCTACAGGGACAACACCGGCCGAGATCGAGGCGATTTGCGGGCTGCGCAGCGACCCGGCACGTGCCGGCCGCTTCGCCCAGCCGCGGCCACGTGCGAAGCGCCAGGCACCGACCGGTCTCGAGCAGCGCGTGCTGCAATTGCTGATGTGCTATCCGTCCCTGGCGGCGCGTCTTGACGAGGATAGCCGGGCACTGCTGCTTGATCCGGAGGGTGCGGACGCCGAAGTGCTGGCTCACCTAGTCGCTGCCTGTGACGAGGTGGAAGGTCAGGTGAACTTTGCGGCCTTTAGCGAGCACCTGGCGCAATCGCCGTATGCGGAAATGTATGCTGCGGCGCGCACAGCGGTGCTGCGTGAAGAAATTGAAGAGGAACCCGCGACGCAGGAATTCGACGCCGCGGTCACCAAGCTGCTCGCTGAACCGCTGAGCCGCGAACTGGAAAGGCTGCAGGCGGCCGTGATTGCCGGTACCGCCGATGAGGATGGCAAGCAGCGCATGCGCTGGCTGGTGGGTGAAATCCATCGCCGCCGCCGTCTCGGCTGAAGCAGGCTGAATGGTGCCGAGGGGGCATTTGCGCGGGGCAGCAAGGAAGAT
This sequence comes from Cupriavidus sp. C1SS-2L, assembly GCF_057073735.1. Classification (NCBI taxonomy): domain Bacteria; kingdom Pseudomonadati; phylum Pseudomonadota; class Betaproteobacteria; order Burkholderiales; family Burkholderiaceae; genus Cupriavidus; species Cupriavidus sp. C1SS-2L. Next base: position 956,037 of record NZ_CP172708.1, read on the forward strand.
GTAGTAGGCTGAGCCAAGGCGGGGTCGAGCTTAGCCCTTGATTTTTCAGGTGAAAACCATATCTGACAGGAAGCTGGCTATCTGTGGCGTGCTACAATAGCCGGTTTGGATTGCGAAATCTTTCTCTCCAAGTCTGGTGAAAAGTGAGCGTGCCAATGGCAAAGGCCAAAGCAACCGAAAAGGTTTCCGTGAAAGCTCCCCAATCAGGGAGCGGCAAGGCGTCTGCAAAAACGACGGCGGCGAAGACATCGACCGCGTCAGTCAAGACTCCGGCCCCCCGGTCTGCGCCATCAAAGCCAGCGCGAGGCGCCGAATCGCCCGCCCTGGCCACTGCCACCAGGAATCGCACATCCGAAATGACAAAGGCCTCGACTTCGGCACGCGAGAGCGGCAAGAGCGCCAGTACGAGCGGCAAGGTCGCCGCATCTGCACCAGTGAAAGGCAAGAGTATCACCGTGGCGAAACAGCAGAATACCGAAGTCGAAAGCAAGCAGACGGCAGCAGCAGCCGGTGCCAAGAGCGCAAGCGCCAAGGCAGGTGCGACTGCGCCGGCACCCAAGGCACGCGCCGCTTCTCCCGCCGCCGTTGCATCCGAGCGTCCCGCAGCGCCGGCAGTCAAGCCGGAACCGAAAAAGCGTGGCCGCAAGCCAAAGGCGGAGTTGCAGCGCGACGAGAGCACGACTGACGACGTGACTGAAGAGTTCTTCGAGAACGACACGCCCGCAGCGGCGCCTGCCGCCGCGCCGAAGACCGAAAAGCAGAAGGCCAAGGACCGCAAGGCCAAGGAGAAGGCGCTGCTGAAGGAGTTCGCCTCGACCCAGCAGGGCACGGAGGAAGAGCTCGAGCTGCGTCGACAGAAGCTCAAGGCGCTGATCAAGCTGGGCAAGTCGCGCGGCTACCTGACCTACGCCGAAATCAACGATCACCTGCCGGACGACATGGTCGATTCGGAGACGATCGACACGCTCGTCGCCACCCTGAACGACATCGGCATTGCCGTGTACGAACAGGCGCCGGACGCCGAAACGCTGCTGCTCAACGACAACGCGCCGTCCGCCACCAGCGAGGAAGAGGCTGAGGAAGAAGCCGAAGCCGCGCTGTCGACCGTCGACTCCGAATTCGGCCGCACCACCGACCCCGTGCGTATGTACATGCGCGAAATGGGCACGGTGGAGCTGCTCACGCGCGAAGGCGAAATCGTGATCGCCAAGCGTATCGAGGCGGGCCTGAAGGACATGGTGATGGCCATTTCCGCGTGCCCGGTCACGATCTCGGAAATTCTGGCCAACGCCGAGCGCGTCGCCAGCGACGAAATCAAGATCGACGAATTCGTTGATGGCCTGATCGACCCGAACGCCGATGAAATGGCCCAGGAAGCCGCGGGTGCTTCGGCCGCGGATGAAGAAGACCTGGAATCCGACGAGGACGAAGAGTCCGACGAGGACGAGGAAGACGACGACGCTGCCGGCGCCGGTGCCTCGGCACGCCAGCTCGAAGAGCTGAAGCTGTCCGCACTCGAGAAATTCCGCGTCATCGCCGAGCAGTTCGACAAGATGCGCCGCGCGTTCGAGAAGGAAGGCTATAACTCCAAGCCTTACGTGAAGGCGCAGGAAGCCATCCAGGCCGAGCTGATGGGCATCCGCTTTACCGCGCGCAGCGTCGAGCGCCTGTGCGACACGCTGCGCGGCCAGGTCGACGAAGTGCGCAAGCTCGAACGCTCGATCCTGAATATCGTGGTCGACAAATGCGGCATGCCGCGCTCGGATTTTGTCGCGCGCTTCCCGGGCAACGAAACCAACCTCGACTGGGTTGGCACCATCGTGGCCGATGGCAAGCCCTACAGCACCATCGTCGAACGCAACGTGCCGGCCGTGCATGAACTGCAGCAGAAGCTGATTGACCTGCAATCGCGCGTGGTGCTGCCGCTCAAGGAACTCAAGGGCGTCAACCGCAAGATGGCCGAGGGCGAAAAGCGCGCCCGCGAAGCCAAGCGCGAGATGACCGAGGCCAACCTGCGCCTGGTGATCTCGATCGCCAAGAAGTACACCAACCGCGGCCTGCAGTTCCTCGATCTGATCCAGGAAGGCAACATCGGCCTGATGAAGGCGGTGGACAAGTTCGAATACCGCCGCGGCTACAAGTTCTCGACGTATGCCACGTGGTGGATCCGCCAGGCCATCACGCGTTCGATCGCCGACCAGGCGCGCACCATCCGTATCCCGGTGCACATGATCGAGACGATCAACAAGATGAACCGCATCTCGCGCCAGATCCTGCAGGAAACCGGCAACGAGCCGGATCCGGCAACGCTGGCCGAGAAGATGGAGATGCCGGAAGACAAGATCCGCAAGATCATGAAGATCGCGAAGGAACCGATCTCCATGGAAACGCCGATCGGTGACGACGACGACTCCCATCTGGGCGACTTCATCGAGGACACCAATACGCTGGCCCCGGCCGAAGCGGCACTGCACGGCTCCATGCGCGACGTCGTCAAGGACGTGCTGGACTCGCTGACGCCGCGCGAAGCCAAGGTGCTGCGCATGCGCTTCGGCATCGAAATGAGCACCGATCACACGCTGGAAGAGGTCGGCAAGCAGTTCGACGTCACCCGCGAACGTATCCGCCAGATCGAAGCCAAGGCATTGCGAAAGCTGCGCCACCCGAGCCGCTCTGATAAGCTCAAGAGTTTCCTGGAAGGCAACTAACGCTTCCAAGGGCCTCTAGCTCATGCCTGGTTAGAGCAGCGGACTCATAATCCGTTGGTGCCGTGTTCGACTCACGGGAGGCCCACCAATAATGAAGAGGGTTGGCAGGATATTTCCTGCCAACCCTTTTTCGTTTCCCGGCGGCAATTCGAAGCCGTGCCGCTATCCCGGCCCATCCTGCTGCTGTGCCACGTCCCGGTGGACCACAGCATAAAGATCCGGCAGCCAATGGATTGAGCCGCCCGGCGTGGCCTTAGCCCACGCATGCGCTACGCGCATGCGTGCATGCGGAGATATCGCTACCGCTCGCTGCCTCCCATCTCCTAACATCGGCTCACCATCTGCCAGTCAGCCGTGCGGTCCATGCGCTACGAGCCGCGGCGGTGGGCTACCGACGAGGAGACCCATGCACAACAGCGCCACGCCAACGAGCGCCACCGCCACCTATTCATCGACGGCTCCGGGCCGGTCCGCAGCTGTCATCGCGCCCGCCCAACGGCGCCGCGCCATCATCGCCACGGTGATCGGCAATGGGCTGGAGTGGTTCGACTTTACCGTCTACAGCTTCTTCGCAATCATCATCGCGAAGCTGTTCTTTCCGACCGGCAATGACCTTAGCTCGCTACTACTCGCCGTGGCGACTTTCGGTGTGGGCTTCTTCATGCGTCCTGTCGGCGGCATCGTGCTCGGCATTTATGCTGACCGTGTCGGCCGCAAGGCCGCGCTGTCGATGACGATTCTGCTGATGGCGCTGGGCACCACGCTGATCGGCATCGCGCCGACCTACGAGCAGATGGGGATCTTCGCTCCGCTCTTGATCGTGGTGGCGCGCCTGCTGCAAGGTTTCTCCGCCGGCGGCGAGATGGGCGGCGCCACGGCCTTCCTGACCGAGTATGCGCCGGAACGCGAGCGCGCCTACTACTCGAGCTGGATCCAGGCAAGCATCGGCGTGGCCGTGCTGCTTGGCGCGGCAGTCGGCACCTTCGTCACGCGTTCGCTGAGTCCTGAAGCGCTCAACAGCTGGGGCTGGCGCCTGCCGTTCCTGCTTGGCATCGTCATCGGGCCGGTGGGCTACTATATCCGCCATCATCTCGACGAGACCCCGACCTTCCGCGAAACAGACGAACGCGCCGACTCGCCGCTGAAGGAGGTGTTCCAGGCTTACCCGCGCGAAACGCTGGCCAGCTTTTCGATGGTGATCCTTTGGACGGTGTGCACCTACGTCTTGCTGTTCTACATGCCGACCTATGCCGTCAAGGTGCTGAACGTGCCGCAGTCGGACGGCTTTGTCGCGGGCATGGTCGGTGGCTGCACGATCATGCTGTTCGCACCGCTGGTCGGCCGGCTCGCGGACCGCATCGGCCGGCGCGCACTGCTGAGCGGATCGGCGCTGCTGATCCTGGTGCTGGCCTGGCCGATGTTCGCGTACATCAATCATGTGCCGGGGCTGTCGTCGCTGCTGGTTTTCCAGCTCGTGTTCGGCATCCTGATCGCTGCGTATACCGGCCCGATTCTGGCCGCATTCTCGGAGCTGTTCCCGGCGCGCGTGCTGTCAACCGGCCTGTCGGTGGCTTACAACTTCGCGGTGACGATCTTCGGTGGTTTTGCGTCGTTCATCATCACGTGGCTGATTGCTACCACGGGCAGCAGCATGGCGCCCGCAATCTACGTCATGATCGCGGCCGCCATCAGCCTGGCCGGCACGCGCCTTGTCCGTGAACCCGCTTACCTGCAACAACGCTGATATGACCCAGATTCCACAGATCCTCTTTCACGGCGGCGACGTGCTCGACCCCGGCATGGGCGAGTTGCTGCGCGGCCATGATGTCCTCGTCGAGGGCGAGCGTATTGTCGCGGTCGGCCCGGCCATCGATGCGCCCAACGCACAGCGCATCGATGCGCGTGGCAAGACCGTGATGCCGGGCCTGATCGACTGCCATGTGCACGTGCTCGCGTCGCTGGCAAACCTGGGCCTGAACGCGGTGCAGCCCAACGTACTGGTCGCCATCCGCGCCTTGCCGATCATGAAGGGCATGCTCGACCGTGGCTTCACCACGGTGCGTGATGCCGGGGGCGCCGACTGGGGCCTGTCGCAGGCGGTGGCCACTGGCCTGGTGCCCGGACCGCGGATCTTTCCGTCCGGCAAGGCGCTGTCGCAGACCGGCGGCCATGGCGACTTCCGCCCGCGTTCTGACGTGCTGGAGCCTTGCTCGTGCGCATTCCGCGCCGGGGCCATCGCGCGGGTTGCGGATGGTGTCGACGCGGTGCGCCTGGCGGTGCGCGAAGAGATCCAGAAGGGTGCCACCCAGATCAAGATCATGGCTTCGGGCGGCGTGGCGTCTCCGACCGATCCGATCGGCAATACCCAGTACAGCGAGGACGAGATCCGGGCCATCGTGGCCGAAGCGGAGGCCGCGCAGACTTATGTGATGGCCCACGCCTACACCGGCCGTGCCATCACGCGTGCCGTGCGCTGCGGCGTGCGTACCATCGAACACGGCAATCTGGTCGACCCAGCCGCCGCGGAGGAAATGCGCAGGCATGGCGCCTTCGTCGTTCCGACGCTGGTCACCTATGATGCGCTCGCACGCGATGGCGCGCGCCTGGGCCTGCCTGCCGATTCCGTTGCCAAGATCGAGACCGTGCGCCAGGCGGGGCGCGAGTCGCTGCGCATCTATGCCGACGCCGGCGTGCCGATGGGCTACGGTTCGGACCTGCTCGGCGAGATGCACGACCACCAGGCCGAAGAGTTCCGCATTCGTGCCGAACTGCTCGGCAACCTCGAGGCGATCCGTTCGGCGACCTCGATCGCCGCGGCCATCCTGCAGCGCGACGGCGAACTCGGTGCCGTGCGGGCCGGGGCGACGGCCGACCTGCTGCTCGTGGATGGCAATCCGTTACACGATATCGGCCTGATCGCCGGACAGGGGGAACACCTCAGCGTCGTGATGCAAGCCGGCCGTATTCACCGTCGCGCGAACTGATTGCTAGGGCCGGTCCCGGCGGACGTGCCGGAGCCGGGCTCATTCGCTCACGCTTTCCTCTCCCTTTGCGTCGTATTCGCGGTCTATCATGGCGACTTCAGCGACCGGAAGCTTCCATGCGCATCTCCCCGCTACCGCCCCTGCCTAACCTTGTCGCCTTCGAAGCCGCGATGCGGCATGGCAGCTTCACCCGTGCCGCGGCGGAGCTTCACCTGACGCAAAGCGCGATCAGCCGCCAGGTCGCCCAGCTCGAGAGCTTTCTCGGACGCAAGCTGTTCATCCGCGAGCCGCGCGCGCTGCGGCTGACGGTCAGCGGCCAGCGCTATGCAGAGGTTGTGCAGCGTTTGCTGGTCGGTTGCGCCGAAGCGACCGAAGACGTGATGAAAGTGCGCAGCCACACCGCCCTGACTGTGGCGTGCTCCACGGGGGTGGCCGTGCTGTGGCTGACACCGCGTCTGGCATCGTTCCGCGCAGCGCACCCGGAGATCCAGTTGCGGCTGATCGTCAATGACAGCCTTGCGTCGCTGTCCGCCGCGGAATTCGATATTGGCCTGTACTACTTGCGCGAAGGTCCACCGGCGGGCTTTGCGGCACGGCGCCTATATGGCGAGGAAGTCTTTCCCGTGTGCGCGCCAGCCTATCTCGGTGGGCGCGCTCTGGCCCCGTCGGCGCTGGTCAACGAGACCTTGCTGATGCTCGACGACGGCCAGCGGCAATGGATGTCATGGCAAGCATGGTTTGCCCACCAGGGCGTGCATGACGCGAATCCGCGCGCGTTTCTGACATCGAACCAGTATCCGATCCTGCTGCAACTGGCGATAGAAGGTCAGGGCATCGCGCTCGGCTGGCGGCATATGATCGACGGATGCCTGCGCGATGGCCTGCTGGTGCGTGCCTGCGAAGCGAGCGCGAGCCTGGGCGGGGGCTACTACGTGGTTTGGCCGCGCGATCGCATGGAGCCGGCAGCAGCGCGCGCATTCCGCAACTGGATGGTGCGGCAGGCATCGACGGCCTGACACGCAGCCCCGCTCTGGGCTGCCGTGTGCTTCAGTACCCCGCCGCCCGATCGACCAGGTTCAACAACTCCCTGCCATCCCGCATCCGCCGCACGTTCTCCACGCACTGCCTCGCGACCAGTTCATACGACGGATCGCACGCAATGTGTGGCGTCGCTTCGATGCGCGGATGGTTCCACACCGGATCGCCGGGCTCCGGCGGCTCCTTCGAAAACACATCGAGCGCCGCACCGGCCAGATGGCCTGCGTCGATCAGCGCGATCAGGTCGGGCTCGACCAGATGCTCGCCCCGGCCGACGTTGATAAAGAACGCGCCCGCGGGCAACTGCGACAGCGTCTCGCGATTGAGCAGGCCGTGGGTTTGCGGCGTCAGCGGCAGCGTGCAGACGAGAATATCGGTCTGCGCGAGCATGGCCGACAGGCCCTCGGCACCGGTGTAGTCGGTCACGCCCGGAATGCCCTTGCCACTGCGGCTCCATCCCGCCACCGGAAAGCCGATGGACGCGAACGTGCGCGCCACGGCGCTGCCGATCTCGCCCATGCCAAGCACGCCCACGCGGCAGTGCGCGAGGTCGGGGGCAGGGTGGCGCTTCCATTCGCCACGGCGTTGCTGCTCGGCATAAGTTCCGAGGCGACGCGCATGGCGCAGGGCCATCGCAAGCACGTAATGCGCGATGCCAGTCTGCTGGCCGGGATCGACCACGCGCGTGACTGGCATGCTTTCGGGCAGGTCGGGCGCGCTCACGAGCTTGTCGACGCCGGCCGCGGCGCTGCAGATCAGGCGCAGGTTGCGGTAAGCGGGCAGCACGCCGGGCTTCAGGCCCCAGGCGATGATCGCTTCGACTTCGTCGGCGGGCGCGTTCTCGCGGCCGATCCAGACCGGGATGTCGGGCGCGGCTTCGCGCAGTGCGGCGCCAATGGCGCCGGCCATGAACGATGGCAGATGTACGAGGATGCCCATGTCAGTTCCGGAAGTCGGGTTGAATACGATCCAGGCGACGCAGCAGCGCCGGCCATGCGAGGCCCGAGCCCTTGCCCTTGGTCGCCTGGCGCGCTTGTTCGCCGACGTCGGCGCTGGCGGATTCCGGCACCGTGGTCAGCGCCGAGCCACCGCTCTGCGCGAGGATCTGGATGCGGCAGGCCGACTCCAGCGTGTACATCGTCAGGAACGCGTCGGACACCGCGCGGCCGCAGGTCAGCAGGCCATGGTTGCGCAGGATCATTTGCTTGCTGCGGCCGAGGTCGGCGACCAGGCGAGCCTTCTCGTCCTCGCGCAGCGCCACGCCTTCGTAGTCGTGATAGGCCAGGCCCATGCGCGCGAACATGGCCTGTTGCGAGAGCGGCAGCAGGCCGGCCTGTTGGGCCGACACCGCCACGCCGTACGGCGTGTGCGTATGCATGACGCAAGCGATTTCCGGGCGGGCTTCATGCACGGCGCTGTGAATGATGAAGCCGGCCGGGTTCACGTCGTACGGCGTGTCGAGCACGGGCTCGCCGTGATGGTCGACCTTGACCAGGCTCGACGCCGTGATCTCGTCGAACAGCATGCCGTACGGATTGATCAGGAACTGGTCCGGCGCGCCGGGCACGCGTGCCGAGATGTGCGTGAAGATCAAGTCGTCCCAGCCGAAATGCGCGACCAGGCGATAGGCCGCCGCCAGGTCGACGCGCATCTGCCATTCCGCCTCGGAAACGCGGGTCCTGACGGAATCGACGAGTTGTACTTGCGCCATGTGAATGCCTCCGGGGGTGTGTTCTGTATCGTGAGTGCGGTGGCATTCTGCGCCCGCGTGCCTGCGCAAGTCTGTTAAGTATTGGACAATCTCGCTTTGGCCAGCGGGAGGGGTGATGTGAAAGCCGTGGATTCCGGCAAGGCGCTGCCGCGCAGCGTGATCACGACAGGGTGGCTGCGCAATGCGCCAGCCCGCGTGCTCGATGCCGTGCAGAAGGCGGCGCGTCGCCAGCGCTTCGGTGACGGCGACATGATCTTTGCGCGCGGCGATCCGCCTACGTATTTCTGCATGGTGCTGGCGGGGCGCGTGCGCATGAGCCGCGTCAGCGCGAGCGGGCGCGAATCAGTCTATTCGGTGATCGGGCGCGGCCGGTGGTTCGGCGAGATTTCGCTGCTCGACGGCAAGCCGCGCACGCATGACGCGTTTGCCGTCGGCAGCACTGAACTGCTGGTGCTGGGCCGCCGCGACTTCGACCGCATCTTGGTAGCGCATCCGGAAGGCATGCACCTGATCGTGCAGCAGATGTGCGCACGGCTGCGCGTGGCGTTCGACCATACCGAGCATGCGCAGCAGGCGCCTGTCGATGCGCGCATGGCTGCGCGGCTGCTGGAACTGGCCGACCGCACCGACCACGTGGTGCGCGTGTCGGCCGAAGACCTCGGCGACATGGTCAACCGTTCGCGCCAGACCGTGGCCAAGTATCTGCAGGCGTGGGAAGAGGCGGGCTGGATACGCCGCCACTACCGGCAGGTGGAACTGCTGCAGCCCGCGGCACTCAGGAAGCTGGCGACCGGTTGAGCGGGGTGCGCCGCGTGGTACATTCGCCGATGATGTAAACACCGCCCTATACAAGTCCAGCGGGCGCCGCGGCAGGATTGCCGGCGGCGCCAGCCTCAACGGGAAACAGTTTTGTCTCAAGCCACCGCACAGCCGGGCCAGCCCACCGCCGGGCTGTCCGACACGTTGCCAGCACCGCTCTATGCGCGCGTCAAGCAGTTCATCAGCAGCAAGATTGCCGATGGCAGCTGGCCGCCGCATCACCGCGTGCCGTCCGAAACCGAGCTTGTCGAAGAACTCGGCGTGAGCCGCATGACGGTCAACCGCGCGCTGCGCGAGCTGACTGCCGACGGCATGCTGGTGCGCATGCAAGGCGTGGGCACTTTCGTCGCGGAGCCCAAGCGCAACTCCGCGCTGTATGCGGTCAATAACATCGCCGAGGAAATCGCGGCGCGCGGCCGCCGCCACCATGCCAGGGTGGTCAAGAGCAGCGAGGAGGTCGCGGGCGCCGCGCGTGCGGCCGCGCTAGACGTGGGCGAGAGCCAGCGCGTGTTCCACACGGTGATCGTGCACTACGAGGACGATGTGCCGATCCAGCTAGAGGACCGCTACGTCAACCCGACTGTCGCGGCCGATTACCTCGAGCAGGACTTCACGCGCCAGACGCCTTACGAATACCTGTCACGCGTGGCACCGCTGACGGAGGGCGAGCACGTGGTCGAAGCCGTTCTGGCCACGCCCGACGAATGCGCGCTGCTGCAGATCGATCGCGGCGAGCCATGCCTGCTGATCCGCCGGCGCACATGGTCGGGCAACCGCGTCGTGACATCAGTGCGCCTGCTGCATCCAGGCTCGATGCATCGGCTGGAAGGGCGCTTCACTTCCTGACCCCGCGTTACTAGTCGACCCTCGCGCCCGGCCAAGTCCGGGCGCAGTCACTTCCAGGCATAGATCTCTGCTAGTCCTCGGGAATACCCCAATACATCTATGCTTGTATATACAACACTATACACCCCTATCAGATGACGTTTCCCGGCCGTGCCGTGGGCCAGTTGTTCCGAAATTCCGAAGGAGTTGTGCCGTGAGTGAGAACCCCCGTTTCCGCGATGTCGAGATCCGTGCCCCGCGTGGCAACAAGCTGACGGCCAAGAGCTGGCTGACCGAGGCGCCGCTGCGCATGCTGATGAACAACCTCGATCCCGAGGTCGCGGAGAACCCGAAGGAACTGGTGGTCTACGGCGGCATCGGCCGCGCCGCGCGCAACTGGGAATGCTATGACCGCATCGTCGAGGTGCTGACCCGCCTGGAAGATGACGAGACGCTGCTGGTGCAGTCGGGCAAGCCGGTTGGCGTTTTCCGCACGCACCGCGACGCGCCGCGCGTGCTGATCGCCAATTCCAACCTGGTGCCGCACTGGGCTAATTGGGAACACTTCAACGAACTCGACGCCAAGGGCCTGGCCATGTACGGCCAGATGACCGCCGGTTCGTGGATCTACATCGGCAGCCAGGGCATCGTGCAGGGCACGTATGAAACCTTCGTCGAGGCGGGCCGCCAGCATTACGGTGGCAGCCTCAAGGGCCGCTGGGTGCTGACCGCGGGCCTCGGTGGCATGGGCGGCGCGCAGCCGCTGGCCGCGACGCTGGCCGGCGCGTGCTCGCTGAATATCGAATGCCAGCAGAGCCGCATCGATTTCCGGCTGAAGACGCGCTATGTCGACGAACAGGCCACGGACCTGGACGACGCGCTGGCCCGCATCGACCGCTATACCTCGCAAGGCAAGGCGATCTCGATCGCGCTGTGCGCCAACGCCGCCGAAGTGCTGCCCGAACTCGTGCGCCGTGGCGTGCGTCCGGACATGGTCACCGACCAGACCAGCGCGCATGACCCGCTCAACGGCTACCTGCCGGCGGGCTGGGGCTGGGACGAATACCGCGAGCGCGCGCAGCGCGAGCCGGCCGTGGTGGTGAAGGCCGCCAAGGCGTCGATGGCCGCCCACGTGAAGGCCATGCTGGACTTCCAGAAGAGGGGCGTGCCGACCTTCGACTACGGCAACAACATCCGCCAGATGGCCAAGGAAGAGGGCGTCGACAACGCCTTCGATTTCCCGGGTTTCGTGCCGGCCTATATCCGCCCGCTATTCTGCCGCGGCATCGGCCCGTTCCGCTGGGCTGCGCTGTCGGGCGACCCGCAGGACATCTACAAGACCGACGCCAAGGTCAAGGAACTGATTCCCGACGACGAGCACCTGCACCGCTGGCTCGACATGGCGCGCGAGCGCATCAGCTTCCAGGGCCTGCCGGCGCGGATCTGCTGGGTCGGGCTGGGCCTGCGTGCGAAGCTGGGTCTCGCATTCAACGAGATGGTGCGCAGCGGCGAGCTGTCGGCACCGATCGTGATCGGTCGTGATCACCTCGACTCCGGTTCGGTCGCGAGCCCGAACCGCGAGACGGAATCCATGCAGGACGGCTCGGACGCCGTCTCCGACTGGCCGCTGCTCAATGCGCTGCTCAACACCGCGAGCGGCGCGACCTGGGTGAGCCTGCACCACGGTGGTGGTGTCGGCATGGGCTTCTCGCAGCATTCGGGCGTGGTGATCGTCTGCGACGGCACCGATGAAGCCGCCGCGCGCATTGCCCGCGTGCTGAACAACGATCCTGCCACCGGCGTGATGCGCCATGCCGATGCTGGCTACCAGATCGCCATCGACTGCGCGCAAGAGCAGGGCCTGGACCTGCCGATGCTGCGCAAGTAAAGCGCGACCGAGCCGGCCGCAAGAGCCGTACTGATGACCGGGTTACCTCGCGTGCGCCCGGTCGCTGCTATCCCATTCACGGAGACACCCATGTCCATCGACACCACCGCCGGCGCGGCGATCGCGGCGCCGCAGCCGCAGCTGTCCCGCGCGCGCGCCATTGCCGCCATCACCATCGGCAACGGCCTGGAGTTCTACGATTTCGTCGTCTACAGCTTCTTTGCCACGCTGATCGGTCGGCTGTATTTCCCGGTCGACAACCCGACCGGCCAGCTGCTGATGTCGTTCGCCACGTTCGGCGTCGGCTTCCTGATGCGTCCGCTCGGCGGCTTGCTGATCGGCATGTACGCCGACCGCGCCGGGCGCAAGCCGGCCGTGGCGCTAACACTGTGGCTGATGGGCCTGAGCTCGCTGATTTTCGTGGTGACGCCGTCGTATGCGCAAATCGGCATCTTCGCGCCGGCCATGGTGGTGATCGCGCGGCTGGTGCAGGGCTTTGCCATTGGCGGCGAGATGGGCGCATCGACCGCGCTGCTGCTTGAGTACGCCGATGACCGTACGCGCGGCTTCTATACCGCGTGGCAGCCGTTCAGCCAGGGCCTGGCGGCGCTGATGGGGGCGATCACGGGCCTGGTGCTCAGCAATGTGCTGGCCCCGGCCGAGCTGGAATCGTGGGGCTGGCGCCTTGCGTTCCTGATCGGCATTCTGGTCATTCCGGTAGGCCTGTTGATCCGTCGTCGGCTGGAAGAAACTGCAGAGCCTTTGCACCGAGGCGAACACGCTGCGCAATGGCCGCTGCTGCGCCAGCATGCACGCGAAGTGCTCGCAAGCGTCCTGCTGATGATCGGTCTGGCCTCGTCGACCTATATCGTTATCTACTACCTCAGCAACTACGCCGTGAGCGTGCTGAAGATGCCGCTGTCGCTGGGCATCTGGGCAGGCTGCATCGCGTCGGCGGTGCAGGTGGTGCTGTCGCCGTTCGCCGGCTGGCTGGCCGACCGCGTCGGCCGCAAGACAGTGGTGCTGTGGTCGCGCGTCGCGCTGCTGGTGATGGTGTACCCGGCCTTCGTGCTGATCAACGCCGAGCCTTCGCTGGCGCGTCTGCTGGTCGTGGTGGCCTGCCTGTCGGTGCCGATGTCGATGACCTCGCCCGCGTCGATGGTGCTGGTCAGCGAGGTGCTGCCGAAGCGTCTGCGCGCCACCGGCTTGTCGATCGCGTATTGCGTGGCGATTGCCATCTTCGGCGGCTTTGCGCAGTATTTCTCGACGCGTCTGATCCAGATCACTGGTGATGCCAATGCACCGGCGCTCTACGTGATCGGTTGCGGTCTGGTGTCGCTGGTCGGTCTGGCGCTGGTGCCCGAGACGCTGGGGCGTCGCCTGAAATAATCGCTGCGGTAGCGTTTGCTGGCAGGCACGCCTATGCATTAGCGCGGGACCAGCCGCTCAGCGCGCCTGCAAGTTACCCCAGCGGTCCTGGCCTCCTGCCTGTCGCTCAGGCTGCTGTCGGCAGCGCCTGGTGCGCGAACGGCCAGGCCGGCAGTTGCGGGCTGCGTTCCGGCTGGCTGGCGGCGCTGGCCGGCAGCGCGGCCTGGGCCGGCGTGCCAGCCAGGCCGAGGAAGGCGGTGGAAGTCATCAGGAAGCGGTCACGCGCCTGGCGAAGGAAGTCCAGATCCATTGTTCGGTGGTAAGAGTTCGGTGTGTTGCCGTGTAGGTGGCAAGCGCCCGGAACAGCCATCGCGGGTTGCCATGGCTGGCGGACTGGTGCGCACATCATCGCAGCCTCATGTGACACGTTGTTGAAATCCGTGACACCGATACTGAACTGTGCAACCCTGCTGTGCGCAGTGCCGCCTTGCCGACCTGTTTCAGTACGGCGGCAGAAATGCTAGAATCTAAGTCTTTGATTCGCTTAGGCAAATGCCGTCAAAGGCATTGCCGTGCCAGGATCCGCGCCGGATCTGGCCTCCAGCAAGGCGAGATGAGTTCCAGACGCGTATCCGTTTGTGCCGGGTTCGCCTCCCGCCACACCCCGATACCATGACAACTACGACCCTACCTGACCAGAACGCAGCCGAGCAGACGTTCGAGAGCTTCGGCCTGGACGCGCGCATCCTGCGCGCGCTGTCCGAACAAGGCTACACCAAGCCCACGCCGATCCAGGCGCAGGCCATTCCGGTGGTGCTGCTCGGCAAGGACGTGATGGGCGCGGCACAGACCGGCACCGGCAAGACCGCCGGTTTCGCGCTGCCGATCATCCAGCGCCTGTTGCCGATGGCGAGCGCCAGCGCCTCGCCGGCGCGCCACCCGGTGCGTGCGCTGATGCTCACGCCTACGCGCGAACTGGCCGACCAGGTCTATGACAACGTCGCCCGCTACGCCAAGCACACTGACCTGCGCAGCACGGTGGTGTTCGGCGGCGTGGACATGAACCCGCAGACCGACGCGCTGCGCCGTGGCGTGGAAATCCTTGTGGCCACGCCGGGCCGCCTGCTCGACCACGTGCAGCAGAAGTCGGTGAACCTGTCGCAGGTGCAGATGCTGGTGCTGGACGAGGCCGACCGCATGCTCGACATGGGCTTCCTGCCGGACCTGCAGCGCATCATCAACCTGCTGCCGGCGCAGCGCCAGACGCTGCTGTTCTCGGCCACGTTCTCGCCCGAGATCAAGCGCCTGGCCGCCAGCTACCTGAAGCAGCCGGTCACGATCGAAGTGGCGCGCAGCAACTCCACCAACGAAAACGTGCGCCAGATGGTGTACCAGGTGGAAGACGGCCAGAAGCAGGCCGCCGTGGTGCACCTGCTGCGCCAGCGTGCGGAGCAGGGCCTGTCGAAACAGTGCATCGTGTTCGTCAACAGCAAGATTGGCTGCTCGCGCCTGGCGCGTCACCTGGAACGCGAAGGCATCAACGCTGCCGCGATCCACGGCGACAAGACGCAGACCGAGCGCATGCAGACGCTCGAAGGTTTCAAGAACGGCACCATCGACGCACTCGTCGCCACTGACGTGGCCGCACGCGGCCTCGACATCGCCGACATGCCGTGCGTGATCAACTTCGACCTGCCGTTCAGCGCCGAAGACTACGTGCACCGCATCGGCCGTACCGGCCGCGCCGGCGCCAGCGGTGACGCGCTGTCGATCTTCGTGCCGGGCGACGAACGCCTGCTGACCGATATCGAGAAGCTGATCAAGCGAAGCGTGCCGCGCGGTACGCTCGAAGGCTTTGACCCGACCGGCGAAAAGGCCCGCCAGGAAGACTCTGATCGTCGCCGTCAGCGCACCGACGTGCGCCGTGCGCGCGGCAATGGTGACGGTGAGGGGGAAGACCGCCGTCGCCGCCACGACCACGGCGGTTCGCGCTCCGCGTTCCGCCCGTCGGACGACCCATTCTTCTCGCGTCCGTACGAGCCCAGCCCGAACAGCGCCTCGGCCAAGCCCGCCGACGAAATGATTGCCGCGGCCCTGTCGCGTGGCCGCCAGGCGCCCAAGCGGCCGGTTGCCGCATTGCTCGGCGGCGCGCCGCGCAAGTCCTGATCGTCCTTTAGTGAAATGCCGTGAAGCCGGGCTGTGAATCAGCGCCCGGCCGCGGCGGGCAGCGTCGCCAGGCGCTGCAGCCAGTCCCCGGTGGCGCGTTCGAGCCACGCCTTCACATCGTTCCCGTCATTCCGTAGCCCGAGGTGATCCCCGGCCGCTCGCAACGCATCGAGTGGCGCATTGGTGTCGATCGCCTGCGCGCCACTCTGTTTGCTCAATTTTTCGCCGATCGCGTTGACGACCACAGGCACGTGCAAATAGCTGGGCGTCGGCAATCCGAGCAGGTGTTGCAGGTGAATCTGGCGTGGCGTGGAGTCGAGCAGATCGGCGCCGCGCACGATGTGCGTGATGCCCTGCAGGCCGTCGTCGACCACCACCGCCAGCTGGTACGCCCATAGCCCGTCGGCGCGGCGCAGTACGAAGTCGCCCACTTCCGTTTCCAGGTCCTGGCATTGCCGGCCCTGCCAGCGGTCATCGAAGCAGATGGTGGCGGCCGGTCCGTCCGGCACGCGCACGCGCCACGCGCGGGGCAACTTGCCATTGAGCCCGTGGCGGCATGTACCCGGATAGCCGAGCGTCTGGTGCCGTTCGCGCACATGCAGCAGCGAATCGGCAATCTCCTTGCGCGAGCAGCCGCACGGGTAGAGCTGGCCTGCCGCATCCAGCCGATGCAGCGCGTCGGCGTATAGCGCCTCTCGCCGGCTTTGCCAGACCGGCGGTTCGTCGGGCACGAGTCCCAGCCGTTCCAGCGTCTCCAGAATCTCAATGTCGGCACCGCGCACGCAGCGCGGATAGTCGATGTCCTCGATCCGTACCAGCCACTGGCCGCCATGCGCGCGCGCATCCAGCCACGTGGCCAGCGCGGTCACCAGCGAACCCATGTGCAGCGGACCGGTGGGCGAGGGGGCGAAGCGGCCGCGGTAGCGGCCGGCGGATACTGTCATGCGTGTATTTCCCGCTCAGTCGCGCCTTAACCGCCCAGCTCGGGTTGCTGCTGCAGCAGCGCCTGTGCGAGTCGCGGGTCTTCCAGCTTGTCGGCCCACCATTGCAGCGCCTTGCCGCGATTGCTGGTGCGCCAGGCCACCTTGAAGTTGCCGGGTGCGCGCACCTCGACGGTCTCGCGGGCCTGCAGCACGCCGCTCTCGATATGGGGCTGTGCCATAGGCGCCGGCAGCCAGCCGCAGCCAAGGCCGCGGATCTGCGCTTCGAGCTTGTCGCGCATGGTCGGCACGACCAGCACGTCCTGGCCGGCTAGCACACCATGCGTTCGCGCGGGCAGGTTGCGCGAGGTGTCGCCCACGGCCACGATCCGGTGCCTGGCGATCTGGATGGTGGTCAGCGGTCCTTCTTCGGTCGCGAGCGGGTGATGCGCGGCCACGGCGAAGACGAACGGCATGCTGCCCAGCGCCCGGATCTGGAAGCCCTGCGTGCTCGGCGCGTCATAGGCGCCGCCGATCACCAGGTCGGCACGGTTGCTGACCAGTGCGTCCCACGAGCCGCCGAGCACTTCCTTGGCGAAGCGCAGACGCGTGGCCGTGTTCTCGGCGTAGAAGTCCTGGACGACGGGCAGCAGCGCGCGGAAGTTGATCAGGTCGTCGACCACGATCGTGAGCGTGGCTTCCCATCCGGTGGCCAGGCGCTTCACGCGGCGCGCCAGGTCATCCGCGGCGTGCAGCAGATGGCGGCCTTCGTCGAGCAGCGCACGGCCCGCCGGCGTGAGTTCTGCGCGGTGCCGGCGCCGGTCGAACAGCAGGACGTCGAGGTCCTCTTCGAGTTTGCGTACGACGTAGGTCAGTGCCGACGGCACTTTGCCCATCTCGTGGGCGGCGGCGGCGAAGCTTCCCTTGCGCTCGATGGCGTCCAGGACTTCGAGGGATTCGAGGGAGAGTGGCATATTCAGAAATTCTGAACGAGTGCTTCTAAGGCGATGCCGTTTAATATACGCCACTGCGCCTAAACTTCCTAGCATCGTAAGCAAACGCCCAGTCCCACAGCACTCTGCCGCTTGGTACTGGTAATCCAGGGTCACAAGGAGGGCCATCAAAATGATTGAAATCAGAAAGTCTGAAGAACGCGGTTACGCAGATCATGGCTGGCTGAAGTCGTATCACTCGTTCTCCTTTGCCGACTACTACGATCCGCAGCACATCCAGTTCGGGCCGCTGCGCGTGATCAATGAGGACCGGGTCGCGCCGGGCATGGGTTTCGGCACCCATGGCCATCGCGACATGGAAATCATCAGCTACGTGCTGGAAGGCGAGCTTGCGCACAAGGACAGCATGGGCAACGGCAGCGTGATCCGCCCGGGCGATGTGCAGCGCATGAGCGCCGGTACCGGCGTGCGGCATTCGGAGTACAACCATGCCGCGCACGACACCACGCACTTCCTGCAGATCTGGATCATGCCGGACCGCACCGGCATCGAACCCGGCTATGAGGAAAAGCGCTTCGAGGCAGCCGACAAGCGTGGCCGCCTGCGCCTGGTGGCGAGCAGCGACGGCGCCGACGGTTCGGTCGTGGTGCATCAGGACGTGCGCCTGTATGCCGGCCTGTTCGACGGTGACGAGTCCGCCACGCTGGCGCTGGCTCCGGGACGTCGTGCCTATGTGCACGTGGCACGCGGCCGGGTCGTGGTCAATGGCAAGCCGCTGGAGGCCGGCGATGCGGCCAAGCTCGAGTCCGTGGATGCCGTAGCGCTGACGCAGGGAGAAGGCGCTGAAGTGCTGGTGTTTGACCTGTCCTGATCCACAGGCAATCGCGCGCGGTAGCAGTTACCGCGCCTTGGCCTGATGAAAGCCCGCCGGCGTATGCCGGCGGGCTTTCTGTCTTTTGCCGCGGTGCGGTCGTCCAGCAAGTACCGCTGTGCTATCTTCTTGCTATGCATTTGCGACCGGCCCGGCACATCGCCCGCTGGTTGCCGCCCCCGTTACCGGCCCGTGCGTTACCGGGCCATTCGTCACCCAGCATCGAGATGACCTTTGTATCTGTTCTCCTGGCGCTGATCGCTGAGCAGTTCCGCGCCCTGGGCCGCAACAACCCGATCCACGAGATCGTGCGTGCGCTCGGTGACCGCGCCGAGCACGCGTTCGATACCGGCCGCCCGCGCGACGCGGCGCTGGCCTGGCTCACGGTGGTGTTGCCGCTTACGCTTGCCGTGATGGTGGTGCACTACCTGCTCGCGTCGATCAGCATCGCACTGACCCTTGCGTGGAACGTGCTGGTGCTCTACATGACGCTGGGATTTCGCCAGTTCAGCCACTATTTCACGGATATCCACGAGGCGCTGAACCGCGACGACCTGCTCGCCGCGCGCGCGCTGCTGCATGAGTGGACCGGCATCGACACGATCGAGATGCCGGTGACCGAGATCGTGCGCCACACGCTCGAAGCCGCGATCGTGGCCGTGCATCGCCACGTGTTCGGCGTGTTCTTCTGGTTCCTGGTGCCGATCGGTCCCGGTGGCGTGGTGCTGTACCGCGCAGCCGAATTCCTGAGTCGCCAGTGGAACCTGCCGTCGGCCGAGCGCAGCCCCGCGTTGGGCCGCTTTGCTGCGCGGGCGTTTTACCTGCTCGACTGGGTGCCTTCGCGCCTGACGGCGATCGGCTTTGCCATCGTCGGCAATTTCGAGGATGCCGTGTATGCGTGGCGCAACCATGCGCGCAAGTGGAACGACGCCGTCAACGGCATCCTGCTCGCAAGCGGCGGCGGGGCGCTGGGTGTGCGGCTGGGCGCGCCGCTGCCCGAGGATGATTCCAGCGTCGTGCTGCGCACCAGCATGGCGGCGGGCCCGGCGATCGACTATGCGCCCGGCATGGAAGACGACAGCGGCCCTGAACCGTCGGCGCCCGAGTTTGGTTTCGAACCGAATGTCCGCACGCTGCAGTCGGCGGTGGGGCTGGTGTGGCGCGCGGTCGTGCTGTGGATGCTGCTGCTGGCGATGCTGTCGCTGGCGCTGTGGGTAGGCTGAGCGGCGTCTAGTTTTGGTCCCTGGCAGTGCCGCAGCGCCAGCAGGCGCCGAATTGCGGCTCGTGCCATTCGTGGCAGTGACCACACTGCCAGTACGGTCCCGGCGGCGGTTCCGCCGCCGCCTTCAGCGCAGCCCAGGCCTGCGCTTCCATGTTGTCATCGAGAATCCAGACCTGCGGCGCGCTTTCGCGGAACGGGATTTCGCCGATCGCGCCTGCGAGCCACGTATTGCGCAGCTCCGCACGGATGCCCGCGGCCCGCAGCACGTTCCGGCAATGCGCCGCGTGGACGAGCGAGGTGGCGGACAGCAGCAGTTTCATCGGCAGCGCACCGGCAATGCAGGTGCAGCCACCTTACCACGGCTACCAGGGCTTTTGCTGGCTGGATTCGTGCAGCAGCTGCGTGTAGAGCTCGTGGCGGCGCTCCGCGATGCCGCCGGCCTCCACCGCCGCAAGCACGCCGCAGCCCGGCTCGTTGATGTGGTGGCAGTTGTAGAAGCGGCATTCGGTCAGGCGCGGCCGGAACTCCGGGAACGCGCGCTCGAGCATGCCTTCGCTCAGGTGGTGCAGGCCGAATTCCTGGAAGCCCGGCGAATCGATCAGGTAGCCCTGCCGGCCGTCGACGTTGCCCCATTCGTGCGGCAGGTGATAAAGCCGCGTGAACGTGGTGGTGTGCTTGCCGGAATCGAGCTTGGCCGAGATCTCGCGCGTCTGCGCTTCGACGCCCGGAATCAGCAGGTTTAGCAGCGACGACTTGCCCATGCCCGACTGCCCGATCAGGATGCTCGACAGCCCGGCCAGGCGCGGCTGCAGCGCGGCCAGTGCATGGGCCGGGTCGCCGTGCACCGACATCTCGACCGTGTCATAGCCGAGGTTCCGGTACAGGGCGAGCCGACGACGCGCGTCATCGAGGCGATCGGGCAGGTCGGTCTTGTTGAGCAGGATCAGCGGTCGGATCTCCATCGCCTCGGCCGACACCAGCGCACGCCCGAGCAGGTCTTCGGAGAAGCCCGGTTCGGTCGCCAGCACGATGATGACCTGATCGATATTGGCCGCGAGCAGCTTGGACTTGAACTGGTCCGAGCGGTACAGCAGGTTCTTGCGCGCGGTGGCGGCCGTGATCACGCACTGATCGACTGCTGTGCGTTCGACGCTGACATGGTCTCCGACGGCGGTCTCGCTCTTCTTGCCGCGCGGAAACGCGTGCATGTGCGTTCCATCGGCCAGTTCCACCACGTAGTGGCGGCCATGCGCGGCGATGACCAGGGCGCCTTCGGCGGCGGCTTTGCCTGTGCCGGAATTACCGCCGGCATTGCGGTGTCGTCCGGTGCGGCTCATGCGTGCGCCAGCAGCCGGTCGATCCGCTGCGCGGCGGGCGGGTGCGAGTAGTAGAAGGCGCTGTAGAGCGGGTCGGGGGTCAGCGTGGAGGCGTTGTCCTTGTACAGCTTGACCAGTGCCGAGACCAGGTGGCCCGCATTGGTCTGGTCGGCGGCAAAGGCATCGGCTTCAAACTCATGCTTGCGCGACGACTGGCTCGACAACGGCCCGAGCAGGAACGTGAACACCGGCAGCGTCAGGAAGAACAGCACCAGCGCCAGCGCGCTGTTCGAGACACCAAGGTTCGGCGCCACGCCGAGCCCCGTATAGAACCACGTGCGCGTCGAAAGCCAGCCGAGCAATGCCAGGAACACCAGGCTCAGCGCGAACGTCACGGCAATGCGCTTGGCCACGTGGCGGCGCTTGAAGTGGCCGAGCTCATGGGCCAGCACGGCCTCGATCTCGTCGCCGGACAGGCGCGCGAGCAGCGTGTCGAAGAACACGATGCGCTTGGCCGCGCCGAAACCCGTGAAATAGGCATTGCCATGCGCGCTGCGCTTGCTGCCATCCATCACGAACAGGCCTTTGCTGGCGAAGCCGCACTTCTTCATGAGTGCCTCGATGCGCTGGCGCAGCGACTCATCGGTGAGCGGTTCGAACTTGTTGAACAGCGGCGCGATGAACGTCGGGAACACGATCAGCAGCAACAGGTTGAACGCCATCCATACCAGCCATGTCCACACCCACCACAGGCTGCCGGTGCGGTCCATCAGCCAGAGCACCGCGAGCAGCAGCGGCAGTCCCAGCACGCACGCGACCAGCAGCATCTTGACCATGTCGGCGAGCCACAGGCCGAAGGTCATCTTGTTGAAGCCGAAGCGTTCTTCGATACCGAACTGGCCGTACAGCGAGAAGGGCAGGTCCACCAGCCCGCCGATCAGCGCGACGCTGGCGATCAGCGCCACGCCGTACGCGTAGCCGGGACCGAACATGTCGAGCCAGAACTGGTTCAGCCACTGCAGGCCGCCGAGCATGGTGAAGCCGATCAGTACGGCGGCGCCGGCCAGCACTTCGAGCATCGACAGCCGCGTGCGGGCGATGGTGTAATCGGCTGCCTTCTGGTGCGAAGGCAGCGCGATGGTATCGGCAAAGCGGGGCGGCACGGCGTTGCGGTGCTGGCCAACATAGCGGACCTGGCGGGCCGCCAGCCACAGCTTGGTCAGCACCATGACGACCAGCGCGGCGAGGAAAATAAGCGTGAACATCGGCAAAAGCCTTGTCGGGGACGCAGCGGCGACCATATGTGGCTGACGCTGCGCAGGTTATCCACAGAGACGGCGCATGTGCGGTACAGGTGCACTGCGCGCTGCCACGGCGGACGGATATGCGAGAATTATAAGTTGTTCGCGCGCGCGGGCCTTCCGCGGCGCTTTTTCTTTGAGCCAGACACCGCAGTCCACATGACAAGCCAATCCACCGCCAAATCCGTCAAGAGTGAAAACAACCTGGTCTGGTTGGACATGGAAATGACCGGCCTGTCGCCGGATAGCGACCGCATCATCGAGGTCGCGGTCGTCGTGACCGACTCCGAACTCAACATCCTGGCCGAAGGCCCGGTGCTGGTGATCCACCAGTCCGACGCCGTGCTCGACGGCATGGACAACTGGAACAAGGGCACCCATGGCCGCTCGGGCCTGATCGACAAGGTCAAGGCCTCCACGCTGACCGAAGAGCAGGCCGAAGCCGAGCTGCTGGCGTTCCTCAAGCGCTGGGTGCCGGCCAGCAAGTCGCCGATGTGCGGCAACTCGATCTGCCAGGACCGCCGCTTCATGGCGCGCTACATGCCCAAGCTCGAAGCTTTTTTCCACTACCGGAACCTTGACGTGTCGACGCTCAAGGAGCTGTGCAAGCGCTGGGAGCCGGCCATCCACAAGGGTTTCGTCAAGCGCCAGCTGCATACGGCGCTCGCCGACATTCTCGAATCGGTCGAGGAACTGCGCTACTACCGCACGCACTTTATCCGCCATACGGCAGCTACGCCCGCCGCATCTGCTGCACCTGCCGAACCGGCCGCTGACAGCTCCGCCCAATAAACAAGAACCGGCGGACCGGCCCGCGGCCGGTCACGCCGCCCGCCTGTCTCGCACAGGCCGCCCGATTTCCGTCCCGCCATCCCCATGTTTGCCCGCATCGTCTCGGTCATCACACCGGTCATCCTGATCATCCTGGTGGGGTGGCTGTACGGGCGCAAGGCGCATCCGGACATGGCGGGCATCAACCGCGCCACGCTGGACGTGATCGCGCCGCTGCTGGTGGTGTCGGCCTTTGTCAGCAAGGACTTCGTGCTGGCCGACCAGCTCGTGCTGCTGGCCTGCGCGATTGCCGTGGTGCTCGGCTCCGGCGTACTTGCGTGGCTCGTGGCACGCGCGCTGCGCGTCGATCCGCGCACCTTCGTGCCGCCGATGATGTTCAACAACTGCGGCAACATGGGTTTGCCGTTGTCGGTCTTTGCCTTTGGACCAGCAGGACTGGCGCCTGCGGTGGCGTTGTTCGCGGCGTCGAACCTCATGCATTTCACGATCGGCATGAAGATCGTGAACCGACATGCGTCGATCGCGCAGATCGCGCGTAATCCGATGGTATTGGCGACGGTGGCGGGCGTCGGGCTGTCGCTCGCGCGGCCGTGGTTCGCGCTGCCGGAGCCGGTCTACCAGTCGATCAAGCTGTTAGGTGATGCGACGGTGCCGCTGATGCTGTTCGCTCTGGGCGTGCGCATGAAGGACGTGAGCCTGCGTAACTGGGGCATGGGGCTGGTGGGGGCCGTGGCTTGTCCGCTCACGGGCATTGCCGTGGCGCTGCCGCTTGCTTACTGGGTGCCGATGACCGACCTGCAGCGCGGGCTGCTGTTTGTATTTGCCTCGCTGCCGCCGGCGGTGCTGAACTTCCTGGTGGCCGACCATTTCCGGCAGGAGCCGGACCAGGTGGCGTCGATCGTGCTGCTCGGCAATATCGCCGCCGTCCTGTTCGTGCCGATGGGGCTCTATCTGGGGCTGCGCTGAGCCCCAGCGACTTGCCGCTCAGGCGGCGGGCTTGCTGCGGATTGCGTTCTTGGGCCGCCAGGCCTTGACCACACTCTCGTCGGTCTCGATGTATGGGCCGCCGATCAGGTCGATGCAATATGGCACTGCAGCAAAAATTCCCTGCACCACCGATTTGCCCGCATCGTCGCGCAGGCCTTCCAGCGTCTCGCGGATCGCGCGCGGCTGGCCCGGCAGGTTGATGATCAGCGCGGCGCGGCTCGGCGTTTCGCGGATCACGGCCACCTGGCGCGACAGGATCGCCGTCGGCACGAAGTGCAGGCTCACCTGGCGCATCTGCTCGCCGAAGCCCGGCATTTCCTTGGTGGCCACGGCCAGCGTTGCTTCGGGCGTGACGTCGCGCCGCGCCGGGCCGGTGCCGCCAGTGGTCAGCACCAGGTCGCAACCGGCCACATCGACCAGATCGATCAGCGTGCGTGAGATCTGCGCCTGCTCGTCCGGAATCAACCGCTCTACACCTTGCCACGGCGAGGTCAGCGTGCGGCCGAACCATTCGCGCAGGGCGGGGATGCCTTCGTCCTGATAGGTGCCGGCCGAAGCGCGGTCGGAAATCGAGACGAAGGCCACCACGAGTTCATCAGGGTGGTTGCGGGCGATCGGTTGCGTGGTCTGCGTCATGCCTCGGGCTCCGGGGTCGGGGGTTGTTCGCCAGCGGCGCTGTCCTTCTCATCCAGCGCGGCCTTGATGGCCTGGAACAGCTCGCGGAAGTAGCGCGGCGGCTTGCCCAGCTCCTTTTCCCGGCGGGCGCTGCGGATGATGTTGCGCACCGTCTGCACGTCGGTGCCGGGATGCTCGGCCAGGAAGCGGGTGAGCGCGGCGTCGTCGGCCAGCAGCAGCTCGCGCCAGCGTTCGATCAGGTGCATGCGTGCGGTCTCGGCCTTGCTGGTGCCCTTGAAGCCCTCGAGTGCGGCGCGGATGGCTTCTACCTCGTCGTCTTCGAGGCCACGCATGACCTTGCCGACGAATTGCATCTGGCGCCGCTTGCCTTCATGGCTCGTGGTGCGCCGCGCTTCGTGGATGGCGTCGGCCAGTGCCTCGGGCATCGGCACGCGCGCCAGGCGGTCCTTGGCCAGGGCTTCCAGCTCGGCACCGAGGGCCTGCAGGGCGGTCATGTCGCGTTTCTTCTGCGACTTGCTTTTGGGCTCGTCCATATCGGGTTCCGGCGCAAAGGCGCCAGGAAAGCGGGAGCCGGGGGAATTACGGGAATTTCGCGTCATGGGCTGCATTTTATCTTGCTATGATTCCCGCTTGGACTTTTGATGACACCGCCCAGCATGGACTCCATCGCCGAACAGACCGCGCATTTCACCCATACCCAGGCCCAGCTCAGCGAGATGGCCGCCGATGTGCTGCGTGTGGCACGCGAGCTTGGGGCGACCGATGCCGCGACCGAGATCTCGGAAGGCAGCGGTCTGTCGGTGTCGGTGCGAAAGGGGCAGGTCGAGACCATCGAGCAGAACCGCGACAAGGTGGTCGGCGTCACGGTGCTGATCGGCAAGCGCCGCGGCAACGCCAGCACGTCGGATTTCTCGCCGGCCGCGCTGCGTGCCACGGCCGAGGCGGCCTACAACATCGCCCGCTTCACGGCTGAAGACGATTGCGCCGGCCTGGCCGAGGAAGAGCTGCTGGAGCGTAACCCGCAAGACCTCGACCTGTTCCATCCGTGGACGGTCGATGCCGAGGGCGCCATCGACATCGCGCGCCGGGCCGAAGCGGCCGCGTTCGCCGTATCGCCGCGCATCAAGAACAGCGATGGCGCCAGCGTATCGGCGCAGCATTCGCAGTTCGTGCTCGCGACCACGCGCGGTTTCATCGGCGGCTATCCGTACTCGCGCCATTTCATCTCGTGCGCGCCGATTGCCGGCAGCGGCGGCGGCATGCAGCGCGACGACTGGTACTCGTCCAAGCGCTCGCCGCTGGCGCTGGCCGTGCCCGAGGACATCGGCCGCTATGCCGCTGAACGCGCGCTGGCCCGCCTGAATGCGCGCAAGCTGTCCACGCGCCGCTGCCCCGTGCTGTTCGAGGCGCCGCTGGCCGCCGGCCTGCTCGGCGCATTCGTGCAGGCGGTTTCCGGTGGCGCGCTGTACCGCAAGTCCACCTTCCTGCATGACACGCTGGGCAAGGCGGTTTTCGCTCCGCATATCCAGATCCACGAGCGTCCGCACGTGCCGGGTGCCATGGGCAGCGCGCCGTTCGACGAAGAGGGTGTGCGCACGCGCGAACGCGATGTCGTGCGCGACGGCGTGGTGGAGGGTTACTTCCTGTCGACCTACTCGGCACGCAAGCTTGGCATGAAGACCACCGGCAACGCGGGTGGTTCGCACAACCTGACGCTGACGAGCGATCTCACTACGGCCAGCGACGATTTCCGCGGCATGCTCAAGAAGCTGGGCACCGGCCTGCTGGTGACGGAGCTGATGGGGCAGGGCGTGAACTACGTGACCGGCGACTATTCGCGCGGCGCGTCGGGCTACTGGGTCGAGAACGGCGAGATCCAGTATCCGGTGGAAGAAATCACCATCGCCGGCAATATGGGCGAGATGTTCCGCCAGATCGTTGCCATCGGCGCGGATTCGCTGGTGCGCGGTACCAAGGAAACCGGCTCCATCCTGATCGAACAGATGACCATCGCCGGCAACTGATCGCGTACGTCGCAAGCCAGTGAAAAGAAAGACCGCCCGAAAAACGAGCGGTCTTTTTTTGTCCCTGGCGTACGGCGGCCGGGCCGGGCTTGGGGCGGATCGCCGAACTGCGCCGGCTTCTCCGCGCCTTTCCTCCGTTCCTGCTTCGCGGCTCAGTGCTGCAGAGCTGCGACAACGCCCCCCACATTGTTGATCGAGTTCATCACGCTCTTCATGTCGACGTCCGTGCGGGTCGAGGCATCGACCTGCGTGACGGGCGCCACGATGGTGTTCGGGCTGGCGAACGACACGCCGCCCGCGCTGGTGATGGCATTGACACCGCTGTTCAGGAACAGGCTGCCGCCGCGCACTGCGCCCATCTTGGCGCGGTCGAGGTCTTGTTCGAGCGGAAGGTTCTGGATGGTCAAGGACATGATGGTCTCCTGGAATCGAATTGGATGAATGGGGTCGCGGATGGCTTAGAGCTGCATGGCCTGCACGATGCCGCCAACGTTGTTCAGCATGTTGGAGACCGACTTCATGTCGACGTTGGTGCGGGTCGAGGCATCGACTTGCGTGACGGGCGCCACGATCGTGTTCGGGCTGGCGAACGACACGCCGCCACCGCCGGTGATGGCGTTGACGCCGCTGTTCAGGAACAGGCTGCCGCCGCGCACGGCGCTCATCTTGGCGTGGTCGAGGTCTTGTTCGACGGGCAGGTTCTGGATGGTCAGGGACATGATGGACTCCTTGGATTTGCTGGCTTGGTTGGCTTGGTGGAGCACGTTTGCTGCGCTCGCAGGCATATACGCATGGGGTGTGCCAGGGCGCGCCAGTATCTTCTTCGACGTCTCAAGTCACTGAAATCAAAAGGAAAATCGGGTTTTCTGCCGGCTGGCGACCAGCACGGCATGGTGCTGCCATGTTCGATGGCGGCCAACATATCGCCGTTACCTGTTCGCGCACCAGCGACACATCGTGCTCCAGCCACTCGAAAACACGTTGGAGGCATAGGCGAAAAAAAAAAGCAGGTGCGGATCGCACCTGCTTTCGTATTGAGCCTGGCCGGCTTTTTTACTCTTCCCCGGAAGGCGGCCGATCATACGTCACGAACGCATAGTCAAAGCCATTGGCTTCCGAATGATGCGTTTCACGCGACGTCTCGATCCATTTCGCCTGATCGATGGCGGGGAAGAAGGCATCGCCCTCTACATCCGCATCAATCTCCGTCACGACTAGCCGATCCGCACTGGGCAGCGCTTCGGCATAGAGCTGCGCACCGCCGATCAGAAACACCTGTTCGACGCCTACGCAGAGCCTTTGCGCATCTTCCAGCGAGGTGGCAACTTCCGCGCCTTCCAGTTTCAGATCCGCGTTGCGGCTTACGACAATATTGCGCCGCCCAGGCAATGGCCGGCCAATCGAATCCCAGGTCTTGCGACCCATGATGATCGGCGCGCCCATGGTAGTCCGCTTGAAATGCGCGAGGTCTTCGGGCAACCGCCAGGGCAGCGTGTTGTTGCGGCCGATGGTGCCATTGCGGGCACGTGCGACGACGAGAGTCAGCAACGTCATACGGCCACCGGTGCCTTGATGGCGGGATGCGACTGGTAGCCGACCAGCTCGAAATCTTCGTAGCGGTAGTCGAAGATGCTGTCCGGCTTGCGCACGATCTTCAGCGTCGGCAGTGGCAGCGGCTCACGCGACAGCTGCGTCTGCACCTGCTCGTAGTGGTTGCTGTAGATATGGCAATCGCCGCCGGTCCAGACGAAATCGCCGACGTCCAGCCCGGTCTGCTGCGCGATCATGTGCGTGAGTAGCGCGTAGCTGGCGATGTTGAACGGCACGCCGAGGAAGATGTCGGCGCTGCGCTGGTAGAGTTGGCACGACAGACGCCCATCGGCCACGTAGAACTGGAAGAACGCATGGCACGGCGGCAGCTTCATGCGCGGGATGTCGGCCACGTTCCAGGCCGAGACGATCAGGCGGCGCGAATCGGGGTTCGCGCGGATCTGGTTCAGCAGGTCGGTGATCTGGTCGACATGGCGGCCGTCGGGCGTCGGCCACGAACGCCACTGGGAGCCGTAGACCGGGCCCAGTTCGCCGTTCTCGTCGGCCCATTCGTCCCAGATGCTGACGCCGTTCTCCTGCAGCCAGCGCACATTGGTCGAGCCTTGCAGGAACCACAGCAGTTCGAGGATGATCGACTTCAGGTGCAGCTTCTTGGTGGTGACCACCGGGAAGCCCTGGCTCAGGTCGAAGCGCATCTGGTAGCCGAAGACCGAGCGCGTGCCGGTGCCGGTGCGGTCGGCCTTTTCGGTGCCATGCTCGTACACATGGCGCATGAAGTCGAGGTACTGTTTCATCGGCGCGGCGGGATGGGAAGTGACGCGGGCGCTGGCCCGCA
The DNA here is from genome assembly GCF_057073735.1 of Cupriavidus sp. C1SS-2L. Taxonomy (NCBI): domain Bacteria; kingdom Pseudomonadati; phylum Pseudomonadota; class Betaproteobacteria; order Burkholderiales; family Burkholderiaceae; genus Cupriavidus; species Cupriavidus sp. C1SS-2L. The sequence continues at coordinate 984,952 of NZ_CP172708.1, forward strand.
AACCGGACATTTTAAAGCAAGAAGGGCCACCCCTTCGGGCGGCCCTTCCGGCAGTGGCCAAGGCAGTTGCCCTGGCGCGGCGGCAAGCCTTAGTGGCTGCCGGCCGGTTGCTGTTGCTGATGTTGCCCGCGGCGCTTCTGCACCAGGTAGCCGCCGCCAAGCACGCCGCCGATGATCAGCACATACAGGCCCCAGTTGACCACCGGGTTGGCTTCGAAGAACGCCTTGACCAGCGGCTCGTGCACGATCATCTTCACGGCCGTGAAGGCCAGCACGCCCGCGCCGACGTAGATGATCGCCGGGAAGCGCGCCATCAGCTTGAGCACCAGGCTCGAGCCCCACACCACGATCGGGATGCTGATCAGCAGGCCAAGCACCACCAGCAGGAAACTGCCGTGCGCGGCGCCGGCCACGGCCAGCACGTTGTCCACGCCCATCACCGCGTCGGCGATGATGATGGTCTTCATCGCGCCCCACAGCGTGGAGGCACCGGAGCCGTGCTCGTCGCCGTCGCCCTCGTCGGACAGCAGCTTGTAGGCAATCCACACCAGCGCGAGACCGCCGATCAGCAGCAGGCCAGGGATCTTGAGCAGCCAGACCACGCCGATCGTCATGGCCGAGCGCACGACCACGGCACCGACGGTGCCCCAGACGATGGCTTTCTTCTGCAGGTGCGACGGGAGGTTGCGCGCCGCCAGCGCGATCACGATCGCATTGTCGCCGGCCAGGACCAGGTCAATGACGACGATGGATAGCAGTGCCGTCAGGAACTGCATCGTGAACAGATCGGTAATCCACTCCATGAACTCTCCTCAAGTACGAATAGCCGCAAACGTGCGTTGGGTTCGCCTGGAGTCACAGAGTGATGGGGGACCGGGGGTCGCCTTTGCAAACCGTGATTCCAGGTTGCAAAGGTCTTGCTCGACGTCTGGCGCGGTCTGCGCACCAGTGTCAGCACAACCGGAGACGTCAGTCTCGGAATGACGATTGTGCTAAGGGCATGGCCCCGGAGCTACTCCCCTTTGAAGGGACGCGGACTGATTGTTTCCGCGTTGGGCCGGATTATAAACGTTGTTGCGCGGTGGCGGCATGGGGAAGATACGGGGTTCTGCCGGATGTTGTGTGTGCGACACATGCCGTTGCGCCCCTATCTTGCAATGCAGCAAGCGCAATTGCCGCGCGGCATCTATTCTTGAACATCGACTTTCGGCCGATGCGTCCCGGACAGCACAGCGGCGCATCCCGTGAGCCAGCGCGACCCCACGCGAGCAGGGACGTGTATGCCTCGGGGAATAAGAAGTGGATCCACGACCACACAAGGAAACGTCATGCCGGCTGTCCCGACCCCGCTTAACCGTTCCCGCTCCAACAACTCACACCACAACGCCCACGATACCGACGACGCCAACAATGCTCACGCCGCGCATGCGGAGGCCGCCACGCACCCCTCGCTGGTGACGTTGTCCAACGGTCATGCCGCGAAGGACGTGCCGCCGCAACCGGAGTTCATCCAGCAGTACCACGAAGACAGCAGCGCATTGCGCGAGCAGGTACTGGCCGGGCTTCGGAAGTCCGATGCGAGTATCAGCCCGAAGTTTTTCTATGACGTGCTCGGCTCGCGCCTGTTCGAGGCGATCACCGACCTGCCCGAGTACTACCCGACACGCACCGAGGCTGCGATCTTCGCCAGCGCGGCGCCTGCCATTGCCGCGCGCGCGGGCAGTGGCTGCGTGCTGATCGATCTCGGCGCCGGCAATTGCGAGAAAGCCGCGAGGCTGTTCGGGAGCCTGCGGCCGGCGCAGTACGTGGCGCTCGATATCTCGGTGGAGTTCCTGCGCGGCACGCTGTCATGCCTGCAACAGCAGAATCCGGATATCCCGATGCTTGGACTCGGCGCGGACCTTTGCGGCAGCTTCGACCTGCCGCGCAGTGTCAGGCGCAACAGGCGGCTGTTCTTCTATCCGGGCTCGAGCATCGGCAATTTCGCGCCCATGGACGCGCTTGCGCTGCTGCAGCGGTTGCGCGGCGCCGCCGGGCGTGGCGATGGCGTGCTGATCGGCGTGGACCTGCTCAAGGAAGAGGCCACGCTGGTCGCCGCCTATGATGATCCGCTCGGTGTCACCGCTGCGTTCAATCGCAACGTGCTGCGCAACGTGAACCGCATCGTCGCCACGGATTTCGATGTCGACGACTGGCGCCATGTGGCGAGCTTCGATCGAGAGGCGTCGCGGATCCAGATGCACTTACAGGCGCGCCAGCCGGTCAGGGTGCGATGGGACGGCGGGGAGCGTCGGTTCGGCGAAGGCGAGCGCATCCATACCGAGGACTCCTACAAATACCGTCCCGGCGATTTCGCCTTGCTGCTCGAAGCTGCCGGCTTCGACGACCCGGTGTACTGGACCGATCCACTGGGCTGGTTCGCGGTGTTCCACGCGCGCGCCTGAGGCGCGCCCTTGCGTGGTGTCATAATGGCCGCAGCCATGGCGGGCGGCCGCCCGTCTTCGTCCTTTCCGAACGGATGCTTCCCGATGAGCGGCTTCTCCATGCTTCCCGATCTCTACTTCAGTGGCGGCCAGGCAGGCTGGTCCGACGCCCGCCGCCTGCCCCGCGAGGGGCTGGCCCAGGCGCTGGTCGATGCGCGCAGCCGCACCCTGGCCTGGCTGGCGGTGTTCGGCCAGACGCGCAAGGCCTGGGATGTGCCGCGGCAATACGATGCGGATCCGCCGCTGTGGACGCTGGGGCATATCGCCTGGCACGCCGAATGGTGGTGCCTGCGCGGCGTGCGGCAGATCGATCGTGGCGGCGTGCCGGTGCCGGTGGCCAGCGACCCGTCGCGCCTCGATGGCGCCGACGAGTGGTTCGACCCCGACCGCATCGGCCCGGACGAACGCTGGGAAATCGTGCTGCCCGACGTCGCCGTGGTCAAGCATTACGCCTCCGATGTGCTCGACGGCCTGCTGCGCCGCCTGGCGCTGCTGTCCGACGACAGCGACGTCACGCTGTACCCGTTTCGCCGCGCGCTGTTTCTGGAAGACGCACAAGCCGAGAACCTGGCCGCATTGCTGCAGGCGCTCGGGCTGGCACCTGCCGCGCCGGTTGCACCGGAACCCGGTGTGTCGGTCGCGCATGCCGGCACGCTGCACTTTCCCGGCGGCCGCTTCACGCAGGGCTGGTCGGATCCGGACGGCTACGCGCAGCCCGATGAACTCCCCCCGCAACCGACCTATGTGCCGGCATTCGAAATGGACGCCGCCCTGGTCAGCAACGCGCAATTCCTCGAGTTCGTCCAGGACGGCGGCTATGAGCATCCGGCCTGGTGGTCGACTGCCGGCCGGCAGTGGCTGATGACGCAGGAGCGCTCCGCGCCGCGCTACTGGTCGCGGCATCCTGAGTCGCGAGCATGGATGACCGAGCGATTCGGCACGCTGCGCACGCTCAATCCTGACGAGGCCGTGCGCCACGTCACGCTGTACGAAGCGCAGGCGTGGTGCGCATGGGCAGGGCGGCGCCTGCCCGTGGAAGCGGAATGGGAACTCGCCGCATTGCAGAATCGTGGTCTTCAGTGGGGCAGCTTGCGCGAGTGGACGGCGTCGCCGTATGAACCGTATGCGGGGTTTGCAGCGTCGCCATCGGACAGTGAACTGGTGGCGCGTTTCGGGACACACCAGGCGGTACGGGGCACGACGTTCGTCAGTTCGTCCCGGCAACGGCATGTGCGGGCAAGGCTCGCTTTGCTGCCGGAGGAGGACGTTGTGTTGGTGGGGTTCAGGAGTTGTTCGATGTAGGCAGGCCTGGTCTCTGCGCTGACCGGCGAAGACAAAAAAAGAGCACCCCGCGGGGTGCTCTTCTTCTTCACGATACTGGCGCGACGGCGCCGGCATGGTCTTAACGCTCGTAGCGCGAACGGCTGTTGCCGTTGCGTTGGCCGCCGAAGCCACCTTCACGGTTGCCGAGGCTGCGGCCGCCATCACGGCCGCCGCGGTCGCCGAAGCTGCGGCCTTCGCCACCGACCTTGCGGTCACCAAAGCTGCGGTCGCCGAAGCTGCGTTGCTCGCCGCCACGGTAGCCGCCGCCTTCACGGTTGCCGAAGCCACGGTTGTCGTCACCGAAGCTGCGGCCGCCTTCGGGGTTGGCGCGCTGGCCAAAGCCGCGATTGTCGCCGCCGAACTTGCGCTCGCCACCGAAGTTGCGGTCGCCGCCGCCGAAGCTGCGTTGCTCGCCGCCACGGTAGCCGCTGCCTTCACGGTTGCCAAAGCCACGGTTGTCATCACCGAAGCTGCGACCACCTTCCTGGTTGCCACGGTTACCGAAGCCACGGCTTTCGCCACCGAACTTGCGGTCACCGAAGTTGCGATCGCCAAAGCTGCGCTCACCGCCACGGTAGCCGCCACCATTGCCACGGCCGCCCGGCTTGCCGCCGAAGTTCGAGCGCGGCTTGGGCGAACGGCGCGGCTCCAGGCCTTCGATCACCGAAGCGTCGATGCGGTTGTTGGTGAACCGCTCGATGCGCTTCCACTGGAACGTGTCGTTGTGGTTCACCAGGTTGATCGCGACGCCCGAGCGGCCGGCGCGGCCGGTACGGCCGATACGGTGCACATAGTCCTCGGCCTGCTTGGGCAGGTCGAAGTTCACCACGTGGGTGATGTCGGGCACGTCGATGCCGCGCGCGGCCACGTCGGTCGCGACCAGCACGCGCAGATTGCCGCGGCGCAGTGCGGTCAGGGTGCGGTTGCGCGCGCCCTGGGTCATGTCGCCGTGAAGCGCGCCGGCGGCAAAGCCAGTATCGGACAGGCGTTCGGCCAGCGAGTCGGCGTCACGCTTGGTGGCCGTGAACACGATGGCTTGCTTGAGCGTGGCATCGCGCAGCAGGTGGTCGAGCAGGCGTTCCTTGTGCGACATGTCGTCGGTGAAGTGCAGGCGCTGTTCGATATGGCTCTGGTCGGCGCGGGCCGCGGCGATCTCGATGCGCTGCGGATCCTTCAGCTGGCGCGAGGCGAGCTGGGCGATGCGTGCGTCGAGCGTGGCCGAGAACATCAGCGTCTGGCGGCTAGCCGGGGTGGCGTCGACGATCGCGTCGATGTCATCGGCAAAGCCCATGTCCAGCATGCGGTCGGCTTCGTCGAACACGAGCATGTCGAGTGCGGACAGGTCGATGCGGCCGGCCGAGATATGGTCGAGCAGACGGCCCGGCGTGGCCACCAGGATGTCAGGCATCTTGGACAGCGCGGCCAGCTGCTTCGGGTAGGGCATGCCGCCCAGAATGCTCGCGCACACGATGCGGCGCAGGTTGCGGCCATACTTGGCAGCGGCTTCGGTGACCTGCAGCGCCAGTTCGCGCGTCGGCGTCAGCACCAGCAGTGACGGCTGTGCCGGCGACGGGCGGGGACGCTTGCCCTTCATGCGCTTGGCCGGTTCCGTCGGGCGGTTCGTTGCGGGCTTTTCGCTGATGCGCTGGATTGCCGGCAGCATGAACGCCGCCGTCTTGCCCGAGCCGGTCTGGCTCGACACCAGCAGGTCGCGGCCGGCCAGGAAGGCGGGAATGGCCTGCGCCTGAACGGGCGTCGGGTTGTTGTAGTTCAGTTCGGAGAGGGCACGCAGGATGGCCGCATCCAGGCCAAGCGTGGCAAAGCCGTTGGTGACTTCCTCTGCCGCGACGGTCTCGGTCACTTGCGCGGGGTTGAGCATGGCGTCGAGCTTGTCGAGCGGGCTCTGGACAGCGGAAGTGATCGAAGCGTCGGTGGCGGAGGCAATAGCTTGCTCCGCACGAGTGTCGTGCTGGGTCATGTCGTAAGGATCAAAAATGCATGGCACCCCTGGCAAAGCAAAATTAGGGGTGGGCGCAGTGCAAAGTCTTAAAAAAGGCTTCGGCGCCAATCGGTGAGGCCGTTACGACAGACTCAGCTGACAGTACGGCGGCAGGCAGGGTATCGGCAGGCGCAAAGGCCAGCCACATGGTCCCTGGCAGGCAAACAGCTCAATTCAGGCTGTTCAACAGGATCGGAGACGAGGCTACGTCGGTGAGCGGTGCGTTCTGTCGGCAACTGACACAGCAATACAGACGCGGTCAGTGCGGAGAAACAGAGCTTGGGAGGGCAGCGGAATCGCCTTGGCGGGATGTGCCTGGCGGGTGGCGGAACTCACAGTTGCGAAACTCACGGCGCGGATTATAGCAGAACCGTTGAATTTTGTTGCGGTGCGAAAACGTAACCGGATATGTCAGGAGGCCGGCACATCGGCGCTGGCTCTGGCACTCTGGGCTGCCTATTGCCAATTCCGGGTTGAAAGCGGGAGGGGCCATCCTATACTCAAGGCGCGAGCACTGGATTGCTCGCCCGGGGCGGACAATAAAGTTCCCGTACTGGCCTTCTACAGCGATATCGCATCACTGTTCGCTGTGAGCATTGCGGTCATTGTCGTCACTGCCAGAATTCCTGCGACTCTCCGGGTGGTCCGGTGGGACGTCCGCGTCATGGGCGGAATCATGGGAAACCTGCTTGACATGGAATGACCGAACTGCTGATGGCGTTGACCCAGAAGGTCCGGGGCCGTCCGCAACCAAGCCCGCCAGGCAATGGCGGGCTTTCTATTTGTAGCTGCGTCACTTGCGCGGCAGTTTGCCTTCGATGCGTTCCAGCGGCCTGACATGGGGGTTAGCCGGCCAGCCTTGCGGATAGGTGACGAGCCGCGAGGGTCCGCGCTGCCGGATTCCATGCCAGCCACGGCCCGCGGCGCCGCCGCTGCGGCTACCGCCGAGAATGGCGGTCATGGCATCCCTGTCCAGGTCGATGCTTTCACTGAGGTCCTTGATGACGATCACTGCCATGGTGTTCTCCGGTCAGGGGGCGCCGCGGCCGCGTGGCAGCAACGCCGATTCAGTATAGGTGCACGTTGCGGCCCAGGCGGCCCGCAACCCCACGCGCTGCGACTAGCGCTGCGCAACGGCCCGGTCGAAGCGAAATGCATTGACCGGGAAGCAGAAAAACGCAGGAGTTATGCCAGTATTGCGGCCTTGGACGTGCGTGGTGAGTGACAGCCAGTTGCCATGCGGGTTTGCGGGAAAAATCGGCAATCCGGCAACGCTTGATCTGTCGACCGGCATTCACTGAACTGGCCGGAATTCACCAACAGACGTGTGTTCGCTGTTGGGCGCATCCCAACAGCAGTCCAACTTCAAGTGACCCATCCGCTTGCAAGGTGGCAAGTGCGCCGCGCCGCGGGTACGCTCGGTTTGCGGATGCCAAGAGTGCGCACTAGTATCCATCGTGGACGGTGCGCTTGCGTGAGGGCGTTCCGCTTGCATCGACTTCGGGGCAACGCCGGTGGCCAGTGTCAAAGACCTGATTCGGAAGTTCCAGAACGGCGGACTGTCCGACGACGAGTTTGTTGCGTCGTTCGATATGGCGCTGGCGCACGAGCGCACCACGCCAAGCCAGCTCGCACGCGTGATCATCGAAGAAAACACGCGCTTCCCGTTCCCGCCCGCGGTTTATGCCGAAGTCATGCGCCGCATTGAACGCAGCGGTACGACGCAGTTCGATCCGGCAGGCGAATCCACGCGCATGGAAGCTCCCGTGACGGGCTCGCTCTATGCCACGTCACCGGCGGTCGGCACGGTGCCGCCCGCGTCGCGGCCGAAGGGCGTCGGCGACACGCTGAACGGTCGCTTCGTGCTGGAAGAGTGCCTCGGCGTGGGCGGCATGGGCACGGTGTACAAGGCACTCGACCTGCGCAAGCTCGAGGCATCGGACCGCAAGCCGTATATCGCGATCAAGGTGCTCAACCTGCAGTTCAGCGGCCACCCCAAGTCGTTGATCGCGCTGCAGCGCGAAGCGCGCAAGGCGCAGACGCTGGCGCACCGGAATATCGTCACCGTCTACGATTTCGACCGCGATGGTCCGGTCGTCTTCCTCACCATGGAATACCTGTCGGGCAAGCCGCTGAGCCAGGTTCTCAAGGCGCCCGGCTTCGACGGCATGCCGATGACCCGGGCCATGCCCATCGTCGCGGGCATGGGCCATGCGCTTGCGTATGCGCACGAGCGCGGCTTCGTGCATTGCGACTTCAAGCCCGCCAACGTCTTCCTGACCGACAGCAACGAAGTCAAGGTGATCGACTTCGGCATCGCGCGCGGTTTTCTGCCCCCGGCGGATGAATCGGATAAGACCGTGTTCGATCCGGGCTCGCTCGGCGGCATGACGCCGGCCTATGCGAGCCCCGAGATGTTCGAGCATCGCGAGCCCGATCCGCGCGATGACATCTATGCGCTGGCCTGCGTGACGTATGAACTGCTGACGGGGCGGCATCCGTACGAACGCATGTCGGCGAACCAGGCGCGCGCGGCGGGACTCAAGCCCGTGCAGCCGAAAGAGCTGTCGCGTACGCAGTGGAGGACGCTGCGCCAGGCGCTGTCGCTGGACCGCGAGACGCGTACGCCGAGTGTCGAACGTTTCCTGGCAGGCATGAGTACGGGCTCGGCGGTGTCAGCGCGTCAGCGGCCGGCGCTGCTGGCCGGCGCCGCCTTGGCCGCAGTCGTTGGCGTGTCGGCGGTGGGCTATTACGCATGGCGTACCAGCCGAACGGCGCCGACACCGCCAGTCGTGGCCCAGGCGGACAGTGCATCGGCCAAGCCATCGACGCCGCCCGCATCGACGGCATCCGAAGCGCCTGCCGCACCGCCGTTGGCTGCGCGCCCGAAGGCGGAGGTGTTTTCCATGCCGGCAGTGCTGCGCGTCGTGGCCGCCGTGCCGTGTTCGCTGCTTGTCGCGAATTCGCCGGAGAACGGCAGGGTGCGCGTGCGTGGGTACCTGGCCGAAAGCGTGGGCGCATCGGGCCTGCGCGAGCAGCTCAATGCGCTGCCGGGCGTGAAATCGCTGGACGTGGACACGCAACCACTGAGCGCGGAAAAATGCGATATCGCCCGCATGATCGCGCCATACTGGTCCGGCCGTCGTGAAGGCGCATCCGCATCATCGCTGCGCACGCGCGGCAACCGCAAGCAGCTCACCGAAGGCACGCCGCTGGTGCTGGAACTGCGTACGCCCGCGCAGGACTCCTACGTGTACCTCGATTACTTCGCCGCGGACGGCAACGTGGCACACCTTGTGCCGAGTTCGCGCGTGCAAGCGCAACAGGCGCCGGCGAGCTATAGCGCAACCGTTGGCGATGGCGGGGAGTGGGTCATCTCGCGGCCGTTCGGCACCGAACTGGTGGTGCTGCTGACCACGCCTGCGCCGCTGTTCGATGGACGGCGCTCCGACGTGGAGTCTTGGCAGGACTATCTGAAGGCGATGGAAAAGCCGCTCGGGCAGATGGCGCACAAGTACGGTCAGGACCGCATCAGCGCGGACCTGGTGGAGATCTCCACGCGCGCGAAGTGATGTTGGAAAGGTGCAGTTGCTACTTCAGGTCCCGCGCCACGCGAAAACCGTTCTGCGATTGCCGCACGCTCGAGCTGTACTTGAAGCGCGTCGACGACACCATGTAGCTCGCGCCTTCGCGCCACGATCCGCCGCGGATCACGCGCGCGCCGCAACTGGCTTCTTCCCAGCTCCGGCCGTCGGTGGGCGCGTTCTTGTAGCTGCTGTGCCAGCAGTCGCGAACCCATTCCCACACGCTGCCGTTGACGTCGTAGAGGCCGAACGGATTGGCCGCGAACGATCCCACGTTAGCCGGCGCATCCTGGCTCCACGGGTCGCCGCAGTCCTTGCAGTTGGCCGTGCCCTTGCGCATCTGGTCGCCCCACCAGTAGGCCGATGCCGTGCCGCCGCGCGCCGCGTATTCCCATTCCGCTTCGGTCGGCAGACGGTAGGTCTTGCCGGTGGTCTTGCTGAGCCAGGTCACGTACTGCTGCGCGTCGTCCCAACTGACATCGCGCACGGGTGAGTTCTTGGCACTGTTCGCGACGGTGGCGATCCGATCGCAGCCACCGGTGTCGACGCAGGCGTTCCACTGTTCGACGGTCACTTCATAGCGGCCGATCGCAAACGGCTGGCTGATCGTAACGTGGTGAGAAGGCTTTTCCGCTGGGTCGCTCGCATTGCTGCCCATGGTGAAGCTGCCGGCTGGCAGGCTCACCAGCACGGGGCAGACCGGGCAATCGCGAATCTCGCCTTTGGCTTCGACAGGCGGCTTGCGCTCGCCGCCCACGCTGACCGAACCGGTAGCCGTGGTGCCCGGACGCGAAGGCGGCGCTTCTGATGGCGCGGCACCTGCACCGGCGACGGCACCGGCGGCAGCGGTAGCCGGCGGTGCGGAGCGCTGCGGCGACGGGGTTGCCGGTTTGGCAGCGGGTGGCTGGGCGGCCTTGGCGCGTTCCGGTGGCGGGGTCTTTGCAGCGGGCGCACTGGCGGCCGCGAGGCGTTCCATGCGAGCCCGCGCAAGCGCCGCGAAACGGCCGTTCGGGTATTGCTTGAGATAAGCCTCGTAGTCGCCGGCGTAGTTGCTGTTCTTGATCGATTCCCAGAACGTCAGTTCGTATTGTTCATCGCTGTTCTTGGGCAGGATGCCGGCGAGCAGCAGCGGCGCACTGTTGCCCGCAACCGATGCTTCGCCCGCGGTGGCGGGGACCGCCATGCCACCGAGGATCGCGCCGAGACTCAGCGCGGATGCGATCAGAACGACAGGAGCTTTGCGCCACATTTTCGGACCCCGTTGGAACTGCGGCCAGCCCGATGCGCGCGCTGTGGGCGCCTGGGGCGCATTGTGGTGTTGCCGCGACGTCGGCTTGCTTCAAGATAGCACAGCGATTGTGAATCCGGAGGTGCTTGCATCGGCGCCCGTGGCGCCACAGCGCATGCGTGTCGCGCAAAGCCGCTGCGAAGATGTCATCGCGAGTTCGCTTTTTGCCGGGTTCCGTTCTAACCTGAATACCGAATCGCCGAGCGCTGGCCAAGAGCAACCAGAAGAACCACGGGCTTGCGGGACAACGTGATCGGGTATTCGGACACTCTCCGGGAGGCGCCGCGTATGTCCAGACGATTCCTGCTCCGCCTGTTGGCGGCCATGGCCATGGCCGTTGTGCCATCCGTCTCGATGCCGACTTCGGCGCCGCAGAATGCGGAGGTCTACATCATCTGGCCGCCGGACGGCGCGGTCATTTCTGGCGGCAAGTTCTGGATCCGCATGGGCCTGCGCAATATGGGCGTCTGTCCCAAGGGCATTGAGTCTGCCAAATGCGGCCATCATCACCTGCTGATCGATACGGACCTGCCGCCGCTGGACAAGGAAATCCCTTCCGACAAAAACCACCTGCACTTCGGTGCGGGGGAAACGGATGCGCGCATCGAACTGCCGCCAGGCAAGCACACGCTGCAACTGCTGCTCGGCGATGCCAAGCACGTGCCGTTCGATCCGCCGCTCTACTCGAAGAAGATCACCATCACGGTGAAATAGCCGAACCAGCGCGAGGGGGATCCACCATGTTCAAGCTGCTAGCCGCCACGTTGCTCGGCGCGTGCCTCCTGCTGCCAGCCGCGGCCATGGCCGGCGACACGCCAGCGCCGCCGGATGCGTACCTGTACATCGGCTTTCCGAACAACGGGCAGGTGCTGCCCGCTGGCAAGCCGTTCAAGGTTTGGTTCGGCTTGCGCAACATGGGCGTGGCGCCGAAGGACGTCAAGTACCCGAAGACCGGCCACCACCACTTGCTGATCGACGTGGACCTGCCGCCCATGGACAAGGAAATCCCGAACGATCGCAATCACCTGCATTTCGGTGCGGGCGAAACCGAGACCATGGTCGAGCTGCCGCCCGGCAAGCACACGCTGCAGTTGATCATGGGCGACGACAAGCACATCCCGACCAATCCCCCGGTCTACTCGAAGAAGATCACCATCTACGTGAAGTGAGTCCCGCTGCGTAGCGGCCAGCGGGCCGCCACGCGTCCTGGCGCGCGCTGGCTGCGCCATCCTCCGTGGTGGCACCCCGTTCGCTGACGCGCACTGTCGCATAACACCAGACAGTGACGGGCCAGCTGTTGGTTACCGACCGCCAGTGGGCGCGATGCCAATGTGACCCATCATCGCCGACGCCATCCCCCGTTGCACTGAAAAGCGCTTGTTTTCAAGGCTTTGCTGTCGATGCCGCCTGCACGGCGCGACGCTGGCACACCTTGTGCAATGGTTATCCGGGAAGCAACACCGGAAGCCATCTGCCGATGCGCATCTCCGACCTCACCGCCAACCTCATTTCGGGGTTGGAGCGCGCGCAAGCGCGAACCACAATACAGACACGCAGGGCGGCGCCACTTCGGTGGCGGCGTCATGCATGCAGTTGCAGGAAGACATCGTGCCCAAGGTCTCTACCGAATCGTCATGGATTGTTCCACGGCCGCGCCGCGCTTATGCCTGGGTCGCCGCTGCGGCCTGCGCAGGATGGCTCACTGGCTGTGCCGATTTCCGTCCGCCGGTGTACGAGCGTCCGGAAACGCCGGCCAAGACGGAATGGTCGCGCCAGGAGTCGATTACGGTATCGCCGGCCGAGACCGTGCAGCCGAACTGGTGGCAAGGATTCAAGGACCCGTACCTGGACAAGCTGATCACGCAGGCGCTGTCCGGGAACTACGACATCAAGGTGCTCGCCGCACGCATCCGCGTGGCGCAGGCGCAGATCGGTGAAGCGAAGGCCGGTCAGTTGCCGGTGATCGACCTCAACGCCAACGCGAACGTCACCAAGACCACCGGCCAGGCCACCGCGCGCAGCTACAACCTGGGTGGCCAGCTGAGCTGGGACATCGACATCTGGGGCAAGGTAGAGAAGGGCGTGCAGGCGCAGACCGCCGAGTTCCACGCCACCGAAGCGGACTGGCGCGCCGGCTACCTGACGCTGGCGGCCAATGTCTCGACCGCTTACTTCCAGATCCTGCAGTTCGACGAGCAGATCGACCAGCAGACGCGCACCGTGCAGAAGAACGGGCAAATCCTCAATACATACCAGGCCATGTTCCAGAACGGGCTGGTGCCGAAGATCCGCGTCATGCAGCAGCAGGCGGAAATCAACCGGCTGACCAAGGACCTGATCGAACTGCGCCGCTCGCGTGACGTGACGGAGAACGCGCTGGCCACGCTGGTCGGCGTGCCCGCCGGCAATCTCAAGGTGCCGCCCGGCAAGCTGCAGGACCGCGTGCAGCCGCCGCCGGTGCCGGCGGGCCTGCCGTCGCAGTTGCTGGCGCGCCGGCCCGACATCGTGGCCGCGGAGTATCGCGTGCTCGCGGCGTACAACATCGTCGGCCAGGCCCGGCTTGCGCAGCTGCCGAGCATCAGCCTGACCGCGAACGGCGGCATGGCCAGCTTCGCGCTGAACAGCTTGCTGAAGACTTTCACGCTCGGCATTGCGCCCAGCATCACTCTGCCGATGCTGGACCCGAACATTCGCGCTCGCGTCAAGACCACGGAGGCGCAGGTCAAGGTGGTGGAAAGCGACTACGGCCGCACCGTGATGAACGCGTTCGAAGAGGTGGAGACCGCACTGGTCAATGTCAACGCGCACAAGAAGCAGCGCATCGAGTTGCAGCAGCAGGTTGACCAGCTGCGCGTGGTGTCGTCGCAGATCGAGGCGCAGCTCAAGGAAGGCGTTGTGTCGCAGCTTGAAGTGTTCGAGACCGAGCGTTCGCTGCTGAGCGCGCAACTGTCCTTGTTGGCCGTCCACCAACAGATCCTTGCCGATACTGTCACGCTCTACAAGGCGCTAGGCGGCGGCTGGACCGACGTGCGGGTCAGCAACGCCACGGCAAGCACTTCGTCGTCGCAGTGACCTGGCGCCTTTGCGCCAGGCAGCGTTCACGATACATCGGCTCCCCGGCGCGCAGGGTACGCCAGCGGTTTGCGCCGCATGGGCGACACTCTGCGCGCTACGGCTGGTGCGCATTCAATTGACTAGCGAGAGGCGTCGCCTACTATGTTGATTGTCGATTCATCCCCCGGTGCGCAGCCTTCGGCGCCGCGCCTGTTGGTTTCTTGGAAACATGGCTCCTGACGATGCACTGATCATGGAAATGCCGGTGAGGATGGGTCAGGAGTTCGATATTCTGCTGACGCCCGTCTCGCGTCCGGAGCTGGGCGAGATCCGCATCGACGAGGACCTGTTCGCCGTCGGCCGGACCGAGGCACCGTTCGTTTCCTATCCCGAAGAGCTGACCGCGGCGCTCTCGCGCCGGCACGCGCGGATCTTCGCCGAGCACGGCGCAGTCTACGTGGCGGATCTCGGCAGCAAGAACGGCACGCGCATCAACGGCGCCGATGTCGCCGGGCATCCGCTGCGGCTCAGCGACGGCGACGAGCTTTCCTTCGGGTCGGCGCTGTCGTTTCACGTACGGCTTTCGCCGCGCGTGCCTGCGCCGGAGCCGCCGCGCGTAATGGTCACGCTGCAGCCAGAACGCAGCGACCTGGGCCTGCAGCCGATCGAGCTGAGCGGCTTCCCGTACCTGATCAGCAAGGCCGACGATACGTTCGCGCGCTACCGCGACAGCCATCCGCAGCAGGTCAATTACCTGTCGCGGCGCCATGCGCATATCTACCTGAAGTGCGGCGTGCCGTTCCTGGAGGACCTGGGCAGCACCAACGGCACCTTCGTCAACGGCCACCGTCTTGCCGATCATGGCGTGCCGCTCAACGATGGCGACCTGATCGCGTTCGGCGGCAGCCATTTTGTCTACAAGGTCGCGGTGCAGCGCGAAGGCGATGCCGACGCTACGGCTACGCGTACCGTGTTCGCCGCGCCAGATGCCGTGGTCGACGTCGAGCCCGTTGCCGAGCATGCAGCGGCGCCGGCGCATGCACTGGATGACGACGCGGACAAGACAACCTTCGTCGGCGCAGCCGATTCGTTCCTGGATATCTTCTGCGTCGACTACGCGGCGCGGCAGGAAGACGAGGTCAATGCCGATGCCGAAGCGCAAGCCGCGGCGGCTACCGATGCGTCAGTGCGCAAGGGAAATGCGTCGCGCAGCCGCACGGCGCTGCTTGCCGGAGAAGTCGCCGGGCGCTTCGGCCTGAATGACCCGGTGCGCGTGCGGCGCGCAGCGCGATGGGGCCTGGTGGTGCTTGCGCTGATTGCCGTGGGCCTCGGTGCGCTCTACCTGCGCGGCATGCCAGAGCGCGACGTGAAGTCGCTGCTTGCCGACGGCCAGTACGCCAGGGCGGCCAAGGCAGCCGATGCCTATCTCGTGCGGCACCCGGACGATGCGCAGTTCCAGGCCATGGGCACGGAAGCGCTGCTGCGCGCTCACGTGCCGCAATGGGCGGGCAAGCTCAAGGCGAAAGATTTCAACGGCGCCGCTGCGGTGCTGGCCGAGATGGCTTCGGGCAGCCAGCACAACGCGGATGCGCACCCGCTGGTGCGCGAGCTCGAATGGATCGGCGACCTGGAGCGCTACTTCGCGCAGCGCGGCGGCGCGGAAGCGCCGATCCGGCTCTACACCGATGAGTCCGTCATACGCGGCCTGCTGACGCACTGGAACCAGGACACCGCTGCGCACCAGCGCGCGCTGGGGCGCATCGCCGGATACGAGCCGGCATTCCGGGACGTCTATGCGAGCGCGCTCAGTGATGTGCGCAAGCTGCAGACGGACGAATCGGTCTACCTGGCCGCGATCGACCGGCTCAATGCCACGATCGCCGCCGAACTGGCGCGCGACAAGCCCGAGGCGCTGCAGCCGGTGCTGGACGAGTACAAGGAAAAATACCCGCGGCTGTCCGGTCTGGACAAGCTGCAGGACGACCTGCACCGCTACACCGCGTTGATGCAGCCGCTGCGCGCGCGCAACCCGGGGCCGCTGGTGGCGCGCATGGCCGATGCGAAGTTCGCCACGCCGCCATTCCAGGCCCAGTACGCGCGTCTCTCGCAGCGCCTTCCCACTACGGACGTCGCGCGCCAGTACGCCGTGGCCGCGCAAGCGTGGCAGCGCGGCGACGGCGCGACCGCCATCGCGGGCCTGCGCCGCATCAGCGCCGGGCCGTGGGCCGACGACGTGGCGAAGGACGCCGCGCACAAGCAGCAGGTCGCCACGCAGTACGCGGCGCTGCAGGGCTCGCGTGGCGCAGGCGGCTATGAGGACAAGCTGCTCGGTTTCTACGCCATGCTCGATCCAGACGAGGACAAGTACTACGCCAAGGCCGTGGAGCCGGATGTCACCGCGATCCGCGACAGCGCCTTGCGGCGTGCGCGTGAGCTGGTGAGCCGCGCCATTGCAGGGTGGAAGCAGTACCGCGCCAACGGCCAGATCGGCGCCGACCAGCGGCTGGAACCCGGCATTTCGCCGAAGTTCCGCGACCAGGCCAGGCGCCTCGCGCAGGCGCAGGAAGATGCGCGGCAAGGGATTCGCATCGTCACCCAGCTCAAGGCTGGCGAGAGCGCCGATCTCGCGCAATGGAGCAAGGCGGAGGAGGAGATCCGCGCAGAGGTCGACCAGCAGCGCCGCGCCTTGCAGGAGCTGCGCATGGTGCTCGACCCGGCCGTGCTCAAGGCCAAGCTGGACCTGCTTGGCGGCGAAGCGCGGGGCGCAGAAGCGCCGGCTGCCGCGTCGGCTGCAGCGGCGGTCACCGCGGAAACTGACAAGCCGAAAGAGGCGCGGCCATGAACGACGCACAAGGCAGCAACCGCCTGAGGCCCCTGTCCGAGGCGCTGGAGGACCACGGCGGCGAAGGCATAGCGATCCTCACGGCCGAGCCGTGGCGGCTGAGCCTGCTGACGATCGTGACGACGTTCGCGCTCGTGGTATGCGCGCTGATCTGGTCGTTCTTCGGACATGCCGATGTGATCGTCACGGCCGAGGGCACGCTGGCGCCGGAGTCGGAAGTCAGGCGCTTCTACGCGCCCGTGGATGGCGAACTTGCGGACCTGTATGTCGCCGAAGGGCAGCCGGTGTCAAAGGATGACGTGCTGGCCCGCCTGAACGCACGCGGCGCCATTGAGGCTGCGGCCAATGCGCTGGAGGCGCAGCTCAAGCTCGAAGACTCGGAGCGCGAATGGAAGCAGTTCCCCGAGAAGAAGGCGTTAATGGCGCGCCGCGCCGCCGCGCTCAAGCAACAGATCGACGTGGGCACGCGCCAGCATGAAACGCGCATTGCCGAAGGCACGACACGGCTGACCGAGCAGCAGCGCGCGCAGATTCAGGAGGCGCGCAGCAATGTCGAGAATTCGCGCCGTGCCCGAGACTTCGCGCGCCAGGAACAGGACCGCTATACGCGCCTGTTCGCACTGCCGGCCGGCGGCGGCGTGTCGCAGTCGCAGGTGGATGCCAAGCGCGCGGCCACGCAGGAGGCCGAGAACACGTTGCGCGTGGCGCAATCGCGACTGGCCGAACTGGAAGCGCGGCAGGGCCAGGAACTGAGCCAGGCCAACGTGCAGCTCGAAAGCAGCGGCCAGGAACTTGCTGGCCTGCGCGTGCAGTACGACGCGGCGATGCGAGAGATTGCGAGCACCGAGGACAAGCTGCGCCTGCAGGTGCAGACCGCGCGTTTAGTGGCCGAGGCAGCTGCGCGCATCCGCTTCGAGAACATCGACAAGGACAACTTCCTGCTGATCCTGGCGCCGGTGTCAGGCGTTATCACGGACGTGACGTCGACCCAGCGCGGCGACAAGATCCAGGCCAATACGCCGATCGGCGGCATCGCGCCCAATGACGCGCGCCCCGTGTTGAAGATCGCCATTGCCGAGCGCGACCGCGCGTTCCTGAAGGAGGGCTTGCCAGTCAAGCTCAAGTTCAACGCGTTCCCATACCAGCGCTACGGCCTGATCGAAGGCACGCTCGAATACATCTCGCCGGCGACCAAGCCGGGCGGGCCGGACAAGCAGCCGGTCTACGAAGGCCGCATCCGCCTGTCGCGCGATTACTACGCCGTGGGCGAAACCCGTTACCCACTGCGCTACGGCATGACCGCCACGGCGGAGATCGTCGTGCGCGAGCGCCGCCTGATCGACCTGGGGCTGGACCCGTTCAGGCAGGTGGCGGGCTAGCGGGACACGGTATTCGGGGAGCGAATCGCGACCGCCGCAGTGCGGCGCTATGGGGATCGGTGCAGGGGCCGTTATAGGAGGGTAGGGCCATGACTGGCATTGTGCGTATCGACGACGAGGTACTGGGCGTCGAAGAATTCATCCGCCTGCTCAAGTTCACCGGGCAGTTCGAAGGGCTGGTCGAACAGATGGTGCGTGACAAGCTGACCGTCCATGCCGCGAAGCGCGCTGGCATGAGCCTGGCGCAGGAAGAGATTCAGGAGCGCGCGGACCAGTTCCGGCGCGTGCAGGGACTGCACCGCGCGGCGGATATGAACCACTATCTCGACGCGCTGGGCGTGAGCCTGGACGAGTTCGAAGTCTTCATCACCGACAGCTTGTACCAGGAACGGATGATGGAGCAGGTCTGCAACGACGCCGCCGTGCACGAATACTTCCAGCTCAATTCGCCGCGCTTCGACAGCATCGAGGTCAGCCACATCGTGGTGGACAGCGAGGGCAAGGCCAAGGAGCTGATCTCGTACCTGCAAGACGACCCCGACAGCTTCGCCGAGATGGCGCGCGAGCATTCGATTGCCGATACGCGCGAGCGCGGCGGCGACATCGGCAAGGTCTTGCGCGGCTCGCTCAAGACAGACATCGAAGCGAAGGTCTTCAATGCGGAAGCCGGCGACTTGCTGGGGCCGTTTCCGGCGGCGGACCGCTCGTTCTTCGAAGTCTTCCTCGTGCGCGCGAAGCATCCCGCGACGCTCGACAGCGACGTCGCGGTGGAGGTGCGCCGGCTCCTGCGTGAAGAATGGCTGATGGCGAGGGCGCAGGAACATGTCATCGAAGCCCGCTAGCGAAGGCGCAGCGGCGGCCGAGGTGCCGTCGCCCGCGGCCGCGCCTGCATCCCCTGCTGCGGGTGCATCGCTCGCCGATTTCCTGTCGACGGTCGAGATCCTGTCGGCACTCACGCGTGAGGAGCTGGAGCAGCTCGCCGCCGCGGCGCAGACGCAAACGTTCGGCTTCGGCGACACCGTATGCAATGCCGGCGAGCCCGCACCCGGCCTGTACATCATCAAGGCGGGCTCCGTGCGCGTGTTCAACGAGGAGCACGGCAAGGAAATCAGCATGGGCGTGCGCAAGACCGGCGAGGTCTTCGCGGATGTCGGGCTGCTGCGCGACTATCACCATGAATCGTCGGTGCGCGCATCGGGCAAGACCGAGCTGCTGATGATTCCGCGCAGCGTGGGCGAGAAGGTCGTGGCGCGCAACCAGGCGGCGCTGGCGTTCATCACGAGCTATGTGGCGATCAGTTCGGCCGGCGGCTTCGTGGCCCGGCTGTTCGACCTGCGCGGCAAGCTGGACCGGCGCGAGCTGGAAGACGCGGTGCGCAGCGTGGGCGTCAAGCGCGTGGCCGCAGGCAAGGAGATCCTGAAGCAGGACGGGCGCGACGACCGCCGGCTCTACGTTGTGCGCCAGGGCGCCGTGCGCATCGTGCGCAATGAGGACGATGACGAGTTTCCGCTGGCCACGCTCGGGCAGGGCGATATCTTCGGCGAGCGCGCGTGCGTGATGCGGCAGGAGCAGATCGCCTCGGCCATCGCCGAGACCGATGTCCGCCTGCTGGTGATCCCCGAAAAGACCGTGCAGCTCATCCTGGAACGCAATCCGCGCCTGCGCGAAGTGCTCGAAGAGCGCATCCGCGTGGTCGATCGCGAGCTGCATCGGCAGAAGAAGCTCGCCGAGCGCCGCAAGCGTCCGGTGCTGCTCGACCTGCAATCCAAGCCGGAGCTTGGCGAGCGGCTGATCCGCCGGTTTGCGCTTGTCGAGCAGGCCGAGGAGATGGATTGTGGTGCCGCCTGCCTGGCCATGATCTGCCGGCACTACGGGATTCCGATGTCGCTTGGCAAGCTGCGCGAACTTGCCAACGTGACCACGCAGGGCGCCACGCTGGAAAGCCTCGCGCGCGCCGGCGAATCGCTCGGCTTCACCACGCGCGGCGTGCAGTGTACGCGCGAGTCGCTGATGGGCTTCGAGCTGCCGTTCATCGTGCACTGGGAGGGCTACCACTATGTGATCGTGTACGGCGTCTCGGCGCGCTGGGTATGGGTGGCGGACCCGGGTATCGGCTTCCGCAAGATGAGCGCCGAAGAGTTCGAACGCGGCTGGAGCGGCACCTGCCTGCTGTTCAGCCCCGGCGAAAGCATGGCGCAGCTGTCGGTGCAGCGCTCGCCGTGGCTGCGCTTTATCAGCTATCTGGCGCCGTACAAAAAGATCCTCGCGCACCTGTTCCTGGCCACCTTCGTGATCCAGGTGCTCGGCGTGGTGCCGCCTCTCATCATCCAGAACATCCTCGATGGCGTGGTGGTGCACCAGAATATCGGGCTGCTGCACCTGTTGATCGTCGGGCTCATCATCGCGAACTTGTTTTCGCAACTGATGTCGACGATCCGCGCGTACCTGGCCAACTTCATGGTGCGCAACATGGATTTCGCCATGATGTCGCACTTCTTCAAGCACACGCTGTCGCTGCCGCTGTCGTTCTTCGCCAAGCGCAAGACCGGCGACATCTTCGCGCGCTTCCAGGAGAACCAGACCATCCGCGCATTCCTGACCGAATCCACGGTGACGACGGCGCTGAACCTGCTGATGGTGTTCATCTACTTCACCATCATGTTTCTCTACAACGTCAAGCTCACGCTGCTGCTGATCGCGTTCGTGATCCCGATCGCGGCGCTGACCGTGGTGGTGACGCCCAAGGTCAAGACCTACGCGCGCGAGGTGTTCGCTGCGTCGACGGACGCCAAGGCTTATCTCATGGAGACGCTTGGCGGCGCGGAGACCGTGAAGGGCATGGGCATCGAGCGGCCTGTCCGCCTGCGCTGGGAAGCCAAGTATGCGAAGGCGCTGGAAAAGCAGTACCAGGCGCAGGCCTTCCACATCCTCGTCGGCATGATCAGCCAGTTGCTCAATGCGGCGACCACCATCGCCGTGCTGTGGGTGGGCGCCACGCTGGTGCTGCAGCGCGAGCTGACGATCGGCCAGCTGATCGCCTTCAATGCGTTCATGGGCAGTGTGCTCGCGCCGTTGATGGGGCTGGTCGCGTTGTGGGGCCAGCTCAATGATGCCGGCGTGGCGATGGAGCGGCTTGGCGACGTGCTGGACCTCGAGCCCGAACAGAAGCCGCAGGACGTGATGTCGCGCGTGCTGCTGCCCGACCTGCAAGGCGAGATCGAGATGAACGGGCTGTACTTCCGCTATGGCGGCGAGGACACCGCCTATGTGCTCGAGAACATCAGCCTGCATATCAAGCCGGGCGAGATGGTGGCTATCGTCGGGCGCAGCGGCTCGGGCAAGACCACGCTCGCCAAGCTGCTGGTCGGCTTCTACCGGCCTACCGAAGGCTCGATGAAGGTGGACGGCTATGAAATCGGCATGATCGACACCGAGTTCTACCGTGCCCAGGTCGGCTACGTGATGCAGACCAACCTGCTGTTCTCCGGCACCATCGCGGAGAACATCGCCTGCGGCGACGAAAGCCCCGACCGCCGCCGCATCGAGGAAGTGGCCAGGATGGCGGACGCGCACCCGTTCATCACCAAGCTGCCGCTCGGCTATGAACAGATCGTGGGCGAGCGCGGCATGGGCCTGTCGGGCGGGCAGATCCAGCGGCTGTGCATTGCGCGCGCGCTGTATCACGACCCGCGCCTGCTGGTGTTTGACGAAGCGACGTCGGCGCTCGATACGCAGTCCGAGAGTAATATCCTCGCGAACATGCAGGAGATCCTGCGCGGGCGCACGGCGGTAATCATCGCGCACCGCCTCAGCACCATCATGCAGGCCGACAAGATCCTGGTGCTGTACGAAGGCGCCGTCGTCGAGCAGGGCCGTCACGATGAACTGCTCGACCGCAAGGGCATGTACTACCAGCTGGTGCAAAAGCAACTGAGCTCAGCATGAAGCTATATAACCAGGGCGCCCATCCGCCTGCCGCCGCCGGCACCTCCACCGTCTCGTTCGCGGGGCTGATCGAGAAGCTCGAGATCCTGCGCTCCACGCTGCGCTGGTCGTCGCGGCTCGAGCGCACCGATATCGAGAAGCTGCTCAAGCAGACCACCACGCTGCGCGATGAGGTGATGGGGCTGTCGCACAAGGAGCGTTTCGTGCAGGCCGCAACGGGCGGTGAGGCGCCCGTGCAGGAGGAAATCGAACGCATGCCGCGCGAGCGCCGGCAGGCGCTGCTCGAGCGCAGCTTTATCTTCGAAGGGACGTTCGGCGATAACCCGAAGCTGCTCGAATCGCTGGAGATTGCCGAAAAGGCGGCGCCTACCGATCTTCCCGTGCTGATCGACGGCGAAAGCGGCACCGGCAAGGAGCTGATGGCCAAGGTCATCCATGCCAACGGTTCGCGGCAGGAGCGGCCGTTCATCTCGGTCAACTGCGGCGCTATTCCGGACAGCCTGCTCGAGTCCGAACTGTTCGGCCACAAGAAGGGCGCGTTCACGGGCGCCAGCAACGACCGGCGCGGCAAGTTCGAGAGCGCCCACACCGGCACCATCTTCCTCGACGAAATCGGCGAGCTGCCGCTGACGGGGCAGGTCAAGCTGCTGCGCGTGCTCGAAGCGCACGAGATCCAGCGCGTGGGCTCGGACGAATTGATCGCCGTCGACACCCGGATCGTCGCTGCGACCAACAAGGACCTGCGGCGCATGAGCAAGGAAGGAACGTTCCGCGAGGACCTGTTCTACCGGCTCAGCGTGATCCACGTATCGCTGCCGGCTTTGCGCGAGAGGCGCGACGAGATCCCGTTGCTGGTCTCTTATTTCAGCGACGAAGCGGCGGGCATGCTCAAGCGGCGCCCGGTCAAGCTTACGCCGAGGCTGCGCGACTTCCTGATGCATTACGAGTATCCGGGCAACATCCGCGAGCTGCGCAATCTGTTGTACCGGGTGTCGTGCCTGGCCGGTGATACGGCGGATCTTGTCCACCTGCCGGTGGACATTCGTCCGAAGCCGGCCGCGCTGGCCGTGGTGCCGATCGGGCCGGTTGGTGCGTTGTCAGCGCTGCCGACGTCGCTGAGCGAAGCCAAGCGCGCTGCCAGCGATGAAGCGGAGCGCGCGTTTCTGGAGCGGGGGCTGCAGGAAGTGGGCGGTACCGTTGCCGAGCTGGCGCGGCGGTGCGACATGAACCGTTCGCATCTGCAGATGCTGCTGAAGAAGCACGGGATTCATTCGAAGGACTTTCGGGGGCAGAGGGAGAAGGCGTGAGAGCGGTGAGGGACGGGGGGGCGCCCGGTTTGGCGAGCCCCCCAACCTTCACTTGCCCTTGTAGTCCGGGAAGAAGAGCTGTTCCCCTTCGACCTTGTAGCCGGCAATGGCCCGCTGTCCTTCCGGCGAGGTAATCCACTCCACCAGCTTCATTGCGTCGGGGTAGTTGGTGCCAGGGTGCCTGGCCGGATTGACCGCGATGACGCCGTACGGGTTGAACATCTTCGGATCGCCCTGCACGGCGATCGCCAGGCCGGTCTTGGCGCGGTAGGCGCCATAGGTGGCGCGGTCCGACAGCGTATAAGCGGGCATCTGGGCGGCCATGGTCAGCACCTCGCCCATGCCAAGCCCCGCGTTGACATACCACGGTTGCCCCTTCGGTTCGATGCCGAGTTGCTTCCAGTAGTCCTTCTCCATTACGTCGGTGCCGGAGTTGTCCCCGCGCGAGATGAACTTGCTGCCGCTGCCGGCGAGCTTGCGGAAGCCCGCCAGCACGTCCTTGCCGCCCTTGATGCCGGCCGGATCGCTGGCCGGCCCCACGACGATGAAGTCGTTGTACATGACGTCGCGGCGATTGACGCCGTAGCCGGCCGCCACGAATTCATCTTCCATCTTGCGCGCGTGCACGAGCAGCACGTCCACGTCGCCCATCTCGCCCATCTTCATGGCCTTGCCCGAACCGACGGCGATGACCTTCACGTTCACGCCGCTCTTCTGCTCGAACTTGGGCAGCAGGTACTTGAGCAGGCCGGAGTTCTCGGTACTCGTCGTGGTAGCCAGCTTCAGTTCACCGGCCTGTGCGACGGAGAGCGCCATCAGGCAGGTAATGCTGCCCAGAACGGGAAGCCTGCGAAATGCAATCCGTGACATGTGTGGTTCCTTGATTTATGTTTCGATAAACATAATTGCCATGCCATGGCGGGTCGTGGAGAATGGAAAAAAAGCGACATAAAAACGGGGTGGTTCATTGTGTGCGAAGCGGAATCGATGTGTAAATATGCAAGGCGAAACATATGACATTTCGCTTTGACCTGTTTCCGGTCGTTGCTGCGGACGACAATCCGCGCGCCAACGGCAAGGTGTTCCAGTTGCTCAAGGCCGTGCGCGAAACCGGCTCGCTGCACCGCGCGGCGCGCGAGATCGGCTTGTCCTACCGCCATGCCTGGGGCGTGATGCGGACGTGGGAGGCCATGCTGGGCCGGTCCGTGCTCGATATGGAGCGCGGGCGGGGTGCGTCGCTGACGCGCTTTGGCGAGCGGCTGCTGCGTGCGGAGATGCGGTTGCGCGAGACCCTCGATCCGGCCGTGCAGCGCGCCATGGCCGAGTTCATCGCTGATCTCGACGATGCCGCCCAGCCGCAGACCTGCGTGCATTTTTCGGGGAGCCACGATCCCGCCATCGAGGTACTGGCCGGTGCGCTCAGGGACCAGCCATCGGGGCTTCAGCTTGATACGGTGTTCTGCGGCAGTGTCGAGGGGCTGATCTGCCTGCAGGAGCGGCAGTCCGAACTGGCTGGCTTCTATGTCTCGCCCGTGCAGACCGCCGGCTCGGTGGCCCACCTGACATTGCGCAAATGGCTGCGGCCAGCGTCGGTGCGCCTGCTGCGGCTGGCGTGGCGCGAACAGGGCCTGATCGTGTCGCCGGAGTTGAGCACTGAAATCCACGACCTGCGTGATCTCGTGCGCACCGAGGCGCGTTTCATCAACCGGCAGCGCAGTTCCGGCACGCGCATGCTGTTCGATCAGTTGCTGGCCGCGCAAGGCCTGTATCCCGACCAGATCGCCGGGTACGAAGAACCCGAGTTCAGCAATGAAAAGGTGGCGGAAGCGGTCCACGCCGGGCGCGCGCAGGTCGGTTTCGGACTGCGCATGAACGCCGAGGCCCTGGGACTGGCCTTTGTACCGCTCACGCGAGAGGCGTATTACCTGGCGCTGCGCAAGAACGACCAGACCGCGGGCTGGATGTCGGGCCTGCTCGCCCTGCTGGCCGATCCGGCGTTCGCGCGCCGGATCGAAGCGCTGCCGGGCTACACCATGGCCGAGCCGGCCGGCGTGCTGACGCCGCAGGAGGCCTTGCCCTGGTATGGAGCCGACGGTAAGGAAGGCGGCTGAGCCGCGCCTGATCGCGCTACACTCTTTGCGATGGCCTGAATAGGGCGATCGCCCGCCAACGCAAGGAGCACCATGCTGGAAACCGCCGCCCTGGCCGCAGGCATGTCCTGGGCCAGCGGCTTTCGCCTCTACCTCGCTGTCCTGGCCGCGGGCGTGTTGTCGCGGCTAGGCTGGCTGCACCTGCCGCCCGGGCTGCAAGCGCTCGAATCGTGGTGGGTGATCGGCGTGGCCGCGGTGCTCGCGCTGGCGGAGTTCATCGCCGACAAGATCCCTGGCTTCGACTCGGTCTGGGACAGCATCCATACCTTCGTGCGGATCCCGGCCGGCGCGATCCTTGCCGCGGCCGCGTTCGGCCAGCTGGATCCGCAATGGATGGTCGCGGCGGGCCTGGTCGGCGGCACCCTGGCCGGTACGGCCCACGTCGCCAAGGCCGGCACGCGTGCCTTGATCAATGTCTCGCCGGAACCGTTTTCGAACTGGGCGGCCTCATTCACTGAGGACGTGACGGCGACCGGCAGCCTGCTGCTGGCCTTTTTCCTGCCAGTGCTGTTCCTCGTCGTGCTGGCCGTCTTCCTGTTGGTGGCCATCTGGCTGCTGCCCAAGCTCTGGCGCGGAGTGCGCCGCCTGCATGCGAGCTTGCGCAACCGCTCGGGCCCGCCCGCAAGACGAACCTGAGCGCGCCCCCAGAACCCATGCTGCGTGCTCCAGGCGCCGGCAGCACCCGAACGAGACTGAAACCAAGACTGATGCCGAACGAGCCCGCTTCCGTCCCCAATACCGCTGTTTCCCGAGCCATTGCCAGGTCCGTGTCGCACGGACGGCGATTTTCAGCCTGGCGCCAGGCCTTGCGCATGGCCCGGCGCGATTGGCTCGCCGGCGAGCTTTACCTGCTGCTATTCGCGCTGGTGCTGGCGGTTGCGGCGCTGACCAGCGTCGGCTTCCTGGCCGACCGCATGCGCCTGGGACTGGAGCGCGATGCTCGGCAAATGATTGCCGCGGACGTGCTGCTGGTATCGGACCAGCCGTTCGACGCTGGCTTTTCCACACGCGCAGCCCAGGCCGGCCTTTCCGTGGCGCATACGGTGACGTTCCCGAGCATGGCGACGGCCCGCCGTGCCGATGCCGCCCCCGGCGCCGAGGCGCCTAGCCAGCTCGCCGCGCTCAAGGCGGTCAGCCCTGGCTATCCGCTGCGCGGCAAGCTGAAGGTGGCCGCCACGCCGGGCGGCCCCGAGCAGGCCGCCGAAGGCACTCCCGCGCCGGGCACGGTCTGGGTGGACGAGGCACTCCTGAGCGCGCTGGGGCTGCGCATTGGCGACGCGCTCCAGCTTGGCAACCGTACGTTCCGCATCGACCGCATCCTGACCCAGGAACTGGATCGAGGCGCGGGGTTCATGAATTTCGCGCCGCGCGTGCTGTTGCCGCTGTCCGATCTCGACAGCACCGGCCTGATCGGCTGGGGCAGCCGCGTGAGCTACCGCCTGCTCGTAGCGGGTACGGACGCTGCCGACAAGGCCTACCAGCGCTGGGCGGACGACGAGATCAAGCGGCTCAAGCTGCGCAACACGCGCGTGGAGTCGCTCGAATCAGGCCAGCCGCAGATGCGCGCCACGCTGGACCGCGCGGAGCGCTTCCTGTCGCTGGTGGCGGTGCTGTCGTCGATGATTGCCGCGGTGGCGATCGCCATGTCGGCGCGCCGCTATATGCAGCGGCACACCGACGCCTGCGCGGTCTACAAGTGCATGGGGCTGTCGCGCCGGCAGATCCTGGCGGCGTTCGGCATCGAGTTCCTGCTGCTCGGGGCGGCCGGCTCAGTGGTGGGCGTGGTGCTTGGCTACCTGGCCCACTACGGACTGCTGTTGTCGCTTGGCGGCCTGCTGCAAGTGTCGTTGCCGCAGCCTTCGCTGTTGCCAGCAACGGTCGGCATCCTGGCGGGTCTGGTGCTGCTGGCCGGCTTTGCCTTGCCGCCGTTGCTGGCGCTGACGCGCGTGGCGCCGCTGCGCGTGCTGCGCCGAGATATCGGCCCGCCGCCGGTGTCGGCATGGGCAGCCTATGCCCTCGGGCTTGGCGCCTTTATCGGCTTGCTGCTGGTGGCGGCGCGCGACCTGCGGCTCGGCCTGACCACGGCGGGCGGGTTTGCCGGCGCCGGGGCTGTCTTTGCATTGCTGGCGCTCGGCATGCTGATGCTGCTGTCACGCGCGTTGCGTGGCAGGCTGGCGGGGCGCTCGGCGGTGGGCTGGCGCTTTGCGCTGGCCGTGCTGGAACGCCGGCGCGCCGTGACCGTGCTGCAGACGGTGGCGCTGGCCATCGGCCTGATGGCGCTGCTGCTGTTGGGCATGACGCGCAACGACCTTGTCGATTCCTGGCGCAGTGCCACGCCGGCCGATGCCCCCAACCGCTTCATCATCAACATCCAGCCGGACCAGCGCGAGCCGTTGCGCGGCATGCTGGCCACGGCAGGCATCCATGACCTGCTCTATCCGATGGTGCGGGGCCGCCTCACGCATATCGGCGAACGCGCGATACGCGCCGACAGCTTTGCCGAGGGCCGCGCGCGCAACCTGGTGGAGCGCGAGTTCAACCTGTCCTATACCGACGCGCTGCCCGAGGGCAACCAGGTTGTGGCCGGGCGCTGGTCCAATGGCACGGGCGCCGGCGCATCGGTGGAGGAGGGCATCGCCAGGACGCTGGGCATCCGGTTGGGCGACACCCTGCGCTTCGACGTGGCCGGCCAGACCGTGCAGGCGCCGGTCACGTCGCTGCGCAAGCTCGACTGGGGGTCGATGCGTGTCAATTTCTTCGTGATCCTGCCGCCATCCGCCATGCATGGATTGCCCGAGACCTACATCACTTCGTTCCACTTGCCGCCAGCGAGCGCGGCGCTCGGCAACCGCCTGATCGCGGCGTTTCCCAACATCACGGTGGTCAACACCGACCTGATCCTGCGGCAGATACAGGCCGTGGTGGATCAGGTGATTGCCGCTGTGGAGTTCCTGTTCGTCTTCACACTGGTGGCCGGGATCACCGTGCTATACGCGGCACTCTCAGGCGCGCGCGACGAACGCATGCGCGATGCCGGGCTGCTCAAGGCACTTGGGGCTTCGGCGGCGCAGGTCAAGCAGACGCAGTACGCCGAATTCCTGGTAGTCGGCGGGCTTGCGGGCCTGCTCGCGAGCATCGGCGCAATCGCCGTAGGCTGGGGCCTGTCCCAGCACGTCTTCGATTTCCCTTACCGCTTCAATCCGTGGATCGTGCCGACCGGCGTGGTTTCTGGCATGCTGTGCGCTTTTGCGGGCGGCTGGCTGGGCCTGCGCGATGTGCTGCGCCAGCCGGCGCTGGCGACATTGCGTGACGCGTAATGCTCCGGAATGCCTCGGAACGCCGCCTGAAGTTTGCGAGTATCTGAATGAATACCGAACCTGAATCCACCGGCCAGGCCGGCACCGAGGTCACCGCCTTCGACCTGGTCGGCGGCGAGGCGCGCGTGCGCGAACTGGTGGACCGCTTCTACGACCTGATGGACCTGGAGCCCGAATTCGCGGGCCTGCGTGCGCTGCATCCGGCTTCGCTGGACGGCTCGCGCGACAAGCTGTTCTGGTTCCTGTGCGGCTGGCTGGGCGGCCCCAATCATTTCATCGAGCGCTTTGGCCATCCGCGCCTGCGCGCGCGCCATATGCCGTTCGAGATCGGCATCAGCGAGCGCGACCAGTGGATGCGCTGCATGGCCCTGGCGATGCAGGACGTCGGCCTGTCCGAGGACCTGCAGATGCGTCTGATGCAGGCCTTCTTCCAGACCGCCGACTGGATGCGCAACGTGGCCCGCTGAAGCGGCCCGGATCATTTCGAGAAAGGGTGGGACGATGCAAGACAAATTGCCCGCAGCTGCCCATGAGCTGCTGGAATTCTGGTTTGGCCACCATGGCTCGCCGCAATGGAATATCGCTCGGCCGGAATGGTTCACCAAGTCGGCTGCGCTCGACGACGTCATCCGCACGCGCTTCCTGACGCTGTGGGAAGCCGCGCACTCGGGCGATCCCGACGAGGGCGAGGACTGGTGCGCCACGCACGAAGGCGCGTGCGCCCGCGTGGTGCTGCTCGACCAGTTCCCGCGCAACCTGTTCCGCAACGATCCGCGCAGCTTCGCCACCGATGCCCAGGCGCTCGACCTGGCGCGGCGAATGGTCGATGGCGGCATGGATCGGGAGCTGCCGACGGGCTTTCACCGCATGTTCTGCTACATGCCGTTCGAACACTCGGAATCGCTTCAGGACCAGGACGAATGTGTGAGGCTCATGACGCAGCTGCGCGATGTGACGGCCGGCAAGGTCGACGTGGTCGAATGGGCGGAAAAGCATCGCGCGGTGATCGCGCGCTTCGGGCGCTTTCCGCACCGGAATGCCATCCTGGGCCGGCAGAGCACGCCGGAGGAAGTGGCATTCCTGAAGGAGCCGGGCTCGCGGTTCTGATCGCGGCGCCCGGCCTGGGAGACGCTGCTCAGGTCTCGTCGCGGTGTTCCTGCCACTTGTCGACACGCACGCGCGGCGCGTCGGCCAGCTTTGCCAGCAGCGCGGCCGGCGTGTCGGCCACGCGCAGCAGGTCGGCATGCACCTGCTTGAGGAAGCCTTCCTGCACGGCATGCGACATGAAGCCGAGCATGCCGTCATAGAAGCCCGCCACATTGAGCAGGCCGACCGGCTTGGCGTGGTAGCCCAGCTGCAGCCATGTGAAGGTCTCGAACAGTTCCTCGAAGGTGCCGACGCCGCCGGGCATGGCGATGAAGGCATCGGCGCGGTCGGCCATCATCTGCTTGCGCTCGTGCATATTGCGCACGACATGCAACTCGGTCAGGCCGCGATGGCCGACTTCCTTCTGCATCAGCGCGTCGGGAATGATGCCGATGGCGCTGCCGCCATGCTCGAGCACGGCATCGGCAACGATGCCCATCAAGCCGACCTTGCCGCCACCGTAGACCAGCGACATGCCGTTTTCGACGAGAGCCTTGCCGAGCGCACATGCGGCGTCGGCATATTCGGGGCGGTTGCCGGGGCTGGAACCGCAATACACGCAAACGGATTTCACTTCCTGTCCTTGTCTGACTGGTTTTCTTGGGCCGCCTTGGACGCCGCGTAGTCGCGCGCGAGCTGGTCGAACGCATCGCGCGCACGGCCGCGCAGGTACGGCGCCAGGATCGAGAAGATGTGGTAGCTGGAACCGTGCAGATAGCCGCGGATCTGCTCGGGGTCGTTGTACTGGCGCGGACGCTGCACGAACTGGAACGACAGCCAGTACGTGGCGATCACGACGATGTTCGTGCAAATCGCTTCCACCTGCTCGGGCGTGGCTTCCATCTCGCCATCTTCGATGAACTGGCGGCAGATCTCCAGCGCAAAGCGCTTCTTCTGCTCGACGATCCGCTTGAAGTTGGTCTCCAGCATGCGGTTGCGCGCAAGCAGGTCGTTGATGTCCCGGTACAGGAAGCGGTAGTTCCACAGGAACTCCGACATGTACTGCAGGTAGCCCCAGCTTTCGTCCAGCGTGGCCTTGTGATCGTCGGGCAGCTTCAGGCGGCGTTCCATCTCCTGCTCGAAGAGCACGAAGATGGAATTGATGATGTCGTCCTTGTTGCGGAAGTGGTAGTAGAGATTGCCGGGGCTGATCTCCATTGCCTCCGCAATGGTGGTCGTGGTGACGTTGGGTTCGCCGACTTCGTTGAACAGGCGCAGCGAGACGTCGAGGATGCGGTCCCTGGTGCGGCGGGGGCCGGTTTGCGGTTTGGGTTCCATGGGCGTCCGGGCGATCGGTAAATCGGGGCAGGGTAGCGATTATAAGCAATCGGCCTGCCTGCCCCGGCCGCCCTTCCGGGGCGCCAGCGTTCAGCCCCCGAGCTGGCGTAGCCAGTGCAGCACGTGCGGCCCGGCAATGGCGATCCACGTGCCGCCGCACAGGATCAGCGCCAGCATGACCGCGGCGCTGCCGAAATCCTTGGCGCGCTTGGACAAGCTGTGCCGCTCCAGCGAGATGCGATCGATCGCCGCCTCGACGCTCGAGTTCAGCAATTCCACCATCAGCACCACGAGCAGCGTGCCCAGCAGCATGATGCGCTCGACCGTGCCGACGGGCAGCACGAACGCGCACGGCGTGAGAATCGCCACCAGCGTCAGTTCCTGGCGGAATGCGCTTTCTTCGAGCACCGCGTAGCGCAGGCCGGACAGCGAATTCAGCGCGGCATGCCAGGCGCGGGCCAGGCCGCGGTTGCCCTTGTGCGGGTTCTGTTCGATCGAATAGTCACTGCTTGGCGGACGAGGTGCCTGTGCCCGCAGCGGCGGGTCGGACGGCAGCGGCTGAGTGGGTTTCGACATAGTTGTGCGAGGCTGGTTGGGTTGGCATCTCGCCCGCGCTGCCGGTACTGCCGCCGGCCGAAAGCGGACGCAGGTGCGCCAGGAACTGCTCGGAGGCGGCGCGCCACGAAAACCGCTCGGCATGGGCGCGGGCGGTGGCGCGGTCGATGCGCAGCGCTTCCAGGCAGGCTTCATGCAAGTCTTCATGCATCACGCCGGCCGGGCTGTCGCCAAGCACGTCGATCGGGCCGGTGACCGGATAGGCCGCCACCGGCAGGCCGCTGGCCAGCGCTTCGAGCAGTACGAGCCCGAAGGTGTCGGTGCGGCTCGGGAACACGAAGACATCAGCCGAAGCATACACCCTGGCCAGTTCTGGCTGGCTCAGCACACCGAGGTAGTTCGCGCCAGGGTAGCGCGCGCGCAGCGAAGCCAGCGCCGGGCCGTCGCCGACCACCCATTTGGAGCCCGGCAGGTCCAGCGCCAGGAAGGCTTCCACGTTCTTTTCCACGGCCACTCGGCCAACGTACAGGAAGATCGGATGCGCGGTGTTGAGTACGTTGACGCGCTGCGTCTTGAACACGTCGAGATCCACGCCGCGCGTCCACAGCACGCAGTGGCCGATGCCATAGCGCTGCAGGTCGTCCAGTACCACGGGGGTGGGCGCCATCACGGCCTGTGCCTGGCCATGGAACCAGCGCAGGAAGCGGTACGTCCACGACAGTGGAATGCCAAAGCGCGCGTGCACATACTCCGGAAAGCGCGTGTGATAGGCCGTGGTGAATGGCATGCGCCGGCGCAGCGCGTAGCGGCGCGCCGCCAGGCCGAGCGGGCCTTCTGTGGCGATATGCAGGGCGTCCGGCGCAAAGTCGTCAATGCGCTTTGCCACACGGCTCGTGGGCATCAGCGACAGGCGGATCTCGGGATAGGTCGGGCAGGGCAGGGTGCGGAATTCCAGCGGCGTGATCATGTCGACCGTATGGCCCATGGCTTCCAGCTCGCGGCGGGTGGACTTGAGCGTGCGCACCACGCCGTTGACCTGCGGTTCCCAGGCGTCGGTGACGATCAGGATCTTCATGCGGGCTCCTCGATGTGTAGCCGCGTTCTAGGGAGGGTAGCGGTTTGGCGTGCCGCTCAACCGCTGATGGCGGCAACGCGCCGGCGCTTGCGCGGACGGGCCTCGAGCGGGTCGAGCAGCGTGGTCCAGTACACGATCTTCAGCTCGCCTTCCATGGTCTCGACCAGTGCGGACAGGCTTTCCACCCAGTCGCCGTCGTTGCAGTAGATCTGGCCGTTCACCTCGCGGATTTCGGCTTTGTGGATGTGGCCGCAGACCACGCCGTCGCAGCCGCGCCGGCGCGCTTCGTCGACCATTGCATGCTCGAACGAGCTGATGTAGTTCACCGCGTTCTTGACTTGGTGCTTCAGGTATTGCGACAGCGACCAGTACGGGAAGCCGAGCCGCGCGCGGATGCGGTTGAAATGGCGGTTCATCGCCAGTATCACCGTGTAGAGCGAATCGCCGAGGTAGGCGAGCCAGCGCGCGTGCTGCACCACGCCATCGAACAGGTCACCGTGCACGACCCACAAGCGCTTGCCCGTTGCTGTCACGTGCACCGCTTCCTCTCGCACTGTGATGTCGCCGAACGCCAGGCCATCGAACTGGCGCGCGACTTCGTCATGGTTGCCAGGCACGTAAATGACCTCGGTGCCCTTGCGCGCCTTGCGCAGCAGCTTCTGCACCACGTCGTTGTGGCGCTGCGGCCAGTACCAGCCACGCCGGAGCTGCCAGCCGTCGATGATGTCGCCGACCAGATAGAGCCGTTCGGATTCGTTGTGCTTGAGGAAGTCGAGCAGGTAATCAGCCTGGCAGCCGGCGGTGCCCAGATGGATATCTGACAGCCAGATCGCGCGGTAATGCTGGATCGGGTGCGGCTCCGGAGGAAAGTGCTGGCCGGCATCGGCGGGAGGTATCAGCGGCGGGATGGCGGCGGGCTCGGCCGGTGGCGGCACGAAGGCCGCCAGCGCGGCGATACGCGACAAGACCTGGGAAAGCTCGGGGTCAGGGCTGCCGCGCAGCCTGAGCGTGAATCCCGACAGAACTCCGAGTGCGGATCGGATGGCTTGAACCATGGCAGCCCCGTTGACGGCAATGGCTGCATTCAGCCAGCGCGCCGTGACGAAGACGTGTCGGAAACATGACTGACATATGAAACGTTGCCGGGATCCGACAGCGTCGGGCGGTACTGTCAGGCCGCCATATTGCGTAGCGTGGACAGCGCTTCCACCACGGCCGCGACGGCGCGCGGATCGCGCAGCAGCGATACGTGGCCAATGCCCGCCAGCGGAATGTGCTTTGCGCCATCCAGCCAGCTTGTGCACGGCGGCCCCGCGATGGAGTCGTGCCAGCTGAAGATGGAAACCATGCGTGCGCGCAGGGCAGGCGTCTCGGCATCGCCCAGAGCCGTTAGCCAAGGGCTGCCGCAGCGCATCTGCCATGCATTGCGCCCCGCGCCGAAGCGGGCCAGGGCGCAGCCATGATGCGGTGTGCCGAGCGTGACGATGCCGGCGCAGACGCCACGCTCGGCTTTCGCGAGTGCCGCGCGCGCGACCAGTCCACCCATGCTGTGGCACACCAGCAGCGGTGCGTTTCCTGTTGTTGCTGTGAGCTGCTCGATATGCTGCAGCAAAGCACCGGCATAGTCGTCGATGTCGCCGAGAACCGGCTCCATGTCGATCGCCTCGCAACGGTAGCCCGCCGCCGCCAGCGCGGGCTGCAGGTCAAGCCACACCGCGTGGTTGCAGGCATAGCCATGCACCAGGAGCACGGCAGGCGTCTGGTCAGAGGCGAGGGAATCGTCAGGTGCCGCGTAGCGGCGGTGTGAGCAGAACGGTTGCAGCCAGTTGAACATGCGGAATACCGCGATGTATTCCATGGCAAAGCAGCGCATGGCTTCGGACAGCGGCAGCGATTGCTTGCTGCGCGCAATCGGTGCGGGTTTGGGAGGCCGCTGTTGGCGAGAAACGCCGATGCCGTGCTGCGTCGTGGCGAATGCGATCGCGATGCCAATGGCAAGCCCGCCGAGCACCGTCACTGCGCCTGCAGCCAGTGCCGCAGGCCAGTGCCAGCCAGCGTGCTGCGTCAGTTGCCAGCCAATGCCGGCTGCTGTGGCCGCCTGCAGTGCCACCGCCACGCGGCGGGCGCCGGCGGCGCTCAGGGTCATGGGCGCGGCGTACGCAGGTCAACCCGCAGGTCAACGAGGCGCGTGCGCGCGATACGGTCGTGCAGGAACTGGCGGCGCGGATCGAGCCAGGCCAGCAGGATCCAGATCAGCAATCCGGCGCCCAGAACGCCGACGAAGGGCCCTTTGAGGAGCCCGAGCGCATGCCCCAGCGCGGCCGATGGCGGCAGCCAGAGCCACGCCAGCACGTAGCGCAACGCGGACTGTGGCCAGCGCGGCGGCACTCCGGCAGCGGTTTCGATGCGCATGCGCCAGGTCTGCATCGCCAGCGTCTGGCCGCTGCGCTGCCAGAACCAAGTGAAGTAGAGGCCCATTACCACGAAGCTCCAGCCCTGGATCGCGTACGGGCTGTCGAGGCCGAGTTTCTGCAGCGCCGGGCGGACCAGCAGGAAGAGCGCGGTTGACGCACTCAGCACCCCGAACAGCAGCACGCCTTCGTACAGCATGCAGGCGATGCGGCGGCGCAGCGATGGCGCGGTCGGGAGGGGGGCGTTGGCGGACGACGGAGCGAGGGTGGCGGCTGGCATGGCGCGGAAATCGGGAGACCTTGGTTCAGGCGTACCGGTCGTGGCAGGCACTGCAAGGCCACGTGCGGAATCCGGCGATTATGCCAAATGCCCGTCTGGTGGGCGCGTTGGCGCCCTTACTGCCGGATCGTGGTGTCGGCCTGTGTGGCGGCAGCTGCTTCCGAGGCGCCGTCCATGACCGCTGGTGGCGCCGCAGGCGCAGCCGGAACGGGCGCTGCAGGCGTTGCGGC
The DNA here is from genome assembly GCF_057073735.1 of Cupriavidus sp. C1SS-2L. Lineage (NCBI taxonomy): Bacteria > Pseudomonadati > Pseudomonadota > Betaproteobacteria > Burkholderiales > Burkholderiaceae > Cupriavidus > Cupriavidus sp. C1SS-2L. The sequence continues at coordinate 1,020,598 of NZ_CP172708.1, forward strand.
CGGGGCCGTCCCGGACGCATCGGCGGTGCTGGCCTTGGCAGCCGGCGCCGACGCCGGCCTGGCTGCTATCGACGCGGACTTCTTGTCCTGATGAATCTGGCGGCTGGTGTCGGCGGGAAGGCGCTTGCCGCTCGGCAGTGCACTGACAGCGCCGGGGCGGCGCGGTACGCGTTCCGCGGCGGCGAGATTCTTCTTCTGCTCTTCAGGCAGCTGCTGGTACTTGTCCCAGGCTTCCGCCTTCTTTTGCGCTGGCAACGACCGCGTGATCTGGTAGTTCTCCCGCGCCAGACGGCGCTGCTGCGGTGTCAGCTTGACCCATTCGGTCATGCGTGTCTGCAGGCGCGCCTGTTCATCGGGCGAGAACTTCGGATAACGCTCGGCAATCCGCAGCCATTTTCGTCGATTCAGTTCGGGAAGTGTGTCCCACAGAGGCTGCAGCGGGCCGAGGATGCGTTGCTGGACCGGGGTCAGTTCGGACCATGCCGGGCGAGCATTCACCGCCTGTGCGGCTTGCCCTGCGGACGCTGGACCCTGGGCCAGTGCGTCGGTCGGTGCCGCGCACCAGGCGGCAGCTGCGCACAAACCGGCCAGCAGCAAGGTGCCCAGCCGGCGGCGTGGTGCGTCGGGGCGGAAATTCGCACGGGCCATGTCTATTGCCCGCGCTTGAGGAACACGTGGAAGCCCTGGTCGGCGTACGCCGTCGGCGGGAGGTCGTCGAGCAGCATCGCGGCGTCGATGTCCGCGAGTTCCTCGACTCGTTTCTGCTGCTGCCAGTGATAGATGCCGAACAGGCCGGCGCCAAGCGCGACCAGCGTCCAGACCAGCGCACCGCGTCGCAGCCAGCCGCCGATCCGGTGCAGCGGCGTGTCTTCCTCGTCATCGAACGAGGGCGTGTGGCCACCCGGCATCGCATACTGCGGCACGCGCACAGGTGCCTCGGCCTTCTTGTGGGCCAGCGCCATGCGACGAGCTGCCGCGAGCCGTTCGGTCACGTCGGCCGGCAAATCGTCGGTGGCCGCATCAAGTGCAGTGCGAACCTCATGCGCGAAGCGTAGTTCCTGGATTTCTCTGTCGTTTCTGCTCATAGTCGGACCCCCCGTGCGCGCAATGCTTGCGCCAGGGTATGCGTGGCACGGGAACAGTGCGTCTTGACGCTGCCTTCTGAGCACCCCATGACCGCGGCGGTTTCGGCGACGTCCATATCCTCCCAGTAACGCATCAGGAATGCCTCCCGTTGACGCGTGGGCAGTCGCTGGATTTCCTGTTCGATGATCGCCATGACCTGCGCCCGCTCGACCTTGTCGGCACTGCTTTCGGCCATTTCCGTGCCGGCTTCGGCCTCGAGTGTATCGAGCAGGTCGTTATCGTCGCCGTCGCGCTCGTCGCGCAGCGAGGAAAACAGTGATATCCAGGTATTGCGGACTTTCTGGCGGCGGAACCAGTCGTGAATGGTGTTCTGGAGGATGCGCTGGAACAGCGGAGGCAGCTCGGCGGCGCTCTTGTCGCCGTATTTTTCCGCGAGCTTGATCATGGCGTCCTGGACAATGTCCAGCGCAGCTTCGTCGTCGCGCACGGCAAATACCGCCTGCTTGAAGGCGCGCCGCTCGACGCTGGCGAGAAAATCGGACAGTTCCTGGTCGGTAGCCATGCAGGCGGGGAAAACATTATCTCTGTGCTGGCGGATGTGCTGCGAACGGCTCGCCGCACACCTCGGAGTGGTGCGATGCTAGCAAAAAACAAGCGGGCATGACCACTTCTGTATTGCGCTTAATACAAGATGCGGTCTTCAAAATGCCGTCGGGACGACACAAAAAGACCGTAGACCGCGCTGGTGCATTGCAGTATCATCGACGGTTCACACGACATCAGTGGTTGTCTCATCAGACCGCTTATGAGGCGGTCTTCTCATGCAGACGCGCACCGCTTGAACCCGTGCCACAAGCCCGGCAGAGAGCATCCAAACAATTTTTTGCCGAAAATTGCAAAGGACTGAAATGAACATGCCCAGCGCGGAATTCTCCCACGCAGACAGCAATTCATCTGCCGCACCCGAAATGATCGGTGCGGAAATCCTCGTTCATGCACTTGCCGAAGAAGGCGTTGAATACGTCTGGGGTTATCCCGGCGGCGCAGTGCTGTATATCTACGACGAGCTTCACAAGCAAAAGAAATTCGAGCACATCCTGGTGCGCCACGAGCAGGCCGCGGTCCATGCCGCAGACGGCTATGCACGGGCAACCGGCAAGGTGGGCGTCGCCCTGGTGACCTCGGGTCCCGGCGTGACCAATGCCGTCACGGGCATTGCCACCGCGTACCTCGATTCGATCCCGATGGTGGTGATCACCGGCAACGTGCCGACCCACGCGATCGGCCAGGATGCCTTCCAGGAATGCGACACCGTCGGGATTACGCGCCCGATCGTCAAGCACAACTTCCTGGTGAAGGACGTGCGCGATCTCGCCTCGACCATCAAGAAGGCCTTCTACATTGCTTCGACTGGCCGTCCGGGCCCGGTGGTCGTGGACATCCCCAAGGATGTTTCGCGCAACACCTGCAAGTACGAGTACCCGAAGTCGCTTGACATGCGCTCGTACAACCCGGTCAACAAGGGCCACTCGGGCCAGATCCGCAAGGCCGTGGCGCTGCTGCAGGGCGCCGAGCGTCCGTACATCTACGCCGGCGGCGGCGTGGTGCTGGCCAACGCCAGCGAGGAACTGCGCCAGCTCGCGGCCCTCACGGGCCACCCGGTCACAAACACCCTGATGGGCCTGGGCTCGTTCCCCGGCACCAGCAAGCAGTTCGTCGGCATGCTTGGCATGCACGGCACGTATGAAGCCAACATGGCCATGCAGAACTGCGACGTGCTGATTGCCATCGGTGCGCGTTTCGATGACCGCGTGATCGGCAACCCGTCGCACTTCACCTCGCAGGCGCGCAAGATCGTCCATATCGATATCGACCCGTCGTCGATCTCGAAGCGCGTCAAGGTGGATATCCCCATCGTCGGCAACGTCAAGGACGTGCTGCAGGAACTGATCGCGCAGCTGCAGGCCAGCGACGTCAAGCCCAAGCGCGAGGCGCTCGCCAAGTGGTGGGAGCAGATCGAGCAATGGCGTTCGGTGGACTGCCTCAAGTACGACCGCAGCTCCGAGATCATCAAGCCGCAATACGTAGTCGAGAAGATCTGGGAACTGACCAAGGGCGATGCGTTCATCTGCTCCGACGTCGGCCAGCACCAGATGTGGGCCGCGCAGTTCTACAAGTTCAACGAGCCGCGCCGCTGGATCAACTCGGGCGGCTTGGGCACGATGGGCGTAGGCCTGCCGTACGCAATGGGCATCAAGAAGGCGTTTCCGGAGAAGGAAGTCGTCACCATCACCGGTGAGGGCTCGATCCAGATGTGTATCCAGGAACTGTCGACCTGCCTGCAGTACGACACCCCCGTCAAGATCTGCTCGCTCAACAACGGCTACCTCGGCATGGTGCGCCAGTGGCAGGAAATCGAGTACGACAACCGCTACTCGCATTCCTACATGAATGCGCTGCCCGACTTCGTGAAACTGGCTGAGGCCTATGGCCACGTCGGCATGCGTGTGGAAAAGACGTCCGACGTCGAGCCGGCGCTGCGCGAGGCCTTCCGCCTGAAGGACCGTACCGTGTTCCTGGACTTCCAGACCGATCCCACTGAAAACGTCTGGCCGATGGTCCAGGCGGGCAAGGGCATTTCGGAAATGCTGCTCGGCGCGGAGGACCTGTAAATGCGACACATCATTTCGGTCCTGCTGGAAAACGAACCGGGCGCGCTGTCGCGCGTGGTGGGCCTGTTCTCGGCCCGCGGCTATAACATCGAGACGCTGACGGTCGCGCCGACCGAAGATGCCTCGCTGTCGCGCATGACGATCGTCACGAGCGGTTCGGATGACGTGATCGAGCAGATCACCAAGCACCTGAACCGCCTGGTGGAAGTGGTCAAGGTGGTCGACCTGACCGAGGGCGCGCATATCGAGCGCGAGCTGATGCTTGTGAAGGTGCGCGCGGTCGGCAAGGAGCGCGAGGAAATGAAGCGCACCGCCGACATCTTCCGCGGCCGCATCATCGACGTCACCGAGAAGACCTACACCATCGAACTGACCGGCAACGGCGTCAAGCTCGATGCCTTCCTCGATGCCATCGACCGCACTGCGATTCTCGAAACCGTCCGCACGGGCGGCTCGGGCATCGGCCGTGGCGAGCGCATCCTGAAGGTCTGACCAGGACGTTTGGCAACGCATCCCAACGCTTAAGCAGTATCCCCCCGGGCGGCGCGATCCGGTTGCACACGATGCGCCCGATGATGCCGCCTCCTCATACAAAGATTGAGACTGAAGGAATTATCATGAAAGTGTTTTACGACAAGGACGCCGACCTCTCCCTGATCAAGGGCAAGAACGTCACCATCATCGGCTACGGCTCGCAAGGCCATGCCCACGCGCTGAACCTGAAGGATTCGGGCGTGAACGTGACGGTCGGCCTGCGCAAGAGCGGCGCGTCGTGGAACAAGGCCGTCAACGCCGGCCTGCAAGTGAAGGAAGTGGCCGAGGCCGTGAAGGGTGCCGATGTGGTCATGATCCTGCTGCCGGACGAGCAGATCGCCGACGTGTACAAGAACGAAGTTCACGACAACATCAAGGCAGGCGCCGCGCTGGCCTTCGCCCACGGCTTCAACGTGCACTACGGTGCCGTGGTGCCGCGCGCAGACGTGGACGTCATCATGATCGCCCCGAAGGCCCCGGGCCACACCGTGCGCGCCACGTACACCCAGGGTGGCGGCGTGCCGCACCTGATCGCCGTGTACCAGGACAAGTCGGGCTCTGCCCGTGACGTCGCCCTGTCGTACGCCACCGCCAACGGCGGCGGCCGTGCCGGCATCATCGAAACCAACTTCCGCGAAGAAACCGAAACCGACCTGTTCGGCGAGCAGGCCGTGCTGTGCGGCGGTACCGTCGAGCTGATCAAGGCTGGCTTCGAAACGCTGGTGGAAGCCGGCTACGCGCCGGAAATGGCCTACTTCGAGTGCCTGCACGAACTGAAGCTGATCGTCGACCTGATCTACGAAGGCGGCATCGCCAACATGAACTACTCGATCTCGAACAACGCCGAATACGGCGAGTACGTCACCGGCCCGCGCATCGTGACGGAAGAGACCAAGAAGGCCATGAAGCAGTGCCTGAAGGACATCCAGACCGGCGAATACGCCAAGAGCTTCCTGCTGGAAAACAAGGCTGGCGCTCCGACCCTGTCGTCGCGCCGTCGCCTGAATGCCGAGCACCAGATCGAAGTGGTTGGCGAAAAGCTGCGCGCAATGATGCCGTGGATCGCCAAGAACAAGATGGTCGACCAGTCGAAGAACTAAGCTGCCCGTCAGCGTGAAGGCCGCGCCGCCCATCTTGGTGGCCGGCCAAAGCCGTTCAGTGTTTCGTGGATGCCTTCTATATTGGGAAGGGATTGGCGGGGCCTGAACGGCTTTTTGTTATCCTTGTCAGACTTTGGACAGAGCGTGCCTTATCCTGCTCTGCGTCGGCGCCATTCCCCCGGCAGTGGCCGCATCTGCATCTGAGTGCACGATGGTGCCTTTTCCTCTCAACGAACCAAGCACTGCATGAACTATCCTCATCCGCTGATCGCCCGTGAAGGCTGGCCGTTTCTGGCTGGCGCCTTTCTTATCTCGCTGCTGGTACACGCCAGTGCGGGCTTCTGGTGGGCATTGCCGCTGTGGATCATCACGTTGTTCGTGCTCCAGTTTTTCCGCGATCCGCCGCGGCCGATTCCTGCACAGCCGAATGCCGTACTGGCCCCTGCCGACGGACGGATCGTTGTCGTCGAGAAGGTGCAGGATCCCTATGCCGGCCGTGAAGCGCTGAAGATCAGCGTGTTCATGAACGTGTTCAATGTGCATTCGAACCGCGCCTCGGTCGATGGCAAGGTCGAGAAGCTCGAATATTTTCCGGGCAAGTTCGTCAACGCTGACCTGGACAAGGCATCGGTGGAAAACGAACGCAATGCGGTGGTGATCCGTCGCGCCGCAGACGGGCAAATCGTGACGCTGGTGCAGGTGGCCGGCCTGGTGGCTCGCCGCATCCTGTGCTACACGAAGGTCGGCGACAGCCTGTCGCGCGGCCAGCGCTATGGCTTCATCCGCTTCGGTTCGCGCGTGGACGTCTACCTGCCCGTGAGCGCGCGCCCGCGCGTCACCATCGGCGAAAAGGTGTCGGCATCGTCGACGATCCTTGCCGAGCTGGACGAAGTCAAGTAAGCGACAACCAGACAGGAGCGCTGTAATGGTTGCCTTTCACCGCCGCAACAAGCGGGCCAACAGCGGAAACGTGACGCATCTGCGTCCGTTCCGTCATAACCAGCTGCGCGGCACAGACGACCTGGATGACGATGCCGTCGACGACGACCATGACATCGTCTACCAGCGGCCGCGCCGGCGCGGCATCTACCTGCTGCCCAATGCGTTCACCACGGCTGCGCTGTTCGCCGGCTTCTTCGCGATCGTGCAGGCCATGAACATGCGCTTCGACGTGGCGGCTATCGCCATCTTCGCAGCCATGGTGCTCGACGGCATGGATGGACGCGTGGCACGCATCACCAACACGCAGAGCGCGTTTGGCGAACAGTACGATTCGCTGTCGGACATGACATCGTTCGGCGTGGCGCCGGCCCTGGTGATGTACGAATGGATTCTGCACGACCTGGGCAAGTGGGGCTGGATCGCCGCCTTTGTGTACTGCACGTGCGCGGCGCTGCGGCTCGCGCGCTTCAACGCCAATATCGGTGTCGTCGACAAGCGCTTTTTCCAGGGACTTCCTAGCCCGGCCGCTGCCGCATTGGTGGCCGGCTTTGTCTGGCTGGTCATCGACAACAAGCTCCCCGTCAAGGAGCTGTGGATGCCGTGGGTGGCCTTCGGTATCACGCTGTACGCGGGGCTATCGATGGTGTCGAACGCACCGTTCTACAGCGGCAAGGCGCTGGATGTCCGCTACCGCGTGCCGTTTGGCATGATGGTGCTCGTTCTTGTGCTGTTCGTGCTGGTGTCGACGGATCCGCCGGTGGCGCTGTTTGCGCTCTTTGTCGCGTATGCGATTTCCGGTTACGTGCTGTGGGGCTGGCGTGCCATCCACGGCCAGCCGGGAGTGGCAAAGAAAGTGCGCGATAACGGCTCGCACTGAGCGTTGTGGCAGGGAAGGGCGCTCCGGCGCCCTTCGTGCTTTTCGCCGGCTGTTCCGGATCCGGCTTGCCACGGTCGCAACCGTGGCATGCATTCTGTCTTTTTCACTCACCGTCAGGAGGATGTCATGGGCATGTTCGACTTCATCAAGGAAGCGGGGGAAAAGCTGTTCGGCACCGGCGAGGCCAAGGCCGCGCAAGAGGCCGCCGCGGCCGATGCATCGACGGAAAAGGTCGATGCAGCAAACCGCGCGGCTGGCGACGCCATCGAGGCGTACGTCAAGAAGATGGGTCTCGATGCCACCGGGTTGATGGTGCAAGTGGACGGCTCGCAGGGCCTGGTGACCGTGTTCGGCGTGGCGCCGGACCAGGCCACGCGGGAAAAGATCATCCTGTGCTGCGGCAACGTCGAAGGCGTCGACAAGGTCGAGGACAAGATGTCGGTCAACGTGGAATCGACCGAGTCGCAGTGGCACACGGTGGTCAAGGGCGACACCCTGTGGGCCATCTCGCAAGCGGCCTACGGCAACGGCGCCGAATACAACCGCATCTTCGAAGCCAACACGCCGATGCTGTCCCATCCGGACAAGATCTATCCGGGCCAGAAGCTGCGGATTCCGCCGAAGGGCTGAGATCGCTGCTGCGTCCGGGAAATGCCCATCTTGCACGGGGGCGGCAACTCCGCTATATTCCCTGCCATGATTTCGCGCCAAGCCCTACTCGCCCACACCACGCTAGGTGGCCTACTAGGCCATCAGGTCGGGACGCGCGCGCGCTGAGGCAATCCATACCTTAGCGCGGAATCATCAAGGAATTTTCCAACGCCCCGGCCTGCATCGATGCACGCCGGGGCGTTTTGCATTCACTCGCAGCGAATGCGTGGAACAGGCGGTACCCGGCGGCACGATGGCGGGGACAGCACACGATAAAGCCCAGGAGCTCCACAATGTCTGACAAACTCATCATTTTCGATACCACCTTGCGCGATGGCGAGCAGTCGCCCGGCGCCTCGATGACGCGCGAGGAGAAGATCCGCATTGCGAAGCAACTGGAGCGCCTGAAGGTCGATGTGATCGAAGCGGGCTTTGCGGCAAGCTCCAACGGCGACTACGAAGCCATTCGCTCGATCGCCCAGGTCGTGAAGGATTCCACGATCTGCTCGCTGGCCCGTGCCAACGACAAGGACATCGCGCGTGCCGCCGAGGCCCTCAAGCCGGCCAACTCGTTCCGTATCCACACGTTCATCGCCACGTCGGCGCTGCACATGGAGAAGAAGCTGCGCATGACGCCGGACCAGGTCTATGAGCAGGCCCGCCTGGCCGTGCGCTTCGCGCGCCAGTTCACGGACGATATCGAGTTCTCGCCGGAAGACGGCAGCCGCTCCGACATGGACTTCCTGTGCCGCGTGCTCGAAGGCGTGATCGCCGAGGGCGCGACCACCATCAACCTTCCGGACACCGTGGGCTATGCGGTGCCGGAAGGCTACGCCGACCTGATCCGCTCGGTGCGCGAGCGCATTCCGAACTCGGACAAGGCTGTGTGGTCCGTGCACTGCCACAACGACCTCGGCATGGCCGTGGCGAACTCGCTGGCCGCGGTGAAGCTCGGCGGCGCGCGCCAGATCGAATGCACGATCAACGGTCTCGGCGAGCGCGCCGGCAACACCAGCCTTGAAGAAGTCGTGATGGCCGTGAAGACCCGCCGCGACTACTTCAATCTCGATGTCGGTGTCGACACCTCGCAGATCGTGCCAGCCTCGAAGCTGGTGTCGCAGATCACCGGTTTCGTGGTGCAGCCGAACAAGGCCGTGGTTGGTGCCAACGCGTTCGCGCATGCATCGGGCATCCACCAGGATGGCGTCCTGAAGGCGCGCGACACCTACGAGATCATGCGCGCGGAGGATGTAGGCTGGACCGCCAACAAGATCGTGCTGGGCAAGCTGTCGGGCCGCAATGCATTCAAGCAGCGCCTGCAGGAACTGGGCGTCGAGCTCGAAAGCGAGGCTGAAGTCAACGCCGCGTTCGGCCGCTTCAAGGAACTCGCCGACCAGAAGGCCGAGATCTTCGATGAGGACATCATGGCCATCGTTTCGAACGAGGCCCAGCACGACGCCAATGAGCACTATCGCTTCATTTCGCTGTCGCAGCGCTCGGAAACCGGCGAGCGTCCGCATGCCCGCGTCGTGTTCAACATGGACGGCCAGGAGCATTCCGGTGAAGGCGAGGGCAACGGTCCGGTCGACGCTACGCTGCATGCGATCGAATCGCAGGTGAACAGCGGCGCGGAGATGGTGCTGTATTCGGTGAACGCCATCACGGGCGGCACCGAGGCGCAGGGCGAAGTGACGGTGCGTCTGTCCAAGGCCGGCCGCATCGTCAATGGCGTCGGTACCGATCCGGACATCGTTGCAGCTTCGGCAAAGGCCTACCTGGCCGCCCTGAACAAGCTGCACGACAAGGCCGTGCAAAAGATCAATCCGCAGATCTGATTTTCAGACCCGCATCGTGGCGCCACTCGTAATCCGGGTGGCGCCTGCGGCGAAGAGCCTATCCGGCCTCAACGCCCGAACCAGCCCGCCGGCCGCCAGACGCGGTCCGCGGGCAGTTTTCATTGGGCCGGCTTACCACCGCCGGCGGTCCGGGTCATTAAGCGGGTCTGGCGTGATTTGCGTCTGGCGCAGGATGCCGTCCTGATCGAAATAGAAATTGAACAGTGATGGCCACACGCCCTCATGGCGGAAGCGGTATGTCCAGACATCGCGCTCCATGCGCGGATAGTACTGGACCGGCTCGCGCGTCATGCCGAAGTGTTCCTGCACATCGCGCTTGGTCCACTTGCCGACCTCGGCCTTGTACAGCTCGGGCGTCTCGAGCATATTGCGGAAGTTGGTCAGGTTGCCGTTGCGGTCGAAGTCTGCCGCGTAGGCCTGTTGGCCGAGCGGCTGCTTCGAATAGATCCAGCGTGTGGTGCCATCGCGCAAGGCATATACCTCTGGCGGCGGGCCGAAGCGGGCTGCCACCGCTGCCTGTGGCGAGCCGATCAGCTTGCGGCCCTCGTCTACAGGCATCAGGGTGACGCAAGCCGACAGCAGCGCGACGCATGCCACCATGGCGATGCGGCGGCCGGCGCGCTTCAGGGTTCGGTTCATGGCTACCTCGGTTCATGTCGATGCTAGTGGCTGCAGTGTAGCGATTCACGCGACCGACGTGCATTCGACGCATCTTTTCGCCGCGAACTTGCGGCAAGTTCGTGCATGACCGCTTCTTTTTCCGCGCGGTGCGACACCGCGTAGCGATTTGCGATGCGCGCGGCGCTGCCTTACCATGCGCGCTTTCGCGGAGACTTGGCATGTGGAAACTGGCAAAGGGTTGGCTCGCAGCCGGCCTGATGTGGATAGCAGCGGGCGCCCAGGCGCAGGAGCCGATCCGGCTTGGCATGATCGACGGGCTGTCCGGGCCATTCGCCAATGCCGGCGAAGCCGTTGTGCGCAATCTGCGCATTGCGATCGAGCGCGTCAATGCGCGCGGCGGCGTGAAGACTGCGCAGGGCCGACGGCCGATGGAACTGGTTACGTTCGACAGCAAGGGCAACGTCGACGAAAGCCTGATCCAGTTCCGCAGCCTCGTGGACAAGGGTATTCCGTTCGTCCTGCAGGGCAATAGTTCCGCGGTGGCCAGCGCGCTGGTCGCGGCGATCAACCGGCACAACGCGCGCCAGCCCGATGCGCGGGTGCTGTTCCTGAACTATTCGGCGGTCGATCCCAGCCTGACCAACGAAAACTGCAGCTTCTGGCATTTCCGCTTCGATGCCAGCGCGGACATGCGCATGCAGGCGCTGGCCGAGGTCATCCGTCAGGATCACTCGGTGCGGCGTGTCTACCTGATGAACCAGGACTACAGCTTCGGCCAACAGGTATCGCGCTCCGCGCGCGATATGCTGTCGGCCAAGCGGCCGGACGTGCAGGTGGTCGGCGATGAATTTCATCCGATCGGCAAGATCAAGGACTTCGCGCCTTATATCGCCAAGATCAAGGCTAGTGGTGCCGACGCCGTCGTGACGGGAAACTGGGGCAACGACCTCACGCTCATGGTCAAGGCCGCGCGCGAAGGCGGGCTGCAGGCGAAGTTCTATACGTTCTATGGCAATGGCCTTGGTGCGCCGGCCGCGATGGGCGATGCCGGTGTGGGTCGTGTGCTGGCGGTGGCCGAGTGGCATCCGAACGTCGGCGGCGCCGCGTCGGACGCTTTCTACGAACAATTCCGTACGCGCTACCCGGAACCCAAGGACGACTACGTGCACCTGCGCATGCAGATGATGATCGAGATGCTGGCGCGTGCGATTGAAAAGGCCGGCTCGACCGATGCGGTGAAGGTCGCCCGTTCGCTGGAAAACATGCGCTACGTCAACGACTTCCATGAAGCCACGATCCGCGCCGAAGACCATCAGGTGCTGCAACCGCTGTATGTGTCGGTGATGGAGCGTCAGGGCGGCGAAGTGCGTTTCGACAATGAGGGCTCGGGATACGGCTTCCGCACTGTGCGCAAGCTCAAGGCGGCCCAGACCACGCTGGCGACCACGTGTCGTATGCAGCGCCCATAGGCTTAGTAGGCGGGATCGGCGCTGGGGTTGGCCGCTGGTGCCGCTTTTCCGTTATAATCCGCGGCTGTCGTCATCCGGCGTCTGCCGGTATGAAGGCAGATGCCTGTTAATGCATGGCACGACGCAAGCGGCGCATCCCGCGCTGTGGCGTTCGCAAGTGAAAGGAAATCATCATGGCAGTCGCCGATATCAACAAGTCCGAAGTCATCAAGCAGTTCGCCCGTGGCACCAACGACACTGGCAGCCCCGAAGTTCAGGTCGCCCTGCTGACCACCCGCATCAACGAACTGACCCCGCACTTCAAGGCCAACATGAAGGATCACCACAGCCGCCGCGGTCTGCTGCGCATGGTGAGCCGTCGTCGTCGCCTGCTGGACTACCTCAAGTCCAACGACGCTGACCGTTACCGTGCCCTGATCGAAAAGCTGGGCCTGCGCAAGTAAGGATTGGCTGGCATGGCAGCGCGATTCCTGGTTTTGCACGGTTTCGCGTGAGGCCTCGATGCCTGCTTCAGCATTGCTGGGGCAGGCATTTTGCATTTCTGGCGGCCAATTTTTCGGCTCCGACATGCAATACGTTGAAGGGTGATTTTCAGGTCACTGGATCGCGCGAATTCTGATTCGCCGGTCACCCGTTGCGGCAAGCCCTGCAACGGAGTAAGTTGCTCTTTTTCATGGTTTTCAGTATCCGGACCGGCCAAGGAAACAGGGCTTTGTGTCATTCCAGCGCGGCATCGGCGACAGTGCCGCGCTGGAATGGCATAGCACTTCCCTGCAACTGCGACCGCATCCGGCAGTTAGCCCGCGGCTGAGAACGCGGGCGAGACACGCCGCGCAACGATTGCGGCGTGCGCGCAAGACAAGGAATGCAAATGTCCATGTTCAACAAGGTTGTGAAGCAGTTCCAGTGGGGCCAGCATACGGTCCGCATGGAAACCGGCGAAATCGCCCGCCAGGCCGGCGGCGCCGTGATCGTCGACGTGGAAGATACCGTCGTGCTGGCGACTGTCGTCGCCGCCAAGAGCCCGAAGCCCGGCCAGGACTTCTTCCCGCTGACCGTCGACTACATCGAAAAGACCTACGCTGCCGGCAAGATCCCCGGTGGCTTCTTCAAGCGCGAAGGCCGTCCGTCGGAAAACGAGACGCTGACTTCGCGCCTGATCGACCGTCCGCTGCGCCCGCTGTTCCCGGAAGGCTTCTACAACGACGTGCAGGTGGTCGTGCACGTGGTGTCGCTGAATCCGGAAATCCCGGCTGACATCCCTGCGCTGATCGGCGCGTCCGCCGCGCTGGCCGTGTCGGGCATCCCGTTCAACGGCCCGGTGGGCGCTGCACGTATCGGCTACAAGGACGGCCAGTACCTGCTGAACCCGACCCGTTCGCAAATGGCCACGTCGGACCTCGACCTCGTCGTCGCTGGTACCGAGCGCGCCGTGCTGATGGTGGAATCGGAAGCCAACCAGCTGTCCGAAGACGTGATGCTGGGCGCCGTGGTGTATGGCCACGAGCAGATGCAGATCGCCATCAACGCGATCCATGATCTCGTGCGCGAAGGCGGCAAGCCCGAGTGGGACTGGGCGCCTGCGCCGAAGAACGAAGCGCTGATCGCCAAGGTCACCGAAGTCGCGCTGCCGCTGCTGCAGGAAGCCTATCAGCTGCGCCAGAAGTCGGCCCGCAGCCAGAAGCTGAAGGAAGTGTCGGCGAACGTGACGGCCGCCCTGGCCGAGGCCGGCGTCGACGCTGACAAGGTGGAAGTCGGCAACATCATGTTCGACCTCGAAGCGAAGATCGTCCGCGGACAGATCCTCGGCGGCGAGCCGCGCATCGACGGCCGCGACACCCGCACGGTGCGTCCGATCGAGATCCGTTCGTCGGTCCTGCCGCGCGCCCACGGCTCGGCCCTGTTCACCCGCGGTGAAACCCAGGCGCTGGTCGTGGCCACGCTGGGCACGAAGAGCGACGAGCAGATCATCGACGCGCTGGCCGGTGAATACCGCGACCGCTTCATGCTCCACTACAACATGCCTCCGTTCGCCACCGGCGAAACCGGCCGCGTCGGCAGCCCGAAGCGCCGCGAAATCGGCCATGGCCGCCTGGCCAAGCGCGCACTGATTCCGGTGCTGCCGAAGGACGACGAGTTCGCCTACACCATCCGCCTGGTTTCGGAAATCACCGAATCGAACGGTTCGTCGTCGATGGCTTCGGTCTGCGGCGGCTGCCTGGCGCTGATGGACGCCGGCGTTCCGGTCAAGGCGCACGTGGCCGGCGTGGCCATGGGTCTGATCCTGGAAGGCAACAAGTTTGCCGTGCTGACCGACATCCTCGGTGATGAAGATCACCTGGGCGACATGGACTTCAAGGTGGCGGGTACCGACAACGGCATCACCGCGCTGCAGATGGACATCAAGGTGCAGGGCATCACCAAGGAAATCATGCAGGTTGCGCTGGCGCAAGCCAAGGAAGGCCGTCTGCATATCCTGGGCGCCATGCAGGGTGCCATGGGCCACGCGCGCACCGAGCTGTCGGCGCACGCACCGCGCATGATCACCATGAAGATCCATCCGGACAAGATCCGCGAAGTGATCGGCAAGGGTGGCTCGACCATCCAGGCGCTGACCAAGGAAACCGGCACGACCATCGACATCCAGGAAGACGGCACGATCACCATCGCGTCGACCTCGACCGATGGCATGGCAGAAGCCAAGCGCCGTATCGAGGGCATTACCGCCGAAGCCGAAGTGGGCAAGATCTACAACGGCACGGTGCTGAAGCTCCTGGACTTCGGCGCGATCGTGAACATCCTGCCGGGCAAGGATGGTCTGCTGCATATCTCCGAGATCGTCAACGAGCGCGTGAAGGACATCAAGGACTGGCTGAAGGAAGGCCAGCAACTGCGCGTCAAGCTGATCCAGGCTGACGAGAAGGGCCGTCTGCGCCTGTCGCTGAAGGCTGCGCTGGCGGAAGAGGGTGGCAGCATCAGCCCGGTGAACGCTGGTGAAGCGGCTCCGGCTCCGGCTCCGGCTCCGGCTGCGGCTCCGGCTCCGGCAACTCCGTCGGACCAGCAGCAATAAGCTGCAATCGGTGCCGCCTCAGGCGGCGTCGGACAAAAAACGGCTGGCGATGTCCAGCCGTTTTTTTGTTTACACTGCCGGGCAACCCATTGAGCAATCGCTCTTCCCGAAGCGCCGCGACAGCGTCATCGCCTCGCGCACAGACAAAGACAAGGAGCAGCAATGCAAGCCATCGAGATTCGCGAATACGGTGCCCCCGAGGTCCTGCAGGAGACGCAGCGTCCCGACCCGGTGCCGGGTGCCGGCGAAATCCTGATCCGTGTGGCCGCGGCTGGCGTCAACCGTCCGGACGTGTTTCAGCGTACCGGCAACTATCCGGTGCCGCCAGGCGCGTCGGATCTGCCGGGCCTGGAAGTGGCTGGCGTGGTTGTCGGTGGTGACCTGTCCCATGCCGACAACCGCTTCGGCCTGAAGGTAGGCGATCGCGTGTGCGCACTCGTGCAGGGCGGTGGCTATGCGCAACTCTGCATCGCCCCGGTGGCGCAATGCCTGCCGGCCCCAAAGGGCCTGAGTGATATTGAAGCCGCTGCGCTGCCCGAGACGTTCTTCACCGTATGGAGCAATGTGTTCGATCGCGGCTATCTGGGCCAGGGCCCGCGCGGCAAGGACGAGACGCTGCTGATCCAGGGCGGTTCGAGCGGCATCGGCACGACCGCGATCCAGATTGCCAAGGCGCTCGGCTACAAGGTGTTCGTCACGGCTGGTACGGACGAGAAGTGCAAGGCTTGCGAGGACCTCGGCGCCGATCGCGCGATCAACTACAAGACTCAGGATTTCGTTGCCGAAGTCGCGTCGCTGACCGAGGGCAAGGGCGTCGACGTGATCCTCGATATGGTGGCTGGCTCCTATCTCGCGCGCGAGCTGAAGTGCATTGCCGATGATGGCCGTATCGTCATCATCGCGCTGCTTGGCGGCGCCAAGGCGGAAATTCCGCTCGGCGACATTCTGCGCCGCCGTATCACCGTCACCGGTTCGACGCTGCGTCCGCGCTCCGCGTCGTTCAAGGGGCAGATTGCGCAGGCACTGCACCAGCAGGTGTGGCCGCTGCTCGAAGCCGGCAAGATCAAGCCCGTGATCCACAAGGTTTTCCCGGCGGCGCAGGCCGCCGAAGCGCATCGTCTGATGGAATCGAGCGAACACATCGGCAAGATCGTGCTGACCTGGTAATTGCACGAAAAAGTTGCTACCGCGGCCAATCCGGCCGCGGTAGCGCCGGTCCCCCGCCGCAAGCTACAATAACGGGTTTGATTTGGGAGGGGACCTCGTGAGACAAAAGCTCGTCATCGGCAACTGGAAGATGCACGGCAGCCTGGCAGCCAACGCTGCGCTGCTGGAAGGTATCAAGGCTGCACCTGCGCGCGCGCGGTTGGCAGTCTGCGCGCCTTTCCCTTATCTTGCACAGTGCCAGGCGTTGCTGAATGGCTCGCAGGTAGCCTGGGGCGCACAAGATGTGTCCGCCGAGGCCCGTGGCGCGTTCACCGGCGAGGTGGCCGCGTCGATGCTGGGTGAGTTCGGCTGCACGTACGCGCTGGTCGGACACTCGGAGCGCCGCACGTACCATGGGGAATCCGATGCCGTGGTAGCTGCCAAAGCGCTGCGCGCGCTGGAATTCGGCATCATTCCAGTGATTTGCGTCGGTGAAACGCTCGCCCAGCGCGAGGCCGGTGAAACCGAAGTTGTGGTCGGTCGTCAATTGCAGGCCGCTCTCGACGCGCTGTCGGTGGAGCAACTGGGTCGTGTGGTGCTGGCCTACGAACCGGTGTGGGCCATCGGTACTGGCAAGACCGCAAGCAGCGAGCAGGCGCAGGCCGTGCATGCGTTCTTGCGTGCAGAGGTGCGCGAGCGCGACGCCGGTGTGGCTGACCGTATGGCGATTTTGTACGGTGGCAGTGTCAAGCCGGACAATGCGGCCGAATTGTTTTCCATGTCCGATATCGACGGGGGCCTGATTGGGGGTGCCTCGCTGAAGTCGGAAGATTTTCTCGCGATCGGCAACGCCTGAATGCCCGTCGTGCCAGACATCCGATCAGGCAAGTAACGCTAACTTTATCCAAATGGCAATTTTCAAGACTTTGTTGGTGCTGGTGCAGGTGTTGTCGGCGCTCGGCGTCATCGGCCTCGTGCTGATTCAACACGGCAAGGGTGCCGATGTTGGTGCGGCGTTCGGGTCGGGGGCTTCGGGCAGCCTGTTCGGCGCTACGGGCTCGGCAAACTTCCTGTCGCGTACCACAGCGGTGCTGGCCACGCTCTTCTTCATCTGCACGCTCAGCCTGACGCTGATGGGCAACTACAAGCCCTCCACGTCGCTGGGCGTGATGGGTGCGGCCCCGACTGCTGCGCCGGCTCCGGCCGCTGCATCCGCGCCTGCTGCGGCAGCTGCTGACGCATCGTCGCCGGCAGCGCCCGCTGTTCCGAAATAATCAACCAGCCTTGAATTCGATTCCTGATTTTTTTTGCAGTTGTGCGTTGAACAATGCAGCAAACCGGGTTAGAATCCAAGGCTTGAAACGATTCCCCAGCGATGGGGCTTAAGCAAAGGCAAAAACCTCTGCAAAAGCTCTGAAGGGCCTAAAAAACCCGGCGCCAGGCAATATTGTTTCTCCCCCAGCCGACGTGGTGAAATTGGTAGACACGCTATCTTGAGGGGGTAGTGGCGAAAGCTGTGCGAGTTCGAGTCTCGCCGTCGGCACCAAACAACTCGATCGGAGTCCGCTCCCGGGCAATGCTCCCGGCCAGCGGGCTCCGGCGGTCCGCAAGGCGGCGCGCCGTGAGGTCTTCGGCTTAGCGCCTGGGGTGGGCAACAGGACGCCGCTTCAGCTGGTGCTGTTGACAACATTCCAGATAAGGCTGGCCGCATCTTGACTCTCGAAGCCTACTTCCCCGTTCTCATCTTCATCATCTTCGGCGTCGTGCTTGGCATCGCGCTGATGTCGATTGGTCGGATCCTCGGTCCGAACAAGCCTGATCCTGCGAAGCTGTCGCCGTACGAGTGCGGCTTCGAAGCGTTCGAGGATGCGCGCATGAAGTTCGACGTGCGCTATTACCTCATCGCCATCCTTTTTATCCTGTTCGATCTCGAAACCGCCTTCCTGTTTCCGTGGGGTGTTGCCCTGCGTGAAATCGGCTGGCCGGGATTCATCGCCATGGGCGTGTTTCTGCTGGAATTCATCGTGGGCTTCGTCTACATCTGGAAAAAGGGCGCGCTCGATTGGGAGTGATGTGAAATGGCAATCGAAGGCGTTCTCAACGAAGGCTTTGTCACGACTACCGCTGACAAGCTGATCAACTGGACCCGCACCGGGTCGCTGTGGCCGATGACCTTCGGCCTGGCCTGCTGTGCTGTGGAAATGATGCATGCTGGCGCGGCGCGCTATGACCTGGACCGCTTCGGCGTGGTGTTCCGCCCGTCGCCGCGCCAGTCGGACGTGATGATCGTGGCCGGCACGCTTTGCAACAAGATGGCGCCCGCACTGCGCAAGGTCTACGACCAGATGGCCGAGCCACGCTGGGTGATCTCGATGGGCTCTTGCGCCAATGGCGGCGGCTATTACCACTACTCGTATTCGGTGGTGCGTGGCTGCGACCGCATTGTGCCGGTGGACATCTACGTGCCGGGCTGCCCGCCCACGGCTGAAGCGCTGATCTATGGCGTGATCCAGCTGCAGAACAAGATCAAGCGCACCAACACCATCGCGCGCAAGGGCTGACATGGCGAAGCTTGAGACCCTGAAGGCCGCGCTCGAGAAAGTTCTCGGCAAGCGCGTGCAGAAACTGATCGAGGCGACCGGCGAACTGACGCTGATCGTCAAGGCAGATGACTACCTCGAAGTTGCCCGCACGCTGCGCGACGATCCGTCGCTGCGTTTCGAGCAGCTGATCGACCTCTGCGGCGTCGATTATTCCGACTTCGGCGATGGCGCCTGGGATGGTCTGCGTTTTGCCGCGGTATCGCACCTGTTGTCCGTGACTCACAACTGGCGTCTGCGTCTGCGTGTGTTTGCGCCGGATGACGATTTCCCCGTGGTGCCGTCGCTGATCGACGTGTGGAACTCGGTGAACTGGTTCGAGCGCGAAGCGTTCGACTTCTACGGCATCGTCTTCGAAGGCCATCCGGACCTGCGCCGCCTGCTGACCGACTACGGTTTTGTCGGCCACCCGTTCCGCAAGGACTTCCCGGTGTCGGGTTACGTGGAAATGCGCTACGACCCCGAGCAGAAACGGGTCATCTACCAGCCGGTCACGATCGAACCTCGCGAAATCACGCCGCGCGTGATCCGCGAGGAAAACTACGGCGGCACGCAGCACTGATTAGGCGCCATGGCAGACATCAAGAATTACACCCTGAACTTCGGACCGCAGCACCCGGCCGCGCACGGCGTGCTGCGCCTCGTGCTGGAGCTGGACGGCGAAGTGATCCAGCGTGCCGACCCGCACATCGGCCTGCTGCATCGTGCCACCGAAAAGCTGGCAGAGCAGAAGAGCTGGATCCAGAACGTTCCATACATGGACCGTCTCGACTACGTGTCGATGATGTCCAACGAACACGCCTATGTGATGGCGATCGAGCGGCTGCTTGGCATCGAAGTGCCGATCCGCGCGCAGTACATCCGTGTGATGTTCGACGAAATCACTCGCCTGCTGAACCACCTGATGTGGATCGGTGCGCATGCGCTCGACGTGGGCGCGATGGCGGTGTTCCTCTACGCGTTCCGCGAGCGCGAGGACATGTTCGACATGTACGAGGCGGTGTCGGGCGCGCGCATGCACGCGGCCTACTACCGTCCGGGCGGCGTGTATCGCGACCTGCCTGACACAATGCCGCAATATCGCGCGTCCAAGGTTCACAACGAGCGTGCCATCAAGGTCATGAACGAAGCCCGTTCAGGCTCGCTGCTGGACTTTATCGAGGACTTCACCAACCGGTTCCCGAAGTACGTCGACGAGTACGAGACGCTGCTGACCGACAACCGGATCTGGAAGCAGCGTCTGGTCGATATCGGCGTGGTCAGCCCGGAGCGCGCGCTGCAGATGGGTTTCACCGGTCCGATGCTGCGTGGTTCGGGCATTGCCTGGGACCTGCGCAAGAAGCAGCCGTACGAGGTGTACGACAAGATGGACTTCGATGTGCCGGTGGGCGTGGGCGGCGACTGCTACGCGCGCTACCTGGTCCGTGTCGAAGAGATGCGCCAGTCCAACCGCATCATCAAGCAGTGCATCGAATGGCTGCGCCGTAATCCGGGCCCGGTGATCACGGACAACCACAAGGTTGCGCCGCCGTCGCGGGTGGACATGAAGTCGAACATGGAAGAACTGATCCACCACTTCAAGCTGTTCACCGAAGGCATGCACGTGCCGGAAGGTGAAGCGTATGCAGCGGTGGAGCACCCGAAGGGTGAATTCGGTATCTACGCGATCTCTGACGGCGCGAACAAGCCGTACCGCCTGAAGATCCGCGCACCCGGCTTCCCCCACCTGGCCGCCCTCGACGAGATGGCCAAGGGACACATGATTGCTGACGCGGTAACGATCATCGGCACGCAAGACATCGTCTTCGGCGAGATCGACCGCTAAACACGGACCGCTGGCCCGGACGACGATCCGGGCGCTTCCTTGCCGCGACCGGTGTGTCATCGGGGAGCGGCGGGGAAACCCACGGCGGAACGGCAGGGCCTAAGGCCCGCCGGCGGAACAGGCAGCGACGGCTGCAAACCTGCGGATGCAAGCCCGTTTGCTGCCTCCGCCGTTTTACTGCAATGACCATGCTATCAGCAGAAGCTCTCAAGGAAATCGATCGCGCGATCGCGAAGTATCCGGCCGACCAGAAGCAGTCGGCCGTGATGGCGGCGCTTGCCGTGGCGCAGGGCGAGGTGGGCTGGGTTTCCCCCGAAGTCATGCAGTTCGTCGCCAGCTATCTCGACATGCCGCCCGTGTGGGTGGAAGAGGTGGCGACCTTCTACAACATGTACGACACCAAGCCGGTGGGTAGATTCAAGCTCGCCGTCTGCACCAACCTGCCGTGCGCCCTGTCGGGCGGCGAGCGGGCCGGCGAGTACCTCAAGCGCAAGCTTGGCATCGACTACAACGAGACCACTGCCGACGGCTGCTTCACCTTGAAAGAAGGTGAGTGCATGGGCGCTTGCGGCGACGCGCCGGTAATGATCGTCAACAACACCCGCATGTGCAGCTTCATGAGCGACGACAAGCTCGACGCGCTGGTCGACGAGCTGAAGGCCGACGCTGCCGCCAAGGGGGCAAAGTAACATGACCTCTCTGCACGACCGCCACATCCAGCCGCTGATCCTGGCCGGCCTGGACGGCAAGAACTGGCACCTGGAAGACTACGTCAAGCGCGGCGGCTACCAGCAGCTCAAGCGCATCCTGACCGAAAAGATCCCGCCCGAGCAGGTGATCGCGGACGTCAAGGCCTCGGGCCTGCGTGGCCGTGGGGGCGCGGGCTTCCCGACCGGCCTGAAGTGGAGCTTCATGCCGCGTACGTTTCCGGGCCAGAAGTACCTCGTCTGCAATACCGATGAGGGCGAGCCCGGTACGTTCAAGGACCGCGACATCATCCGGTTCAATCCGCACTCGCTGATCGAGGGCATGGCCATCGGCGCTTACGCGATGGGCATCACCGTGGGCTACAACTATATCCACGGCGAGATCTGGAACGAATACAAGATCTTCGAGGAAGCCCTCGAAGAGGCGCGCGCCGCGGGTTTCCTCGGCGACAACATCCTGGGCTCGGGCTTCAGCTTCCAGCTGCACGCCCACCATGGCTATGGCGCGTACATCTGCGGCGAAGAAACCGCGCTGCTCGAATCGCTGGAAGGCAAGAAGGGCCAGCCGCGTTTCAAGCCGCCCTTCCCGGCGAGCTTCGGCCTGTACGGCAAGCCGACCACCATCAATAACACCGAGACGTTTGCCGCGGTGCCGTTCCTGCTGGCCATCGGCCCGGAGAACTACCTGAAGATGGGCAAGCCGAACAACGGCGGAACCAAGATCTTCTCGATCTCCGGTGACGTCGAGCGTCCGGGCAACTACGAGATCCCGCTGGGCACGCCGTTCGCCAAGCTGCTGGAGCTGGCTGGTGGCATGCGCGGTGGCAAGCGCATCAAGGCCGTGATTCCCGGTGGTTCGTCCGCGCCGGTCGTACCGGGCGAGATGATGATGGCGTCCGACATGGACTACGACTCGATCGCCAAGGCCGGCTCGATGCTGGGCTCGGGCGCCGTGATCGTGATGGACGAGACGCGCTGCATGGTGCGCTCGTTGCTGCGCCTGTCGTATTTCTATTTTGAAGAATCGTGTGGCCAGTGCACGCCGTGCCGTGAAGGCACCGGTTGGCTGTACCGCATGGTCAATCGCATTGAACACGGAGAGGGGCGCCAGGAAGACCTGGACCTGCTCAACAACGTCGCGGAAAACATCATGGGCCGCACCATCTGCGCGCTCGGCGATGCCGCGGCGATGCCGGTCCGCGGCATGCTCAAGCACTACTGGAAAGAGTTCGAATATCACGTCGAACACAAGCAGTGCATGGTTCCGGCCTACATCTAAGCGTGGCAGAACATGGTTGAACTCGAGATCGACGGCAAGAAGGTTGAGGTTGCAGAAGGCAGCCTGGTGATGGAAGCCGCCCGCAAGCTGGGCACCTACATCCCGCACTTCTGCTACCACCGCAAACTGTCCATCGCGGCCAACTGCCGCATGTGTCTGGTTGAAGTTGAAAAGGCGCCCAAGGCGCTGCCGGCTTGCGCCACCCCGGTGACCCCGGGCATGAAGGTCTTCACCAATTCGGAGAAGGCCGTCAAGGCGCAGAAGTCCGTGATGGAATTCCTGCTGATCAACCACCCGCTCGACTGCCCGATCTGCGATCAGGGCGGCGAATGCCAGCTGCAGGATCTGGCCGTGGGCTATGGTGCTTCAGAGTCGCGCTACAAAGAAGAGAAGCGCGTGGTGTTCCACAAGAATGTGGGCCCGCTGATCTCCATGGAAGAGATGACCCGCTGCATTCACTGCACCCGCTGCGTGCGCTTTGGCCAGGAAGTGGCCGGCGTGATGGAGCTGGGCATGCTGAACCGCGGAGAGCACTCGGAAATCACGACCTTCGTCGGCCAGACCGTGGACTCGGAACTGTCCGGCAACATGATCGACCTGTGCCCGGTCGGCGCGTTGACCAGCAAGCCATTCCGCTACTCGGCCCGTACGTGGGAGCTCGCACGCCGCAAGTCGGTGTCGCCGCACGACGGCCTGGGTGCCAACCTGGTCGTCCAGAGCAAGAACCAGCGCGTCATGCGCGTGCTGCCGCTCGAGAACGAAGACGTCAACGAGTGCTGGATCTCGGACAAGGACCGCTTCTCGTATGAAGGCCTGAACAGTGCCGACCGTCTGACGCGCCCGCTGCTGAAGCAGGGCGGCCAGTGGATCGAAACCGACTGGCAGACCGCGCTCGAATACGTGGCCAATGGCCTGTCGAGCATCAAGCGCGACCATGGCGCCGACCAGATCGCTGCGCTGGCCAGCCCGCACAGCACGCTGGAAGAGCTGTACTTGCTCGGCAAGCTGATGCGCGGCATTGGTAGCGACAACGTCGACTTCCGTCTGCGCCAGTCCGATTTCTCGGCAGCGCTGAAGGGCGCGCCTTGGCTTGGCATGCCGGTGGCCGATGTGTCCACGCTGCAACGCGTGCTGGTGATCGGTTCGTCGCTGCGCAAAGACCACCCGTTGCTGGCCTCGCGTCTGCGCCAGGCAGGCAAGAAGGGCGCCCGCGTCGCCGTGCTCGGTGCAGGCGGTGAAGACCTGCTGATGCCGTTGGCCGCGCGTATCGACGTGGCCCCGTCGGGCTGGACCGCTGCGCTGGCTGGTATCGCCCGTGCCGTGGCGACCGCCAAGGGCGTCGCCGCACCGGCAGGCACCGAAGGTTTTGACGGTGGCGATGCCGCCCGTGCCGCCGCCGACGCGCTGCTGTCGGGCGAGCGCCGCGCCGTGTTCCTCGGCAACGAGGCCGTGCGTCATCCGCAGTTCGCTGCGCTGCACGCGCTGGCACAGTGGATCGCTACGGAAGCCGGCGCCACGCTGGGCTTCCTGACCGAGGCTGCAAACACCGTGGGTGGCTATGTCGCCGGTGCGCTGCCGAAGCAGGGCGGTGCCAACGCGCAGGCGATGCTGGAATCGCCGCGCAAGGCCTACGTGCTGCTCAACACGGAACCTGAGTTCGACGCCGCCGACCCGCGCAAGGCCTTGGCCGCGCTGGCCCAGGCTGGCACCGTGGTCGTATTGTCGCCGTTCCGCTCGGAAGCGGCCATGCAGTATGCCGACGTGATCCTGCCGGTTACGCCGTTCACCGAAACTGCGGGTACCTTCGTCAACTGCGAAGGCCTGCCGCAGAGCTTCAATGGCGTGGTGCGCGCGCTCGGCGAATCCCGTCCGGCCTGGAAGGTACTGCGTGTGCTGGGCAACCTGCTGGACGTGGCCGGTTTCGACTACGACAGCGCCGAAGCAGTTCGCGCCGAAGTGCTGGCCAACCCGGTTGCACCGCAACTGAGCAACGCCACCGACGCGCCGATCCGGGTGAGCGCCGCCGCTGCCAATGGCATCGAGCGTATTGCAGATGTGCCGATCTACCACGCCGATCCGATCGTGCGCCGTGCCGAATCGCTGCAGCTGACCGCCGCGGCCCGTCGCGCGCAGCAAGTGGCGCTGTCCGCCGATCTGTTCGCCGGTCTGGGTATCCAATCGGGCGACCCGGTCCGCGTGACGCAGGGCGAGGGTAGCGTGGTGCTGCCGGGCGTGCTGGAAAACACGCTGCCGGCCAACACTGTGCGCGTTCCGGCTGCAACCCCGGCGGCAATGAGCCTCGGCGCCATGTTCGGCACGGTCAAGGTCGAGAAGGCTGTCGACCTGTCCGCCGGCCAGAAGGCCGCTGCAACGGCCGGCGCGGCCTGAGCCATACAAGAATAGCGAGAACGCAACATGATCGACTGGATTACCTCGCAAGGCCACGCCATCTTCGGCGGCGCTTGGACGCCGCTGTGGATCCTGATTCGGGCCGTGCTCATTGTGGTGCCGCTGCTGCTGTGCGTGGCCTACCTGATTCTGTGGGAGCGCAAGCTGATCGGCTGGATGCACGTGCGTCTGGGGCCGAACCGCGTCGGCCCGCTGGGCCTGCTGCAGCCGATCGCCGACGTGCTGAAGCTGCTGCTCAAAGAAGTCATGACGCCGACGCACGTCAGCAAGGGCATGTACCTGATTGCCCCGCTGATGGTGCTGATGCCTGCGGTTGCCATTTGGGCCGTGATCCCGTTCCAGGCGGAAGTGGTGATGGCCGACGTGAATGCCGGTCTGCTGTACGTGATGGCGATCAGCTCGGTCGGCGTGTACGGCGTGATCCTGGCCGGCTGGGCCTCGAACTCCAAGTACGCGTTCCTGGGCGGCATGCGCGCTGCCGCGCAGATGGTGTCGTATGAAATCGCCATGGGCTTCGCGCTGGTGACGGTGCTGATGGTGTCGGGCAGCCTGAACCTGTCGGCGATCGTGAACAGCCAGAACACCGGCTACTTCGCGAACATGGGCATCAACGTGCTGTCGTGGAACTGGATTCCGCTGCTGCCGATGTTCGGCGTGTACTTCATCTCGGGCGTGGCCGAAACCAACCGCCACCCGTTCGACGTGGTGGAAGGCGAATCGGAAATCGTGGCAGGTCACATGATCGAATACTCGGGCATGGCGTTCGCGCTGTTCTTCCTGGCTGAGTACATCAACATGATCATCATCTCGACGATCACGGCGCTGCTGTTCCTCGGCGGCTGGGCGCCTCCGTTCTCGAGCTTCGTGACCAATGCGATCCCCGGCTTCTTCTGGCTGCTGATCAAGGTATTCCTGCTGCTGTCGGTTTTCATCTGGATTCGTGCCTCGTTCCCGCGCTACCGCTATGACCAGATCATGCGCCTGGGCTGGAAGGTGTTCATTCCGCTGACCGTGGGCTGGCTGATCATCGTGGCGATCTGGATCAAGTCGCCTTGGAACATCTGGCACTGAACGGCCAGGCGAGGGCGCGCACGCCGCAACGATACGGTGCGCCCCTCCGGAAATACTAGGAAGCAATCGTCATGCTGCTCGCCATCAAGGACTTCTTCAACAGCCTGCTCCTGAAGGAACTCTTCAAGGGTATGGCTCTGACCGGCCGCTATCTCTTCGCGCGCAAGGTCACGGTCCAGTTCCCGGAAGAGAAAACGCCGATCTCGCCGCGTTTCCGCGGCCTGCACGCGCTGCGCCGCTACCCGAACGGGGAAGAGCGCTGCATCGCCTGCAAGCTGTGCGAAGCCGTGTGCCCGGCGCTGGCCATCACTATCGAGTCTGACGTGCGTGCCGACGGCACCCGCCGCACCACGCGCTACGACATCGACCTGACCAAGTGCATTTTCTGCGGCTTCTGCGAAGAGGCCTGCCCGGTCGACGCCGTCGTCGAAACGCCGATCCTGGAATACCACGGCGAGAAGCGGGGCGACCTGTACTTCACGAAGGACATGCTGCTGGCAGTGGGCGACCGCTACGAGCCGCAGATTGCCGCTGCGAAGGCTGCGGACGCCAAGTACCGCTGATATCTGTTGGCGCCGGCCCGGCCGGCGCTGCCAAGCGAATTTGAATCGGGTCCCGCAAGGGGCCAATGGAAGGATGCCGCAGGCGCGGGCCACCCGGTAGGGGAGGTTTGTGCCGAAGGCCAAGAGAGGATCCGACAAGGACCATGGAACTCACGACCACCATCTTCTACGTCTTTGCGCTGGTGCTGGTGCTCTCCGCACTAAAAGTCATCACCGCGAAGAACCCGGTGCACTCCGCACTGTTCCTCGTACTGTCGTTCTTCACGGCCGCGGCGATCTGGTTGCTGCTCAAGGCAGAATTCCTCGCCATCCTGCTGGTGCTGGTGTATGTCGGCGCCGTGATGGTGCTGTTCCTGTTCGTAGTCATGATGATCGATATCGACATCGAACATCTGCGCAGGGATTTCTGGACGTACGTGCCGCTCGCGTCTGTGGTCGGTGCGCTGATCATTGCCGAAATGGCCATCGTGCTGGTGCGCAACTTCATCGGCACGACTGCGCCGGTGCTGCCCGCCGGTTCGCAGGATCCGGGCTACTCGAACACCGCCGCGCTCGGCAAGCTGATCTACAACGACTATATCTATGCGTTCGAAGTGGCCGGCATCATCCTGCTGGTGGCTATCATCGCGGCCGTTGCTTTGACCCTGCGCCGCCGCAAGGATGTCAAGGGCCAGGATATTCCGTCGCAGCTGCGTACTCGCCGCGACGACCGCGTACGCCTGGTTGCCATGCCTGCTGAAAGCCAGACTGCCCAGGCCGACGCCGCGGCGACTGCCAACAAGAACTAAAGCCACGGAGAAACGCTGTGCTCTCTCTCGCCCATTTCCTCGTGCTCGGTGCGATCCTGTTCGCGATCAGCATCGTCGGTATTTTCCTGAACCGCAAGAACGTGATCGTGCTGCTGATGGCGATCGAACTCATGCTGCTTGCGGTGAACATGAACTTCGTCGCCTTCTCGCACTACATGGGCGACCTGGCCGGACAGGTTTTCGTTTTCTTCATCCTCACGGTGGCCGCAGCCGAGTCGGCAATCGGTCTGGCAATCCTGGTCGTGCTGTTCCGCAATCTGGACACGATCAACGTGGATGACATGGATACCCTGAAGTACTGATCCATGACGCACCACGCAATGAACCCAGACTGCTCACCGCTCGCACACCAATAAGCGTCCTATGGCAACCACGCTCAACCCCAACCTGCTGCTCGCGATTGCGCTGGCGCCGCTAGTCGGCTCAGCCATCGCCGGCCTGTTCGGCACCAAGTTCTTTGGCCTGTTTTCCTCGGAGTCGCGCGGCGGCCGGATTGTGGCTCACTCCGCGACGATTCTCGGCGTGGCCATTTCCTTCGTGCTGTCGGTGATGGTGCTGCTCGACGTGATGAACGGCGCGAGCTACAACGGCACCGTCTACGAGTGGATGGCCATCGGCGACCTGAAGATGGAAGTCGGCTTCCTGGTCGATTCGCTGACCGCGATGATGATGGTCGTGGTGACCTTCGTGTCCCTGATGGTGCATATCTACACCGTCGGCTACATGGACGGGGACCCCGGCTACAACCGCTTCTTCTCGTACATCTCGCTCTTCACCTTCTCGATGCTGATGCTGGTGATGAGCAACAACTTCCTGCAGCTGTTCTTCGGCTGGGAAGCGGTGGGCCTGGTGTCCTACCTGCTGATCGGCTTCTGGTACACCCGCCCGACCGCGATCTTCGCGAACCTGAAGGCGTTCCTGGTGAACCGCGTCGGTGACTTCGGCTTCATCCTCGGCATCGGCCTGCTGCTGGCCTACAGCGGCAGCATGAACTACTCGGACGTGTTCGCAGCCCGCGAGAAGCTGGCAACGGTGATCTTCCCGGGCACTGACTGGATGATGCTGACGGTGGCCTGCATCTGCCTGTTCATCGGCGCCATGGGCAAGTCGGCCCAATTCCCGCTGCACGTCTGGCTGCCTGACTCGATGGAAGGCCCGACCCCGATTTCCGCGCTGATCCACGCCGCTACCATGGTGACGGCCGGCATTTTCATGGTCAGCCGCATGTCGCCGCTGTTCGAGCTGTCGGACACCGCACTGTCCTTCGTGCTGGTGATCGGCGCCATTACTGCGCTGTTCATGGGCTTCCTGGGCATCATCCAGAACGACATCAAGCGCGTGGTCGCGTACTCGACGCTGTCGCAGCTCGGCTACATGACCGTGGCGCTGGGCGCGTCGGCCTACTCGGTCGCCGTGTTCCACCTGATGACCCACGCGTTCTTCAAGGCACTGCTGTTCCTTGGCGCGGGTTCGGTCATCATCGGCATGCACCACGACCAGGACATCCGCAACATGGGCGGCCTGCGCAAGTACATGCCGATCACCTGGATCACCTCGCTGGTGGGCTCGCTGGCACTGATCGGCACGCCGTTCTTCTCGGGCTTCTACTCGAAGGATTCGATCATCGAAGCCGTGGCCGAGTCGCATCTGGCCGGTTCGGGCTTTGCGTACTTCGCCGTGCTGGCCGGCGTGTTCGTGACCGCGTTCTACTCGTTCCGCATGTACTTCCTGGTTTTCCACGGCAAGGAGCGCTGGGGCCAGAACCATGCTCACCATGGTCACGAAGGCGACCACGAGGATGAGGAAGTTTCGCATGACCACCATCATGGCCTGTCTGCGGGCGAGAAGCCGCACGAGTCGCCGTGGGTGGTGACGCTGCCGCTGGTGCTGCTGGCCATCCCGTCGGTGATCATCGGTGCGATCGCCATCGAGCCGATGCTGTTCGGTGAATTCTTCAAGCACGGTGTGGCATTCAAGGACGTGATCTTCGTTGGCGAAAACCACCACGCCATGAAGGAACTGGAAGAAGCCTTCCACGGCTGGGTGCCGATGGCGATTCATTCGCTGACCACCCCGGTCCTGTGGCTGGCCATCGCCGGTGTCGTGCTGTCGTGGTTCTTCTACATGAAGCGCCCGGACATCCCCGAAGCGATCAAGAACCGCTTCTCGGGCCTGTACAAGCTGCTCGACAACAAGTACTACATGGACGCCATCAACCAGGCCGTGTTCGCACGTGGTGCCCGCCTGCTGGGTACGGGCCTGTGGAAGGGTGGCGACCAGAGCTTTATCGACGGCCTGTTCGTCAATGGTTCGGCGCGCGTGGTGGCTTCTTTCGCCGCAGCCAGCCGCTACCTGCAATCGGGTTACATCTACCACTACGCATTCGCGATGATCGTCGGCATGCTGGTGCTGCTGACGCTCACCGTCACGGGCGTGATTGGCACCAAGTGATAGGCACCGAGTAAGGAAAACAAAGAAATGGTTCTGTCTTTCGCAATCTGGCTGCCTATCTTCTTCGGCTTGCTGGTACTGGCCTCCGGCTCGGACCGCAGCGCCGGCTACGTGAGGTGGATGTCGCTGTTCGGCTCGATCGCCAGCTTCATCGTTACGCTGCCCCTGGTGTTCCACTTCGACAAATCCACGGCGGCGATGCAGTTCGTGGAGAAGTCGTCCTGGATCGAACGCTTCAATATCCAGTACTACCTGGGCGTTGACGGCATCTCGATGTGGTTCGTCGTGCTGACGGCCTTCATCACCGTGATCGTCGTGATTTCGGCCTGGGAAGTGATCACCGAACGCGTGGCCGAGTACATGGCTTCGTTCCTGATCCTGTCTGGCGTGATGGTCGGCGTGTTCTGCGCGCTGGACGGCATGCTGTTCTACGTGTTCTTCGAAGCCACGCTGATCCCGATGTACATCATCATCGGCGTGTGGGGCGGTCCGAACCGTGTGTACGCGGCCTTCAAGTTCTTCCTGTACACGCTGCTGGGCTCGCTGCTGACGCTGGTCGCGCTGCTGTACCTGTACAGCAAGACCGGTACTTTCGAGATCCTGCAGTGGCACCAGGCCAAGCTGTCGCTGAACGAGCAGATCGCGCTGTTCATCGCTTTCTTCATGGCTTTCGCCGTCAAGGTTCCGATGTGGCCGGTGCACACCTGGCTGCCCGATGCCCACGTGGAAGCGCCGACCGGCGGTTCCGTCGTGCTGGCCGCGATCATGCTGAAGCTCGGTGCCTACGGTTTCCTGCGGTTCTCGCTGCCGATCGCGCCTGACGCAAGCCATTCGCTGGCGGCGTTCATCATCACCATCTCGCTGATCGCCGTGATCTATATCGGCCTGGTGGCGCTGGTTCAGGCCGATATGAAGAAGCTGGTCGCGTATTCGTCGATCGCGCACATGGGTTTTGTAACGCTCGGTTTCTTCATCTTCAACGAAATCGGCATCGAAGGCGGCATCGTGCAGATGATCTCGCACGGCTTCATCTCGGGCGCCATGTTCCTGTGCATCGGCGTGCTGTACGACCGCGTGCACTCGCGCCAGATTGCCGACTACGGCGGCGTGGTGAACACCATGCCGAAGTTCGCCGCGCTGTCGGTGTTCTTCGCGATGGCCAACTGCGGCCTGCCGGCGACCTCTGGTTTCGTGGGCGAGTTCATGGTGATCCTGGGCTCGGTCGAGTTCAACTTCTGGATCGGCCTGCTTGCCGCCACTGCACTGATCTTCGGCGCCGCCTACTCGCTGTGGATGGTCAAGCGCGTGATCTTCGGCGACATCGTGCACCAGCACGTCCGCGAGCTGGTCGACCTGAACAAGCGCGAGTTCCTGATGCTGGGCCTTCTCGCCATCATGACGCTGTACATGGGCCTGCACCCGAAGCCCTTCACCGACGTGATGCACGCTTCGGTGGTCAACCTGCTGTCCCACGTGGCGCAGTCGAAGCTGTAAGCGGGGAGAGATAACACTATGCAACCGTCCTCGAGTCTAGCCCCTGTGGCGCCGATTATTTTCCTTGCGATCGCGATTGCCGCGGTCAACTGGATCGACCTTGCCCGCGGCAAGGGCAAGCAAAGCGTCGCGTACCCGCTGTCGCTGCTGTTCACGGCGGTGCTGACCGTCTGGTTCGGCATCAACGCCTCGACCGGCGAGACGCACTATGCGTTCGCCAACCTCGTCGTGATCGATCCGTTGGCCAATGTGCTGTCGGCGTTCTGCTCGGCCGGTCTGTTCATGACGCTGGTCTACACGCGGCGCTACCTGGCCGACCGCGACATGTATGCCGGCGAGTTCTACCAACTCGCGCTGTTCACGCTCGGTGGCCAGATCGTGATGATCACCGGCAACAACTTCCTGACCCTGTACCTGGGTCTGGAACTGCTGTCGCTGTCGTCGTACGCACTGGTGGCGCTGCGCCGCGAGTCGCGCGTGACGTCGGAATCGGCGATGAAGTACTTCGTGCTGGGCGCGCTGGCTTCTGGCTTCCTGCTGTACGGCATCTCGATGATGTACGGCGCGACCGGTTCGCTGAACCTCGGCGAAGTGTTCCGCGTGGTCGAGTCCGGCCGTGTCAACACGACCATGCTGGCCTTTGGCGTGGTGTTCATCGTCGCCGGCCTGTCGTTCAAGCTGGGCGCCGCACCGTTCCACATGTGGATTCCGGACATCTACCAGGGCTCGCCGACCGCGGTGACGCTGCTGATCGCAGGTGGCCCGAAGGTCGCGGCGTTCGCGCTGATCGTGCGCGTGCTGGTGGAAGGCCTGCTGCCGCTGGCCGCCGACTGGCAGAGCATGCTGGTGGTGCTGGCCATCGTGTCGCTGGCAATCGGTAACCTGACCGCCATCGTCCAGACCAACCTGAAGCGGATGCTGGCTTACTCGACCATTTCGCACATGGGCTTCATCCTGCTGGGCATGCTGTCCGGCGTGGTGGCCAACAAGGCGGATGGCGCGGCGAATGCCTACAGTGCGTCGATGTTCTACTCGATCACGTATCTGCTGACGACGCTGGGCACCTTCGGCCTGATCCTGCTGCGTACGACCAAGGGCTTCGAAGCCGAGACGCTGGAAGACCTGAAGGGCATGTCGCGTCGCAACCCGTGGTTCGCGTTCCTGATGCTGGTGATGATGTTCTCGCTGGCCGGCATTCCGCCGACCGTGGGCTTCTACGCCAAGCTGGCGGTGCTCGAAGCCGTGGTGAGGTCCGGCATGACGTGGCTGGCGGTGGTGGCGGTGCTGTTCTCGCTGATCGGCGCGTTCTACTACCTGCGTGTCGTCAAGCTGATGTACTTCGATGCGCCGGTGGGCGAAGAGCCGCTCGAAGCGACGGCTGGCCTTCGTTCGATGCTGAGCCTGAATGGTGCGGCAGTGATCGTGCTGGGCATCTTCCCGGCTGCGCTGATGAACCTGTGCTATCAGGCCATCCGCGCAACGCTGGCCTCGTAAGCGTACGAGGCGACAAGGCATGAGTTCCCCGGCGGGCGGCTGGTTTGTCATCTTGTTGGCACTGGTGTGTGCCAACCTGCCGTTCGTCAACCAGCGCCTGTTCGCAGTGATCCCGCTGCGCTGGAGCCGCAAGCCGCTGTGGCTGCGGCTGCTGGAACTGATCTGCTGGTATGCGGCCGCCGGCCTGGCCGGCTTTGCGGTAGAGGCAAGCCTCGGCAACGCCTTTCCACAAGGCTGGCAGTTCTACGCCATCACGGCGTGCATGATGCTGGTGTTCGCCTTCCCGGGCTTTACCTGGCAGTACCTCGTCAAACACCGCACGGCCTGAAGCCGGTCACGAAGCCGCCGGGCGTGCCATTCACCCGGAGCGCTTATGACGGACAAGACCCAGGACAAAGACTTTCCACCGTCGAGCGACGATGGACTCAAGGAAGTCTGCGTGGCTTCGGCCACCGTCCATCGGGGCAAATTTCTCACGCTGAAGCAAGACATCGTCCGCCTGCCCGACGGCAAGCAGACGGGCCGCGAGTACGTGGTGCATCCCGGCGCGGTCATGATGATCCCGCTGTTTGATGACGGCACCGTGCTGATGGAGCGGCAGTTCCGCTATCCGGTCGGTGAAGTCATGGTCGAATTTCCCGCCGGCAAGCTCGATCCCCAAGAGGGCGCGCTGCGCTGTGGCGAGCGCGAGCTGGAGGAAGAGACCGGCTACAGCGCTGCGCGCTGGGACTACCTGACCCGGATTCACCCGGTAATTTCCTATTCGACCGAGTTCATCGACCTGTTCCTCGCGCGCGACCTGACCGCCGGCCAGGCCAAGCTCGACGACGGCGAATTCCTCGAAACCTTCATCGTCCCGGCTGGCCAGGTGCTCGACTGGGTGCGCAAGGGCCGCATTACCGACGTGAAGACGATCATCGGCGCGTTCTGGCTGGAAAAGGTAATCTCGGGGGTCTGGCAACCGGGCGAGCAGCCGCTTCAGTCCTGATTCACTGAAGAAAAACGGCGATAGCCGGCCAACAACTGAGCGGTGTGCTTTTCGCGCCATAAGAATGCGGGAAATCCCTTTGGGAAAAAATTAGCACGACCGTTCACAAAATTTTGATTCACGGATACTATTGTCTTTGACGGGCTGGAAAGATCATGAAGGTGCTCGACCTGTGCTGTGCGCAAGATCATCGGTTCGAAGGCTGGTTTGCCTCAGAGGATGATGCGCAATCGCAAATCGCACGCGACCTCGTCCAGTGCCCGGTCTGCGGTGACCACGCCGTGAGCCGGCTGCCCAGTGCGCCGCGCCTGAATCTGTCAGGGGCGACGCAGGCGCAGCGCGGACCGGTGAAGGCGGAGCAGGCGGCGAATGCGCCGGCTACGCTGCAAGCCTTGCAGGCGGCCTATATGAGGGCCGTGCGCAAGGTGATGGCACAGACCGAGGACGTGGGCGACCGCTTTGCCGAGGAGGCAAGGCGTATGCACTATGACGAAGCGCCGGAGCGCGGTATTCGCGGTTCGGCTTCTGCGGAGGAAGTGCAGGCGCTCGCGGAAGAGGGCATCGAGACATTCCCGCTCGTGGTGCCGGATGCTTTGAAGCAGACGGCTCACTGAATTGCGTCCTGTGCCCGTAGTTGTCGGCGCAAGACGCGCAGGCAGAACTACTTGCCGGCACCGTGCCGGCATCACTGGAGACGGGCATGGATCTCAATTACTCGGCGTCCGACGACGCCTTCCGCGAGGAAGTGCGTAGCTGGCTGGAAGCCAATCTGCCGGCGGACATCCGCAGCAAGGTGCTCAACCACCGCCGCCCCAACCGCGACGACCTGGTGCGCTGGCACAAGATCCTGGCGGGCAAGGGCTGGTCGACGCCGCACTGGCCCGTGCAATACGGCGGCACCGGCTGGAACGCCACGCAGCGCCATATCTGGGACGAGGAAAACGCCCGCGCCGGCGCGCCC
This sequence comes from Cupriavidus sp. C1SS-2L, assembly GCF_057073735.1. Lineage (NCBI taxonomy): Bacteria > Pseudomonadati > Pseudomonadota > Betaproteobacteria > Burkholderiales > Burkholderiaceae > Cupriavidus > Cupriavidus sp. C1SS-2L. Next base: position 1,055,273 of record NZ_CP172708.1, read on the forward strand.
GGCGTGCTGCCGTTCGGCGTGGCCATGGTCGCGCCCGTGATCATGAAGTACGGCAACGAGCAGCAGAAGTCGTACTACCTGCCGCGTATCCTGGACTGCACCGACTGGTGGTGCCAGGGCTACTCCGAGCCGGGCTCGGGCTCCGACCTGGCTTCGCTCAAGACCCGTGCGGAACTGACGTCGGATGGCAAGCACTACATCGTCAACGGCCAGAAGACCTGGACCACGCTCGGCCAGCATGCCGACATGATCTTCTGTCTGGTGCGCACCGACCCCGAAGCCAAGAAGCAGGAAGGCATCTCGTTCCTGCTGATCGACATGAAGACGCCGGGCATCACCGTGCGGCCGATCATCATGCTCGACGAAGACCATGAAGTGAATGAAGTGTTCTTCGACAACGTCCAGGTGCCGGTGGAAAACCGCGTGGGCGAGGAGAACAAGGGCTGGACCTACGCCAAGTACCTGCTCGGCCATGAGCGCACCGGCATTGCCCGCGTCGGCAATTCGAAGCGCGAGCTTGGCTTCCTCAAGCGCGTGGCGCGCCAGCAGCAGAAGAACGGCAAGCCGCTGCTCGAAGATCCGGTGTTCGGCGCCAAGGTCGCCGCACTGGAAATCGAACTGATGGCCCTGGAGATCACCGTGCTGCGCGTTGTGTCGAGCGAAGCCGCGGGCAAGGGCCCCGGTCCGGAAGCGTCGATGCTGAAGATCAAGGGCACGGAGATCCAGCAATTGCTGACCGAGTTGATGGTGGAAGCCGTCGGCCCGTACGCGCAGCCGTTCGACCCGGCCTACCTGGAGTGCGAACACGAGCATGCGGTGACCGGCTATGACGACGCCGCTCCGCTGGCCTCCTACTACTTCAACTATCGCAAGACCTCCATCTACGGCGGGTCCAATGAAATCCAGCGCAACATCATCAGCCAGATGATCCTGGGGCTGTGAGGAGACACGGAACATGAACTTCAATCTCAGCGACGAACAGAAGCAACTGGCTGACGCCGTACGCCGTTTCATCGACAAGGACTACGACTTCGAGTCGCGCAAGAAGCGCTACGAGAGTGCAGCCGGCTACGGCGAGAATACGTGGGGCGCGCTGGTCGAGCTCGGCCTGACCGCGCTGCCGGTGCCGGAAGAGCAGGGCGGCTTCGCGGGCAAGGCGCTGGACATGATGGTGGTGCAGCAGGAACTCGGCCGCGGCCTGATCGTGGAGCCGTACCTCGCGACCGTGGTCGGCGCGTATGCGCTGGGCCTGGCCGGTGGCCAGGAAGCGCTGCTCGAGCAGGTTGCAGGCGGTGAGCTGAAGCTGGCGGTAGCCTTCAATGAGCCGCAGGCGCGCTATGAGCTGAACAACGTCCGCGTGACCGCGCGCGACGGCAAGCTCAATGGCCGCAAGTCGGTGGTGATTCACGGCGGCCAGGCTGACAAGCTGATCGTGTCGGCACGCAGCAACGGTGCGGATGCCGATCGCGATGGCATCTCGCTGTTCCTCGTCGATGCCAAGGGTGTCGGCGTCAGCATCAAGGACTACCGCACCATCGACAACCTGCGCGCGGCCGATATCACGTTCCAGGATGCGCCGGCTCAACTGCTCGGCGAGGCCGGCAAGGCTTTCGACCAGGTCGAGCAGGTGGCGGACTACGCCGCGGTGCTGCTGTGCGCCGAGGCCGTGGGCGTCATGGACAACCTCAACGCCGCCACGCTGGAATACGCCAAGACGCGCCAGCAGTTCGGCCAGCCGATTGCGCGTTTTCAGGCGCTGCAGCACCGCATGGTCGAGATGTTCATCCATGCCGAGCAGTCGCGCTCGATCACGCTGCTGGCAGCGGCCCGCTTCGAGGAGAGCAACCCCGAAGAGCGCCGCCGCTACGTCTCGGCCGCCAAGGCACGGGTCGGCCAGGCCGCGCGCTATGTCGGCCAGGAAGCCGTGCAGATCCACGGTGGCATGGGCGTGACCAACGAACTGCCGGCCGCGCACATGTTCAAGCGCCTGACGCTGATCAACACCACGTTCGGTGACGTGGATCATCACCTGGGCCGGTTCGCCGGCCAGGCAAGCTTCCAGGAAGCTGCCTGATCCAATGATGACTGTCGAAACCGCGCCGTAGTCCAGGCGCGGTTTTTTCTTTATGGGCTGTTAGGGGCGGCTTCGGCAAATACGGACGCACGCCGTCACGCGCCATGCGATGATCGTGATGACAAGTCAACAGCCAGCGACTACGGAGACACAATCCATGCTGTATTTCGAGGACTTTGAGGTGGGCAGCCGCCGTGAACTCGGCTCCTACCTCGTCACTGAGGAAGAGATCCTCAGCTTTGCCCGTCAGTACGACCCTCAGCCGTTCCACATCGACAAGGAAGCGGCCGCCAAGAGCATCTACGGCGGACTGATTTCCAGCGGCTGGATGACGTGCTCGATCATGATGCGCCTGCTGGTGCTCAGCACAACGGGCAAGTCGGCCAGCATGGGTTCGCCGGGCGTCGACGAGATCCGCTGGCTGAAGCCTGTCTATGCCGGCGACACGCTGACCGCCGTGCTGGTCGTGCTGGATACCCGGCCGTCGCAATCCAAGCCCGATCGTGGCGTGGTGCACACCCAGTGGGAAGCCACCAACCAGCGCGGCGAACTGGTCTGCACGGTCAAGGGCATGGGCATGTACGGCCGCCGTCCCGCCTGAGATCGCAACACACCCTAAACACAGAGGAGATCACCGACATGCGCACGATCGCATCGCTCGAAGAACTGGAAAGCCTGCAAGGGCAGGAGGTCGCCGTCAGCGACTGGATGGAGATCACGCAAGAGCAGGTCAACCTGTTCGCCGAAGCGACCGGCGACCACCAGTGGATCCACGTCGACGTGGAACGTGCCAGGAAGGAATCGCCCTATGGCGGTCCGATCGCGCACGGCTTCCTGACGCTGTCTCTGGTGCCGAAGTTCATGCACAACGCGCTGCACATGCCGTCGAAGATCGGCGTGAACTATGGCCTGAACCGGGTGCGCTTCACCGCACCGGTGCCGGTGGGCAGCAAGCTGCGCGCGCGCATCAAGCTGCAGAAGGTCGAGCGGCTCGATCCGCTGCCTAAGTCGCCCGAGCTGGTTGGTGCGCAGTCGACGTGGGAAGTGACGATCGAACGCGAGGGCAGCGACCGTCCGGTGTGCGTGGCTGAGTCAATTAGTCGCAGGTACGGTTAAGCCACTGTTGTTTTGTTGATACAGGAAGAAAAAGGCCGTCGGTAGGCGGCCTTTTTCAGTTTTTGACGATAATGATGACAACGCCACACATTTCCAGTGACTGTGACATCGCATATTACGATTGTCCGGTTTTCTGAACAGTGTGTTCTGAGTCGTTGGGTTTACCCGTAATGTTGCGTTGCGGTACAGTCGCGCCCACGATGTTTTACGTGTTGCACATCCTGGACGGAAACCGCGCTTGCTCACAAGGCAGGCCAGCCGGGAAGTGCAAAAACTTCGTGGTTCAACGCTACCCGGCCGCAGTCTTGAGCCGGGACCGTTCGCGGTTTCGGCCATCAGGTGCCGCAGTGCCACCGCCTCAGGCGGGCCGCTTGCGCAGTCGTCAGTTGTCCTTCCGTGTTCATGGCGTTGTCAGGCCGCATGGTCATCCGGCGTTAGATCCGCCAGACCTCAACGCCAGCTAAGGACACGTCCTTCCGGTTTTCCCTCAGCCCAACGCCTCTTGCTTCCGGCATCAGGCGGTGAAGCCACGCTTTGCCCAAGCGCGGCCTAACCAAACCAGTCGTGACATGAAGAAACCCATACTGCCGCGGTGGACGCGGTCTCTGCCAGGCCTCGGCCTGCTCTTGCTGCTCGCCGGCTGCAACATGACGCTGCTCGACCCGAAAGGGCAGGTAGGCGTCGACATCAAAGGCATCATCCTGATCGCCACCTGGCTCATGCTGCTGGTGGTAGTGCCGGTGATCGTCCTGACGCTGGTGTTTGCGTGGAAGTACCGTGCCAGCAACAGTTCGGCGCGCTATGAACCCGACTGGTCGCACTCGACCGCCATTGAAGTCGTGGTGTGGCTGATTCCCTGCCTGATCATCATTGCGCTCGGCATCATCACGTGGAAGTCTTCGCACGACCTGGACCCGTACAAGCCGCTGGAATCCAAGCAGAAGCCGATCACCGTCGAGGCGGTCGCGATGAACTGGAAGTGGCTGTTCATCTATCCGGAACTGAAGATCGCGACGGTCAACCAGATCGCGTTCCCGGTGGGCACGCCGGTGAACTTCAAGATCACGTCCGATTCGATCATGAATTCGTTCTTCATCCCGCAACTGGGCAGCCAGGTTTACGCCATGGCCGGGATGGAGACCAAGCTGCACCTGATTGCCAATGAAGCCGGAACGTATGACGGCATGTCCGCCAACTACAGCGGCGGCGGTTTCTCGGGCATGAAGTTCAAGGCGACCGCCATGTCGAACTTCGAGTTCGACGCATGGGTTGCCAAGGTGCGCGCGTCCGAACGTCAGCTCGCCAGCGCGGACTACAAGGTCCTCGCCAAGCCGAGCGAAGCGGAACCGGTGGCCTACTACGGCAAGGTCGAAGACGGCCTGTTCACCGGCATCCTGCACCAGTACATGGGCAACGACGGCCACGCCATGGCCCGCGAAGGTTTTGATGGCGGCCCGATCTGCACGTCGCGTAACACGCTCGGCGAAGAGCGGGTGTCCATGGCCACGCCGGCCAAGCCGGCGCTGGGCGCGCAATCCTAGGAGCAATGATGTTTGGCAAATTGAGTTTGTCGGCGATTCCGTTTCATGAGCCGATCATCATGGTCGTACTGGCCGGCGTCGCCCTCGGCGGCGCTGCGCTGCTAGGCGCGATCACGTATTTCAAGAAGTGGGGCTACCTCTGGAATGAGTGGTTCACTTCCGTCGATCACAAGAAGATCGGCGTGATGTACTGCCTGGTCGCGCTGGTCATGCTGCTGCGCGGCTTTTCCGACGCGGTCATGATGCGCGCCCAGCTGGCGCTCGCCACGAACGGTGCCCACGGCGTCCTGCCGCCGGAACACTACGACCAGATCTTCACCGCCCACGGCGTGATCATGATCTTCTTCGTGGCCATGCCGCTGATGACAGGTCTGATGAACCTCGTGGTGCCGCTGCAGATCGGCGCGCGCGACGTGGCCTTCCCGTTCCTGAACACGCTGTCGTTCTGGCTGTTCGTGTCGGGCGCCATGCTGGTCAACATCTCGCTGGGCGTTGGCGAATTCGCCAAGACCGGCTGGCTCGCCTACCCGCCGCTGTCGGGCCTCGATTTCAGCCCGGGCGTAGGGGTGGACTACTACCTCTGGTCCTTGCAGATCTCAGGGTTGGGCACGCTGCTGACCGGCGTGAACTTCCTGGTGACGATTCTGAAGATGCGCGCCCCGGGCATGACCCTGATGCGCATGCCGGTGTTCACCTGGACCGCCCTGTGCACCAACGTGCTGATCGTGGCCGCCTTCCCGGTGCTGACCGTGTCGCTGGCACTGCTGGGTCTGGACCGCTACTTCGACATGCACTTCTTCACGAACGATGGCGGCGGCAATGCCATGATGTACGTGAACCTGATCTGGATTTGGGGCCACCCCGAGGTGTACATCCTGATCCTGCCGGCGTTCGGTATCTTCTCTGAAGTCATCGCCACGTTCTCGGGCAAGAAGCTGTTCGGCTACAAGGGCATGGTGTACGCGACCGCGGCCATCATGGTGCTGTCGTTCATCGTGTGGCTGCACCACTTCTTCACGATGGGCTCGGGTGCGAACGTCAACGCGTTCTTCGGTATCACGACCATGATCATCTCCATCCCGACCGGGGTGAAGATCTTCAACTGGCTGTTCACGATGTACCGCGGCCGTGTGCAGATGACCACGCCGGTACTGTGGACGCTGGGCTTCATGATCACCTTCGTGATCGGCGGCATGACCGGTGTGCTGATGGCCGTTCCGGCAGCCGACTTCGTGCTGCACAACAGCCTGTTCCTGATCGCCCACTTCCACAACGTGATCATCGGCGGCGTGCTGTTCGGCTACCTGGCCGGCATCACCTACTGGTGGCCGAAGGCGTTCGGCTTCACGCTGAACGAGCGACTGGGCAAGTACGCGTTCTGGTGCTGGCTGGTGGGCTTCTACTTCGCCTTCATGCCGCTGTACGTGCTGGGCCTGATGGGCATGACCCGTCGTCTGAACCACACCGACAACCCGGCCTGGACGCCGTGGCTGTACCTGGCCGTGGTTGGCGTGGTCTTCGTGGCGCTGGGCATCTTCTTCCAGGTGCTGCAGATCGTCGTGTCGATCCGCGACCGCAAGAAGCTGGCCGACGTGACCGGCGACCCGTGGGGTGGCCGCACGCTGGAATGGGCTACCTCGTCGCCGCCGCCGTTCTACAACTTCGCGCACACCCCGGTGGTGCGTGACCTGGACGCGTTCGCCGACATGAAGGCCCGTGGCGAAACCATCCCGACCAGCGGCTACGAGCAGATCCACATGCCGAAGAACACCGGCGCTGGCTTCTGGATGGGCCTGTTCAGCCTGGTGCTGGGCTTCGCCCTGGTCTGGCACATCTGGTGGCTTGCCGCCGTGGGCCTGGTCGGCATGGTGGTGTCGTTCATCCGCCGCGCCAACGATGACCACATCGACTATTACGTGCCGGCCGCAGAGGTCGAGCAGATTGAAACGCGCCAACTGCAGCGCATTGCTTCGCAGGCCTGATGACCATGTCGACAGAAGTCCTTGATCGCTTCGGGGCGGCGCAAGCCCCGGCTCATGCGCACTCGCACGACGAGACGCACGACCACGCGCACCACGACACCAGCGAGAACACCATCTTTGGTTTCTGGCTGTACCTGATGAGCGACTGCATCTTGTTCGCGTGCCTGTTCGCCGCCTTCGCCGTCCTGCGCGGCGAAGTGGCGGGCGGCCCGTCGGCCAAGGAGCTTTTCGAGCTCAACTACGTGCTCGTCGAGACCTTCATCCTGCTGTTCTCGTCGATCACGTACGGCTTCGCGATGATCTCGATGCAGAACCGCTCGAAGGGGCGGGTACTGGTCTGGCTGGGTATCACGTTCCTGCTGGGCGCCGCGTTCATGTACATGGAAATCAACGAATTCCATCACCTGATCGCCGAAGGCGCCGGCCCGAGCCGCAGCGCGTTCCTGTCGTCGTTCTTCACGCTGGTGGGCACCCACGGCCTGCACGTCGCAAGCGGCATGGTGTGGATGCTGGTCCTGATGTGGCAAGTCAGCAAGAAGGGCCTGACCCCGACGATGTCCAAGCGCCTGAACTGCCTCAGCCTGTTCTGGCACTTCCTGGACGTCGTCTGGATCGGCGTCTTCACCGTGGTCTACCTGATGGGAGCAATGTAAATGGCACAGCAACACGCAGCGTCCGCGCACGCCGAGTCGCACGGCCACAGCAGCTTCAAGTCCTATGCGATCGGCTTCGTGCTGGCGGTGATCCTGACCGTCATCCCGTTCAAGATCGTGATGGACGGCACTATGGACCGCGGCACGACCCTGCTGATCATCCTCGGCATGGCCGCGGTGCAGGTTGTCGTCCACCTGAAGTACTTCCTGCATATGGATGGTTCGAAGGAACAGCGCTGGAACGTGATGTCATTCCTGTTCACGCTGCTGATCCTGTTCATCGTGCTGGCCGGTTCGCTCTGGATCATGCACAACATGAACGCAAACATGATGCCGTGGATGATGAAGTAATCATCTTCCGGTAATGAACAGAAACGGGGCCTTCGGGCCCCGTTTTGCTTTTGGCGCCGCACCACGTCTGGTTGCGCCCGTATTCGTTGGCCGGCGCGTCCGCCGAATCCTTGCACCCGATTGCACCGTGCACGAAGCCGGTGCGTCGGTGTCCATGCTCTCCCAGCACCAGCGTGGTGCTTCCGCTCGGTAGCCTCCCTCGATTTGTCACTTGCCGGGCGCCCGCCGGCTTCCTGTCGTCTTTCGCCGTCTCGGTACGCCATGGCACGCTAGTTGCAGATGCATCACCCGGGGTGCGTTGAGTCCCGTAACCAAACGACAAACTGGGAGCTGCAATGAAACGACGTGACATGCTGAAGCTGTCGGCGGTAGCCGCCGCGGCGATGATCAGCGCCAGCCCGCTGGCGATGGCGCAGTCCAAGGAACCGATCAAGGTCGGCATCCTCCATTCGCTGTCGGGCACCATGGCCATTTCGGAGACGTCGCTCAAGGACGTGGCCCTGATGACCATCGACGAGATCAACAAGAGCGGCGGCGTGCTCGGCCGCAAGCTCGAGCCCGTGGTCGTGGATCCGGCATCAAACTGGCCGCTGTTCGCCGAGAAGGCGCGCCAGCTGATTACCAAGGACAAGGTCGCTGTCACGTTCGGCTGCTGGACTTCGGTGTCGCGCAAGTCGGTGCTGCCGGTCTACGAGGAACTGAACTCGCTGCTGTTCTACCCCGTGCAGTATGAAGGCGAGGAGATGTCCAAGAACGTCTTCTACACCGGCGCGGCGCCCAACCAGCAGGCCATCCCGGCGGTCGAGTACCTGATGAGCAAGGAAGGTGGCGGCGCGAAGCGCTTCTTCCTGCTTGGCACCGACTACGTCTACCCGCGCACCACCAACAAGATCCTGCGCGCGTTCCTGAAGAGCAAGGGCGTGGCGGACAAGGATATCGAAGAGGTCTACACGCCGTTCGGCCACAGCGACTACCAGACCATCGTCGCGAACATCAAGAAGTTCTCGCAGGGCGGAAAAACGGCTGTGATCTCGACCATCAACGGTGACTCCAACGTGCCGTTCTACAAGGAGCTCGGCAACGCCGGCCTGAAGGCCAAGGACGTGCCGGTGGTGGCCTTCTCGGTGGGTGAGGAAGAACTGCGCGGCATCGACACCAAGCCGCTGGTCGGCCACCTGGCCGCATGGAACTACTTCATGTCGGTCAAGAACCCCGAGAACGAAGCGTTCAAGAAGCAATGGGCGGCATGGGTCAAGGCGAACAACCTTCCTGGTGGCGACAAGCGCGTGACCAATGACCCGATGGAAGCCACTTACGTCGGCATCCACATGTGGGCGCAGGCCGTGAAGAAGGCCGGCACGACCGATCCGGACAAGGTCCGCGCGGCCATGTATGGCCAGACTTTCAAGGCACCGGACGGCTTCACGCTGACCATGGGCGACAACCATCATCTGTACAAGCCGGTGATGATTGGCGAGGTTAAGGGCGACGGCCAGTTCACGGTGGTGTGGAAGACCGCGAAGCCGATCCGCGCGCAGCCTTGGAGCCCGTTCATCTCCGGCAATGAAGGCAAGCCGGACAAGGTGATGTAAGGCAGCCAGTCGCTGCACCCCTGGCAGGCGCGCTCCGCCGGCTGACCGTTGCCGGCTGGCGGTGGTGCGCGCCTGACCGGGCCTGGGGGGGTCCCCGAAAAAAGCAGGCACGACTCGTGCCGCCCAATCGCCAGCACCTATGTCCCAATCGTTACCGAAGATCGCCATGTCGTGGCTGCGCGCCATGCTGGCTGCGCTGCTGCTTGCCGTGCCGCTATTGGCGGCAGCCGCAGGCGCATTGACGCAAGCCGACCTCAAGCCATTGGCCGAGGACGATTTCGATGCCAAGACCGCGGCCTTGTCCGCGCTGGCCAAGGCGCCGCCGGAGCAGGCCGGGCCTATTCTCAAGGCGTTGCAGGACGATACGCTGCAATATGCCCCATCGGTGGGCATGGTGCGCCAGGACGGTGACAAGACCGTCGATGCGATCACCGGCAAGCCAGTGACGGTCAAGGCCGATGAACTGGAATCGCTGACCCTGAACAACAGCCTGCGCGCGATCGTCGATAGCGCCGCAAGCGGATTCCTGCTGCAGTCGCCCGATATCTCGCTGCGCACGCAGGCGATCAACACGCTGTACGATCAACCAGAGAATGCGTCGCGCGCCAGTGTGGAAACTGCGCGCAAGTCTGAGGCCGATCCCGGCCTGCGCGCACGCCTGGACGTGATCTGGGCCACTACGGTGCTAGCGGAGGAGCTGAAGGCTGGCGATGCCGCGCAGCGCGAGGCGCGTCTCGAAGCCATTCGCGTCCTCGGCCGCGACAGCAATCCGCAAAGCCGCCAGAAGCTCGCACCGTTAGTCGAGCGCGGTAGCGACGGCAAGTATCGCGAACCCGATGTCGAGGTACGTACCGCCGCGCAGCAGGCGCTCGACACGCTGCGCAGCGACCAGCGCCGCGCCGAACTGGTCGGCAACCTGTTCGCAGGCCTGAGCCTTGGCAGCGTGCTATTGCTGGCCGCGCTGGGCCTGGCGATCACCTACGGCCTGATCGGCGTCATCAACATGGCGCACGGCGAATTCCTGATGATCGGCGCCTATGCGACCTACGTGGTGCAGACGCTGTTCCGCACGTATGCGCCCGGTGCGTTCGACTGGTACCTGCCCGCGGCACTGCCGGCATCGTTCCTCGCGGCCGGCATCGTCGGCTTCGTGCTCGAGCGGCTGGTGCTGCGCCATCTCTATGGCCGCCCGCTGGAGACCTTGCTCGCCACGTTCGGTGTGAGCCTGCTGCTGATGCAGGCGGTGCGCACGTTGTTCGGCGCGCAGAACGTTGAGGTGGCCAACCCCGCGTGGATGAGCGGCGGTGTCGAATGGATGCCGGGCCTTGTGATTCCGTACAACCGCATCGTGATCATCCTGTTCGCGCTGGCCGTCGTGGCCGTTGCCTGGGCGGTGCTCAACCGTACGCGACTCGGCCTGTTCGTACGTGCCACGACACAGAACCGGACCATGGCTGCGTGCGTGGGCGTGCGCACGTGGAAGGTCGACAGCTACGCGTTCGCGTTCGGTGCGGGCATTGCCGGCCTGGGCGGCTGCGCGCTGTCGCAGATCGGCAATGTCGGCCCGGACCTCGGCCAGGCCTACATCATCGATTCCTTCATGGTGGTGGTGCTGGGCGGGGTAGGGCAGTTGGCAGGCACTATCGTCGGCGCGTTCGGCCTCGGCATCATCAACAAGTTCATCGAGCCGTTCTATGGCGCGGTGCTCGCCAAGATCTTCGTCCTGGTGCTGATCGTGCTTTTCATCCAGAAGCGCCCGCAGGGACTTTTCGCGCTCAAGGGGCGCAGCGCGGAGGCATGATGCAGAGCTTTCACTCAAACTCCCCGGGCACGCCGTTTCGTCTGTCGGTGCCCGAGCGCCAGCCGCTGTTCACTGGGCGCGGCTGGGCTGTGCTGGCGATACTGACGCTCGTCGTGGCGGTCGGCGTTCCGGTGTGCGCGCTGATGGTGCCGGAAGGGCATCCGCTTCACCTGTCGGCCTATGCACTGACGCTGATCGGCAAGATCATGTGCTTCGCGCTGGCTGCCATCGCACTCGATCTCGTGTGGGGCTACTGCGGCATCCTGAGCCTTGGACATGGCTTGTTCTTTGCGCTTGGCGGCTATGCGATGGGCATGTACCTGATGCGATCCATCGGCCGCGAAGGCGTGTATAAGAGCGACTTGCCGGACTTCATGGTGTTCCTCGACTGGAAGGAACTGCCGTGGTTCTGGCACGGCACCGAACACCTCTGGTATGCGCTGCTGCTGGTGGTGCTCGTGCCCGGCGTGCTGGCGTGGCTGTTCGGCTTCTTCGCGTTCCGTTCGCGCATCAAGGGCGTGTACCTGTCGATCATCACGCAAGCCATGACGTATGCGGCGATGCTGCTTTTCTTCCGCAACGAGACCGGCTTCGGCGGCAACAACGGGTTCACTGACTTCAAGCGCATCGCGGATTTCGCGATCGCCGCGCCGCAGACGCGCACGGCGCTGTTCGTGCTGACGTTCCTCGCACTGATCGCCGGGTTCGTCGCGTGCCGCTATATCGTGACGTCGAAGCTGGGCCGCGTAGTCACGGCCGTGCGCGATGCCGAGATGCGCGTGATGTTCTCGGGCTACAACCCGCTCGGCTACAAGCTCTTCGTATGGACGTTCTCGGCCGTGCTGTGCGGTGTTGCGGGCGCGCTGTATGTGCCGCAGGTGGGCATCATCAACCCGGGCGAGATGTCGCCGGGCAATTCGATCGAGATGGCCGTATGGGTGGCCGTTGGTGGCCGCGGCACGTTGATCGGGCCCGTGATCGGGGCGTTCCTGGTCAATGGCGCCAAGACGATGTTCACCGCGTACTTTGCCGAGTACTGGCTGTTCCTCCTCGGCGCGATGTTCGTGCTCGTCACGCTGTACCTGCCGGATGGCGTGATCGGGTTGTGGAAGCGTCTGCGCCAACGCGGCAGCCGTGCCACGCCGGCAGTGGCCGCGCCGACCGAGGCCGTATCCAGTCCTGCAGTAGCAGGACGCACCGGAGGTGAAGCATGAATGCCGCGCTCGAATACGGTCAGGCGGAAAGCGGCAATGCCACGGGCCTTGGCCGCGTAGTGGAGCCGGGCACGATCGATGTCTCGCATGGCCCCATCCTTTACCTGGAAGACGTGACGGTGCAGTTCGGCGGCTTCCGCGCGCTCAACAAGCTGAGCCTGTCGATCGACCACGGCGAACTGCGCTGCGTGATCGGCCCCAATGGCGCCGGCAAGACCACGATGATGGACGTCATCACCGGCAAGACAGGCCCGCGCAACGCCAACGTGAGCGGCCGCGTGTTCCTGGGCCAGACCATCGACCTGATCCGCATGACCGAGCCGCGCATCGCGCAGGTCGGCATCGGCCGCAAGTTCCAGAAGCCGACGGTGTTCGAGCAGCATGCCGTCTGGGAAAACCTCGAACTCGCGATGAAGGCCGACAAGCGCTGGTGGTCGTCGCTGCGTGCCCGGCTGACCGGGGAGGGGCATCGTCGCATTGAAGAGACGCTGGCGCTGACGGGGCTGGAGGACGAGGCCTATCGTCCGGCCGGATTGCTGTCGCACGGCCAGAAGCAGCGGCTGGAGATCGGCATGCTGTTGATGCAGCAGCCGCAGCTGTTGCTGCTGGACGAACCCGTGGCCGGCATGACCGATGAGGAAACCATGCAACTCGCCGCGCTGCTGAACAGCCTGCGTGGCAGTTGCTCGATGATGGTGGTCGAGCACGACATGGAGTTCGTCGCGGCGCTGGCCGGCGACGAGGGCAGGGTCACGGTGCTTGCCGAGGGCAGCGTGCTCGCCGAAGGCACGCTCGACAGCGTCAAGCGCGATGAACGCGTGATCGAATCCTATTTGGGAAGATAGCCATGCTGCAGGTCAATGCACTGAACCAGTTCTACGGCGGCAGCCATATCCTGCGCAACGTCTCGTTCGAGGTGCCGCGCGGCAAGCTCACCACGCTGCTCGGCCGCAACGGCGTGGGCAAGAGCACCTTGCTCAAGTGCCTGATGGGGGTGGTGCCCACGCGCAGCGGCAGTATCCAATGGGAAGGGCGCGCGCTGGAAAAGAAGCCGCCTTACGAGCGCGTCTCGGCAGGTCTCGCCTATGTGCCGCAGGGGCGCGAGATTTTTCCACGGCTCACGGTCGAAGAGAACCTGCTGATCGGCGCGGCGAGCCGGGCGCGCCCGACGGGCGTGCCGGATCGCATCTATCAGCTGTTCCCGGTGCTGCGCACCATGCGCCAGCGCCGCGGCGGAGACCTGTCCGGCGGACAGCAGCAACAGCTAGCGATCGGCCGTGCGCTGATGAGCGAGCCCGAACTGCTGATCCTCGACGAGCCGACTGAGGGCATCCAGCCATCGATCATCCAGGACATCGGACGTGCGCTGCGCCTGCTGGTCGACGAGTTCGGCATGACGGTGCTGCTTGTCGAGCAGTACTACGAGTTCGCGCGACATATCGCCGACCATTACGTGGTGATGAGCCGCGGCGAAGTCGTGGCGAAGGGAGAAGGCGCGGCCATGGAACAGGACGGCGTGCGGGAGCTGATTGCCGTGTGAACATGCGAGGCGGCGCAGGTGCTGTTCGCGACGCTTCCGCAGAGGCGGCCGGCGCGCTATGATTTCCGGCATCCGCTGCAGAGCGCGTCCCGCAGCTTGCCTTCGCTTGCATCGCCGGTCCACTCATCGAGCCATGCGTCATCCCGATTTTCCTTCCGCCGTTGCCGTGCCGCCTGCATGGCAGGCCAGCCTGCGCCTGCGTTTTGCCGCGCGCGGCGAACGTACCGTACTGGCCGCGCGGCAGCACCGTGGCCCGTTGATGGTGCAGAAGCCCCTCTATCCGGAGGGTGACATCTGCCATGCCGTCATCCTGCATCCACCGGCTGGCGTGGCCGGGGGCGACACGCTCGATATTGCCCTGCATGCGGAAGCGGGTACTCATGCTGTCATCGCCACGCCGGGCGCCACGAAGTGGTACAAGTCGCTAGGCCGTGACGCGTCGCAGCATGTGCGACTTACCGTCGAGGAAGGCGCGCGGCTTGACTGGCTGCCGCAGGAGAACATCGTGTTCGACGATGCGCGTGCGCGCATTGCGACCGAACTTTCAATTGCGCCTGGCGGCAGCGCGATCGGCTGGGATGCCGTCGTGCTGGGCCGGCAAGCATCGGGCGAGCAGTGGAACCGGGGCGTGCTGTGGCTAGACACGCAGGTGCGCTGCAATGGCCATGCGCTGTGGATCGAGCAATCGCAGCTGGATGCCGGGTCGCCACTGCGCGGTGCGGTGGCTGGGCTCGACGGCATGTCGGTGCTCGGCACGCTGTGGGCGGTCGGACATGGCGCGACGCAAGAACTGGCCGAGTCGCTCGCGGAACGCCTGCCTTACGCGGCTGGTCTGCGCGCCGGGGTGACATGCCTGTCGTCACCGGCGCAGTCGATGCTGCTGGTGCGCGTGCTGGGCCGGCAGATGGAAGCGGTCAGGCATATCATGGTCGACGCATGGAGCGCGCTGCGCGAGCCGATCCACGGCGTGCCGGCGCGGCCGCTGCGGCTGTGGGCCACCTGAAGGCAGGAATACGAAAGCAACAAGGACATCCACAATGGAACTGACACCGAGAGAGAAGGACAAGCTGCTGATCTTCACTGCCGCGCTGCTTGCCGAGCGCCGACGCGCGCGCGGTCTCAAGCTGAACTACCCCGAGGCCGTGGCGCTGATCACCGCCGCAATCATGGAAGGCGCGCGCGATGGCCGCACGGTCGCCGAGCTGATGCACGAAGGCACGACGGTGCTGAGCCGCGACGACGTGATGGATGGCGTGGCCGAAATGATTCCAGAGATCCAGGTCGAGGCGACCTTTCCGGACGGCACCAAGCTCGTCACGGTTCACCATCCCATTGTCTGACGACGTGCCGACCACACCGACAACACGAACAACATCCATCGAGAGCCGATATGAACCGTTCCGCCTGTTCACGCCTGGCCCTGGGCGCCACGCTGTCCCTCGCTGCCGTCTCCGCGTTTGCCCATCCCGGCCATGATGCCGCTACCGTGGGGGCGAGCCTTTGGGCGGGGCTTCTGCATCCGCTTACCGGCGCTGATCACTTGCTGGCGATGGCGGCGGTAGGTGTCTGGAGCGCACTGTGCGCACGCTCGGCATCGGACCCATTGCGCTTGCCGCTGGCATTCGTTGCGTTGATGCTGGTTGGCGCTGGCCTTGGGCTCGCCGGTCTGGCTCTTCCTGCGGTAGAACCAATGATTGCGGCTTCGCTGCTCGTCGTCGGCGTACTGGTCGCAGTCCGCGCGAAGCTTCCCGCCTGGGCGGGCATGTCGATCGTCGGGGGCTTCGCCGTGTTCCATGGCTATGCGCACGGCGCCGAGTTGCCCGGCACGGCTGCAGCGCTGCCGGCTGTGCTCGCGTACGTTGCCGGCTTTGCGGTGGCCACCATGGCGCTGCACCTGCTCGGCATCGTCGCGGGCACGTACCTGCGCAATCGCGCGGGCTGGCTGGCGCGTTTGGCCGGCGCGGGCGTTGCGCTTTACGGCGTCGGCCTGTTGGTAGCCTGAGGAGACGGCGATGATTCCCGGTGAACTGATGGCAGCGGACGGCGAGATCGAACTCAATGCCGGCCGTCACACGGCCAGCGTAACAGTAGCCAACACGGGCGACCGGCCGATCCAGGTGGGCTCGCATTTTCACTTCTACGAAACCAACGCCGCACTGTCATTCGATCGCGAGGCCACCCGAGGTTTTCGCCTCAATATCGCCGCGGGGACTGCAGTGCGGTTTGAACCGGGCCAGACACGTACCGTGGAACTCGTCGCGCTCGATGGTGACCGCATCGTCTACGGCTTCAACGGCAAGATCATGGGAGCGCTGTGATGGTGAAGATCTCCAGGCAGGCCTATGCGGAAATGTTCGGCCCCACCACCGGCGACCGCGTGCGGCTCGCCGATACCGGGCTCGTGATCGAGGTCGAGAAGGACTTCACGATCTACGGCGAGGAAGTGAAGTTCGGCGGCGGCAAGGTGATCCGCGACGGCATGGGCCAGAGCCAGCGCATGGCGAAGGACTGCGTCGATACGGTCATTACCAACGCGCTGATCGTTGACCACTGGGGCATCGTCAAGGCCGATATCGGGCTCAAGGGCGGGCGGATCGCGGCGATCGGCAAGGCCGGCAATCCCGATATCCAGCCGGGCGTGACTATTGTCGTAGGGCCTGGCACGGAAGTGATCGCGGGCGAGGGCATGATCGTTACCGCAGGCGGCATCGATACGCACATCCACTTCATCTGCCCGCAGCAGATCGAAGAAGCGCTGATGAGTGGTGTGACCACCATGATCGGCGGTGGCACCGGCCCGGCCACGGGCACGTTCGCGACTACCGTTACGCCTGGGCCGTGGTACATGGAGCGCATGCTGCAGGCCATCGAGGCGTATCCGATGAACATCGGGTTGCTCGGGAAAGGCAATGCAAGCCAGCAAGCGCCGATTCTGGAGCAGGTGGAAGCAGGCGCCATTGGCCTGAAGCTGCACGAGGACTGGGGCACGACGCCGGCTGCGATCGATACCTGCCTGTCCGTGGCGGATGCGACCGATACCCAGGTGGCCATCCATACTGACACGCTCAACGAAGCCGGTTTTGTCGAGGCGACCATCGCCGCGTTCAAGGGCCGCACCATCCATACGTACCACACGGAAGGCGCCGGCGGCGGTCACGCACCCGACATCATCAAGGTGTGCGGCGAGGCCAACGTGTTGCCGTCGTCGACCAATCCGACCCGGCCCTACACGGTGAATACGCTGGACGAGCACCTCGACATGCTGATGGTGTGCCATCACCTGGATCCGGCGATTGCCGAGGATATCGCCTTTGCCGAAAGCCGCATCCGCCGCGAGACTATCGCCGCGGAAGACATCCTGCATGACCTCGGCGCGTTTTCGATGATATCGAGCGATTCTCAGGCGATGGGGCGCGTGGGCGAGGTCATCATCCGCACGTGGCAGACCGCACACAAGATGGCGGCGCAGCGCGGCAAGCTGCCGGGCGATCCGAACGATGCGCGCGGCGGGCACGACAATTTCCGCGTCAAGCGCTATATCGCCAAGTACACGATCAATCCGGCGCTGACGCATGGCATCGCCCACGAAGTCGGCTCCATAGAGGTGGGCAAGTGGGCGGACCTGGTTCTGTGGCGACCAGCGTTCTTTGGCGTGAAGCCGAGCCTGATCCTGAAGGGCGGAATGATTGCTGCTGCGGCGATGGGTGATCCCAATGCCTCGATCCCGACGCCGCAGCCGGTGCACTATCGCCCGATGTTCGCATCGGCGGGCGGCGCGCTGCACAAATCGTCGTTGACCTTTGTCTCGCAGGCCGCGCTTGCTGCAAATGTCGGCGAGCGGTACGGGCTGGCGAAGACGCTATCGGCCGTACGCGGTACGCGCACGGTAAGCAAGCGGGACATGGTGCACAATGACTGGCAGCCGCATGTCACCGTGGATCCCGAGACCTACCAGGTCGTCGCCGATGGTCAGTTGCTGATGTGCGAGCCAGCCACGGAGCTGCCCATGGCGCAGCGCTATTTCCTGTTCTGATTCTGGTTCCCGCAATGCTGAAGATCGACAAAGTCCTGAGCGCGCCGCACGGCATCGCCGCCGTGCTCGTGCGCCGTGCTCCCAAGCTGGTTCTGCCGTTTGGCAAACGCAGCAAGAGCCGCCTTCGTGCTGTGCTCGACAACGGCGACGAGGCCGCGCTGTTCCTCCCTCGCGGCACGGTGCTGCGAGGCGGTGATCTTTTGATTGCCGAAGACGGCAGCTTTGTCGAAGTTCAGGCGGCAGCGGAGCGCGTGCTGGAAGTGCGCGCCGCTGACCAGCATGGGCTGATGCGCGCGGCGTATCACCTCGGAAACCGGCACACGCCGGTAGAGGTAGGGCGCGACTATCTGCGGCTCGAATTTGATCCGGTGCTGGCGGACATGCTGGCGCGGCTGGGTGTGCAGGCAGTGCAGATCGACGCGCCGTTTGAGCCGGAAGCGGGCGCCTATGGTGGCGGTCATAAGCACGGACATGACGCCACCTTTGCAGAAGACTATGCGGCGGCGCAGGCGGTGTTTCA
This sequence comes from Cupriavidus sp. C1SS-2L, assembly GCF_057073735.1. NCBI lineage: Bacteria > Pseudomonadati > Pseudomonadota > Betaproteobacteria > Burkholderiales > Burkholderiaceae > Cupriavidus > Cupriavidus sp. C1SS-2L. The sequence goes on from NZ_CP172708.1 coordinate 1,073,690, forward strand.
TGAACATCATGGGCATGACCATGATCATGGGCACTCGCACTCGCACTCGCACTCGCACTCGCACTCGCACGATCACGACCATGATGTAAAGGGGCACGTTCACGGCCCCGGCTGCGGGCACAAGCACTGAACGCGTAGCACACCGCTAACCATGACACCGCTGCGTCAGCTCATCTCTCTCCTGCACCTGGCCTCACCCGCGCTCCCTATCGGTGGCTTCAGCTATTCGCAAGGTCTCGAAGCCGCCATCGACATTGGCTGTGTCCGTGATGCCGATACCGCCGAACGCTGGATTCGCGACAACCTGCTATACGTGCAGGCGCAATGCGAAGCGCCGTTGTGGCTGCTGCTGCATCGCGGCTGGCAGGCGATGGACGCCGATGCGGTGCGCGAGTGGAACAGCTGGTTCCATGCCACCCGCGAGACGTCCGAGTTGCGGCTCGAAACTGAACAGATGGGGTGGTCGCTCGCGAAGCTCGTGGGGCAGATGGGATGGGGTGGCGATGCGTTGCGCGAGCATCTTGCCGTCATATCTCCGGTATGCCTGCCAACGGCGTTTGCGGCAGCCTGCGTGGCGCTGGAGATCGATGAGCACGAGGGGCTGGCTGCTTACTGCTTCAACTGGGCTGAAAACCAGGTGGCCGCCGCTATCAAGGCCGTGCCGCTAGGGCAGGTGGCCGGCCAGCACATGCTGCGGCGTCTGCACGAAGCCGTACTGATGACAGTTGATGAAGCCGTACAACGCGCCGCGGAAACGCCTCCGAGGCTTTCCACCTTTTCACCAATGCTGGGATTGCTTTCGTCGCGTCACGAAACGCAATATTCCCGGCTGTTCCGTTCCTGAATCCCGAAGCGATCATGACCCAGGCTCGTACCAAAAAGAATCCTCCGCTGCGCGTCGGCGTCGGCGGTCCTGTCGGCTCCGGCAAGACCACTCTGCTGGAAATGCTGTGCAAGGCGATGCGGGACCGCTATGACCTGGTCGCCATCACCAACGATATCTACACGAAGGAAGACCAGCGCCTGCTGACAATCTCCGGCGCGCTGCCTGCCGAGCGCATCATGGGTGTCGAGACGGGCGGTTGCCCACATACGGCGATTCGCGAAGATGCATCGATCAACCTCGAAGCTGTCGACCGCATGCTGGCGAAGTTTCCGGATGCGGACGTGGTCTTCATCGAATCCGGCGGTGACAATCTCGCCGCGACGTTCAGTCCGGAATTGTCCGACCTGACGATCTACGTGATCGACGTGGCCGGAGGCGAGAAGATCCCGCGCAAGGGCGGGCCGGGTATTACCAAGTCGGACCTGCTGGTGATCAACAAGACCGACCTGGCGCCGTATGTTGGCGCTTCACTCGAAGTGATGGAGAGCGATGCGCGCAAGATGCGCGGGGGGCGCCCGTTCGTGATGGGCAGCGTCAAGTCGGGGCAAGGCCTGGATGAGGTGATCCGCTTCATCGAGCAGCAGGGCATGCTGGGCGTCTGAGCGCGCTCGTCAGTCCAGGCGATAACTGCCCTTGCGCGCTAGCGCACGGACCATTGCGGCTACCAGGTCTACCTCGGCTTCACTGAGTTCGGCCATATGGCGCAGCGTCGCTTCGATGGCGGCGTTCTGCGCATTGCCGAACACGGAACGTGGTTCTTCGACGTGCAGGGCAGAGCTTCCCTGTGTCTCAAAATCGAGCATCTCTGACGGTGGCACGCCGAGCGTATCGGCCAGCATGCAGATGTTGAGCAGCGCGAGGTTGCGCTTGCCGCGTTCGATACCGCTCAGGTAAGAACGTGCCAGGCCGCTTTCCAGCGAGAGCGTTTCCTGTGACCAGCCACGTCGCTTGCGCAGGCGGGCAAGATGCAATCCGAATTCTCTGAGAGTGTGTTTGGTCATGGTCAGTGGGAAGTTATGCTCGGCCACAGGCTAGGAGTTTGACGCTGCAGCAACGACGCCTTATATTCGGACTCACCATCGGTGTCTGATCCGCAGTCTCAAGGGATGCGCCAGCAGAAGGCGCGCACCATGGCATGAACCGGGCGGCCTGATGGCCGTGCCAAACGGGGTACACGCAATGGAAAGCTCGCGTCGAATGCGCGGGTGTCGTTGCGTCTGAGGGGACCATCGTGTCTCCTTCGCTCTGTCAGGGGATTGCCATGCAGATCTACTCGCTGTTCGACGCGCCGATGCGTGCCTTCAGCCAAGGCCGCGCAACTGCCGCGGACCTTCATATCGGATTCCATTCCCGCCTGTTGCCGCCCTGTGCGGGGCCGGGCGTGACATGCGACTACGTTTTCCTGCAGGCAGGGCAAACCCAGCAGGTCTTCGTGGCCGGACGCGGTGAATGGTGGGCGTGCCTGCGCGGAGGCATCCGCATTGCAGCGCCGGGCCATGAGCCTGTGCTGATCGGGAGTGCCGACATGTTTGCGCCGGCGCCCGACTTACCCATGCAGGTACACGTCGCGCTCGACAGCATCCTGGTTCGTATTGCGCCGGATGATAGCCCTTCAACCGCCGATGGACGGCCAACTGAAGACACCTTGTTGCAAGGTGAGGCGCTGCGTTATTCGCTGGGATGTGTCGCTACGCTCGACAGTCAGGCCGGCCCGACGCTGGAAAACGATTGCAGCGAACAAATCGCGGCGCGCAGGCATGCGGGCTTCATGCAGTTGCAGGCGGGGGAGTGCATGCTCGCCGATGGCCTGCGCTGGGCGCTATGCCATCGCGGCGCGCTGTGCCTGCGCTGGCGTCAGGGCGGGGAGAATTATCTGAATTTCGTTCAGCCGGGCACGCTGTTCGTGCCGGATTCGCATGAGTCTTACAGCGTGGAAGTCCTGCTGCCCGCAACTGGCCTGCTGTACTGCAGTGGTGACGCGGAGCGCGAAGCGCTGGATGGATTCCATGCCGTATGTCGATTGCCAGTCGGGCGCGGCGGCATCCTTGAAATGCCGCGCGCGCCGTACGGCGCGCAGGCGGAATGCCTGCCGGCCTGAAGCAGGGCGCAATCAACCGGTGGCAATGCATGCCGCCGGCGTTCATCCGGCTTCAGTGACGCTTGTATTGCGTGGCGCCGAATAGAATTTCGCGAGCCTTGTCGTCCTGCAGGGGCTTGCGCGCACTGGCCAGAACTTCGACGCCGCGCTTCACGGCCGGGCGCTCGGCGATGGTGTTGAACCAGCGCTTGAGGTTCGGATACTCGTCGAGTTCCACGCCCTGATTCTGCCAGCTGCGCAGCCACGGGAACGTGGCGATATCGGCGATCGTGTACTGGTCGCCGGCCAGCCATTCATGCCGCGACAGCTGCGTGTCGATCACGCCGTACAGGCGCTTCGCTTCGTTGGTGTAGCGATTGACCGCATACTCGATTTTCTCGGGCGCGTAGATGCGGAAGTGGTGGGCCTGGCCAAGCATCGGGCCGACGCCGCCCATCTGGAACATCAGCCATTGCAGCGCCTCGTACTTGCCGCGCACGTCTTCCGGCAGGAACTTGCCGGTCTTGCCGGCCAGGTACAGCAGGATGGCGCCGGATTCAAACAGCGAGATTGGCTCGCCGTCCGGACCGTCAGGGTCAACGATGGCGGGGATCTTGTTGTTCGGGCTGATCTTGAGGAACGCCTCGCTGAACTGGTCGCCCGCGCCGATGTTGATAGGGTGGACCTTGTACTCGAGGCCGCACTCCTCGAGCATGATATGCACTTTGTGGCCGTTGGGCGTCGCCCAGCTATAGACATCGATCATCGCAAGAAGTCTCCTGACGGCGATATGGGGAAGGAGGGGCAGAAAAGGATCGATCGATTTAAGCACAGAAGAAAAAAACGCGCAGCGGGGCTGCGCGTTTCCATACTGCCGACGGGGTTGCCGGGCGCGTGTGTCGGGCTGGACTCAGAAGCCGCGTGCCACGGGCATCTTCACGTCTTCCGGCTTCAGGCCCATGTGCTTGGCCAGTTCCAGCTTGGCGATGGCGTTGCGGTGCACCTCGTCCGGACCGTCGGCCAGGCGCAGCGTGCGCTGGTGCGCCCACCAGTTGGCCAGCGGGAAGTCGCTCGATACGCCGGCCGCGCCGTGCACCTGGATCGCCCAGTCGATCACCTTCAGGGCGACGTTCGGGGCCACTACCTTGATCATGGCGATCTCGGCCTTGGCGATCTTGTTGCCCACGGTGTCCATCATGTAGGCGGCCTTAAGCGTGAGCAGCCGGGCCATTTCGATTTCGCAACGCGCTTCGGCAATGCGCTCCTGCGTGACGCCCTGGTTGGCGACTGGCTTGCCGAACGCCACACGCGACAGTGCGCGCTTGCACAGCAGTTCCAGCGCGCGCTCGGCCACGCCGATGCTGCGCATGCAGTGGTGGATGCGGCCCGGGCCGAGACGGCCCTGCGCGATCTCGAAGCCGCGGCCTTCGCCGAGCAGGATGTTCGAAACCGGCACGCGCACGTTCTTCAGTTCGATTTCCATGTGGCCGTGCGGTGCGTCGTCATAACCGAACACCGGCAGGAAACGCTTAATGGTGATGCCCGGGGTGTCGGCCGGCACCACGATCATCGACTGTTGCTCGTGGCGGCCCGCATTCGGATCGGTCTTGCCCATCACGATGTAGACCTTGCAGCGCGGATCGCCGGCGCCCGACGACCACCACTTGGTGCCGTTGATCACGTAATGGTCGCCATCACGCTCGATGCGGCATTCGATATTGGTGGCGTCCGACGAAGCCACGGCCGGCTCGGTCATCAGGAAGGCCGAGCGGATCTCGCCCGCAAGCAGCGGCTCGAGCCATTTGTCCTTCAGTTCTTCGGACGCGTAGCGCTCGAGCGTTTCCATATTGCCGGTGTCGGGCGCGGCGCAGTTGAAGACTTCGGCCGACCAGGGCACCCGGCCCATGATTTCGCACAGCGTTGCGTATTCGAGGTTCGACAGGCCCTGCGGCGCGCGCGGCGAACGCGGCAGGAACAGGTTCCACAGGCCGGCTTCACGTGCCTTGGGCTTCAGTTCCTCGATCAGCTTGCTCGGCACCCACGCGTTACCAGCCTGGCGGTTGGCGTTGATCTCTTCGTAGAAGCGCTTTTCGTTCGGGTAGATGTACTGGTCGAAGAAGGCCAGCAGCTTGGCCTGCATCTCCTTGACCTTGGGCGTGTATTCGAATTGCATGGGGTCTCCTCGCTACCAGGTAGTGGTGCGCCGGTGGCCCCGGCAGCACGGGTTGGTACGGACAGTACGCGGCATATGCCGATGGAAAGCACTCTATCCGAAACCTGGTAATAACAAAAATGAATTTTCTGGATTTGTCAGTATCAATGTCCTGCATTCCGTGCCAGAATGGGAGCCATGCAGCTATCCCGCATCGACCTCAATCTCTTCGTGGTGTTCGACGCTATCTATAGCGAAGGCAGCATCACCGCGGCGGCTCGTCAGCTCAACCTGACGCAGCCGGCGGTGAGTCACGCGCTGGGCCGCCTGCGCGGCCTGTTCGATGATCCGCTGTTCGAGCGGCGCGGGCAGGGCATGGCGCCCACGCCGCTGGCACGCTCGCTCGCATCGGAGGTCCGCTCGGCGCTGCAGTCCTTTGCGCGCACCCTGCAGGACACGCCGCACTTCGATCCGACCAACACTGTGCGCCGCTTCACCATTGGCATGCGCGACGCGCTGGAATCCACGCTGCTGCCGCCGCTGATGGCGCGCGTGACCTCGGTGGCGCCGCAGGTGGAGATTGCCGCGATCCGGTTCGACCGGCGCGAGATGGAATCCGAACTGCTGGCCGGCACGATCGATGCCGCGATCGATATCCTGCTGCCGGTGTCGCCGGCCATCCATCATGCCCAGTTCATGGCCGATCCGATGATCGTGCTGGCGCGCCGCGACCATCCGCTCGTGAAGAAAGAGCTGACGCTGGAACGCTATCTGGCTGCCGAGCATGTGCACGTGTCCTCGCGGCGCCGTGGTGCGGGGCTGGAAGACCAGGCGCTGCACCGCATGGGGCTGACGCGCCGGGTGCGGCTGCGCTGCCAGCACTATGCCGCGGCCTGCCGCGTGGTGAGCTGCACGGACCTGCTTGCAACGCTGCCGCTGCGTTATGCGCGCATCGCCAATGAACCTTATGCCAACCGCATCCTGTCGCTGCCGTTCAAAGTACCGTCGCTCGAGCTGCATTTGTACTGGCATGCAGGCGGCGAAAACGATGGCGCCAATCGCTGGCTGCGCGAGCAACTCATGGCGGTGATGTCCTCGCTCGGCGGCGGCGTGCCCGAAGCGCAGTCGGCGGTCTGACGTCGCCTGGTGCAGCGCGCGCGGGTCACACGTAAGCCATTGTTAGCGGGCTGGACGCTCGCCGACCGTCTCCCTACCATCATCGGGTCACATCTGCCCCCGGGGTCACCCCGCAAGCCCGCGCCTGCGTTCCGGTGATGTCCTGCTGCGCCCGCAATGCCGGGCTGCCACGGGCAGTTTCTCCATCAGAACTACGACGATACAGATCGATGACCGGGAAACGCTTGCCTGCTGAAAACCCATTACATTTTCTGAGTTCGCGCACGATGCCGCTGCGCTGGCGTACGCTGTGCGGCGCCGCCTTGCTGTCGGCGCTTGCCGCCTGTGGCGGCGGCGGTGATGGCGGCGACGGCGGCGGTACGGCCGCGAGCGGCACAGCCCAGCCATCGGGCCAGAGCAGTTCGACGCAGGCGGGGTCCTCGACGCCCGTAACGGCAGGTGGTTGCTACACGGTAAGCGGTTCGAAGCCTGCCGCGCCAGCCGGTGGCGGCATCGCTCTGCTGCCCGCGCGTGGCAGCGCCGTGAGCAACTATCGCGTGCTCGACGACGCGCGCAGCGCAGGCCTGTGCTATGCCAACTACCGGCGCGAACAGGTTGGCCTGCCACCGCTCGCGGCGGGTGATGCGCTCAACAATGTGGCGCAGAACCACACGGCGTACATGCTCGCCAACCAGACGCTCACGCACGACGAAGTCTCGGGCAAGGCCGGCTACACCGGCGCCACGCCTGACGCGCGTATCCAGGCCGCGTACCCGACCAACGCCGACGCAGAAGTCGTCGCGGGAGCGAACAAGTGGACGTCGGTGGCCAACGCCCAGCTATCGCTGTCGCCGAAGGACTCGCTGGTGTCCGACCTCATCAACGCGCCATTCCATCGTGCTTCGCTGCTGGGCAGCTACGCGTCCGCAGGCAGCGGCTATGCGGAAAGCGTGGGTCCGGACGGCACCGGCACCGCGGCGTACTACTACCAGACCGTCGATCTGGCCGATGCGTCGAAGGGCGGCACGGACAACCAGATGGTCGCATATCCGTTCGATGGGCAGGCCGACGTGCCGGCAAGCTGGATCAATTCGGAAAGCCCGAATCCGGCGCCCGGCTATGAGAACAAGACCATGGGCTATCCGGTATCGCTGCAGGCGATCAACACCTCGCTGCAATTCGATGCGGACAGCTTCACGATCACCGACGCGCAGGGCCGCAATGTCGATTGCCTGAAAGTCGACAGCCGCTCGTCCGGCCTTTCCGGTGCGGCGCGCGGCCTCGCGATCTGCACGCCGCTCGCGCCACTGGCAAGTGGCCAGCGCTACAGCGTCGCCGTCAGCGGCAAGCTGGGCGGGCAGGCGGTCAACCTGAACTGGTCATTTACCACGCGCTGAGCCTTTTCCGTCACCCGGCATGCGTATCGTGCACACCGGGTGAGCTTGTCGGGCTTTGTCTGACACCGCCGTGCGTCTGCGGCCACTACAATCGGCAGATCGTTCGTGGCGGAGATATCGCATGGTTCACCTGCTTGCATCCCGATTGGCGTGGCGCGGTTCGATCATTGTGACGTTCACGGCGCTGATGGCCGCGTGCGGCACGCAAAGCGGGGCGCCTGCGGCGCCTGCCGCTACTGCCGCGCCCGCGGCACCTCCGCCTCCCGCCACGGCAACGCTGCCACCTGCACCTGAAATTGCGTCGGGTTACCGCACCGACATGTCGACGGTGTACGCCGAGAAATACATGGCAGCGGCAGCCAATCCTCTGGCCACCGAAGCCGGGCGCGACGTACTGCGCCAGGGCGGCTCGGCAATCGATGCCGCCATCGCCATGCAGGCGGTATTGACACTGGTGGAACCACAGGCCTCGGGTGTCGGCGGCGGCGCCTTCATCATGTACTGGGACGGCAAGCGCGTGCAGGCCTTCGACGGCCGCGAGACCGCACCGGCCGGCGCCACGGAAAACCTGTTCCTCCGTCCCGACGGCAAGCCGATGGAATTCAGCGAGGCGCAGATCGGCGGGCGCTCGGTGGGCACGCCCGGGGTGCTGCGCGCGCTTGAAATGGCGCACCGCGAGCATGGCAAGCTCAAGTGGTCGCAACTGTTCCAGCGCGCGATCTCGCTTGCGGAGAAGGGATTCCCGATCTCTCCACGGCTTTACGCGCAGGTGGCGAGCGACAAGTTCATGTCGAACTCTCCTGAGATGTCCGCGTATTTCCTCGACGCCCAGGGCAAGCCCAAGCCGGCCGGCACCATCCTGAAGAACCCGCAACTCGCGCAGACGCTGCGCGCGATTGCCGCTAATGGTCCCAACGCGCTGTACACCGGACCGATCGCGCGCGACATCGTCACCAAGGTCAACGGAAGCCTCAATCCGGGCAGCCTGTCCACGCGCGACCTCGTGAACTACCGGGCCAAATTGCGTGTTCCGGTCTGTACCGACTACAAGCGCTGGAAGATCTGCGGCATGCCACCGCCGTCGTCGGGCGGGATCGCGCTGGCGCAGATTCTTGGCACGCTGCAGGCGCTGGAAACGCGTAACCCGAAGTACGCGCTCGCCGCACTCAAGCCATCCGCGGTCAGCACGCCCGCTGTCTTGGAAGCCAATCCCGATGCCGTCCACGCCATCGCCGAAGCCGATCGCCTGGCCTACGCCGACCGTGGCCTCTACGTGGCGGATTCGGACTTCGTGCAAGTCGATATCGCGGGCATGGTCAATCCGGCCTACCTGGAGCAGCGCGCGTCGCTGATCAGTGACAAGAGCATGGGGAAGGCCCAGCCCGGCGTGCCGCCAGGCACCTCGGTGGCCTTCGCGCCGGACCGCTCGCCGCCGCGCATCTCAACGTCGCAGATCGTCGCGGTGGACAGCCGCGGCGGTGCCATTTCCATGACGACGACGGTCGAGTCCTACTTCGGCTCGCACATCATGGTGCGCGGCTTCATGCTCAACAACCAGCTCACGGACTTCTCCTTCCTGCCGAGCGAAAACGGCAAGCCCGTGGCCAACCGCGTCGAGCCGGGCAAGCGCCCGCGTTCGTCGATGGCGCCGACGCTCGTGTTCGACCGGGAGAGCGGCAAATTCCTGGGCACGGTGGGATCGCCGGGCGGCTCGCAGATCATCGAGTACGTTTCCAAGACGCTGGTTGGACTGCTCGACTGGAATATGGACGTGCAGGCGGCCATCGGCATGGCCAACTTTGGTAGCCGCAACGGGCCGACCGAGCTGGAGAAGGGTTTGGTTACGCCGGCTTTGGCCGATGCGCTGAAGCAGCGCGGCCATCAGGTGGCGGAGATCGAGATGACGAGCGGCACGCAGGCCATCATGCGGCGTCAGCGGGCCGATGGGCGGCTGGTATGGGCGGGTGGGGCCGATCCGCGGCGGGAAGGCGTGGCGATGGGGGACTGAGCGCCGGAAACCAGAAGAGGGCGGGATTCGAAGTCCCGCCCTTTTGTTTTCTATCGGACTTTCTTCAACAATTACCGCCGTCAGGCGTCCAGCTTCACCCCAGCGGCCTTGACCACCTTGGCCCAGCGAGTTTCCTCGGTCTGGTAAAAGCGCGTGGTTTCAGCCGGAGTCATGGTCACGACTTCTGCCCCCTGACCGGCGAGCTGCGCCCGGATATCCGGCGAGCGGATGATGCGGACCAGTTCGGCATTGACGCGCGCAATGATCGCGTCGGGCATCGATGCCGGCGCCATCACGCCTTGCCAGGTGCCCGATTCGAAGCCCGGCACGCCCTGTTCCGCGATCGTCGGCGTCTGGCCCACCAGCGGCATGCGGGTGCGCTTGGACACCGCGATCAGCTTGAGCTTGCCGGCCTGCACCTGCGGAAGCGTGGCCAGCATCCCGTTCATCAGCACCTGCGCGGTGCCGCCCACGGTGTCGGCAATCGCCTGTGAGCCTCCCTTGTACGGCACGTACTGCCACTTGGCCCCGGTAGCCTGGGCTACGGCCACGCCGGCCAGGTGCGGCGCACTGCCAATGGCGGTCACGGCGAAATTCAGTTGCGATTTCTGCGACAGGTCCACAAGTTCCTTGAGATTCGAGACCTTGACCGACGGATGCACAACCAGCAGGTGCGGCGAGTAGGCGAGCATCGCCACGCCTTTCAGGTCCTTGCCGGGGTTGAACGTCAGCTTGGTGTACACCGATGGGCTGATTGCCAACGCGCCGACGTCGCACAGCAGCAGCGTGTGGTTATCCGAGCCGGCCTGCGCCGCCATAGCCGCGCCGATGTTGCCGTTGGCGCCGGGACGGTTGTCCACCACGATCGGTTGGCCGAGCGCCTCGCCGAGTTGCTTGCTGATCATCCGCGCGATGATGTCCGACGATCCACCGGCAGGGTAGGGGACGATCAGCCGGATCGGGCGGTTCGGCCAGGCGTCGGCGGCCTGGGCCAGACGCGGCAGCGCCGCCGAGGCGCCGCCCAGGGTGCCGAGCGCGGCCAGGCTGGATGCCTGCTGGAGGAACGTGCGGCGAGAGGTCATACAATGTCTCCTGAAATCGCTTAATTATCAGTCGTCATACAACATGGGTTGCATAGTAGACGGCTTTGCGCGAATCCGACATCGGGAAAATACTGAGATTCGGCCATAACCCTATACGTTGGCGGGTTTACAGGCCGGAAACGCAACAGCGCGCCGGAGCGCGCTGTTGTCTGATGACATGACTGTCGTCAGGCGGGTTTGCCGCCGTTGGTGGCTTTTCGCTTACTGCTTGGCTTTTTTCGCGTATTCCCAGCCCATCTCGGCCATCGGGCGAGCCCGCTTGCCGGCGTCGAGCGCCTGCGCGGACGACGCAGTACCGTCCACCACGCGCTTCATGATGCCCTGCAGGATGCCGGCGATGCGGAACATGCTGAAAGCCAGGTAAAAATTCCAGTCGCCGGTGATAGGGCGGCCCGTGCGCTGCTCGTACAGCTTGCGGTAGCTGGCCTCGTCGGGGATGCCGAGCGCGGCATGGTCCAGGCCCGCGATGCCGCGGAACTGTCCCGGCGCGATGTGCCAGCTCATGCAGTGGTAGCCGAAGTCTCCCATCGGATGGCCGAGCGTCGACAGCTCCCAGTCCAGCACGGCCAGCACGCGCGGCTCGGTCGGGTGGAACATCAGGTTGTCGAGGCGGTAGTCGCCGTGGACGATGCTGGTCAGGTCGGCGTCTTCCTGCGGGATATGCTGCGGCAGCCAGTCCATCAGCGAATCCATGGCGGGGATCGATTCGGTTTCCGACAGCTTGTACTGCTTGGTCCAGCGTTCGATCTGGCGCTGGAAGTAGTTGCCGGGCTTGCCGTAGTCGCCAAGGCCGATGGCCTGGTAGTCGACGGTATGCATGGCCGCGATCACGCGGTTCATCTCGTCATAAATGGCGGTGCGCTCGGCCGGGCTCATGCCGGGCAGCGACTGGTCCCACAGCACACGGCCGCTGACGAACTCCATGATGTAGAACGCGCGGCCGATCACCGATTCGTCTTCGCACAGCGCGTACATCTTTGCCACGGGCACGTCCGTGCCGGCGAGCGCGTCCATCACGCGGTATTCGCGTTCGATAGCGTGCGCGGACGGCAGCAGCTTGCTCTTGGGGCCCGGCTTGGCGCGCATCACGTAGGTCTGGCCAGGCGTGACGAGCTTGAACGTCGGGTTGGACTGGCCGCCCTTGAACTGCTCCACGCTCAGCGGGCCGGCAAAGCCTTCCACATGCTGGCGCATCCAGGCTTCCAAAGCCTCGGTGTCGAAACGCTGCTGGTCCGCCACGGGGCGCGTGCCCTCGAAGTGCGATACGTTGCTGCTCATGCTGTCTCCGGTGGTTTTCTGTCGGTATCGGTGATGAAGAATGGTGTGCCCGCGGTTGGATCAGGCAGCGGGCGGCCGTCCGCGCAGGTACTGGTGCAGCAGGACTTCCATCGTCGTGTGGCGAGAGCCGCTGTGCACGGGCGTCGGTGGCGAATAGTTGGTCATGCGCACGACCCAGTCGAGCGGATCGTCGCCCATGTCGAGCACGTTGATGCAGCCCGCGGTCTGCAGCAGCGAGCCAAAGAACACGCGCCGGCCGCAGGTGATGGCCTGTGAAAGGATCACGCGGTTCGTGGCGCCGTGCAAGACCAGCAGTGCCGTGTCCCAGCCTGGATCATCGCGCAGCCGTTGCAGTGCCGGCAGTACGCGGTCAAGGAAGTGGCCGATGGTCTCGCCGTTCAGAAAGCGCTTGTCTTCCGACACTTCGCCTTCGAACGCGCCGACAAAGGCATCGCGCAGGTCTTCGGTGGCAATCGCCGACAGGTCGCCGCCGCGGATTTCGCGGAAGTCGGGCCAGACCTCGGGCGATATGTCCTGCATGTGGGGCAGTTCGGCGAGCACAAGCTCGGCGGTCTGCACGGTGCGGGGCAGGCCGCTGACGATGACGCGGTCGAAGCGGATCTTTTCGGCTGCAAAAGCACGCCCCGCGGCCGTGGCTTGCATGCGGCCGGTCTCGTTGAGCGGGACCATCTCGGGCAGCGCCGGGCGCCCGCCTTCATCGAAGTACGAAACGGCGCCATGGCGCATCAGGTAGATGCGGCGGCGTGAGGACGGCGGCAATTCCATGCTTGTCTCCCTCATTGATGTCAGCAGGCCCGTCTTGCGCGGGCTTCTGCGGCGGCACGCTACCGCGCCGCCATGATTCAACGCAATGTTCAGCGGTAGCGCGGCTTGCGCTTTTCCAGGAAGGCGCTGATGCCTTCGCCGCCGTCCGGGTGGTGCAGCGCGGCCACGAAGTTGTCGCGCTCGGCCACGAGGTGCTCGCTCAGCGAAGCCGTGGCCGCATGGTTGATCAGGCCCTTGATGCGGCCGACCGCATGCGGGGACTGTTCGGCGATGGCCTCGGCCAGGCGCAACGCTTCGGTCAGCGCTTGGCCCGGTGGCGCCACACGGTTGACCAGCCCGAACTGCGCGAGCCTGGCGCCATCCACGGGCTTGCCTTCCATCATCAGTTCGCTGGCCAGCGCGCGCGGCAGCGCGCGCGCCAGTTCGTACGAACCGCCGCCGTCGGGCGTCAGTCCGACCTTGACGTAGGCCATGACGAACTTGGCATCGCTCGCGGCCACGACAAAATCGCACGCCAGCACGACCGAGAAACCGGCCCCCGCCGCCGCGCCTTCGACTGCCGCGATGACAGGCTTGGGGAACGCGTGCAGCGTTTCGATCCAGTGGTTCAGCGTTTCGATGCTTTGGGCCTGCACTTCGCGCGGCTTCGAGCGGTTGCCGAGCAGCCGGTTCAGGTTGCCGCCGGCGCAGAAGATGCCATCGGCACCGGTGATGATCACGGCGCGCACCGAATCATCGCCGGCGGCGGCGTTCAGCGCCTCGAAAGAGGCGGCGTAGATATCCGGATGCAGCGCATTGCGTGCCTCCGGGTTCGAGATGGTCAGCACCAGCGTCGAATCAACGCGGGACGTAAGCAACTGTGCGGTCATGGACGGCCTCGGGATATTGCGGGGGCAGGGGAGCCAGGCTCCTCAGTTCTCTTCGGTCAGCAGCGACAGGCCGAGACCGGCACGGCGCCACAGCCACGGGCTCGGGCGGTAGCGCATGTCGCCGGTCAGGGCTTCCATATTGCGCAGCGTTTCCAGCACCAGTTGCGGGCCGACGGCGTCTCCAAGCGCCAGCGGACCCTTCGGGTAGCCGAGGCCGAGGTTCACGGCCAGGTCGATGTCGGCCGGCGAGGCAATGCGCTGCTGCGCGATGTCGCTGGCGATGTTGATGATGCAGCAGAGCACGCGCTGGGCCACGAAGCCGGCCGAATCGCGGATCACCGTGACCGGCACGCCGTCGCTCGCGAACAGGCCGTGCGCGGCGTTGCGTGCGGCAGCGCTTGTGGCGGGTGTGGTCATCAGCGTGCGGCGCTTGGTGGCTTCGAACGGCAGCAGCGTGTCGATGGCCACCGTGCGCGAGGCATCCAGACCCTGCTGGAGCGCGGTAGTCGTGGCGTCGAGGCCCAGCGGCGTGACGACGATCAGTGCATCGGCTGATGGCTGTTCACCGCTCTCGGGCGTCACGCCCATCGCGCCGAGCAGCTTCGTGACCATCGCATGGCCACGCTCGCTCGCGCGGCTGACCCACACGCTGGCCGGACGCGCCGACGGGACGGCGGCAACGGCCGGGACCTGCTTCTGGCCGTCCACGTAGCGATAGAAACCGGCGCCTGCCTTGCGCCCGACCAGCCCGCCCACCGAGCGGATCGCCGTGATCGGCGACGGGCGGTAGCGCGGCTCCTGGTAGAACTGGTTGTAGATCGATTCCATGACCGGGTGCGACACATCGAGTCCGGTCAGGTCCATCAGCTCGAACGGCCCCATGCGGAAGCCGGCCTGCTCGCGCATGATGTTGTCGATATCGACAAATTCGGCCACCCCTTCCTGCGCGACCTTGATGCCTTCGATATTCATGCCACGGCCGGCGTGGTTGACGATAAAGCCCGGCATGTCCTTGCATCGCACCGGCGTATGGCCCATGCGGCGCGACAGCGCCATCAGCGCATCGCCCACGGCCGGATTGCCCGACAGGCCGTCGATGACCTCGACCACCTTCATCAGCGGCACCGGATTGAAGAAGTGGTAGCCGACGACGCGGCCCGGTTCCTTCGCACCGACCGCAATCGCGGTGATCGACAGCGACGAGGTGTTCGACGCGATGATCGCGTCGGGGCGCAGCACGGCCTCCAGCTTGGCGACGAGATCGCGCTTCACGTCGAGCCGCTCGACGATCGCCTCCACCACCATGTCGCAGCGGGACAGGTCTTCGAGCGCGCCGCACGGCTTCACGCGAGCCAGCGTGGCATCGGCATCGGCCGCCGAGATCTTGCCTTTTTCAGCGAGCTTGCCAAGCGTATCCTGCAGATACTTGCGCGCGGCTTCCACGGCTTGCGGGTTGGCGTCGTACAGGTTGACGGTCAGGCCAGCCTGCGCCGCGATCTGGGCGATACCGCGGCCCATGGCGCCCGTTCCCACGATGCCGAGCGTCTCGATGGTGAAAGTGCTCATTTTTTGTCCCTGAAGTTGTGGTTAAATTAGCACGATCGTACGTTTTTTGCATCTTTCCGGAAATGGCCGGAAGGCAGGCGGCGTGCGCTGATCGGCCAGTCCGGCGGCACCAGAAGACCGGGATGGTTCACAATCGCTACGGGCTTGCGCCCGCAAGCGTGGATTCCAACAGGAGAGAGACGACATGCTGAAACTGTGCGGATTTGCCGCCAGCAACTACTACAACAAGGTCAAGCTGGCACTGCTGGAAAAGAATGTGCCGTTCGAGGAGGTGCTGGCCTGGATCGGCGAGACCGACACGACCGCCACGCCAGCCGGCAAGGTGCCCTACATGATCACCGAATCGGGTTCGTTGTGCGAGTCGGAAGTCATCAACGAATACCTGGAAGCCGCTTATCCGCAGACGCCGCTGCTGCCGCGCGATCCGATGCAGGCCGGCAAGGTACGCGAAATCGTCACATTCCTGGAGTTGTACCTCGAACTGACCGCGCGCGAGCTGTACCCGGAGGCGTTCTTCGGCGGCAAGGTCAGCGACAACGTGAAGGAGCGCCAGCTCAAGCTGCTGTCGCGCTATGTTCCCGCGTTCGCGAAGCTCGCGAAGTTCTCGCCGTATGTGGCGGGCGATACCTTCACGCTGGCCGACTGTGCAGCCGCCGTCCACCTGCCACTGGTGTCGTCGTGCACAAAGATCATCTACGGCAAGGACCTGCTGGCCGACCTGCCAGTCAAGGAATACCTGAAGACGCTGTCGGAGCGCCCGTCGGTGCAGAAGGTCAATGCCGACCGCAAGGCGAACACCGAGCTGATGCTGAGCCGGAACAAGTAAGCGCCGGCCTGCATGGGTACTGCGCCTGAAGCAAAACGCCCGCGGTACACACATGCCGCGGGCGTTCTCGTATTGGCGGGACCGATTTCAGAGCTTTGCCAGCCGCTCCAATGCCAGCGACAGCGTTTCTTCCTTCTTGGCGAAGCAGAATCGCACCACGCCCGATTCGCGCGGCTGCGTATAGAAGGCCGAGACCGGGATCGCCGCCACGCCGATCTCTCGCGTCAGCCACATCGAAAACTCGGCCTCGCTCAGGTCGGAAATCGCGGAGTAGTCCACGCATTGGAAATACGTGCCCTCGGACGGCAGCAGCTTGAAACGCGTATTGGCCAACCCGACGCGGAAATAGTCGCGCTTGGCCTGGTAGAACGCGGAGAGTTCCAGATACGGCGCGGGATCGGCCATGTAGTCGGCCAGGCCATGCTGTACGGGCGTATTCACGGTGAACACGTTGAACTGGTGCACCTTGCGGAATTCCGCCGATAGCGCCGCCGGCGCCGCCACATAACCGACCTTCCAGCCCGTCACGTGGTAGGTCTTGCCGAAGCTCGAAATCACGAAGCTGCGCCGCGCAAGTTCCGGATGGCGTGACACCGATGCGTGTGGCTCTCTGTCGTAGACCATGTGCTCGTAGACCTCGTCCGACAGCAGCAGGATGTCGGTGCCGGCCAGCAGTTGGGCCAGCTTGTCCATGTCGGCGGCACGCCAGATCGTCCCGGTCGGGTTGTGCGGCGTGTTGATGAGGATCATCCGCGTACGCGGCGTGATGGCAGCAGCGAGGCGGTCGAACGGCACGCGGAAATCGGGCGCCTCCAGCGTGACCGGCACAGCGGTCGCGCCGGCCAGTTCGATCGCCGGCAGGTAGCTGTCGTAGCACGGTTCCAGCACGATCACCTCGTCGCCGGGATGCACGGCGCACAGGATCGCGGTCAGGATGCCCTGCGTGGCGCCGGCCGTGACGGTGATCTCGCTTTCCCAGCTATAGCGATGGCCGTACAGCGTGGCGATCTTGTCGGCGATTGCCTGGCGCAGGCGCGGCACGCCGGCCATCGGCGGGTACTGGTTGTGACCCGTGCGCATGGCATGGGTCACGGCATCGACGATGCGCGGATCGCAATCGAAGTCGGGAAAGCCCTGTCCGAGGTTGACGGCGTTCTTTTCGGCTGCCAGTGCGGACATCACGGTGAAGATCGTGGTGCCGACGGATGGTAGGCGCGACACGGGCGGAGTCAGCGGGGCGAGGGTGGAGTCTGCGGACATGGCTGCGACGTTGTAGGACGAGAGCGAAAATCGGCTTGCCGGAGCGGCAACAGCGGCAATTCTAAAGCGATTCGAGGCATCAGGCGGCGGCCGCCAGGGCAACCAGCCACTGGCCGAACGCGGGCGGTGTCATCACTTCCACGCCGCTGGAGCGGCGCAAGCGGCTCCTGAGCTTGAGCACGGCCTTGTCCTTCGACACCAGGCACGCGGCACGCGAGAAGTGCGCAAGCTCGACGAACTTCTGGTCGTCCGTGTCCTTGCAGCGCGGCAGGCGGATGGCGTCGGCGTCTTCCTGCGAGGGCAGCGGCTCCAACGTGCTGAAGCGGTCCACGGTGGCCAGTGCCGCGTCGATATCGACGGCAAAACGTGCAAATTGCGGATAGGCGAGCACGCGGCGCAGTTCTTCGCGGCAGTCGGCGCGGATCACTGGCGCGAAGGTGCCGGCTTCGAGCGCTTCGAGGATCGGTCGGGTGTGCGGATCGCCGAACACCAGCAGGTCGACCCAGATATTGGAGTCCAGTACAACGCGCGGAGGGTTACTGGCGGCAGATGTGATGCCGGCGAGGCTGGGCGCTGAAGCGTCGCCGGATGTCGGGTTGGTCATTCGCTACAATCTTGGCTTTGTGTTTCCCGCAATTTTGCCATGCTCATCGTCCTGTCTCCCGCGAAGTCCCTGGACTACGAGACACCCGCGCGCACCAAGACCCATACGCTGCCCCGTTTTATCGAACGTTCGGCGGTGCTGATCGATCGCCTGCGCAAGCTCGCGCCGCAGGATGTCGGCGCGCTGATGGACATCTCCGACAAGCTCGCGGTGCTCAACGTTACGCGCTATGCGGAGTGGTCGGAGACCTTCACCGCCGCCAACAGCAAGCAGGCGGTGCTGGCCTTCAACGGCGACGTCTACGACGGCTTCGATGCAAAGAGCCTGTCGGCCGATGACCTTGGCTTTGCGCAGACGCATGTGCGCATCCTGTCCGGCCTGTACGGCGTGCTGCGCCCGATGGACTGGATGCAGCCTTACCGCCTGGAGATGGGCACGCGCCTCGATAACGTCGCGGGCAAGGATCTCTACGCGTTCTGGGGCGACGACGTGACCCGGCTGCTCAACGACGACTTGGCCGGGCTCAAGCACGAAGGCGCGCCGACGCTTGTCAATCTCGCCTCGGAAGAGTATTTCAAGGTGGTGCGCCCCAAGGTGCTGAACGCGCGCATCATCACGCCGGTGTTCGAGGACTGGAAGGGCGGCCGCTACAAAATCATCTCGTTCCATGCCAAGCGCGCACGTGGCACCATGGCACGCTATGCGGTCACGCATCGCGTGACGGAGCCTGCTGCGCTCAAGCGCTTTGCCGAAGACGGCTACGCCTTCGATGCCGCTGCTTCCGACGACGGCCGCTGGGTGTTCCGCCGCCGCCTCGAAGACTGAACCCTGCCACGGAGCTGCCCGACATGACTTCAGGCCTGCATATTTCCACCAGTTTCGATTCGGGCGCGATCGAGGTCGAAGCGCTCGACCATGCCGACGATATCCGCGTGCGTATCCGTGCCGATTCGCACGCGGACTTCCGCCAGTGGTTTCATTTCCGCCTGCAGGGCGCGGCGGGGCAGGCGTGCCGGCTGCAGTTCCTCAACGCGGGGGACTGCACGTATCCGGACGGCTGGCGAGACTATCGCGCGGTGGCCTCGTACGATCGCGCGAACTGGTTCCGCGTGCCGACGCGCTTTGACGGGCAGGTGCTGACCGTTGAGTTCACGCCGCAACATGACAGCGTCTGGTTCGCATACTTCGAGCCCTATCCCGAAGAGCGCCACCTGTCGTTGCTGGCAACGTGCCAGCGCTCGCCGCTCGCAAAGCTTTCGCATCTGGGAAGTACAGTCGACGGCCGCGACATGACCCGCGTGACGGTGGGCCAGCCCGGTCCCGGCAAGAAGACCATCTGGATGATTGCGCGCCAGCATCCCGGCGAAAGCATGGCCGAATGGTTCTGCGAAGGCGTGCTCCAGCGCCTGACCGGCACCGGCATGTGGGCGCACGATCCGGTCGCGCGCAAGCTGCTGGAAAGCGCCGTGTTCCATATTGTGCCCAACATGAACCCGGACGGCTCGGCCCGCGGCAACCTGCGCACCAACGCCGCGGGCGCCAACCTGAACCGCGAGTGGATGACGCCGAGCCCGGAAACGAGCCCGGAAGTCTGGCACGTGCGCCGCGCGATCGAGGCGACGGGCTGCGACCTGTTTTTCGACATCCACGGCGACGAGGGCCTGCCCTACAACTTCGTCGCCGGGAGCGAGATGCTGCCGAGCTTTTCCGAGAAGCAGCGGGAGGAGCAAACACGCTTTATCGAGGCCTTCAAGCGCGTCACGCCGGACTTCCAGGACGTGCATGGCTATGCCGCGAGCAAGTACAACGCCGACGCGCTCAAGCTCGCGTCGAAGTACGTCGGCCACACGTTTGGCTGCCTGTCTCTGACGCTGGAAATGCCGTTCAAGGACAACGCCGACCTGCCCGATGCCACGGTGGGCTGGAACGGCGCGCGCAGCGCGTTGCTGGGCACGGCGATGCTGGAGGCGATCCTGAATTTTCTCGGCTAAGCCCGACCGCAGTAAGCAACACAGGCCTGCCGGCAAGGCGGGCCTTTTTACATGGGACTGCCCCGACGCTTACTGCTTCTTCTTGCTCTTGCTCGACGACTTGGACGACGACGAGGACGATGCCTTGGCCGAAGACTTACCCGACGTACTGCTCTTGGACGAAGCCGTAGACGTGCTCTTGGACTTGCTGCCCTTCGCCCCTTTCTTGCTGCCCTTGCTGGACGAGGCGTGACTGGATGTCGCGACAGCGGGGGCTGCCGCCGGTTCCGCGATAGCCGTGCCGCTGCTGTCGAGCAACTCGTATGCGAGCATCATGCCGTCGTCGTAGCCGCAGCGCACCTTGACGGGCTGCCATTGTTCCTCGCCACGGCGCTTGTGAGCCATCGCGGAGAATGTCACCACCGAACTCACCGGCACGGATTGCTTGCCCTGCGAGAAGCGGCCGCTCCACGGTTCCACCATGGCCTGGCCGGCGCCAAGCGCGCCGGTGGGGATCTTGAGCGCGTCGTAGGTGGCCGAGCGGGGCAGGACCCAGCTCGCGTGGGCTGCGCAGTCGGCGACGTCGCTCGTAGCGCCCTCGGATTTCATCAGCTGATCGCGCATCTTGGCGCGGTACTCGGCAAGGCTGACGCGGCCGCGGTCGGGCAGGGTGATGGTCTTGGTCGGTTCCGGCGCGGGCGTTGCCGGGGCTGCGGGCGCGGGGCGTACAGGGGCGGCAGGGGTCGCGGACTGGCTGGCGGCATCGGTGCCATCAGCCGGCGTATTGGCGCAGCCCGCCAGCACCAACGCACCGGTTACTGCGGCGGCCAGCATGCTGAGGCGGCTGCCGATCAGTCGGGAGAGTCGTCGGATCACGGTGTCTGTCTTGCCATTCTGGCAAGCGTGGGTTCGCAAAGGATTGCCATGATAGAGGAAACCTATCTTGCAAAGTTCCTAAACTTTGTTACCCATTCTTTTTGCGCACGAATGATCGGCGGGCATTAACAGAAAGCCTGTGTGTTGTGCAACCGAGATGAACCCGGATGCAGCGCGCTGCATCCGGGATAGCTTCTGCCGCGGCTCAACGCAGCGCGCGAGCGGGCATGGAACGCGTGAACTTCAGCAGTTCATCGAGCAGCGTGTTGAGGTCGTGCCGCAGCTTGGCAAAGCCGGCCGTGTGGGTCAGGCCAGCTTCGTCCATGTAGAGCTTGCGGTTGATCTCGAGCTGCAGGCTGTGGCGGCCGGTCTGCGGCTGGCCGACGACGCGCACGATTTCGACGCCCTTGTACGGGTGGTTGCGCCAGACGTCATAGCCCATGTCCTTGAGCACGCCTTCGACACGGTCGGTGAAGCGCTTGTCGCACGTCGTGCCGTCGCGGTCGCCCACCACGAAATCCGGGTGTTGGATCCCCGGGAATTCCGTCGCGTACTGCGCTGCCTGGCTCGGCATCGAATGGCAGTTGATGTGCCAGGCCGCGCCATGTTCGGCCACGGCGCGATCGGCGAGCTTCTGCAACTGCGCGTAGTAAGGCAGGTAGCAGCGCTCGATGCGCGACTGCACTTCCTCCACGCTCAGCTTGCGGTCGTAGATCGCTTCGCCGGTGTCGAGCACGCGCCAGACCAGGCCCTTGCCCAGGCGGGTCTTGGCGGTATCCTGCTTAGCGCCGGGCCACGGCGCGTCGAGCAGTGCCTCGTCGATTTCCTCGAGCCCGCGGTTGGCATCCAGGTAGCTGCGCGGAAAGCCCGCGCACAGTAGCGGAATGCCACGCGACGGGGCGCCTGCGTAGAGTTCGTCGACAAAGGTGTCTTCGGCCTGCCGCAGCAGCGGCAAGGGTAGCGTGGCGGCGGGGCGGAAGTCCGTCGGATAGACAGTCGCGCTGTGCGGCGAGTCAAGGAACAGTGCGCTCACCGGGCCTTCCGGCAGGTAAAGCTGGTACGGACTGTCCGCGCTCTTTCGGTCTGCTTCGGTCATGGTGCTGCGGCAATCAGTCGAGGGAGATCTTGGCTGCGGCGGCGACGCGCTTGTTCTTGGCCACTTCGCTCTTGATCTGCGCGGCAAACTGCGCAGGCGTGTTGCCCACCGGCGTGGCGCCCAGCTTTTCAAGTTTAGCCTTCACCTCGGGCAACGCCAGCACCTTGATGGCCGCGGCATTCAGCTTGTTCTGGAGGTCGGCGGGAAGATTCGCCGGGGCGATCAGGCCGAACCATGCGGAGTCGTTGACTTCGGGCAGGCCCAGTTCGGCGAACGTCGGCACGTTGGGCAGTGCGGCAACGCGTTTGGGCGCGGCCACGGCCAGCGCGCGCAGCTTGCCACCTTCAATGAACGGCAGCGACGACGGCAGGTTGTCGAACAGCACCTGGACCTGGCCGGCCAGCGCGTCGTTCAGCGCCGGTCCCACGCCCTTGTACGGCACATGCAGCAGTTCGGTCTTGCTGCTCATCTTGAACAGCTCGCCCATCATGTGCGACACGCTGCCATTGCCAGCCGAACCGTACGCGAGCTTGTTGGGCTGCGAATGCGCCAGCGCGATGAACGATTTCATGTCGGTAGCCTTCACCGACGGGTGGATGCTCATCACATTGGGCACCGAGGCCAGGTTCGTGATGGTCGTGAAGTCCTTGGTGGCGTCATACGACAGGCGGGGGTACACGGCAGGGTTGATGCCGTGCGTCGAAGCCGTGGCAATACCGAGCGTGTAGCCATCCGGCGCAGCCTTGGCCAGGTAGGCGGTGCCGATGCTGCCGCCCGCGCCGCCACGGTTGTCCACCACCACGGCCTGGCCGAGTTGCTGGCCGAGCTTGTCGGCGACAATGCGCGCCACGATATCGGTCGTGCCGCCGGCAGGGAACGGCACCACCAGCGTGATCGGCTTGGTCGGGTAGTTGGACTGGGCGGCGGCAGGCAGCGCGGCGCCTGCGGCAATGGCAGCCGAGGCTGCGGCGAGAACGCGGAGGAGTTGTCGACGTTGCATGATTTTTGCGGAGCAGGAGGGATCGGAATGGAGAGAAAAGCGGTTTCTCCGATTCTGCTCGCGCCGGCAAGATGCCCGCAAACGAAATAAAATCGCACGGTCATTCCATTTGGTTGTGAAGTTGAGGTGATGTATGCGGCGCATGATGCCGTCGATGACCGAATTGCAGGCGTTTGAAGCGTCGGCCAGGCACAGCAGCTTTACCGCGGCCGCGCGGGCGCTGCATGTGACGCAGGGGGCGGTGAGCAAGCAGGTGCGCAGCCTGGAGTCTCTTCTCGGCGTAGAGTTGTTCGAACGCGTGCGCCAGCGGCTAATACTGACGCCGGCCGGCGTGCGCTATCTGGAACGAGTCCGGCCCACGCTCGACGAGATCGAGGCGGCCACGGTAGAAGCGGCGGGACGAGAACAACAGGCGGGGACGCTGCATATCGCGAGCATGCCGACGCTCGGCGCCAAATGGCTGATCCCGCGCTTGCCCCAGTTCTTTGCGCGGCATCCCGAAGTCCGGCTCGAGTTTGTCCCGCACGCGCAGGGCTATGTTTTTGCCGAGCCCGAACTGGACGCGGCGATCCGCTTTGGCGTGGGCGTCTGGCCCGGGAGTCTGGCCGACTACATGATCGGCCGCGAAATCGTGCCCGTGTGCCGGCCGGCTTTGGTGGCCGGCCATCCGGGCGGCGTGGTCGGCGCGCCCGCAGAGCTGCAGCAATATCCATTGCTGCACCACACGACAGTGCCGGAAGCCTGGCCCGACTGGTTCGCTGAACTTGGCGTGCCGACGCGCGATGCCTGGGCCGGGGCGCGTTTCGACCAGTTTTCGCTGCTCACGCAAGCGGCGCTATCGGGTCTTGGCATTGCGCTGATTCCGCGTTGCCTGATCGAGGAAGAGCTGGCCAACGGCGCACTGGTGGTCGCGCATCCGGCGCGCGTGCTCAGCAACAAGGGCTATTACCTGTGCTACCCCGAGCACAAGCAACATCTGCCTGCCTTGCAGACTTTCCGTGCCTGGCTGATGGAGGGTACCGACACGCGCGGCTGACTTTGTTGCCTCGCGGCAGCAACAGACAGGGTTTGCCGCCATGTTGCGCGCCTGAGCCGTCGCGGACACTGCCCCGCAAAAGAACAGAGGCGGGGTCAATCCATGGATCGAAGGCAATTTGTGTGGACGACGACAGCCATTGGCGGGGCGGCCGCTGTGGCAAGGGGCGCTCGGGCGGCTGGAGCGGCGCCGGGGATTTATCCGGACCGCATCGTGTTCGGCCAGACTATCGGTTTCGACAGTGTGTGGGGCGGTCCGTACCGCAGCTACACCGAAGGTCTGCTCACGTACTTTAACCACGTCAACGCGAAGGGCGGCGTCCATGGCCGCCGGCTGATTGTGAAGCGGCGCGAGGACAACTACGTGCCTGAGAAGACGGTCGCCAATGTGCAGGCGTTCCTTCAGGACGAAGTTTTCGGGCTGGTCTGCATGGCAGGCACCGGCAACACGCTTGCGGCGCTGCCGCTGATCGGGCAGCACCGGCTTCCGGTGGTCGGCACATTCACAGGCGCACCGGACGTGCGCCGCGATGCCGCGCCGTTGTTCCACACTCGCGGTGGCTACGTCGACGAAGTGATGCGCATGGTCCAGCATGCGGCCACGATCGGCCTGAAGCGGATCGCCGTGGTCTACCAGGACAACGCGTTCGGCAAGGTGAACGCCGATGCGGCGGTCGATGCGGCGCGCAAATACGGCGCAGAGATCGCCACCATGGTTGTTCATAGCGTGAAGGGCGACGACGTCGCCGCTGTCGTGGCAAAGCTGCGGGGCGCGAGGGCGCAAACCACGCTGCTGTTCACCGCGCCGCAATCGGTAACGGACATCCTGACGGCCCATCAGTCTCGGTATGGCCCATTGCCGTATCCGTGGATACTGTCTGTCACCTCGGCCAGGCAGGTGTTCGAAAAGGCTGGCGACCTGTCGCGCGGCGTGGCGGTCACGCAGATCATGCCCAACCCGGCCTCACGCGTTGTGCCGCTGGCGCGCGAATTCCAGGACGTGCTCGACAAGGCCGGCGTCAGCGACAACCGGACCTACGAGGCCGTGGAAGGATTCGTGACGGCGAAAGTGGTGGTCGAGGGCCTGCTTGCGTGCGGTGCCAATCCGACCCGCGAATTGTTCATCAGCAAGCTGGAGGCATTCGGCAAGCGCGAGTTTGGCGGCTTGCGCGTGCACTATGACCGCAACCGGCACAGCGGTCCCGACTATGTGGAAATCGCGATGATTGGCAACGGTGGCCGCATCATCAGCTGAAAAGAAGAGAGGCGCTGCCGGGCGCCTCTCTTGTGTCTCTTACTTCGACAACACCTTCATCGCCGATTCGAGCCCCGCCAGCGTGACGGGGTACATGCGACCCTTCATTAGCTGGTTGATAACCGTGATCGACTGGCGGTATTGCCACAAGCCTTCCGGTTCCGGGTTGAGCCAGACGAAGTGCGGGAACTGCTCGGTCACGCGGTTGAGCCACACCGAGCCGGCCTCGGTGTTGTTGTATTCGACCGAGCCGCCCGGCTGCAGGATCTCGTACGGGCTCATCGTCGCATCGCCGACGAAGATGACCTTGTAGTCGGGCGTGTACTTGTGCAGCAGATCCCACGTATTGAGCTTTTCAGCATGGCGGCGCCGGTTGTTGCGCCACACGTGGTCGTACAGGCAGTTGTGGAAGTAGTAGTACTCGAGGTGCTTGAACTCGGTCTTGGTCGCGGAGAACAGTTCTTCCACGCGCTTGATGTGGTCGTCCATCGAGCCGCCCACATCCATCAGCATAAGCACCTTGACCTTGTTATGGCGCTCGGGCCGCAGCTTGATGTCGAGCAGGCCGGCGTTGGCCGCGGTGGAGTGGATGGTGTCGTCGAGATCCAGCTCGGTGTCGGCGCCATCGCGCGCGAACCGGCGCAGGCGGCGCAGTGCGACCTTGATGTTGCGCGTGCCGAGCTCGACCTGATCGTCGTAGTCCTTGTAGGTGCGCGCGTCCCACACCTTGATCGCGGTGCGGTTGCCCTTGGACGGACCGCCGATGCGGATACCCTCGGGGTTGTAGCCGCCGTGCCCGAACGGCGAGGTGCCGCCCGTGCCGATCCACTTGTTGCCGCCCTCGTGCTTTTCCTTCTGCTCTTCGAGCAGTTGCTTCAGGCGCTCCATGAGCTTGTCGAGTCCGCCCATGGCCTCGATTTTTGCTTTTTCCTCGGGCGACAGCTCGCGTTCGAGCGTCTTCTGCAGCCAGTCGAGCGGGATGTCGGACTTCCAGTCGACCAGGCTTTCCACGCCCTTGAAGTACGCGCCGAAGGTCTGGTCGAACTTGTCGAAGTGCTTCTCGTCCTTGACCAGGGTCATGCGCGCCAGGTAGTAGAACTCGTCGATCGACGGCGTGATGACCTGGGCCTTGAGCGCCTCGAGCATGGTCAGGTATTCCTTGACCGAGACCGGCAGCTTGGCGTGGCGCAGCGAGAAGAAGAAGTCGATCAGCATGATGCCTCGCGATCAGTGTGGCAGCAGGCGGCGCGCTTCAGCGCGGCCGCTCGAGCTGGAATTGCAGGTGGTTGCGCACCGTCGGCCATTCGCTCGCGATGATCGAGAACACCACGGTGTCGCGTAGCGAGCCGTCCGGCATGCGCATGTGGTTGCGCAGCACGCCGTCCTGCTTCGCGCCCAGGCGCGCAATAGCCGTGCGGCTCTGGTGGTTCATCCAGTGCGTGCGGAACTCCACGGCAATGCATTCGAGCTGCTCGAACGCATGGCGCAGCAGCATCAGCTTGCACTCGGTGTTCAGCGGCGTGCGTTGAACACTTTGCGCGTACCACGTGGAGCCGATCTCGACGCGCCGGTTGGCGGCGTCGATGTTCATGTACGTCGTCATGCCGGCGAGCTGGCCACTTGCGTCGCGCACCGCGAAGGGCTGCATCGAGCCTTGCTGCTGCAGACCCAGACGCCGCGCGATCTCAGCTTCCATGCGCTCGGGCGCCGGCACGCTCGTGTACCAGAGTTTCCACAGGTCACCGTCCGCAGCCGCGGCACGCAGGCCTTCCGCATGCTCGGGCCGAAGTGGCTCGAGCGTGGCGTGACGTCCCGACAGTGTGACGGGCTGGATGAAATCGCTCATCAGCGGTTCGACCGGTTCATGAACACCAGCCGCTCGAACAGGTGCACGTCCTGCTCGTTCTTGAGCAGCGCGCCGTGCAGCGGCGGGATCGCGGCCTTCTTGTCCGGGCTCTTCAGCGCCTCGGGCGGGATGTCCTCGGCCATCAGAAGCTTGAGCCAGTCGATCAGTTCCGAGGTCGACGGCTTCTTCTTCAGGCCCGGAAGGTTGCGCATCTCGTAGAACGATTCCAGCGCGGCCGCCACCAGTTCGCGCTTGATGCCGGGGTAGTGCACGTCGACGATGCGCTGCATGGTCTCGGCATCGGGGAACTTGATGTAGTGGAAGAAGCAGCGGCGCAGGAACGCGTCGGGCAATTCCTTCTCGTTGTTCGACGTGATGATCACCAGCGGACGGTGCCTGGCCTTCACGAGTTCGCGCGTCTCGTAGACGTAGAACTCCATGCGGTCGAGTTCGCGCAGCAGGTCGTTCGGGAATTCGATGTCGGCCTTGTCGATCTCGTCGATCAGCAGCACGATCTGCTCGTCGGCTTCGAACGCCTGCCACAGCACGCCCTTCACGATGTAGTTGCGGATGTCATGCACGCGGTCGTCGCCGAGCTGCGAATCGCGCAGGCGCGACACTGCGTCGTACTCGTACAGGCCCTGCTGTGCCTTGGTGGTGGACTTGATATGCCACTGCAGCAACGGCATGCCCAGCGCGGCGGCCACTTCCTCGGCCAGCATGGTCTTGCCCGTGCCGGGCTCGCCCTTGATCAGCAGCGGACGCTGCAGCGTGCGCGCGGCGTTGACGGCCAGCTTGAGGTCATCGGTGGCGACATACTGGTCACTACCTTCGAATTTGACCTGCTGGGAGGAGGCTTGGGCGGAAGCGTTGGCGGTGTTGGACATGAGGCAACCTGAGGTGACGGCCGGCACCCGGCTGGATGATGCCGGGTCGGCGCATTGAGCGCAGTCTCTTCGCGCTGTGACGCGCGCTTTCTTTATGGAAACTGGATTCGCGAACGGTCGTTCGGATTCCCTGAATGGACGAGTATAAAAGACCTTTGCGGTTCGTGTTGGGACACGCTGACATCCCGGCCGCGCCCGGGGCCGTTGGCTGGACTGCCAGGTGCCGCCTGCTGTACAATGCGGCGGTTTGACGCGCCCCCACGTCCAGTTCTCCAGTATCCGGCAGTCCGCGTTCAGAAGTCCCTGCGGCCCTTCCGGGTCGCGGCGATTGCGCGAGGTGGTTCCAGAATGGTGTTCCACATCCCGGCAACGAACCGGATGCGAAAAGTCTGGCGGATTGCTCCCTGGCCGCTGGCTGCCAGGCTTCCCCCAGAAGCATTCTGAGACCGTCTCCGCCCGGCAGGGCAGGTCACGCACGGTTTAACTTCCAATCCGCAAAGACAATGAAAAAGCTCCTCACGATGGTGGTGCTGGGCGCGGCTGCAACGGCCGCACAGGCACAGGAAGTCAAGGGCAATGGAGACGCTGCCAAGGACAAGGTTGCAATGTGCATCGGATGCCACGGCATTCCGGGCTACCGTGCGTCGTTCCCCGAAGTCTATGAAGTGCCGATGCTGGGCGGCCAGAGCGCCAAGTACATCGAGAATGCGCTGAAGTCCTACCAGAAGGGCGATCGCAAGCACCCGACCATGCGCGGCATCGCCGCTTCGCTGTCCGATCAGGACATCGCCGACGTGGCTGCGTACTACTCGCAGCAGAAGGGCGGCTCGCAGAACAACTCCCTCAAGTAAGAGACACCGGATCATGAAGACGCTTCAGACGCTTTCGTTCGCGATTGGCGCACTCGTGCTGGGTGCCTCCGCTGCCACCGCCTCGGCGGCCGACCTCGCCGCCGGCAAGGCGCTCGTGGAAAAGGGCAACTGCGTGGCCTGTCATGGCCAGGGCCTGAACGCCCCGATCTCGCCGGACTATCCGAAGCTGGCCGGGCAGCATGCCGACTACCTCTACCACGCGCTGCTGTCGTACCAGGTTTCGGGCGTGCCGCAAGTGGGCCGCTCCAACGCGATCATGGCCGGCCAGGTCAATGCCAACCCGGCAGTCACGGGCAAGGATGGCAAGCCGCGTCCGTTCACGCGCAAGGAGCTGAAGGACATCGCCGCGTATATCGAGTCCCTGCCGGGTGACCTGGTGCTGAAGAAGTAAGCTGCACGCAGGGCAGGCTACAAAAAAGCCGCTTCAATATGAAGCGGCTTTTTGTTTTGCGGTGTACGCGAGGCATTGCCCCGCGTCTTGGGCTCAGTTGCCGCTGCCGCTTGCCAGTCGGCGGGCCTTGACGGCCTCGGCCAGCGTTTCCAGCACCTTGACCGATTCGTCCCAGCCGATGCACGCGTCGGTTACCGACTGGCCGTAGGTCAGGCTTTCTACCGGCGTACCCTGGACATGGTCCTGACGGCCTGCCACCAGGTGCGATTCGACCATCACGCCGACGATGCGGTCATCACCGGCGGCGAGCTGGCGGCCGATGTCTTCGCACACGGGAATCTGATTCTCGTGCTTCTTGCTGCTGTTGGCGTGCGAGGCATCGATCATCAGGCGAGCGGCCAGGCCCGCCTTGGCGATCGCATCGCACGCTTCCTGCACGCTCGCGGCGTCGTAGTTCGGCGCCTTGCCGCCGCGCAGGATAATGTGGCAGTCCTCGTTGCCGGAGGTCGACACGATCGCCGAATGGCCGCCTTTGGTCACCGACAGGAAATGGTGCGGCTGCGATGCAGCCTTGATAGCATCGACGGCGATCTTCACGTTGCCATCGGTGCCGTTCTTGAAGCCTACCGGGCACGACAGTCCCGACGCCAGCTCGCGGTGCACCTGCGACTCCGTCGTACGCGCGCCGATCGCGCCCCAGCTCACGAGGTCGGCGATGTACTGCGGGCTGATCATGTCGAGATACTCGGTGCCGGTCGGCACGCCTAGTTCGCTGATATTCAGCAGCAGTTCGCGCGCGGTGCGCAGGCCGTCGTTGATCTTGAAGCTGCCGTCCATGAACGGGTCGTTGATCAGGCCCTTCCAGCCCACCGTGGTACGCGGTTTTTCGAAGTAGACCCGCATCACGATTTCAAGCTCGTTGGCAAAGCGCTCGCGCTGGACCTTCAGCAGCTTCGCGTATTCGAGCGCGGCCTTGGTGTCGTGGATCGAGCACGGGCCGATGATGACGATCAGGCGGTCATCCATGCCGTGCAGGATCCGATGCATGGACTGGCGCGCGGCGTAGATCACGTCCGAGGCCTTTTCGGAGCAGGCGAACTCGCGGATCAGGTGCGCGGGCGGCAGCAGTTCCTTGAGTTCACGGATGCGCAGGTCGTCGGTGTTCTTCAGCATGATGGGTCCGGTCTTGTGAGGTCGTAGGTCTGGGCGAAACAAGTAAAAAGGCAGATATAAAAAAACCGCCAGTCTTGCTGGCGGTTTTTTCTTTTCGGTTCGGGGCGCTTACAGCCGTCCCTCCCTATCCGCCAGCGGTGTGGGTTCGCCAAAAAAGTAAAAGTAAAACTTAGCGGACATGGCGGAGAAGGATTTGGCTGAGGTCAGCTTGAATTCGATTTCGTTTCGAGGCGCGGCATTTATGCTGCGCCGCGTGACAACGGGGCAGAAAATTGCGCAGACACCGTCAAAAACTCGGGGTGCGGCGAGTCACTGCCGAAGTACGAAGCATCTTTATAGCGCGTTTTGCAAAAGTTGGCAAGTGTCGCGCCCAGCCCGCAGCCGGCCAGGGCGCGATCGCCATCGATTACGCCGTGCCGCCTACCGTCATGTTTTCGATGCGAAGCGTCGGCTGGCCGACGCCCACCGGCACGCTCTGGCCTTCCTTGCCACACACGCCCACGCCCGAGTCCAGCCGCATGTCGTTGCCGATCATGGTCACGTCCTTAAGCGATTCCGGGCCGTTGCCGACCAGCGTGGCGCCCTTGACGGGGTAGGTGATCTTCCCGTCCTCGATCATGTACGCCTCGCTCGCCGAGAACACGAACTTGCCGTTGGTGATATCGACCTGGCCGCCGCCGAAATTCACGGCATACAGACCCTTCTTCACGCTGGCGATGATCTCCTGCGGATCGCGGTCGCCGTTGAGCATGTAGGTGTTGGTCATGCGCGGCATCGGCAGCGCGGCGTAGCTTTCGCGGCGCGCGTTGCCGGTCACGGGCATCTTCATCAGGCGCGCGTTGAGCGTGTCCTGGATATAGCCACGCAGGATGCCGTCCTCGATCAGCGTGGTGCACTGGGTCGCGTTGCCTTCGTCGTCGAGGTTGAGCGAGCCGCGGCGGTTGGCCAGCGTTCCGTCGTCGACCACCGTCACGCCCTTGGCGGCCACGCGTTCGCCCATGCGGCCCGCGAAGGCCGACGAGCCCTTGCGGTTGAAGTCGCCCTCCAGGCCGTGGCCCACGGCTTCGTGCAGCAGCACGCCGGGCCAGCCCGGACCGAGCACCACGGTCATCGCGCCGGCCGGTGCGGGACGTGCGTCGAGGTTGACCAGCGCCGACGACACGGCCTCATCGACATACTTCTGCAGCAGTTCATCCGTGAAGTAGCCGTAGGCATATCGGCCGCCGCCGCCGGACGAACCCATCTCGCGTCGCCCGTTGTGTTCGGCGATGACGGTGACCGACACGCGCACGAGCGGGCGCACGTCCGCGGCGAGCACGCCGTCGCTGCGCGCCACCAGCACCACGTCATATTCGCCAGCCAGGCCAGCCATGACCTGCACGACGCGCGGATCCTTCGCGCGCGCCATGCGCTCGACGCGCTCGAGCAGGGCCACTTTCTCGGCAGCGGCCATCGAATCGAGCGGGTCGTTCGGCGTGTACAGGTTGCGGCCGGTTTGCGAGGCCAGTTCGCCAGCCACCTTGACGCGGCCGCTGCCGGCGCGGCCGATGGTGCGCGTGGCCGCGGCGGCCTGCGACAGCGCGGGCAGGCTGATGTCATCCGAATAGGCAAAGGCCGTCTTGTCGCCCGAGACCGCGCGTACACCGACGCCCTGGTCGATGCTGAAGCTGCCCGATTTGACGATGCCTTCTTCCAGGCTCCACGCCTCGTTGCGCGTGTACTGGAAATACAGGTCGGCATAGTCGACCTTGTGCGTGAAGATGTCGGCCAGTACGCGCTGCAGCTTGGCTTCGTCCAGGCCGTACGGCGCCAGCAGCAGTTGCTGCGCGGTGGCAAGGTTGCGGATTCCGAGATCGCCGGCGTTCATGAACAGTCCTTTTCTTTCTTGCAGATGCGCCGACATGGTCGCCGGCGTCGTGAATCAGGTTGGAAGGCGGAGTTACCGCCAATGCTACAGCACCCGGTGTCGCAGCGCGGGCAGGTTCTGTCGGACTTCGGCTAGCCGCGCCGGGTCGATCACGCCGCTGACCACGCCTTCGCCTTCGGGCAGCATGGCCAGCACTTCGCCCCATGGGTCGACCAGCATCGAATGGCCCCAGGTACGCCGGCCATTCTCGTGCTTGCCGCCCTGTGCCGCGGCAAGCACATAGCACTGGTTTTCGATCGCACGCGCACGCAACAGGATTTCCCAGTGTGCCTGTCCGGTGGTGTAGGTGAAGGCGGCGGGCATCAGGATCAGGCTCGCGCCGTCGCCGCCGGCCAGACCGCGATAGAGTTCAGGGAAGCGCAGGTCGTAGCACACCGACATTGCTACGCGTCCACATGGCGCGTCGAAGCTGACGGGCGTGTTGCCCGCGAGGATGGTGCGCGATTCGTCATAGCTTTCCGCGCCGCGCGTAAAGCCGAACAGGTGGATTTTGTCGTAGCGCGCCACGCGTTCGCCGCGCGGGTCGAACGCGAGCGACGTGTTGTAGACGCGGTCGTCGTCGCCGCACCACATCGGCAGGGTGCCCCCCACCAGCCAGACGCGGTGGCGCTTCGCGGCATCGGCCAGGAACCGTTGCACGGGGCCGTCGCCGTCCTGTTCGCGGATGGCGATCTTGTCGGATTCGCGCTGGCCCATCATGCAGAAGTATTCGGGCAACAGCACCAGTTCCGCGCCGCCGCGCGCGGCTTCGGCAATCAGCGATTCAGCACGTGCGAGGTTGGCGTCGAGCGACGTGCCGGTCACGGTCTGGATGGCGGCAACACGGAACGGGGCAGGGGCTTGCATGGGTCGTTTCCTCTGGCAGCGCGCCGCGGCGCGGGGATCAGCGCTGCAGGGCCGGCTCGGCGCGGTTCTGGTACGTCGGATGTTGCGGCTTATTGTCCCCCAGATTGCCGATCTGCGGGTTGGCCCAGCTGCCCGTGATGCGGTAGTGCTGCGTGAACACCTTGGAGAACTCGTCGGCAAACAGCAGCTGCGCGGCGAGCGTGCCGATACCCAGTACCGGGTTGATGAACGCCGCCGCCACCGACGTGGTGGTGGCGTTGATGCGCGGCACCACGCGCACATCGATGTCCTGGGTTTCGCGCAGCAGATTGGCCGATCCCGTCATGCTCGCAATGATCTGCGGGCTCTTCAGTTCGAAATCCTGGATGGTGCCGACGCCGTTCTCGATGGTTCCGGAACCGGTGATGCGGTCGAACAGCAGGCCGCGCCCCGACAGCGTGCGGAAATCCAGCGTGGCAAAGCGCAACAGGCCTTGCAGGCTGAGCACGCCGAGCAGGCGCGCGGCGCCCGGGTCGACGCTGAGGATCTGTCCGTTCTCAAGATCGATCGATAGCCGGCCAGTCAGAGTCGGGTAGTCGATCGACATCGGCGAGCCGCGCCACACCACGCGGCCTTCGAGCTTGCCCTTGCCGTCGCGCAGCGTGTGCGGCAGGCCCAGCCGTTCCAGCGTTGCGCCCGCGTCACGGATGTCGATGGCAAAGGTCAGCGCCGTGCGGCGCGGGGCATTGGCCGCGTCGCCGTCGCGCAGCCGGCGCGGCACGCGCCACGTGCCGCTGCCGGTCAGCGTGGCACCAGGCTGGTCGATCAGCAGCCGCTCCAGCGTCCAGACTGGTTCGTCGCCGCTCTTGCTGCTGTGAGCCACTACCTCGAGCTTGCCGAAGTCATGCCCGTGCAGCGTGAACTGCTCGGCGACCAGGTCGATGGACGGCAGGGTGTCGATGCTGTTGGCGATCGCGTCGACGACATTGTGTTCGTCGTTCGCATCGGGCACGTTCAGACGGCTCAGGCGCAGGCGCATGGCGCCGGAACCGGACGGCCCTTCGGCGCGCCATTGCATATTGCCGGCGATCTGGCGCGATTCCAGCTTGACGTCCCAGCCGGCGGCCTCGCGCGCCGCATCGACCGTGACGTCGTCGAGCGTGCGACCCGCGGCGTGCAGCGTGCGCATGCGTGCGTTGATGCGCTCAGGCAGGAACGCCGGCGGGCTGGCGCGATGGCTGCCATCGCCCTGCGTGCTGCCAAGGCTGGCCAGTGCCGCGCGCCAGCCGTCGAAATCGAACTGGTCGAGCGTGGCCACGGCCGTGACGCCGCTTGCGGGCAAGGACGCGGCCTGTTGCAGGCCGATACCGCCGGCCACCACCTCGGTGTCGCCGCCATTGCGGTCCGAGCGCAGCAGATAGCGCGCGTTGAGCGCGCCGCCAAGCTGGACCACTACCTCTTCCAGGCCGGTGCGTCCCGGAGCGGGCCGCAGGTCGAAGCGCAGCGGCATGTCTTGCGCGGCGGTCTTGGCCAGCGGCGCGGGCAGGCCGATGGCCATGCCGTTGAGGTCCGAGTTGACCTGGACCTGCGTCTGCTTCTCGTGCGAACTGAACACCGCGCTGTAAGCGGTACTGCCTTCCAGGCGGGCCGCCAGCGTGGCCAGCGAAGAACCCGTTGCCGCTTCGCGCATGCCGGCTCCCGTGGCATTGCCGTTCGCGGTCACGCGCACGCTGCCGTCGGGCTGCGATCCACCGCCGATGCTCACTTCGCCACCGAGGAAGCGGGCACGCATGTTCTCCAGCTGGAAGCCATGCTCGTTGAAGGCAATAACGCCGCTGGCGCCGCTCAGTTGCGGGATCTGCGGATTGAGCACGACGTCGTTGCCCGGAAACCGGAAGCTGCCCTCGACGCGCGTGGCGTTGGCGTTGGTCAGCGGCATATCGAGCTTGAGCTTGAGTTCGCCGTTGCCCTGCGCGCGCGCGTTGTCCGCAAAGTGTCCGGTCCACTCGCGCACGGGTGAGGCCGCCATATAGCGCAGGAAGCCCTGCACGGCGCCGCTCGCACCGCCGTCTATCTCCAGGCGGCCGTGGTCGCTGAGGTCATCGATGCGGCCGTTCACGTCCTGCAGCGTCACGCCGGCAATGCCCAGGACGGTGGCGCGGCGGGCCACGAACGACATGCCGCCGCGCTCGAACAGCACCTGGCCGTCGATATCGGCAAACGTTGGCCACAGCGGAGCGCCCCCGGGGGCGGTGTCGTGCGCGGCGATCTGGTACCTGACCTGCCGGATCGGTACTTCGACACGGAAATCGCCGGCTTTTTCGTACGGTCCATGGAACGGGAAATGCGTCAGGTCGCCCTTGAGCACGAAGCGCACGCCGCTCGCTTCGCCGCCGGCCAGCGCGCCCGCCAGGTAGTGGCGCGTGCCGCTGGGAATGCCCGTCGGCAGATAGCGCGGCACGCGCGCGACCTGCGCGCGGCTCAGTTCGCCGCTCAGGTCGGCAATGCCGGATGCGCTGTCGCCGCCAGTGCGCCACGTGCCGTTCACGCTGCCCGCCGTGTCGGCATTGGCAAAGCGGATGTTTTCCACGTTGACTGCCGTGTTGCCGTCCTGGCGGGTCCAGCGCACATCGCCGCTGATCTCGTCGAAGGGCAGGCGCGGCTCGTCGAACATGCCGGGCAGGACCAGCGCGGCATTGCTGCCTTCGACATGCACCTTGCCCTGCCGGTCATCGAAACTGAACGTGCCAGACAGGTTGGCAAAGCCCGGCACGCCCAGGTTCGGCTTGCCGTTGGGCCCGACAGCGGGCACTGCTGGCTGGCCATTGACCGACACATTGCGCAGTGTGCCCTGAACGGTGTAGTGGGCCTTGCCCGGGCGGCGTTCGAGCACACCCGCGCGGTCGCGATTCCAGTTCACGTTCAGGTTGTCGATATGGCCTGCCGGCTGCAAGGCGCGCAACTGGCGCAGCACCGCGGTATCGATCGGCATCGACGTGGCCAATGCTCGCACTGTGTTGAGGTCGAACGTCGGCGCCTTCAGCGTGAACTTGCGCAACTGGTCCTTGTTATCTCGGGCCCATCCCAGCGTGACCTGCCGCATGCCTTCGCGCCAGGCGGTGTCGCTGGGGGAGGGCGGGCCGGCAGCCGGGCGAGGCTGCCACAGCAGGGTGTTGATGGTCAGCAGGTTGTTGCCTTCTCGGTCGCTGCGATGCACGAGGAAGGCCTGCGTATTGGCGAGTTGCAGGGCTTCGCTGGCGCCTGCGAGTTGCAGGTCGATGCCGCTGCCGCGCAGTCGCGCCTGGCTGCGCACGATGCGGCCGCCGCTGAACTCCACGGTACCGTCGGTGCTGAAGCTGCCACCCGACACGCGTTCGAACACGGTCAGGTAGCGTTGCACCACCGGTAGTTGCAGTTGCGTCACGTCCCAGCTTGCCTGCCCCGACCAGTAGCGCCAGTTGCCGGCGCTGTGCAGGTAGTCGTGGCGCAGGCTCGCGCGCAACACCAGCGGCCGCGGCGCCAGCGCTTCGGACTGCGCCTCCAGGCTGATCTCGTGGTGCAGGCCATTGCGCTGGGCGCTGAAGTGGATCTGGGCCACGTCGAGTTGCGGCAGGCGGCCCTTTTCGTCCAGCCAGCGCAGCTTGCCGTCCCTCAGCTCCATATTGCCCTGGCCCATCAGCCAGTCAAGGAAGCGGTTGTCGTCGGGCTTGCCGCGGGCAGTATCGACGGCCATGCCCGCGACGAGCAGCTTGCCTTCGGTCGTGCGGCGCACAAGCACATCGGTCCCCGAAGCATCGAGCGTCACGAACTGCAGGTCCATGCTGAACAGCGAGCGCCAGGCCAGCTTGCCGTCCAGTGCACCGGCCGCGAGCAGCGTGCGCTGCTGGGCATCGACCAGCTTGAGGCCGCGTGCGCGGAAGGCCGGATGCCAGCCGTCCCAATAGGTATCGAGCGAATCGATGGTCAGTTTGGCCGACAGCGCCAGCGTGCCGCGGTCTTCCAGCCATTGCCGCGCGGCGGACGCCTGCGGCCAGAGCACAAAACGGATCAGCAGGCCAGCCACAAGGGCCAGCGCAGCCAAAGCCAGGGCCAGGCGGGCCAGCGTGCGGCCCAGTCCGCGCCAGACCGGATGGCGCACCGCGGCGCGCAGCGACCCGGCGCAAAGGCGTGCAAACGCGCGCAGGCGATCGGCAGGCGAAACCGGCGTCGGGGCAGCAGGGGATGCAATGGAAGGGGCCAGGCCGGCGACGGCCTCCTGGCTACCCGCGCCCGCATTGGGGTTGGAGCCGTCAGCGGGGTTTGGGGCGCGGCTGGACATGCGCAGATTATCCGACAATACTAGCCGCTCTCCAATCTGGCGCCCGGCCTTTGTATGTTGCAAACAGTTGACACGCAAGGGATGCCGCGGGCGCGCCGCACCTGTCCCTGCATTTCAAGTTACTGGAATGACTGCCTCTGATCCGACGAGTTCCGCCGCGGGCACCACCGCCGAAATCCAACCCGGTCAATATGGCGCAGGCGCCACGGGCCAGCCGTTATGCGACATGGCCTGCGGCGCATTCGCCACTACCGCTGCCACAGGGCCGGAACCGGTCGATTTCGAGGGCCACGTATTGTACTCGGCCTCGTACTCGCATTACACAAGGCGTGTCCTCCTGGCCAGGCCGGAGCTGCCGGGCATCGTTTCCGCCGCTGCGGCGCAGCCGCTGACCAGGGCCTGGATGAGCGAGCGCCTGAAGGCCTTGCAGGAGCCTTCGGCCGACATGGAGGAGTCCGTCAAGCGCGCCCTGCGGCGTCTGCGTGCCGAGGTCATGTGCGTGGCGATCGAGCGAGACCTGCGCGGCCAGGCGACGCTGGCCGAAGTCACGGGTGCGATGACCGACCTTGCCGAGCTTTGCATCCAGCACGGCCTGGCCATGCTCGGCGACGACCTGGCCGCGACTTACGGCAGGCCGGTCGGCGAACAGAGCGGGGAGGTGCAGGAGCTTGTCGTGGTCGGCATGGGCAAGCTGGGCGGCCGCGAACTCAATGTGTCGTCCGATATCGACCTGATCTTCCTGTACGACGAAGACGGCGAGACCCGCGGCGGCACGCGCAGCCTGTCCAACCATGAGTACTTCATTCGGCTCGGCCGGCGCCTGATCAACCTGCTGGCCGACGTGACCGGCGACGGCTACGTGTTCCGCGTCGACATGCGCCTGCGGCCCAACGGCGACGCGGGTCCGCTTGCCTGCAGCTTCGGCATGCTCGAGGAATACCTCGTGGTGCAGGGCCGCGAATGGGAGCGCTATGCGTGGATCAAGGGCAGGGTAGTGTCGGCGCTCGACACCCCGCATGCCCAGCGCACGGCGGCGCTGCTCGCGCGGCTGACCACGCCGTTCGTGTTCCGGCGCTACCTGGACTACGGCGTGATCGCGGCAATCCGCTCGCTGCACGCCCAGATCCGCAGCGAGGCGGCGAAGCGCAGCGGCGGCCTGGCCGGGCATGGCGTCAACCAGCGTTCGTTCAATATCAAGCTCGGCCGCGGCGGCATCCGCGAGATCGAGTTCATGGCGCAGGTGTTCCAACTGATCCGAGGCGGGCAGGACCCCGCGCTGCGCGTGCGACCGACGCTCGAGGTGCTGGCCGTCGCCGTCGACCGCGGCCTGTTGCCCGCAGCCCAGGCCGCGCAACTCTGCGATGCCTACCGCTTCCTGCGCCAGCTCGAACACCGCTTGCAGTATCGCGACGACGCCCAGACCCACCACCTGCCGACCACGCCGGAAGAACAGCTCGCAGTCGCGCAGATGATGGGCTGCGCCGACTGGGCCGCGCTGACCGACAAGCTCGCGGCGCTGCAGGAGCCGGTCGCGCAGCAGTTCGAGGCCACGTTCTCGGACCCCGACGCCTCGCCGTGCGAGGCGCTTTGGCCAGGCATCGTGCTCGAAGACCAGCAGGCGCGCAGCACACAGGACGGGCCCGACCAGAGCGGTCCGGATACGGAGGTGTCGCCATGCCAGCGCCTGCAGGAAGCAGGCTTTACCGATTGCACCGGGCTGTTCGACAGGTTGCGCGCGATCGCCACATCACTGCGCTACCGCGCGCTGTCCGAATCGAGCCGCGTGCGTTTTGACCAGCTGGTCAACCGTGCACTCGATCTTGCGGCCAGGCAGAAGGACGCGGACAGCACCATTACGCGCTTTATCGATTTCCTGGAGGCGATCAGCCGCCGCGCATCGTATCTGTCGCTGCTGTCGGAATACCCGCAGGCCATGGACCGCGTCGCGCATACGCTGCATGCGTCGCGCTGGGCGGCCGCCTACCTGACGCGCCATCCGCAACTACTTGACGAGCTGCTGGACAGCGATGCGCTGGCGGGCGCGCCCGACTGGCCCGCATTCCGGCGCCGGCTGGCCGAGCGGCTGCTGGCCGCGGACGGCCAGATCGAGCAGCAGATGGACGTCCTGCGCCGCGAGCATCATGCCGAGACCTTCCGCATCCTGCTGCAGGATCTGCAGGGGCTGCTGACTGTCGAGCAGATTGCGGACCGGCTGTCCGACCTGGCCGATGCCATGCTGGAGGCCACGCTGGAAACCGTCTGGCGGCAGCTCGCCACGCGCCATTGCGACAAGCCGCGCTTCGCCGTGATTGCCTACGGGCGCCTGGGCGGCAAGGAACTCGGCTATGCCTCGGACCTCGACATCATCTTCCTGTATGAAGACGAGCACGAGCGCGCGCCGGACGTCTACGCCGCGTACGCGCGGCGCCTGATCACCTGGCTGACGAGCCATACCGCAGCCGGCTCGCTGTTCGACGTGGACATGCGCCTGCGCCCGAACGGCGCGGCGGGACTGCTCGTGACGAGCTTCGACGCGTTCCGCCGCTACCAGCTTCGCGAAGGCGACAACACCGCCTGGGTGTGGGAGCACCAGGCGCTCACGCGTGCACGCTTTTGCGCGGGCGATACTTCGATCGGCGCACGCTTCGAAGCGCTGCGTGACGAGATCCTGCGCCAGCCGCGCGATGCCGCCGCACTGCGCGACGAGATCGTGCAGATGCGCGGCAAGGTGGCTGAGGGGCATCCCAACCCGACACCACTGTTCGACCTGAAGCATGACCGCGGCGGCATGGTGGATATCGAGTTCACCGTGCAGTATCTCGTGCTGCTGCACAGCGGGACGCATCCGCAGCTCACGCGTAACGCGGGCAATATCGCGCTGCTGCGTGAAGCCGGTGAGCTGGGGCTGATCGCCGCCCCGCTGGCCGTGCAGGTTGGCGACGCCTATCGGCAGTTCCGCGCGCTGCAGCACCAGTTGCGGCTCGACGGGCAGGCCCACGCGCGCGTGCCCGCCGAGCAAGTGGCCGAACAGACGGCGCACGTACGGGCCCTCTGGCAGGCCGTATTCCGTGCTGGCTGATCCGAGCCGGGCCGGCGCGACATGGCCGGGCATGCTGGCCGCGATCGGCGCGGTGTGGATACTGTCCGCGCTGATGAGCTTCGTGCCATGGCTGCACGCGCATGGCCTCTACCTGCGCGATGCCGTGCGGACCGGGAACGAGTGGTGGCGACTCGTCACCGCCATGTGGGTCCACCTGGACTGGCGCCATTGGCTTGCCGATGCCTGTGCCGCGGCGGGTTTGCTGCTGCTGGCCGGCCGCGTGGCGCGCGCGCGCGCGGCGCTGGCGGTATTGGTGGTCTGCGGCATCGCCGTGCAGGTGGCGTTACTGCGCGTACCGGCGATCGGCTGGTATGGCGGGCTGTCGGGCGCACTGCACGGGCTGGCGCTCTGGGGCGCACTGAGCCTGCTGCGCGAGCCGGGCTTGCCACGTGCGATCGGTGTGCTGCTGAGCCTTGGCGTGATCGTCAAGGTGTGGCTCGAACAATCGTGGCTCGCGCCGGTGGTGTTCGATCCGTCATGGGGGTTTGGCGTGGTTCGTGCCGCTCATGCGGCCGGCGCCGTGGCCGGTCTTGCCTGCTGGCTGCTGCAGGACTGGTGGCGGGGCCGGCACGCGCGGGCCCCGCATTGAAGACGGCGGCGATCAGCCGCGCCGGCGCAGCGCGAAAGCGAGCATTCCGATCACGCCCAGTGCTGCTGCCAGCCATGGCGCCACCAGGCCTCCGCCGCCACCGCCGCTGGATTGCGAAGCAGCCGGCGGCGCCGCGCTGACGTTGGCCGCCGCACTCAGCGCCCCATCGGCATCGAGCAGGCCCGCGCCGCAAACGCCCGGATTAGTCGTGCAAAAAGTGCCGGACGGATGGGGCCTTGCAGAACTCTTCAACGCCGCAGTGACCTGTGCCGGCGTCAGCGACGAGTTGACGGCCAGCATCAGCGACACCACGCCGGAGACCATCGGCGCCGCGAAACTCGTGCCCTGAGAGTTGCTGATCGTGTACGCGCCCAGCGATGTCGTGCCGTTATTGAAGAGCGTGCGGATAAACGACAGGGTTGTTGTGCAGGTTCCGTTCACGACCTTGGAATTGCCGCAGCCGCCCCCGGGTGCGCTGATGGTGACCTTTGGGCCCACATTGGCGTAGCTCGCGTTTTCGCCGTCGTTGGCATGCGCGGTAACCGCAATCACGCCGCTGCAGTCGGCTGGGGCTTCCAACGCCCCGGCGTTGTTACCGGCCGCCACGACAACGGATACGCCTCGCGCGACGACGTCGTTGATAGCCTGCTGTTCGATGCTGGTGCAGGTGCCGCCCCCGAGACTGATGTTGACCACGCGGGCGGGGTTGGGATTGTCCGGCACATTGGGCACGTTGATGCCGGCTGCCCAACGCAGGCCATCTACGGTATCCGACAGCAGGGCGCCGCAACGGCCAGAGACGCGCACTGGCAGGATACGCGTGTTCCAGTCGACGCCGGCAATGCCCAGTGCGTTGTTGGTCACGGCGCCGAGTACGCCTGCCACCCGAGTGCCGTGCCAGCTGTTTGGAGTGGCTTCCTGCGTAGGTGTAGACGCGCCAGGGCACATGAAGCCCTGCGGCACGTTGTCTCCGGCATCCGTGGCGTCGCTGTCGCGGCCGTCGCCATCGTTGGAGATCGTCGTGCTGCTGATGAAGTCGTAACCGGGCAGCAGTTTGGCCACCAGGTCTGGATGGGGCAGGGTGCCGGTGTCGAGCACCGCCACGACCATGTTCGTGCTGCCGCGAGAGCGATCCCACGCATGCGGCAGATTGGCGCCGCCGGTGACGGTGCCCGTGCCCATCATGTAAGGCTGTGCCGAGGCAAATTCAGGGTCGTTGGGCAGGGTGTCGTGCAGGTGCAGCCAGCGGTCGGGCACCGCGTCGGCGACGCGCGGATCCTGCCGCAACCTGGCGGCCAACCCTTCCGGATCGGTCTGGCTGCCATCCGCGGTTCCCAGCAGTTGCATATTGCCTGCCATGCTCCGTCGCACGGCAAGGTTCACGCCTGACTGATTGCGCAGGCGCTCCAGGCGGTCTTCGGAGGCCGTTGCAGCTTGCTTGGCGTCCGCCATTGCGCTGGAAGCACCGCCCACACCGGACGCGCTGGGCACGATGTTGGCATCACGCCAGCGAACGATGACATTGCCCGTATAAACCGGCGCTGCGCGGACGCCGTCACCGGCCGCTGCGGCAGGGATGCATGCGGTCCAGGACAGCAATGCGAGCACGGCTGCCGACCATCGGGCGGCAGCAGCGCGGCCAGGACGAGAAACGGGGTGCGACGGATGCGGCATGAACACCTCCCGGTGTGTCCCTGCGGACTCGCCTCATGGCGCCGACGCTGGGGACAATGCTATGTAGCGAATACGATTCAGCTGGATTCCGCAAGTGTGCCGAAGGCTTAACCCGGCTCGTAAAGTCCGGTAGCCCACGCAGCTAGCTTGCGGGCATGTCGCGGCTGCCCGGCATGGTGTGGTTGGGCTTCAGCACCCGGTCCGGCTCGGCGGTGCCGACGCGCGGCGCGGCGCGCAGGGTGGCGAGTGCCTGATCCATGGTGGCGTCCGGCGACGCGCTGATCGCCGTCACCAGCCATACCCCGCCCGACAGCGGCCGCTTGACCACGAAGCGGATCGGCCCTTCGATGGTGTCGAGCAGCTTGCCCGCTTCCTCGGAGACGATGACGTCGGGGGCAGTGA
Source organism: Cupriavidus sp. C1SS-2L (assembly GCF_057073735.1). Classification (NCBI taxonomy): domain Bacteria; kingdom Pseudomonadati; phylum Pseudomonadota; class Betaproteobacteria; order Burkholderiales; family Burkholderiaceae; genus Cupriavidus; species Cupriavidus sp. C1SS-2L. Next base: position 1,116,854 of record NZ_CP172708.1, read on the forward strand.
AGCGGACCATGATATCGCCCACCACGCGGTCAGCCGTAATGGCGCCACGCGGCGGTTGGGAAGGCTGGGCCTGGCACCCGGACAGCGCCAGCAGTGCCAGGGTGGCGGCCGCCGCGGCGGCCAGCGCCGGCACGAAGGCGCGCGGTCGGCTGGCAGTCGGGAGTGGGCGGGTCATGGGTTGCTCCTGTGAATGCATGAAGATTTTGCGGTGGTGACGGATGCCGGCCCCCCTGGACGCTCAGCCGGCGCTGCGCCGCGAGCGCCGGCCTTCCTTGCCGCCGCCGGCCGCGCGCGCGCCTTGCGCAAGCATTTCCTCGGCGTGCTGGAGAGTGGTGGGGGTCACCGTCGCGCCGCCGAGCATGCGCGCGGTTTCCACCACGCGGCCCGCGGCGTCTAGCGAGCGGATGCGCGAACGCGTGACAGAGCCGGCCCCATCGCCGGTGGTCTCCTTGCTGACCAGCAGGTGGTGCCCGGCCTGCGCGGCCACCTGCGGCTGATGTGTCACGCACAGGACCTGGCGTGCGCGGCCCAGTTCCTGCAGGCGCCGGCCAACCACTTCGGCCACGGCGCCGCCGATGCCGGTGTCGACTTCGTCGAAGATCAGCGTGGGTGTAGGCGCGGCTTCGCTGGTGATGACCGAGATGGCCAGGCTGATGCGGGCGAGTTCGCCGCCCGACGCGACCCGTGCCAGCGGCCGGGCACTGACGCCGGCATGGCCGGCCACCAGGAATTCCATCTGTTCCAGGCCATAGCTCTGGCCTTCGTCGAGCGGATTGAGCGCCGCGACGAAGCTGCCGCCCGCCATCGACAGGCCTTGCATGGCCTCGGTGACGGCTGTGGACAGTGCTTCGGCGGCTACCTTGCGCGCCTGGCTCAGGTGCTGGGCCAGCGTCAGGTAGGCGGCCTTGGCGGCAGCCTCGCGTGCGAGCACCTTGTTGATGTCCTGCGCCGACTGGAGGTCGTCGAGCTGCTGGCGGCGCGTTACCAGTTCATCGGCGAGCTGCTCGGGCGGCAGGCGGTATTTGCGTGCCGTGGTGTGCAGCGCCTGCATGCGTTCGTTGACGGCTTCGAGCCGTTCGGGATCGAGTTCGAGCCGGTCGACATAGCGCATCAGCGAATGCGCGGCTTCCTCGGCCTGCACCTGTGCCGGTTCCAGCGCGGCCAGCACGTCGCGCAGCGACGGGTCGACGTCGGCGAGCTGCTGCACGCGGTGGACGATGGAATTCAGTGCCGACAGCACCGAGCCGTCGGCTTCGGACAGCGCGTCGAGCGCGGCACGGCTGCCGTCGATCAGGCCCGCAGCGTGCGACAGGCGATTGTATTCGGCCTGGATTTCTTCCCATTCGCCGGCTTGCGGCGCGAGCTTTTCCAGCTCGCCGACCTGCCATTCGAGCCGTTCGCGTTCGAGCTGCATTTCGCGCGACTGGTGCTCCACGGCCTCGCGCTGGCGCACACAGGCGCGCCATGCACGCCAGGATTCCGCCACGGCGCCAGCCTGCTGGGTCAGCCCGGCATGCGCGTCGAACAGCAGCCGCTGCGCGTCGGGGCGCAGCAGTTGCTGGTGCGCGTGCTGGCCGTGGATATCGACAAGCTGGTCGCCAACTTCGCGCAGCTGGGCAAGCGTCGCGGCCGCGCCATTGATGAAGGCCTTGCTGCGGCCGCTGCCGTCCACCGTGCGTCGCAGCAGCACCGTGCGCACGTCGCCATCCTCGTCGCCGCCGAGTTCGCGTTCCTCGAGCCACGCGTCGAGTGCCGCATGGGTCGAAAAGGTGGCGCTGATGCTCGCGCGTGCTGAACCTTCGCGAACCACACCGGCATCGGCGCGTTCGCCGAGCACGAGTGCCAGCGCATCGATCAGGATCGACTTGCCGGCCCCGGTTTCTCCGGTGAAGACGGTGAAGCCGGACTGGAAATCGAGGTCGAGCGTATCGACGATGACGAAATCACGGATGGACAGGCTGCGCAGCATCGTGGCGGTGAAGGGTTTCGGTCAGTGCGGACGGAAGGCGCCGGGCCTCAGGCTCAGAGCCGGTTGTCCTCGGTCGGATATTCGTGCCAGTGCAGCTTCTTGCGCAGCGTAGCGTAGTAGTTGTAGCCCACCGGGTGCAGCAGCTGGATGGTCTTCTTCGAACGGCGCACGACGATGCGGTCGCCCGGCAAGAGCGAGGTCAGCGACTGCATGTCGAAGTTGACGCTGGCATCGCGCGCGGTCGCAACCTCGATCGTAACCTCCGCCTCCTGCGGCAGCACGATCGGCCGGTTGGACAGCGAATGCGGGGCGATCGGCACGAGCACCAGGCCAGACAGCGTCGGATGCAGGATCGGGCCGCCGGCCGACAGCGCATACGCCGTCGAGCCGGTCGCGGTGGACACGATCAAGCCGTCCGAACGCTGGTTGTACATGAAATAGCCATCGACCGACACCGCCAGTTCGACCATGCCGGAAATGCCCGAGCGGTTGACGACCACGTCGTTGAGCGCCAGCGCCGAGAAAATCGGGCTGTCGTCGCGCACCACGCTCGATTCCAGCAGCAGCCGGGTCTCGGCCTCGTAGCGCCCCCCCAGCATGTCAGGCAGCACGGATTGCACGTCTTCGAGCGGGATGTCGGTCATGAAACCGAGCCGGCCATGGTTGACGCCGATCAGCGGCACATTGTGGCCGGCAAGCTGTCGGGCGATGCCGAGCAGTGTGCCGTCGCCACCGAGCACCACGGCCACGTCCGCTTCCCGGCCGATCTCCTCGGCGGTCAGGGCCGGGTAGCCCGTCAGGCCGGTGGCCAGTGAGGTCTCGCGCTCGAAGACAACATCCTGGCCATTCCGGAGGATGTAGGACGCGAGCTCCTCCAGCGGGCCTTCGATGCCGGCAGTCGAGTACCGGCCCACGAGGGCCACGGTCTTGAATGGGGTGCGCAAGGCGCTGGTTTTCTGGGGGGCAGACATGCCGGGATTAGACCATACCGCTGTGACCGTTGTCAGCATGGGCCGGGCGCGCCACCGGGCACCGGCCGCGCGGGCGCCCGAAGCTGTAAAACTTGCGTAAAATCGGGGCATCATGGATGAACGTTCCAAAACGCTGCTCAAGACTCTGATCGAGCGCTACATTGCCGAAGGCCAGCCGGTCGGTTCCCGGACCTTGTCCAAGTATTCCGGACTGGACCTGTCGCCGGCCACCATCCGCAATGTGATGTCCGATCTGGAGGAGATGGGCTTCATCTCCAGTCCGCATACGTCGGCGGGGCGGATCCCCACGCCGCGCGGGTATCGCCTGTTCGTCGACACCATGCTCACGGTCAAGCCGATCGAGCGCGGCGGCCTGGAAATGACCGAACTGGCCGGCCAGATCCAGGGCCAGCTCGGCGGCCAGCAACTCGGGCCGCAGCGCATGATCACGGCGGCGGCGCGCACGCTGTCGAACCTCTCGCACTTCGCCGGCGTAGTCATGACCCCGCGGCGCGCGCAGTCGTTCCGGCAGGTCGAATTCATGCGGTTGTCGGACAAGCGCATCCTGCTGATCATCGTCAGCCCGGAAGGCGACGTGCAGAACCGGATCATCCAGACCGAACTGTCGTACACGCCGGCGCAGCTGATCGAAGCGGCGAACTTCTTCAACGCGCACTATGCGGGCATGAGCTTCGATGCCGTGCGCGACCACCTGCGCGTGGAGCTGCAGGACCTGCGCCGCGACATGTCGCAGTTGATGCAGGCGGCGGTCGAGGCAGGCAGCAGCGCCATGGAAGAAGAAGACGACCACCTCTATATCAGCGGCGAACGCAAGCTGCTCGAGGTCGAGGACCTGGCTTCCAGCATGGACAAGCTGCGGCGGCTGTTCGATGTGTTCGAGCACAAGACCAGCCTGCTCCAGCTTCTGGACGTGTCCAGCCATGCTCAGGGCGTGCAGATCTTCATCGGCGGCGAAAGCCAGCTCGTGCCGATCGAGGAAATGGCCGTGATCACCGCGCCCTATGAGGTCGACGGGCAGATCGTCGGTACGCTGGGGGTCATCGGCCCGACCCGCATGGCCTATGAGCGCGTGATTCCGATTGTCGACATCACCGCGCGCCTGCTCTCGAGTGCACTGAGCCAGAACTAGGACCCGTCCGACGGGTCACACAGTCTGCGTCCCCATTTCCACAGCCCGGCGGCCTTGGCTGCCCGGCCATACCGGAAGCGACATGACGTTTTCTCCCGAACCGGCCTACCAGCACGGCCAGGCGCCGCGCACGGCCATTTTGCTAGTCAACTTAGGCACCCCCGATGCGCCGACCCCGAAGGCGGTGGGGCGCTATCTGAAGGAATTCCTGTCCGATCCGCGCGTGGTCGAGATTCCGCGCCTGGCCTGGCTGCCGTTGCTGTACGGTGTGATTCTGCCGCTGCGCGCGCGTGCGTCGGCACTCAAGTACGAATCGATCTGGCTGCGCGAGGCGCATATGACCGGATCGCCGCTGCTCGTGTACAGCGAGCGCCAGGCGCACGCGCTGCAGCGCCTGCTGAACCAGCAGGGCTACGAGCTTACAGTGGCATGCGCAATGCGCTACGGCAATCCGTCGATTGCTTCCGTGCTGGAAGCACTGCGCCGCCAGGGCACGGAACAGGTTCTGGTGCTGCCCATGTACCCGCAGTACTCCGGTACCACCACGGCCACCGCATTCGACGAGGTGTTTCGCGTGCTCGGCCAGTGGCGCAACCAGCCAGAAATCCGGCTCGTGAAGCATTTCCATGACCATCCCGCCTATATCGCGGCGCTCCACCAGCAGGTCGGCGCATACTGGGCGCAGCACGGCACGCCTGATTTCGCGCGCGGCGATAAGCTGATCCTGTCGTTTCACGGCGTGCCGCGCCGAACGCTGGAATTAGGCGATCCCTACCATTGCGAGTGCCTGAAGACCGGCCGGCTGCTTGGCGACGCCCTGGGCTTGCAGCCGGGGCAGTATCAGGTGACGTTTCAGTCTCGCTTTGGCAAAGCCGAGTGGTTGCAGCCCTATACCGCCCCGACATTGGCCGAACTCGGCAAGGTCGGTGCGGGCCGGGTCGATGTGTTTTGCCCGGGTTTTCCGGCTGACTGCATCGAGACACTGGAAGAAATCGCCATGGAAGGGCAAACCGAATTTATGGTCGCCGGCGGCAAGACGTTCCATTTCATCCCATGCATGAACGACGCGCAGCCCTGGATTTCCGCACTGGCCGAGATTGCCTTGCAGCACGTGCAGGGCTGGCCGCTGAACATGCCGCATGCGCATGAACTCGAAGCGCGCCGCAGTCGCGCGCAGACCCGTGGAGCCGCAGCGTGAATGTCAGTTTCGAACCCGATGCCCGCCTGCGTATCGACAAATGGTTATGGTGCGCGCGCTTCTTCAAGACGCGCTCGTTGGCGGCCGAGGCCGTGGAGCGCGGCAAGGTGACGGTCAATGGCCAGCCGTGCAAGAATTCGCGCGAGGTCAAGCCCGGCGACACGATCGTGCTGGAAGCCCACCAGCAGCGCTGGGAACTGGTGGTGAAGGGCATTGCGCCAGCGCGCGGTTCGGCGCCGGTGGCGCAGACGCTGTATGCCGAGACGGAAGCCAGCCAGGCGCGCCGCCAGGCCGAGACGGAGCAGCGGCGCTACCAGCCTGAACCGTCGTCCCAGTTACAGGGCCGCCCGACCAAGCGGGACCGCCGGCGCATCGATGATTTTAGAAACTGATACAACAACACGGCCTAACCAGCAGAAACCGGTCGGCCGCGCGGGCAGAATCGACGTCAACCGCGATGGCTTTAAGGGTTGACGTATTGGACGATGTAATGTTTGAACACAGCCTTGCCGCTGCCATACTCGGTATCGCGCGGCGTCAGCGCGCCGGACAGGCAGATAAAGACCGTCATTACCGACAGTGCGGCAAGCAGGCAGAGCGTCACGACAGGCAGCTTGTGCATGGCCCACCTTTCGGAAGAGGCACAAATGTGAATCAACTCCGGCCCCCCGGTATTTTTGTCATTTTTCTTAATAAGAATCTTAGTGAGTGCAGTGCACCAAAGCAATAAGCGGTCGATTGCATAAGGGGGGCGTTTGTAACGGTGTGTTTCGGGGTCTCTTTGCAACCACTCTTGAAAACTCACGGTTTGGTACAACATCCTCGTGACACACGCCGATTTACCCACCGCGGCCCGCATTGGCCGGTCGCGACAATGTATTGATACGGATCGACATGGAAGAACAGAAGCAGACGCCATCCACCCCGACGCCTGACACGGCCGCCGAAGCGGCCGTCAACGCCGCAACGGCCGCGCCCGAGACTGCCGGCGCGGATGACGTGGCGGCGCAGCTTGCCGCGCTGGAAGCTAAGGCGCGCGAGCACTACGACATGTACGTGCGTGCCGTCGCGGAGGGTGAAAACATCCGCCGCCGGGCACAGGAAGACGTGTCCAAGGCGCACAAGTTCGCCATCGAGAATTTTGCCGACAATCTGCTGCCCGTGATGGACAGCCTGCAAGCCGCGCTCGCCGACGGCTCGGGCGATATCGCCAAGCTGCGTGAAGGTGTCGAGTTGACCGCGCGCCAGCTGTCGGCAGCCTTCGAGCGCGGCAAGATCGTCGAACTGAACCCGGTCGGCGAAAAGTTCGACCCGCATCGCCACCAGGCCATCTCGATGGTCCCGTCCGAGCAGGAGTCGAACACGGTCGTGACCGTGCTGCAGCGCGGCTACACGATTGCGGATCGCGTGCTGCGTCCGGCGCTGGTGACGGTATCGGCCCCTAAGTAAGCGGTAGCGGCGGGCGCGGCTGATGCGCCCGCAGGCTCTGCCCAACGACGCCCCAGCGCCATCCTGGCCCTGGGGCGTCTTGCCATTCCGCGAGGTATGACATGAGCGATGCAGCAGCCGGAACCTCCGCGTCCTCCGACGCGCACCCTGACCACCGCGCGTTCGACGCACTCTGCATGCAGTCGGTGGACAGCACGTCGATCGACGCCGCCGTGGCCGCGGCCGGGGACAAGCTGGTATGCGTATTTTTCTGGGGCGTGGACTGTTTCAACTGCGAGATGGCGAAGAAGGCCATGCTGGCTAATGCGGAGCCGATCCGCGCGCTGGACCTGCACTGGCTCCATGCCAATGTCTACGCGCATCCCGACCTTGGCCGGCGCTTCGGGCTGCATGGCATCCCGGTCTTCATGTTTTTCCGGAATGGCAAGAAGCTTGGCCGGGCTACCGGCTGGCATGGCCATGGCCAGTTTGCGGCGGCCGTGGCCAATGCGCGTCTGAAGTCGGAAGGCAAGCCGCTGGCCGGTTAGCCAGTTAGCGGGACAGCGCATAGCCGAGCCGGAACTGCCACGGAACCTTCTGGTTGTAGTCGAGCAGGCTTTCCCCGTAGCCGACGAAATATCCCGCCATCAGATACCCGGCCGTGCCCGGAATCAGCCGAGCGAGCGGATAGGTGACGCGCGCGTCGACGCTGCCGTACCACTTGCGCGTGCCTTTGCGCACGGTCGCGGCGAATTCCCACGAATCCGCTTTGCCATAAGCCAGCTCCAGATCCATGTAGCCGCGGTAGTGCGCGATGTCGGGGTTGTCGTTCTTTTCCAGGTAGGCGTAGAGCTTGGGCGCGACGCGCCAGTGCCAGTCGTTCTGGTCGCCGAAATAGAAGGCCGGCTTGAGAAAGACCGTGTTGATGCTGCGTGATTGGTCGCCGTCGCGCCCGTTGGACTCGTGCTCGAATCCGGTGCCTAGCGACAGGCGGCTGATGGCGCGGTTATGCACGCCGGTGTCCGACAGGTAGTAATAGAAACTCGGTCGGTAGTTGGTGTCGCGGAACGGTTTGGACTCCTGCGACAAGTCCCACAGCGAGAACTGCGTGTACCCGAAGTAGAGATTGTCGATCAAGCGTCGCGACGCCGGATCCGTGCCTTCGAAGATCCGGTACTTGAAGCTGAGCTGGAACTTCGCGTTGCCGCCGTCGTGCGCGCCGACGATGAAGTACATCGGATCGTTGAACGACAGGCGCGCGCTGTCGCGCAGGTCGACGGGCGCGGGTGCCGGCTGGGTGGCCGAGGCGACGGTGACTATTGGTGCTGGTGTTTCGGCGGACTGGATCTGACGGGCCGGCGCGGATGGGGCGGTGGCCAATGGCGCAGCGGCAGGCTGGTCAGGCGCCGCCTGTTGGTTCAGCGTGACGAGCACCGGTGCAGCGTCGATGCCGGTGGCATCCAGGCGCACCGTGCCGCGCAGCCCGGGCGGCAGCTCCGCCGCATAGCGGATCGTCCGGTTTTCGCCCTTGCGCAAGGAAAGAATGGCGGGGCCTGGCTCCGTGCGCCGCAGCACAAGCTTCACGGGCGCCTGCAAATCGCCCGAGACCGTGACTTCAAGCGTGTCAGGTACCGCGTACCGCCGGGTGCCGGTTTCCGCGCTGATCAGCAGGGTGAGCGCGAGTGGCCGGGTGCCGTCGATGACGCGGGGAGGCTGGAGCATCGAGACCGCTGCGTGGCCTGAGAGGGGCCAGGTGCAAGCGAACAGCAGGCAAAGCCGTCCCCAGGTCGTTGAAGTCTGGAGCATGTCGGTAGGCGCCTTGTCCGGCTGGACGACGGGCGCAGGCGGATGGCAATGCCCGTAAGCCTACCACGTCACTCGAGAGCGTTTGTGACGAATTGTACGCAGGCGGCAGGCCCGTCTGGCCGTACGAGGTTAGCGCGATGCGCGGCGCCGTACGGCGTCGACGTATTGCGCGCCGTCGGGCGGCAGCCCCGAACGCTGTGCCTGCCACAACATCTCTCCCAGGCACTCCATGATCTGGTGCTGGGCTTCGTGTGGCGAATCGAGCCGCTGTGTCAGGGCTTCATAAGCCTGGCGGATGCCCGGGGGCTGGTCGATCGACACCTGTTCCGAGATCGACAGGTGCATGGACAAATGCAGAAAGGGATTGGTCTGGCCCTGCTCGGGGGTGTAGTCCTGTGTCAGAGCGCCTTCAGTATCGGTGAGCAGCGCGTGGTACTCAGGGTGCTCGCGGATCCAGTCGACGGCAATGGCTTCCAGCGGGGTCAGGACGCCGCCGGTGAGTTGCTTCTGCCAGGCATCGCAGAAAAATCGGCGGACTTCTTCTCGGGACGGATTGAACATGATGGCGCCATTGTAAACGAGCGCCTCCGCACGCGCTGACGCTGGCGCCAGCGCCATTAGAATGCGGGGTTGGCCAATTTGCCGTGCTGTTCACCCAATTCCATGACCGCTACCACGACCGCTGTCTCCGAGCGCGCCCGGGAAAAGTTCTTTGGCGTGTTGCTGATTGCCCTGTCGGCGAGCGCCTTCGGCGCCATGGCCATCTTTGCGCGTTTTGCCTACGAGGCCGGCGCCGATGTCTATGGCCTGCTGACCGTGCGTTTCGCGCTGGCTGCGGTGGCACTCGCTTTCGTCATGCGGGTGCGCGGCATCCGCCTGCCATCGTGGGGGCGCGTTTTGGCGCTGGCAGCCATGGGCGGCATCGGCTACGTCGGCCAGTCGTTCTGCTTCTTCAGCGCGCTCAATCACGCGCAAGCCAGCCTGGTGGCCTTGCTGCTGTACCTGTACCCGCTGTTCGTCACGATCCTGGCGGCGATTTTCCTCAAGGAGCGCTTGACCACGGCCGCTGTCATCGCGCTTGTACTTTGCTCGGTGGGCGCGGGGCTTACCGTGGGCGGCGGGGAGGGCAGCCCGCTCGGGATTGCGCTGGGTCTGGCGGCTGCCGTGATTTACTCCGTCTATATCATCATTGGCGCGCGCGTCACGGCGGGCGTCAATGCGATTGCCACCACTACGGTGATCTGCACGGCCGCGGCGTTAGTCTATGGCACGGTCAGCGTGCTGCGGATTGGCGCAGGCGTGCCGCCGCAGTTTCCGGTCACCGCCGGCGGCTGGCTCGCGATGCTCGGCATTGCGCTGCTGTCCACGGTGCTGGCTATCCTGACCTTCTTTGCCGGCTTGCAGCGCCTGGGCGCTGCGCAGGCGTCGATGCTGTCGACGCTGGAACCGGTCGTCACTGTCGCCCTGGCCGCCGTGCTGCTGGGCGAGCACATCAGCGGGGCGCAGGCGGTCGGCGGTGGGCTGATTCTGGCTGGCGTGCTGTGGCTGACCCGCCGTGCGAGCGGATCGGGGGAAGTCCAACAGAATTGAATTTCCCGATCAAAGCGCCTGCACGCGAGGCGCCTCGCGCTTCGGTACAATTCGCGTTCCCTTTCACACCCATGTACAGGAACGAGCGCATGACCCAGATCGATCAGGCAGCCCTGGCCCAGTTGTTCACCGAAGCCCGCACGCACAACGTGTGGCAAGATCGTCACGTGGACGATGCCGTGCTGAACCAGGTCTATGAAGCCATGAAGTTCGGCCCGACCGCTGCCAACAGCTGCCCGGTACGTATCGTCTTCGTCAAGAGCGCCGCCGAGAAGGCCCGCCTGGTCGAGTGCGTGTCGGCTGGCAACACCGAAAAGACGCGCTCGGCGCCCGTCACGGCGATCATCGCGTTCGACAAGGCTTTCCACGACCAGTTGCCCAAGCTGTTCCCGCATGCCGATGCACGCTCGTGGTATGCCGGCAACGATGCCAAGATCGCGCGCGATGCGCTGATGAACAGCTCGCTGCAAGGTGGCTACTTCATCCTGGCCGCACGTGCCATGGGCCTGGACTGCGGCCCGATGGGCGGCTTCGACGCCGACAAGGTCAATGCCGCGTTCTTCCCGGACGGCAAGTGGGAAGTCAACTTCCTGTGCAACCTCGGCTATGGCGAAGGCGACAAGCTGCATCCGCGCCTGCCGCGCCTGTCGTTCGACGAGGCTTGCCGGATCGTCTGATCTGGCACGTCGCTCATGAAAAAAGACCCGCCAGCGCGGGTCTTTTTCGTTCGTGGGTGCAATCAGCCTTGCGGCGCTTCGGTCTTGTCGCGGTACTCGCACAGCGGCTCGATCACGCAGTGCCAGCACTCCGGCTTGCGCGCCTTGCAGACGTAGCGGCCATGCAGGATCAGCCAGTGGTGGGCATCGTGCAGGAACTCTCTTGGGACCACCTTGAGCAGCTTGTCCTCGACGATCTGCACGTTCTTGCCGGGCGCGAGCCCGGTGCGGTTGGCCACGCGGAAGATGTGCGTGTCGACGGCGATGGTCGGCTCACCAAAGGCGGTATTGAGTACCACGTTGGCAGTCTTGCGGCCCACGCCGGGCAGCGCCTCCAGCGCGGCGCGGTCCGGCGGCACCTTGCCGCCGTGCTGCTCGACCAGGATGCGGCAGGTCTGCATCACATGCTTTGCCTTGGTCTTGTAGAGCCCGATGGTCTTGATGTACTCGCTCAGCCCTTCCTCGCCGAGATCCAGCATCTGCTGCGGTGTGTGAGCGATCGGAAACAACCGGCGCGTCGCCTTGTTGACGCCGACATCGGTCGCCTGCGCCGACAGCAGTACGGCGATCAGCAGTTCAAACGGCGAGCTGTATTCCAGTTCGGTGGCCGGCGCGGGATTGACCTCGCGCAGGGTCTCGAACAGCGCATGAACCTTGGCTACATTCATCGTTCTGGTGGCGTCGGTTTGTCGTTGTTGTCGTCGCCCGCACTGCCGTTGTCTGGCGTGGCGGTGCTGCTGCGCGCGGCCTGTTGCTTCTGCCGCGCGCGTTCGATGGCGGCCTGAATGATGGCGCGCTTGCGTTCCTGCGCGGCGCGTTCGGTTTCGGATTGGGCGGCTTCCGCCTGCAGCGCTTCCAGCTTGGCGGCGGCCTTGGCTGCTAGGCGGGCATCGTTCTCCTCGCGCTCGCGCACCAGCCGCTGTTTGCGCGCGACATAGCGGGCGTGCGCGGCGTCGGCCTGTTCCTGCGTCCAGGCGTCCCAGCCCGTGCGCTCGCCGGTGACGGGCACCATGTCGATGCAGTCGACGGGGCAGGGCGGCACGCAGAGGTCGCAGCCGGTGCACAGCTCTGGAATGATCGTGTGCATCTGCTTGGCTGCGCCGGCGATGGCGTCAACCGGGCAGGCCTGGATGCACAGCGTGCAGCCGATGCACAGGCTTTCGTCGATGCGCGCAACGGCGCGCGGCTGCTCGACGCCGCGTTCGGGGTCGAGCGGCAGCGCTCCGGTGCCCAGCACCGCGGACAGGCGACGGATTCCCTCCGCGCCGCCGGGCGGGCAGCGGTTGGACGCGGCTTCGCCGCTGGCCATGGCTTCGGCGTACGGACGGCAGCCGTTGAAGCCGCACTTGGTGCACTGGGTTTGCGGCAGCAGCGCCTCCAGGCGGTCTGCGAGGGTTTGGGTGGAACTCACGACAACAGCAGGAATAGCGGGAACAGGAGTATTCGTGATGGCGGCAGGCTGCCGGCAACATCGCGGGCCGGCCTCTGCGGGCCATGCGCCGCACGGATTATCCCCGATTTCACGATCGGACAGAACCGGCCATCATGCGCGACGGCCAGCGGGCCAGAAGCGTGCGCGGGTGTGCCATAATCCGCGCAAACATCGACCCTTATCCCATGTCAAACGAGACCAGAACCAAGCGGGACCCAGAGGGCACGCGCCGCCGCATCCTGGCGGCGGCCACGGAGGAATTTGCCAAGGGCGGCCTGGCCGGCGCCCGAGTCGACCAGATTGCGCGCCGTGCCGAGACCAACGAGCGCATGCTGTACTACTACTACGGCAGCAAGGAAGGGCTGTTCCTGGCCGTGCTTGAGAAGCAGTACGCCGAGTTCCGCGCCGATGAGGAACGGCTCCATATCACCGACGAAGACCCCGTCGCCGCGGTCCGCACGCTGGCCCGCTTCGTCTGGGACTGGTATTACCAGCACCCGGAGTTCATTCGGCTCGTCAACAGCGAGAATCTGCACGAGGCGCGCCACCTGAAGAAATCGGCGCACTTGCACCAGCTAGTCAATCCGATCGTCAACGTGCTGGCGGACATCATCCGTCGCGGCCAGCAGCACGGGCTGTTCCGAGACAACATCGACGTTCCGCAGTTCTACCTGACCATTTCGGCGCTGGGCTATTACGTGCTGTCCAACCGCTACACCATCAGTGCAGTGATTGGCAGGGACGTGGCTTCGCAGGACGAGCACGAACGCTTCGCCGAACTGCACACCGACATGCTCCTGAGCTACCTGCGGCGCTGACCGGCGCGTTGCATCCACGGCGCAGAAAAAAACGCCCGCGGTTGCGGGCGTTCTTGCATGGCGGACGGTCAGGTCACCGGTACTTGCGGATGAAATCGCGCAGCTGCGGATAGATTTCATCGCGCCAGCGGCGGCCCGAGAAGATCCCGTAGTGGCCGCACTTCGCTGCGGACAGATGGTGCTTGTGCGTCTGTGGAATGCCTGCGCACAAGTCGTGCGCCGCGGAGGTCTGGCCGGCGCCGGAGATGTCGTCGAGCTCGCCTTCGACGGTCAGCAGCGCAGTGCCCTTGATGTCTTGCGGGCGCACCGGATTGCCGTCGATGGTCCACGTGCCGTTGGCCAGGCGGAACTCCTGGAAGACCTCGCGAATCGTGTCGAGATAGTACTCGGCTGCCATGTCGAGCACGGCGTTGTACTCGTCGTAGAACCGCACGTGAGCTTCCGCGTCATCGGCATCCCCCTGGATCAGGCTCAGGTAGTAGTCGTAGTGCGACGACAGGTGGCGGTCCGGGTTCATCGCCACGAAACCGGCATGCTGCAGGAAGCCCGGATAGACACGGCGCCCGTGGCCGGGATAGTTGGCCGGCACGGTGTAGATCACGTTGTTCTCGAACCACTCGAACGACTTGTTGGTCGCAAGCGAGTTGACCGCTGTCGGGCTCTTGCGAGCGTCGATCGGGCCACCCATCATGGTCATGGTGAGCGGCGTCTTCTCGCCCGCCGAGGCCATCAGCGAAATCGCTGCCAGCACCGGCACGGTGGGCTGGCACACCGAAATGACGTGGAGCTTGTCCGCGCCGATATGGCGAATGAACTCCTGAATGTAATAAATGTAGTCCGACAGGTGGAACGGGCCATGTTCGGCCGGCACCATGCGCGCGTCGACCCAGTCGGTCACATAGACCTTGTGGTCCTGCAGCAGCGTGCGCACCGTGTCGCGCAGAAGCGTGGCGTGGTGGCCCGACAGCGGTGCGGCGACCAGCACCACGGGCTCGTCCTTGAGCAGCTTGATGGTGTCCGGATCATCGGCGTAGCGCTTGAAGCGGACCAGGCGGCAGAACGGCTTTTCCATGATGGTCTGTTCGACGATCGGGATTTCGCGGCCGTTCGAGCGTACCGACTTGATGTCGAACGCGGGTTTCTCGTATTCCTTTCCGAGCCTGTACAGGAGTTCGTAGCCGGCAGCCAGGCGGGGGGCGCCGGGAACCAGGGACAACGGACTGAGGGGATTGGTGAAAGTCTTGGCGGTCGCCTGTGCCCACGCGGTCAGCGGGTGCAGCATCGAACGCTGGAACTCATGCAGTTGGTAGAGCATGGCGGTCTGGCCTGGTGATACGAATACGATGAAAACGTCTTTCTCGATGGGGGCACCACCGTGCGACTGTGTGCCGATTATGCACGCAACCGAACGATCGTGCTGTGCAGCATATACCCTAAGGTACGACGGCAACGGGAAAAGACAATAGCCCAAAGGCCTTAATTCCGCATGACAAAACGGAATGACAAAAAGAAAAAGGCAGCACGTAGCTGCCTTTTGATGACGCATGCATCATGCCAGTGCTGCCGGCGTGTCGGCAGCACTTCACAATGCGGTCTTTACAGCACTGCCGCGATAGCGTCGACGACGGCGTCGATATTGCGGCTGTTCAGCGCGGCCACGCAGATGCGGCCGGTGCCGACGGCGTAGATGCCATGCTCGTTACGCAGGCGGTCGACTTGCGCCGAGGTCAGGCCCGAGTACGAGAACATGCCGCGCTGCGCCTTCACGAACGAAAAGTCCGTCTTCACGCCCTTGGCGGCCAGCTTGTCGACCAGCGCGTGGCGCATCAGCTTGATGCGGTCGCGCATTTCGGCCAGTTCCTCTTCCCACATGGCGCGCAGTTCCGGGCTGTTCAGCACGGTAGCTACCACGGTGCCGCCGTGCGTCGGCGGGTTCGAGTAGTTGGTGCGAATGACGCGCTTGACCTGCGACAGCACGCGCTGCGCTTCTTCCTTGCCGGTCGTGACGATCGACAGGGCGCCCACGCGTTCGCCGTACAGCGAGAAGCTCTTCGAGAACGAGCTCGACACGAAGAACGGCAGCCCCGAATCCGCGAACAGGCGCACGGCTGCGCCGTCCGGGTCGATGCCGTCGGCAAAGCCCTGGTAGGCCATGTCGAGGAACGGGATCAGGTTGCGTTCCTTGATCAGCGCGACCACTTCCTTCCACTGGTCGGCCGACAGGTCGACGCCGGTCGGGTTGTGGCAGCAAGCGTGCAGCACGACGATGGTGTTGGCCGGATACGACTTCAGCGATTCCACCATGCCGGCGAAGTTCAGGCCGTGGGTCGGGGCGTCGTAGTAGGCGTAGTTCACGACCTCAAAGCCGGCGGCTTCGAACAGCGCGCGGTGGTTTTCCCAGCTCGGGTCGCTGATCGCGACCTTCGAAGTCGGGTAGAGGCGCTTCAGGAAGTCGGCGCCGATCTTCAGCGCGCCGGTACCGCCCAGTGCCTGAGCCGTCACAACACGGCCTTCCGTGATCAGCGGCGATTCCTTGCCGAACAGCAGCGACTGCACGGCCTGGTCATAGGCGGCAATGCCTTCGATCGGCAGGTAGCCGCGCGGCGTGGCGGTGGTCAGGCGCGCCTTTTCCGCTTCCTGCACGGCGCGCAGCAGCGGAATTTTCCCTTCGTCGGTGAAGTAAACGCCAACGCCCAGGTTCACCTTGGTGGCGCGGGTGTCGGCATTGAAAGCTTCATTCAGGCCCAGGATCGGGTCGCGCGGGGCCATTTCGACGGCAGAAAACAAACTCATTTGGACTCTCGTGGTCGGCAATGTAAGAAAACGGGAAGGCGTAGAATGCTTCGGACTGCGCTGGGGGGCGTGCGGCAGACCTGCTTGCGGGCGTTGACTGACTTGAAGCTAGGCTGTGCAACCCCAAGATTCTAGCGTATCTGCCCCCGCACTCGCCCCCTTTTCTCAGGTTTTTCCCCTAGTCGCCTATGTCAAACCTTGCCGAAGTCGCGCCGGCCCTGGACGAAGACAAAATCGTCACTTTTCCGGGCTCGCCGTTCCAGCTCTACCAGCCGTTCCCCCCGGCGGGCGACCAGCCGGAGGCTATCCGGCAACTGGTGGAAGGGATAGAGGACGGCTTGTCGTTCCAGACGCTTCTCGGCGTGACGGGCTCAGGCAAGACCTACACGATGGCCAACGTGATCGCGCGCATGGGGCGCCCGGCCATCGTCTTTGCACCCAACAAGACGCTGGCTGCCCAGCTTTACTCCGAATTCCGCGAGTTCTTCCCGCGCAATGCCGTCGAGTACTTCGTCAGCTACTACGACTACTACCAGCCCGAGGCCTACGTCCCGCAGCGCGACCTGTTTATCGAGAAGGATTCGTCGATCAATGAGCACATCGAGCAGATGCGCTTGTCGGCCACCAAGAGCCTGCTGGAGCGCCGCGATACGATCATCGTGGCCACGGTGTCGGCCATCTACGGTATCGGCAACCCGAACGAATACCACCAGATGATCCTGACGCTGCGTACGGGCGACAAGATCAGCCAGCGCGACGTGATCGCTCGACTGATTGCCATGCAATACACGCGCAACGAGACCGATTTCCAGCGCGGCACGTTCCGCGTGCGCGGCGATACCATCGACATTTTCCCGGCCGAACACGCGGAAATGGCGGTGCGGCTCGAGATGTTCGACGACGAAGTGGAGTCGCTGCAGTTCTTCGACCCGCTCACCGGCCGCGTGCGGCAGAAGATTCCGCGCTTCACCGTTTATCCGTCGAGCCACTACGTGACGCCGCGCGAAACTGTCCTTCGCGCGATCGAGGACATCAAGGCGGAGTTGCGCGACCGGCTTGAGTTCTTCCACAAGGAAAACCGGCTCGTGGAGGTGCAGCGGCTCGAGCAGCGCACTCGCTTCGACCTGGAAATGCTCTCCGAGCTCGGCTTCTGCAAGGGCATCGAAAACTATTCGCGCCACCTGTCGGGCGCGAAGCCCGGCGAGCCGCCGCCGACGCTGGTCGATTACCTGCCGTCGGACGCGCTGATGTTCCTCGACGAATCGCACGTGCTGATCGGCCAGCTCAACGGCATGTACAACGGCGACCGCGCGCGCAAGACCACGCTGGTTGAATACGGCTTCCGGCTGCCGTCCGCGCTCGACAACCGGCCGCTCAAGTTCGAGGAGTTCGAACGCAAGATGCGCCAGGTGATGTTCGTTTCGGCGACACCTGCGCAGTTCGAGAAGGAGCACGCCGGGCAAGTCGTGGAGCAGGTCGTGCGGCCGACCGGGCTGGTCGACCCGATCATCATCGTGCGGCCCGCTACCACACAGGTCGACGACCTGCTGTCCGAGATCAACCTGCGCGTGGAGGCCGGCGAACGCGTGCTGGTGACCACGCTCACCAAGCGCATGGCCGAGCAGCTGACCGAGTTCCTGTCGGAGAATGGCGTCAAGGTGCGTTACCTGCACTCGGATATCGACACGGTGGAACGCGTGGAAATCATCCGCGACCTGCGCCTGGGGACGTTCGACGTGCTGGTGGGCATCAACCTGCTGCGCGAAGGGCTGGATATCCCCGAGGTGTCGCTGGTCGCCATCCTCGACGCGGACAAGGAAGGCTTCCTGCGCGCCGAGCGTTCGCTGATCCAGACCATCGGCCGTGCCGCGCGCAACGTGAACGGGACCGCGATCCTGTACGCCGACCGCATCACCGATTCGATGCGCAAGGCCATCGACGAGACCGAGCGGCGCCGCGCCAAGCAGATGGCGTTCAACGAGGCCAACGGCATCACGCCGCGCGGCGTGATCAAGCGGATCAAGGACATCATCGACGGCGTCTACGATGCGGGCGAGGTCAAGGCCGAACTGCTGGCGGCACAGGAGCGCGCGCGCTACGAGGACATGAGCGAGAAGCAGGTCTCGAAGGAGATCAAGCGGCTCGAAAAGCTCATGATGGATCACGCCAAGAACCTCGAATTCGAGAAGGCGGCGCAGGTGCGCGACCAGCTCGCCAAGCTCAAGGCCCAACTGTTCGGTGCCAGCGGCGAGGAAGCGCCAATGCCGCCGGTGTAACGCTGCGGCGGCGCGCCGCGCACGGGCTGGCCTATAGTGGAAAGCGTCACGCCAGATCAGGAGATGCGCCATGGTCAAGTTAGCGCTGTGGGTGCCGCTTCAGGCCAAGCCCGGCAAGGAAGCGGAAGTGGAGCAGTTCCTGCGCGACGGCCTGCCGCTGGTCGAGCAGGAGGCCGGCACCACGGCCTGGTTCGCGCTGCGGCTGGGACCCTCGACGTTCGGCATCTTCGATGCGTTTCCCGATGAAGGCGCGCGCGATGCGCATCTGGCAGGCAAGGTGGCGGCTGCGCTGATGGCGAAAGCGCCCGATCTGCTCGTCGCCGCGCCGCCGATCCAGAAGCTCGAAGTCCTGGCAGCCAAGCTGCCTTGAACGGCGGGAGGCTCGACATGGAACGACAGTTCGAATACGGCGGCTACACGGTGGTGGCCAGCGCGGTCCCGGAAGCGGGCGGCGGCTTTGCCGCACAGTTGCGCATTGGCGACTCTTTTGGCGAACCTTCCGGCCCCACGTTCGAGGCGTTGGCCGGCAAGGCGCCGACACCGGAAGCCGCGGTGGCCATGGCGGAAGCGGCTGCCATGCGCGCCATCGACGCCGGTGAGGTGAACTGACAACCACGCACCAGCGCGCAATACGCCGGCACGCCCATCATTCCTGGAGACGGTTATGGCCGAAATCGGCGAATGGAAGAAGAAGGTTTATGAAACCCACGAAGTGCAGGTCCAGGTGCGGCTCCGCTCGCAGAGCGAGTGGGAATACACCGTCCGGGTCTGCCGCGCTGGCTGCAATATCCGCGCGGCCGCGACGCTGACCGAGAAATCGCTGATCACCGACCACTACAAATCTGCCGAAGCGGCGGAAATCGCCGGATTTGTGCACGGAGAGCGGCTGGCCAAACGGCTCTAGAGGGTTGCCACTGCCAGGGGCGTTAAAATCGCCCCCTTCGCCGGCAAGGCACCCACGCGCGACACCAGGTGTGGTCCGGCCCATGGCTGGCGCTCTGCGCCGGGTGGATGATGCCTGCTGCGGCGTTTCATCCACTCACCGGACGGGAAGCCATGAAGAAGTACGCCATCCTGATGTGCTGCATGGGGAATATCTGCCGCTCGCCCACGGCTGAGGGCGTGTTGCGCGCCAAGCTTGTCGCCGCGGGGCTCGCCGATCTCGTCGAGCTCGATTCGGCCGGCACGCACGACTATCACCTGGGCCGCGCCCCGGACCCTCGCACGCAGCGCTATGCGCAACAACGCGGCTATGACCTCTCGGCGCTGCGCGCGCGCAAGGTCGCTGTGCCGGATTTCACGCGTTTCGATCTGGTGCTCGCGATGGACCGGGACAACCTCGAGCGGCTGTCGGCCCTTTGCCCGCAGGCTCCGGCGCAGCAACTGCGGCTGCTGATGACCTTCGCCACCCGCCATGAGGCGGATGAGGTGCCCGATCCCTACTACGGCGAAGGCGACGGCTTCGAGCGCGTGCTCGATTACGTGGAAGACGCCTGCGACGGCATCGTCGAGATGCTGCGCGAGCGCCTGCGTCGCTAGCCTGCCTGCCGCACGGCACAGGCCGTCCGCCACCCTTTGTGAGAATTGATGCTTCGAAACCTGTTCCGGAAATGGCGCGAATCGCGCAATGCCAGCCTGCAACTTGACGCCATCCTGACGGCGGCCGATCCCGAGGCGCCGCTGGCGGACCGCAACCGCTGGCTGATCGAACTGGGTTTCTGGGTCCGCCGCGACGGCATGGCCGGTGTCGAGGTCGACGGCGGCGAGCGTGCCGGGGGCGATGCCCGCAGCCATCGCGAGCATGTACGCATGCGTTACCTGATACAGGTGCTGGAGCGGCATCCCGACTGGGCCGGGCGCTTTGGCGCCACGGTGCGCAGCATCGTGCGCGACAACGACCCGACGGCACTGTTCTGCGATACCGGCGTGGCGTCGCACCCCGGCTTCGTCAGCGAGATGATGCACCGGCTGCAGGCGCGCTTCCTGCCCCCGCCGCCCAACCTGAGCGACATGGCGGCACTGTTCGCGCTGCTGTTTGTCGGGCCGCACGACGCGGACTGGGTCGAGGCGCTGGACGATGATCTGCTGGGTCGGCTCGCGCGCGTGATGCGCGACAGCACGACCGACGCCGGGCAGCCGGAGGCGCGAGCGCAGGCCATGATGCGCTACTGGGATGCACTCGGACACACGCTGTCCACCAGTATTGCCGTGCTCGTGAGCCAGGTGCGCGCCACCGGCTTGAGCCAGTCCGTGCGTTCGCGGCTGCGCGGCAACGTCGAGGACACACCGTTCTATCACCTCGACAGCGCCATCAAGGCCCTGTGCGAACCGGACCTGGCCCACAGCGACGACGCATTCGGCCACCGCCTCAACTATTTCCGCGCACTGCTGGACGAATGCCACGCCGCCGCGCAACAGGTCTACGCGGACCTCGAAGAGAACGGCGTTTCGGTCGAAGTCGTGTTCCAGATCGAACGGATGAAGGTGCAGCTTGCGCGCATTGAACTGCTGCTGGCCGCATGGGTGGAGCCGAATCGTCCGGGCATGCACGCGAACTTGGTCGCGGAACTGATCCGCTCGACGCAGGCGCGCCGCAGCGTATCCGATCTGGCCGGCGTGTCGTTCGCGCAACTGGCGCGCCGCGTGGTGGAGCGTTCAGCGGAAACCGGCGAGCACTACATCACGCGCGATCGCAAGGAATACGGCGAGCTTATGCGTGCCGCGGCCGGCGGTGGATTGATCACCGTGGCGACCGTGTACCTGAAGTTCTTCATCTACGGCCTGCACCTCGACAAGTTCATAGAAGGGCTGCTCGCCTCGTTCAACTACGCGGGCAGCTTCCTCGCCATCCACTTCGCGCATTTCACGCTAGCCACCAAGCAGCCAGCCATGACCGGCCCGGCACTCGCGCACCGGCTTGACGGGGCGAGGCGTCCGGAGGGGCGCGAAGTGTTCGTCGACGACACCATCTCGATGATCCGTTCCAATGCGGCGGCGATCTTCGGCAACCTGGCCGTGGTGTTTCCCGTCGCGTTGGCGATCCAGTGGCTGGCCAGCAAAATCCTCGGTGCGAACCTAATCACGCCGGCCAAGGCGATCGCCACGATCGAATCATTCTCGATCCTGGGGCCGACGCCGCTCTACGCGGCGTTCACGGGCGTGCTGCTGTGGCTGTCGAGCCTGATCGCGGGCTGGGCCGACAACTGGTTCGCGCTGCACAAGGTGCACGATGTCATGGCGTACAACCGGCGCCTGCGCTACGTGCTGGGCGAGCGCGGCGCGCTGCGTCTCGCGGATTTCTGGAAGCGCAATATGTCGGGTATCAGCGCGAACGTGTCGCTCGGCTTCCTGCTGGGGCTGGGGCCCGAGATCCTGAGTTTCTTCGGACCGCACATGGAAGTGCGGCACGTCACGCTGTCGACCGGCTCGGTGGGCACGGCACTGGGCGTGTTGGGGCTCGACGCCTTGCGGTTACCGTCGCTCTGGCTTGCGGTGGCTGGCATCGCGCTGATGGGCGTGCTCAACGTGGGCGTGAGCTTTGCGCTGGCGTTCAATATGGCGCTGCGATCACGCCACCTGAGGCGCGTGGACCGGGCCGAACTCAGCGCGGCCGTGCGGCGCCGCATCCTGAAACACCCGTTGCTGCTGATCGTGCCGCCCCGGACGGCAGGCGCGGCGCCAGTCGCGGGCGGCCGCCGGGTTTGATGCGGTGCCGTAGGGGTAGTTGACTGAAATAGTCGGGTACCTTTATACTTGACGGAAACGATCAAGTATTAGCCCTGCATCATGAGACTGACCACCAAAGGCCGCTTTGCGGTCACTGCGATGATCGACCTGGCCATGCGCCAGGACCAGGGGCCCGTCACGCTCGCGGGCATCAGCCAGCGGCAGAAGATCTCGCTGTCCTACCTGGAACAGCTGTTCGGCAAGCTGCGCCGGCATGAGATCGTCGAAAGCGTGCGCGGACCGGGCGGTGGCTACAGCCTCGCGCGCAAGGCGGAAGACGTCACCGTGGCGGACATCATCATCGCCGTGGACGAGCCGCTTGATGCCACCCAGTGCGGTGGAAAGGGCAATTGTAACGGAGATGACGGCTCCGGGCGTTGCATGACCCACGAGCTGTGGGCGACGCTGAACCAGAAAATGGTCGAATATCTCGATTCCGTCTCCCTCAAGAACCTGGTGGACCAGCAGCGCGCCAAGCAGCCGGCCGTCCTGCACGACATGCGCGAAGACGCTGCCGTGCAGCAGGCGGCACCCGCGGCGCGCGGCAAGGCGGAAAAGGCCGCCGAAAAGCCGGTCCGTGCCCGGATGGTGAATTCGGTTTTCAGCCTGGCGCAGTCCTGAAGCGCCCGGTAGCAAGCAGCGATACAAGCGATCAGCGGTCCCCCTGAAAAAGGCAGTCATAACGATGAGCACCCCACATTTCCCCATCTACATGGATTACTCGGCCACCACGCCGGTGGACCCGCGCGTGGCGGACAAGATGATTCCGTACCTGCGCGAGCAGTTCGGCAATCCCGCGTCGCGCAGTCACGCATATGGCTGGGAAGCGGAGCGTGCGGTGGAAGAAGCACGCGAGCAGGTGGCCGCGCTGGTCGGTGCCGATCCGCGTGAAATCGTGTGGACGTCTGGGGCGACCGAGTCGAACAACCTCGCGATCAAGGGCGCCGCGAACTTCTATTCGGGCAAGGGCAAGCACCTGATCACGGTGAAGACCGAGCACAAGGCCGTGCTCGACACCACGCGCGAACTGGAGCGCCAGGGCTTCGAGGTGACCTACCTCGACGTGAAGGAAAACGGCCTGATCGACATGGATGTGCTCAAGCAGGCCATCCGCCCGGACACGATCCTGGTGTCGGTCATGTTCGTGAACAACGAGATCGGCGTGATCCAGGACATCGAGCAGATCGGCGAGATCTGCCGCGAGAAGGGCATCATCTTCCATTGCGACGCCGCGCAGGCGACCGGCAAGGTGGTGATCGACCTCAACAAGCTGAAGGTCGACCTGATGTCGTTCTCGGCCCACAAGACTTATGGCCCGAAGGGTATCGGCGCGCTGTACGTGCGCCGCAAGCCGCGCGTCCGCATCGAGGCGCAGATGCACGGTGGCGGCCATGAGCGCGGCATGCGCTCGGGCACGCTGGCCACGCACCAGATCGTCGGCATGGGCGAAGCGTTCCGTATCGCCCGCGAAGAAATGGCGACCGAGAACGAACGCATCCGCATGCTGCGCGACCGCCTGTGGAATGGCCTGAAGAGCATGGAAGAGGTCTACCTGAACGGCGACCTCGAACAGCGCGTGCCGCACAACCTGAACGTCAGCTTCAACTTCGTCGAAGGCGAGTCGCTGATCATGGCGATCAAGGATGTGGCCGTGTCGTCGGGCTCGGCCTGCACCTCGGCCTCGCTGGAGCCGTCGTACGTGCTGCGCGCACTGGGCCGCAATGACGAACTCGCGCACAGCTCGATCCGTTTCACGGTCGGCCGTTTCACGACCGAGCAGGAAGTCGACTACACCGTCGAACTGCTCAAGAACAAGATCGGCAAGCTGCGCGACCTGTCGCCGCTGTGGGAGATGTTCAAGGACGGCGTCGACCTGAACTCGATCCAGTGGGCCGCGCACTGAGCGTTCGCCGGATCCCGCAAGAATAAAAGCAAGACCCCCGTAAAAGATACGCAAGAGGTAAGCAAAATGTCATACAGCACGAAGGTTCTCGACCACTATGAAAACCCCCGCAATGTCGGTTCGTTCGACAAGAACGACGACGATGTGGGTACCGGCATGGTCGGCGCCCCGGCTTGCGGCGACGTGATGAAGCTGCAGATCAAGGTGAACGAGGCCGGCGTGATCGAAGACGCCAAGTTCAAGACCTATGGCTGCGGCTCGGCCATCGCGTCGTCGTCGCTCGTGACCGAGTGGGTCAAGGGCAAGACCGTCGACCAGGCCCTCGAGATCAAGAACACCCAGATCGCCGAAGAACTGGCGCTGCCGCCGGTCAAGATCCACTGCTCGATCCTCGCTGAGGACGCCATCAAGGCGGCTGTCGAGGACTACAAGAAGAAGCACCCGGCAGCTGACCAGAAGGCCGCCTGAGTTTCTTGGGTTCCGAAAGAAGAAGGAAGACGCAACGATGATCACGATGACCGAGAAGGCCGCCAGGCACGTGGCCCGTTACCTGGAACGCCGTGGCAAGGGCGTGGGCCTGCGCCTGGGCGTGAAGACCACTGGCTGCTCGGGCCTGGCCTACAAGCTGGAGTACGTCGACGAGCTGCACCCTGAAGATGAGGTGTTCGAGTCGCATGGCATCAAGGTCATCGTCGACGCCAAGAGCCTGCCGTATATCGACGGCACCGAACTCGACTATGCGCGCGAAGGGTTGAATGAAGGTTTCCGCTTCAACAACCCGAACGTCAAGGACGAGTGCGGCTGCGGCGAATCGTTCACGGTCTGAGCGCTGGCTGGTAAGGCACCGCATGGAACGCAGCATCGTCGGGTTCCATCGGGATGAGGAAGGCGACTGGGTCGCCGAACTCGATTGCGGTCACGGGCAGCACATGCGACACAACCCGCCCTGGCAATTGCGGCCGTGGACGAACACGGAGCAGGGCAGGGCGGCGCGGCTTGGCGCCGTGGTGAACTGCCTCAAATGCGATCGCAATGAACCGCCGGCCGAATGGGCGCAGTTCACTCAAGGCGCCGGACGCGGTTGACGTGAATGCACAAGGGGGCGGCGCGGCCGCTCCTTTTTGTTGGGGAAGCTTTGAAAGACGATTTTTTTGCGCTGTTCGGCCTGCCGGTGCAGTTCGGCGTCGATGAAGCGGCGTTGGACGCCGCGTATCGCACCGTGCAGTCGCAGGCACACCCGGACCGCTTTGCCAAGGCGGGCGAGGCTGAGCGGCGCGTGGCCATGCAGTGGGCCGCGCATGCCAACGAGGCTTACCGTACGCTGCGCCAGCCGCTCAAACGCGCGATCTACCTGCTGGGACTGCGCGGCGTGGACGTGCAGGCGGAGAACAACACCGCCATGTCACCCGCGTTCCTGATGCAGCAGATGGAGTGGCGCGAGGATCTGCAGGACGCCGTCGAGTCCCGTGATGTCGATCGCCTTGATGGCTTGCTGCGCGGCCTGCGCCAGGAAAAGCGCGAGCGGCACACCGCGCTTGGCAAGCTGCTCGATGCCGGAGACAACGAAGCCGCAGGCGCGGCGGTGCGGCAGCTGATGTTCATCGAGAAGATCGAACACGATACCAGCGAGGCGATCGACCGGCTGGAAGGGTAGTCCCGGCACGTTTGGCGGGGCCATGTGACAATGGCGCCCGTCGCGAAAGCCGCCTGTGCGGCGGACATCATCGCGCACGAGAAAGCGAAGAATCATCATGGCACTGCTCCAGATTTCCGAACCCGGCATGTCGCCGGCGCCCCATCAACGCCGGCTGGCCGTTGGCATCGACCTTGGCACCACCAACTCGCTGGTGGCGGCCGTGCGCAACAGCATTCCCGAAGTCCTCGGCGACGAGCGCGGCCGTGCGCTGCTGCCCTCGGTGGTGCGCTACCTGCCGGACCGTACCACGCATATCGGCTACCGCGCCCAGGACGAGGCGGTGCGCGATCCGAAGAACACCATCGTTTCGGTCAAGCGCTTCATGGGCCGTGGCCTCAAGGACGTGGCCCATAACGAGCACAGCCCCTACGACTTCGTCGATGCGCCAGGCATGGTGCAGATCAAGACCGTGGCCGGCGTGAAGAGCCCCGTGGAAGTCTCGGCTGAGATTCTTGCGACGCTGCGCCAGCGCGCCGAAGATTCGCTCGGCGATGACCTCGTCGGCGCCGTCATCACCGTGCCGGCCTATTTCGACGAGGCCCAGCGCCAGGCCACCAAGGACGCCGCACGCCTGGCCGGGCTGGAAGTGCTGCGCCTGCTTAACGAGCCCACCGCGGCAGCCATTGCCTATGGCCTCGACAATGCGTCCGAGGGCATCTATGCGGTCTATGACCTCGGCGGCGGCACCTTCGATATCTCGATCCTGAAGCTGACCAAGGGCGTGTTCGAAGTCCTGTCCACGGGCGGCGACTCCGCGCTCGGTGGCGACGATTTCGACCAGCGCCTGCTGTGCTGGATCGTCGAGCAGGCAGGCCTGCAGCCGCTGTCGGCGCAGGACATGCGCCTGCTCATGGTGCGCGCGCGCGCCGCCAAGGAAGCGCTGTCGGAAGGCGACAGCACGGTGATCGACGCGGTGCTGGACTCGGGCGAGATTGTGCACCTGACGCTGACTGACGAAATCTTCGACAGCATCACCGCGCATCTCGTGCAGAAGACGCTGGCGCCGGTGCGCAAGGCGCTGCGCGACGCGGGCGTGACGCCCGACGAAGTCCAGGGCGTGGTGCTGGTCGGCGGCGCGACGCGCATGCCGGCCATCCGCAAGGCAGTGGGCGACTTCTTTGGCCAGCCGCCGCTGACCAATCTCGACCCGGACCGCGTCGTCGCGCTCGGCGCCGCCATGCAGGCCAACCTGCTGGCCGGCAACCATGCGCCGGGCGAGGACTGGCTGCTGCTCGACGTGATTCCGCTGTCGCTCGGCGTGGAAACCATGGGCGGCCTGGTCGAGAAGATCATCCCGCGCAACAGCACGATTCCCGTGGCGCGCGCGCAGGAGTTCACCACGTTCAAAGACGGCCAGACCGCCATGGCGATCCACGTGCTGCAGGGCGAGCGCGAACTGGCCAGCGACTGCCGTTCGCTTGCACGCTTCGAGCTGCGTGGCATCCCGCCGATGGTCGCTGGCGCGGCGCGCATCCGCGTGACCTACCAGGTCGACGCGGATGGCCTGCTGTCGGTCACTGCGCGCGAGACGCACTCGGGCGTGGAATCGTCGGTCACCGTGAAGCCGTCGTATGGCCTGGCCGATGACGACATCGCGCGCATGCTGCAGGAAGGCTTCCGCGAGGCCGAACACGACATGAAGAGTCGCGCGCTGGCTGAAGAGCGCGTCGAGGCCGACCGCCTGGTCGAAGCCACCACGCGTGCGCTGGAGACCGACGGCGACCTGCTGTCGGCCGACGAGCGTGCCGCGGTCGAGGCGCTGATCGCCTCGGTGCGCGAGATCGCCACCGGCGAGGATCATCACGCCATCAAGGCTGCCGTCGAGACGCTGTCGCGCGGCACCGACGAATTCGCCGCCCGCCGCATGGACCGCTCGATCAAGAGCGCGCTGGCCGGGCGCAAGGTGCAGGAACTCGGCTGATCACCGGCTCCCGTATCGCACAGCATCAATACCAGGACACGACATGCCACAGATCATCGTTTTGCCCCACGCCGAATACTGCCCGGAAGGGGCCGTGATCGAAGCCAAGACCGGCGTCAGCGTCTGCGACGCGCTGCTGGCCAACGACATCGACATCGAACACGCGTGCGAGAAGTCGTGCGCCTGCACGACCTGCCACGTGATCGTGCGCGAGGGCTTTGACTCGCTCAACGAGGCCGAGGAAAAGGAAGAAGATCTGCTCGACAAGGCCTGGGGCCTCGAGCCCCATTCGCGCCTGTCGTGCCAGGCCATCGTCGCCGACGAGGATCTGACCGTCGAGATCCCGAAGTACACCATCAATCACGCGAAAGAAGGCCACTAAGGCCCGGAGAATTCCATGAAGTGGACCGATACCTACGACATCGCCGCGGCGCTGTATGACAAGTTTCCCGACGTGGACCCCGTGACGATCCGCTTCACGGACCTGCGCAAGTGGGTGCTGGAACTGGACGGCTTCAGCGACCTGCCGGAGCGTTCGGGCGAAAAGATTCTCGAAGCGATTCAGGCCGCCTGGATCGAGGAAACGAGCTAAGCCGCTGCCTCATCGTCAGAAGCGATAGCCGACACCGGCGAGGAAGAGGTCGGCATCGCGGTCATAGCCGGTGATCACGCGGTTCCACGACAATCGGCCGAGCCAGTGGTCGCTAAGCCGGTAACTGGCCGACAAGGTCAGCAGGGCAGACCAGCGTGAGGGCGAAATCTCCGCGTCGGGTCCGCGGACATGCAACGTGGTCGCGTAATACGGGCCCGCGCCAACGCCAAGCGTCAGCCGGTCGTCAAAGAAGCCCCCGTTCAGCCACGCCTGCGCCGCTACGCCGCGGCGCTGAACCAGATCGGAGCTGCTTTCCGAGAAGTAGCTGATGGTTCCTTCCACGCCCCGCCAGAATCCGTGCCGGTACTCCACCGCCGCCGCGAAGCCCGTTTCCGATTCGAAGCTGTTCACGATTCTGGCGCCCAGGAACACGGTCAACTCATCGCCGGTCAGCGCCGTGATACGCGTACCTGCAATGAAAGGCCCGTCGCGCCGGCCATGATCGAGCTGGTAGCCGACGCCAAGCAGGGCCGTGTTCGAGCTGAAGCTTGACCAGGCCCGCGTGCGGTTGTAGCGCGCCTGCACCATCCAGGGGCCACCATTGACATACCAGGTCGCGGCCGCGCTGGCCTGCAGTGCGAGCCCATGGTGGTTTCGGTAGCTGCCATCGTCCTGTGCTTCGGTGGTATCGAAAAACAGGTACGGACCTGCGCCGACGGAAAGCGCAAACTGGCGGCCCGGAGTCAGCCAGCGCCACCATAGCTGGGCGCTGTGGCCGTCCCGATGGTGGCCGCTCACGTGTCCTTCGTTCAGGTAGGTGTAGGTTGCGTACCAGTTGTCAGTGAGGTTCTGCTGGTAGCTGTAGGCATAGACCGCGCTGCCGTCATCGTCACCATGGATCGGCGGGTTGGTGTGGGCCCCGCCCATCAGCAGGAGCTCTTGCCCATGTGCCGCATGTTGCATCATGGCTAGCAGCAGTGCGCCAGCCAGGGGCGCGGCACGCTGCCAGATCCTTCGGGTCCTGCGGTTGGCGCATTGCATCTCGAGGATTCCGATGAGCCGGGGACGCTCAGAAATCATAGCAAAGTGCAGCAATGGCAGCCGGGGCCGGGCGGTGCGTGTTTGTTACGGAATATTCGCGCCCCCCAACTTCGAACGCGGTGTTAGCTGCCTGTCGACGTGTAATGGCGCACCCCCACGCGCCATGCACCGAGGGCCGCCGCCAAGAAAACAAAGCCCGCCAGCGGCGACACCAGTCCCAGCCACGCCGGCGCGCCGAGCGGATCGGCCTTGCCCAGGATGGCGAGCACCGGGTAGTAGGCAACGCAAGCTAGCGGGACGGCAAAGGTAAGGACATGGCGGAACCATCGCGCGTACAGCGCCATCGGGTATTGCGCGGCCTCCACACCGCCGTACGTCAGGACATTGGCAATTTCCAGGCTTTCGATCGTCCAGAACGACAGCGTGCCCTGCACCACCAGGATGCCCAGAAACAATGCGACGCCACCGGCGAGAGCGAACAAGGCCATGGCGACCGATGCCGGCGTCCACGCGATGCCAGCCTGTACGGTCGCAAACGCTATCACCGCGAGCCCTTGCAGCAATCGTCCGAGCCGGCTGACGCGCACGTCGTAGCCCATCAGTTGCAGGGCAAGCGGACGCGGCCGCAGCAGCAAGCGGTCGAAGTCGCCAGTGCGCAGCAACGTGGTACCGAGCACGTCGAAACCGCGTCCAAGCGCATCGGCAATCGCGAACATGCAGTTCACGAGGCCGAAGAACAGCGCGACTTCGCCGATTTTCCAGCCCTGCACATCGCCGAAGCGGTGAAACAGTGCCCACACTGCGACCATCTCGATGCCCGTGACCAGGAACTGCCCGAAGGTCAGCATCATGGCCGAGCCGGGATAGCGTGCCTGGCCGCTTAGCGAGGCCGTCACGAGGCGGGCGAACAATGCCAGGGAATTCATGCGCGTCACCCACCTTGCACTTCAAGCCGGCGCATCGTGCGGCCCATGGCAGCGTGGCCGGTTGCCACCAGCAGCATGATCCACAGGCATTGCAGACCCAACGCGGTGAACATCTGCGCGCCGCCGAGTTGCCCGAAATAGATGCGTGCCGGGATGTCCATCACGCCGGCCAGCGGCTGCGCCAGCAGCGCCGCCTGCCAGGCATCGGGCAGCAGCGCCAGCGGCAACAGGTTTCCCGACAACACGATGACCATTGGCACCGCAAGCGTATTGATGCCCCGTTCATTGAGTGCCGCTGCGGCCGCGATATTGAGCAGCATCACGAGCGATGTGGACAGCAGCAGGGCCAGCAGTGCCGACGCGATGAAACCCATGCCCGCGGCCAGACCCGCCGGCGGCTCCCAGGCCCAATCGCCGAGTCCGACAATGGGCAGCAAGACGCCGGCGAAGGTGAGCATCATCGTCACGCGTGGCAATACGCGCGCTGCCGTCCAGCCCGCGGTGCGTGCAAACCACAACGCGTAGGCATTGACCGGCCGCAGCCGGTCGTACGCGACGGCGCCCGTGCGCACGGCTTGCGCTACTTCAGGATCGCCGCTCCATGGCAGCAGCGCCAGCAGTCCTTGCGCCAGCCAGGTATAGGTGATGACCTGACCGAGCGTGAGCGGGGCCTCACGCGTGGAAGCGCTGCCATAAAACGCCGCCAGCACCATGATCTTGATGCCGCCCCACCAGCACTGCGTAAAAAAGCCCGCGTAGGCCGCCAGCCTGTACTGCAGCATCTGCAGGAACCGCGACCGGAACGCGGCCAGATAGGGGCGCGCGAGCTCGCGCGGCGCCATCATGGCTCAAGCCTCCGCTGCGCCGTGCATCGCGTAGAAGCGCGCGATGACGGCTTCGATGGCCATGCCCTCGTCTTCTGCGTCGTCGGGCAGGCCATCATCGAGACGGCGTGCGGCCAGCACCTGCTGCCGCAAGGCCTCGACGTCGCAGTCCGCCAGCACGCGTCCGTGGCCGATCACGATCACCCGCCGTGCGAGTGCCTCGATGTCGTGCATGTCGTGCGTGGTCAGCAGCACCGTGGTGCCGCGCTCCCGGTTGGCACGCCGGATAAAGTCGCGAACTGCGAGCTTGGACGGGGCATCGAGGCCGATGGTCGGCTCGTCGAGGAACAGGATGTCGGGCTCGTGGAGCAGGGCGGCCGCGATCTCGGCGCGCATGCGTTGGCCTAGCGATAACTGGCGTACGGGCTGGTCGAGCAGTCGTTCGAGATTCAACAGCGCCACCAACTCGTCGCGCGTGCGGCCAAAGCGAACCGGGTCGAGCCGGTAGATATCGCGCAACAGTGCGAACCCGTCGCCGACCGGCAGATCCCACCAGAGCTGCGTACGCTGCCCGAATACCACGCCGATACGGGCGACATGGCGCTCGCGGTCGTCGAACGGAACGCGGCCGTTGACTTCGACACGGCCGCTATCGGGCCGCAGGATACCCGAGAGGATCTTGATGGTCGTCGATTTGCCTGCGCCATTCGGACCGATGAAGCCGAGCAGTTCGCCGCGCTCCAGTTCGAACGACACACCAGCCAGTGCCTCGACCGTGCGATAGCGTGGGCGAACCAGCGCGCGCAGCGCGCCGAGCACGCCCGGATCGCGTTCGTGGATACGGTATGTCTTGCGCAGTTGACTGACTAGGATCTGTGGCATGGCTGCGGCGCGAGAAGGGCGGGGGATTATACATGGGGTGCATCTGGCAGCACACGTCTGATCCCTTAGCTTTTAATATTCCCGATCATCGGATCAAAAGAAAAACCCCGCCATAGAGGCGGGGTTCTTGCTGTTCAGCGTCGTATTTCCTTGCGGCCGCGCTCAGCGCTCAGTCTTCGCGGCGCAGGTGCGGGAACAGAATGACGTCGCGGATGTTCGGGCTGTCCGTCAGCAGCATCACCAGTCGGTCGATACCGATACCGCAGCCGCCCGTCGGGGGCATGCCGTATTCCAGCGCGCGAATGTAGTCGGCGTCGTAGTACATTGCCTCTTCATCGCCGGCGTCCTTCTGCTCGACCTGCTTGCGGAAACGATCGGCCTGGTCTTCTGCGTCGTTGAGCTCCGAGAAGCCGTTGGCGATCTCGCGGCCCGTGATGAACAGCTCGAAGCGTTCGGTGATGCCCGGCACTGTGTCCGATGCACGTGCCAGCGGCGAGACTTCCACCGGGTAATCGACGATGAAAGTCGGCTCCCACAGCTGGCTTTCCGCGGTCTCCTCGAACAGCACGAGTTGCAGCGTACCGATGCCTGCATTGAGGAACTGCGGCGCGCTGGTGTTCACGCCAAATTTCTTCAGCTCGGTGCGCAGGAAATCGGCATCGGCCAGTTGCGCGTCGGTGTATTGCGGCGCGAACTTTTGGATCGCCTGGCAGATGGTCAGGCGGTGGAACGGCTTCGACAAGTCCAGCTCGCGGCCCTGGTAGGTCAGCACCGCGGTACCGCTGGCGTCGATGGCGGCCTGGCGGATCAGGTTCTCGGTAAAGTCCATCAGCCAGCGGTAGTCCGTGTAGGCCGCGTAGAACTCCATCATCGTGAACTCGGGGTTGTGGCGCGGGCTCACCCCTTCATTGCGGAAGTTGCGGTTGATCTCGAACACGCGCTCGAAGCCGCCGACGATCAGGCGCTTCAGGTACAACTCCGGCGCGATGCGCATGAACATCTGCATGTCCAGCGCATTGTGGTGCGTGATGAACGGCTTGGCCGCGGCGCCGCCCGGGATCGGGTGCAGCATCGGCGTTTCGACTTCCATGAAGCCGGCGTCGGACATATGGCGGCGCAGCGATGACATGGCCTTGGTGCGCGCGCGGAAGGTGTTGCGGGTTTCCGGCGAGACGATCAGGTCGACATAGCGCTGGCGGTACTTCATTTCCTGGTCGGCCAGGCCGTGGAACTTGTCCGGCAGCGGGCGCAGCGACTTGGACAGCAGGCGCAGTTCCTGCACCTGCACGGACAGCTCGCCCTTGTTGGTGCGGAACAGCACGCCGCGCGCGCTGATGATGTCGCCAAGGTCCCAGTGCTTGAAGGCGGCGTAGACGTCTTCACCAACCTTGTCGCGCGTGATGTAGAACTGGATCTGGCCGCTGCCATCCTGCACGGTGGCGAAGCTTGCCTTGCCCATGACGCGCTTGAGCATCATGCGGCCGGCAATGGCGACTTCCACCGGGGTCGCTTCCAGCGCGGGCTGGTCGGTCTCGCCGTACTGCTCGTGCAGCGCGGCGGCCTGGTGGGTCGGGCGGAAATCGTTGGGGAAGGCCACGCCTTGCCGGCGCAGGGCCGCCAGTTTCTCGCGACGCTCGGCGATGATCTTGTTCTCGTCTGCGGCGGGCAGCTCTGCGGTCGGAGAGGCCGGTGCGGCCTGGGCGCGGTTGGGTTCAGTCATGATGTCTTGTCGGATCGCACGCGGCGTACCGCGCGCGGGTTCAGTATGGCTTCAGTAATTGCGCAGGTCGTCCAGCTCGGTGCTGCCGAAGTCCGGGCGATGCAGATAGGCGATGATACGGCCGGCGGTGTCCTCCGCCGAGGCGAGCTGCTGGTTCGCCTTCAGGTCGCGGAAACGCTCCACGCCGGCAAAGTCGGCATTGCGGATGGTGGCCTGCATGCCGGTATCGACTACGCCCGGCGCCAGCGACACCGCGCGTACGGTGCGCGGCTCCGGCGTATGGGCGTACTCGGCGTTGACCGAGCGGATGAACATGTCCAGCCCGGCCTTGCCGGCGCAGTAGGCGCTCCAGCCCTCGATCGGGCGGCGTGCCGCACCGGACGAGATCGCGAGCACCTTGCGCGGGCAGTTGAACTTCTCGGTGCGATCGAGGAACGCGCCGGTCATGATCATCGGCGTGGCCAGGTTCGTCAGCAGGTGCGGCAGCAGCGTGCCTTCCTGCAGGCGCGACACGGGGCCAATCGGCTCGACCACGCCGGCATTCAGGATCAGCGTGACGCTGGCGGGCGGGTCCTGGCTTTCCAGTACGCTGGACAGCCAGCCCGCGGCCGACGCGGGTTGCGACAGGTCCTGCAGGTGCCAGGCTACCGGCACGCCGCTCATGGTGGCGACACGCTCGAGTTCCTGGTTGCGGCTGCGCGCCACGCAAACCAGGCGGTTGCCCGGCACTAGCAGCGCATTGGTCAGTGCCGCGCCGAGCCCGCGAGAGGCGCCGGTGATGATGTAGAGGTGGTCTGCTTCGCTCATGGTGCCCCAGTTGGAGGAGCCGCCGCGCCGGGCGGTGAGTCGTTGGCGGTTGCGGTCGGCCATGCCCGCATGGCGGGCACGGCAGCGGCCTTACAGTCCCTGCTTGAGGCTGGCCTCGATGAACGGGTCCAGGTCGCCGTCCAGCACCTTCTGGGTGTTGGACATTTCGACGTTGGTACGCAGGTCCTTGATACGGCTTTGATCCAGCACGTACGAACGGATCTGGTGGCCCCAGCCCACATCGGTCTTGCCGGCTTCGAGCTTGTCGGCTTCGGCCTGGCGCTTGCGCATCTCGTGCTCGTACAGGCGCGACTTCAGCATCGACATGGCCTCGGCACGGTTGCGGTGCTGCGAACGGTCGTTCTGACACTGCACGACGATGCCGGTCGGGATGTGCGTGATACGCACGGCCGAATCGGTCTTGTTGATGTGCTGGCCGCCGGCGCCCGAAGCGCGGTAGGTATCGACGCGCAGATCGGCCGGGTTGACCTCGACCTCGAACGAGTCGTCGACTTCCGGGTATACGAACACCGACGAGAACGACGTATGGCGCCCGCCCGACGAATCGAACGGCGACTTGCGCACGAGGCGGTGCACGCCGGTTTCGGTGCGCAGGTAGCCGAACGCGTATTCGCCTTCGATCTTGATCGTCGCACTCTTGATGCCGGCCACGTCGCCTTCGGACTCTTCGAGCACCTCGGCCTTGAAGCCCTTGCGCTCGCAGTACTTCAGGTACTGGCGCAGCAGCATCGACGCCCAGTCGCACGCTTCGGTGCCGCCGGCGCCGGCCTGGATGTCGATAAAGGCGTTGGCCTGGTCCATCTCGCCCGCGAACATGCGGCGGAATTCCATGCCGGCGACGATTTCCTCGAAGCCCTTGACGTCGGTCTCGATCGACTCGAGCGTTTCGTCGTCGCCTTCTTCCTTGGCGAGTTCAAACAGCTCATCGGCACCGTTGAGGTCGTCCGTGAGCTTGCCGAGAACGCTTACCACGCCCTCGAGTGCTTTCTTTTCCTTGCCGAGATCCTGGGCGCGCTTGGGGTTGTTCCAGACGTCCGGGTCTTCCAGCAAACCGTTGACTTCTTCCAGCCTTCCTACTTTGACATCGTAGTCAAAGATACCCCCGTAGATCTTCCGTCCGGGAACGGAGATCGGAGATGGCACCGGAGATGGCGTTGAGGCGTTCTGCTTCCATGATGATCCTGCGCTTCGAAAACCTTGAATTATAGCGGAATCGGGCCGTATTTCGGACCGCCGCGCGGCGCTGGCAGCCCATTCTGCCGCGAACGCGTGGCCCTTCGCATGGTCTATTTGGCGGGCTGTGTGGCGGGGGCAGCGATAATAGGGCCGTTACAGGCGCGCTGCACACACGCAAGTCGCCCCCCGGAAGACCATATCAACAGGGACGAATGACGCCAACAAGACAAGACTCCGCAGACACCGCCGGCCGCCGCCGGATGCTGGGATGGATGCTAGCCGCGGCCTCCGCGGCGCTGGCCGCCGGGTGCGGTACGATGTCCACCGAACCCGCGCCGGAAGGTTTTTACCGCGTGGAAAGCGGCGATACGCTGTATTCGATCGCGCGCAAACACCGCCGCAACGTGCGCGACCTGGTGCGGTGGAACAACCTGCCGAGCGCAGACCGCATCGAAGTGGGCCAACTCATCCGCGTCAAGCCGCCGGGTGCGGGCACGGCCACCGCATCAGCAGGCTCGTCGTCCCAGACGGTGACGGATACGCCACGCGTGGATGCCGGCGGCGAGTCGAAGCCGCCCTCGAGCGCGCCCCGGCTGCAGTGGCCTGCCGATGGCAAGGTCACCGCACGCTTCGCGCCGCCCGCGAGCAAGGGCCTGACCATCGCGGTGCCGCCGGGCGGCACGGTGAAAGCGGCGGCAGCGGGGTGGGCGATCCATGTCGGCGACCTGCGCGGCTACGGCATGCTGGTGATCGTCAAGCACAGCGACGACTGGCTGACGGTTTACGGCAACCTCGACAAGCCGCTGGTCAGCGAAGGCGCGCGCGTCGCCGCGGGCCAGGACGTTGGCCGCATGGGCAGCGCCGGCGCCGACCTGCATTTCGAGGTGCGCGGCAACGGCAAGCCGGTCGATCCGGCCAACTACCTGCCGGCGCGCGGCTGAACTGCCGTTACTGCGCGTGCTCGATCACGAGCTGCACGCGCGTGATGCCATTGAAGGTGTTGTTGTCGAGCCGGTAGGCGATCTGCGCGCTCGCGCCGAGTTCGTCGGCGTGGTTGAACCAGATCGCGTCGAAGCGCTGCTTGCCGCGCCCCAGTTGCAGCTTCAGGTGCTTGCCCTTGAGTACGCTCTGGCGCAGCACGTCGAACTCGCCGCAGAAGGTCGGCGCCGGAAAGCCCTGGCCCCACACCTGCTGTTCGAGCAGCGTGACGAATTCCGGACTGAAGCACTGGTCCTCGATATCGCCATCGGTCTCGATCACGCGCGCGAGTTGTTCGTCGCTGAGCCATTCCTTGCCGACGGCTTCAAACGCTTCTTGGAACTCGGCAAAGCGATCGGCATGCACGGTCAGGCCGGCCGCCATGGCGTGGCCGCCGAACTTGACCATCATGCCCGGGCAGCGCTTGGATACCAGGTCGAGCGCATCGCGCAGGTGGAAGCCGGGGATCGAGCGGCCAGAGCCCTTGACGGTGGTCTCGTCGCCGGGCGCGAACGTGATGGTCGGGCGATGGAACTTGTCCTTCAGTCGCGATGCGACGATGCCGATCACGCCCTGGTGCCACGTGTCGTTGAACACGCTGACCGTAAAGCGGGATGACGGATCGGGGCCGGCCAGCGGCTGCTCGAGGATCTGCAGCGCTTCCTGCTGCATGCCCGCCTCGATGTCGCGCCGCTCGCGGTTCATGCCGTCCAGTTCCTGCGCGATCTCCCAAGCGCGGTTGGCATCGTCGGTCAGCAGGCATTCGATGCCAAGCGACATGTCGGCAAGGCGCCCCGCGGCATTGAGCCGCGGGCCCAGCCCGAAGCCAAGGTCGAAGGTATTGGCGCGCGCGGCTTCCCGGCCCGCGGCACGGAACAGCGCTGCCACGCCCGGCTGCATGCGGCCCGCGCGCATGCGCTTCAGGCCCTGTGCGACCAGGATGCGGTTATTGGTGTCGAGCTTGACCACGTCGGCCACCGTGCCCAGTGCGACCAGATCCAGCAGCGTCTGCAGCGGCGGTTGGGTTTGCTGCGTGTAGACGCCGCGCTTGCGCAGTTCGGCGCGGAGCGCCATCAGCACGTAGAACATCACGCCCACGCCGGCCAGGTTCTTGCTCGGGAATTCGCAGCCGGGCTGGTTCGGGTTGACGATCACCGCGGCCGGGGGCAGTTCCGACCCAGGCAGGTGGTGGTCGGTCACCACCACGTCGATGCCGGCCGCGTTGGCGGCTGCGACGCCGTCGACGCTGGCAATGCCGTTGTCGACGGTGACGATCACATCGGGCTGCTGCTTCGCAGCCAGCGCAACGATCTCCGGCGTCAGTCCGTAGCCGTACTCGAAGCGGTTCGGGACGATGTACTCGACGCGCGCGCCCAGCATGCGCAACCCGCGCACACCGACCGCGCAGGCGGTCGCGCCGTCGCAGTCATAGTCGGCGACGATCAGCAGGCGCTTGCCTGCCGCGATCGCGTCGGCCAGGTACTCGGCGGCATGGCCGATGCCCTTCATGGCCGAAGGCGGTACCAGCCCCGGCAGTTCGGTGGAGAGTTCGGACGGCTGCGCCACGCCACGCGCGGACAGGATGCGGGCCAGGGTCGGGTGCAGGCCGGCGGCCGCCAGGGTATTGGCGTGCTCGGCGGAATAGGTGCGGATGGCAATCCGGGTCATGGGGCGTTCTGCTTCTCTTTGTGTGCGGGGCTCAGGCGGTGTAGGCAAGGTCGGACAGCAGCGCGCGCCAGTCGCCGCGCTGGCCCATGCCGCGCCAGAACTTGCGCAGGTCGGCCCGGCGCACCGTGAATTCGGCGAAGTGGTTCTCGCCGCCGAGCACGAGCGTGACAGCTTCGATACTGCCGTCGGCGAGCGCCTGAAGCGCCGGTACGAACCAGTCGGCGTCCAGCGCATGCATGCGCTCGATCCACAGGCCCCAGTCCTCGGCAATATGGGCTTCGGTGGCGCTGTCTAGCATGGCGAGGACCGCGCCGTGGGCCTGAATGCCGGTGAATCCGGCCGGCATGGCTGCAACCCGGCTGCCGCCTGCAAGTCCGAGGCCGGTCAGGAACGGATCGCCGGTCATGATGACGTCGGCCAGCTTGGGCACCGCCTGCATGGTGCCGCCGCCGTACAGCCAGACCGAATTGATGGGCAATTCGCCAGCCGCTTCACGTGCCTGGTTGACCGGATGGTCGAACCACGTCATCTGGATCTCGTTCTGCAACCGGCGCCAGTCGCGCGCGCGCTCGCCAGCCTGCAGCCAGATGTCGATATTGCGGCCGGTCGCCCGGAGCGGCGTGGTGGCGTCCAGCGGCCCGAATACGGCTTCGGGCAGGTACCAGCGCGCCGCGCAGGGCGCTTCGAGCGTGATGTTGGCTTCGCGCAGCAGCGGCTCGATCGCGGCGAACAGCGACGTGGCTTCTTCGTCACGTACGCGTAGCTGGTCGGGATGCATCAGCACAAGATGGTCGCGGGCCGCATGAATGTGCACGAGCTGCAGGCAGGTCCAGGCTTCGCTATCGGCCGGCGCCGCGCCGCCGCTGTCGGCCAGCCGCATATAAGGCGCCATCGGCACCCGGCCCGTATCGAGTCCCGCCTTGCCGGCGAGCCAGCGCTCATGCGGCAGGCTGCGCAGCCAAGGGTCGTCGTGCCGCTCGCGCTGGCCCGGCGCGGCCCGGGTCAGCAACTTTCCGAGCGCCGGCAACTCCAATTGCCGCAGCAGCGCGCCGGGCACGACATCGTCCGTGGCGTCGTCGCCGGCGCCGGGCGGGACGGAAAAGGGCACAATCAGGGTCAGGTGCGTCATCATGGTGGCGAGATTGTAAACTTCCGGCTGGCCGGCGCCAGCCTGGCGTGTGGCGCGGGACACCTGCGCCACCGCCCCGTGCGCTTTCCCGAAACAACAGGAACCCTCTTGAAATTTCCCTACGAGTGGCAGATTGGCTGGCGATACACCCGCGCAAGCAAGCGCGCCAGCCGCAATACGTTCATATCGTTCATCTCGATGATCTCGATGCTCGGCATCGCGCTGGGCGTGGCCGCGCTGATCGTGGTGCTGTCGGTGATGAACGGCTTCCAGAAGGAAGTGCGCGACCGCATGCTCTCGGTGCTGTCTCACATCGAGGTGATCGGCCCGTCGGCGCTGCCCGACTGGCAGCGCACCGCGGCAGAGGCCATGCGGAACAAGGAAGTCATCGGTGCCGCGCCGTACGTGGCCGCCCAGGCCATGCTCACGCGCGAGGACGCTGTGCGCGGCGTGCTGCTGCGCGGCGTGGACCCGGCGGAAGAACCGAAGGTCTCGGACATCGGCAAGCAGTTCAAGGCTGGCCATATGGAAAGCCTGCAGCCGGGTGAGTTCGGCATTGCGCTCGGCAATGAACTGGCCAACGCCATGGGCGTGCAGGTCGGCGACAAGATCACGCTGCTGGCGCCGCAGGGCACCATCACGCCGGCCGGCGTGTTGCCGCGGCTGAAGCAGTTCACCGTGGTCGGCGTGTTCTCTTCGGGCCATTTCGAATTCGACAGCGCGCTCGCGCTCGTCAATATCCGCGATGCCGAGACGCTGTTCCGCATGACCGGCCCGACCGGCGTGCGGCTGAAGCTCGCGGACATGCAGCGTGCGCCGCAGGTTGCCAACGAACTGGCCGGCACGATGTCGGGCGAGCTTTATCTGCGCGACTGGTCCAAGCAGAACCGCAACTGGTTCGCGGCCGTGCAGACCGAGAAGCGCATGATGTTCATCATCCTGACGCTGATCATCGCCGTCGCTGCGTTCAACCTGGTGTCGACGCTGGTGATGACCGTGACCGACAAGCAGGCTGACATCGCCATCCTGCGCACGATGGGCGCGCAACCCGGTTCGATCATGAAGATCTTCATCGTGCAGGGCGTGGCCATCGGCTTTATCGGCACGTTGCTGGGCGTCGCGGGCGGCACGCTGATCGCCACCAATATCGACGTGATCGTGCCTTTCATCGAGCGGCTGCTGCACGTGCAGTTCCTGCCGCGCGACATCTATTTCATCAGCGAACTGCCTTCGGACCCGCGTGTGAACGATATCGCCACCATCGGCATCATTTCCTTCGTGCTGGCCACGCTGGCAACCCTCTACCCAAGCTGGCGCGCCGCCCGCGTCAATCCGGCGGAGGCGCTGCGCTATGAGTGAAGCGATGCTGCAAGCCGATACGAAGCCCGTCACCGGGCAACAGCCGGGTACGCCGGTGCTGATGGGCGAAGGCCTGTTCAAGCGTTTCCGCCAGGGCGGGCTCGATGTCGAAGTGCTCAAGGGCGTGGACGTGCGCGTGGACGCGGGCGAGAAGGTCGCCATCGTCGGCGCTTCGGGCTCGGGCAAGAGCACGCTGCTGCATGTCCTGGGCGGGCTCGACAACCCCGACGCGGGTCGCGTGGCGCTGCACGGCAAGCCGTTCACGGCGCTGCGCGAGCGCGAGCGCAATGTGGTGCGCAACCGCTCGCTCGGCTTTGTCTACCAGTTCCACCACCTGCTGCCGGAATTCACGGCGCTCGATAACGTGGCCATGCCCATGCGTATCCGCGGGCTGACCCAGCAGCAGGCGCGCGATGCGGCGCAAGCCATGCTCGAGCGTGTTGGCCTGGGCGGCCGTTCGAAGCATCGTCCGGGCGAACTGTCGGGCGGTGAGCGTCAACGCGTGGCGATTGCGCGCGCGCTGGTCGGGCAGCCGGCCTGCGTGCTGGCCGACGAGCCGACCGGCAACCTCGACGATCACACCGCAGGCGGGGTCTATGACCTGATGCTGGAGTTGTCGCGCACGCTTGGCACCAGTTTTGTCATCGTCACGCACGACTTGGACCTGGCCGGCCGCTGCGACCGCGTACTGCGGCTGCGCGACGGGCACCTTCACCAGGAGCGGTGACCGCGTACGGCTATGTGGATCGACACCCATTGCCATCTCGATGCCCGTGAATTCGATGCGGATCGCGGCCGGGTTGCCGACGCCGCCGAGGCCGCCGGCGTAACCGGCATCGTTGTGCCGGCCGTGGCGGTGTGGAACTTCGACACAGTTCGCACGCTGGCCCGGCAGGATGAACGCTGCGTCTATGCGCTCGGCATTCATCCGCTATGCTCGCCGGGCGCGGCGCAGGCCGATGTCGATGCGTTGCGCAGGGAGGTGGCGGCCTCGATGTCTGATCCTCGCTTCGTCGGCATCGGCGAGATCGGACTCGACTTCTTTGTCGCCGGTCTGGATGTCGACCACCAGACCTGGCTCTACATCGAACAGCTCAAGATCGCGCGCGAATTCGACCTGCCGGTGCTGCTGCACGTGCGCAAGTCGCAGGACCAGGTTGGCGCGCAACTGCGCAAGCTCGGGGTGCGGCAGGGGATCGCACACGCCTTTAATGGCAGTCATGAGCAGGCACGCCGCTTTATCGACCAGGGGTTCAAGCTCGGCTTTGGCGGCAACGTGACGTTCAGCCGCGCGCGGCAGATCCGCCGGCTCGCCACCGAGTTGCCGCTTGACGCGCTGGTGCTGGAAACCGACGCGCCCGATATCGCGCCCGCGTGGCTGTCCGACGACCAGTTCGGGGAGCAGCACAAGGCCCGGAATACGCCTGCCGAAGTGGCTGGCGTCGCACGGGTACTTGGGGAGTTGCGAGAGATGGAGCCGGATGCTTTGGCGCAAGCCATGTGGCGCAATTCGGTCGCCGCGCTGCCCCGCTTGGCGGCATTCGCCGAGGCGATGGCGCCGGCCGGCGCCTGACATTTCCGACACCAACTTCTGACACGCTGACAAGCTTTTCACGGCAAGGCGAGGGTACAACGATGGCCCTCTGAACTTGCCGGGGAGCTTCGTGCGCCTGATCCTGCTGGGTTTCGTGGTCGGCTGCTGGGCCTTGCAGCGGCAGGGCTCGCTGCCTGCGTACAGCGCGCTGGGTTTCGCCTCTGCCGCACTCGCAATCCTCGTCGTCTGGCTGGTCCGGTACGGAGGCAACAAGCGGCTCGCACACGGACTCGCGATTCTGGTGGCGGTCTCAGTGGGCTTCTGCTGGGCGGCGTGGCGCGCGCATTCGCGCATGGGCGACTGGCTGCCCACGCAGCTGGAGGCGCGCGATATCGAGGTGACCGGCGTGGTCTCCGGCCTGCCTGCCGAACTGTCGCCCGGCGCCCGCTTTGCCTTCACGGTCGAGGCCGCGCAGCACGGCGAACAAGTGCCGGCCCGCGTGCAGCTGAGCTGGCGCGAGGCCACGCCTGAGCTACGCCCCGGCCAGCGCTACACCTTCACGGTGCGCTTGCGTCGTCCGCGCGGGCTCGCCAATCCCCACGGTTTCGACTACGCATACTGGCTGCTGGCGCAAGGCTATGGCGCGACGGGTTACGTGCGTACCGTCCACAACGGGCCGCAGGAAGCGGCGCACGAACGGATCGCATGGCGCATCGGGGCGCAACGTGCCACGTTGCGCGACCACATCCGCGCCGCGCTGCCCGCGGACGCCCGTTTCGCGCCGGTGCTTGTGGCGCTCGTCGTCGGCGACCAGCGCGGCATCGATGGCGATGATTGGCTGCTGTTCAATCGCACTGGCATCGGCCACCTCGTCAGCATTTCCGGACTCCATATCACGATGATCGCGGGCTTTGCCGCGGGCCTGGTGCAATGGGCGTGGCGGCATTCATTCGGGTTAGGCCGCCGTCTGCGCCGGCCGTTGCCGCTGTGGTGTCCGGCGCGGCAGGCGGCGCTCGTTGCGGCAGTGCTCGCGGGGCTGGGATACGGCCTGATCGCCGGTCTGCAAATTCCGGCACTGCGTACGGTGGCCATGCTGTCCATCGCCGCGCTGGCCGCGTGGAGCGCTCGGACGCCACCGGCATCGATGGTGCTCGCGTGGGCGGCTTTCGTCGCGCTGCTGCTGGACCCGTGGGCGGTGACGCAACCGGGGTTCTGGTTGTCGTTCGGTGCGGTCGGCGTGATCTTCCTGGCGGCATCGCGTCCTCACGTGCCGGTGCGCGGGTGGTGGCCACGCATACGCGCGGCGCTCCTCTCCGCAGCGCGCACGCAATGGGCTGTAACGGTCGGTCTGGTGCCGCTGACGTTGCTGCTCTTCCGGCAGTTTCCGGTCATTTCCCCGATTGCGAATGCTGTTGCCATTCCCGTGGTCAGCATGTTCGTCACGCCGCTTGCGCTGCTCGGTGCGGTGGTACCGATGACGCTGGCCGCGCCATTGCTGGTGTTGGCGCATGGGGCGCTGGCGTGGCTGGTGCTTGTGCTGCAGTGGCTGGCATCGTCCGAGTGGGCGGTCTGGGAGACGGCGCAGGCCGGCGTGCTGGAAACGGTGTTGGCGCTGGCTGGCACGCTCATCCTGCTGGCACCTGCCGTGTTCGGATTGCGCATACGGCTGCACGGGGTGCTGTTGATCCTGCCTATGGTGGTCGCGCGCGGCGACGATGTGGCGCATGGCGAATTCCGGGCCGCGATGCTCGATGTCGGGCAGGGCACCGCGGTGCTGGTGCAAACGCGCGCGCACGCCTTGCTTTACGACGCCGGGCCAGCCTATGCCTCCGGGGGCAGCGCCGGAGCGCAGGTCATCGTGCCCTATCTGCGCGCGTTCGGCATACGCAGGCTCGACCATTTGATGGTCAGCCACGAA
Source organism: Cupriavidus sp. C1SS-2L (assembly GCF_057073735.1). Taxonomy (NCBI): domain Bacteria; kingdom Pseudomonadati; phylum Pseudomonadota; class Betaproteobacteria; order Burkholderiales; family Burkholderiaceae; genus Cupriavidus; species Cupriavidus sp. C1SS-2L. Next base: position 1,160,822 of record NZ_CP172708.1, read on the forward strand.
GATGCCGACCACGCGGGTGGCGCGCGCCACGTCATCGATGCCGTGTCCGTCGATATCCGGTCCACGGCCGCGCCGGCCGGCCATGCGCTGCTTGGCAAGGCCGATTGGGTGGCATGCGTGGCGGGCGAGCACTGGGAGTGGGATGGCGTCCATTTCACGGTGCTGCATCCCGACGCCGGGCAATCGCGCGATGCGGCGATCGGGAGCAATGCGCGCAGCTGCGTACTGCGCGTGGACAACGGCCGCCATAGCGTGCTGCTGACTGGCGATATCGGCAAGGCGGAAGAGCGTGAACTGGTCGAGCGGATACCTGCGGAGAGGCTGCGTGCCGATGTCCTAGTCGTGCCGCACCATGGCAGCGGCACCTCATCCAGTTCCGAGTGGCTCGCGGCCGTCAGTCCCGGCGCGGCGGTGTTCCAACTTGGCTACCGCAACCGTTACCAGCATCCGCGCGCCGATGTCTGGCAGCGCTATGGCGATGCCGGCATCCTGCGCTACCGCACGGACGAAACTGGCGCGGTCACGATGGTCACGCAGGGCGGGGCCTACTCGATGGAAGCGTTTCGCCAGACCGAGCGTCGCTACTGGCGTGAGGCGCCTGCGGCGCCGCGCTAGCGCAAGCCGGCGTCAGCTCGCGGTGCGAGCGCGTGCAGGCGACGCCGTCTTGCGCCGGGGCGCCGGCTCTGGCGTATCAGCTTCCTGTGGCGCCCGCGCCGGCTCGGCGCCGCCAATGCGGCGCTCGCGCAGATGGGCCTTCGCGCGCTGCAGGCCCGCGGCGACGGTGTCGGCGCGTTCCAGCGCCACGCCGGCCGCAAGCACGTCGCCGAGCACGAGGTGGCAGATGCGCGAGGTCATCGGCGTATAGACCTCGCTGTCCTCCTCCACATCCGAGAACACGCAGACATCGGCCAGCTTCGCGAGCGGTGAGCCGCTGTGCGTGAGCGCCAGCACGCTGGCGCCGCTCGAACGCGCCAGCGTGGCGGCGGTCAGCATGTCCCACGTGCGGCCGCTGTTGGACACCAGTACTGCCACGTCGCCAGGCCCGAGCAGCGCGGCGGACATGCTGAATACGTGCGGATCGGAGTAAGCCGTGGTCGGCATGCCCAGCCGGAAGAACTTGTGCTGGATATCGAGCGCGACAATGCCGGAATTGCCGCAGCCGTAGAACTCGATGCGGCGCGCACCGGCCAGCAGGCGGATGCCATGCTCGATCTGGTCCGCCGACAGCGCATTGCGCACGCTCATCAGCGTGGCGATGGTGCGGTCGAACACCTTGCCGGCAATGTCGGCCGGGCCGTCTTCGGCCTTCACGTCCTGGTGGACGAACGGCGTGCCGCCGCCTACGTTTTGCGCGAACTGCAGCTTGAATTCACGGAAGCCGTCGTAGCCCAGCGCCGCGCAGAAACGCGCAATGGTCGGCTGCGACACGCCGGCCCGCTCGGCCAGTTCCGGCATCGAAAGCCGGATCACGCTGGCGCCGTGGCGGGCCACATAGTCGGCCAGGCGGCGTTCGGACGGGCGGAGCGTGTCGTAGACGGCAAGGATTCGGTCGCGCATGACGGTGGCGGGTGTCGCCGGCATAAATGGGAATGTAGATATTCTACAATCCGAAGGGCTGCGGAACACAGATGATTCTGTTGTTCTGTCGCTAGGGATTTCCCGTATTCAAGGGGGTTACTGAGTGATTGTGATGTAAGCAAGGCTGCGAGTGAGGTTTTTCTGTCGTTATAATGTAGAAAATCTACATGCCAGAGGCGGTCAGTCGCCCGGGTTTCTAAAGGAACGTTCATCCATGCCCCACGCCGTCCATGCCGAAATCCTTGCCGTAACCCGGCGCATCACCGAGCGCAGCCGCGCCAGCCGCGCGGCCTACCTGGCGCGCTGCGAACGCGCCCAGGCAGAGCTTGGCCCGCTGCGCGGCCTCTCGTGCGCTAACCTGGCCCACGGCTTTGCCGCGCTGCCGGCGCATGACAAGCTGAAGCTTCGCGTCGAACACGCGCCGAACCTCGGCATCGTGACGGCCTACAACGACATGCTGTCGGCGCACCAGCCGTACGAGCGCTATCCCGACGTGATTCGTGAGGCCGCACGTGCCGTGGGCGCCGTGGCGCAGGTTGCCGGCGGCGTGCCGGCGATGTGCGACGGCATTACGCAGGGCAACCCGGGCATGGAGCTGTCGCTGTTCTCGCGCGATGCAATTGCCATGAGCACGGCGGTCTCGCTCTCGCACAACACCTTTGACGCCGCGGTGATGCTTGGCGTGTGCGACAAGATCGTGCCGGGGCTGGTCATGGGCGCGCTGCAGTTCGGCCACCTGCCGGTCGTGTTCGTGCCGGCCGGGCCGATGGCGAGCGGCCTCCCGAACAAGGAAAAGGCGCGCGTGCGCCAGCTTTATGCGACCGGCCAGGTTGGCCGCGAAGCCTTGCTTGAAGCCGAGTGCGAGGCCTACCACAGCGCAGGTACGTGCACGTTCTACGGCACCGCCAACAGTAACCAGTTCCTGATGGAAATCATGGGCCTGCACCTGCCCGGTGCAGCCTTCGTCCACCCGGACAGCGGCTTGCGCGATGCCCTGACCGCAGCGGCGGCGCAGCGCGCGCTGGCGCTGTCGGCGCGAGGCACTGAATACATGCCGATGGCGCGCATCGTCGACGAGCGTGCCGTCGTCAATGCGATGGTCGGCCTGCTGGCCACCGGCGGTTCCACCAACCACACCATCCACCTGGTCGCCATGGCGCGTGCCGCGGGCGTGCTGATCGACTGGGACGATTTCGACCGGCTGTCCGGCATCACGCCGCTGCTGGCGCGCGTGTATCCGAACGGCTCGGCGGACGTGAACCATTTCCACGCCGCGGGCGGCACGGGCTTTGTGATCGGCCAGCTTCTGGAGGCCGAGCTCCTGCACGAGGACGTGCAGACCGTCGCCGGCCCGGGTCTCGCGCGCTACACGCAGGAGCCGGTGCTGGCCGATGGCGTGCTGCGCTGGCGCGATGGCGCGAGCACCAGCGGCGACGCGCAGGTGCTGGCCACGGCGGCGGAGCCGTTCTCCGCCGAAGGCGGCCTGCGCCTGATGCAGGGCAACCTGGGGCGCGGCGTGATCAAGGTGTCCGCCGTGGCGCCGGAGCACCGCGTGGTCGAGGCGCCGGCGCGCGTGTTCGATTCGCAGGAAGCGCTGCAGGCAGCCTTCAATGCAGGCGAGCTCAACGGCGACGTGGTAGCCGTGGTGCGCTTCCAGGGACCCAATGCCAATGGCATGCCCGAATTGCATCGCCTCACGCCCGTGCTTGGTGCGCTGCAGGACGCCGGCCACAGCGTCGCGCTGGTGACGGACGGGCGTATGTCCGGTGCATCGGGCAAGGTGCCGGCGGTGATCCACGTCGGCCCCGAGGCGCTGGCTGGCGGCCCGCTGGCCCGGGTGCGTGACGGCGACCGCGTGCGTGTGGACGCCGTTGCCGGCACGCTTGCCTGGCTTGGCGATCCGGCGGAATTCGCCGCGCGTTCGGTCGCGCCCGCGCCGGACGATGGCTTCGCCCAGTTCAGCGTCGGCCGGGGGCTGTTCGGCCTGTTCCGGCGCCACGCGCGCAAGGCGGAAGAGGGTGGCAGTGCACTCGACCTGTCCGAAGCCGACGCCGTTCCCGCGGCGACGCATTCCGTCGCACAATAGTCGGGCCTGGGGCCTGTATCACCGCAATTTTTTTGAATCCCCGGGCGGCGCAGCCGCCGTCCGGCACCTGCGCGCCGTTTGCCAGCGCGCGGGCTACCGACAAGGATGGGGCAAACCATCCGACACCATGATCGATGGAGCAGACATGATCTATATCCTGATGGGCGTTTCCGGCAGCGGCAAGTCGACGGTCGGCGAACTGCTCGCGACACGCCTGGGCTGCGCATTCCATGACGCGGACGAATTCCACAGCGCCGCAAACAAAGCCAAGATGCATGCGGGCATCCCGCTCACGGATGAGGACCGCTGGCCGTGGCTGGCGGCCATGCGCGCGGCCATCGACGCTGCCCGGGCCGAAGGCCGCACCCATGTGTTCACCTGCTCGGCGCTGCGCCAGGTCTACCGCGACCGCCTGACGCCGCCGGACGGCGGCGTGGTGTTCGTCTACATGAAGGGCGACGCCCAGTTGATCGGCTCGCGCCTGTCTGCGCGCACGGACCACTTCTTTAACCCGGCACTGCTGGAGAGCCAGCTCGAGACGCTCGAAGAACCCCATGGCGCGCTCGTGCTCGATATCCGGCAGTCGCCGGAAGCGCTGGTCCAGGCCATCCTCGCCGACGGCGAGCGGCACCGCGTCGCCGCCGCGCGCTGACAGCGCGGTGCACCGCCTGCCAGGACCTTGGCAGGCATCTTGCTTAACCCGTTTCCGTGCTGCGCAACCGCACGAGCTTGCGGCTTTCGCTGGCACAAGTATGCTGAAAGGGCCAGTCACTCGACAGCTGTACAGCCAGGAAAAACAAGGGGGCGGCGGTTCCGGTGGGAGGCCGGGAGGCCAGGCGACCAGGACGTCCCCCATTTCACGGAGGGAAGGGCCATCATGGCGGCGCGCTTTTTCGACGAGATGCTGGATTGGCGGGATGGCGATACCCCGGTCATCCAGGCGGGGCAGGCATTGCCGGGCGGTGTGGTACGGCCGCACTACCGGCACTTCACGGACTGGCTGGCGCGGCAGTCCGAGAACACGATGGCCAACAAGCGCGCCGAGGCGGACCTGATCTTCCGGCGCGTGGGCATCACCTTCGCGGTCTACGGCGACAAGGACGAATCCAACAGCGGCACCGAGCGGACCATTCCGTTCGATGTGATTCCGCGCATCTTTCCCGCCAGCGAGTGGGCCACGCTGGAAAAGGGCCTGCGCCAGCGTGTGGCGGCGTTGAACCGCTTCATCCACGACATCTACCACGGGCAGGACATCATCCGCGCGGGCGTGATTCCGCCGGACCAGATCTACAACAACGCCCAGTACCGTCCCGAGATGCTTGGCGTCGACGTGCCGCGCGACATTTACGCGCACGTGGCCGGCATCGACGTGGTGCGCGCCGGCGAGGGCGAGTTCTACGTGCTGGAGGACAACCTGCGCGTGCCGTCGGGCGTGTCGTACATGCTCGAGAACCGCAAGATGATGATGCGCTTGTTCCCGGACCTGTTCGCGCGCAATCGCGTCGCGCCCGTGGCCCACTATCCCGACCTGCTGCTCGACATGCTGCGCGGCGTCTCGCCGCAGGCCATCAGCGATCCGACCGTGGTGGTGCTGACCCCGGGGATGTACAACTCCGCGTACTTCGAGCATGCGTTCCTCGCACAGCAGATGGGCGTGGAACTCGTGGAGGGCAGCGACCTGTTCGTCGAGGACGATCACCTGTTCATGCGTACCACGCAGGGCCCGCAGCGCATCGACGTGATCTACCGGCGCGTGGATGACGACTTCCTCGACCCACTCGTGTTCCGGCCTGATTCCGCGCTGGGCGCGGCCGGTCTGCTGTCGGTCTATCGCGCGGGCAACGTGACCATCTCCAACGCCATTGGCACGGGCGTGGCCGACGACAAGTCGATCTACCCGTACGTGCCCGACATGATCCGCTTCTATCTCGGCGAAGAGGCCATCCTCAACAACGTGCCGACCTATATGTGCCGGCGCCCGGACGACCTGCAGTACGTGCTCGACAACATGGCGGACCTGGTGGTGAAGGAAACGCACGGCGCGGGCGGCTACGGCATGCTGGTGGGGCCGGCGGCAACGCGCGCGGAGATCGATACCTTCCGCGAGGTCGTGAAGTCGCGGCCCGAGCAGTACATCGCGCAGCCGACGCTGGCGTTGTCGACGTGTCCGACGTATGTGGAATCGGGCATCGCGCCGCGCCATATCGACCTGCGTCCGTTCGTGCTGTCGGGGCGCGAGGTGCGCATGGTGCCGGGCGGCCTCACGCGCGTAGCGCTGCGCGAAGGCTCGCTCGTGGTGAATTCCTCGCAGGGCGGGGGGACCAAGGACACGTGGGTGCTGGAGCGCTGAACGCGCCCGCCGCCAGCACCGCATTGCGAGGAGAACCAACATGCTGAGCCGCACCGCCGACCATCTGTTCTGGATGGCGCGCTATACCGAACGCGCCGAGAACACCGCGCGCATGCTGGATGTCAACTACCAGACCTCGCTGCTGCCGCAGTCCGCGGAAGTGGCGGAGCAGGGCTGGTGGGCCATGCTCGACATCTCGGAGCTGACCAACGCTTTCGATCACAAGTACGGACTGCTCACGCGCGACGACGTGATCGACTTCATGGTGCGCGACATGACCAACCCGTCGTCGATCATGAGCTGCCTGCGTGCCGCGCGCGAGAACGCGCGCGCGGTGCGCGGCTCGCTGACGACCGAGGTCTGGGAAACCGTCAACACCACCTGGCTCGATGTACAGCGCATGATCGCGGACGGCGAGTTGCAGGAAGACCCGTCGCGCTTTTTCGAATGGGTCAAGTTCCGTTCGCACCTCGCGCGCGGCGTGCAGTTCGGCACCATGCTGAAGGACGATGCGTTCCATTTCATGCGGCTCGGCACGTTCCTGGAACGCGCGGACAATACCGCGCGGATCCTCGACGTGAAATTCCAGGCGTCGGGCAGCGACGACAGCGACCCGAACCGCGAGCAGAACGACTTTTATCACTGGGCAGCGGTGCTGCGCTCGGTGTCGGGCTTCGAGGTCTACCGCAAGGTCTACCGCGCGGTGATTACGCCGCAGCGCGTGGCCGAACTGTTGATCCTGCGCCCCGACATGCCGCGTTCGCTGGTGTCGAGCATGGACGAGGTCGTGGCGATCCTGGCGATGGTCTGCAACCACCAGTCGGGGGAGACCGAGCGGCAGGCTGGTAAACTGCATGCCGACCTGAAATTTGCCCGCATCGACGACATCTTTGCCGTCGGCCTGCACGCCTTCCTCACGAGCTTCCTGGAGCGCATCGGCGACATTGGCAACGGCATCAGCCGTGATTTCCTGGTGCCGCTGCAGGCGGCCTAGGCGCCGTGAACACCGCAAGGAGGGCCTTATGTGCAGCAGTCGTCGCAGCGGCCCTCCGGATACCGTGAAATACAAGATCCACCACCAGACCGTCTACCGCTATGCGGAGCCGGTGCGGCGCAGCGTGCATGAGCTGCGCCTCGCACCGCGCTCGGGCCCGCTGCAGGCCGTCAAGGCCTGGGCGCTGCAGGCGCCTGGCAACCTGTCGGAGGCGCGCGATGGCTTCGGCAATATCGTCCACAACTTCACCGTCAGCGGCCCGGCCGACACGATTGCGATTACCGCGATCGGCGAGGTGCAGGTGACGCCTTATCATGACGACGCCGGACGTGACAGCCACTACGCATTCCGCGATGTGCCGGCCCACGGCGAGTCGCGCGTCTCCCCGTTGTACTTCGTCGGCGGCACGCCACTGACGACGGCGCCGCCTGACATGCGCGCCTTCGCTGCACCTTTCCTGGTGGCGGGGCACGAGGTGCCGGCGCTGCTCGCGCTGGCCGGCGGCATCACGGATCGCGTGCGCTATGCGTCGAATACGACCCACGTCGGCACTTCCGCTGCAGAAGCGTTCCGCCTTGGCAATGGCGTGTGCCAGGACCAGGCACAGGTCATGGTCGCCGCTTGCCGCGCGTTCGGGATCCCGGCGCGTTATGTGAGTGGGTACTTCTATGACCCGGCCGCTACGGAGCTGGCCAGTCATGCGTGGGCCGATGTGTGTCTCGATGCGGGGCGCGACCTGTGGTGCAGCATCGACGTGACGCATCGTTGCGTCACGGACCATCGGCATGTGCGGCTGGCCGTTGGGCGCGACTACCAGTCGGCCGCACCGGTGCGGGGCATTCTCGAAGGTGGCAGCGGTGAAACGCTGCAGGTGAATATTGCTATTTGCCCTGTTGTGGATTGATGTGATGCGCGATGCGCCAATGCGGTGCGGGTTTGTCCCTTTGGCGGTGCGTTAGCGGTTCTTGCGACCGCTTCGTGCTTCACAGACGCTGCGGTTTCGCCGGCGTAGCCGGCGACCATCTTTTGTCCGGGCGACAAAAGGGAAGAGCCTGCCAGTAAAGCACTCCGGCCCAAAATCTGAACACTGACTCGAAACCGGCGAGGCCGGTGGCCGCAGCCCGGCTCGGGGCGCTAGAATTCCCGCTGCGACTCCGCTCGGTTCCAAGTAGAACCCGACAAGACCATGACCTACTGTGTTGCCATGCGGCTTGATGCCGGCCTGGTTCTTCTTTCCGACTCGCGCACCAACGCCGGTGTCGATGCCATTTCCACCGCGCGCAAGATGACCGTGTTCGAAGAGCCCGGCGACCGCGTGATGGTGCTGATGACCGCCGGCAACCTCGCCATCAGCCAGTCAGTGCGCCAGTGCCTGGTCGAAGGGCGGGACGAAAAGCGCTCACTGTGGACCGCGCGCGATATGTTCGAAGCCACGTCCATCGTCGGCGAGGCCGTACGCCAGGTACACAAGCGCGATGCCCACGCGCTGCGCGATGCCGGTATCGAGTTCAATGTCAGCCTGATCTTTGGCGGCCAGATCCGCGGCGAGCGTATGCGCTTGTTCAATGTCTACGCAGCCGGCAATTTCGTCGAGGCCACGCCCGAGAACTGCTTTTTCCAGATCGGCGAGGCCAAGTACGGCAAGCCGATCCTGGACCGCGTCGTGCATCCGTCGCTGCCCCTCGGCGAAGCCGCCAAATGCGCGCTGATCTCGATGGATTCCACGCTCAAGTCGAACATTTCGGTGGGTTTGCCGCTGGACCTGATGGTCTATGAGGCGGATGCGCTTCGGGTGACGCGCTTTGTCAACATCGACGAAAGGAACGCCTACTTCCGCATGATCCGCGATACCTGGGGCCAGCGGCTGCGCCAGGTGTTCGGTGAGATCAACGATCCCGAATGGGATGCTTCCCGTGAGGCGGAGTTTCCGCTTGCACGTACGGACGAAACCGATCGCTGGGGCCAGCCGGTGCGCGCCACGCGCGAGCGTTCCCGCGCGCAGGACTGAGCCGGGCGGGGCAATGCGCGACATCATTCATTTTTCCCATGCCAATGGCTTCCCGGTGCCGACGTACCGCAAGCTGTTCGCCGAACTCGAGGACGACTTCGAATTCCGCGCGGTGGAGCGCTACGGGCACCGGCCTGAATTCCCGGTGACGCGCGGCTGGCCGCATCTCGTGGAAGAGCTGCTGGATTCGCTGGAGCGCCAGTACCGGGAACCGGTGTGGCTGGTGGGGCATTCGCTGGGCGGCTTCCTGTCACTGATGGCCGCGCTGCGCCGCCCGGAGTGGGTGCGCGGCGTGGTGATGCTCGATTCGCCGATCATCGCTGGCTGGCGCGCGTCGCTGCTGAAGACGGCGCAGTTGTTCGGCATGGACGAGAAGCCGGGGCCGGCCGCCGTGACCAAGAACCGCCGCACGCACTGGCCTGATGCCGAGGCGGTGTGGGAGCACTTCCGCTCCAAGCCGAACTTCGCAGTCTGGGATCAGGACATGCTGCGCGACTACACGATGCACGGCACCGAGCCGACGGGCAAGGACGACGAACGGCAGCTCCGCTTCAACCGCGAGGTCGAGTACTGGATCTATCGGACGCTGCCCACCAGCCTTGGGCGCAAGGTTGCGCGCGGTGCGCCGGTGCCTGTCAGCTTCGTTGCCGGTACGCGTTCGCGGGAGGTCCGGCAATGTGGTCTCGACGCAACGCGCAAGCTGGTCGGCGAGAACCTGCGCTTTATCGAAGGCGGCCATCTTTATCCGATGGAGCGGCCGCAGGAGACGGCGCAACTGGTCCGCGAACTGATCGCGGCGATGCGGCGCGACGGGCGCTGAAGCGCAAGCGGCGCATGCGCCGCAGGCGTTGCGCAAGGCGGTGGTGTCGCAATTCGCGGCCGTTCGGGGGCCGGGGTCTCATGTATAATCCTAATTTCCCCGGCAAGCTCGGTTTATGACCAAATTCGTCTTCGTCACCGGTGGCGTCGTCTCTTCTCTCGGCAAGGGCATCGCTGCCGCCTCGCTCGCGGCTATTCTCGAGTCGCGCGGCCTCAAAGTCACCCTCCTCAAGCTAGATCCCTACATCAACGTCGATCCCGGCACGATGAGCCCCTTCCAGCATGGCGAGGTGTTTGTCACGGAAGACGGTGCGGAAACCGACCTCGATCTTGGCCACTACGAGCGCTTCGTCTCGGCCAAGATGCGCAAGTCGAACAACTTCACTACGGGCCAAATCTACGAATCGGTGATCCGCAAGGAGCGCCGCGGCGAATACCTGGGCAAGACCGTGCAGGTGATTCCGCATATCACCAACGAGATCCAGGCCTTTATCGAGCGTGGCGCTGCAGCGTCGCACGACGGCAAGGCTGATGTGGCGCTGGTGGAAATCGGCGGCACCGTCGGTGACATCGAATCGCTGCCGTTCCTGGAAGCCGCGCGCCAGATGAGCCTGCGCATGGGCCGCAACCGCTGCGCGTTCGTGCACCTGACCCTGGTGCCGTTCATTGCCAGCGCCGGCGAGCTGAAGACCAAGCCGACCCAGCACTCGGTGCAGAAGCTGCGTGAAATCGGCATTTCGCCGACCGCGCTGCTGTGCCGCGCTGACCGTCCGATCCCGGACGACGAGCGCGCCAAGATTTCGCTGTTCGCCAACATCCCGCAAGACGCCGTGATTTCGGTGTGGGATGCCGACAGCATCTACAAGATCCCGCAGATGCTCAACGAGCAGGGCCTGGACCGCCTGATCTGCGAAGAGCTGCGCCTGGACCCGAAGCCGGCCGACCTGTCGATGTGGCAGAAGCTGGTGAACGCGCAGGAAAACCCCGAGCACGAAATCACCATCGGCATGGTCGGCAAGTACGTCGACCTGACCGAGTCGTACAAGTCGTTGATCGAGGCGCTGCGCCACGCCGGCATGCACACCGCCACGCGCGTGAACATCGAGTACATCGATTCCGAAGAACTCGAATCGGGCCATCTCGAAGTGCTGGCCCCGCTGGACGCCATCCTGGTGCCGGGCGGTTTCGGCAAGCGCGGCACGGAAGGCAAGATCCGCGCGATCCAGTACGCCCGCGAGAACAAGGTTCCGTACCTGGGCATCTGCCTGGGCATGCAGCTCGCCGTGATCGAGTTCGCCCGTCACGTGGCTGGCATGACCGACGCCAACTCGACCGAGTTCAACCTGGAAACCGAACATCCGGTGGTCGCGCTGATCACGGAGTGGGTGGACCGCGAAGGCAAGGTCGAGCAGCGTTCGGCCGAATCCGACCTGGGCGGCACCATGCGCCTGGGTGCCCAACGCGTACCGGTGAAGGAAGGGACCAAGGCGGCGTCGATCTACGGCGCGGAGGTCAACGAGCGTCACCGTCACCGCTACGAAGTCAACAACCACTATGTGCCGACGCTGGAAAACGCCGGCATGGTGATTTCGGCCCGTACCCCGACCGAGAACCTGCCCGAGATGATGGAACTGCCGGGGTCGATGCACCCGTGGTTCGTCGGCGTGCAGTTCCACCCGGAATTCACCTCCACGCCGCGTGACGGCCATCCGCTGTTCAAGGCCTACGTCGAAGCCGCGCTGGCTGGCCAGCAGCGCAAGGGCGCCTGAAGCCGGCGCCGAGCAGGAGACTGTCATGAAACTCTGCGGATTCGAGGTTGGCCTCGACAAGCCGTTCTTTCTGATTGCCGGCCCGTGCGTGATCGAGTCGGAGCAGATGGCGCTGGATACCGCCGGCGAACTCAAGGCCATCACCGGCGAGCTGGGTATTCCGTTCATCTACAAGTCGTCGTTCGACAAGGCGAACCGCTCGTCGGGCAAGTCGTTCCGCGGCCTTGGGATGGAAAAGGGCCTGGAAATCCTGGCGACAGTGAAGCGCGAGATCGGGGTGCCGGTGCTCACCGACATCCATGAGATCGACGAGATCAAGCCCGTCGCGGCCGTCGTCGACGTGCTGCAGACGCCGGCGTTCCTGTGCCGCCAGACTGATTTCATCCGCGCTTGCGCCCAGAGCGGCAAGCCTGTGAACATCAAGAAGGGCCAGTTCCTCGCGCCGCACGACATGAAGAACGTGATCGACAAGGCCCGCGACGCCGCACGCGACGCCGGCCTGCCCGACGACGTGTTCATGGCCTGCGAGCGTGGCGTTTCGTTCGGCTACAACAACCTGGTTTCGGACATGCGCTCGCTGGCGATCATGCGCGAGACCGGTGCTCCTGTGGTGTTTGACGCCACCCACTCGGTGCAACTGCCGGGCGGGCAGGGCACCAGCTCGGGCGGCCAGCGCGAGTTCGTACCCGTACTGTCGCGTGCCGCCGTGGCCACCGGCATCGCCGGCCTGTTCATGGAAACGCACCCGGACCCGAACAAGGCCATGTCCGATGGCCCCAACGCGGTGCCGCTGTCGCGCATGAAGGAACTGCTGGCCGTGCTCAGGGACCTGGACGCGCTGACCAAGCGCGCCGGCTTCCTCGAGGACAACTTCGGCTGGCCGGCCTGCGCCTGAGCGGGCCCTGGATCGTCGCGGCCGGTGGCCCGGCCGTGACTATCCGTATCGAAAGACAATACAAAACATCGGGAGATACAGCATGGCCGCGGGCTTTATCATCGCGTACGTCGACGTAACCGACCCCCAGCAGTACGAGGAATACAAGGTGCTCTCCAGCAAGGCCATGCAGATCCATGGCGCGGAAGTGCTGGTGCGCGGCGGCAAGGCCGAGAACCTCGAGGGCGAATGGTCGCCGACCCGTGTCGTCGTGCTGAAATTCCCGAGCGTCGAAGCCGCCAAGGCCTTCCATGACGGGGAGGCCTATCGCGCTGCCCGCAAGGCACGCGAGCATGCGGCGCGCATGAACATGATCGTGGTCGAGGGCGTGGCCTGAGCCGGCCAGCTCCCGAAATGGACTTTCGGGGCGCGTGACATCGCCCTGACACACGAGCAGGTTGCAGTAATCAGCAGCAGCAAGAATCAACAGTCAGAGAGGAATTCATGAGTGCAATCGTAGATATCATCGGTCGCGAGGTTCTCGACTCGCGCGGCAACCCTACCGTCGAATGCGACGTGCTGCTGGAGTCCGGCGTGATGGGCCGTGCGGCAGTGCCGTCGGGCGCATCGACCGGTTCGCGCGAAGCCATCGAGCTGCGTGACGGCGACAAGAGCCGCTACCTGGGTAAGGGCGTGCTGAAGGCCGTCGAGCACATCAACACCGAGATCTCCGAAGCCATCATGGGCCTGGACGCTTCCGAGCAGGCCTTCCTGGACCGCACCCTGATCGACCTGGACGGCACCGAGAACAAGAGCCGCCTGGGCGCCAACGCCATGCTGGCCGTGTCGATGGCCGTGGCCAAAGCTGCCGCCGAGGAAGCCGGTCTGCCGCTGTACCGCTACTTCGGCGGTTCGGGCGCCATGCAGATGCCGGTGCCGATGATGAACATCGTCAACGGGGGCGCGCACGCCAACAACAGCCTGGACATCCAGGAATTCATGGTCATGCCGGTGTCGGCGACCAGCTTCCGTGAAGCGCTGCGTTGCGGCGCCGAAGTCTTCCACGCGCTGAAGAAGATTCTGGCCGACAAGGGCATGTCCACCGCCGTGGGCGACGAGGGCGGCTTCGCCCCGAACTTCTCGTCGAACGAGGAGTGCCTGAACACCATCGTCCAGGCCGTCGAGAAGGCCGGCTATCGCATGGGTGAAGATGTGCTGCTGGCGCTGGACTGCGCCGCGAGCGAGTTCTACCACGAAGCCGAAGACGTCTACGTGCTGGAAGGCGAAGGCCTGAAGCTGTCGTCGACGCAATTCGCCGATTACCTGGCCAACCTGTGCGACAAGTTCCCGATCGTCTCGATCGAGGACGGCATGGCCGAAGGCGACTGGGACGGCTGGAAGACCCTGACCGACAAGCTCGGCAAGCGCGTGCAGCTGGTCGGCGACGACCTGTTCGTGACCAACACGAAGATCCTGAAGGAAGGCATCGACAAGGGCATCGGCAACTCGATCCTGATCAAGATCAACCAGATCGGTACGCTGACCGAGACGTTTGCCGCCATCGAAATGGCCAAGCGCGCCGGCTACACCGCCGTGATCTCGCACCGTTCGGGCGAGACCGAGGACAGCACCATCGCCGACATCGCTGTCGGTACCAATGCCGGCCAGATCAAGACCGGCTCCCTGTCGCGTTCGGACCGCATCTCGAAGTACAACCAGCTGCTGCGTATCGAGGAAGACCTCGGCGATATCGCCAGCTACCCGGGCAAGAGCGCGTTCTACAACCTGCGCTGAGCCAAGGCAGGCGACTGACTCGCCTCTGACGGCGGCGGCACGTTTTCCATCCGGCCGCCGCCGTTGTTGTATCCGGATTTGTATCGAAATCTGGCCGGCATTGCCTTATGGCCCGAGTTCGCTGATCATTGTGCGGAAATTTCTGTCCGCCACGCCTCATGCGCCTGATTTCTTTGCTGTTGTTCGTGCTGCTGCTCGCCATCCAGTATCCACTCTGGCTGGGCAAGGGCGGTTGGCTGCGCGTCTGGGAACTCAATCACCAGGTGCAGGAGCAGGCCACGCGCAACCAGATGCTGAAGCTGCGCAATGCCAAGCTGGAAGGGGAGGTGAAGGACCTGCAGGACGGTACCGGCGCCATCGAGGAGCGCGCCCGCTACGAGCTGGGCATGGTGAAGGACGGCGAGGTCTTCGTGCAGTTCGTTGCGCCGGCGCCCAAGGTCAGCGCCACACCGCCGCTGCCCCCACCGCCGAATTCGCCGGCCGCTACCGGCCGGCACTGAGCCCCCTTGGCGGGAGGCTTACCACCAGTATGGGTAGCCGCCCCAGTAGCCAGGTGAGCTGAAACCAACCCCGGCGCCCCAGTGGCCGCCACCCCAGCCTCCGTAAAACAGATTCCAATTGACATTCGGGTAGGCGTAGGCCGAGCGGTAAGCGGCCTCGTAGGCCTGCTGCTGGCGGATGGCGGCTTCCTGATCGTGCAGGATCTGCTGGTTCAGGGCGTCCAACTGCTGCAGCTGCTCGACCGTGAGCGGTACGGTCGTCGTGGCATCCGGAGACAGGCGTGCCGTGGCTGGGGTTCCGTTGACATCGCGCGGCACTGGCGCGGCACAGCCGCCGGCCAATAGCGCGGCAGCCAGCAAGGCGGGCAAGACAGGCAGGGAGCAGTTGCAACGGGCGGCAGACATGGCAGCAACAAGTGGCAAGTCAGAACGGCCGGCGCCAGGCATGGGCATGGCGACCGTTTGATAACAGCTTAGCTGTTGGACTTGCGCCCTGCAGGGTGGTTCGCACCCGACATGCGTGCCATGCCGCCGGCTGGGCCGGCGGCTTCCGGCTCAGTGGTGGTGATGGGCGCCTTCGCCGGCGCCGGTGGCCACATGGGCCGGCGTGAACAGCTGGGCGCAGTCGACGGCGTCGAACTCATAGCGCTGGCCGCAGAAATCGCAATGGATCTCCACATGGCCGCGCTCGGCCACGATGCCGTCGATTTCCTCCTGGCCCAGCGACTGCAGCATGCCCGCTACTTTGGCGCGCGAGCATGAGCAGTGGAAATGCGGGGTCAGCGGCTCGAACACGCGCAGGCCGGCGTCTTGCAGGTCTTCCCAGAACAGACGGCGCAGCAGCGTGTCCGGCGTCTCGGCCAGCAGCTCATCCGACTTCAGTGTGTTGCCGAGCTGGCACGCACGGTCCCACGTATCCAGATCCTGCGCGCGGGTCTCTTCCGTCAGCGCAGCGCCGGTCTCGCCGACTTCCTGCGTGCCGCCGTAAGACGGCAGCTTCTGCAGCAGCATGCCAGCTGCGGCGTGGTCGTCCGCGGCCAGCCACAGGCGCGTGTCCAGCTGCTCGGAGGCCTGCATGTAATGCTCGAGCACGGCGCTCATCGACGCCAGCGGACCGTGGGCGTCGGACAGCGGTACGATGCCCTGGTACGGCTGCTGGCCCGGCAGCTTGTCTTTCGGATCCAGCGTGATAGCGAAGCGGCCGTGGCCGTGGACATTGACGAGGTCCGCGAGCGTGGCGTCATCTGCGATCTGCACGCCTTCGGCCAGCTTGGCCGTGGCGCGCATCGACAGGTCGGACAGGCACTCCACCACCAGCATGCGCACCGGGCCGTCGCCGTGCAATTGCATGACGAGCGCACCGTTGAACTTCAGGTTTGCCGACAGCAGCGCGGCGGCAGCCATCATCTCGCCGAGCACGCGCCGCACAGGAGCGGGGTAGGCATGGCGGTTCAGCACTTCGCGCCAGGTGGCTTCCATGCGCACCAGTTCGCCGCGCACGGGGGCCGCGTCGAACAGGAACTTTTGCAGGGTGTCGGTAGTGGTCGTATCGGTCACAATAGTCTGTCTGTCAATCGGTTGTAGCTGCTGCGGCGCGTGTCAGTCGATCCGCTTGAGCTGTTGCTTGTACATGGCCTGGCGCGTGGCGTAGGTCTCGGCATTGCGGTACAGGTTGGCCACGTCCTGGTCGGTCAGTTCGCGCACCACCTTCGCCGGCGCACCAAGGATCAGCGAGCGGTCGGGGAATACCTTGCCTTCGGTCACCACGGCGCCCGCGCCGACGAGGCATTCCTTGCCGATCACGGCGCGGTTCAGCACCACGGCCTGGATGCCGATCAGCGAGCCTTCTCCAACGGTGCAGCCGTGCAGCATGGCCTGGTGGCCGATGGAAACCTTGTCGCCCAGCGTCAACGGGCAGCCCGGATCGACGTGCAGCACGGAGCCTTCCTGGATGTTGGTGTCCACGCCGACCACGATCGGTTCGTTGTCGCCCCGGATGACGACGCCGGGCCATGCACTGGCGCGCGACTTCATGGTCACGTTGCCGATGATGGTGGCTTCGGGCGCCACATAGGCGTCCTGGTCGATATTGGGAACGAGTTCGCCGAGCTGGTACAGCGCCATGGAATCTCCTGCACGAAGGTAGTTATCTGGGGATTGCCGCCAGTCTTTAAAGAGCACCGGGTTTGCTGCTGGGGTATTGCCGCGTGGGTCGGCAGCACCCCATATATGGCCGGGCAGCGCCCGGCATGGCTCTACAATGGCGGCAGACCGGATTTTACGCCCATGCCAGAGATTTCACCCGCCGCCCGTTTGCCCGATCCTTCACAAACGCTGCGCCGGCAGGCGCTTGATGTACTTTGCCTGACCGATGCGCGGGCCAAGGCCGCCGCGGCGCGCGCGCTTTTCCAAGGCGTCGCGGCAGCCGACGAAGGGATTCTGGGCACCGAAGACCACCTACAAGCGGCGCTCCCCATCCCCGGCCGGCCGCCGCGTCCCGAACTGGTGCCGCCGCAACGCGTGGAACGCCGCCGCTCGCTGCATACCGCCGCTGGCCGCGCCGCCCTGATCCACGCGCTCTGCCATATCGAGTTCAACGCCATCAACCTCGCGCTTGATGCCGTGTGGCGTTTCGCCGGCATGCCGGCCGACTATTACCGTGACTGGCTGCGCGTCGCCGACGAGGAGGCGTTCCATTTCACGCTGCTGGCCGACCATCTCGGCACGCTGGGATTCGCCTACGGCGATTTTCCGGCACACAACAGCCTGTGGGAGATGTGCGACCGCACGGCAGGGGATGTGCTCGCGCGCATGGCGCTGGTGCCGCGCACGCTGGAGGCGCGGGGGCTCGATGCCTCGCCCCCGGTGCGTGCCAAGCTGGCCGGCGCAGGTGACCACGCCGCTGCAGAGATTATCGACATCATCCTGCGCGACGAGGTCGGGCACGTGGCGATCGGCAACCATTGGTACCGCTGGCTGTGCGAGCAGCGCGGCGTGGATCCGGTATCGACCTATGTCTCGCTGGCGCAGCAGCACCGCGCGCCGAAGCTGCGCGGGCCATTCAACCTCGATGCGCGCCGTGCGGCCGGCTTTGACGAGGATGAGCTTGCGTGGCTGGAGGCATCGGCTGGTTAGCCCTTGCTGCCAGCGCGCTCCTGCTCCATCAGCCTGAGCACGCGCCGCTGCACCTTGCCGGTCGTCGTCATCGGCAACTGGTCGATGAACTCGATTTTCTTCGGATACTCGTAAGGTGCAAGCTGTCCGCGCACATGCTCCTGCAGCGCGGTCACGAGTGCCGCATCGCTGTCGAACGAGCGCGTCACCGAAGGGGTCAGCACGATGAACGCCTTGACCACCGCGCCGCGCTCGGGGTCCGGCGACGGCACTACGGCACAGTTCGACACGGCCGGATGCTTGAGCAGGCAGTTCTCGATCTCGCTCGGGCCGATGCGGTAGCCCGAGGACTTGAACACATCGTCCGCACGGCCCTGGTACCACAGGTAGCCGTCGGCATCGACGCGGGCCAGGTCGCCGGTGCGGCACCAGCGCAGGCCGTCGCGCTCGACGTATCGCGCGGCAGTGGCCGCCTCGTTTTTCCAGTATCCGAGGAAGAAGACCGGATCAGGGTGGCCGTGGATGTCGGTGGCGCAGACCGCGACTTCGCCGTCTTCGCCGGTTGCGCATGGGCGGCCCTCGTCATCGATGACCTGTACCCGATGGCCCGGATAGGGCCTGCCCATCGATCCCGCTCGTGCTGGCCAGCCCAGGCGCGCTTCGTCATGCTGGGCCGTGCAGTTCCCGACGATGTAGTTGATCTCGGTCTGCCCGAACATCTCGTTGACGACGACGCCCATGGCGTCGCGGCACCACGTGAACACCGTTTCGCCGACCGCCTCGCCGGCGCTCATCAGTGCGCGCAGCTTCAGCGTGTAGCGCTGCCGTGGTTCAGGGCACGCCTTCATCATCTGCTTGAGCGCTGTCGGAAACAGGAAGGTATTGGTGACGCCGTAGCGTTCCAGCAGCTCAAACGCGCGTTCGGCGGTGAAGCGGCCCTGGTAGCCGACGATCGGCTTGCCGAAGTAGAGCGCCGGCATCAGAGCATCCCATAATCCGCCGGTCCATGCCCAGTCAGCCGGGCTCCAGAACACGTCGTCGTCCTGCGGATACCAGTTCTGCGAGCAAACGAAGCCGGGCAGGTTGCCGATCAGTGCGCGGTGCGGGATCACCGCGCCCTTGGGCGGGCCGGTGGTGCCACTGGTGTAGATCAGCACAGCGGCCTCGTCTGCCTTGGTCTGCGCGGCCGTGAAGGTCGGCAGTTGCGCGGCCAGCAGCACGTCCCAGTCGTGGTTGCCACGGCCGCGGGCATCGCCGGCAGCAATTACGGTGGCGAGCGTCGGGCATTCGGGACGCGCAGCGAGAACGTTGTCGATCGAGGTTTCGTCAGCAATCGCCACGATCGCTTCGCTATGGCTGATACGGTAGGCGAGAGCCTCGGGGCCGAACAGCATTGACAGCGGCGTGGCGATGGCGCCAAGCTGGGAAATCGCCATATAGGCAACGGCGGTTTCGATCCGTTGCGGCATCACGATGGCGACGCGGTCGCCGCGCTGAACGCCGAGCGCTTGCAATGCCGCAGACAGCCGGTTGGCTTCGGCTTGCAGGTACGCATAGCTGAACGCGTCGCGGCGCCCGTCCTCATGCTCGGTGTAGACCGCGATGTGGTCTGCGGTGGCCGGATCGCGTGCCCAGCGGCCACAGCAGGCTTCGGCCAGATTGAAGTGCTCGGGCACGTGCCAGTGGAAGGAATCGTAGAGCGCCTGGTAATCGTCGCGCCGGCTTGCCGGCAGGGCCGCTGCAGCCATATGGCTGTCTCCTTGAGAGTCTCGTTATAATTTGCGAACGGTCGTTCTATTTTATGCGGGCTTCGGCGCCGGTCCCCAAACTCCGTGCAAGGATGAGAAGAACCGCAACCAGGGGAGACAAATGACAATCAAGGAAACCTCGCGCTCTGAATTTATCACGTTGCGCGGCCTGCGTTACCACGTGCGCCAGTGGGGCACGCCGGGCGCGCCGAAGCTATTCATGCTGCATGGCTGGATGGACGTGGCGGCATCGTTCCAGTTCCTCGTGGACTGCCTCGAACGTGACTGGCACGTGATCGCGCCCGACTGGCGCGGCTTTGGCGAGACCGACTGGCCGACGCGCTATCCGGGCACCGAGTCCTATTGGTTTGCCGACTACATTGCCGACCTCGAGGCGCTGCTGGACCACTACCAGCCCAACGGGCAGGTCGATCTTGTCGGCCACAGCATGGGCGCCAATGTGGCCTCCCTGTACGCGGGCATCCGGCCCGAGCGCGTGCACCGTGTGGTGGACCTCGAAGGGTTTGGTTTGACGCAGACGCGTGCCGAGCAGGCGCCGAAGCGCTATGCGCGTTGGCTCGACGAACTGCGCCAGAGGCCCGAACTGCGTACCTACGACGATGTGAGTGGCGTGGCGGCGCGTCTGCAGAAAACCAATCCGCGCCTGCCTGACGATCGCGCCGCGTTCCTGGCCGAGCACTGGTCGCGCCGCAATGAGGCA
Organism: Cupriavidus sp. C1SS-2L; assembly: GCF_057073735.1. NCBI lineage: Bacteria > Pseudomonadati > Pseudomonadota > Betaproteobacteria > Burkholderiales > Burkholderiaceae > Cupriavidus > Cupriavidus sp. C1SS-2L. The sequence goes on from NZ_CP172708.1 coordinate 1,181,177, forward strand.
GGGCAGTGGGAAATCCTCGGCGATCCGGCGCACAAGCTGGTGAATCCCGTGCTGTACCGGGTCGACGAGGTGATGGCGATCTGGGCGGAGGTCAGCGCGCCGGTGCTGCATGTGGAGGCGCGCGACTCGGCTACGTTGCGCCATATCGCCCACAAGCAGACGCTCGAAGAATTCCGCGAGCGCTTCCGCGCGTTCCGCGATTTCCGCGAGGTCGTGATCGACGACGCGGGCCACATGCTGCACCACGACCAGCCCGCCGCGGTGGCGGCGCTGATCGAATCGTTCATTGCCTGACGCGGGCCGCGTGCCTCAGGCGTGCGTGAGCTTTTCCTTGAGCGCCGCGTTGTTGCTGGTGTGCACGTGCACCAGCGACTTCTGCGGGAACGCGTAGTGATAGGCCTTGCGCAGCGCCAGCGCCGCTTCGTGGAAGCCTGAAAGGATCAGCTTCTGCTTGTTGGCGTAATAGGCGATGTCACCGGCAGCGAAGATGCCACGCCGCGAGCTTTCGTACGTCGTGGTGTCCACCAGGATGCGGCCGGCGCGCATGTCCATGTCCCATTGAGCGATCGGGCCCGGCTCCGACACCAGTCCGTAGAGCGCCACTAGTTCGTCAGCGGCGAGGGTCTGCACGCCGTCGCGGCTGCGGATTTCGATCTCCATGAGTGCCGCATGCTCGCCTTCGCCGGAGGTCTTGAGTGCACCGAGCATGCCGATGACGAAGTCCATTTCGCCGGCTTCCACGGCCGCGCGCATTTCGGCCACGCTGCCATCGGCCGCACGGAAACCTTCGCGCCGGTGCAGCAGCGTCACGCGCGCGGCGACCTTGCGCAGCGCCAGCGCCCAGTCGAGGGCGGAGTCGCCGCCGCCTGCGACTACCACGCGCTTGCCTGCAAACCGCGATACGTCGCGCACTGCATAGTGCACATGGCGGCCTTCTAGCCCGGGTGCTTCAGGCAGCGATACACGCTGGGGCGCGAACGCGCCGGCGCCGGCACAGACCAGCACGGCGGCCACGTCGAAGCGCTTGCCGCTGTCGGTCGTTACCAGGAGGCGCGAATGGACGCCGTCCTGCGCGGGCAGCACCTCTGCCACGCTTTCGGCGCGCTGGTTGAAGTGCATCGGAAAGGCAAACGGCGCGCACTGTTCCAGCAGGCGGTCCACCAGGTCCTGGGCCAGGCAGCCTGGTACGGCCGGGATATCGTAGATGGGCTTCTCGGGGTATAGCTCCGTGCATTGGCCGCCGGCGCGATCGAGGACGTCGATCAACTCGCATTTCAGGCCGAGCACGCCGGCCTGGAACGCGGCGAACAGGCCCACCGGGCCCGCGCCGACGATCAGCACGTCGGTGGTAGTGGTGTCGGCGGCGCCGGCGCCGGGCAGGGCAGTGGTGTTGTCGGTGGACATTGGCGGTGCGGCAGAGGGATTCCAAAACCCGACTATACCGCGCGGAAGGCGCCATTCTCCCGACGCCAGCGTTGCCGGCAAGGGCTTTGTGTGGGGGGCAGTGCATGCGTGCGGGCCAGCCCGAAAGCACATACAAGAGTAGAATAGGCATATGCCTGACTTGCAAACGATCAACGCCGACCTGCATTGCCATTCCACCGTGTCCGACGGCACGATGTCGCCACGCGCCGTTGCCGAACGCGCGCATGCCGGCGGCGTGCGGCTGTGGTCGCTCACGGACCATGACGAGGTTGGCGGCCAGGCGGAGGCGCGCGCCGCCGCCGAGGCGCTGGGCATGCGCTATGTCTGCGGTGTCGAGATCTCGGTGACCTGGGCCGGACAGACCGTGCATATCGTCGGGCTGCAGATCGACCCGTTCGCTCCTGAGTTGATCGACGGGCTTGCCGACACGCGATCCGGCCGCGCACGGCGCGCGCGTGATATCGGCGAAGCGCTCGGAAAGATCGGTATCGAAAACGCCTACCAGGGCGCGCTCAAGTACGTTGGCAATCCCGACCTGATCTCCCGCACGCACTTCGCGCGCTGGCTGGTGGATCAGGGCCACTGTGCGACGATCGGCGATGTGTTCAGCCAGTACCTTTCCGAAGGAAGGCCCGGCTACGTGGGCCACCGCTGGGCGAACCTGTCCGACGCTATCGGCTGGATCCGGGCGGCCGGCGGCATTGCCGTGATGGCCCACCCGGGCCGCTACAACTACACCGATACACAGCACGACGCGCTGTTCGACGAATTCACGGCCCTCGGCGGCCGTGCGGTCGAGGTCGTGACCGGCAGCCATACGCCGGATCAGTACCGTCGCTATGCCGACGTGGCGCGTTACTACGGCCTGCTCGCGTCGCGTGGCTCGGACTTCCACGGCCCGGGTGAGGGGCGCGTGGAGCTGGGCGCGTTGCCGCCATTGCCGTCGACGGTGACGCCGGTATGGCACGACTGGTAGTCTCGCAGGCCGCCGGGCAGGCACCGCCGAAAGGACATTGCCGCCGGGCACGAACTTCGTCAGAACCCGTCCCCGAGCCCGGCCATGTCCCAGTACTTCGAAATCCATCCGCAGAACCCGCAGCCGCGGCTTATCAAGCAGGCGGTGCAGATCATCCGCCAGGGCGGGCTGATCGCGCTGCCGACCGACTCCAGTTACGCGCTGGGCTGCCAGCTTGACGACAAGGCCGCCGTGGAGCGCCTGCGCCGGCTGCGCGGCATCGACGACAAGCACCACCTCACGCTGATGTGCAGCGACCTGTCCGAGCTGGGCAGTTTCGCGCGCGTCGACAACCGGCAGTACCGCTGGATCAAGGGCGCTACGCCGGGCCCTTATGTCTTCATCCTGGAGGCCACCAAGGAGGTGCCGCGGCGGCTGTCGCACCCGTCGCGAAAGACCATCGGCGTGCGCGTGCCCGAGCACGCCATCCCGCTGGCGCTGCTGGCCGACGCCGGCGAGCCGCTGCTGACGGCCACGCTTCAGTTGCCCGGCGACGAGGAGCCGATGAACGACCCCGCGGAAATCCGTGCCAGGCTTGAAAAGCTGCTGGATCTCGTCATCTGCGGCGGCCCGGCGCCGGCACAGCCCACGACCGTGATTGACCTGACCAGTGGAGAGCCCGAGCTCGTGCGCCAGGGAAGGGGCGATATCGCACGGTTCGGTCTCTGAATTCGTGCCGCATGTGATGCGGCGGCCAGCCCGCCCGGTACAATAAGTCTCATGGATTCCTCCCTCATTCAGACCTTTGCCGTCTATGCGCTGCCAGTGCTGTTCGCGATCACGCTGCACGAGGCGTCGCACGGCTATGTCGCCAAGCACTTCGGGGACACCACCGCTTATGCGCTGGGCCGCGTCAGCCTGAATCCGGCGCGGCATATTGACCCGATCGGCACCATTGCCGTGCCGCTGCTGCTGTATCTCCTGACCAGCGGCCAGTTCGTGTTCGGCTATGCCAAGCCGGTCCCGGTGGATTTCGGGCGGCTGCGCAATCCGCGCTGGCATGGCATGTGGGTGGCGCTGGCTGGTCCCGTCAGCAATATCGTGCAGGCCTTCCTGTGGGCGCTGATCGCGATCGGGCTGGCCTGGGCGCGCGTGTCGGAGCCGTTCTTCAGCGAAATGGCTCGCGCCGGTGTGCTGGTCAATCTGGTCGTGGCAGCGTTCAATCTTTTTCCGATTCCGCCGCTGGACGGCGGCCGCGTGCTGACCGCACTGCTGCCCCCGCGTGTGGCTTATTCGGTGTCGCGCATCGAGCCGTACGGGATTTTTGTCGTGCTGGCGCTGGTGGCGGCCGGTGTGATCACCTCGGTCTGGATGCGGCCGGTGATCAACCTGCTGAGTTCGGTCGTCGAGCTGATGCTGCGGCCGATCATCATGCTGCTGCAGTAGGGGCGAGGTCCATGCTCGCCCATGCGCCGACCGGCGCTCCGTCCGACTGGGTTACGCGCTGGGCGCACCTCGTGCGGCCAAGCGGCCGCGTACTTGATCTCGCCTGTGGTAGCGGCCGCCATGCACGCTGGTTCGCGCAGCGGGGGTATGCGGTGGTTGGCGTCGATCGCGATGCCGAAGCTGTCGCCGCGCTGCCTTCGCCGATCGCCGGGCGCGTGGAAGACCTGGAGCAGGGCACGTGGCCCCTCTCCGGCGAGGCGGCGTTCGACGCCATTGTCGTCACCAACTACCTGCATCGTCCGCTGTGGGCTCACCTTGCCGCTGCGCTGGCGCCGGGTGGCGTGCTACTTTATGAGACCTTTGCGAGTGGAAACGAGACCGTCGGCAAGCCTTCGCGGCCTGATTTTCTTCTGAATCCCGGCGAACTCCTCGAAGTGGCGCATACGCACGGGCTGCGTGTGATCGGCTATGAAGACGGCGTACTCGAAGTGCCCCGTACGGCGTTTGTGCAGCGCCTGTGTGCGGTGCGCGAGGTGGTGCACACGGCAGGCGGCAACGTGCCGCCACGCTACCCGCTCCAGACCTGAAGCGGCGTCTCCGTTATCCGCGAGAATGCCGCTTCACACGTTGAACCGTTTGGTGTAACCCCTTGTCGGAACATCGGTCGAGGCGGCCGGCTGTTCCGGTACAATCTCGTTATTCGCATCCCGAATTCCCTAACGTTATGACACAGATTACCGGCAGCATTGTTGCCATCGTCACCCCGATGCATGAGGACGGCAGCCTGGATTACCCGGCGCTGCGCGCGCTCGTCGACTGGCACGTGGCCGAGGGCACCGATGCCATCGTGATCGTTGGCACCACCGGCGAATCGCCCACCGTCTCGGTGGACGAGCACTGCGAACTGATTCGCGTGGCGGTGGAGCAGGCTGGCAAGCGGATTCCCATCATCGCCGGTACCGGCGGCAACTCGACCAAGGAAGCCATCGAGCTGACGGCCTTCGCCAAGAAGGTTGGCGCCGACGCCTCGCTCCAGGTCGTGCCGTACTACAACAAGCCGACCCAGGAAGGCATGTACCGGCATTTCCGCACCATCGCCGAGGCGGTGGAACTGCCGGTGCTGCTGTACAACGTGCCGGGCCGCACCGTTGCGGACATGACCAACGACACCATCCTGCGCCTCGCGCAGGTGCCAGGCATCGTCGGGGTGAAGGAAGCGACCGGCAACATCGACCGCGCCGCGCAACTGATCAAGGATGCGCCGGAAGGCTTTGCGATCTACAGCGGTGACGATCCGACCGCCGTGGCGCTGATCCTGCTGGGCGGCAAAGGCAATATCTCGGTGACCGCCAACGTGGCGCCGCGCAAGATGCACGAAATGTGCGTGGCCGCGCTCAAGGGCGACGTGGTGACCGCGCGCCGCCTGCACATGGAACTGATCGAGTTGAACAAGGCGATGTTCGTCGAAGCCAACCCGATTCCGGTCAAGTGGGCTCTGCAGCAGATGGGCAAGATGGAAGGCGGCATCCGCCTGCCGCTCACGCCGCTGCTGGAGTCCAATCACGAGACCGTGCGCAAGGCACTGGCCGCCGCTGGCCTGCTGCGCTGATTTTCCGGCGCACCCGTGCCGTCCCCTCAACTAGGATTGCGTGTCAATGAAACTCAAGCTTAACCGCCGTGGCGCGACGCAAGTCCGCCGCGCCGCACTGGTTGTGCCCGTGCTTGCCGCGGGTGTGATCACGGGCTGCAGCAGCATCAACGATGCGATGCAGCCGGACAAGATCGACTACAAGTCGTCGGCTTCCAAGCGTACGCCGTCGCTCGACATTCCGCCTGACCTGACCAAGCTGGATGGCGATCGCCGCTATTCCGTGCCGGACCAGGGTGGTACGAACACCTCGACGCTGTCGAACTACAGCCAGGCGACCAAGACCCGCGAGGCCTCGCCGACGGAAAACGTCCTGCCTTCGGCGCAGGGCATCCGCATGGAGCGCGACGGCAACCAGCGCTGGCTCGTGATCAGCAACGGCATGCGCGCCGACCAGCTGTGGCAGTCGCTGCGTGGATTCTGGCAGGAAAGCGGTTTCCTGCTGGTCCAGGATTCGCCTGAGACCGGCATCATGGAAACGGACTGGGCGGAAAACCGCGCCAAGATTCCGCAGGACATCATCCGCAATACGATCGGCAAGGTGTTCGACGGCCTGTACTCGACGTCGGAGCGCGACAAGTTCCGCACGCGCGTCGAGCGCTCGCAGAACGGCACGCTCGAAGTCTTCATCAGCCATCGTGGCGCGCAGGAGCAACTGACTGGCGTCGACAAGTCGACGACCGTCTGGACGCCGCGTCCGGCCGATCCGGAGCTGGAAGCCGAATTCCTTTCGCGCCTTGCGCAACGCCTGGGCGTGCAGAAGGAGCAGGCTAACCAGATGGCCAAGAACCCGACGCCGGTGGGCAACGCCGCAGCGGCTGGTGCTGCGGCCGAGGCGACCGGTGCTGCGGTCGCGGGTGATGCCGCATCGGCCGCCAGCAAGTCCTACCTGTCGCAGGTCAATGGCTCGCCGGCGCTGCAGATTCCCGAGCCTTTCGATCGCGCCTGGCGTTCGGTGGGCCTGTCGCTTGATCGCGTGAACTTCACCGTCGAAGACCGCGACCGTGCCCAGGGCCTGTACTACGTGCGCTACGTCGACCCGCGCACCAACGTCGACAGCCGTGGCTTCTTCTCGAAGCTGTTCACCAAGCCGGATGATCCGAAGACCGCGAAGAAGTACCGCGTGGCGCTCAAAGGCACGGGCTCGGGCACGCTGGTGACGGTGCTCAACGATGCCGGCCAGCCGGAGAACGGCGAAGTCGGCAAGCGCATCCTCTCGCTGCTCGACGAGCAACTCCACTGACACGTAGAGTGCCGGTCGATCGAACGGGCCGCACGGCCCGGTCTACGCGATTTGTCATGAGGCGGGCGCTTGCATGATGCGCTTTGCCTTTCTTGGCAGTGGCAGCGAGGGCAACTCGCTGCTGGTTGAATCCCGCGAAGGAACCACCACTACCCGCATCCTGCTGGACTGCGGCTTCGGCATCCGCGAGACGGCCAGGCGCCTCGAGCGCCTTGGTGTCACGCCTGACCAGCTCGATGCTGTGCTGGTGACGCACGAGCATGGCGATCACGTCGGCTCCGCTTACCCATTCGCTGCCCGGCATGACATTGCTGTGTATACGAGCCATGGCACATGGCTGGCCACCCAGCATATGCGAGGCGCCGCGTTGGCGGACGTGCGCGTCTGCGGTGCAGACCATGTGTTCAGCATCGGCGGCCTGCAGGTGCTGCCCTATACCGTGCCGCACGATGCGCGCGAACCTCTGCAATTCGTGCTGTCCGATGGGGATGCACGCCTTGGTGTGCTGACCGATATCGGAATGGAAACGCCATATGTGACGGCGCGCCTGTCAGGCGTCGACGCACTGGTGCTCGAATGCAACCACGATCGCGAGATGTTGCGCAACTCGGTCTATCCGGCTTCTCTCAAGCGTCGCATCGGCGGAGATCTCGGTCACCTGGCCAACGAGGTCGCGGCAAGCATCCTCGCACAGGTTTCCCATAGCGGACTGAATCGCGTGGTCGCGGCGCACCTGAGCAAGCAGAACAATACGCGTGAACTTGCCACGGCGGCGCTGGCGTCTGCGCTTGGCGCATTGCCGACGGACGTGCTGGTGGCGGATCAGGAAGCGGGGCTGGACTGGCAGTCAGTCCGGGGGTAAGAGGCGATCAGATTTGATGGCCTGAAAGCGCTGGTGGTGGCTAGCGCGGTCGCCGCAGAAACAAAAAAACCGACCCGAAGGTCGGTTTTTTTGTTGGTACGAACCAATTACTGCTTGGCAGCCGGAGCCGAAGCGTCAGCGGCCGGAGCCGATGCGTCAGCAGCCGGGGCCGAGGCTTCAGCAGCCGGAGCGGCCGGGGCTTCAGCGGCAGGAGCCGAAGCTTCAGCGGCGGGAGCGGCAGCAGCCGGAGCGGCGGTGTCAGCAGCCGGAGCAGCAGCTTCTTCCTTCTTGCCGCAGGCGGCGAGAGCAACAGCGGCCAGCAGCGATGCGATCAGGAGAGACTTCTTCATTGTTCGTCCTTTAACTTGTAATAACCAAAAAAACAGGCGATGAATAATTACCGGTAATTATCGCTCTTGAACTGCAAAATAGAGGCTCTCCCGGTGCCGACAAATGCAGTGGTACACAGTACTAGCCAGCCGACGATTATATCCGCGTTTTCCCGGCTTGTGTAGCGTGAAAATTTACGGAATTGCAATGTTACGCATTATTACAGTGCCGCCGGTGAAAGCTGCAACCAGCCCTCTAGTGTCCAGTGATGGAAGGTATCAAGCAGATCCGGCAGGCCGGCACATGTCTCCACTTCCTTTGCGGAAAGTTGCCGATAATCGGCCAATCGACGCAACCACTGTGCCAGTTCCGGCTCGGGCTCGTATGCTTCACCATTCAGGAAGAAATGCGTGTTGTCATAGAGCGCAATCGAACCGGGTGCCAATACGACGCCATGCGTGCGCGCGAGCTTGGCATACTGCCGCATCGGGATATCGGGCACCTGGGCAAACTCGACCGTTGGCTTCGGTTCGGACAGGTAGGTACCCACGAATTCCGACACCATCGCACCGTTCCATTGCAAGGCCTTGAGGCGCTGCGCGACAGCCTTCGCCATGCCGGCCGGCAGTTGCGCGGGATGCTTTGCCGCACGCTCGCCAGGATCCGCATAACGACCGCCGAGGTCTTCGTTGTCTTCGACAGTCTCGGACAGCCACGCAAGGAAATGGCCCGCAAGTTCGCGGTACGCAGGCGCGCGGAAGCCGATCGAGCATGTCATGCATTCGCCTTCGGCAATGCCATCGTGCGCATACTGCGGGGGCAGGTAGAGCATGTCGCCGGGCTCGAGCACCCATTCCTCTTCGGCACTGAAGTCGGCCAGGATCTTCAGCGGCATATCCGGTACGAGATCGAGCTTCGTCTGCGACGAGATGCGCCAGCGGCGCCGGCCCGAAACCTGCAGCAGAAACACGTCGTAGGAATCGAAGTGCGGACCGACACCGCCACCGTCGGTCGCGTAGCTGATCATCAGGTCGTCCAGGCGCGCGTCGGGCACGAAGCGGAACTGACCCATCAGGTCGGCCGCGGCCGCGTCATGGAGGTTGACACCCTGCACCAGCAGGGTCCACTGTTTAGTCTTGATGGTCGGCAGGTTGTCGGCGGCGAACGGGCCGTTCTCGAGCTTCCACCTGTTGCGGAAGTGCGTCACCAGGCGCGACTCGACTTCGTCCCGGTCGGCTAGCGCGAAAAGCGCCTCGCGCGACACAGGCGGCACAATTTCGGGAAATGCCTGTCGAATCAACAGCGGTTTCCGTTGCCAGATATCGCGCATGAAAGCAGCGGGCGTCATGCCACCTAGAAGGCCCAGCGGTGCATCCGGATCGACGGGGCCAGGTGGCAGGGCGTGCGCGTATAATGCGGAATCGTTCATGGAGTCAAGAATTGAAAATCGCTAAGAACACGGTGGTGTCCGTGGTGTACAAGCTGTCGGATGCGCAAGGCAATCTGATCGAGGAATCGGATGAGGCCATGGTCTACTTGCACGGCGGCTATGATGGCACGTTCCCCAAGATCGAGGAAGCACTCGACGGCCACGACACTGGCTTCGAGACTCAGTTGCAGCTGGAACCCGAAGACGCATTTGGCGACTACGACGCCGACCTCGTCAAGGTCGAGCCGCGCGACCGTTTCCCCGAGCCGCTCGAAGTCGGCATGCAGTTCGAAGGCATGCCGGAGGATGGCGATGAAGAAGACTCCGTCATCTACACCGTGACCGATGTGGCCGAAGACAAGGTGGTGCTCGACGGCAACCATCCGCTGGCCGGCATGGCGCTGCGCTTCTGGCTGAAGGTGTCCGAAGTGCGTGAAGCCACGGCCGAGGAAATCGAACACGGCCACGCGCACGGCGCATCGGGCGTCGAGGTGGCCGATGAAGATGACGACGACACCCCGCGTACGCTGCACTGAGATCTCGCGAAAGCGATGTCAGCAAAAGAGCCGGTCATGCCGGCTCTTTTGTTTTATGGCGAGCGCCGGCTAATTTCCGACTCCATCCTTCAGCACCACGCTGAACGGCGAGGCCGCTTGCGGTGTCACGATCAGTTCAGTCCATTGCGCCGTCGTGCCGGCCGGCAGCGCCACGCGCGTGAAGTTTTGCATCGCCTTGCCCGTGGTATCACGCAATGGCTTGTCGGTGCGAAAACCATTGCTGCTCGCGTGCACGAGCAGCACCTGCCCTCGATAGCGGCCAGCCATTTCGCGCAACTGTCGCTTGAACTCGAGGTAGCCATCACGCGGGCGCCGGCGCATGAATCCGTCAAGCAGCGACGGCTTGCCGCGTTTCTCCCAGCCGTTGCCAAACTGCGGATCGCCATGTGCGACGATGATGAGCCCCGTCATGCCATGCTGCTGCGCGATCGAGAACGCGCGCGCGAGCCATTGCCGGTTGGCCTCACGACGATCCTCAAACTCCCCGTTGCGGCCACCTTCGTTACGATAGTGGTTGTTGTCGCCAGGAACATTCAGGCCGACCAGCAGAATATTGCCGAGGCTGATCCGCACATTCTCGCGGAAGCTGCGGAACATGGCCTGGTCCGACTGCCGCACGACGGCACGCGGATGCCTGCCCAGCGTGGCATCCTCCGGAAAGAACAGCTCGCGCAAGCGGTTGAGCCGCTCCACGGCATCGAAATTGCCATTGACCGGCAGGTGGCATTCGGCCCAGTCGGTTTCGCCAGGCACGAACACCAGCGGCAGCGGCGACTGGTCGAGCAGGTGTTGCCGCGCCTGCAGCACCGCATCGCCGCATGACTCCGTATCGCCCTTGATACCGCCTGCATGGACAACGAGGTCCAGTTTGCGCTCGGCCAGCAGGTCGAGGAGGGCGGCGAAGCGGTCTTCGGCTGCCGGCCATTGCGGTAGGTCCGCCAGCAACGCGATGCGGATGGTCTCCGGGCCAGTGGTCTTGCCCGCGCGGCGGGCTGGCGCGGCGGCGGACACTGACATGGCGGCCAGCAACGGCAGCAATGCGGCAATGATCAACGCCCGGCCACGGAGCCGGCTGCCCGAAGCATTCATGCGGCGTCGACAACCTCGCCAGCCAGCACCTTGAGCCGGTAGAGCGCATCCAGCGCAGCACGTGGAGTGAGGCTGTCCGGGTCCAGATCCGAGAGCGCGTCGAGCACAGCTGCCTGTTCGGGCAGCAATGCGACTTGCACAGGTTTTCCAATGCTGACAGGCTCGTCGTCGTCGCTCGTGTCAGGATGTGGCGGCGGGGCGAACAGGTCGAGCTGCGGCGTCGGCGTGGCATCGGCCGACTGCTGTTCGAGCCATGCGAGATGCTTGCGTGCGGCGCGAATCACGGGCTGCGGCACGCCGGCGAGCTGCGCGACCTGCAAGCCGTAGCTTTGGCTGGCGGGGCCGTCCTGCACCGCGTGCAGGAAGACAATGCCGTCGCCATGTTCAACGGCCGACAGGTGCACGTTCGCAGCCTGCGGGAACTCCTGCGGCAGTTGCGTGAGTTCGAAGTAGTGGGTTGCGAACAGCGTGTGGCTACGGTTGTGCGACAGCAGGTGGCGTGCGATCGCCCAGGCCAGTGCGAGCCCGTCGAAGGTCGAGGTGCCGCGCCCAATCTCGTCCATCAGCACCAGGCTGGCAGGCGTGGCGTGGTGCAGGATCGCCGCCGCCTCGGTCATCTCGACCATGAACGTAGAGCGTCCGCCCGCCAGGTCGTCGGCGGCGCCGATACGCGTAAAGATGCGGTCCACGGGGCCGATCACTGCGCGCCGGGCCGGTACGTAGGCGCCCACGCAGGCGAGCAGCACGATCAGCGCGGTCTGCCGCATGAAGGTCGACTTACCGCCCATGTTCGGGCCGGTGATCAGCAGCAACTTGCGCGCCTCGTTGAGCTGGCAGTCGTTGGCGATGAATGGCACGGATTCGGCAGCGAGCTGGCCTTCCACCACGGGATGGCGGCCCTGCACGATGTCGATCACGTTGTCGCCCACGCGCTCCGGGCACGACCAGTCCAGCGTCTGCGCGCGCTCGGCCAGCGAGGCCAGCACGTCAAGCCGCGCCAGAGCACCGGCCACGCGTTGCAGTTCGCCGATATGCGGCAGCAGCGCCTGCAGCAGCACGTCGTAGAGCTGCTTCTCGCGCGCTAGCGCACGGTCCTGCGCCGACAGCGCCTTGTCCTCGAAGGCTTTCAGCTCGGGCGTGATATAGCGTTCAGCGTTCTTGAGCGTCTGGCGCCGGCGGTAATCGTCGGGCACCTTGTCGGCCTGGCCGTTCGTGACTTCGATGTAGAAGCCATGCACGCGGTTGTACTCGACACGCAGGTTGGCGATGCCGGTGCGGGTACGCTCGCGCGATTCCAGGTCGACCAGGAACTGGCCGCAGTTCTCGGAAATATCGCGCAGCTCGTCGAGTTCCGCGTCATAGCCGCGCGCGATCACGCCGCCGTCGCGCACGACCGTGGCGGGCTCCTCGGCGACCGCGGAGATCAGCAGGTCCAGGCAGGCTTGCGGCACGGCGAGTTCGGCGACGGTCAGCGACAGCAGCGAGCTGTCCGGCTCGGCCTGCAGGCACGCGCGCACATGCGGCAACGCGCGCAGCGTATCGCGCAGCGAAGACAAATCGCGCGGGCGCGCGCTCAGCAGCGCCAAGCGCGAGGTAATGCGCTCGACGTCAGCAAGCTTGCGTAATGCGCTGCGCAGGTCGTCGATGCCGTGGTCGATCAGCACGCCGATGGCCTGCTGTCGTGCGCGCGGCAGCGCGGGATCGCGTAGCGGGTGATGCAGCCAGTGGCGCAGCGCGCGGCTGCCCATCGCCGTCGCGCAGGTATCCAGCAGAGAGAACAGCGTGGGCGATTCGCCGCCACGCAGCGTCTCGGTCAGCTCCAGGTTTCGACGCGTGGCCGAGTCCAGCCCGACGAATTCCGATTCGCGCTCGACCTTGATGTCACGCACATGGCGCAGCGACTGGCCCTGCGTGGTCGCCGCATAGTTCAGCAGCGCGCCGGCCGCACCGATCGCGGCGCCGAGCCCGGCGCACCCGAAGGGTTCCAGGCTCGCCACGCCAAGCTGTTCGAGCAGGCGGCGCGTGCCGGCATCCTGGTCGAAGTGCCACTCCGGTAGCCGCGTGCGCGCGCATGCCACGGCAGGCAAATCGATGCCGTCCGCGTAGAGCAATTCGGCGGGGCGGATGCGTTCGAATTCGCGCGCGAGCTGTGCCGCTTCGCATTCCATCAGCCGAAGTTCGCCGCTAGCCAGGTTCAGCCAGGCCAGCCCGGTCTTGCTGACGCCGCGCCGCGTGGTCTGCTGATGGACCGCCATCAGGAACGTATCGGACTTGTCCGGCAACAGCGAGGCGTCGGTCAGCGTGCCAGGCGTGACAATGCGCACCACCTTGCGCTCGACAGGGCCCTTGCTCGCGGCCGGGTCGCCGATCTGTTCGCAGATCGCGACCGACTCGCCAAGCTTCACGAGCTTGGCGAGGTACTGGTCCGCCGAATGGAACGGAATGCCCGCCATGCGGATCGGCACGCCGTTGGAACTGCCGCGCGCGGTCAGCGTGATATCGAGCAGCCGCGCGGCCTTTTCGGCATCGTCGTGAAACAGCTCGTAGAAGTCGCCCATCCGGTAGAAGAGCAAAGTGTCCGGATGGTCCGCTTTGATGCGCAAATATTGCTGCATCATCGGAGTGTGCTTCTCCGCAAGGGGCTTCGCAACTTCCTGATTCAATTCGATTTTCTCCTGCATTCCCTTGTCTGGCGTGGCCTTGCGGCGTAGCCGGCAGCGTAGCCCGCACGACGTTGCGGGTCGTTGCCGTCTCTTCCCCGGCATGTGATTCCGCAGCGCGCGGATGCGCGCCCGGATTGTGTCCGGACGGCCAAAGTAGGGAGTTTACCGCAGGCGGGCTTGTGACCCCAGCGCGTAGGGCCGGGAAATCTGGAGGATGGCCGGCATAGCCGCCGCTATGCCGGTGGAGAGAGGGCGTTGAACCAATATCAGCGGAACACGAGTACCGGAATCGTACTGTGCGTCAGCACCTTCTGGGTTTCACTGCCGAGCAGCAGCCCCGCGATGCCGCTGCGGCCATGCGATGCCATGAAAATGACGTCGCAAGCGAGATGCTGTGCGGAATTGATGATCCCGCGGAACGGCGCCGAGGCTGTCGAGACGTGTCCCGTGCACGGCACGCCCGCCAGTGCCGCGGCAGCCTCGATGCGCGAAAGCTCTTGCCTGGCGGCAGCTTCCATCCGTTGCTGGAACACGTCGCGCTTTTCATGGCTGGAGTCGGTCGACAGGACGTAGGGATACTCTTCCACGGACATATAGGGGGTCAGCCTGGCGCCAGTCGCACGCGCGAACTCAATGGCGGCGGAAACGGCCTTGTGCGAAAGCTCCGAGCCATCGACCGGGAGCAGGATGTGCTTGAACATGGTATTCCTTTCAATGACGGAAAGAGGGGGGGCGGGAAGGACTGGTCAGTTGGCGAGCGCGCGTCCGACGATCAGCGGGTCCGGCTGGCCAATCGCCGTGGTGTCGCGGTTGCCGTAAGGAAAGCGCGACAGGATGAAGCGCAGCGCATTCAGGCGCGCGCGCTTCTTGCAATCCGAGCGGATCACCGTCCACGGTGCATCGGCGGTGTCCGTATGGGCGAACATCGCTTCCTTGGCGCGTGTGTATGCATCCCACTTGTCGAGCGAGGCGATATCCACGGGGCTCAGCTTCCATTGCTTGAGCGGATGGACCTGGCGTTCCTTGAAGCGGCGGCGCTGTTCATGCCGGCTGACCGAGAACCAGAACTTGAACAAGTGGATGCCGCTGCGAACCAGATGGCGCTCGAATTCCGGTGCCTGCTGCAGGAAATCCTGGTACTCCTGCGGCGAGCAGAAGCCCATCACGTGTTCCACGCCCGCGCGGTTGTACCAGGAACGGTCGAACAGCACGATCTCGCCGGCTGACGGCAGGTGCTGCACGTAGCGCTGGAAGTACCATTGCCCCCGTTCGGACTCGGTGGGCTTTTCCAGTGCGACCACGCGCGCGCCGCGCGGGTTCATGTGTTCCATGAAGCGTTTGATGGTGCCGCCCTTGCCAGCCGCGTCGCGCCCTTCGAACACGATCACCACGCGCTGGCCGGTCTCGCGCACCCAGGCCTGCAGCTTCAGCAGTTCGACCTGCAGGCGGTACTTCTGCTTCTCGTAATTGCGGCGCGACATCAGGTTCTGGTACGGATACGCGCCGTCGCGCCAGGCCGCAGACAGTTCCTCGTCCGGATGCCGGTTGCGGCCGGCCTGCCAGGCGCCCGGGTCGCCTTCGAGGATCAGGCTGCGCAACTGCCCGGCCTCGTCGGGCGAGAGCCCGTCCATCAGCGCGCGGATCGAATCCAGCACGCTGTCCTTGTCCTGATGGGCAAGCACGTCCTGCATGCTGTTCGCCGCGAGCTGGACGGCGGCGCCGATGGCATCGTTCACCTCGTTGCGCTCGGCCGAGCGGGTCGTATTGGTGGGCAGCACGTCGCCGCGTGCGGTGGCGCGGACTGCGTCAGCCGCGCTGGTGTCATGGTTGGTTCCTGCCATGATCAAGCCTGTGTATTGCGCAGGATGGCGTAGAGCTGGTCCTTGAGCTGAAGCTTTTCCTTCTTGAGGCGCTCGATCTCCATGGTGGTGCCGTGCAGGATGCCGGCTTCCATATTGTGGATTTCCTGGTCCAGCTGGTTGTGGCGATCGAACAGCCGTGCGAAATGAGCGTCCTGCGTCTTCAGCAGGGAAATCTGGTCGCGGTATTCAGGGAACATGCGGGGCCTCCTCAGAAATGTGCTATGGCATTCCCATTCTGAGCAAGCACGGCTGCAGCGACCTTGACGTGGATCATCGCGGCCCGACGTCGCGGGCGGCGCAAAAACAAAAACGCCCGCCGGAGTGGCGGGCGCCTTGCGTATAAGAGGCAGGAACTCAGGCCGTGGCGGCGGGCTTGGCGTTGTCCAGCGAGTACGGCGACAGCAGGCGAACCATCTGGGCAAAGGCCTTCGGGTTGCCGGCCAACACTTCGCCTTGTTCCATTTGGCGCGCTTCGCCGGCGTAGTTGCCGACCAGGCCGCCCGATTCAGTGATCAGTAGCATGCCGGCAGCCATATCCCAGGGCTTCAGGCCGCTTTCGAAGAAGCCGTCCAGCCGGCCGCACGCCACATAGGCGAGGTCCAGCGCGGCGGCGCCAGGGCGGCGCAGGCCAGCGCAGCTGCGCGTCATCAGCGCGAAGATTTCCAGGTACTCGTCCACGCCTTCGAGGTCGCGGAACGGGAAGCCGGTGCCGATCAGGCAATCGGCCAGCTTGTCGCGGCGCGTGACGCGGATGCGGCGGTTGTTCAGGAATGCGCCGGCGCCCTTGCTCGCGGTAAACAGTTCGTCACGGGTCGGGTCGTAGACCACGGCCTGCGACGGAACGCCACGATGCAGCTGGGCGATCGATACGGCGTATTGCGGGAAGCCGTGGATGAAGTTGGTGGTGCCGTCGAGCGGGTCGATGACCCAGGTGTACTCGTGCTGGTCTTCGCCCTCGGCCCAGGACTGGCCGGACTCTTCCGCTAGAATGGCGTGTTCGGGGTAGGCAGTGCGGATGATCTCGATGATCGCCGCTTCGGCAGCCTTGTCGACCTCGGTCACGAAATCGTTGTGTTGTTTGCGCGAAACGCGCACCAGATCGACGTCTAGCGACGCGCGGTTGATGATGGAACCCGCCTTGCGGGCCGCCTTGATGGCGATATTGAGCATCGGATGCATGAATCTCTCCAGGCCGCACCGGATTTCCGCCATGGCGCGAACGATTTCGCGCACCGGGGTCCGGGCAGCTGACAACACAACGAATTGTAGAAGAACGTGGGGCGTCGCCATATGTGCTGCAAGCGTCTCGCTGGCAAGCAAAATATCGGCGCCGCGCCGAAGAAGAAGCTGAATTGTATATGAACCCGGCAAACGAGACGAGCCAGGCCGCCGGAACGGCCGCGCTGGCCATGCCTGCGGACGGCATGTTCGCCCGCGTGCGCTTTGTGCTGGTCGAAACCAGCCACCCCGGCAATGTCGGCTCGGTGGCGCGCGCGATCAAGACCATGGGCTTTGGCAGCCTGGTGCTGGTCTCGCCACGTGAGCCTGGCGTGCGCGAGCACCCGGATGCCGTGGCCATGGCCAGCGGCGCTGACGACGTGCTGGCCGGCGCGGTGATTGTGGACAGCATCGAAGCCGCGCTGGAGGGGGCCACGCAGACCGTGGCGATGACCGCACGGCAACGCGAGTTCGGCCCGCCCCGGCTGCTGCCGCGTGACGCTGCCGCACGCGGTGCCGAGTCGCTGGCTGCCCGGGCCGGGGACGAGATCGCATTCGTATTCGGCAACGAGCGCTACGGCCTGCCCAACGACGTCGTCGAGCGCTGCGTGGCGGTGACGCATATCCCCGCCAATCCGGTCTATGCCTCGCTCAATCTGGCCCAGGCCGTGCAGCTCATTGCCTACGAGATGCGCCTGGCGCTGCTGGACCGGGCGCAGGCCGCGCCGGACGACAGTGGCAATATCGGCTATGCTGGTGAGCCGGCGACGGCGGAGCAGGTCGAATCGATGTTCGGCCACCTGCAGCAGGGGCTGGAAGCGATTGGCTTCCTGGACCCGGCCAATCCGCGCAAGCTGATGACGCGCCTGCGGCGGCTGCTCGCACGTGCCGGGTTGGAGCGTGAGGAAGTGAACATCCTGCGCGGCATCGCCAAGCACATGCTGATCGCCGTGCGCGGCGGTCGCACCAAGCCAGAACAATCAGGGCCGTCCACACCGGCCAGGCAAGAGGAACATTGAACCGTGGCGCAGAACCAGGCCCAGACACCGAGTTTCCCCACTGCGACGCGCCGATGCGCGCGCAGGCCGGTGGCTGGTCGCGCGTCCCTGTCCCAGCGATGTTGAACACGCGTCGAAGCCAATGTCCCTGACGGCATCGGGGCCGCAAATCTCTTACACTCCCGGATCCCCGTTTTCACCGGCCAATGACCGCGCCGGCGACCGAGCCCACGGCAGATGCCCGCGCGGCTGGCGCACGGCGCGGCAACACGACACGACCAAGATGTTCTCTCGTCTGAAGGAAGATATCGACACCATCATGCTGCGCGATCCCGCCGCGCGCAGCCGCCTCGAAGTCCTGACCTGCTATCCCGGCCTGCATGCCGTGGTGTTCCACCGCTTTGCCCACGCTTGCTGGAATGGCGGCTTTCATTGGCTGGGACGCTGGATCTCGCACTGGTCCCGCTTTCTCACCGGCATCGAGATTCATCCTGCGGTGAAGCTGGGCCGTCGCGTATTTATCGACCACGGCATGGGTGTGGTGATCGGCGAAACCGCGGAGATCGGCGACGACTGCACGATCTACCAGGGCGTGACGCTGGGCGGTACGTCGCTGTACAAGGGCCAGAAACGGCATCCGACGCTGGGCGCCAACGTGGTGGTCAGCGCGGGCGCCAAGGTGCTTGGCGGTTTCGTGGTCGGTGACGGCGCTCGTGTGGGCTCCAATGCCGTGGTGCTCAAGCCCGTGCCTCCCGGTGCGACGGCGGTGGGCATTCCGGCGCGTATCATCCTGCCCGACGCGCCGACATCGCAGCAGGGTGCGAAGCAGGAGTTCTCAGCCTATGGCATCACGCCTAATGCGGATGATCCGGTGTCTCTCGCGCTCAAGGGGCTGATCGACAATGCAGCCAAGCAGAATGATCGTATCGAGGCCGTACTGGCCGCACTCGATCGCCTGGGCGAGCATCTCGAGAACACGCCGAACGACCGCTTCGATGCCAGCGAACTGCGCAGGCTGATGAAGTAGGCGACAGGCGACGGCGAAGCAAAAAATTAGGGGCAGCCGCGGCTGCCCCTTATGTCGTCTGCGGCAGCACGTGAAAGCCGCCTTCGTCGAGCTGCAGCACCGCGGCGCGCGGCTGGCTGCCATCGAGATCCCAATCGGTCAGCACCCATCGCACGCCGGCGGCATCCTGATGCCGTGCGGGCCGGTGAGTGTGGCCATGGACGAGCAGCCTGGCATCGCTGGCCTCGAGAAGGGCGGTCACCGCGGCCGGCGAGGTATCTCCGTACACGACGTGGGTCGGCTGTCCCTGGTCAACCTGGCGCTGGCGGCCGGCTTCGCTGTCGGCACGCAGCCGACGGGCCACGCCGAGACGTGCGGACAGCGGCAGGGCGAGGAATACCCGTTGCACCCAGCGCTTGCGGGTCCATCGTCGGAAACGGTTGTAGCGCTCGTCGTCGGTGCACAGCATGTCGCCATGGCTGAGCACCACGCGCTGGCCGGCGCACAGAATGACGGTGGGATCCGGAAGCAAGGTGGCTCCCGCCGCTTTGGCGAAGCGCTTGCCGAGCAGGAAATCGCGATTTCCGTGCATCAGGTAGACCGGCACGCCACGTCCTGCCAGCGTGCGCAGCGCCGTGGCCACCCGTGCGGCGAACGGCGAACTGGTCTCTTCGTCACCGACCCAGAACTCGAAGAAATCGCCAAGGATGAACAGCGTGCGCGCTTCCATGGCGGCACGTTCGAGCACGCGCTCGAACGCGGCCAGCGTGCGCGGCATGCCTGGCGTCAGGTGCAGATCGGAAATGAACCACGCCGGCGCCTGTACCTCGAGGGGACCGGCCACCGGCGTGGTGGGGATTGCGGTCATGCGCGCGGCCAGGTCGATGTAGTTGTCGGCAGGGAAGCGTGCATGAAGCCGCAATCGTGAAGCATGGATCGCGTTCTTACTCGACGACCACAGCCTTTTCGATCACGACGTCTTCCAGCGGCACGTCCTGATGGAAGCCCGAGCTGCCGGTGCGCACGCCCTTGATCTGGTCGACCACGTCGGTGCCTTCAACGACCTTGCCGAACACGGCGTAGCCGAAACCTTGCGGCGTCGGCGAGCTGAAGTTCAGGAAGTCGTTGTCGACCACGTTGATGAAGAACTGGGCCGTGGCGGAATGCGGTGCGTTGGTGCGCGCCATGGCCACGGTGTACTTGTCGTTCTTCAGGCCGTTGCCGGCCTCGTTTTCGATCGGGGCATCGGTGCCCTTTTGCTTCATGCCCGGCTCGAAGCCGCCGCCCTGGATCATGAAGTTCTTGATCACGCGGTGGAAGATGGTGTTGTCATAGTGGCCTTTGCGGACATACGACAGGAAGTTCTCGACCGACTTCGGAGCCTTCTCGGCGTCGAGTTCGATGGTGATGACACCCTGGTTGGTTTGGAGCTGGACCTTGGACATGGGCTTTCCTCTGTACGGTGGTGTTTATTGAATGACGCTGGCCGACTCGATCACAATGGGCGCAGCCGGCACATTGCGCATGGGGCCGTAGGCCGTGGTCGGCACGTTCTTGATCTTCTCGATCGTATCCATGCCTTCCACCACCTTGCCGAATACTGCGTAGCCGTTGCCGTCCGGCTGCGGGTAGTCGAGATTCGGATTATCCACCACATTGACGAAGAACTGAGCGGTGGCGGAATTCGGGTTTGCGGTGCGGGCCATGGCCACGGTGCCAGCCTTGTTCTTCAGGCCGTTCTGCGCTTCGAGCGGGATCGGAGCACGCGTCGGCTTTTCCTTCATCTCGCGGTCGAAGCCCCCGCCCTGGACCATGAAGCCGTTGATCACGCGGTGGAAGATGGTGCCGCTGTAGAAGCCGCTCTTCACATATTCCATGAAGTTGGCGACGGTCTTGGGCGCCGCGTCGGGATAGACCTCGACGGTGAACTTGCCTTGGTTGGTGACGAACTGCACACGTTCGGCTTTCTGCGTCTGCTGTGCCATCGACGGCAATGCGGACAGCGCCAGCGCGGCGGCGCTCAGGCCGGCCAGGAGGATGCGGCGGGAACGGATCATGACTGAAGCTCCGGTAGATTGGTGATTGCCGGGCCTTGGCAGCCCGGCAGCGGAACAGGCAATGTCTGGTGGCGGGTATCAGCGCGCGGCGGGAGCACTGGCCGGGGCGGTCACCGACGGGATGGCTGGCTTCGGCTGGCTTCCGGCCGGCCGCAACTGCCGCATTGCAGCGCCGGCGCGCGTATCGCCGGGGTTGCGGCGCAGCGCTTCGGCATAGGACTGCTCGGCCAGGCGGCGGTAGACGTCGCCAAGGTTGGTGTACCCGATGGCGAAGTCCGGCTTCACCTCCGTGGCCAGCAGCAGTTCGGCCTCGGCGCGCTTCAGGTCGCCGCGCTTTGCGTAGAGCAGCGCCAGGTTGTTGTGCGGCTCGGGCAGCTCCGGAAAGTCCTGCGCCATCTCGGCGAACGCCTGGATTGCCTGGTCCTCGCGTCCGGCCTGGGCCATGGCCCAGGCACGTTCGAAACGGGCCTGCGCGTTGCGCGGATTGGCGGCCAGCACGCGGTCGAAGCCGGAGATGGCTTCGTCGTAGCGTTTGCCGGCGGCGGCGCGTTCGGCCTTGTCCATGCCGGGATCTGCCGAGCGCGGGCCCGAAGGCGGCGCGGTCGGGGCTGCCAGGGACAGCGGGCCGTTCTGCGCATGGGCGGTGCCTGCCAGCGCGGCAAGCACGGCCAGTGCGGTCATGGCGTGGCGCGCCGGGGCGAAGCGCCGGGAGGGCAGGGTCAGGCTCATCGAGAATGGGTCCGTTATACTCCGCGGCATTCTAGCAAAGCGCCACCGCCGGCACGACGCACGTGCGCGCCGCGGCACCGTGTGCGTGCCGGGCAGCCGTTCGCCATGGGTGCGGGCAGGGCGCTTCCGGTAAGATATGGGGCTCCGGTGTTTGCGCGCGTGCGCCGCCGCTTGGGGCCCCACGAAGGATACAGGGCCGGGCGACGGCATACCGGCAGCCACCTCACATCACACACATTGCTTCATGCAGCTTCTGAACATCTACAACACGCTCGCGCGTGAGAAACAGCCTTTCGTGCCGATCGAGCCGGGCAAAGTCCGCATGTACGTATGCGGCATGACCGTCTACGACTACTGTCACGTTGGCCACGCGCGCGTGATGGTGGTGTTCGACATGGTGCATCGCTGGCTGCGCGCCGCGGGCTATGACGTGACCTTTGTCCAGAACATCACGGACATCGACGACAAGATCATCCGCCGCGCCGCCGAAAACGGCGAAACCATTGGCCAGCTGACTACCCGCTTCATCCAGTACATGCACGAGGATGCCGACGCGTTGGGGATCGTCCGACCGGACCATGAGCCGCGCGCGACCGACTATGTGCCGCAGATGCTGGACCTGATTGGCAAGCTCGAAGCCAATGGCCTGGCCTATCAGGCTACGGACGGCGACGTGAACTACTCGGTGCGCAAGTTCGATGGCTACGGCAAGCTCTCCGGCAAGTCGCTGGAAGATCTGCGCGCCGGCGAGCGTGTGACCGCCAACGATGCCAAGCAGGACCCGCTCGATTTCGTGCTGTGGAAGTCGGCCAAGGAAAGCGAGCCGCCCGAGAGCAAGTGGAATTCGAAGTGGGGCATGGGCCGCCCGGGCTGGCACATCGAATGCTCGGCCATGAGCTGCACGCTGCTGGGCGAGCATTTCGACATCCACGGCGGTGGTGCCGACCTGCAGTTCCCGCACCACGAGAACGAAATTGCCCAGTCTGAAGGTGCGAGCGGCAAGCCGTTCGTCAATGTGTGGATGCACAACGGTTTCGTGCGCGTGAATGACGAGAAGATGTCGAAATCGCTCGGCAACTTCTTCACCATCCGCGAAGTGCTGAAGGAGTACGACGCGGAAGTCGTGCGCTTCTTCATCCTGCGCGCGCACTACCGCAGCCCGCTGAACTACAGCGATGCCCACCTCGACGACGCGCGCCATGCGCTGACGCGGCTCTACACGGCGCTCAAGGACACGCAGCCCGGCGGCTATGCCGTGGACTGGGAAGAGGCGCACGCAAAGCGCTTTGCCGAAGCCATGTGCGATGACTTCAACACGCCGATTGCGGTGTCCGTGCTGTTCGATCTGGCCAGCGAAGTCAACCGTACGGGCTCTTCGGTGGCCGCACGCCAACTGAAGGGACTGGCTGGCACGCTGGGCCTGCTCGAACGCGATCCGCACACGTTCCTGCAAGGTGGCAAAAAGGTCGACGGCCCGTCGCCGGATGAGATCGAAGGTTTGATCGCCGCGCGCAAGACTGCCAAGGCCGAACGCAACTTCGCTGAAGCCGACCGCATCCGCGCGGATCTTCTGGCCGCAGGCATCGTGCTGGAAGACAAGCCGGGCGGTGCGACCGAATGGAGGCGTGCTTGAACGCTGCCGCGCGCAAGCCCGCCGCACCGGCCAAGACCACCAGCTCCCGTGCCGCCAAAGGCAGCGCCAAGGAAGGGAAGGTCGCGCTGCCGGAAGCCGAGGTTTTGCCGTTGCCGGTCGAGACCGTCATCGACGCCGTACGCCCGGCCTATTGGGACGAGGCCTGTGCCGACCTGATGAAGCGCGACCGCATCCTGCGCAAGATGATCCCGACCTATGGTCCGGCCCATCTGGTCTCTCGCGGCGATCCGTTCATCACCCTCGCTCGCTCGGTCGTGGGCCAGCAGATCTCCGTCAAGGCGGCGCAGTCGGTCTGGGAGCGGCTGGTGGGGGCATGCCCCAAGCTCACGCCGGCACAGTTCCTGCGGGCGGGTCCCGAGAAGCTGGCTGCGTGCGGGCTCTCGCGGCGCAAGGCGGAATACATTACCGACCTGGCTGATCACTTCAAGGCCGGCCGCGTCCACGTGAACGAATGGGCGGTGATGGACGATGAAGCCGTCATCGCCGAGCTGACGCAGATCCGCGGCATCGGCCGATGGACGGCTGAAATGTTCCTGATGTTCAACCTGATGCGGCCTAACGTGCTGCCTCTGGACGACATCGGGCTGATCAACGCCATCTCGGCAAATTACTTCAGCGGCGAGCCCGTGACCCGTAGCGAAGCGCGAGAAGTCGCGGCAAACTGGGAGCCCTGGCGCACGGTGGCCACATGGTACATGTGGCGTAGCCTGGACCCGCTGCCGGTGACGTATTAGGCATAGCCGTAAGAAAAAGTAGCTGCAGGTGCAGTAAAGGCTATCTGCCCGGCGCAAAGATAGCGGCCAAATTCCGGTAGAATGCGCCCCTTCACAGACAGGTACGTGTGATTTTATGAAAACCACCTTCCTGGATTTTGAGCAGCCCATTGCCGAACTCGAGGCAAAGATCGAAGAACTGCGTTTCGTGCAGGACGATTCGGCTGTCGATATTTCCGAAGAGATTTCGCGGCTGGCCGGCAAGAGCCAGCAGCTTACCAAGGACATCTACGCCAACCTGACCCCGTGGCAGGTTGCGCAGATCGCCCGTCATCCGCAGCGCCCGTACACGCTCGACTACGTGCGTGAAATCTTTACCGATTTCCACGAGCTGCATGGCGACCGCACCTTTGCCGACGACCTTTCGATTGTCGGTGGCCTGGCCCGCTTCAACGGCCAGTCGTGCATGGTGATCGGCCACCAAAAGGGCCGTGACACGAAAGAGCGCGCCATGCGCAATTTCGGCATGCCCAAGCCCGAGGGCTACCGCAAGGCCAAGCGCCTGATGGAACTGGCCGACAAGTTCGGCCTCCCGATCTTCACGTTCGTCGACACGCCGGGCGCGTTCCCCGGCATCGACGCCGAGGAGCGCGGCCAGTCCGAGGCGATCGGCCACAACCTGTATGTGATGGCCGGCCTGAAGGTGCCTCTGATCGCCACCATCATCGGTGAAGGCGGCTCGGGCGGTGCGCTGGCCATTGCCGTGGGCGACGTAGTGCAGATGCTGCAGTTCGCGACTTACGCTGTGATTTCGCCCGAAGGCTGCGCTTCGATCCTGTGGAAGACCGCCGAGAAGGCGCCGGAAGCCGCGGAAGCGCTTGGGCTGACCGCCCACCGCCTGAAGGCACTGGGCCTGATCGACAAGATCGTGAGCGAGCCGCTGGGTGGTGCCCATCGCGACGTCAAGGGCATGGCCGCCATGCTCAAGCGTTCGCTGGCTGAATCCCTGCGCCAGTTCCAGGGCGTGAGCGTGAAGGAACTGCAGGCGCGCCGCTACGAGCGCCTGCTGGCCTATGGCAAGTTCAAGGAAACCGGCGCCCAGGAGTGATCCGTCCGATCGCCTGACCGACAAGGTCGCACAGGCTCTTCAGGCCAGTGCGGCCTTTGTTGTTTCTGGCGGGACGGGCGCAAGCGCTACCGACATGGTGGTGGCCGTGGCGCTGTCCGGCGGCCGCGACTCCGTAGCGCTTCTCCATGCCACGCAGGCGGCCGTGTCTGCGTGGCGCATGCCGGCCCGCGTGGTCGCCCTGCATGTTCACCATGGCCTGCAGGCGCAGGCCGATGCGTGGGATGCATTCTGCGCGGATCTGTGCGCGCGATGGGAGCTGGGTTATTTCGTGCGCCGCGTGTCAGTGCAGGCCGGCACGGGCGAGGGCATCGAGGCCGCCGCGAGGCGCGCGCGCTATGAAGCGCTCGGCGACATGTGCCGAGCGAGCGGTGCCCGCTTTTTGCTGTTCGCGCACCATCTCGATGACCAGGTCGAAACCGTGCTGCTCCGTCTCTTTCGCGGCGCGGGAGTGGCGGGTATGTCCGGCATGCCTGCGATGCGCAAACTGGACGAAGCGGGCGACATCATGCTTTTGCGGCCATGGCTCGAAGTCCCGCGTGCCGACATCGACAGCTATTGCGCCGCGCATGAACTCGCATGGATCGATGATCCGTCCAACGACAGCACGCGTTATGCGCGCAACGCCTTGCGCGCGCAATTGCCGCTGCTGGAGCGGGATTTCCCCGCCTTGCGCGCCAATGTTGCCCAGGCCGCCGCGCACTTTGCGCAGGCCGCCCGCATGCTCGACGATCTCGCGGGCACCGAGCTGGCTCGGCTGGCCGCGCCAGGACGCGATCCCGATACGCTCGCCGAACTGGACCTGTCAGGCCTGCGCGCGCTACCCGCTTCCCACGCCGATGCCGTGCTGCGTCTCTGGTTACGCGACCTCGGCGCACGCGCGCCATCCACGGCGAGGCTGGCGGCTATGCGCGAACAGTTGCTTGACCACAGTGGTGGTGAACCGGCCATCGCCCATGACAACCTGGTGCTGCGCCGATTCCAGGGCAGGGTGCTGGCCTGCACGCCGGAGCCGGATGCGCCGCCGACGGCGCAGGCGCTGACCTGGCGCGGCGAGCCGCGCATCGTAGTCCCTGCCTGGCGTGGCGAACTGCGCTTTACGCGCGACGATACCTTCGGCGTGCCGGAAGCCGTGCTCCAGCAGCCGTTGCGGATCGCGCAGCGCACTGGCGGCGAGCGCATCGTGCTGCGGCCCGGCGGCCCCGCGCGCGCACTCAAGCAGGCTTATCAGGAGGCCGGTGTGCCGCGCTGGCGCCGATGCTGGCTGCCACTGCTGTGGGCCGGCGATACGCTTGTGATGGCCGCAGGCCTGGGCATGCACCGGCGCTGGACAGAGGCGCCGCACGCGCCGCGCTGGCGCGTCGAGTGGATGCAGGCGACGGCTGGTACACGCATCCCGTAGCCAGGATTTTCGACGCCAACATCACATTCCATCCGCCGGCGAAGCCGCTACGCCTTGCCTGATGGTCGCGGTTCGTGTATTTTCAAGAGCTTTGCACAATCGCTGGCGTCGACAAGAAGATGGCTCTCATCGTTCACAAATACGGCGGCACTTCGATGGGTTCCACGGAACGCATCAAGAATGTCGCCAAGCGCGTGGCCAAGTGGCACCGCGCCGGTCACCGCGTAGTCGTGGTGCCTTCGGCCATGTCAGGCGAAACCAATCGCCTGCTGGGACTCGCCAAGGAAATTTCGGCACAGCCGGACCCGCGTGAACTGGACATGCTCGCCTCGACCGGCGAACAGGCCAGCGTCGCGCTGCTGGCCATCGCGCTGCATGGCGAAAACATCGACGCGGTCAGCTACACGGGCTGGCAGGTGCCGGTGAAGACCGACTCGTCCTACACCAAGGCGCGTATCGAGTCGATCGACGACGAGCGCATCCTCGGCGATCTCGATGCGGGCCGCGTGGTGGTGATCACCGGCTTCCAGGGCATCGACGACGACGGCAACATCACGACGCTGGGCCGTGGCGGCTCGGATACCTCGGCTGTGGCTATCGCCGCCGCGATCGAGGCCGATGAGTGCCTGATCTACACCGACGTGGACGGCGTCTACACGACCGATCCGCGTGTAGTGGAAGACGCGCGCCGGCTGGACAAGATTACCTTCGAAGAGATGCTGGAAATGGCCAGCCTCGGCTCCAAGGTGCTGCAGATCCGCTCCGTGGAGTTCGCCGGCAAGTACCGCGTGAAGACCCGCGTACTGTCGTCGCTGACCGACCCGCTTATGCCGCTCGAGAACGAAATCAACTCGGGCACGCTGATCACTTTTGAGGAAGATTCCAACATGGAAGCCGCCGTTATCTCGGGCATCGCCTTCGCCCGTGACGAAGCCAAGATCACCGTTCTGGGCGTGCCGGACAAGCCGGGCATCGCGTACCAGATCCTGGGCCCGGTCGCCGACGCCAACATCGACGTCGACATGATCATCCAGAACCAGTCGGTGGACGGTAAGACCGACTTCACATTCACCGTGCCGCGCGGCGACTACCAGCGCACGCTGACGCTCCTGACGGACAGCGTCAAGCCGCACGTCGGTGCCGCCAACGTTTCGGGCGACCCGAAGGTGTCGAAGGTGTCGGTGGTGGGCGTGGGCATGCGCTCGCACGTGGGCGTCGCCAGCAAGATGTTCCGCACGCTGTCGGAAGAGGGCATCAACATCCAGATGATCTCCACCTCGGAAATCAAGATCTCGGTGCTGATCGACGAAAAGTACATGGAACTCGCCGTGCGCGCACTGCACAAGGCGTTCGAACTGGAACAGGCCTGATCCGTTCGTAAGGACCTCTAGCGGGGCTGAGAATTTTTGTGTTGAGTTATCGATTTTTCGTTGACTAACCAGGAAGGCATCGCTAGAATTTGCGCTTCGTTGTTCGGCTCCCTCGAACAACGCAAGTTTGGGAGACGTGGCCGAGAGGTCGAAGGCACTCCCCTGCTAAGGGAGCATCTGGGCCAAAACCTGGATCGAGGGTTCGAATCCCTCCGTCTCCGCCAGCAATGGCGGCGAACCCCGGAAGATCGCGGTCTTCCGGGGTTTTGTTTTTTGTACTCCCCATCTTACCCCACCGCAAAATGGGGCGCCTTCCTCTCAGCGTGCGCTTGGCAGCATGTGTTCGTCGGGTAGTACCATGGCCGCTAGGAGGTGGTGATGGCGAACAACCCAGATTGGCTAACACTCGAACATCTCGTCGCCGAGATTCAGGCGAAGCTGGCGCCCGGCGCCGAGATAGTCCACAACGCAAAGTTACGGGGACAGATCTCTGAGACAGATCGTCAGATCGATATCCTGCTGCGGCAGCATATCGGTCAGTACCTGATGACGATTGTCATAGACTGCAAGGACTACAAGACCCCGTCGACGTGAAGGGCGTCGAAGTGTTCTATGGTCTTGTCGAGGATGTGCAGGCTTACAAAGGAGTATTGGTCTGCCCGGCCGGGTTCACTCCCTCAGCGCGGAAGACGGCAAGGAAGCGGGGTGTTGATCTCTTCCGGCCTGTCGATACCGGCGATCATAAGTGGCGTGTCCAGGCATCAGTTCCGGTGATTTGCGACGTGCGGACTTGCATGATGTCGTTCGGCGTTAGTGTGACTTCGCCACTTCCGATGCGTATTATGGAGCACCCTGCCTCATTTGACGTTTTCACGTCTGACGGCATATATATATAGGGTCTCCCTTTGATACTGCAGTGAATGCTTGGGACCAAGGGTTGCTGCCGCTTGCTCCCGGTGAACACAAAGACTTGGCCCTTTTTCAGCCGCAAAGCTTTGTCGAAAACGGCTATGAGACTCTCATGCCTATGTCGTTGTATCTCAATCTCTATGTCGAGCAGGAACTCTACTATGGGGACCTCCCCCTCGACAAAGTCAGTGGATTTCTTGACGAGCATACGGGCAACGTCATCGCGAATGCATTTTCCACCGGACACCTAGACTGGGAGAATGTTCGGAGCAACTGGCACAGATTAAAGAACGACGAGCAACCCCCTAAGCCGCCTGTATTCCAATTCGGAGCGCTCCAGTGCATCGGTATAGAGGACTGAAGCTATTTTGAAAGCCTTGCTTGCGGACTTTGTCGACAGACAGCTTGGGGCAGGCGCCTTGGAGAATAGCTATGAAGGCCCCGCTTTGGCGCGGACTCCGAGACGGCGAGTGATGGGCCGAAAAGAATCTTCAACGTCATGACGCACGTTGATCCGGTCGACGTGAGATGAAGTCTTATGGTCAATCAAAAAAATACACTTGGCGGGACTAGTATGAGAAACAATTGCGATTTGTTCTCACGAAGATAACCAGCAGCATTTCTCTCTGGTACAGTGCGCCGTCTCAATCGAATGAAAGTCACTTTCACGCGCGCGCGTGCGAATCCCATGATCTTGTTCCCACTAGCTCACGGCCCCTATCCGGACTTATTGAGCAGGCTTATCGCTGCGTATCTTGATATTGGCGCGTAATGCGTCGCTCATCGGCATATTCAGATTCGCGCCGGCGGGAGGGATCGGCGACTCGAACCATTTCTTGTACAGCCGTGTGAACTCCCCCGACTTCATCAACCGTGTGATCGTGCCGTCCACCAATTTTTTAAACTCGGTATCGTCCTTGCGAACCATGCACGCATATGGTTCCACTTGAAGGGTATCACCTACGATTTCGAGCGCGGATGGACTGCGCGAGTTGGCTCGAAGGCCGAACAGCAACACGTCGTCGAGGGCAAGCGCCACGGCTCGGTCGTTCAATACCAGTTGCATGGCATCCGCGTAGTCCTTGCCTGAGATCAATTGGATATCCAGATTGTGGTCGGCGCTGTATTGGCTCAGGAGTTTCTCGTTTGTGCTACCTGCCGTGCTGGCCACCGTCTTTTTCGTGAGATCGGAGTAGTTCTTGATGCCGGAATTCTTCTTGGTCAGCAAGCGCGTTCCGGCGTAGAACACGTTGATCGAAAACGCGACCTCTTTCCCGCGGGCACTGGTGTTGGTGGTGGATCCGCACTCCAGGTCATAGGTGCCGCTCACCAACATGGGGATTCGGTTTTGCCCCGTCACGGGGACGTAGTCGACCTTAAGGTTGGGCTTCTTCAGCCGGCTGCGCACATCGTCGATGATCGCTTCTGTCAGATCGACCGAGAATCCGACTGCTTTGTGTGGCGCCAGCAGATAGCTGAACGGCACGGCGGCCTCCCGATAGGAGACCGTGATCTTGTCGCTTGACGCGATCTTTTCCAGCGTTTGTGCATAAACATCGGAAGCGCCGAGCGGCAGTCCGGCAGCGATCAGCACAGCGGCGACAACGGGAATGCTTTTCATTTTTATGTTCTCCATCGAAGCGAACGCGGGGCGGCCAATCCGGTCGCCGGCATGCTGATACGACTGTAGATGCCACCGCGGTCGAGTGGTTGACCAACGTCAATGCACAACGAATGGGGCGGCGTGGAGGTCGAAATTTGTGATCGACGCGATGACTTGGGCTCACGTCAGTGGGTAGAAAGAGCCCGGGCACCTCGAAGACGGCTAGACCGCGGCCGAAAGTGCGACGTGTACGATGAGCCCGCAGCTGCTGCGCGCGTTTGCACTGTGGTCGAGCGATCGCAGTCGGAACCCCATCCCGCACAGTCGAGCTTGGCTGGGCCGCAAGATAAAACGCCGCAAAAAGTTTAGCGAATACGGGGGACGAAGACGATTTGATGCGCCTCTTCCACGCAACTTCGTCGTCCATGCCTCCAACGCCGTGACATGCGCGCTCAGCACCGTCGTATGTCTTGTCGGCGCAGCCTTGGCTGCATAAGCAAAGGCTGCGCAGCCACTCGGGCGGTTACGAAGCTACGGAGCGCCTACGTCATCGCGGCCCCAGTTTCATCTTCTGGCGGTAGTGGTCGTTGCGAGAAGCCAACAACCGTTCGGTGCCGAGCAGATTATGGTCACGGGAGCATAGCTTTGTGGCCAACATGCGCTAAATTTAAAAAACCTTAAATGAGATGTGCAGATTTCTTAAATCTGGGTAACTGGATTCTCGCGGACTTGCCTGTTTACTAGGTTAGGACCGACGTGCTCCGCCCGTCGATCCCCATTTGCCGCAATATCTAAGGACTAGTCTCAGGAAGACGGCCGTAGTGCGGTGGGCCCGGCCTGCGTTGCGGAGGGAGGTGCTCTTGGTCCGCGATACAAACCATGCGAGCAAAGGCAACCATGAAGCGCATCGTCGTCATCGGGTCAGGCGGACATGCCCGGTCCGTCATCGATGTGGTGGAGAGGCAGGGCAAGTACCGCATCGTCGGGTTAGTAGACGACACTCCGCGCGAAGTGATGGGCTATCGCGTGATCGGCAATGAGACCGCCCTCCAGGCGCTGGTCAAGGAATACCGGATCGATGAGGCGCTGATCGCTATTGGCGACAACAACGTGCGCGCGCAGGTAGCCAAACGAATTGAGGCGCTGTGCGCCGGGATTCAATTTGCCGTAGCCATTCATCCAGCGGCATGCATTGGACGGGATGCAACGATCGGTACTGGCACCGTTGTCATGGCGGGTGCGGTGGTCAATGCATGCTCGGCTATTGGCCGTCATTGCATCATCAACACTGGAGCATGCATCGATCATGACTGCAAGGTTGGCGACTTCGTTAGCCTGGCACCGGGAGTCATCACAGGAGGCGATTGCAACATTGGTACCTATGCCGCCATTGGGTTGGGCGCCAATCTTATCCATGGCGTCACAATAGGGGATCAAACGGTCATCGGGGCGGGAGCTCTCGTCATCAATGACATAGAAAGGCAGTCTGTTGCCTATGGGGTGCCAGCCAAAGTTGTCCGGTTGCGCGAGCAAGGAGAGCAGTATTTGTAATCGTCAGTCCAACATGGCGAAGCCTCTTGCGTAAGGTACTGATCCACTCAGGCATCCCGATAAGTTTACTGGAAGGAGAGAAGTCCTCCACTGATCATGGGCCAGCCTCATGCGCTTGCGCAGATGTTGTCTGTATGCCAAAGGTTCTTTGCCATGGTTGCCGTGGAAGGCAGCGCATCACCTTACTAGCTTGCTGAAAATCAACTTTCGCGCCTTGCTTTTTTGAGGAAGCCGCCTAGCGTTAATGGCACAACCTGATGTCTTGCCATGGCGATCAAGGTTGCGCCCATGCATTGTATGTC
Organism: Cupriavidus sp. C1SS-2L; assembly: GCF_057073735.1. Classification (NCBI taxonomy): domain Bacteria; kingdom Pseudomonadati; phylum Pseudomonadota; class Betaproteobacteria; order Burkholderiales; family Burkholderiaceae; genus Cupriavidus; species Cupriavidus sp. C1SS-2L. The sequence goes on from NZ_CP172708.1 coordinate 1,213,324, forward strand.
AACGCCGCAGGCGGGCGACCGGCGTGGAAAAAAGGGCACGCTTTCTCCTTGCTGATATCACAACCGGTTCCTCATGGGATGAGTCAAGGCGATGACTGGCGAAGCACACAAGCACAGCGGCCTCAAACATCGGGCCATGGAGGAGTTGAGGGCTTTCTGGATCATCACCTTCTATCTCTTCCTGCTGATAGGCACCTTCATGGTTTACCGCCGCCTGCTCCTGTCGGAGTTCGACGTCGTCTATCTCAATTACGGATTCGCCTTCTTCGAAGCGCTGATCATCGCCAAGGTCATCATGATCGGCGACGCGTTGAAGCTTGGGCGGCGCTTCGAGAGCGGTCCGTTGGCCGTGTCGGTGATCTACAAATCGCTGGTCTATGGGGGGCTTGTGTTTTTCCTGGGCGCTCTCGAACATGTCTTGGATGGGTTGACCCACAAGCAGAACCTGGATGGCATCGTTCACGGAATGATCGAGTACGGCGTCTATGAACTGCTTGCGCGGACCGTGATGATGTTCGGTGCGTTCATTCCGTTCTTTGCGTTCTGGGAAGTTGGGCGGGTCATTGGCCCCCAAAAACTTGCGGCCATGTTTTTTGGGAGAAATGAACGGACATCTTGACTGCCCACGCGAGTTGATGGCGCGGTGCCTGATCTGCCCGTCATCAGTCGCTTTCATTGCGCGCATTTCTCTGCGTTTCCCTCACTGTGCTGGCGGCTCGAAGCGCGCGCCGCCAGCACCCAGAAAAGGGTTGAGCAGATCCCCAGTGGACCCGACGCCTTTTGCAAGCAGCTTCGGCAAAGGCCACCACGCAAGCCGGATACATGCATGCAGACCATCTCGACATCACGAACAAGAAGCTTGCAAAAGGCGTCGGGTCCATACATGCACGAGAAGGACGATTACCCATGGCGCGCTCGATAAGGGCGTCGCCAGGCCTTCGATGCCAGAGGCGATGGTTTCCAGGAAACCGGTGCGGGTCTCGGGCGTCGTTTCGCGATACCTCGCAAGCGATTTTTTCAATACATATCCATCACCCAATAGCGATGAATCGGCGTTGCCGGAGGAATGTTGTCGGCCTCGGCATCGGTGCACGGATAGCTCGCTGAGATCCCGCAATCGTTCGAATATCTCGACGACTATGCAACAACCATGACTTGCGACGAAGCTTTACATAGGAGCCGCGATCGGTTCACCCGCCAGGAGCTGCACCGCCCGCTCTTCGAATGATGAGAGCTCGCTTCCCCTGATGCGCGAGATGACAAACACCAGGGGGCCGATGTGCCATGCCCGGCGACGGATTTCGACAAGACGCCCCTGAGCCAGATCTTCAGCGACTAGATCCGCAGGCATGTGCCCCCAGCTAAGCCCCGCTAGCAAGAGGTCACGTTTTGCCCCGAGGTCGTTGACGAGCCATTGGCGCTCGCCTGCCACTCCCTTCTGGCTCGTCTCTGCGCTCGGCTGGTTGTCGGTGACCACCAACTGCACATATTCGCCAAATTCATCCTGGGCGATTGGTCGGCTGATACCGGCTAACGGATGGGTCGGCGCACAAACGGTGACAAGCGGCGTTTCGCAGAGCCAGTGTCGCTCGATAGCGCTTTTCTTGATCTCCGGCACGTCAGAAATGGTGACTGCAAGCGAGCAGTCACTTGCTAATACCAACGCCTCACCACCCTGCATGGTTGTCATGTGGAGGTTGATGGCAGCCGTCGGCGATTCGGCTTCGAGCACACGCAGGCAGTCGATCAGGCGCTTCCTCGGGAAATAGGTGTCGACGGCGATCGAGAGCCGCGGCACGCCTTCTGCGGAAATCGACTTCGCCCGGTTCTTCATGTCTTCCGTTCGTGTAATGACGGCTCGGGCATCGGGGATAAGGCTGCGTCCAGCAGCGGTAAGTTCGGCCCTTCGGGTGTCTCGCTCGAAAAGCTCGACGCCTAGCGCAGCTTCCAAAGCGGAGATCGCGTGGCTCACCGCGGATTGGGCCCGCCGAAGCCGGCGCGCCGCGCCCGTGAAGCTCTTCTCCTCACATACGGCGATAAAGGTACGAAGCTGGTTGATGGTGACGGTGTCCAGCATGTCATCTAATCGTTAGATGGGAAAGATCAAAATTTAGTCACTTTTGCGGATGAGTCAAGTCTCTTATCTTTCTTACCACCCCCAAAATTACCGTGAACGGCACATCATGATGAAAAGCCGACTGCCCTCCGCATCTCTTACCAGCTGTTTCGGCTCGCGAGAGCCTACAACGAGTATTCATGAACGTTACGAATTGCTCAAGTGGGGTCCTACCTCCGCCAACAGCTGCCCGGCGCGCTTCGTCTGGGTCAAGAGCGACGCCGGTAAGGCCAGACTTGCCGCGCTCGCGGCGGAGACGAATCGCCCCAAAATTCTCTCGGCGCCGTTGACCGTCATCATTGGCCATGACTTTGGTTTTCCGGACCTGATGCCGCGGTTATTTCCGGCTCGCGGCGACATGCTGCGCAACATGTTTAGTGAACCGCATATGGCCGAGATCACGGCGACGCGCAACGGCACGCTTCAGGGGGGCTATTTGATCATGGCCGCCCGCGCACTTGGTCTGGATTGCGGCCCTATGTCTGGCTTCGACAACGCCGCAGTCGATCAGGAGTTCTTCGCGGACACGGGCATTCGATCCAATTTCATCTGCTGCCTTGGATACGGAAAGCCGGACACGCCCTTTCCGCGCAACCCGCGGCTGATCTTCGAAGAGGCCGGACGGTGGGCATGATTCGCCCCGATCATCATCCGTGTTGTTGCTTGACCCCATGCCAACCCAGGCAGCGCTTCAAAGCGAGTCGCGCAGGCTAGGGCGGCCTATCCACGCAATACCCTCACACACTAAATATCAGGAAAGGAGACTTGCCATGAACATCGGTTTTATAGGTGCCGGGACCGTGACAAAGGTATTCGGACGTCATTTGGTACAGAAGGTGATTAACAGCGTTGGCGTCGTCGCCATCGACCTGGGCTCCATTGCCGAGCGCAGTGCAATGCATGAAGCAGGCGCGCCGTTATCGGGTCTCGACCTCCACTTTGTGAAACGCCTTCGTTAAGTATGCAGGAACCAATAGAGGTGACTATGGATAATGGAGAACCCGACGCACGTGCCGCGATTCATTCAGTCGATCATTTTGCGCTCAACGTTCCGTCAATTCGCGACGCGCGGGAATTTTTTACAGCCTTCGGGTTAGCGGTCAGCGAGGTAACTAAAGATCGCAGTACCGAGCTCGAGTTAAGGGCGCTCGACGGCCATCGCTGGGCGAGAATTCTTCCGGCATCGAGAAAATCATTGTCGTACCTCAGCTTTAGCTGCTTTGCCGATGACCTCGGAAAAATTGAACGACAGGTGCGGGAGGCGGGAGGGCGATTCAATGTCGACGTGGCCGCGCTGACCGATGGGCGACACCACACGGCAGACGGGCTGTGGTTCGAAGATCCCGACGGCAACCTAATTCACGTCAACACGGGGCCCAAGGTAACTGCGTCGCGAAAAGAGCCCTTCGGGCGAGTGGACGTCGCAGCTGACCGCCGAGGTTCTCATCCCCGGTCGCATGCTCGCGTGGTACGGCCGAGACGGATGAGCCATGTGTTGCTGTTTACTCCGGACACACTGCGCGCGGTCGACTTCTATGAGCGCTCGATCGGGCTGCGGCTCTCCGATAGATCCATGGACCGCGTTGCATTCATGCACGCCGTACACGGTTGCGATCACCATCTCGTAGCTTTCGTCAAGAGCGGGGGGAAGGGGTGGCACCACGTGGCCTGGGATGTCGCTGGCATTGATGACGTGGGCGAGGGCGCAGCACAAATGGCTGCAGCGGGCTATCGTCGTGGATGGGGTACCGGGCGTCACGTGCTCGGGTCGAACTATTTTCACTATGTCATGGATCCGTGGGGTTCCTTTTGTGAATATTCGGCCGACATCGATTACGTGACGGCTGGCGTGTCGTGGTCATCCGGCGACTTTCCTCCCGAGGACTCCCTGCTTCTGTGGGGACCCGATGTCCCGGATTACTTCACGAGGAACACGGAGTTGTAGTTTGAAGCGAGGCATTTCAAGATTTTAAATCGCTATTTGAATTGGAGACGATGATGGAAGCCACACGAGTTACCCGTGAGCAGGTTCTTGAAGCCAGCAAGGGCATGCTCCAGAAGCAGTTTTACGTCGTTTTTTCGAAGCCGACGAATGGTATCGGCCCCGTTATGGAAAACGTGCCGGTTCATCTTGAGCATCAGCGAAAAATCGAACGAGAGGGCATTCTGGTTGCCGCCGGCCCTCATTGGACCGACGACGAAAAGTTTTGGGACGGCGAGGGAATGTTCGTGATTCGCGCGTCCTCTACGGAGCAGGCGCGCGAACTAGCCGCAGCGGATCCTATGCATCAGTGCGGCGCCCGCTCATTCACAGTCCGCCCATGGCTCGTCAACGAAGGCCGCCTTGACCTGCGAATTGAATTCTCGACCGGGAAGATGACCCTGGACTAATGGAAACAATCTGTTTCGAGTAAAGAGTTTCGGAGATTGTTGAGATTAATCGGCGCGCAAAGCGCCATGACCACGACTCACCCGTGGTGCTCTTCGAAAGCGTGGAGCGAGTACCTGACGCGTCAACGAAGGATCGTTAGGGCATGCGCGTTAGCGCACGCGATCCCTTGCCATCCTTTGCCTTTTTTCAGATGAACCACTATGAAGCTCGCCACATTCCAATTCCGCGGATATCAATCCATTGGTAAGATCGAAGGTCAACAGATCATCGATCTGCCCGCGAGCGATTGCAGTCTGCCTCGTACCATGCTGGAGTTCCTCCAAGGCGGCCGCGCGCCCATGCAGCGCGCGCGCGACCTGCGTATCGCTGACGCCGTCACCTACCCGCTCGCAGATGTGCGACTCGACGCTCCCGTGCCGAACCCGTCAAAGTTTCTTGCGATCGGCATGAACTATCGCCGTCATGTCGAAGAAGCCGTCGCTGCCGGCATCCAGGTGCCAGACAGCCAGGTCTGGTTCAGCAAGCAGGTGTCGTGCGTAAATGGGCCGTTCGACCCGGTGCAGATGCCGAAAGTGTCCGACAAGCTCGATTACGAAGCGGAGCTTGGTGTCGTTATCGGCCGCCGCTGCCGTCACGTGTCGGAGGAGGACGCGGCGTCAGTCGTCGCGGGCTATGTCATCTGCAACGACGTTTCAGTGCGCGACTGGCAGATGCGCTCACCGACCATCATGCTCGGCAAGTCGTTCAACACGCATGGCCCCTTCGGCCCGTGGCTTGTCACGCCTGACGAAATCGCCGATCCGCATGCGCTGCGGCTGCGCATGATCGTGAACGGCGAATGCCGCCAGGAGGTCAACACTGGGGAGATGATCTACAACATCTGGCAACAGATCGCTTATCTGTCGACAGTGATGACACTCGAAGCCGGCGATGTCCTCGCGACGGGCACACCGTCAGGCGTCGGCGTTGCCCACAAGCCGTCGCGTTTCCTGCGCGTCGGCGACGTGATGCGCGTCGAGATCGACGGCGTGGGTCACATCGAGAACGTCGTTGTCGCTGAGCCGGTCTGACTGAGGGAGCCAACCGTGGCACGAAAAGTACACTCCGACCTCAATCCTGTTGAAGTGCCTGCCTTATCCGAGTTCATGACGGACGACATCTTGACTCCTGGCCGATAACTGCTGCCCTCTCAAATGGAGACGACTGCCTATAGAAAAAGACCAGCCAAGGGCTTGACTCTCAATGCCCCATAGAAGTGTGTTGCATCGACCAGTTGAATCCTCAAACACCATCGGTCATTGGGATGGCAACTCATTGATCGAGCGAATCAGGACTGGCGCTGTTGTTCAAGTAGCTGGCCGCCCGGCTCTCCAAGGCTCATGGCATGAGCTCGGCAGAAGCCCTCGAGATATCGCAGTTTGCCCACTACAACGGCGTTATGGGCAACGTGACCACGCCATGGACGGATCGCAATGTCGTGTCGTACCACAAGGGGATATGGGCGGATCTGCGTCGGATCGGCAGCGCGGCGGACTTCAAGGAGACCGTCAGCTTCAAGAGACGGTTCACGCCCCCGCTCGGGTGGCTACCAGCCGAAAAGCCCCTGAAGCGGCCTTGTCCGAGATGGTTCAGCAGGCCCTCGGCACGAATCGAGTGGGCCGAGCTGCCTGCAGATGGACAGGACGTTGTAGGCTCTTTTCGTTACGGTTGCGCTCCTAGCAGCAAGAAGTGTCAGATTTCACGGCAATGCCGAGTGCCTTGCCACGCGGCGCGCGGGGTGGACAGCAGGCGGAGTTCGTCGCGGTTGACTCGTCCTGCTTGCTTTCGCTGAAAACGGGGATGTTGGCGAGCGAATGGAAGTGCTCCCATGCAATCCCTTGCGGGTCGGTGATCCAGTGTTTGTCACTGCGCGCGTAGCAGCAGGTCGTCGCGCCTTCGTCGAGCACGGCCATGTCGGCTGCTTCGGCGCGTGCTTTCAGCTCGACCAGCTCGGCAGCGTCATCCACCTGGAACCCGAGATGGTCTACGCCTGCGTGATCCCCTCGTGTCGAGATTGCGAAATTGATGCGCGGATCTTCCAGCATCCACTTCGCATAGTCGCTCTCCACTCGCGTCGGCTCAGCCGCGAAGAGCCTCGAGTAGAAGGCAATGCTCTTGTTCAGGTCGTCGACGTGGAGGTGAATGTGAAATCGCTTCATGGCAGTTTCCGTCAGCATTTGCAGGAGATTTCGCTCACATCAAGGCAGGGCCCGCCCTGACAACAGTTGGCCGTGAGGAAGCCCAGCAGCGCATTCATCTGATCGAACTCCGCCCGATAGATCAGATTTCGGCCCTCACGCTGCGGCGTCACCAGGTGCGCGTGCATTAGCTCCTTCAGGTGGAACGACAGCGTGGTGCCCGGCACGTCGAGCTGTTCGGCGATGACCCCGGGGGTCAAACCTGCCGGACCCGCAACCACCAGCATCCGGAAGACTTGCAGGCGGAGGTTGTGTGCCAGGGCGGCCAGGGAACGGACAATGTCTTGTTCTTCCATATTTCCACTTTATTAGAAAGATGAAATAAAGGCAAGTGGCTTCGCGCGACATGACTCATTAGGAGCTTGACGTCCCCGCTCGTAGGCGCTCGGTGCTGCGTGCCACCGGTCTTTAGTGTCTGCACATAATGCTCGCGCCGCCTGGCGCACACGCAGGGACACATGAGCCTGGCGAAAGGCATGTCCCGCGCCGCACCGAAACCGCGGCAATCCCTTGTCCTGCAATTGTTAGAGTACGCACTGGCAGGCTGGACAGTTGAGGTCAGTCGGAGCACTCAGTTCTCGCTGCCGCCGCCAGTCTTCGCTGCCCGGAACGTTCGCGGCGATGCGGCATTCGATCGCCATGAGTTCATCGAGGCCGCAGTCTCGCGGCACAGGATGGTCGGCCGCCAGGTGCATGAAGAGCTCTGCCATTTCATCGAGTTTGCAACAGTAGTCCCCTTTCACGTGTGCGAGCGCACTGCGAGGCATGGACGGCGAAGCAGCTTCCAAGGGGGCCGGAATGATCGCAATACCTCCGCGGTCTTTAATGGCAATCAGTCCGGCCGTGCCGTCGTTGAGTTCGCCAATCAGCACGACGCCGACAACGGCATTGCCATACGTGGACGGATGGTGCGGGCGTCGAAGTCGAGACTTGCGCGAGCGGGTCAGATGTCTCCGTTGGCGAATTGCTCCTGTCCCGGGCGGCGGACTCCATCAGCGCAATTTGTTTTCTGAATTCCTTGGGCGGTCACGAGTCATTCAAAGTCGATGCGCTGTCTCTGCCTTGATGGATCCCTTTCCCATTCGAATCTGGTTCCACCCATGCGCGACGACTCGCCTCGATTTGCCGCAAGTGGGATCCCGGCAGGAATGAGATCGGGGATCCGGCTTTTCGCGTCGATCAGAGTGGTTTCCTCCGATCAGCGAAGCACAGGACCGTGATGTCCGGAACGGCCTTGCGTCATCCATGATGACGATTGGCATTCCGCACCGGGACCTGGCTTCGCAATGAAGTCACGGCGCATTCAAACTACCAGGCTGGCCAGGTCGGGCCACCACAGCATGCGCGCAGCGGCGCCATGCCTCGGCACCCGGAGGACGGTGTCAACCACGCTGCCATCGTATTCGGCGACCAGGCGATAGCGACCGGGGGTTAGCCGGAGCATTAGGAATGGGCCGTCGGCATACGTCTGGAATACGAGCGTGCCATTGGCGCTGTAGATATTCGCTTTCACCCCGGCGATCCATGCCCGTTGCTTGCCGGCGAAAACCAGGCAGAGATTGTAGAGGCCGGCGATGTCTCGCATGTCGATGGCCTGCGCCGGATCCGCGCTGCCACTGAAGTAGGCGACGCCGTTGGCATTCGTGGCCGACGCATAGGCATGGCGCGTTGCGGCATCGGAATCGTCCGGGGCCGGCGCGGGCTGACGCGCCGCATGCTGCCGCTTGAGCGCGGCGCAGGCGCCGACGCCAACGGGCATCTGCGCTTCACTCGCGACGCGGCCTGCTCGATCCATGCTGCCCTCATGCCCGATCCGTGCCACCTGTTGCGCATATCTTGCCGGCAATGGGATCGAGGCCGCCGAAGGTCCTGCACCGTTAGCCGCACGGCAAGTTGCCAGACACAGCAGAATCAGTGCCGACCGGCGGGCCAGCACAGTGAATGCCCGTTTCAAGGCGCCTCGCCCGGGCACGGCCGGGGCAGCGGCATGCGCGAGATCCTGTTCGGCAGGAGTGCCGGGGACCGCCCGCGAATTGTCGGAGCTTCCCGCGTGCGCACGTGGTGACCGTTGCAGTTCGATAGGCATGGCGATCGGCGAGCCAGCACTCGCACTAGGCGGAAAACCGGAAATGGCCACTATGCAGGACGATGCTATGTGCGCCCGTCATCTCGAACATGCTACGGGCGACGTTCTCGATGGCCTTGCGATGAGACGAAAAGGCGGAAGCCAGATCTTCATAGAGATACGACCGTGCCCCGAAATGGTCTTCCAGCGCCTCCGCCGTGATCTCGAAGGTGGCGGCGGCGCCGTCGATCTGTGCCGGGCACTGCAAGCTGGGACCTGCCGCGCAATAAGCCGGTACGGAATCGGGAAAGAGAATCTGGCTCATGGCGGCAACCTGCTCAACTGCGATGGATCCGGGCCGCTCCGCGTGCGGCGGAGTCCGATACCTGAAGGCTAGATGCCACGACACAGCAGGACTTGATGCTTATCAAGCCGGACGCGGGCTGGGCATCCTTGGCGGCCACCATCGCGAGCCTTGACGTGCGACAACTGCGCGGATGCGCTGCGACCTACATTGCAGATGCTGATGTATCACACCGTGCAACGGAGATTGCCATGGAATATGCCACCATCCTGGTTCACCTGGATGCCAGCCGCCGCACGCACCAGCGGCTGCACATCGCTGTCCGGCTGGCGCAGGACTTTCACGCAACGCTGATTGGACTGTTCGCGATGGGCCATGCGGATCCCAGTTCCATTCGCTATCTGGTCGATGGGGACCGCTACCTTGACTCCTATCGGGAATGGCATAAGCACATCGGCGAAGTGGCACGCCATGCATTCTTTGGCGCGACGGACGAACTGCTGATCCCGACAGAATGGCATGCGCCGGAGGGGGCTGCGGCCGACAGCGTGGTTGCGCAGGCCCACACGGCGGACCTGCTGGTACTGGGGCAGCACAATCCTGCCGACAAGGATGCCTTCGCTGGGCATCACTTCGTCGAGTCGGTGGTGCTGCAATGCGGTCGCCCGGTGCTGGTCGTGCCCTATGCGGGGGTGTTTCCGCATCCGGGGAAGAACATCCTCGTCGCATGGAACGGAAGCCGCGAGGCCGCGCGAGCCATTCATGATGCGCTGCCATTCCTGCGGCGTGCGCAGACCGTCGACGTTGTCGCCTGGAACCAGCTGGACCTGGCGCTCAATCCATGGCTCTCGCCGCCGCGCTATGCGATCGAATGGCTGGCCCGGCATCAGGTGCAGGCCACGCTCCACGACCTCACTGCGGCTGACGGTGACGATATAGGGCAAATGCTGCTGTCGTTTGCCGCGGATCAGGGCTCGGACCTGATCGTCACGGGTGCCTACGGGCACGGCCGGATGCGCGAGCTGGTGCTCGGCGGCGTAACACGTACGCTCCTCGAGTCGATGACCGTGCCGGTGCTGCTGTCGCATTGACGGATTAATGGGGATCAACATGGCCCTGAACGTTCATTCATTCGCGCGGTTACAGGTGACTGTCCGGCACTTGGTGATGTGGGGCGCCGTGATGTCCAGTTGTGCCTGCACGTCGGTACCCAATTTCTTGCGGCCGCCCACGCCGCGGGCGTCGGTTCCGATATCGGTGCAGGCCGTGTGCGCTTGCGGCGGCACCGGGCACTGGCGGTCCTGCGCGCTGTCCGCGAGATTCGCCGGATAGTTCGGGTGGTCGATTCCTGGGAGGGGGGCAGATGGACTACAGAACAGTACTGGTCGCGCTTGGCACAGATGACGGCTGCGAAGCGCGGGTGCGGATGGCAGCGGAGCTCGCCGCGCGGTTTGGCGGGCACGTGGTCGGGGTCAGTGCCACCGGCATACGAATGGATCCGCTTTTTCGCGCCGGAGAGGACGCAGCAACTTTCGCGGAACGCGCGCGCCGCAGGCGCCTGGCGCAAACGGCGGCGTCCGGCGAGCTGCTCGGTGAAACCGTCAGCCAGACGGCATACGGTACGCCATTTACGCACCATGTTGTCGAGGACGAGCTCGGTTGGGTGCTGGCGCAGGAAGGGCGCGTTGCCGACATCATCGTCATTGGCGGCTTGCTGCCTGCCGGAGACAGCACGATGCAGCGAACCGCGGAGTATGTGCTGCTGAATGCCGGCCGGCCGGTTCTGCTGGTGCCGCCTCGTCCCATGCCACTGCATGGCGTGCACATGGTCATCGCATGGGATGGCAGCCGTGAAGCGGCACGCGCCGTGGCCGACGCCATGCCGTTGCTGCTTTGTGCGGCCAGGGTAACGATTCTTGCCGTCTGGGACGAGAAGGGAAGCCCCGATGCCAACAGTGAACCGGTGGCGGGCTTGCGCCAGTACCTGAGGCGACATGGCGTCATTGCCGCCGTGCGTACGGAGCAGACTTCGGGAGATGTCGCCACCGTGGTGCTTGAAACCGTGTCCGTGCTCGGTGCCGGGATGCTCGTTGCCGGCGGCTATGGGCACTCGCGTGTGCGCGAACTGATACTTGGCGGCACGACCCGAACCCTGATGCACGCGTGCCCGGTCCCGCTGCTGCTGTCTCATTGATCAGGAGTCAAGCATGGAACTGCAATTCCTGGGGGCCACGGATTCCGTCACAGGCTCGAAATACATACTCGACACCGGCCACAGCCGCGTCATGGTTGACTGCGGTCTGTTCCAAGGCTTCAAGTCATTGCGATTGCGGAACTGGGATCCGTTGCCGGTTGACCCGGCCACCCTGGATGCCGTGATCCTGACCCATGCGCATATCGACCACAGCGGCTATCTGCCACTGCTGGTGCGCAACGGCTTCCGCGGGACCGTATTCTGCACCATGGGCACCGCGCAGCTTTGCGGCATCCTGTTGCCGGACAGCGCGGCACTGGCGGAGGAGGACGCCGAGTATGCGAATCGGAAAGGCTTCTCGCGCCACCGGCCCGCTTTGCCGCTCTATACCAGCGCAGACGCAGGGCGCGCGCTGCGCCGCCTGGAACCGAAGCCTTTCGGCACGCGATTCTCGCTGACGCCCGACATTGACGCCGAGTTTCACCATGCCGGGCACATCATCGGCGCCGCTGCGGTGACGCTGCATGCCGGAGGCCAGCGCATCGTGTTCTCGGGAGACCTCGGCCGGCAGAACGATATTGTCATGCGGCCGCCCGAGTTCATCCGCGAGGCCGATTGCCTGCTGGTCGAGTCCACCTATGGCAACCGCATTCACCCGGACGAAGATCCCCTCGATGCGATCGCCGGCGTTGTCGGCAACACGCTTGGCCGCGGTGGCACGCTGGTCATTCCGGCCTTTGCGGTCGGGCGCACACAGGCATTGCTGTATTGCCTGCATCGCTTGCTCGAAGAACGGCGCATGCCCGATATCCCGATCTACCTCAACAGTCCGATGGCCATCGACGCGACGCAGATCTTTGCCCTGCATCCCGATGAACTGCGCATCGACCGGGCCGCATGCGCGGCCGCGTGCGGACTGCCGATTCCGGTGCAGAGCATGGAGCAGTCGGTCTGGCTTAACCAGGATCGCGCGCCGAAAATCATCTTGGCGGGCAGTGGCATGGCGACGGGCGGACGTGTGGTGCACCACCTTGCCACCTTCGGCAGGGACCCGCGCTGCACCATTCTGCTATCCGGCTTCCAGGCACCGGGTACGCGGGGCGCGGCACTTGCGGGCGGGCAGCGCGAGTTGCGCATCCACGGGAAGGACGTCGCGATCCACGCGGCGGTCGAGCAGATCCATGGTATGTCGGCACATGCCGATGCCAACGAACTGATGACGTGGCTCAACGGGTTCCAGGCGCCGCCCCGGCGCGTATTCATCGTGCATGGGGAACCGGACGCCAGCGATGCCATGCGCCAGCGCGTGGAGCGCGGGCTGGGATGGCAGGTGACGATGCCGGAGTACAGAAAGACTTATCGTCTGGACTGAACCGAACGCTGCAGCCAGTTCAGCCGCTGGCACTGGCTGTCAGCGCTCGTGCACATACTCGCCCGGGGCATTGCACAGGGCATGCGGGGCCGGATCGCGGGCGCGGCACTGCTCGGACGACGCACGGGCAAGCCAGTTGCTCCATGCGGGCCACCACGAGCCAGCGTGGCGCTCTGCCTCGGCAAGGAACCGTTCCGGACTGCGGTACGGCTCGCCGGGCGCGCGCGTCGTGATCCGGAACCGCCGCCGCGGATGGTCGGGTTCGGAAACGATGCCCGCGTTGTGGCCCCCCGACGTGAGCACGAACGTCAGGTCCGTCCGTGCGAGCAGATGAAGCTTGTAGACCGAGCGCCACGGCGATACGTGGTCGTGCTCCGTGCCGACCATGAAGATCGGCCGGTTCAGGTCCGACAGCGCAACAGGGCCACCCCCGACACAGAGCTTTCCTTCGGCGAGTTCATTCGACAGGAACAGCTTGTGCAGGCATTCCGAATGCAGGCGGTAGGGCAGGCGGGTGGAATCCCGGTTCCACGAGATGAGGTCGTTGGCGCGCAGCCGCTGTCCCAGCAGGTACTCGCTCATCATGCGCGACCAGACCAGGTCGCGGGCGTTGAGCACCTGGAACGCCGAGGTCATCTGGGGCCCATCCAGATAGCCCTGGCTCCACATCAGGGCATCCAGCGTGTCTACGGCGCTCTTGTCGATGAACAGGCCGAGTTCGCCGGGCTCGGAGAAATCGGTCTCGGTGGCGAACAGCGTGATCGTCGCCAGCGGTTCACCGTCGGCATCGCGCGCGAGCTTCGCCGCGCACATCGCCAGCAGCGTGCCGCCCAGGCAGTATCCGGCCACGTGGATGTTCGCGCCGTCGCAATGTGCCTGCGCCGCGTAAACGGCGGCAAGGATGCCGTCATGCAGATAGTCGTGCAAGCCGCGGTCACGCGCCTCTGCGCCCGGGTTCTTCCATGAAATCATGAAGACCGTGTGGCCGCGGCTGACAAGGTAACGGACCAGCGAGTCGTGCGGCTGCAGATCGAGGATGTAGTACTTCATGATCCATGACGGCACGATCAGCACGGGTTCCCGCCACACCTGCGCGGTAGTGGGCGTGTACTGGATCAGTTCGAACAGCGGGTTCCGGAACACGATCTTGCCAGGCGTGACCGCGACATCCTTCCCCGGCAGGTAGGCCAGCGCCGGCGGCCGGGCGGCTGCACCTGGCAGGTTGCCGACCATGTCGGCGAAGTCTTCGGCCCAGTGCCGCATGCCCTCGATAAAATTCATGCCCGATGTGCGCTGCGCTTCGCGAATGACCGCGGGGTTCATCCACGGAATATTGCCCGGCGAGCACATGTCTATCCACTGGCGCACGCAGAATGCGGTCACACGTTCGTGGTGGCGCGACAAGCCGCTTACTCCGCTGGTCAACGACTGCCAGAGTGCCTCATTGCGAAGGAAGCTGTCGCGCCAGCAACGGAATGGCCAGGCCTCCCAGCCGTTGTCCGCGAAGCGCGAATCGGTCGTTGCAATGGCGGGTGGCGAATCGGCGAACGGCAGCCAGCGCACGGCATCCGCCAGGCACTGGCGTCCTGCCTCGGCCGCCGCGTTGGAGACCTTGCCCGGCGCAATTGCACACTGGATCAGCCAGTCCGCGGCCGCCAGGCCGAGCGAAATCAGCGATATACCGCCGGTGGCGCGTGCCAGTGCTGCGCGGACCTGCCGGTCGAAGTCCCGGTATGCCGGCTCATCCGAAACCGGCGGGCATTCTGCCACTGTTGCAGCGGCGATCGTCGCCAGGAACGCGTCCTTGGGTTTCATTGAAGGTGCTGTCCGCCATTGATCGGGAAGTTTGCACCAGTGACAAAGGCACTCTCCGTTGAGCTCAGGTAAGAAATCAGCGCTGCCACTTCTTCCGGTCTGCCGAGCCGGCCCATCGGAATCTGGGGAAGTACATGCTTATCGAGAATGTCGGCCGGCATGCTGGTCACCATGCGAGTCGCAAGGTAGCCCGGCGAGACGGTGTTCACCGTGACGCCCTTGCTGGCTAGTTCGAGCGCCAACGCCTTGGTAAAGCCATGCATGCCGGCTTTTGCCGCCGCATAGTTGGTCTGCCCAAAAGCGCCCTTGGATCCGTTCACCGACGAGATGTTGATGATCCGACCCCAACCGCGCGCAACCATGCCGTCGCATAGTGGCCGCGTCATGTTGAACACGGAATCGAGATCGGTGCGAAGCACCGCATCCCAGTCAGCCTTGTCCATATGCCGCAGGGTCTTGTCGCGCGTGATGCCCGCGTTGTTCACGAGCACGTCGACCTGGCCGGCTTCGGCCAGTGCCCGGGAGGCGCATCTCTGGCATGACTCGAAGTTCGCCACGTCCACCGGAAACGCCAGGAACTCGCGGCCCGCTTCCTGCTGACGTTCGAGCCAACTGGCAACATGGTCATTGTGTTCGGAATGGGTAACGATCACCTGCATGCCATCGGCCAGCAAGCGGATGGCAATGGCTTCCCCGAGTCCGCCCATTCCCCCGGTTACCAGGGCCACCCTTTGTGCGGGCACCGCGTCAGCTCCCGGCTGCAGTTGTCGCCGGCTGGCGGCTTGCTTGCCCAAGGGGCCACGTCATGATCTGGCTGACGTTATCGAAGATGCCTCTGAACTCGGTCAGCGGCGGGATAAAGCCGCCACCTGCGCCAAGTGCATTGCGCTGGGACTCGGCCCAATGTTCCGTGCCGGCGCGAAGGTGTTCAAGAAAGCCAGATGCCGCTTCGACGGAAAGCTTTCCTGCCGCGCGCGAGAATTCCGCATTGCGTTCGATCTGCTCTGCGAGCATCTTGGTCGGTATGCCGTGAAACGCGTTCCAGTCGGGCGCAGCCGACATGGCCGCGAGCATGCGCTGGCCGCCCTTGATGTCGTCTTCCAGAGCCTTCACTTGCAGCTTCAGCATGGCCTGGCGGGCTTCCTCCATCAGGATCATTGCGCGCAGCGCCGCCTGGTGGCCGCTGCGGATCATTTCAAACGTCGGGTCGGTGGCCGCGGACATGGTTAACTCCCTTGAGTGACAGGAAAATGCCTGTTGAAAATACTAGAACAGGCGACCCAGTGTGGATTGATGCATGTCAAATTGAGGCGGCCGTCCGGTTGGGGAACAAGCCGGCCTTTTCCCAGGCTGGTCAGATTGACATGCATCAAGAGGGATTCGCCTCAGCTTCCTAGCATTCCATGCATGTCCCGGCGCGCCCGACGTCGGGTGAGGAGCCTCCCCCTGATCGTGTATTACTCACGGACCGGCACGGCCAGGCAAGTCGCGGAGACCTTGGCGGCGTACACCGGCTGGGGGCAGGCAGAAGTTCGGGACGAGAATCCCAGGGCCCGCTTATACGGCGATTTGCGCTGCGTGCTCGACATGCTGCTGCATCGCACGCCGGCATGCCACTACGAAGGGCCGCTACCCAGCGACTGCGCCCATGTGGTTGTCGTTGCACCGGTATGGCTCGGACGTCTGGCGGCGCCCACGCGCAAGTTCTTGCTGGACCATGCGCCGTTCTCCGGTTCCGTGTCCGCAGTCTGCGTCATGGCTTCTCGTGGCGGTTTCCGCGCGGAGGACGACATTGCCTTCCTGACCGGCAAGACGCCGGGGCCCGCCCTCGTGCTCAAGCAGCGCGACGTGCAGAGCGGCGCGGCCGCTGAACCGCTGGCAGCGTTCGCCGCGGCACTGCGCAATCGTCAGACAAGGCCCGAAGCCATCGTAAGGCCAGCGTGGATATCGCCCAGAGAGGCCTAGCCTCCCGCCCGCCTTGCAGGCAACCTGACGGAGATATGGAATGTACAAGAAGATTCTCGTGGCAGTCGACGGCAGCCACTGCAGCGACATGGCCCTGGACCATGCGATCGGACTGGCCGCCCTCTGCGACGCCGACCTGAAGGTCGTTCATGTGATCGGATTCCTCTGGAAAAAGGGTTATGAAATGACGCGCGTGCTCATTGCCGATGACCATGCCGTCGTGCGCGACGGTCTCAAGCATATCCTGGAGCGCGCCGGCAAATTCGATGTGGTAGGCGAAGCCGCCGACGGCAGCCAGGTCCTGAAGCTCGTGCGCGACTGCGCGCCGCAGGTGCTGCTGCTCGACTTGTCGATGCCAGGCCGCAGCGGCCTGGAACTGATCCGCCTGTTGCGGGACGAGCAACAGGCGCTGCGCATCCTGGTACTGACCATGCATGCGGAGCAGCAATACATCGTGCGCGCGTTCCAGGCCGGTGCGGCGGGCTATCTGACCAAGGAAAGCGCTGCGACCGAGCTGGTTTCGGCGATCACCCAGGTGGCAAGCGGGGCACGCACGCGTCAGCCAGGCAATTGCCGGCAAGCTGGCGACCAGCCTGGAACATCAGGACGAAGCACCGCACTTGCGCCTGTCCGACCGGCATGAGCAACGTCATAGGTTTATCGCAGATCGAGTGCTTCAAGATCCAGCAGTTCGATCTGCTTGCCCTGTACCCGAATCAGTCCTTCCTGCTGGAAGCGCGACAGCGTGCGGCTCGCGGTCTCCAGGGTCATGCCCAGATAACTGCCGATGTCCTCGCGCGTCATGCGCAACGTAAAGCATGTCGGCGAATAGCCCTGCGCTGCAGGCGACGCGAGATGTTGAGCAGGAAGGCCGCCACGCGCTGCTCCGCCGTGAGGTTGCCGAGCAGCATCATCTGGCCGGTCTCGCGCACGATTTCCGCGCTCATCATCTTGTGCACCTGTTGCTGCAGCGATTTGACTTCGCGGCAAAGGGCTTCCAGCAGGTGGAACGGGATCACGCAGACGGCGCTGTCTTCCAGGGCAATGGCGTCGCAGGTGTGGACCTCTGTCGAAATGCCGTCGAGGCCGAGCGTTTCGCCGGGAAGGAAAAAGCCGGACACGCATTCCCTGCCGCTAGGGTGAGAGAGCACGGTCTTGATCGAGCCCGAACGCAGCGCGTAGATACTCTGGAACGGATCTCCGGCGCGGTAGAGCGCTTGACCTTGCCTGACCATCTTCCAGTTCTTCACCACGCTGTTCAGGCGCACTATGTCCGTCTCGTCGAGGTTGGACGCCATGCAGATGTGCCGGAGCATGCAGGTGGAGCACTGGGCACCCGGCTTCGGTGCGTTTTCGGTGGACAGCCTTGCATGGCGGTCAAGGGGGGCGCTGATCGCGTGTTGCTCGAGGTCGGCCGACGGCGAGTCACTGGTTCCGAACATCGTTGTCTCCAGATGGCGGTGCTATCAGGGGCGCGTCTGCTGGCCCCGAGAGCCCGGTACTCCTATGGTTCGCTGCTTCTTGGTGCTGTGCCGGAGATCTCCAGCAGAGCGGTGCGCAGTTTGTCGACTTCCAGCGTCTTGTCGAAGCAATAGCTTCCGCCGGCCCGCAGGCAGGCCTTGCGCATCAGCGCAGACCCGCTGTTGGAAAGCACGATCAAGGTGCTTTCCGGCAGCTTTACTGTGAGCAACCGGACGTGCCGCAGGCTTTGTCCGGTGCGCAGTCCGACCAGCACGATATCGGGGCGAAGCGCCTCGAGTGTCGGCAAGTCGGCTTCGGCATCCGTACCCACTCCAAGTCGTGGAGTTGGGTGCGGTGGCTCATGTCCGCAGTATCGTCGCCGGCCGCCCCTTTCGAAATCAGGCGGGGCTGAGACTGGTGTCAGGCTTGAAGCATGCCCTGTCAGGTTTACCTGACAGCGTCGCGGCGGATTCCGACTTCGGCAATGTCGCTCCAGCGCCGCATGGAAGTCGATGCAGCGGCCTTGATGCAGAACAAACGCCCGCGGCGCTCAACTGCCAATCTGGAAGCAGCCGGCCTTTCGGTTCTGTTCCAGTTTCCAAGGAGATCACCATGACCAACCTCAGGCACTTTGATCCGTTCTCTGTCGAACCCATCAGCGACATGCTGCAGGGCATGCTGCGCTCATTCCGCGGGACTGCAGATAACGGTCTGGCATTCAAGGTCGATGTGTCGGAATCGGAGAGCGCCTACACCCTGGCTGCGGAACTGCCTGGTGTGAAGAAGGAGGACATCGACGTATCCGTTGACCGCGGCACGGTGATGATCAGCGCAAAGGTGGAGAAGTCCTCCGAACAAAAAGAGGGCGAACGCGTGATCCGGCGCGAGCGCTACAGCGGCTCGATGCAGCGAGCCTTTACGCTGGACGCCAGCATCGACGAGGGCAAGGTCGAGGCCAGCTACGACAACGGCGTGCTGCGCGTGGTCCTGCCCAAGAAGGAGACATCGCCGCAACAGCGGATTACCGTGAAGTGAAACCATGTCTGAAAAGGAGTACGGCAATGAGAATCGACGAGCTTTGTACGCGTGAACCTGTCCATATTCCGCTTTCCTGCACATTGCAGGAAGCAGCAGTGCAAATGCGTGATCAGCATGTGGGCTCATTGATCGTCACGGAAGCAACGGCGTCAGGCACGCGCGTTGCCGGTGTGCTGACCGATCGGGATATCGTGCTTGGCAGCACGGCGGCCGGGACAGACCCTTGCACCAATCAGGTGGGGGACATCATGACGCGCGGGCTGGTCACTGTCGGCCGCCACAATGGTGTTGCCGATGCGATGCAGTTGCTGCTCTCGCATGGTGTGCGCCGGCTTGGCGTGCTCGATGGTGAAGCGCTCATCGGAGTGATTTCGATGGACGACATTGTCGGCGCCATGGCGGCGGAGTGGGGCATGCTATCCACGATCATCAGCAATGAGCAGGAGCGCGAGCGCACCGGCCATACCCAATCGGCGCTTCATGTCTGAACCATTGCAGGAATGGCGGACCTCGCCGCCGCACAGGCGCGTCGCATGCCGTTCCTCAAATCCATGTTGTGAGATGTCTCGATGAAAACCGATCTTCAACTCAAGAAGGACGTCACGGAAGAGCTGGACTGGGATCCCGCCATCGATGCGGCAGCCATTGGCGTGGAGGTACGCGAGGGCGTGGTAACGCTCAGCGGTCACCTGCCCAGCTATGCCGAGAAGCTTGCAGCCGAGCGTGCTGCGGAAAAGGTCTCTGGCGTGCGCGCGGTGGTAGTGAACCTCGATGTCCGGCCCACGGGGAATTCAGCGATGAGGCGATTGCCACCGCCGCACGGGATGCTCTGCAATGGCATGTGCACGTGCCTGCCGATGCGATCAAGCTGCGTGTCGAGAAGGGCCGCGTCACGCTGACGGGCGAAGTGGAGTGGGGGTACCAGAGCAAGCTTGCCGAGCGTGCCGTGTCGCAGTTGCGCGGTGTGACCGGTGTGACGAACCATATCAAGATGCGGATGCGCCCCGCGCCCGACGATGTGGTCGAACGCATTGAAGCTGCGTTGCGCCGGCATGCCGAGCGTGAAGCGAAGCACATCAATGTCTCGATGAAAGAGGGCACGGTGACGCTGAGCGGCCGGGTAGATTCACGCGCGCAACGACTGGCCGCAGTTGGTGCGGCCTGGTCTGCGCCCGGAGTTGGCGCCGTGGTGGACGATCTGGAATTGTCCTGAAGCGCGACGGGGAGGTGAGCGCGCAGGCGCCCACCTCCCCCGAATGAGCGTGGTGGCGCGATGCCTTGGAATTCCAGCTACTTTCCCATCTCGATGAAGAACCTTCAACCCGAAGTCAGGGCGAAAGCGATCGCGATCGCCAATGCGCTGCTGGAACAGGGTTACGGTGAAGGCATGGCGATTCGCATTGGCATCGCGCAGGCGCATCGCTGGGCCGAGCGCCATGCCGTTGAAAACGCCGCCATGCGTTCGCCGGCACACTACCGGCCATGAAACGTGCAGCGCGCAGCGCAGCGAACACGACGGCCGGCGCCACCTGTTTCCGCACGATGCCAGGGCCCTCGAAATTCAGGAGCGTGACGTGACCCATCCCATCGTTTCATCCGAAGTCCCCGTGGAATACATCAACCTGCCGGAGCCTCAGACCGAAGGCGGCATGCCGTTGATGACCGCGCTTCACAAGCGCCGGTCTGTCCGCAGCTTTGCACAGCGTCCGCTGGACGAGGCACTGCTGTCCACGCTCTTGTGGGCGGCATTTGGCATCAACCGGCCAGATACCGGCTTGCGCACTGCGCCATCCGCACGCAACTGGCAGGAGATCGACGTGTACGTTGCCATGCCGGACGGGCTCTATGCACTCGAACCGGCAGCGTGGCGACTCAGGCTGGTGACCGGCGAAGACCTCCGCGCGGCCACCGGCCTACAAGACTATGTATCCACTGCGCCGCTTGACCTCGTCTATGTCAGCAGGCTGTCGAAGCTCGACGAGACTGACAAGCCGATGCGTCAGTTCTATACCGCGCTGGATACCGGCTACATCAGCCAGAACGTTTACCTGTTCTGTGCCGCATCGGGCTTGGCCACGGTGGCGCGGGGGCTGCTGGATCGGCGCGCGCTCGCAAAGGCGATGCGGCTGGACCCCGACCAACGCGTTGTCCTGGCCCAAAGCGTTGGTTTTCCCGCATGACTCAGCGAGGGCCGCAGAAGGAGGACAACATGCCGTTCATCGACAGGGAGGACGCCGCCAGGCAACTGGCGAAGGCGCTGCGCCGATACGCTGGCAAGCATCCGCTTGTGCTGGCTGTTCCGCGTGGAGCCGTCCCCATGGGCGCGATCGTTGCCGAAGCGCTCGACGCGGAGTTCGACGTCGTGCTCGTACGCAAGCTTGGAGCACCAGGGAACCCTGAACTTGCTATCGGCGCTGTGGACGAGAGTGGCTGGACGTATCTGACTCCCCATGCCGCGATGTACGGTGCGGACAGCGTATACGTTGACCGCGAACGGGCCTGCCAGCTTGAAACGCTGCGCCGCCGCCGGGCCATGTACACGCCCGGGCGTGACGCCGCCAGCGTGGCGGGCCGTGTGGTGATCATCATTGACGATGGCCTGGCGACCGGCGCTTCGATGATCGCCGCACTGCACGCCGTCCGGGAGCAGAAGCCTTCACGCCTGGTATGCGCAGTGCCGGTAGCACCTCGGCAGACGCTGGAGCGCCTGCGTCCGTATGCGGATGAAGTGGTCTGCCTCGAATCGCCGCCAGCATTCCGCGCAGTCGGTGAGTGCTATGGCGAGTTTCCGCAGGTTGAAGACGAGCAGGTCATTGCCTGTCTGATCGCGCGCTGAGACGGGAGCATGCCAGCCGATGACGTCGATTCAATAGCCCGAACACGGCGCCGGAAGCACCGATGGTGGGCATGTGTGCCGGCGCAATATAGCCAAGCACCGCACACTGGATCAAACCGGCGCTGACCAGGCTTGCCAAATAGACAGCGAGCATGTGGCCGGGCCCGAGACTTGCCTCGACGCTCCGGCCGAACATCCACAGGCCGAGCATGTTGAACGCCAGGTGTGCGAGGTTGGCATGCAGGAAGCCATAAGTCAGCAACTGCCACGGCGCGAACCTGACCTCACCGTCCGCCGGCATGCCAAGTATGGGTGGCCATAGTGCGAATTGCTGTGCCAGAGCACCGTCTGTCGCCACCTCGCCAGAGAACGCAACGATGTTCAGGAGGATCAAAAGCGTCGTCATGTCCGGTCTGGTCCCTGGCTCTGCTTCCTCAAACATAGGCAAGCCATGGCAACGGAAATTGCTCGGTATCAACGAATGTGGAAACGCTTGGCTGTGGTATTTGCCCGAAACTGGGTCAGTCCTTTCCTGTGTACGCCGAGCGCCGGTGCAATTTCTTTGATCCAGCTTAAGTCGTGGTCTGGCCGGGCGCATAGCTTATCCCTATGTGACCAGCGGTTGCCGCCAACCCGAAACCTGGCCGAAGTTGACGCCGCCAGGTGCACCATCTTCACCTGCACGCCTGGCGTTTAGGCGCGCTGAAGAATCCCATCAACGAGGAGCCCAACATGAAAGTCCGCGCACAGTTCGTGAAAGTCCGACCCGTTCGGTGGAGTCCGTTTCCGGTCGAGCACATTTCCGACCGCTACAAGCAGCCCGCCGCCGCGCCAATTGTGGCGACCTGTCCCGTCTGCCACGCTGTCTTCATGCGGGGCCACTGGCAATGGCGCCCGGCGCCCTCCGGCGCGGCACACCTGGTGTGTTCGGCATGCGCGCGCACCGCTGACGGCATTCCGGCGGCGCGGGTGGTGCTTGCAGGCGGCTTTGAGGGCGCCCATCGCACGGAGATCCTCGCTCTTGTCCGCCATAGGGAAGCCGGATTGCGCGCGCAGCATCCGATGGAACGGCTGATGTCCATCGATTCCGACGACCAGGGCACCGTCATCGCGACCACTGGCGTGCACCTTGCGCGCGATATCGGCAATGCCATCCATCACGCTTACCGCGGCAAGCTTGCGATCGACTACGACCATGCGGAAACCGAACTGCATGTGAACTGGCACCGGGATTGATCGGAGCACCCGAACAAGAAGGGGGCGCGAATGAAACTCGTCACTGCGCAGCAGGTAATGATCCACGCGGATGACGTGGTCCTTCCGGGGGAGCTGGCCATGCCTGATGCAGCCCGCGGGTTTGTACTGTTCGCCCACGGTAGCGGCAGTTCCCGCCATAGCCCGCGCAACCGTCTGGTCGCGTCGATGCTGCATGATGCGGACATCGGTACCTTGCTGTTTGACCTGTTGACCCCGGAAGAGGATATTGGCCTGAGGCGGCGTTTCGATATTGCGCTGCTGAGCGACAGGCTCAGCGCTGCGACGGAATCGATTGAACGCCTGGCAGGGCAGCGCGATCTTCGACTTGGCTACTTTGGTGCGAGCACCGGCGCGGCCGCCGCCGTGCGTGCCGCCGCGGCGGCGCCGGCGCATCTGCGCATCGATGCCGTGGTGTCCAGGGGCGGGCGTGTCGATCTGGCAGGTCATGACGCACTCTGCCGCCTCGCGTCTCCGCTGCTGATGATTGTCGGGGAAGCCGATCCGGTCGTCGTCAACCTCAATGCGCGCGCGGCGGCGTGGATATCCTGCGAGAAGCGGCTGGAAGTGGTTCCCGGGGCGACCCACCTGTTCGAAGAGCCGGGTGCGCTCGAACAGGTAGGGCGGCTTGCGGCCGGATGGTTCGCGCGCCATTTCGCCGCAGCAGAAGCGGAAAGCGGCACATAGCGCCTTGCTGTCCTGGGCATTCCCGTTCCAGCATCTCTCCATATGGATGCCGAGTCATACATCTCGGCATCACGCAAAGCACCAGAGTTCGACATACGAGCAGAAAGCGATGATGAAGGATCAAGGAGACCTGTCATGCCCGAGTTGACAACGCAGGAGTTGGCGGCCCTGGCCGTGCAACTGGACGCCAGCGAGGCCCGCATCCGGGATGCCGTCGGGACGGCAGCCTCGCCGCTTGCGGGCCCAATGCAGCGGGAGGCGCGAGACGATGCTGACCTGGCGGAAGAGGAAGTCGTACAGCGCCAGGCGGACGCGATGCTGGAACATTACCGCACGGAACTCGCCGACATACGGGCGGCCAGGGAACGCATGAAGGCGGGGCAATACGGCACGTGTACGGATTGCGGCGAGGCGATACCGTATTCGCGTCTGCAAGCTTACCCGACCGCCAGGCGATGTGCTGACTGCCAGCGCGGGCACGAACGTCTGTTCGCTCGTGATCGTCAGTAAGGCGTGGCGCCCCGCAGGTATGCTATTCGTGACTAAGATCCATGCCGAAGCCGCCAGCCAGTTCACAGTCGATGGCGCCGGCCGCATACGCGAACAGCCAGTTCTCTGCTTCCTGCGGCGTTGCGGGCGGATGAAGCCAGTCCGGCGTAAAGCGCACGCCCATATCGCGGTTCGGCCCGCTGATCTGGACGCGACCGACTGAACTCGACGCGCCCGGAGCCATGCTATCGGGCACGAAGATCACAATCCGGAATCCTTTGTACGACCGTTCTCGTTCTGCCATTTGATCCTCCACTGACGGATTGGAGCCGACGGGGCCTGGACTTCCGCATCGCAAAAAATAAAACGAGGGCGCGTACAGGCGGGCGCGCCCCCGGCCATGGGTTCAGGACGGCGAAGGCGTTTAGGGAAGATCGTACTCCCGCATCATCTCGGCGGTGATGGCTTTGACTGCGGCCTGGCATGCTGGCGTGACGCCGGGGAAGGCTTCAATGCGCCAGTTGCACCCGCTGTTTGTGCCGGGGTCGACGCGTAGCGGGAGCGGAATCTCCGAATCACGGCAAGCGTCGACAAGGAGGTCGGCATTTTCCTGCAGTCGACGCAGGATTTCATTGCGGATCTGCTCCGCGCTTCCCGTGTTCTTGATCATCTCAGTGTCTCCTGATAAAAGCGTTGGCTCTCCCGCGCCGTCATGCCTGTGTAGTGACATGCGAGGCAGCCCGCCCGACGGTCTGCGACAGGATCGGCTCCTCATCCTCGTTCAGCGACATATGCTCGGCGAGCAGCCGCCGGTTCAGCCAGCCACGTACGACGGCGCCAAGCCCTGCCGATGCGCAGTACAGGTAGACGTTTTCCGCCATGGCTCCCGCCGCCGCCGCGGAGAATGTCTCGCGCAGTTTCGGCGGCATGTCCTGCATGCGCCCGTGGTTGGCCACAAAGACCAGGTCAAGCGGCGCCATGCCGACAAAGTCCTGGTAGCCCGTCATGCTGCGCAAGTCGGCAGCGCGCTTCAGTTCCAGGCAATGGTGCACCGGGTCATAGCGATAGAGGCCCGCCGGTAGTGCGACGTAGACGTCAATCACGGTCTCACCATATGGCGATGGCGCGGTACGGCCACCACCGAGCGAGCGGTTGACGCCGGCGGCAGCCCACAGCAGTTCGCTCAGTTGCTTCAGCGGCAAGGGTTGCTGGTCGAATTCACGCGTGCTCTTGCGCAGCCAGAGAGTTCCCATCAGAGGCATGCCCGATGTCCGGTCGGGCTCGGGCAGCGTGATGACGCGCTCGCTGGTGCCCACGGCCGGACGTGGCAACAGGCCTTTGACGGGCTCGTACGGAAGTCGCTTCAGGTCGTTCATGGAAGACTCGCATCGGTGAGTGTGGAACGCGCCGTACGGATCTGGACGGCGCTGCCTGCCTCAAAATCTAGACCGCACGGGAGGCCGTGGCTTGCGCTCCGTCAAGGCTGGGTCGGATGAAGCAGGGGTGGTGCAGGCGCAAACGTTAGAGACAAGCTTGCGCTGCCTCAAGCAAGCGCCCCTTCTGTGGATTATCTTGATGTCAGGCGCGTGCATGACAGCGAGATCATCGGAGACACCGGCGACATGCGCCTGTCGGTCGATCGCGTTGGTGACATCGCGCCCAGCACAAATCAGATAAGCGGCCGGAACCCTCTGGCAGCCGCAACATGAATTCCTCGATAGGCAGTCCGGATGACTTTTCCGCGGCGTGGGCAGGGATGGGGACATTCTTTTCCGCCATGCGCGGCGCCCAGTTTGCCTATGCCTATGAGCTCTTCCAGAGGTCGATGCGCCAGTTCGGGCCGCCGTCCTACCAACTGGATACGGTCTGCCGGGATGGCAAACGCTTACCCGTGAAAATCGGCGTTGTGGCCGAAGCCCAGTTCTGCCGTTTGCTGCATTTCTCGGCGGGCGACGGCCGCGACGTACGTCGGATGCTGTGCGCGCCGCTGGCCGGGCACCGTGCAGTGGTGGTCCGCGATGCGATCGAAGCCATGCTCGTCGATGCGGATGTCTATGTCACGGACTGGATTGACGCCCGGGACGTGCCGCCGGAAGCCGGTCCGTTCGGACTGGCGGATTGCGCTTTGCTGCTGGAACAGTTCATGACGCTTCTCGATCCGGCGTTCCTGGATGTGGTAGCGATCTGCCAGGCGACCGTTCCCGGCCTGGCGGCCGTGTCTCGCCTGGCATCCAGAGAGGCACAGCAGGTAAGGGCGCTGGTGCTGATGGGCGGCCCTGTGGATGCAAGGCTTCACCCGACCAGGCTCGGCGACATTGCGGCGATGACGCCCGTACCGATGTTTCTCGAGCACTGCACAGGCGCCGTGCCGCATGGGTATCGCGGGGCGGGACGCATCGTCTATCCGGGCTTTCTGCAGTTGCCTACGCTGGCAAGTGGTCAGCCGGAACGGCTGGCGGCCCTGGTGCTCGATGCGCTGCCGTATCCGTGGCCAAGGTTCCGAGCGCAGCGAGATCTCGTGCCGGCAGCCGTATCGGGGTATGCGGCGATGATGGACATGCCGGCCGAATTCGTGCTGGATACCATGCGGATCGTCTTTCGCGAGCACCTGTTGCCACGTGGCTTGTGGTCCATCGGGGAAGTGCCGGTGGATGCAGCAGCCATGCGGGAAACGCGGCTACTGACGGTCGAAGGGGCGCTGGATGCGATCACCGGCGCGGGGCAGACCCACGCCGCGCAGGCGCTATGCCGCCGTCTTGATAGACGTTTATGTGCGCAGATTACCGTGCCGGGTTGTGACCACTATGGGTTGTTCTCGGGCCCCGTGTGGCGCAACCGCGTCTATCCCGCGCTACGGAGTTGGCTCAACGCGCCGGCATAGCAACGCCGATCACGGCGCGCCGGGATACGCGTCAAGGGCTTGATTGAGGCAAGTCAATTTGCCGAGGACGCCATGACCTGTGTTGGTCAGATCGACCCCGCACGGCGCATGACGGCCGCAGGCAAGCGGGAAGCCTGCGGCACGTCAGGCCGGCAAAAAGGGCGGGGTGAACTTGCTTGCCGGAACGGCACAGGCACGCTGTGCCTCGGTCAGGGGCTCCTGTACGCGCAGTTGCCAGGCCAGCGTGGCGCAGTCGGCCTCGGATGCATCCTGGCCCGACTGAGCCCGTGCCAGGATACGCGTTCGCAGCGTATCGACGGGTGCTTCGCACTGGACAATGAAGAACGGCACGCCGAGACGGCGCGCCAGGGCCATGGCGCGGTCCCTCTGCCGGCAAGACAGGAACGTGGCGTCGGCGATCATCGCAAATCCCGCACTGCAGCCAATACGGCAAATGGCCCGCAGGCGTTCATAGGTGCGATCCGTCTCCCTTGTGTCATACCGGCTGTCTGTCGCCCGCGCGCCGTGGCGCAGTCGCCGGCGCTCGACGTCCGAGCGCACGCGCACCATTCCCACCGTTTCCGAGATTCCCGCAGCGACGGTCGACTTGCCGCTGCCAGACAAGCCATGCATCACCACTAGCGCGGCTGGGCGGCGGGCAAGGATGCGCCATGCCAGGGCCAGCAGATTGCGGCATTCCACATGGGCGGCCGACATCGGCGCGTCCAACGTGTTGCGCCGCTGGTGCGACCGTTCAAGCAGCACGCGCGCCCGGACCAGCGCGCGCATGGCGACATAGAGCGGCAATAGCTTCAGCCCCGCGTAGTCGCCGGAATGTTGCAGGTACGCGTTGAGCAGGCGATAGGCCAGGTCCTGCCGGCCATGATGGAGCAAGTCCATGAAAGGAAAGGCGATGTCGCTGATGGTGTCGATCCAGCGCAGGCCCGGATCGAACTCCAGGCAATCGAATGGCGTTGGCTCACCGTCCAGCCATACGATGTTGCCCAGGTGCAGGTCGCCATGGCATTCGCGCACATGACCGCTCTGTAGGCGCGCCCGTATCGCCTCACCAAGGGCGGCTGCGCGGGCGCGAACCAGTCTGGAAACCTCGGTCGACAGCCCGGAGCGGTCGTCCAGCCGCTCGATACCGCCGAGGCATTCGTCGAGGGTCGCATGCACGCGGGCGGGCGTGCCATATCCCTCTTCCAGGCGCGCGCAAGGCTGATCATGATGGAACCGGGCCATCCGCTCGGCAAGGGCATCGATATGCGCGGCCCGCAATCGGTTCTCGGTCAGCATTTCGCTGAACAGGTCCTGCTGTGGGAAGCGCCGCATCTTGACGGCGTACTCGACGGGGGTGCCTGCGCCTTCGACCTTGACGGACCCGGCCGTGTCCCCGGCAACGATGGGGACCACATCGAGATAGAGTCCCGGGGCCAGGGGGCGGTTCAGCCTGAGCTCGGTCTGGCAATCTTCACGGCGCGCTTGCGCCGTCGAGAAATCCAGGAAATCGAATCGCACCGGCTTGCGGACCTTGTAAGCGAAGTCACCGGCAAGAAACACGCGCGAAATGTGGGTCTCGATGACCTGCACGCGATCGACCGGATAAGGGTAGGCGTCCGGCATCGCCAATGCCGCCGTCAATACCACGTCGTCCAAGGGATGACCTCGCTGCCGTTGCCTGACGATCGTTTCAGTGTAGCGGCTGGCGGCGGGCTATGCCGCCGCGCGCGCCGGCGTTGCGAAAAGAATGCTGAGGATGGCTCGCACCGCACGCCATGGCCGGGTCATCAGTGTCTCCACTTGTTGGCTGCGGCCCTGACCAGACAGACACCACGTGCAGAAGTGTTCGCAGTTGTTGGTAAGGAGGTGGTAGTCATTTTCACCAAGCCGCGACGTCGCTCGCCGGACAATCTCCACGCCGATATATCGCGCCGCCGTGCTCGTTTCGACGCTGAGACCATATCCGTTGGAGAAGTCCGCCAGGGTAGTCTTTTCGACCGGGCCGCAGCGCAGGAGTCCCTTGAATCCGACATAGTGTATGACCTCGCCGTTGCCGGCATAGATGCCGTGATGAATGTAGCCTTGGCGACGCGTCACGAGATGCGCGCCAGGCGCAAGCGTTCCCACCAGTGCCGTCAGACCTGCTGCGGATTCGATGTATTGCGCGTCGTTGGTCATCGCACGCCCCTTTCTTCTGTACCTGGTGCGCCCGGCAGACCACTGGTGTGGGACTAATGTGACCGAAAACCCGAGCCAGCGACTTTGCCTGCGTGGATGCCTGGAGTATGGGCGGCGCGGCGCTTACCCGATATCAGCCTTGGACGAGAGTGCTGTACGGCTGGAGCGCTTCTTCTTGTATGGCGCGGATAACGCCGGTGTCGGACGATGGTGACGGCTTGTCAGGGAAATCTGACAACAGTGAATGAGAAGTACAACATCGACGGCCAAGCGGCACCGCGGATGGTCACGCTGTTCAATGCGGGACGCGAATGCGTGGACCTGCCAGTCCTTTCCAATTCGCGACCGGTTTAGTGTGCGGCGAAATCCACGGCTGCGCCCGCGGATTGGCACACCCTCTGCCCCCACAACCATCACGGACTTCAGTCGTCACTGCCCTAGGCCCGCATGACGTGAGGAAACTGGTTGGCGTCAGGCCAATGCGACTCAGGGTGCGACGCAGACGCGAGGCTTTGTTGACACGCATCAACCCAGCTCACCTGGCGCGCGCTACGTTTGAACAAACCGTGCCGAACCAAACTCGCCCCTGTATTGGGCTAGGTCTGTCGCGGACAACCGCGATTTCGTCTTTGAGATTAACCACGGCAAAGATGGCCGATATCTTTACCCTCACGGGCAGACAATGGCCCACACGCCTAAGTGCTACTAGCGAGCGAACGAGCATGGGGGTTGGCGGAGGTTCAGGCAGCCTCACAGGACTGGGGAGGCGATCCGCGCATAGGCGATCAGTGGAGCGCGGACGTCATCGTAATGGGTACGGGGAGGCGCTAATCGGGCTCCGTCTCAGAGCCAGTCACTACAAGGTCGGTTCGCCCAGTGCTGCTGGCGAAGGATCGATCTAATGGCGACCCACCCTGTACAGTCGGCTCCCATGTTGACCGGAAATCGGGGCCGTTATCGAGATTCAGAGGAGGACAGGCATATGCGGATCTCGAAAGGAATTGGCATCGCGATATTGTCGCTGTTGGCCGTGCTGGTGGCAGCGGGTTGCGCGACGCGGACGGAACCTGCGGAAGACCGCGTGCAGATCATGGAGCAGCGGGGTATTCCCTACGCCTGTGCCAGAGACGATGAAGCCGGCAGGCGGGCCATGGAAGATGTCGCCCCGCGCTTTAATGTTCGACTCAGCATGATCGATGCGGGCAGCGCCAGGCCGCTAAGCGGGGCGACCGTGGTCGTGGCCAGCGCCGATGGCAAGCGGTTACTGCACATTGTCGCCGGTGGTTCCCTGTTATACATGCGGCTCAAGCAAGGTGCGTACCGACTCACGGTCGGATACCAGGGTCGTGACCAGGTGCGAGACATCGTCGTCGCGGACCACCCACAGGACATGACGTTCCGATTCCAGGTGAATACGCTAGAAGATGACTGGCTGCTTTGCACGAGCACGAGTTGCCCGTGCCGCTGAGATGAGCCGCCGATTGGCGCGTTAACACCGCTTGCATTGCGCCACGAATGACGCCGCTGCCCCCGCGCCGACGTCACGGTCTGACGCTGATGACAGGTGCGGCGTGCAGCCTATGCCGATAAGGTCGTTGGCGTCAGGTGGAAGACTAGAGGAGCAGTTGATGGCTATCAATACCACGCAGTTAGTCTGGTTTGAGGAACTTCGGCGTGCCGACATCTGGCGCGTGGGCGGCAAGAACGCCTCGCTGGGTGAACTGTTAGCCAGCCTGACAACTCACGGCATCCGTGTGCCCCCCGGGTTCGCCATTCCTGTCGACGCTTACTGGAATTTCCTTGAGGCAAACGGCTTGCGCGCAGTGCTGTCATCAACGCTTTCTGCCCTTGCCAGCGGAAAGCTCACTCTGTCTGACGCAGGGCAGAAGATGCGCCGCACAATCCTCACCGGCGAGTGGCCTAGAGAGACCGCTCAGGCGATTGGGCAGGCCTATGCCACCCTGAATAGGCGGACCGGCCAGTCCAACGTGGACGTCGCGGTACGTTCCAGTGCCACCGCCGAAGATCTTCCGGAGGCGAGCTTTGCAGGGCAGCTGGAGTCCTATCTCAACATCAGAGGCGAGCACGCTTTGCTCGACGCCTGCCGCCGTTGCTACGCGTCCCTTTTCACCGATCGGGCAATCAGCTACCGCCAAGCGAAGGGAATCAATCACCTGCAGATTGGGCTGTCCGTCGGTGTGCAGCGCATGGTGCGCTCTGACCTGAGTGGCGCTGGTGTGATGTTCTCCATCGATACCGAAACCGGCTTCGATAAAGTGGTTCTCATCAACGCGGCATGGGGGCTGGGTGAGAACGTCGTCCAGGGAGACGTCGATCCCGACGAGTACGAAGTGTTCAAGCCGTTGCTGTCAGATCTTTCCCTCACGCCTATCGTCGGGAAAAAGCTGGGCACCAAGGCCAGGAAGCTCATATACACAAGCGATTCTACCTGCCCGACAAGGAATGTATCCACGACCTCAGGAGAACGCGAAGCTTTCGTGCTGAGCGACGAGGAAATCCTCACGTTATCGCGTTGGGCCTGCGCGATCGCCGATCACTACCGCCAGCCCATGGACATTGAATGGGCGAAAGACGGCAAAACGGGAGAGCTATTCATTGTGCAGGCCCGCCCTGAAACCGTCCAGTCACGACGCGAATCAAGTGCGATCAAGACCTATCGTATCAAGAAAGCTGGCATGCCATTGGTTACCGGTGTAAGCATTGGTGATGCCATCGCGACCGGTCCTATTTGTGTCATCGAGAATTTGCGAGAGATGGGGCGCTTCGTCGATGGCGCTGTGCTCGTGACACGGACGACCGATCCCGACTGGGTACCTGTAATGCGGCGCGCGGCTGCAATTGTCACCGACCAGGGAGGGAGAACTTCCCATGCGGCGATAGTCAGCCGGGAGCTAGGGCTTCCCGCAATTGTCGGGACGGGCAATGCAACTGGCGTGCTGCATGAGAAACAGGATGTGACGGTGTCTTGTGCCGAAGGCCGGGAGGGCTTTGTTTACGAAGGTATCGCCGAGTACGAAGTCGAGGAGATCGATTTTGGCAGTATCCCGACGACCCGCACCAAAGTCATGCTGAATTTGGCAAATCCGGCGGCAGCATTTCGCTGGTGGCGAATGCCCGCCGACGGCGTCGGGTTGGCGCGGATGGAGTTTGTAGTGAGCAACCATATCAAGATCCATCCAATGGCGCTGGCGCGCTACGACACTCTCAAGGACGACACAGCAAAGCGAACCATCGCTGAGCTGACGGCTGCTTACGCCAGCAAGACAGAGTACTTTGTGAGCCGGCTCGCGCGTGGATTGGGAAGGATTGCCGCCGTGCAATATCCGCGACCTGTGCTCGTTCGCATGAGCGATTTCAAGACGAATGAATATGCGCGGCTGATTGGTGGAGCGGAGTTCGAACCTACGGAGGAGAATCCCATGCTCGGATTCCGTGGGGCTTCAAGATACTATTCACCCCTCTATCGGGATGGGTTTGCCTTGGAGTGCCAAGCGATCGTCCGCCTGCGCAAACAAATGGGCTTAAACAATGTCATTGTCATGATTCCCTTCTGCCGGTCCACCAAAGAAGCGGATCTGGTGCTCGAGGTAATGGCGGAGAATGGCATCGTGCGCCACAAGGATGGACTTGAGGTCTACGTGATGTGCGAAATTCCGTCCAATGTCATCCTGGCAAAGGCTTTCGCCCAACGCTTCGACGGCTTCTCGATTGGCAGCAATGACCTGACACAGTTGGTGCTCGGCGTGGATCGCGACTCGGCCAATCTTGCTGGCTTGTTCGACGAGGAAGACGACGCGGTCAAATGGATGATCCGGAACGTTATTACACAGGCGCATGAGGCCAACGCCCACGTGGGCTTGTGCGGCCAAGCGCCGAGTGATCACCCTGATTTCGCCGGATTCCTTGTCCAATGCGGAATCGACTCGATCTCCGTGACCCCCGACAGCTTCCTGGCAGTTAAGCGCGCCGTTGCTGCGGCTGAAGCAGCTATCGCGTCAGTACGCTGAGCAGCGTTGGACCGAGTGCGTGTCGCATCGCTGCTTTGATATTCGGCAACAACAGCCAACGCCTATTGGTTCTACATGCGCCGCTCAGCAATTTTGAGCAGCGCCTGCATGGGCTTGCTGCCCGGCAGTTGGGAGGTCTTCGCCTCATCCCCAGCTTGAGGCCTCCCGGCGCGGACACGAAACAGGCTGCCAACACGCAGCCGGTGAGAGGCGGGTAGGGAGATGATCTTTGGACCTGGGCAGCAGTACCTGTGCGAGCGATCCGGCGGTGGGTTTTCCTTGTCGATCACCGCCTGTGCCAAGCATTGCTGCCTCGGCCGCTCTTGCTTCCACCGAAAAGCGAGCGATGCCATTTGATGATACCAACCTCGACATACGGGAGCAGGTGCCATGACTCTCACGCTGCCATCGTCGGCGGACGCGCCTGATCAGACCGAACAGGCAGTTCAACGAATTCGTCAACACGTCGGCGAATTCCGTCCCCAGATTGGCCTGATTCTTGGTTCCGGGCTCGGTGGTTTGGCGCGAGCGATCGAAAATGCCATTGCCATTCCCTATGCGGCGCTGCCGGGATTCCCGCAATCCCTGGTTGAAGGCCACGCCGGTGAAGTCGTTCTGGGTCGGTTGGGTGGGGTGGAATTGATGTGCATGCGAGGGCGGCAGCATTTCTATGAAGGGCATGGCACGACGGGTATGACGCAGGCGGTCCGTACAATGAAACGGATGGGATGCGACCGGTTATTCGTGACCTGTGCAGCTGGCTCGCTCCACCCCGAATTGGAACCTGGCCGGTTGGTAGCGATCAAGGACCATATTAATCTGCTCCCCGGCAATCCATTGATCGGCCCCAACGATGACCAAATCGGGCCCCGTTTCTGCTCTATGGCGAACGCGTACGACACGGTCTTACGGCAAGGGTTGCAAGATGTCGCGCAGGCGCTGGGACTGCCTTGGGCCGAAGGCGTCTACGTTGCGTTCAGCGGCCCGACATTCGAGACCGCTGCCGAGATCCAAATGATGCAAGTCATCGGTGGCGACGTCGTGGGCATGTCGACAGTTCCGGAGGTGATCAGCGCACGGCATTGTGGCCTGCGCGTGCTTGCCATTGCTTGCATTACCAACCTGGGCGAGGGGATCGGAAATGAAGTCCTGTCTCACGAGCTGACGTTGCAGTATGGATCCATGGCCTTGGTAGACCTGCAGCGCCTGATAGTGGGC
Source organism: Cupriavidus sp. C1SS-2L (assembly GCF_057073735.1). NCBI lineage: Bacteria > Pseudomonadati > Pseudomonadota > Betaproteobacteria > Burkholderiales > Burkholderiaceae > Cupriavidus > Cupriavidus sp. C1SS-2L. The sequence goes on from NZ_CP172708.1 coordinate 1,247,857, forward strand.
TGGTTCGAACAACAGGCCGCCACAGCTAAGCGTTGAGAGCGGGACATATCTGGCGATTTCCTCTCGCCTCCATTGCGCCAACCAATCTGCCGAATAGAGCCACCAGAATCGCCGGTCATGTTTCGTCTTCCGGTTCGCTGCGGACAAGAAGCACGGGCTTGATGCTCTGGCTTACGACCCCCTGTGCAACGCTACCCATGACAACGCGTGCCACCCCGCGGCGCCCGTGTGTACCAAGGGCGATTAGGTCCGCGTTGCAGGTGGCCGCACGCGACAGTATCGTCTGGGCAATGCGCCCTTTTGCCACAGGTTTTTCAATCAGCTCCACCGAATGGCGCACGCCAGCAGCTTTCAGGAGAACTCCGCATCCGCTAAGGATGTCTTGTCCATAAGCCTTCATGTTCCGGAGCAGGTCCTCGCGGTTGATGAAGGCAACCTCTAGCAACGCTTCACTGTCGTCGACGACGTAGATTACCTTCACTTCGGCGTTGCTGCCCTTTGCAAGATCGATGACGGCCAAGAGCGCCAGGCGAGACGCATGACTGCCGTCGACCGCAACGAGAATCTTTTTGTACATACCACTTCCTCCAGGTTCATCAGCATCGATGGGGTGGCGCCGCACATGCTATGAAGGCTAGATGGCGCGTGGTCGACCGGGTTGACCCACCGCAAATCTCCCGGCGTGGACCGTTGTGGCCAGGGCCAAGCCAGTAAGCTGATATGCATCAAGGACTGTCGGCTCAGTGGATATAGCTTGAAACAGAGTGGACAGGCGGATGTGTCCTGCGACTTCGCGCCGGTCGATTCAATGCGGTGCATCAGGTTTGGCTGCTTTCGAATGGAGGATGCGATGCAAAATATTGTCCTGGCAACTGATGGGTCGGCCTACAGCGATGCTGCTGCTCGATGCATTGCGGAACGGAAGTTGTTCCGTGACGACATATGCGTGCATGTGGTGCATTGCCTGCCCGACGTGTCAGGCGAGGTGAAGGCCTATATCAACAGGCAGGACATCGAAGCCTGGCATACCGACGAAAGCAGCAAGGTCATGAAGTCCGCCATCGACATCCTGCAGGGGGCAAACGTGCAAACACTCTGGCACGCCCTTGTCGGCTTCGCGCCCGAGCGCATCGTCGCATACGCCACCGCGGTCAAGGCCGAGGCGATCGTCATGGGTACGCACGGACGCGGTGCATTCCTCGACGCCATCGTGGGGTCGGTAGCAAGCCGCGTGATAGCACATGCGGCATGCCCCGTGGTCCTCGTCAGGGCTCTGCGTAGGCAGGAGTAGCCATGGTTGAGACCACTATTTCGTTGAGAAGAGAGCAGTCCTCGCAGCGTATCGTGCGCGGTCTGGCTGTGCCTTTGTGTTCAGCTGCCGTGGCCGGCATGATGCTGCTTCAGGCGGCCGTTGCCATGACGCTGCCCACTAACGCTCCCCCGCTGAGGCAAGCGGACGGGATCGAATATCTCTCGGGCGGCATTGGAAGCGACGAGGCCAGCGTCATGCGCGGCCTTGCCCCACAGTTCAAGGTACGGTTGCGCTTCCTCGACAGCGCCGACGGCAGCGCATTGTCAGATGTATCCGTCACGCTGTTCAACGCTCAACGGGACATCGTTCTGCAGGTGGTCAGTGAAGGGCCATACCTCTACCTGAATCCACCTCCAGGTCCATATCGCGTGCTCGTCCGCTACGGCAAGGCGATTGCGTGCCATCACTTCCACGTAGCTGCGCGCGGGCATGCGACCGACCTTGTGCTGCGCCTGCCGACACGTGCTCTCGCAGGGGACGCGCAGCTGGCGACACCCGGGCCCGACGGGCGCGCTGGGTGCCGTGGCACCACCCCATGCTGTGGGGCGGGTCGGTCTTGAAGGATCAGGTAGCGGCGCGCGCGTTGCCAAGTTGCTGTTCTGCGAAACACTGTGCCGCCAACAAACTCGAGCCCGCGCGGGAGGAAGTCGTGACGGCACATCATTCGGGCCTTTTTCGCTTATCCGCTGGTGCAGCAGGTCTTGTCGGCGGCGGGTACGCTGGCGAGCTGTGCTGACAGCTTGCGCAATCGCAAGGCCTGAAGATCAACGAGTACGAGTACGGCCTCCTTCGCGTGCTCTCTAGGGAAAGTCCGGCGTCCATGGCACACGCAACCGTGAATTATCGTATCGGAAACGCGGGAATCCGAAGCTTGGCGGCGCACACCTGAACGTGCGGTGGTTCGCTTGCTGGAGAAGTTGCGCTGAGACAAAGCCCGGCCCCCAGTGGGGGCTAGGCTGTAGCTATGCGGCAGCTATCCGGGGCCGCCAGTCAAAAGGAGTGGCAGATGCCGATCTTCATCATGGAAACTCGTGTATCGGTGGAATCGTTGCGGCAGCCCCGGTCGTTCGAGGCGCTCGAGCGCGGTGTCGCAGGTTATCTAGAGAAGGCTTGTCCTGACGTTAAATGGCTGGGCAGCTACGCCACCATCGGGCCCTATGACTATCTCGATATCTTCGAGGCCAACGATATCGAAGCGGCCATGCGTGTGTCGGTCCTGGTGCGTGCGTATGGACACGGCGAGGCCACGATCCATCCTGCCGTCGACTGGGGGCGATTTAAGCATCTGGTCCGGAATCTCCCGGAATTGCCACCCGTGTGAGCCACCCTTATGCGAATCGGCGTCCCCAGGGAAATCAAGGACCAGGAGTACCGCGTCGGACTCACCCCGGCCAGCGTACGCGAACTGGTCAGCCGCGGTCACCAAGTGGTGGTGCAGGCCGGTGCCGGCGCCGCAATTGGCCTCACCGACCATTCCTACAAGCTGGCCGGTGCCCAACTGGCCGGGGATGCCGAGGAGGTATTCGCCTCGGCCGAGATGATTGTGAAAGTCAAGGAACCGCAACCGTCGGAGCGGGCACTGCTCAAGCCCGGACAGATTCTGTATGCATATCTGCACCTGGCGGCGGACCGCGAGCAGACCTCGGAGCTGGTGAAATCCGGCGCGGTCTGCATTGCCTACGAGACCGTGACAGCCCCGGACGGCAGCCTTCCGTTGCTGGCGCCCATGAGCGAAGTGGCCGGCCGCATGTCCGTGCAGGTGGCCGCCGCCTACCTGGAGAAGCCGCGAGGTGGCATGGGCGTGCTGCTGGGCGGCGTGCCAGGGGTTGCCCCGGGCCATGTGGTGGTGATCGGGGCCGGCGTGGTGGGCGCCAACGCGATCCAGATGGCCGTCGGCATGGGGGCGCGTGTCACAGTGCTGGACCGCAACGTCGATCGGCTGCGGCATCTGGGGCTTGTCTATGGCAATCGGCTAGTCACGCTCTACTCCAGCGCAGACGCCATCGAGCGCGCGCTGCTCACGGCCGATGCGGTTATTGGCGCAGTCCTCGTGCCGGGCGCCGAGGCCCCCAGGTTAGTGACGCGCGCCATGGTCGCCCGCATGAAGGGCGGCTCGGTAGTGGTGGACGTGGCGATCGACCAGGGGGGCTGCTTCGAGACTTCGCGTCCCACCAGCCATTCGGATCCGACCTATGTCGTGGACGGGGTGCTGCACTACTGCGTGACCAACATGCCGGCGGCTGTTGCCAGAACATCCACGTTTGCCCTGAACAACGCCACCATCGGCTATGCAATGGCGCTTGCTGACAAGGGCTGGTCCCGTGCGCTCAAAGAAGATCCTTGCCTGCGCGCCGGGCTGAACATCTGTCAGGGCAACGTTACCTATGCCGCCGTCGCAAGCGCCCATGGTTGCACGTATGTGCCCACGGAACGGGTGCTCGGATGAGCCAGGCCGAAGGCCGCTCTTTCGCTCTTTGACAACGGCGGCATGGATAAGTTGGATGCACTGCCTCGGATAGGCAAGGGCATCACGAGGGCTGTAGGTTGAGGCAGTCAGGTCGTCGCGTCAGGCTCCTGCAGTCGCGCGCGGATATCCTGGCGGGCCGCATCGCGTAACTGCAGCAGGGCCTCCCAGTCATCACCTGAGGCAAGGCAGGGCTTGCCGACGACAACCGTCAGTGGCGCGTAGCTTGGCCACCAGCGTCCGTCGCGCAGTAGCGAGCGGGTACCAGTCAGTGTGACGGGAATTAGCGGCACGTGCGCCCGTGCGGCGCACACGAAGGCCCCCAGGCGGAACGCCATCAGCCCAGGCTCCCGCCGGAAAGTTCCTTCGGGGAAGAATACGAAGGAATCGCCCGCCAGCACGCGCCTTTCCACGGCGCTGGTATCTTCCACCCCCCGCGCGGCATCGAAGCGTTCGACGAAGGCGCAGCCAAGGCGGCGCAGCAGGATCGCCAGCACCGCACTTTGCAGCAGCTCTTGCTTCGCCACAAAGGTGAAGCGGGCAGGGAGCACCGCGGTGAGCAGAAACACGTCGGTGTAGCTGGAGTGATTGGCTACGATGATCGCGGGCGCCGCCCGATCAAGGCCGGCCAGTCCTTCGGTCGTTGGCGAAAGGCCGGTCAGCGCCAGCGCAAGCCGCGCGCCGCCTCGCGCAACCTGGCGGCGCAGTCCGTGCCCCGGCAGGATTACCACCAAAAGGGCGGCCGGTACCGCGAACAGGGCGAAGACCATCCATGCCCATGTACCCCAGAGCCAGCCCGCCGCCTGCTGCCAGAGGCGAGTGAAGCAGATGCCCGCGCCCGAAACGGCCAGCTGCAGCAGTTGTCGCCATGGCGCGCGGGCGGTGCCGTGGATGTTGCCGCTCTCATAGAGGGCACGGCAGGCGGCGCGGCGCAGTTTGCCACTGGAAGTCTTGAGTACGGTACGGGGTGGCACCAGAATGATCTCGTCGACCGGCATGCCTATCAGGTCAACCGCCAGGTGGCCAATCTCGGCGCGTATGCCACGACGCGCACTTTCATTTTCCTCGCGCGTTTCGGCCAGCACGACCAGCCGCTCGGTGGCGGAGCGCGCGTCACTGGCGGGGAACACGGCGACCCCGCCTCTGCGCACGCCCGGGAGTTGGCTGATCGCTTCCTCCAGCTCCTGCGGGAACAAGTGCCGTCCGGCGCGGATGATGATGTCCTTGAGGCGCCCGGTCAGGTAAAGCTCGCCGGCCGCGATATAGCCCATATCGCCAGTCTTCAGCCAGGCGCTATCAAAAAGCCCTGCCGAGGCTTCGGGGTTGTGGAAATAGCCGGACGTCGCGGACGGGCCGCGGAACTCGATATGTCCCAGTGTGCGCTCGGGCAGTTCTCGCCCGGCAGGATCGGCAATGCGAATCTGGTGGCCGGGTAGCGGCAGGCCGCTGGAGACGAGCCTGAGCGAACCGCGTCCCGACTGGGCGGGCGAGCGCGCAATGCCACGGCGAGCGAGGGCTTCCCGATCGATCTGGTCGATGTGCGGGCCGCGCCCCGCAGGCGGAAATGCGAGCCCGACGGAGGATTCCGCCAGGCCGTAGACCGGGGCCATGGCGGACGGATCCAGGCCATATCTTGCGAATCGCGCGCTGAACTTCTCGATGGTGTCCGGGCTCACCGGCTCGGCGCCGTTGTAGGCTACGCGCCACGTGCTCAGGTCCAGGCCGGCCAGATCCTGTTCATGCAGCTTGCTCGCGCAAAGCTCGTAGGCAAAGTTAGGCGCTGCGGACAGCGTGCCACGATGCCGGTGGATGGTCCACAGCCATGAAGCAGGGCGCGCCAGAAAGTCCGTCGGAGACATCAGCGCCAGGCGAAAACCAACCAGCAGGCTGCCCATGCAGGCGCCGATCAATCCCATGTCATGGTAGAGCGGCAGCCATGACACGAACACATCTTCCGCCGTGACACGCGAGGCCCGCTCCATGGCACGCAGGTTGGCCAGCAGGTTCGCGTGCGTCAGCACGACGCCCTTGGGGTTCCCTGTGCTGCCGGAGGTGTACTGCAGAAAGGCAATGTCGTCGGACCGGCGAGCGATGGGCGGCACTGCGCCACCCGTCTCATTGATGTCGCCGGGCGTCAGGATCTGACGCAGCGACGCGCAATGGGCACGCAACAGGCGCAGCAAGGGCTTGGCAGCCGGCACCGTGATCAGGATGGCCGCCTCGGCATTGGCAAGGATGCCGGCGCTGCGCCGCATATGATCCTCGATTTGTGAAAGGCGCGCAGGCGGATAGAGAGGAACCGGGATGCAACCTGCGTACAGCGCGCCGAAGAACTCTCGGAAGAAGTCCGGCCCTGTCGGGAGCATCAGTGCAACCCGGTCGCCTGGTACCAGTCCGAGGCGCACCAGTCCGGCTGCAACCGCGAGCGCGCCAGTCCGCAACGCCTGATAGCTGAGGTCGCCGCTGCCCGCAATGGTCGCGTACGCAAGTTCCCCATGGGACGTTGCGTGCCAGTCAATCAGTTCCATCAAGGTGAGGGCGCTGTCCGGCGGCCGGTTGGCGGCGGCCGACCTGGCCGTCCCCAGCGATCCGGCAGTGGTGAATTCTTGGGCCGCGTTCTCAACCGCGGGGCTGTGCGCATACCTTGTCAAGCGAAGCAGGTCGCGTGGCGTCTCGGCCGCCATCAGCGCCTTTTCGTCTACCCGGGTGCCATAGTCATGTTCGATGCGCGTCAGTAGTTCCGCCCGTGCCAGGCTGTCCAGGCCAAAATCGCGCTCCAGCGAATGATCGATACCCAACGTGCCCACCTCCTGCGCGTTGGGCCGCAATTCGCCCGCCAGTCTGCGTACGATGTCCAGAAGGCGCCGCGTATCGGCAGCCCCGGGCGAGGTGGTGGCAGGATCAGCGGAAGTCTGCAGGTCAGTCATTGACTTATGTACGCCGGCAGGGAGAACAGAAGAGAGAACACAAGGGCCGCAGAGCGGTGGACAACAATCAATGTTTGTCCATATAGCGTTGACCGGGTCGATACACGTCAACCGCTCTCGACTACCCGTGCAGCCCGGGCGGGACACAGCGGCTGTCTATTGCCGCTGGGCGGCCTCGTCGAGGTACGAGACGACATCATCCAGTGTCACCAGGCGGGCGTAGTCCGATTCCGGAATCTCCACCTTCAGCTTCGCATGCAGCGCAAGCAGGAAATTCAGCCAGTCCATGGAATCCAGGTCGACCTGCCTGCGCAGCGGCCGATCCGCGCGCAGGCTGCCCGGATCGACCTCAGGCGCGATCTCGCGCAGCGTGGACAGGACGACGGCCCTGATAACGGTGGCGTTCATGGCTCGATTTCCTCAGGGTGCTGGAGCAGTTCCCGCACATCGGCCAGGAAGCGTGCGCCGCAATGGCCGTCCGATACGCGATGGTCGGCCGACAGGCTGGCCGTCACGGCTGGCACGACCGTGAGCGCTCCGTTGTCCACCCATGGCCGCTTGTGGATGCGGCCAAAGCCTACCAGTGCCACCTGGGGTGGATAGATGACACCGAACACCTGCTCCACGCCCTGGTCTCCGAGGTTGGTCACCGTCACGGTAGGCTCCGACAGTTCCGCGTGCCGCAGTGAGCCGGAGCGGCAGCGCCTGACCAGGTCCGCCAGTTCCTGCATCAGTTGCGCAAGCGGTTTGCCCGATGCATCGAGCAGGGCCGGTGCGGCCAGTCCGCCCTGGCGCAGCGAGATCGCGACGCCGATATTGATGGCGCTTGCTGCTTCAAACGCACCGTTGCGGTAGTAGCCGTTCAGTTCGGGGAAGCGTTTGAGAGCCACGGCGACCGCCTTAATCAGCAACGCCACCGGCAGGACCCGTTTGGTGATGGGTCGGTCGGCGTTGGCTTTGACAAGCCAGTCCGACGCCACCCGCAGGGGGATCGTCTCGCAGACGTAGTAGTGTGGAATCTCGCGCTTGGCGCGTGCCATCGCGGCGCCAATGGCCCTGCGGATGTCGGCCTGCCGCTCGCCTGCCGCGCCACCGGCTTTGCGCACAGCTTGCTCGACATCCGACAGGGTGACCGCGCCGCCAGGCCCGCTGCCGACAAGCTTGTCTGCGTCGATGCCTTGTTCCCGGGCGAACTTGCGTGCCGCAGGCGAGACCATTCGCCCCCCATGCCGGCCAGGCGCGGCAGCCGGCCTGACCGGCATGGAGGGCGCGCGGCGGACAGTGCCAGGCGATTCGCCGGGTTCGAGCAGCGTTGCCATCAGGGTGCCGACCGGCATCTTGTCACCGGGCGAAGCGAGCAGTTCGCCGACGATTCCGTCGTGCCAGGTTTCCACCTCGATGGCGGCCTTGCTGGTATCGACGACGGCCATGATTTGCCCCTTCCTGACCACGTCGCCGGGCTTCACGGCCCACTGGAGCAGCGTCCCTTCGTCCATGTCTGCGCCCAACGAGGGCAGGCGGAACTCAATCACGTTGTCCTCGCCGGAAACCTGAGAGCGCGGCCGCGTCGTGGTCGGCGGATGGGTTGCTCATGCGATCAGCTGGCTAGCAGCGGCCACGATGGCCTCGACCTGGGGCAGGGCGGCCTCTTCCATATGCCTGGAGTATGGAATCGGGACTTCTGCCGAACATACGCGTGCGATCGGGGCGTCCAGCTCATAGAAGATTTGTTCGACGATACGCGCCATGATTTCCGCGGCGAGGCTGACACTGCGCCAGCCTTCGTCAATGATGACGGCACGACGGCATTTCGCTACGGATGCCATGATGGTCGCGTCGTCCAGCGGACGCAGGACGCGCAAGTCGACCACTTCGGCGTCGATGCCGCGGGACGACAACACATCGGCGGCCTGTAGCGCCTTGGGCAGGCTACCGCCATAGGTAATGAGCGTCACGTCCTTGCCCGTGCGCCTGACCTGGGCCAAACGGATGTCCACCTGCGAATCCTCCGGAATCTCGCCTTCGAGGTTGTACAGGCCTGCGTGTTCGAAGATGAGCACGGGATCGGGATCGGACAAGGCCGGGGCCAGCATCCGTCGCGCGTCCTCAACCGTGGCGGGTGCCAGTACCTTGAGGCCGGGTACGCCCGCATACCAGCCTTCGAAGCTGTGGGAGTGCTGGGCCGCAACCTGCCGGCCAGCCCCGCTGGCCATGCGAATCACCAATGGTACGGAGAACTGTCCGCCGGACATGTGACGGTACAGCGCAGCGGTATTGACGATCTGGTCGAGCGCGAGCAGGCTGAAATTAACAGTCATGAGTTCCACGATGGGCCGCATGCCGCCCAGCGCGGCACCGATGCCGGCGCCAGTGAAACCGAGTTCCGACAGCGGGGTATCGCGAACACGGTCCGGGCCGAATTCCGCCAGCAATCCCTTGGATACGGCGTAGCTGCCGCCATAGCGGCCCACGTCTTCGCCCATCAGGAAAACGCGGGGATCCGCGGCCAGCGCCTCGCGCAGTGCTTCGCGCACAGCCGCACGGTAGCTGAGGCGAATGCTCATGGCACATCTCCCGCGGGCGAGTAAACGTCCTTCAGCAGATCCTCTACGGGTTCCAGGCTGCCCGCTTCGGCAAAGGCTTCCGCTTTGTCGACTTCGGCCTGCGCTTCGGCATCCAGCGCCAGGAATTCGTCCTCGGTCAGCTTCCCTTCAGCCTTCAGGCGTGCGGTGAACGTGTGGAGTGGGCCGCGCTGCTTCCATGCCTCCACCTCGGCCGCCTCGCGATAGAGGTCGGGGTCGTACATGGAGTGGGCTCGGAAGCGATAGGTGCGGAACTCCAGAAACACCGGGCCGTTGCCGCGTTTCACTTGAGCTACGGCATTCCTGGTGGCTTCGCATACGGCCACGACGTCCATGCCGTCCGCGGAGGCTGCCGGCATCTTGTAGGAGGCGGCCTTGGCGCAAAGATCCGTCTGCGATTCATGGCGTTCAAGCGCTGTCCCCATCGCATAGAGGTTGTTTTCACAGCAGAACAGCAACGGCAGCTTCCACAACGCTGCCAGGTTCATCGATTCATGGAAGGCGCCTTCGGCGATCGCCCCGTCGCCGAAAAAGCATGCGGTGACCCGCTGGCTACCCTGCATCTTCTCGGCAAGTGCCAGGCCAGCCGCCAGCGGCAGGCCGCCGCCCACAATGGCATTGCCGCCGAACAGTCTGGTGGCGCGATCGAACAGGTGCATGGAGCCACCCCGGCCGCGGGCACAGCCCTCCCGCTTGCCGTACATTTCGGCCATCAGCACACCCATGTCCATGCCGCGCACCAGCGCATGCCCGTGCTCGCGATAGGTAGCCACAACGTTATCGTCGGGCGCCAACGCATGCAGCGCGCCAACGCATACCGCCTCCTCGCCGATATAGAGATGAAGGAAGCCGCGAATCTTGCCAGCTCCATAAAGTTCCGCGCATTTTTCCTCGATTCGCCGGCTGCGCAACATGTCGCGCAGCAGCACGAGCGAGAATGCCTTGTCATAGGGGACCGGGCCGGCCGGCGGCGGCGGGGCGGGGTGATCGATGTCCATTATGATCCGGACCCTGTCTCGAGCGTGGACGTGTCGCCTTCGGGCAGGCCAAGCTCCCGGGCTTTGAGCAATCTGCGCATGATCTTGCCGCTACGCGTTCGTGGCAGTTCGGCCTGGAAGGCAATTTCTTTCGGGGCAACGGCAGCGCCGAGACGGCTCCTCGCGTGGCCCAGCAATTCCAGGCGCAGGGCCTCGCCTGGCTCGAAGCCCTTGTTGAGGGACACAAATGCCTTTACCACTTCGCCCGCTACCGGATCAGGCTTGCCGATGACGCCTGCTTCAGCGACGGCCGGGTGCTCCATCAGTGCGCTTTCGACTTCGAAGGGGCCGATCAGGTGTCCCGCCGACTTGATCACATCGTCAAGCCTGCCGATGAACCAGTAGTAACCGTCCGCGTCGCGGCGCGCGAGGTCGCCGGTCAGGTACCAGTCTCCAACGAAGCACTTGCGATAGCGAGCCTCGTCGTTGAGGTAGGCGCGGAACATCGATGGCCAGCCGCGCCGCAGCGCCAGTTCGCCTTCGGCATCGGGCGTTTCCGCCAGTTCGAGCGTGCCATCCTCCTTGCGCTGGACGACAGACGCTTCCACCCCCGGCAGGGGACGGCCCATCGAGCCCGGCTTGATATCGAATGCGGGCGTATTGGCAATCATGATGCCGCCGGTTTCGGTCTGCCACCAATTGTCATGAATGGGAAGACCGAGGGTGTTCTTGCCCCACCAGACAGCCTCCGGGTTCAGCGGCTCGCCAACGCTGGCAATGAATCTCAGTTGTGGGTACGAGCGGGCCTTGGCTGCCTCCGCGCCCGCTTTCATCAGCATGCGGATGGCGGTGGGCGCCGTGTACCAGACGCTCACTCCCTGGCTGTGCAGGATCCCGTACCAGCGCTCGGCGTCAAACTCGCCGGGGTCGACGATCGACGTGATGCCATGCAGCAGCGGGGCGACGGCGCCATAGGACGTGCCAGTCACCCAGCCTGGATCCGCCGTACACCAGTAGAGGTCGTCCGGATGCAGATCCAGCGCGTAGCGCCCGGTAGCCCAATGGGTGGCTGCTGCGCCGTGCACGTGCACCGCGCCTTTAGGGGTACCGGTAGTGCCACTGGTGAAGTGCAGCAGCGCCATGTCTTCGCCAGTGGTGGGGGTGATCTCGCAGGCATCTGGCGCGCGTTGCATCATGGCGCCGAAGTCCAGGGTGTCCGGTATGCAGGTCGGGCCGCCGCCTTCGCCAACCAGAAGAACATGCTTGAGGTCCGGCATGCGACCCCGCCACGCGGCAACCTTGCGAGCGAAGAGCGTGTCGGTAGTCACCAGGACGGCGCCGGCGCCCAGATTGAGCCGCGTGGCGATAGGCTCGGGCCCGAATGCAGAGAACAATGGCGATACGACCGAGCCGTTCTTCAGACTACCGAACAGGGTTGCATACAGCTCGGGAATGCGACCGGTCAGAATGAAGACCCTGTCGCCCCGGCCAACGCCAAGCTCACGCAGCACGTTGCAAAAGCGATTGGCGAGTCTGGTCAGTTCGGCGTAGGTCACGTCGCGCTGCGGCACTTCGTCCAGCGCCAGAAAGCGGAAGGCGACCTTGTCGCCCGCACCACTCGCCACGTGTCGATCCAGCGCCTGCCATGCGATGTTCAGGCCGCCGTCCGGCTGCGTGCCAAGAGCCCGGCTAACGGCGTCCCACGAAAACCGCCGGCGCTCCGCCTCATAGTCGCTGAAATTTGGTGCAACCCGTAGGTCGGCTGCCGTCTTGTGGATGACTGGTGACGGATCCATGCTCGCGCTTCTCCTCCATGGGCTCACCATGCGCTCACTATAGGAGTTCGGAGTCGGTGCAAGCAACGAAAAGCCGACTGTGACTTCGACTCGGCGCGTTCATGAGTTGCGGACGCGGCTCACGTCGGCAATCCAATTTGATCGAGCGCAAATAGGTCGGCATCTCACGACGGCCATGGGACGTCGACTTCTATAGTCTCAGACACATGCCGGCGACCGGATCCGGCGGCCAGGAGAGGCCGCTGCGGCGTACCAGGCATGCGCCGTCAAATACTGTCGGAGACAAGAGATGCTGAGTCCCCACGAGATCGCAGCCCTGATGGTTCTCAGTGATGCGAAGAGTCACCGTGAACTGGACCCCGCCGACATTGGCGCTCTTGTCGAGCGCCAGTTGGTCCGTCTTGGAGCCGCGACACCAGACCACAGGCAAATCCGTGTAACCGGGAAAGGACGGCAACTGCTGGAGGCGATCAGCAGCGGCCGCTGACGGAGCGGGCTCAGTGCGGCCGAGGGTGCGTGGCGCCTTTGTCCGCCGAGGTGTCCTCTGCCAGAAACGTCCTGGCAGCATTTGCCTGTCCCGACGAGCGCAGCGTTTCCATAGCCTGCCGTTCGGTGCGCCGGACCTTTTCCCGCGACATGCCGGTCCGCCTGGCGATTTCCTCGTAGCCCATCGGGGTAACGCCCCCAATGCCGAACCTGCATTGCAACACGGTGGCTTCATCCGGTGTCATGGCTGCAAGCATGGCGGCGACAAACTCGCGCATGCGCTTGTCGGCCACCGTCCTGTACGGGTCGGGCGCCGCCCGATCCTCGAGCATTTCCGCGAGCGCGGTATCGCCGGACGGTACCGGCGCATCGAGCGAGACTGGCTCGCCGGGCAGCGTGAGCAGATCGGATACTTTCTCCTGGCCCAATCCGCTCTCACCGGCGAGTTGCGCCAGGGCTGCCTTGCGTCCGGTGCGCTGGCGGATACGCTCGGCCGTCAGACGCACGCGGCGCAGGTTGTCGCCGACATTCACCGGGAGGCGGATCGTGCGTGCACGGTCAGCCACCGCGCGCGAAACGGCTTGACGGATCCACCACGTTGCATAGGTCGAGAACTTGAAGCCCTGGTGGTACTCGAATTTGTCGATGGCCCGCATCAGGCCGATGTTACCCTCCTGAACCAGGTCCGCCAGATCCAGCCCCCGGTGCTGGTACTTCCTGGCGATCGACACCACCAGCCGGAGGTTGGCCTCAACCATCTTGCGGGTAGCGCGAGCGATCCTGTCTTCGGCCGCCAATGCTTCATTCACCAGCGCACTTGTCGCGGCGCACCCCTCGCTGGCGGCACCGTCGCGTTCCGCTCCGTATGTCCTCAGGGTGCGCATGACATGCCACGCACCGTCGGCAGTGCGGGCTGGTTCACCAGTTGCAAGTAACTTCGCGAAGATGGCCTGCCGGGCGCGCTGGTAACCGGCCGATTCGGTGTCGCCTTGTCGCAGGGCGGCCTGCATGCGCCGCAGCGACTGGCGGATCTCGCCAATCCTTGCGAGGTCTCCGCCGGCGGCCCGGGACGGCGCGGCTAGCCAGATCTCAAGTGCACGAGGACAACCCGCGAGCGCCCACAGTACGCCGCGCCGCCCGGTCTCGATTTCCTTTGCGAGCATTACCTCCTCATCTCTAGTAAGCAGGCGCACGGCTTGCATGCGCCTCGCATAGATGGCGAGCGGGTCTATTGAAGCGCCTACCCCGGTGGCCGCGTCAGTCAGCAGATTGCACACCTCCTCGATAAGCCCGGGGTCGATGGGGTGCCCATCGGGGCCGCGCAACGCGTCGGTTTCAGGACGCTCGTCGAGCACGGCAATGCCCATCTGGGTCAGCGCCGATAGCAAGGGCTCGATGCTGTCCGGACAGCTGTCTTCCGCCGGCAAAGCGTCGACAACGTCAGAATGGATCAGGTACCCGCGCTCAGCTGCGAGCGTCAACAACTGGGTGATGGCCTGCGTATGGATGTCCGCGTCCGCTGCGCGGGTCTGGATGGTCATGTCGTGAGCGAATCTGGCCGCTTCTAAGGGGCGGTAAAGGCCGCCGAGACTCCGCGGACGCCCGTCCGCTTCGGCTTGCCTGACAGTTGTCGATGTGGGGGGCAATATGGAATTCACAAGCACTGGCATTTCGCGTCGCCTTCCATGCCGTGCCAAAGCCGCCCAATCACTGTCATGTAGCTTTGACAGGAGTCAAATTGCCCAATGCGAGAGCGCCTAGGATGATTTCTACATTGACCCCACAGGAGGATCCTGAAATGGCTGAATCTCAAACTACGGTGCCCGTGAAGAAAAGCGAAGACGTCGCCAAGCACCCCTGGTCCCCCCAGGCCTGGCACCCCATTGCGAGCCTGCGGCGTGAGATGGAACGCTTGTTTGACGATTTCGATCACGGCACGCGCTTCACGCCGGCACGCCTGCCGCGGTTCGGCCTCGAGCCATTCTGGCGGCATGACTGGAGCATGCCTTCCGCCCCGTCCGTGGACCTTTCCGAAACGGAGAAGACCTATGAGCTGACGGCCGAGCTACCGGGGATGGACGAGAAGGATATCGAAGTGAAGCTCGCCAATGGCGGCCTGACCATCAAAGGCGAAAAGCGCGAGGAGAAGGAGGAAAAGGAGAAGGACTATTACCTGCGCGAGCGCCGCTTTGGTTCCTTTGAGCGCTACTTCCAACTCCCCGACGGCGTTGATGCCGACAAAATTGAAGCCAGGTTCAACAAGGGTGTGCTGACGATCACGCTTCCCAAGACGGTCGAGGCGCAAAGTGCGGCAAAGAAGATTCCGGTGAAGGGTGCCTGACGACAGGCTGTGATCGCGGCGAGAGTTCGGCGACGATTGCATCGCCACTCTCGTCGATCCCGTCTTCGCGCACAAGCACGGCATCCACTTCGCTGCCCTCGGTCACGTGGGCGGTCCCTTTTGCGAGGAGTGGCAATGGATACGCACAACGCAGCACCGCAGGCCGCTACCGCCAGCGAGATCCGCGACATAGTCGGACCCGTGGAGGATCAGGTGGTCGAAATGATTCTCGACGAAGGGCCTACCCGTGCACAAGTCCTAGAAGCCTTCACATGGTTGCGTTCCGACCAGCGGTTACGGCATCGCCCCGGCTTCGAATTGGAGGGAAAGTCCGCACGCATTCTGGAAATTCTCGAAAGCGAAGAGCCGGATTCGGACGCCTGAGAAACCGTTGCCCCACACCACATGCCGATCTTGCTATAGGGCCCGACTCCTTATGAGGGGTCGCGACATGGATGGGAGATTCCCGAAATGGCATGGAACAGTGCGGCAGTGCCCAATGACTCGATGCCGGTTGCGGCCAAGGTGGCGCTGCTGCGTCAACCTGGGATCTACCCTGATCATCCGCGGGATGTGGAAGTGGTGGAGACCCACATGTCCTGGGTCTTCCTCACTCCCGACTATGCGTACAAGCTCAAGAAGCCGGTGCGCTATGACTATCTCGACTTTCGTACGCTTGCGGCAAGACAGTACTACTGCACGGAAGAAGTGCGCTTGAATCGGCGACTGGCCGGTTCCGTCTATCTTGATGTCGTGCCTATGGTCCTGGAACCGGGCGGCACCGCTCGATTAGGCGGCAAGGGTGCGGTGGTCGACTGGTTGGTCAAGATGCGCCGGCTGCCGGCCGATCGCATGCTGGACAAGGCACTATCCCAAGGCACCGCGACGCAGGAGGACGCGCGCGCAGTGGCAACCCGCCTGGGCGAGTTCTACATGACGCTGCCACCCGCGCCGGTCACGGTTGATGAATACCGGGGCCGCTTGCGCCGTGACATCGACGATTGCGAGCGCGAACTCAGTAACCCGGCGTTCGCGCAGCCTGTCGCACTGGTGAGAGAGGTCTGCCTCGCTCAGCGCCGCCTGCTGGCGCAGGATCCGTCGCGCTTCGATCAGCGTGTCAAAGAAGGCCGGATTGTGGAAGCACATGGCGATTTGCGGCCGGAACATATCTGCCTTGCCCCGCCGCTCGCCATCATCGATTGTCTGGAGTTTTCTCGCCAATTCAGAACCCTCGATACGGCCGACGAAATCGGCTTTCTCGCTCTCGAATGCGAGCGGCTGGGCGATCCTGACTTTGCCCGGGTACTGATTGGCACTTACCGAGACGTTACCGGCGACAGGCCCGATGCCGCGCTGTTGCACTTCTACCAGAGTTGCAGTGCCTGCTTGCGCGCGAAAATTACCGTCTGGCATTTGCGGGAGGCAATATATCGTGATTCGCCAAAGTGGCCCGAGAGAGCAAGATGCTACCTGCGACTGGCCGAGCAGCACATGCAAGCCTGTGCGCAGGCATATTCGCACGAAGGCGTTATCCGGCGAGCAGTTCGCTGATCGACTCGCCGCTGTGGCTGTGCGCGATCGCCTGCGCGAACAGGGCCGCACTGTTCAGGAGGATGAGTTTGTCCCTGACCTTGCCTTCGGGGAGGCGGAATGGCGGTACGGTATCCGTGACAACAACCTGTACCAACGCATCATCCGCAAGCACCTGCGCGGCGCTCCCCACGAACAGTCCGTGCGATGCGGCGGCGTAGATCCGGCGGGCGCCGAGGCCGCCGCACGCTTTCACGGTACGAGCTATGGTCGTCCCTGTGCCGATCAGGTCGTCGACAATGATGGCGCACTTGCCATGGACGTCGCCGACTATCAGTTCACCGCTCACGATTCCCTCGCTACGGTGCTTTTCGGCAAAAGCGCTGGCTACCGGGCGGGCCAGGGCACGGCTCAACCGTTGCCGAAAATCCTCGGCCCGCTTGATGCCGCCAGCATCCGGAGATACGACGGCGATCTCCTCATCGCGCAGAAGCGACGCGAAGTGGGAAACAAAGAGCTTGTTGGCCCCAAGGTGATCGGTGCGGCAGCGGAATGCATTCTGATAGGCAGCAATATTGTGGACATCCAGCGTGATGACATGATCGGTACCGACCGCCTCGAACAGGCCCGCCACGTAGCGCGTGGTGACCGGGTCGCGGGCCTTCGATTTCTGGTCCTTGCGCGCGTAGCCCAGATACGGAACGATGGCGGTCACGCAGGCTGCCGAGGCATCCTTGAGTGCGCCAATGAAGAAGAGCAGTCGGCATAGCTTGTCGTTGACGCTTTGGCGGGCATCGCTGTGCAAGGATTGGACGACGAAGACGTCTCTGCCGCGTACGTTCACCAGCGGGCGGCATTTGTGCTCGCCGTCCTCGAAAGCCCGCTCCTCATGCGGGCATAGCTCGACGCCCAGGTGGCGGCCGACTTTTTCGCCGAACTCGCGCGTGTCGTCGAGTGCGAACAACATCAAGTCAGGATGGATCATGGCTAGCCGGCTCCCCCTTTCTCCGTATGGTGCCCGAGCGTGACACACTTCGACGTCTTCAATGGTGACGCAGACGGCATCTGCGCGCTGCATCAACTACGATTGGCCAACCCGATTGCATCCTCATTGATTACGGGCGTCAAGCGTGACGTGACGCTGCTCGCGCGCGTTCCCGCCCGCCAAGGCGACGCCGTGACGGTGTTGGACATCTCTCTGGATACGAACCGGGAAGCATTGCTTGAACTCCTTGGACGCGGCGTCGCGGTGGAGTACTTCGATCATCACTTCTTTGGGTCCATTCCGCTGCACCCCGGATTGATGGCCTGCATTGAGACGGCACCCACTGTGTGCACCAGTTTGCTCGTGAATCGTCATCTCGGTGGCAAGCATGCGCTCTGGGCCATTGTCGGGGCATTTGGGGACAATCTGTCCGACGCCGCGCACCAGCTCGCGCGGGGACACTTCCTGCGAGCGGGGCAGACACATCAGTTGCGCGAGCTCGGCGAGTCCATCAACTACAACGCCTATGGCGATGCCGAAGCGGATCTTCGGATCCCGCCTGCCAGACTCTATGAGGCCTTGCTTCCCTATGCAGATCCGTTCCAGTTTATCGTTGCAGCCCCGATCACGCGGGCGCTACACGACGGACGGCGGCAGGACATGGAAATGGCAATGCAGCAGCGCGCCAGCATCGCGCTGCCGTGCGGCGCCATTTATGTGTTGCCAGACCTGGCTTGGGCGCGGCGTGTACGGGGCGTCTTTTCGAACCATCTGGCAAGTAGCCACCCAAGGCTGGCCCACGCGGTTCTGACGGTGAATGCGCATGGGGGCTACACGGTGAGCGTGCGCGCGCCGATGGCGTCGCCATATGGTGCCGACAAGCTGTGCCGGCAGTTTGAGAGTGGCGGAGGGCGGGAAGCTGCGGCAGGCATCAATTGCCTCGCGCGCGATCGTTTGCCGCATTTCATGCGCGCGTTCGAGGAAGTGTTCAGCGTTGGAGGCGCGGCGCAAAATGCATCTTCCTGATCACGGGGCTGCAGATGGGGAATCCCGATTCTTCCTTCAAGCCGATCCTGCCGCGGCCCCGGCCGATGCGCCGAGTGCGTCGGCGGTACGGGCCAGTTCGATAAGGGAAGGGCTGATCGTGACCGGAAATGTCGACCCTGGCTCCAGCTTTCGCAATGCTGGCGGGAGTGCCGCCAACTGGTGCGCGGCGTGCGCGCGGCTGGTGCTTAGTGCCACTGGCGCGGCCAGGCGTCTGCCTTGCACCATGCACAGCTGCATCAGCGGCGTGCCTTCGCAAGTCTCGCCATCGAGCGTCACGGTATCGCCACACATGTTGCCGTCGCTCGAATAGCGTCGCCATGATTGTTTTCTGCCCGGCCAGGTGGCCTTGCCTTCGGAGCGTTTGCGTCGCGGCAAGCCCGCGTATTCGGTGAGCTTGTAAGCGCAGTCAAGGTATGGCGAATCCGCCGACGTGTTCATTCGTGTGCCTACCCCGAAGCCATCGATCGGCGCATCTTGCGATATCAGGTCCCGTACGCGGTATTCATCGAGATTGCCGCTGGCGAAGATGCCGATGTCGCGTAGCCCGGCACGATCCAGAATGGCACGTACCTTGCGCGCGTGATCGCCCAAGTCACCGCTATCAAGACGAACGGCCTTGACGAAGATACCTTCCGCCCGTAGGCCAGCGGCCAGCGCAGCCACCTTCTGCGCAGCCGCCTCGGTATCATAGGTGTCAATCAGCAGGGTGGCGTTGTCAGGCTGCGAGCGGGCGAACGATTCGAAAGCCGATTGTTCGTCAGAATGAGCCTGCACGTAGGAGTGTGCCATCGTGCCAAAGGTAGGGATGCCGAAACGGGCGCCGGCCAGCAGGGTGGCCGTCCCCGTGAACCCGGCCAGATAGCTGGCGCGTGCCGAGAGCAGGCCGGCTTCGGCCCCATGGGCGCGGCGTAGGCCAAAGTCGACAAGGGTGGTACGTCCTTGTCCGGCCAGAACCACACGCGCGGCCTTGCTTGCAACGATGGTTTCATAGTGCAGCAGGTTCATGACACGGCTCTCAACGAGCTGGGCCTCGCGAATGGGAGCAGTAATGCGAAGGATCGGCTCGTCGGGGAAGAACACTGTGCCTTCTGGCATGGCGGCAACCTCGCCGCAAAACCGGAAGCCCTCCAGCGATCTCAGGAAGGCGCCGCTAAAGTGACCGCTCTGTTTAAGCAGGGAAAGGTCAGCCGCGCTGAAAGTCAGGTTCTCGAGATATACGAGCACCTGTTCAAGCCCTGCGGCCATCAGGAAATTGCGTCCCGGCGGCAGCTTTCGCACGAAGAACTCGAAGCTGGCGGTATCGTTCATGGCGCTATCGAAGTAGGCCTGCATCATCGTGAACTCGTACAGGTCCGTCAGCAGCGGACTTTCGCTTGTGGCTCCCTCGTTCTTCATGGGCTCTCCCTTGCGTCTGAGGCCCCCGGAGGCGCACCAAATTATCCCCCCAGCGACCATGGCCATGGCGTGCGTACTTTCGCCAAGGTGTTGCGCACCTGGAGGGTTATGCGAGCCATGCTGCGCGTCGCATTCGCTCCTGGGCTAGTCTGCCTTTGCTACGTTAGGCGCCCCGCCAGTGACAACGTTGATGCAGCGCAAGGCGGTGATTCTCGACCTCCATCGCATTCAGACGGAAGGCGACGACAGCAGCGAGGAACCAGCTGAAATGACAATGGGGACCGAAGTCCCCATCGGCTGTCTTGGTCTACAAGGCTTCAGCGGCCCCGGCATTGGCCTCAGGCGGCCAGTGCGAAACGCTCATCGTTGGCGTTTATGGAATTTGCTTCATTTACGTCGATCGCCTGACGGGTTGCCTGCGCCCCTTTGCACGCCCTGTCGAAACCGATACACCCCCACCTTAGCGCGCCGCATGTCACGGTGCGCTGAGGTGGAGGTGAGGGGATTCGAACCCCTGTCCAGAACGCCGCCAGATTGCCGGGATAACAACCATGTCTCCGATATGGAGCGTCAATGGCCGTTTTCAAGAGCGAGGGGAACGCCGAGGGTTGAGGCGAACTTCGCCATGGGGAAAGACCGCTCGCGGCGCATTGAGGCGTCAGGCGTGAACCACTGCGCACCAGGATAGGGTGAGGGCGGTCTGGTCCCTGGTCTTGTTCCTTATCAAACCGCGGTGCCAGGACGCCCCTATATTGACCTTGCGCCGGTACGCCATGGCTGCCGCCTCCGCGACGGCAATTTCAGAACAGGGAGTGAACGATGAACGATATCCGTGCAGATCTTGCGGTACACAGGGACGCGTTGATTCGCGACACCAATGTATTGCTCAGCGACGTACAGGCCTTGCTCAGGGATGTCGCGGACGAGGCTGGCACCGAAGCCAGCCAGGCGGGAACCGAACTCGGAGGCCGGCTGCGCGCGCTACAGGTGCGCCTCGATGCGCTGCGTGAGGTTGGCCGTGATCGTGTCGGGCAGCTCGCCGAGACGGCGGACTTATATGTCCGCGAACATCCGTGGCAATGCATCGGAACTGTCGCGGCGATCGGTGCGGCGACAGGCGCGATCGTGGCGCTGGCCGTCGGCCGCCGGTAGTGCCAGGCAACCGGCGTCTATGGCGGTCGGTGTATCGATGGAGGCGCGATGAGTCCGAAGCCCAGTACACGGCAAGTGGTCTTTTCCATGCCAGGGAACGAGCGGCAGGCCGCGGCGCTTTGCCGTGCGCTGCATGCGACGGCTGGCAACGCCATCGTGCGGCACTTTGCTGACGGCGAATCCGCCGTCAGGCTGGAGGAGGACGTGGCGGGCCGGGATGTCATCCTCGTCTGCACGCTGGACCGCCCTGACGCCAAGGTATTGCCGTTGCTGTGGCTTGCAACGGCTGTGCGCGAGAATGGCGCGGCCCGGACGGGCCTGTTGGCGCCCTATCTGCCTTACATGCGGCAGGACAGGGTCTTTCACGCCGGAGAGATTGTCTCCGCGCGGCACTTCGCCGCATTGCTGTCCGGCCACTTCGATTGGCTGGCAACCGTCGATCCGCACCTGCACCGCATTCGCTGTCTGTCGGAGATCTTCTCCATCCCGACCGTCGCGATTCATGCTGCGCCGGCCATTGCAGAATGGATCCGCAATGAGATCACGGCGCCGCTGATCATCGGTCCGGACGAGGAGAGCCGTCAGTGGGTGGCGGACATAGCAGCCCGGTGCCAGGCCACAGCCGTTGTGCTGGAGAAGGACAGGTTGAGCGACATGGCCGTCCATATCGCGGCACGGAACCTGCCTGACGCGGGAGACTGCACGCCGGTGCTTGTCGACGACATCGTCTCCACGGGGCACACCATGCTGGAGGCCGCCAGGCGCCTGCAGGAGCACGGCTACCGGCCGCCAGTGTGCATAGGCGTCCATGCGCTGTTTGCCGGCACTGCCTACGCGGACCTTTGCGCCGTCGCTGCCGACGTTGTGAGTTGCGACACCGTCGAGCATCCGTCCAATCGTATCGTGCTTGCAAATTTGCTGGCGGCGGCCATTCAAGCTGAGGCGGACGACCGGGAGCGGGGCGATCCGGCGCGGGGTCAACCTGGAGCATCGGTCCGACCGGATTGAGCGGGGCCTGCGTTGCCGGTGCAGCGGAATGGGCCTGGTCCATGCGGGGCAAGAAAGGGGGGGAATTCGCCATGCCTGACAAGAGATTCAACCCGATGTGGGAAACAGCGCTGGTAGCGCTTGAACGGGCGGGGCATTTGCACCTCCAGTTATTCCGCCTTGCCGGCCAGTCACGGCAAGTGCCGGTATGGGAGCCCCCCGTGGAACTGGTCGAGCAGGGCGGCAGGCTCATGGTCATCGTGGCGCTTCCCGGAGTCAGCCCTGACGCCGTGGACCTGACGCTGGAGGGCGACGTCCTCTCAATTCGCGCCCAGCGCCACCTGCCCCGCGCGTTCAGTGGCGGCACGGTTCACTGCCTGGAAATTCCCTATGGCCGCTTCGAGAGACGTCTCGCGCTGCCACCGGGGCCCTACCAACTACGCCAGCGCAGCAGCGAGGATGGCTGTCTGTTGCTGGTACTCGAGCGGCTGGATTGAGTCGTTACGCAACACATCGCTTTGGACGGAAAACCATGAACCAAGACACTGCAACCGGCCCGGACGCGCCACCGCCAGGCCAGGCAATCCAGCCCGGGTCAGGACTCCCTCCCGACTGCGTGATCGTGCTGCCGGTACGCAATACCGTGCTGTTCCCGGGCAATGTGGTGCCGCTATCCATAGGCCGCGAGCGTAGCAAGGCCGATGTGCAGGCCGCCGTCCTGGAACAATTGCCGCTCGGCATCGTGCTTCAGCGCGATCCCCAGAGAGCCGATCCGGCGTTCGAGGGACTCTACCCCATGGGAACCGTGGCCAATGTGCTGCGCTACGTGACCAACCCTGAGGATGGCTCGCATCACCTTGTGTGCCAGGGAACGCAGCGTTTCCGGCTGCGCGAACCATTGCCTGGCCACCCGCTGCGCGCCTGCCGCGTAGAGTTCCTTTCGGACCCGGAGCAGGCCGACGCGGCGACCGATGCTCGCGCGCTCGTTTTGAGGGAACGCGCCGCAGAGATGCTCGGATTGCTTCCGAATGTGCCCGCCGAGCTTGCGACTGCCTTGCAGGCGATCGATTCGCCCGGGCTGCTCGCCGACGCGGTGGCAGGCCTGGTCGACATCCCGCTTGAACGCAGGCAGGAGATCCTCGAGACCGTCGATGTCGGCAAGCGGCTGGACAAGGTTCTCGATGCTGTCGCCAGCCGCATCGAAGTGCTGCGCCTGTCGCGCGAGATTGGCGAACAGACCCGGGACCGCCTCGACCAGCGGCAGCGCGAAATGCTGCTGCGCGAGCAACTCCGGACTATCCGGCACGAACTCGGCGAAGGCGGCGAAAACCAGGAAGACATCCGCAGGCTGGCCGAGGCGATCGACGGCGCCCACATGCCGGCCTCCATCGAGACACAGGCTCGCAAGGAACTGGCGCGCCTGGAGCGGATGCCGGAGGCGTCTTCCGAGTACTCGATGTGCACGAGCTACCTCGAATGGCTGACCGAGCTGCCGTGGGGCCTGCCGCAGGAGAAATCCGTAGATATGGCAGAGGCGCGACGCATTCTGGACAACGAGCATTTCGGCCTGGAGAAGGTGAAGCGCCGCATCCTCGAATACCTTGCTGTGCGCAAGCTCAATCCGCAAGGGAAGGGACCGATCCTCTGCTTCCTCGGGCCGCCGGGCGTCGGCAAGACCTCCCTGGGTCAGAGCATCGCGCATGCGATGGGACGGCCATTCGTACGCGTAAGCCTTGGTGGTCTGCATGACGAGTCCGAGATTCGCGGCCACCGCCGCACTTATGTCGGCGCCATGCCGGGCAATATCATCCAGGCCATTCGCAAGGCGGGCACCCGTGATTGCGTGATGATGCTGGATGAACTCGACAAACTCGGCCGTGGTGTGCACGGCGACCCTGCCGCCGCCATGCTTGAGGTGCTCGATCCGGAGCAGAACGCTACCTTCCGCGACAACTACCTGGGCATGCCGTTCGACCTGTCGGCCGTCGTCTTCATCGGCACAGCCAACCAGGCCGAGAGCATTCCGGGCCCGCTGCGCGATCGCATGGAGGTGCTGGAGCTTCCGGGGTATACGGATGCCGAAAAGCTGCAGATTGCGACGCGCTTTCTCGTTCCCCGCCAGCTCGCAGCTTGTGGCCTGACGGTCGACCAGTGCGAACTGGATGCTGCGGGACTCTCAGCCATCATCCGCCAGTACACGCGCGAGGCAGGCGTGCGTGGTCTTGAGCGGCAAATCGGCGCCGTGCTCCGGTACGCGGCCATGCGCGTGGCCGAGGATCCCGGCGCGCGGTCTCGGATTGGACCTGACGACCTGCCGGCTATCCTGGGGCATCACAGGTTCGAGAGCGAAGCGGCGATGCGGGTCAGCCTGCCAGGCGTCGCGACGGGCATGGCATGGACGCCGGCCGGTGGCGACCTGCTGTTTATCGAGGCCAGCATCACGCCCGGCTCCGGAAGGCTGGTCCTGACCGGGCAGCTCGGTGACGTGATGAAGGAAAGTGCGCAGGCCGCACTGACGTTGGTCAAGTCGCGCTGCACGAGCCTGCGCATCGATAGCGCCGCGTTCGACAAGAGCGATGTCCACGTGCACGTGCCCGCCGGTGCGGTACCCAAGGACGGTCCGAGCGCCGGTGTCGCGATGTTCATCGCGATAGCTTCGCTGATGATGGGCCGCCCCGTGCGTCGGGATGTGGCCATGACCGGCGAGATCAGCTTGCGCGGCGTGGTATTGCCGGTCGGCGGCATCAAGGAGAAGGTGCTCGCTGCGCAGCGCGGCGGAATTGGGACCATCATGTTGCCCGTGCGCAATATGCCCGATATCGAAGACATTCCTGCGGACGCGCGCAGCTTGCTTCGCTTCGTGGCACTGGAAACGGTGGACGATGCGCTGGCCGGAGCCCTGGAAGCGCAGCAGTGACCAGTCCCGCCCGCACATGACGATGATCGCTGAGCTTCCGCCGGAAAGGCTGTACACGCCGTGTGAACCGAAAAGCCTTGGGTTCGACACCACCGAATCACTTGTTGATGTCGATCTTGCCCTGATACATCCGCGCGCCGTGGCCGCCATCCAGCTTGGGATCGGCATGCGTGTTCGCGGCTGCAATCTGTTCGTACTGGGCGAGCCGGGAAGCGGGCGCCGTGCACTGGTGCGTCACATCCTGGAAGCGGCGGCGCCCGAAGGGCCGCAGCCGGAGGACTGGTGCTATGTCTGCGATTTCGCAGCATCGGAAGGCGTGAAGCTGCTACGGCTGCCGGGCGGCCGGGGCAGGCAACTCTTTCAGGATATGCAGCGCTTCTCCGGCGAGGTAGGACTCGCTGTGGCAGCGGCGTTCGAAGATGTCCAATACCAGAGTCGTGTCGAATCGCTGGAAGAGGAAGAGAAGGCGCGCGAAGAAGCCGCACTGCAGGCGCTGGGCGAGGACGCGCGCAAACATGGCATCGCGATGTTGCGCGAGCCGGACAGCCTGGTCTTTGCGCCGCTCAAGGACGACGCTGAGAAAACGATCTCCGAGGAGGAATTCGCCAGATTGCCGGAGGCGCAGCAACAGAAGCTGAGCCAAGGCGTCAATGCGCACTACGAGCAGTTGCAGCGCCTGATGAGCAAGCTTCCCCATTGGCGGCGGAACTTGCAGAAAGCGATCAGAGAGGTCGGCCATCGCGCCTTGCGGCTGGCCGTCGGGCACCTGATTGCGGAGATCAGGCCCGCGTACGCCGATTTGCCGGCTGTGGTCGCGTATCTCGATGCGGTCCTGCAAGACGCGGTCGAAACGGGCCAAGCCTCGTACGAGGCCCGCCGGGGCAGCGAAGCGGACACGTCGCCGGATGCCGGGATGACAGCCGGCCAGCGCTACGTCGTCAATTTGCTCGTGGAGAATCCACCCGACGGCGGGCGGCCCGTGGTTTTCGAAGCCAATCCAACCCTGCAGAATCTTGTCGGACGTATCGACCACCGGGTCCACATGGGAACGATGGTCAGTCATTTCACCCTGATCAGGCCGGGTGCGCTGCATCGTGCGAACGGCGGGTTCCTGGTAATTGACGCCGCGCAGCTACTGAGCCAGCCGCATGCGTGGGCAGCACTCAAGCGCACGCAGCAGTCCGGCGAAATCCGTATCGAGTCGCTTGCCGACGTGGTGGGCCTCGGCGGCTCCGCGCAATTGCAGCCGGAACCCGTGCCGGTCGATGTCAAGGTCATCCTGATTGCCGAGCGTTCCACCTATGACGTAATCGCGGAACTCGATCCGGATGTCCTGTCCCTCTTCAAAATCAATGCCGAACTCGAAAGCGAGATCGACAGGACGCCGGAATCCTGTCTTCATTACGCCCGGCTGATCGCCACGCTTGCCAGGAACGATCGCCTGCGGTCATTGTCGGCGGGCGCGGTGGCGCGCGTCATCGAACATGCGGCCCGCCTGGCGGGGGACGCAGAGAAACTCAGCACGCAGACGCAACCGCTGTGCGATCTCCTGCAGGAAGCCGATCACCTGGCTGCCGTGGCCGATGCGCCGTTGATCGAGCGAGCGCAGATTGAAGCGGCGCTGGATGCACGCCGCGCACGTAACCGTCGCCTCGAGGAAGGCTACCGGGAAGACATCCTCCGCGGGCAACTGCTGATCGACTCCAGCGGCGAGCATGTCGGGCAGGTCAACGGGCTGGCCGTGATCGCGCTGGCCGACGCGACGTTCGCCCATCCGGTACGCATTACGGCCACGGTCGGCATGGGCGAGGGCGAGATCGTCGACATCGAGCGCGAGGTGGAGCTTGGCGGGCCGATTCACTCGAAAGGTGTGCTGATTCTCTCCTCGTTCCTGGCGGCGCGATTCGGGTGTGCGATGCCGCTCTCGCTGCGCGCCACCCTGGTTTTCGAGCAGTCATATTGCGGCGTCGAGGGAGATAGCGCTTCGCTGGCCGAACTCGCCAGCCTGCTGTCGGCGCTGTCGGGAATTCCCGTGCGGCAGTCGCTCGCGGTCAGTGGTTCCGTGAACCAGTTCGGCGTGGTTCAACCGGTCAGTGACATCAACGAAAAGATCGAGGGCTTCTTCGAGGTCTGTCGGGCGCGCGGCCTGTCAGGGCAGCAGGGCGTGCTGATCCCGGCCGCCAATGTCTGCCACTTGATGTTGCGTTCGGCGGTAGTCGAGGCCGTCCAGGAAGGGCGCTTTCACATCTGGGCAGTGCGCACGATCGAAGAGGCGATTGAACTGCTGACCGGTGTCGAAGCCGGTGAACCGGACGAAGAAGGGGAAATTCCACGAGGCTCGGTCAACTACCAGGTGGCGATCCAACTCGCCGAGCTGGCCCGGATTCGGCAAGTCGGACTGACGCCGCCTCCCCGTCCGCTGCACCGCAGGAAGCCCGGCACCAGGGTCACCCGGAAGAAGCGACAACCACGGTGAAACGCGCGAGCGTAGTCGGCGCGGCCCGTGATGTCGAAAGCGGGGCGCCGGCAGTGCGCATTGCCTTCGTGTGACGTCACCGGATTGCGCCTGGCCAGCCGCTGCACGCCCGTGCACTTTGACATTCCGCAAGCCGTTCGGCGACCTGTCGACCAGAATGTTTGGGAACGGATACGCGCGGGAGTTAGCTGTGACGGCCAGAGTACGAGATGCGATTGCCGCGAAGGGGAAAAGCGCGACGCCCCTACGCGCGCCGGCGCGGCTGCAAAAGCTGGCAAGGGTTCCGGACGTGGAAGGGCACCTTGGGTCACCGCAGGGCTTGCTCAATGAGGATGTCATTGCCATCTTCAATGAAATTGCAGACCTGCTTGATATTTCGGGTGCGAACCCATTCCGGATTCGTGCGTACCGCAATGCCGCGCGCACCATCAGCGCCATGACAGAGGACCTGCGGAGCTTTCTCACGCGCGGCTGCGATCCCGCCGACCTCCCGGGCATCGGGCGGGATCTGGCAGGCAAGATTCGCGAGATCGCCGATACCGGTACCTGTGCGCTGCTGCGCCAGGTGCGCGACGAGGTGCCCGGACAGGCGGGCGCATTGCTGAAATTGCCCGGCCTCGGGCCTCGGCGCGTTCAGGCGTTGCAGCGTGAACTCCATATCGCGTCGGTGGACGATCTGGGGCGCGCGGCGCGCGAGCACCGTGTCCGTTTGCTGAAGGGATTCGGGGCGCGTAGCGAACAGCGCCTGCTCGAGGCTGTCCAGAGCCAGATGGATCGCAACCGGCGTTTCAATGTAGACGTCGCCGCGCGTACTGCCGCACCGCTCATGCAGTACCTGCACGAGAACGCGAAGATGGCGGCGATCACGGTGGCGGGGAGTCTTCGACGGGGCAAGGACACGGTAGGGGACCTCGATATCGTGGCCACGTCCACCGTTCCCCGCACGGTCATTCGGGCCTTCACCGCCTACCCGATGACGCAGACGGTCTTGTCGGCGGGCACCACGCGGGCGAGCGCGATGCTGTCGAACGGGATGCAGGTGGACCTCAGGGTTGTGCCACCGGCGGACTATGGCGCGGCCATGGTTTACCTGACCGGCTCGAAGGCGCACAACTTGGCGTTGCGCCAACTTGCGCGGTCAATGGGGCTGAAGATCAACGAATACGGCGTTTTCCGCGGGCGCAGGAAGATCGCAGGTCGCGATGAAGCATCGGTCTACGCTGCGGTTGGCCTGCCGTGGATTCCGCCCGAACTGCGCGAGGACACCGGGGAAATACAGGCTGCTCGCGATGGCAGGCTGCCCCGGCTCGTTGGGAGGGAGGACATCAAGGGTGACCTGCACATCCACACCCGTGACAGCGACGGACTTGCCAGCCTCGAAGAAATGGTCGAGGCAGCAGGCAGGCTCGGTCTGCTATACCTGGCGATCACGGATCATTCGCCGCGCATGGGCATGACCCATGGGTTGGGGGCGCAGCGGTTGGCTGTCCAGGCCGAACGCATCGATGCGCTCAATGGCGTGGGTGGCATGCCATGGATACTGAAGAGCGTGGAAGTCGATATCCTGGAAGATGGCTCGCTGGATCTGCCGGACACGGTGCTGGGCCGGCTCGATCTGGTGGTAGGCGCCATCCATAGCCACTTCGATTTATCGCCAGGCAAACAGACAGCACGCATTCTCCGTGCCATCGACCATCCGCATTTCAGCATCCTTGCCCATCCTTCCGGCCGCCTGCTCGGTGAGCGGGACGGCTGCAGATTCGACGTTCCCTGCGTAATGAAGGCGCTGGCCGAGCGCGGCTGCTTTGTCGAAGCCAACAGTCAGCCGAGCCGGCTGGACCTGTGGGACAGCGCTTGCCGGATGGCCAGGGAGCATGGCGTACTGGTGAGCATCGCTTCGGATGCACACCGCATCGCCGACCTGGACAATCTGCCGCTTGGCCTGTCACAAGCCAGAAGGGGCTGGCTGGAAGCCGATGACGTTCTCAATGCCCGGGAGCTTCCGGAGTTTGCGCTGCCTGCTCAAGCGAACCATGTAGCAAATGGACAAGACGTTCACGCCCGCATCTTGTGGCCCTCGGTGGGGGATCTTCCGTATCTTCCGAGCCCTGAAGACCGGTCGCATGGAAGAGAGAATGCGCTTTCTCGCATGGCTGGGTTGTTTGTTCCTTGTGCCGACCATGGCGAACCCTGGGTATGCACAGCCTGTGGCGCGTCAAGTGTCTGTGCTCGTCTACCATCGCTTCGCCGAACACGCGGTCGATACGATGACGGTCCGCACGGAAAGGATGCGTGCACATCTGCGCTTTCTCGAAGACAACGGCTACAGGATCGTGCCACTGGCGGATGTGCTGGCGTGGCGAGCAGGGGGTCCCGACAATCTGCCGCCGCGTGCGGTTGTGCTGAGCGTTGATGACGGCCACCGCTCCGTCTACGAGGTGTTGTGGCCGATGCTCGCCAGCCGTCCGGTGCACGTGACGCTGTTTATCTATCCTTCGGCCATCTCGAACGCGCCCTATGCCATGACATGGGACCAGTTGCGCGCGCTGAAGCGCACGGGGTGGTTCGACATCGAATCGCATTCGTACTGGCACCCGAATTTCAGAACCGAGCGGGCGCGGCTGGCGCCCGATGCATTCCGGCATTTTGCGCATGACCAGTTGCGCCGGTCACGCGAGCGGATCGAGGCGGAAGTGGGCGCGTCGGTGACGCTGCTTGCCTGGCCGTTCGGCATTCATGACGCCGAGCTGGAAGCGATTGCCACGCAGGAGGGTTATGTCTCGGCATTCACGATCGAGGCGGGTGCGGTAACGCGGCGGCAGCCCGCGATGGCGCTGCCGCGTTACCTCATCACCGATCAGTGCGATGTGCATTGCCTGAGCCGCCTGTTAGTCGCCACCGAGAATCAGCATGACTAGACGGCTGGCGATCTGGCTCGCCTGGATAGGTTGCCTCATGGCATGGACGTCCGCGCAAGGGGCGACGGCTGCCATGACGGTTGTCGACGTTGTGACAGGGCTCCCCATTGCAGGCGCAACCGTCGTCAGTGCCGGGGCGGAGCGGGTGACGGCAAACGACGGGACGTTCATGATGCCGATGAACGGTCCGGATGGCGGCATTGCGATGACCGTACGCCGGGGTACGCGCGCCTGGAGACGGTCGCCAACGGAACCACGCCTCGCGCGATCGCGTTGGCGCCGCTGCTTGCCGAAGAAGCGGCACGCATGGGGTTCGACGAGGTGCAGTTCGACTATCTGCGGTTTCCCGATGCGCCAGGACTCCGCTTCAGCGAGACCAACACCAGCGCCAGACGCGTGGCCGCCATCACAGGATTTCTGTCCGCGGCGCGTGATCGCCTGCGGCACTACAACATCTACCTATCCGCAGACATCTTCGGCTACGTCTGCTGGAATCTCGACGATACCGCCATCGGTCAGCAGCTTGAAACCCTAGGTGGTCTTATCGACTACATTTCACCGATGTTGTATCCGTCCGGTTTCACCGAGTGGATGGAGGCGATCAGGCGCAACAAGCCATCCCAGCCGTCGCGGATTGCCTTGAGCGAGACCTCGTGCGAGACGGCGGCCGACGCTTCCCATCGCTCAGGCGATGCGCGACGCGGATCCCGTCATGGGTGAAGCCAGTGATGCAGGCGTCGGTAGTGGCAGCGTTGCACTCAGACGAGCCGGGGGCGGTGGCGCTGCCTAACAACCAGGACGAAGGCAACGACAGCCGTGACGGCAGCGATGACAGCAAAAACTGAGCGGGCGGACGCGATCCGCTGGATCCAGGCGCAGATGGACGACTACGGGCTCACCCTCGAAGAGCTCGACGCGGCGGGGTGCTTCGCGCCGCCGCCCTCGCCGGAGCCACCCCCACCGTCCGCACCACCGGCGCCGGTGGTCTGCTACCGCAACGCGGAAGGGCTCACCTGGGACGGGCAGGGCGAGATGCCGTCGTGGCTCAAGCGGGCGGTCAATGCGGGGCAGTCGTTGGAGTCTTACCGGGTCGGGTCCTTGTAGAGCCCCAGGCAAACTGCCTTGACGCTGCCGGGAGGACGCGTAGAATCTGGACTGTTGGGTGCTGCAAGGTTCCCGATAATGGTTGTGAACCTTCTTCTTGAAGGCCTTCTGGACGGCGGTTCGATTCCGCCCAGGTCCACCAGAAGCACATTGCACGGGCAGTGCGCTTCTGATGGGCCTGACCTGGTTTCGACAGGGGGAGATAGGGTCGTGAGGCAACTCGTCAGAGAAGACGTTAAAACTAAATCGAAGTAAATGCTAACGACGAAAAGTTCGCATTGGCCGCCTAACAGCCGCCTTGGGTTGTAACTGACCTCGAAACAGAAAAGTTACTGACAAGGGCTCCTTCGGGGGCCCTTGTTCATTTGGAGGGCTTGGCATCGATGGCAGCATGCGAATGACCTTGCCCCGGAGTCCGCGCGCACGCACGGCGCGCCGGCCCGCCCGCGCGCCTCTTGATTCTTCGTTCGGCTGCGTGTGCAATGCCGAGCAGGGCCCTGAGCCATGCCGAAGGAGGATTCTGTGAAGAAAGGCGCTCTGATCTGTTGCGCTGCGGCCTCGATCGGGTTCGCGGGCCTGCGCGCGATGGCGAAAGACGGCGTCGCGATTGCGCTGCCGGACCAGCGGGTCGCTGTGCTGTCCGAGGGCGATCTGGAAGCTGCCTCGATGGGCAGCTACAGCGTCGCCGTGTTCAAGGATGCGCAGCTCCTGCATTTCGACGCCGGCGCGGTCTTCTCGCGCAACGGCACCATCTTTCGGGATGACGGCAAGCTGCGCGTGAAGTTCGCGGATATCACCGGAGACGGCACCCAGGCGCTGGTTATCTCCAAGCTCACCGCCGGCTCGGGAAAATACCTGGAAGTGGATGCGTTGCGGATCGACGCCGGCAGCGTGCGCCTGCTCACGCGCGTCCAGACCGATACCCACCATGATGAGATCGCCGAGCTTAAGGCGGCGTGCCGGCGGGATGCGTGCTCGCCCAAGTAGGGGTGATCGTGCTTTCGCTGCAAAATGATACGCCGGTCGGTGAAATCGTGTTTGAAATCAATGGTTTGCACACACTGGCTTATGCACGAAAGGCTCTTTGCGCAAATCATTGATACAGAGCGGTTTCCTTGCTGAAACCGTGTCAACCAGCACCGAAAGCACCATCACCCCGAATAACTCGACGCATTTCCGGCTCGTTCCTGCGTGGTGCTCGTCGGCCTGCCACGGGCGCAGCCCGAGCGTCTTATTCGCCGCACGGGTATTCCCTCGGTTGAGTTCTATGCCTCAGTATTATTTAATTCAACGTGAATTAAATAATACGACAAACTTCGACGACGCCGGAGCCTGTCGCGGCGAATCTGAAGAGGTGATAGCGGTACTCAGTCCTCTTGGCTGCGTCCCGGGATTGTTTCCTGTCTCGCGCCAGCAGGGTCACTCTCACATCGCCTTGTAGCCAGGAAGAGCAACCGAAGGAGACAAGACATGGATGCCTCTGTTCAACGGAAGGGGCTGCCGAGACGGGCCAACGAGCACGCTATCGGCCGCTCCTCCCGGCACTCGCCTGCGTTCGACAACGGGGGAATTCCATCAGGCTGACGCCGAATGACGCGAGCGATTCCATCGCGAGGTCGCTTCGATAGATAGGTCGTCGAGGCGCTGTCGGAGCGGCCAGCCACAAAGTGCAAGTCAGGCTATGAGGTCTGTTCGAGTTTCACGAACGGGCGGGGATGCTATTGCCTCTTTTCTGCCATGACGAGATTCTGCGGCGCGCAGCATGGGACCATTTTCAAAGCTAATTCAGGAAATTGAAGCAGGTAGTGGAGGGACAGATGTTTCTGGGGTATCGCAATAAGTGGCTGTGTGCCAGGGCCGCGGCGGTGGCGATCATGTTGCTAGTGGCGGCGGTCGCGCATGCGCAGGGAAGTATCACCCTTTATGGGCGAGTTGCAGGCGGCGTCGACTATATGAACAAGATCGCCACCGGAAATGGGCAAACCGCCGATTTGCTGCGTTACGGCAGCAATCAATGGGGGGTAAGCCTGTGGGGGCTCCGGGCCAAGGAGGACCTGGGTGACGGTCTCAGTGCGGTGATGAACCTGGAGAGCGCATTCTCATCGGGTGACGGGCAGGGAGCGGGCGTGGGCCTCTTCAGTCGCTATGCTGTTGTCGGGCTTTCCAGCAGCACATACGGAACCCTGTGGCTTGGTCGCGCCATGGGCTTGCCTGACTCGGAGGGCTGGACCGTCGATCCGATGGGTATGCAGGCCATCAGCATTGGCACACTTCAAAATGGCAGAAGTTGGGGGTCCCGTGGTAATGCCATCACCTACGCTTCACCGGACTGGGGAGGACTCTCGTTCCGGGCGCAGGCCGGCCTCAATGGTGTCGCAGGAAATTTCAACGCCGGCAGGCAGTTGGCTGGTAGTTTGAGCTACGACAACGGCCCCATTTTGATCAAGGCGATTTATGAAGAAATTCGAGATGCCAAAGGGGAATTTACCAATCTATACACTGCCTCACGCCTTTATGAGGCCGGCGCCGCGTATGTGGTAGGCGGCTTGAAACTGTTCGGGGGCTATAGTCTTACTCGCTCCGGCGGCGCAACGGTGGCAGACGCTGACAATCCCATGGCCGCCAATAAGCAGCAACAGTTTTGGCTTGGCGCGAACTACCAGGTATCGCCAGCGCTGACGTTGATCGGTGGTGCATACAGGGCAATCCGGAACAACTCTGCCGGCAACGGAACCCTGCTTGCACTCGGCGCAAACTACTTCTTCTCAAAGCGCACCCTGTTGTACGGGACGGTCGGTACCGTCATGAACGGCGGAAATGCGGCGTTCTCCGTCGAGGCTGGCAGCAACCGGCCTCTGGCGGGTGCAAGTCAGCAGGGTGTCTATACGGGCATCGTGCACCGGTTCTGACTTGAAGGCGTGCGGCTCCCGCGGCGTCCCGTTCGTGCGCACGACACGCGTCTTGGCGGGGCTGGAATTGGCGCATAGGATGTCGATGTCGAGTTCCCAGAAATGGCTGGGAACGGAGGAACTGACGGTGTTCATGGCACCGTGGCCATCATGCGTCACTTGCTGGAAGTCCGCCTCGTCAACGATGTCTTTGGCGATCCTGGACTCCTCGTCGACTTCCTGGACGAACGGCGTGCGTTGCTGTTCGATCTGGGCGACATCTCCGTACTGATGCCGCGCGAGCTGATGCGGCTGTCACAGGTGTTCGTCACGCATGCACACATGGATCATTTCTCCGGCTTCGACCACCTGCTGCGCGTGTTGCTCGGACGCAAGGATCGAATCGTGCTGTACGGCGGACCAGGATTCCTGGCGCAGATTGAGCACAAGCTGCACTGCTACACGTGGAATGTGGTCCATCGCTATGCAATCGAGCTCAAGGTTGAAGCGGTCGAACTTGGCTTGGACTGGCAGCGGCGCAGAGCCTGCTTTTCCAGCCGGCACGGCTTCGCGAAGCAGGGTGAGGTGCCGATGGGGAGTACCGGCGACATCGTCCACGAGGAGACAACCTTCCGGGTGCGCGCGTGCTTCGTGGATCATGGAACGCCTTGCCTGGCTTATCTGTTGGAAGAAAAGGCACGTCCCGGTATCAACAAGGAGCGGCTGGCCGCGTCAGGTCTGACGACAGGAGCCTGGCTGCGCGAGTTGAAGCACGCTGTCCTGACTGGCGCGCCCGATGATGCGCCGATTCTTGTGCAATGGAGCGATCGCGCGGGCGAGCATGCGACGACGCGGCAGGTAGGCGAGCTGAGCCGGTTGATCCTTGATGTCGGATCTGGCCGGCGTATCGGCTACGTCACCGACCTGCGCTACTCGGACGAGAATGTGAAAGCGTTGTCGCAATTTATGCAGGGCGTCGACGAGCTCTTCATCGAGAGCGTGTTTCTGGACCAGGACAGCGCTCACGGTTTGCGCAAGAACCATTTGACCGCAGCCCAGGCCGGCCGGATCGCCCGCTGCACGGGTGCTCGCGCGGTAACCCCCTTTCATTTCTCGCCACGCTATGAGGGCCGCGCCGCCGAGTTGGCCGCCGAAGTACGGATTGCGTGGGCCGGGGATACGCATAGCCAATTCGAGCCACGGCTGCCCGACCGGACGACGTAACGGCGGGGCGTCTCAAGGGCGCCACAAGGGATCGCCGTTAGCGGTGAAGCAACCAGAACAGGACCGACAGCAACAGCGAGATCACAATACAAGTAGTGATTGGGAAGTAGAACGTGAAGCCGTCGCGGAGGATATGGATATCTCCGGGAAGGCGCCCGAAAGGCAGCCTGGATAGCCATGGCCACGCGACTCCTGCGATCATCAGCAGGCCACCGAGAATGATCAGCGTGCGTTGCATGCTCAATAGGGAGAAGTGATATTTTCCTGAGTAGTGTTGCGCCCGTTTAGCGATTGGATCGGGACGAAGGCAAAAGATTCTCGTCGGAGGGTGAGGGCGGCCGTTCTGCCATCGCTTCACAGCCGGGTTTGCTTGCGGACAGGCGCCCGCCGCTCGCGCCACAAACTACTCGGGCCAGACCCATCCAACTCATCGAGCAGGCAAAGATGAAATAGGTATCACTGACCATTCCTGTAATTGGATTGATTGCCGGAACACGGGCGGCGGGTGCGGCGGGCCTCGCACTGTTGCTAAGCAACCGAATTGATCCGAAACAACGCCGCGCCATCGGATGGACGCTGCTTGCCGTAGGAGTTATCACGACAGTGCCGCTAGTCGCGCAGGTGTTTGGAAAACTCCAGGAATGCAAGAGCCCCGACGGAGATGAGGTAAAGGTGAAAGATTGATGGTCCCGCCTGCACGACTACGTCAGCGCGCATGCTTCTGGTAGGTCCCAATTAGGTTGGCATGCGCCAGAATATGCCCCCGCATCGCCTGTTCCAGCGCCGCCTTGTCCGGCTTGCCGAGATCTGGCAGCACGACGTCCATGGCATATAGCTTGTGGAAATACCGGTGCCGGCCAATTGGAGGACACGGGCCGCCGTAATCGGCACGATGCCAGTCGTTGATTCCTTCGCGAGCGCCGGCCGGCAAGATATGCCGGCTCATCCCTTGCGCAAGCGAGCCGGGGAGCGGAGGTAGGTTGTACACGAGCCAATGGACCCATGTCATTTGCGGTGACGCCGGGTCCGGCGCATCCGGATCAT
Organism: Cupriavidus sp. C1SS-2L; assembly: GCF_057073735.1. NCBI lineage: Bacteria > Pseudomonadati > Pseudomonadota > Betaproteobacteria > Burkholderiales > Burkholderiaceae > Cupriavidus > Cupriavidus sp. C1SS-2L. The sequence goes on from NZ_CP172708.1 coordinate 1,284,409, forward strand.
CGACAATCAAGACCAGGCTGGCAGTGGAGGGGGGCAACCCTGACCACGTCAGGGGCGGTGACACATCGGCGCCTTCGCACGTGTGCACAGTGGGAATCTCCCCGCCTTGGGCAAACGCGGAGGATGTCAGTATGAGCGGCATGGATGGCCTCTGCTGGGCAAGTAGCGCTGGTCCGGACAGCATGGCCGCAAAGGCCAGCAATCTCGGTAGATGTGCCAAACGCACCATATCTGCCCCCGCCGGCCCATGATGGCTGTTCCAACTTAGCCGGGATTCATCCCCTGTACAAGGGAACGTCCCCTTTCAAAACCCGACCCTGCACGGGTATCCCCTTGTTTTCGGTGCAATTTACCGGGGTAACTGACCCAAGCATTCATGCGGGTTTCCGGGTGGAGGGGGGGCCGGGATTCGCAATTATGCGCTGCAGAGCATAAGGGCGAATCCCGGCCGGCCCTCTGGCAGGAGCTGCGCGGGCGCACGCGCGTGACCATCAACCATCCGGACCTGCCGGATTCGCTCAAGCAGATCGCCGCCGAGGCGGTGCAGACCGTCTGGCAGTCGGCCAACGAGGCCGCGATGGCGGAACTTGCCACGCTGCGCGCGGAAACCCGGCACGCCGCGAGCGAAGCGGAAGCCGAGCGCGATGCGGCGCGCGTGGAGACGGCCGCCGCGCGCGAGGACGCCGCGGCGATCGCCGCTCAGCTGGCGGAAGCGCGGCAGGCCCCCGAGACCGTGCAGGCGGACCTGGCCGCGGAGCGGCAGGCGCACGCCGCCACGCAGGCCCGGCTCGAGGCGGGGCGCACGAAACTGGAGACGGGCCGGCGCCAGTTGGTAAGGACTACTACGCCGACCTGGATGCACGCCTGAAGAAGTTCGAGCCGCAGCAGGCTTCAGTCGAAGACCGCCAAGGCACGTCGCAGCCGGGCGAGAAGCCCGACTACGACGCCGCGCTCAAGCACTTCCAGGCGGGCGATTTCAAGAGCGCCGGGAATTCGTTCTCGTCGTTTATCAAGAAGTATCCGCAGAGCCCGTACCTGCCGCTGGCGCAGTACTGGCTCGGCAACTCGCTCTAAGCGCAGCGCGACTATAAGGGGTCCTCCTGGGTGCTGCACAAAATGATCGATGCCAATCCGACGCATCCCAAGGTGCCGGACGCCATGATCGCGGTGGCCAATAATCAGCTTGAGTCCGGCCAGAAGGCGGCCGCGCGCAAAACGCTGGAACAGGTGGTGGCCAAGTATCCCGGTACCGAAGGCGCGCATGTGGCGAACAACCGGTTGAAGATGCTGAAGTAAGTGCGGACGGCTTCCAGCCGGCCGCACCACGCGCCAAAGGCCTGCTTTAGGTAGGATCTTCAGATTCTGGCGAACCCTACATTTTCCGGCGTGTGGGGTCAACGATGATCTGGACATGGGACGGGCAGGGCGAGGCTTGCTCTTCAGCTGAAAAGGCGGACAGCGACGCCAGCATCAGCAGTGCACTGCGCACCGCATCTTTGGCGATAAGCAAGCCCGCAACGGGCTTATCATCAAAGTCGCCATTCCGTTCTGAGCCGTCGGAGTCTTCCCATGAAATGGACCCCAGTTGCTGCAATACCGTTCGCCATGCTGGTTGCGCCGGCGTACGCCAGCGATTATCTGACCGTCGAGCAAGCGCAAGCGGAGATGTTCCAAGGTGCTACCTTCCAGCCAGTTCTGTTGAAATTGAGCAAAAGCGTACGTGATGCCATGTACGACCGCTCCGGTGTCCATGAGCCCTTCGACGAAAAGGGCGTCTGGAAGGCGTCCACTGGCGGCTGGTTCATCGTCGACCACGTTACCAGCAAGCACGGGAAAATTGGCTATGCCGTGGGATTGGATTCGAATGGTGCTGTCCGTGCTATTGAAATCCTGTCCTATCAAGAGAGCTACGGTCGTGAAGTCGGCAATGCCGAGTGGCGGGCTCAATTCGTAGGGAAAACATCTCGCGATGCACTCCGACTCGGCAAGGACATCCGCAATATCAGTGGCGCAACCCTGTCGTGCAAGAATGTTACACAGGGCGTCAAACGCGTACTGGCACTGTACGAACTCGTGCTTGCGAAGGGGTGAGATGCTAAAGCGGGCGCGGCCACTGCTTGGCACTATCGTTGAAATACGTGTCGACGGCGCTCCGGAGGGGCCAATACCGGCGCGACTCGCCGAGCCAGCAGTAGCGTCTGCATTCGAGTCCATTGCGTACGTCGATAAGCTGATGAGCTTTCATCGCCACGACAGCGACCTTGGCCGCTTGCACGCCGCAGAGCCTGGCCAGCGAGTTAGCGTACATCCATGGACGATGCATGTTCTCCGTCAAGCGTTCCGAATGTTTGAGCTAACTTCTGGGACATTCGACCCGTCGGTTGCAGCAGCATTGGTTGCGGACGGCTTGCTGCCTGCCCCAGCTGGACCGAGACCAGCCACTAGCACCACTTTCGATAGCATAGTTCTTCATTCGGATTGCACCGTCGTTCGCAAAGAGGCTGTCTGGCTAGACCTTGGAGGTATCGCAAAGGGATTTGCAGTTGACGTAGCCGTCGGTGCCTTGCGAGATGCGGGGGTTCGCGCGGGTGCGGTTTCTGCCGGCGGCGACCTTAGAGTGTTTGGCGATACCGACCAGCCGATTTTTGTTCGGTCACCCCAGCGACCAGCAGAAACGCATTTACTCGGTGCATTGAATCGGGGCGCGGTTGCCACAAGCAGCGCCTACTTTCTGGATAGCTTTGGCCACAGTGCTGGCAAGTATGCGATTGTCAGCGGCGCTCGCTTGCGCGGGCAAGCTCCGAAAACGCCGCGATACCCCAGCGTCTCCGTTATCGCTCCACGCTGCATCTGGGCCGACGCCCTGACAAAAGTCGTGACCCTGGCCGGCATTGAGTCCCCAATCACCATCAAAGCCTTGTCGCTCTATCACGCGCAGGCAGTAGTTTCATGACCAAAGCTCCTCGTCCTCACCCCTGGACGGCACCCGAATTCGCCTGGTCCTACCGCTGGCTATACGGGCACAGATACCGTTGCTGGTGCAATGGCAGTCATCCCGCGAGCGGACCTGGTCCACTTCTTGTCGAGCACGGCGACGACCATCAGCCCAAGCGACGGGCTCAGGATCAACGAGAAGATGATCCATGTGGCGCCGGAGCGTCCCAGTGCGTTAGCAAAAAGGCCAACCGCGAAGGAACAGGTGATCCAAGCAGCAAGTGCAAACATGGCGGCAGATTCCACGAGTCAAAGTGATCGCCACGCGAAACGGCGAGCCACCAGTATGGGCACAACTGCAATCAGTAGCACCTGGGGAAAGGCATTAAGGGAAAGCGCTAAATGAAGACCGCGCCAAAGCGGGTGCAGACGACCGACCGCTACGGCGACGCCCGCTGTGCCGACGCCGCGCGTCCCGTCCGTTCCTGCGCAGCCGCCCGCTGCTGCACCTGAACCAGCTCCAGCGACCCCGTCGCCTTCGGTGACGTCGCAGGCGCCTGATGGATCGACGGCCACGGTAGCCCCCGCCGCGAAGCCCGACGCCACGGCGCCGACGGCCGCGCCCGCACCAACCGCACCGTCTGCAACGTACGCTCCACCCGATACGGGCGCGGGCGGCACAAACTGAGCGCATTGCAGTTGGACCCATTGACGCGCGAAGACTGGCAATACGTGCACTGACACCGTTGCAGGTGCAATGGCAGTCACCAATCAATTGCTGACTGGCTCATGTGCCGGACCTTCAGCGGCGGAACTAATGGATGGCGATAGGGACGTGCTTGGAGAGATACGTCAGGTCTCGGCCTTCTCCGTGCATCTGTCAGGAAAAATGTGTAGCGCCACCAGAGGCTCCTGGCCCACCAGATAGCGGTAGTCCAGTGTCACGCCGAGCCTGCCCAGCAAGGGCACATCCGGGTTTCGGCAGATTCCGCGCTCGAGGATCGGCCTGACAAAAGCCATGAATTTCTTGGTGTCGTCGCGCCGCGGGTCCACGCCGCTTACCTTGAGTTGGAACTCCACAACCTTGCCGGGGCGGACGGCGCAGCCAGTGAGGCGTGTAGAGTTATCCAGCACGATCGGCGCCGACCGAGCCAGTTCCGAGCATGCCAGGCTCAGCTGGCGCTCGGCATCGCGGGCGGTCAGCCGCGTCACGCCCGACATGCCGCTTGGCTTGCCGCTTACGGTGCCAAGCAGCAGTCTGGCCAGATCGGAGAGAGGCTGGGCTGCGAAACCCGCAGGGGGGGCCACGATCAGCAGGCCTAGCACGCATGTTGCCGGCCATTTTTCGATGGAGCAGGAGACAGGCATGGAATGGCCGCAACGCAGAACAGGAGCACCCGCAAACAAGCAATTCACTGTAGCGCGTGGCGGGGCCGATCGTTGTCAGGCTTTGTCCTACTTCGCTACTCGGCTGGCGGCACCCGAGGCCGTAACGGGTGGCGGCCAGCCGGACAGGCCCTCCAGGTCTTGACGCAGGCGGGTGCCAAGCAGCCCCTGTAACTTGACTTGAGTTGACAGAAATCAACGACCGCGGCCCTTCCCATCCCAGAATTCAGAATGAACGGGACTATTCCAATCGTCCGAAAGCTTGCTGTGCTCCAGTGTCAATTGTCCCGTCAAAGCAAGCTTGGCGCGATCAGATGAGGGTCGTCATGAACGTAAGGGTTCTCATATCACCGGCCGATCTGGCGGAAATGATGCGGACTGAGTCCGTCGTGCTCATCGATACGAGAGACGCGGCGAGCTACGCCGAGGCTCACCTGCCAGGCGCGGTGAATATCCACGAGATATTTACCTACTTGGCAACAACGACACAAGAGGGCCTGGCCGCCCTGCGGGAAGCATTTGCCGAGGCGTTCGGCAAGGCCGGACTGTCGGGAAAGGAAGTGGCCGTCGTCTACGAGCAATCGATGACGACTGGATTCGGTCAATCCTGCCGAGGATACGTACTCCTCCGATACCTTGGATATCCACGGGACAAGATCAAGGTGCTCCACGGTGGCTACCGTGCATGGCACGCGGCGGGCTTTCCCAGCTCAACCGACACCCCGATGCCCGCGCCTGCCAGGTTTCCGCTTGCTAGCACGCAGGCCAGCATCCTCGTCGACCTGGAAGAAATGAAGAAGACGGTCGCGGACCCACACATTGTCAAACTCGACGTACGCGACGTCGACGAGTGGATAGCCGATAGCTCCTCGCCCTACGGCAAGGATTTTTGTCCTCGCAAAGGCCGAATTCCAAACTCTGTCTGGATCGAGTGGTACCGGATGATGAAGCCGACTCCGGCCGGCCAGATGTTCAAGTCACCTGCGGAAATTCTCGCCGAGTGTGCTACCGTCGGAATTCGTCGTGAAACGCCCGTCGTCGTCTTCTGCTTCAAAGGGGCGCGAGCTTCCAATAGCTTTGTCGCCTTGGAAGAAGCCGGGATAGCCGACGTCCGGCTCTATCTTGGTTCGTGGAATGAGTGGTCGAGGGACCTCTCTTTGCCTATCGAAGAGGGCGTGCCCTATTAGAAGCGCTCTGCGCGCCAATGGCCCGATGCCTGCAAGCTTCGACGTGCCACGGTGTCTCCCTGTCAGAGGAGGCGAAGTTGTTCCAAAGGATACTGGTCGCGTTTGATGGCAGTTCCGCCTCTGGCGCGGCACTCGCTACGGCTCTCGCGCTCGCGGACGAACTGCATGCGGTAGTCAGGGTAGTCGGCGTGGTTGAGCAACTGCCCAATATCATCGGATTAGGAGGCGGTCTCGAACACGCTTCGACGAAGCAGGCCGTGGTGCGTACCGAAACCGAAGGCGTTCTCGCCCGAGCAAGAGAGTTGCTGGACTTGTCCGGCGTCCAGGGCGACACCCTGGCGCTGGATGCTGGCGGGCGAGGCGTCGCTTCAGCAATTCAGTCGGTCGCGCTAGATTGGCATGCCGACGTCATCGTCATCGGAACGCATGGCCGGCGTGGCGCTCAGCGCCTTGTACTTGGCAGTGTTGCCGAGTCCGTCGCCCGGCTGAGCACCATCCCGGTCATCCTGGTGCCTCACCATGCCACCCCCACCGGAGTGTCCGCGCCCAGCTAGTTGACCAATCGCATCCTGCGCGAGCCGAACTCCAATCTTACTGGTGCGTTGAAGAGCACGCTGCCATCTGGCGTGCAACGCTCACTCCCACCCAGACATACGATGATGCAGCAAGAGAACGCGCAGCAAGCGCTACCGCGGGCGGTAGCAGAAACATTGCAAGTATCGGGCTCGAACTGCGAGACTGGCCTGTCGAGAGCGGAAGCGCAGATCCGGCTCAAGCGCGATGGACCGAATGAGGTGCCGGAAAGGAAACCGCACTACGTGCTCCGCTTCCTGGCCAAATTCTGGGGGCTGTCCGCCTGGATGGTCGAATTGATTGCCCTGCTGTCGTTGGTTCTTCACAAGACGACAGACCTTGTCGTCGCTTTGCTCCTCCTCGTCGTGAATGCCGTACTGAGTTTCCTCCAGGAGCAACGCGCGTCCGCTGCCGTCGCTGCACTGCGACAACAGTTGAATATAACAGTCCGGACGATGCGCGACGGAAGCTGGAAGACCATTTCCGCCAAGGCATTGGTGCGAGGTGACATTGTTCGGGTGCGAGCTGGCGACTTTGTTCCCGCGGACATGCTGCTCGTGCAAGGGAATCTGCGGCTCGATCAGGCAGCGCTCACGGGCGAGTCGCGAGAGGTGGAGCGGACCACCGGCGATACGCTGTACGGCGGCGCAACGGTCTGCTATGGCGAGGGAACCGGAATCGTCACGGCAACAGGTGTCAAGACCTACTTCGGTCGCACGACCGAGCTTGTCGCAAGCGCGCATCCGAAGTTGCATGTCGAGGAAGTTGTTTCCCGCGTGGTTCGCTGGCTGTTCCTGATCGTTGGCACCCTGGTGCTGGTGACCCTGGTGGTGTCGTACCTGAATGCGCTGCCACTGCCAGATACTTTGCCTATTGCACTTGTCCTCCTGATGAGCGCTGTTCCCGTCGCGCTACCAGTCATGTTCACCGTGAGCATGGCACTGGGCTCCATGGAGCTATCCCGACAGGGTGTGCTCATCACCCGCCTGAGCGGTATCGAGGACGCGGCTACGATGGACGTGCTTTGCACTGACAAGACAGGGACGCTCACCATGAACCAGCTCTCCCTCAAGCTCGTGCAACCTCGGCCCGGATTCAGCGATGACGACGTGGTCCGGTTCGCCGCGTTGGCATCGAATCTGGCAAACGCGGACCCTATCGACCTCGCATTCTTGCGCGCTGCGGGGACGTCGGGGCAAGAGGAGGGCCACAAGGCAACGATCCTGTCCTTCCAGCCGTTTTCCGCCGCGACGCGACGTACGGAAGCAATTGTGTCGGTGGACGGGGGCACGTTGCGATGCGTGAAGGGAGCCTTGCGAACCGTGGCAGAGGCGGCAGGCCTTTCGCAGGACGCGATCATGCAGCTAGAGGATCAGGCCAGCATCGAAGCGCGCAAGGGAGAGCGTGTTCTGGCAGTGGCGCGAGCCTTTGAAGCAGGTCCACTGGAGCTGATCGGCCTGGCTTACTTGTATGACGCTCCGCGTCCCGACTCGGCGCGTCTCATTGCCGAACTTCGCCGACTCGGCCTCGAGGTCAAGATGTTGACCGGTGATGCCTTGCCGGTGGCGCAAGCCATCGCGGCGGCCCTGGGACTCGGCACGATTGCGCGCGTTCCCGATTTGCATAGTGAGCAGTCAATGGCGAAGGGTGGGAGCCCGGTGCAAGGCGTTGACGGCTATGCGGAGGTATTCCCCGAGGACAAGTTCCTGGTCGTCAAGCGCCTTCAGGAAGCTGGCCATGTGGTTGGCATGACAGGCGATGGCGTGAACGATGCGCCAGCCCTGCGCCAGGCGGAGGTCGGCATTGCTGTAAGCGGGGCCTCCGACGTTGCCAAGGGCGCCGCAAGCGCGGTGCTAACCCATGAGGGCTTGGTTGACATCGTCGACATGGTGAAAAGCGGACGCGCCATCTATCAGCGCGTCCTGACATGGATCATCAACAAGGTAAGTCGCACCATACTGAAAGCCGGCTTCGTCGTTGTGGCATTCCTGGCCACGGGAAGATTCGCCATTTCCGCGCTTGGCATGGTCCTGCTCGTCTTCATGACGGATTTTGTCAAGATTGCCCTGGCGACTGACCGCGTGCATCCTTCGAAACGCCCGGAGACCTGGAATATTGGCCCGCTTGTGCGGGTGGCCATCGCTCTTGGCTTCTTGATGTTGGTCGAGTCGCTGGCACTCCTCGCATTCGGCTGGCATCGCTTTGGACTCGCGGATGCCGGCGGCAAGCTGCAGACTTTCACATTCCAGACCTTGCTCTTCTTCGCCCTCTTTTCCATCGTCTCGGTCCGTGAGCGCCGCGCGTTCTGGTCGTCACGGCCGAGCAGGACACTTGCCATTGCCATCGTCGCAGATGCCGCTCTTGGCCTGTTCATCGGCATTCATGGCTTGGCGGAACTGCGACCGCTGCCGCTTGCGATCAGTCTTGTGACATTCACCTATGCAGGACTTCTCGTCCTCGGCCCGAACGACCTGTTGAAGACACTCCTTACCCGGAAATGGGGTAGCGTTGGATCGTGATTCTTACGTGCGGCCGCCATTGGCGATGCGCCGGACTACACCCTTGAGGTCGTAACCGGCGGCCGCGGCCCGCTCGATAATGTCGGGCAACGGCCTGCGCGCGGACTGCGATAGAGCCCACAGCGTGGCCGAGCCCGTGCCGGTGCGGCAGCGCTGATTGCCATCGCGTTTCTGCTGTTCATACTCGGGGGAAAATTCGAACAACGCTTTCATGGGCCCATGACCGCTAAACAGGTAATGGGTGCAGATGAATCAGACAAAGTCGCTTCATCAACTGGGGTACATATATGAGATCAGCGAACATTCCCAGGCAAAGCTTGGCTCAAGCGGTTCAGGCGCTTGCTGTCGCAATGAGTTGTGCAGCTACGAGAGTTTGCTTGTTGTGCAGACTACCTATGCCGCGCACGGCGGAAATGTTGCACTTGCCGCCCTCGCTGGTAGCAGCACCTTCGTGGAATGGAATCACATATCATTACCGAGAAGCCCGTGAATGCAGCTACCCAAGAATGTCGGTAACGGCCTGAACTGCACGAGCTGCCACCTGAATGCCGGGACGACTGCCTATGCATCGCCGTGGATGGGGCTGGCCGGCGCCTTTCCGGAATACCGATCGCGCAGTGGAAAAGTCATCTCGCTGCAGGAACGCATCAACGACTGCTTCCAGCGCTCGATGAACGGCAAACCGCTGGCATTCGACTCGGCAGAAATGAATGCCATCATGCCTATATGAAGTGGCTGTCCACGGGGGTCCCGACCGGCACGAATGTGGCCGGCAGAGGCTTCGAGAAGATTGATACGTCACTGACGCCGGACCCGGTCCACGGCAAGACGATTTACGGCGCCCAATGCGCGTCCTGCCATGGTGCCGAAGGCCAGGGCACGAAGAACCCGCAAGGGGGTTATATCTTCCCGCCGGGCTGGGGCAAGGATTCCTTCAACGTGGGTGCGGGGATGGCGCGCATGTATACCGCTGCTGCGTTCGTGAAGCACAACATGCCACTGGGCCAGGGCGGAACGCTGTCAGCGCAGGACGCCGTCGATGTTGCCGCCTACTTTACACAACAGCGCAGGCCCGATTATGCAGCCAAGGTCAAGGCCAAGGACTGGCCAAAGGTCGACAGGCCGAAGGACGCACACTAGCCCGGCAAGCGCCCCGATCATTTTGCAGGGGGTTGCGCTGGATCATGACCGATCACCCAGATCGAAGCCAGAGTAAAAGCGTTCCTCAAGGGTAGTGTTGGATCCAACCCCGCCCGCGGTCCGTTCGCCCAGTTTCATTATTGCCAAGGAGGCAGCCATGCAAGCAAATGTTGGGACTGTTGACCGAGTCCTCCGAGTTGTAGTTGGACTGATCTTGATTGGCCTGGCCGCGACCGGCCGCGTGGGTGCCTGGGGCTGGATTGGCATTCTCCCACTGCTGACAGGTATCGTGCGCGTCTGTCCTGCCTACAGCATTTTCGGCGTGAAGACATGCGCGGCATCGAAGTCTGACGCGAAGTAACCTCAATTCAGCCGGCCTGACAGCCTCAGGGCTGCTCGGCCCCCTCGAACACTTGTCACGCGCCCTGCGCAATTGCCAGATGAAGGGGTTTTTTATGAGTGGTATGCCTGAATTCAAGACTGTGGTCAAAGATGTGTCGGCGCAAATGCGCCGCCTGCGCGAGACCCAACCCGACTTAATGGCAGCATTCAGCCAACTGGCAGCGGCTGGCACTAAAGAGGGGGCCTTGAGCAAGAAGACACGTGAGATGATTGCGCTGGGTATCGCGGTCGCAGGCCGCTGCGATGACTGCATCGGCTTTCATATCCAGGCGCTCATCAAGTTGGGCACCACTCGGACCGAATTGGAGGAGGTGTTGGGAACCGCCGTGTATATGGGTGGTGGGCCTTCGATGATGTATGCCACGCATGCGCTCGCGGCTTTTGACGAATTTTCGTCCTGATGCGGTTTGAGCGCTGTCCGAGTACCCGCTCAAGCGTGCAAGGTTGCTAGTGCGCATTAGCCAAATACCTGCTTCGAATTGAAGCGCCCTACAGTCCCGGTAGGCACAGGCGCCGAGAATAGGCTGCTGCCGCAGCGACTCCGAGCATGGCGTTTCTTGGTGGGTGCGGCACGGAGCGCGCATGTGACGTCAGGGGGGGAGCGCCCCTCCGCACCAAAGAACGTCCCGTAGCTGCCCGTCTCGTGCGTGCAGCCATGCAGCTTGACGATGAGTTCAGCCTGAAGCGGGGTGAATCTGTCCCTCCCGAGCAGGTAGCCGGCACGCCCGCCGCGCCGGAATCTGTGAGCACACCGGGAGGTGCCAAACGTCCCGCGCCAAAGGTGAGCAAGGTCACACTGGACTGTCTCAGGACTTCTGGCTGGAGCGGGGCAACACCGCAGCCACCGTCACGAAGAAGGTGGGCTTTATCCGACTGCTTCTGACAGTGGCCCGCAATCGCCGCCTCGTAGACAGCAACCCCGCTGAAGGAATGGCACAAGAAGCCCGGAGAGCCGTTCGGCTTTTCCGGGCGCTACCCCAATCGAATGGGGACGTGGACTTTGGAGTCGGGCTCAATCCAGATGGATCTGATTGGCTCTTGCGATGTCCTGCCAGACCCGCAGGTCGACTCGCACCGTCTGCGCGAATTGCTCTGGCGTCTTCAGCGGTGGATCGACAAGGTTGAGTTGCAGGAAGCGCTCACGCAGTTCGGGGGCTGACAGCGTACTCAGGATCTCGCGGTGAACCGCGGCCACAACGGACTGGGGGGTTCCTTTGGGAGCGAAGACGCCATACCAGGCATCTGTGTCGAAGGGGTAGCCTTGTTCCGTCATGGTTCGCAGCTCTGGCAGGGCTGGCCCCCGATGAGAGCCAGTGATGGCGATGCCGCGCAGCTTTCCGGCCTTGATAAGGGGCACAGAACTCGTGGCATCGACAAAGGCCACGTGGATCCGCCCGCCCTGTATGTCCTGATAGATCTGATTGATGGTTTTATAGGGAACGTGCCGGATATCGAGGCCGTTGCGGCGTTTCAAGGACTCCATGACCAGTTGTCCCGTCGATCCTGGCCCCCAGGTTGCATAGTCGTACTTGCCGGGGTTTGCCCTCACCAGGGCCACGAAGGTCTTGAGATCTTGCGCCGGAAAGTCGTTGGCAACCACCAGGTGAATGCCGCCGGAGAAAATCTGCGCCACTGGCACCAGATCACGTGTCACATCGAAGGGCAGTTTGCTCAGCAAGGCCTGGCTGATGACCGTGGATGACGAACTGGCAAACAGCAGTGTGTAGCCATCGGGAGCGGACTTTGCCACGGCGTCGACCCCGATGACGCCGTTGGCGCCGGGCCGGTTGTCCACGACCACAGGCTGCTTCAGCGACCGGCTCAGTCGCTCCGCAAAGATACGCGCTATCGTGTCAGGGCCGCTGCCACCGGCACTCGGCAGAATCAGCCGGACTGGCCGCGCGGGCCAGGTGTCCGCGAGCACCGGGCTGGTCATGCAGGCCATGGCCAGCCACGCACACCGCATCAGGTACCGTGCGGCCACGGCAGCGCGGTCAGCACATAAGGTCAACATTTTCATTGATGTCTCCTCCTTGGTATGCCCGATCGTCGCCGGGAAACTCAGGCGGTGGCGCGCACGGCGCCAATGGACAATCCGCCGTCCACGACCAGCATCTGCCCGTTGACATAGGAGGATTCGGCACTGATCAGGAAGAGCGCGGCGTTGGCGACTTCCCAGCCCGTTCCCTGCCGGCCAAAGGGCAGGGGGCGCGCCGCGCGCGACGGCCTGGCACGTGAGGCGTCGCGTCCCATTGGCGTGTCGATCAGGCCTGGCGCGAGCACGTTGGCGCGCAGTCCTGTGCCTTGCCCGGCAAAGGCGACGGCGCGACCGAGCGCCATCAGCCCGGCCTTGGACGATTCATAGGCCGGCAGGCCGCTCAGCGGTGAAATGGCAGCAGTCGAGGCGACGAAGACGACTGCGCTGCCCGGCGGCATGACCGCCGCCGCCTCCTGCGCGCAGAACATTGGCGCCCGCAGGTTCAGATCTTGGACACGATCCCAGTCGGCAGGGTTTTCGCTGCCGAACCGGTTCTGGTTTCCGATACCGACATTGACGACCAGCCCGTCCAGGCCATCCATGGCCGATGCGGCTTCGCGCACCATCCGGACAATCTGGGCAGGATCGGAAACGTCAGCTTGCACGACGAAGCCGCGTCCCCCTTCGCGAGCGATCCAGTCAACCGTCCCTTGGGCGGCACCGGGGTCGATGTCGGCGCAAGTCACTGCCGCGCCCTCGCGCGCAAACAGCACCGACATGGCGCGGCCGTTTCCGACGGAAGGGACCTGATCTACAGTCTGGCGCTGGCCCGCACCAACCACCAGGATTCGCCGGCCGGCGAGCCGACCCTCGCGCCGAACGGTGCCCAGGGCGGGCGCGAAGAGTTGTTGATCAGGGCGCAGTTGCAGGGAATCAGTCACGGTGCATCTCCAGATGTTCAATCGGCGGGTTCTCAATATCGACTTCCAGGTTTTCCAACAGGCGCGACACCAGCATGTAGTAGCCGATGGTCACCAGCAGCTCCATGGTCTGCTGATCTCCAAGTTCCTTCGCTATGCGCGCATAGAGTTCCTCAGGTGCCTTGACGTCCCGCACCACGGCATCGGTGAACGTCACCACCAGCGTCTCGCGCCAGTCGAGGCCTTCGGTGGAATCGGGGCTGAGGGCAGCTTCGATCTTTGCCTGGGTTAGGCCGGCAGCTCGCGCCACCCGGCGATGTTGATGGATCTCGTAGGTGGCTCGGCATAGCGCACCCACTCTGAGGATTGCCAGCTCGCGCAGGGTTGCGGGCAGCGCGGATTTCGTGAGGATGGCGCGCCCCAGCGACAGGAAGCCGATAGCGGTCTCGGGCGCGTTGGGGAGGATCCGGTACAGGTTGAGCGGCGGACGGCCGCGCACCAGCTCGCCGAGCGGGCCTGTGACTTCGTTGACATCGAAATATGGCATGCGAGCCATAAGGTCTCCTCTGGCCGCGTTGGCGCGGCGCATGGTTGGTGGATGGGGCGGTAAGGCTTTGGGTATTCGGGTCTTAGGGCAGCACGTTGCGCGTGTCTTGGCGCAGTACAAGCTCCCACATGCGCGCAGCGGTCGGATGCTCGCGTTCTTCCAGAACATGGGCGACCAGGCCTGCACATCGGCCAATCAGCGCAAGGCCGCGGCCAAACAGGGGATCCAGCCCCATGTCAGCCAGGATGGCGCCGAGGGCACCGGCTGCATTGAGCGGGAGCTTGCGCTTCTCGCTTCCACCAGCGCCTGGCTTGCCTGACGCCTCGGCGAGGGCGACAGCCAAACGGCAGTGCCGGCCGAAGAATCCGTTAGCCCTCGCTGTATCGAACAACGCCGGCACGCGTGGATCGCCATTTAAATGAATCGGATGGCCCAGGCCGGGCAGGGCGCGCCCGTCCTGTCGCGCAGTCGTCACGACCCGGCGTGCGATCTCTTGCAATATGGGCTCCTTTGCGTCCGGTGCCAGATCAGCAGCTTCTCGCAGGAGTAGTTCGGCAGTGTTTTGCACCGTGCCGAGAAAACGTTCACCTGCGCCAAGCAGGCCGGCTGCCACGGCGCCCTGCAGTGACTCGGGAGCGCCCAGCCAAGTCATGCGCGTGCTGATGGCACTGGGGGTCAGTCCATGGTCCACCGCTGTCACAAGTAACGTGTCGATCATGGATGCCTCAGCCTCGTCCGGCAGCCTGCCGAGCACCACCAGGCACAGCATCTGCACAAAATCGATCTTGCCAATCACGTCGCGCGCAAGATCGCGGCCACGCACCGAAATGCGGTCTGGCGTGGTGGTGCCAATGTCAGTGCGGATGCTCGTGTGAGTGCTGCTCATGCTGACAACCCCACGGTAATGCCGCCGCACACATGCAGGATCTGCCCTGTCACGAACGAAGCGCGCGTATCCAGGAAGAACTCCACGGCGTGGACGATGTCGTCGGCGTTTCCCAGCCGTTTCACGGGGACGCCGGCGACAATCCGTTGCGTCAGTGCCTGCTGTGCCGGATTGGCCGTTCCGAACGCCGCAGTGGCAATTGGCCCGGGCGCGACCGCATTCACGGTAATGCCATCCGCGCCTAATTCGAGCGCCCACGTCCGGGTCATTGCATTGAGCGCACCCTTGGTCGCGGCGTACGCCGTGCGCATTTCCTTGCCAAGCGCCGCGCGGCTGGAAATGTTGACAATGCGGCCCTGTCGTGCCGCGCGCATGGCGGGCAGAGCCGCCTGTGCGCATTGCAGGGCGGCGCGGGCGTTGACCAGCATCTGGCTGTCGAAGTCGTCCAGCGTCGTATCACCGATGCTGGCGGGGCGCAGCGTGGCGACATTGTTGACGAGCCCGCCGAATGCATGCTTGCCGCAGGCATCGCGCAGGACTGCAGCAAGTTCGGCTTCACTGGCCATGTCTGCTTCGTAGAATTCCACGATGCCTGGCTGCGGCGGCAGGGCGCGGTCGATGCTCACGACATGGCTGCCGCGTCTCGCCAGGGTCTGGCACAAGGCCCAGCCAATACCGCCGGAGCCTCCGGTGACAAGAACCGATTCTGGAATCATGATGCGAGCGTCTCCTTGGGGAAATGGGCCTTGCCGTCCGAGTTCGCCAGTTGATCCCGGAGGGCCTGCTTTGAAACCTTGCCGTTCGCGGTCAGGGGCAGGCTGTCGAGAAAGTGGATTTGCTTGGGCGTCTGGACGGGGCCAAGTCGTGCCCTGACAACACCCCTGAGCGTGTCGGCCGAGACCTCTGTGCCCGGTCTGAGTTGGACGGCCGCATGTACCGCCTCTCCCCAGCGCGGATCGGCGACGCCGAAGACCGCGCACCGGCAGACGGCGGGGTGCTTGCCCAAAGCATTCTCGACATCGGTCGGATAGACGTTAAAGCCGCCGCTGATGACAACGTCCCGCAGTCGGTCCTTCAGGTAGAGAAAGCCTTCCCGATCCAGGTACCCGCCATCGCCGGTATGCAGCCAGCCGTCGACGATGGTCTCGGCTGTCTTTTCTGGCTGCCGCCAGTAGCCGCTCATCAACAGGTCGCCGCGAACGACGATTTCGCCGGTCTCTCCCGGCGGTAGCAAGCGGCCGTCGGGCGCCATGATCCCAATCTCGGTCAGCGGGGTGGCGCGGCCGACCGATCCATGGCGTTCCGAATTGCGCAATTCGATCGAAGGCATGAATGCAATGACCGCAGGCGCTTCCGTCTGTCCGAATGATGTCTCGAGGGTGCCAAACACCTCGATGGCCTGGGCAATACGATCTGCCCGCATCGGCGCTGCGGCATAGACCATATGCCGCAGCTGCGACCAGTCTCGCGTCGCCACCCCGGGCTCATCGAGCAAGTCGTAGATCAGCGTGGGCGGCATGAAGGTCGCCGTGATCCGGCCGCTTTCCAGCTGGTCCAGCACTGACTTCGGCCTGGTCGAACTCGCCAGGACAATCGTGCCCCCGCAGGCAAATACGGGAAGAAGAAATGTCGACGTGCCGTGCGTGATAGACGCCACTGCGAGATAGCGCTCGTCGTCTTGCAACTGCATTGCTGTCAGGATCGATACGACCGTGGCATTCCAGGCGCGCAAGGATTGCATGACGCCTTTGGGGGCGCCGGTCGTACCACCAGTGAACTTGATCGCCTGGATGTCGGACAGGTCCCTTGACTGGCGGCGCGGGACACGCCCTTGCCATGCCACCAGCAGGCCCGCCACACTGTTCGGCTCAGCCGATGAGGTGCCGCAAACCAGGCGCCGCGCGCCGGCCGGGACCGCGTAACAGGCCTGTTCACGGTGAGCTTCGTCGAACACGAGAATCGATGGAGTCGTGAAGTCGATTATCCTGGCAAGCTCCGGGCCGGCGCTGCGCGGATTGAGCGGCACCCAGGTTTTTCCCGCCGCCAGGACCGCCATTAAGGCGACCACGTGCGGAACGCTGTTCCCGGCACAGATGGCTACCCGCGAACCTGGCACCGGATCGATGTCCTGGAAGGCGGCAGCCAGCGCGGACACCTGCCGGGCCAGTTCGCCGTAAGTCATTGAGACATCGTCTGCTTCGAGAGCAATACGGTGGGGGAACGCGCTTGCGGTTCTCAGAAGGAAGTCAATCGGCTGCATGAATACTCCGGCTTGAAGATTCGGCCAACACGGTTGCCGCACGATGTGGCGTGATGGATTTCAATCTGGTCGCGCCCCGGACAGTTTGACGATGCGGGCCCACCTGACCATCTCGTCGTCCACGAAGCGAGTGAACTCAGTGGTGCTCATGGCTTGTGTGTCAGCGCCCATTTCGACAAATCGCTTTCGCAGCGTGTTGCTGCTCACGGCTTTCCTCACTGCGTCATGCAGGCGATCCACGACTTCTGGCGGCGTGTTTGCCGGCACGAAAAGGCCGCTCCAGTTGGTGACGGTGTAGCCCGGGACACCGGCTTCGGCGACGGTAGGCACATCGGGCAATGCCGGTAAGCGACGCGCCGAGGTGACTGCAAGGGGCCGCACCAGTCCTTTGGCGATCAGAGGAAGTGAAGTCGGGACGTTATCGAACATCAGTTGGATGCGGCCGCCCATCAGATCCGTGAGCGCCGCTGACCCACCGCGGTAAGGCACGTGTGTAAAGCGAGTGCCGGTCATTGTCTGGAACAGTTCGCCGGACATATGAATGCTGCTGCCATTGCCCGACGAGCCCATCATCAATTGGCCGGGCCGCCTCTTTGCCAGTGCAACTAGCTCCGCTACCGTACGGGCGAGCACGTCGGGATGGACAACCAGCACATTTGCGCCCGATGACACCAATGCCACAGGCTGGAAGTCTTTGCGCGGCGAGTACGGCAGGTTGCCGTACAGGCTGGGATTGATGCCGTGAGTGCCGATCGTGCCGAGCAGCACGGTGTAGCCGTCGGCTGCCGCGTTGGCGACGGCTGCCGCCGCGATATTGCCGCCGGCTCCCGCACGGTTGTCCACCACAAATGGCTGGCCAAGCGTTTGCGTCATTTCCTGGGCCAGAAGGCGGCCAAACACGTCAGCCGTACCACCAGGCGGAAACGGGACGACAAGTCGAACCGGCCGGGACGGATAGCTCTGCGCCAGCGCCGGCATGGCATGCATCGTAATGGCTGCTGCAGCAAGCAAGCCGGACAGGAGTCGGTACAGCATGCGGGGTCTCCGTTACGGGCACTCTCGGCGATGCCTCTATGCAAGATTCGGAAAACGTTTTCAGATCGAAAATGCACTGAAAAACGGCTTGGTGGTAAATTAGCAGTCGGAAAAATTGGCGTCCAACTGTGGAACGTTTTCATTAGGGAAGACCATGACGCAACGCGTATCAGTGAGGGATGTGGCAGAGGCTGCAGGCGTTTCGATCGGCAGCGTGTCACGCGTGTTGAATGAAACGGGTTATGCCAGCGCTGCGCTGCGCGCACGGGTCCTGGCGGCTGTGGAAAAGCTGGGATATGCGCCGAGCTTTGCCGCGAAGCACCTGCGCACAGGACGCAGCCACACGGTGGGATACCTGGTCTCGAACATTCGCAATCCGCTGCTGGCTGCACATTTCAGCGAAGTGGAGCGTCACCTGCAGGCGGCAGGCTATTCGGTCATTGTGGGAAATACGCTTGACCAGCCTCACCGCGATCGAGAGCTAGTTTCACTCTTTGAGACACGGCGGTTGGAGGGCATCATTGCCGCGCCCAGCGTGGAAAGCGAGTCGCCGACGGACTTCTTGTTTGGTGCATGCGGCCTGCCCGTCGTCATTCTTGATCGGGAGACGCCAAAGCCAATGGATGCGGTCATGCTCGACCATCGGGCCGGCGTTCGGCAGTCCGTGGACTACCTGGTTTCCCTTGGCCATCGTCGCATTGCTTTGTTCGGCCCCGGCGAGCACATTCGGCCGGGGCGCGAGAAGTTGTTGGGCTACCAGGACGGTCTTCAGGCAGCGGGGATTCCCTTTGATCCGATGCTGGTATTCATGTCGCGGTCTGCTGTGGATTCATCGCGAACGCAGATGAGCGCGATGCTTGCCCTCGAAAAGCCACCCACTGCAATGATCGGGCTTGGGACCCGTTTGCTCTCAGGTGCCATCTATGCGGCAAGGAAAGCCGGCTTGGATATTCCGCGAGATCTTTCGGTGATAGGCATTGGTACCCCGGAAACCCTGGAACTGATGTACCCGCCGTTAACCACGCTGCGCTTCAATATCGAAGCCGCGGCGCAAGCTGCTGCACAGTTGATGCTGGATAGATTGGAAGGCGTAGTCGATGAGCCCGCACGCCAGGTAAATGTGCCGTTGGATCTCGTGCTGGGCGAGTCCTGCGCGATACGAATGTGACGGCTTTTGGCGGCAGCCAACAGAATGCGAGCATGTTGAGGGTCAGCCGGAATTCGTGAAATTTTCGCCGATAATTGATCTGGATGGGAGTCGCAATGAGCTGTCAACCGGACGGTCGTCTACGTTTTCTAGGGCTACGCTGAACAAGCTGGGTAAATTGAGTGACGCAAGTTGATCAGGAGCCCGTTCGGCCGGAAAAATAGCTGTGGCGATGCGAATTTGCCTTCACGCGCCCCCAATTGGGGTGTGTTGACGGGGCGCCCGCCCCGCATTCGCCCTTTATGGGCGGACTGCTCCCATCAGATGCCCTCGACTCAAGTAGAGATTGGCCAGCGCCAGCGCCGTGAAGGCACGGCCGGCGTTCTTCTTCAGGCCACGGTAGCGGACTTTCGTGAAGCCCCACAGGCGCTTAACCACGGCGAAGACATGTTCAACCCGGGCCCGGATCTTCGATTTGTTACGGTTCTTCCCGCGTTGCACTTCGTCAATCTCCCCGTTCCTGCGGGTCCGCTGATTGGTGAAGTCCTTGGCGTGCGGCGCCTTCGATGCGATCAGCTCCTGCTGACTGGCGTATGCGCTATCACCGTAGACACGCCGCTCCTGCCCATGCAGTAGCTGGGGCAGCGCATGCTTGTCGTGAACATTGGCCGGCGTCACCACCGCGGAATGAGCCAACCCGCTCTGACTATCCACGCCAATGTGCAGCTTCATGCCAAAGTACCACTGCTGGCCTTTGCGGGTCTGATGCATCTCGGGGTCGCGCGACTTCTCTTCATTCTTCGTCGAGCTGGGCGCACCAATGATCGTGGCATCGACAATGGTGCCGGTCTTCAGCTTCACGCCATTGGCTTGCAGGCTTCGGCCAACCTCCGCGAACAGCCGTTCGGCAAGCTGATGTTTCTCCAGCAGCCGCCGAAACTTCAATACCGTGGTGGCGTCCGGCACCGGCTCACGACCCAGGTCAATTCCTACGAAGCGGCGCAGGCTGGCGCTGTCATACAGGGCCTCCTCGCAAGCCAGATCTGCCAGGTTGAACCAGTGCTGCAGAAAGTGGATGCGCAGCATCCGCTCCAGACCAATGGGCCGCCGGCCATTGCCAGCCTTCGGATAGTACGGCTCAATCGCGGCGCACAATGCCGCCCACGGCACGATCTGCTCCATCGTCGCCAGAAATTCCTCACGTCGCGTTGGCTTGCGGTGTTGCTCGAAACCTGCGCATTGGTCTGCACCCGCTGCCAACGTCATCTGCTTCATGTTCTTCTCTTTGCGCTCGTGATTCTTCAAATAACGCGCCTTCTCACGAACCGGAGGACTTGATCAGCATTGCCCTAGAACAAGAGCCCGAACAGATGCTTGAGCAGTTCTTCGAGAGGCATCATGGTGAGCGCCAGGGGCGCCATGGGAATCAGTACTGCCGCAGCAAGCTGCACGATGGCATCTCTGGTGACAGGCGCAATCCGCATGCCGCGCACCACCTCGAAACTGTTGCCGAGATCGGCGAGTGACTGGATATCGCCGCTGCCCACCAACGGTTCGTTGGCTGGTGCACATCCACGCAGCCATTTGTTATCGAACGCGCGCACGTAGCGTTCCGCCAGCGTGCCATACTCATTCAGTCCTGTTCGCTTCGCCTGGGCAAGCTGCGGCGAGAATACCAGCAGTGGGCCGACAACTATGGTCAGCAGAAAGACCATCATTACGCCGATCTCCATCTTGAATTCCGGTAGCGCAGCCTGAAGAAAGAAAATACGGTTACCGAGATTTGACGCAAGCATGACGCCATGCGCTGCGAGCAGCAGCGCGAAGGCGTAGACCGTATTGGCAAGAAAGCCGAGACCGCCAACGCGATCCGGATGCGTGGGAATCAGGCTCAGCTTGATGCGCGATACCTGCCAGAGAAAACGCATCCAGATGAATAATCGGAAATACCAGCGCACCAGCAGGAACTGGAACAGCGGCAGGCTGACATAGCCATACCAGATGCCCGCCAGTGAAAGCTTTGAACCGCCGTCGGTTGGCGTTGCGTACCACGTTGCCGTCTGGAGACCGGTGTAATGACGCCAGACGATCAGGATGCCGACTCCATAGACGACAGCGATCAACAGTAATTCGCCAAGCACAGAGTTGCGCAGCCGGAATGCGGCGCCGAGGGCCTCATCGAATTTGCTCATCGCGGCTTCGGGAATCAGATTCCGTTCGATGAATGCCTGGCCGATGCCATGCAAGCGCCGGTGCACGACAAGTTCTGCGGCAACCAGCAAGGGCACTGCCACGAGAAACCGGAGATGAACCTCCATATCCATCAGGAACGGTACCGTCGTAGCCTTGCTGAATAAGTTTCCCTCGAAGGCAGACAGCATCAGCAACGGCAGCCAAGCGAAGAGCGAGATGAAGAGAATGCGTTGCCGCACGAGAAGCAAAGCGTCATCGGACAAATTGGCCCGACGCAGCAATTGATAAAGTGGCCCACCGAGGACCAGTGAAAAGTTCTCCCGATTTCGCAGAACATCGTCACTGGAACCGGATGAGGCCTGCGTTCGCTTGGATCCAAGACTCCGGCTGATGCTCATCGCGCTTCTCCCGTTACTTCGGCTCATGCCCGCGTGATGATTCGATCGCGAAGACGACAAGCATCCCGCCCAGGATCGCGACATTCTTCAGAATGTGGTTGAACTGATTCCAGGAATCCGCAAGATCGGCGCGCCAGAAGCCGTGGAAGATCAGGGTGGTTGGCACCAGAAAAACCGCGAGAAGCAGCGCTCCCCATTTCGCATTCCAGCCAGAAATCAGCGTCAATCCGCCCGCGATCTCGATCGTCATGGCCAGCACCAGCAACAGACTGGGCATCGGCAGTTCAGCACTTGCAATCCATGCGGAATATCCGGCGAAGCTGCTCATCTTCATTAGCCCGGAAATCAGAAAGAGCGAGCCAATCAGCGCGCGGCCGACGGAATACAGGCGCGCAACGGTCGTGGGCGTAACAGAGATAGTGGCCGTGGTCATGGCAATGCTCCGGAATCGACAGGGAAAGAAGTGAGCGATGCCTCCGCGACGCTTTCCTTCTGCATTCAGCCTATGACTTCGGCTCGAGGTCCGGTTGTTATAGATCAAGGAGCCGTGGACGGATGGTGCGGCGTGGACTGCCCCATGGAGAGCAACCTCGCCCCGCATCGAAGTGACGGGATCGCATCGTATGTTTCCGCACGCTGGTGCCTTGCCCGCTTGCGCTATGTCAAGCCCCGCTCAGTGCTACCTCCTACGCTGGATGTTGGCAGAACGTCTGACGGAGGAAGCATGGACGCAGGAAAGCAACTGGCTCATGCGCGTGAGGTGGGCATCAAGACAAGCGTTGTGCTGCAAAAGCGCCTGAAGAATGCGCAAGAGGCATTCAGTCATCGCGTGCAGGAAGCCACGGGTGGCGAGGCGTCGACACCGGCAAGCTGGATGGCGGATATGAATCCGATGAACTGCTATGCCTACGCAATCGACAGCATGCAGCGCGCCATCCTGTTCTGGGACACGATCAGGCAACGCGGCAACAACTTCGTCGAGAATGCGGTGCAGGGTCTCAAGCCCGTGCTGCATTTCGACTATGAAACCGTGCTCGATGGCCGTAGTTTCGCACTGCCCGTGAACTATGCGCTGCTGAAGATCACGCCGCCGGCGAGCGTCACCGTCGACGATAACCGCCGCCCGTACGTCATCATCGATCCGCGTGCCGGCCATGGCCCGGGCATCGGCGGCTTCAAGGACGATTCCCAGGT
This sequence comes from Cupriavidus sp. C1SS-2L, assembly GCF_057073735.1. NCBI lineage: Bacteria > Pseudomonadati > Pseudomonadota > Betaproteobacteria > Burkholderiales > Burkholderiaceae > Cupriavidus > Cupriavidus sp. C1SS-2L. The sequence goes on from NZ_CP172708.1 coordinate 1,307,108, forward strand.
CGGCGTTGCGTTGCGTGCGGGCCATCCCGTCTACTTCGTCATGTTCTTCCGTGACCCGGAGCCCGGGCAAACGTTGCTCGACGTGTGCGAGGCCGAGCAGCAGTTCATCCGGAAAGTCCGCGCCTTGCATCCGGATAGTCCGAAGCCGGCCATCATCGGCAACTGCCAGGGAGGGTGGGCCGCCATGATGCTGGCCGCATCCGACCCGGACGACACCGGTCCCATTGTCATCAACGGCGCACCAATGTCGTACTGGAGCGGTGCCTGGAGCGAGGGCGAAGGCGATAACCCGATGCGCTACTCGGGCGGTCTGCTGGGCGGCACCTGGCTCGCATCGCTGACGGCAGACCTTGGGAACGGCAAGTTCGATGGTGCCTGGCTGGTTCAGAATTTCGAGAACCTGAATCCCGCCAACAGCCTGTGGGACAAGTATTACAACCTGTACCGCAAGGCCGATACCGAGCCACCGCGTTTCCTGGAATTCGAGCACTGGTGGGGCGGCTATTACCTGATGAATCGCGAAGAGATCGAATGGATCACGCGCAATCTGTTCGTCGGCAACAAGCTTTGGAGCGGAGATGTAAAAGATGCCGGCGGAAGGGCGTTCGACCTGCGGGACATCAAGGCCCCCATCGTGCTGTTCGCCTCGATGGGCGACAACATCACGCCGCCGCAACAAGCGTTCAACTGGGTGGTGGATGTCTATGGCAGCACCGAGGAGATCAAGGCCCGGGGCCAGGTCATTGTCGGCATGATGCACGAAAACATCGGTCACCTCGGCATCTTCGTCTCCGGCAAGGTTGCGCAGAAGGAGCATGCGCAGATTGTCTCCGTGCTCAAGAGCATCGAGTTGTTGCCGCCGGGACTCTACGGCATGGTGATCCACGAGCACAAGTCCGCTGCCGGGGTCGAGTACGAGGTCGAGTTCCACGAGCATTCGCTCGAAGAGATAGCACAAAGGCTCAACCGCTTCGAGCGCGCAGACGAGACGCCATTCGAGGCAGTGGCGGCAATGTCCGATTTCACTCAGCGCGCCTATGAGCTGTTCGCCCAACCGTTCGTGCAGGCCATGTCGAATGAGGCGTCGGCGCGCATGCTGCGCGAATTCCATCCGCTGCGGGTGCAGAACTGGATGTTCTGCGACCTGAATCCGTGGATGGCGTGGGTGAGCCCCGCTGCCAATGCGGTAAGGGCCAATCGGCAGGCGCTCGATGCGGACCATCCGCTGCGTCAGCGTGAGCAGGCCGGCGCGGAAGTCCTCAGCGCGGGCCTCGACGCCTGCCGTGCCGTGCGCGATGCCATGACAGAAGCCATCTTCTTCAATGTGTACGCGAACATGTGCGCGTTCCTGCCAGGGGACAAGACGTCGCGGGCCGCCCGGACAGTCACCCCGCCGCGCGAGCTGCCGGAGGTCAAGGCAGCACTGGCCGAGATCGAACAGGGCGGCTACGCGGAAGCCATCGCCCGCGTGGCTTGCCTGCTCAAGCGACAAGGCGAGCCTTTGCCGTTGTCGAGGCTTGAGTTGCGCAAAGAGCTGGTGACGGACTACGCGGAGCTGCTGCCCGAGCTGCCGCCGGAGACCTGGCGCCGGATTCGCGGGCAGCAGGAGCTCATCACGCTGTACGCGCCGGAGCAGGCGCTCGAGACGCTGCCGGTCCTGCTCAGGGACAAGTCCGATCGTGACCGGCTGCAATCCCTCGCCGACAAGCTGCGCGCTGACGAGCGGCTTCTTGGGACCACGCCGACGCCAGAGCAGGCCGCGATGCTGGCACGCATCCGCACGGTGCTGTCGGTCAAGACTGAGCGGCCGCGTCGTGCCGCAGTACCGCTGGCGCGCGCGTCCTAGCACCGCACGAGGCGCGGCCGCCGGAATCCGAACAGCAACCTGGTGATGCAGGAGAGAACCCGTGAACGCAAAACACGAGAAGTATCAGCGCCTGATCGACTACTGCAAGTCCATTCCTCCGACGCCCACGGCAGTCGTCCATCCGTGCGATCGAAGTTCGCTGGAGGGAGCGGTGGAAGCCGCACGGATGGGTCTGATCGCGCCCATCCTGGTCGGGCCTCGGGCTCGCATCGAGGAGGTCGCGCGTGCCAGCGCCATTGATATCAGCCAGTACCCGGTCGTCGATGCCCCGCACAGCCACGCCGCCGCGGCCGCTGCGGTGACGCTGGTACGTGAAGGCAAGGCCGAGGCCATCATGAAGGGCAGCCTGCATACCGATGAGCTCATGGGAGCAGTGGTCAAGGGCGATAGCGGCTTGCGCACCGCGAGGCGGATTAGCCACTGTTTCGTGATGGATGTGCCAGGCCACGAAGACGCGTTAATCATTACCGACGCCGCGGTCAATATCGCGCCGACTCTGGAGGAAAAGGCGGACATCCTCCAGAACGCCATTGACCTGGCGCACGCGCTCCAGGTCAGCGAAGTGCGGGTCGCCATCCTGTCGGCGATGGAAACCGTGAATCCCAAGGTGCCGTCCACCGTGGACGCGGCCGCGCTTTGCAAGATGGTCGACCGGCACCAGATCACCGGCGCGGTGGTCGATGGCCCGCTCGCGCTGGACAATGCCATCAATCTCGATGCCGCACGCATCAAGAAGATCGACTCGCCGGTGGCCGGTCGGGCCAACGTGCTGCTTGTCCCGGACCTTGATGCCGGCAATATGCTTGCAAAGAGCCTCACGTTCCTGGCAGGCGCCGACGCCGCAGGCATCGTTCTCGGCGCACGGGTCCCCATTATCCTCACGAGCCGTGCCGATGCCGTCATGACCCGACTGGCGTCCTGTGCGGTGGCGGCGCTGGTGGCCAAGGCGCGCCGGGAATCCGGCCAGATACAGAGGTGACGACATGGCCGATGTGATCCTTGTGCTAAACGCGGGCTCGTCGAGCCTGAAGTACTGCGCCTACGACGCTCAGGGCGACGCACTCAAGCTGGTCCTGCGTGGCAGCATCGAGGGGCTTTACACATCACCGAGCTTCCGCGCGACAGATGGCGGTGGCACGGAGGTCGAGGCCCGGCAGTGGGACGAAGGGACCGAACTCGGGCACGGTGGTGGCATTGCCTTCCTGGCGGATTTCCTGCGCGGTCATGGAGAAGGACATCACCTGGTTGGCGTGGGCCACCGCGTGGTGCATGGCGGTTTACGGTTCGCGCAGCCAGAAAGAGTCACTGAAGCGGTGCTTTCAGAACTCGATGCGCTGTGTCCGTTGGCACCGTTGCACCAGCCGCATAACCTCAAGCCAATCCGCGTTCTCGCAGAAAGGCGTCCGGAACTGCCGCAGGTGGCCTGCTTCGACACCGCGTTCCACCGGGCGCAGCCGGAAATCGCGCAGGCCTTTGCATTGCCGGCTTCGATGACCGGGCGCGGCATCCGGCGCTATGGCTTTCACGGGCTTTCGTATGAGTACATTGCCAGCGTCCTGCCCGGTGTCGACGCGAAGGCCGCGACTGGCCGCACTGTCGTGGCCCATCTTGGCAACGGTAGCAGCATGTGCGCGCTCGTGGCCGGACGCAGCGTGGCCAGCACCATGGGATTCACTGCGGTCGATGGCTTGCCCATGGGCACGCGTTGCGGCAGCCTCGATCCCGGCGTGATCCTGTACCTGATCAGCGAGCTGGGCATGGGCGCTCGCGAGATCGAGGACCTGATCTACCGCAAGTCCGGGCTGCTTGGCGTCTCCGGCATATCGAGCGATATGCGCGTGCTGCTCGCCAGCGACGATCCGCGCGCCCGCCTTGCCGTGGAGCTATACACCTACCGGATCGGCCGCGAACTCGGGTCGCTGGCCGCAGCGGCGCAAGGCATCGACGCGCTGGTCTTCACCGCCGGCATTGGCGAGCATGCCGCAGTGATCCGTGAACGCGTGTGCCGCCAGGCTGCCTGGCTGGGCGTAACGGTCGATGCCGCGGCGAACGCCAGCGGCGCGACGTGTATCAGCGAGCCATCCGCACGGGTTGCGGTATGGGTGATCCCGACGGACGAGGAACTGATGATCGCCAGGCATACCAAGGCATTGATCGGCGCGGGTGAGAGATGAAGAAGAGCGCCGGCGGGCACTATGTGGATGGTGGTGTGAATGTGATGGGATAGCTTCCGGCACTGTTTGCGCGATTTTTACACCGTGCCCCCGGTTCTTGATGCCGCTTGCATGCCGCCAGACATACGCTTGAGTTGTGAATCCCCGGGCCTGCTGCCCGCAAAGGCAAGCGATGATCAAGATACTTGTACCGGTAGACGGTTCTGAGTGCGCGCTGGCTGCCGTGCGCCACGCTGCGTTTCTCTACCGAGAGGGAAGCGTCGCGGAGATCGTGCTGGTCAACGTCCAGCCTCCGCTGGAGCGCAGTCGTGCCCGCGCGTTCCATTCGCTGCAACGCTTGCGGGACGTTGAGAGCCGCGGAGGTGAAGCGGCTCTGTGCGAGGCGCAAGAGATTCTTGAGGATTCCGGTGTTCCATATGTACCGATCATTGCACTTGGACCTCTCGCCGAGACCATTGCAAGGACGGCCGAAGAGAACAACTGCGACGGCATCTTGCTGGGGACAGGTCTCTGGTCGCGAATCAAGTCGTTTGTCGGCGGTGGATTGCCGGCGGGCGTCATGCGGCGGACGTCGGTTCCCTTGACGGTTATCAAGGCCCGCGGGTCGCGACAAGCCAAACTGGATGCCAGGATGCCTCTTCCGCAAGGGCAACATGCGCATCTCAAGCCACGTCTGGTCATCCTTCCGCCTGGCCGCTAGATGCCCTGGCGGCAGGCAGCCGCCCGGAAGGTTGGGGTGCATTCCAAGACCAAATGGAGTCCTGTCATGGGGTATCGGATTTTGATCGCCGTGCTGTCAGTGGCGGGTGTTGTCCTGCTGTTTGGCTTCCAGCTTCGCCTGACGAGCAAACTCGGGCGCAGGGAAGACGAAGCCATGCATCGAGACGCGGACGTCGAGAAGGGACGTGACGTGACTTGAACAAGCGATATCAGCCCGAGGAGAGGAGTCGGGTTGCAGCAGCATCGTCGTGTACGCAGAGAAGGATCCCGGCGTTCAGCGGCGATTCCAACGCATATGGTTCCATATTTGGCGCGCCTGCGTTAGCCGATCGTGATGCTCTCGCTCGGGTTCTGCTTCTAGCGCGCTTTGCCGTGCTTGCGCTGCGTCAACGGACGCCTTCTGCGTTCTCCTACGCTGTTTGAAGACCCATTTCATCTGGAGGGGGATGTCCCTCTTGCCATGCGCGCACCGGCGTTCCGCAATGCAAGCTGCATGAAACAGACAACCACCCGGGCGGCAATCCGCTTCGCGGCGATCTTGCATGCCGTGGCGATAGCAGCAGGCTGGTTGCTTTCGGCGTGTACATCGTTGGGACCCACCACCATCGTCGCCGATCGCTTTGACTACAGCGCGGCCATTGCCGATTCATGGAAGCAGCAGACGCTGCTCAACATCGTCAAGCTGCGATACATGGACCTCCCCGTGTTCGTGGATGTTGCCTCTGTAGTCAGTGGCTATTCGCTCCAGGCGGGGGTGTCGGTCAACGGTACGCTGTCATCCGCACGCGCGATCCAGGGGGATTTCATCGCGGCGGGCGTGCAGGGCGTCTATACGGATCGTCCGACGATCACCTACACGCCCGCGACAGGACAGCGCTTTGTGCGCGGATTGATGGAGCCGATTGATCCGCGCAACATCTTTTTCATGCTGCAAAGTGGTTACGCCGCGGATTTCCTGCTTGGCATGACCGTCGAGTCGCTCAATGGTGTGCGCAATCGTTCCACTGCGGCCGGCATGATACGGGAAGCCGATCCGGAGTTTCTGCGCGCCATCTCGCTGATGCGCGAGGTACAGGCTTCCGGCGCCTTCGCGATGCGTGTCGAAGAAGACAAGACTCGCGGATCCACGGCAGTCCTCTTCTTTCGCAGGGAAGACATGCCTGCTGGCGTGGTCGAGAAGGTTGACGAGATTCGCCGGCTTCTCAGGCTGCCCGTTGACCGTCAACGGTTCGTGCTGAAGTACTCTCCAGCCCGCGGCGCGGACGACGAGTTGTCGGTCAACAGCCGGTCCATGCTGCAGATCATGCTTGCGTTGTCCAGCTACATGGACGTCCCGGACGATCATCTGGCCGAGCGAAGCGCGTTGCCAGGCGTTGTTCGGACGTCACCAGCGACCGAGGATGAGACCGTTCGGATTCGTTGTGGCAGGGCCAAGCCCGTGGATGCCTATGTGGCGGTGCGCTACCGCGACTACTGGTTCTGGATCGATCAAGGCGACCTGCGTACCAAGCGCGCGCTCAATGCAGTCATGCTGTTCTTCACGCTGGTGGATACGGGCAGCAAGGAAGCCATGCCGTTGATCACGATTCCCGCCCAGTAGTCTTTTTAGGGCGGGAGCCCTCCGGCTGAAGGACATGGCGATGAGCGTCGGAGCGGTTCATTGAAATAGCTGATTGGAGACTTGAATTCCGGAGAAGCAGTCTCACGTTATTAAAGGAAGCGCCAGCTCGGTCGATCAGCCAGAGTATTCCGTCCACCATTCGCAAGGGCGTGCGCAGGCGCCGCGCGACCTCGATTCGAGAGGCCATCATGCTTAACAAAACCATTCCGACCCTGATCATTGCCGGGCTGGCGGCATTCGGCGTGACGCAGGCAGCCAACGCGCAAAAGAACTACACGGACGGCGGCGATCTGTACGGAGGCAGCCACGCGGCGAAGAAGGTATCCCCCAACTCGGGCGCGGCGAAGTCCGGCAAGTTCGATCCCTACACCGATGGCGCAAAGCAGTCGACCCGCTCCAGTCTGAACGCTTCCGAGAAGCGTTTCGATCCGTATTCCGAAGGCGCCAAAGCCGGAAAGTATGATCCTTACACCGATGGGGCAAAGACGGGCAAATTCGACCCTTATACGGATGGCGCGAAGGCTTCTGGCGACAAGGCCCAGTAAGCCGGATCAGAAAGGGAATGCAGGTCGGCCGGCATGAGAGGAAGCTTGATCTCCCAGGCTCCAAGCAGGCTGTCAAAGTTCGCGTCCGCGGGGGCCTGCTGAGACAGTAGCCTGGATTCTCCGGATAGGTCGAGCGCTCTTGCTGTCAGCTCATAGCGAGTATCTCTCTTGCCGGCGTCCACCGTCCCAGGACTATGGCAGATCAGCCCCGACAATACCCACGATGCCGATGGGAGCGGCCCTTCAATCAACATGAATTGCGATCTAAACGCTTCCGGGAAGCGTTTGGATCCGCATTTCGAAGGAGCCAAAGCCGGCATGTAATCGCTTACCGAAGGCGGCGAAAGCTATTGAAAACCAGGCTCTTCAGGTGGAATGAGGCCAGTACAAAAAGGGGCCCGCTACTGCGGGCCGCTCGCTTTCTTGAAGACCGCGCACACGGGGTATCGCGCGTTGCCATAAATCAGCGCACGGCGCGACATGAGGCACCCTTGATCCAGCCCAACCTCGGAGCGTGTCAGGGGACTAACGTAGCAATACCGTGTAGCAGTTAACGGCGGCGCTGGGGATCCTGCTGCCGGCCGGCCCTCAATCGCAAATCTGACTATGTCGAGGACGATCACATGTACCGTCGTATTCTTGTAGCCCTCGATGGTGGCGCCGCAGCTGAGGCTTCGCTGGAGCAGGCAATCCTCATTGCGCAAGCCTCGGATGCCGAGGTGGAAGTCATTTTTGTGCTCGACATCAGCGCTCCGTTCCTGGATGTGGCGGGCGCGGATCCGGTGCGAATGGCGGAGAATCTGACCACAGCTGCGGAAGGCGTGCTCGCAGCGGCCGCCACCAAGCTGGACCGGGCCAGAGTCCGGTTCACGACGTGTCTGTCGGGCAGGTCCGGCATTCAGCAAGGCATTGCCGAAACGATCGCGGCAGAAGCTGATGCGTGGTCAGCGGACCTGATTGCGATGGGGAACAATGGAAACCACGGCCCTTCCGGGCCGCGCATGGGTGAGATAGTGCGCAAGGTCATGGCGCGGACCCGTCAGCCACTTCTGCTTGCACGGGCGCAGCTGGACAGAAACCACGCGCCAAGTGAGGTGCACCGCCGCGCCGGGTGACGGTGCGCCTTTGGTAGGGAGCCGGTAGGGAGCACTACGTCAGTACCTCGACCATACCGGCTTACTGCTCAGTTCGCCTCCAGCCTGGCCTCGATACGCCCTTCGCGAATCGCTGCGACAAACGTGCGGAAATCGCTGCGGTTTTGCGAACAGTATTCCGTGGCGAACTCGCAGATCGCATCATCGAAGGCCTGGCCGGAGCCCATGTAGCCAGCCATCATGGCGGCATCCCCGGAGCGCGCGTGGGCGCGCGCAAGCGCGTGCGCGCACATGCGGCCATATTGTCTGAGCATACCCGTATCCCAGTCCTCGATCACTGCGGAGAGCTTCATGTCGCGCAACTGGCGCAAATAGAAGTCGCGTCCGTTTTCGCCGCGCGTCCAGCCCAGGAATACGTCGCTCGCCGCCTGCATGAGACGCTGGCCGGCGATCACGCGCTCGCCATGGTTGGCATGCAGGCTCTTGCCCGCGTAGGGCTCCAGCACGGAAGCGCGCGCTTCCTTCACCTGCAGGAACAAGGGATCGTTGTCCGCAGCGAGAAACAATCCCACGCCACACATGGTCCCGACGCTGCCGACACCAACGACCTTGATGGCCATGTCGAAGAAGTGGAAACGGTCGAACAGCACACGGACATGCTCAGCGAGGCTGCTGCGATAGGAAGCAATGGCTTGCGCGTAATCCGAGCCCATGCCGGGCGCCAGTTCTTCGGTCGGATGAAAAATCAAGGGAGGCTCATCCTTGATCCTCGGCTTTGCTCCTTCTTCCGACACCAGTTTGGGATAAAGATAGTCGGGAACCGTCTTGCGTCGTTCCCCTTCGATTCGCTGCGCCAGGCGCTTGCGTGCCGCGGCAACGATCTCGGGATCGCCGCTACGGTCTTCATACTTCTGTAAATCAATTCGGTCGTACCATACGTCGAGAGCGCGCATCCACCCGTAGTTGAACATGCGTTCGCGGTACTCGCGCACGACATCGGTGACTACGCGTGCGGCATCGCTCTTGGGCAGCGCGAGATGCTCGGCCGCAATCGCCAGACTGGCCGCCAGTCGCTTGAGGTCCCATTCGAATGGGGCGGGCAAGGTTTCGTCGAGGTCGTTGATGTCGAAGATGATGTTTCGTTCGGGCGTGGCGAACCCGCCGAAGTTCATCAGGTGGGCGTCTCCGCATGCCTGCACGCGGATGCCGCTGGACGGCGTGGTGGCAAGATCGGCCGCCATGAGTGAAGCCGATCCGCGGTAGAACGCAAACGGGGATGCCGCCATCCGGCCGTATCGGATTGGAACCAGGTCGAGGATCCGCCCGGCGTTGGATTCATTCAGCAGTTCGATCGGATCGCGGCGATCTTCCGGTGCCTGCCAGCCGGATTGCGAGGCGCGAGGCACAGTATCGCGTAGCGCGCGTCCTTTTGCTGCGCGCTCGTCGGCGGTGAGGTAGTGCGTGGGTTCCCGACGCGCGGCTGCCAGGTGGCTGGGTCTTTCCGGTTTGTTCATGACGCTTTCCTTCTCAAAGGCCGGCACCCGCCATGCGGGACCAGCATACTCTGCCGCGCGCGGACGCCGGGGCGGCAACAATGCGCGCTACGTTGCTGCCAACGCTGTAATACTCGCGATGGGCGTCTCCTGCGCGGTGGATGTGCGGAACTCCTCGATCACATCCGCAACCGAGATACGACGTCCGAAATACCCCACACGCTCTTCCAGTCCCTCTGCGCGAAGCATGTCTCTCACGACCGCGTGCGCTGCAACCAGCCGCAATTCAATGCCGGCGGCTTGCAGTTCCTTGTGCAGCGTCGCCAGCATGCGGGCGCCTGCCAGGTCGACCACGGGACAAACCGAGAGGTCGCAGACCACCAGCCGCAGCGGCAGCGCGGAGCTGCGAATGGCACGCCACACCACCGAGCGCACATGCTCGACGTTGAAGTACAGCAGCGACGATTCCGCACGGAAAATCAGGATTTGCGGAACGGCTTCATTGTCCGGATTGCGATCCATGTCCGAGAAGCTGCGCGTTCCCGGAATTCGTCCAAGGAACGCGACATGCGGGTGAGCAGCACGCCGGATGATCATCAGCATCGATACGAGCACGGCGACGATGACACCTTTCAGGATGCCGAGCAGTAGCACGGCGCCGAACGCAACCATCGAGACGATGAACTCGAAGCGGCTCACACGCCATACGTGGCGCAGTTCGCGGATATCCACGAGGCCTTTGACAGCGACCAGCACGATGGCGGCCAGCACCACGTTGGGCAGATTGGCCAGCAGGCCGGTAAGGAACATCAGGCAAAGGGCGATGGTTGCCGACGCGAATACCAGCGCCAGCGGCGTTCTCGCTCCGGCCTTGTCGTTCACCGAAGACTGCGACAACCCGCCCGCAACCGGATAGCCCTGGCAGAGGCCGGTAGCCAGGTTCGCCGCGCCGAGTCCGAGCAGCTCCTGGCGCGCATCGATCTCGTCTCCATGGGCCTGCGCAAGGGCGCGCGCGGCCGAGACGCTTTCGACGTAGGACAGCAACAAGCAGGCAAAGGCAAGGGAAATGACCCCGTCGACATCGCTGGGCCGCAGGCCCGGCCAGTGCAGTTCAGGCAGGCCTTGTGGCAAGGCGCCTACAACCTTGAAGCCCAGCGCTCCCAGCGGCGTCAGCGACAGCAGCATGATCGACGCTACGACGACGAGCAGCGCGACCGGTCGTCCTGGCAGGAACTTTTCCCCAAGCAGCAGCACGGCAATCGCCACCGCGCCAAAGCCGAACACCGCGAGATTGGTCAGCGGCAATTGCTGCGCAAGGATGGCAATGCGCTCGAAAAAGAACTCGCCGCCGCCCTTGACGCCGAACAGCTTCGGCAACTGGGTCAGGGCGATCGTTAGTGCCGCGCCCGCCTTGAACCCCAGCAGGATCGTTTCACTGATGAAATTCACGAGCGAACTCAGTCGAAAGAGCCACGCGAGGATACACATGGCGGCAACCAGCAGCGCCGTCAGCGCCGCGATTGATGCCCAGCGGCTCGGGTCCCCCTGCGCCATTCCGGCGATGGTCACGCCAACCAGCATCGAGATGGCGGACGTGGGGCCGATTGCGAGCTGTCGCGACGAGCCGAACAACGCGTAGGCCAGCCCGCCGGCGAGATAGCAGTAGATCCCGTACTGCGGAGGTACGCCTGCCAGCGACGCATAGGCCAGCGAAACCGGAATGCCATATGCCGCCAGCGTGACCCCTGCGACGGCGTCATGTCGCAGCCATTCGCTCCGGTAATGAAGCAGCCACTGCGCAGGCGGGAACCAGGTCTGCCAACTGCCTGCGGCCGCGGCGCCGCGCTGTGTGTCGGGTGAGGACGAGTCTTCCATGGGGAACCTCCATCAGCGCCATTTGTTGTCATCGAAGTTTCGTGCTGTCACGAGTCATTCACAGCCGATGCTGCCTTTGCCTCGACGGATCCCTTTCCACTTGCGGCAAATCGAGGCGAGTCGTTGCGCATGGGTGGAAGCCGATCCGAATGGATCCCGGCAGGAATGAGATCGGGGATCCGGCTTTTCGCGTCGATCAACAATGAACTGCGCGCCTGCAACACGGTATCGTCGAATCGGGAAGCGGCTTCGCGAAGGAGGTCCATGTCGATCCGGCTGGGTGGGGATGCTGACTGAAGCGTTTCGATCTCGCTGTAGATGAGTCGTCCGAGATCCCGCGCCAGCTCGGGGTCCAGTAGCCCTTGCGACGTGGCATGGACAAGGTGGTACAACAGGCTGACAAGTCCTGGCGCCGTCGATACGGGTTTTGACCGTAGCGCCTTCTTCGTGCTGGGCATAGTAGTTTCCTCCGATCAGCGAAGCACAGGACCGTGATGTCCGGAACGGCCTTGCGATATCCATGATGACGATTGGCATTCCGAGCCGGGACCTGGCTTCGCAATGAAGTCACGGGGCATTCAAACTAACAGGCTGGCCAGGTCGGGCCACCACAGCATGCGCGCAGCGGCGCCATGCCTCGGCACCCGGAGGACGGTGTCAACCACGCTGCCATCGTATTCGGCGACCAGGCGATAGCGACCGGGGGTTAGCCGGAGCATTAGGAATGGGCCGTCGGCATACGTCTGGAATACGAGCGTGCCATTGGCGCTGTAGATATTCGCTTTCACCCCGGCGATCCATGCCCGTTGCTTGCCGGCGAAAACCAGGCAGAGATTGTAGAGGCCGGCGATGTCTCGCATGTCGATGGCCTGCGCCGGATCCGCGCTGCCACTGAAGTAGGCGACGCCGTTGGCATTCGTGGCCGACGCATAGGCATGGCGCGTTGCGGCATCGGAATCGTCCGGGGCCGGCGCGGGCTGACGCGCCGCATGCTGCCGCTTGAGCGCGGCGCAGGCGCCGACGCCAACGGGCATCTGCGCTTCACTCGCGACGCGGCCTGCTCGATCCATGCTGCCCTCATGCCCGATCCGTGCCACCTGTTGCGCATATCTTGCCGGCAATGGGATCGAGGCCGCCGAAGGTCCTGCACCGTTAGCCGCACGGCAAGTTGCCAGACACAGCAGAATCAGTGCCGACCGGCGGGCCAGCACAGTGAATGCCCGTTTCAAGGCGCCTCGCCCGGGCACGGCCGGGGCAGCGGCATGCGCGAGATCCTGTTCGGCAGGAGTGCCGGGGACCGCCCGCGAATTGTCGGAGCTTCCCGCGTGCGCACGTGGTGACCGTTGCAGTTCGATAGGCATGGCGATCGGCGAGCCAGCACTCGCACTAGGCGGAAAACCGGAAATGGCCACTATGCAGGACGATGCTATGTGCGCCCGTCATCTCGAACATGCTACGGGCGACGTTCTCGATGGCCTTGCGATGAGACGAAAAGGCGGAAGCCAGATCTTCATAGAGATACGACCGTGCCCCGAAATGGTCTTCCAGCGCCTCCGCCGTGATCTCGAAGGTGGCGGCGGCGCCGTCGATCTGTGCCGGGCACTGCAAGCTGGGACCTGCCGCGCAATAAGCCGGTACGGAATCGGGAAAGAGAATCTGGCTCATGGCGGCAACCTGCTCAACTGCGATGGATCCGGGCCGCTCCGCGTGCGGCGGAGTCCGATACCTGAAGGCTAGATGCCACGACACAGCAGGACTTGATGCTTATCAAGCCGGACGCGGGCTGGGCATCCTTGGCGGCCACCATCGCGAGCCTTGACGTGCGACAACTGCGCGGATGCGCTGCGACCTACATTGCAGATGCTGATGTATCACACCGTGCAACGGATATCGGTTGGACTGACATGGTGCATCCGGCCGCTGGAAGGGCGGCTTCATCACGGCGTGCGGCGCCGGCGACAAGCCGTTCCGGGCGACCGACGGGGCCCGGCTGCGTCCGCCAAAGCTGTTGCATTCCACAGCAGGGGGCTTGACATGCATCAAGGGGGCGTCCCGACAACTTCCTAGCATTCCATGCAGGGCCGGCACGACCGGCGTCGGGTGAGGAGTCTCCCATGTCGGAAAAATCGGAAAGCCTGATCGTGTATTACTCCCGTACCGGCACAGCCAGGCAAGCCGCCGAGACCCTGGCAGCCAGCACCGGTTGGGGGCTGGCAGAAATTCGGGACGAGAAGCCCCGGGCCGGGTTGTACGGCGATTTCCGATGCGTGCTCGATATGCTGCTGCATCGCACGCCGGCATACCGGTACGAAGGGCCGCTGCCCGGCGACTGCGGTCACGTGGTTGTCGTCGCGCCGGTCTGGCTCGGGAGGCTGGCGGCGCCCATGCGCAAGTTCCTGCTAGACCATGCGCCGTTCTCGGGTTGTGTGTCCGCCGTCTGCGTCATGGCCTCGCGCGGTGGCTTCCGGGCGGAGGATGACATTGCCTTTCTGACTGGCAAGACTCCGTCGCCCGCCCTGGTGCTGAAGCAGCGCGATGTGCAGAGTGGTGCAGCCGCTGAGCAACTGGCTGCATTCGCAGCGGCATTGCGCAGGGGGCAGACAACGCCCGAAGCCATCGTAAGGCCAGCATGGATATCGCCGAGAGAGGCCTAGCCTCCCGCCCGCCTTGCAGGCAACCTGACGGAGATATGGAATGTACAAGAAGATTCTCGTGGCAGTTGACGGCAGCCACTGTAGCGACCTGGCCCTGGACCATGCGATCGGACTGGCCGCCCTCTGCGACGCCGACTTGCAGGTCGTTCACGTGATCGACAACGGCTACCTGAAATATGACATGGGATACGTTGACCTGACGGATCTGCGTGCCGGCCTGATCAAGGGTGGGGAAGAGTTGCTGGCTCAGGCGCAGGAAAAGGCAAAGGCCAGGCATGTGCGCTGCCAGACCGTCATGATCGACGAGATTGTGGCGCTCGGCGATATCGCCCACCAGATCCGCCAGCTTGTCGAGAGCAGTGCTGCCGAACTCGTGGTGCTCGGCACGCATGGCCGCCACGGTGTGAGCCGGTTGCTGCTCGGGAGTGTGGCCGAAAGTCTTGCGCGCCAGTGTCCGGTGCCAGTATTGCTTGTCAGGGCGAAGGACGCGACCTGAATTTACGACTCGGCGATGCCAATGAAGGCCGCGGGGGCCACCTCTGGCGTAGCCTTGAGCGAATCGCCCGGCACGGCAACCGCTGCAGGCCGTCAGGCAATCCGCACGCGCGCCACTGATGTTCCGCCGTTGCTGGCTCAGGTCGCGGCAGGCAGTGGCGCACAGGCGCTCGCTGCGCTGTCCTCAGACGCGCAAGGGTTGATTGACGCGGAAGTGCCGCTGCGCAGGCGCGAGCATGGCGCCAACCAGATCGCCACGGAGCGACAGCATCGCTTCGTGCCCGACCTTCTCGGGCGGCTGCGCAATCCGTTGAACCTGATGCTGCTCAGCCTCGCTGCCTTGTCCGGTCTGATCCGCGACTGGCAGGCCGCATCGGTCATCACATGCATGGTGGCGTTGAGTGTAGGGCTGGCGACGTGGCAGGAGAGCCGCTCGGGCAAGGCGGCCGCCGCACTGCGGGCGATGGTGCATACCGTCATTGCCGTGCGGCGCCGGCCAGCGGCCGGGGCGCAAACACAAACCAGCGACATTCCTATCGCCGAACTGGTGCCCGGCGATGTCATCCACCTTGCTGCGGGAGACCTCGTCCCGGCCGATGTACGCCTGTTGGCCGCCAAGGATCTGTTTGTGAACCAGGCTGCGCTCACCGGTGAATCCATGCCGGTGGAGAAGTTTGCCGTCGATGGTGCTAGCGCCGAGACGGCCGGCGACATTGCCAACCTGGCACTGATGGGTACTGCGGTGGTGAGCGGGACGGCAACGGCACTGGTAGTGCTGACGGGCCGCCATGCCGTGTTCGGCCACATTGCCCGCTCGATCGCCGCGCGCGAGCCACCTACAGCGTTCGAGGAGGGCCTGGGGCAAATCAGCCGCCTGATGCTGGGCATCATCGTCGTGATGGCGCCGTTGGTATTCATCATCAACGGTCTGACAAAAGGGGACTGGTTCGAAGCGCTGCTCTTTGCCGTAGCCGTCGGCGTCGGACTGACGCCCGAGATGCTGCCCATGCTGGTCACTGTGAACCTGGCCAAGGGCGCACTGGTGATGTCTCGGCGCAAGGTCATCGTCAAGCGCCTTAACGCCATCCAGAATCTCGGCGCAATGGATGTGCTGTGCACCGACAAGACCGGAACGCTGACGCAGGACCGCGTCATCCTGAAGCATCATCTCGATTTGAGCGGAAGGGAAAGCGACCAGGTGCTGGAGTTTGCCTACCTCAACAGCTTCTTTCAGTCCGGCCTGCGTAATCTGCTCGATGTGGCGGTGCTCCAGCACGAGGATGTTGGCGAACGCATCGGCATCCATGAACAATGGCGCCTCGTTGACGAAATTCCGTTTGATTTCACCCGGCGGCGCATGTCGGTCGTGGTGGAGGGCAGCCAGCCTGGAGATGAAAGACGACTGCTGATCTGCAAGGGCGCAGTGGAGGAAGTGTTCGACGCCAGCGCCACGGCGCGGATCGGCGATACGGTGGTTGCGCTTGATGTCGCCCACCGGGCCGACCTGATGCGGCAGAGCGAGCTGCTGAACGAGGATGGTTACCGGGTCATAGCAATTGCCAGCAAACGCCTGCCGACGGCAGGTCCATCGCATGCCTACGGTGTTGCGGATGAAGCCGGCATGGAACTGGTCGGCTATATCGCATTCATCGATCCGCCCAAGGAGAGCGCTGCCGCTGCGTTGGCCTCCCTGCGCCAGTGCGGCATCGAGGTCAAGATACTGACCGGTGACAGCCCCACGATCACCAGCAAAGTCTGCCGCTTGGTCGGCCTGCCTGCCGGCCGGGTTGTCCTGGGTAGCGATCTGGACCGGCTCACGCCGGGGGAACTGGCCGAGGTGGCAAGGGACAATACCCTGTTCGCCAGGCTCAACCCCGCACACAAGGAGACACTGGTTCGGGCGCTGCGTGCACAGGGCAGGGTGGTGGGCGTGCTAGGAGACGGAATCAATGACGGCCCGGCTCTCAAGACAGCCGATGTTGGCATCTCGGTGGATAACGCGGTCGACATCGCCAAGGAATCGGCCGGAGTCATCCTGCTGGAAAAGAGCCTCACGGTGCTGTACGACGGTGTCGTGGAAGGTCGGCGCGTGTTTGCCAACCTGCTCAAGTACCTCCGCATGGGGGCCAGTTCCAATTTCGGGAACATCTTCAGCGTCCTGGGCGCGAGCGCATGGCTGCCTTTCCTGCCCATGGCCCCCATTCAACTGCTGACCAACAACCTGCTGTATGACATCTCGCAAACCGCCTTGCCCACCGATAACGTGGATGACGGCGCACTTGCCAGGCCATGCCGCTGGGAGGTCGCCAGGGTTCGGCGCTATATCCTGTGCCTAGGACCCATCAGTTCGGTTTTCGACTATCTGACCTTTGCTGGGCTGTACTGGTGGATCGGCGCCAACAATCCGGCCACTGCGCCGGTGTTTCAGACCGGCTGGTTCCTGGAGTCGCTGCTTTCCCAGACGCTGGTGGTCCACATCATCCGCACCAGCAGGATCCCGTTCATCGAGAGCCGCGCCAGCCCGGCGTTGCTGGCGGCCACAGGCGCCATATGCGTGCTGGGCGTTTGGCTGCCGTATTCGCCGGTCGCGGCTGTACTCCATTTGCATGAGCCGCCCTCAACCCTCTGGACGATGCTCGTCCCCATCCTGGCCCTGTATCTCCTGATAACCTTCGTAGTGCGAAGAGTGCTTTCCAGGTATCTCGAACTGGACTAGTGGTTGCGCCTCTGTCAAGCGCATACTGTCGGCGGGATTGTCCGACGGCGGTTGTACATGGCGTCAGCACTCCTATAGTGTGTTCAGGATTGTTCAGCAATCTGCGGCCAGGGCGCCCGGTATGTCCAAAGGGATAAGTACCTATTCAATCCGGATGCGCGGGGCCCGACGTCGCGCAGGCCGCGCATTGCGCAGGCCGCAGAACACCCAGGCGCAACTTGCCGGGATCATTCGCTCGTCCATGGAGGCTATCATTTCCGTTGACGCCGACCAGCGCGTGGTGTTGTTCAATCCCATGGCGGAAACCTTGTTCGGCTGGCCGGCCGACCAGGCGATTGGCGAGCCGCTGACGCGCTTCATCCCGGAGCGCTTCCGGGCGGCGCATGAGGCGCATGTACGGCGGTTCGGCATCACCGGCGTATCGGATCGCCAGATGGGGCGCCAGCGCGCACTTTATGCCCTGCGCCGCGACGGCACCGAGTTTCCGATCGAAGCATCGATTTCACAAACGACGCACCGCGGTTCGAAGTTGTTCACCGTCATGCTGCGCGACATCACGGAAAGAACGCGTGCCGAGAAAGCCATGCATGCCAGCCTCCAACGTGTCAGGGAAAGCGAAGCGCGGCTGGCCGGCATCATCCGCTCCTCGATGGAGGCTATCATTACGGTGGACAGCGCACAGCACGTCATCCTGTTCAACCCCATGGCGGAAACCTTGTTCGGCTGGCCCGCCGACCAGGCCATTGGCCGGCCGCTTGGCGATTTCATTCCCGAGCGCTTTCGCGCTGCGCACGATGCGCATGTGCGCCGGTTCGGCGTGACAGGGGTATCCGACCGGCAGATGGGGCGCCAGCGCGCACTCTATGCGCTGCGCCGCGATGGCAGCGAGTTTCCCATCGAGGCATCGATTTCACAGATTGCGGACGGCGGCGTCAGTCTCTATACGGTGATGCTGCGCGATATCACGGAACGCGTACGCGCCGAGCAGGCGCTGCGCCGATCGCGAGAGGAACTGCAGCAGCTTTCGGACAGCATCCTGGCCACCCGCGAAGAAGAGAAGCGCCGCATCGCGCGCGAACTCCATGATGATCTGGGCCAGCGGCTGAGCGCGCTGAAGATGGACATGACGATGCTTGCCGCCGATGTCAGCGAGAGCAGGGACATCCGCGGAATCCTCGCGGACATCACCGACATGAACGGCGTCATTGACGACACGGTGGCGTCGGTTCGCCGCATTGCCAGCGATCTGCGGCCAGCCCTGCTTGACGAGCTCGGCATGCTGACCGCCATCGAGTGGCTGGCGGCTGATTTTTCCAGCCGGTATGGCCTGCCGGTGAGTGTGGATGGCGTGGATGCGGACGTGCCCGAGCAGACCGCCATCGCCATGTTTCGCATTGTGCAGGAGGCGCTCAGCAATGTCGTCCGGCACGCTGACGCAACGGTCGTGGGCGTTTCACTTGCCCAGGCGGACGGGCAGATCGAGTTGCGGGTTCAGGACAATGGCGGCGGATGGGTCAAGAAGCCCGCCGGGACGGAGCCACGCAAATCGCTGGGGCTGCTGGGAATCCGGGAGCGGGCGCGCTTGCTTGGCGGTGCCGTCGAAGTCGACAGCGAACCTGGCAAGGGATTCCGGCTAACCGTAAAGATTCCTCTGGAAAAAGGGATATGAAATGACGCGCGTGCTCATTGCCGATGACCATGCCGTCGTGCGCGACGGTCTCAAGCATATCCTGGAGCGCGCCGGCAAATTCGATGTGGTAGGCGAAGCCGCCGACGGCAGCCAGGTCCTGAAGCTCGTGCGCGACTGCGCGCCGCAGGTGCTGCTGCTCGACTTGTCGATGCCGGGCCGCAGCGGCCTGGAACTGATCCGCCTGTTGCGGGACGAGCAACCGGCGCTGCGCATCCTGGTACTGACCATGCATGCGGAGCAGCAATACATCGTGCGCGCGTTCCAGGCCGGTGCGGCGGGCTATCTGACCAAGGAAAGCGCTGCGACCGAGCTGGTTTCTGCGATCACCCAGGTGGCAAGCGGGGGCACGTATGTCAGCCAGGCGATTGCCGGCAAGCTGGCGACCAGCCTGCAGGAACATCAGGACGAAGCACCGCACTTGCGCCTGTCCGACCGCGAACTGGAAGTCTATCGGCGGCTGGTGCTGGGCGAGCCACTCACCGCGATTGCGACAGCGCTGTGCGTGAGTGTCAAGACGGTCAGTACATACAAGATGCGGCTGATGGAAAAGATGCACGTGCCCAGCGAAGCGGCGCTGCTGCGCTATGCCATGCGCCATCATCTGTTCGACGAGGAAGAGGACATCTGAGGCAGGCACGTGCCCCACGCAAGCGGCCGAGCCGCTTGAAGGTCAGGGGTTCGGATCCCTGGCCTTCCCCCGTAGCAAACTTCAGCTCGTTGACCAGCATCGCGCTTTCGCCGCCGACCGGCATGAGCAACGTCATAGGTTTATCGCAGATCGAGTGCTTCAAGATCCAGCAGTTCGATCTGCTTGCCCTGTACCCGAATCAGTCCTTCCTGCTGGAAGCGCGACAGCGTGCGGCTCGCGGTCTCCAGGGTCATGCCCAGATAACTGCCGATGTCCTCGCGCGTCATGCGCAACGTAAAGCATGTCGGCGAATAGCCCCTGCGCTGGAGCCGTTGCGAAATATTGAGCAGGAAGGCCGCCACGCGCTGCTCCGCCGTGAGGTTGCCGAGCAGCATCATCTGGCCGGTCTCGCGCACGATTTCCGCGCTCATCATCTTGTGCACCTGTTGCTGCAGCGATTTGACTTCGCGGCAAAGGGCTTCCAGCAGGTGGAACGGGATCACGCAGACGGCGCTGTCTTCCAGGGCAATGGCGTCGCAGGTGTGGACCTCTGTCGAAATGCCGTCGAGGCCGAGCGTTTCGCCAGGAAGGAAAAAGCCGGACACGCATTCCCTGCCGCTAGGGTGAGAGAGCACGGTCTTGATCGAGCCAGAACGCAGCGCGTAGATACTCTGGAACGGATCTCCGGCGCGGTAGAGCGCTTGACCTTGCCTGACCATCTTCCAGTTCTTCACCACGCTGTTCAGGCGCACTATGTCCGTCTCGTCGAGGTTGGACGCCATGCAGATGTGCCGGAGCATGCAGGTGGAGCACTGGGCACCCGGCTTCGGTGCGTTTTCGGTGGACAGCCTTGCATGGCGGTCAAGGGGGGCGCTGATCGCGTGCTGCTCGAGGTCGGCCGACGGCGAATCACTGGTTCCGAACATCGTTGTCTCCAGATGGCGGTGCTATCAGGGGCGCGTCTGGCCCCGAGAGCCCGGTACTCCTATGGTTCGCTGCTTCTTGGTGCTGTGCCGGAGATCTCCAGCAGAGCGGTGCGCAGTTTGTCGACTTCCAGCGTCTTGTCGAAGCAATAGCTTCCGCCGGCCCGCAGGCAGGCCTTGCGCATCAGCGCAGACCCGCTGTTGGACAGCACGATCAAGGTGCTTTCCGGCAGCTTTACTGTGAGCAACCGGACGTGCCGCAGGCTTTGTCCGGTGCGCAGTCCGACCAGCACGATATCGGGGCGAAGCGCCTCGAGTGTCGGCAAGTCGGCTTCGGCATCCGTACCCGCGCCGACCACCTGCATGCCGGTGACAGCCTTGAGCAAACGCAGTTGCCGCGTCCTGATCGGACCCGCGTGCTCGAGGATGTAGACAGTCAGGTCGTGGAGTTGGGTGCGGTGGCTCATGTCCGCAGTATCGTCGCCGACCGCCCCTTTCGAAATCAGGCGGGGCTGAGACTGGTGTCAGGCTTGAAGCATGCGCTGTCAGGTTTACCTGACAGCGTCGCGGCGGATTCCGACTTCGGCAATGTCGCTCCAGCGCCGCATGGAAGTCGATGCAGCGGCCTTGATGCAGAACAAACGCCCGCGGCGCTCAACTGCCAATCTGGAAGCAGCCGGCCTTTCGGTTCTGTTCCAGTTTCCAAGGAGATCACCATGACCAACCTCAGGCACTTTGATCCGTTCTCTGTCGAACCCATCAGCGACATGCTGCAGGGCATGCTGCGCTCATTCCGCGGGACTGCAGATAACGGTCTGGCATTCAAGGTCGATGTGTCGGAATCGGAGAGCGCCTACACCCTGGCTGCGGAACTGCCTGGTGTGAAGAAGGAGGACATCGACGTATCCGTTGACCGCGGCACGGTGATGATCAGCGCAAAGGTGGAGAAGTCCTCCGAACAAAAAGAGGGCGAACGCGTGATCCGGCGCGAGCGCTACAGCGGCTCGATGCAGCGAGCCTTTACGCTGGACGCCAGCATAGACGAGGGCAAGGTCGAGGCCAGCTACGACAACGGCGTGCTTCGCGTGGTCCTGCCCAAGAAGGAGACATCGCCGCAACAGCGGATTACCGTGAAGTGATGCCGTGGCTGGCAAAGGAACGAACTTTCAGGAACGGTATGAGCGGTTGCCGCGCAGGCGCGTCGCATGCCGTTCTGCAACGCCATGTTGTGAGATGTCTCGATGAAAACTGATCTACAACTCAAGAAAGACGTCACGGACGAGCTGGACTGGGATCCCGCCATCGATGCGGCAGCCATTGGCGTGGAGGTACGCGAGGGCGTGGTAACGCTCAGCGGTCACCTGCCCAGCTATGCCGAGAAGCTTGCAGCCGAGCGTGCTGCGGAAAAGGTCTCTGGCGTGCGCGCGGTGGTAGTGAACCTCGATGTCCGGCCCACGGGGGAATTCAGCGATGAGGCGATTGCCACCGCCGCACGGGATGCTCTGCAATGGCATGTGCACGTGCCTGCCGATGCGATCAAGCTGCGTGTCGAGAAGGGCCGCGTCACGCTGACGGGCGAAGTGGAGTGGGGGTACCAGAGCAAGCTTGCCGAGCGTGCCGTGTCGCAGTTGCGCGGTGTGACCGGTGTGACGAACCATATCAAGATGCGGATGCGCCCCGCGCCCGACGATGTGGTCGAACGCATTGAAGCTGCGTTGCGCCGGCATGCCGAGCGTGAAGCGAAGCACATCAATGTCTCGATGAAAGAGGGCACGGTGACGCTGAGCGGCCGGGTAGATTCACGCGCGCAACGACTGGCCGCAGTTGGTGCGGCCTGGTCTGCGCCCGGAGTTGGCGCCGTGGTGGACGACCTGGAATTGTCCTGAGCGCACCGGGAAGGTGAGGCGCTGGCGCCCATCTTCCCGATCAGGTGAGTGGCGCGATGCCCCGGAATTCCGGTTACTTCCCGATCTCCATGAAGAACCTTCTACCGGAGGTCCGGGCGAAAGCGATCGAGATTGCCAATGCGCTGCTGGAACAGGGTTACGGTGAAGGCATGGCGATTCGCATTGCCATCGCGCAGGCGCATCGCTGGGCCGCGCGCCATGCCGTCGGAGACGCGCCAATGCATACGCCGGCGCAGCACCGGCCATGAAGCGGAAACAGCGCGAGCGCAGTGAGCACGGCGGACAGCGCCACGTGTTTCCGCACGATGCCAGGGCTAGCGATCGCCGCATAAGGAGAACAACATGCCATTCATCGAAAGAGGGCAGGTCACTGCCCATCTCACCGCGCTGAGACGGGAACATGCCGGCCGATGACGTCGATGGCTCTCGCCATTCCCCGGACCCGCCGCAACGCGCAGCGATTCCGGGCATCCTGCTGCTGGCTTACAAGCTGCTGGTCAACGATCGCGCCAAGTTCACCGGTCTGCTTGTTGGCATCACGTTCTCGGTGTTCCTGATGATCGAGATGACGTCGCTGTTTGCCGGGGTCCTGAACCGGTCATCATCGACCGTCTTCAACATCGGCGCCAGCATCTGGGTCATGGATCCGGCCGTCAACACCGTGGCGAACACCATCGGGATGCCGGACTATGTACTCGATGCCGTGCGCAGCATCGACGGCGTCCGCTTTGCGGTGCCGCTATATTCGGGCGGGGCGCTGGTCCGTCTTCAGAGCGGTGGCTATCAGCCCGTGACGGTGATCGGCATCGACGACACCAGCCTGTTCGGTCGTCCGCGCGTCGTGCGCGGCAGCATCGAAGACATCTTTGCCGAGAACGCCTTTCTTGTCGTGAAGGACGCCGAGTTTCGCAAGCTCGAAGATCCCGATGTCGGCACCACCTTCGAGATCAATGACCATCGCGGCGTGATTGTCGGACTGGCCGAGGTATCGACCAGCGGGCTGTTTGGCGTACCCACCCTCTACACCACGTACCGGCGCGCGATCCAGTACCTGCCAACGGCCCGCTACACCATCTCGTACATCCTGGTGGAGCCAAAGGCGCCGGAAGACACGTTGCGGATCCAGCAAGCCGTCAGCCGGCTGGGCTATATCGCGCTCACGAAGGCACAGTTCGTCGACCGCATCGCCGATTTCTACAAGTACCAGACCGGCCTGGGCACCAATATCCTGCTGATGACGGTCATCAGCTTTATCGTCGGGCTGTCGATTTCGGGACAGACCTTCTACACCTTCATCGTGGAGAACCTGGAGAAGTTCGGTGCCCTCAAGGCCATCGGTGCCAAGGGGCACGAACTGGTGGCGATGATCCTGTTCCAGGCGACCTTCGTGTCGCTGACGGGCTATGGACTGGGCATCGGCCTGTGTGCGGTCCTGATAGCCCTGGTGCGGTTGCGCATCCCCAACTACGCGGCGGTGATCACCTTCTACAACCTCGGGCTCGCACTGGCCATGGTGATCGTGATCGCCGGCATCTCGGGCTATATCGGCGTACGCAAGGTGCTGCACATCGAGCCGTTCGATATTTTCCGGGCGTGATCATGGCACACGTCGCCATCTCGGCCCAGCGCGTCGAAAAATGGTTCGGCGAGGG
Source organism: Cupriavidus sp. C1SS-2L (assembly GCF_057073735.1). NCBI lineage: Bacteria > Pseudomonadati > Pseudomonadota > Betaproteobacteria > Burkholderiales > Burkholderiaceae > Cupriavidus > Cupriavidus sp. C1SS-2L. Next base: position 1,331,162 of record NZ_CP172708.1, read on the forward strand.
AGAGGCCCGTACCCATGCGTTGCGCGACGTAAGCTTCGACGCCTACTTCGGCGAGATGCTGTTCATTGTGGGCCCCTCCGGCAGCGGCAAGACGACCCTGCTCAGCGTCATCTCCGGCATCCTGCGGCCCGATGGTGGCCGCGTGCTGATGGACGGCGTCGATGTGTGGAATCTGGACGATGACGAACTGGCCGCCTTCCGCCTCGCCAAGGTCGGGTTCGTGTTCCAGGACTACCACCTGTTCCCGCGCCTGACCACGCTGGAGAACGTCGCCATTCCGCTGGTCTTGCGCCGGTACCGCTGGGATGAAGCCCTGTCAGAAGCGCGCAAGTATCTGCGGATTGTCGGCCTGGAGAACCGGGCACAGTTGCACCCCGTCAAGCTCAGCGGCGGGGAACAGCAACGTGTCGCGATCGCGCGCGCCATCGTCAGCCAGCCCGACATCCTCATTCTCGACGAACCCACCGCGTCGCTGGATGGCGAGACCGGCCGCACGATCATGAGTTTCATCCGCAAGGAAATCCTCAGCGAGCGTCGCTGCATTGTCATCGTGACGCACGATGCGCGCATTCTCGATATGGCCTCGCGCATCCTCGACATGGAGGATGGGCGGCTGAAGGCGATAGAAATAGGGGCCGCACAGTGATGAAGAACCGCTGGCTTTTTCTGATATCGGCGTTGGGCGCGCTGGTCGGCGTGGCCGCCGCGATCATTTTTGCCCAGCAGAAGCCGCCGCTTCCGCCGGTGTTCCAGCCGGCCGCCAATCCCTATCGCAGCGGCATTTATGCAAACGGTATCGTGGAAAGCGAGCAGGACAGCGGCGCCAACGTCAACGTCTACCCCGAGGTGGCTGGAACCGTACTGCGTATCGCCGTGCATGAAGGCCAGACCGTCAAACGCGGCGATGAATTGCTGGCCATTGACGACTCGGTACAGCGCGCGCTGGCAGCGCAACAGAGTGCGCAGGCAGACGCCGCAGAGGCACAGCTCGCGCAATTGCTCGCTCAGCCGCGAAAGGAGACGCTTGAGGTCGCCAAGGCGCAGGCTGACGCCGCAGCGGCAAGCCTCAAGACCGTGGAAGACCAGTATGACAAGCTGCGCAAGTCGCGGGAGTTCGACGCCAGGTCTGTCAGCCAGGATGCCATGGACAATGCCGCCAACGCCGTGCATGTCGCGCGCAGCGGCCTGGTGGTAGCCAGTCGGCAACTCGCGCTGACGCGCGCCGGTGCGTGGACGTTCGACATACGCAACCAGGAGAAGCAGCGCGATGCGCTGCGCAAGGCGGCCGACGCGGCGGACGCCTTGCTGCGCAAGTACGTCGTGCGCGCGCCGATGGACGGTGTGGTGCTTTCGGTCAATCCGGCGGTGGGTGCCTATGTATCGCCGCAAGGGACGTACAACACTTATACGCAGGGAAGCCAGCCGGTTGCCGTGCTGAGCAGCCAGCAGGACTGGCTCGGGGTCCGCGTCTATGTCGACGAGATTCTCGTTCACCGGCTGAAACCTGGCCGCGGCATGCAGGCCCGCATGTTCGTGCGCGGCACGGACACCAGCATCGTGCTGGAGTTCGTCCGGGTGCAGCCGTACCTGACGCCCAAGATCCAGCTCTCGGACCAGAGGGCGGAGCGGGTCGACGTACGCGTACTGCCGGTAATCTTCCGCTTCAGGCCGCCCGCCCAGCCACCGATCTACCCGGGGCAACTGGTCGATGTCTATCTGGGCGGGACACCGTGAGCTGGCATTGGCCCTTGCGGACGCTCCCGATGGCCGTATTTGCGGTGGTGGCGCTTTGCGGCTGCGCGGTGGGACCCGACTTTGTCCCGCCTGAGGAACCTGCCATTTCACAGTATGTTCGCGGCGGGGACGCCAGCAGCACGCCCGCCGGCGACGGACGGGCCCAGCACTTTGCTGCCGGCGCGATGGTGCCCGCCGACTGGTGGCGCATGTTTGGCAGTGCGGAACTGGACCAGGCCGTAGATGGAGCGTTGGCCGCGAATCCGAGTCTGCAGGTCGCTGAAGCGAACCTGCGGCAGGCTGATGCGGTAGCGCGTTCCGGCGCCGGCGTGTTCTATCCGCAGGTTGCGGCACAGGCGCAAGCGTCGCGACAGACGACGACGCCCGTCCGGTTGGGAAGCAGCGCCCCGCCCGGCATATTCAATGTCTTCACGCTGGGCGCCACGATCAGCTATGCGCTGGACCTGTTCGGCGGCAACCGCCGGGCGGTGGAAGCGCTGGCTGCGCAAGCAGAAGTGCAGCGCTACGCCGTTGGTGCGGCCTGGCTCACGCTGACCGGCACACTGGTCAATACCGCGATCGCGCGCGCCGGCTATGCCGCCCAGATCGCTGCCACGGATACGCTGGTGAAGATCGTGCGCGAGCAAGTCGACGTCACGCGCGCGCAGGTAAGCGCCGGCATGACGACCCACGCCAGCGAACTGAGCCTGCTGAGCCAGCTTGGGTCGCTGGAAGCGACACTTCCTCCGCTGGCGCAACGCATGGATCAGGCGGATCACCTTGGCGCGACGCTTGCCGGGCGCTTCCCTTCAGAGGCCGGGCCGCTGGTCCTTTCGCTCGATTCGCTGGTGTTGCCGTCCGACCTGCCGCGCATGCTGCCTTCCGAGCTGGTCCGGCACAGGCCAGACGTGCTGGCCGCGCAGGCAGAACTGCACGTGGCCGCGGCACAAGTCGGCGTGGCAACGGCTGCCATGCTCCCGAACATTGTGCTGAGTGCCAGCTATGGCCGCGAAGGCGTACAGCCTGGCAGCTTGCTGGGTGCGGGCGGAGGCGTCTGGGGCATCGCTGCGGCCGCCTTTGCGCCGGTGTTCCAGGGCGGCACGCTGTACTTCAGGCGCCGCGCGGCACAAGCGCAATTTGAAGCGGCACAGGCCAACTACCGGCAAGTCGTGCTGGCGGCCTTTGCCCAGGTGGCCGATGCACTGCGTGCGCTGGAACACGACGCACTCACGGTGGATGCGCAGGACCGCGCGCGGCAGGCCGCGGGGGAGCTGATGACCGAGGTGCAGGCCAACTACCGGGCCGGCGCGGCGGGATACCTGCAGCTTCTCGTCGCCAATGCGCAGTACCAGCAGGCGACGATCGGCTATATACAGGCTCACACCCAAAGGCTGCAGGACACCGCAGCATTGTTCCTTGCCTTGGGCGCCGGCTGGGAAGCCGCGTCGCCGGCTCGTTGACGCATATCAACGGATATCAGGCGCTACCGCATACGCTGAGTCAGGGGAAGGCCAAGGCGGGCAACGCTGGGTGAGATGCCGGGGCAGTCCGCTGATCATCGACGAGGCGAGGAACTCATGAAAGGCGATAACCAACTGAAGCAGGACGTGATCGAAGAGCTGAACTGGGACCCGGCGGTCAATGCAAGCGGGATCGGAGTAGAGGTGCAGGACAGCGTGGTGACGCTTACGGGCCATTTGCGCAGCTTCTCCGAAAAGTACGCTGCCGAAGCTGCAGTCAAGCGGATCCCGGGCGTCAAGGCGCTGGCCGTCGAACTGGACGTGCGCCTGCCCGACGAAGCCCTGCGCACCGACAGCGACATTGCACGCGCGGCCGCCAACGTCCTGGCCTGGCAAGCGATGGTGCCGAGTGACCGGATCCAGATCACGGTCGAACATGGCGTGATCACGCTGACCGGTGACGTCGACTGGAACTACCAGCGCGTCGTGGCCGAGCATGCCGTGGCAGGACTCTTCGGGGTGGCCGGGGTCAGTAACGCCATTGCGGTGCGGCCGTTGGTCAACCAGGCGGAACTGGGGCAGCGCATCAAGGATGCCATCCAGCGCCAGGCCGAACTCGACGCCAGCCACGTGACCGTGGCGGTTTCGCAAGGCGACGTCAAGCTGGGCGGAAGCCTGCGTACCTGGGCCGAGCGTGAAGCCGCGTACAACGCTGCGTGGTCCGCGCCTGGCGTCGTCTCCGTGGAGAACAATATCCAGGTCAACCTGTGAGGCGAGAACACCGGCACCGGGCTTGAAAAAGTAGCTGGAAGTGGTTCCCGGGGCGACGCACCTGTTCGAAGAGCCAGGTGTGCTCGAAACAAGGCAGGGTGGCTTGCGGGCGGATGGCTCGTTCGTGATTTCGCCGCAGCAGAAAGGCGAAGGGGTACGGAGCGCCCTCGCGGAAGGCGGCGGCGGAAGTCGCCACCACGACGGTGTCAAGATGGAACAAAGGGCGCGCACCTCTGTGCGCGCCCCTCCCACGGTTCGGGACGTAGAAGGCGTTCAGGGAAGATCGTACTCCCGCATCATTTCCGCGGTAATGGCCCTGACCGCAGCCTGACAGGCTGGCCTGACGCCGGAGAAATCTTCGATGCGCCAGTTGCACCCGCCGTTTGTGCCGGGGTCGACGCGTAGCGGCAGCGGAATCTCCGAATTGCGGCAAGCGTCGCCAAGGTCGGCATTTTCCTGCAGTCGGCGCAGGACTTCATTGCGGATCTGCTCCGCGCTTCCCGTGTTCTTGATCATTTCAGTGTCTCCTGAAAACAGTCGTTGGCTATCCCGGGCCCTCATGCCTGGGTGGTGGTGACATGCGAGGCAGCCCGCCCGATGGTCTGCGACAGAATCGGCTCCTCGTCCTCGTTCAGCGACATATGCTCGGCGAGTTGCCGCCGGTTCAGCCAGCCACGTACGACAGCGCCAAGCCCTGCCGATGCGCAATACAAGTAGGCGTTCTCGGCCATGGCCCCCGCCGCCGCTGCGGAGAAGGTCTCGCGCAGTTTTGGCGGCATCTCCTGCATGCGGCCATGGTTGGCCACAAAGACCAGGTCAAGCGGCGCCATGCCGACAAAGTCCTGGTACCCCGTCATGCTGCGCAAGTCGGCAGCGCGCTTCAGTTCCAGGCAATGGTGCACCGGATCATAGCGATAGAGGCCTGCCGGCAATGCGACGTAGACATCGATCACGGTCTCGCCATATGGCGATGGCGCGGTACGGCCTCCACCGAGCGAGCGGTTGACGCCCGCGGCAGCCCACAGCAGTTCGCTGAGTTGCTTCAGCGGCAGAGGTTGCTGGTCGAATTCACGCGTGCTTTTGCGCAGCCAGAGGGTTCCCATCAAAGGCATGCCCGATGTCCGGTCGGGCTCGGGCAGCGTGATGACGCGCTCGCTGGTGCCCACGGCCGGACGTGGCAACAAGCCTTTGACGGGCTCGTACGGAAGTCGCTTCAGGTCGTTCATGGAAGACTCGCATTGGTGAGTGTGGAACGCGCCGTACGGATCCGGACGGCGCTGCCTGCCTCAAAATCTAGACTGCACGGGAGTCCGAGGCTTGCGCTCCGTCAAGACCGGGGCGAATGAGGCAGGGGTCGTGCTTGCGGGCACTTTGTGGCGAAGCCGCGTCTATCCCGCGTTACGGAGTTGTTCAACGCGCTGGCCTGGCGCCGTCGAACCCCGGCGCACCGGTACGCTCGTCGAGCCTTGCTTGAGGCAGGTCAAATTGCCGTGGACGCGGTGGCCTATGTTGATCAGAGGGCGACAAGCCCGTTTCGGGTCAGCAGGAGGAACCATCATGGCAAGCCGTCATTGCATTTCATTTTTCATCACGCTCGCCGTCGCCGCAGCCGGGACACCTGGCGTGTTCGCAGCGCCGCCAACCGATCGTGCCCCAGGCAAGCACGCGCCGGAGCGTCCGGACGAGCCGGCGGCCGCATCTCAGATGTCCGCGCAGCTCGATGCGCAGATTGCTCATCTGCGCGCGATCCGCGAACGGCTGTCACGCGCCAGTTCGGATGAGGAGCGGCGCATGCTGCTGGCCGAACGTGACACCGTGATGCGCGATGCCATGGCGACGATGCATGGGCCCGCCCGGGCGCGTACCGCCGGCCCGGCTGGGAAGCCCGGCGGCTACGGTGCAGGCATGTGCTATGACGCGACGCAGCAGCACGTTGCGCTCATGCAGGAAATGATGCTGGCGATCCCGGATGGCCGGGGCGCGGGCATGCCGAAGGGTGCCGGTCCGGGCCCGGGAATGCACCGCGGAATGATGGCACAGTAGATCGACCCCGCACGGCGCATGACGGCCGCAGGCAAGCCGGGAGCCTGTGGCACGTCAGGCCGGCAGGAAAGGCGGGGTGAACTGGCTTGCCGGAACGGCACAGGCACGCTGTGCCTCGGTCAAGGGCTCCTGTACGCGCAGTTGCCAGGCCAGCGTGGCGCAGTCGGCCTCGGATGCATCCTGGCCCGACTGCGCCCGTGCCAGGATACGCGTTCGCAGCGTATCGACGGGCGCTTCGCACTGGACAATGAAGAACGGCACGCCGAGACGGCGCGCCAGGGCCATGGCGCGGTCCCTCTGCCGGCAAGACAGGAACGTGGCGTCGGCAATCATCGCAAATCCCGCACTGCAGCCAATACGGCAAATGGCCCGCAGGCGTTCATAGGTGCGATCCGTCTCCCTTGTGTCATACCGGCTGTCTGTCGCCCGCGCGCCGTGGCGTAGTCGCCGGCGCTCGACGTCCGAGCGCACGCGCACCATTGCCACCGTTTCCGAGATTCCCGCAGCGACGGTCGACTTGCCGCTGCCAGACAAGCCATGCATCACCACTAGCGCGGCTGGGCGGCGGGCAAGGATGCGCCATGCCAAGGCCAGCAGATTGCGGCATTCCACATGGGCGGCCGACATCGGCGCGTCCAACGTGTTGCGCCGCTGGTGCGACCGTTCAAGCAGCACGCGCGCCCGGACCAGCGCGCGCATGGCGACATAGAGCGGCAATAGCTTCAGCCCCGCGTAGTCGCCGGAATGTTGCAGGTACGCGTTGAGCAGGCGATAGGCCAGGTCCTGCCGGCCATGATGGAGCAAGTCCATGAAAGGAAAGGCGATGTCGCTGATGGTGTCGATCCAGCGCAGGCCCGGATCGAACTCCAGGCAATCGAATGGCGTTGGCTCACCGTCCAGCCATACGATGTTGCCCAGGTGCAGGTCGCCATGGCATTCGCGCACATGACCGCTCTGTAGGCGCGCCCGTATCGCCTCGCCAAGGGCGGCTGCGCGGGCGCGAACCAGTCTGGAAACCTCGGTCGACAGCCCGGAGCGGTCGTCCAGCCGCTCGATACCGCCGAGGCATTCGTCGAGGGTCGCATGCACGCGGGCGGGCGTGCCATATCCCTCTTCCAGGCGCGCGCAAGGCTGATCATGATGGAACCGGGCCATCCGCTCGGCAAGGGCATCGATATGCGCGGCCCGCAATCGGTTCTCGGTCAGCATTTCGCTGAACAGGTCCTGCTGTGGGAAGCGCCGCATCTTGACGGCGTACTCGACGGGGGTGCCTGCGCCTTCGACCTTGACGGACCCGGCCGTGTCCCCGGCAACGATGGGGACCACATCGAGATAGAGTCCCGGGGCCAGGGGGCGGTTCAGCCTGAGCTCGGTCTGGCAATCTTCACGGCGCGCTTGCGCCGTCGAGAAATCCAGGAAATCGAATCGCACCGGCTTGCGGACCTTGTAAGCGAAGTCACCGGCAAGAAACACGCGCGAAATGTGGGTCTCGATGACCTGCACGCGATCGACCGGATAAGGGTAGGCGTCCGGCATCGCCAATGCCGCCGTCAATACCACGTCGTCCAAGGGATGACCTCGCTGCCGTTGCCTGACGATCGTTTCAGTGTAGCGGCTGGCGGCGGGCTATGCCGCCGCGCGCGCCGGCGTTGCGAAAAGAATGCTGAGGATGGCTCGCACCGCACGCCATGGCCGGGTCATCAGTGTCTCCACTTGTTGGCTGCGGCCCTGACCAGACAGACACCACGTGCAGAAGTGTTCGCAGTTGTTGGTAAGGAGGTGGTAGTCATTTTCACCAAGCCGCGACGTCGCTCGCCGGACAATCTCCACGCCGATATATCGCGCCGCCGTGCTCGTTTCGACGCTGAGACCATAACCATTGGCGAAGTCCGCCAGGGTAGTTTTTTCGACCGGGCCGCAGCGCAGGAGTCCCTTGAATCCGACATAGTGTATGACCTCGCCGTTGCCGGTATAGATGCCGTGATGAATGTAGCCTTGGCGACGCGTCACGAGATGCGCGCCAGGCGCAAGCGTTCCCACCAGTGCCGTCAGAACGGCTGCGGAGTCGAAGTATTGCGCGTCGTTGTTCATCGCACGCCCCTTTTTTGTGTTCCTGGTGCGCCCGGCAGGCCCCTGATGTGGGTATCACGGTGACCGGACATCCGAGACAGCGGCCTGCCTGCGTGGATGCCTCGAGTATGGTTGGCGCGGCGCTTACCCGATATCAGCCGCGGACGAGAGTGCTGTACGGCTGGAGCGGTTTTTCTTGTACGCCTCGGACAACGCCCGGTGTCGGACGATAGCGACCGTCTGTCAGTGAAATCTGACAGTGGTGCGCCGGAACTACGACATTGCGGATCCGGATGCCAGGACTCCTGTGGCGTTGACCCACGACAAGAGGCGAGAACCCGGGCGGACTAGGCTGCAATGCATGGCACAGGCCGCCGATCGATCAGCGTTCACTGCGCCGGCTTATTGGATGACGTCAAGCGAGGAGTGTCCGATGCGGGCTTTCATGGCAATTTGCTTCCTGATTCTGTCCACCGCAGCGATGGCCGCTGCCAATGATGCAGCGGTCCCTTCGGGCACGATGAAGCTCAGGCAACTGAACGGTATTTCCTACATCTCCGGTGGGGTCGGTATCGATGAAGCTGCCACCATCCGCGGCATGGCCCGGCAGTTCAATGTCCGCATGCACTTTGTTGACAGCAATGACAACAGCTCCTTGTCTGATGTCACGGTCACGTTGTTCAATGCGCGGCGCGAAATCGTGCTGCTCGTGCTGAGCGAGGGACCCTACTTGTATATGAACCTGCCGCGCGGCGCCTATCGGGCGGTGATCCGGTACGGCGGCTCCATTGTCAGCCGGAGCATTGCGGTGACAGGGGACAGCGCGCCCGTTGACCTTCTGTTGCGCTTCCCGGCAATGCCGCCTGGCAGCGATAGCCTGATTGCCCGGCCGGTCCAAGGGCAACCTCCTGCGAAGTCGCGGTGAGCGGACCTGCTGGCTCGACTTGAGCCAAGCCGCGCGGGGGGAGCGATTAGCGCTAAACGCCAGGGCGGAGCCTGGATGCCGTCATCATTCTCCGGTCAATTTCCGACCGTCGAAGATGGACGTCATGTGCGCACGATGTGTTGCTAAGGTATTGATCTTGTTCCAATGCTTGGTAGCCCGGACGTATCGCGCGGGTTTTGCTTGTTTCACAACCGCTGATGACTGGCTTGGCCTGACGACGAGACGCTTGCATTGACGCCACCGGTCTCCTTGTGCTCATCATTCAGGAGCGCATCGCAGCCACCTTCGTCCCGGTAACCTTCAATGAACGGCACCACCGTTGCGAAGTGCTCGTGCGGAATCCCGCCATGGGCGAAGCCCGTAGCAGCATCGGCGGGTTCCTGTTTCGGTTGGCACTTCTTCAAAACGGAATGGAGTTGCTTCTCAGTCGGGCCCGACGCATCGTTGCCACGCCTCTCATGCGAATCAAGCGAAATCGCGGTAGTCAGGACGGAAAGCACAAAAGCGAGTGAGAGTATAGTTGCCAACATCGGCCACCTCCTGTTCTCCTTTGCTGGGTCGAAGTACCATCAGTCATCGATCAGCAGATACGTTTGGGTGGCTAGCGCGTCGTCCAGAACGCTTTCCGGTCCCTCAGATCGCCCACCGACCTCGCTGAAGCAAGCTTGCGGTCTCGGGGCGTCGACATAAGGGCTTCCAGATGCCGCTGAATAATCTCAGACTTTCAACGATCCGATCCCTGTACGGACTCTAGGCTGCGGTCCAACCTTCGATTTGATCCAGCGCAGAGCCGGTAAACCATTTCGTCATGAAGGACGGCGCTCAGCGCCGCATGTTGCAGGGGGACTGGAATGCGCTTGCCCGCTGGCCGGCTCAACGGTGTGCTGCTTGCGGTTTCCGCCGTGACGCTGGCGGGAGGCCTTGTTGCGCGGCAGCTGCAAGGCGAGACGGCAGCCGAATGGATCTGGATCGCCGGGACATTGCCTAATGCGATGGCGCTGGCGATTTCCAGCGCGCGCGCCGCGATCCGACGGCAATCCGGCATCGACGCGCTGGCGTTGCTATCGATCGTGGTCGCGCTGATTTTCGGAGAGTTTCTCGTGGCGGCTGTCGTATCGCTGATGCTGGCGACCGGACGCGCGCTTGAGGACTACGCCCAATCGCGCGCTCGGCGGGAGATGACGGCTCTGCTGAGCCATGCTCCCAGGCGGGCCAACCGGCTGGAGGGCGGGCAATGGCAGCAGGTCGATGTCGCCGAAGTCCGTCCCGGGGACCGGTTGATGGTGCGGCACGCGGAGGTCGTGCCCGTCGACGGTGCGCTGACGATGCCCGCGGAACTGGACGAGTCGGCACTGACTGGCGAGTCTGCCATCCGGAAGTGCGTCGCGGGCGAGTCAGTCAAGAGCGGCGCGCTGAATGCCGGAGCCGCACTGGAGATGATGGCTGGCGCCACGGAGGCGGAAAGCACGTTTGCCAGCATCGTCCGCATGGTCGCGGCGGCGCAGGCAGAGCGCAGTCCTTCAGTGCGGCTTGCCGACAGGTATGCCGTGCAATTCACGGGACTGACCCTGCTGCTTGCAGGTGCTAGCTGGCTGTGGAGCGGCGAGCCGATGCGCATTCTTGCAATATTGGTAGTTGCCACGCCATGCCCGCTCATCCTGGCCGTGCCTGTGGCAATCGTTTCGGGGATGTCGCGCTGCGCAAAGCGCGGCGTGCTCGTCAAGGGCGGAGGTGCACTTGAAGGGCTCGCCAAAGCCGATACGTTGTTCTTTGACAAGACAGGCACGCTCACGGGTGGAGTCGCCAGGCTGGTTGGCATCGAGTGTACGCAAGGGTATTTGGCGGAGACAGTGCTATCACTCGCAGCCTCTCTTGCACAAGCGTCGAATCATGTCATCTCCGATGCCGTGGCAATGACTGCGCGCGAGCGAGGCCTGGAGTTGCTTACCCCGTCCGACGTCCGGGAAAGTCCCGGTGCGGGCGTGCAGGGGATCGTCGGAGGGCAACTCGTCAGGATCGGCTCGCTCACGTATGCCGTGGACAGCGGCGATGCGGCGGAGTGGGCGAAGGACGTCATCCGCCGCGTCCGGATCGGAGGGATATCGGCCGTGTTTGTGAGTCTCGACGGTCATCTGGCGGGCGTGATCCAGCTCGCCGACAGCATTCGCCTGGAAACTCCGCGCGCGCTTCGCCTGCTCCGCAAGGAGGGCGTCACACGTCAGGCGATGCTTACGGGAGATCGCGTGGATATCGCGGAGGCGGTCGGCGCGATGCTCGGTGTGAGTGAAATCCATGCAGAGCAGTCTCCCGCCGACAAGCTGGCCACGATACACGCCGCACGCCGCAAGGGTACGGTGATCATGGTCGGGGATGGCGTCAATGACGCTCCCGCGCTGGCCGCGGCGGATATCGGCGTTGCGATGGGGGTACGCGGCGCCGCTGCCTCGTCGGAGGCGGCCGACGTGGTACTGCTTGTGGACCGGCTCGATCGCCTTGTCGATGCCGTGCAAATCGCACGCCGCACGCGCCGCATCGCGATGCTGAGCGTGGAGATGGGAATGATGCTTTCGTTCGCCGCCATGCTGGCGGCGGGATTGGGCTTCCTGCCTCCTCTGCCAGGCGCAATCCTGCAGGAAGGCATCGATGTACTTGCCATCGTCAATGCGCTGCGCGCTTTGCGAGCGGACGCCCGGGAGCCAGGGGGCAGCCTTGGCGAGGCGGACGTGGCCCGCCTCAAGGCCGAGCATACGGCGCTGGAGCCGATCATGGACAGGATCCGCGCCGTGGCGGATATGCTGCCCCGGATGGATGGGCGAGCTGCACAGGCTGAGCTGAAGGCGTTAAACTGCTCCCTGACCGAGGTCCTGGTGCCGCATGAACGTAGCGACGACATAAGCCTGTATCCGGACGTGGCACGCATGCTTGGCGGCGAGGACCCCATGGCGGCCATGAGTGCGATGCATCGCGAGATTTTCAGGGTTGCGACCGTCCTCGGCAGGACAATCGCCCAGCTGCCTCCGGAGGGTCCGGATCCGCGTACTGTGCAGGATTTACAGCGTCTGCTCTACGGTCTGGACGCTATCCTGCGATTGCATTGTGCGCAGGAGGATGAGCTGTTTCATGTACTTGGGAAGGGCTGCTGATTTGTATTGGCGGCGAGCCGGAAAATCGTCCGCAGCACACCGGCACGCTCCTTGCTGCCTTCGCTGTCAATGTCCACCAGCGGAGAATGCCATGACTTCCAGCAAGGACCAAAAGCCCCACGAACGCAGCACCGCCGCGCACACCAACCCGGGCGTCCGCAGCGACCGCAAGGCGAACGAAATCCGCAGCCGCAGCGAGGACCCAGGCCAAAGCAGCTATGGCGGCTTCAAGAACGAGAATCCCGGCAAGCAGCACCAGTCCACCACCGATACGCCGCACAAGCGCCAACGCTGAGCGCGGGTTTGATATCCACGCAGACTGGAGAACGAACCCATGGAACACGAACAGCGCATCACAGGCCCGCGGGGCTATGTACGTTCGGATGAACGCATTCACGACGATCTCTGTAGCCGTCTGGCCTACTCGGACCGGCTCGATGTCCACGACGTCGAGGTCACGGTGTCCGGGGGCGTCGTGGCATTGAGCGGCACCGTCGAAGATCGCTGGCAGAAGTACTGCATCGAGGAGATTGCGGACCATGTCCTTGGCGTCAAGGACGTCGACAACCGCATCCGCGTAACGCGTACGGACGGCGCCGCAGCACAGGGCACGCAGCAAGGCTTGGCGGGGCAGTTGGGCAGGGCCGGACAGACGGCAAGCCAGAACGTCGCTGGCGCGGAGCACGTAAGCGGCATGAGCACCAGCGGCAGTTCGACGGGCGCGTCCGCCAGCAGCTATACGGGCGGACTAGAGGCCGGCAAGGGCAGCGCCGGGGGCGGTGCCGACTCTTATGGCGGCACTACATCGCCGGGTAGAGGTGCTCCGGACGCGACCACGCCGCGCTGATCCCCCGAGAGGAACGGCACGGAACACTGCCGGACCGTTTGCTTTGCAATACTTGCAGTCTTTCCGGTCAAAGCTGCAACGGCGCATGGCCGGCGCCACATCTGCCGGCCACCCGCCGCAACCCCCCGGGTGGCGTGCGGCTTGCAAGTCTTTACTCGGTCAGCCTGCTTGACGCGGGCTTTGAACGGAGACCCCTCATGAAGAGAACCTGGATCCTCGTCGCAGACGAGGGTATTGCGAGAGTGCTTGCCTCACGCGGCGACAGCGCGGCCCTGGAGGAGATCGAAAAATTCACGGATGCGGCCGCCCATGCCGATAACGCGGACCTGCGGCACGATGCCTATGGCCGCCGGGGGCAGGCCACGGTACAGGGCGATGCCGGCCATCCGGGCGCGCACATGGGCCGCACGTCGACCGTGACGTCGTCGGCCGGAGAGGATGAAATCCACCAGGAAGCCCACCTGTTCTCGCGTCGCGTCGCGAAGATGCTCGAGGAGGCGCGCATCAGGCAGCGCTTCGACGAACTGGTCGTCATTGCGCCGCCACGGTTTCTGGGCCTGTTGCGCAAGGCGTGGCCACAGTCCGTAGGCAGCGTGGTCACGCGCGAACTCGACAAGGATTATTGCCGGTTGGCGGACAACGATTTGCAGCAGCGGCTGGCTGCCGATGGCATCGTGCCGGCACGGCGCGATCCGCGTATCGAGATGGGCAAAGGGCCCGGCAATGAGATTGGCAACCTGCCGACGCGTTAGGCGCGTTAGGCAACTGACGGATCCTTGAGAGTTGATAGCCAGCTAGTGGCGAACCGCCCGGTGCTTGAATTCCTCAGCGCATTTGCGGCACCCGCACCACGGCCATGACTATGCGCAGCGTCTACAGTTCAGCGGGCAGGGCGCGAACGCGGATAGGGGCGTCGGCCTCATGCACGCTTGATGCCCTTCTCGAGCAGCAATGCGGTATTGACCAGCGCGATATGCGACAGCGCCTGCGGAAAGTTGCCAGCCATGCGGTGCCTGGCCGGGTCGTACTCCTCCGAGAGGAGACCGACGTCGTTGCGCAGCAGAAGGAGGCGCTCGAACAGCTCGCGCGCTTCCTGCCAGCGCCCGGCCATGGCATAGGCGTCCGCGAGCCAGAAGCTGCAGGCAAGGAAGGTTGGTTCGCTACCCGGCAGGCCGTCCTCGGTACGTGACGGCAGGTACCGGCGCACCAGCCCGTTCGCGAGCAGTTCCTGTTCGATGGCCTGGATCGTGCCGAGCATGCGCGGATCCTTGCCATCGATGAAGCCCACCATCGGCAGCAGGAGCAGGCTTGCGTCGGTGGTGTTGCCGCCATAGGTCTGCACGAAGCTGTTGCGCTTGGTGCTGAAGCCGTTCGCCAGCACGTCGGCGTGGATGGCGTCCCGCACCGTGCGCCAGCGCGATGCCGAACCTTCCCAGTCGTGCATCTCGACGGTCTTGATGGCACGGTCCAGTGCGACCCACGCCATGACTTTGGAAAAGGTGAACGGCTGCCGTCCGCCGCGAACTTCCCAGATACCCTCGTCCGGTTGCTGCCAGATGGCGGCGAGATGGTTGACCAGCGCGCGCTGCAGCGCCCACGAGTCGCGATCTCGGGGCAAGCCGCCGAGGCGCGCCTGGTACAGCGCGTCCATGAGTTCGCCGTAGACATCGAGCTGGAGCTGGGTCGCGGCCAGGTTGCCGACGCGGACTGGCCGGGCGCCCTTATATCCTGGCAGCCAGTCCAGTTCCCATTCCCACAGGTGGCGCTCTCCGCCGACGCCATACATGATCTGGGCCTGCTCGGGGCTGCCAGCGACCGCGCGAGTGAGCCAGCCCCGCCAGTCCTGGGCTTCGTCATAGTAGCCGGCAGCCATGAGGGCCAGCAGGGTTCGGGTTGCGTCGCGCAGCCAGCAGTAGCGGTAATCCCAGTTGCGCACGCCTCCGGGCGTTTCGGGCAGCGATGTGGTGGGCGCCGCGACGACGCCGCCGGTCGGCCAGTAGGTCAGTGCCTTGAGGGTCTGCAGCGAGCGCCGGACTGGTCCTCTCCAGTCGCCACCGACCTTGCACCGGCCAGACCAGTCCCGCCACCAACGCTCGGTTCGTTCCAGTTCCTGGTGTGCATCGAGCGGGGGCGGTTCGGCAAGGTGTGAAGGACAGTAGGTCAGCACGAACGGCTTCATCTCGCCGGCTTTGATCGTGAACTCGCAGGTCGTGGCCAGGCCCTTGCCGTGCAGCGGTTCGGGCGAGCGCAGGATGGTCATGGCCGGCCCCGCCACTGCACGAATGCCGTCGTTCTGTTCCAGGCGTGTCACCCAGGGCACCGTCGCGCCGTAGTCGAAGCGCAGCGTCAGGTCCATTTTCATGTCGACCGTGCCGCTGCGGCCGCATACGATGCGCACGAGGTCTGAACGTTCTCCAGAGTTGGTCATGCCATGGCGGATCGGCATGAAGTCGATGACCGACGCTACGCCCTGCGGATGGACGAAGACGGTTTCGAGGACAACGGTCCCGGGCAGATAGTGACGCCGGCTCCTGCCACCTCGGGCTGCCGGGGCGATCCGCCAGCGACCGTGCTCGCGCGTGCCCAGCAGCGCCGCCAGGCAGGCTGCCGAATCGAAGCGGGGCAGGCACAGCCAGTCGATGCTGCCGTCGCGGGAGACGAGCGCCGCCGTCTCGCAATCACCGATCAGTGCGTAATCCTCGATGGAAGCAGGCACGGCAGTCCGGACTCTTGTTGTTGGGGTGGCAGAACAGGCGCAGGCGCCGGGCAAGCGTTGCCCGGAATGACGCCGTCCAATGTCCTGGCCGAGGTGGCCAGGTCACACGCGTGGCTGCCTGTATGGTTGGAGGCCTGCGCGAAGTCATGGTTCCGGTCTTGCCCTGGCAACTGCCTTCGCCGATGCGGCGCCACCTCTTCCTGCCCGCTACAATGCGCGCTGAACCCCGTTTCACCCATAACAAAGAACCCGATGACTTACATCGTTGACGCCGTCGACGAGGCGCTTGGCCTGCTGATGCTGGTGGCCGAGCATCCGTCCCTGGGCGTGACCGAGCTCGCGCGCCGGGCCGGGCTGACCAAGGCGCGCGCGTTCCGGCTGCTGAGCACGCTCGAGCATCGCGGCATGATCGCGCGCGAAGCGCCGGCCGCGGTTTACAAGCTCAGCTACAACGCCTTGCTGGTCGGCAATGCCGCGCGCGAGCAAGTCGACCTGATCAAGCTCGTCACGCCAAGCCTGGCCGCGCTGGGCGCCGCCTGCGGCGAGAACGTGATCGTGCGCGTGCGCGACGGGCTCGAATCGGTCTGCGTGGCGCGCCATGAGTCGTCGCAGTCGGTGCGCGTGCATACCGAGGTTGGCAACCGCCGTCCGCTGCATGTGGGAGCTTCCGGCAAGCTTCTGCTCGCCTATGGCGGGGACGTGCTGATCGATGCGGTGCTGGCGAACGCACTGCAGCGCTTCACCGACAAGACCATCGTCGATCCGCAGGCGCTGCGCGACGAACTCGCGGCCATCCGTGCGGCGGGCTATGCGGTGTCTCTGGGCGAGCGCGAGCCCGACGCCGTGTCCGCCGCGGCGCCGCTGCGTGACCACAGCGGCAGCACCGTCGCCTCGCTGAGCATTGCGAGCCCGGCCAGCCGCACGACGCAGGAAGTGCTGGACCGCCACGTGGCCATGGTCGTCGAACAGGCGGCTGTGTTGTCGCGCACGCTCGGCTACTCGGGCGCCTGATCCTACCGGCCGGCAGGCCAGCAGGTTACCGCAGCAGCGGCAACCAACTCCGGTTTTCCCTATCCCTTCACCCCGGCAATGACTGTTGCCGGGGCGTCTTCCTTTTTGCTCGCGCTGTCGCCGCACGGGCAGTCCAGTCTTTTCCCTGCACGTCCCCATAGCGGGTAAACCCTGCTTACTCGTGTCACTTCTTTGTCTTATTCTTCGATACACAGTATCACTGAATGAAACAATGTTTCAGCAAACGAAAACTACGACCCCTGCAGGAGGCTGCCGTCACTGGGCGGCCATGCTCGTTCTGGCGGGCATGCTCGTGTTGGCCGGCGCGAGTTCGGCGCGCGCGGCCGACTTGCGCATTGGCTACAAGGCGGAAATCAGCGCTGCGGATCCGCATGTGCTGGACGCGGCGGGACGGAATCTCTGGGGCCATGTCTACGAGACGCTGGTCGGCCTGGATAACGAACTGCACCCCGTGGCTCAACTCGCCACCGGCTGGCGACAAGTGGACGCACGCACATGGGAGTTCCAGCTTCGCCCGGGCGTGCGCTTCAGCAACGGCGAACCGTTTACCGCGGAAGATGCGCGCTATTCGATCGAGCGCGCACGGCATCTGGCTGGCGCGCGCACGTTCCGCACGTACCTGAAGTCGATTGCCGAAGTGCAGGTCACCGGGCCGCTGACGCTGCGTGTCGTGACGCGCACACCCAACCCGGTGCTGCCGCAGAACGTGGGGCTCGTGGCGATGCTGCCGCGCTCGCTTGGCGGCGCGGTGAAAGAAGCGGACTTCGCCACGGGCCGGGCGGCCATCGGCACGGGTCCATACCGTTTCGTCGCGTGGGAGCATGGCCAGCAGCTCACGTTTGCGCGCAACCCAACCTACTGGGGTGCGCTGGAGCCTTGGGGCCACGTGGTTTTCCAGTTCATCGCCAAGGAGCCGGCGCGTGCCTCGGCGCTGCTGTCGGGGCTGGTGGACATGATCGACGCGTCGTCGGCCAGCATTGCCGACGCCTTCACGCGTACCAACGGGCGCATCCGCACCGTATCGGCCACGTCGTACATGCTGAATTACCTGCAGCTCGACCAGGCGCGCAAGGTGTCGCCCTACGTGAGCGACAACCAAGGCAAGCCGCTGGGCGCCAACCCGCTGCGCGACGCAAAGGTGCGCCAGGCCATCAGCGTGGCGATCGACCGGGACCTGATCGCCGCGCGCGTGACCAAGGGCGATTCCGTGCCGGCTGGCCAACTCGTGCCACAGGGCTTCTTCGGCTTTGCACGCGCCGTGGCCGCGCCGCACGGCGACGCGGCGCTAGCCCGCCGGCTGCTCGCCGAAGCCGGCTATCCGGCGGGCTTCCGCCTGACGCTGCATTGCCCCAACGACCGCTACCTGAACGATGCCAAGACCTGCGAGGCGATCGGCCAGATGCTGACCCGCGCGGGCATCCGGACCGAGGTGCGCACGTTGCCCTATTCGGTGTACATCACGCGCGCCACGTCGGGCGGGGAGGGCGGCAAGCCAGAGTTCAGCGCCTTCATGCTTGGCATCGGGGCGGTCAGCGGCGATTCGCTGGAACCGCTGGTGGCCGCCGCTCACTCGCAGGACAAGAAGGCCGGCCTGGGTGCCAACAACCGCAGCGGCTATGCGAACGCCGCCGTCGACACGCTGGTCGACGAAGCGATGCGCACGATGGACCCGCCCGCGCGCGAGCAGGTGCAGCGCCAGGCGGCCGTGACGTTGGCCGAAGACGTTGGCGTGGTGCCGCTGCACCACCTGCGCGCGACGTGGGCCTACCGCAACGGCCTGGCCGTGAAGCCGCGCAGCGATGGCTTCACCTACGCCATGAACATTCGACCGGCCGCACGCCCCTGAGGCACCGCAGCCATCCCCGGAAGCAACCATGCTGGAAACCCTTCTCAAACGGCTGCTGCAGAGCATTGTGGTGCTCTGGATCATGTCCGTCCTGACCTTCTGCGCCGTGAATCTGATCGGCGATCCGGTGCACCTGCTGGTGAGCCCGACCGCGACCGAGCAGGAGATTGCCGAGGCGCGCCACTCGCTCGGGCTGGACTTGCCTGTGCAGCAGCAGTACCTGCATTTCGTGCAGGGCGCGCTGCACGGCGACCTCGGCGATTCGTTCATCTACAACCGGCCCGCGATCGAGCTGATCGTCAGCCGGATTCCGGCCACGCTGGAACTGGCAGTGACCGCGCTGCTGCTGTCGCTGGCCATTGGCATCCCGATGGGCATCTTCGCGGGCCTGAAGCCTGCGAGCCGCCTGTCGCGGCTGCTGATGGCGTGCTCGCTCGGCGGCGTGATCATGCCGACGTTCTGGATCGGCATGATCGGCATCCTCGTGTTCTCGGTGAACCTGGGCTGGCTACCGTCGGGCGGACGCGGGCCGATCAGCACGGTGCTGGGCATGCCGCTGTCCGTGACGAGCTGGGAGGGCATCCGTTTCCTGCTGCTGCCGGCGCTGACGCTGTCGCTGTTCAAGATTTCGCTGGTGGCGCGGCTGACGGAAGCCGGCACGCGAGAAGTAGCGGGGCAGGAGTACATCAAGTTCGCGCGAGCGAAGGGCGTGGGTGGCGCGCGGCTGGTGCTACGCCATGTGGTGCCCAATGTGCTGATTCCGATCGTGACCGTGGTCGGGCTCGAGTTCGGCCATCTGATCGCGTTCTCGGTCGTGACCGAATCGGTGTTCTCGTGGCCCGGCATGGGCAAGCTGATCATCGACTCGGTGTTGGCGCTGGACCGGCCGGTTGTCGTGGCTTACCTGCTCGTCACGCTGGTGTTGTTCGTGGTGCTCAACCTGATTGTCGACCTGCTTTACGTATTGCTCGATCCGCGCCTGCGCCACAAGGCAGCCTGAACCCTTTTTCTGAACCTGTCATTCGCCAAGTTTTACGATGTCCATCCCTGCAACTGAACCCGGTACGACGGGTGCGCCGCTGGCGTCTGCCAGCGCGCCGGGCACAGCGTCCGCGCGGCCGCATCGGCCGTCTTTTCTCTCACGCTTCCTGCGCAACCGCGTGGCGGCGGCAGCGCTGGCGCTCTTGCTCGCGTTGATGCTGGTCGCCGTGTTCGCCGACGTGATCAGCCCGCAGAATCCATATGACCTGGCCACCGTGTCAGTCATCGATTCCGAACTGCCGCCCGGCGCGGTCGGCTATGACGGCCAGATGCGCTACTGGCTCGGCACCGACGGTGCTGGGCGCGACCTGGTCAGTGCCATCTTCTATGGCATCCGCATCAGTGTCGGTGTCGGCGTGATCAGCGCCGTGGTGGCGCTCGTGCTCGGTGCCGCGATTGGCCTGATCGCGGCCTACTGCGGCGGCGTGGTCGACGCCGTGATCATGCGCATCGTAGACCTCCAGCTGAGCTTGCCGGCGATTCTTGTCGCGCTGATTCTGCTCGCAGTGCTTGGGCAGGGCGTGGACAAGACGCTGATGGCGCTGGTGATCGTGCAATGGGCCTACTTCGCGCGGACCGTGCGCGCATCGGCACAGGTCGAACGGCGCAAGGACTACGTCGAAGCGGCGCTCGGACAGGGGCTGTCTGCCTGGCGCGTGATGTTCCGCCACATCCTGCCAAACTGCATGGCACCGCTGGTGGTGACCGCGACGCTGCAGATCGCGCATGCGATCACGCTGGAAGCGACCATGAGCTTCCTCGGCATCGGCCTGCCGCGCACGCAGCCGTCGCTGGGCATGCTGATCGCCAATGGCTTCGAATACATGCTGTCGAACAAGTACTGGATCAGCATTTTCCCGGGCGTGGCCCTGGTGCTGCTGATCGGCGCCATCAACCTGGTGGGCGACCGGCTGCGCCGCGTGCTCAATCCCCGCAACGAGGGCTGAGGAGAGAAATCATGGCACTGCTGGAAGTCAACGGTCTGACCACGCGCTTCGCCCTGGAGCACGGCGCGGTCACTGCGGTCGACAATGTTTCTTTCTCGCTGAATGCAGGAGAAATCCTCGGCATCGTCGGCGAGTCCGGATCTGGCAAGTCGGTCACAGCGTTCTCGCTGATGAACCTGCTCGACCCGCCTGGCCGCGTCACTGGCGGGACGGTCCGCTTCAAGGGACAGGATCTGCGTACGTGCACGCCGCGCCAGTGGCAGGCGCTGCGCGGAGACCGTATCGCGATGGTGTTCCAGGACCCGATGATGTCGCTCAACCCGGTCATGCGCATCGGCGCGCAGCTGATCGAGACGGTGCGCGTGCATCACCGCTGCTCGCACACGGAGGCCCATGACCGTGCCGTCGATGCGCTGAAGAAGGTTGGCATTCCCGCGCCGCAGGAACGCATGCAGGCGTATCCGCATGAGCTGTCGGGCGGCATGCGCCAGCGCGTGGCGATTGCCAATGCGCTGATCAACCAACCCGATCTGATCATTGCCGACGAGCCCACCACGGCACTCGACGTGACCATCCAGGCGCAGATCCTGTTCGAGATGAAGCAGCTCGTGCGCGAGACCGGCGCGGCCGTGATCTGGATCAGCCATGACCTGGCCGTGGTCAAGGATCTCGTCGACCGCGTGTGCGTGATGTACGCGGGGCGTGTGGTGGAGCAGGGGCCAGTGGCGGACGTGATCCGTCAGCCGATGCATCCCTATACGCGGGGCCTGCTCGATTCGCTGCCCGCGCACGAGACGCGCGGCCGCACCTTGCGTGCGATTCCCGGCGCCGCGCCGGCGCTGTATGGCTTGCCGCCAGGCTGTGCATTCGCACCGCGTTGCACCCGGGCCAGCGAAAGCTGCGCGCAGGCGCCTCTCGAAGTTTCCGTGCGCGGCCGGTCGCTGCGCTGCGTTCACCCCCTGGAGGCGGCATGACTGTCCTGCTCGAAGCGCGCCATCTGCAGAAGCAGTTTTCCCAAAAGCCAGGCCTGATCGGCCGCGTGACGGGGCGCCACAGGGCACAGCCGGTGGTGCATGCGGTCAACGATGTCTCGCTGCAGGTTCACAGGGGTGAAGTGCTGGGGGTCGTGGGCGAGTCCGGCTGCGGTAAATCGACGCTGGGCCGCATGCTTGCCGGCCTGCTCGCGCCCAGTGGCGGGGATGTGCTGTGGGAAGGCGCGCGTGCCGACACCGCCGCGGCTTCCTACCACCTCGCGGTGCAGATGGTGTTCCAGAACCCTTATGCATCGCTCAACCCGCGCCTGCGCATCGGCCAGGCCATCACGGAAGGTGCGTTGCATCACGGGCTGATCGGACGCGGGCAGGCAGCGTCTTTTGCACGGGAAATGCTTGCGATGGTGGGGCTCGATGCTTCGTATGCCGAGCGCTATCCACACGAATTCTCCGGCGGCCAGCGCCAGCGTGTCGCCATTGCGCGTGCGCTCGCCTTGCAGCCGCGCCTTGTGGTCTGCGACGAGGCCGTGTCGGCGCTGGACGTCTCGGTGCAGGCCCAGGTCATCAACCTGTTCATGGACCTGCGCCGGCAGCAGGAGCTGACCTACGTTTTCATCAGCCACAACCTTGCGGTGGTGGAGCACATGTCGGACCGCGTGGTGATCATGTACCTGGGCCGCATCGTCGAGATGGGTGATGCGCGCTCGGTATTTGCGCAGCCCGGCCATCCCTACACGCGCGCACTGCTGGCCGATGCGCCGAGGCTCGACGGCAGTTCAGCCAGTCACCAGCCAATCCAGGGCGAGTTGCCTAGCCCGCTCGCGCCGCCGTCCGGCTGCGCGTTCCATCCGCGCTGCCCGCATGCGAGCGCGCGGTGCGCGGCGGAGGTGCCGCTGTTGCGCGATATCGGTGGCGGCCGCATGTCGGCGTGCCATCTCAACGAAACAGGCCAGATGAAAGCGGCCTGATCGCGCGCCGCCACGGCGGCGCATTCCACGGGGTTTGCCGCATGGCATCCGTTCCGGTCAACGGCGCGGAGGGCGGCGCTCGCGCTCATGAAGCGTGGCGCATGGCGGCGGGGTTGTTTCGCAAAGGGAGAAGGAGAACAGCATGAAGTCATTCAGTTTTATCGGGCGAGCGTGCCTGGGCGGCGCGCTGCTGGCAGCGTCGGCCGGCGCGGACGCTGCCATGACGCTCTACGGCCGTATCGATACCGATATCGAATATCAGCGCGGTCCGCGCGGCAATGCGGCGCAAATGGTGGACAACGCATCGCGCTGGGGCATGCGCGGCAACGAAGACCTTGGCGGTTCGCTGCGTGCGGATTTCGGCCTGGAGCAGGGCTTCCAGGCTGACAATGGCACTGCCACCAATCCGCAGTTCCGCAATGCCTTTGTTGGCCTGAGCGGCGTGTTTGGCGCGTTTGCGCTGGGGCGGCTCGATTCCGCGACGTCGGTTGGTTCGCCCATTTATTCGCAGATTACGCAGAACGTCGATTTCGTGATCCACGATGCCGGCGCCACCGCCATCGGCACCAAGGTGCTTAATGCGCGCAACCGCGTATCGAACGCGCTCGGCTACGCGACGCCAGATTTCGGGGGGTTCTCGCTGCGTGCCCGTATCAACTTGGCCGGGCCGGATCCCGCTACGCCCAATGCCAGTTCCCCGGTGAAGGAAGAGGACGATTTTCGCCAGTACGACACCGGGCTGAACTATGCCTCGGGCAACTTCTCCGCGGGCCTCGGTTATTCGCGCGATGCCAAGACCGGCGGGCTCGTCGCCAATGATTTTCGCGACAAGATGCAGGCAACGGCCGCCTATGACTTCAAGTTCGTCAACGTGTACGGCGTGTACGGGCGCGACCGCTATGTCGGCACGGCCAGTTCGCGCACCGACGTGCGCTACTGGCTCGCCGGCTTCACGGTTCCCTACGGCGCGCACAGCCTGACCGTGAACTACATGGAGCGCGACGTGCAGAACAGCACGAGCGGCAGGCTGCGCAAGGCGCAGGCCGGCTATGGCTATCGCCTCAGCAAGCGCACCATGCCTTACGTCTTCTTCGACTACGAAGACGGCAACAGCCGCAAGCCCGGCGATACCGTAGTTACCTACGGCATCGGCATCCAGCACAAGTTCTGACCGGCGAAGCGCGTCGGCTGCACTGTCAATTCGTACCTGTCTGTCCGTTCCATGCCCCATCCCTACACCCTGATCGAACCTGTCGTCGCTGCCTTGCCCCTGGTGGTGGATTCTCCGCACAGCGGTCTCCATCACGACGAGATCCTGCCGATGTCGGCGACCCCGGACCAGTTGCTCACCGGCTGGGACGCCTATGTCGACGAACTGTTCGGCTACGCGCCGCAAGTGGGCGGCACGCTGCTGCACGCGGGCTTTCCGCGCTGGCTGGTGGATGCCAACCGCGCGCGCGACGACCTGGACCCCGATCTGCTGGAAGGACAGATGCCGTACCCGCTGCGACCCAGTGACAAGGCCCGGAGAGGCATGGGCGTACTGCGCCGGCAGGCACTGCCGGGCGTTCCGGTCTATGCGTCCAGGCTGCCGGCCGCATTCGCGGAGCAACTGCTAAAGCGGTATTACGATCCGTACCACGCCGCGATTGCAGGCTTGATCTGTACGCAGCACGCGCGATTCGGCGCGGTCTGGCATATCGACTGCCATTCGATGAAGTCGCGCGGCAATGCGATGAACATCGACAACGGCGCAGCACGGCCGGATTTCGTGGTGAGCAACCAGGACGGCAAGACCAGTTCGGCCGAGTTTATCGAGGTGGTGGCCGGACGTCTGCGCGGGTTTGGCTACAACGTGTCGGTCAACTGGCCCTACAAGGGCGCCGAGCTGATCGGCGCCTATTCGGACCCCGCGCGCGGACGGCACAGTTTGCAGATTGAAGTCAATCGCGCGCTGTATCTGGACGAGGCGCGCTTTGTCCGCAGCGAAGGGTTTGCGATGCTGCGCGCGCACCTCGATCTGCTGCTGGAGGCCGTGGCGGCCTATGTGCGCAGCGAGGTGCCGGCGTTCAGATGACCTTGCCGGGGTTCATCAGCCCCAGCGGGTCCAGTGCCTGCTTGATGGCACGCATCATCGCCAGCTCTACCTCGCTCTTGTAAAGGCGGTTCTCCTCGCGCTTGAGCTGGCCCAGGCCGTGCTCGGCGGAGATCGAGCCGCCGTGCGAATGCACGCTGTCATGCACGACGCGGTTGACGGCGTCCTGGTTGCGCAGGAAGTCGTCATGATCGACGCCAGCCGGCGGCGATACGTTGTAGTGCAGGTTGCCGTCGCCGAGGTGGCCGAAGGTCACCATGCGTGCACCGGGGAACGACACCTGCAATAGCGCGTCGGTCGTCTCGATGAAATCGGCCACGCGTGACACGGGCACGGCGATGTCGTGCTTGATGTTCTTGCCTTCCTCGACCTGCGCAAGCGGAATGTGTTCACGCAGGTTCCAGAAATCGCGCGACTGCTGCCCGGATTCGGCCACCGCGGCGTCGATGACCACGCCGGTGTCGAAGGCAACCTGCATCAGCTTTTCGAAGATCGCGCGCGCGTGGTCTTCGCTTTCGCTATCGGACAGCTCCATCAGCACAAGTTGCGGATGCACCTCCGAAAACGGGTAGCGCAGCTGCGGGAAGTGCGTGGTGACGAGCCGCATGCTCAGCGCGGACATCAGCTCGAAGCCGGTCAGCATGGCACCGGCATGCGATTGCGCGATGGCCAGCAGCGCCAGCGCCGCACGCGGGCTCGCCACGGCGGCCAGCGCCGTAACGCTTGCCCGCGGCAGCGGGAACAGCTTCATGACCGCAGCGGTAATGATGCCGAGCGTGCCTTCGGCGCCGATGAACAAATCACGCAGGTCATAGCCCGTGTTGTCCTTGCGCAGGCCGCGCAGGCCGTGCCAGATCTCGCCCTTCGGCGTCACAACTTCCAGCCCCAGGCAGAGTTCGCGCGTATTGCCGTAGCGCAGCACCGCGGTGCCGCCAGCGTTCGTGGACAGGTTGCCGCCGATGGTGCAGCTACCTTCGGCCGCGAGACTCAGCGGAAACAGCCTGCCGTGTTCGTGCGCCACGTCCTGCAGATGCTGCAGCACGACGCCGGATTCGACCGTGATGGTGTTATTGAGCGGATCGACCTGCCGTACGCGGTTCAGCCGCTGCAGCGAAATCACCACGGAATCCGTCGTGGTCGGCGTAGCGCCACCGCACAGGCCGGTATTGCCGCCCTGTGGCACCACGGCGATCTTGTGGGCGTGGCATGCATGCACGGCGGCGGCGACTTCCTCGGCATTGGCCGGGCGCAGTATGGCAATGGCGTCGCCGGTGTAGCGCTTGCGCCAGTCGGTCAGGTAGGGCGCCTTGTCGGCGGCATCGGTCAACACGTGCTGGGGACCGAGTGCGGCGCGGCAGAGATCGAGGAAGGAGTCGTGGTGCGAGGCAGGCATGTCGTGTCCGGGTGCGTCTACTTGCCGGTGTCGGCCGAGGTGGTCTTCAACGCCTTGGCCCGGCGCTTGTACGGGCGCAGGTAAAAGATGGTGCTGAAGAAGAACAGCAGGGTGAGCGCCACTTCGATCCATGCCAGCGTGGAAGAGGGCCCGCGGTCGCTGGTGGCGCGCACGACGCCTTCGGTGAAGAACAACAGGATCAGCATCGACGACCACTGCATGGTGTAGCGGTCGCGCGTAAGCACGCCGCGCAACGGCAGCAGCAGCGGCAGAAACTTGAGGACCAGCCACGATCCGCCGGGCCGCAGCGGTGCCAGGAACCACTCCCACGCGATGCACAGCAACATCAGCGCGACGAGGCTGCCGACGCTCAGGCGATACAGCGCGGCGTTATGCAGGGCGCTGTCGCTGACCTCCGGCGCGGCGGTCATGCGCGGTCCCCTGCCAGTCGCAGGGCCGCTTCGGCCAGTCGTTTTCCCATGGCCATGGCCAATGCGGCCTCGTCGTCGGTGACCGGGCCGCGGTTGTCGCCATGCGCGTGGTGGCTCGGGCCGTAGGGGGTACCGCCGGCCGTGGTCGTCATCAGCGCCTTCTCGGAATAGGGCAGCCCCATGATCAGCATGCCGTGGTGAAGCAACGGCAGCATCATCGACAGCAAGGTGGTTTCCTGGCCGCCGTGCAGGCTTCCGGTCGCGGTGAACACGCAGGCCGGCTTGCCGGTGAGCGCGCCCGACAGCCACTGGGCGACGGTGCCGTCGAGAAAATACTTCATCGGCGCAGCCATATTGCCGAAGCGCGTCGGGCTGCCCAGCGCCAGGCCGGCGCATTCCTCGAGGTCGCGCAATTCGGCATAGGGCGGGCCGTCGGCAGGGATGTCGGAAGCGGTGGCTTCGCAGATGGTGGAGACAGGCGGCACTGTGCGCAGGCGCGCCTGGACGCCGGGGACGCTGTCGATGCCGGTGGCGATCAGTTCGGCCAGTTTGCGGGTACTGCCGTGGCGGCTGTAATAGAGGACGAGGATGTCGGTCATGGAACAGGTCGGCGGGCGCTGCCTGAGGCGTATGGCCCGGGGTGTACGGCGGAGGAGGCGGAACAATCCGCGTATTATAGTTGTGCCCCCGCCACGTCAGCGGGGTCGCCCCCTCTCCACATCAACACACAGGAGCCTGCTGCCGCATGTTAGGAACCCGCGTTGCCCGCCTGCGCAGGGAATGGAGTCTGCAGAAGCTGCGCGCGCTCTCGCGCTACGCGCTGCGCCGCGCGGGCGAAGGCCGCCTGCCCCAGGTTGCCGCCAGCCTCACCTTCACCACCTTCCTGTCGGTCGTGCCGGTGCTGACCGTGGCCTTCGCCTTGCTGGCCGCCTTCCCGGTGTTCCGCGAATTCCGCTCGGACATCGAGACCTTCCTGTTCCAGAACCTGATTCCCGGCAACGTCAGCGAATCGATCTCGCGCTATCTCGGCCAGTTTTCCAAGAGTGCGCGCGGCCTGACGGCCATGGGCCTTGGCGGCCTGATGCTGACATCGGTGCTGACTATGCTGACGGTCGAGGACGCGCTCAACGGGATCTGGCGCGTCAAGCAGCGCCGGCCATTTGCGCAGCGCGTGCTGATGTTCTGGGCTGTGCTGACATTCGGCCCGGTGCTGATCGGCGCAAGCCTGTCGGTCAGTTCGTACCTGATCTCGGTGTCTGCCGGCTATGTCGGCAATATGCCGATCGGATTGGGGCTGCTGGTCAGCGCGACGCCTATCGTGCTGTCGGCGCTTGCGTTTGCGTTCCTCTATACCGCGGTCCCCAACGCTTATGTCGAGTGGCGCGACGCCATCGCGGCCGGGCTTGTCGCAGCCATCGCATTCGAATTCGCCAAGCGTGGGTTTGGCTATTTCATCACGCATATCCCGACGTACACGGCGGTCTATGGCACGTTTGCGGCGCTGCCGATTTTCCTGTTGTGGATCTACCTGAGCTGGCTGGTGACGCTGCTCGGCGCCACCATCGCCGCCAATCTTCCGGTCGTGCGGCAAGGTCACTGGCGCCGGCGTACCTTCGCCGGCAGTGAGTTCTTCGATGCGCTCGGCGTGCTGCTGCTGCTATACAAGGCGCGCGACGAAGTACCGCGCAGCGTGGGGGAAATGGACCTGAGCCGCAAGCTGCGCGTGGAGGCCGATTACCTCGGCGTGCTGCTCGGCAAGCTCAAGGCCATGCATCTGATCGGCAAGCTGCAGCAGGAACGCGGGCAGGCGCACTGGGCGCTGCTGTGCGATCCGTCGCAGGTGCCGCTGCGGACCTTGTATGACCGGCTGGTGCTGAACTTGCCGCGCTTGCCGCGCACGGCGGTGGCGCAGCAGCTGCAGGGCGCCGAGGTGCTCAAGTCGATCCTGGTCAATCCGCAGCTGGATCAGCCGCTGGACGTGGTGTTCAGGCAGCAGGTTGCCACGGATCCACTGGCGTCCGGGGCAAACGAGACACTGCGACCAGCGCTGGAGATGGTCCCGCCGGGCAGGCGGGGATAAAAGGGCGGGGGGTGTTCAGAACGGAATCCGCCCGCGCAGGATATCCGCATACATTACCCAGTCCCCCATCAGGCTGTAGAGCGGGTGGCGGAACGTAGCGGGGCGATTTTTCTCGAACACGAAGTGCCCCACCCAGGCAAAGGCGTAACCGGACAGTACCGCGCCGAGCAGCCACCAGGCATTTCCGGTAACAACCAGCATCAGCAGGCAAAGCAAGGCCACGGTCGAGCCGGCGAAATGCAGGCGCCGGCAGGTGCGGTCCTGGTGTTCGCTCAGATAGTAGGGGTAGAACGCCGCAAAGCTTTCGAATTCGCGCGTGTGGGCGCCGGCCATGGCTGTCTCCGAATCCTTGTTCCGATAGGACCAAGTGTAGTCCGCCCGGCGCGGCAGGTGCGGACGGCGCCACGCGGCCCGTCCGCTGGTGGGGTCGCTCAGCGCGCCGCTACCACCTTGCGCGCGAAGGCGGCGAGGGCGTCGAGCACTTCGTCCGGCCGCTCCCCCATCATGGCGTGGCCGCAAGGCACCGACACCATGCTGGCATTGGCCATCTTCGCGGCGAGTGCCTGCGCGGCCTTGGGCGAGGTCATCATGTCCTTGCTGCCCGTGATGAACAGCGCCGGGCAGACCAGCGCCGCCGCGGCTTCTTCGCCATGCGCATAGCTGTTGCAGGCCTTGAAGTCGTTGTGGAACACGTGGATAGACGGATTGTTACGCGACACGCGCTCCATCAGTCGCTGGCTGCCGCCCTGCATCCATGCGCCGGGTCCCGGGAACGACGGCTTGTTGGCCAGGCTCGAGTGCGACCACGCATTGACCATGGCGATGGCCTGGTCTTCTCGGTTCAGCGCGGCGTCCAGCAGGGCATCGGATACCTTCATCGGATAAGCCGTTGCCAGCAGTCCAATACCCCGCACCGCCTGCGGATGGCGCGCCGCGCATTCGAGCGCGATCAGCGAGCCCATGCTGTGGCCGAACACCAGCGCGGGCGCGGTCACGCCAGCGGCAGCCACCAGCGACATGACCCAGTCGGCCATCTCTTCGACGGTGGCCAGCGGCGCGCCCTTGCTGCGGTTGTGGCCCGGCAGGTCCACTGCCAGCACGGAGAAGCCGTGGTTCGCGAACCAGCGGGTCTGCAGCGCCCAGACGCTGTGATCATTCTGCGCACCGTGCACGAACACGGCGCAGGGCAAGGTGGGGTCGAACGGCTTGCCACCGGTGTAGGCGTAGGCCGGCTGGCCTGCGATCTTCAGTTCCATCAGGCTTGCCCTCCCTTGCCGCTCATCGCCTTCTCCGCAGCCTTCAGGCCGCGCTTGAGGTCGTCGATCAGGTCGTCGGCGTCTTCGAGGCCAATCGACAGGCGGATGGTCCCCTCGGTGATACCGGCCGCCTGCAGCGCGGCGGCATCCATGCGGAAGTGCGTGGTCGAGGCCGGGTGGATCACCAGCGAGCGGGCGTCGCCGACATTGGCCAGGTGCGAGAACAGCGACAGGCTTTCGATGAAGCGCTTGCCGGCTTCGCGGTTGCCCTTGAGGTTGAAGCTGAACACCGCCCCGCAGCCGCGCGGCAGCAGGCGCTTGGCCAGTTCGTAGTCGGGGTGCGATTCCAGTTCGGGATACGCGACCGATTCGACCATCGGGTTCGACGCCAGGAACTGCACCACGCGCCGCGTGTTTTCGACATGGCGCGCCATGCGCAGCGGCAGCGTTTCCACGCCTTGCAGCAGTTGCCACGCGGCCATCGGGTTCATGCAGGCGCCAAAGTCGCGCAGGCCTTCGCGGCGCGCGCGCAGCAGGAACGGAGCGACCGTGCTTTCCTCGGTGAAGACCATGTTGTGGAAGCCTTCATACGGCTCCGACAGTTCCGGGAAGCGCCCGGAGGCCTCGAAATCGAACGTGCCGCCTTCCACTAGCACGCCGCCGATGGTGGTGCCGTGGCCGCCCAGGAACTTGGTGGCCGAATGGTAGAGCAGGCCCGCGCCGTGGTCGAACGGGCGCAGCAGGTAGGGCGTGGTGAACGTGGAATCGACCAGCAGCGGAATGCCGTTGTCCTGGCCGAGCTGCGCCAGCGTCGGGATGTCCAGCACATCGAGGCCCGGATTGCCGAGCGATTCGCCGAACAGCAGTCGCGTGTTCGGGCGGATGGCGGCGCGCCAGCCGTCGATGTCGCGCGGCTTGACGAAGGTGGTCTCGATGCCGAAGCGGCGCAGCGTGTAATGCAGAAGGTTCTGCGAGCCGCCATACAGCGCGGTGGACGCAACGATATGCGAGCCGGCGCCCATCAGCGTGGCCACGGCAAGGTGCAGCGCAGCCTGGCCCGAGGCAGTCGCGATCGCGCCCGCGCCGCCTTCCAGTGCGGCAATGCGTTCTTCCAGTACCGCCACGGTGGGGTTGGAAATGCGCGAGTAAACGTGGCCGGCGCGCTCCATGTTGAACAGCGAGGCGGCATGCTCGCTGTCCTTGAACACGAACGAGGTGCTCAGGTGGATGGGCGTGGCCCGGGCCCCCGTGGCGGGATCGGGCGCGGCGCCGGCGTGCAGCGCCAGCGTGTCGAAACGGGTACCAGACATGGCGATTCGGGCGAGAGTTGTCTCCGGGCTGCATCGTAGCACCGTGCGTGAGACGGTGGGGCCATCCGCCCGGAAACCGGCCTGTGCTTTACTTATGCGGCTGATTTCGGCTAGGATCGGCGCACGGGCACCCCCTTGTCCGCGCAAATCCCAATTTCCCAGCAACAGAAAAGATCAGGCATCAGGCCCCATCGGGCGCCATGCCGCAGGCACCGGTAGCGGAGACAAATATGAAAGTCAGCGACATCCTCCAGATCAAGGGCAATACGCTCTACACCGTGACGCCTGACACCGCATTGCTGGTTGCCGTCCACACCATGGCCGAGCACGACATCGGCTCGCTGGTGGTGATGGAGTACGGCGACCTGGTCGGCATGCTGACCTTCCGCGAGATCATCGAGACGCTGGCCAAGAACGGCGGCAGCGTCGGCACCACCAGCATCCGCAAGGTGATGGATGATGCGCCGCTCACCTGCACCATGGAGACCGACGTCAATGAGGTCCGCCGCATGATGCTGGAGCGTCACACCCGCTACCTGCCGATCCTCGACAACCGCACGCTGATGGGCGTGATCTCGTTCTACGACGTGGCCAAGGCCGTGGTGGAAGACCAGAGCTTCGAGAACAAGATGCTCAAGGCCTATATCCGCGACTGGCCCGAAGAGCGCGCAGACTGAGCAACGCCGGGCCTGGTCTGTCCCGGCCCGGTGCAGTCCGGCCATGCGCTGATGGCATGATGGCGGCCGGAAAGCCGCCCCGGCAGAATCCCGGGGCCAACCGATCCGGGCCCCCGGGCCTGCCAACATGAGCCAACACAGCCAGTTCCGACTGCTCGGCGCGCGCCGTTTCGCCCCATTTTTCTGGACCCAGTTCCTGGGGGCGATGAACGACAACGTCTTCAAGGTCGCCTTCACCTCGCTGGTGACCTACCACACGGCACTGTTCGAGGGCGTGGATGCCCGCAGCGCCGCATTCCTGATCTCTGCGATCTTCATCGCTCCGTTCGTGCTGTTTTCTGCGACCAGCGGGCAGATCGCCGACAAGATCGAAAAGTCGCGCCTGATCCGACTGGTGAAGTCGCTCGAGATCGCCATCATGGTGCTCGGGTGCGCCGGATTTGCCTGGCACAGCGCGACGCTGCTCTATACAGGCACGTTCCTGATGGGGCTGCATTCCACGCTGTTCGGCCCGGTGAAGTTCGCCTACCTGCCGCAGCACCTCGACGAAACCGAACTGGTTGGCGGCAACGGGCTGGTCGAGATGGGCACCTTTGTCGCGATCCTGATCGGCACGCTGATCGGCGGCGAAATGGCAGGCCTGGAGCAGGGTGGCAAGCTCATGGGTCCGCTGTACGTCGGCATCGCTTGCATCGCCATTGCCGTGGCTGGGCGCGTCGTGTCCGGCGGCGTGCCCGTGTCGCCCGCGCCACAGCCCGACCTGCGCATCAACTGGAACCCGTTCACGGAGACCTGGCGCAACCTGATGCTGGCGCGCGAGAACCGCACGGTCTTCCTGAGCCTGCTTGGCATTTCGTGGCTGTGGTTTCTCGGCGCGACGTTCCTGACGTCGTTCTTCAGCTTTGCCAAGGACGTGCTTGGTGGCGACCAGAACGTGGTGACGCTGCTGCTCGCGGTGTTCTCGATCGGCATCGGCATCGGCTCGCTGCTGTGCGAACGGCTGTCGGGCCGGCATGTCGAGATCGGCCTGGTGCCGTTCGGCTCGATCGGCATGACGCTGTTTGCCGTGGACCTGTACTTCGCCAGCCACGGGCAGGCGAGCGGCACGCTGACGGGTATCGGCGGCTTCCTTGCCGAGCCGCGCCACTGGCGCGTGCTGGCGGACCTGCTGCTGCTCGCGATGTTTGGCGGTTTCTACAGCGTGCCGCTGTATGCACTGATCCAGAGCCGCAGTGCGCCGACGCATCGTGCGCGGATCATCGCCGCGAACAACATCCTCAACAGCTTTTTCATGATCGGCGCTTCGCTGCTAGGCGTGGCGCTCACGCAGGCGGGCTTCAGCATTCCGGAGCTGTTCCTGGTGGTGGGGCTGCTCAATGCGCTGGTCGCGATCTACATCTACTCGCTGGTACCGGAATTCCTGCTGCGCTTCGTGGCCTGGATCCTGGTGCATACGGTGTACCGGCTGCGTCGGGTGAATGCCGAGCGTATCCCGGCAGACGGCCCGGCCGTGCTCGTCTGCAACCACGTGAGCTTCGCCGATGCGGTGGTGCTGATGGCTGCCAGCCCGCGCCCCGTGCGCTTCGTGATGGACCATCGCATCTTCAAGGTCCCGTTGATGTCGTCGTTCTTCCGGCATGCGCGTGCTATTCCGATCGCGCCCGCGCATGAAGATCCCGCGCTGCTGGCCAAGGCCTACGATGACGTGGCCGCTGCGTTGCAGGACGGGGACCTGGTCTGCATCTTCCCGGAAGGCAAGATCACCGCTAACGGAGAGATCAATCCGTTCAAGCAGGGCGTGCAGCAGATCATCCAGCGCACGCCGGTCACGGTGGTGCCCATGGCCTTGCGCGGCCTGTGGGGCAGCTTCTTCTCGCGCAAGGGCGGGGCGGCCATGACGCGGCCGTTCCGGCGCGGCATCCTGAGCCGGCTTGAGCTCGTCGTGGGCGAGCCGGTGCCGCCGGAAAGCGCTACGCCGGAAGGCCTGCAGCAGATGGTGACCTCGCTGCGCGGCGAATGGCGCTAGCCGGCGCTCTGACGCCATCCTTTCCGACCTCGCCATGCTGACGCTCTACACGTTCGGACCCGCTTTTGGCCTTCCCGACGCCAGCCCGTTCGTCACGAAGGCCGAAATGCTGCTCAAGCTCGCCGGCCTGCCATACGAGACCAGGCGCGGCAGCCTGCGGCGTGCGCCCAAGGGCAAGCTGCCCTATCTCGACGATATGGGGCGCATCGTGGCCGATTCCACGCTGATCCGCTGGCATATCGAGAAAACTTACCACATCGATTTCGATGGGGATCTGAGCACGGAAGAGCGGGGCATCGCCTGGGCCGCCGAGAAGCTCATGGAAGACAACCTGTACTGGGCCGTGGCGCGCGTACGGTGGCTCGATGAGGCGAACTTCGAGCGCGGTCCAGCGCAGTTCTTCCGGGGCGTGCCCGCGCCGATGCGTGGGCTGGCCGAGCGGCTCGTACGGCACAAGGTGCGCCGCACATTGTGGAATCAGGGTTTGGGGCGGCATAGCGAAGAAGAGCTGGTAGCGCTGGCCAACAAGGGCGTGACATCGATCGCAGACATCCTTGGCGACCGCCAGTACCTGATGGGAGGCAAGCCATGCGGCGCCGATGCCACGCTGTTCGCGTTTGCCGGCAGCCTGCTGTGCCCGGTCTTTGACACCCCGATCCGCACGGCCGCGGAAGAACATTCCAACCTCGTCGCCTACGTCGAACGCATGCGCCAGGAGTTCTATCCCGATTTCGATCCCGCCACCGCGCTCAGCGGCGACCTGTCGCGCCGCTGAGCGGCAAGCGGGCGCAGAACCGGCGGCAATGGCCTTACAATGTAGGCCGTCCCCAATTTCTGTGCGGTTTCCATCATGTCCGGCAATACCCTTGGCCTGCTCTTCACTGTCACCACCTTCGGCGAATCGCACGGGCCCGCCATCGGCGCGGTGGTGGACGGTTGCCCGCCGGGCATGGATCTGACCGAAGCCGATATCCAGGGCGACCTGGACCGCCGCAAGCCGGGTACTTCGCGGCACGTCACGCAACGCAAGGAACCGGACCAGGTCGAGATCCTGTCGGGCGTGTTCGAAGGCAAGACCACGGGCACGCCGATCTGCCTGCTGATCCGCAACACCGACCAGCGCAGCAAGGACTACGGGAATATCGTCGAGACGTTCCGCCCCGGGCATGCCGACTACACCTACTGGCAGAAGTACGGCATCCGCGACTATCGCGGCGGCGGCCGCTCGTCGGCGCGCCTGACCGCACCGGTCGTGGCGGCGGGCGCCGTGGCCAAGAAGTGGCTGCGCGAGCAGTTCGGCACGGAAATCCGCGGCTATATGTCGAAGCTGGGCGAAATCGAGGTGCCGTTCAGCGACTGGTCGCATGTGCCCGAGAACCCGTTCTTCGCCGCCAATGCGGACATCGTTCCGGAACTCGAAACCTATATGGACGCGCTGCGCCGCGACGGCGATTCGGTCGGCGCGCGCATCGAAGTCGTTGCCAGCAATGTGCCAGTGGGCCTTGGTGAGCCGCTGTTCGATCGCCTCGATGCCGATATCGCGCATGCGATGATGGGCCTCAACGCGGTCAAGGGCGTGGAGATTGGCGCCGGCTTCAAGAGCGTGGAGCAGCGCGGCAGCGAGCACGGCGACGAGCTTACCGCGCAGGGCTTCCGCGGCAATAACGCGGGTGGCATCCTCGGGGGCATTTCCACGGGTCAGGACATCACCGTGTCGCTGGCGATCAAGCCGACCTCCAGCATCCGCACGCCGCGCGAGTCGATCGACAAGGCCGGCAATGCCGCGACGGTCGAGACCTTCGGCCGCCACGATCCGTGCGTGGGCATCCGCGCGACGCCGATCGCCGAGGCGCTGCTCGCGCTCGTGCTGGTCGACCACGCGCTGCGCCACCGCGCGCAGTGCGGCGACGTCAAGGTGGACACGCCGCGCATCCCCGCGCAGGCCCCTGGCCAGCCCGGCTGAGTTGGCCGCGGCGCCCGAGACCGTCAGCGCCGTTCCGGCGCGGCCCGAATATGGCCGCTTCGGTCTCTTCTACCTGGGGTACTACGGCTACGTCGGCGTGATTTCGCCGTTCGTCAGCCTGTTCTTCGCCGCGCGCGGCTTCAACGCCGTGCAGATCGGCGTGCTGATGGCCTCATTCCAGTTCAGCCGCATCCTCGGCCCGTACCTGTGGGGTTGGCTTTCGGACATGATGCACACGCGCGTGCGCATCCTGCGTTTCACGGCCGTGGGCGCACTCGCCGCGTTCCTTACGCTGCCGGCCGTGCATAGCTACGGCGGCATGATGGCAATGATGGTGGCCATCAGCCTCATCACCAGCGCGATGTCGCCGCTCGGCGATGCCCTGACCATTTCCACGCTGCGCCGCTACGGCGCGTTTGACCACCGCTATGGCCGCATCCGCATGTTCGGCTCGGTCGGTTTCATCGCAGCCGTATTGGCGGGCGGCGCGCTGTTCCAGCAACTCGGCATGCAGACCTTTCCATGGGTCGCCAGCACGATGCTCGCGATCCTGATGGCGATGGTGTTCGGCATGCGCGACGCGCCCGACGAGGGTCCGCGCGTGCGACCGCCGCCCGCACTGCCGTTGCTGCGGCGGCCCGATGTGGCGTGGTTCTTCGCGTCGGCGTTCCTGATGATGTTCGCGCACGCGGCGCTGTACGTGTTCTATTCACTCTATCTGGAGCGGCTGGGGTACAGCAAGTTTGCGATCGGCGTGATGTGGACGATCGGCGTGGTTGCCGAGATCGTGTTCTTCTATTTCCAGGGCCGGTTGTTCGCGCGCGTGCCGCTCGGGACGATCCTGGCCGGGACCTTCGTGCTGGCCGCGGTGCGATTTGGGCTGACCGGCTACTTTCCGGAAGCGCTGTGGCTGATGGCCGCCGTGCAGGTGCTCCACGCCGCCACGTTTGCCGCGCACCACAGCGCCAGCCTCAAGCGCCTGCAGCACTGGTTCGCCGGGCCGCTGCAGGGCAGGGGACAGGCGCTGTACACGGGGATTTCCTACGGCGTTGGCGGCACACTGGGTGGGCTGGTGATGGGCTGGACCTGGAAGGCGCTCGCCCCCGCGCATACCTTCGGTCTTGCGGCGGCCGCTGCTGCCGCGGGTGCCATCTGTGCCGCGATGAGTTTCCGTAGCGGCTCGGGCGCGGCTCAGGACAATTCGGCGGCCACGCGTTCGGCGATGGCCAGCGACGAGGTCAGCCCCGGGGACTCGATGCCGAACAGGTGAACCAGTCCCGGCACGCCGTGCACCGCGGGGCCATCGATGCGGAAATCGGCGGCAACTTCATGCGGGCCACTGATCTTCGGACGGATGCCGGCATAGCCGGGCTGCAACGCCCCGTCGGCGAGCGCCGGCCAGTAGCGGCGCACCTCGTCATAGAAGCTGTCTGCATCAGCGGGGTCGACGCTGTATTCGATGTCGTCGATCCATCGCACATTCGGGCCGAAGCGGGCTTGCCCGCCCATGTCGATCGTCAGGTGCACGCCGAGGCCGGCGGCTTCGGGCACCGGATAGATCAGGCGCGAAAACGGCGCACGCCCGGCTAGCGTGAAATAGCAGCCCTTGGCGTAATACTGCGGCGGGATGTGGTCTTCCGGCATGCCGTCGATACGCCGAGCCAGTTCGGGCGCGGTCAGGCCGGCCGAGTTGACGACCGAGCGGGCCAGCAGCGTGGTGCTGCCGCCGTCCTCGCTGCCGACTTCAAGCTCGATGCCTGCAGGCGTGATCGCGCCGCGCAGCACCGGCGACTGTACGGCCAGCATCGCGCCCGCGCTTTCGGCGTCGCCGAGCAGCGCTGTCATCAAGCCGTGGCTGTCCACGATGCCGGTCGATGGCGAGAGCAGGGCGGCGTGGCATTGCAGTTGCGGCTCCAGGGCCTGCGCTTCGGCTCGGGTCAGCAGCTGCATGTCATGCACGCCATTGGCCGCGGCCTTCGCTCGGATGCCTTCCAGCGTGGCGACCTGCGCCTCGCTCGTGGCGACGATCAGCTTGCCGCAACGCTGATGGGCAACGTGGTGCGAGGCGCAGTACTCGTACAGCATCTCCTTGCCGCGTACGCATAGTTCGGCCTTGAGCGAGCCGGCCGGATAGTAGATGCCGGCATGGATCACCTCGCTGTTGCGCGCGCTGGTAATGGTGCCGAACGCATTCTCGGCCTCCAGGATGATCACTTCGCGCCCGTTCTGCGCCAGCGCCCTGGCGACAGCCAGCCCGACGACGCCTGCACCGATCACCACGCAATCGACGTTCTCCATAGTCTTTCCCTTGTTCTGGTTGATGCTGTATTCGATATGCGCCTGACCGTCTCAGGCCAGGCGAAGGCCCAGCCGTCCGGCGGCGGCGTTCAGGTGGTCGAGTGCCGCCTGCCGCGCAGTGGCCGGGTTGCCGCCGGCAATCGCGTCCACCAGCGCCGCGTGTTCTGAATCCGCGGCCCGCGCGGCGCCGTCCCGAACCTGCAAGCGGGCGGTGTTTTCCCAGGCGCGCTGGCGCGCGGCCAGCATCTGCTGGCTGACGAAATCGGTCAGCCCGGTGAAGCACGGGTTGTGCGCGGCCTGGGCGATGGCGTGGTGAAACGCGATATCGGCAGCAGCCGCGGCCGCGAAATCGCCGGCCTGGTCCTGCATGCCAGCCAGTGCCTCGCGGATCTGCAGCAGGTCCGCCTCTGTCCTGCGTGCCGCGGCCATTTCGGCGCACGCGGTTTCCACGACCATGCGCAGCTCGAACAGCTGGGCCAGCGTCGGACCGCCGTCCGGTGCGCTGGCGACGCGCCACGCTTGTCCGCCTGGGGTATCAGAGACGTAGGCGCCAGCTCCCTTGCGCGTTACGAGGATGCCGTCCGCCTTAAGCAAAGCGATCGCCTCGCGCACGATCGGGCGGCTCACGCCAAACTTTTCGGCCAGTGCCGACTCGGCGGGCAAGCGCGCGCCGGTTGCGAACCGGCCCGCGGCAATGTCCTCGCGTAGCGATTGGGCGATGCGGTTGGCCAGCGAGGCCGGGCGGGGCAGGATATCCACGATGATTCTTAAGTGTCAGGCTGTCAGACAGATTTCGATTGGATTCTGCCGATCGGAGTCCTGATCGTCAAGAGGCGGCCGCCCGCGCTTGAAAATGTCGCTCAATGTTTTCCGATACGCGTCGATATGAAACGGGTGGCGCATACTGCGCAGTCCGCAGTCGCCACACAATCTGTCAGGCCTTGGCCGCATCGCATGCCGGAGTAATCATGATCCATCTCTCGCCCAACGATCTTCCCGTGGGGGCTCCCTTGCCCTGGTCGCTGCTAGACGGCGACGGCAATCTGGTGCTGGGCAGCGGCAACGTTATTCCCGATACGCGCGATGTTGCGCTGGTGTTCCGCCATGGCGAACTGTGCCGCCTGGAAGCGGATTCGGGCGGGGATTCCCAGGATGATCCGCTTCCGCGGGGCCCGCTGGGGTTGCAGGTCGGGACACTATTGCACGTCAAACAGCCGGGCGACAACAGCCGCGCCGCGGCCAGCCGCTTGATCGGCTTCGTGGAACAGGGTTTGTTCATGACCTGGCCGCAACTGGGCGGGCGGGATCTGCCTGTGCAAGCGGGCGATACGCTGCTGCTACGCGGATTCTCGGGCCGTGTCATCCACAGCTTTACCTCGACGATCACCGCGGTCTGCCGTAGCCCGTTTCGCTATCTGGTGTTGTCGGCGCCCTCGCAGCTTGACCAGATGCCGGTGCGCAAGGCGGCACGTGTGCCGACCCGGATGGCTGCCTACATGACCCAGTCGCAGGAAAGTTTTCAGGAGGCGGATCAAGACGCGTTTTCCGCCGAGATGGCAAACGGTGCCGCGCGCTTGGTCATGGTGTCGGACCTCAGCACCGGAGGAGCGCAGATACATGCTGCCGGGCCGGCGCCCGTCACGGGCAGCCGTGT
Source organism: Cupriavidus sp. C1SS-2L (assembly GCF_057073735.1). NCBI lineage: Bacteria > Pseudomonadati > Pseudomonadota > Betaproteobacteria > Burkholderiales > Burkholderiaceae > Cupriavidus > Cupriavidus sp. C1SS-2L. Next base: position 1,370,901 of record NZ_CP172708.1, read on the forward strand.
GCAGCTACGCTTCCGCCTGCGCACCGCATCGCTCGATAGCGAGATCGTTGCCGATGCCTGGGTCCGCGCCGTTACCAGCGACACTGCGGACGCCGAATTCCCGTCCTTCGGCATTTCGTTCGACGTACTGGGTGAACGCGAGATGACCTTGCTTCAGTGCTTCATCTACGAGCAATTGCTGACCAGCAGCGGTCTGGGCGTCCACCGCTGATACACCGCATCAAACGAGAAGAGGCACCCGCGGGTGCCTCTTCTCGTTTGGAGGCCCGGCCAATGGCCGGGCACAGCCCTTACATGTTCACATAGTTCGGGCCGCCGCCGCCTTCCGGCGTGACCCACACGATGTTCTGCGTCGGGTCCTTGATGTCGCAGGTCTTGCAGTGCACGCAGTTCTGCGCGTTGATCTGCAGACGCTCCTTGCCGGAGGCCTCGTCCTGCACGAACTCGTACACGCCGGCCGGGCAGTAGCGGCTTTCGGGGCCGGCAAACTTTTCCCAGTTGACGTTGACCGGCACGCTGGCGTCCTTCAGCGTCAGGTGAGCCGGCTGGTTTTCTTCGTGGTTGGTGTTGCTGATGAACACCGAGCTCAGGCGGTCGAAGGTTAGCTTGCCGTCCGGCTTCGGGTAGACGATCTTCTCGCACTCGGCCGCCGGCTTCAGGTAGACGTGGTCCGGCTTGGTGCGGTGGATGGTCCAGGGCGGGTTGCGGATACCGAGCTTCGGCAGCAGCCATTGCTCGATGCCGGTCATCAGCGTGGCGGTGGTGCGGCCCTTCTTGAACCACTGCTTGAAGTTCTTGGCCTGCAGCAGTTCCTTGTGCAGCCAGCTCTGCTCGAACGCGGCCGGGTAGGCGGTCAGCTCGTCGCCCTGGCGGCCGGCTTGCAGCGCGTCATAGGCGGCTTCAGCGGCCATCATGCCGGTCTTGATCGCGGCGTGGCTGCCCTTGATGCGCGAGGCATTCAGGTAGCCAGCATCGCAGCCGACCAGAGCGCCGCCCGGGAACACGGTCTTCGGCAGCGACAGCAGGCCGCCTGCGGTGATTGCGCGCGCGCCGTAGGACAGGCGCTTGCCGCCTTCGAAGAACGTGCGGATCTCCGGGTGGGTCTTGAAGCGCTGGAATTCCTCGAACGGCGACAGCCACGGGTTGCTGTAGTCGAGGCCGACCACGAAACCGACCGCGACCTTGTTGTCTTCCATGTGGTACAGGAACGAGCCGCCGTAGGTGGCCGGATCCAGCGGCCAGCCGGCGGTATGAACCACCAGGCCAGGCTTGTGCTTGGCCGGGTCGATTTCCCACAATTCCTTGATGCCGATACCGTAGCTCTGCGGGTCCTTGCCGGCGTCGAGCTTGAACTTCGCGATCAGCTGCTTGCCCAGATGGCCGCGCGCGCCTTCGGCGAAAATCGTGTACTTGGCATGCAGCTCCATGCCGAGCTGGAAGTTGTCGGTGGGCTCGCCTTCCTTGCCGATGCCCATGTTGCCGGTGGCCACGCCCTTGACCGAGCCGTCTTCGTTGTAGAGCACCTCAGCGGCCGGGAAGCCGGGGAAGATTTCCACGCCCAGCGCTTCAGCCTGCTGGCCCAGCCAGCGCGTGACGTTGGACAGGCTGACGATGTAGTTGCCGTGGTTGTGGAAGCATTCCGGCAGCAGCGCGTTCGGGGTGCCCTTGGAGCCGGATTCGTTGAGGAACAGGAAGCGGTCCTCGGTGACGGGCTGGTTCAGCGGCGCGCCCAGTTCCTTCCAGTTCGGGAACAGTTCATTGAGTGCGCGGGGGTCCATGATGGCGCCAGACAGGATGTGCGCGCCGGGCTCCGAGCCCTTTTCGAGCACGCAGACGTTGACGTCGTTGCCCTTCTCCTGTGCCAGTTGCTTGAGGCGGATGGCCGTGGCCAGGCCGGCAGGACCGCCGCCGACGATGACCACATCGTATTCCATGGCCTCACGTGGCCCGAACTGCTCCAGGAGTTGCTGCTGATCCATTGTCTCTAACCCTCTGTTTCTTGGCGCCTTGCCTGCAATTGTGGGAAATGCTTGTTTGTTCGTAGCGAACCGGCCTGCGCGCAAAGGGCGCCAGGATGCGCGGTTCCGCGCGTTTTCCCTCTTTCCCTTTACTAGCCAAGTTCTTAGAATCTCCGGCATTGTCCGGGACTCGTCACCCTCAGGCAAGATTTTTTTTGGAACGGTCGTTCTTTTTTTTGGTATCCTGCCTTTCGAATCACGTTAGGCAGGGTACGCCACATGGTCAGCGGGCACACAGAGGCAGATATGGGTTTGTCGATCAATCTGGAGGGCAAGGTCGCGCTGGTGACCGGTGCCTCGAGCGGGCTGGGCTCGCGTTTTGCAACCGTTCTCGCCGCCGCCGGCGCCAAGGTGGTGCTGGCCTCGCGCCGCACCGAGCGCCTCAAGGACCTGCGCGCATCGATCGAGGCCGATGGCGGCAGCGCCCATGTGGTGCGCCTGGACGTGACCGACCAGGCCAGCATCCGTTCGGCTGTCGCGCACGCGGAAACCGAGGCGGGATCCATCGACATCCTCGTCAATAATTCGGGCGTCTCCACGACGCAACGGTTGACCGACGTCACCACGGAAGACTTCGATTTTGTCTTCGACACCAATACGCGCGGCGCCTTCTTCGTCGCGCAGGAAGTCGCCAAGCGCATGATTGCGCGTGCGAAGGGCGCCGAGAAGAATGGCAACCCGCTGCCGCAGGCGCGCATCATCAATGTCGCGTCGGTGGCTGGCCTGAAGGTGCTGTCGCAAATCGGCATCTACTGCATGAGCAAGGCCGCGGTGGTCCACATGACCAAAGCGATGTCGCTCGAGTGGGCGCGCCACGGCATCAACGTGAATGCGATCTGCCCCGGCTATATCGACACCGACATCAACCACCATCACTGGGATACCGATGCCGGCCAGAAGCTGATCCAGATGCTGCCCCGCAAGCGCCTGGGCAAGCCGGAAGACCTGGATGGCCTGCTGCTTCTGCTGTCTTCTGACCAGTCGCAATTCATTAACGGCGCTGTGATCACCGCCGACGACGGCATGGTCTGACCCCAAAGGGGGAAGGCAACAGGCGTCGAGACGCCGCTCCGCTGCCCGGGCCAAAAGCCGGCGGGCAGCGTTTTTCATGGGTCGTTCCAGGGCTTATCCGGTCCCCTTGGGCGATATTCGAGCGTGTCTTCCACTCGGGTAATCATAAAACCCGATACAGGGCGGCCCAGTCTTGGCATAATCCGCCATGTTTTCTGATTAAGTCTTTACATACAAAATAAGCTGCGGTGGCCGATCAGCCTGATTCGCCCGAGCAGCCCGGACCGGAGGCCGGGGAGATGGAGCAACAAGAGCAGGCACGGCGTGACGCCGTGCCGCAACACGTCGTCGATTCCGCGGTCATCCCGCAGGCGGCAGACGAGGCGCAAGACGCCGACTTCCGGGTGTCACCCCGCGTCGAGGACTGGATCGGCGTGATCGTGATGGTGCTGCTGGTCTGCATCACCTTCGCCAATGTGGTGGTCCGTTACTTCACCGACGAATCGTTCGCATGGACCGAGGAATTCTCGGTCTTTCTGATGATCGTGCTCGCGTTAGTGGCCGGCAGTGCGGCCGTGGCGCGCGATCGGAATATCCGTATCGAATTTTTTTTCGAGCGTGGCAGCGAGGCACGGCAGAAACGGCTGGCCATCCTGTCGGCGCTGGCGGTCGCCGTGATGTTTATCGCGTTGGCAGTATTGGGGGCGCGCATTACGTGGGATGAATACACCTTTGGCGAAACGTCCCCAGGCATCGGCGTACCGAGCTGGTGGTACTCGGTCTGGTTGCCCGTGCTGTCGGCCGCGATCGCGCTGCGCGCGTTCGGGCTGATGGCGCGCAACGTGCGCGCGCTCAAGGGGCTGCATGCCGCCCGCAACGAACAAGCGGGGCGCAAGCCATGACACTGGTCGCCATCATCCTGTTCGTGGTCTTTATCGGCCTGATGCTGCTGGGCGTGCCCATCGGCGTATCGCTGGGCCTTGGCGGGCTTGTCGCCATCGGCCTGTCGAACCTCGATACCCAGATGTTCGGCCTGCTGGCCGTGCCGCAGAACTTCTATGCCGGTCTGGCCAAGTATCCGCTGCTGGCCATTCCCATGTTCGTGCTGGTCGGATCGATCTTTGATCGCTCTGGCGTGGCGCAGCGCCTGGTGACGTTTGCCATCGCTATCGTCGGGCGTGGCCCCGGCATGCTGCCGCTGGTCGCCATTCTGGTGGCCATGTTTCTCGGCGGCATTTCGGGCTCTGGCCCCGCCAACGCGGCCGCCGTCGGCGGCGTGATGATCGCGGCGATGTCGCGGGCCGGCTATCCGGGTTCGTACAGCGCGGCAGTGGTCGGCGCCGCGGCGGCGACCGACATCCTGATTCCGCCTTCGGTGGCCTTCATCATCTACAGCGTGCTGGTGCCGGGTGCTTCGGTGCCTGCGCTGTTCGCGGCCGGCATGATCCCGGGCGTGCTGGCCGGCGTGGCGCTGATCGTGCCGGCGGTGTGGCTGGCCCGCAAGCACAACATGGGCGCCATCGAAGCCGCGCTGCCGCGCCCGCCGTTCTGGAAGAGCCTGCGCGAGGCAGCCTGGGGCCTGGTCGCGCCATTCCTGATTCTCGGTGGCATGCGCGCCGGCTGGTTCACGCCAACCGAAGCCGCGGTGGTTGCGGTGGTCTATGGCCTGTTCGTGGGCATGGTGATCTACCGCAGCATTGGCATGAAGGACCTGTTCGTGATCTTCCAGGAGGCGGCGGAGACCTCGGCCGTGATCCTCCTGGTGGTCGCGCTGGCTGGCATCTTCGCGTATGCGCTGTCGACGCTCGGCGTCATTGACCCGCTCGCAAACGCGATCGCCAACTCCGGTCTCGGCGAATACGGCGTGCTGGCGCTGATCGTGCTGCTGCTGATGACGGTTGGCATGTTCCTGGACGGCATTTCTATCTTCCTGATCTTCGTGCCGCTGCTGCTGCCGATCGCCAACGCGTTCCACTGGAACCCGGTGTGGTTCGGGGTGGTGCTCACGCTCAAGGTGGCGCTGGGGCAGTTCACGCCGCCGCTGGCCGTGAACCTGATGGTGTCGTGCCGGATTGCCCGCGTGCGCATGGAGGAGACCGTGCCCTGGGTGGTCTGGATGCTGCTGGCGATGTTCATCGCCATGCTGATGGTGCTGGCCTATCCGCCGCTGGCGACGTGGTTGCCGGACTATCTGGGCTATTGATGCCCGCTACATACAACAAGCTGCAAGCAACGATTCCCAAGAGGAGAGACCTGATGAAACGCCGTGCCCTGATGCTGTCGATCGCTGCCACGATCGCCGCTGCCGCCTTTGCGCCCGCCGCCACCATGGCCCAGACCTACAAGCCCGAGTACAAGATGTCGCTGGTGCTCGGCCCGGCATTCCCGTGGGGCAAGGGCGGCGAGATCTGGGCCGACCTGGTCAAGCAGCGCACCAACGGCCGCATCAACATCAAGCTGTACCCGGGCACCTCGCTGGTCGCCGGCGACCAGACGCGCGAGTTCTCGGCGATCCGCCAGGGCGTGATCGACATGGCCGTGGGCTCGACCATCAACTGGTCGCCGCAGGTCAAGGAGCTGAACCTGTTCTCGCTGCCGTTCCTGATGCCCGACTACAAGGCGCTGGATTCGCTGACGCAGGGCGAAGTCGGCAAGCACATCTTCACGACGCTGGAAAAAGCGGGCGTGGTGCCGCTGGCATGGGGCGAAAACGGTTTTCGCGAAGTGTCCAACTCGAAGAGGGAAATCCACAAGCCTGAAGACCTCAAGGGCATGAAGCTGCGCGTGGTGGGCTCGCCGCTGTACATCGAGACCTTCAACGCGCTGGGCGCCAATCCGACGCAGATGAGTTGGGCCGATGCACAGCCGGCCATGGCATCGGGCGCCGTGGATGGCCAGGAGAACCCGCAATCGGTGTTCGCCGCGGCCAAGCTGTACACGGTGGGCCAGAAGTTCGTGACGACCTGGGGCTACGTGGCCGATCCGCTGATCTTCGTGGTCAACAAGCAGATCTGGGAAAGCTGGACGCCGGCCGACCGCGAGATCGTCAAGCAGGCCGCCATCGACGCCGGCAAGCAGGAAATCGCGCTGGCCCGCAAGGGCCTGGCCGAGCCGGGCGCGCCGGCGTGGAAGGACATGGAGACCCACGGCGTGAAGGTCACGCACCTGACGCCGGCCGAGCATGACGCCTTCCGCAAGGCCACCGCCAAGGTCTACGACAAGTGGAAGAAGCAGATTGGCGCCGATCTGGTGACCAAGGCGGAAGCCTCGATCGCCAAGCGCTAAATCATCGGGCAGGCCCGTCGGTATCGGCGGGCCTGTTGCATTGGAGATCGTGATGAAGCACGTCTTTACAGCGGTCCTGCCGATCCGCTGGGGCGACATGGACGCGATGGGCCATGTCAACAACACTGTCTATTTCCAGTACCTGGAACAGGCGCGCATCGAGTGGTTTGCGTCGCTCGGTCGCGGTGGCAAGGATCCGAACGGGCAGGGGCCGGTCATCATCAATGCCCATATGACGTTCCTGAAGCAGTTGCGCTATCCGGGCACGATCGAATGCCGGCTCTATGCCGGCCAGCTTGGCCGCACGAGCTTCGAGACGCGTATGGAAATCGTGCGTACCGACATGCCTGATGTGGTGTGGGCTGAGGGCGGCGCCAAGGTGGTGTGGTGCGATTACTCGATCGAAAAGTCGGTGCCGGTGCCGCCGGAGATCAGGGCAATCATCGAAGGGTGATACGACGGAACCAGCGCAAGGGAAGCGCTCAGTGGTTCACCAACCGCTGCACCAGATCCACCGACGTACTGGCCCCATATTTCTTCATCAGCCGCGCCCGATAGATATCGACGGTGCGCGGACTGATCGCCAGCAGCTTGCCGATCTGCTTGCTGGTCTTGCCTTCCACAAGCTGCGCGGCGATATCGCGCTCGCGTGCAGTGAGTTCCGCCGTGACCTGGCGCTTCTGGGAGAGGTCCTCGAACGTCCAGATGCCCGCACCCAGCGGCTGAGATCGGTCCAGCGAGCGACCGGTGACGTGGCACCAGAACAGTTCCCCGCTGGCCCGCTTCATGATCCGTTCGTCCGAGTACATACCGCGCTTGTTCATGATCGGTACGATGCGTGCGCCGGTCCTCTCGAATTCGTCTGCGGTGGGGTAGAGTACCTGGAACGATTCGCCGATCAGCGCCTGCCGCGTGGTGCCGAAGATGCGGCAGACCTCGTCGTTGCAGTCTTCGATCTTGCGCTCGCGGGACAGCACCAGCCCCACGGGGGCGAGCTGGAAAGCGGTCTGGTAATCGATGGCGGGCATCTACTTATGTATTTTTACGTAATGGCGTAGGCGGCGCGCCTTGCGTATCCTTTCGGTCGGACGAGAGCGCGGCAGCCGCCGCTGATTGTACCGTTACAATTTCCTTGCGTCGTGCGCCGCACACCCTTGCGGCGGGATCGGCGACGAGGGCTACCGAGGAAGGAGCGAACCATGAACAAGGTCTACGCCAGCGCCGCCGAGGCGCTTGCAGGCGTCGTCCGCGACGGCCAGACGATCGCCGTTGGCGGTTTCGGCCTGTGCGGCATTCCCGAGGCGCTGATTGCTGCGCTGCGCGACACCGGCGTCAAGCAGCTCACCTGCATCTCCAACAACGCCGGCGTGGATGGCTTTGGCCTGGGCCAGCTGCTGGAAACACGCCAGATCAAGAAGATGATTTCGTCCTACGTGGGCGAGAACAAGGAGTTCGAGCGCCAGTACCTGGCCGGCGAACTCGAGCTGGAATTCACGCCGCAGGGTACGCTGGCCGAGAAGCTTCGCGCCGGTGGTTCGGGCATCCCGGCCTTCTTCACCAAGACCGGCGTGGGCACCATCGTCGCCGACGGCAAGGAAATTCGCGAATTCGACGGCGAGAAGTACGTGATGGAGCGTTCGCTGACCGCCGACGTGGCGCTGGTCAAGGCCTGGAAGGCCGACAAGGCCGGCAACCTGGTGTTCCGCCGTACCGCGCGCAACTTCAATCCGATGTGCGCCATGGCAGGCAAGTTCACCGTGGCCGAGGTCGAGCATATCGTCGAAACTGGCGAGCTTGACCCCGATGAGATCCACCTGGCTGGCATCTTCGTCAAGCGCCTCGTGCTCAACACGACCCCCGAAAAACGCATCGAGCAGCGCACCGTGCGTGCCGCCAAGTAAGAGGGAGACACATCATGGCATGGACACGTGACGAAATGGCCGCGCGCGCCGCGGCGGAGCTGCAGGACGGCTTCTATGTGAACCTGGGTATCGGCCTGCCGACGCTGGTGGCCAACTGGGTGCCGGAAGGCATGGAAGTGTGGCTGCAGTCGGAAAACGGCCTGCTCGGCATCGGCCCGTTCCCGACCGAGGACGAAGTCGACGCCGACATGATCAACGCCGGCAAGCAGACCGTGACGACGCTGCCTGGCTCTTCGATCTTCTCGTCGGCCGATTCCTTCGCGATGATCCGCGGCGGCCACATCAACCTGGCCATCCTCGGCGCGATGCAGGTCAGCGAAAAGGGCGACCTCGCCAACTGGATGATCCCGGGCAAGATGGTCAAGGGCATGGGCGGCGCGATGGATCTGGTTGCCGGCGTGGGCCGCGTGGTGGTGCTGATGGAACACACCGCCAAGAAGAAGGACGGCACCGAGGACATCAAGATCCTGAAGGACTGCAACCTGCCGCTGACCGGCGTAGGCGTGGTCAACCGCATCATCACCGACCTCGGTGTGATCGACGTGACCTCGGACGGCCTGAAGCTCGTGGAAACCGCCCCGGGCGTGAGCCGCGAGGAAATCCAGAGCAAGACCGGCGCGACGCTGCTGTAAGCGCTGCAGGTCGGATGCAAAAAGCCCCGCTGTGAAGCGGGGCTTTTTCATTCCTGCATGGGTTGGCTTTACTGGGCGACCCAGCCGCCGTCCATGTTCCAGATCGCGCCGCGCACCTGGCGCGCCGCCTCGGACGACAGGAAGACCGCCAGCGCGCCAAGTTCCTCGGGCGTGACGAACTGGCCGGACGGCTGCTTCTCGATCACGAGTTCGCGCTTGGCCTGCTCGACCGGAATGCCTTCCTTCTGCGCGCGCGCATCGACTTGCTTCTGCACCAGCGGCGTCAGCACCCAGCCGGGGCAGATCGCGTTGGCGGTGACGCCGGTCTGCGCGGTCTCCAGCGCGGTGACCTTGGTCAGGCCGACGATGCCGTGCTTGGCCGCCACGTAGGCCGACTTCTGGGCCGACGCCACGAGTCCGTGGGTCGAAGCGACATTGATGATGCGTCCCCAGTTCTTCTGCTTCATGCCGGGCAGCGCCAGGCGCGTGGTGTGGAACGCCGAGGTCAGGTTGATGGCGATGATCGCGTCCCAGCGCTCAGGCGGGAAATCCTCGATATTGGCCACGAACTGGATGCCCGCGTTGTTGACAAGGATGTCTGCGCCGCCGAATTCCGAGTCGGCATAGCGCATCATGTCCTCGATCTCGGAAGACTTGCTCATGTCCGCGCCGTGGTAGCCCACCTTGATGCCCGCGCCGGCCTGCGCGATCTCTTGCTTTGCGGCCTCCACGTCACCGAAGCCATTGGCGATGATGTTGGCGCCCTGCGCGGCCAGTGCCTGCGCGATGCCGAGTCCGATGCCGCTGGTCGAGCCAGTCACCAGTGCCGTCTTGCCTTTGAGCATGTAAGCCTCCGTCGAGATCGAAAGTCGAAAGAATACGTGGCCGGTCACGGCCGGCCGGACCGCGTCGCGATTGCCGCGGCGTAGCGGCTGACGCAGTGGACTAGTGCTGTGGCATTGTAACCGCTGCGGCGTACAATCCTGCTTTGCTCAACCTCCGGCAATGCTTGTGCGGCAGCCGGTTCGTCAGGGAGTTCAGATGTCTGCCAGTCCGCGCCTCGGCTTCGTTCAGTGCATCAGTCCGGCGGGCCTGCACCGCATGGCCTATCACGAATGGGGCGACCCGGCGAATCCGCGCGTGCTGATGTGCGTGCACGGCCTGACGCGCACCGGCCGCGATTTCGATGCGCTGGCCCAGTCGCTGTGCGGCGACTACCGCGTGGTGTGCCCCGACGTGGCTGGCCGCGGGCGCTCGGACTGGCTGCTTGATCCGTCCGGTTACGTGGTGCCCAAGTACGTGGCGGACATGGTTACGCTGATCGCCAGGCTCAACGTCGACAAGGTCGACTGGTTCGGCACGTCAATGGGCGGGCTGATCGGCATGGCGCTGGCGGGCCTGCCCAATTCGCCGGTGCGCAAGCTGCTGCTCAACGATGTGGGGCCGCGCATCACGGCTGCGGCCGTGGAGCGGATCGGCTCGTACGTTGGACTCCCGGTGCGGTTCAAGACCTTCGAAGAAGGGCTGGCCTACCTGCAGACCATCAGCGCATCGTTCGGACGCCATACGCCGGAGCAATGGCGCGAGCTCAACGCTGCGATCCTCAAGCCTGTACAGGGTGCGCAAGGCCTGGAATGGGGCTTGCATTACGATCCTGCGCTGGCCGTACCGTTCCGCGGCGCCACGCCGGAGCAACTCGCAGCCGGCGAAGCCACGATGTGGCAACTGTTCGAGGCCATTGAAGCGCCGGTGCTGGTCGTTCGCGGTGCGCAGTCGGACCTGCTGTTGCGCGATACCGTGGCCGACATGGTGTCCCGCGGCAAACATGTCAGTTCGGTGGAGATCCCCGATGTGGGGCATGCACCGACTTTTGTCAATCCGGCGCAGATTGCCGTGGCGCGCCAGTTCTTTCTCGGAAGCGCGTGAGGCGAGTGGCGCCTGAAATCGTTCGTATCAACCAGAAATCGTTTTAACTAGTCATGAGCAGCAATGAACTGAAGCGCGCCCACGTGGGTGCACGCCTGTCGGAATACGCGGTGTACAACGGTGTGGTCTACCTGGCTGGGCAAGTGCCGGAAGTGGAACCGAAGGCCGACATCAGCGGCCAGACCCGCGAGGTGCTGGGTCATATCGACCGGCTGCTCGCCGAAGCGGGCAGCGACAAGACGCGCATCCTGTCATGCCAGATCTTCCTGACTGACATCGGGATGATCGGCAAGATGAACGAGGTGTGGGACGCGTGGGTGCCGCAGGGCAATACGCCGCCGCGCGCCACCGTCGAAGCCAGGCTGGCCAATCCCGACTACCTGATCGAAGTGGTGGTGACCGCTGCGCTCAACTGAAGATGGCGTTGTGACATGGTGACCCTATGGTGACGTCCACCGACTTGGCCGGCCAGGTGGCCGGCGTCCCGGACGCCGACATGGTCGAGCGCGCGCTCGCGTACGTACGCGAGCAGGCGGGCGACGCCGTGCTGCCGACTGGCGAGCCGGTGCTGTCGCATGCGGAAGGAATGCTGCGCATCCTCGACGGCCTGCGCGTGGATGATGCCGCGCGCGCCGCGTGCTGTCTGTTCCCGCTGGCCGAATTCGCGCCCGCCGTAGAGCCGGAAATCGAGGCGCGCTTTGGCGAAGATGTATGCCGGATGGTGAAGGGCGTGCGGCAACTGCTGCGCATCGGCGCCATTGCCGGCGGCCACGACGCGCAGGAGGCATCGCGCAACGTGGCGCAAGCCCGGCACGAGCAGGTCGAAGCGCTGCGCAAGATGCTGCTGGCGTTCGCGCAAGATATCCGCGTGGTGCTGGTGCGCCTGGCTTCGCGGCTGCAGTCGCTGCGCTGGCTTGCGCAGAACAAGCGTGAACCGCTACCCGGCATCGCGCGCGAGACGCTCGACATCTATGCGCCGCTGGCGAACCGCCTCGGCATCTGGCAGATGAAGTGGGAGCTCGAGGACCTGGCCTTCCGCTTCGAGCAGCCTGATACCTACAAGCGCATCGCAAAGTTGCTCGATGAAAAGCGCATCGAGCGCGAGGGCTACATCGCCAGCGCCATCGCGCGCCTGCAATCGGAGCTGGCCGACGCCGGCATCCGCGCCGAGGTAAGCGGGCGGCCCAAGCACATCTACAGCATCTGGAAGAAGATGCGCGGCAAGGAGCTGGATTTTGCCGACCTGTACGATGTGCGCGCGTTCCGCGTGATCGTCGACGACATCAAGGACTGCTATACGGTCCTCGGTATCGTCCACCATATCTGGCAGCCGATTCCACGCGAGTTCGACGACTACATTTCGCGGCCCAAATCGAACGGCTACAAGTCGCTGCATACGGTGGTGATCGGGGACGACGGGCGTGCGTTCGAGGTACAGATCCGCACGCAGGAAATGCACCATTTCGCCGAGTACGGCGTGGCGGCGCACTGGCGCTACAAAGAAGCGGGCAGCAAGGGCTACAGCGGACAGTTCGCGGCAAGCGACAGCTACGACGAGAAGATCGCGTGGCTGCGGCAACTGCTGGCTTGGAAGGATGATGCCGACCACAGCGTGGCGCATGACGAGTCGCCGTCGCCGTGGGAGCAGCTCAAGCACGCGGCGATCGACGACCACATCTACGTGCTGACGCCGCAGGCACGCGTGATCGCGCTGCCGCAAGGTGCCACGCCGCTCGACTTCGCGTATTACCTGCACAGTGATCTTGGCCACCGGTGCCGCGGCGCGCGTGTCGACGGCACGATGGTGCCACTGAATACGCCACTGAAGAACGGTCAGACCGTCGAGATCATCGCCGTGAAGCAGGGCGGGCCGTCGCGCGACTGGCTCAACATCGAACTCGGCTACCTGGCCAGCAGCCGCGCGCGGGCCAAGGTACGGGCGTGGTTCAATGCGCTGGATTCGCAGGAGACTATTGCGCAAGGCCGCGTGCTGATCGACAAGACGCTGCAGCGCGAAGGCAAGACCGCCGTCAAGCTCGAAGACCTCGCCACGCGGCTCGGCTTCAAGTCGCCGGACGACCTCTTCGCCGCAGTGGCGAAGGAGGAGTTCAGCCTGCGGCATGTCGAGCAAGCGCTGCGGCACCCCGAGGGCGAGGTGCAGGCGCCGTTCAACGAGGAAGACGCCGTCACCAAGAAGAGCCGCGCCACCAGCGTGGCGCGCGGCGCCAAATCCGGCGTGCTTGTGGTCGGCGTGGATTCGTTGATGACGCAGATGTCGCGCTGCTGCAAGCCGGCACCTCCGGACGAGATCGTCGGCTTCGTCACGCGCGGGCGCGGCGTGTCGATCCATCGGCGCAACTGCCACACGTTCCAGCAACTCTCGGCGCGCGCCCCCGAGCGCGTGATCCAGACCGAGTGGGGCAAGAAGAGCGATGCCGTGTATCCGGTCGACATCCACGTCGAGGCCATCGACCGCCAGGGGCTGCTGCGTGATATCTCCGAAGTGCTGTCGCGCGAGAAGATCAACGTGACCGGCGTGAAGACGCTGTCGAGCAAGGGCGTGGCGCGCATGCAGTTCACAGCCGAGGTGTCGGAGGCCACGCAACTGCAGCGCGCGCTGTCGATCATCGAAGATGTGCAGGGGGTATTGCAAGCACGAAGAAAGTGAGGCTATAATTGCTGCTTCGCTAGGCTCGTAGCTCAGCTGGTTAGAGCACCACCTTGACATGGTGGGGGTCGTTGGTTCGAGTCCAATCGAGCCTACCAACGAATTGCAGTAAAGCAGTAAAAGAAGCAGTACAACAATACAGTGCGGCAAGTCCGATTCAATCTCATAAGGAACGGAAGGGCATTATGTTCATGACACCGCGAACTACTACCGCTGGTATGCGACAGTAGTCGAGGTGCGCCTCCGTCCCGATTGAGTCGGGTTTGACAAAGAGAAACGCGGCCTTGGCCGCGTTTTTTTTCGTCTGTCGCCTGCCAGCTGCCTGATAAGCTTGCCGCCTGCCGTGCGCAAGCACCAAGAACGTTGTCGGTACGCCGCCTGTTTCGGGGTGGGCCGGTGCTACAAAAGATGCAGTTTGATCCGCCCGCCGAGCGCCAGCGCCGGGGTGGAATCCTGGAGAGTCGAAATGATCGCAATCACGCTGCCGGATGGGTCCCGTCGCGAGTTTCCCGGCCCGGTGACGGTCGCCGAAGTGGCGCAAAGCATCGGCACGGGTCTGGCCAAGGCCGCGCTGGCTGGCAAGGTGGACGGCAACCTGGTCGACACGAGCTACTCGATCGATCGCGATGTGGCGCTGGCCATCATCACGGATAAGGACGCTGACGGCGTCGATGTCATTCGTCACTCCACGGCCCACTTGCTCGCGTATGCGGTCAAGGAACTGTACCCGGATGCCCAGGTGACGATCGGCCCCGTGATCGAAAACGGCTTCTATTACGACTTCGCCTACAAGCGTCCCTTCACGCCGGAAGACCTGGCTGCCATCGAAAAGAAGATGACGGAGCTGTCCCGCAAGGACGAGAAGGTCACGCGCGAGGTCTGGAACCGCGACGAGGCGGTGGCGCTGTTCGAGTCGATGGGCGAGAAGTACAAGGCCGAGATCATCGCCTCGATTCCGGCGGACCAGGAAATCGGTCTGTATCGCGAAGGCAAGTTCGTCGACCTGTGCCGTGGCCCGCACGTGCCGTCCACGGGCAAGCTCAAGGTCTTCAAGCTCATGAAGGTGGCCGGCGCCTACTGGCGCGGCGATGCCAACAACGAGATGCTCCAGCGCATCTACGGTACGGCGTGGGCCAAGAAGGAAGACCAGGAAGCCTACCTGCACATGCTCGAAGAGGCCGAAAAGCGCGATCACCGCAAACTGGGCAAGTCGCTCGACCTGTTCCACCTGCAGGAAGAGGCGCCGGGCATGGTGTTCTGGCACCCGAAGGGCTGGCAGGTATGGCAGGCCGTCGAGCAGTACATGCGCGGCCGCCTGACGGCCGCCGGCTATGACGAAGTGCGCACGCCGCAGGTGATGGACCGTTCGCTGTGGGAGAAGTCCGGCCACTGGCAGAACTACAAGGAAAACATGTTCGTCACGGAGTCGGAGAAGCGCGACTACGCGATCAAGCCGATGAACTGCCCGGGACATGTGCAGATCTTCAACCATGGCCTGCGTTCCTACCGTGACCTGCCGCTGCGCCTGGCCGAGTTCGGCGCCTGCCATCGCAACGAGCCGTCGGGCGCGCTGCATGGGCTGATGCGCGTGCGCGGTTTTGTGCAGGATGATGCGCACATCTTCTGCACGGAAGAGCAGATCGTTGCCGAGGCGAAAGCCTTCAACGAACTCGCGTTCTCGGTCTATGACGACTTCGGCTTCAAGGATGTGGCGGTGAAGCTGTCGCTGCGTCCGGCACAGCGCGCTGGCTCGGACGAGGTCTGGGATCACGCCGAAGAAGGCCTGCGCCTGGCGCTGCGCGCCTGTGGCGTGGACTGGGAAGAACTGCCCGGCGAGGGCGCATTCTACGGTCCGAAGGTCGAGTACCACATCAAAGATGCCATCGGCCGTTCATGGCAGTGCGGCACGCTGCAGCTCGACCTGGTGCTGCCGGAGCGCCTCGGTGCCGAATACGTCGCCGAGGATAATTCGCGCAAGCGTCCGGTGATGCTGCACCGTGCGATCCTGGGTTCGTTCGAGCGTTTCCTTGGCATCCTGCTCGAAAACCACGCAGGTGCGCTGCCCGCCTGGCTGGCACCGGAGCAGGTGGTTGTCATGAATATCGCGGAATCGCAGGCTGAATATGCCGAAAATGTCGTGCAATCGCTGCTAAAACAAGGGTTTAGGGCGAAGGCCGATTTGCGTAACGAGAAAATTACGTATAAAATCCGCGAGCATTCGCTTCAGAAGATCCCCTACCTGCTGGTGGTGGGCGACAAGGAGCGGGATGCCAATCAAGTGGCCGTGCGTGCCCGTGGCAACGTGGATCTGGGTGTGATGCCCGTCTCCGCGTTTGTGGAGCGTCTGCAACAGGACGTCACCAACAAAGCCTGATGGGTCGGAAGCACGGCTTGTTTTTTTGTCTTCTTGAGGTAACGCAACATCGCTACAGACAAAGGTCATCGCATCAACCGGGAGATCAGTGCGCCTGAGCTGCGCCTGGTAGGGGTTGATAACGAGCAGCTCGGCATCGTCAAGTTCATGGACGCTCTGCGGCTGGCTGAGGACAAGGACTTGGACCTGGTGGAGATCGCCCCGAACGCGACTCCGCCCGTCGCCCGGATCATGGATTACGGGAAGTTCAAGTACGAGGAAGCCAAGCGCGCACACGAGGCGAAGCTGAAGCAGAAAATCATCCAGGTCAAGGAAGTGAAGTTCCGCCCTGGCACGGATGATGGCGACTACAACGTCAAGCTGCGCAACCTGAAGCGCTTCCTGGAAGATGGCGACAAAACCAAGATCACGCTGCGCTTCCGCGGCCGTGAGATGGCGCACCAGGAAATCGGCGTGCGTGTGCTCGAACGCCTGAAGGCGGACCTGGAAGAAATCGGCCAGGTCGAGCAGATGCCGAAGATGGAAGGGCGCCAGATGGTGATGGTGATCGCCCCCAAGAAGAAGAAGTAATTTTTGCGCGATGCGGCGGCCGGGATGCCGAGGCATTCCGGCGTTGTGTCGCGTGGAAGTAGCGCGGAGCCCTTGTGGCGCCGTGCAACAACAAGTGGATGCGGGTCTTGCAAGCGTCGGCGTGAGCCGTCCACCTGCATGCATGTCATAGAGCTGGAGTTTTTCATGCCGAAGATGAAGACGAAGAAAAGCGCCTCCAAGCGCTTTACTGCCCGTCCGAATGGCTCGTTCAAGCGTGGCCAGGCCTTCAAGCGTCACATCCTGACCAAGAAGACCACCAAGAACAAGCGTCACCTGCGCGGTACTCAGGACGTCCATGAGACGAACCTGAAGTCGGTGCGGGCGATGATGCCTTACGCATAACCCTTACGAAAACGAAAGGAGAATTACATGCCTCGAGTAAAGCGTGGGGTCACTGCACGGGCCCGTCACAAGAAAGTTATCGACGCTGCCAAGGGTTACCGCGGCCGTCGCAATAATGTCTACCGTATCGCCAAGCAGGCGGTCATGCGTGCTGGCCAGTACGCGTACCGCGATCGCCGCAACAAGAAGCGCGTGTTCCGCGCTCTCTGGATTGCGCGTATCAACGCCGCGACGCGTGAGCATGGCATGACCTACAGCGTGTTCATGAACGGTCTGAAGAAGGCCTCGATTGAACTGGACCGCAAGGTGCTGTCGGACATGGCTATTCACGACAAGCCTGCCTTTGCCGCCATCGTCAACCAGGTGAAAGCCACTGTTGCCTGATGCCGGCTGCGGCAACCCGTAGAGGTTGCCGGGCAAGCACCGACCGCAAGGTCTGCTGAAACGGGGCTCTCACGGGCCCCGTTTTCATTTTCGAATGCCGCTTCGGCGATTGCTGTGCAGTCCTTGCCGCAAGCAGTGCCGAAACGCCATTCGAAACGAACACCAACCCACGCCGCGACGGCAGCAATGTCACGGCGCCAAGCTATTTCCACGACCGCCATGTCCCAGGATCTGGATCAAATCGTCGCCGACGCCCAGGCCGCTTTCGCCGCCGCCAACGACAACGCCACGCTGGAAAACGAGAAGGCCAGGTTCCTCGGCAAGACCGGCGCGCTGACCGAACTGCTCAAGGGCCTCGGCAAGCTCGACCCGGAAACGCGCAAGACTGAAGGCGCGCGCATCAACCAGGTCAAGCAGCAGGTCGAAGCCGCGCTGACGGCGCGCCGCCAGGCACTGGCCGATGCGCTGATGAATGCGCGCCTGTCTGCCGAGGCCATCGACGTGACCCTGCCGGGCCGCGCGGTCAGCCGCGGCAGCCTGCACCCGGTCATGCGCACGTGGGAACGCGTGGAACAGATCTTCGGCTCGATCGGCTTCGACGTGGCCGATGGTCCCGAGATCGAAACCGACTGGATGAACTTCACCGCGCTCAACAACCCGGACAACCATCCGGCGCGTTCGATGCAGGACACGTTCTATATCGACGGCCGCGACAGCGACGACAAGCTCCTGCTGCTGCGCACGCACACCAGCCCCATGCAGGTGCGCTACGCGAAGATGCACGTCGAGAAGTACGCCGGCAAGGCCATGCCGCCGATCAAGGTGATCTGCCCGGGCCGCACGTACCGCGTCGACAGCGACGCCACGCACTCGCCGATGTTCAACCAGGTCGAAGGCCTGTGGATCGGCGAGGACGTGAGCTTTGCGGACCTGAAGGGTGTGTACACCGACTTCCTGCGCAAGTTCTTCGAGCGCGACGACATCCAGGTGCGTTTCCGCCCGTCGTACTTCCCGTTCACGGAACCGTCGGCCGAGATCGACATGGCGTTCGGCAACGGCAAGTGGCTGGAGATCTCCGGCTCCGGCCAGGTGCACCCGAACGTGCTGCGCAATATGGGCCTGGACCCGGAACGCTACATCGGCTTCGCGTTCGGCTCGGGCCTGGAGCGCCTGACGATGCTGCGCTATGGCATCAACGACCTGCGCCTGTTCTTCGAAGGCGACGTGCGCTTCCTGCGCCAGTTCGCCTGACGCGCGCGTCCAGCCCTTCGTCAAAGACATCACAGAATACTTACCGGATCAGAAGCGCCATGCAATTCTCGGAATCCTGGCTTCGCACCTTCGCCAACCCTGAAAAGATCTCCACCGACGCGCTGTCGCACAGCCTGACCATGGCCGGGCTCGAAGTGGAGGAGGTCGGCCCGGTCGCGCCGCCGTTCGACAAGATCGTGGTCGCGCACGTGCTGTCGACTGAGCGCCATCCCAATGCAGACCGGCTCAACGTGTGCCAGGTCGACGCCGGCACCGGCGAGACGCTGCAGATCGTCTGCGGTGCACCCAACGTCAAGCCCGGCATCAAGGTCCCGTGCGCGCTGGTGGGCGCCGTGCTGCCGCCTGCAGAGGCCGAAGGCAAGCCGTTCGAAATCAAGGTCGGCAAGCTGCGTGGCGTGGAGAGCTACGGCATGCTTTGCTCGGCGCGCGAGCTGAAGCTGTCGGAAGACCATGGCGGCCTGCTGGTGCTGCCGGAAGATGCGCCGGTCGGCCAGAACATCCGCGAATACCTGGACCTCGACGATCAGGTCTTCATCATCAAGCTGACGCCGAACAAGGCTGACTGCCTGTCGATCCACGGTGTGGCGCGTGAAGTGTCGGCCCTGACCGGCGCTACGCTGACGCTGCCGGACATGAAGCCCGTGGCGGTCACCATCGACGACAAGCTGCCGGTAAAGGTGTCGGCGCCCGACCTGTGCGGCCGCTTCTCGGGTCGCGTGATCCGCGGCGTGAACGCACGCGCGGCTACGCCGGCCTGGATGGTGCAGCGCCTGGAGCGCTCGGGCCAGCGCAGCATCTCGGCGATGGTGGATATCTCCAACTACGTGATGCTCGAGCTGGGCCGCCCGTCGCACGTGTTCGACCTGGACAAAATCCACGGCGGCCTCGATGTGCGTTGGGGCCGCAAGGGCGAACAGATCAAGCTGCTGAACGGCAATACCATCGAGGTGGACGAGCAAGTCGGCGTGATCGCTGACGACAAGGAAATCGAGAGCCTGGCCGGCATCATGGGTGGCGACAGCACTGCCGTGACGCTCGACACGACGAACATCTACCTGGAAGCCGCGTTCTGGTGGCCGTCGGCCATCCAGGGCCGCGCGCGCCGCTACAACTTCTCGACCGATGCGGCGCATCGCTTCGAGCGCGGCGTGGACTATGCGACGACGGTTGAGCATATCGAACGCATCACCGCGCTGATCCTCGAGATCTGCGGTGGCCAGGCCGGTCCGGTCGATGACCATATCGTCAATCTTCCGCAGCGTAGACCGGTCAGCCTGCGTCTGGCGCGTGCCGAGCGCGTGCTGGGCATCGAGCTGTCGTCGGCCGTCGTGGCTGATGTATTCCAGCGCTTGCAACTGCCGTTCACGCGCTCGCAGGGCGCCGACGGCGAAGTGTTCGAGGTGACCCCGCCGAGCTATCGCTTCGACATCGAGATCGAAGAGGACCTGATCGAAGAAGTCGCGCGCATCTACGGCTTCGAGCGCATTGCCGCGCGTCCGCCCGTGGCGGAGAGCGAAATGCGCCCGACCAACGAAGGCCGCCGCTCCACGCACGTAGTGCGCCACGCGCTGGCCGCGCGCGACTACCAGGAAGTCATCAACTTTGCCTTCGTGGAAGAGAAGTGGGAGCGCGACTTCGCCGCCAATGACAACCCGATCCGCTTGCTGAATCCCATCGCGAGCCAGCTTGCGGTAATGCGTTCCTCGCTGATCGGTGGCCTGCTCGACAAGGTGCGCTACAACCTGAATCGCAAGGCCGCGCGCGTGCGCCTGTTCGAAGTCGGCCGCGTGTTCCATCGCGATGCCGATGTGAAGGACGGCGGCCTGACGGTGGCCGGCTACCATCAACCGATGATGGCTGCCGGTATCGCCTACGGTCCCGCATTCGAAGAGCAATGGGGCATCACCACGCGCAACGTCGATTTCTTCGACGTGAAGGGCGATGTGGAAACGCTGTTCTATCCGCGTGTTGCTCGCTTCGAACCGGTCGAACATCCGGCTTTGCACCCGGGCCGCGCGGCACGCATGCTGATCGACGGCAAGCCGGTCGGCGTCGTGGGCGAAATGCATCCGCGCTGGCTGCAGGAGTATGAACTGACGCAGGCGCCGGTACTGTTCGAACTCGAGCTTGACGCACTGCGCGAAGCAGGTCTGCCGACCTACGCCGAGATCTCGAAGTTCCCTGCCGCCGTGCGTGATCTGGCGGTAGTGGTGAAGCAATCGGTACGCGTGCAGGACATGCTTGACAGCATGCGCGCCGCGCTCGACAAGCAGGGCTGTGGCCGCTTCTGCCAGAGCCTCGTGCTGTTCGACGAGTTCCGTCCGAAGGCTGCTTCGGCCGCCATTGGGGCCGACGAGAAAAGCCTTGCGTTCCGGGTGACCTTGCAAGATACTGGGTCGACCCTGCAGGACGAGACCGTCGACAGCGCGGTGCGCTGCATGGTCGACGCATTGGGCGAAGCCTTCCAGGCTCGCTTGCGCGGCTGACCACCAGCACATACCACAGACAGGGCGCCCGGGCAGTGCACCCGGGCGGATCGCCAGACAGAATTCCTTGAGCGATCGACATGAAAGATCGAGACGCGAACTCCATGACCGCAGCAGCTTTGGGCGAGATGAGCGACCGGCAGGCTTCCTCCCGCGACGACTCCATGCCGGAAAACCGCGCCGCCGAGGTGCCGACGCTGACCAAGGCCGAACTCGCCGAAATGCTGTTCGACCAGGTCGGCCTGAACAAACGCGAATCGAAAGACATGGTCGAAGCCTTCTTCGACGTCATTCGGGAAGCGCTGGAGCAGGGCGACAGCGTCAAGCTCTCCGGCTTCGGCAACTTCCAGTTGCGCGACAAGCCGCAGCGCCCGGGCCGCAATCCGAAGACCGGTGAAGTCATTCCCATCACCGCGCGCCGCGTCGTGACATTCCACGCAAGCCAGAAGCTCAAGAGCCTGGTGGAAGAGCGTGCGGGCCTGGACGTGCCGGGCTGACCGAAGGGGCCTCACCCCAACGGCGGATTGCTTGGCGCAGCAGGCGTCTGTATGCTTCATGGCGCGCTGATCCACGCGCCAACTCGAACCGGCCGGCATGGCCTGACGCCTGTCTACACCACTCATGTCGGACAAATCCAGCGAGCGCATAGCGCTACCGCCCATCCCCGCCAAGCGTTACTTCACCATTGGTGAAGTCAGCGAACTGTGCGCAGTCAAGCCGCATGTACTGCGCTACTGGGAACAGGAATTCACGCAGCTCAAACCGGTCAAGCGCCGCGGCAACCGGCGCTACTACCAGCATCATGAAGTCCTGCTGATCCGACGCATCCGTGAACTGCTGTACGAGCAGGGCTTCACGATCAATGGTGCGCGCAATCGGCTGGATGAAGGGCGGCACGCGCATCATCATGCTGAGACCGAGACAGAAGAATTGGCTGTGGAGACTGCGGCGGAGACGTCGGTGCCGTCGGTGGATATCGCCAGTCTGCGAGGTGAACTCATCGAGGTGCAGCACCTGCTCGCGCAGCTTCAGCAGATCGCGCGGCGCACATAAATTTCACCAGCACCGCTGGTCAGCGGGGAAATGCGTCTGCTATAATCTTTTTCTTCGGGGCGTAGCGCAGCCTGGTAGCGTACCTGCATGGGGTGCAGGTGGTCGGAGGTTCAAATCCTCTCGCCCCGACCAGTAAATAAAAGGCCTGACAGGTTTTATCTGTCAGGCCTTTTGTCTAATTGGCCGACATCCTCAATCGCGCTACTGCCTTGTGATCGGCTTCTGGGCGTTGCTGTCATGTACAGGTTCATTTGCACGGGCTCGGGAGACGGTGCGATCGAACGTAATGGGGTCCAAAAAAAGCGCTGCGCGCCACTCAATCCGCCAACGGAAACCCAAACACATCGTCAGCCAGGTCGCGCTCGAAGCGTTCCACCCAGAGCACGCCATCCGCTGTCGTGTATCGTTCGAACTGACTTCCCACAACACGCCCAACGTTGATGGTCCGCTGCGCGGCGGGTCGGTTATCGTCTTCGGTCAGTTCAAAATCTTCGACAACAAAACCATGCCGCGCACAGGCAGTTTCAAAGGCGTCCCGTTCTTCCGCAGGGAATTCGTGATAACGCTTTAGGACCATGGGCGTCTCCCAGGCTCTTTGAGGTCATCGTAGCATCCCGATAACGCTTACGCATGCCGACGCGAGAGCCGGTGGATCAGGTCGGCTTGACGAGGAAAAATAGCCACAAGCTCCAATGCATCTGCCAGCTCGAATTCACTGAACTCGAACCCTGGTGCAACGGTGCAACCAAGCAGCGAAAAATCCTGCGAACCTGACGGCACGCGTTCGGCGGCAAACCAATGATTGGCAGGAACCATGGCCTGAAACACAGCCCCGTGGTGCTCCAGCGGATTGCCAAGCCGATGCGTGACAAGGTTGCCGTCGCTGGTCAGGACATGCACATCGAGCGGAGTGCCCGCGTGGAAGTGCCACAGTTCATCCGACCGGATGCGGTGCCATGCGGAGAAATCGCTGTCGCGCAGCATGTAGTAGATGGCCGTCGACGCGCTGCGCTGCCGGCCATCGCTGCATTGGATATTCTCCGCGCTTCGGTAGGTTTCACGGAAATACCCGCCTTCTGGATGGGGCAGCAGATCCAGAGCTTTGATCAGTCGATCAGCGGCGTAGTCAGCTAGCATGGTATCGGCGGGAGGTCTCTTTCAGAGCAGTGCAAATTGCGCGCGGTCGGGGCCGATGAAGGCCGGTCGGCCAACCGGGTAGCGGTGGTGGTTGCCGCTCACGTCGAATGACAGGAAATCGGGCGTCCAGCGCAAGCCTTGCAATTGCCTTGGCTCGATGCCCTGCACGACGATGGCGCCGTTGCCGACGCTGACGTGTGCGCAAGACAGGCGCATGTACTCCGCATCGTCCCCGAAATAGTGCGCCTCCAGCAAGATGGAATCGGATTGATAGAGCGGCATGGCAGTGCCTTTGTGAGTACTGTATGGATGTACAGTATAAATGCCGAGGACGCGTGCGTCATCTCCTTTGAGCGTGATATTGAGTGACGAATGCGGCATGCGCCGACTGCGTTTCAGGCTTTGGTATAACCTGAACCATATGGGGTACGAACGCCGCTCCACGTAGCTCCGTGAAATCTAAGGGGGCAGCCATGGCGCATTGTCATAACAGAGCCTGCTGGTTTGGGCTGGGTTTGCTCTCCGGCGCTGCTGCGGCGTGTCTGGGTGCGTGGCTGGCGAACGGCGCGCGTCGCGATGCCGGGGCGGACATGGCCGCTGCCATGCTCGCGGAGCAGGAGCAGGCGGTGGACCCTGAGCCGTTGCCGGAAGCGGCCACCGATATCATCGAATACCGCGGTTTTGTGGTCCATGTGTTCTGCCATGCGCTGGGGGGCGGCCGTTTTCGCGGCATCTGCGATATCTGGGATTCCGGCGCCGTCGCGCTGGAAGGCGGCTCGCCACCCACTACGTATCCGACACCGGAAGAAGCGCGCGTGGCAACCATCGCATGGGCACGCCAGTGGGTGCAGAACAATGGCTGAGATACTCGTCAACCGATGGATTGGCTGAACCCCTCGTATGTAGGGTAATTGCTGCGTCACTTTGCACTCAAGGAGCAGGTCCGCAGACCGTTAGACTGCCCATGGACATTTCCGACCGCCCTCACAAGTCAGCCTCCAATGCCGAACTCATCGGTTGGGCAGGCGCATCCCCCGAGGTGATCGCCAGGGTACTGAATTCCGCGCTGGCCGCTCAGGACCTGTCCGGCTTTGCTGCGCTGCTTTCGGACATTGCCCGAGACCGTGGCCTAAAGGGCCAGCGCGCCGCGCACCAGTCGATCTACGACATGCCCTACGCCAGCCTGCTGCCACGGCAGACACACCTGCTCGCGGACGCCTTCGAACTGGTGCTGTTGCTGGGGCTCGAATTCCGCCCGCACCAGCCCGACGAGGAACAGGAAGGGGAATAGGGCCGCGCGTCTCCTCAGCTTCGTTCCAGCATCCCGATCTCGCGGATAGCCACAGACAGCATCGACAGCCCCGTGGCGCCCGATGCGCGCTGGTCGGTCAGCATGCGGGTGAAGCGCTCGAGCGCGGTTTGCCGGCTGCCGCGCCAGCTGTCGATCAGCGGCTCGGCGGTGTTATAGGATCCAGCCTGCGCCAGCACGCTGGTCATCAGGGCGCGCTTGAGGCGTCCCAGATCATCCAGCGTGGTGGTGCGGGCCAGCAGGTCCCAGTGCGTATCCGCGGGCAGCGCCTGCGCGCGCTCGCGCAGCCAGCCGAAGCTGAGCTGGGTGTCGAGCGCGAAATAGACGCCAGCCACGAGTTCCAGCGGGCGATCACACGATGCTGCGACCTCTGCGATATCGAGCGCCGCAGCGGCGATATCGCTGCTGGCTACCTTCCGGGCCAGCGCCGGCTCGACGCCGGCTTCGGTCAGCGCACGCGTGCGATCGGCCAGTGCCGCGGCATCGGCCTGCGGTAGCAAGGCCGGCAATTGCGGGACCAGCCATTGGGCCGCCTGCGTGAAGCGAGTCATGTCCGCTGCAGTGCTGCCGCCAGTGCGCAGGTACCGGATGAACCAGAGGCAGGCCCTCTCAAGCAGCTGTCCGACCGCGCTGAACATCCGTGCCTGTTCGGCATCGGCTATGCGGTTGTCGAGGGCGTCGATGTCCTCCCACAGCGCAGTCAGCCCGAATACGTCGCGCGCGATCAGGCACGCGCGCACGATGTCCGCCGGACGCGCATCCGTCTCTTCCATGATGCGATGCACGAAGGTCGCGCCGATCCGGTTGACGAGCAGGTTGGTGAGGTGCGTGGCCAGGATTTCACGGCGCAGCGGGTGGCGCTGCATGGCGTCGCCGTAGCGCTGGCGCAGCGGGACCGGGAAATAGTCAACGAGCAGTCCTGCCACCAGCGCATCTTCAGGGACGTCAGAGGCCAGCAGTTCGTCGTAGAGCCACATCTTGCTGTAGGCGAGCAGCACCGCACGCTCCGGGGAGGTCAGCCCTTCGCCTGCGGCCTTGCGTTCGGCAATCTCTTCGTCGCCGGGCAGGAATTCGAGCGCGCGGTTCAGGCGGCCGGCGCGCTCCAGCCAGCGGATCTGGCGTGCCTCGCCATCGAGCAGCGCAGTACTGCTGCGGCCCGCGACCGACAGGGCCTGTGTCTGGTAGTAGTTGTCCTGCAGCACCAGCAAGCCGACTTCATCCGTCATCTCGGCCAGCAGCTTGTTGCGCTGCTTTTCCGTCATCTCGCCTTCGGCGACGACCTGGCCCAGCAGGATCTTGATATTGACCTCGTGGTCCGAGCAATCCACGCCGGCCGAGTTGTCGATGGCATCGGTGTTGATGCGTCCGCCACGGCGCGCGAACTCGATGCGGCCGAGCTGCGTGAAGCCGAGATTTCCGCCTTCGCCGACAACCTTGCAGCGCAACTCCGCGCCGTTCACGCGCACGGCGTCGTTGGTGCGGTCGCCGGCCTGCAAATGCGTTTCCTGGCTCGATTTGACGTAGGTGCCGATGCCGCCGTTGTACAGCAGGTCCACAGGCGCCATCAGGATCGCGTGGATCAGCTCCGCCGGCGACAAGGTGCTTGCGGTAATACCCAGTACGGCCTGGACCTGCGGCGACAGCGCGATGGTCTTGGCCGTGCGCGGGAATATGCCGCCGCCGGTCGAAATCAGTTTGGTGTCATAGTCGGCCCAGCTGGATCGCGGCAGGGCAAACATGCGAGCGCGTTCCTGCAGGCTGGAAGCCGGGTCGGGATCAGGGTCCAGGAAGATATGCCGATGGTCGAACGCGGCCACGAGCCGGATATGCGGCGACAGCAGCATGCCATTGCCGAACACGTCGCCCGACATGTCACCGACACCAGCTACTGTGAAATCCGTGGTCTGCGTGTCGATGCCCATCTCGCGAAAATGCCGCTTGACTGATTCCCACGCGCCACGCGCGGTAATGCCCATCTTCTTGTGGTCATAGCCGACCGAGCCGCCCGATGCGAACGCATCGCCTAGCCAGAAGCCATATTCGGCGGAGATCGCGTTGGCGAAGTCGGAGAAGGTGGCCGTGCCCTTGTCGGCCGCGACGACGAGGTACGGGTCGTTGTCGTCATGACGGACGACGTCAGGCGGTGGCACGAGCCTGCCGGCCACAAGGTTGTCGGTCAGGTCGAGCAGGCCACGCAGGAATGTCTGGTAGCAAGCGATGCCTTCCTGCAGGAAGGCATCGCGGTCCGTCGGCGGCGGCGGGCGCTTGACGACGAAGCCGCCTTTGGAGCCAACCGGCACGATCACCGTGTTCTTCACCATCTGCGCCTTCATCAGGCCCAGCACTTCCGTGCGGAAATCTTCGCGCCGGTCCGACCAGCGCAGACCGCCGCGGGCAACGCGGCCGCCGCGCAGGTGAACGCCTTCCACGCGCGGTGAATAGACCCAGATCTCGAACATCGGGCGTGGTTCAGGCAGCCCGGGAACTTGCGATGGATTGAACTTGAACGAGACGAAAGGCCTCGGTTGTCCGTCGGTATCGCGGTGGAAATAGTTGGTGCGCACGGTCGCATTGACCACGCCGAGGAACAGGCGAAGGATGCGGTCCTCGTCGAGGTTCGGTACCTGGTCCAGTGCAGTCTCGATATCGGTAAGTAATTGCTGGCAACGCGTGTCGCGCGTAGCGGTCGTAGCGGGATCGAAGCGTGCGACAAACAGCGCCACCAGTTTCGCAGCAATGCCCGGATTGCCGGTCAGTGCGCGTTCGATGTACGCATCGCTGAAGGTCGAGCCGACCTGGCGCAGGTACTTTGCGTACGCGCGCAGGATGGTCACATCGCGCGCGGCAAGCTCGGCGCGCAGCACCAGCCGGTTGAGGTCGTCGTTCTCGATCTCGCCATTCCATGCACGTGCGAACGCGTCTTCGAATAGCGCCTTGATGCGCTCGATATCGAAGTCGGCACCGCTCGCGCTGTCTGCGATCTCGAGCCCGAAGTCATGAATCCAGACCGGCGCGCCGCCATCGGGCTCGATCAGGTAGGGCCGCTCCTCGTCCACGCGCACGCCAAGGTGTTCGAGCATCGGCAGGCTGTGCGAGAGCGCAATCGGTTCGCCGGCGCGGTACACCTTGAAGCGAAACGCGCCAGGGACTGCCTCGATTGGGCGGTACAGGTTCATGGCGATGCCGTTGCCGTGCAGCGCGTGCTCCATCAGCTCGATGTCGCGCACAGCGGTGCGGGCCGGATAGTCTTCGCGATAGCCTGCGGGGAAAGAGCTGCCGTACTGGCGCAGCAGGCGGTTGCCTTGCTCCTCGCCCCGGCTTTCATGCAGGGCAGCGGCCAGGTCGTCCTGCCAGCGGCGGCTCGCCTGGACGATGCGTGATTCCAGTTCCTGCGTATCGACCTGCGGCATGCTGCCGGGCTCGCTACGCACGATAAGCTGGATCCGCGCCAGCGGCGATTCCGACAGCAGCGGCGTGAACTCGCAGGCGCTGCCGTGGAATGCGCCCATCAGGATCTTCTGGATCTTCTGGCGCAGGTCGGTGTTGTACTTGTCGCGCGGGACGAACACCAGGCAAGACACGAAGCGGTCGAAGCGGTCGCGCCGCACGAACAGGCGCGTGCGCTGGTGTTCCTGCAGGCGCAGGATGCCGATCGCGATGTCGAACAGTTCGTCCTCGTCGATCTGGAACAGCTCATCGCGCGGATACTGTTCGAGGATGGTGACCAGCGACTTGTACAGGTGGCCCTTCGTCAGGAAGCCGGCACGCGCGAGGATATTCGCGCACTTGCGCCGCACCTGCGGAATCTCGGCAATCGGTGAGGTGTAGGCTGTGGACGTGTACAAGCCCACGAAGCGGCGCTCGCCGAACAGCTTGCCGTTGGCATCGAGCAGCTTTACGCCGATGTAGTCGAGGTAGCCAGGCCGGTGCACCGTGGCGCGCGAATTTGCCTTGGTCAGGAAGATCGGCGAACTCCCCTGGATGATGGAAGTGGCCGCGGCGGGCAGCGGGGTGAGGTCGTCGGCTTCTGGCGGGCGGAGGCTTTCGCGCAGGATGCCGCAGCCAGTGTCCGGCATGCCGCGCAGGAAATAGCGCTGGTCCTGCGAGACCAACTGATAATCGCGCTGCCCGAGGAAAGTGAAGTGGTTGTCGAGCATCCACTGCAGGAAGGCGCGGCCTTCGGTGCTGTCCGCAGTGGCGGCATCCGGGGCCTGCGCCATATTGCCGATCGTGGTCTCGGTGATATCGCGCATGCGCTGCCAGTCTTCGACCGCGGCACGTACGTCGCCGAGCACGCGCGCAATGCCGGTGCGCAATGCTTCCAGTCGCGCCGGCTCGCCGGTCCGGTCGACCTCGAAATGGATAAACGATTCCAGGCGCGATGATGCATCGCCGCCGGCGCCGCCCACCTCGATTTTTTCGATGCCGCCCTTGGCGGACCGCCACACACGGAACACAGGGTGGATCGCGGAGTGCAGGGCCAGGCCCAGCCGGTTGATCTCCATGGTCACGGAGTCGACCAGGAAGGGCATGTCGTCGTTGACGATCTCGACCACGGTGTGGTCCGAATGCCAGCCGTGCTCTTCCAGGTTGGGGTTGTACACGCGAATGCGCGCGGTACCCGGTACGAACTTCTGCGCGGTTTGCCAGTGCGCCATCACGGCGCCATACATATCGGCGACTTCGCGGTGGATCAGGTCATCGGAATCGGTCTGGTCGTAGTAATGGCGCAGAATCGGTTGGAGCAGCTCGAACCCTGCGGCGGGCAACCGCTCCCGCGCGAACGCCAGCATTTCTTCCTGCAGGTGTGCGACTTTTTCTTCGTTCTCCTGCGGCATGGTGCCTCCTTGCGGTATCGGGCGCGGGCCGGTGATGTCGCGCGCCTGTACGCAGGCGGGGCATGTGCCGGGGCATGCTCATACTTTAGGAAAAAACAGGACGATGCGAAGGGAAAGTCGTCACGGCGAGCGGCCGTGCGCCCGCGCCGCCAGTGCGGCGCGTGTTCAGTGCCATCAGGCGCTCGGGATCAGGCCCCCGGCGTCAGGCGCACGCAGGCCGCGAAGTGCCGGTACAGGAGGATCGGCTTGCGCAAACGAGTGCGGCGGCCGGCTCGTTCGTCGTGCTGCGGCTGCGGCGCTCGGAATGATCGCTCAGCGTCAGTTTCATGCGCTGCAACAGCGTGCCCAGCGCTACGCGTTCCTGGGAATTGAACGGCGATACCGATACCGAATGCAGCGCTTTTACGGCTTGCCATACGCGTTCCAGCCGGCCTTCTGCTGCAGCGCAGATGTGCGGAGCGGCGTTGGAGTCGGCGCATTCGATCCAGCCATCGCGCAGCAGATCGCTCAGCAAACGCTCCGAACAGGCGGCATCGATCAGCATGGCACCGGCAAGCGGCTCATGACGCACGAAGGTATTTTGTCGGATGGCTCGCAACAACAGCCACTTGGCGTAATTCAAACCGGAAGCAGCCAGCGTCTGCTCCAGCGCTCTTTGCCACGCGGTGACAGCGTCCACCAGGGCAAGAAGAACCGGCTCGTTGGGTTCGAGTGGTTTGGGGTTCATGATTGGCGTCTCCTCATGTCTGTCGCCGACATTACAACGCTCTTGGGCCGGAGCTTGGCCGGCCCGGGCGGCACAGGTGCCGCGCCTCGAAATCAGGGTCAAATCGGGGCGGTCTTTCCTGATAGCGGCAGACACTACCAGAAGCGAATGTTTTTTGTATGTTCCCTAGGGTTTGTCCTGTCGTGCGCCAAGCCACAGCGTCACATGGCGCCCAATGCAAGCGACATTGCCGGCACTTCACTTCGCGCACCAGCTATGAAGATTGCGACTTAAACGTATGAATTTATATCCCTGTGGGAATGTATGCGCGTGGCTACACTGCTTTTCCAACCCCGGCGCTAAAGCCAAGGGGCGCACGGGCGGACCGGAACCGCCCGGCAACCGGAGATGTTGATGTACAAGGAACGCATTCGCCTGCCGCGGCTGCTCGACAAGGTGGTCTCGGCCGACGTGGCCGCCGAGCTTATCCGCGATGGCATGACAGTGGGCATGAGCGGCTTCACCCGGGCAGGCGACTGCAAGGAAGTGCCATTTGCGCTGGCGCGCCGCGCCGCCACCGAGCCGCTGCGCATCACGCTGATGACCGGCGCATCGCTCGGCAACGACATCGACAAGGTGCTGGCGCAGGCCGATGTGATCGCGCGCCGGCTGCCGTTCCAGTCCGATGAGACGCTGCGCCGCAAGATCAACGCGGGCGAGGTCATGTTCATCGATCAGCATCTGTCTGAAACGGTCGAGCAATTGCGCTCCGGCCAGATTGCCCCGGTGGACGTAGCGGTGGTCGAAGCGGTGGCGATCACGGAGCAGGGCGGCATCGTGCCCAGCACGTCGGTCGGCAACTCGGCGAGCTTTGCCATGCTGGCACGCAAGGTGATCGTCGAGATCAACATGAACATGCCGCTCGCGCTCGAAGGTTTCCATGACATCTACTTCCCGGTGCAGCGCCCGTACCGGCAGCCCATTCCGCTGATCTCCGCCGAGCAGCGCATCGGCCTGCCGTATATCCCGATCGATCCCGAAAAGATTGCCGCCATCGTTATCACCGGCAAGGACGACAGCCCGTCCAACGCGCTGCCGCCCGACGAAGGCACGCGTGATATTGCGGGACATCTGAGTACATTCCTGGATCGCGAAGTGCGCGCCGGACGACTGACGCCGTCGCTGCAGCCGCTGCAGGCCGGCATTGGCACGATCTCGAACGCGGTGCTGCACGGCCTGATCGACTCGCCGTTCCACGACCTGAAGATGTACTCGGAGGTGCTGCAGGACAGCACGATCGAGTTGCTCGATTCGGGCCGGCTTGCGTTCGCATCGGCCTCGTCGGTGACACTGTCACGGTCGGTCTACCAGCATTTCCTGGCCAACCTGGAGCGGTACCGCTCGCGCCTGGTGCTGCGGCCGCAGGAGATCAGCAACCATCCGGAGATCTTGCGCCGGCTCGGGCTGATCACCATCAACACCGCGCTCGAGTGCGACATCTACGGCAACGTCAATTCGACGCATGTCGGCGGCACGCACATGATGAACGGCATCGGCGGCTCCGGCGACTTCGCTCGCAACGCGCATCTGTCGGTGTTCGTGACCAAGTCGGTGGCCAAGGGCGGGGATATCTCCAGCATCGTGCCGATGGTCTCGCATGTGGACCACACCGAGCATGATGTCGACATCATCGTGACCGAACACGGTCTGGCCGACTTGCGTGGCCTTGCACCGCGCGAGCGTGCCAGGCAGATCATCGACAACTGCGCTGACCCGGCCTACCGCGATGTGCTGGGTGACTACTTCCGCCGCGCCAGCCGCCTGGGCGGTCAGACGCCGCACTTGCTCGAAGAAGCGCTGTCCTGGCACGTGCGATATCGCGATCGCGGCACGATGCGCGAGTCCGTGCCCCAGCATGCCATGGCTGCCTGATAGCCGGCTTCCTTCAGCGCCATAAGCAAACAGCCCGCAAATGCGGGCTGTCTTGTTTCCGTGGCCTGCTCTGGAAAGCAGGCCTAAGGGGCTTACTGCGACTTGGCCGCAGGTGCCTTGGCACCGTCGGTGTACGGGTCGAACTTGCCGGCCTTTGCGCCGTCGGTGTACGGGTCAGGCTTGCCGGACTTGGCACCGTCGGTGTACGGATCGTACTTGCCCACCTTCGCACCATCGGTGTTCGGGTCGAGCTTCTTGCCAGCCAGGTCAGCCTTGGTCGACTGCTTCGCACCATCCGTGTATGGGTCGAACTTGCCAGATTTGGCGGCGCTCTGGTTCGGACTGGCCTTCTTCTTGGCGTGGCTGCCGCCGTACAAGTCGCCGCCCTCCGTGTAGTTCTTCTGCGCGTACGCAAGCTGGGTAGCACCGAAGGCAGCAAGCGCGGCAACGATCAGGGTGGGAACGGTTTTCTTGAGCATCTTCATCCTCGCGAGTAGCGGTCGCGCAGCGCCTGCGCGATCCGGTTGGGGCCGAGTTTGGCGGACTCCACGGCTAATTTACCGAGACGGCGCTGGTCCGCAAAGTGAAACTTTCTTCTGAATGTATTGAACGCCTTCTCGTCCTGAACGGTACTGTGCAAGATCAAGTTGACGCAAAATAAGTATCTGAGATCCCTGATAGTGCGGGCTTAAGCATAAAAAAAGCCGGCTGGATCGCAGCCGGCTTCTTGCTTGGCGAGAGACCGCTTATTCCAGCGTGATGTTCTGGTCATGCGCAATCTTCTTGCGCAGGTCCAGTTCACGTTTGATCTGGGCGGCATACTGCGCCGACGTGTTGCCGTCGGGATAGGCGCCGCTATCCGCCAGTCGACGCTTGACCGCCGGATCCTGCAGCGCCTTGACGGCGGCGTCATGCACGCGCGTGATAATGGCGGCAGGCGTGTTGGCTGGTGCGACCAGACCATACCATGCCATATTGTTCATGTCCTTCATGCCAGCTTCCGCAAAGGTCGGCACGTCAGGCAACCCTTCCACACGCTTGGGCGCGGCCACAGCCAGTGCGCGCAGCTTGCCGGCCTGGATGAACGGCATCGAGGACGGCAGGTTATCGAACTGCACGTTGACCTGGCCGGCCAGCGTGTCGTTCAGCGCCGGACCCGATCCGCGGTACGGAATATGGACCATGTCGGTCTTGGTGATGTCCTTGAACAGCTCGCCATCCAGGTGCGAAATGCTGCCCTTGCCAGCCGACGCGTAGCTGTACTTGCCCGGGCTGGCCTTCAGCAGTGCGACGAATTCCTTCAGCGTCTTGGCGGGAACCTTCGGGTTGACCGTCAGCACGTTCGGCACGTTTACCAGGTTGGTGATCGGCGCGAAGTCCTTGATCGGGTCATACGGGTTGCGGGCGTTGGTGGCCGGGTTGGTGGCCATCGTGCTCACTGTGGCGATGCCCAGCGTGTAGCCGTCCGGCGCGGACTTGGCCAGTGCATCGGCGCCGATCGCGCCGCCGCCACCGCCACGGTTTTCCACCACGACGGGCTGACCGAGTTCACGGCCGAGCGCGTCGGAAACGGCGCGCGCGACGATATCGGTAGTGCCGCCTGCCGCGAACGGCACGATTAGTCGGACCGGCTTGGTCGGGTAGCTCTGCGCCTGCGCGCTGACGTGGAACAGGCCAAGGGCCGCGA
Source organism: Cupriavidus sp. C1SS-2L (assembly GCF_057073735.1). Classification (NCBI taxonomy): domain Bacteria; kingdom Pseudomonadati; phylum Pseudomonadota; class Betaproteobacteria; order Burkholderiales; family Burkholderiaceae; genus Cupriavidus; species Cupriavidus sp. C1SS-2L. The sequence continues at coordinate 1,404,474 of NZ_CP172708.1, forward strand.
TGCAGGCCGCAGCGCCTGCTTTGAGAACTGCTTTCAAGGAGTGCCTCCGTTCTTCATTCACTGATTGTCGGCCAGTCCGGATACTGGGGCGTTCTTCGGGACGATTATGGTTCGCCTGCGCTTGTCGGTGAATCGCGTCCGGTCCTGGCTCAGCGGACTGATTATCGTTATGCGATAGCCAGCCAACAGCATCGAAACGATTTGTTCCGCAATACGGAACTACGTTCCGCGTTGTGCGCCGACGGCCATTCAACAGGGAAAGGGCGGGAAACGGTATCGGTAAGAACCCGCGTATCAAGAAACGAGGCGTGCTGCCGTGGGAGGCAGCGGTCCGTGTGGACGAGGGAGGGCGAAAAGCAAAAAGGCCAACCTTGCGGTTGGCCTTTTTTCGAATTCGCTGGTGGGGCGTGAGTGACTCGAACACTCGACCTACGGATTAAGAGTCCGCTGCTCTACCAACTGAGCTAACGCCCCAACGAAGAAAAAGATTTTAGCAAGGTATCTAGTAAGACGCAATAGGGAAGTGGAAATTTCTTTTGATGCACTCAAGGCTACAATGCCGACCGTTCCCAACGGCCGTTCCGACAACGTTCATGCATGCCCGGATCCTGCGCTATCTGGATGAGGTGGTACGCCGCGGCTCCATCCGCAAGGCCGCCGAGTCTCTGCATGTGGCGCCCACGGCGATCAACCGGCAGATCCTCGATCTGGAAGCCGAGCTTGGTGCGCCGGTCTTCGACCGCATCAACAAACGTCTGCGCCTGACACCGCTTGGTGAGATGGTGCTCGCGCACGTCCGGCAGACACTGCGTGAGCATGAGGCGCTGCGTGAGCGGATCGAAGAGTTCAAAGGTGCCCGGAGGGGCGAGGTGACGGTAGCGGTGACGGCCGGGCTGGCCGGATCGTTGATGCCGTCGCTGACCCACGAATTTCACCAGCGGTATCCGGGCATTGTTGTGCGGGTGGTCGACCTGCCGATTGCCGATATCGTCCTGGCTGTCGAGCAGGGCGACGCTGACCTCGGCCTCGGCTATGACCTGCCTGCCGCGCCGGCGCTGCGGATCCTGGGGACGAGCGACTGGCAGATCGGTGCTGTGGTACCTCCCGGTCATGAGTTGGCGGCACAACCGTCGGTCTTGCTAAGTGAATGCGTCGGCTATCCGCTCGTGCTGCCGGCGCCATCGCTATCCATCCGCGCGATTCTCGACGATGCCTTTGCGCGTCATGCAATTGACGTGACGCCTGCTGCCGAGTCGACCTCGATGGCGCTGATCCAGCGCCTGGTCATGCTGGGTAGCGGCATTGCGCTGCTCAATCCACTCGACATCATGGATGAGCGCGAGCGCGGTGCTCTCGTCCTGGTGCCGCTGCGCGACCGCTACCTGCGGCGCCAGACGCTGGCGCTCGTCGCACGCGCGCAGACCGTGCTGAGTCCGGCGGCCGAGTTGATGGCGGCAGATATCGGCGAGCGGTTGGCCGCGCTGTTCGCGCAAGGGCATTGATCGCGTAGGTGTCCACTTTTTGTGGACATCGTTGGCGAAATTCTGCGCTTTCGGATTGACGGCGCGAGTCATAGACTCGCCCCATGCCAATCCGCCGAGAGTTGCCGATATGACCCTGATCGCCCTGAATGCCGATGTGCTCGTCACCATGGACGCGCAACGGCGAGAAATTCCCGATGGCGCGCTGGTTGCCGAAGGTCCTGCGGTGCAATGGGTCGGGACTACGGCGGATCTGCCGCTCGAGTATCGCCGCAAGATCGACGACGGTACGGCACAGATCATCGACATGCGCGGCCACGTGGTGACGCCGGGCCTGGTCAATACGCACCATCACATGTACCAAAGTCTGACGCGCGCGGTGCCCGCCGCGCAGGATGCCGAGCTGTTTTCGTGGCTGACCAATCTCTACATGCTGTGGTCGCACCTGACGCCGGAGATGATCCGCATTTCGACCAAGACCGCGATGGCCGAACTGATGCTGTCGGGATGCACGACCACGAGCGATCATCTGTACCTCTATCCAAACGGCTCGCGCCTTGATGATTCGATCGCCGCGGCGCAGGAAATGGGCATGCGTTTCCACGCGGCACGCGGCTCGATGAGCGTCGGCCGCAGCAAGGGCGGTCTCCCGCCCGATGTGGTGGTGGAGGAGGAGGCCGCAATCCTGCGCGACAGCCAGCGACTCGTGGAGCAATACCACGACGGCTCGCGCCACGCGATGCTGCGCATGGTGCTTGCGCCGTGCTCGCCGTTCTCCGTGTCGCGCGACCTGATGCGCGAATCGGCGGTCATGGCCCGTCACTACGGCGTTTCGCTGCATACCCACCTGGCCGAGAACGATAACGACATCGCCTATTCGCGCGAGAAGTTCGGCCTCACGCCCGCGCAGTATGCCGAGGACCTCGGCTGGGTCGGACACGATGTCTGGCATGCCCACTGCGTGAAGCTGGATGACGAAGGGATTGCGCTGTTTGCGCGTACCGGCACGGGCGTAGCGCATTGCCCATGCTCGAACATGCGGCTGGCATCCGGTATCGCGCCGGTGCGCGCCATGCGCGATGCCGGCGTCAAGGTCGGGCTGGGTGTGGATGGCAGCGCCTCGAACGATGGCGCCCACATGCTTGGCGAAGCGCGCCAGGCACTGCTGTTGCAACGTGTCGGATTTGGCCCGGCCGCGATGAGTGCGCGTGAGGCGCTGGAGATTGCAACGCTCGGTGGTGCGCGAGTGCTGAACCGTGATGACATTGGCGCGCTGGCGCCGGGCATGGCGGCCGATTTCGTGGCGTTCGATATGTCGGCCGTGGGCTTTGCCGGCGGCGGACATGACCCCGTCGCGTCGCTGGTGTTTTGCACGCCCGCGAATGTGGCGACCAGCGTGATCAATGGCAGGGTCGTCGTTCGTGACGGCGAACTGCTGACGGCTGACCTGCCGGTCGTACTGTCGCAGCACCGACAGCTCGCGCGCACATTGTTCGAGCGCGCACGCGACGGCGGAGCCTGAGCGTGTCTTGGTGCCTGCTATCTGGCAGGCACTGAATAATCCAATCAGACGCCGGAAAACAAAAAGGGCCAACCTTGCGGTTGGCCCTTTTTTCGAATTCGCTGGTGGGGCGTGAGTGACTCGAACACTCGACCTACGGATTAAGAGTCCGCTGCTCTACCAACTGAGCTAACGCCCCAACGAAGAAAAAGATTTTAACATGATTTCGGAGTTTGTCAAACACCTGTGTGCATGAATCATGTTTGGCATGCGAGGCATTACGGCTTGCGGCGTCGGCATCGCTCGGCGCCGCAATGGAACCGGCGGCCCCATCCGGTTGTCATTCGATTGAGCGCATCAGCGAGGGTCGGCGCATACGATATCGCTCCGGCCATGTTAGGATGTTTCTCCACTTGCATATGGAGGGCTGCACCGATGGAAATCAAGTTCCAGGAGCAAGAGCGCTACGACATCAACAACGAAGGCCTGCTGTTCCACGCGATCGTCAATGGCGAGCAGGTAACGTGCGTGGTGACACGCGAAGCACTGTGGGAAGGATTCAGTGCCGATCAGGTTCTTTCGCTGGAAGAAGCCTTCCGCGCCGGCCGCGATACGATCGAACGTGCAGCGGTGGTGCTGATAGAACAGGGCGTCCCGCAGCCGGTCGTCGTCAAGCGCGCACACGTGGCGCCGGTCTGATTCGGATGGATGCCCCGGCCAGCCGCAGGCAAGCCGCGGGCGCCCATCTCACATCAGCCTCATCCCGGTAGCACTGCATTCCACGCAGCCGCTACGGCTAACTTGTCATACCCTCGCTGCACGGGCTCTCTCCGGTGTCAGCTTCCCGTCTCAATCCACTGGATTCTGTTTTTCCGACGCTGACGTCATAGCGTTTCTGCGTGCGTTTGCGCGCCGGGGCGTTGGGCGCACTCTTCGAAGATGCGCACCTTGCACTGCGCGCAGACATCGGGCGGCAGCTGGCCGATGATGGTGTGCAGCGCCTGACGCTTCGTCGAGAAGACGTGGTCGGGACCGAGCTTGCCGGTGAACCCGGTCTGCTCCCACGTCTGCAGCACCTGCGTGCGCGGACGGTGGAAGTACAGGTCGCCGCCGGCGGCACGCCGCTCCGACAGTTCGGCTTCCCACATCTCCGCGCCGGCCAGGTCGATGAAGTTCATGCTCTTGGTCATCGCCAGCAAGTGCTTCTGGCTGGCATTGACCGTGCGCAGCCAGTGCAGCCGATCCGTCACGTATTGCACGGCGCCAAAGTAGATGGCGCCTTCCATGCGCAGCAGTTTGAGTTGCGGGCACTCCGGTTGAGGCCGATGCAGTTCGTCCAGTGGCGTGAAGCGGCGGCCCGGATCGTCGGCGTCGGGTACGAGGCTGCGCACCGCGGGTCGTGAAGTACGGTACAGGTAGGCAACCAGCGACAGGATCGTGCCAAGCAGCACCGCCATCTCCAGGCGGATCATCAGCGTGGCGGCAAATGTGCCGACCGCGATAGCGAACTCCGTACGACTCAGCGCCGCGATGCGCCGCAGGCGCGCGAAGTCGAAGAGTCCCCATGCGACAAGCAGCAGCATGGCCGCGATCGCGGCGAGCGGAATCTGCGCCAGAAGCGACGCGCTGACGGCGACCAGTGCCAAGAGCCAGAGTGCCGAGAACACGCTGGCCAGCGGCGTCTTCGCGCCGGCTTCGAAGTTCGGTACTGAACGATTAAGCGAACCGCACGAGATATAGCCGGAGAACAGGCCCCCGGCGATATTGGACAGCCCCTGGCCGATGAACTCGCGGTTGGCGTCAATATGCTGGCCTGACCGCAGCGCCACGGCCTTGGCAATCGAGATCGACTGGCCCAGCGCAACGATGGTAAGGGCCGAGGCAATGCCGAGCAGGTCCGGCACGCTGCGCCACGAGATATCGGGCACATGGAAGGCCGGGATGGCGGAGGGAATCGGCCCGACCACGTTGACATGGTGTCCGCCGCCCCAGCCGGTGCGGTTCAGCAGCAGGGCGACGCCGTAGCCGGCCATGAGTCCGAGCAGCATGAACGGCAGCCGCTTGCCAAGCCGCTTGAACAGCAGCGTTGCCCCGAGCGTGACCGCGCCCACGGTGGCAGCCCCCCAGTTGATCGCGTCAACGTTGTCGGACAGGAAACGCAGCACGCCGAACGCGCTTGTGCCGGTGGGCACCGCCAGGCCAAACAGGTCCTTGAGCGCGTACAGGCCGATCAGCGTGGCCGCGCCACACGTGAAGCCGAGCAAGACGGAGGGGGAAATGAAGTTGGCCAGTGTGCCAAGCCGCAGCGTGCCGACCGCCAGTTGCATGAGCCCGACCAGGATCGTGACCGACAGCGCCAGGCCGATATACGCCGGGCTCCCAGCGAATGCCACGGGGCTCAGCATCGCAAACAGCGCGAGCGAATTGGCGTTGGTCGGGCCCGACATCACGTGCCAGCTTGATCCAAACAGTGCGGCGACAATGCACGGCACCACAGCCGTGTAGATGCCGTACTCGGGCGGCAGGCCCGCGAGCGTGGCAAATGCCACGCCTTGCGGCAGCACGAGCACGGCGCCGAGCAAGCCCGCTATCCCGTCCGCGCGCAACGTGGCGCGGGATACGCGTTGCGTCCAGGGAAGCAGGCGCTGCAGCCGGGTGCCGGGGCTGGTTGCGGAGACAGTCATGGGCGGGGAAAAGGGAGGAGGGCAGGCATCGGCAGCACGCTGCGCGATGACGCGGCCGGCGCCGTATGGCGGGCCAGCCTTGGCAAACCAGTGCGTTGGCGACGGCGGGGTGATGCGGGGGTCATCGCCGCAGTGTAGCGGCGCACCCCGTTCGCCGCGAGCCGGGCTTGCCCGGACTTGCGTGAACGGAGCACGCGGTTCAGCCGCAGTTCAGCGTGGCGACCACCGGCGTGTGATCGGACGGCTGCTCCCAGGTGCGCGGCGCGCGGTCGATCACGCATGCCGAGCAGCTGCTGGCCAGTTCCGGCGACAGCAGGATGTGGTCGATGCGCAGGCCGGCATTGCGCCGGAAGGCGAACATGCGGTAGTCCCACCACGAGAACGCTTTTTCAGGCTGTTCGAACTTGCGGAACGCATCGGCCAGACCGAGTTCGACGAGCGCGGTGAACGCTGCGCGCTCCTGCGGCGAGACCAGATTCTGGCCTTCCCACTTGGCCGGATCGTGCACGTCGCGGTCTTCCGGGGCGATATTGAAATCGCCGAGCAGCGCGAGCCGCGGATACTTCGCGAGCTCTTCGCGCAGCCATGCCGTCATGGCGTCGAGCCACTTGAGCTTGTAGACGAACTTGTCGGAATCCGGCGCCTGCCCGTTCGGGAAATACGCGCAAACCAGGCGGATGTCGCCATACGTGGCTGCCACGACGCGCTGCTGCGCATCTTCGAAGCCCGGGATGTTGCGCACCACGTCGACCGGACCGGGCATGCTGGCATCGCGCGCAAGGATGGCGACGCCGTTGTACGTCTTCTGGCCCGTGTACACGCTGTGGAAGCCGGCGTTCTCAAGTTCCGCAAGCGGATACTTGTCGTCAGGCAGCTTCAGTTCCTGCAGGCACAGCGCGTCGATCGGCGCGCCGGCCTGTTCCTGTTCCGTCAGCCATTGCAGCACCTGCGGCAGGCGGACCTTGAGGGAGTTGACGTTCCAGCTCGCAATGCGAAGCGGCCCCGACGTAGGCAGCACCGCGCTCATGCTGCCATGCCTCCGTGGCGCAGCAGCGCGTCGATCTGCGGCGCGCGGCCGCGGAACGCGACGAACGAATCCATGGCCGGGCGGCTGCCGCCGACCGACAGGATCTCGCGCTGGTAGCGAGCGCCGGTTTCACTGTCGAGCACGGTGCCCGAAAGTTGCGCGGCTTCTTCGAACGCGGCATACACGTCGGCCGACAGCACTTCAGCCCACTTGTAGCTGTAGTAGCCCGCGGCATAGCCGCCAGCGAAGATGTGGCTGAAGGTATTGGGCCAGCGCGACAGCGGGTACTGTGGCACCACATGCACGCGGTCGTTGATCTCGCGCGACAGGTCGAGCACCGACTTGGCACCTTGCGGATCGAAGTCGGTGTGCAGGTGCATGTCGAAGGACGAGAACACGATCTGGCGAAGCGTCATCATGCCGTTCTGGAAATTCTTGGCGGCGAGCATGCGGTCAAACAGCGCGCGCGGCAGCGGCTCGCCGCTGTCGACATGCTGCGTCATGCCGCTGAGCACTTCGAATTCCCAGCAGAAGTTCTCCATGAACTGGGACGGCAGCTCGACTGCATCCCATTCCACGCCGTTGATGCCAGACACGCCCAACTCGCCAACCTGCGTCAGCATATGGTGCAGGCCATGGCCGAACTCATGGAACAGCGTGATGACTTCGTCGTGCGTGAACAGCGCGGGCTTGTCGCCGACCGGCGACGAGAAGTTGCAGGTCAGGTAGGCCACGGGTGTTTGCACCTCGCCGTCTGCGAGGATCTTGCGCCCACGCGCATCATCCATCCACGCACCGCCGCGCTTGCCCTCGCGCGCATAGAGGTCGATATAGAACTGGGCGAGCAGCGTGCCATCGGTCGCGCTCACGCGGAAGAAGCGCACATCCTTGTGCCAGGTCTGCGACTGGTCGGGCTGGATCTTGACCGAGAACAGCCGCTCCACAGCACCGAACAGGCCCTGCAGCACCTTGTGCTCGGGGAAGTACTGCTTCACCTCGTGTTCGGAGAACGCATAGCGCTGCTCGCGCAGCTTTTCGGAGGCGTAGGCGACGTCCCACGGTGCGAGTTCGGCCAGTCCCAGTTCCGCCGCAGCGAAGGCCTTGAGTTCGGCCCAGTCCTTCTCGGCATACGGACGCGCCTTGACGGCGAGTTCATCGAGGAACTTGAGCACCTCGGCCGGCGATTCGGCCATCTTCGGCACCAGCGAGACTTCGCCGTAGCACTGGTAGCCGAGCATCTGCGCTTCTTCGCGGCGCAGCGCGAGCTGCTCGCGCATATTGTCCGTGTTGTCCCAATCGGCCTGGCCGTTGCCGTACTGCGGGCCCTGCGCCGACGCACGTGTCACGTTGGCTTCGTACAGGGTCTGGCGCAGCGCGCGGTCGTCCGCGTATTGGAGCACGGGGAAATAGGACGGGAAGTGCAGTGTGAACTTCCAGCCGGCCTTGCCGTCCTTCTCGGCGGCGTGGCGCGCGGCTTCCTTCGCGTCTTCGGGCAAGCCGGACAGACGCGCGGGGTCTTCGATGATCAGCGCGTACGCATTGGTGGCATCGAGCACGTGGTCGGAAAACGCCTTGGACAGCTGCGCCTGGTGTTCCTGGATCTCGGCAAAGCGTGGCTTCTTGTCTTCGGGCAGTTCGGCGCCGCCCAGGCGGAAGCCGCGCAGCTCGTTCTCGATCAGCTGGTGGCGCGCGGCGTCCATGCCGGCGAACTCGGGGCTGGTTGCGAGCGCCTTGTACTTTTCATAGAGCGCCAGGCTCTGTCCGAGCGACGACCAGAACTCGGTCATGCGCGGCAAGTTTTCGGCGTGCGCCTTGCGCAGTTCCGGCGTGTCGGCGACCGCGCTCAGATGGCCGACCACGCCCCACGCGCGCCCCAGCGGCTCGGTGGCGGTTTCCAGTGCCTCGACGGCATTCCCCCAGTCGGCCGGCGTGGCGGGGTCTTCGGCGCGGGCCACGGCAGCCTGGGCACGCTCGAGCAGCACGTCGAGCGCCGGGCTGATGTGCTCGGGGCGGATCTCGGAGAAGCGCGGCAGGTCGGTGAAGTCCAGCAGTGGATTGTTGACGGCTTGGTCCATGGCGGTTCTCGGTTATCAGGCCTGAAGAGGCAATGGCTTGCAGATTGGGGCAGCCCCGGTGCTTTTCCAGTGCCGTTGCGGCACGTGCCGCAACGGCGCGCAGGCTTAGCCGGCGGCGCGCTCGGCGGCTTCCAGCGTGTTGATCAGCAGCATGGTGATGGTCATCGGGCCAACGCCGCCAGGCACCGGCGTGATGTAGCCAGCCACCTCGCGCACGCCGGCGAAGTCCACGTCGCCGCACAGCTTGCCGTTGTCGTCGCGGTTCATGCCCACGTCGATGACGACCGCGCCGGGCTTGACCATGTCGGCAGTGATCAGGTTGCGCTTGCCCACGGCGGCGACGATCACGTCGGCGTCACGCGTATGCGCGCCGATATCGCGCGTCTTGCTGTTGCAGATGGTCACGGTGGCGCCGGCCTGCAGCAGCAGCATGGCCATCGGCTTGCCGACGATGTTCGAGGCGCCGACCACCACCGCGCGCGCGCCGCGCAGCGGGTAACTGATCGATTCCAGCATCTTCATGCAGCCATACGGCGTGCACGGGCGGAACAGCGGGGCGCCGGTCATCAGCGCCCCGGCATTGGCCACATGGAAGCCATCCACGTCCTTTTCCGGGGCGATGGCTTCGAGCACCTTGTGGCTGTCGATGTGCTTGGGCAGCGGCAGCTGCACCAGGATGCCGTGGATCTTCGGATCGTTGTTCAGTGCATCGATGCGGGCCAGCAGTTCGGCCTCGGACAGGTCGGCCGGATAGCGGTCCAGCGACGAATGAAAGCCGTTGTCCTCGCAGGCCTTGACCTTGTTGCGCACATAGACCTGGCTGGCAGGGTCCTCGCCGACCAGGACCACGGCCAGTCCGGGCTGGTGGCCGCGTTCGGTCAGGCGGGCGGCGCGCACGGCGGCTTCGGAACGGATTTGTTTGGCAAGAGCGTTGCCGTCGATCAGTTGTGCAGACATGGGGAGAGGCGGGTTTGTGGCCGGAGTGAAGGCGCCGTCGCGGGGCGGCGCCCGGTCGGCAAAGCTTAAAGGCGAATTATACGGGGTCACGGGCGGGCATTCCGCCCCCCGGGTGGCCACACGGCCGTTTGACCGCTGGCAAGCCGGGATACCTGGCGGCACTGGTAGCATCGGTGCATGCATACCGCGCTCCCATCCCTGCTGTCCGACCCGCTGCTCATCGTGCTGACTGTCGTCGGGCTGGGCTGGGCCCTAAGCCGCCGTCCATGGCATCTGCTGCGGCGCGATTCCCTGCAGCATGCGTGGCTGGGCGGCATGATGTTCGTGGCGCTGCTGTGGACGGTCCGCGCCACGCTGGTGGGCGGTCTTGTGATCCAGCTTCTCGGCGCCACGCTGATGGTGACGCTGTTCGGCCTGCCGCTGGCGCTCGTCTCGTTGTTTGTGGTTGACCTGGTATCGCTGTTCGGTCTTGAGTACCTGGCCGGCCATGGATGGGCGCTGTTCGACTGGCCGTCGCTCTGGGTGCGCTACGTCTGGCTGGCGCTGCTGCCGGCGTTGATCTCGGCGGCCCTGCAGGGGCTCATGCGCCGCATGCTGCCGCACCACCCGTTCGTGTTCATCCTTGGCCACGGCTATTTCTGCGCGGGACTGGCCGCCATGGGCGCCGGCGCGGCGGAAGCGGCCTGGCGGCACTGGATGGCGCCAGGATTGCCCTTCAGCACGGCCGACACGCTCGCGGCCATTGTCATCCTTGCCTTTGGCGAGGCCTTCCTGACCGGCATGCTGGTCGCAGTCTTTGTGGTGTACCGGCCGCAATGGGTCGTGACGTTCCGTGACGAGGATTACCTGCGGAACTGAGGTGTGCGCCGAAGAGCGGCAGGGCAGGGATGCGTGCCCCGGCGAGCGCCGGGGCAGCTTGCGGCATCAGCTATTGCGCGACAGCGCGAGGCGCAGCAGGTCGGCCACGGTATTGACGTTGAGCTTTTCCATGATGTTGGCGCGGTGCGCCTCCACCGTCTTGATGGAAATGCCCAGGTCATCGGCGATCTGTTTGTTCAGGCGGCCGGCCACGATGCGCTCCAGCACCTGCTGCTCGCGCGTGGTCAGCTTGCCCAGCAGGTCCTTGGCGGCGCGTTGCTCGCGCGCGGCCGAGTGATCCGTGCGCGCCTTCTGCAGCATGCGTTCGACCAGCGAGCGCAGTTCCGACTCGTCGAACGGCTTTTCGATAAAGTCGATTGCGCCGCGCTTCATCGTAGACACCGCCATCGGCACATCGCCATGGCCGGTAATGAACACGATAGGAATGTCGATGTTCTCGGCGATCATGCGCTCCTGCAGTTCCGGGCCGCTCATGCCGGGCATGCGCACGTCGAGGATCACGCAGGAAACCTGGCCGGCGTCATAAGCCGCCAGGAACTGTTCGGCGCTGCTGAAAGCACGCACCTGGTAACCATTGCCCTCCAGCAGCCAGGTCAGCGAGTCGCGCATCGCTTCATCGTCGTCGACGATAAAGACGGTCTCGCCGCGGTGAGGGGCAGGGTTTGGCGTTGCGGTCATGAAGTCTCCTGGGACAACCATTCATTTGCGGCAGAAGTGTAACCGGCCGCGGCGCTATGTAACAGATCCGGCACCCCACCGGCGTGGGGTGCCGGCAGTTCCGTGATCGGGCGCGTGTCGTTACTGATCAGCCATTGTCGGCTGCAGAGGCAGCATGATTTTAAACGTACAGCCAATGCCGTCGACATTGTTCTCGACCCACAGCCTGCCCTGGTGGGATTCGATGATCGAGCGGCAGATATTCAGCCCCATGCCCATGCCGTCGGACTTGGTGCTGAAGAACGGCTCGAACAGCCGTTCCTTGGTGGCTTCGTCGACGCCGGGACCCTGGTCGATCACGTCGATATGCACGTTGTTGCCGAACTCGCCCGGCTCGATGCGCGCGTGCAGGCGCACCACGCCGCCCGCCCGCGGGGCGGGCATGCCGGACATCGCCTCGACGGCGTTCTTGAGCAGGTTCACCAATACCTGTTCGATCAGCACCGGGTCGACGTAGATCATCGTCGGCGGGGCAGGCAGGCGCGTCAGGATCGTGACGCGCCGGCGCGTGGCCTCGAGGTCGGCCAGGCCGACCGCGTCGGCCACGATATCGTGCAGCGAGGCCTCGCGCCGTTGCGGCTGGCTGCGCTTCACGAAGCCGCGGATACGGCTGATGATGGTGCCCGCGCGCACGGCCTGGGCCGACGTCTTTTCCAGTACCGGGATCAGGTCTTCCGGCGTGCTGCGGCCCGAATGCAGGCGCGCCACAGCGCCCATGCAGTAGTTGTTGATGGCGGCCAGTGGCTGGTTCAGCTCATGCGCGAGCGACGACGCCATCTCGCCCATGGTGGTCAGGCGGCTGGTGAACTGCAGGCGCTCCTCGTGCTGGCGCGTCATTTCCTCGGCGGCCTTGCGCATCGTGATGTCGGTGGCGATCTGCATCTGCGCGAGATGGCCGTCCACCCACTGGATGTAGCGGCGGCGCACTTCGAACCACTTCTGCATATCGGGTACGAACACTTCGCGCGCGTCCGACGTGTAAGGCATCAGTTCGGAGGCGGGCAGGCCGGCGTACGCATCGACATAGTCGGTGTTGTCGCTCGAGACCTGGTCCTTGTCGACGTCGTCTCCGGCCAGTTTCAGGTGGCCTTCGGCTTCCCAGCCGAACAGCTGGCGGTAGTAGCGGTTAGCAAACAGCAGCTCGGCCTTGTCGGTGGCCAGCACGGACACCGCGGCGTCCAGGCTTTCCAGCACGGTGGTGAAGCGGTCGTGCGCGGCGGCCAGTTCCTCGCGTGCGCGTTTGGGCTCGGTGATGTCCGTCATCGAACTCATCCAGCCCGTGTGGCGGCCGCGGCTGTCCACCAGCGGCGACACGTACATGCGCGAGAAGAAGCTGCTGCCGTCGCGGCGCATCACGCGCATTTCGTAGCCGCCGGACGGCGACTTGCCCTGCAGCGTGAGGTCGATCTGCCGCTGCATTTCCTGCTGGTCGTTCGGCGGCCAGTAGGGGAAGGGCGGCAGACGGCCAACCAGGTCGTTTTCCTGCCAGCCGGTCATGCGGCAGAACGCCGGATTCACGTAGGTGATGCGGCCATTCAGATCCAGCGCGCGCAGGCCGATCAGCATCGAGTTTTCCATCGCGCGCCGGAACGAAGTTTCGGCCAGCAGCGCGCGCTGCGCCTCGGAGCGGCGGCTGGTGTGTCGCCACATGCTCCAAAGGCTCCATAGCAGAAAGCACGACAGCCCGACCACCAGCCACAGCAGCATGTTGTTGGGCAAGTTGGACGGCGGCGGATACGCGTCGGCGCGCAGCGACAGCGAATGGCCCGGCGGGTCGAGCAGCACCTCGTACGACAGCGCGTTGCCGGGCACGGGGCGCAGCGAGGTGCTGGCGCGGGTCTGGTTGTTCTTGTCGATCAGAGAGAACCGATAGCGCTCGGTCAGTTCCGGCGGCAGCAGATGCGTGAGGATGCCGTTGATCGAATAAAGCGCGCCGAGCGTGCCGAGGAACTCGTTGTCACGGACGATCGGCACTTCCATCAGCATGAAGCTGTCGCCGCGGTCATTGGTCAGCGGGCGCGAGTAGACCACGCGCTGGGTCTCGCGCGCGGCGTCGAAGGTGTCGAGTACCTCGGGTTCCAGCGGCTGGTCCTGGTTCTCGCGCAGGCGCGCCGCGAACTCCGACGTGGACGGCAGCGACCACCGCCCCCGGCGCGTAGCATCGAGCCAGTTGATGAAGACGATCTCGGGGTTCTCGCGCAGGATTTCCTGCGCCGCGGTCCGGTACGCGCCCTGTTCGAGCTGCGCGGCCGCAATGTCGCGAGCGAGCGAGGCAAGCTGGTCCTGATTGCTCAGCAGGGACAGCCGCACGCGTTGCTGCGCCCAGGCCGCGTCGCGGTACAGCGCGTCACGCTGCTGCTGGCGCTCGGTCTCGTGCAGGGACCAGAGGATGACGCCCATCGCCGCGCTGAACAGCACGATGGCCACCAGTGGGATGAACATGAACCAGCTCGTGGCGACGAGGTTGCGCCAGCGCAGCCACCACAGGCCGCGTGTGGGCGCGGCGACGGTGCCACCGTCATCGACCGGTGCCATGGTGTCGATCGTGCCAAGCGTGCCGGCCGGCGGCGCGGCGTGTGCGCCGTCGCCTCCGGTTGCCCTGGCCCTATCGGACGCGGTAGAGCTCGCGGTAGGGGAGGCGGTGGGCGGAACGACGGCTGCACGCAGGCTGGACAGGAAACGATCGAAAAACGACATGACAGGGATTGACGGCTGACCGAGCAGTGTAGCGGGATTATTGCGGTGCGTCGCTTGGGGAAAGCGCCAATGAAATCAAGCTAATGCCTGACGTCCCGGCCCCGCTTGACCCGTATGGGCTATGCAAGCGGGTGTGAAGTGTGGTGCGCCGCGCCAATATTTCACATTATAAAAAACGATATCGCAATTTGAAAATTTTGCTTGTGCTGCCCTTTCTGCTTCCATAGAATCCGATCGACCAAGAACGCGGGCGGCAACCATGCGCCTGCCGCGCGGAGTGTCCGGAACAGGGCGCCCGGCGGCAGCTCCGATGCAAGGCGCTGCGGCGACGCATCCGCAAGTCATACCCCGTCACCCCAGGGGCCCGAATGCCAAAAGCCAGGGTCCCGGAGCAGGAATTCACCAGGAGACAGTCATGTCCGCCGTACCCGAGCAGATTCTCGGCGCATCCAGCGCCAACGACGCCGATCCCCAGGAAACCCACGAATGGCTTGATGCTCTGCAAGGCGTCATCGCCGCAGAGGGCTCAGAACGCGCGGCCTTCCTGATCGACAAGCAAATCGAGTACGCACGCGTGAATGGCGTTACGCAGCCGTTCCACGCCGAAACGCAGTACATCAACACGATCCCCGTCGAGCAGCAGGCACGTATTCCCGGCGACCAGGATATCGAGCACCGCATCCGCTCGTACACGCGCTGGAACGCGATGGCGATGGTGCTGCGCGCCAACAAGCACACCAACGTCGGCGGCCACATCTCCTCGTTTGCCTCGGCGGCCACGCTGTATGACGTCGGCTACAACCACTTCTGGCGTGCTCCGTCGGAACAGAGTGGTGGCGACCTGGTATTCGTGCAGGGCCACTCGGCGCCGGGCGTGTACTCGCGCGCATTCCTGCTGGGCCGCCTGACCCCGGACCAGCTCGACAGCTTCCGCCAGGAAGTGGACGGCAAGGGCATTTCGTCGTACCCGCACCCGTGGCTGATGCCGGACTTCTGGCAGTTCCCGACCGTGTCGATGGGCCTGGGCCCGATCATGGCCATCTACCAGGCCCGCTTCATGAAGTACCTGGACAGCCGCGGCCTGGCCAAGGCCGGCGACCGCAAGGTCTGGGCCTTCCTCGGCGACGGCGAAACCGACGAGCCGGAATCGCTGGGCGCGATCGGCATGGCCGGCCGCGAGAAGCTGGACAACCTGGTCTTCGTCATCAACTGCAACCTGCAGCGCCTGGACGGTCCGGTGCGCGGCAACGGCAAGATCATCCAGGAACTGGAGTCCGAATTCCGCGGTGCCGGCTGGAACGTGATCAAGGTGGTGTGGGGCAGCAAGTGGGATTCCCTGCTGGCGCGCGACACCAAGGGCCTGCTGATGAAGCGCATGATGGATTGCGTGGACGGCGAGTACCAGACCATGAAGGCCAAGGACGGCGCTTACGTCCGCGAGCACTTCTTCAACTCGCCTGAACTGAAGGCGATGGTTGCCGACTGGTCCGACGACGACATCTGGCGCCTGAACCGTGGCGGCCACGACCCGCACAAGATCTACGCGGCCTACAAGGCTGCCAGCGAGCACAAGGGCCAGCCGACGCTGATCCTGGCCAAGACCATCAAGGGCTATGGCATGGGCGATGCCGGTCAGGCCATGAACGTGGCCCACCAGCAGAAGAAGATGCCGGTGGACGCGATCCGCAAGTTCCGCGACCAGTTCAACCTTCCGGTGCCCGACGACAAGCTCGACGAAGTGCCGTACATCACCTTCCCCGAAGGCTCGAAGGAACTGGAATACATGCGCCAGGCGCGCATGAACCTGGGCGGCTACCTGCCGGCGCGCCGCCAAAAGGCCGAAGCGCTGCAGATCCCGCAGCTGTCCGCGTTCGACGCGCTGCTGAAGGCCACCGGCGAAGGCCGCGAAGTGTCCACCACCATGGCCTTCGTGCGTATCCTCAACACGCTGCTGAAAGACAAGCAGATCGGCAAGCACGTGGTGCCCATCGTGCCGGACGAGTCGCGTACCTTCGGCATGGAAGGCCTGTTCCGTCAGGTCGGGATCTGGAACCAGGAAGGCCAGAAGTACGTCCCGGAAGACCATGACCAGCTCATGTTCTACAAGGAATCGCAGACTGGCCAGGTGCTGCAGGAAGGCATCAACGAAGCCGGCGCCATGTGCGACTGGATCGCCGCCGCTACGTCGTACTCGACGCACGGCGTGCAGATGATCCCGTTCTACATCTACTACTCGATGTTCGGCATCCAGCGTATCGGCGACCTGTGCTGGGCGGCGGCCGACATGCGTTCGCGCGGCTTCCTGCTGGGCGGCACCGCCGGCCGGACCACGCTGAACGGCGAAGGCCTGCAGCACGAAGACGGCCACTCGCACGTGTTCCACTCGGTGATCCCGAACTGCATCTCGTATGACCCGACCTTCCAGTACGAACTGGCGGTGATCATGCAGGACGGCCTGCGCCGCATGTACGCCGAGCAGGAAGACGTCTACTACTACCTGACGGTGATGAACGAGAACTACGAGCATCCGGAAATGCCGGCTGGCGTAGAGCAGGACATTGTCAAGGGCATGTACCAGTTCCGCAAGGGCGTCGAGAACAGCAACGCGCCGCGCGTGCAGTTGCTGGGCTCGGGCACGATCTTCCGCGAGGTGATCGCCGCCGCCGAACTGCTCAAGAAGGACTGGGGCGTGGAATCGGACCTGTGGGGCTGCCCGAGCTTCACCGAGCTGGCCCGCGAAGGCCAGGCCGCCGAGCGCTTCAACCTGCTGCACCCGGCCGAGCCCCAGCGCGAGTCGTTCGTCGCGCAGAAGCTCAAGTCGGCGCGCGGTCCGGTCATTGCCTCGACCGACTATGTGCGTGCGTTTGCCGAACAGATCCGTCCGTTCGTGCCGCGCCGCTATGTCGTGCTGGGCACCGACGGCTTCGGCCGCTCGGACACCCGCGAAAAGCTGCGTCACTTCTTCGAGGTGGATCGCCACTGGGTCACGCTGGCCGCGCTGAAGGCGCTGGCCGACGAAGGCGCCATCAGCCGCGACAAGGTGGCTGAAGCGATCAAGAAGTACAACCTCGATCCCAACAAGCCGAATCCGATGTCGGTCTGACCGGCTTCCTGCACCAACCCCCGCAGTACGGCGACGCCGTGCCGCGGGCGCCCCGGAAATCCGGTGGCGCCTTGCGGCACAGCGGCGTGACAGAAGCGGGCGGCGAGGGTAATCTCGCCGCTTGCGGATGTCGTGCGCGCCGGCCTGCCCAGGAGACACTGAATGAGTCAAGCGATTGAAATCAAGGTGCCGGACATCGGCGACTATGACGCCGTTCCCGTCATTGAAGTGCATGTGAAACCCGGCGACAGCATCAATGCGGAAGACGCGCTGGTCACGCTGGAATCGGACAAGGCCACCATGGACGTGCCCTCGCCACAGGCCGGCGTGGTCAAGGAAGTCCGCATCAAGGTGGGCGACAACGTATCCGAAGGCTCCGTGCTGGTGATGCTGGAAGCCGCTGGCGCTGCCGCGCCTGCGCCGGCTCCCGCAGTTGCCGCACCGGCGCCTGCCCCCGCCCAGGCTGCCGCGCCCGCACCGGCTCCGGCCGCTGCCCCGGCGCCCGCCGCTGCTCCGGCAGCCGGCGGCACCATTGAAGTCAAGGTGCCGGATATCGGTGATTACGACGCTGTTCCCGTGATCGAAGTCCACGTGAAGCCGGGCGACACGATCAACCCCGAAGATGCCGTCGTCACGCTGGAATCGGACAAGGCCACGATGGACGTGCCGTCCCCGCAAGGCGGCGTGGTCAAGGAAGTCAAGGTCAAGGTCGGCGACAACGTGTCCGAGGGCACGCTGCTGATCCTGCTGGAAGGCGCCGCTGGCGCCGCCGCACCGGCTCCGGCCGCTGCAGCACCCGCTCCGGCTCCCGCGGCAGCACCTGCCCAGGCAGCGGCCCCGGCGCCTGTTGCCGCTGCGCCGGCTCCGGCAGCCGCCGCCGCAGCGCCTGTCGGCGTGACCGGCAAGGCCGCGCACGCATCGCCGTCGGTGCGCAAATTCGCGCGCGAACTGGGCGTGGATGTTTCCCGCGTGCCGGGCACGGGACCGAAGAACCGCATCACCCAGGAAGACGTACAGCGCTACGTCAAGGGCGTGATGACCGGCCAGGCTGCCGCGCCGGCACAGGCTGCCGCGGCTGGTGGCGGTGGTGGCGAGCTTGGCCTGCTGCCGTGGCCGAAGGTCGATTTCACGCGCTTCGGCGAGGTGGAAAGCAAGGCCCTGTCGCGCATCAAGAAGATCTCGGGTGCAAACCTGCACCGCAACTGGGTCATGATTCCACACGTCACCAACCATGACGAAGCGGACATCACCGACCTGGAAGCCTTCCGCGTCCAACTCAACAAGGAAAACGAGAAGTCCGGCGTCAAGGTCACGATGCTGGCGTTCATGATCAAGGCCACTGTGGCGGCGCTGAAGAAGTTCCCGAACTTCAACGCCTCGCTCGACGGTGACAACCTGGTATTGAAGAAGTACTTCAACATCGGTTTCGCGGCCGATACGCCGAACGGCCTCGTCGTGCCGGTCATCAAGGACGCCGACAAGAAGGGCGTGCTCGAGATCAGCCAGGAAATGAGCGAGCTGGCCAAGCTCGCGCGCGACGGCAAGCTCAAGCCCGACCAGATGCAGGGCGGCTGCTTCTCGATCTCGTCGCTGGGCGGCATCGGCGGCACGTACTTCACGCCGATCATCAACGCGCCGGAAGTGGCCATCATGGGCGTGTGCAAGTCGTACATGAAGCCGGTCTGGGACGGCAAGCAGTTCGCGCCGCGCCTGACGCTGCCGCTGTCGCTGTCGTGGGACCACCGCGTCATCGACGGCGCCGAGGCGGCCCGCTTCAATACGTACTTCGGGCAACTGCTGGCGGACTTCCGTCGCATCCTTCTCTAAGGGGCCGCGGCCATGTCCGGAACGGGCATGGCCATGGTGCTTGCAGTCGAGCGAGGCAAGCCATGACTACCTGTGTCGTCGTCAGAAAGGGTGCAGAGGTCGCGATCGCGGCCGATGCACTGGTCACGTTCGGGGATACGCGCCTGTCGCGCGCCTACGAGCGCAACCAGAAGGTGTTTCCGATCGGCGACAGCTTTGTCGCGCTGGCCGGCACCACGGCGCACTTCCCGGTCATGCGCGCCTTGCTGGCGGGCATGGGAGAGGAATGCCGGCTCGGGTCGCGCGATGACGTGTTCCGGACCTTCCTGAAGGTGCATGAGAAGCTGAAGTCCGAGTACTTCATCAACACCAAGGAAGATGAGGACGATCCGTACGAGTCGTCGCAGATCGTCTGCCTGATCGCGAACCCGGCGGGGATCTTCGGCGTGTATTCGTACCGTGAGGTGTTCTCGTTCGACCGTTTCTGGGGCATCGGCTCGGGCCGCAACTATGCGCTGGGGGCCATGCACGCGGTCTACGACAAGCCCGACCTGGATGCCGCCGCTGTTGCGCGCATCGGTGTCGACGCCGGCATCGAGTTCGACAAGAGTTCCGCAGGCCCGATTGAAGTCCATACCGTAAGGCTGCACGAAGCCGGCGCCGCCGGCGCAGCGGCAACCAACAACGACGGCGCGCCCTGAAGCCACGCAGGCCGGCGCGCATTGAGGAGCAAATATGAGTGTGATCGAAGTCAAGGTGCCGGATATCGGCGATTTCGACGCGGTGGAACTGATCGAGGTCCTGATCAAGCCGGGCGATACGGTCGAGCAGGAACAGTCGCTGATCGTGCTGGAATCGGACAAGGCCAGCATGGAAGTGCCGTCGCCGGTGGCCGGCAAGGTGGTCGACGTGCGCGTGAACGTCGGTGACAAGGTCGGGCAGGGCACGGTGATCTGCACGGTGGAAGCGGAAGCCGCTGCGGCTGCGCCCGCACCGGCGCCGGCTCCTGCACCCGCCGCGGCACCGGCTCCGGCGGCCGCGCCTGCTCCTGCTCCGGCAGCAGCGAGCCATGCTGGTGGCGCTGATATCCAGTGCGAGATGCTCGTACTGGGCGCCGGCCCCGGTGGCTACTCGGCTGCCTTCCGTGCGGCTGACCTCGGCATGAACACTGTGCTGGTCGAACGCTACGCTACGCTCGGTGGCGTCTGCCTGAACGTCGGATGCATCCCGTCGAAGGCACTGCTGCACAACGCTGCGGTTATCGACGAAGCCAAGGCACTCGCTGCCCACGGCATCCTGTTCGGCGAAGCCAAGATCGATCTGGACGGCCTGCGCCACTACAAGAACCAGGTGGTCGGCAAGCTGACCGGCGGCCTGGCCGGCATGGCCAAGGCGCGCAAGGTGCAGGTCGTGCGCGGCATCGGCACTTTCCTCGATCCGCATCACCTTGAAGTGGATGCGACCGAAGGCGAGGGCAAGCAGACCACGGGCAAGAAGACGGTGATCCGCTTCGAGAAGGCCATCATCGCCGCTGGCAGCCAGGCGGTGAAGCTGCCGTTCATCCCTGAAGATCCGCGCATCGTCGATTCGACCGGCGCGCTGGAACTGCCGGAGGTGCCGAACAAGATGCTGGTCGTCGGTGGCGGCATCATTGGCCTGGAAATGGCGACGGTGTACAGCACGCTGGGCGCGGACATCGACGTCGTCGAAATGCTGCCGGGCCTGATGAGCGGCGCCGACCGTGATCTCGTCAAGGTCTGGGAGAAGAAGAACAAGGACCGTTTCGGCAAGGTAATGCTGAACACGAAGACCGTCGCGGTGGAAGCCAAGCCGGACGGCATCTACGTGAAGTTCGAAGGTGAGCAGGCACCGGCCGAGCCGCAGCGCTACGACCTGGTGCTGGTGTCGGTCGGCCGCTCGCCCAACGGCAAGCGCATCGGTGCGGAAAAGGCCGGCGTGGCCGTGACTGACCGTGGTTTCATCAACGTCGATTCGCAAATGCGCACGAACGTGCCGAATATCTTCGCGATCGGTGACGTGGTGGGCCAACCGATGCTGGCGCACAAGGCGGTGCACGAGGCCCACGTGGCCGCGGAAGCCGCCCATGGCGAGAAGGCTTACTTCGACGCCAAGCAGATCCCGTCGGTGGCCTTCACCGATCCAGAAGTGGCCTGGGCTGGTCTGACCGAGGACCAGTGCAAGGAGCAGGGCATCAAGTACAGCAAGGGCGTGTTCCCGTGGGCTGCCTCGGGCCGTGCGATTGCCAACGGCCGTGACGAAGGCTTCACCAAGCTGATCTTCGACGAGGAAACCCACCGCATCATCGGCGGCGGCATCGTCGGCACGCATGCCGGCGACCTGATCAGCGAAGTGTGCCTGGCCATCGAAATGGGCGCGGATGCCGTGGATATCGGCAAGACCATCCACCCGCACCCGACGCTGGGCGAGTCGATCGGCATGGCGGCCGAAATCTACGAGGGCACCTGCACCGACGTGCCGCCCCCGCGCAAGCGCTGATCACAGCAAGGCACCAGAAACGAAACCCGCCCACGTGGCGGGTTTCGTTTTCGCAAATTGCGCAATTAACCGACAGGAATTTGAACCCTCAGCCTGTCTCGCCGGCAAGGGGGCAGCGGTGGTAATCAGACGGGTTCACTCCGGCTGCTGCGGCGTGGATTCGATGATGTCTTCGAGCTGCGAACTCATGGGGATGCCAAGTCGTTCCCCAGTAGGCAGGCGGTCGACGAACCACTGCTTGTACAGGCGTTCGAGTTCGCCGGTGGTAATCAGGTCACGGACCGCCTTGTCGACGACCGCGGCGAACTGAGGGTCATCCTTGCGCAGCATGATGCCGTAGGGGTCGTAGGACAGGAAATCGCGCGTGACGTCGTATTTCTTGCCGAGGCCATACTTGGCCAGGAAGCCGTACAGCAGGACATCGTCGCCTGCATAGGCGTCTGCGCCGCCGTGGCGCAGCACCTCGAAGGCATCGGCGTGGTCACGCGCGCGGATCAGGGTGATGCCAAGGTTGAAGCGTGTCGAGAGGCGTTCGATCGCATCGGCATTGGTGGTGCCGGCCGTCGCTACCACCGTCTTGCCTTTCAGATCGCGGAAGGTGCGGATCGGCGAGCCGTGGGGTACCAGCAGCTTGGTGCCCGCGACAAAGATCACGGGGGAGAACGACACGCGCTGCTGGCGCTCGGCATTGCGCGTGGTCGATCCGCATTCGAGGTCGATCTTGCCGGACGTCATCGCTTCCATACGGGTTTCAGACGTTACGGGCACCCAGTTGATGGCGAGATCACGGCCCACTTCGTTGCCGGCGGTCTGGACGATGGCCTTGCAGATTTCGATCGAATAGCCGATTGGCCGGCGGATCTGGTTCAGGTACGAGAAGGGCAGAGAGGATTCCCGGTAACCGATGGTCAGGGCGCCAGTCTCCTTCGCCTTCTTGAGCGTGCCGGAGAGGGCGATCGGTTCCTGGGCCAGCGCAAGTCCGGCAGACAGCGCCAGGCATACCGCCACGAACCGCCACCACAAGATGCGGCCGGGCCGGACTCCAGTACAGGACATGCGTCGCTCCTCTGCGGTCTGCGATCCACCGTTTATGCACCAGCCGTCTCGGGCTTGGCCACCGCTTCAGGCTCGCTGCCCATGCCACCCCGGTCATCGGTATCCAGCGTCGATTCGCTGGCGAGCTGGCCTTCCCACTTCGCGACCACGGCGGAGGCGATCGAGTTGCCCACGGCGTTGGTCGCGGACCGGCCCATGTCGAGGAACTGGTCCACGCCCATGATCAGCAGCAGGCCGGCTTCGGGAATATTGAACTGGTTCAGCGTGGCGGCAATTACAACGAGCGACGCGCGCGGTACACCGGCCATGCCCTTCGACGTGAGCATCAGCAGCAACAACATCGTGATCTGTGTGCCCATTGGCAGGTGGATGTCATACGCCTGGGCGATGAACAGCACGGCGAACGTGCAGTACATCATCGATCCGTCCAGGTTGAACGAGTAGCCCAGCGGCAATACGAAGCTAGAGATCTTCCGATTGACGCCGAACTTGTCGAGCGCATCGAGCATCTTCGGGTAGGCGGCTTCCGAGCTCGCTGTGGAGAACGACAGCAGGAACGGCTCGCGAATCAGCTTGATCAGGTTCACGATTCGCTTGCCCAAAAACACGAATCCAGCCAGTGCCAGCAGTCCCCACAGCACGAACAGGGCAAGGTAGAAGCTGCCCATGAACTTGGCAAAGGTCACCAGGATGCCAAGGCCCTGCGTGGTCACCGTCGACGCAATCGCGGCGAACACGGCAATCGGTGCCAGCCACATCACCGCGCCGGTGATCTTCAGCATGACCTGCGCGAGATCTTCGATCACACCTGCCATGCGCTTGCCATGCTCGCCCAGCGTGGCAAGCGCGGTGCCGAAGAAGATCGAGAAGACCACGATCTGCAGGATCTCGTTGTTGGCCATGGCTTCTGCTACGGATTTCGGAACCAGGTGAGCGACGAAGTCCTTCAGCGTGAACGCATTGGTCTTGAGATTGGTCGCGGAACCGACATCGGGCAGCGGCAGGCCGATATTGACGCCCGGCTGCAGCACCGTGGCCATCATCAGGCCCAGCGTCAGCGATACGAGCGAGGCCGTGATGAACCACGCCATCGCCTTGATGCCGACACGGCCGACGGTGCTGGCATCGCCCATATGTGCAATGCCCATGACCAGTGTCGAAAAGACCAGCGGCGCGATGATCATCTTGATCAACCGCAGGAAGACGTCGGTGATGATCGAGATGTAGCCGGCGATCTCCTTCGCCAGCTTTGGATCGGGAAACGCGACATGGCAGGCGTAGCCGACCACGCCGCCAAGGATCATCGCAATGACGATGTAGGTCGTGATATGGCTCTGCGTCTTCATGGCATCTCCTTGGACGCTGTTGCATTGCGCAACGCATGCCCGGCATGGCGCGATATTGCATTGCACCAAGTGAAATCCGGGTGAGGCCAGAATGCCGCGGGCTGCACCTTGCTAACGATAGTCGCCCGCTCGGGCATTGCGCAAGGAGAACGCTTGCGGGCGCCGGTTGCCTGACATCTGCGGGGGTGGAATCGCGGCGGAAAGCGGACGAAAAAAAACCCGACCTCGAGGGTCGGGCTTAACGATACCTTTGGACAAGGAGACCGCGGTACCGAGGAGACACTGGTACGCGATGCGGCAGATTTGCGTTGTGCATTGCGGTTGCCGCCATCATCGTTGGCAAAACGCGCCGTGTGGCGGTGCGCTTTGCCAACGGACCGGCCGGGGCCGGTCGTTGGTACTACGTGCTACATCTCAGCCGAGTTGACGATCAGACAGCGGTCGTCTTCTTGGCGGCGGCCGTGCGAGCCGTGGCGCTGGCTTGCTGGGCAGCCTTGCTGGCAGCCGTAGCGGCAGCCTGGAAGTTGCTTTCGGCGATTTCAACAGCCTGCTTGGTGGCCTTCTGGACCGACTCGTAGGCGTTGTTGGCAGCCGAGATGGCCGACTTCACGATGGCCACGGTCGATTCCGAACCGGCCGGTGCGTTCTTGGCGAGGTTGTCGACCAGAGCTTGCACGTTCTTCGAACCTTCAGCCAGTTGGGCTTCAGCAACCTTGGTGAATTCGCTTTGGGTTTCCGAAGCGATTTCGTACAGGTGACGGGTGTAGGCCAGGGTCTTTTCAGCGACCGGCTGCACCAGCGAAGCCTGGATGGCCAGCAGTTCCTGGGCATCCTTGGCGGACAGCGCCTTCTTGGCGTTGTCGACGTTTTCGGCGAAGGTGGTCTTGACGACCTGCAGGTTCAGTTCGACAAGCTTCTCGACGCCTTCGAAAGCCTTGGTGGTCAGGCCAAACAGCGTTTCCAGGTTTGCCTTTTGCGCTGCTGCGACTTGTTCCGGGGTGAGGATCATTGCTGGTCTCCAGTGGTGAACTTCAAGGTCAAGCAAATTAAGCTGCCCAGATGTCAGGACCGTGACGGAAAACTTTTTTCCGCATCGGCCAGCCCGGGCGGGGGTGGTGGGTCAGGGCGCTTCCCTGATTGCTTTGGTGCGCCGCAACAATTGCAATTCTAGGGAATGCCAGATCAGTGTCAAGCGGTTTTTGTGCGTTGCACAAAAAGAATGTGTCGCTCACCACCAATTGTGCGGTGGGCGCCATGCAGAGCGGCGCGGTACGCGGGTTTTCCAGCAGTGCTACCATCGCAGGCTGCCAACGCTTGACCAAGCAAGCGTCGCTCCAACAACAAAAAATGACCGCTTTGCCAAGCCATGCTCGCCTACTACGCTGACCACTTCGTGCTGCCACTGCCGCCGGGCCACCGCTTCCCGATGCGCAAGTACAGCATGTTGCGGGAAGCCGTGGCCTGCATGCCAGGGGTGGAGCTCCGCGAGGCGCCGCGGGCCGGGGACGATGCGCTTCTGCTGGCTCATACACGCGCGTATGTGACGGAGGCATCGGCCGGCACACTGGACGCGGCACGCCAGCGCGAGATCGGATTCCCGTGGTCCGCGGCAATGGTCGAGCGCTCACGCCGCTCGGCCGGCGCTACGATCGAAGCCTGTCGCACGGCCTTGCGCGAGGGCATTGCCGTGAATCTGGCCGGCGGCACGCACCATGCGTACGCCGACAAGGGTGGCGGCTTCTGTGTCTTCAATGACGCCGCCATCGCGGCACGCGTGATGCAGCGCGACGGGCACGTGGCGCGGGTGGCGGTCGTGGATCTTGATGTCCACCAGGGCAACGGCACCGCGTCCATCCTGCACGCGGACCCGACCGTCTTCACGCTGTCGCTGCATGGTGAGAAGAACTATCCCTTTCGCAAGGAAGCGAGCGACCTCGACGTCGGACTGCCGGATGGCTGTGACGATGATGCCTATGCCGAAGCGCTGCAGTGCGCACTGGCTACGCTGTTCGAACGCTTCGCACCGGACTTGCTGATCTACCTTGCCGGCGCCGACCCCCACGAAGGCGATCGCCTTGGGCGGCTGAAGTTGTCCAAGGAGGGCCTGGCGCGCCGCGACACCATGGTGTTCGAAGCCGCCGTGTCGCGCCGGCTTCCGATTGCCGTGGCGATGGCTGGCGGTTATGGCAACCAGATCGAAGATACGGTCGCCGTGCATGCGCAGACCGTCGGCCTGGCAAATCGTTATCACGCGCGCTACGCGATGGAGCACGTCACGCCCGTTGCGGCGGTGGCGTCATGACCAGCGTGGTGCGCGATACCCACGCGCGTTCCCGGCATGCGCTCTGGGCTGCCAGCATGCCGTGGCTCTTCGTACTGATCTGGAGTACCGGCTTTATCGTGGCCAGGTATGGCATGCCGCACGCCGAGCCGATGACGTTCCTGTTCCTGAGGTTCGTCGGCGTGCTGGTGCTGATGGTGCCGTTCGTGTGGCTGGCGCGCGTGCCGTTGCCGCAACGCGACGGCCGTTCCGACTGGCGCATGGTCGGCCATATCGCCGTGGCAGGTCTGTTCCTGCAGGCCGGCTATCTCGGTGGCGTTTGGGCAGCCGTCAAGCTTGGCATGCCGGCCGGCATGTCGGCGCTGATCGTCGGCATGCAGCCCATTCTCACGGCGCTGATTGCATCACGCATGGGTGAGCGCATCAGCGCGCGCCAGTGGCTCGGCCTGCTGCTCGGTATCGTAGGTGTGGGGCTGGTCGTGGCCAACAAGCTCGGCGGAAAGGGAATGTCCGAGACGAGCGTGCTGCTCGCAATTGGCGCATTGCTCAGCATCACCTTTGGTACGCTCTACCAGAAGCGATTCTGCGCGGTGTTCGATCTGCGCATGGGATCGGTGATCCAGTTCGCCGCATCGGCGCTCGCCTGCGTGCCGTTCATGTTCCTGTTCGAAACGCGCAACGTGGACTGGACCGCCGAGATGGTCGGGGCGCTGGTCTGGTCCGTCGTCGCCTTGTCAATCGGTGCGATATCGCTGCTGTTCCTGCTGATCCGCCAGGGCGCTGCGACGCGTGTCTCCAGCCTGATGTACCTCACGCCGCCCACCACTGCCGTCATGGCATGGCTGCTGTTCGGCGAGCATTTTCCGCCGCTGGCAGCGTTCGGCATGGCGCTTGCTGCTGCTGGCGTAGCGCTGGTCATTCGCCGATAGCCGCGGGTAGCGCCCGTCGCACATTTTCTTCATCCCTGTCCCGCCACGTCACATGAAACCGCAAGCTGAGCACCGCAGTGCCTATCCGCACTTCCAGGCCATCACCACGCGTTGGATGGATAACGATGTCTATGGCCACGTTAACAACGTTGTCTACTACAGTTATTTTGATACCGTCGTGAATACGTACCTGATCCGGCAAGGTGTGCTCGACTTCGAGGCGGGCAGCACGATCGGGCTGGTGATCGAGACGCAGTGCAACTACTTCTCGTCGCTCAGTTTTCCGGACACGGTCATGGCGGGATTGCGCGTGGCGCGGCTGGGCACATCCAGTGTGCGCTATGAGGTAGGGCTGTTCAGCGGCGATAGCGAGATTGCGGCGGCACAAGGGCACTTTGTCCATGTCTATGTCGACCGCGACACACGCCGACCGGTGCCCTTGCCCGAACCGCTACGCGGGGCATTGCTGCCGCTGACGGCCGCTCGTACGCAGGCGGGGGCTGAGGCGTGATGGAGGAGGGCAAGATGTCGCAGGACGTGAAAGCAGGCACGCCGGCCGTTGACAAAGCGGCTGCGCGGCAGGCGGTCGACTGCGTAGACAGTGCCATCCTCACGCGGCGCTCGGTGCGGGCATTCCTCGACACGTCGGTGCCGCGCGAAACGGTCGAAGAAATATTGGCCGTGGCCAGCCGTGCGCCTTCCGGCACCAACACGCAGCCGTGGCGCGCCTATGTACTCTCGGGCGATGCCAAGGCGAGGCTGTGCGCGGACCTGCTCGCCGCCTATGAAGATCCGGAGCGCGACAGCAAGTATCTGGAGGAGTATCCGTACTACCCGCGCTCCTGGGTTGCCCCTTATCTGGAGCGCCGCCGCAAGGTGGGCTGGGACCTGTATGGCCTGCTCGAGATCAGCCGAGAGGACAAGGCGCGCATGCACGAACAGCACGCGCGCAACTTTCGCTTTTTCGACGCGCCGGTCGGCCTGATTTTCACGATCGACCGGATCATGGAACTCGGCAGCTGGCTCGACTACGGCATGTTTCTGCAAAGCATCATGATCGCAGCCCGGGCGCGCGGTCTCGACACGTGCCCTCAGGCCGCGTTCACGCAGTTCCACAAGATCATTGGCGATCACCTGCGCCTGCCCGGTGAAGAAATGGTGGTGTGCGGGATGTCGCTCGGCTATGCGGACCCGGAGGCGCTGGAAAATAGATTGAGCACGGAACGTGAACCGGTAAGCGGGTTTGCGCGTTTCCTCTCATAGTGAGATGTGTATCAATGTGTAACGATAACTGCCGACATACAAAGGAAGACTGCTGCCGCGATGACGTTGCGGCGTTGTGGCTTACGGGATGCACACGATGATGCACGTGACGAATAGTCAACAATTCCCGTATTGTGGAAATGTATGCAAATCGAACTTTAACTTGTTTCCGTAAGTCTTTAATCTTGCTAACAATTTCTTAATTTCCTACACTAGCGCCATCTTGATGCGCTGAACGAATCATGTTTCGGTCTGATTCCATTATTTCCAGATTCTTCGGCTTTACGCCCCTGAGCGCTGCCGCAGTGGCCGTGCTGGCCTCTGCGTCCCTGCTCGCCGCCCCGATAGCTGAGGCGGCCACCAAGTCGACATCTACCCAGAAGTCTGCCAAAAAGCAGGCAAAATCCTCCAAAACTGAGAAAAAGGTGAGTGCGAGCAGTACGCGCACGGCGGCTAAGGCCGAAGCCTCGACGTCTCGCAAAGTGGTCATCCTGAAGAACGGCAAACGCCAGATCGTGGCGTCGCATCATGCCGCTCCGGTGCGTGCCGTGTTCACGCCGGCCAAGCCGTCGCTTGGCGAGGCCATGGGCCTGCGCGATACGGAAGACGCGCTGGCGCTGCGTTCCAGCGTTGCGCTCGTGATGGACCAGAACACCAACGAGGTGCTGTTCCAGAAGAACCCGAGCGCCGTGCTGCCGATCGCCTCGATCACGAAGCTGATGACGGCACTCGTCGTGACGGATGCGCGCCTGCCGATGGACGAGGTCCTGACCATTACGGAAGAGGACAAGGACACCGAGAAGCACAGCAGCTCGCGCCTGCGCTTCGGCACCCAACTGACGCGCCAGGAATTGCTGCTGCTGGCCCTGATGTCGTCCGAGAACCGTGCCGCGTCGGCACTGGGCCGCAACTACCCGGGCGGCCTGCCGGCATTTGTCCAGGCGATGAACCGCAAGGCCCGCGAACTGGGCATGAACGACAGCCACTTCGTGGATTCCAGCGGCCTTTCGAGCAGCAACGTGTCGAGCGCCATGGACCTGGTGCGCATGGTCAATGCCGCGTATCGCAACCCGACCATCCGCGAGTTCTCCACGCAGACCGAGCATGAAGTGAACGTGCTGGGCCGTACGCAGCACTATGTCAGCACCAATCGCCTGGTGCGCGGCGGCACTTGGGACATCGGCCTGCAGAAGACCGGCTTTATTTCGGAGGCGGGCCAGTGCCTGGTCATGCAGGCCAAGGTCAATGGCCGCAATGTGGTGATGGTGTTCCTGGACTCCGTGGGCAAGCTGTCGCGCTTTGCCGATGCCACGCGCGTCCGCGACTGGCTCGAGCATGCGCCGTCGACGACGCCGCAGCCGCATGCGTTCCCGTCTTCGCCGAACATGACCCAGACGCCCGTTGGCGCGCGCGCAATCCTCGCTTCGCAGCCATCGCGCGGAACCTGATCTGCGGTTCCTCTGACAAAAAACGCGCCGACTCAGGCGCGTTTTTTATTGGCGTCTCGCAGCGTCAGAGCAGCTTGCCAGGATTCATGATGCCGGCCGGATCGAATGCGTGCTTGATTTCGCGCATCAGCCGCAGCTCCAGCGGATCCTTGTACTGCAGGAATGCATGGCGCTTGAGCTGCCCGATTCCATGCTCGGCGCTGATGCTTCCGCCGTAGCGCATGACTTCATCGAGCACGGTGCCGGTCACGGCATCCTCATGCGTTGCCGCCCAGTCCTTCGGCGCACCTTGCGGACGTGACAGGTTGTAGTGCAGGTTGCCGTCGCCGAAGTGCCCGAAGATGAATGGCCGGATCGCCGGGTCAAGCCTATGCAGCCGTGCCTCCATCGACACCATGAACGTCGGGATCTGTTCGATCGGCAGCGACACATCGTGCTTCAGGTGCGGCCCGTCCGCGCGTTGCGCTTCCGAGATCTCCTCGCGCAACTTCCACAGCGCCTGCAGTTGTGCCAGCGAGGCCGATACGGCCGCGTCAAGGCACAACCCGCGCTCCAGCGCGTCGCCGATCACGCGCTCCAGCAGCGCATTGAGGGCTGCTTCTTCCGCGGTGTCGGCCAGTTCTACGAGTACGTAAGCGGGGTAGCGCTGCGCAAACGGCTCGTGCACGCCTTCGGCATGGGTAAGGACCAGGTCCAGGCAAGACCCGGTGAAGAACTCGAACGCCTGCAACCGCGCGCCGCATTGCTCGAACAGCAACGCATAGAGCTCCAGCGCCTGCTGCGGCGATTCGACGGCCGCCAATACGACGCTGCGTGTGTCCGTGCGCGGGAACAGGCGCAGCGCTGCGGCGGTGATCACGCCAAGCGTGCCTTCCGAACCAATCAGCAACTGCTTGAGGTCATAGCCGGTGTTGTCCTTGCGCAGTGCACGCAGGCCACGAAAGAT
The DNA here is from genome assembly GCF_057073735.1 of Cupriavidus sp. C1SS-2L. Lineage (NCBI taxonomy): Bacteria > Pseudomonadati > Pseudomonadota > Betaproteobacteria > Burkholderiales > Burkholderiaceae > Cupriavidus > Cupriavidus sp. C1SS-2L. Next base: position 1,435,187 of record NZ_CP172708.1, read on the forward strand.
TTCGCCATTCGGCAGTACGGCTTCGACACCGAGCACCAGTTCGCGCGTCATGCCGTAGCGCACGACATTGACGCCGCCTGCATTGGTGGCCAGGTTGCCGCCGATCTGGCAGGAATCCTCTGCGGCAAGACTCAGCGGCAGCAGGCGGTTGGCCTCGGCAGCGGCACGGCGCAGGTTGCCGAGAATGCAGCCGGCTTCGACGACCATGGTGTTGGCAATGGTGTCGAGCGAGCGGATCGCATGCATGCGGTCCAGGCTCAGCACCACGTTCTCCGGCTGGCTGTCGGGCGTAGCGGCACCGCACAGGCCAGTGTTGCCGCCGCGCGGCACGACCGGTACCGCGGCCTGCTGGCACAGTGCCAGGCAGCGCGAGACTTCGTCGACCGTGCGTGGCCGCACCACCGCCTGTGCCTGGCCGCGATAGATGCCGCGCCAGTCCGACAGCCACGGCGCAATGTCGTCGGGCTGCGTAAGTACGGTATCGGGGCCAAGGGCTTCGACGAGGCGCTGGGGCAGGGTGGTGGCTTGCATGGGATCGATGGCTTTCAGGGCAAGGAATCGGCAGCTGCGCGAGCGCGCAGGGTCAGGCCCAGGCGCTGCGCCGCGCATTGCAGGTGATGAGTGGTGGCCTCGCGCGCCGCGGCGGCGTTGCCGTCGCGGACCGCTTCGAAGATGGCTTCATGCTCCGAATGCACGGCTTCGGGCAGGCGTGCCTGCTGCAGCGTGTTCGCGCGCGCCGCGGCAACGGCCTGGTGCAACTGCAGGTTCATGTACTGCAGCAACTGCCGGTAGTACGGGTTATGCGTGGCCGTCGCGATGCCGATATGGAAAGCGGCATCGAGGTCGACCGCCTGCTGCGCATCATAGAGTTGGATCTTCAGCCGTTGCAGCAGCAGCGAAAGGCTGTCCAGGTCTTCTGCGGTGCGGCGCACCGCGGCCAGTGCGGCGGCCGCACTTTCCAGGTCGATGCGCAGGTCGTACAGATCGGCCAATTCGGTACGGCCAAGATCGGGCTCTCGCGGCAGCTGGAAGCCGGCGGAGCCGGTGCGCGAGCGCACGGTGCAGCCCACGCCCTGGCGGGTTTCCACCAGCCCTTGCGAGCGCAGGTGCTCCGTGACCTCGCGGATCACGGCGGCACTGACGCCGTATTGATCAGCCAGTTGCCTGCCTGTGGGCAAACGGCTTCCGATGGGATAGATCCCGTTCTCGATGTCGGTACGTAGCTGACGGGTGACCTGTTCGGTCAGGGTGACGGCGCGGGTTCGCATGGTCTGCCGATTATAGGGTTTGCAGGTTATCTGAAAACTACGAGTAAACCCTTAAATCCATCATCACTGCGTCAGGGTATCCGGCGGCAGCAAGTCTGTGTTCCCGCTGCCGCCGGAACGGCTCACGTCAGGCCGCTTCGGGCTCCGTCACGTATCCCATGCCGCGCGAAATCTGCAGCGCGGTGTCCTTCAGGTTCTGGAGCCAGCTGTCTTGCAGGCGGTCGGCCGGCGCCGAAAGCGACAGCCCGGCGACCAGGCGGCGCGAATCGTCGTAGATGCCGGCCGCGATGCAGCGCACGCCGAGTTCCAGCTCTTCGTTGTCACGCGCATAACCGTTGGTGCGGACCCAGTTCAGTTCGCGTTCGAGCTTGGTCAGCTCGGTGATCGAGGTGCGGGTATGACCGGCCAGGCCAGTGCGCGTGGCATAGCTGCGCACGCGCGTGGACTCGTCGGCGGCCAGGAACAGCTTGCCGACTGAGGTCAGGTGCAGCGGCGCACGGCCGCCGATGGCGCGCACCACCTGCATGCCGGAGCGCTCGCTGTAGGCGCGCTCGATGTACACGATCTCGTCGCCCTGGCGCACCGACAGGTTGACTGTCTGCCCGGTCACGCGGTGCAGCGCGCGCATCGGCGCCAGCGCCGCGTCGCGTACCGAAAGCCGTGCCTTGACCAGGTTGCCGAGTTCGAGCAGCCGCATGCCCAACCGATAGCTGCCCGGATCGGAGCGGTCGACGAAGCGGCACGCCACCATATCGTTGAGGATGCGGTGGGCCGTGGAGGGATGCAGTCCGGTAGCGATCGACAGCTCTTTGAGGCTGACCGGGTCGGCGTGCTGGGCCAGGGCGTCCAGCAGCGTCATCATGCGTTCAATAACCTGGATCGAGGTCTTTCCAGGCGACTTGTCTGCGTCTGACATAGAGAAATGTTGCCATGCGGCAAATTAAGCGTTTGCCTGATTCTATCTCACATCGTGAAAATTTCAATGGGTGAAATGACATTTCAGTAAGAATCCTCTAGTGGGGCAGGAACGAAGGGAAGGATGCGGCCTGAACCGCGTTCACCGCGCCTGAATGGTTTGTGCGCCACCTCGCGGCGCAAACGCGCATAATTGCCGGGTTTCGGGGTCTGGAGAAAGAAATCAAATGCGAGTTGGCCTGTTCGCCACCTGCCTGGTGGACCTCATGCGTCCGGAGATCGGTTTCTCCGTGCTGAAACTGCTCGAAGGCGCCGGCTACGAGGTCATGGTGCCGGAAGCCCAGACCTGCTGTGGCCAGCCGGCCTACAACTCGGGCGAGCGAGCGGTGTCGCGCGACCTGGCTGAAAAATTCCTGCGCGAGTTCGAGATGTTCGACTACGTGGTCGTGCCATCGGGCAGCTGCGGCGGCATGATCTGTCACCACTATGCCGACTTGCTGCGCGACGACCCTGAGCTGAACGGCCGCTACGAGCGCTTGCGCGCACGCGTATTCGAGTTGACGGACTTCCTCGTCAACGTCGCCAAAATCGAACAGGTCGATTCCGGCTTTGCCGGCCACATCACGTACCACGACTCGTGCTCCGGCCTGCGCGAACTGGGCGTCAAGACGCAGCCGCGCGAGCTGCTTGGCAAGCTGCCAGGCGTGCAACTCACCGAAATGAAGGACTGCGAGGCCTGCTGTGGCTTCGGCGGCACCTTCTCGGTCAAGTACGGCAATATCTCGACGGCAATCGTCGACGAGAAGTGCGCGAACATCAAGGCCAGCGGCGCCGATGCGGTGGTGCTTGGCGACCTCGGGTGCATGCTCAATATCGAAGGCCGCCTGCGCCGCAGCGGCGATACGCAGACACGCGTGCTGCATATTGCCCAGGTCCTGGCTGGCGACGCCTGAGACACGGAGACGCGACGATGCAAGTCCACAGCATGGAATTCAAGGCGCGCGCGGGCCAGAAGCTGGCCGACCAGCGGCTGCAGCAGAACCTCAAGAAGCTCTCCACCAAATTCGTGACCGCACGCGCGGATGCCATCCGCGACATCGATTTCGATGCCACGCGCGCCGCGCTCAAGGAACGGCGCAACCGAGCGCTGGAAAACCTGGACGTCTGGCTCGCCACGTTCGAGGAAAACGCCACGCGGCGCGGCGCCACCGTGCTGTTTGCCGAGACTACGGCTGACGCGGCGCGGCTGGTCGCGGAGATCGCCCAGAAGCACGGCGTGAAGAAGGTCATCAAGAGCAAGTCGATGGTGACCGAGGAGATGCAGCTCAACCGGGTGCTCGGCGAGATGGGTGTGCAGAGCATCGAAACCGATCTCGGCGAGTACATCCTGCAGATCAATGACTCGGAGCCGCCGTCGCACATCATTGCGCCGGTGGTGCACAAGGACAAGGACGAGATCGCCGACCTGTTCGCGAAAGTCCACAACAAGCCGCGTCTCACCGATATCCCGGAGATGACGCGCGAGGCGCGCGAGGTGCTTCGCCCCGAGTTCCTGTCGGCCGACATGGGTGTGACCGGCGGCAACTTCATCGTCGCCGAGACCGGCTCGGTGGCGGTCGTCACGAATGAAGGCAACGAAGGCATGTGCACCGTGATGCCGCGCGTGCATGTGGCCGTGACCGGCATCGAGAAGGTGCTGCCGACACTGGAAGACCTCGCGACCGTGATGCGGCTGCTGCCGCGTTCGGCGACAGGGCAGGCCATCTCCAATTATTTCTCGCTGCTGACCGGCCCGCGTGCGGAAGGCGAGCGCGATGGTCCTGAGCATATGTACTTCGTGCTCGTCGACGGCGGCCGCAGCGGCCTGATCGGCGGCGAGTTCCAGGAGATGCTGCGCTGTATCCGCTGCGGCGCGTGCATGAATCATTGCCCGGTCTACCAGAAGATCGGCGGCCATGCGTATGGCTGGGTCTATCCCGGGCCGATGGGCAGCGTGCTGACGCCGAGCTACGTGGGCCTGGCCAATGCCGTCGATCTGCCGCAGGCGGCCACGATGTGTGGCGAGTGCAACCGCGTGTGTCCGGCGTCGATTCCGTTGTCGGATCTGCTGCGTAAACTGCGCGAGAAACAGATGGAGCGTGGCCTGCGGCCCTGGCAGGAGCGGTTTGCGCTGCAGGCCTGGGGCTTCGTGGCGCGACGCCCAGAGCTTTATGCGCTGGCCACTCGTCTCGGCGCGCGCGTCCTTGCGCGCATGGGCGGCAGCAATCGGCTTATCGGCAGCCTGCCTATGGCGGGCAAGGGCTGGACCGAGACGCGGGACATGCCCGCACCATCGGGACGCACGTTCCGCGAGCTATACAAAGAAAGGAGGGCACGCACATGAGCGCGGCCAATACCGATACGCTGGCGCGCATGCGTTCAGCACTGGACCAGCACACCGGCGGATCACTGCCGGCGGCTGAACTTGTGAAGTCGTGGCGCGAAGCAGCATCCGCGCTGACGTTGCCGCCGGTCTTCGGCCAGGCGATGGAAGAGCTGCTGCGCCGGCTCGAGATGTCGGCGGTGTTCGCACAGGACAGTTGCTCGTTTTCGAGCACGGCGGTGACGGATCAGTTGAAGCGGTGGCTGGACAAGGCCGCTACGGTCTGACGGAAAGAAAAAAGGGAGCGACGAGCTCCCTTTCTTCATGGTGCTGCAGGCGGATCAACCGAGCAGCAACGCATCATCATCCAACTGCTCATGCCGCGTCTGCTCGAACATGCGCAGCAGATCGGGCACGTCGAGTCCCTTGCGCTTTTCGCCAGACACATCGAGCACGACCTGGCCCTGGTGCAGCATCACCGTACGCTGGCCGTAGTCCAGCGCCTGGCGCATGCTATGCGTCACCATCATCGTCGTCAGCTTGCTTTCCTCGACGATGCGCGCGGTCAGTTCCAGCACGAATGCGGCGGTCTTCGGGTCCAGCGCTGCGGTGTGCTCGTCGAGCAGCAGGATGCGCGACGGCTGCAGCGAGGCCATCAGCAGGCTCACGGCCTGGCGCTGGCCGCCGGACAGCAGGCCAATGCGGTCGGTCAGGCGGTTTTCCAGGCCCAGGTTCAGCAGGCGCAGCTTCTCGCGGAACAGTTCGCGCGAGCTGCGGTTCAGTGCCGGGCGGAAGCCGCGCTTGGCACCCCGCGCCATGGCCAGCGCCATGTTTTCCTCGATCGTCAGCGCTTCGCAAGTGCCGGCCATCGGGTCCTGGAACACGCGGGCCACCAGATGGGCGCGATCCCACGCCTGCTTGCGCGTCACGTCGGTGTCATCGATGGTGATGCGGCCGGAATCGACCATCTGGTCGCCGCTGATCGCATTCAGGAAGGTCGACTTGCCGGCGCCGTTGGAGCCGATCACAGCCACGAACTGCCCGCTCGGGATTTCCAGGCTCAGGCCGCGCAGTGCGCGGGTCTCGATCGGGGTGCCGGGGTTGAAGGTGAGCTTCAGGTCTTGTGCGCGCAGCATCTCAGGCACCTCCGTTCTTGCGGGCAAACAGCTTCTTGCGGGTGGCGGGCAGTACCAGGGCGATCGTTACCAGTGCGGCGGTGACCAGGTTCAAATCCTGCGCCTTCAGACCGATGAAGTCGCTGTTCAGTGCCAGCGCGATGAAGAAGCGGTACAGGATCGCGCCCAGCACCACGGCGAGCGTGGCCCATACGAGGCGACGTGCCGGCAGGATGCTTTCGCCGATGATCACTGCGGCCAGACCGATCACGATGGTGCCGATGCCCATCGAGATATCGGAGCCCCCTTGCGTCTGCGCGAACAGCGCGCCAGCCAGTGCGACGAGACCATTCGACAGCGCCATGCCCGCCAGCGTGGCGCGGCCGGTGGCAATGCCCTGCGCGCGCGCCATGCGCGGATTGGCGCCGGTCGCACGCATGGCCAGGCCGAGCTGCGACGAGAAGAACCAGTCCAGGCCGATCTTGGCAACCACCACCACGATGAACAGCACCAGCGGACGCAGCACGTAGTCCGGCATCCAGTCGGGCTGCAGGATGGTGAACATCGTCGGCTCGGTGATCAGCGGCACATTCGGGCGGCCCATGATGCGCAGGTTGACCGAGTACAGCGCGATCATCATCAGGATACTGGCGAGCAGGTCCATGATCTTCAGGCGCACGTTCAGCCAGCCGGTGATGAAACCGGCGAGGGCACCAGCTACGATGGCAACGGCCGTGGCGACAAACGGGTCCTGGCCGGCGGCGATCAGCGTCGCGGCCACGGCGCCGCCGAGCGGGAAGCTGCCGTCAACGGTCAGGTCGGGGAAATTGAGGATGCGGAAGGAAATCAGCACCCCGAGGGCGACCAGGCTGAAGATCAGGCCGATCTCCAGGGCACCCAGAAGGGAAAAGAGGGACATGGTGAATCCTGTTGACAGCTGCGCGGCCCGCCCGGGTAAGGCCGGTCGGCTCGCCGTCTCGTTCAGGGGCGGGCCCGGGTAGGGCGATCCGGATCTTGTACTGTAGGGGGACGCGCGGCCGTCCGCATCGAGCGGACGGCGCTGGTCAGCTTTTGTGCTTACTTGATGACGGTCTTGGCTTCCTTGACCAGGTCCGGCGACAGCGTCACGCCTTGCTTTTGCGCGGCGCCGGTGTTTACGAACAGTTCAAGGTTGCTGCTGGTTTCGGAGGCAATCGCGCCCGGCTTCTCGCCCTTCAGGATGCGCACCACGACCTTGCCGGTCTGGTGGCCCAGGTCCAGGTAGTTGATGCCCAGTGCGGCGATGGCGCCACGCTTGACGCTGTCGGTGTCGGCGGCAATCAGCGGGATCTTCGACTCATTGGCGACCTTCACCAGCGCTTCATAGGCCGACACCACGTTGTTGTCGGTGTTGGTGTAGATCACGTCGACCTTGCCGGCCAGGCTCTTGGCGGCGGCGCCGATGTCAACCGTGCGCGGCGCGGCGGCTTCCTTCAGGGTCATGCCCTGCTTGGCCAGCAGTTCCTTCAGTTCCTTGACCACCACGACCGAGTTGGCTTCACCCGGGTTGTAGACCATGCCGACGGTCTTCGCATTCGGCACGACACGCTTGATCAGCGCGACCTGCTTGTCCAGCGGCAGCTTGTCCGACACGCCGGTCACGTTGGTGCCCGACGGCGCCCAGCTCTTGACCAGTTGTGCGGCGACCGGATCGGTCACGCCGGAATACACGACGGGCACGGTCTTGGTAGCGGCGACCACGGCCTGGGCCGACGGCGTGGCGATGGCGACGATCGCGTTCGGGTTGTCACCGACGAACTTGCGGGCGATCTGCGCGGCCGTGCCGGTGTTGCCCTGGGCGCTCTGGTATTCCCACTTCAGGTTCTTGTCGGCGTCATAGCCGGCGGCCTTCAACTCCTCGCGCACGCCGTCGCGGATGGCGTCCAGCGCGGGGTGGTCCACGATCGACAGGACCTTGACGGTCTGGGCGTGCACGGCGCCGCCGCACAGCAATGCCAGCGCGACTGCGCCGCCGAGGATGGACTTGGTTGCCTTGAGACCCTTCATATTGATCTGTTCTCCTCCGAGTGACTCGGTTCTGGATGGTGCGGCCGCGCACAAGCTTGGTCTCGCTGCCGGGCCGCCACGACGATAGTGTGGTGGACACCTGCTCATGGCGTTTGCGTCACTTCCGGCGGCTGGTGGAGGCGCGCGTCCGCGCAATGGGCCAGACAGCGATAAGCCTGCGAGGATACCACTTCTCGCGCACGAAATGGGAAGTCCCGGAGGGAATGCGGGGCATCCGATGCTGCCGGAGCCCCCTTATTTGCCATCGGGGCGCAGATTATTGCGCAGGATTGCAGATTTGCTTGTGGATTACCCCGATTGCGGCAATCACGTCTTCATGCAATTGCGTTTGCCACGCATCGATGTTTTCGCGTAGCTGGTCCAGCGACGTGGCGCCAATGATGGTGCTGGCGGCGAACCAGCGCGAATAGCACCAGGCCAGCGCGAGCGTCGCCGGCGACAATCCGGCCTTGCGTGCCAGTTCGACATAGCGCGCCGATGCGGCCATCGTTTCCTTGCGCATATAGCGCGGGCTCCAGTCGGCGCCGAAGCGGGTCAGGCGTCCGATTGCGGCATCGTTGAAGACCGGGTTTGCCGGGTCGCCGCTCAGGTATTTGCCCGTCAGCTGGCCGAAGGCGAGCGGGCTGTAGACCAGCAGGCTCACGTCGGTGCGATAGCAAGCCTCGTCCAGGCCCTGCTCAAAGCTGCGGTTGACGAGGTTGTAGGGGTTCTGGATGGTCGCAATGCGCGGCAACCCGTGCTGCTCGGCCAGGCGCACAAATTCGCTCACGCCCCATGGCGTTTCATTCGAAACGCCGACATAACGAACCTTGCCGGCCTGCACCAGCTCCGCCAGCGTTTCCAGTTGCGCCTGGATGGACGCGCAAGGACGTTCCATGGCCGGATCGAAGCTGATCTGGCCGAAGATCGGCGCGTTGCGGGCGGGCCAGTGGATCTGGTACAGGTCGATGTAGTCGGTCTGCAGCCGCTGCAGTGATGCGTCGACCGCCGCACGGATGCCCGCGGGGGTGAAGTCGTCGCCATTGCGGATCCACGGCATCCGTCCCGGGCCGGCCACCTTGGTGGCCAGCACCACGCGGTCGCGCGGCTGGCGCTTGAGCCAACTGCCGATGATCTGCTCGGTCCGGCTGTAGGTTTCGGCACGCGGCCTGACCGGGTACATTTCGGCCGTATCGATGAAGTTGATCCCGCGCGAGAACGCGTAGTCGAGCTGGCTGTGGCCGTCGGCTTCAGTGTTCTGCTCGCCGAAGGTCATGGTGCCCAGGCAGATGCGGGAGACCTCCAGGTCGCTGCGGCCGAGGCGGACGGTTTCCATGTTGTTCTCCTTGCTGGCTAGCAGAACGGATTCAGGCACGCAGCGCGGCGGCGCAATCGCGTACGAGTGTCGGCCCTCGGTAGATCAGGCCGCTGTAGACCTGGACGAGCTTTGCCCCGGCATCGATTTTCGCGCGGGCGTCCGCGCCGCTGAAAATGCCGCCCACGCCAATGATGGGCACCGCATCGCCAACGACCTGGCGCAGCGCGCGCACCACGTGCGTCGACTGCTCGAACACCGGCCGGCCGGACAGTCCGCCGGCTTCTTCCGCGTGCGGCAGGCCCTTCACGGCATCGCGGGAGATCGTGGTGTTGGTCGCGATCACGCCGTCGATCTTGTGGCGTACCAGCGCGTCGCCGATATTGCCGATCTGGTCGGCATCGAGATCGGGCGCGATCTTCAGGGCCACCGGCACGTAACGCTTGTGCTGGTCGGCCAGGCGCTGCTGGGCGGCCTTGAGCGTCGACAGCAGGCTGTCGAGTTCGCTGGCGCCCTGGAGCTGGCGCAGGTTCTTGGTGTTCGGCGACGAGATGTTGACCGTCACGTAGCTCGCATGCGGATAGACGCGCTCGAGGCAATATAGGTAGTCGTCGGCTGCGCGTTCGATCGGCGTATCGGCGTTCTTGCCGATGTTCAGGCCCAGCACGCCGCCTTCCGCCTTCCAGCGAGATGCCTTGACGTTGGCGATGAACGCGTCGACGCCGCCGTTGTTGAAGCCCATGCGGTTGATCAGCGCGTCGGCCTGCGGCAGGCGGAACATGCGCGGGCGCGGGTTGCCGGGCTGCGCGCGTGGCGTGACCGTGCCCACCTCGATGAAGCCGAAGCCGAACGACGCGAGCCCGTCGATATACGCGCCATCCTTGTCCAGCCCGGCGGCAAGGCCCACGGGGTTCGGAAAACGCACGCCCATCACGGTGCGCGGATCCTCGGCGATACGGTTGCCGATGCAGCCGCCGAGGCCCAGGCGCTGGGCGCGCAGCAGGTTGTTCAGGGTGAAGTGGTGGGCGTCCTCCGCATCCATCGAAAACAGGGCGGGGCGGAACAGGGGGTAGAGCGCGTTGAGCACGGGGAGGGGCGACCGGGAAGCCGGCGCAGAGTGAAAACCAAGCCGGCATTGTAGCGGCTGGGGCGCTTGCTCGCGCGCCGGGATGGGCCTTGCAGGCCCGTCGTCCGGGCTATTCCTGCACGGGTCCGGGCTCGTCCGGCGGTGCGGCCGTTGCGGCGCTGACTCCGTCGTCCTCGAACGCCTGCCACTGGTTGCCGGTCAGCACCTGCAGCGGGCGGAATCGTGCCTTGTAGGCCATCTTCCGACTTTCGGCGATCCAGTAGCCAAGGTACAGGTGCGGCAGGCCGAGTTCGCGTGTCTGGCGGATCTGCCAGAGGATGTTGTAGGTGCCGTAGCTCGCGTTGCGCTCGAGCGGATCGTAAAACGTGTAGACGGACGACAGCCCGTCATCGAGCACGTCGATCATGCTGACCATGCGCAGCTTGCCGGCCTCGGGCGAGCCGGGGGGCTCGCGGAACTCCACGAGCCGGGAGTTCACGCGGCTTTGCAGCAGGAACTGCTCGTACTGGTCGCGGCTGTCCTGATCCATGCCGCCTCCAGCGTGGCGCATCGACTGGTACAGCAAATACAGCGAGTAGTGCTCCTCGACATACGTGAGCGGCGCCACCAGCGCCTGCAGATGGCCGTGCCGGCGCCAGGCCCGGCGTTGCGAACGATCCGGCTCGAACTGTTCCACGAGCACGCGGCACGGCGTGCACGCGTGGCATTCATCGCAGTATGGGCGGTAGGTGAAGATGCCGCTGCGGCGGAATCCGGCGCGCACCAGCCGCGAGTACACGTCAGCGTTGATCAGGTGGGCCGGTGTCGCCACTTGCGAGCGAGCCATGCGGCCATCGAGATAGCTGCAGGCGTAGGGCGCCGTGGCATAGAACTGCAGCGCGGAAAGCGGAAGCTCCTTCAGCTTGCTCATGGCGGACTTGGGGCGGGTGATGCAGCCAGCTTGTCAGACGGCCGGGGTGGCGGGCGTGGCGGTCCACCGCTCCAGCACCGATTTGTCGAACCACCAGGGCGTGATTGCCGGTTGTGCCGAGGCATTTCGTACATGGGCCAGGAATTCCGCACGCGCGATCGGGCGCGCGCCAAGCGAGGCCAGGTGATCGGTTTCCTGCTGGCAGTCTATCATCGGCACGCCGTGATTGCCGAGGAACGCGCACAGCGCCGCGAGCGCGATCTTGGAGGCGTCGGTGCGGTGCGCAAACATCGATTCGCCATAGAACATGCGGCCCAGCGCCACGCCATAGAGGCCGCCGACGCGCGTGCCGCGGTACCAGGTCTCCACTGAGTGCGCCATACCGTTGCTGTGCAGCGCACCATAGGCGGCGATGATCTCGCGCGTGATCCACGTGCCGTCCTGTCCCTCGCGCGGCGTCATCGCGCAGGCGCGCATCACCGCGAGGAAATCATCGTCGACACGGATCTCCCAGTCCGGATCGCGCAGCACACGGCGTAGTGTCTTGCGGAAAGTGGCGGAGATCTTCAGCGCCTGCGGCGCGAGCACCATGCGTGGATCGGTGCTCCACCACAGCACCGGCTGGCCCACCGAATACCACGGGAAGATGCCCTGGCGGTACGCCAGCAGCAAGCGTTGGGGCGACAGGTCGCGGCTGGCGGCGAGCAGGCCCGGCGCTTCCGTGGCCGGCCCGAGCGCGCGCTCCACCGGCGGAAACGGATCGTGCGGGTCCAGCCAGGCGATCATGCTGGGGCTGCTGGCGCAGAAGGAATCAGGGCGTCACCGTCGCCCGGCTGGTCAGCGGGCGCATGGGCTTGTCGATATCCAGGCTGTGCAGCCGGAAACTGCCGTCTTGCAGGCGGCCTGCGGCACGGTCGGCAAAGAAGCAGCGCAGCGTGTGGATCACCGTGGGGAAGGCGAGTTCGTCCCACGGTACATCGGCTTCCTCCACGAGCTTCACTTCGAGGCTTTCCTCACCCGGGGCAATGTCGAGGTCGTCCAGCGTCGCCAGGTAAAAAAGATGCACCTGGTGCACGTGGGGCACGTTCAGCATCGAAAACAGTTCACCTACCTGCACGCGCGCGCCGGCTTCTTCCAGCGTCTCGCGCGAGGCGGCCTGGGCCGTGGTCTCGCCGATCTCCATGAAGCCAGCCGGCAGCGTCCAGAAGCCATAGCGCGGCTCGATTGCTCGCTTGCACAGCAGGATCTTGTCTTCCCAGACGGGGATCGTGCCGACCACGTTGCGGGGATTGATGTAGTGAATGGTGCCGCAGTTGTCACAAACACTGCGCGGGCGGTTGTCGCCGTCAGGTACGCGCAGCACGACCGCATGGCCACAGTTCGAGCAGAATTTCATGAGGGGCGTCCGGGAGGAATGGGGCAAAGTGTATCACCGCGCGGCCCGGCTGCCTGAGTGGCGGGCCCCACAGCGTGCGGCGAGACCCGGAAAGCAAAAAGCCCGCGATTGCGGGCTTTGCGATGAACTGCCAACGAAACGTTTGGCAGATCCGGTTCGACGTGTTGAGGCGTTTGGTTGCGGGGGCAGGACTTGAACCTGCGACCTTCGGGTTATGAGCCCGACGAGCTGCCAACTGCTCCACCCCGCGTCCGTCGAAGAAAAAATTATAGGGCAACGGCTACCGCGTTGCAACACTTATGTGAAAAAAACTGCATTTGCGCGCCGAGCTGCCTTCCGTAACGATTAGACGGCGATGGCGCTGCCGAGGTTCAGCCTTCTGGGGACCTTTCGCTTGTGCGCTGCCACAGCGATGCGGCGAACTCAAAGCTGTCGCGTTGCTGCAGGTCGTCGCGTTGCCAGATTACGCGGTCACGGCGCACCGTCAGCATCCATGTGGTTGTGGCCAGCGGCAGCGGATGGTCAAACGCACGCGGCGTCATTACGGCGCCGCATGGGCCGTGCCCGGGATCGCGGACCGACGTATAGCGGATCAGGCCGATGCCGGCTTCGCGTGCGATGCGGCCGAAGGCCTGGCAGGCCTCGTGGCTATCCGGATCGGTCCATTGCGCGCTGTCGCGGTCGAACGGCGGCGTATCCAGAGCCACGCCTTCGGTGCGCACGCTCACCTGGAACAGTGTCTGGGCGCGGGCGTCGATGCGGGGCAGGGCGGGGCTGTCGTTGAGGAAGCGCCAGCGCCAGTAGCCAAGCTCGGCACAGGCGGTGCGGATTTCCTCGGCGCCATAGAACACACCGGGATCTTGCCCGGCGCGAAAGCGCGAGCCCCACGGCGATGGCGGGTAACGGAACGGCGTGAACAGCAGATAGTGCAGATGCCGGGCCTCCGCGGGCACGGCGGGCTTGCCGGCGTCGAGCACGGCTTCCAGCACGGCCTGCTCGTCGAGGCTGTCGACCAGCGGCATGGTCGAGACCACATGCTGGGCCTCTACCGCACGCCAGAGGGTGAGCGCGAACGGCTGGCGCTCAGATGCGACCGCGGGTGGCGTCCAGGTAGTGAACGACACGAACGAGGCCTTCAGTAGTGCGGATCATTTCGAGAGGTTTGCCGCCAAGCGCGAGATTTTCGTTGGTCAGCCACAGCCGTGCCTGGTCGCCGTGCCCGAGGATGGCGTCAAGCGAGCGGAACAGCCGTACGAACAGCACGCCGAATTCCCACTCCTTGCGGTGCTTGTCGAGGATGTACAGGCCGGATGCCATGCGCGATACGGAGGCCGTGCTGATGCCCAGCACGCTGGCCACGATGGCCTGGCTGATGCCGAGGAAGCTGGCCGCGCGCATGACGGCCTTGGTCAGCGTGGTGCCAGGGTCCGGACCGCTGGCGGGTTCTGCCTCCGGAATTCGCCTCGATTGCATCGCCGTTGCTCCTGTTTCTTGAGAAACATTATAGGCGAGTCATTTCAGAAGGGAAGTGCGAGATGCAAGGAAACCGGCCCGCGAACCGCACGGGCCGGCGGGCATAGCCAGGCCAAAGAGGGGTCAGTAAGTCTCGATATGCAACCGGCCTTCGGCCTTCATGGTGGCCTCCAGTTCCGGCCACGACATGCCTGACGCGGCGCAGACATCGCCGAAGGCTGCCAGCACGCCTTCTTCCATCCCCTTCAGGCCGCAGATGTAGACATGGCCATGCGGATCGGACAGCAGGGCCGTCACGCCGGCCGACGCCTCGCGGATCGCGTCCTGCACATAGCGGCGTGGCACCTCGGCGTCGCGCGAGAACGCGAAATGGATGTCGAGGAAATCTTTCGGCAGCTTCAGCAGCGGGCCGAAGTACGGCAACTCCCGAGCATTGCGCGCACCGAAGAAAAGCATGCGACGCCCACCGAAGTGCTCCATGTTGCGCCGCATGCGCTCGGTCATCGCGCGCATGGGAGCCGAGCCCGTGCCGGTGCAGATCATCATGATGCTGGCTTCCCGGTGATTGGGCATTAGGAACGTAGTGCCGAACGGCCCGACCACCTGCACGGTATCGCCCTTGGCCAGGTCGCACAGGAAGTTCGACGCCACGCCGCGCACCGGATTGCCGTCGTGGTCTTCCTCGACGCGTTTCACGGTCAGCGCAAGATTGTTGTAGCCAGGCCGTTCGCCGTCGCGCGGGCTGGCAACGGAGTACATGCGGATGTAGTGCGGCTTGCCGGCTGCGTCTGTGCCGGGCGGCACGATGCCGATGGCCTGTCCTTCCAGCACCGGGAAGAAATGCGTGCCGAAGTCCAGCACGATGTGGTGGATGTCGCTTGATGCATCCTCGGCGGTCAGCCTGTAGTTGCCAGCCACGGTAGCCGCCATGGGCGCCCGGACGCCGTGCAGGTTGACATACGGATGGGCTGCCGACCATGGCGCGCGCGCCGACGTGTGTCGGCTCGTTTCCACGGCTTGTACCGTTACACCGCCTTCTGCGGCAGCTGTGGCGATGTCTGCGCATAGGGCTTCGTCCGTGCCGGCTGCATCGAGTTCCGCTGCAGGCAGCGGTATCTCGGCCGGCAGTTCATCCCACAGCAGTTGCTCTTCGATCGGATAGGCCTGGCCCTTGAGCATGGTGCGCCAGTTGTCGATGGCGCCGGTCGGGCATGGCGAGAGGCAGGCGTTGCACGCGTTACAGACGTCGGCCTTCACCACATAGTTGCGCTCGTCATGGGTGATCGCGTCGATCGGACACGTGTCTTCGCAGGTATTGCAGCGAATGCAGATTTCCGGATCGATCAGGTGCTGCTTGATCATTTCGGGGGCGCCCATGGTATGTCTCCATGTGGGGCGGGGCCGGCTTCGGCCCCGGGGCTACAGTCCTGTCTTTCTTGTGGTGGCGGTCATTCAGTTGAAGCGCACGTACTCGAAATCCATTGGCTGGCGATTGACGCCGACAGCGGGCGGCGCGATCCAGTTGGCGTACTTGCCAGGCTCCGTCACACGGCCCATCAGCGACGCGACATAGGCGCGGTCTTCTTCCGTGGCGAGCCAGTTGCGCTCATTGGCTTGCCACTGTGCTTCGGTCAGCAGCTCGCCGGTCGGCGACACGTGCACATTGGAAAGCGTGCCAATCTTGCGATTGAACGCCTTGTGTGGGACCGTCAGCTTGAACGGGATGCCGTGCTTCTCGATCACCTTGTTCCAGCGCGCCACGCCGCCGATCGAATCGCGGATGTAGTCGTCGCGCAGCACTTCATTGAGGGCATTGAGCATCGGCACTTCACGCTCGCCGAGCTGGCCGTCGCGCACTTCGAGCACGCGATAGACGTCGCTCTTGAGCACGTGGTCATCGGTACGCTTGCCTTCCTCGAAGCGGCCCTTGAGCCCGGCGCTGTAGAACGTGGCGGCGTTGGACGACTGGTCCGCGCCGAACAGGTCGATGGTGACGCTGTAGTGGAAGTTCAGGTAGCGCTGGATGGTCTCCAGGTCGATCACGCCGGCAGCGCGCACATCGGCCGGGTCACGGATGTCACGTTCGCGCATTACTTCACAAGTCCGCTGGATCACGCGCGACACGCCCGATTCGCCGACGAACATGTGGTGCGCTTCCTCGGTGAGCATGAAGCGCGTGGTGCGCGCGAGCGGATCGAAGCCTGATTCGGCAAGCGCGCAGAGTTGGAACTTGCCGTCGCGGTCGGTGAAGTACGTGAACATGAAGAACGACAGCCAGTCCGGCGTGCGTTCGTTGAATGCACCCAGGATGCGCGGATTGTCCTGATCGCCGGAGCGGCGATCGAGCAGCGCCTCGGCTTCCTCACGCCCGTCGCGGCCGAAATAGCGGTGCAGCAGATACACCATGGCCCACAGATGGCGGCCTTCCTCCACGTTCACCTGGAACAGGTTGCGCAGGTCATACAGGCTCGGTGCAGTCAGGCCAAGGTGCCGCTGCTGTTCAACCGATGCCGGCTCTGTATCGCCCTGCGTGACGATGATGCGACGCAGGTTGGCGCGATGTTCCCCCGGCACGTCCTGCCACGCGGCTTCGCCCTTGTGCTCGCCGAAATGGATCTGGCGCGCCGGATCGGCGGGCTGCAGGAAGATGCCCCAGCGGTAATCCGGCATCTTTACGTGCTCGAAATGCGCCCAGCCCGACGGGTCGACCGACACAGCCGTGCGCAGGTACACGTCAAAGTTGTGCGAGCCCTCCGGCCCCATGTCGCGCCACCAGTCCAGGAACGCCGGCTGCCAGTGCTCCAGTGCGCGCTGCAGCGCGCGGTCGTCCGCCAGGTTGACGTTGTTCGGGATCTTCTGGCTGTAGTCGATGCTCACGGCGTGTCTCCTTGCAGGTCGTTATGGCGTCAGACGCGGTTCCAGTCGAAACGGGGCTTGTTCCCGCTCCCGAAAACCTTGAGCGCGCCGTTCTCGCCCACCGCGTTGGGGCGGTTGAAGATCCAGTTCTGCCAGGCCGTCAGGCGTCCGAAGATCCGGGTTTCCATGGTTTCGCCCGGGCCGAAGCGCAGGTTCGCTTCCAGGCCGGTGAGTGCATCGGGGGACAGGCTGGCGCGCTCCTCCACAGCGATGCGGATCTCGTCTTCCCAGTCCATATCGTCGGGCGCGGCGGTAATCAGGCTCAGTGAATCGGCGCTCAGTGCATCGAGCGGCTGGCCGATGTGTTCACGTGCTGCGGTAATGGCGGCTTCGTCCCCATAGAAGCGCGCGGCCAGCCGTGACAGCCCATTGGGCATCGGGTAGCGGCCGAAGTTGGCTTCGCTGAGGAAGACGCGCGGCGCATCGTCAGGTGCGTCGGGCAGATGCAGCATGTAGCTGCGATCCGCCGCCAGTGCCAGTTCCAGCAGCGTGCCGGCGAAGCACGAGTCCTGCTCGATCAGCGCGAACAGGCTGCGCGACGACACATCGAGCCGCGCAAGCGTACGGCGCAGCATGCCGATCGTTTCGCGCACGAACCAGTGGCTGGCGTGCGCTTCCATCAGCGCATCGGCAGCCAGGACGGCTGCCGCGTCGCCGTCAGTCTTCATGATCCACATGCCGATATCGAGATGGTTCGTGCGCAGCGTCAGGATCGCGTCATCCAGTTCGCGCGCCATCTTGAGCGGCCACCATTGCGCGCCCGCCGAGACAACGCCCGCGAGGTCCGTGGGCTGGTGTCGGTCGGGGCCGAATACGGTGATCGTGGCCTTGCGCGCGGCGCGGTCGAAATGGACGCGCACCGTGTCATAGCGGTAGCCGTCTTCCTCGACGGTGCGCGACAGCGGGGTCAGTTCGATGCCGTGGTGGTTCTGCGGGCGATCGCTGGTGGCGGCCAGCGCGGCCGCGCGCTCGGCAATGTATTCGGTAAAGCGCGCGGGTTTGACCACGTCGTCGACGAGCTTCCAGTCCTTGGCGCGCTGTCCGCGCATGCCTTCGGTCGTGGTGCAGAAAATGTCGGCATGGTCGCGACGCACGCGTCGCTTGTCCGTCACGCGGGTCAGGCCGCCGGTGCCGGGAAGCACGCCGAGCAGTGGCACTTCCGGCAGGCTCACGGCCGAAGAGCGATCGTCGACCAGCACGATTTCGTCGCAGGCCAGGGCGAGTTCATAGCCGCCGCCGGCTGTGGTGCCGTTGCACGCCGCGATGAACTTGAGGCCCGAATGGCGGCTGGCGTCTTCGATGCCGTTGCGCGTCTCGTTGGTGAACTTGCAGAAGTTCACCTTCCACGCGTGCGTCGACTGGCCGAGCATGAAGATATTGGCGCCCGAGCAGAAGATGCGGTCGCGTGCGCTGGTCATCACCACCGTGCGCACTTCCGGGTGCTCGAAACGGATGCGCTGCAGGGCGTCGTGCAGTTCGATATCGACGCCGAGGTCATAGGAGTTCAGCTTCAGCGTGTAGCCCGGCCGCAGGCCGCCTTCTTCGTCGACATCCATCGCCAGCGTGGCGACCGGGCCGTCAAATGTGAGCTTCCAGTGGCGGTATTGCTCGGGGTGGCGTTCGAACGTGACGGGTTCAGCGGCTTGAGTGGGGGCGGTGGCCGGCGCGGACATGGCTGTCTCCTTAATGCACTATAGTGCCTTGCGGCTTTCGATGAAATATAGTGCATGGTGACGGGGGGTGCAATACCTTTCTGCACGCCGTGCCGAGGGCGCCCGAAGTCAGGCCGTGACGTGGGAAATGTGGGCGCGCAGGGCCTGCAGCGAAGTGTGGGCGTCCTGGCCGCTGGTATCGAGTGCGAGGTCGGCGCGGGCATACAGCGGCGTGCGCGCCTGCAGAATACGGCGCAGGTCCGTCATGGCTTCGCGATTGCCTTGCATGGGGCGCATGTCGCCCTGTGCGACCACCCGGGCCATGTGTTCCTCGGGCGATGTCTTGACCCACACCGTATAGCAGCGCGACAGCAGCAGGTTGAAGGTGCCCGGTTCGGAGACGAGGCTGCCGGGTGTAGCGAGGACCATGTTGTCGTGCTCGCGCAGTACGCGTTCGAGCGCGCGCATCTCGTAGCGTCGATAAGCAGCCTGGCCATAGAGCGAGTGAATCTCGGAAAGGCTTGCGCCCGCTTCTTGTTCGATCACATTGTTGAGTTCGACGAACGGCATGTCCTCAGCCGCCGCCAGGGCGCGGCCCAACGTCGATTTGCCCGCGCCGCGCAAGCCGATCAGCGCAATGCGGCGATGCCGCGCATCGCGCGATTCCGCGGGTGCCAGCGCATGGCGGCAGGCATCGCGCACGCGTGCAAGGTCGCCCGTTGGCAATTGCGCGAGCCACTGCACGAGCTGCGCGAACTCGGTTACCTGCTGGCCATTCAGGCCGTCCACTTCCGCCAGCACGACCGGCAACGGCACATCGAGCGCGCGCGCCACCTGACGCAGCAGCAGCACCGAGGCATTACCCGTACCAGTCTCCAGGTTGGCCAGGTAGCGTTCCGAAACGTCGGCGCCGCGCGCCAGGTCCTTGCGCGACATGCCGCGTGCCGCGCGCAGCGAGCGGATACGTTCCCCCAACTGCGTGAGATAGGGGTCGCGTTCGCCGTTGGCGCCGCCGGCGGTGGCATCGGGCGGGGAGTGCGGTTCGGGGTCTCGGCGCATGGCGGACAGGTGTATCGGGCGATTCAGGCGGTTGGGCCGGCCTTTGTGCAGTATCCGGCGGAAAGGGAGGCGAATTATAAGGGAGCCTTGCGGGGCGATTGCCCGCACGGTGTCATATAGTGCATCTACTAACTTGCATGATAGGCGATATGAAATAAAATGCATCAACAAGCCGATGCGATCGCCTTTACGCACCGGCATCCAAGAGCGACCGGCCTGACGCCGCCGCGCTGCCGGTTTTTTCTGCCGGAGGCGCTGCGACCCCAAGGAGTGGAGATATGACGCCCCCCAATACCGCTGCCGGTTCGCCGGCGGGTGCTTCGCTTTCGTCCGGAACTGCCGAATCCGATATCACCGCGCTGCCCGCCCGGTACAACGCTGCCGCCGACTTGCTGGGGCGCAACCTCGCGGCGGGTCGCGGCGACAAAGTTGCCTATGTCGACGACAAGGTCTCGCTAACTTTCTCTGAACTCGATGCGCGCGCTCGCCGCTTTGCCGCGGCGCTGCATGACGCGGGTTTCCGGCGCGAGGAACGTCTGCTGCTGTGCGCGTTCGATACCGTCGACTTTCCAACCGTATTCCTCGGCTGCCTGCTTGCGGGCGTGGTGCCGGTCGCGGTGAATACGCTGCTCACGACCGACGACTACGCGTACATGCTCCAGCACAGTGGTGCGCGTGCCGTGGTGGTGTCTGAGGCGCTGCTTCCCCTCATGAAGACCGCGGTCGCCAGCAGCGGCCTGTCGCCGGTGGTCATTCAGGCAGCCCCGTACAAGGATGCGGCGCCAAGCTGCAGTGTGGAGGCAGTGATCTCGCGCACGCGCTCGGCGGCGCCGGTGGTCGACACCGGGCCGGACGACATGGCGTTCTGGCTCTATTCGTCGGGCTCGACGGGCCGCCCCAAGGGCACTGTGCATACGCACGGCAACCTCTTCCATACCGCTGACCTGTACGCGCGGCGCGTGCTCGGCATGCGTGAAGACGATGTGGTGTTCTCGGCGGCGAAGCTGTTCTTTGCCTATGGACTCGGCAATGCGCTGACGTTTCCGCTGTTCGTGGGCGCCACCACAGTGCTGATGGCGGAACGGCCCACGCCGGCCGCGGTGTTCCGGCGGCTGTGCGAGCATCGTCCCACTGTGTTCTGCGGTGTGCCGACGCTGTTTGCAGGCATGCTCGCCTCGCCCGAACTGCCACCGCGCAGCGACGTGGCAATGCGCGTCTGCACCTCGGCTGGCGAGGCCTTGCCGAGGGATATCGGCGAACGGTTCTTCGCCCATTTCGGCTGCGACATTCTTGATGGCATCGGCTCTACCGAAATGCTGCACATCTTCCTGTCGAACCGGCCCGGCGACGTACGCTATGGCACGACGGGCAAGCCGGTGCCCGGCTATGAACTGAAGCTGCTCGACGAGCTTGGCGAACCCGGCAAGCCAGGCGAGATCGGAGACCTGTACATCAAAGGGCCATCGGCCGCGCTGATGTACTGGTGCAATCGCGACAAGACCCGCGACACCTTCGTCGGCGCATGGACGCGCAGTGGCGACAAGTACCTGCAGGATGCGGACGGGTACTACATCTACGCCGGGCGCAGCGATGACATGCTCAAAGTGGGCGGCATCTATGTCTCGCCGTTCGAGGTCGAGGCCGCGCTCGCACTGCACTCGTCCGTGCTCGAGGCTGCGGTGATCGGCGTGGTCGATGCCGACGAACTCGTCAAGCCGAAAGCCTTCGTCGTAATGCGTCCGGGACAGCAGTGGCACGCGGGCATGGCTGCCGAGTTGCAGGCCTTCGTCAAGTCACGACTTGCGCCGTACAAGTATCCACGGCAGATCGAGTGCGTGGAGGAATTGCCGAAGACCGCTACGGGCAAGATTCAGCGCTTCCGCCTGCGCCAGCGCGAGGAAGCAGCGCGTGCGGCCGCAACGGCCCACGCCGATGCCTGACCACAGGATCGGCATGCATAGCGATTGGGTAGACATTCCGTTCGACGGCCGGTGTATCCGGATCGAATACCAGTGGCTGCGCGCGGAGCGCGCGCAGCGTCCGCTGGTGGTGTTCCTGCATGAAGGGCTCGGCTCGGTCAGCATGTGGCGCGATTTTCCGCGCAGCTTCTGTGAGGCCGGTGACTTTCGCGGACTGGTGTTTTCGCGCTATGGCTACGGGCGTTCTACCCCGCGGCCGCACGATGAAAAGTGGGGCGTCGATTTCATGCACCGGCAGGCGCGCGAGGCATTGCCGGCATTGTTCGAAGCCCTGGAGATCGGCCCGGGGAGCAGTCACGGAAAGCCATGGCTGCTCGGCCATAGCGACGGGGGCTCCATTGCGCTGATCCACGCCGCGAGCTTTCCCGATTCCGTCGACGGCATCACCGTGCTCGCGCCCCATATCCTCGTCGAAGACGTGTCGGTTCGCAGCATCGCGGCCACGCGCCAGGCCTACCTGGAAACCGATTTGCGCAGCCGCCTGGCGCGCTACCACGACGACGTGGATTCGGCGTTCTGGGGTTGGAACGATATCTGGCTCGACCCCGCTTTCCGCCAGTGGGATCTGCACGATCTGCTACCGCAATTTCGCTGTCCGGTGCTGGCGGTGCAGGGCGAGGACGACGAGTACGGCACCATGGCGCAGATCGAGGGTATCCATCGATATGCCCCGCAAACCGCCTTGCTTAAACTCGCGCGGTGCGGTCATTCGCCACATCGCGACCAGCCGGAGCCGTTGACGCAGGCGGCGGTACGGTTTATAAACGCACATACTTCATACCTAAAATAATTCGTTGCCCGCCCCCTGTGTTGCATCCGGACACGCTCCGGACCCTGGGGGCAGGGACCGATCACGGTTTCGCAACAGGCAAACCGCCGGCTTGACCACCAGGAGACATCATGCACCGCTTCACATCGCGCAGGCTCGCGCCTGCCTGCCTTGCCGTTGCTGCAATGCTTGCCGCCACGGGAGCCGTCCAGGCGCAGAGTGCGCAGGGCGGGAAGATCAAGGTAGGGTTCATGCTGCCCTATACGGGCACGTATGCGGCACTGGGCACGGCGATCGAAAACGGTTTCCGCATGTATGTGCAGCAGCAGGGGGGCAAGCTCGGCGGGCGCGATATCGAGTACTTCAAGGTTGACGACGAATCCGATCCCGCCAAGGCACCCGAGAACGCAACCAAGCTGATCAAGCGCGACCAGGTCGATGTAGTGGTGGGCACCGTGCATTCAGGCGTGCAGATGGGCATCGTCAAGGTGGCCAAGGAAAACAACACGCTGCTGATCATCCCGAATGCCGGCGTCGATGAGGCCACCGGCCCGCTGTGCGGTCCGAACATCTTCCGCTCGTCGTTCTCGAACTGGCAGCCCGGCTACGCCATGGGCCACGTGCTGGCCGAGCGGGGCATGAAAAAGGTTGTCACGCTGACCTGGAAATATGCGGCGGGAGAGCAATCAGTAAAGGGCTTTAAGGAGGCCTTCGAGAGCAAGGGCGGCAAGGTGGTGAAGGAGCTGAGCCTGCCGTTCCCGAACGTGGAGTTCCAGGCGCTGATCACGGAAGTGGCCGCGCTCAAGCCGGACGCCGTGTTCGTGTTCTTCGCGGGCGGCGGTGCGGTCAAGTTCGTCAAGGATTGGGCCGGCGCGGGGCTCAAGGACAAGATCCCGCTCTATGGCTCGGGCTTCCTCACGGATGGCACGCTCGAGGCGCAGGGAAATGCCGCGCAGGGTCTGGAAACCACGCTGCACTATGCGGATGGCCTGAGCAACGCGCGCGACAAGACCTTCCGCCTTGATTACGCCAAGACCTACAAGCTGCAGCCGGATGTGTATGCGGTGCAGGGCTATGACGCCGCGCAGTTGCTTGCCGCCGGGGCGAATGCGGTCAAGGGCGATATGTCCCGCAAGGCCGACGTCTACAAGGCCATGGAGACCGCCAAGGTGGACAGCCCGCGCGGTGCTTTCACGCTGTCGAAGGCGCATAACCCGGTGCAGGATTTCTACCTGCGCAAGGTAGATGGCCGCGAGAACAAGGTGAGCACCGTGGCGGTGAAGGCGCTGGCCGATCCGGCACGCGGTTGCCGTCTTTGATTCCCACCATCCTACCGGAATGAGGCCCGGTGCAGCGGCTTGCCGCGCGCCGGGCGTCCTCCCCCACGCAGCATGGACATCGTCTCCTTCCTGATCCAGTGCCTGAACAGCGTGCAGTACGGGCTGTTGCTGTTCCTCGTGGCAAGCGGCCTGACGCTGATCTTCGGCATCATGGGCGTCATCAACCTGGCGCATGGCAGCTTCTACATGCTCGGGGCCTACCTGGCATTCACGCTGGCCAGCCTGACCGGCAACCTGCTGATTGCCGTGCCGCTCGGCATCGTGCTGGCCGTGGCGTTCGGCTATGTGCTTGAGTGGGCGTTCTTCAGCTTCCTTTATGAGCGCGACCACCTGCAGCAGGTGCTGATGACCTACGGCCTGATCCTGGTGTTCGAGGAACTGCGCAGCATCCTGGTCGGTGACGACGTGCACGGTGTGTCGATTCCCGCGTTTCTCGACGGCGCGCTGCCGATCGGCAACGACATGACCTATCCGGTCTATCGCCTGTGCATCTCGGCGGTGTGCCTGCTGGTAGCAGCGGGCATGTACTACGTGATCCGCCGCACGCGGCTCGGCATGATGATCCGTGCCGGCGCGACCAATCGCGAAATGGTGCAGTCGCTCGGCATCAACGTGACGGTGCTCTACCGGGTGGTGTTCGCCCTCGGCGTGGCGCTGGCCGTGCTGGCGGGCATGATTGCCGCGCCGGTGTCGTCGGTGTACCCGGGCATGGGCGCGCAGGTGCTGATCGTGTGCTTCGTGGTGGTGGTGATCGGCGGCATCGGTTCGGTGAAGGGCGCGCTGGTGGCGTCGCTGTTGCTCGGCTTTGTCGATACCTTCGGCAAGGTGTTCTGGCAGGAAGCGTCAGGTGTGCTGATTTACCTGTTGATGGCGCTGATCCTGTCGTGGAAGCCGCAAGGCCTGTTCAAGGCGGGTTGATATGGATACCAAGCATTCCCTCGCGCCTTCGCATGGCAATGCGCGCGTCGCTTTCGCGTGGCTCGTGGCATTCGCCTTGCTGGCCAGCCTGCCGTTGCTGCTGACCGCCGACAGCCACAAGTTCTATATCGAGCTGCTGAGCAAGGTCATGATCATGGCGATCTTCGCGCTCTCGCTGCAGTTGCTGATCGGCTATACCGGGCTGGTGAGCCTGGGCCACGCTGCTTATTTCGCGGCCGCAGCCTATGCCACGGCGATCCTGGCACCCGAAGCGGGGCCCGGCAATGGTTGGCTGCTGCTCGCCGGCGCGCTCGGCGCGGCAGCGGCACTCGCGGTGCTGGTCGGCATGCTGGTGCTGCGCACGCGCGGCGTGTACTTCATCATGGTGACGCTGGCGTTCGCGCAGATGGTGTACTTCGTGTTCCACGACACCAAGATCGCCGGCGGTAGCGACGGCACCTACATCTACTTCCGCCCTGAATTTCCCGTACCCGGCACGCAGCAACTCACGGTCAACGATCCGAGCCACTTTTACTGGATGGTCTGGGCCGCCATGGGCGTGACCGTGGTTGTGCTAACACTGCTGCTGCGTTCACGCTTCGGCCACGCGCTGGTGGGTATCCGCCACAACGAACAGCGCATGCGCGCGGCGGGCTACGCCACGTACCGCTACCAGCTCGGCGCCTTTGTTGCGGGCGGCATGCTGGCCGGCCTCGCAGGGTTCCTGTACGCGATCCAGTTCGGCTTCGTGAATCCGGAGATCGCGTCCTGGCACCAGTCTGGCAACGCCATGCTGATGGTCATCCTGGGCGGTGTGGGCAGTCTGGCGGGTGCGGTGCTCGGTGCGTTTTCCTTCGTGCTGCTGGCCGAATGGTTCAGCACCATGACCAGGCACTGGCAGTTGCTGATGGGCGGCTTCATCATCGTCGCGGTGGCGCTGCTACCGCGCGGGCTGGTGAGCCTGCCGGCCGTGCTGCGCCAGAAGCATGGCGCATCGGGCGCGCGCAATGGCGGGACGGCAGGCGATGACGATGACACGGCGCAGGGCGCGGGCAGCAAAGGCCGCAGCGCGCGCAGTACGGAGGCCGCATGAGTACACCGGTATTGCAAGCCACGGGCCTGACGCGGCGTTTCGGCGGCCTGACGGCCGTGGCGGGCGTAGACCTGTCGCTGGGATTGCATGAGATCCATGCGGTGATCGGCACGAACGGCGCAGGCAAATCCACGCTGATCAACATGCTGTCCGGCGAACTGCCGCCGTCGGAGGGACACCTTCACCTGCAAGGGCGCGACGTGACCGGTTGGTCCCAGCCGCGGCTGGCGCGGCATGGCATTGGCCGCAGCTACCAGCGCAACAACATCTTCCTGCCGCTGACGGTGCGCGAGAACTGCCGGCTCGCGGCGCAATCGCGTGCCCAGCGTGCGTGGCGCTTGTGGGAAGGCGCACGCAATTGCCGCATGAGCGGCGCACTTGCCGATGAGGCGATGGAGCGTGCCGGTCTGGCAGCGCATGCAGGGCGGCTCGCCAGCGAACTTGCGCACGGCCAGAAGCGCCAGCTCGAAGTGGCCATGTGCCTGGCGACGCAGCCGGTTGCGCTGTTGCTCGACGAGCCGCTGGCCGGCATGGGCGCAGAGGAATCGTCGCGCATGCTGGGGCTGTTGCGAGGGCTGCGCGAGGGCCACGCGATCCTGCTGGTCGAGCACGATATGGATGCCGTGTTCTCGGTGGCCGATCGCATCACGGTGATGGTCAATGGCGCCGTGATCGCCAGCGGCACGCCTGATGAAATCCGCGCCAACCGCGAAGTGCAGCTGGCCTACCTGGGCGAGGCAGAAGACAGTGGGGTGCCCGCATGACGACCACCATGATCGAAGCCAGCGGCATCAATGCGTGGTACGGCTCAAGCCATATCCTTCGCGACGTGGAGTTCCGCGTCGGCGCGGGCGAGACCGTCGGCCTGCTCGGGCGCAATGGCATGGGCAAGAGCACGCTGCTGAGAACGCTGCTCGGCCATGTGCGCCAGCGCAGCGGCAATATCCGCGTGGCGGGGCGCGACGTCTCGCGCGCGCAGCCTTTCGAACTGGCGCGCCTCGGAGTCGCTTATGTGCCCGAAGGACGCGGCGTTTTTCCGAACCTGTCGGTGCGCGAGAACCTGATCATGGCGGCACGCAAGGGCTGCAACGGCCGCCACGACTGGGACGAAGCGCGCGTGCTCGACCTGTTCCCGCGGCTCAAGGAGCGCCTGGGCCACGGCGGCCAGCAACTTTCCGGCGGCGAGCAGCAGATGCTGTCGATCGGCCGCGCGCTGATGACCAACCCGGACTGCCTGGTGCTCGATGAAGCGACAGAAGGCCTGGCGCCGCGCATCGTGCGCGAGATATGGGAGGTTATCGCCACGGTCCGCACGACCGGCATTGCCTCCGTGGTGGTGGACCGCAACTTCCGCTCGGTGCTCGCCCATGCCGATCGCGTGGTCGTGCTGGAAAAGGGCCGCGTTGTCCTGACCGGCCCCGCTGCGGACCTCGCCGCCAAGCCCGAAGCGCTGGACCGCTACCTGGGCGTGTAGGGCGCCTCCAAAAGCGCCTGAAGCGCATCTTTCTGTAGCGGCATCGCAACGTCGTGCCAATGCCGACGGCGTCCCCGAGATTTGCTGGCAGGACTTGACCATCCGCCACTTCCCTCCCATGCTTGATGCGTTCCACCTGCGGTATAGGTGGCATCGTCAGTGGCCGGCGGGGCACAGTTCCTCTAGAATTGCGCCCAATTGTGCATTGCAATAGAACATCAGAAGAGGGAGGCGGCCAATCCGACGGCTGCTGTGTCTGGCCGGGTTTCGGGAGATCGATGTCTGCTCCGCGAACCGGTCCCAAAGACCAGAATTCATGACCACCCAATCCGCGACCACCGCCACTAGCCACTACTTTGTCGAGAATCCGAGCACGCGCGCGCTGGTGATCGGCGCCATCGGTGTCGTCTTCGGCGACATCGGCACCAGTCCGCTGTATTCGCTCAAGGAGTGCTTCAGCAAGGAGCACGGCATCCCGTTCAGTCCCGACGCCGTTCTGGGCATCATCTCGCTGCTGTTCTGGGCCATGACCATCGTGGTCTCGATCAAGTACGTGGTGTTTGTGATGCGCGCCGACAACAACGGCGAAGGCGGGGTGCTGGCGCTGATGGCGCTGGTACTGCGCACGGCGGCGCCACGCTCGCGCTGGGCCAAGGTTCTGATGATGCTGGGCATCTTCGGGGCATGCATGTTCTATGGCGATGCGGTGATCACACCGGCCATTTCGGTGTTGTCCGCCGTGGAGGGGCTGGAAATTGCCACACCACAGCTCTCGCGGTTCGTGATCCCGATCACGCTGGTCATTCTCGTGGCGCTATTCCTGATCCAGCGCAACGGCACATCGGTGGTGGGCAAGCTGTTCGGCCCGGTCATGGTGGTCTGGTTCGTGACGCTGGGGCTGCTCGGGCTATACAACCTGGTGCAGGCGCCGGAGATCCTCAAGGCCTTCAACCCGTACTACGGGATCTCGTTCCTGATCGCGCATTCGCTGCAGGCCTTTATCGTGCTGGGCTCGGTATTCCTGGTGCTGACCGGGGCGGAAGCCCTCTACGTCGACATGGGCCACTTCGGCGCGCGCCCGATCCGCTATGGCTGGTTCGTGCTGGTCATGCCGTGCCTGATCCTGAACTACTTCGGCCAGGGCGCCATGCTGTTGACGAACCCGGCTGGGGCCGAAAACCCGTTCTACCTGATGGTGCCGGAACCGCTGCTGATCCCGATGGTGGTGCTGGCGACCTGCGCCACGGTCATCGCCTCGCAGGCGGTGATCTCGGGCGCATTCTCGCTGACCAGCCAGGCCATCCAGCTCGGCTTCGTGCCGCGCATGCGCGTGCGCTACACCTCGGCGGCCGAGATCGGGCAGATCTACCTGCCGGTCATCAACTGGATCCTGCTGGTGCTGGTCGTGGCCGTGGTGATCTCGTTCAAGAAGTCGGAAAACCTGGCGGCGGCCTATGGCATTGCCGTGACCACGACCATGGTGATCACCACGTTCCTCGCGGCCGTGGTGATGCGCAACGTCTGGAAGTGGAACCCGGCGCTCGTGACGCTGCTCGGCTTGTCGTTCCTGCTCGTGGACCTGGCATTCTTCGCGGCGAACCTGCTGAAGGTTGCTGAAGGTGGCTGGTTCCCGCTGCTTCTCGGCAGCACAGCATTCTTCTTGCTGATGACGTGGTATAGCGGCCGCAAGCTGCTGCGTGCGCGCAGCCTCGAAGACGGCATTCCGCTGGAGCCGTTCATTGCCGGCCTGCTCGCACATCCGCCGCATCGCGTCGAGGGCACGGCGGTGTTCCTGACCGGCAATACCGAGTCGGTGCCGGTGTCGCTGTTGCACAACCTCAAGCACAACCGCGTGCTGCATGAGCGGGTGGTCTTCCTGAGCTTTGTCACGCGCGATATTCCGTATGTCGACGACGAGCAACGCCTGAGCTGCAAGGACCTTGGCGGCGGTGTGTTCATCCTGAAGTCGGATTACGGTTTCAAGGAGACTCCTGACGTGCACAAGGTGCTGGACCTCGCGCAGCGCAAGCTGGGCATGCATTTCGAGCTGATGGAGACCTCGTTCTTCATCGCGCGCGAATCGGTGATCCCGTCCAAGCTGCCGGGGATGTCGATGTGGCGCGAAAGCTTGTTCGCGTGGATGCATCAGAACGGCGCCAAGCCGTCGGACTTCTTCCAGATTCCGGCCAACCGCGTGGTCGAACTCGGCACGAAGGTCGAAATCTGACGAGCCCGTGCAGGCAGTACGAAGCCCCCGCCAGGTGCGAACCTGCGGGGGCTTTGTCTTTGAGGCCGTTCACGCGGCCATGGCGGGTGACGACTGGAGAGGGACAGGAAAACGTCCTTGTACAGCTCGGGACAGGTCCTGCGCCGTGCCGTTGATGGCGCGGGAGGGACAAGGCGGGAGTGTAAGTCCCGCGCTCGGCCTAGTCGCTTAGTTGACCAGCGTGCGGGCGTCGACGACGTGGTCGCGATACGCCTCGAAGATCCGGCGCAGCGCCTGTTCCATCGTCACCTCGGGCTTCCAGCCGAGTTCCTGCATGGTGTTGTCGATCTTCGGCACGCGGTGCTGCACGTCCTGGTAGCCCTTGCCGTAGAAGTCGCCCGACGAGGTCTCGACGATTTGCGTCTTGCGCGCTTCCTCGGCGTATTCGGGATAGTCGGCGGCCATCTTCAGCATCATCTCGGCGAGCTCGCGCACCGAGTGGATGTTGGACGGGTTGCCGATATTGAAGATCTTGCCCGTGGCGATGCCGTTCGGGTTCTCGATGATGCGCATCAGCGCCGAGATGCCGTCCGAGATATCGGCAAACGCACGCTTCTGCTCGCCGCCGTCGACGAGCTTGATCGGCTCGCCGCGCACGATGTGGCCGAGGAACTGCGTGACCACGCGCGACGAACCTTCCTTCGATTCGAAGATCGAGTCGAGTCCCGCACCGATCCAGTTGAACGGGCGGAAGAGCGTGTAGTTCAGGCCTTGCTCCATGCCATAGGCATGGATCACGCGATCCATGAGCTGCTTGGAGCAGGCGTAGATCCAGCGCGGCTTGTTGATCGGACCGTAGATCAGCGGCGACGACTCGGGATCGAATTCGTCGTCGGCGCACATGCCGTAGACCTCGGAGGTCGACGGGAACACCAGGTGCTTGCCGTACTTCACGGCGGCGCGCACGATCGGCAGGTTCGCTTCGAAGTCGAGCTCGAACACACGCAGCGGCTGACGCACGTACGTGGCCGGCGTGGCGATGGCCACCAGCGGCAGCACCACGTCGCACTTGCGGATGTTGTACTCGATCCACTCCTTGTTGATGGTGATGTCACCTTCAAAGAAGTGCATGCGCGGATGGTCGACGAGGTCACCGAGGCGGTCGGACGACATGTCCATGCCGTAGACCTCCCACGACGTCGTTTCCAGGATGCGGCGCGTCAAGTGGTGGCCGATGAAGCCGTTGACGCCGAGGATGAGGACTTTCTTGCCTTGCATGGAATTGGGTTGTTGCATGGGTTAAGCGTAAGGGGTGCCGGGCGCTTGGTGCTTCAGCGCTGCGGTGCCGGAGGATTCACGGCGAAGTTGGTAACGGCTACACGGCGCCAGTCCCGCGCCACCACGTACATGGGCGCGTGCTGGCTGAGCTCGTCGAACGTCTGCGGCGACATGATTGCCAGGGCGGGCTTGCCGTCCTGCCACTCTGACAGGAACGCCGCGGTGGTCGGCAGCCATTTCTGCGGCTCCTGGGTAACGCCGAACTCGAGTTCGTCGGGGCGTTCGACCATGACCAGCGGGTGGCGCAGATAGAACGGCAGCGTATGGTCTAGCACACGCACGCCATAGAACTTCATATCGGGGCGAAGTACGCGTGCAAGCGGCTGAATCATGTCGATGCCCGATGCGGAGCGGCCGATGACTTCATGGCCCAGCAGCGCGGCCGTGAACGCTGTGCACATGCCGAGTGCGTAGACCGTGATGCTTGCGAGCAAACCACGCCGCTCCAGCAGCCAGCGCGCAACCAGCGTGCTGGCGATGATCATCGCGAACGCCACGGCGGCCCAGATGGCGTAGGCCCGATACAGCGCATTTGGCGTGTTGTTGGAGTTGAGCGTCGCCACGATGGGGCTGGCCAGCAGGCCGATGGCGCCAATGGCCAGTCCAGCCAGCAACTGCCTGCGCCAGGAGCGCTCGGAGATGGTATCCAGGGCTGCGCCGGCAATGATGCCCAGTGCCGGGAAGATTGGCAGGATATAGCCGGGCAGCTTCGAGCGCGACAGGCTGAAGAACACGAAGATGACAATCGCCCAGACCGCAGCGAGCAGTGCAGGCTGGAAGGGCCGCGCCGCGGTGCCGCGTTCCACGCCAGCGCGCTCGCGCACCGCCTGCCACATGCGCGGAAACAGGCCCAGCCAGGGCAGGAAGCCGGCGATCACAAGCGGTACGAAATAGAGCAGGGGCCCCTTGCGTGAATGTACGGTCGACGTGTAGCGCTCCCAGTGCTCATGAATGAAGAAGAAGCGCAGGAATTCCGGATTGCGTTCGGACACGAGCCAGAACCACGGTACGGCAACCAGTAGCATCAGCGCGATGCCGCTCACGAGATGCAGGCGGCGCCACAGGGCAAAGTCACGGCTGACGAGCGTGTAGATCACCAGCACCAGGCCGGGCAGGGCGATGCCTACGAGTCCCTTGGTCAGGATCGCCACGCCCATCGCGACCCAGCACGCCAGCATCCAGTTGCGGCGTGCGGCCGGGCTGGCCTGCGGGTGCTGGGCCAGCAGCATGAATGCGAGCACGCAGGCCATGGCGCCGGAAAGTGTCATGTCCAGCGTGTTGAAGTGCGCCGCCACGCTCCACATCGGCGCAGCGACGAGCACCAGGCCCGTGAGCAGGGCTGCACGGGCGCCAAACCAGCGATTTGCAGCCAGCATCGAAGCCAGCAAGCCGATGGCGCCGGCCAGGGCGACACACAAGCGCGCCTGCCACTCACCGATACCGAACAGCGAATACGACAGCGCCGTCACCCACATGTGAAACGGCGGCTTTTCGAAGTATTTCAGGTCGTTGTAGCGAATGGTCACCCAGTCGCCACTCACGAACATCTCGCGCGCGATTTCGGCGTACCGTCCTTCGTCCGGGCCGATCAGGTGGCGCATACCGAGCGTGCCGAACCACAGTAGCGCGATCAGCACGCAGACGCTGGCGAGCACGATCAGCGGAACGCCGCCGAAGCGGCGCCTGTGCCAGGGTTGTGCGGCTTGTGCGGCAAGCACTTCCTGCTTCGTCAGGCGATCGGAACCTTGAAACATCAAAAAAAGGGGGCTGGCGTGGCGGATCGGGGGCCGGAAACCGGGCGGTGCCGTGCGGCAAACAGTGTCGCGTGAACGGCGGGACGGCGGCTCGTTCAGGGCAACAGCGAAGGATAAGTGACGAACCTTAATGGCAGATTAAGGAATACTATGCAAAATGTCGACTGCTCGACTTGCCAGGCTTCATTGCCGCGGATTGGCCTATATCTTTAAAAGCATAAAAGCAGGCCTGGAAATGAGAATACTTATTGTTGAAGACGACCCCATGCTGGGTGATGGCCTGTTGCATGGCCTGCAGCTCGTGGGATACGTCGTCGACTGGTTCACCACGGGTGCAGAGGGCGATCATGCACTTGGCATGGTGCACTACGATGCTGCCGTGCTCGACCTTGGACTGCCGGGCGACGACGGCATGACGTGGCTGCGGCGCTGGCGCGAGCGCGGCTGCCAGATCCCGGTGCTGGTACTCACGGCGCGTGACGCCATCGAGAGCCGCATCAGCGGCCTGGATTCGGGGGCCGACGATTATCTGGTCAAGCCGATTTCGCTGGATGAACTTGCCGCCCGGCTGCGCGCCATGACGCGCCGCGCCGCCGGAAACTCCGCGCCTGTCTGGCGGCACGGCGCACTTGAATTCCACCCGGCCGCCAAGCAGGCCCTCTGGCACGGCAAGCCCGTGGACCTGACCAGCCGCGAGGCGATGCTGCTCGAACTGCTGCTGGCCCACCCGAACCGCCTGCTGACGCGCGATTTTCTGCGCGACAAGCTCTATGACTGGCAGGGCGGCCTCGAAAGCAACACGCTGGAGGTGCATATCCACCACCTGCGCCGCAAGATCCATCCGAAGATCGTCCGCACATTCCGTGGCGCGGGCTACACGCTCGGTGCTGCCGAGGACTGCGCATGACGCTGCAGCGGCGCCTGATCCTGGCCGTGCTGATCGCGGCCCCGGTGGTGTGGCTGCTGACCATCGGCATGACCTACGTGCGTGCGCGCCACGAAATCAACGAGTTGTACGACACTGACATGGTGCGCATGGCGATGCAGATGCATTCGCTGGTGCCGCTGGTCGACATCACCGCCGCGCCGTCGCGGGCACGGCTGCCGGCTGCGGCGGAAGGCGATCAGGGCGATGCAGGCCTCGGCGACATGGCTATTGCTGCCTGGCTGCCCGATGGCACGCCCATGCACATCGATCCGGACGGGGATCGCCTGCCGCCCGCGCAAGGCGTGAAGGGCTTTACCGACCGGCGCATCGACGGCCATCGCTGGCGCTTGTATTACCTGGATGACGACGTCAGCGGCTGGCGTGTTTGCATCGGCCAGAAGCTGGGCGAGCGCAACGAGCTGATCCTGTCCTATATCGCGGCACAGGTGCTGCCGTGGGCGGTGGGCCTGCCCGTGCTCATCGGTGTACTGATTCTGTTCATGCGGCGCGCGATGGCGCCCGTGCGGGAGCTTTCCGCAGAAATCGAGAGCCGTTCTCCGCACGACCCGCGGCCATTGGGTCTGGCGGGCGTGCCCGGCGAACTGGTGCCGCTGGTCAACGCCATGAACCGGCTGCTGGTGCGCGTCTCCGATTCGCTCGAGCACGAGCGGCGCCTTACGGCCGATGCCGCACACGAGATGCGCACGCCGCTGGCCGCGCTCAAGGCCCAGTGGGAAATCGCACGGCGCTCGCCGGACGAGAGCGAACGCGCCCGCGCGCGTGCCAATGTGGAGTCCGGCATCGATCGCATGAGCCGGCTGGTGTCGCAGTTGCTGACCATGAGCCGGCTCGAAGATGCGTCGGAGCTGGCCTTGCTGGAAGACGTGAACTGGCAATCGATTGCGCAGCAGGCGCTGTCGGATTGCCTCGCTTTGGCGCAGCGCAGGAAGATCGATGTGGAATTGATCTGGCCATCAGCGCACATAGCGCCGCTTCCGTTGGCGGGCGACCCGAATCTGCTTGGGCTGATGCTGCGGAATCTGCTGGACAATGCGATTCGCTACAGCCCGGCGGGGGCGATGGTCACCATGGATTTTCGGGCTGACGGCATTGTGGTGTGTGATGAGGGGCCTGGTGTGGCCCCTGAGGTGCTGGCACGGCTGGGTGATCGCTTTTTTCGCGGAAGCGGCCAGCGCGAGCAGGGGCATGGGTTGGGGATTTCCATTGCGCAGCGCGTTGCGCGGTTGCATGGACTGGCAATTACATTTGCGAATCGCGGCGATGGCCGCAACGGCCTGATGGTTCGCATCTTCCGTTGTGCCGGGCAGTCATAAAAAACGCCCCGGGCGGCAGCAGCCGCGCGGGGCGTCCTTCAACAACAGTATTGGCCAGGCAGCTTAGCGCTTGAGCTTGGCGAATGCCGCCGCCATGGCGCCGGCTGGTTCTGCTTCGCGGCGGTTGCCGCCATTGCCGAAGCTCTTGCCACCGCCGGGCCGCTGGCCACCACGGTCACCCGACGACGGTCGCGACGAGGTCTGTCCGGGCTCGTCATCCAGCCGCATGCTCAGCCCGATGCGATTGCGCTTGACGTCCACCTCCATCACCTTGACCTTGACGATCTGGCCAGCCTTGACCACCTCGTGCGCATCCTTGACGAATTTGTTCGACAACGCCGAGATATGCACGAGACCGTCCTGGTGCACGCCGATGTCCACGAATGCGCCAAAGGCCGCCACGTTGGTGACCACGCCTTCCAGGATCATGCCCGGTTGCAAATCCTTCACGTCTTCGACGCCTTCCTGGAAGGTCGCGGTCTTGAACTCGGGGCGCGGGTCACGGCCCGGTTTTTCGAGTTCGGTGAGGATGTCGCGCACGGTCGGCAGGCCGAACGATTCGTCGGTGAACTGCGCCGGCGACACGCCGCGCAGGGCCTCGCGGTTGCCCATGACGTCCGACAGGCCCTTCTTGATATGGTCCAGGATGCGCTTGACCACCGGATAGGCCTCCGGGTGCACCGACGAGCGATCCAGCGGGTTGTCGCCGTTGTTGACGCGCAGGAAGCCGGCGGCCTGCTCGAAGGTCTTGTCGCCGAGGCGCGGCACCTTCTTCAGCGCTTCGCGATTGGTGAAGGCACCGTTGGCGTCGCGGTACTCGACGATATTGCGCGCCAGCACGGTGTTCAGGCCTGACACACGCGCCAGCAGCGGGGCCGAGGCGGTGTTCACATCGACGCCCACGGCGTTCACGCAGTCCTCGACCACGGCATCGAGCGTGCGGGCCAGCTCGCGTTGGTTCACGTCATGCTGGTACTGGCCGACGCCGATTGATTTCGGATCGATCTTCACGAGTTCGGCCAGCGGATCCTGCAGGCGGCGCGCAATCGATACGGCGCCGCGCAGCGACACGTCGAGATCCGGGAATTCCTTCGCGGCCAGTTCCGATGCGGAGTACACCGATGCGCCGGCCTCGCTGACGACGATCTTGGTCAGCTTGAGGTCGGGCGCCTGGCGCATCAGGTCCTGCACCAGCTTGTCGGTTTCGCGGCTGGCCGTGCCGTTGCCGATCGAGACCAGCGCCACGCCATGCTGCTTGGCCATGCGCGCGAGCGTGGCCAGCGAGCCGTTCCAGTCGCGGCGCGGCTCATGCGGGTAGATGGTCGCGGTTTCGAGCAGCTTGCCGGTGGTGTCCACCACAGCGATCTTGCAGCCGGTGCGGATGCCGGGGTCGACGCCCATCACCGCCTTGGGACCGGCCGGCGCGGCGAGCAGCAGTTCGTGCAGGTTGCGGCCGAACACCTTGATGGCTTCGCCTTCGGCGGTTTCGCGCAACTGGGTCAGCAGTTCGGTTTCCAGATGCGGCTGCACCTTGACGCGCCAGCACCAGCGGCACACGTCGCCGAGCCACTTGTCGGCGGGGCGGCCCTGATTCTGGATGCCCACGTGGCGCGCAATCATGCCTTCGCACGGGTGCGGCACCAGCGCATCCTGTTCTTCGCCCAGGCCCAGCTTGACCATCAGCACGCCCGCATTGCGGCCACGGAACAGCGCCAGTGCGCGGTGCGACGGCACGGTGCGGATGGTTTCGCTGTACTGGTAGTAGTCGCGGAACTTCTCTTCCTCGGCGGTTTCCTTGCCCTCCATCACCGTGGAGCTGACGACGCCGTTGCTCCACAAGTGTTCGCGCAGCTTGCCCAGCAGTTCCGCGGTTTCGCCGAACTGCTCGGAAAGGATGTCGCGCGCGCC
Source organism: Cupriavidus sp. C1SS-2L (assembly GCF_057073735.1). Lineage (NCBI taxonomy): Bacteria > Pseudomonadati > Pseudomonadota > Betaproteobacteria > Burkholderiales > Burkholderiaceae > Cupriavidus > Cupriavidus sp. C1SS-2L. The sequence goes on from NZ_CP172708.1 coordinate 1,471,742, forward strand.
ATCCAGCGCAGCCTTGACGTCGGGCACGCCGCCGTCGGCGGTCGGATTTCCGTTGACGTACTTGGCAGCTTCGGCCTGCGGGTCTAGCGTGGGGTCGGCCAGCAGTGCCTGGGCCAGCGGCTCCAGCCCGCATTCGCGTGCGATCTGCGCGCGCGTGCGGCGCTTGGGCTTGTAGGGCAGGTACAGGTCTTCCAGCGTCTGCTTGGTCTGGGCGCCTTCAATGGCTGTGCGCAGTTCCGGCGTCAGCTTGCCTTGCTCTTCGATCGAGGCAAGGATCGCCAGGCGCCGGTCTTCCATGTCGCGCAGGTACAGCAGGCGCTCTTCCAGCGTACGGAGCTGGGTGTCGTCCAGGTTGCCCGTGACTTCCTTGCGGTAACGGGCGATGAAGGGCACGGTCGAGCCTTCGTCGAGCAGTTCCACGGCCGCCGCTACCTGGCGGGGTTGAACGGTGAGTTCAGCCGCGATGAGCGACACAATCTTTTGCGAAACGGATGCGGGCAGATTGGACATCGGGAAATCGGTCTGTCGAAAGCGGTCAGTCGAAAGCGGGGCATTTTGCCACAAGCTGGCGGATATCCCCCACGGAAGTAGGCCTGATTCAGTCTGTGTATCCCGCGAGACGCCGCCGCACTGGCCGCCAAGGCGCGTGGCAGGCCGGATGCTAGAATTCGGGCATGACCTTCAAGCCCCATCCGGCCGTCGCGCCCGCCATGCCGATGGCCGTCCGCGACACGGCACTCCTGGCCATGTTTCCTGCCGCACGCCTGTTCCGCTCCGCCCCGCGCCATGCCGGGCGAATGACCCTGCCTGCACGCCTGTTCGCCGCCGCCGCGCTGTGGCTGACCCTGGTCGGCGCAGGTACGCTGGCGCCGCTTTCTGATAGCGCTGCGCAAGCTTCCGCGCCGGTAGCGGCGGGCGCCGTTGCACCGCGTGATTTTGCCGCCGAACGCAAGGCCATCGGCGATTCGCGCGCGTGGACGAACTACCGCTTTGCCACGGCCGAACGTGCCTGCTACGACAAATTCTTCGTCACTAGCTGCATCGACAAGGCGAAGGAAGTCCAGCGGCAGGAACTGCAGGTGCTGCGCCAGCGCGAACTGGAAGTGGGGGATGCCGAACGTGCCCAACGCGCGGCCGACCGTGACCGCGAACAGGCCTTGCGCCGGGCTGAATACGAAGCAGGTCAGCCGCAGCGCAGCGCGAATGAGAAAGCCAGCCGCGAGTCCTTCGATAAGAAACAGCAGGATCAGCAACTGCGCGACGCGCAGCGGCAGGCCGATGCGCCGAAGCGTTCGGCCAACGCGCAGGCCTACCAGCAGAAGCAGGCAGACTTCGACGCCCGCATGCGCGAGGCCCAGCAGAAGGGTGCCGAGCAGGCGCGCCAGCGCGAAGAAAACGTGAAGGCCTACGACGCCAAGCAGCGCGAAGCCGAACAGCGCCAGAAAGACCTGGACGAGCGGCGCGCCAAGGCGAAGGAACAGCAGGGCCAGGCGTCGGCGCCGCGTCCCTTCGGCTTCTGAGCCGGAGCGGGCCGCGCCAGCCTGTCCCGGCAGAGGCGGTGGGGGAAATACATATGGACACTAACCTGAACACCCTCGAGCGGCAGATCATTGAACTGCAAATCGAGCACCGCGACCTGGATTCGCTGATCGACCGGCTCGCCGAGGATCCCGCCCATGACGAACTGCAGCTCAGGCGGCTGAAGAAACGCCGCCTCAAGCTGAAGGACGCCATCACCCTGCTGCAACTGCAGCTCGAACCCGACGTGCCGGCCTGAGCGCCGCTGCGCCGACGTAGTCTGCGCCGCATGGCGCGCTATCCCGCTATCCCGCCATCCCGAGCCTTACCAGCCTTGACCACCGTTACCGAGCCGACCGACCTGCCAGAGCCGAACGCAGATACCGACATCGACGCCGCCGTCTCTGCCGTCGCCGCCGATAACCCGGTCCCGGCGCAGACTGAACTGGTTCCCGCGTCCGCGGTGCCTGCCGACCACGCCAGCGAACTGGCAAGGATTTTTGCCGACACCGGCACCCTGGCGCAGGGCATCCCGGGCTATCGTCCGCGCGCCTCGCAGCAGAAGATGGCCGAAGCCGTTGCAGGAGCGATCGAAGCGAGCGACACGGTGATCGTCGAAGCCGGGACGGGCACGGGCAAGACCTTTGCCTACCTTGTGCCTGCCATGCTGTGGGGCGGCAAGGTCATCCTGTCCACGGGAACGAAGAACCTTCAGGACCAGCTCTTCCTGCGCGACATTCCGACCGTGCGGCGCGCGCTGAATGTGCCGATCTCGGTATCGCTGCTCAAGGGGCGCGCCAACTACCTGTGCCACTATCACCTCGAGCGCGCGGAGGCCAATGGCCGGCTCGCGTCCAAGCAGGATGCCGCGTGGCTGCGGGAAATCGCACGCTTTGCCAAGGTCACGTCGTCTGGCGACAAGGCCGAACTGGCCGCGGTGCCCGAGAACGCGCCCGTGTGGCAGATGGTGACTTCCACGCGTGACAACTGCCTCGGATCGGAGTGCCCGAACTACAAGGACTGCTTCGTCATGCGGGCGCGCAAGGAAGCCCAGCAGGCGGACGTGGTCGTGGTGAACCACCACCTGTTCTTTGCCGATGTCGTGCTGCGCGACAGCGGCATGGCCGAACTGCTGCCCGCGGCGAACACGATCATCTTCGACGAAGCGCACCAGTTGCCCGATACGGCGACGCTGTTCTTCGGCGAAACGCTGTCGACGAGCCAGTTGCTCGAAATCTGCCGCGATACCGTGGCCGAAGGGCTTTCGCACGCGCGCGACGCAGTGGATTGGGTCGGTATCGCGGCGCCGCTAGAGCGTGCCACGCGCGATCTGCGCCTGGCATTTGGCAAGGAGAACGCGCGGCTGGCACTGGGACAGATCGAGGCGGACCGGCGCATCGGCGAACCGTTCTTCGACACGCTCGACGCGCTCGAAGAGGCGCTGTCGACTTTCGTCGAGCATCTCGAAAGCCAGGCCGAACGTGCCGAGACGCTGCAGCAATGCCACCGCCGCGCGGTAGAATTGCAACAGCGCCTCGAAGCATGGCGGGACGAAGGCAAGGCCTTTGAGACACCCGCGCCGCAAGCGCCGGACAGCGGCGGAAACGCCGCGCCGGAAGCCGATGCGCCGCCGCCTCCTGCCGCGCCCGCGCAGTTCGGGCCGGACACGGTGCGCTGGGTGGAGGTCTTTTCGCATACGGTGCAATTGCATCGCACGCCGCTTTCGATCGCGCCGATCTTCACGCGCCAGCGCGAAGGCCACCCGCGCGCCTGGGTGTTCACGTCGGCCACGCTGTCGGTAAAGGGCAACTTCACGCACTACGCCGCGCAACTTGGGCTCAACAAGGACAACTCGCTGACGCTGCCGAGCCCGTTCGACTACGGCAAGCAGGGGCTGCTCTACGTGCCGCGCGACATGCCGCCGCCGAACTCACCCCAGTTCACGGACGCCGTGGTGCAGGCGGCGCTGCCGCTGATCGAGGCTGCCGGCGGCCGCACGTTCCTGCTGTGCACGACCTTGCGGGCCGTACAGCGCGCGTCTGACCTGCTTTACGACGCCTTTGCCGAGCGTGGCCTGGAATTGCCGCTGCTCGTGCAGGGCCAGGCCAGCCGCACGGAATTGCTCGACCGCTTCCGCGAACTTGGCAATGCTGTGCTGGTGGGCAGCCAGAGTTTCTGGGAAGGCGTGGATGTGCGCGGCGAGGCGCTGTCGCTCGTGATCATCGACAAGCTGCCGTTCGCGCCGCCCGATGATCCGGTACTGGCCGCGCGCATGGAGGTGCTGCAGAAGAAGGGACTCAGCCCGTTCGCGGTCCACCAGTTGCCGCATGCCGTCATCACGCTGAAGCAGGGCGCGGGGCGGCTGATCCGCTCGGAATCTGATCGTGGCGTGCTGGCCATCTGTGACACACGGCTGGTCGAAAAGCCCTATGGCCGCCAGATCTGGCAAAGCCTGCCGCCGTTCACGCGCACGCGTGAGGCGCCGACCGTCGTACGCTTCCTGGAGTCCTTGAGGGAAGGGAAGAAAGGCGAGGCACAGGCGCAGCCGGACTGAGCGGCTTCGCCGATCCGGTCCGCGATCCGGGCCGGACAACGAGAAACGGGGCAGATCCTTGCGGATCTGCCCCGTTTTGTATGAGCCGCGGAATCAGTGCCCCGCGTCCTTACCGATCAGAACACTTCCCACCAGGACTTGTCCTTGCGGCGCTCGCCGTACTTGATGTAGTCGCTGTTCGGGAAGTTGCGCTCCATCACGCGGGCGGTATCGTCACGCAGATCCTTCATGCCGAGCGAGTCGTACGAGCGGATCATGATGTACAGCGCTTCCTCGTTGGCGGGCGCGCCGTCATAGTCCTTGAGTGCCTGCTGCGCGCGGTTGACCGCCGCCAGGTAGGCGCCGCGCTTGTAGTAGTAGCGCGCCGCATGGACTTCGTGCTGGGCCAGCGAGTTGACGATGTACTGCATGCGCGCAGCGGCGTCAGGCGTGTACTTGCTGTCGGGGAAGCGCGTGACCAGCGTGTTGAAGGCGTCGTACGCCGCGCGGGCCGCCTTCGGGTCGCGCTCGCTGAGATCCTGGCCGGAGAAGCGGCCCAGCCAGCCCAGGTTGTCGTTGAAGTTGATCAGGCCCTTGAGGTAGTAGGCGTAATCGATATTGGGATGGCTCGGGTGCAGCTGGATGAAGCGGTCCACCGCGGCCAGTGCCGCTGCGGTCTCGCCGTCCTTGTAGCTGGCGTAGGCGGTGTCGATCTGGGCTTGCTGCGCGTAGCGGCCGAACGGATAGCGGCCTTCGAGCTTTTCATACAGCTTCACGGCACGGGAATAGTCGCCGCCATCGAGGGCGTCCTTGGCTTCCGAATATAATTTGTTGGCCGACCAGCCAGCGGTCTCGTCGGGTTGGTCAGCAAGCAGGCCGCATGCCGACAGCATGACGCAGCCGCCTGCGAGCAGAATCGCTCCAAATCGCGCGCGCCAATTGGCGCGCTTCATGCTCAGCAATTGCATGGGCAACGTATCCCGGATGAAGAAAAATAGCGTCAAGCATTATAGCCCAAGCCCTCAGCCAGAATCCGGCGTGGGGGGAGTGCCGCCTGAACAGGTGCGCGTCCAGGCATCCCAGACCGATAACGATGACACCGACGACTTCGCTGACGAGGTGCCCGCAGCACCCGTAAACGACCTGTCGGTGCCGCTGACATTGGAAGTTGACAGCGTCGCACATGGCGAGCGGCTGGACAAGCTGCTTGCGCGGCACTTCAGCGAGTTTTCACGCAGCCGGCTGCAGCAGTGGATCGAAAGCGGGGCGGTACGCGTCGACGGTGAAGTACGCCGGCCGCGCGACGCAGTGCAGATGGGCAATCGCATCGAGGTCCAGCCGCAGGCTGCGCCGGAATCGCAGGCCTTCGCCCCCGAAGATGTCGCGCTGGACGTCGTGTACGAAGACGACGCACTTCTGGTCATCGACAAGCCCGCCGGGCTGGTCGTGCATCCGGCCGCGGGCAACTGGAGCGGTACGGTCCTCAACGGACTGCTGCATCGCGACCCAACGGCAGCGGCGTTGCCGCGCGCAGGTATCGTGCACCGGCTGGACAAGGAGACTTCGGGCCTGATGGTGGTTGCGCGCACGCTGACGGCGCAGACCGACCTCGTGCGCCAGCTCCAGGCCCGCACCGTCAAGCGCACGTATCTCGCGCTGGTATGGGGACGTATATACGAGGAGGGCACCATCGACGCCCCGATCGGCCGTGATCCGCGTGAGCGCACGCGCATGGCCATCGTCCACACCAACAGCGGCAAGCCCTCGCGCACGCACTTCCGCACGCTGGCCACGGTGCCTCTCGGGCGCAGTTTCGTGTCGATGGTGCGCTGCCAGCTCGAAACCGGGCGCACGCACCAGATCCGCGTGCACTTCGAATCGATCGGCCATCCGCTGGTGGGGGATCCGGTCTATTACCGCGCGACGCAACGCGGGCAGCGGCCAGCCATTCGCGTACCGCTGCCAGTGCCATTCGAACGGCAGGCGCTGCATGCGTTCAAGCTCGGGCTGGTGCACCCGGTCACTGGCAAGACCGTGTCGTGGACCGCGCCGCCGCCGGAAGACCTCCAGGCGCTGATCGATGCGCTCGATTTCTCTGGCGGTGAAACCGAAGCCGATGAGGACGACTGGGACGAAGAGTGGGAAGATGGCCCCGAAGTCATCTGGGCCGACGGGGAGGGTGACGATGACGACTGACACCGCGTGGCTGCGACCCGACTGGCCGGCTCCTGCGTCGGTGCGCGCGTTGTCCACGACGCGTGCGGGTGGCGTGAGCCGTGGTCCGTACGGGCTTGACGGCGGCGCACCAGGCGGCCTCAATCTCGGCACGCATGTCGGGGATGATGCGTCGCACGTCGCGGAGAACCGCACGCGGCTTGCCGCGCATCTGCCTGCCATGCCGCTATGGCTAGAGCAAGTGCATGGCTGCGCCGTGGCAACGGTGGACCACCTTGCGGAACCGGACGCGATGCCGCCGCGGGCCGATGCCAGTGTGGCCGCCGTGCCCGGACAGGTCTGCGCGGTCATGACGGCGGACTGTCTGCCCGTACTGCTATGCGATGCGGAGGGGACCGTTGTCGGCGCCGCGCATGCGGGATGGCGCGGCCTGTGCAACGGTGTCATCGAAGCCGCACTGGCACGCATGCAGGCGGCACGCGGCATGCCGTCGACACGCTGGCTCGCATGGCTTGGCCCTGCTATCGGGCCCGGTGCCTTCGAAGTCGGTGCCGAAGTCCGCGAGGCCTTCCTCGAGCAGGCGCGTGCCGGCGAGCATCCGGCTGTCGAGGCAGCTTTTCGGGCTGGCGCTGAGGGCAAGTACATGGCCGACATCTATGCGCTGGCCCGCACGCGCCTCGCCCGCGCTGGCTGCACCGATATCTACGGCGGCGATGCGTGCACCGTATCCGATCCGCAGCGGTTCTACTCATATCGGCGCGACGGTGTCACAGGCCGCATGGCCAGCCTGGTCTGGCTCGAACGCTGAGAGTTGCGGGCCCGTCACTGCGGTCCCCTTTCGCCAGCTTTGGCGTTTTCCTCCGCGCGCGCTTCCTCTGCCTTGCGTCGCCGTCGCCTGCCGGGCGTTCCCATGATGTACAGCACCAGCGCGACCGGCGCAGCGCCATAAAGCAGAAACGTGGCGACACCGGCAACGATGTTGTGCTCAGTGATTGCCATCATCAGTGCCACGTAGAGCCATCCAATGGCCACGATGTACATGAAACTTTCATCCTTCGCAGGTAGGCTTGCGCGCTGGTCTTGGGCCCCGCGGATCCCTACCCGGGGGTAGGTTTTCACGGCGTATACGCCGACGCGGTTTTCTGCATTGACAGCGCGTACATTGCAAGGCAACAATGACCTCGAATGTTGCGGAATCCCAGTAGATTCCTTTGTTTTGCCGGCAAGCATACCGCATGGCGCTGCCAGCCAGATTGCGGTGTGAACCGGGCAGGGGACGTTATCGAGATGGAAGGGAAAGCTGCAAGCGGCAGTCCTGGACGCCCTGGTCGGGGGCGTCGTGTCAGGTCCATCCGGATTGCGTCTCCAGATGCATAAGTGCCGGCCAGGGCAATGTCCCGGAGCCGGTCTGACATAGTGACGGCAGAGAGACAATTACATCATGGCGACCGGCAAAGGTGCGGCAGCTTCCTCAACGGAAGGCAAGTCCCAACCGTTCAAGTTCCCGCCGGGGCCATTGGATCCAGCAACCTGGCTGGAGTGGTCCCGTCAGTGGCAAGGCCCTGAGGGCAACGGCGGCACGGTTCCCGGTGGTTTTCCGGGTTTCGAGGCCTTCGCGGCGAGCCCGCTTGCGGGTGTCAAGATCGACCCGGCCCAGCTCGCGGAAATCCAGCAGCGCTACATGCGCGATTTCACCGAACTGTGGCGCGGCCTGGCGGGAGGCGATACCGAATCCGCGGGCAAGCTCCACGATCGTCGCTTTGCCAGCGAGGCCTGGCACAAGAACGCTCCGTACCGCTACACCGCGGCGTTCTACCTGCTCAATGCGCGCGCCCTGACGGAACTGGCCGATGCAGTCGAGGCGGATCCCAAGACACGCCAGCGTATCCGCTTCGCCGTGTCGCAATGGGTCGATGCGATGTCGCCGGCCAATTTCCTGGCGACGAATCCCGATGCGCAGAACCGGCTGATCGAGTCGCGCGGTGAATCGCTGCGCGCCGGCATGCGGAACATGCTCGAGGACCTGACGCGCGGCAAGATTTCGCAGACCGACGAGACCGCGTTCGAAGTCGGCCGCAACATGGCCGTCACCGAAGGCGCGGTGGTCTTCGAAAACGAATTCTTCCAGCTGCTGCAATACAAGCCGCTGACGGACAAGGTCTATACGCGTCCGCTGCTGCTGGTGCCGCCTTGCATCAACAAGTTCTACATTCTCGACCTGCAGCCGGAAGGCTCGCTGGTGCGGTACGCTGTCGAGCAGGGCCATACCGTGTTCCTGGTGTCGTGGCGCAACCCGGATGCCAGCATGGCGGGATGCACGTGGGACGACTACATCGAGAACGCGGCCATCCGCGCCATCGAAGTGGTGCGCGATATCAGCGGCCAGGACAAGATCAACACGCTTGGCTTCTGCGTGGGCGGGACCATCATTTCGACCGCGCTGGCCGTGCTGGCCGCGCGTGGCGAACACCCGGTGGCCAGCCTGACGCTGCTGACCACGCTGCTGGACTTCACCGATACCGGCATCCTTGACGTATTCGTCGACGAACCTCACGTGCAGTTGCGCGAAGCGACGCTCGGCGGCGCGTCCGGTGGCCTGCTGCGCGGCGTGGAACTGGCCAATACGTTCTCGTTCCTGCGCCCGAACGACCTGGTCTGGAACTACGTGGTCGACAACTACCTGAAGGGCAACACGCCGGTGCCGTTCGACCTGCTGTTCTGGAACGGCGACGCCACCAACCTGCCGGGGCCGTGGTATTGCTGGTACCTGCGCCACACCTATCTGCAGAACGAACTGAAGGAGCCGGGCAAGCTGACCGTGTGCAACGAGCCGGTGGACCTCGGCGCCATCAACGTGCCGACCTATATCTACGGCTCGCGCGAGGACCACATCGTGCCGTGGACGGCGGCGTATGCGTCGACCGCATTGCTCAAGAATGACCTGCGCTTCGTGCTCGGGGCGTCGGGGCACATTGCCGGCGTCATCAACCCGCCCGCCAAGAAAAAGCGCAGCCACTGGACCAACGATGCGTTGCCGGAATCGGCGCAAGACTGGCTGGCCGGTGCCGAGGAGCACCATGGCAGCTGGTGGCCGGACTGGATGACGTGGCTGGGCAAGCAGGCCGGCGCCAAGCGCGCCGCACCGACCGAATACGGCAGCAAGCGTTACGCTGCCATCGAACCCGCGCCGGGCCGTTACGTCAAGGCCAAGGCATGACTCTTGCGAGCGGTCCCGCTATTCCGGGACCTGCCCGCTGACCCCTAAGCTATTCATTGAGAGGACTCCAAATGACCGATATCGTCATCGTTTCCGCCGCCCGTACCGCCGTTGGCAAGTTTGGCGGTTCGCTCGCGAAGATTCCCGCCCCGGAACTGGGCGCGATCGCCATCAAGGCTGCCCTGGAACGTGCAGGCGTGAAGCCGGAACAGGTCAGCGAAGTGATCATGGGCCAGGTGCTCACGGCCGGTTCGGGCCAGAACCCGGCGCGCCAGGCATCCATCAAGGCGGGCCTGCCCTCGTCGGTGCCGGCCATGACCATCAACAAGGTGTGCGGCTCGGGCCTGAAGGCCGTGATGCTGGCCGCCAACGCTATCCTCGCCGGTGAAGCCGAGATCGTCGTGGCCGGCGGCCAGGAGAACATGAGCGCAGCACCGCACGTGCTGCCGGGCTCGCGCGATGGCTTCCGCATGGGCGACGCCAAGCTGGTCGACACGATGATCGTCGACGGCCTGTGGGACGTGTACAACCAGTACCACATGGGCATTACGGCGGAGAACGTCGCCAAGGAATACGGCATTACCCGCGAAGCGCAGGACGAGTTCGCCGTGGCCTCGCAAAACAAGGCCGAGGCTGCGCAGAAGGCCGGCAAGTTCGATGATGAAATCGTCCCGGTGATGATTCCGCAGCGCAAAGGCGACCCGGTGGCATTCAAGACGGACGAGTTCGTCCGCCAGGGTGCCACGCTGGACAACATGTCAGGCCTGAAGCCCGCCTTTGACAAGGCCGGCACGGTGACCGCCGCCAATGCCTCGGGCATCAACGACGGCGCTGCCGCCGTGGTGGTGATGTCGGCCGCCAAGGCCAAGGAACTGGGCCTGACCCCGCTGGCCACGATCAAGGCCTACGCCAATGCCGGCGTGGACCCGAAGGTCATGGGCATGGGCCCGGTGCCGGCATCCAAGCGCTGCCTGTCGCGTGCAGGCTGGGGCGTGGGCGACCTGGACCTGATGGAAATCAACGAGGCCTTCGCCGCGCAGGCGCTGGCCGTGCACCAGCAGATGGGCTGGGACACCTCCAAGGTCAACGTGAACGGCGGCGCCATTGCCATCGGTCACCCGATCGGTGCGTCGGGCTGCCGTATCCTGGTGACGCTGCTGCATGAGATGAAGCGCCGCGATGCGAAGAAGGGGCTCGCCTCGCTGTGCATCGGCGGCGGCATGGGTGTGGCGCTGGCGGTCGAGCGCAATTAAAGGGATGTGCCTTGCCGCGCGACCGTTCGCGTGGCCGGGCGAAGACAACGAAGAGCCAATCAAGGAGCAGACATGACTCAGCGCATTGCATATGTGACCGGCGGTATGGGCGGCATCGGAACCGCGATCTGCCAACGTCTCGCCAAGGATGGCTTTCGCGTGGTAGCGGGCTGCGGCCCGAACTCGCCGCGCCGCGAGCGGTGGATCGAGCAGCAGAAGGCGCTCGGCTTCGACTTCGTTGCCTCCGAAGGCAACGTGGCCGACTGGGACTCGACCAAGACTGCGTTCGACAAGGTCAAGGCCGAAGTCGGCGAGGTTGATGTGCTGATCAACAATGCAGGCATCACGCGCGACGTGGTGTTCCGCAAGATGACGCGCGCCGACTGGGACGCGGTGATCGACACCAACCTGACCTCGCTGTTCAACGTGACCAAGCAGGTCATCGACGGCATGGTCGATCGTGGCTGGGGTCGCATCGTCAATATCTCGTCGGTGAACGGGCAGAAGGGCCAGTTCGGCCAGACCAACTACTCCACCGCCAAGGCCGGCCTGCACGGCTTTACCATGGCTCTGGCACAGGAAGTGGCGACGAAGGGTGTGACGGTGAACACGGTTTCGCCGGGCTACATCGCCACCGACATGGTCAAGGCTATCCGTCAGGACGTGCTGGACAAGATCGTGGGCACCATCCCGGTCAAGCGCCTGGGTGAGCCGTCGGAAATCGCGTCCATTTGCGCGTGGCTGTCGTCCGATGAATCGGGCTTCTCCACTGGTGCGGACTTCTCGCTGAACGGCGGCCTGCACATGGGCTGATCGACAATGCGTGCCGCGCGGGCGCGCCGTTTTTGCGGTGCAGCCAGCGCGGTGCACAACCGGTTTGCGCGGACGCTTTGCGGGCTCTTCAGGGCCCGCAATCCATTTGTGCGTGCGGGTTTTCCTTAAGCCGCCTGTCTTTCCTTAGTGCTTTGTTGGGCATAGAATCAGGGCAGCGGCACGGCCGGCACTATTGTCGTGCAACGTGCGGGCCTTCGCGGGGGCGAGGGCTACAAGGCACTTGGCGAGATCGCCGGCGAGTGCGCACATAGTAACTTTTCACGACCTTTCAGGATGGCCCGGGACTACCGGTTTGCGCACTGCACCGCATGCGGTGCAGCAGCGCCCATCAGCGACGACAAGAGGACAGAGCACCGATGGCCACGAGCAAAAAAGGCGCAGAGCGACTGATCAAGAAATATCCCAATCGCAGGCTCTACGACACCCAGACCAGCACCTACATCACGCTGGCCGACGTGAAGCAGCTGGTCATGGATTCGGAGGACTTCAAGGTCGTCGATGCCAAGTCCGGTGATGAACTGACGCGCAGCATCCTGCTGCAGATCATTCTGGAAGAAGAAACTGGCGGCGTGCCGATGTTCTCGAGCGCAATGCTGTCGCAGATCATCCGCTTCTACGGCCATGCCATGCAGGGCATGATGGGCACTTACCTGGAAAAGAACATCCAGGCCTTCATCGACATCCAGAACAAGCTGGCCGAAAATTCCAAGGGCCTGTATTCCGGCGAAGCCTTCAGCCCCGACATGTGGTCCCAGTTCATGAACATGCAGGGGCCGATGATGCAGGGGATGATGAGCAACTACATCGAACAGAGCAAAAACCTGTTCGTGCAGATGCAGGAGCAGATGCAGAACCAGGCCAAGAATATGTTCGGGACGTTCCCGTTCAACCAGCCCGAGAAGAAGTAAGTCATACCGATGGCGGACCGCCCGGTCCGCCATCGCGCCGCCACCGACCATCGTCGCTCGGTTCCGGTGCTCTGCGGGGCGGCGCCCAAGCAGGTAAAATGCGCCCCTTCTGAACTGGCGGCTCATCTTGCGGACTCGCCTGCAGCGCGATATCCCGATGATTCCAAGCCTTCCCCGTTCCACTTTGTCTGCCCCGGGTTCCGGCGTGACCGCGCTGGCTCGAGCCTGACCATGAGCCGGCTATTCCTCGCCCCGATGGAGGGGCTCGCTGACTATGTGCTGCGCGACGTGCTGACAGGCCTCGGCGGCTACGACGGCTGCGTGTCCGAGTTCGTGCGGGTGACGGGCTCGCTGCTTCCTCCGCGCGTCTACGAGCGGGATACTCCCGAGATCCTGCAGGGCGGCCATACCCCGAGCGGCACCCCGATGGTGATCCAGCTGCTCGGCAGCGATCCCGAGTGGCTGGCACGCAATGCGACTTATGCCGCGACCCTGTCGCCGCACGGTATCGACCTGAACTTCGGTTGCCCGGCCAAGGTCGTCAACCGGCACGGGGGCGGCGCGATGCTGCTGGCGCATCCCGAGCAACTGCATAGCATCGTTTCCGCGGTACGCGCAGCGGTCCCGCCGCATATCGCGGTCACGGCCAAAATGCGGCTCGGCGTTTCCGATACCGCGCTGGCGCTCGATTGCGCCACGGCGCTGGCGGAGGGTGGGGCGGCGTCGCTGGTGGTGCACGCCCGCACGCGTGACCACGGCTACCGGCCACCGGCGCACTGGGAATGGATCGCCCGCATCGCCGACACCGTCGATATCCCCGTCATTGCCAACGGTGACGTCTGGTCGGTTGCCGACTGGGAGCGTTGCCGCGCGGTCAGTGGCTGCGCCGATGTGATGATCGGCCGCGGCGCGGTATCGGATCCGTTCCTGGCCCTGCGTATCCGAGGCCTCATGGACAGCACGCCATCCGATGCTGATTGGCCGCTCGTGCTGCAGCAGATTGCGGCTTACCTGAGGAAGCTGCATGACCGGATCTCATCCTGCCATGAGCATGGACGGGTGAAGTTGTGGCTCAGCTATCTCAAGCGGACCTGGCCGCAAGCCACGGCGCTGCACGATGCGATCCGCAGGATCCACGATTCGGCCCAAATCGAGCAGGTACTGCAGAGTGCCTCTGATGCCACGCCGAGGATCGCACCGGCATAGGGCCAGAGCCGCCTGTCTTGCCGTGTGCCGCGTCAGGCGCCGTTTGACTGCGGCAAACGGTTAAAATCCGGGTTGCTTGCAGCGCCGGGCGGACTTGCCCGACATCCATCGGGATTACCCGATATACTCCGCCCCGCTTGCCCCACATTCGCATTCCCCGTGAAAAATCCTTCAGAATCAATGACCCAGAAAGACCAGAGCCCGCGCGTCGGCTTCGTTTCGCTTGGCTGCCCGAAGGCGTTGGTCGACTCGGAACAGATCATCACCCAGCTGCGCGCCGAGGGTTACGCAATCAGCGGCACCTATGACGGTGCCGACCTGGTTGTGGTCAACACCTGCGGCTTCATCGACGAAGCCGTGCAGGAGAGCCTCGACGCGATCGGCGAGGCGCTGACCGAGAATGGCAAGGTCATCGTGACCGGCTGTCTCGGGGCGAAGAAGGATGCGGCGGGGCACGACATCGTGTCGTCGGTGCACCCGAAAGTGCTGGCCGTGACCGGCCCGCACGCCCTTGGCGAAGTCATGCAGGCGGTGCACACGCACCTGCCCAAGCCGCATGACCCCTTTACCGACCTGGTGCCGGCGGCCGGCATCAAGCTGACGCCCAAGCACTACGCCTACCTGAAGATTTCCGAAGGCTGCAACCATCGCTGCTCGTTCTGCATCATCCCGTCGATGCGCGGCGACCTGGTGTCGCGTCCCGTCGCCGAAGTCATGCTGGAAGCCGAGAACCTGTTCAAGGCCGGCGTGAAGGAATTGCTGGTGATCTCGCAGGACACCAGCGCTTACGGCGTGGACGTGAAGTACCGCACCGGCTTCTGGAACGGACGTCCGCTCAAGACCCGCATGACCGAACTGGTCGCGGCGCTGGGTGAACTGGCGGCCCAGTACGGTGCGTGGGTGCGCCTGCACTACGTGTACCCGTACCCGCACGTCGACGAGATCATTCCGTTGATGAACGGCGGTCACGTGCTGCCGTACCTGGACGTGCCGCTGCAACACGCGCACCCCGACGTGCTCAAGCGCATGAAGCGTCCGGCCAATGCCGAGAAGACGCTGGACCGCATCCGCGCCTGGCGCGAGGTGTGCCCGGACCTGACGATCCGCAGCACTTTTATCGCCGGCTTCCCGGGCGAAACTGAAGCGGAATTCGAGACCCTGCTCGATTTCATCGCCGAAGCCGAGCTGGACCGCGTGGGCTGCTTTGCGTACTCCCCGGTGGAAGGCGCGACGGCCAACGACCTGCCGGGCGCCTTGCCCGACGAAGTCCGCGAGGAACGCCGCGCGCGCTTCATGGAGGTGGCCGAGGAAGTCTCCGCACGCCGCCTGCAGCGCAAGGTTGGCCAGACGCTGCGCGTGCTGATCGACGAGGTGAATCAGGACGGCGGCATCGGCCGGTCTTCGGCGGATGCGCCGGAAATCGACGGCCTGGTCTATATCGCGCCGCCGGCCAAGCCGTCGCAGCGCTATCGCGCCGGGGACTTCGTTCAGGTGAAGATCACTGGCGCTGATGGTCACGACTTGTGGGGCGAGATTTGATGCAACGGGCTTCTGCTGCCCTTAAGTAAAAGTACGATCGTTCGATTCCGTCGCGATGCCGCTATACTGTGCACCGCAACATAACCTCATGGAGAGAGACATGACGCGTGAAGTCGTGGTAGTGAGTGGCGTACGTACGGCAATCGGCACTTTCGGCGGCAGCCTGAAGGACATGGCACCGACCCAACTGGGTGCACTCGTGGTGCGCGAGGCGCTGGCCCGTGCTCAGGTGTCGGGCGACGATGTTGGTCACGTGGTGTTCGGTAACGTGATTCAGACCGAGCCGCGCGACATGTATCTGGGCCGCGTGGCGGCCGTCGATGGCGGTGTGACGATCAATGCGCCTGCGCTGACCGTGAACCGCCTGTGCGGCTCGGGCCTGCAAGCCATCGTCAGCGCCGCGCAGACCATTCTGCTCGGCGACGCCGACGTGGCCATCGGCGGCGGTGCGGAAAGCATGAGCCGCGCGCCGTACCTGGCGCCCGCAGTTCGCTGGGGCGCGCGCATGGGCGATGCCAGCATGGTCGACATGATGCTGGGCGCGCTGCATGACCCGTTCCACCGCATTCACATGGGTGTCACGGCCGAGAACGTGGCCAAGGAATACGACATCACGCGCAGCCAGCAGGACGAAGCCGCGCTGGAATCGCACCGTCGCGCTTCGGCCGCGATCAAGGCTGGTTACTTCAAGGACCAGATCGTTCCGGTGACGCTCAAGACCCGCAAGGGCGAGGTGAGCTTCGACACCGACGAGCACGTGCGTCACGACGCCACGATCGACGACATGACCAAGCTCAAGCCGGTCTTCGTCAAGGAAAACGGCACCGTGACGGCGGGCAATGCCTCCGGCCTGAACGACGCCGCTGCGGCTGTCGTGCTGATGGAGCGCGCCGAAGCCGAGCGCCGTGGCCTGAAGCCGCTGGCTCGCCTGGTGTCGTATGGCCACGCTGGCGTGGATCCGAAGACCATGGGTATCGGCCCGGTGCCGGCTACCAAGAAGGCGCTGGAGCGCGCTGGCCTGTCGGTGTCCGACCTGGACGTGATCGAAGCCAACGAAGCGTTTGCCGCGCAGGCTTGCGCGGTGACCAAGGCGCTGGGCTTGGACCCGGCCAAGGTCAATCCCAACGGTTCCGGCATTTCGCTTGGCCACCCGATCGGCGCCACCGGCGCGCTGATCACGGTCAAGGCGTTGCATGAGCTGCAACGCGTGCAGGGCCGCTATGCGCTGGTGACGATGTGCATCGGCGGCGGCCAGGGCATTGCCGCCATCTTCGAGCGCATCTGAGTCTTGTTGATGTGTCGTCGCCCCCCGTTGCAGCGCCGTTCGCTCGTCAGCCTGGCTGCCGCGCTCGCGCTTGCGGGGGCGATGCCGGTGCAGGCCGCCGATGACAACGTGTTGTCGACCGGCCCGGCTGCTGCTACTGCTGGCGGCCTCGGCCTGAACGAGGCGATCCGCGAAGGCGAGGCGCGCCGCAACGCGGCGCCGTCCGCCGGCGCGACTGCCGGGGCGCTGTCGCCCCGGCCAGAATTCGCGAAGCTTCCCGTTTACGTCGGCAAGGTCGGTGACAAGCCGGTGCGGCTGCGTATTGGCCCGAAGCCCGATGAGCGCGACAGCCTGCGCGGCGAGTACACGGCCAACGGCGTGCCTGGCGTGCGGCTGCTGGCGGGTGAGTGGGGGGACGGCAGCTTCCTGATGGAAGAGTCCGACGACGGCACCCGTGTTTCCGGCAACTGGGAAGGCACCATCGACGCCAGCGGCGCCGTGCGCGGCACCTGGACCGATGCGTTCAATCCGGCCAACGTGCTGCCATTCATCATCCGCCCGCTCGGCAGCGTGCGGGTCATTCCTCCCTTCGACACGGCACCGGGCAGCGGCGCCACTTACGCGCCTGCACCACCGCGGGCATCGATCCAGGGCTGGTAAGCACGCCCGCCGGTGGCGCGGCCGCCATTTGCTGGTAAGCTCGGACGTATATCGCGTCTCTTTTATGCCTGCCGCGCAACGCGGCGGGGCATGCCAGCCATCAAGGAATCCGCCGTGTCCGATCCCACTTCCGGCAAGCCCGCGTCGGGCTCCGCCAGCCATTACATCCAGACGGTTGCCGTCCAGCCCGAGTTGGACATCGCGCCAGGCTTTGACTCGTTTTCGCCCGCCACCCATCGCGGCTCCACGGTTGTCTTCCGCAATCTGGCGGAACTGCGCGCCTATGGGGATCGGGGCACCACATACTGGCGCTATGGCCTGCATGCCACGCCCACCAGCGAAGCGCTGTGCCAGCACCTGGCGCTGCTCGAAGGCGCGCGGCACACGCTGCTGCTGCCATCCGGGCTGGCCGCGATCTCGCTGGTCTACTTCGCGCTGCTCAAAAGCGGCGACGATGTGCTGGTGCCGGACAACGTGTACGGCCCGAACCGCGACCACGGCGAATGGCTCGCGCGCGATTTCGGGGTGACGGTGCGCTATTACGATCCGATGATCGGCGGCGGCATTGCCGGCATGATTCGCGCCAATACCCGCCTGATCTGGATGGAATCGCCCGGCTCGGTGACGATGGAAGTGCCGGACAGCGAAGCGATCGTCGCCGCGGCAAAGGCGCGCGGCGTGCTGACCGCCATCGACAATACCTGGTCAGCCGGTCTCTATTTCCGGCCGTTCGACATGGGCATCGATATCTCGGTGCAAGCGCTGACCAAGTACCAGTCGGGCGGCAGCGATGTCCTGATGGGCGCCGTGCTGACGCGCGATGACGCCGTGCAGGCTCGCCTGAAGCGCGCGCGCATGCTGATGGGGTGGGGCGTGTCGGCCGACGACTGCCATCTCGTGCTGCGGTCGTTGCCGAGCCTGCCGGTGCGTTTGGCCGCGCACGACCGCGCCGCGCGCGAGGTCGCGGAGTGGCTGCACCAGCGCCCGGAAGTCGTGCGGGTACTGCATCCCGCGTTGCCGGACTGCCCGGGCCACGCCAACTGGCGCCGGGACTTCACCGGCGCAAGCGGCCTGTTCGCGATCATCATGCACGAAAGGTATTCGCAGGAGCAGGTGGACGCGTTCGTCGAAGCGCTGCGCCTGTTCGCGATCGGCTGGTCCTGGGGAGGCGCGCACAGTCTTGCCGTGCCCTACCACGTGCCGACGATGCGACCGGCAGGCAGCTGGCCGCCTGCTGGCTGGCAGCACGCTGGCGAACTGGTGCGCCTCTACATTGGCCTGGAGGACACGCGCGACCTTATCGCCGATCTGCGCCAGGCGATGGAGCAGGTGCTGAAGGGCTGAAGCGCGCTAACTGGCCCGCAATGCGACGTTGAGCTGATCGACCACCTCGGCCCAATCGGCGTCGTCTGCAATCTCGTCTCGAAGCATGGTTGCCTGTGCAGGCGTCCAGAACGACGCATCGGCGAGTTCGATGTCGCCAGGCAGCGGCGCGTGCGTCGCGATGAACTGGCGGATGCCCGATTCATCGCTGGGCAGCCCCAATTGGGCAAACAGTTCGGAAAAGCGGTGGAAGGCCTGTTCCATGGTGAGGTGCTCCGCTTCTGGGGTGGTCACTGCAGCTAGTGTAGGGCACCGGAGCGCGTGAGGCGCACAAGAAAGAGCGGACGCCCAAGCGTCCGTCTTGCGGAAATCAGTGGGGGAACAGCGCCAGCAGGCCGTCCAGCCCGACGTGGTTGAAGGCAACGCTGGCCTGTGCGCGCACGACAGGCTTGGCGCGGAAGGCCACCGAAAGGCCGGAGACTGCCATCATCTTGAGGTCGTTCGAGCCGTCACCCATCACGATGGCCTGGTCCGGCGTTGCGCCGATCTGCGCGCAGACTTCCTGTACGGTACGGGCCTTCACATCGGCATTGACGATTTCGCCGACCACGTTGCCGGTCAGCTTGCCGTCGACGATTTCCAGCGTGTTGGCGCGCGTGACATCCAGCTTCAGGCGTGGCTTGAGCTTATCGGTGAAATGCACAAAGCCGCCCGACACCAGCAGCGTGCGCAGGCCCAGCGCCTGCACGGTCTGCAGCATGCGCTCGGCACCCGGCGACAGACGCAGGCGCTCTTCATAGACGCGATCCAGCACGCTGGCATCCAGGCCCTTCAGCAAGGCCACGCGGCGGCGCAGGCTTTCGTTGAAGTCGGTGATCTCGCCGCGCATGGCGGCTTCGGTAATGGCGGAAACCTCGGCCTTCAGCCCGCAGAAATCGGCGATCTCGTCGATGCATTCGATCGTGATCAGCGTGGAATCCATGTCCATGGCCACCAGACGGAAGTCCGACAGGCGCCGGCCGGCAGGCACGACGGCCCAGTCGATCGCGCGCGGCCCGCAGTAGTCGTCCAGCGTGTCGCGCAACGCCGGCGTAAGCGGGGCGCAGTCTTCGGCGGCTGCGACAGTTTCGCTGCGCAGCTCCGGCTCGGAAGTGCGGGCGAGCGTGCGGATGGCGGAAAGGTCGTCGGAAGCGAGCGGGCGGGTACTCTGGAGGATCAGGGGCATGACAGCAGCAGGCGGATCGGGCGGCGCGCCGAGGGGCGGGACGGCAAAGGCGACATTGTAATCGCTCACGGCCCGCGTGCCCCCGGCGCGTGACGCACGTCAGCGCTGGGCCATGGTCATGTAGTCCACCGTCAGGTTCGACAGCGCACGCACGCCGTTGACAAGCGCCGGCTCATCCACATAGAACTCCGGCGAGTGGTTCGAGGCCGCCTTGGCCAGGTCCGTACCCTTGGGTGTGACGCCCAGATTGAAGAACAGTCCCGGCACCTTTTCCTGGTAGAACGAGAAGTCTTCGGACGCCGTTGCCTTCGGCATGGTCAGCCAGTTGCCTTCGCCGGCCACGCGCCGCAGTGTGGGCGCCATCTTTTCGGTCAGCACCGGCTGGTTGACGGTGGCGTTGTAGAGCTCCACCACGCGGAACGTGGCCTCCGCGCCGGCGCTCGCGGCAATGGTCTCGGTCGTGCGCTTCATGCGGGCGTGAATGTCCTTCTTCATGCCCTCGTCATAGGTGCGCACCGTACCCATCATCTCGACCTGCTCCGGCACGATATTCATGCGGTTGCCGCCGTGGATGGTGCCTACCGTGATGACCGACGGCTCCAACATCGCATTGACCTGGCGGCTCTGGATGGTCTGCAGGCCCATGACGATCTGCGACGCGACCACGATCGGATCGACCCCAGCCCACGGGCGCGCGCCATGGGTCTGGCGGCCCTTCACGTCGATCCAGAACTGGTCCGCGGCTGCCATGGACGCGCCGCTGCGCCAGCCAAGCTTGCCCGATTCCATGCCCGCGGCCACGTGCAGGCCGAAGATCGCATCGACCTTCGGGTTGTCGAGCACGCCTTCGGCCACCATCTGCTTGGCGCCCCACATATTCTTGCCATTCGGTTCGATGTCCGCGGGGCTTTCCTCGGCCGGCTGGAAGATGAACTTGACCGTGCCGGGAAGCTGGTCCTTCATGCCGGCAAGTACTTCCGCCGTGGCCATCAGAATGGCTACGTGCGTGTCGTGGCCACACGCATGCATCACGTCGACCTCCTTGCCGAGGTACTGGCCCTTGGCCTTGGAGGCAAACGGCACATCCACGCGCTCCTTCACCGGCAGCGCATCCATATCGGCGCGCAGCGCCACCACCGGGCCTGGCTTGCCGCCCTTGAGCACGCCGACTACGCCGGTCTTGGCCACACCCGTCTTCACATCCATGCCGAGCTTGCGAAGGTGATCGGCGACCAGCTTTGCGGTGCGCGTCTCGTAGTTGCCGAGTTCGGGATGCTGGTGGATGTCGCGGCGCCACGCGATCAGCTGTGCTTCTACCGCTTTCGCACGCGTTTCGATCTGCGCGTGCAGGTCGTCGGCGCTGGTAGCAGGTGCCGCGGACTGTGCGTTCGCGGCGTTGCAAAGCACGGCGGCGGCGAGTGCCAGGCCTGCCAGCACGAGGCTCTGGGTGGAACGGGATGCAGTGCGACGAACAGCCATGCAGGATCTCCTTCGTTGTTGTTGGTTTGAGGCTGGTGGTGTCTTGGCGCTGCAATGCGCCAGGAAAGCCGAGTGGCTGCTTCCCTCTCGCAATTGGAGAGGGAAGCAGCGCACGGCGAAAAGGGTGGGTCAGGCCACGCGCAGGCTGTCGACGACCTTGCGCAGGAACGCCTCGCAAGCGGCAAGCTGATCGAGCGCGACAAACTCATCCGGCTTGTGCGCCTGCTCGATATCGCCGGGGCCGCATACCACCGCGGGAATCCCCGCGCGCTGGAACAGCCCGGCCTCGGTGCCGTAGGCAACCTTGCTGGTCTCGCGGTCGCCCGTCAGCGCCCGCACCAGTTGCGTGATGGCTTCCTGCTCGGCAGCGTCTAGCGACGGTGCCGCCGCGATTTTGCTGATCACAAGGCCGGCATCGGCGTGTTCGGCGCGCATCTTCGGCAGCAGTACGTCATTGGCATACGACTGGATCCGCGCGAACAGCGCTTCGGGATCCACGCCGGGCAGGTTGCGGAACTCGAATACGAATTCGCACAGCGCCGGAATGGTATTCAGCGCGATGCCGCCCTGGATCGTGCCGGTCTGCGCGGTGGTGTAAGGCACGTCGAAGGCCTTGTCGTACGGGCCGTTGGCCTTGAACTCGTCGGCAATGTCGCGGATGAAGCAAATCAGCCGCGCCGCGTATTCGATCGCGTTGACACCGCGGGGCGTCAGCGACGAATGTGCGGCATGACCCTTGACGCAGCACCGGTACGCGTTGATGCCCTTGTGTGCGACGATCACGCGCATGCTGGTGGGCTCGCCCACGATGCAGCCGGCCGGGCGCACGCCGCGCTCACGGAGTTCGGCAAGCAGGTAGGGCGCGCCCATGCAGCCGATCTCCTCGTCGAACGACAGCGCATAGTGCACGGGCTCGCGCAGCTTCGCGTCGAGCAGCGTCGGCAGCAGCGCCAGGCTGGTGCCGATAAAGCCCTTCATGTCACACGTACCGCGGCCATAGAGCTTGCCGTCGCGCACCACCGGCTTGAACGGGTCCGTGGTCCAGTTCTGGCCGTCCACGGGCACCACGTCGGTGTGGCCCGACAGCACGATGCCGCCATTGGTGTCGCCGCTGGCGGCCGGCACCGTGACGAACAGGTTGGCCTTGTCTTGCTGGGGGTTGTAGCTCAGATGGGGTCGCAAGCCCTTCGCGAGGAAGTGGTCGCGTACGGACTCGATCAGCCCCAGGTTGGAATGGCGGCTCGTGGTGTCGTACGCCACCAGGCGCTGCGTCCATTCGATCGCGCTGCCGCGCGGCGCATTGGCTTCAGTGGCTGAAGACTGGCGTTGAGTATCGGCTTGCATGGGGCAGGGGGCTCTGAACGACGGGTGAAGTAGCTGATGCTACACCCGTCCCGGCCCCTCGGGTAAGACGCCCTGCAGCAAATTCCCTATGCCAGCTGGCGCAGCGTCTGCTTGATGGTCTGCGCACGCACGGCCACGTCGGGCATCTTGGCTTCAATACGCAGCTTGTCCTGCCCCGCGAGCTTGATATGCCGGTTCTTCTGCACGAGCTCGATGATCCGCAGCGCATCGATCGGCGGATTCGGCACGAACTGCACGCTGATCGACGCCTCGCCCGCATCGATCTTGCGCACGCCGAGCGGTGCCGCGGCGATGCGCAGCCGATGGGTTTCCACCAGCGCCTGCGCCTGGTCCGGCATGCGGCCGAAGCGGTCGATCAGCTCTTCCTGGATGTCGTCGACGCGCTCCGGGGTTTCACAGTTCGCGAGCCGCTTGTACAGCGACAGGCGTTCGTGCACGTCGGCGCAATAGTCGTTGGGCAGCAGCGCGGGCGTGCCGAGATTGATCTCGGTGGTCGCCGCGAGCGGCGCCATCAGGTCCGGCTCCTTGCCGGCCTTGAGCGCCTTGACCGCTGCGTTCAGCATGTCGGTGTAGAGCTGGAAGCCGATCTCGTGGATTTCGCCGGACTGCTTGTCGCCAAGCACCTCGCCGGCGCCGCGGATTTCCAGGTCGTGCATCGCCAGGTAGAAGCCCGAACCCAGTTCTTCCATCTGCTGGATGGCCTCGAGCCGGCGCCCCGCCTGCTTGGTAAGGCCATCCACATCATGCACGAGCAAGTACGCATAGGCCTGATGGTGCGAGCGGCCGACGCGGCCACGCAACTGGTGAAGCTGCGCGAGACCGAATTTGTCGGCGCGATGGATCAGGATGGTGTTGGCGGTTGGCACGTCGATGCCGGTCTCGATGATCGTCGTGCACAGCAGGATGTTGTCGCGCCGCGAGACGAAGTCGCGCATCACGCGTTCCAGCTCGCGTTCGTGCATCTGGCCGTGGGCCACGGCAATGCGCGCTTCAGGCACCAGTTCGGCCAGCTTCGCGCGCTTGTTCTCGATGGTCTCGACTTCGTTGTGCAGGAAATACACCTGTCCGCCGCGCTTGAGCTCGCGCAGGATGGCTTCGCGGATCACGCCGTCTTCCTCGCGCCGCACGAAGGTCTTGATGGCCAGGCGTTTTTGCGGCGCTGTGGCAATCACGGAAAAATCGCGCAGGCCTTCGAGCGCCATGCCAAGTGTTCGCGGAATCGGCGTGGCCGTGAGCGTCAGCACGTCGACCTCGGCGCGCAGCGTTTTCAGCGCTTCCTTCTGGCGTACGCCAAAGCGGTGCTCCTCGTCGATGATGACGAGGCCGAGGCGCTGGAACTTCACTTCATCCGAGAGCAGCTTGTGCGTGCCGATCACGATATCGACCGTGCCCTCGTTGATCTGCTTCACCGCCGCGTCGATTTCCTTCTTCGTCTTGAAGCGCGACAGCTCGACGATGCGCACCGGCCATTCGGCGAAGCGGTCCGACAGCGTCTGGAAATGCTGCTCGGCGAGTAGCGTGGTCGGCGCCAGCATGGCAACCTGCTTGCCGCCGAGCACGGCGACGAACGCCGCGCGCAAGGCGACTTCGGTCTTGCCGAAGCCGACGTCGCCGCACACCAGCCGGTCCATGGGCTTGCCCGAGGTCATGTCGGCGATGACGGCAGCGATCGCCGCGGCCTGATCGGGCGTTTCCTCGAAGCCGAAGCTTTCGGCGAAGGTCTCGTAGTCCTTGGGGGAGAGTGGGAACGCAAAGCCTTCGCGCGCGGCGCGCCGTGCGTACAGGTTCAGCAGTTCGGCCGCCGTATCGCGGATCTGCTGCGCAGCCCTGCGCTTGGCTTTGTCCCACTGGCCCGAGCCGAGGTGATGCAGCGGTGCGGTGTCCGGATCAGCGCCCGAATAGCGCGAGATCACGTGGAGCTGATGCACCGGCACGTACAGCTTGCTGCCCTTGTCGTATTCGAGATGCAGGAATTCCTCGTCCCCCTGGCCCATGTCGAGCGACACCAGGCCGTGGTAGCGGCCAATGCCGTGGTCGCTGTGCACCACCGGGTCGCCGATCTTCAGCTCGGCCAGGTCGCGCACCATCGAATCGACGGCGGTGGCCTGTTCCTGTTTGCGGCGGCCCGCGCGGCGCGCGGTGCCGGCGTAGAGTTCGGCTTCCGTGACGAAGGCGAATTTCGCGGACGGCAGCATGAAGCCGCTGTGCAGGGGCGCCACGGCGATGCTGAAGTGCGACTCGCCAGCCAGGAACGCGGCAAAGTCGTCCACGGGTTGCGGGCGCAGGCCGCTTTCGGCGAACAGCTGCAGCAGGGTCTCGCGGCGGCCGGCGGTATCGGCGCACATCAGTACGCGCGTGGCCTTGTCCAGCAGCAGGGATTCCAGGTTCACGAGCGGATCTTCGGCGCGACGGTTCACCGAGACATCGGGAACGCTCGCCGCAAACGCGGGTTGGCCGTCCGCCGCCGGTTCGCTTTGCAGTACCAGCCGCGCGAGCGGCTTGGCCGCAATGAAGAACTGCTCCTCGGACAGGAACAGTTGCGGCGGCGGCAGCAGCGGGCGCTCGCGGTCATGCCGCATGAAGTCGTAGCGCTGCGTGGTATCCGTCCAGAAGCGGCGGATGGCTTCGTCCACCTTGCCGACGAAGGCAAGCTGGGTATCGGCCGGCAGAAAGTCGAACAGCGTCGCGCTGGACTCGAAGAACAACGGCAGGTAGTACTCGATCCCGGCCGAAGGAACACCGTTGCCGATGTCCTTGTAGATGGGCGACTTGCTAGGGTCGCCTTCGAAGACTTCGCGCCAGCGGCCGCGGAATGCCGTGCGGGCGGCTTCATCAAGCGGAAACTCGCGGCCCGGCAGCAGCCGGACTTCCTTGACCGGGTACAGGCTGCGTTGCGTGTCGGGATCAAAGGCGCGGATGGTTTCGATCTCGTCGCCGAAGAGATCGATGCGGTACGGCAGCGCCGAACCCATCGGGTACAGGTCGATCAGGCCGCCGCGCACGCTGTATTCGCCCGGACGCATCACGGCGCTGACGTGCTCGTAGCCTGCCAGCGTGAACTGCGCCTTGAGCGCGGCTTCGTCCAGCCGTTCCCCCTGCTTGAAGAAGAACGTATAGGCGGCCAGGAATGACGGCGGCGCTAGCCGGTAGAGCGCTGTAGAGGCCGGCACGAGCATCACGTCGCACTGGCCGGTCTGGATGTCGTGCAGCGTCGCGAGACGTTCCGACACCAGGTCCTGGTGGGGAGAAAAGCTATCGTAGGGCAGCGTTTCCCAGTCCGGCAGCAGGCGCACGCGCGTTTCGGGCGCGAACCACGGGATTTCATCGGCGAGCCGCTGGGCGTCGACGGCGTTGGCGCAGACCACGGCCAGCATCGGCACGCGCTCCCTGTGCTGGCGCGCGTAGGCGGCAATGGCGAGTGCGTCGGCGGAGCCGGGCAGGCCCGCCATGCTATGGCGCAGCCCGGACTTGACCAGGGGCAGGTTGGCGAACGGGAAGGCGGGTGCGGCGTCAGGCATCGGGCAGCGGTCGGAATCAACGACAACGAACGACAACGCCCCGCCGGCAGCGCGGGCGGGGGTGCGTGCGCCGCTTGCCGGATTGGCAAGGCGGCATGGCGGCAAACAAGGGCCGTATTATAGAATGCGCTCCGGCCACGGCGCAGGCCATCGCCGTGACGTTTTCAACGCATTTTCCATTTCATCCCGACCCTGTGTCCGACCGCCGCTTCGCCTTGATTCCCTGTGCCGGTACCGGCAGCCGCGCGGGTGGCTCCGTGCCCAAGCAATACCAGCCCGTCGCGGGCCGGCCCATGATCTGGTACGCGCTGGCAGCGTTTTCGGCCTGTGACGCGATCAGTGCCACCGCGCTGGTGCTGGCGCCCGACGACATGCCGCTGGAGTCGCGCTTCGGCGCCGATATCTTTGCCGGCTTGCGCTTCGATACCGCTTTTGTCGGCGGCGACACGCGCCACGCGTCGGTGCTCGCCGGCCTACATCACCTGGCGCAGCTCGGCGCTACCGACACTGACTGGGTGCTGGTGCACGATGCGGCACGACCGGGCCTGACGCCCGCGATGATCCATAACCTGGTGCGCGCCGTCGAAAGCGATAACGACGATGATCCCGATGCGGCAATCGGCGGCATCCTGGCCGTGCCCGTCCCCGATACGCTGAAGCGTGCCGATGCCGGCGAGCGCATCGGCACCACAGTGCCGCGCGACGGACTGTGGCAGGCCCAGACCCCGCAGATGTTTCGCGTCGGCGTATTGCGCCAGGCCTTGCAGGACGCCCTGGCCGCGGGCGCGGTGGTGACCGACGAAGCCAGCGCGATCGAACGGCTGGGCCTGCATCCGCGGCTCGTCAACGGTTCGCTGCGCAATTTCAAAGTGACATATCCGGAAGACTTCGCGCTGGCCGAAGTGCTGCTCGGCACCGGGCCGGCCAGGTCTGCCGATTCAGGAGCCTGATCAATGATGCCTTTTGATATCCGCGTGGGGCAGGGCTATGACGTCCACGCACTTGTGCCCGGCCGCAAGCTGATCCTCGGCGGCGTGCATATTCCAAACGACCGCGGCCTGCTCGGGCATTCCGATGCCGATGCGCTGCTCCATGCCATTACGGACGCGCTGTTCGGCGCGGCAGGGCTTGGCGACATCGGGCGCCATTTCCCGGACACGGATGCACAGTTTGCCGGTGCCGACAGCCGCGTGCTGCTGCGTGAGGCCGCGCGCCGCGTGCGCGAGGCCGGCTACGAAATCGGCAATGTCGATGCGTCGGTGATCGCGCAGCAGCCCAAGCTGGCACCGCATATTCCGGGCATGGTTGCGAATATTGCCGATGACCTGGGCCTGCCCGCCACGCGTTGCAACGTCAAGGCCAAGACCAACGAAAAGCTTGGCTTCGAAGGACGGCAGGAAGGTATCGTGGCGCAGGCCGCGGTCCTGATCTGGCGCGGCGCAATCGCGGACGCGCAGGACTGAGCGCGGCCCGGATCCCTGGCCGAAGCGGAAGCGAAAGCGCTTACGCCTTGGCCGGTGCAGGCGCGCTCTCTGGCGTGATGGCGTAGCTGTAGTCGATCAGCCTTGCCATGGCGCCCGTTCGGGCGCCAGCCTCCGTGCGCTTGGCAAAGCCCATCTGCTGGCACAGGCGATTGGCGGACGCCATTTCAGGCATGGTCCGCACCAGCAGCGTCGGCGAGCCGATATCGCGCGCACGCTGGATGCAGATCTGCATCAGCGTATGGCCAAGCCCCAGGCCGCGTGCTTGCGGGCTGACGGAAAGCAGCCGGGCTTCCGGCTGGGTCAGCGTAATCGTGCTGCCATCCAGCGCCGGCAGTGTCGCGCCGGGGTGGCAGAACAGAACGGCGCCGGCAATGCCATGTTCGGTCTCGGCCACCCACCATTCCATATCAGGATGGCTGGTAGCCAGCACCGCCTGCATGCCGCGCTGGAAGGACGCCCGGCAATCCTCCATGATTTCCAGTTCGTACTGCGAATACGCCTGCTGTGTGACAGCGGCGATGTCGCCCCAATCCTGGACAGTGGCGAGGCGGTAGTGGAAGCGCGGCGACGTTGGCGAAGGCAGGATGCTCATGGTGCAGGGGACGGGTAACTGAAGTGCGTGTCTTGTCTGGATTGTAGGCCGTTCACTGCACGAGTGGTGCCTTCGGCCGTTGTCGGGGCCGCACATGCAAACAGCCGGCACTTCCCGCTGGGAAGCTGCCGGCTGTTGTTGAGCCGCGCTGGCACCGAAAGAGCGCTTTACTGGGCGGCAATCACGTTGGCGGCCGCGGCGATGACGGCGGCAATGCGGCCGACGTCACGCAGTTGCTGCGACGTCATGCCCTGCTCGTTCTTGAGCAGCTGGTAGTGCGATTTCACGCAGAAATGGCACTTGCCGACAATGGAAGCGGCCAGCGCGTACATTTCGAAGCGGCGCTTGTCCACGCCGCCATGGGTGGCGTAGGCGTTCATGCGCAGGCCGGCTGGCTGGTTGGCCAGGTCCGGATCGTCCGCCATCTCGATATACGGATACCACACATTGTTCATGCCCATCAGCGCGGCGGCGGTCAGCGCGCCATTGACTTCCTCGGCCGACAGCACATTGGCGTTGCGGATCGCATCCACGAGCACCTTGGACTGCGCTGCGAAGGCGGCCGCCAGGGCCACGCCGACGGCGTCATTGCCTTCCAGCGAGGAGCGCGCAATGGTGCCGTCTACGTTCAGGCGGATGTCCTTGGCGTAGTCCGGGATGAGATTCTTAATCGTGCTGAGGAATTCCATTTAATTCTCCTATCGATCAGGGCTCAAAAAACCCGCTTCTGCGGGTTTGGGGCGGAGGGGCAGGGCCCTCCGCGAGTCGCCGTAGTTACCGGCAACCTTGCAGCAATTACAGCGTTGCGCCGCCAACGGCACGGTTGCACGGGCACAGTTCGTCCGTTTGCAGACCGTCCAGAATACGCAGCACTTCGTCCGGGTTGCGGCCGACGTTCAGGTTGTTCACCGAAACGTGCTGGATCACATTGTGCGGGTCGACGACGAAGGTCGCGCGCAGAGCCACGCCAGCGGCCTGGTCACGCACGCCCAACTGGTCGATCAGCGAACCGGTCACGTCGGCAAATTGCCACTGGTTCAGCTTGTTCAGATCCTTGTGCTCGCGGCGCCATGCCAGCTTCACGAATTCGTTGTCGGTCGAGCCGCCCAGAACGATGGCGTCACGGTCAGCGAAATCGCCGTTCAGCTTGGCGAATGCCACGATTTCGGTCGGGCATACGAACGTGAAGTCCTTCGGGTAGAAGTAGATGATCTTCCACTTGCCTTCGAACGACTTTTCGGTGATGTCTTCGAAAGCCGACTGGCCGTTTTCCTCATGGTTGTTGAAACCCGGCTTGACACCAACGACGTGGAAGGCTTCGAGCTTGTCACCAACGGTCTTCATAGACTTCTCCTGATACGGTTGAAGAGAGAGTTTGTGCAAATGCGGGCAATGTCGGCACTGACTGGAGCCAGCGCTTTGGTGCGCCGCGACAAGGGGAGATTATGCGTCAGGACGCACTGCAGGGCTAATTGAAATTCTCAAACAGCCCGATAGGCGGCGCGGCATGGCGCTCTGGATCGTCGCGCATGGGAGTTTGCGCAAGCGGGAAGTATGCCACGACCGGCCGCACAAGGCCGGTGTGGCAGGGACGGCAGGTGGCCGCTCAGGCAGGACGCAGCGCGGGCTGGCCGCGACGTGCGCGGAAAATGATCAGGGTGGCGATCAGGCCGCAGGCGGCGGCGAACATCAGCCACAGGCCAGGGGCCGCCTTGTTACCGGTGGTGTGGATCAGGTAGGTCGCGATTGCCGGCGTGAATCCGCCGAACAGCGCCGTAGCCAGGCTATAGGCCAGCGAGAAACCCGCGGTACGCACCGCCGGCGGCATGACTTCGGTTAGCGTGACTACCATCGCGCCGTTATAGCTGCCGTACAGGAACGACAGCCAGAGTTCGACCATCAGCAGGCGCGAGAACGACGGCTCGGCCACCAGCCACGAGACGGCGGGATAGGCGGTCAGCAGCGTGGCCAGCGTGAAGAACACCAGCAGCGGCTTGCGACCGATGCGGTCGGACACCGCGCCCATCAGCGGCAGCCAGATGAAGTTCGACAGGCCCACACACATGGTGACGATCAGGTTGTCCACGTCATCGAGCTTGAGCACCGTTTTGCCGAAGGTCGGGGTGTATGCGGTGATCATGTAGAACGATACCGTCGTCATCACGACCATCATGCAGCCCGCAATGATGATGCGCCAGTTCTCGGCCATCGAGCGGTAGATCTCGCGCATGGTCGGGCGATGCTTGCGGGTCTTGAATTCCTCGGTTTCTTCGAGCGAGCGGCGGATCAGGAACAGGAACGGCACGATCAGGCACCCGATCAGGAACGGCACGCGCCAGCCCCAGTCATCCATTTGCTGCGGTGCAAGCGTCGCATGCAGGATCACGCCAAGCAGGCCGGCGAAGATCACCGCGACTTGCTGGCTGGCAGACTGCCAGGCTACGTAAAAGCCTTTCTTGCCAGGTTTGGCGATCTCCGACAGGTAGACCGAGACGCCGCCCAGTTCCACGCCCGCAGAGAAGCCCTGCAACAGGCGGCCGGCCAGCACGAGCAGCGGTGCCGCCACGCCGATCGAGGCATAGCCGGGCACGCATGCGATCAGCAGCGTGCCGGCGGCCATCAGCGCGAGCGTGACGATCAGCCCCTTGCGGCGGCCGTGATGGTCGATGTACGCGCCCAGCACGATGGCGCCCAGCGGACGCATCAGGAAGCCGGCGCCAAACGTCGCCAGCGACAGCATCAGCGACGCAAATTCGTCGCCGCTCGGGAAGAAAGTCCTGGCAATGGCGGCGGCGTAGAAGCCGTACACCATGAAGTCGTACATTTCCAGGAAATTGCCACTGACGACGCGGAAGACGGTCTTGAATCCGTGCTGCGCTTGCGGTTGGCCGGCGGTTTGGGAGGTGTCTGACATGGCTGTCTCTCTCGGACGTCGCCGGTGGGTCCCGGCGAATGATTGTTCGGTGAGCCAGCCAGGCGTTGGGGAGGAGACAGCAGGCGTCGCCGTGGCTGGGAGGATGCATATGCATCGGCCCTGCTGACCGGCGCCAGTGTGCGCCGCGACGCTGTCATTGCCCTGTCAAAGACCTTACAGATCCCTATCAGTAGCTGTCGAAAACCTGTCAGTCGCCGGGATGTGCGCCGGCAATGTGCGGCGGGCGCCGTTTTCGTCAGGCGCGGCGGAAACAGGCGCTGACGACAAGGCCGGAGTGGGGCGCCGAGCGGTTCGACAGCACCAGCCGGCCGCCGTTGCGCTGCAGGATGCGGTTGACGATCGACATGCCCAGCCCCGCGCCCTTGGCTTCGCTGCGCGCGCTGTCGAGCCGATAGAACGGCCGGGTCAGCAACGAAAGCTGGGCGTCCGGCACGCCCTTGCCGTTGTCGGCCACGGTGAGCACGGCGTCCTTGTCGTCGAGCTTCGTGGTGATCTCGACCTCGGCAATGCCGGTGTCGTCGTTCTTGGCATAGCGGCGCGCGTTTTCGACCAGGTTGTCGAGAATGCGTTGGACTTCCATGCGGTTGGCCACGGCCATGACCGGCTCGTTGGCGCGGACCTGCACGCGCACGTCGTCATGTGCGGCATAGACTCCCACGGCATCCTGGACGAGCGCCGACAGGTCCACCGGCTCGACCATTTCGAGCGGCGGCCGCGCGTAGTTCAGGAACTGGCCGATGATGGCATCCATCTGCTCGATGTCGGTGATCATCGCTTCACGCGTGGCATTGTCGGCCGGCGACATCTCGGTTTCCAGCCGCAGGCGCGTAAGCGGCGTGCGCAGGTCATGCGAGATGCCGGCCAGCATCACCGCCCGGTCGTCATCGAGCTGGCGCAGGTCACGCACCATCTGGTTGAAGCTGTGGTTGGCCAGCGCGACTTCGCTGGCGCCATGCTCGGGCAGTGGCGGCGGATCGCCGCCCGCGCCAATCTCGCGCGCCGCAGTGGCCAGCCGCTTGAGCGGGTAGTTGACGCGTGCGGTAATGAACGCGGCGCCGATGATTGACAGCAGCAACGCCGCGATACTCCACCACAGCCACTGGATGCCTGACACGCGCTCGAAACGCTCCGGGCTGATCGCGACCCAGTAATCGTCACCCTCGATCTCGAAGCTGACCCATACGCCGGGAATATCGTTGACGGTGGTGGCCAGCACCGTGTCCTCGCCAAGCCGGCTGCGGATTTCCTGCTGCACAAGCTGGGTCAGGAACGGGTTGGCGGTCGGCGCGGCAAAATCGTCGTCCTTCTCGCGCGGATAAACCTTGATGCCTTCGTTCTGGACCAGGTCGAGCAGCAGGAACCGGCGCCGTGCCGGGTCCGAATAGAGCAGGGCCGCGCGCGTCAGCTTGACCACGCTGACCACCTGCATGGCGATCTGCTGCGCCCGCGGGGCGCGTTCGAACAGCCGGTAGCTCTGAAACCAGATGCCCAGAGAAATAGCCAGCAGAAGCGCGATCAGCATGAAGGTTCGCCAGAACAGCGAACCAAAGAAACGCGTGGCCGTACGGCCGAGGGCGGTCGCCACGATGTTGAGCGGCCGACCGGGTTACTTCACGCCATCGGGAATGAACACGTAGCCCAGACCCCAGACTGTCTGGATAAAGCGCGGGTTGCTCGGATCGGGCTCGATCAGCTTGCGCAGGCGGGAAATCTGCACGTCCAGGCTGCGGTCGAATACTTCGTATTCGCGGCCGCGCGCCATCTCCATGAGCTTTTCGCGCGACAGCGGCTGGCGCGGGTGGCGGGCAAAAACCTTGAGTACGGAGAATTCGCCCGTGGTCAGGGTGATTTCCTCGTCGTTCTTGGTCAGTGTACGCGTGGCCAGGTTGAGCACGAAATCGCCAAATGCGAACGTTTCCGGCGTTTCCGACGGTGCGCCGGGCACCTCGGCCGGCCCCTTGCGGCGCAGCACGGCGTGGATGCGGGCAATCAGCTCACGCGGGTTGAACGGCTTGGGCAGGTAGTCATCGGCACCCATTTCGAGGCCTACGATACGGTCGACGTCCTCGCCCTTGGCGGTCAGCATGATGATGGGTGTCTGGTCGTTGGCGCCGCGCAGGCGCCGGCAGATGGACAGGCCATCCTCGCCGGGCATCATCAGGTCAAGCACGAGCAGGTCGAAGCGCTCGCGCAGCCAGAGCTTGTTCATGGCAGTGGCATTTTCGGCCACCAGTACCGTAAAACCCTGTTCGCCCAGATAGCGGCGCAGCAGATCGCGCAGGCGCGGGTCGTCGTCCACGACGAGAATCTTGTGGCTGGTATTTTCCATGGCGGTATCTTAGCGACTATCGCTTTCGCTCAAAATGGCTTAACAAAACGTTACATACTTTACCCTGTGGCATTGCGGCATGCACGAACCCTGCCATTACACTGCCGCATACCGTCTTTCGCGCACTATGTCGCACTACTCCATTATCCGGTTGGCCTGGATATTGCCACCGGATTATCTGCGGTCCGCCGCATATTGCATTGCGGCGATCGCGCGGACGGGTACCGATTTTCCGGCTTCATGCAGTCCAGGCGGCTGCAAGTTCGAGGCCAACAACGCCATTATCAATGAAAGTGAACCGTAACCGGCATGGGCAGACCTTGCACGGCGCCTTTGGCGTCTGTGTGGCGCTCGCCGGTGCGGCGCTGTGGCTGTGCGCGGCGCCACGGCCGGCCGTGGCCCAGTCGGCCGGCATGGCCAACCTGCTGCACGGGCACGAGCGTCCCTCCACCCACGCCAGCGAAGCTGCCTCCAGCCAGCGGGAGGCACGCGCTCGGGCCGAACGGCACCGCGCCGAACAGCGCGAGGCCGAGCGCGCCGGCCATCAGGGGCGATCAGGCTCCAGCTTGTCGCCCGACGAGCGCCGCAAGCTGCGGCAGAACCTTTACGACCTCGGACGCGAGATGTACCGGGGCGGCTGAGGCTGCCGGCTGCCTGCCATCAGCCTTGCGCCTGGAAGTGCCGCAGGAAATCCACGAACACTTCGGCCGCCAGCTGCGCGTCTTCTGCGGTAATGCTTTCCAACGGGTTGTGGCTGATACCGCCATTTCCACAACGTACGAACAGCATGGCCACGTCGGTGATGCGCTGCATCATCATCGCGTCGTGCCCCGCGCCCGACGGCAGTTCGAATGCGGCCAGGCCGCGCTTGCGCAGAACGGCACTGAACTGGTCCATCAGCCAGCGCGCGCAAGGCGCGTTGAAGACCGGCTTGACCCGGTCGACCTGGGCCGACAAGCCGCGGCGCGCCGCGATCTGCTGGATGCCGGCAACGATGTCGGCGATCGCGGCTTCGCGGATATCGTCCTCGCCGGCGCGGATGTCCATCGAAAAGGTGCACGCGGCGGGAATGACGTTGCTCGACCCGTCGGGTACCTGCAGCTGGCCCGCGGTACCCACGAGGGCTGGCACCGCGCTGCATCGCGATTCCACCAGCAGGATCATCTCCGCGGCGCCGGCGGCGGCATCCCGGCGCATGCCCATTGGCGTAGTGCCGGCATGGCTGGCCTGTCCCTCGATACGCACCTGGAAGCGGCTACTGCCGGCGATCTGCGTGACCACGCCGAGCGGCAGATCCTTGTTCAGCAGCACTGGTCCCTGCTCGATATGGACTTCGACGAAGCCAAGCAGCGTGGCGGGATCCACAGCGGCGGCCTGCAGTGCCGCAAGCTCGCCATTGCCCGGCAGGCTGGACGCCGCGAGCGCTTCGGCCAGCGTCACGCCATCGGCATCGGTGCGCGTCAGCAAAGCCGCGTCGAAACGGCCCGCGAGCACGCTGCTGGCCAGGAAGCTGGTCTTGAAGCGCAGGCCTTCCTCTTCGGCGAAGCCGACGATATCGAGGTGATAGGGCAGGCGGATGCCTGCGGTATGGAGCGCGCCGACCACGGCGATCGGGAGCAGGATGCCGAGACGGCCGTCATAACGCCCGCCATTGCGCACGGTGTCGAAGTGGGAACCGGTCATCAGCACTCGCGCATCGGGGCCGGCGGCGGCATCCGCCTCATACCTTCCGATCACGTTGCCGATGGCGTCGATGCGCACCTGCATGCCCGCTTGCTCCATCCATTGCGCCAGCAGGGCTTGCGCGGAGCGGTGCGCGGGCGTGAGGAACGCACAGGTCAGGCCGCCTTCCATGTCGGAGAACCGGGCAAGCGCTTCGGCGCGGTCAATGATGCTCTGTCCGAGCGGATGGGGATTCTGGGTCATGGCTTGGCGAACGGCGTGGTGCAGGGCGGGAATGACTTTGGGGGCTAGCTGTTGCGCACCCAGGTCTTCCAGGCGATCCAGAGCTTGCGCAGCGGCGTGAGCGCAATGCGCTGGTTCAGCACCTGGAAGTCGCTGCGCTCGATCTCGTCGAGCAGCGCGTGGTAGATGGCGCCCATCAGCAGGCCTGCGCGCTGGGCGCGGCGATCTTGGCGCGGCAGCAGGTCCAGCGCCTCGCGGTACAGCGCGCGGGCGCGCCCAGCGTGGTACTGCATCAGCGCGACAAAGCGCTCGGAATGCTTGCCCTGGAGGATTTCCGACGCGGGCACCTGGAAGCGCTGCAATGTATCGACAGGCAGATATATACGGCCGCGGCGCGCGTCCTCGCCGACATCGCGCAGGATATTGACGAGTTGCAGCGACAGCCCGAGCTTCTCGGCGAATACCAGCGTGTGGGGATCCGAATAGCCGAACAGCCGCGCGCTCAGTGTGCCGACCACGCCGGCCACGCAGTGGCAATAGCGGTTCAGGCCGATCTCGTCGAGATACCGGCTCTGGGTCAGGTCCATCTCCATGCCGTCGAGTACTTCCGACATTTCGGCATGCGGCAGTCCGGCGGCCTTCACGTGCGGGCGCAGCGCCTGCGTGACGGGGTGGGTCGGCTCACCTTCAAACAGGTGACGCAGCTCACCGCGCCACCAGTCCAGTTGCTGGTGGGCCAGGGCGGGGTCGTGGGCGTCGTCGACCACATCGTCGACTTCGCGGCACCAGGCATAAAGCGCCGTGATCGCGCGGCGGCGTTCGGCGGGCAGGAACAGGAAGCTGTAGTAGAAACTGGAGCCGCTCTGGGCGACTTTCTCTTGGCAATACTGATCGGGCGTCACGCCGGTCTCGGTCTGGTGAGGTAGGGTGGGTGCGGGCGGCGTCAGAGCCTGGCGGCGGCGGGATTGTAGCATTGAGCCATAGCAGTTTCCGGTGCTGTTTGAGCTCACACCCAGACAGCGCCGGCCGCCATTTCGTACCGTTCCGCGGTCTAGAAGGAAGCTTCGGTCTTCATTCTGGCAGTTTCGTTACCCGCCGTTTGACGCACCTGAAGGGCGTCGCTATATTGCTGACCGGCCAGTTATTAATTCCGGTGCGCACGAATGCTGTTCTGATTGTGCGTAGTAAGCCTCTGAACGGGCCGCATCAGCTTTCCCACGTTGTTCGATTCGCTGCTTATCCATGCCAGTGCATTGCCAAGTGCCGGAAGTTGCGGCCGTTCGTCCCGAGATATCCTCCGATTCCCTGTCGCGTCGGCGGCTTGTCCGTGTTGGCGCCGCCGTGCTCGCGGCAGCGGTCGTGGCGCTGGCGGGGTGTAGCAAGACTAGCGAGCCCGCGCCTGAAGTGCGGCCCGTCCGCTTGCTGCAGCTGAGCCAGCACACTGGCAAGACGACGTTCGAGTTTTCTGGCGACGTGCGGCCACGCGTGGAGTCGCGGCTGGGCTTCCGTGTGGGCGGCAAGATTGCAGCGCGCCTGGTTGACGTGGGTGCGGTCGTACGCAAGGGCCAGCCGCTGGCGCGCCTCGATCCGACTGACCTGTCGCTGGCCGAGGCGAGCTCGCGCGCCCAGTTCGATGCGGCACGCACGGACCGCGATCTGGCGGCCTCCGATCTCAAGCGCTACAACGACCTGTTCGCGAAGGGCTTCATCAGCGCTGCCGAGCAGCATCGGCGGCAGGCCACGTTCGATGCCGCCGCATCGCGCCTCAAGCAGGCCGAGGCAGGCCTGCGCAGCCAGGCCAACCAGACTGCCTATGCCGTGTTGCTGGCTGATGCCGATGGCGTGGTCACGGCGGTGGATGCGGAGGTCGGACAAGTCGTTACCCCCGGGCAGGCGGTGATCCGCGTGGCGCAGTCGGCGGAGAAGGAAGTCGCCATCGGGCTGCCCGAAGACCAGGTCGACCAGTTGCGCGGTATTACCGATGTGACGGTGCGCACCTGGGCAGATCCGGGCCGCGCGTTGCCCGCGCGCGTACGCGAGATTGCCGCCGCAGCCGATCCCGTGACGCGTACCTATGCCACACGTGTGTCGGTGCCGAATCCGCCGGCAGATATCAAGCTCGGCATGACTGCCGTCGTGACCTTCGTGCGCACGGGCGCCGTGCCGGCGGTACGCGTGCCGCTGACCGCGCTGCTGCAGGAGCAGGGCCGCAACCAGGTCTGGGTCTATGACGCGGCGGCCGGCACGGTGAAGCCGGTCCAGGTGACGCTGGGTGATCCGGTCGGCAACGAGATCGAAATACGCCAGGGCCTGGCGCCCGGCCAGACCATTGTCACGGCCGGCGTGCATCTGCTCAAGCCGGGGCAGAGGGTCAGGCCGATGCAGGCGGTCGTGCCGGCATCGGCGCCGTCCGCCCCATCCCCGGCGCCGACGGCCGCCTCCGTCCCCCAGCAGGGCTGAGGGCAAGGCATGGATCATTCTCGTTTCAACCTGTCGCGCTGGGCGCTGGAACACCAGCCGCTGACGCGCTACCTGCTGGTGGTGTTGCTGCTGGCGGGCCTGATGGCGTTCTTCCGGCTCGGGCAGGACGAGGACCCGCCGTTTACTTTCCGCGTGATGGTGGTGCAGGCGTTCTGGCCCGGCGCCACCGCCGAGCAGATCGCGGTACAGGTGACGGACAAGATCGAGCGGCAATTGCAGGAAGTGCCGTATGCCGACAAGATCCGCAGCTTTTCCAAGCCGGGCGAAACCACGGTCATCTTCCAGCTCAAGGACACGTCGCCGGCGAAGGACACTGCGCAGATCTGGTACACGGTGCGCAAGAAGATCAGCGATATCGCGCAGACGCTGCCGGCCGGCGTGCGCGGCCCGTACTTCAATGACGAGTTCGGCGACGTGTACGGCACCATCTATGCGCTGTCGGCCGACGGCTTCAACTACAAGGAACTGCGCGAGTATGCCGACCTGGTACGCCAGGAACTGCTGCGTGTGCCGGCCGTGGCCAAGGTGTCGCTGCTGGGCCTGCAGGACGAGAAGATCTACATCGAGTTCAACCAGACGCGCTTCGCGCAGCTAGGGCTCGACATCAACGCCATTGCCGACCAGATCACGCAGCAGAACAACCTGAATGGCAGCGGCGTGCTAGTCACGCCGACCGATAACCTGCAAGTGCGTGTGACGGGGCAATTCGCCAGCGTTTCAGACCTTGAGAGCCTGGTGCTGCGCGGTCCAAACGGCATTGCGAATATCCGTCTGGGCGACATTGCGCACGTGTATCGCGGCTACGTCGATCCGCCGCAGAGCACCATGCGGTACAACGGCAAGAACGTGGTCGGGCTCGGCATTTCGATGGCCAAGGGCGGTGACATCATCGAG
The DNA here is from genome assembly GCF_057073735.1 of Cupriavidus sp. C1SS-2L. Lineage (NCBI taxonomy): Bacteria > Pseudomonadati > Pseudomonadota > Betaproteobacteria > Burkholderiales > Burkholderiaceae > Cupriavidus > Cupriavidus sp. C1SS-2L. The sequence goes on from NZ_CP172708.1 coordinate 1,510,379, forward strand.
CTCGGCAAGAACCTGCGGGGCGCATTCGACCGCCTGCGCGGGCAATTGCCGGTCGGCATCGAGCTGGAGCAGGTGCAGGACCAACCGCAAGCGGTCAAGCGCTCGGTCGGCGAATTCGTGCATGTGCTGATCGAAGCCGTGGTGATCGTGTTGGGCGTCAGCTTCGTCTCGCTGGGCCTGCACACGCGGCCGCTGCGCCTCGATGTGCGCCCGGGACTCGTGGTGGCGCTGACGATTCCGCTGGTGCTCGCGGTGACGTTCCTGTTCATGAACATCTTCGGCATCGGCCTGCACAAGATATCGCTCGGCGCGCTGATCGTGGCGCTGGGGCTGCTCGTCGACGACGCCATCATTGCCGTGGAGATGATGGTGCGCAAGCTGGAGGAGGGGCTTTCGAAGATGGAGGCCGCCACCTACGCGTATACCTCCACGGCCATGCCGATGCTGACCGGCACGCTGATCACGGCCGCGGGCTTCCTGCCGGTGGGCCTCGCGAAATCCACGGTCGGCGAGTACACCTTCGCCATCTTCGCCGTGACCGCGCTGGCGCTGGTGCTGTCGTGGTTGGCTGCGGTCTACTTCACGCCATACCTGGGCTACCTGCTGCTGAAATCGCGCGCGGGGGGTGGCGAGCACCATGAGGTGTTCGTTACGCCGTTCTATGCCAGCTTCCGACGTCTGGTCGACTGGTGCGTGACCTGGCGCAAGACGGTTATCGTCATCACATTGGTGACGTTTGCACTGGGCATCTATGCGTTCAAGTTCGTCGAGAAGCAGTTCTTCCCGGACTCGAGCCGGCCCGAACTGATGGTCGAGTTGTGGATGCCGGAAGGCACCAGCTTTGCGCAGATGGAGGGCGAAGCCAGGCGCTTCGAGGCCGCCATGCAGCAGGATCGCGACGTGCAGAGCCTGACCACGTTCGTCGGCACCGGCGCGCCACGCTTCTACCTGCCGCTGGACCAGATCTTTCCGCAGAGCAACGTGGCGCAGGTGATCGTGCTACCGGTCAGCACCGAGGCGCGCGATGCATTGCGCCAGCGCGTGATCGCGGTGCTCAATACGCAGTTCCCGCAGTTGCGCGGGCGCGTCAAGTTGTTGCCCAACGGGCCTCCCGTGGCCTATCCCGTACAGTTCCGCGTGATCGGCCCAGATGCTGCTGGCGTGCGCCAGCTCGCGGATCAGGTCAAGGCCCTGATGCGCGCAAATCCGAACACGGTTGGCGTCAACGACAACTGGAACGAGAGCGTCAAGGTGCTGCGCCTGGAGATCGACCAGGACAAGGCGCGCGCGCTCGGCGTCACCACAAGTTCCATCGCGCGTGTCACGCAGACCGTGCTGACCGGCATTCCCGTGGGCCAATACCGCGATGGCGACAAGCTGATCGACATCATGATGCGCACGCCGCGCAACGAACGCGACACCATGTCGGATCTGGGCAATATCCAGGTGCCCACCAACACTGGCCGCGTGGTGCCCCTGACGCAGGTGGCGCGGCTGTCGCTGCGCTCCGAGCCGGGCGTGATCTGGCGCGAGAACCGCGACTTCGGCGTGACCGTACAGGCTGATGTGGTGGATGGCATCCAGGGGCCGACCGTCACCGCGCAGATCGACCCGCTGCTTAACAGGCTGCGCCAGCAATTGCCGCCGGGCTATCGCATTACCGTGGCAGGGGCAGAGGAAGAAAGCGGCAAGGCGGGGGCGTCTATCGCAGCGCAGTTGCCGCTGTGCATCTTCCTGATCTTCACGCTGCTCATGCTCCAGCTGCACAGCTTCTCGCGCGCGCTGATGGTGTTCCTGACCGGGCCGCTGGGCCTGATTGGCGCGGCCGCCACGCTGCTGTTGCTGCGCGCGCCGATGGGCTTCGTCGCGCAGCTTGGCATCACGGCGCTGCTCGGCATGATCATCCGTAACTCGGTGATCCTGGTGGACCAGATCGAACAGGACATCAAGGCCGGCGTGCCGGCGTGGAATGCCATCGTCGAGGCAGCGGTGCGCCGCTGCCGCCCGATCATCCTGACCGCAGCGGCGGCGGTGCTGGCCATGATTCCGCTGTCACGCTCGCTGTTCTGGGGCCCGATGGCCGTGGCCATTATGGGCGGGCTGATCATCGCCACCGTGCTGACGCTGCTGTTCCTGCCGGCACTGTATGCGGCATGGTTCCGCGTGCGTAAGCCTGGAATGGGGGCAGGGCCGGTGACTTCCTGACTGCGACAGGCAAACCGACCCATCCACGCCCATCCGCATGGCGATGGGCGCATGTGCGGCGATGACCGCCGTAAGGCCAGCTAGTAGCAGAGCGTCCCCGGGACGGGCTTGCCGGAATTCGTCATCCCCTGGCAAGCATCGCCAATTACCAGCGACGTGTCGCTGGCCATGGCAGGGCTCAGCCTCAGTTTGCCCGCTACCGTGCAGCAACCTCGAGGTGCTGGCGGTGGTGGTGGAGGCGGTACTGCTGCGGTGGCTGTTGCTGCCGCTGCCGGGGCAACAGCCGCAGGCGCAGCAGCGGGCGTGGCAGCAGGCGATGCCCTGGTGGCTTGCGCAGGCTTGGGCGCGGGCGAGTCCGCCTGCTCATCCCCATCAGGCGAAACGCATTGCCCCTGCTGGCAAATCCGTTCCCCTTTGCATTGCATGTCGTACTGGCAACCAGCAGCCTTGACCGTCGATGACCATGCAAGCGCCATCGAAGCTGCCAACAGCAGGACAGGTAATTTCATATCCCCTCCGTTCGGGGGCTGAGGCACCGCAGAAAGCTCCCCCGCATTGCGACGTTGATGCGCGCATGCCGGAGGCGTCCCACAACTTCAGCATAGATCGCGGACTCCCATCGCGAAAGGCAAGTCACATGAGGGCTTGCACTATGTCGCCAGCGCGGGGCTGGATTCCCCCCGAGGCTTGCGCTACAATCCGCTGCTTCGTTGCAGAGCGCGCACAAGCGCGGCGGCAGCCGTTACAGGAAGGCGGGCAGTTCCAGCCGCCTTTTTTGCTTTCGCGCCATCGCTGCAACGAGCATCGCGGCCCCGTCCGGGGCTCGCAAGGACCGCGAGGGTGGCGAAATTGGTAGACGCACCAGGTTTAGGTCCTGACGCCAGCAATGGTGTAGGGGTTCGAGTCCCCTCCCTCGCACCAATCTCCTATACATTCCCTAATCGATCCCTCACTCATGTGGCGAAAGGTTGACTTTTAAGTCGGCCGTCCAGAACGCCGCCTTTCCCGACGCCTCCGCTTGCCGGCTTAGAATGGTCCTGAGCGAGCGCCACCGGCGCCAGGCAAAAGGACATTGCCCATGTGCTATTCCTCCCAGATCCAGGCAGAGTTCCGCAGGTTCGAGCGCGAATACGGGGCGTCGATCAGCATCGAACGTTTCGTGGAATTGTTCTGGCACCAGCGACGGACTGGCGGCTGGCAAAGAATTCCCAGGGCGCTGCGCAAGGCGTTTGCCGAATCGGCAGATTCGAACGCTGCGATCGTGCGTGATGGCGACAGGGAGCAGGCGAACCGTTTCGAGGCCGAAATCTTCCAGCAACGCAGCCGGCTTGCCGAGGCTGAGCGGACACTGGCCACCCGGCCGACCAAGAAGGCCGAGGCCGACCGTCGCATCGCGACCGACAAGATTGCCAGGGCTCAGCAGAACCTGGGCGACCTGCAGCATTCCGGGCTGGGTGACCAGGACCGTCGTGTCTTTCCCGGCTACTACGCGCCGGTGATCATCTCGCAGGGCGGGCGCAGGGTGGTGGTCCCGATGCGCTACCAGTGCCGCCTGCCCGGCTGGACCGAGGTGGACGAGCGCAAGCGGCCCGGGACTTACAATGCGCGGCGCGACAACCTGGAGCGCGCGTGGCGCGCGCTGTTCGGGCATCGCCACGGGGTGATGGTGATCACCGCCTTCTATGAGCATGTGCCACGCCATAAGGCCGAGCGCCGCGCTCTGCTGCCTGGCGAGGCCGAGGAAAGGTTGATCCTGGCCTTTCAGCCGCGCCCGCCACAGGACATGCTGGTGGCGTGCCTGTGGTCGGTAAGCCCGGGCGGGGAAGGGGAGCAAGACCTGTACTCGTTCGCCGCCATTACCGACGAACCGCCGCCCGAAGTGGCGGCTGCCGGCCACGACCGCTGCATCATTCCGATTCGTCCCGAGCATCTGGATGCCTGGCTCAACCCCGAAGCCACCGACCTGGCCGCCATGCGAGCCATCCTGGACGATCGCGAGCCACTGTATTTCGACTGCAAGCTGGCCGCCTGAGCGTGTCCGTGGCCGCGTAGCGCAGGCGCAATAGCGCGGCCGAACCGTTAGTATGGGGGGATTGTTCCAGACACGTACGCCAACCCCATGATTTCGCACGCAGCGTTCCTGCAAGCGCCACGGCGCTGGCGCTTGCTATTCTGGCCTTGCCTGATCGCGGTGCTGGTGCTGGCGCTGTTGCCGCCCACTCAGCCACTCCCGACCACCGGGTGGGACAAGGCCAACCACGTGCTCGCTTTCCTGGTTCTGGGGTGGCTCGGCAGGCGGGCTTATGCGCGCCAGCGTACGTGGGTGGTGCTGGCTCTGGTCGGATATGGCGTCCTGATCGAACTGCTACAGGGAATGACGTCGTATCGCGACGCGGATCCGATGGATGTGCTGGCCGATTCCATCGGATTGCTGGCTGCCATGGCGCTGGACTGGCTGTTTTCCCGAGCCGGCGGGCAGCGTGCCCGGGCTTCGCGCAGTTAGTCTTCCTGGGCTTCGAGCACGAAGTGGGCGCCGTTGTCCTGCGCCAGCAGTTCCTTGAGCACCGGCATGGCTTGCTGCAGCGATTCCTTGAGGCGCCACGGCGGGTTGACGATGAACATTCCGCTACCGTGCAGCCCAAGCCCGCCGGCAACGGGGTGCTTGACCGTCAGGCTGACATGCAGCCAGCTCTTGAGCGGCAGGTTCTTGAGTTGCACCGGCAACTGCACGGATTCCCGACGCTGCACTTGCGGGTACCAGATGGCATAGACGCCAGTGGCAAAGCGCTGCAACCCATCCTGAAGCGTCTGCAGTGTGCGCGCGTAGTCCTGCTTGTCTTCATAGGACGGGTCGATCAGCACCAGCGCGCGGCGCGGCGCGGGCGGCAGGATGGCCTTGATGCCGCCGAAGCCGTCGCCGTCATAGAGCATGACTTTTCGGCCGGCTCCGCGGAAGTTGTCGCGTAGCACCTGGATTTCGGTGCTGTGCAGTTCGAACAGGCGCAGGCGATCCTGGTCGCGGAGCATCTGCCAGGCCAGCCACGGCGAGCCCGGGTAGTGGCGCAGCTGCCCGTCCGTATTCAGTGCGCGCACCTGGTCCAGGTACTCGTCGAGCATCGGTCCGAGCGCGGTGCCGCTGGCAGCGGCACGCCAGAGCGGACCGATGCCGGTCTCGAACTCCGACTTCTTCTGCGCGTAGGCGTGATCCAGCGCGTAGAGGCCGGCGCCCGCGTGCGTGTCGATGTACCAGAACGGCTTGTCCTTTTGGGTCAGGTGCTCGAGCAGCTGCACGACGACGGCGTGCTTGAGGACATCGGCATGGTTGCCGGCATGGAAGGCGTGGCGATAGGACAGCATGGCGGATCAGCGCGGGGCGGCGGCCGGTGCGGCCGGGCCGGATTGCAGGACGGGGCGCTATGCTACCATCCGCCGCCAGTCGCCCCCTGACTCGCGTTCCCGTTTCCTGCCCATCCATGTCGCGCGCACTCGAGCCCGCCGAGCCTATTCTGTCTGCCGAAGGCACTCCTTATTCTCCACGCTACGACGACGTCTACCACAGCACGGAAGGCGGCCTGGCGCAGGCGCATTACGTATTCCTGGGTGGCAATGGATTGCCGCAAGCCTGGGCGGGGCGCGATCAGTTCGTGATCGTCGAGACCGGATTCGGGCAAGGGCTGAACTTCCTGGCGACGTGGCAGGCGTGGCGTAACGATCCGCAGCGCTGTCGCCGCCTGCACTTCGTCTCGATCGAAAAACATCCGTTCACGCGCGAGGGACTGGCGCAACTGCATGCCGGGCTTGCGGATATGTTGCCGCTCGCGCAGCAACTGCAAGCGGCCTGGCCGGATGCGCTGCCCGGCCTGCATCGGCTCGCGTTCGAGGATGGCGGAGTGACGCTGACACTGGCCCTCGGAGATATCGAGGCAGTGCTGCCCAAGCTGGTGGCCGGCGCGGATGCGTTCTACCTCGATGGCTTTTCTCCGTCGCGCAATGCGGACATGTGGTCGCCGTTGGTGTTTCGCGGCCTTGCGCGGCTCGCACGGCCGGGAGCCACGCTGGCGACCTATACGGCGGCGGGCTTCGTGCGCCGGGGTCTGCGGGAGGCGGGTTTCGACGCGCGCAAGGCGCCGGGCTTCGGTGGCAAGCGGGACATGACGGTTGCGACGTTTTGCCCGGTATGGAAGTCGCGGCGGCATGCGCCGACTCCTGCGCCGGAATGGAAGGTGCGACACGCTATCGTGATTGGAGCTGGGCTTGCGGGCTGTGCCGTGACGGAACGCCTGGCCTCGCGTGGCTGGCAGGTGACGTTGTTCGACGTACATGACGGCCCGGCGCGGCAAACGTCGTCCCATCGTGCGGCTGCGATGCATGCGCATATCTCGTCCGACGACAGCCTGCTGTCCCGGCTGTCGCGCGCTGGCAACCAATACGCGCTGCGTGCCTGGGCCGCGCTTGCTGGTGCGGGTCAACCGGTGGGGTGGCATGGCTGCGGCGTGCTGCAGATCGGCGAGAACGAAGCAGAAGCCGAGGCGCAGCGCGCTGCGCTCGAAGCACTCGGTCTGCCGGAGTCCTTCGTGCGCTGGATGTCGCCGGGGGAGGCGGCATCGCAACACGGCGCCGGCGTGCCGCGCGGAGGGCTGTGGTTTCCGCAGGGCGGCTGGGTTGCGCCGCCCGATATCTGCAGTGCTCAGTTGCGCCGCGCGGGCGATGCCGTGCAGTCGAGGTTTGGTACGCGAGTGGAGCGCATTCGCCGCCGCGACGACGAATGGGAAGCCATCGACGAAGATGGTGCCGTCCTGGCTTCGGCGCCCATTCTTGTGCTGGCCAACGCTCACGAAGCGCCGCGGCTCGCGCCGATGCGGCACCAGGTGATGCGACGCGTGCGCGGCCAGCTCACCACGCTCGCGCCTGGGCAAGTGACAGCGCTCGGATCGTGGCCGGATTGCGTGGTGACCGGTGCGGGATACCTGCTGCCGGTGTCGGAAGATGGCAGCGCGCGGGTGGGTTCGAGCTATGAAGCCGACGATGGACCGCTGGTCGCGCGAACCGAAGTCCATGCGGCAAACCTTGATCGCCTGGCGGGGCTGTTGCCGCAGGCTGCTGCAGCTGCCGGCAATCTCGATGCCGCGGCGATGAACGGATATGTCGGCGTGCGCACAGTGTCACACAACCGCTTGCCGCTGATTGGCCAGATGCCGGACGAGGCAGCGGCGATAGCGGCGGCTCCGTCACTGCGCGGAGCGCACTTGCGCGACATTCCGAGGGTGCCAGGGCTTTACGCAGCGCTTGCCTACGCGTCACGCGGCCTCACATGGGCCGCATTGGGCGCGGAGTTGCTGGCAAGCCAAATCGAAGGCGACCCACTGCCGCTCGAAGCCGATCTGGTAGACGCCATCGACCCGGCGCGTCTGCTGCTGCGTGCACTGCGTCATGGGCAGGTTGGCCGCGAAGAAGGGCATTCCAGCGGACTATCAGGGTAAAAACTGCCGGAACCGGACGCAAACCGTGCGATAATGCTCGTTTTCCGTTTGCGCGGAGCTTGCTATTCGCGGGCACGCGTCAGTGCCGGACTGGCCGGCGCACAAGCGATTGCGCTACGAACACAACTACATTTCTGGATTGGATCACGACCATGTCGAACGTCATTGAAAACCTCGGCAAACTGGACCGCAAGGTGACCCTGGCCATTCCCAAGGCCGAAGTCGAAAAGGAAAAGCAGGACCGCCTGGTTCGCCTGTCGAAGACGGTGAAGATGTCGGGCTTCCGTCCGGGCAAGGTGCCGATGAAGATGGTCGAGAAGCAATACGGCCAGCAAGTCGAATTCGAAGTGCGCTTCGACAAAGCTGCCCGCAAGTTCTTCGACATCACCAAGGAACAGGACGTCAAGGTTGCTGGCCAGCCGAAGTTCGAGATCAAGACCGAAGGCGTGGGCGAGGACGAAGTCGCGTTCGACGCCACCTTCGAGGTGTACCCGGAAGTCAAGCTGGGCGACCTGACTGGCGCGGAAGTGACCCGCACCAAGACCGAGATCACCGATGCCGAGATCGACAAGACCATCGACATCCTGCGCAAACAGCGCGTGCACTACCACGTGCGCGGCGAAGCCGGCGAGCACGGTGACGGCGGCGGCGATGTGACCGCCCAGAACGGCGACCGCGTGACGCTGGACTTCGTCGGCAAGATCGAAGGCGTGGAATTCGCTGGCGGCAAGGCTGAGGACTTCCCGTTCGTGCTCGGCGAAGGCCGCATGCTGCCCGAGTTCGAAGCTGCCACGCTGGGCCTGAAGGTCGGTGAGAGCAAGAGCTTCCCGCTGTCGTTCCCGGCCGACTATCACGGCAAGGACGTGGCCGGCAAGACCGCCGAGTTCACCGTCACGCTGAAGAAGATCGAGTGGGCGCACCTGCCGGAAGTGAACGACGCGTTCGCGAAGTCGCTGGGCATCGCCGACGGCAACGTCGACAAGATGCGTGCTGATATCCGCGAAAACCTCGAGCGCGAAGTGAAGCGCCGCACGCACGCCATGCTGAAGGATCAGGTCATGGAAGCGCTGCTGAAGGTGAGTGAGCTGGATGTGCCGAAGGCCCTGATCGAACAGGACCAGGAGCGCCTGGTGGAAATGGCCCGCCGCGACCTCGAGCAGCGTGGCATGCCGAACGCCAAAGACATGCCGATTCCGGCCGAGATGTTCGCACAGCAGGCCGAGCGCCGCGTCAAGCTGGGCCTGATCCTGGCCGAGATCGTCAAGGCCCACGGCCTGGAAGCCAAGGCTGACCAGATCAAGGCCGAGATCGAGGACTTCGCCAAGAGCTACGAAGATCCGAAGGAAGTCATGCGCTGGTACTACGGCGACCAGCAGCGCCTGGCCGAGATGGAAGCCTACGTGCTCGAAAACAACGTGGTAAATTTCGTGTGCGACAAGGCCAAGGTCACCGACAAGTCGGTGTCCTTCGAGGAACTGACCGCCGAAGGCAACGCACAGCAAGCCTGAGGTCCGGCATGATCCGCAGTCCCCGCGCCGTAGTGCGGGGGCGTGAAGCCCGGCGTTCCTTGCCATCCAACGATACCCTGGAGAACTTGCATGACCCGCAATGATTTGCTTGACCGTCTCGCCACCACGCAGGCTTCGGCGCTGGAAACCCAGGGTCTGGGGCTGGTGCCGATGGTCGTCGAGCAGTCCGGCCGGGGCGAGCGTGCCTACGACATCTATTCGCGCCTGCTGAAGGAGCGTGTGGTGTTCCTGGTTGGCGAGGTCAATGACCAGACCGCCAACCTGGTGGTGGCGCAATTGCTGTTCCTGGAAAGCGAGAACCCGGACAAGGATATTTCGCTGTACATCAACTCGCCGGGCGGTTCGGTCTCGGCAGGCCTGGCGATCTACGACACGATGCAGTTCGTCAAGCCCGATGTGCAGACGCTGTGCATGGGCATGGCAGCAAGCATGGGCGCGTTCCTGCTCGCGGCCGGTGCCAAGGGCAAGCGCTCGGCGCTGCCTAACTCGCGCATCATGATCCACCAGCCGCTTGGCGGCGCGCGTGGCCAGGCTTCCGATATCGAGATCCAGGCCCGCGAGATCCTGTACCTGCGCGAACGCCTGAACAGCATCCTGTCCGAAGTGACCGGCCAACCGGTCGAGAAGATTGCGCGCGATACCGATCGCGACAACTTCATGAGCGGCGACCAGGCAGTGGACTACGGCCTGATCGACAAGGTTATTGCCCGCCGCAGCTGATGCTGCGGGCCGCTGCGGCAAGGTTGTGCGCGGCGGCACGTCGGCTGGCCAAACGGCACAGGCTACACCGGAACGAGGCCTTGTGCCTCGTTTTTTGCATTTGACCCACAGGCCGGGATAACCCCCGCCGGTTGGGCAAATTGTTTTGGCGTATGATGCGTTAGAAGCGTACTCCTGCGGCGCTCCCTGTACCGCAATGCGCACACTGCTAAGTGACTGATTCCTATGGCGGAAAAAAAAGGTTCATCCAGCGAAAAGCTTCTCTACTGCTCCTTCTGCGGCAAGAGCCAGCATGAAGTGAAGAAGCTGATTGCCGGCCCGTCGGTGTTCATCTGCGACGAATGCATCGACCTGTGCAACGAAATCATCCGCGACGAAGCCACTGCGTCCGAGAAGGATGCGGCTGCGGCCACCCGTTCCGACCTGCCCACACCGCATGAGATCCGCGAAAGCCTGGACCAGTATGTGATCGGGCAGGAGCAGGCCAAGAAGATTCTGGCCGTGGCGGTGTACAACCATTACAAGCGCCTCAAGCACCTCGGCAAGAAGGACGACGTCGAGCTCTCGAAGAGCAATATCCTGCTGATCGGCCCCACCGGTTCGGGAAAGACGCTGCTGGCCCAGACGCTGGCGCGCCTGCTCAACGTGCCGTTCGTGATCGCGGACGCGACCACGCTGACCGAAGCAGGCTATGTCGGCGAGGATGTCGAGAACATCATCCAGAAGCTGCTGCAGAACTGCAATTACGAGGTCGAGAAGGCGCAGCGCGGTATTGTCTACATCGACGAAATCGACAAGATCTCGCGCAAGTCGGACAACCCGTCGATCACGCGCGATGTCTCGGGCGAGGGCGTCCAGCAGGCACTGCTCAAGCTGATCGAAGGCACCATGGCATCGGTGCCGCCGCAAGGTGGCCGCAAGCATCCAAACCAGGACTTCCTGCAGGTCGACACCACGAACATCCTGTTCATTTGCGGTGGCGCGTTCGATGGCCTCGAGAAGGTCATCATGCAGCGCTCGGACAAGACTGGCATCGGTTTTGCTGCGCAGGTGCAAAGCAAGGAAGAACGCGAAGTCAGCGAAGTGCTGCCGCAGACCGAACCGGAAGACCTGATCAAGTTCGGCCTGATTCCCGAACTGATCGGCCGCCTGCCGGTCGTGGCTACGCTGGCCAAGCTCGACGAAACCGCGCTGGTGCAGATCCTGATCGAGCCGAAGAACGCGCTGGTCAAGCAGTACCAGAAGCTGCTGGCGATGGAAGGCGTGGAACTGGAAATCCGCCCTGCGGCACTGTCGGCGATCGCGCGCAAGGCGATCCGTCGCAAGACGGGTGCGCGTGGATTGCGTTCCATCCTGGAGCAATCGCTGATGGACGTTATGTACGACCTGCCGAACTACAAGGGCGTGCAAAAAGTGGTCATCGACGAGAGCACCATCAACGGAGACGCACCGCCGCTGCTGATGTACGAGGAACAGCAGCCGAAGGTGTCAGGCTCCAACTGACGCGAGCGCTGTCCGGGTGAAGAGGTCAAAATCCCATGGCAGCCAGCCAGAAAGGCCGTTCGCGTAGAAGCGAGCGGCTTTTTTTGTTTATTTCAACCGACGAAGAGGAGGAAACGCGGGTATGCTGTTCCAGATGGGCCTGCAAGTGCAGGATGCGGCATCAGCCTGTCAATCCAAATCGGTTTCGTCTCGGTATCTTGTAATCGATTTGGGCGGCCCAATTTACGCCTTAAATGACTGACTTGGGGAAAATGATGTCCGGAACACAACTCCTCCCGGCCGAGCCGATTCGCCTCCCACTGTTGCCCTTGCGCGACGTGGTGGTGTTTCCGCACATGGTGATCCCGTTGTTCGTGGGACGCCCGAAGTCCATCAAGGCGCTTGAGACTGCGATGGAGTCGGGCAAGAGCATTATGCTCGTGGCGCAGAAGACTGCCGCCAAAGACGAACCGACCGCCGACGACCTGTATGAGGTCGGCTGCATCGCCAACATTCTGCAGATGCTGAAGCTGCCCGACGGTACCGTGAAGGTGCTGGTGGAAGGCACGCAGCGTGCAAACATCCGCGAGGTCAGCGAGGACGAGTCGCACTTCATGTGCGAAGCCGTTCCCGTGCCACCCGCAGCGGTTGAAAGCGCCGAGACCGAGGCCCTGCGCCGCGCGATCGTGTCGCAGTTCGACCAGTACGTGAAGCTCAACAAGAAGATCCCGCCGGAGATCCTGACCTCGCTGTCGGGCATCGATGAGGCAGGCCGCCTGGCCGACACGATCGCCGCGCACCTGCCGATCAAGCTCGAGCAGAAGCAGAAGATCCTGGAAATGGTCAATGTGACCGAGCGCCTGGAAAGCCTGCTGTCGCAGCTCGAGGGCGAGATCGACATCCTGCAGGTCGAAAAGCGCATCCGTGGCCGCGTCAAGCGCCAGATGGAAAAGAGCCAGCGCGAGTACTACCTGAACGAGCAGGTCAAGGCGATCCAGAAGGAACTCGGCGAAGGCGAAGAGGGCGCCGACCTGGAAGAACTCGACAAGCGCATCAAGGCTGCGCGCATGCCGAAGGAAGCCAAGAAGAAGGCCGACGCTGAATTCAAGAAGCTCAAGCTGATGTCGCCGATGTCGGCGGAAGCCACCGTCGTGCGCAACTACATCGACACGCTGGTGAACCTGCCGTGGCGCAAGAAGAGCAAGGTCAACAACGACCTGGCCAACGCCGAGCGCGTGCTTGATGAAGACCACTACGGTCTCGAGAAGGTCAAGGAACGTATCCTTGAATATCTTGCCGTGCAACAGCGCGTGGACAAGGTCAAGGCTCCGATCCTGTGCCTGGTCGGGCCTCCCGGCGTGGGTAAGACCTCGCTCGGCCAATCGGTGGCGCGCGCGACGAACCGCAAGTTCGTGCGCATGGCACTCGGTGGCGTGCGTGACGAAGCCGAGATCCGCGGTCACCGCCGTACCTACATTGGTTCGATGCCGGGCAAGATCCTGCAGAGCCTGTCGAAGGTCGGCGTGCGCAATCCGCTCTTCCTGCTCGACGAAATCGACAAGATGGGCATGGATTTCCGTGGCGACCCGTCTTCGGCGCTGCTTGAAGTGCTGGACCCGGAACAGAACCACACGTTCCAGGACCACTACATCGAAGTGGACTTCGACCTGTCCGACGTAATGTTCGTGGCGACGTCGAACTCGCTGAACATTCCGCCGCCGCTGCTCGACCGTATGGAAGTGATCCGCCTGTCGGGTTACACCGAGGACGAGAAGCTCAACATCGCGACGCGATACCTGCTGCCCAAGCAGATCAAGAACAACGGTCTGAAGGCTGGCGAGATCGAGGTCACCGATGCGGCGATCCGCGACATCATTCGCTATTACACACGCGAAGCCGGTGTGCGTTCGCTTGAGCGCGAGGTGTCCAAGATTGCTCGCAAGGCGGTCAAGCTCCTGCTGCTGAAGAAGGAGTCGGGCACGATCAAGGTCGATTCGGAGAACCTCGACAAGTTCCTCGGCGTGCGCAAGTACGACTTCGGCCTGGCCGGCAAGGAAAACCAGGTCGGTCAGGTGACCGGTCTGGCGTGGACGGAAGTGGGCGGCGATCTGCTGACCATCGAAGCCGCGATCATGCCGGGCAAGGGCAACATCACGCGTACTGGTTCGCTGGGCGACGTGATGAAGGAGTCGGTCGAGGCGGCACGTTCGGTGGTGCGTTCGCGGGCGCGTCGGCTGGGCATCACGGATGAGATGTTCGAGAAGCGTGACATCCATATCCACGTGCCTGAAGGCGCAACGCCCAAGGACGGTCCGTCGGCTGGCGGTGCCATGACCACGGCGCTGGTGTCGGTGCTGACCGGTATCCCGGTGCGGGCGGATGTCGCCATGACCGGAGAGATCACACTGCGCGGTGAAGTGCTGCCGATCGGTGGCCTCAAGGAAAAGCTGCTGGCTGCCCACCGTGGCGGTATCAAGCTGGTGCTGATCCCTGAGGAAAATGTGAAGGATCTCGCCGAGATTCCCGACAACGTGAAAAACGCCATCGAGATCGTGCCGGTCCGCTGGATCGACAAGGTGCTGGAGCTGGCACTCGAGCGCAAGCCCGAGCCGCTGCCCGAGGAAGACGCCAAGCCTGCCGAAGTGGCGGACAAGGCGGCGTCCAAGGTCGAGATGATCCACCACTGATCCGTCTGCTTCACAGCAGGTGAGAACGCCGCGGAGTGAAACCCGCGGCGTTTTACTTTCCGGAGGTGGCTTCTGCGAGATTGTTGAGATTATTGCGTTCGGTACTTGGCAAATCGAAAACTCTCGTATTACAATCGCGGCCTCGCAACGCAAACTGCGGCAATCAAGCAGCAACCGCCGGGTCGTGCGAAGCGAGATTGCCCTGCAGGCTGCCATGCCTGCGATGGTCTAGTGGGTGCTTAGCTCAGTTGGTAGAGCGGCGCCCTTACAAGGCGTAGGTCGGGGGTTCGAACCCCTCAGCACCCACCACTAAGCCACCGCGCATGGACTCAAGTCTCTCAGGGAGCCGACAAAGGAGTGGTAGTTCAGTCGGTTAGAATACCGGCCTGTCACGCCGGGGGTCGCGGGTTCGAGTCCCGTCCACTCCGCCAGATCATGTAGTGCCAAAATGCCCGCTGATGCGGGCATTTTTGTTTGGGGCGCAAGCGGTGTCTGCGAGGCCACGAACCGGATTTGGCCTCTGGCTTCTCCGGCGCGGCCCTTGGCCGCCAAATGGCTGTGCAGCGCCCGGCTCCTGCTAGAATCGCGGAGTTTGACTTCGTGCCAACCCTCTTACCCGAGTCCGCATGCTTGATTTCGTACGCAATAACCGGCGCTTGATGCTTTTGCTGCTGCTGGTGCTTGTCTTTCCGTCGTTCGTGTTCTTCGGCGTGGAGAGCTACTCGCGCTTCATGGACAGCTCGCACGATGTCGCGAAGGTCGACGGCCGCGCGATCACGGTGCAGGAAGTGGACAACGTGGTGCGTGAACAAAGCGAGCGCATGCGCCAGATGCTTGGCGCCAGCTACGATCCGCGCCAGTTCGAGGGCCCGATGCTGCGCAAAAACGTGACGGATCAGCTGATCCTGCAACGCGTGGTGGCCAATGAGGTGGCGCGCGAACACCTGACGGTGTCGAACGCACGCCTGTACGAGGCAATCAATAGCATTCCGGCGATTGCGCAACTGCCGCGCAAGCAGGACGGTTCGGTCGACGACAAGGCCTATGTGCAACTGCTGGCGGCGCAAGGCATGACGCCGGAGCAGTTCGATGCGCGCATGCGCTTTGACCTCGCCACGCAGCAACTGGGCACTTCGATCGCCGGCACGGCCTTCGTGCCCAAGTCTCTGCTGGACCGCCTGATTGCCGTGCGCGACCAGCAGCGCGACGTTCAGGCCCTGTTGTTCAAGCCGGCCGACTACGCATCCAAGGTGCAGCCTGATGCCGCCGCGCTCAAGGCGTACTACGAGAGCCACCAGTCCGCGTTCTCCGTGCCCGAGCAGGCCAAGGTGGAATACGTCGTGCTGTCCGGCGATGCACTGGCAGCAAGCCAGGCCGTCAGTCCCGAGGAACTGAAGTCCTACTACGACAGCAATATCGCGCGCTTCCGCACGGAAGAGCAGCGCCGCGCGAGCCATATCCTCATCGCGGCACCCAAGGATGGCCCGGCGGCGGCGCGTCAGGCGGCCAAGGACAAGGCCGGCAAGCTGCTGGAAGAGCTGCGCAAGCACCCCGATACATTTGCCGACGTGGCGCGCAAGCAGTCGCAGGATCCGGGTTCGGCGGAGAAGGGCGGTGATCTCGGCTTCATGGGCCATGGCGCACTGGTCAAGCCGTTCGAAGATGCGATGTACGCGCTCAAGGACGGCCAGATCAGCGACGTGGTCGAGACCGACTACGGCTACCACATCATCAAGCTGACGGGCATCAAGCCGTCCGAAACCAAACCGCTGGACGCCGTGCGGCCCGAGCTTGAAGCCGAGCTGCGCAAGCAGTTCGCCGCCAAGAAGTACGCCGAAGATGCCGATGCCTTCGGCAACATGGTGTACGAGCAAGCAGATAGCCTGAAGCCTGCTGCCGACAAGTTCAAGCTGACGATCCAGACCGCGGACAACGTGACGCGCCAGCCGAATCCGGCGCTGGGCCAAAACAATCCGCTCAACAATGAGAAGGTCCTCAAGGCGCTATTCAGCGATGACGCCATCAAGAACAAGCGCAACACGGAGGCTGTTCAGGTCGGTCCGACCACGCTGGTTGCGGCGCGCATCGTGGACTACCGCCCGGCGACCGTGCGCAAGTTCGAGGAAGTCGAGGCCAAGGTCCGCGAAGGCTATATCGCCCAGCAGGCCGCGGAGCTCGCTCGCAAGGATGGCGAGGCACGCGTGGAAGCCCTGAAGAAGAGCGACAGCGCGCAAGGCTTCGGCGCCGTCACGATGGTGTCGCGTGCCAAGGCTGAAGGCATGGAACCCAAGGCCGTGGAAGCCATCATGCGGGCCGATGCCTCGAAGCTGCCCGCGGTGGTGGGTGTGGATCTGCGTGCGAACGGCTATGCGGTCTATCGCATCACCAAGATTTCGCAGCCGCAGCAGGCCAATGAGGGCCAGCGCCAGGCAGAGGCGCAACAGCTCTCGCAACTGGCCGGCCAGACCGAGCTTGGTGCGTACTACGAGAGCCTGAAGGCGCGGTCGAAGGTCAAGATCCTGAAGCCGGTTGCCACGGCGGACAACGGGGCCGGCAGCGAAGCGGCTGCGCAATAGCGCTTAGTGCAATGACAAAGCCCCCTGCGAATTCCGCAGGGGGCTTTTTCTTTGTGTTGTTGGTGGCCAGAGGTGCCGTCAGCCTTTGCCGCCGGCCCTGAGCAAGGGCTTGAGGTGAGGCCACACAGTGTCCAGCAGGGCTGGCTGTGCGTCGGCCGTTGGATGGATTCGATCGGGCTGGAACCAGTCCTGGCGTGTGATGACCTTGTCGAGGAAGAACGGTACCAGCGGCGCCTTGAATTCCTGTGCCAGTCGCGGATAGAGCGCGAAGAACTTTTCGGTGTAGTCCTGGCCATAGTTAGGCGGGATACGCATGCCAATCAGCAGCACGCGCGCGCCGGCTTTCTGGGCACCGCCAACGATGGTACGCAAATTCGATTCGGTCACCTGGAGCGAGAGGCCGCGCAAGGCGTCATTGGCTCCCAGTTCCACGATCACCACGGCCGGCCGATGCCGAGCCAGCAAGTCAGGCAATCGCGTCTTGCCGCCGATCGTGGTCTCTCCGCTGATGCTCGCGTTGACGACGCTATAATCGAGACGCTCTTTCTGCAAGCGCTGCTGCAGCAGGCTGACCCAGCCAGAGCCGCGTGCAATGCCGTACTCGGCCGACAGGCTGTCGCCAAGTACCAGTACGGCAGGTGCCGCCTGCGCGGTGGCCCCTGCCGCCGTCACCATGAAGGCCATGCATGCGGCCAGTGCCGCCTTGTGCCAACTGCTTCGGATCCAACTGTTCATGTCCTCTTCCATCCTCGACGTCGAGTCATTGGGAAAGACCGTTGCCGATACGACCGGTTCGCTGACGATTCTGCACGACGTCACGTTTTCCGTCACGGCCGGCGAAACGCTCGCGATCGTGGGCGCATCGGGTTCGGGGAAATCCACGTTGCTCGGCTTGCTGGCAGGGTTAGACTTGCCGACGAACGGCGCGGTGCGCCTCATGGGTCAGGACCTTTTCGCGCTTGACGAGGATCAGCGTGCGGCGCTGCGGGGCAGGCACGTTGGTTTCGTGTTCCAGTCGTTCCAGCTCGTGGGGCACCTGACGGCGCTGGAGAATGTCATGCTGCCGCTCGAACTGCGCGGCGAAACCGAACGGGTCAGGGAGCGCGCAGTCGATATGCTGGAGCGCGTTGGCCTGGGCGCCCGGCTCAACCACTATCCGCGTACGCTTTCGGGCGGTGAACAGCAGCGTGTGGCGCTTGCCCGCGCCTTCGTTACGCGTCCGGATATCTTGTTTGCCGATGAGCCCACGGGCAGCCTCGATACTTCGACTGGCGAGGCCGTGATCGCCTTGATGTTCGAGCTTAACCGCGACGCCGGCTCGACGCTGGTACTGGTCACGCACGACCGCTCAGTGGCGGCGCGTTGCAACCGCATCCTGACCATCGAAGCCGGCCGCGTGGCCAGCGACGAGTGGATGGCCACCGAGGTCTAGCCGTTCCTTGCCAGCACGCCGCGTGCGCGTGCGATCAGGGCCGCCGTAGAGGCGTCGTGCGAGCCCGCCTGGGCACCGTTCAGCTCCGACTCGATCGGACGTGCGAGGATCTTGCCCAGTTCCACGCCCCATTGGTCGAATGAGTTGATGTTCCAGACCACGCCCTGCACGAACGTCCTGTGCTCGTAGAGCGCGATCAGCGCGCCCAGCACGTGCGGGGTCAGGTCTTCCATCAGTAGCGTATTGCTGGGGCGGTTGCCCTCGAAGACCATATGCGCAATGCGCAGCTCGTCGGTCATGCCGGCGGCGCGCAATTCCTCCGCGGATCGGCCGCGCATCAGCGCTTCGGCCTGTGCAAAGCAATTGGCGAGCAGCTTGGCATGATGGCCCGGCAACTCGCGCGGCGGCACCAGCGGGGCCACGAAATCGACCGGTACGATCTGCGATCCCTGGTGGATCATCTGGAAGTACGCATGCTGACCGTTGGTGCCCGCGGTACCCCACACGACCGGCGAAGTATGCGTGCGCACGCGGCGTCCGTTGAGCTGCACCGTCTTGCCGTTGCTCTCCATTTCCAGTTGCTGCAGGAACGCGGGGAACAGCTCCAGCGACGTGGAGTAGGGCGCCATGCAACTGGTGGGCAGGTTGAAGAAGTTGCGGTACCAAATGCCGAGCATGCCAAGCACCACCGGCATGTTGCGTTCGAGCGGGGCTGTACGGAAGTGCTCGTCCATGGCGCGCCCGCCCGCAAGCAGGTCCGCGAAGGCATTGAAGCCGACCGCCAGCGCGGTCGACAGGCCGACCGAGGACCACAGCGAAAAGCGGCCGCCGATCCAGTCCCAGAACTCGAACATATTGGCCGGGTCGATGCCGAACGCACGCACGGCGTCCACATTGGTCGACACCGCGACGAAATGCCGGGCGAGCTGATCCTCGGCAACGCCGTTGTCCAGATACCATTGCCGCGCGCTGTGCGCGTTGGCCATGGTCTCCAGCGTCGTGAAGGTCTTCGAGCAGACGATCATCAGGGTGCGTCGCGGATCCAGCCGTTCAAGCGCTTCGGCGAGTTCCGTGCCGTCGACGTTCGACACAAAGTGCATGCGCGGGCCCGAGTGGCCGTCGTCGTGCGCAAGGTGCGACAGGGCGCGGCATACCATCTTCGGACCGAGGTCGGAGCCACCAATGCCGATGTTTACGACATCGGTGATGCGCTCGCCGGTCGTGCCGGTCCACGCGCCACTGCGGACGGCTTCGGAAAAGGCACGCATGCGTACCAGCACATTCTGGATAGCCGGTACGACAGGGACACCGTCAACCTTGAAACCGGCACCGGCTGTGGCACGCAATGCGACGTGTAGCGCCGCCCGGTCTTCCGTTGCGTTGATATGCTCGCCGGCAAACATCGCATCGCGACGTGCCGGTACGCCGGCCTCATCGGCAAGTTGCAGCAACAGCTGCATGGTCTGCGGCGTGATTCGGTTCTTGGAGTAGTCCAGGTACAGGCCAGCGGCTTCCAGCGAAAACTGCCTGACACGATCCGCGCCGTTCTCGGCAAACCAATCCGCCATCTGGTGATCGCGAATGGCGTCGTGATGCTGCTGAAGGGCGTTCCAGGCGTGAAGATTCGTGGGCATGCGGGGCACTGATTCGTTTCAGGAGCTCGAGGCCCGGATATTTCCCGGGCTTTGCAAGTATAAGGCGTGTATGGTGTCGATCACGGCTTCTCGGGTGCCGTTATCGTTACGAGATGAAACGGTAGCGTACCCGTTGGCCGCGGGCCTGTCGGCTTTTGTCCGATTGTGTCGATAGTACGGCGGGATTGCGACCGTTGCTGCACCGGGACAGCCGCGTGCACTATCCCGCCTTGCCAGCGAGCAAGGCGTTGAAGACGTTACGCGCGGGGATGGCAAGTTCACTCGCGGTCAGCCCTGCCGGGCCCATACCCTGCGCGACGAGCACGTCGGCGGCCCGTCCATGAATCCACACGGCTGCTTGCGCGGCCTCCGCAGGCGGCATTCCCTGCGCCAGCAGCGCGCCGGCCATGCCGGCGAGCACATCACCGGTCCCGGCACTCGCAAGCGCCGCATTGCCAGTCGGGTTGATCGTGCTCGCGGCGATGCCGGGGGAGGCAATCACGGAACCAGAACCCTTGAGCACGACGATCGCCTGCCATCGCGCCGCCAATGCTTCGGCCGCTGCCAGCCGGTCGCACTGTACGGCCGCGACGGTGCTGCCCAGCAGGCGTGCTGCTTCGAGCGGGTGCGGCGTCATGATGCGCGGTAGCACTGAAGCGGTCAGCGTGCCGGCCAGCCCGGCCTCGGCCGCGAGCAGGTTGAGCGCATCGGCATCCAGCACCAGCGATGGCGGCGAGGGTGCACGGGCGGCGTCTTGGAGGATCTGTGCGAGCGCCTTGCATGCGGCGGGGTCCGTCCCCATGCCGGGACCGATCACCAATGCGGACATGGCGTCGAGCGCCAGTCCGGCAAGCGGATGGAGCATCAGTTCCGGATGGATAGGGTCGACCGCGGGCGTAGACGGCGCAAGAAAGCCGATATGGACCTTACCGGCGCCAAGGAATTGCGCCGCGCGCGCGCCCAACAGCGGGGCGCCGGTCATGCCTGAACTGCCGCCGATGATGGCGAGCGATCCGAATGTGCCCTTGTTGGTGGCGTGCCTGCGCGCGGGCAATGCGTGCCGGAACAAGGCTGGCCCATTCACCAGGGCTCGCGGCCCTTGCGCCGGCGGATAGTCCAGCCCAAGCGGCGCGATGTCGACGACACCGGCGCAATCGCGCCCATCTAGCGTGAGCAGGCCGGGCTTGGCGCCGAGGAACGTGAGCGTGCGGCACGCCCGCACTGCCGGTTCGCCGGCCCCTGTATCGGCGAACAGGCCGCTCGGGATATCGAGTGCAAACACCGCGGCCGGCGCCTGCGCGAGGCGCTCGATCCATGTCGCCATGCTGCCGCTCGCAGCGCGGTTCAGGCCGATGCCTAGCAGGCCGTCGACGATCGCCGCCATCCCTTCGGGCCATGCCGCAGTTGCGGGCATGGCCTGCATGGGCACGCCGGCGGCCGTGGCTTCCTGCCACGCTCGCGTGGCGTCGCCTGGCATGCGCGCAGGATCGCCTGCGAGCCAGACCTCGACCTTGCGCCCGGCCTGGTGCAGGCGCGTTGCCGCAACCATAGCGTCGCCGCCATTGTTGCCCGGCCCTGCGAGAAACAGCAGCATCCCTTCAGGCGCGTGCCCGGCCAGCCATTCGGCCGCGGCGCTACCCGCGCGCGACATCAGTTCGAACGATGGCAGCCGTGCAAAGGCTTCGTTCTCGATGCGGCGGATCGTATCGACGTCATAAAGCGGGATGGCCTCGGCCGAGTCGGCGGTCAGTGCAGTCCAGTCATCGGCCGCAAGGGAAGGGTGGGGGCGGGTCGTATTCATGCGGTTTCGGATCGCGCCGGCGCCCGCGGCGATCGGGCGCCGGGCTGGCTTATTCGTCGCGCAGGGAAGGCTGCACGATGCTTTCCAATGCAAGGGCGGTGCCGATCAATTGCGCATCGCGCATGGGGCCATGGGACAGCATCAACCCCACGGGCAGTTCGTCGGGCGCATGGCAGGGCAGCGAGATCGAGCCGCCGTCGAGGAAGTTGAAGGCCGAGGTATTGCGAAGCAGCAGCGCGTTGGTGCGGAGGAACAAATCGTCGTCTGCGCGCAGCGGTTCAATGGCGGGAGCGACCATCGGCACGGTCGGGCAGATGACCGCATCAAAGCGCGCGAGGCGGGCTTCCACGCGTGAAATCCAGTCGATGCGCGCGCGGGCCAGATCGACGTAGTCTGCTGCACCCATGGCTGCTCCGCGGTCAATGCGCATGGCAACGCGCGGGTCGTACATGTTGCGCCGCGAGGCGAGTGTGTGGCGATGGATGGAAAAGGCCTCGGCCGCGCTGAAGCCGCCTGCGGCGTTCAGGCCCGGGAGTTCGGCGAGTTCAGGCAGGTCGGTGTGCTCCAGTTGCACGCCGGCGGCCGACAATCGGCCCAGCGCGCGGTCGAACGCGCGCGCGACCACGGGGTCGAGGTCGTCCAGCAGTACCTGGCGCGGGATGGCCAGGCGAAGCGCCGCGGCGGCGGGAGCGCTTGGCACCAGCGCGTTGTCGGCAATTACACTGTCCACCAGCAGGCAGTCATTGACCGTGCGAGCCATCGCACAGGCGGTGTCCAGCGTGTAGGACAATGGAAAGGCGCCGGTCAGCGGCACGCGGCGCGTGGTCGGTTTGAACCCGGTCAGGCCGCACAGCGCTGCGGGAATTCGGATCGATCCGCCTGTGTCGCTGCCGAGCGCCGCGACCGCCAGCCCGAGTGCCACCGAAACGGCCGCGCCCGACGACGATCCTCCGGGGATGCGGGCGATACCATCGGCGCTTGCCGGGTTCACCGGCGTGCCGAAATGGGGATTGATGCCCACGCCCGAGAAGGCGAACTCGGTCATGTTGGTGCGCCCGACCAGGGCCGCACCGGCGTGGCGCAGGCGTGCGACCACGGTGGCGTCGGCCGTCGCCGGGGGAGCGTCGTGCCGTACCGCCGAGGCTGCGCGCGTGACCTCGCCGGCCACATCGAAGAGATCCTTGACCGAAACC
The DNA here is from genome assembly GCF_057073735.1 of Cupriavidus sp. C1SS-2L. Lineage (NCBI taxonomy): Bacteria > Pseudomonadati > Pseudomonadota > Betaproteobacteria > Burkholderiales > Burkholderiaceae > Cupriavidus > Cupriavidus sp. C1SS-2L. The sequence goes on from NZ_CP172708.1 coordinate 1,533,118, forward strand.
GGCAAGCCGGCCAGAGGGTGCAGCGCTTTGCCGGCACGGCCCGCCGCATCGGCGGCGCGGGCGGTCTGGAGGGCGGTATCGAACGTGCTATGCAGGAAGACTGCCTGGGCGCGGGGCTGGGAGGCTGCATCGGCAGCGGCTTCGATCAGTTCGACGCGGCTTATGGCGCCTTCGCGCAGACGGGCATGCAGTGTGTTGAGGTCAGGAAGCATCGGTGGCGTGGAGGCGGGCAGGGTGCGCGCTGGCTCCAGGCGTGCCGCCGTCCGAGCCCTGCCTGTTCTTGTCAGTCACTCATGCTCATAATTTGCCGATAAACTGTCAAGCCAAAATTAGCGGGAGCCGCACATGGGCAAGGCCCGGCGGCCCCCGAGCAAGGTAGCAAGGAGTATTTCCCATGGCACGCAAGCCCGCCGCGCCCGGTCCGGTCCCCGAGTCGGATCTTGCCTCCGCGCCGGACACCGCCCCCCTCAGTCCCGTCACGTCGCTGTCGCGCGCCCCGGGCACCAACATTGTGTCGTCGTCGCACCTGGTGTCGGCGCGCAGCCCCGAGTTGTCCGAGTTCGAGTTCGGCCTGAACACCGCTTACAACGCCTACAGCCGCTGGGTGGTGCGCTGTATGGGCGCGGCCGGCGTGCGCGACCTCACGTTCCTCGATGTACTGGTGGTGCACCATGTCAACCATCGCGGCCGCGCCAAAAGACTGGCCGATATCTGCTTCGTGCTGAACGTCGAAGACACCCACCTCGTCACGTATTCGCTCAAGAAACTGCAGGGCCTCGGGCTGGTGACTGGCGAGCGGATCGGCAAGGAGGCCACGTATTCGACCACGCCGGCCGGCGCCGAAGCCTGCGCGCGCTACCGTGAAATCCGCGAACAATGCCTGACCAGCAACTTCACCGAAGGCAGCCAGGAAAATGCCGAGATCGGCGAACTGGCTCGCCTGCTGCGCGTACTGACGGGACTTTACGAACAGGCCGCGCGCTCGGCTACGTCACTCTGACCGCCGGAAGCGGGGTATAAACGCAAAAAGTGACGCATAAGCATTATCACTGCAAGCCGTAACACGGGATTGCCCGGATGGCGCAGTGCAAAATCCGGGTGCCGGCAAGGTACAATAGCGGTTTCCCGCCGGCCGGCACCCCATGCAGCGGTGCCGGCAAGCAGCAGCCCCTACCTCCTACGCCTCCCGACCGCTACGATCATGGCGCATTTTTCGTGCTTCCCCGGCGCTTTGGCGCTTTCCGCCTTCCGCCAGCAACGCCTGCTCACCGCCCTGCGGCAGATCGACACCGATATCGAATCGGTGCACGGCCAGTTCCTCCATTTCGTGGATTCGGACACCGCGCTGTCCACTGAAGACCAGAGCCGCATTGCCGCGCTGCTGACCTACGGCGCCCCGTTCGCCGAGCAGGCCGAGGGCGACCGCTTCGTCGTGATTCCCCGTTTCGGCACGATCTCGCCGTGGGCCAGCAAGGCGACGGATATCGCGCACAACTGCGGTCTCACGCATGTGCACCGCATCGAGCGCGGCATCGAGATCACCGTGATCTGCAAGAAGGGCCTGCTGCGCGGGCGCAAGTCGCTGGACGCCGGCACGCGCGCCGCCGTCGCCGCGCACCTGTTCGACCGCATGACCGAAGCCGTGGTCGCCACGCGCGAGGATGCCGCCGGCCTGTTCGAGGAACTGCCGGCCAAGCTGCTGCGCTTCATCGACATCTCCGCCGGCCGCGACGCCCTGGCCGCTGCGAACGTCGAGATGGGCCTGGCATTGTCCGAAGACGAAATCGACTACCTGGTCGACGCCTACGCGAAGCTTGAGCGCAATCCGACCGATGTCGAACTGATGATGTTCGCGCAGGCCAACAGTGAGCACTGCCGCCACAAGATCTTTAACGCCACGTGGACCATCGACGGCGTGCAGCAGGACAAGTCGCTGTTCGCGATGATCCGCAACACGCACCAGCTCAATCCGCAGGGCTCGATCGTGGCCTACTCGGACAATTCCGCCGTGATGGAAGGTGGTGTGGCCGAGCGCTGGTTCCCGCGCGGCGATGCGCACAAATACGACCGCCACGAAGCGCTGACGCACACGCTGATGAAGGTGGAGACGCACAATCACCCGACCGCGATCTCGCCGTTTCCGGGCGCCTCCACTGGCGCTGGCGGTGAAATCCGCGACGAAGGCGCGACGGGCCGCGGCGCCAAGCCGAAGGCTGGCCTGACCGGTTTCACGGTGTCCAACCTGATGCTGCCCGAGGCCGTCGAGTCGTGGGAAAACGACCGCGACGCCGCGCAGCCGGTGGCGCACCGCAACCCCGACGACAAGCCCGGCGTGACCGGCAAGCCGGACCGCATCGCCTCGCCGCTGCAGATCATGATCGACGGCCCGCTCGGCGGCGCCGCGTTCAACAACGAATTCGGCCGTGCCAACCTGGGCGGCTACTTCCGTGTCTACGAGCAGAACGTCGGCGGCACCGTGCGTGGCTACCACAAGCCGATCATGATCGCGGGCGGCATTGGCAACATCGATGCCAGCCACACACACAAGAATGACCTGCCGGCCGGCACGCTGCTGATCCAGCTGGGCGGCCCGGGCATGCGCATTGGCATGGGTGGCGGCGCGGCCAGCTCGATGGCAACCGGCACGAACACCGCTGATCTGGACTTTGACTCGGTCCAGCGCGGCAACCCGGAAATGGAGCGCCGCGCCCAGGAAGTCATCAACGCCTGCTGGCAGCTCGGCGACGAGAACCCGATCCTGTCGATTCACGATGTCGGCGCGGGTGGCATTTCCAATGCATTCCCTGAAGTGGTCGATGGCGCGGGCCGCGGCGCGTGCTTCGATCTGCGCAAGGTGCACCTCGAGGAATCCGGCCTGTCGCCGGCTGAAATCTGGTGCAACGAATCGCAGGAGCGTTACGTGCTGGCCATCGCGCCGGACAGCTTCGCGAAGTTCCAGGCCATGTGCGAGCGCGAGCGCTCGCCGTTCGCCGTGGTCGGCATCGCCACCGAAGAGAAGCAGCTGCAACTGGTCGATTCGCACGTCGACGCCGCGCTCAAGGAGCACTATGCGGTCGACATGCCGATGGAAGTGCTGCTGGGCAAGCCGCCGCGCATGCATCGCGACGTGACACGCGTCGAGCAGTCGCTGCCTGCCGTGGATGTCACTGGCATCGCACTGGAACAGGCCGTGCGCGACGTGCTGCGCCACCCGACCGTGGCCAACAAGTCGTTCCTGATCAGCATCGGCGACCGTACCGTCGGTGGCATGAACGCGCGCGACCAAATGGTCGGCCCGTGGCAGGTCCCGGTGGCCGACGTGGCCGTGACCACGCTCGACTACAAGGGCAACGCCGGCGAGGCGATGACCATGGGCGAGCGCACGCCGCTGGCCGTGATCAACGCGCCGGCCTCCGGCCGCATGGCGATTGGCGAAGCGCTGACCAACCTGGCTGCAGCGCCGGTCACGGACCTCGGCAAGGTCAAGCTGTCTGCCAACTGGATGGCTGCTTGCGGCGTGGAAGGCGAGGACGCCAAGCTGTACGACACCGTCCATGCCGTCGGCATGGAGCTGTGCCCGGCACTCGGCATCAGCATCCCGGTCGGCAAGGATTCGCTGTCGATGCGCACCAAATGGCAGGACGAAGGCGTGGCCAAGGAAGTCGTCGCGCCGGTGTCGCTGATTATCTCGGCATTCGCTGCAGTCGATGACGTGAATCGCACGCTGACGCCGCAACTGCGTACCGACGTGGGCGACACGGTGCTGATCAGCATCGACCTGAGCCGCGGCAAGAACCGCATGGGCGGAAGCATCCTGGCCCAGGTCACGCAGCAGGTTGGCGACAGCGCGCCGGATGTGGACAGTGCCGAGGACCTGAAGAACTTCTTCAACGTGATCCAGCGCCTGAACCGCGAGGGCAAGCTGCTGGCTTACCACGACCGTTCCGACGGCGGCTTCATGGCCACGCTCGCGGAAATGGCGTTTGCCGGCCACTGCGGCATCTCGCTGAACGTCGACATGCTGGCGCTGGACCCGCAGCAGGAACAGGACTTCGGCGACGCCAAGAACTGGGCCCAGCAGATTGCCGAGCGCCGCAACGACCAGACGCTGCGCGCGCTGTTCTCGGAAGAGCTTGGTGCTGTGGTGCAGGTGCGCCTGCAGGACCGCGACACGGTGTTCGCCGTGCTGCGTGAAGCCGGCCTGTCGGCCTGCAGCCACGTGGTGGGCAAGCCCAACACGACCGACCAGATCGAGATTTATCGCGATGCCAAGAAGGTGTTTGGCGCGTCGCGCACCGACCTGCAGCGCAACTGGAGCGAGGTGAGCTGGCGTATCGCGCGCCTGCGCGACAACCCGGCCTGCGCGGACAGTGAGTACGATCGTCTGCTCGATGCTGCGGACCCTGGCATCAGCCCTGTGCTGACGTTCGACGTGGCCGAGGACATCGCCGCTCCGTTCATCGCGACCGGCGCGCGTCCGCGCGTAGCGATCCTGCGCGAGCAGGGCGTCAACTCGCAGATCGAGATGGCGTACAGCATGGATCGCGCGGGCTTTGACACGCACGATGTCCATATGAGCGACCTGATTGCCGGCCGTGCAAATCTCGCCGACTTCAAGGGCTTTGTCGCATGCGGGGGCTTCAGCTACGGCGACGTGCTGGGTGCGGGTGAAGGCTGGGCCAAGACCATCCTGTTCAACGCGCAGATGGCCGAGCAGTTCGCGGCGTTCTTCAATCGCCAGGACACCTTCGCTCTAGGCGTGTGCAATGGTTGCCAGATGATGAGCAACCTGGCCCCGATCATCCCGGGTGCCGGTGCATGGCCGAAGTTCACGCGCAACCAGTCGGAGCAGTACGAGGCACGCTACGTCACGGTAGAAGTGCAGCAGTCGCCGTCGATCTTCTTCGCCGGCATGGAAGGCAGCCGTATTCCTATCGTCGTGGCACACGGCGAAGGGTTTGCTGATTTCTCGCAGCAGGGGGATATCGGGCAGGCGAATGTGGCGCTGCGATTCGTGGATAACCACGGCGCGGTCACGCAGACCTATCCGCTGAACCCGAACGGTTCGCCGGACGGCATCACCTCGGTGACGACGACCGATGGCCGCTTTACCGTGCTGATGCCGCACCCTGAACGCGTGTTCCGCACCGCCACCATGAGCTGGGCGCCGGATGCCTGGAAGCAGGTCGCCGACGGCGCGAGCCCGTGGATGCGCATGTTCCGCAATGCGCGGAAGTGGGTGGGGTAAGGCCGGGAGGCCATGCCGGGCAGCATCAGTTGCCCGGCGCATGATCGCCGCAAGCGGCGTGGCGTAGCCCGGATCCGGGGTGCGCCACGCCGTTTTTCTTATTCGGGCAACGGCGCCATCAAGCGCGAACTCCACGACGCATAGGCGAAGTGCAGCAGCCTGTGCCGATCACAATCCTGAAGGGGAACAATCTCGCCGCGAGATTCCTTGTAAGCCACCACCGCCCGAAGAATCTTCTCAGGCGCATAGCGGTCACGCAGGGGCAAGTATTGATGGAGCGCGCGCCACCCGGGGGCGGCGCCGTCAAGCGATGCCGAGGCTAGCGCGCAATAGCACATGCCCCGGGAAGAGAGGTGCCAGAGTTGCCAGTAGCCGGTCTGTGGCTCCACGCTGCTGCTTCCTTCTAGTCTGCAGCCCGGCGGGGGTACCGGCCTGCAACGTTACTGGATCTTGGCCTTGTCCTTGAGGGACTTCATCATGGCCTGGAACTGTTCGCGCTGCCAGTTCTGGTCGCCCATCATCATCTGCATGAGCTGCGGTTTGACCTCTTCGAAGCTCGGGATCTTCGCGTCGCGCGTGTCGACGAGCTCGATGATGTGCCAGCCGAATTGAGTCTTGACCGGCGTATCGGTCATCTGACCCTTCTTCAGGGTAGTCATAGCCGCAGAAAATTCCGGCACGTAGCTACCGCTGTTGGCCCAGTCGAGGTCACCGCCATTGGCAGCCGAACCCGGGTCCTTGGACGAGGCCTTGGCCATGTCCTCGAACTTCGCGCCGCCCTTGATCTTGGCGATGATGGCCTTGGCGTCGGCTTCCTTTTCCACCAGGATGTGGCGGACGTGGTATTCCTTTCCGTTGCCGAACTGCGACTTGATCTTGTCGTACTGCTTGCGCAGTTCGTCGTCGCTGGCGCCGTGGGTTTTGACGTAGTCTTCGAACACCGCGCCGGCGAGCACGTTCAGGCGGGCCTGTTCCAGTTGCTCCTGAATGTCGTCGCGCTGGGTCAGGCCGCGCTTGTTGGCTTCCTGCACCAGCAGTTCGCGGTCGATCAGCATGCTGCGCGCACGGTCCCGCAGTTCCGGGTTGGCGGGCTGGCCGGTGCCGGCGATCAGCTTGTCCAGCTTGGCCGAGGGAATGGCCTTGCCATTCACGACAGCGGCATTCTGGGCGGCTGCGGGCAGGCTGCCGGCAGCGAGCACAGCCGCCAGGCTGAACGAGAGGACGGTGGTCTTCATGGAATCAGGTCTGAGAGTTGCTGGAAGAACCGCGTGAAGTTTCGCGGGATTGAAATTCTTGATCGGTGAACGCGGTCACGGCCAAAGCGTGGATCTGCGTGGGGAACAGACCGCGCAGCGCATCATACACCATACGGTGCCGCGCAACGCGGGTGTGACCCGTAAAGCGCTCGCTGACGATGGTCACATCATAGTGGCCGCCGCCGGATGCCGCGCCGGCGTGGCCCGCGTGCAACGCGCTGTCGTCGCGCACGATGAGATGGCTGGGGGCGAGCGCTTCGCGCAGCATCGCCTCGATAGTGGCGGGATCAGCTGCCATTTGTATTCCTCAGGGATTCTTGGGGCGCGGCCGGAGTGCCGGCCACGTCAACGTAACGCAGGCAATCAATCCTGCGCGTTTTCCTGCATGTGGCGCGACAGCCAGACGCTTTGCACGATGATGAAGACGAGCATGAGCCCCATGCTGCCGAACAGCTTAAAGTTCACCCAGGCGTCGGTGGAGAACTGGTACGCCACATAGAGGTTCAGCAGCCCCATGACGGCGAAGAAGCTGGCCCAGGCGAGATTGAGGCGCGCCCAGACGGCGTCCGGCAGCGTGACCTGCTTTTCCATCATGGCGCGGATCAGGTTCTTGCGCCAGCCGAGCACCGAGCCCATCAGCGCTGCCGTGAACATCCAGTAGAGGACGGTCGGCTTCCACTTGATGAAGGTCTCGTTGTGCAGCACCAGCGTGGCGCCGCCGAACACGCCGATGATCAGCAGGCTGACCCACTGCATCGGTTCGACCTTGCGGTGGCGCAGCCACACCCAGCCGATCTGGACCAGCGTGGCGCCGATGGCCACGGCGGTGGCGGTATAGATGCCGGCCAGCTTGAAGGCGGCAAAGAAAAGGATGACCGGAAACAGGTCGAACAGGAATTTCATGCAGGAATGATTCTGGTTGGCGGGCCTGGCAGCGTGCCTGGCCCGCGGGCCGGCTGCACGGGCCAGGCGCATGTGCGTCAGCCGTCGCGCTCAGCCGGGTCGCGATCGTCGAATTTTAGCGCAGCCGAGTTGATGCAATAGCGCAGCCCGGTCGGCGCGGGGCCATCTTCGAATACATGGCCCAGATGGCTGCCGCATTCCTTGCAACGGACCTCGACGCGCACCATGCCGTGCGTGTGGTCGGCGTGCTCGGCAATCACTTCGCCGTTGATGGGCCGGAAGTAGCTGGGCCAGCCGCAGCCGGCGTCAAACTTGGTGGCCGATTCGAACAGCGGCGTCCCACAGCCAACGCATTTGTAGATGCCGTTGTCCCAGTGATCCCAGTAGCGGCCCGTGAATGGGCGCTCGGTCGCGGCCTCGCGTGTGACGCGGTATTCGATGTCGGAGAGTTGCTCGCGCCACTCGGCTTCGGTCTTGCTTGTGGTCATGCTCAATCCTTTCGGTAGGGGGCTGGCGTTCCTGCCGGCCTCACGCATTGGTCGCGGCCGTGGCCCGAACCTTACACCAGCGCCGGCAAGTGTGCCGGCGCGTGCAAGGCGATGATCAGGACGAACAGCTCACTTCCAGGCCGCCCGCCCAGTCAGGCGGCAGCGCGGCGTAGGCTTCGGCCTCCGGCTGTTCGTCGAACGGGCGCGACAGCACGGCCAGCAGGCGGTCCACTTCGCTGAAGTCCTTTTCGCGCGCGCGCCGGATGGCGATCTCCGCAAGGTGGTTGCGCAGCACATACTTGGGATTCACCGCCAGCATGGCGACGCGCCGGGCTGCATCATCGGACTGCTCCGCGCGCAGGCGGTTCCGGTAGCTTTCCGCCCAGGTGTCCCACGCGGCACGGTCCAGGAACAGATCGCGCACCGGCGCATCGCCCGAGCCATCTGCGGACGAGATGCGGGCGAGGTTGCGCCAAAACAAGGTGTAGTCGACGTGCTGCTCGTGCAAGAGCTGGAACAGGCTCGTCAGCAGCGGCTCGTCTTCCTTGTCGCCGCCCGCGGGCATGTGAATGCCCAGTTTTGCGCGGTAGTGGCGGAAAAACTCGCTCGCGTAGCGATCGCGGAACGGGTCCAGCGCTTCGCGCGCCTGCGCCACGGCGCCGTCACGCGCGGCCTCGTCGGCACCGGGCTCCAGCCATAGCGGCAGCAGCGCCTGGGCCAGGCAATGCAGATTCCAGAACGCGACCTGCGGCTGCTGGCTGTAGGCGTAGCGGCCCTGCGTGTCCGAGTGGTTGCAGATGTGGTTGGCGTCGAACGCGTCAAGGAAGCCGAACGGACCATAGTCGATGGTCAGCCCGAGGATCGACATATTGTCGGTATTCATCACGCCGTGGCAGAAGCCGATCGCCTGCCAGTGCGCGACCATGTCGGCGGTACGCAGCGACACCTCGCGCAGAAGCGCCTGGTACGGCTGGGCCGCTTCGCGGCAGGCCGGCATGAAATTGTTGATGACGAAGTCGGCAAGCTGGCGCAGGGCCGCCACGTCTTCATGTGCGGCGAAGTGTTCGAAGTGCCCGAAGCGGATAAAGGTGGGCGCCAGCCGTGTGACCACGGCGGCAGTCTCGATGGTCTCGCGCCGCACAGGCGCATCCGAGCCGATGATGCTCAGCGCGCGCGTGGTCGGTACGCCGAGCGCTGCCATGGCTTCCGAGCACAGGTATTCGCGGATCGACGAGCGCAGCACCGCGCGGCCGTCCGCCATGCGCGAATAGGGCGTCAGCCCGGCGCCCTTGAGCTGGATTTCCCACGGGCCGGTATCGGTCTGCGCCTGCGCCAGCCGGATCGCGCGCCCGTCGCCGAGCTGACCGGCCCAGACGCCGAACTGGTGCCCCGAATACACGGCGGCCAGCGGGTCGGCCCAGTCAGGGACGCTGTTGCCCACAAAGGCCTCAATGAAGTCCGGCTCTGACGCTGCCTCTACCGGCATGCCAAGCAGCGCCGCAGCGTTCGGTGCCACGCTGACCAGATAGGCCGATGGCAATGGCGTGGGACGCAGCCGCGTGAAGAAGCGCTCGCCCAGTTCGGCGAAGCCGGGCATGGTCGGGAAGGGCGCGCTCAGCGTTGCAACGCTATCGGCGGCGTCGCGCGGGGTGGTCTGAGAAGGATGGGTATCGGACATTGTCTGGGGGCGAGCCGCGTGGCGATGGATTCAGGGCTGGCAAGCGATGGCGCGCGTGGCAGTGCAGCGCCGGCATGCCGCAGCGCCCCGAAGTGCGCTTGCGTGCTAGGGAAAACGACATGTTGAGACGCAACATGGCACGCAGTATTGTACTTCCACATCCGGATCTGGCCCGCCAGGCTGCCTTGCCACACGCAATGTTCTTCCCATTGATTGCGTCGATGAATCCGGCGCATGAACTCTCGCAGAATTGCGGCCCCGAATACGGCAGTGCACAACGAAATCCCGTTGACGTTGTTTGAGTGCGTGGGAACAATCGCCAAAAAATAGAACGGTTGTTCGTTTTCAGACGATAAATACTAAAATTCAGGAGACTGTTTCATGGCATTGATGGGTCAAATGATGAGCGCGCCGCTGCTCATTTCCTCCATCATCCGGCACGCTGCCCGCTATTACGGCAGCACCGAAATCGTCTCGCGACGTACCGAAGGCGACCTTCACCGCTATACCTATCGCGATTGCGAGCTGCGTGCCCGCAAGATGGCCCAGGCATTAGCTGCGCTTGGCGTGCAGCAGGGCGATCGTGTTGGTACCTTGGCCTGGAATGGTTACCGGCACCTCGAAATCTACTATGGCGTGTCGGGCATGGGCGCCGTCTGCCATACGATCAACCCGCGCCTGTTCCCCGAGCAAATTGCCTATATCGTCAATCACGCCGACGATGGTTATGTGTTCTTCGACCTAACTTTCCTGCCGCTTGTGGAAGGCGTGGCGCCGCATTGCCCGAATGTGAAGGGCTGGGTGCTGATGAGCGACCGTGCCCATATGCCGGCGGAGTCCAAGGTGAAGCTGCTGTGCTATGAAGAATTGATCGACGCGCAGGACGGCAACTATGATTGGCCGGACCTCGACGAAAACCAGGCGTCGAGCCTGTGCTACACCTCCGGTACGACCGGCAATCCGAAGGGCGCGCTGTATTCGCACCGCTCGACGGTGCTGCATTCCTACGCGTCCGCGCTGCCCGATGCACTGGGCTGCTCGGCGCGCGACGTGATCCTGCCGGTGGTCCCGATGTTCCATGTCAACGCCTGGGGCCTGCCATATTCGGTGCCGCTCGTCGGTGCGAAGCTCGTGTTGCCTGGCCCCAAGCTGGACGGGGCTTCCGTGTATGAGTTGTTCGAGCAAGAAAAGGTGACCTTCTCCGCCGGCGTGCCGACGGTATGGCTGGGCCTGCTGCAGCATGTGCAGGCCAACAACCTGAAGTTCTCCACCTTCCGCCGCACCGTGATCGGCGGGTCGGCGGTGCCACCGGCAATGATCCGCGCGCTGCGGGCGCTGGATGTCGAAGTCATCCACGGCTGGGGAATGACCGAGATGTCACCACTGGGCACCACCTGCAAGCTGTTGGCCAAGCACGAGGAGTTGTCCGAGGAGGCGTCCCAGAAGGTCCTTGAGAAGCAGGGCCGCGTGCTGTTCGGGGTGGATATGAAGATTGTCGATGGCGACGGCAAGGAGTTGCCCTGGGACGGCAAGGCCTTCGGCGACCTGCTGGTGCGCGGTCCCTGGATCATCGAGCGCTACTTCCGCAATGACACCAATCCGCTCGTCGACGGCTGGTTTCCGACCGGCGACGTGGCCACCATCGATCCCGACGGCTACATGCAGATCACCGACCGCAGCAAGGACGTGATCAAGTCCGGCGGCGAATGGATCTCGTCGATCGATATCGAGAACGTGGCCGCGGCCCACCCGGCCGTGCATATGGCCGCCTGCATTTCCGTGCATCACCCGAAGTGGGACGAGCGCCCGCTGCTGGTCGTGGTGAAGAAGCCGAGCGCCGAAGTCACCAGGGAAGAATTGCTGAAATTCTTTGAGGGCAAGGTCGCCAAATGGTGGATTCCTGACGACGTGGCCTTCGTCAGCGAAATCCCGCTGACCGCTACCGGCAAGATGCAGAAGCTCAAGCTGCGCGACCAGTTCAAGGACTACCGCCTGCCGACAGCCTGAGGCGGAACGGGCATTCGCCACGCCGTGCCTGCTTGCGGCACGGTGTTGGCGAGGCAGCCGGGCGAGCAACAACAGGGTCCGCCCGGCGAGCCGCAATCGACGACAAGCCAACGACAAGAGTGAAGGAGACAGGTATGACCAAAATGCGTCCGCTGGTGGCTGGCGTGGCCGTGTTCGCGGCACTGGGTTCTGCGCTGGTTTCAGGCACGGCACTCGCAGATACGGTGAAGATTGCCTTCATCGATCCGCTTTCGGGGCTGATGGCCCCCGTTGGACAGAACCAGCTCAAGAGCTGGCAGTACGTGGCCGAGGTAGCCAACCAGAAGGGTTGGGGTGGCCCGCACAAGTTCGAGGTAGTGGGCTTCGACAACAAGCTGTCGCCGCAGGAGAGCCTGACCATCCTCAAGCAGGTGGCCGACCAGGGCATCCGCTACATCGTCCAAGGCAACGGCTCGTCGGTGGGCCTGGCGTTGGAAGACGCCGTTGCCAAGCACAACGAGCGCAATCCGGGCAAGGAAATCGTCTACCTGAACTACGCAGCGGTAGACCCGGACATGACCAACAGCAAGTGCAACTACTGGCATTTCCGGCTCGACGCGAACTCGGACATGAAGATGGAGGCCCTGACCACGTACCTGGCCAAGGACCCCAACGTCAAGAAGGTCTACCTGATCAACCAGAACTACTCGTTCGGCCACCAGGTCGCGCGCGCGGCCAAGGACTACCTGAAGCGCAAGCGTCCGGATATCCAGATCGTCGGAGAAGACCTGCATCCGCTCGCGCAGGTGAAGGACTTCGCGCCGTACGCGTCCAAGATCAAGGCGTCGGGCGCCGATACGGTGATTACGGGCAACTGGGGCAGCGACCTCGCGCTGCTGATCAAGGCGGGCAAGGACGCCGGCCTGACCACCAACTACTACACGTACTACGCCGGCACCACCGGCGTGCCGACCGCCATGGGCGCCGCCGGTGCCGATCACGTCAAGTACGTGGGCTACTACAACCCGAACAACGAGGGCTTCAAGGGCGCCGACATCATCGAGGGCTACAAGAAGAAGTACAACGACGACTTCTACGTGATGGCCGCCTACACCGGCGTGGCCATGCTGGCCAAGGCGGTGAAGGAATCCGGTTCCACGGATCCGGTCAAGGTCGCCAAGGCCATGGAAGGCATCAAGGTCGACAGCATGAATGGCCCGGTCGAGATGCGAAAGACCGACCACCAGGCCCAGCAGTCGCTCGTGGTGGCCACCTGGACCAAGGTCAACGGCAAGGACATCAAGTTCGACCAGGAAAACACCGGCTACGGCTGGAAGACCAATGCGCTGATGGACCAGTACGTTGCCGCGCAGCCGACTTCCTGCCAGATGAAGCGGCCGGGCTGATCCTGCCCACGGCGGGCCGGCCGGCAGTATAAAGCCGGGCGCCCGATCCTGCATACTTTCGGTAGAAGACCGGGGAGCGTCCGGGCATGCATGCCATGCCCGGCAGGATGCGCTCACCCTTGTTCAAACCGGATGGCCGCGCTGTGGCGCAGCCAGATTGAAGGATACGTTGTGGAATTCTTCGTCATTTCTTTGCTGAACGGCATCAGCTACGGGCTGCTGCTGTTCATGCTCTCGTCTGGCCTCACGCTGATCTTCAGCATGATGGGTGTGCTCAACTTCGCGCACGCGAGCTTCTACATGCTCGGGGCCTACTTTGCCTACACCGTTGCCAGCAAGATAGGATTCTGGCCGGCGCTGATCCTGGCGCCGCTGCTGGTGGCATTTGCCGGCGCGCTCGTGGAACGCTTCGGCCTGCGCGCCGTGCACAAGTACGGGCATGTGGCCGAGCTGCTGTTCACGTTCGGCCTGGCCTACCTGATCGAAGAAGGGGTCAAGCTCGTCTGGGGCCTGGCTGCCGTGCCATACCGTATTCCGGCCGAACTCGACGGGCCGCTGTTCACGGTATTCACGTCGTCGTTCCCGAAATACCGTGCATTCATGATGCTGGTCTCGCTGGGCATGCTCGTGGCGATCTATCTCGTGCTCACGCGCACGCGCATCGGCCTCGTGATCCAGGCGGCGCTGACGCATCCGGAGATGGTGGAAGCGCTTGGCCACAATGTGCCGCGCGTGTTCATGATGGTGTTCGGCGGGGGCGCGGCGCTGGCCGGACTTGCCGGCGTGATCGGTGGCAATGCCTTTGTCACCGAGCCATCGATGGCGGCGGCAGTCGGGTCGATCGTATTCGTGGTCGCGGTGGTGGGCGGCATGGGTTCACTGGTGGGGGCGTTTATCGCTTCTATCCTGATCGGCGTGCTGCAGACGTTCGCCGTGACCATCGATGCGTCGCTGGCCGGCCTCTTCAACAGCATTGGCCTGGCCGTCAGCGACGCCACGCCGTTCTACTCGCTGTGGAAGCTGACCGTGGCCCAGGTGGCGCCGGTGCTGCCTTATCTGCTGCTGGTGCTGATGCTGATCTTCCGGCCGCGAGGTCTGATGGGAACCCGGGAGAGCTGAGCCATGAGAATCGAATCGACAATGGAACAAAGCCGCGGGCCGGTCGTGACCGGCCGTACCATGCGCTACAAGCCGCTCAACCTTGCGCGCTGGGTGATCTGGAGCCTGACCATACTGGTCATGCTGGTGCTGCCGCTGATCTTTACCGGCGGGTTTGCGATCACGCTGATGTCCCAGATGGGCATCATGATCATCTTTGCGCTGTCGTACAACATGCTGCTCGGCCAGACCGGCATGCTGTCGTTCGGGCACGCCGTGTATTCGGGCCTCGGCGCCTTCATTGCCGTGCACGTGCTCAATATGCTGGGCGCGGGCAAGGTGTGGCTGCCCGTGTCGATGCTGCCGCTTGTGGGCGGCCTGGCCGGCGCATTCTTCGGCGTGCTGTTCGGCTACGTGACCACCAAGAAGTCGGGCACGACGTTCGCCATGATCACCATGGGCATCGGCGAGATGGTGTTTGCCAGTTCGCTGATGTTCCCCGAGTTCTTCGGCGGCGAAGGCGGCATCTCTACCAACCGCGTGGTGGGTGACCCATTCCTTGGCATCACGTTCGGTCCCGGCCGTCAGGTCTACTACCTGATCGCCGCGTGGTGCCTGGTGTCGATGGTGGCGATGTATGCGTGGACGCAGACGCCGCTTGGCCGCATTGCCAACGCGGTACGCGATAACCCTGAACGTGTCGAGTTCATCGGGTACAACACGCAGCGTGTGCGCTACCTCGTGCTGATCCTGTCGGCGTTCTTCGCCGGCATCTCGGGCGCGCTGTCGGCGATCAACTTCGAGATCGTATCGGCCGAAAATGTGAGCGCCGTACGCTCGGGCGGCGTGCTGCTCGCGGCGTTCATCGGTGGCGCCGGCGTGTTCTTCGGGCCGATCATCGGCGCGGTGGTATTCATGCTGTTCGCGGTTGCACTGTCGGACCTGACCAAGGCGTGGCTGCTGTACCTGGGCCTGTTCTTCGTGCTGATGGTGATGTTCGTACCGGGCGGCATCGCGAGCCTGCTGCTGATGCAGATGCCGCTGGTGGCCAAAGGCAAGTTCAAACAGATGCTGCCGTCCTACGGGCGTGCCGCAGCGGCAGGCGTGGTGCTGCTCGCAGCCATGATCCTGACCGTGGAACTGGTCTACAAGGTTCAGGTCGACAGCGCCAACGGCACCGACATGTCGCTGTTCGGCATCGCTTTCGATGCCGGCAAGCCTATGGCCTGGGCGGTCGCGGCCGCCCTGTGGGTGGCCGGGTTGTTGGCGTGGCGCATGGCGGCGGCGCGCGTGCGCACGGCATGGGACAAGGTGCACGGTGAAATCGCGGGAGGCAGGGCATGACAGCGGCACTGGAACTGACCGATGTACGCAAGAAGTTCGGCCAGACGGAAATCATCCGTGGCGTGAACCTGTCGATTGGCAAGGGCGAGCGCCACGCGCTGATCGGCCCGAACGGCGCCGGCAAGTCAACCAC
Source organism: Cupriavidus sp. C1SS-2L (assembly GCF_057073735.1). Taxonomy (NCBI): domain Bacteria; kingdom Pseudomonadati; phylum Pseudomonadota; class Betaproteobacteria; order Burkholderiales; family Burkholderiaceae; genus Cupriavidus; species Cupriavidus sp. C1SS-2L. The sequence goes on from NZ_CP172708.1 coordinate 1,548,658, forward strand.
GTTCAACCTGATCTCGGGACGCTTTGCGCCGACCAGCGGTTCGGTGCGCCTGAACGGGCAGGAGATCGGGGGCCTGCAGCCATTCGCGATCAACCGCATGGGGCTGTCGCGGAGCTTCCAGATCACCAATATCTTCCACCGGCTGTCGGTGTTCGAGAACCTGCGCTGCGCGGTGCTCTGGTCGCTCGGCTACAAGTACTCGTTCTGGCACCGGCTGTCAGCGCTGCGCGATGCGCGCGAGCGTGCCGAGGAAGTGCTCGAACTGATCGGCATGCAGCATCGCCGCGACTCGCAGGCCGGCTTGCTGACCTACGCGGAGCAGCGCGCGCTGGAAATCGGCATCACGATCGCGGGCGGCGCCGATGTGATCCTGCTCGACGAGCCCACGGCGGGCATGAGCCGCTCGGAATCGGACCACGCGGTCGAACTGATCCGCAAGGTTACGTCAGGCAAGACACTCGTGATGGTGGAGCATGACATGAGCGTAGTGTTCGGGCTGGCCGACCGCATCTCGGTGCTGGTCTACGGCGAGGTGATCGCCACCGACACCCCGCAGGCCATCCGCAACAATCGCAAGGTCAAGGAGGCATATCTGGGTACCACGCTCGACGAAGCCGCGACTGAAGGAGCGCACTGATGGCAAAACGCATGCTCGAAGTCCAGGGGCTGCATGCCTATTACGGCAAGAGCCATATCCTGCATGGCGTCGATGCGCATATCGATGAGGGCGAGATCGTTGCGCTGCTCGGGCGCAATGGCGTGGGTCGGTCGACCATGGCCAAGGCGATCCTCGGCATGGTCAAAGCGGAGGGGTCGGTGCGCTTGCGCGATGAAGAGATCCTCGGACGCCGTACCTTCGAGATCGCGCATCTCGGCATTGGCTATGTCCCCGAGAATCGCGATATCTTCCCGACGCTGACCGTGCGCCAGAACCTGCTGCTCGGTGAAAAGCGCAACCCGCGCCAGTCGAAGCCGCGCTGGTCGATCAACGACATGTTCCAGATGTTCCCGCGCCTGAAGGAACGCGAGAACACTGCCGCAGGTGTGCTGTCAGGCGGCGAGCAGCAGATGCTGACGCTGTGCCGCACGCTGATGGGCGATCCCGACCTGATCCTGATCGATGAGCCTACCGAAGGCCTGGCGCCGATGATCGTGACACTGGTCGGCGATTACCTCAAGACGCTGAAGGAGCGCGGCGTGTCGGTGCTGCTGATCGAGCAGAAGCTGGCCATTGCGCTCGATATTTCGCAGCGTGTGTATGTGATGGGCCATGGCCACATCGTGTTCGAGGGAACGCCGACCGAACTGAAGGCCAATGCGCAGGTGCGCAAGGAGTGGCTGGAGGTGTAATGCCGCAGGTTGCGTCCGTGCCGGGCGGACGCGCCTGACATCACACTTGTGCCGCTTGCCCGGCAATGACTTTTGCCGTCTTCGGCAACTCGAACGGCATATCCTCATAGTCGATCAGCCGCGTCTTCCTGACGATGCGGTACCCCAGCCACAGCGCCAGGAACACCGGCACCCCGATGTACGTCGCAATGATTTCCGGCCAGCGGTTCGGAATGTCCGCGAATGCCTGGTAGTTCTGTCCCGCCACGATCACCAGGCACAGCACGCCCGCAAAGATTGGGCCGAACGGATAGAGCGGCGAGCGGTACGCCAGCGCGTTGATGTCATAGCCTTGATAGACCATTCCGCGCCGGAAGCGGTAGTGGCTCAGGGCGATACCGAACCATGCGAAGAAGCCCGTCATGGCCGATGTGTTCAGCAGCCACAGGTACACGGCCTTGTCGCCGAACAGCGAACTGAAGAAGCACAGCGCGCCGACGGCGGTGGTGACCAGCAGCGCATTGAACGGTACGCCGTTCACGGTCAGCTTGCCCAGCCAGCGCGGGGCGCGTCCGCTCACAGCCAGGCCGTAGAGAATACGCGTGGAGACGTACATGCTCGACGTGCCCGCCGACAGCAGCGCGGTCAGCACCACGGCGTTCATCAGGCCGGCGGCAAAGGCCAGCCCGGCCTGACGGAACACCAGGGCGAACGGGCTCACGCCGACGTCGGTCACATCATTGCGCAGCAGGTTCGGATCGGTATAGGGAATCAGCACGCCGATGATCAGGATCGCGATCACGTAGAACAGCAGGATGCGCCAGAAGGTCTGGCGGATCGCGCGCGGGATCGTTCTGGCCGGATCCTGCGCCTCGCCGGCAGCTACGCCCACGGTCTCGGTGCCCTGGAACGAAAACCCGGCGATCATCGCCACGCCGATCATGGCAGGAATGCCGCCGACGAACGGCGCGTCGCCGGTCGTGAAGTTGTGCCAGCCGGATTGCGGGCCGCCCTTCATGATGCCGAAGATCATCAGCAGCCCCACGCCCAGGAACACGATCACCGTGATCACCTTGATCAGCGCGAACCAGTACTCGGCTTCGCCGAAGCCGCGCACCGAGAACGCGTTGAGCGCGAACATCAGCAGCAGGAAGCCCGCGCTCCAGACCATGCCGGGCATGCCGGGGAACCAGAACTGCATCACCAGTTGCGCGGCGGTGAGTTCCACCGCGATGGTCACGGCCAGGCTGAACCAGTAATTCCAGCCGAGCGCAAAGCCGAAACCTTCCTCGACATAGAGCGCGCTGTAGGTGACGAACGAGCCAGCCACGGGCATGTGGACGGCCAGTTCGCCAAGGCTGGTCATCAGGCAATACACCATGAAGCCAAGCAGGGCGTACATCAGAAGCGCGCCGCCGGGACCAGCCTGTGCGATGGAGGCGCCGGATGCGACGAACAACCCGGTGCCAACCGCGCCGCCGATTGCGATCATGGTGAGATGGCGCGCCTTGAGCTTGCGCTGAAGGTCGTCGTGCTCGACGACCGGATGCTGGTGAGGATGAGGATGGGAGTGGGAAGACATCAGGGTCGCTGGAACTTCGCCTGCCCGGACAACTTATGGATGTCCGGGGTCGAAAAATGAAAAGCCGCGAGTCTAACGTGTCTTTTTTAGCGGATCGCTCGTCCGCATCAAATAAAGTCGCATACTGACCCTGATGCCCTGCGTGGATGTTGTGAAAGTGCTGTAACCGACGTGCGACGTTTCGGCGATTACTTGACTTGCCAACGTTTCCCCAACGCCCGTACTGCTGCTCTCATGCACGCCGCGAAGGAGCGAAATAAAGCGCGCGCATGGTGGTCAAATTGCGCAAAAATTAAAATTGAACGACCGTGCTATTTTGTGTATGCTGTGTTTCGCCCGTCGGCTGAAACGCTTGTCGGGCGTGGGAATGCGGAGGGTTTACCCTTCCATCGCGGCTTCGGCCGCTAGTGGTGAAGCGGCCGAGACAGGCCGGCAATGCAGCAAACAACCATATTCGAGAATTCGAATCCCGAGACAACCCAAGACACCAAAGGAACCAGCATGACAGCGCAGTATCAGGTTCAGGACGGCGTAGCCGTCATCACGCTCGACAATCCTCCTGTCAACGGCCTGGGTCACAGCACCCGGCTTGGCATCGTCGATGGCATGACCCGTGCGCTGGACGATGCGGCCGTCAAGGCCATCGTCATCACCGGCGCCGGCAAGGCATTCTCGGGCGGCGCCGATATCCGCGAATTCAATACGCCCAAGGCCACGCAGGAACCGACGCTGCATTCGGTGATCCGCGTGATCGAGGGTTCCTCCAAGCCGGTGGTGGCTGCAGTCCACTCGGTGGCAATGGGCGGTGGCCTGGAACTGGCCCTGGGCTGTAACTACCGCGTGGCTTCGAAGGGTGCGCAGATCGCGCTGCCGGAAGTCAAGCTGGGCCTGCTGCCCGGCGCCGGCGGCACGCAGCGCCTGCCGCGCGTGATCGGCCTGGAAGCGGCTGCCAACATGATCGTGTCGGGCACCGCCGTGCCGTCCGAGAAGTTCGCCGGCACCAAACTGTTCGATGAAATCGTCGATGGCGATGTCCTGCCCGCCGCGGTCAAGTTCGCGCAAAACGTCGCGGCTGCGCCCGGCCCGTACCCGAAGGTGCGCGACCTGAAGGTCCGTCACGAGAACCCGGAAGGCTTCCTCGGCTTTGCCAAGACCACCGTTGGCGCCATGGCCAAAAACTTCCCGGCGCCGCTGAAGTGCCTGGAAGCCGTGGCTGGCTCGCTCAAGCCGTTCGAGCAAGGCCTGAAGGAAGAGCGCGATGGCTTCCTGTACCTGGTGACCACGCCGGAATCGCGCGCGCTGCGCCATGCGTTCTTCGGTGAGCGCGCCGCCAGCAAGATCCCGGACGTGCCGTCGGACACGCCAGTCCGCAAGATCGAAAAGATCGCCGTGATCGGCGCCGGCACCATGGGTGGCGGCATCAGCATGAACTTCCTGAACGCCGGCATCCCGGTCACGATCCTGGAAACCAAGCAGGAAGCGCTGGATCGCGGCATTGGCATCATCCGCAAGAACTACGAGAACAGCGCCAAGAAGGGCAAGCTCACGCAGGAGAAGGTCGAGCAGCGCATGGGCCTGCTGTCGACCACGCTCTCCTATGACGACATCAAGGACGCGGACATGGTCATCGAGGCCGTGTTCGAAGAAATGGGCGTCAAGGAAATTGTGTTCAAGAAGCTGGACGAAGTGATGAAGCAAGGGGCGATCCTGGCTTCGAACACCTCGACGCTCGACGTGGACAAGATCGCCTCGTTCACCAAGCGTCCGCAGGACGTGGTCGGCATGCACTTCTTCAGCCCGGCCAACGTGATGAAGCTGCTGGAAGTCGTGCGCGGCGCGAAGACCGGCAAGGACGTGCTGGCCACCGTGATGGCGATCGGCAAGAAGATCAAGAAGACCGCTGTGGTGTCGGGCGTGTGCGACGGCTTTATCGGCAACCGCATGATCGAGCAGTACAGCCGCCAGGCCGGCTACCTGCTGGACGAAGGCGCGCTGCCCGAGCAGGTCGACCGTGCTATCGAAAAGTTCGGTTTCGCCATGGGCCCGTTCCGCATGGGCGACCTGGCCGGCAACGACATCGGCTGGGCGATCCGCAAGCGCCGCGCGGTGGACAAGCCTGACATCCAGTACAGCAAGACCGCTGACCTGCTGTGCGAAATGGGCCGCTATGGCCAGAAGACCGGCGCGGGCTGGTACGACTACAAGGCGGGCGACCGCAAGCCGTACCCGAACCAGCAGGTCAACGACATGATCGTGCAGCACTCCAAGGACCTTGGCATTACGCGCCGCAAGATTTCCGACGAGGAGATCGTCGAGCGCCTGGTGTTCGCGCTGGTCAACGAAGGCGCGAAGATCCTGGAAGAAGGCATTGCTTCGAAGGCCTCGGATATCGATATGGTGTACCTGACCGGCTACGGCTTCCCGCTGTTCCGCGGCGGCCCGATGCTGTATGCAGACCAGGTCGGCCTGTACAACGTCGCGCTGTCGATGAAGAAGTACGCCAAGGGCTACCACGGCGAAGCGTGGCAAGTCGCGCCGCTGCTGCAGAAGCTGGCGGACGAGGGCAAGGGCTTCAACGACTGAAGCCAAGGCAGCAGCAAGGCTGACGGAGGCGAACATGAGACCCGGTCCGGATGACTGCCTGCTGGTAGTCGACGTGCAGAACGACTTCATGCCAGGCGGCGCGCTTGCCGTGCCGCGTGGCGATGAGATCGTGCCTGTCGTCAACCGGCTCGCGCATGCATTCCCGCACGTGGTGCTGACGCAGGACTGGCACCCGGCGGACCATGTCTCGTTTGCCGCCAACCATGCCGGTACCGAGCCGTTCCAGATGCTCGCGTTGCCGTATGGCCAGCAGGTGCTGTGGCCGGTCCATTGCGTGCAGGGCACAACGGGTGCGGCGTTCCACGCCGGGCTCGACGTGCCCCACGCCCGGCTGGTGATCCGAAAGGGCCATCACACGGGCGTGGACAGCTACTCCGCCTTCATGGAGGCGGACCGCAGCACGCGCACCGGACTGGCCGGCTACCTGCGAGAGCACGGCGTGAAGCGCGTGTTCCTGGCCGGACTGGCGACGGACTACTGCGTGGCGTGGAGCGCGCTCGATGCGCGCGCTGCAGGCTTCGACGCCGTGTTGATCGAGGATGCGTGCCGTGCCATCGACCTTAACGGGTCGCTGGCGCAGGCGTGGCAGGACCTCGCAGCCGCTGGCGTCAAGCGCATCCACGCGGCCGAACTGCTGCAAGCCCCGGGCTGAACCGAACTAACCGAACTGAAAGACACCAAGATTCCGAGGAGCAAAACATGAACGAGGCAGTCATCGTATCCACCGCCCGCACCGGGCTGGCCAAGAGCTGGAAGGGCGCGTTCAACATGACCCATGGCGCGACGCTCGGCGGCCACGCCGTGGAGCACGCCATTGCGCGCGCAAAGATCGAAGCCGGCGAAGTGGAAGACGTGCTGATGGGCTGTGCCAACCCCGAAGGCGCCACCGGCTCCAACATCGCCCGCCAGATCGCGCTGCGTGCTGGTTGCCCGGTCACCGTGCCGGGTGCGACCGTGAACCGCTTCTGCTCGTCCGGCCTGCAGACCATTGCTATGGCGGCGCAGCGCGTGATCGCCGATGAAGGCGATATCTTCGTGGCCGGCGGCGTGGAAAGCATCTCCTGCGTCCAGGCGGAAATGAACCGCCACATGCTCGCCGATCCGTGGCTGGTCAAGAACAAGCCGGAAATCTACTGGAACATGCTCCAGACCGCCGAGAACGTGGCCAAGCGCTACAACATCTCGAAGGATCGCCAGGACGAGTATGGCGTGCGCAGCCAGCAGCGCGCCGCTGCCGCGCAGGAAGCCGGCAAGTTCAAGGACGAGATCGTGCCGATCACGGTGCTCGCAGGCGTGGCCGACAAGTCCACGGGCCAGTTGGTCACGAAGGAAGTGACGCTGGACCGCGACGAAGGCATCCGTGGCGACACCACGCTGGAAGCCGTGTCGAAAATCCGTACTGCCGTGCCGGGTGGCGTGGTCACCGCCGGCAATGCGTCGCAGTTCTCGGACGGTGCTTCGGCTGCCGTGGTGATGAACGCGCGCGTCGCCGCCGCCAAGAGCCTGCAGCCGCTGGGCGTGTTCCGCGGCTTTGCCGTGGCGGGTTGCGAGCCCGATGAAATGGGCATCGGCCCGGTGTTCGCGGTGCCCAAGCTGCTGAAGAAGGCGGGCCTGAAGGTCGACGACATTGGCCTGTGGGAGCTGAACGAAGCCTTCGCCGTGCAGGTGCTGTATTGCGCCGACAAGCTGGGCATTCCGATGGATCGCCTGAACGTCAATGGCGGCGCCATCGCCGTGGGCCACCCGTATGGCGTGTCGGGTGCTCGCCTGGTCGGTCATGCGCTGATTGAAGGCAAGCGCCGTGGCGTGAAGTACGTCGTCGTGACGATGTGCATCGGCGGCGGGCAGGGCGCGGCCGGGTTGTTCGAAGTGCTGTAAGTCTGGTTTGCTTCCCTCTCCCGTGCGCGGGAGAGGGAGCACCCATGTAGTCACTGAAAGGCAGGCGTTCCTGCAAATTCAATACCGCTCCAGGGTCATTCCCATTCGATAGGGATTTCTCGCACCCTCGGGCGCGCCAGCAAGACAAGAAGAACCGCGGTGCGCCACGCAGCGCCCCGCATGGAGACACCATGTCGCTGATCCTTTCCCGCCGTGACCTGAATTTCGTCCTGTACGAATGGCTCAAGGCGGACGAATTGACCCGCATTCCCCGCTACGCCGACCACTCGCGCGAGACTTTCGACGCGGCGCTGGATACGTGCGAGAAAATCGCCACCGACCTGTTTGCGCCCCACAACAAGAAGAACGACCAGCACGAACCCGAATTCGACGGCGAGACCGTCACCATCATTCCAGAAGTCGGCACGGCGCTGAAGGCGTTCTGCGAGGCCGGGCTGATGGCCGCCGGACAGGACTACGAAATCGGCGGCATGCAGCTGCCGGTGCTGGTCGAGAAAGCAGGCTTTGCGTACTTCAAGGGCGCCAACGTCGGCACGAGTTCCTACCCGTTCCTGACCATCGGCAACGCCAACCTGCTGCTTACGCACGGCACGCCCGCGCAGATCGATACCTTCGTCAAGCCCGAAATGGAAGGCCGCTTCTTCGGCACCATGTGCCTGTCGGAGCCGCAGGCCGGTTCGTCGCTGTCGGACGTCACCACGCGTGCCGAGTACGAAGGCGAATCGCCGCTCGGCGCGCAATACCGTCTGCGCGGCAACAAGATGTGGATCTCGGCCGGCGAGCACGAGCTGTCGGACAACATCGTGCATCTGGTGCTGGCCAAGATTCCGGGGCCGGACGGAAAGCTGGTGCCGGGCGTGAAGGGCATCTCGCTGTTCATCGTGCCAAAGTACCTCGTCAACGCGGACGGCTCGCTCGGCGAGCACAACGACGTGGTGCTGGCCGGCCTGAACCACAAGATGGGTTACCGTGGCACCACGAACTGCCTGCTGAATTTCGGCGAGGGCATGAAGTACAAGCCGGCCGGCAAGGCTGGCGCCATCGGCTATCTGGTCGGCGAGCCCGGCAAGGGCCTTGCCTGCATGTTCCACATGATGAACGAGGCCCGCATCGGCGTGGGCCTCGGCGCGGTCATGCTCGGCTATACCGGCTATCTGCATGCAGTCGACTATGCGCGCAATCGTCCGCAAGGCCGCCCGGTCGGCCCCGGCGGCAAGGACCCGGCAAGCCCGCAGGTGAAGCTCGTCGAGCATGCCGATATCCGCCGCATGCTGCTCGCACAGAAGAGCTATGTGGAAGGCGGCCTCGCGCTGAACCTGTATTGCGCGAAGCTGGTCGACGAAGAGCGCGCCGCGTCCGCCGATGCGGTCAAGCATGAACAGCTTTCGCTGCTGCTCGATATCCTGACCCCGATCGCCAAGAGCTGGCCGTCGCAGTGGTGCCTCGAAGCCAATAACCTGGCTATCCAGGTCCATGGTGGCTATGGCTATACCCGCGAGTACAACGTCGAGCAGTTCTACCGCGACAACCGCCTGAACCCGATCCATGAAGGCACGCACGGCATCCAGGGCCTGGACCTGCTGGGCCGCAAGGTCGTGATGAAGGACGGCGCCGCATTCCGCCTGCTGGGCGAGCGTGTGCGCGAGACCTGCGAATGCGCACTGTCGAGCGGCGACAAGGAGCTGGGCAGCCAGGCGCGCGCGCTTGGTGCTGCGGCGACACGTCTTGCCGAGGTCACGAAGGTGCTGTGGAGCGCCGGCGATGCCAACGTGACGCTGGCCAATGCGAGCATCTACCTGGAAGCGTTCGGCCACGTGGTGGTCGCATGGATCTGGCTGGAGCAGGCACTGGTCGCGCAAGCTGCGCTGGCAGGTGGCGCCAGCGGCGAGGACGAAACCTTCTATCGCGGCAAGCTTGCCGCGGCCACGTACTTCTCCCGCTGGGAACTGCCCAAGGTCGGCCCGCAGCTCGAACTGCTGGCTACGCTGGACCGCACCACGCTGGATATGCAGGACGCCTGGTTCTGACCCGCGCCGCTATCCGTGTCCACGACATCGAGGAACATCAGGGAACCCAATCATGCGTACCATCCAGCAACTATTTGACCTGAAGGGCCGTACCGCGCTCGTGACCGGCGGTTCGCGCGGGCTTGGCCTGCAGATTGCCGAAGCACTGGGCGAGCAAGGCGCGCGCGTGGTGCTGTCCGCGCGCAAGGCCGACGAACTGCAGGCCGCGCAGGCACACCTGAAAGCGCGCGGCATCGAGGCCGACTGGATCGCCGCCGACGGCGCACAGGAAGCCGATATCGCGCGCCTTGCCGATGAAGCACTGGCGAAGCTCGGCCACATCGACATCCTCGTCAACAATGCCGGCGCTACCTGGGGCGCTCCCGCCGAAGACCACCCGGTCGAGGCCTGGGACAAGGTCATGAACCTGAACATCCGCGGCCTGTTCCTGCTGACGCAGCGCATCGGCAAGCTGTCGATGATTCCGCGCCGCTACGGCCGCATCATCAACGTGGCATCGATTGCCGGGCTCGCCGGCAACCCGCCGGGGTCGATGGAAACCATTGCCTACAACACCTCCAAGGGTGCCGTGGTCAACTTCACGCGCACGCTGGCGGGCGAGTGGGGCGAGCACAACATCACCGTCAATGCGCTGGCACCGGGCTTCTTCCCGTCGAAGATGACCAAGGGCTCGCTCGATCGCCTGGGCGTGGACGCCATGTGCGAAGGCGTGCCGCTGCACCGCCTTGGCGACGACGAAGACCTGAAGGGCGCCGCGCTGCTGTTCGCGAGCGACGCGGGCAAGCACATTACCGGCCAGATCCTGGCCGTGGACGGTGGCGTCAGCGCAGTCTGATCGCATGGTCTAATGGCGGGTGGCTGCGCCTGGCGTGGCGCCCGTCTCATTGAACCTGACAAGACCATGACGCAACACAACGGATTCCCGAACCGTATTCCCTTCCTGTCCGAGCTTGGCGTGACCTGCAACCGCAGCGAAGGGGGGCGAAGCGAACTTGAACTCGCGCTGGAAGAGCGCCACCAGAACAGCTGGGACATGGCCCACGGCGGCGTGCTCATGACACTGCTCGACGTGGCCATGGCGGTGGCCGGCCGCTCGGCCGACACGCTCGGGCGCGGCCTGGTCACCATCGAAATGAAGACCAGTTTCATGGCGCCCGGACGCGGTACGCTCAGTGCACGCGGCGAATGCGTGCACCGGACCACGACCATGGCGTTCTGCGAGGCCGAGATCGTCGATGCCGACGGCAAGACCGTGGCGCGCGCGTCCGGCACGTTCAAGTACGTGAAGCGGATTCCGCCGCAGCGCACGGCCGACGATGGCGCGGACACCGGCGCCGACGGCTGATCGAAACTAACGGGGCAGGAGCCGGCGCAGACCGGCAGGCAATGCAGCAGTCGAAGTCAACACAACAAGATTGATCGGGAGACACGATGCAGAAGACAGCTGGCGCCGCGCGGCGCCTGATTGCCACCCTGAGACTTCGCGCCCTTGGCGCGCTCGGAGCGGGCGTACTGGCGGCGAACTCGCCGGTGCACGCCCAGGCCACCCCGGCCGCACCGCCTTCTTTCCCGGACGCCGCCGCCACCGACCCCATCACGCTCGGGTGGATGCAGGGTTTCCCGCCGCCGGCCGACAAGCAGATCGGCTTCAATATCGCGAGCAGCCGCTTTCCGCGCCAGCGCTGGAGCTTTTCGCATATGCGCGAGCTGGTGCCGACTGCGGCCGTCTGGCATGGCCGCGCCGGTGTGAGCGCGTTGCCACGCGCGGAGCGCGATATCAGCGCTGTGCCGTTCACGGACGCCGACGGCAGCCGCCGCATGTTCTCCGACATGCTGGCACTGACCTACACCGACGGCATCCTCGTGATGCACAAGGGCAAGGTGGTCTACGAACGCTATTTCGGCGCGCTGGACGACCACACGCCGCACCTTGCCATGTCGGTGACCAAGTCCTTCGTGGGCACGCTGGCGGCCGTGCTCGCTGCGGACGGCAAGCTCGACCCGGCCGCGCCGGTCACGCGCTATGTGCCCGAGATGGCTGGCACTGCCTACGGCGATGCTACGGTCCGCCAGGTCATGGACATGACCGTGGGCGTCAAGTATTCGGAAAACTATGCCGACCCGAAGGCGGAAGTCTTCGACTACGCGCGTGCCGGCGGCATGCTGCCGCGCGATGCCGCTTACACAGGGCCGCAGAATTTCTATGACTTCCTGAAGACGCTGCAAAAGGAAGGCGAACACGATCAGGCCTTCGCCTACAAGACCGTGAATGCCGAGGTGCTCGCGTGGATCGTCAAGCGCGCGTCGGGTCAGTCGCTGGCGAAGCTGCTGTCCGATCGCGTCTGGCAAAAGATGGGCGCCGAGAGCGATGCCTACTTCACCGTCGACAGCATCGGCACCGAATCGGGCGGCGGGGGCCTCAACACCACGCTGCGCGACCTCGCTCGCTTCGGCGAAACCATGCGCAACCAGGGCCGCTTCAATGGCCAGCAGGTGATTCCCGCATCGGTCGTCCAGGAAATCAGTGGTGGCGGCGACCGTGCCAAGTTCGCCAAGGCCGGCTATGCCACGCTGCCGGGCTGGAGCTACCGCGACATGTGGTGGGTATCCCACGATGACCACGGCGTCTATGAAGCGCGCGGCATCCATGGTCAGCGCATCTATGTCGATCCCAAGGCGCAGATGACCATTGTGCGCTACGCCTCGCACCCGCTTGCGGCCAACGCCGCCAATGACCCCGTGACCCATCGCGCTTACCGCGCGCTGGCGATGGAGCTGATGAAGCAATAACCGCGGCACAACCCCCGCCGCGTTTCCCTTTACAAGGATCTGACATGTCCACCAATACGTTCAAGCGCATCGTCCTGGCATCGCGCCCCGAAGGCGCCGTGACGCCGGCCAACTTCCGCCTCGAGGAAGTACCCGTGCCGGAGCTTGCCGACGGCCAGGTGCTGGTGCGCAACCATTACCTGTCGCTGGACCCGTATATGCGCGGTCGCATGAACGACAGCAAGTCGTACGCCACGCCGCAGCCGCTGAACGAGGTGATGATCGGCGGCACGGTGGGCGAAGTCGTCGCGAGCAAGAACAGCAAGTACAAGGCCGGCGACAAGGTGGTCGGCATGTTCGGCTGGCAGGAAATGGGCGTGAGCGACGGCACCGGCATGCAACCGGTCGATACCACGCATATCCCGCTGTCGGCGTATCTCGGTTCAGTCGGTATGCCGGGCGTGACGGCATGGTACGGCCTGAACAAGATCATTCAGCCGAAGGCGGGCCAGACGGTGGTCGTCAGCGCTGCGTCGGGCGCTGTGGGCAGCGTCGTCGGGCAACTGGCCAAGCTGGCCGGCTGCCGCGCCGTGGGGTTTGCCGGCGGCAAGGACAAGTGCGACTACGTGGTCAATGAGCTGGGCTTCGACGCGTGTATCGACTACAAGGCCGCCAAGGATTCCAAGGAGCTCTACACGATGCTCAAGGAAGCCACGCCCAATGGCATCGACGGCTACTTCGAGAACGTGGGCGGTGACATCCTTGATGCCGTACTGACGCGCATGAATGCGTTCGGCCGCATTGCCATGTGCGGCATGATCGCGGGCTATGACGGCCAGCCGCTGCCGCTGAAGAATCCGCAGCTGATCCTGGTCTCGCGCCTGACCGTCGAAGGCTTCATCGTTTCCGAACACATGGAGGTGTGGCCGCAGGCGCTGAAGGAGCTGGGCACGGCCGTCGCGCAGGGCAAGCTCAAGTTCCGCGAATCGGTCGCGCAGGGCCTGGAAAGCGCGCCGGAAGCATTCATGGGCCTGCTCAAGGGCAAGAACTTCGGCAAGCAGCTGGTGAAACTGGTGTAAGCGCCAGGGCGTCGCCGGCCGGGCCTGGCGCCCGGTCGGCGGACCTGCGCACAACGACTACCACAGGAGACACGCATGAACGCCCCGCAAGCCCATCCCGCAGCCGCCGACGAAATCGGCGCCGGCCTGTCCGAAGAGGTCAAGGCCCGCTACCGCAACCTGCCGCGGCCGCCGGAGTTCGACACGCCCGCGCAGGAACGCCTCCATCGCAAGCAACGCCTTGCCGCGGCGTTCCGGCTGTTTTCGAAGTTCGGCTTCGACGAAGGCGTCGCCGGCCACATCACGGCGCGCGATCCCGAGCATACCGACACGTTTTGGGTCAACCCGTTCGGCGTGCATTTCAGCCAGGTGAACGTGTCGAACCTGATCCGCTGCGACCATCACGGCAACGTGGTGGAAGGCGACTATCCGGTCAACGCAGCAGCCTTTGCAATCCATTCACGCGTGCACCAGACGCGTCCGGACGCGGTCGCCGCCGCGCACTCGCACAGCACGTATGGCCGCGCATGGTCCACGCTGGGCCGCCCGCTCGACCCGCTCACGCAGGACGTCTGCGCGTTCTATAACGACCATGCCGTCTATGACGATTTCGGCGGCGTGGTGGTGGAGCTGGACGAGGGCCAGCGCATTGCCAATGCGCTGGGATCGAACAAGGCCGCCATCCTGCAGAACCATGGGCTGCTGACGGTCGGTAAGACCGTCGACGAGGCCGCGTGGTGGTTCATCACGATGGAGCGCTCGTGCCAGGTGCAATTGCTGGCGGAAGCCGCTGCCGCGCGCACCAATGCGCCGCTCAAGTTCATCTCCGAGGCCGCAGCGAGCCAGGCCTATTCGATCGTCGGTACCGCGCAGGCGGGCTGGTTCCAATTCCAGCCGCTGTACGCCCGCATCGTCAAAGAACAGCCCGACCTGCTGGACTGAAACCATGGCCCCGTTCACCGGCAGGGTGGTACTGATCACGGGTGCGTCGGACGGCATTGGCGCGGAACTCGCGATGCTGCTGGCACAGCAGGGCGCCCGGCTCGCACTGGCCGCGCGCCGCCTGGACATGCTGCATGCGCTGGCCAGCCGCATCCAGGCCATGCACCCGCATGCCGAGGTCGCCGTATGGCGCACCGATGTGTCCGATGAGTCCGCCTGCACGCGCCTCGTTGCGGACGTCGTTGCGTATTACGGCGGCCTTGACGTGCTGGTCAACAACGCCGGCGTATCCGCGCACGGCTACTTCGAGCAGGTGTCCGACTACGGCTATTACGAGACCGTCATGCGCGTGAACTACTTCGGCGCGATGTGGTGCACGCGCGCTGCCTTGCCTCACTTGCGCGCGCGCCGTGGCCAGATGGTGGCCGTATCGAGCCTGGCCGGCAAGGTCGGCGTGCCAGGGCGTACCGCGTATTCGGCCAGCAAGTTTGCACTGGCGGGCTTCTGCGAAGCGCTGCGCTGCGAGCTGCACGGCAGCGGCGTCGATATCTGCGTGGTGTTTCCTGGCGTGGTCGCGACGGATACGCGGGTCAACGGCTTCGGCCCCGATGGCCGCGCGCTTGGCGAAAGCCGGCTGCGTGAGGACGATGCCATGACCGCGCAGGAATGCGCGCGCCAGATGCTGGCCGCGATGACCGCGCGCAAGCGCGAACTGGTGATGACGGCTAAAGGCCGGCTGGGGCAGTGGCTTAAGTTGCTGGCTCCGGCGATGGTGGATCGCATGGCACTGAAGGCGCTGAAACAGGCAGGCCGCTGAGCCGGGCCAAAGAAGGTCCGATAAGGACCTGTACACGACATAGCGAGAGGGGACAAACACATGAATCAATTCGAAGGCCGAGTGGCCGTCATCACGGGTGGCGCGTCCGGTTTCGGCAAGGAGTTCGCACGCATCGGTACCGGGCTGGGCATGAAGCTGGTGCTGGCCGATGTCCAGCAGGATGCGCTGGATGCAACCGTGGCCGAACTGAGGGGACAAGGCGCGGATGTGATCGGCTTGCGCACTGATGTTTCGCGCGGCGAGCAGGTGCAGGCGCTGGCCGATGCGGCCATGGAGCGCTTCGGGCAGGTCAACCTGCTGTTCAACAACGCGGGCGTTGGCGCGGGCGGCCTGTTGTGGGAGAACTCGCTGAAGGACTGGGAGTGGGTCCTGGGCGTGAACCTGTATGGCGTGGTCCACGGCGTGCGCATCTTCACGCCGCTGATGCTGGCCGCGGCCGCCAAGGATCCGACCTATCAGGCCCACATCGTCAACACGGCCTCGATGGCCGGCATGCTGAGCCCGCCGGCCATGGGCGTGTACAACGTATCGAAGCATGCCGTGGTGACGCTGACCGAAACGCTCTACCAGGACCTGGGCCTCGTCACGGAGCAGGTGCGTTGCTCGGTGCTGTGCCCGTACTTCGTGCCGACCGGCATCAACCAGTCGCAGCGCAACCGTCCCGCGGACCTGACCAACGATGCGCCGCCCACGCGTTCGCAGATGGTGTCGCAGGCGCTGACGGACAAGGCGGTCACGTCGGGCAAGGTCACGGCCGAGGACGTGGCACAGAAGACCTTCGATGCGATTCGTGCGGAAAGCTTCTATATTTATTCGCACCCGCAGGCCCTCGCGCCCGTGCAGCAACGTTTCGAGGACATCATCGGCCAGCGCAATCCCGGCGATCCGTTCGCGGACAAGCCCGAGGTACGCGCAGGACTGGTTGCCGCGCTGCGCGGCTGATCGACGAACCAACCACACGAGGCCCGCGCATGGAGACCCCCATGACCGCTCCCGCCGTCATCCGTCATCTGCAGTTCGCCAACCTGCCAAATGGCACGCGCCTGCACTACGCCAGCGCCGGAGAGCGCGGCAAGCCGCTGATGCTGTTCGTGCATGGATTCCCGGAATTCTGGTTCGAATGGGAAGCGCAGCTTGCCGAATTCGGCCGCACCCATTTCGCGGTCGCACCGGACCTGCGCGGCTTCAACCTGTCGAGCAAGCCCGAAGCGGTAGAGGCCTACCGCCCGCGCCATATCGTCGAGGACCTGGTGCAGTTCATCGGCGCCCTCGGGTATGAGCGTTGCATCGTGGTTGCGCATGACTGGGGTGGGGCTGTCTGCTGGAACCTTGCCATTCAGTTTCCGCAACTGGTCGAGCAACTGGTCATCATCAATTCACCGCATCCGTATCTGTTCGCGAAGGCGTTGGTCAACGATCCGCAGCAGCAGGCAGCGTCGGCCTATATGAACTGGCTGCGCCGGCCAGGTTCTGAAGCGGTGCTTGCCGCAAACAACTTCGCCATGCTGGAAAGCATGCTGACGGCCGGCGGCGAGCAGCCCGCACCGTGGTTCAGCGGCGATACGCGCGAGAAGTATCTGGCGGCCTGGGCGCAGCCTGGCGAAGGCAGCGCGCATTCGTTGTCGGGCGGGGTCAACTATTACCGTGCGTCGCCGATGCATCCGCCCGGGCCGGGAGAGGCGCCACCGGACATCTCGCGGCTCGATCCGGCGGCGTTCGTAGTTCGCGTGCCTACGTTCGTGATCTGGGGAGAGAGGGACCGGGCGCTGCCCAAGTCATTGCTGGACGGGTTGGATCAGTTCGTGCCGGATATGCGGCTAGAGCGCATTCCGGATGGCACGCATTGGGTAGTGCATGAGGAGCCGGAACTGGTGAGCCGGTTGATTCGTAGTGCTTTGAAGTAGGTTGGTGGGTTCTGGTCGGACTGGGGCGCCGCCGACTTCTGTCGCTCGGACAAGAAGTAAGTCGCCGGCTACGCCGGCGAAACAGCGGCGCCGGTCAAGGGCGATAACCCAGACTCGACCAGAAGCCCGCACTCACGCTAACCTCTCGCGATAGAGCCGATAATTCTCTTCATCAAAACAAACAAACGTCACCTGCTCAATCCCCGGCGCCGCGGCCAGCGCCTCACGCACGGCCCGAATGGCAATATCCGCCGCGCGCTCGCGCGGAAAGCCATAGATGCCTGTGCTGATATTCGGAAACGCCACCGTACGCAGATGATGCTCGGCTGCAAGCCGAATACTGTTTCGATACGCGCTTGCCAGTTGCTGATCTTCATCCCGCGAACCGCCATGCCATACCGGCCCGACCGCATGAATCACGTAAGGCGCCGGCAGCAGCCCGCCGGTGGTGATCACCGCTTCGCCGGTCGGGCAGCCGCCCTGTGCGTCGCGGATGGCCTTGCAGGCCGCCATGATCGCGGGGCCGCCGGCCCCGTGGATCGCGCCATCCACGCCGCCCCCGCCTAGCAGCCCGCTATTCGCCGCATTGACGACGGCATCAACTTCCATCCGGGTGATGTCTCCATGCACAACCTGCAAGTGTTCACCTGTCATTCGCTGTCTCCCGCAGTGGATGAATGTCCCGGGCCGGCCAGGGCCAGGCAGGCCTACATGGACGCTCCAAGCATACGCCGATAATCCGCCGCGCTGGCCTCTTTTGGATTGGTCTTGTGGCAGTGGTCGAGCAGGGCGCCCGCAATCACCTTGTCGAACATGTCTTCGGTGACGCCCATCTGGCGCAGCCCGGTCGGCAGCCCCAGCCGGGCCGTCATGTCGTGCACGGCCTGGGCGACGTCGGCGCCTTCGGGCAGGTGCATGGCGCGGCGCAGGCGCGCGTAGCGGTCGTCGCGCACCACGGTGGGCGCGTCGGCGTTGAAGCGCAGCACCGCGGGCATGACCACCGCGTTGAGGGTGCCGTGGTGCAGGCCGGTCTTGCCGTCGATCTTCAGTCCGCCGAGCGGGTGCGACAGCGAATGCACGCAGCCAAGGCCCTTCTGGAACGCCATGGCGCCCTGCATCGACGCGCTCATCATGTTGAGCCGCGCGTCGCGGTCCTTGCCGTCGCGCGTGGCGCGTTCGATGTGGGCCCAGCCTCGCTCCAGGCCATCCAGCGCAATGCCGTCGGCGGGCGGGTTGAAGGCAGGTGCCAGGAAGGTCTCGACGCAATGGGCAATGGCGTCCATGCCGGTCGCGGCGGTCAGGCCCGCAGGCAGCCCCAGCGTGAGTTCCGGGTCGCAGATGGCCGATTTCGGCAGCAGGTGCCACGAATGGAAGCCGAGCTTGCGCCCGTCTTCGAGGATGATGATCGCGCCGCGCGCCACTTCGCTGCCGGTGCCCGATGTGGTCGGCACGGCGATCAGCGGCGCGGCGCGCTCGGTGATCTTCGTGCTGCCGCCTTCGATGGTGGCGTAGGTCGTCAGTTCGCCCGGGTGCGTGGCGATGATCGCGATGCCCTTGGCGAGATCGATCGACGAACCGCCGCCGACCGCCACGAGCCCGTCGCAGCCTGCGTCACGGTACTGCTCGGCGGCCTTGCGCACCATGGCTTCGGTTGGATTCGACGGCGTCTCGTCAAACACCGCCACCGGCAGGCCCTGCATCGCGTCGATCGCTCGCTGTGCCACGCCGGCTGCGACCACGCCCTTGTCGGTCACTAGCAGCGGGCGGCGGATGCCGATGCGTTCACATTCGGCCTTCAGCAGGCTCACGGCGCCGAAGTCGAGATGAATGTGCGTCAGATAGTAGATAAAGGCCATGGTTCGCTGTCTCCTGCGGCGATCTGCCGCGAATTTTGCATTCTGAGAAAAACTGGCCAAGCGGATGAACTAGGGCGATCATCGCCCAGAAACACCCACTCGCGGGCACGCATCGGGGTTATTTCGTAATGTCTGCTTCTTGAAACACTGGCATGATACTGAAATCGAACGACCGTTCACAATTCGAACTTGCCCCGACGTCGGGGGAAGCCCCGAGTCATAGTGCGGCTGCCCAACAGGCCCCGCCCATGCTGTATCGACGCCAGTATCTGCCATGTCTGCCGTAACCTCCGCCTCGTCCGCTGTGCCGGCCAGCCAGTCTGTCGCTGGCATGCCTGCCGTGCCGCTCGACCCGCAGGCAGCGGCGCTGCTCGACCTGATTGCACGCGCCAAGCGGCCACCCATTCATGTGATGGACGTGGAGGACGCCAAGATCGCCTACGAGAAGAGTGCGCCCATCCTTGATATCTCGCCGCTGCCCATGCATGCGGTCGACGATCTCCACGTCTGCGCGCGCGACGGCCATGGGATTCCGGTGCGCCTGTACGCGCCGCGCGAGGCCAGTTGGGCCGATCCGCTGCCGATGCTCGTGTACTTTCACGGCGGCGGATTCACGGTCGGAAGCGTCAATTCCCACGACGCGCTGTGCCGCATGCAGGCTGCGCATGCCGACTGTATGGTGCTGTCGGTCGACTACCGCCTCGGACCGCAATGGCGCTTCCCGACCGCGGCCAACGACGCCTTCGACGTGCTGCACTGGGTCTTCGAAGAGGCCGCCCGGCTCGGCGCCGACCCCGCGCGTATTGCGCTGGGCGGGGACAGTGCCGGCGGCACGCTTGCCACGGCATGCGCCGTGCATGCGCGCGACAGCGGGCTGGCGCCCGTGCTGCAGTTGCTGATCTATCCCGGCACCTGCGCGCGGCAGGACACGCCGTCGCACGGGGCATTGGCGGAGGGCTATCTGCTCACGGCGGACATGATCCAGTGGTTCTTCTCGCATTACCTCGATCAGGAATCGAGCCGCGACGACTGGCGCTTTGCTCCGCTCGATGGCGGCGGCAGTGGTGCAGATGTGCGCGGCTGCTGTCCGGCGTGGATTGCCGTGGCCGGCTATGACCCGCTGCATGACGAAGGTGTGGCCTACGCCGATAAATTGCGCGCGGCGGGCGTGACGGTCACGCTGGCCGACTATGCTGGCATGATCCACGACTTTTTCAAGATGGGCCGCTTCGTGCCTGCCGTGGCGCAGGCGCATGCCGATGCCGTGGCGGCGCTCCGGGCCGCTTTCGGCACCGGGCAGTAACGCCGGGCCGCGGCACGAATCACACGAATTGCGGTCCGAACTCAAAAACTTTCAGCAGTGACTTGCAGCACAAGGAGACATCGTCAAATGCAACGCCGCCAATTCATCGCCCGTGCGGGCCTCGCCGCAGCCACCGCCGCACTGGGTCTTGCCGCCGTGCCCGCGTATGCGCAGGCAGAGAAATTCCCGCAACGTCCGATCCGCCTGGTCATCGGCTATACAGCAGGCGGTTCCACGGATATCCCGTTCCGCGTGCTGGCCGATAACGCATCGAAAATCCTCGGCCAGCCCGTCATCGTGGAGAACAAGCCCGGAGCCGGCGGCGTGCTGCCGGCCCAGATGATGCAATCGACCGCGCCTGACGGCTACACGCTGGCGCAAGTCGCGATGCCGGTCTACCGCCTGCCGTACACCACCAAGATCAACTGGGATCCGGTCAAGGACCTGAGCTACATCATCAACCTGGCGGGTTACTCGTTCGGCCTCGTGGTGCCGGCGGATTCGCCGATCAAGACCATGCAGGAGTACATCGCCTACGCCAAGGCCAACCCGGGCAAGCTGACCTACGGCTCGCCGGGCAGCATGACCACGCTCCACCTGACCATGGAAGAGCTGGCGCTGAAGCAGGGCGTGCAGTTCTCGCACATTCCGTACAAGGGCAATTCGGAATCGATGCAGGCGCTGCTCGGCGGCCATGTGATGTCCGTGGCCGACACGCCGGCGTGGGCGCCATACGTGGAGCAGGGCAAGCTGCGCCTGCTGTCCACCTGGGGCGAGAAGCGTTCGGCGCGCTTCCCCAACGTGCCGACGCTGAAGGAACTGGGCATGGGCATCGTGCAGACCTCGCCGTTTGGTCTGGTGGCGCCGAAGGGCACTGATCCGAAGATCGTGCAGAAACTGCATGATGCGTTCAAGAAGGCCATGGAAATGCCGAACTACCGCGAATCGCTGGCCAAGTTCGACATGGAGCCGTACTACATGAACAGCGCGCAGTACGCGCAGTTTGCCGCGGATACGGTGAAGAAGGAAAAGGCCATCATCGAAAAGCTGGGCCTGGCCAAGCCGCAATAAATCCGCAGGCATTTTTCTGCACCACGGCTCAGGCCGCCACGCTGCCTGCAACAGGCGGGGTGGCGGCCTGATTGCCATGTACAAGCCAGATCAGAGGAGACCAGCCAGATGGCCAAAGAAGATTTCCGCCACAGCATGCCGTTGCGCGTGCGGTGGGCCGAAGTCGATCCGCAGTCGATCGTTTTCAACGCGCATTACCTCACATACTGCGATATCTGCGTCACCGAATACTGGCGCGATGCCGGCATCCGGTATCCGGAGGACGTGCTGCACGCGCATGGCGTCGATATCTTCGTGGTCAAGTCGACGCTCGAATACCATGCGTCGGCGCGTTTTGACGATGTGCTCGACATCCGTGGCCGCATGGCGCGCATGGGGCGTTCGAGCATGCTGTTCCGCGTGGAGATGTACCGTGGCGACGAACACCTGATCACCGGCGAGATCGTCTATGTGTGCGCGGATCCGGAGTCGAAGACGTCGGCGCCGATTCCGGGGCCGGTGCGGGAGACGATCGCGGCGTATGAGGTGGTGAAGCCGGCCGGGTGACACCGACCGCCAGCAGAACTATCCCGCTGGTTTGCTCCCCTCTCCCGTTCGCGGAAGAGGGGACTGGTCGTCGGTAGATGCGAAGGCGTTGGCAGTAGCAAAGCCTTGTGGCTTACTTCGCCAACCCCGCATCCTCCCTATACGCCCGAATCACTTCATCAAAGCTCGCATCGCTCTGGAACCCGAGCGACACCGCACGCTCTGCATTCCACGCCGCCGGCCACGTGCCGACGATCTTCTCGATGCGTTCCTCGCGTTGCCACGTGACACGGTCAGCCACGGCATCGCCCGCGACGCGGCGCAGCGCTTCGACCATGCCTGCCGCCGTGACGGACAGCCCCGGAAGATTCACCACGCGGCGATTGCCGAGCCGCTCCCCGTCCAGCTCGATGCCGTTGACCAGCGCCGCCACGGCCGCGCGCGGCGACAGCAGCCACAACGGCGTGTCCGCCGCCACCGGGCAATTGGCTTCTACCCCCGACAGCGGCTCACGAATGATGCCGCTCGCAAACGACGAGGCTGCCGCATTGGGCTTGCCGGGCCGCACGCTGATGGTCGGCAGGCGCAGTACGCGCCCGTCGACAAAACCGCGACGGCTGTAGTCGGACAGCAGCAATTCGCCGATGGCCTTCTGCACGCCGTACGACGATTGCGGGTTCAGCGCGGTATCGTCCTGCACCACGGGCGGCAGCTCGCCGCCATAGACTGCGACCGAGCTGGTGAACAACACACGCGGCTTGTGGCCGAGCTCGCGGCACGTTTCGAGCAGCGCGCGCGAAGCGTCGAGGTTCACGCGCATGCCGAGCTCAAAGTCGGCTTCGGCCTGGCCCGACACCACGGCGGCAAGATGGAAGATGGCGCCTGTATCGGCGTCAATGGCCTGCGCGAGCACGGCAGGGTCCGACAGGTCGCCGGTCACCACGCGAACACGCGCGTCATCGAGGCCTTGCGGCGCAACGACGTCGAGCAGCGTCAGGCGGTCGAAGGCGACCGCCTTGCCATCCAGGTTCAGGGAGCCGCGCTGCAACAGCAGGCGCGCCAGTTGCAGGCCGAGGAAGCCGGCGCCGCCGGTAATCAGTACGTTCATGGCAATGCTTCTCAGAGGGTTCAGCGCTTCAGGTACGGCTTGATCCAGCCCAGGCCGGCCGAGGTGCCGGCGCGCGGCCGGTATTCGCAGCCGATCCAGCCCTGGTAGCCGAGGCTGTCGATCGCATCGAACAGGTAGGGGTAGTTCAGTTCGCCGATGTCCGGCTCGTGGCGCTCCGGCACGCCGGCGATCTGGATATGGCCGATGCCGGCGAAGTCGCGCTGCAGTTTCTTCGTGACATCGCCTTCGACGATCTGGCAGTGGTAGCAGTCGAACTGCACCTTCAGGTTCGCGGCGCCGACTTCCTTGCAGATGGCCTGGCCGTCGTCCTGGCGGTTCAGGAAATAGCCGGGCATGTCGCGTGTGTTGATCGGCTCGATCAGCACGGTGATGCCTTGGGCGGCAGCGGCCTTCGCGGCGTAGGCCAGGTTTTCCAGATAGGTGGCACGACAGCGCGCGAGGTCGGTATCGGCGGGAATCAGGCCGGCCATCACGTGGACACGGTCATTGCCGATCACGCCGGCGTATTCGAGCGCGCGGCCGAAGGCATCGCGGAACTCGGCTTCGCGGCCGGGCAGGGCGGCAATGCCGCGCTCGCCTGCGGCCCAGTCGCCCGGCGGCGCATTGAACAGCGCCTGCACGAGGCCGCTGGCGTCGAGTCGCGCACGCAGTTCGGCGGCCGGGTACTCGTACGGGAACAGGTACTCGACGGCCTGGAAGCCGTCCGCCGCGGCAGCGGCGAAGCGGTCCAGGAAGTCGTGCTCCGTGTACATCATCGAAAGGTTGGCGGCGAAACGCGGCATGGTTGGATTCCAGTTGTGAGTCTTTAAAGCGGCGGATCAGCGGTTGACCAGCTTGGCCGGCGTCAGCCACACGAGCACCGCGGCAATGACCAGGATCGCGGAAAGCACATACATGGGCAGCTGCGTGCTGTGGGTCATGTCTTTCAGCGCACCGATCATGTACGGCGACACGAAACCGGCCAGGTTGCCCACCGAGTTGACCACCGCGATGCCCGAGGCCGCGGCGATGCCCGACAGAAACGCGGTCGGCAGCGACCAGAACAGCGGCGCGCAGGTCAGTACGCCAGCGGCAGCCACGGACAGCGCGGCGATGGCCACGGTCGTATTGTCGGTAAACGAAGCCGCAACCGCAAAGCCCGCGGCACCCATCAGCGCAGGCACGATCAGGTGCCAGCGGCGCTCGCGGCGCGCGTCGGCGCTGTGGCCGAGGATATTCATCACGACGACCGCACACAGAAACGGAATCGCCGACAGCAGGCCGATATTGAAGTTGCCGGTCACGCCGCTCGCCTTGACCAGCGTGGGCATCCAGAACGTCAGCGCGTACTGGCCGGTGACGAAGCAGAAGTAGATCAGGCACATCCACCAGACGCGGCTGTCGCTGAAGACGGCGCCGAGCGAATGGCCATGCGCCTTGCCGGAGGCCGCGCCCGCGTTCTGCTGGTCTTCCTCGATATTGCGCTTGAGCACGCGCTTCTCGTCGGCGTCGAGCCACGGCGCCTTGTCGATGCCGTCGCGCAGCACGAAGACGGTTACCACGCCGATCACGAATGCGGGCAGGGCTTCGATCACGAACATCCATTGCCAGCCGCGCAGGCCGTGGGTATCGTTGAACGCGTCCATGATCCATCCCGACAGCGGGTTGCCGAACATGCCGGCCACTGGAATGCCCGACATGAAAAGGGCGATCATCTTCGCGCGACGGTTGGCCGGGTACCAGTAGGTCAGGTACAGGATCACACCCGGGTAGAAGCCTGCTTCGGCCAGGCCGAGCAGGAAGCGCATCACGTAGAACTGTGTCGGCGTCTGCACGAACATGAACAGTGACGAGATGATGCCCCACGTGATCATGATGCGCGCTATCCATATGCGCGCGCCGAGCTTGTGCATCAGCAGGTTGCTAGGCAACTCGAACAGGAAGTAGCCGATGAAGAAAAGACCGGCGCCAAGGCCGAACACGGTCTCGGAAAAGGCCAGGTCCTGGCCCATCTGCAGCTTGGCGAAGCCGACATTGACGCGATCGAGGTACGCGATCACGTAGCACAGCATCAGGAAAGGCATGATGCGCCAGAACACCTTGTTATAGGCGCGTTTTTCGACCTGGGCGTCGGCATCGAGCCGGGCATTGGCGCCCAGGCTGTCGTAGGCGGGCACGCTGGCCGCGGGTTGGTTGGGATTCACGGTGGTCTCCGGTTCGGGTTTCGAGGGCGCGCGTGTTCTCCGCGCGGCAGCCTTGTGGCTGCTGCGCACGGGATCGCGTCTGTATTAGTGGGGTACTGCTGCGATGGTCTACCAGCGGGCCTGGAAGGTCTCCCGTAGTTCAGCCAGAGCGCTCTCGCCGAGCGCGGCGCGGGCCGCGAAGCCCGGCATGTCTTTCATCATCATCCAGAGCTTCGCGGTCTCTTCCAGCTCTTCGAGCGCGAACGCTGCGCGCGAGACGCTGGATTCCCACACCACGGGACCGAGTCGCTCGAGCATCACGCCGCGCACCTTGTTGGCAAGCGAGGCGACACGCGCCGCCACGGCCGGATCGCCCGGCCGGTGGTACGGGATCATCGGGATATGACCGACCTTCATCACGTAGTAAGGCGTGAGCGGCGGCACGATATCGTCGGGCTGCCACACGCCGGCCAGCGTCAATGCGACAAGATGCGTCGAGTGCGTGTGCACGACTGCCTTCGCCTCGGCATTGTGGTCGTAGATGGCACGGTGCAGCGTCAGCGTCTTCGACGGCTTGTCGCCGGACACCCAGTTGCCATCTGCGGATACCTTCGCCACGGCAGCCGGATCCATCATGCCGAGGCACGCGTCGGTCGGCGTGATCAGCCAGCCGTCATCAAGCCGCGCGCTGATATTGCCGGCCGAGCCAACGGTATAGCCGCGCTGGTACAGGCTAGCGCCGATGCGGCAGATCTCTTCGCGCAGCTTGCTTTCCTGGCTCATCACTGGCCTCCGAGTTGCGCGAGCGCTTCGGCGAAGAAGTCCTCGCCGCCGAAGTTGCCCGATTTCAACGCTAGCGCGAGGGGCTGCGCATCGAGCGTGACGGTCGCGGGCACGCCCGGCGCGATCTGTGCGCCGATACGCAATGCGCGGACGCCAAGCGCCTGCACGACGGCGCCGGAAGTCTCGCCACCCGCGACGACAAAGCGGCGCGTGCCACGTGCGAGCAGGCCTGCGGCGATGCCGGCCAGCGCTTGTTCGACCAGATGACCGGCACGTTCCACGCCGAGTTCGGCCTGCACGGCTTTGACTTCATCGGGACTGGAGGTCGCGTAGATCAGCACTGGCTCGTCATGGTTCGCGGCGAAGGCAAGCGCTGTATCCACAATGGCTTCGCCGCGTGCGAGCGCGAGCGGATCGATGCGCAGCGCGGGACGGCCCTGTTCGAGCCAGCGTGCCACCTGTCCGTTCGTCGCACGAGAGGCGCTGCCGGCCAGCACTACGCCATGGCCGTCGACACGCGGGACGGACGCGGCATCGCCGCGCTGCGGCAGCAGGCCTGCGCGGCGGAAGTTCTCGGGCAGGCCGAGCGCGATGCCCGACCCGCCAGTGATCAGCGGCAGGTTCGCGCATGCTTCGCCAAGGGTGAACAAGTCGGCGTCGGACACGGCGTCGGCAATCGCAAGGTGATTGCCATCGGCGCGCAGCGCTTCGATGCGCGCTGTCGTGGCAGCGGGACCCAGTGCAACAGCGTCATAGCGCAGCAGACCGACCTTCGCTTTGCTCTGCCGCTGCAGCACGCGCACAAGGTTTGCGTCGCGCATCGGCGTGAGCGGATGGTTCTCCATGCCCGATTCGTTCAGCAGTCCATCGCCGACAAACAGGTGGCCGCGGAAAATGGTGCGTCCATTCTCGGGGAAGGCCGGGCAGGCGATCGTGAAATCGCTGTCCAGTGCCGCGAGCAGGGCTTCGGCGACCGGGCCGATATTGCCAGCGTCGGTCGAATCGAACGTCGAGCAGTACTTGAAAACGAACTGCCGGCAGCCCTGCGCGCGCAGCCATTGGAGTGCGGCCAACGATTGCGACACGGCGTCGGCGGCGGGAATGGTGCGCGACTTCAGTGCGACCACGATTGCATCGGCCTGGCCGACGTCCCGTACGGCGTGCGCGTCGGGCACGCCGATCGTCTGCACAGTGCGCATGCCGTTGCGCACGAGCGCATTGGCGAGGTCGGTGGCGCCGGTGAAGTCGTCGGCGATGCAGCCGAGCAGCGGGCGATCTTGTTGCTGGATGGCGGTCATGACGTGCTTCGCCTCACTCTGCCTTGGCCGGCAGTTCGATGCCGGGGAAGATCTTGATCACGGCGGAATCGTCTTCGCCGCCGTGGCCGGCGGTGGAGGCCATCATGAACATCTGGTGCGCGGCGGCGGACAGCGGCAGCGGGAATTTGCTGGTGCGCGCGGTATCGAGCACCATGCCGAGGTCCTTGACGAAGATATCGACTGCGGACAGCGGCGTGTAGTCGCCCGACAGGATATGCGGCACGCGGTTCTCGAACATCCACGAATTGCCGGCGCTATGGGTGATGACGTCGTACAGCGCATCCGGGTCCACACCTTCGCGCAGGCCCAGTGCCATGGCCTCCGCCGCGGCGGCGATATGCACGCCCGCCAGAAGCTGGTTGATGATTTTGACCTTGGAGCCGGCACCATGCGCGTTGCCCAGGCGGTAGACCTTGCCGGAGATCGCGGCCAGCACGTCCTCGGCCCGCGAATACGCTTCGGCGGGGCCGGACGTCATCATGGTCATCTCGCCGCTGGCCGCCCGCGCCGCGCCCCCGGACACCGGGGCATCGAGCAGCAGGATGCCTTGCTCGCCCAGGCGACGGCCCAGCGCTTCGGCAAACGAGGGCGGCACGGTCGCGCTCGCGATCACCAGCGTGCCGGGGCGCATCGTCGTGGCGGCACCGTCGGCACCGAACAGCACGGCCTCGGTCTGCTGGGCGTTGACTACCAGCGTGATCACGACATCGCAGCGGCTGCCCAGTTCGGCGGGGCTTGCGCACGGCACGCCGCCGGCGTCGGCAAAACGCTGCAGCACGTCGGGCCGAAGGTCGCAGGCGTGCACGGTAAATCCGGCTCGCAGCAGCGACTGCGCGACACCGTTGCCCATGGCGCCAAGGCCGATTACGCCGATATTCCGGGACATAGAAAACTCCTGATGCAGGTAAGGCAGGTCAATCGATAGGGCGGCGCCGGCTTAGCTGGCGATGCCGGGACGCTCGTCGTCCGCTTCGTCCTGGCCGAGCTGGGACAGGCGGCGGGCGGCGTTGTACATGTGGTTCTGCGCGGCATTGCGCGCGGCCAGCGCGTCGCCGGCGCGAATCGCGGCGACGATGGCCTGGTGTTCCTCGCGCACCTGGCGCGTGAAGTCGGCGCGGCGCGCTTCGTTGGTCCGCGTCACCCGCGTGGCGGCTTCCAGGTACTGGCTCAGGAACTCCAGCGTTTTCAAGAAATAGGGATTGCCCGTGGCCGTGGCAATCGCGCGGTGGAAGGCCACGTCGGCCGCGACGCCGTCGCCCCCCTCGGCCACTTCCGCGTCAAGGCGGGCCAGCGCGGTGTCGATCGCCGTCATGGTGGCATCGGTGCGGCGGCGTGCCGCCTGCGCCGCCACCTCGGCCTCAATGGCACGGCGCAGTTCGACGATCTGCAGCACCGAGTCGAGCGTGCCGGTGTCGGTGTAGTCGATCCGCAGCGGGCGGATACCGGCCTGTTCGGTCACGAACACGCCGCTGCCCTGGCGCGACTCGACTACGCCTTCGTACTTGAGCCGCGAGATCGCTTCGCGGATAACGGTGCGGCTGACGCCGAATTCTTCGGACAGTACGGCTTCGGTCGGCAGCTTGTCGCCCCGTGCGAAAGCGCCGCTTTGGATCTTGTCGAGCAGTTGCTCGGCGACGTTGTCGGTCAGGGCGCGGGCAGGTACTTTTTGGAACACGGCGTCATCGGGTTATACGGTAGTCAGGTCATCATACAAATTTAAAGGTGATATGGTACTGAGCGTAAACCCTGATTTGGTGCTTGCCGCACTACACCGGTGCGGCCAACGGGGGCCGGATTGTGGCGTATCATGGCGGCCGCTGGCTGCCATACCCGTAGCCCGGCTCGCCTTTACGTCATTTTCCCCGCATCGCCATGCCTGTCTCCGTCCTGATCTGCCCTTGGTCCGAAGCCCGTGAACGCGCGCGCGCCATCCGCTACACCGTATTTGTCGAAGAGCAGGGCGTGCCGGTTGAGCTCGAGTGGGACGAATGGGATGAGCCGAGCTGGCATGCGCTGGCGCTGGCCGACGATGGCACGCCGGTCGCCACAGGCCGCCTGTTGCCGGATGGCCATATCGGCCGCATGGCAGTGCTCGGCTCGGTGCGCGGCACCGGGGTTGGCGCGCTGGTGCTGGAAGCGCTGATGCAGAAGGCCGTTGAACTGGGCTACCCGGAGCTCGTGCTCAATGCACAGACGCATGCCGCGCCGTTCTATGCGCGCGTCGGCTTTGCGCAGGTCGGGGATGAGTTCGAGGAGGCCGGCATCCCCCACGTGGAGATGCGCAAGCGGCTGGGCGCCTGATCAGCGCGGCGCTGGTACGGTGCCCGTGTCGCGCGCCAGGTTTAGCTTGCCGCGGTAGGAAACCTCGCCGGTCTGACCGCTCGCATCAAAGCTGCGCTCGCTGAGGTCGAAGCGGCCGTCATGGCGCACGCGCAGCACGGTACTCGCGCGCGTGCCGTAGTTGCCCGAGCGGATAAACGCCGACGACAGCAGTTTCTCCCACTCGGGAGCGACGCCGGTCGACGGTAGCTCGAAGTCGGCAGCCTGCCGGTTATCGGCGAGCAGTTTCAGATAGGGTTCCGCGCTGGCATTGGCATGGCCGGTATCGGCCGCAAGCACTTCCGCAAGCGCGCCCACGCGGCTGCGTACCTTTGGCCACGGTGTATCGAGTAGCGCATTGGACAGCCCGTACAGCCCCGGGCGCAGCCGCTGCGGCTGGCGCGAGGCAGAGCGGTTGCTGTACCACCAGAGTTCGTTCAGGTCGCTGGCCAGCAAGTTGAAGCCGTTGTAGCAGCCATCGGCGCCTGCCAGCGTGCCGAGGTAGTCCGCAGGCGCGTCATGCCCGCGCAGGAAGCCGGACACCAGTTCGCCGCGCGAACGCGCATCGGTGCGTTTTTCCGATGGGGCGCGATAGTTCGTCAGTGCAGCAAAGCGGCCATCTCCGCCTACACCCATCCAGGTGCCGGGCTCGCCGATCACCTCGGCCAGGTCGCGGCCGGCCAGCACGTGGGAGGCATCCTGCCACCAGTGCGCCGGCGCGGCGGGGCGCGCATAGAATTCGTCGCGATTGCCGGCCACCACCAGGGCATAGTCCGGGTGTGATTGCCAGGCAACCAGGATCAGGCACATTGCTTTGCTTCCTTCCGTTACGGCGCAGAACCAACTGCGACGACCCTAGAGCAGGTCCAGGTCGATGAAGTGCTCGACCTGGCGCTCGCCATCGACCCATTGATCGAGTCCGCTCTGGCGCCACAATCCGGCAAGCGTGGCGTCAAAGGCGGGCGGGACATCGGCATAGCATTCCATCCAGGTCTGCACGCCGGCGCGGGTTTCCGGCCTGCGCATCAGCGTACCACCAATTCCGGTCGCTTCGGCAACCGTCTCCATCCAGCGATGCCAGTGCGGCAGCGCTTCGGTTGCCAGCGCTTCGGGGACGCGGAAATAGACGAAGACGTGATCGCTCATGGCAGCGTCCTGGGGTCAGCCGGCGGCCTGCGTGGCTTCCGGCAGCGGTACTTCGTAGGGGAGTTCGCCCACCGTCAGCGCGGCGCCTTCGGCGCTGCCCAGATGCAGGGCCGACGCGGCCGCATCGATCTTCAGTTCGGCCAGGCCCGCCCAGCCGCCTTGCGGGGCGGGGGCGGCGTTCACGACCATGCCGCACGGCTGCTGCGGATCTTCCGGGCGGAAGATCTCCGTAGCGGGCGCCGGCACGGCGCCGTCGCCCTGCACCAGCCACATGCGGCGCTTGAGCGTGCCGCGGTACTGGCTGCGCGCCACGATTTCCTGGCCCGGGTAGCAGCCCTTGCGGAAATTGACGCCGCCGACCAGTTCGAAGTTGATCATCTGCGGCACGAACTGTTCCTGCGTCGCGGTGACGATGCGCGGGATGCCGGACTGGACATCGAGCCAGTCCCAGAACGCGGAGTCGGCGTCCGCCAATTCCCCGCTCAGCGCGGCACGGAATTCTCCGGCGCGTTCGGCCGGCAACACGGCTTGCCAGCGAGGCTGGCCAGCAGCGTCCGGCAGGCGGATAACGGTTGCGCTTTCAACGCTGGCCGTGCCGAACACTGCGTCGGGCGCGGGCAGTCCGGCCTTGGCCAGTGCTTGGGCGGCTTGCGGACCCGCCGCGCCCACCACGGCCACGACAGGAGACATGTCGCTGAGCTTGGCCTTGGCGCGCAGGACGAACATGCTCAGGCGCTTCTGCAGCGCTGGCTGGATGTCGTCTGACAGTTGCAGCACGATGCCGTCCGCATCGCGCCACATCAGGAAGCTGGCCTGCAGGCGGCCCTTGGGCGAGCAATAGCCGGCCAGGCGGGCAGCGCCGGGGCCGAGGTCTTCGACCGCGTTGGTCAGCTGCGTGTGCAGGAAGGCAGCGGCATCATCGCCCGCCACGCGGATCCATCCGAGCCCGGCCGGTGCGCAGACAACGCCACGATTCTGCAAGGCGTCAAAGCTGGCGGAGAGGTTGTTGGCTGGGGCATTCATTTCAGGCATTCCGATCAGGCAATTGGGTGCATTGGACTGGTGCGCGCCGCGGTTCACCGACCGGCAAAGTCGTGGCCGCGCAAGGCTCCCGGTATTATATGAGGCTGCCGGCATTTCAGCCGGCGCCGGCAGCGCGCGGCTGGGACATCACCCGCAGTCCGGACGCTGCCGCGACCGAACGGATTTCATGACACGTCTTTTTCTACGCCTGGGACTGCTCGTCCTCGTTCTTGCCCTGGCTGCCGCCGGCGCTTTCGCGTGGTGGGCCAACCAGCCGCTGGGCCTGTCCGCCTCGCCTGTCGAAGTCGTCATCAAGCCGAATTCCGGTGTCGCCAGCGTCGGCCGCCAGCTCCAGCGCGGCGGCGTGAGCATGGACCCGCGCCTGTTCCAGTTGCTGGCGCGGCTGACCGGCCATGGTCCGGACCTGAAGGCAGGCGGCTATACATTCGAAACGGGCATTACGCCGATGGGTGTGGTCGGCAAGCTCGCACGCGGCGAAGTCACGCACTATGTCGTCACCGTGATCGAGGGCTGGGAATTCCGCAAGATGCGCGCCGCGGTGGATGCCAGCCCGGCTCTGCGCCATGACACGAAGGACATGTCGGACGCCGATCTGATGAAGGCGATTGGCGCCACGGAAGATGCCCCGGAAGGGCTCTTCTTCCCCGACACCTACCTGTTCGCGCGCGGCAGCAGCGATATCGAGCTGTACCGCCATGCCTACAAGGCCATGCAGCGGCGGCTGAACGAGGCCTGGAACGCGCGCTCCGCGGACCTGCCGTACAAGACCCCGTACGAGGCGCTGGTGATGGCGTCGATCGTCGAGAAGGAAACCGGCCAGGCCACCGAGCGCCCGATGATCGCCGCGGTGTTTGTCAACCGCCTGCGCAAGAACATGATGCTCCAGACCGACCCGACCGTGATCTACGGCATTGGCGAGCGCTTCGACGGCAACCTGCGCAAGCGCGACCTGCAGACCGACACGCCGTACAATACCTACACCCGTACCGGCCTGCCGCCCACGCCGATCGCGCTGCCGGGCCTGGCTTCGCTGGCCGCGGCTACCGCGCCGGCCCCGTCCGATGCGCTGTATTTCGTGGCGCGCGGCGACGGTACCAGCCATTTCTCCAATACGCTTCCCGAACACAACCGCGCGGTAGATCAGTACCAGCGCGGCAAATAAGCATCCATGCGCGGAAAATTCATTACCTTCGAAGGCATCGACGGCGCCGGCAAGAGCACCCATATCGGCGCGGTGGCGGCGCGGCTGCGCGAGCGCAAGGACATCCCGGCCGTTGTCACCACGCGCGAGCCGGGCGGTACGCCGCTGGGAGAGGACCTGCGACAGATCCTGCTGCACCGCAAGATGCACCTGGAAACCGAAGCGCTGCTGATGTTCGCGGCGCGCCGCGAACACATCGCGGAGGTCATCGAACCGGCGCTGGCACGTGGCGACTGGGTGATCTCGGACCGATTCACCGATGCCACGTTTGCTTACCAGGGCGGCGGAAGAGGGCTGGCCACGTCCCGGCTCGAAACGCTGGAAACGTGGGTACAGGACGGCCTGCAGCCGGACCTGACGCTGCTGTTCGATGTGCCGCTGGAAACCGCGAGCGAGCGCCTGGCCGGCGCGCGCGAGCCCGACAAGTTCGAGGCGGAATCGCGCGCGTTCTTCGAGCGTACGCGGGCCGAGTACCTGCGCCGCGCCGCGCAGGCGCCCGAACGCTTCCGCGTGATCGACGCCACGCAGAGCATTGAAGCCATTCGCGTCGAACTTGAAAAGATCATCTCAACGCTTTGATTTTCCAGCTTTATATTGATCGATAATAATGGACCGACGCTGTGCCGTTGCGTCATCGGCAGCGGCACGGTTGTAAAGGTGACCCCTCGGCTTTCGCGGCTAACTGACTGATTCGCATGCTCTATCCCTGGCAAACGGAAGACTGGCAACGGCTTGGCGCGCTGCGCGAGCGGCTCCCCCATGCATTGCTGATCCATGGCCAGCAGGGCACCGGCAAGCGTGACCTAGCGCTGCACTTTGCGCAGGGTCTGCTGTGCGAATCGCCGCGGCCAGACGGCCAGCCCTGTGGCCAGTGCGCTGCCTGTCACTGGTTCAGCCAGGGCAACCATCCTGATTTCACGGTGGTACGACCTGAAGCGCTGGAGTCCGGCGGTGAAGGCGAGGCCGATGACAGCGGCAAGAAGAAGGCGCCCAGCAAGATCATTCGCATGGAGCAGGTGCGCGCGCTGATTGACGCGGTGGGGGTGGGCACGCACCGGGCGGGCCTGCGCGTCGTGGTGGTCTATCCGCTGGACGCGCTGCAGGTTGAAGGGGCCAACGCGTTGCTGAAGACGCTCGAGGAGCCCCCGTCGTCGACGGTCTTCCTGCTCGTTACGGACCGGCTCGATCGCATCCTGCCGACCATCCTGTCGCGCTGCCGCCAGTTTTCCACTCAGCGGCCAACGCCAGAAGCGGCGCTGGCCTGGCTCAAGAGCCAAGGCGTTGCCGACGCCGAGGCGCAGCTTGCGCTGGCTGGCGGCTCGCCGCTGACCGCTCTGCATGCCGCGGAGGCCGAGGAGCAGCCGCTGCAGCGCTGGCTGGTCGGCCAACTTGGTGCTGGCGCCGAATTTGACGCGACTGGTGCGGCGGAACAACTACAAAAGCTGCCGGTGCCCGCCGTGCTTGGCATCCTCCAGCGCTGGACGTACGATCTGCTGAAGTGCCGGCTCGACGCCTCGGGCAACGCGGTGCCGCGCTACTTCCCGAAGGAGCGCACCGTGCTGGCGCGTTGCGCGGGTGCCTCCAATGCCCATCGGCTGCAGGCATTTGCCACGCGCCTCAGCGCGCACCGGCGCAGCGAGAACCATCCGCTCGCGTCGAGGCTGGTGATGGAATCCGTGTTTCTTGAATACCGGCAGCTGTTCCACTGACGCCTCCGGCGCAGTACGCGGGGCCCGGCTACAGCCGGGGTGCAGGACCAAAACATCTATAACACAAAGCTGTAGCAGGTCAGAAAGGGGTCAGTCATGAGTACAGATGTCGCAACCTTGCCGCCTCGCGCGGCCGGCGCTTCGGCCGGAACTACGGGCGGAACGCCATCGCGGCCGAACGTGTTGTCCTTGTCGATCAAGGATCAGGCCGGGCTTTACGCCGCATACATGCCGTTCCTGACGCGTGGCGGGATTTTCGTGCCGTCGAACCGGCCGTTCCGGCTTGGCGAGCAAGTGTTCCTGGTTCTGTCGCTGCTGGATCGGCCGCAGAAGTACCAGGTGGCTGGGCACGTGGCCTGGATCACGCCGCCGGGCACACCGATGAAGACGCCGGGTGTTGGGGTGCATTTCCCCGATGACGACAATGGCCGCAACCTCCGCCGTGCCGTCGAGGAGATCCTGGGCAAGCAACTGGAATCCGGCCGGCCCACGCAAACCTTGTGAAATACAAGAGGTTTGCATCGTAACTCATTGTTTATAATGAATTTTGTAGATTCGCATTGCCATATCGATTTCCCCGACCTGGCCGCCCGGCTACCTGAACTGCTGGAGAATATGCGCGCCAACCAGGTGTCGCATGCGCTCTGCATCTCGGTGACGCTCGAAGACTTTCCACGCGTGCTCGCGCTGGCCGAGCAGCATCCGAACCTGTACGCGTCGGTTGGTGTCCACCCGGACTACGAGGAGGGCGAAGAGCCCACGCTGGAACGCCTGCTGGAGCTCTCCGCTCACCCGCGCGTGGTTGGCACTGGCGAAACCGGCCTGGACTACTACCGGCTGAATGGACGCAGCATCGCCGACATGGAGTGGCAACGCGAGCGTTTCCGCACCCATATCCGCGCCGCGCGCCAGACCGGCAAACCGCTGATCATCCATACCCGCTCATCGGCCGACGACACGCTGCGCGTGATGCGCGAGGAAAACGCGGGCGAGGCCGGCGGCGTGATGCATTGCTTCACGGAGACCTGGGACGTCGCGAAACAGGCGCTGGACGAGGGATTCCACATCTCGTTCTCGGGCATCGTCACCTTCAAGAGCGCGGCGGACCTGCAGGAAACCGCGCGCAAGGTGCCGCTGGACCGCATGCTGATCGAGACCGATTCGCCGTACCTGGCGCCCGTGCCGTACCGCGGCAAGACCAACGAACCAGCCTGGGTGCGCCACGTGGGCGAGTTCATCGCCAAGCTGCGCGGTCTGCCGGTGGAGCAGATTGCCGAACAGACGACTGACAATTTCTTCAAGCTTTTCAAGCACATCGACAGGGAAGCCCATGTTTGACCTGAAATCCATCCGCAGCCTGACGGGCGCTGTACTGCTCGGCTGCGCGGCGCTGGTCTGGGCCGCGCCGGTCGACGATATGCGCAAGGCCGTGGAATTCGACGACGCGCGCACCGTGCAGAAGCTGCTGGGCCGCGGCGTGAATCCGAATCTCGCGGATAGCCGTGGCGATCCGATGCTGGTCATCGCGCTGCGTGAGAAATCGCTGAAAGCAGCGGCGGCACTGATCAAGGCCAAGGACATCGACTTCGACAAAGCCAACCCGGCGGGCGAGACGCCGCTGATGATGGCTTCGCTTCAGGGCGAGCTTGATATGGTCAAGCTGATGGTCGACGACATGGAGGCCGAGGTGAACAAGACCGGCTGGACGCCGCTGCATTACGCATGCACGACCGGCCACAACGACGTCGTCAAATACCTGATCGACCACGCCGCCTATATCGACGCCGAAAGCCCGAACGGCACCACGCCGCTGATGATGGCCGCGCGTAGTGGCCATATCGAGACCGTGAAGCTGCTGCTCGACGAAGGCGCCGACATGCGCCTGAAGAACCAGCAGGGCATGACGGTGATCGACTTTGCCGAGCGCTATAACCAGGCGGAAATTGCCACTGGACTGAAATCGCGCTGGCAGAAGCTCTACCCGCAGGTGCCCATCGTCGCCGCGCCGCCGCTGAAGGCTCCAGTCGCGCAGCCCGGCGGGCAGCCGATCAAGGCCGTGCCGGCCAGCGGCAAGTAAATTCCGCCCAACGGCACGCCGGCAATGGGCGTGAACTTGAACCAGCGCCTGCGGCAATGGGCGCGCCGGCTGAAGTCGAGCCTGGTAATGCTGTGGTTCTGCAGCCGCCATCCGGACACGCCGCTGGCGGCGCGGATGCTGGCGGTGCTGGTGGTGGCCTACGCGTTCAGCCCCATCGACCTGGTGCCGGATTTCATTCCGGTGCTCGGCTATGTCGATGACGTCCTGCTGGTGCCGTTGGGTATCTGGCTCGCGTTGCGGCTTGTGCCGGCGGCCGTGAAAGCCGACTGCCGCGTACGCGCGGAAGCCTGGCAGGCGGCGCAAGGCGAGCGCCCGCGCAACCTGTGGGCGGGCGCGATCATCGTGCTGACCTGGGCGCTGCTGGCATGGCTGGGCTGGCGCTGGTGGTCAGCCCGCTGACGCCGTTGCGCACTCAGGCATCGTCCGCGAGCCGTACGCCGGTGAACTGCCAGCGCTGGTGCGGATAGAAGAAATTGCGGTAGCTGGCCCGGATGTGCGATTCCGGCGTGACGCAGGACCCGCCACGCAGCACCATCTGGCTGCTCATGAACTTGCCGTTGTATTCGCCGACCGCGCCGGCACTCGGTCGGAAGCCCGGATAGGGCTGGAATGCGCTTCCGGTCCATTCCCACACATCGCCGAACATCTGGCGCAGCACACCGGAGGTGTTCTGGCGATCGGGCAAGGGCCGCAGCGCGCGGCCTTCGACGAAATTCCCGGTGGCCGGGAGATGGCGTGCGGCGTATTCCCACTCTGCCTCGGTCGGCAGCCGGCGCTCGGCCCAGCGCGCGAAGGCGTCGGCCTCATAGAAGCTGATATGGGTGACGGGACTTTCCGGGTCGACGGGGAGCATGCCGCGCAGCGTCATCTGCCACCACGTGCCTTCGCGTTCTTCCCAGTACAGCGGCGCCTGAATGCCTTGCTCGCACACCCAGCGCCAGCCATCCGAGAGCCA
The DNA here is from genome assembly GCF_057073735.1 of Cupriavidus sp. C1SS-2L. Taxonomy (NCBI): domain Bacteria; kingdom Pseudomonadati; phylum Pseudomonadota; class Betaproteobacteria; order Burkholderiales; family Burkholderiaceae; genus Cupriavidus; species Cupriavidus sp. C1SS-2L. The sequence continues at coordinate 1,586,230 of NZ_CP172708.1, forward strand.
CAAGCCGGCGGTCTGGTACCCGCCATCGTCGATGAATTCGAACCACTGGCGGTTGCTGACCGGGTGCGAGCTCAGCGTATAGGGCTGCAGGTACACCCTGTGGCGCGGACCCTCGCAGTCAAAGGCGAAGTCATCGCCGCTATGGCCGATCTCGACCACGCCGCCGTCAAAGCCGACCCAGTCCGGCGCCGCGCGCGGGTCGGCGATCACCGGCTCCAGCAGTTCGGGCGCGAACGCGGGCCGCAGCGGATTCTGTGCGAACAGGTGCAGGATGTCGGTCAGCAGCAGTTCCTGGTGCTGTTGCTCATGGTGCAGGCCGAGCGTGATCAGTGCCGCTTCGGCGTCGGTTTGGGCGGTGCCCAGCAATGTCAGCATCGACTCGTCGACGGCCTCGCGGTAGGCCAGGATCTCGTCCAGCGACGGGCGGCTCAGTAGCCCGCGGCGCGGGCGCGGATGGCGTGGGCCAACCGACTCGTAATACGAATTGAACAGGAAACGGTAGGCCGGATCGACCGGCTCGTAGCCGGGCACGCGCGCGGCCAGCACGAATTCCTCGAAGAACCATGTGGTGTGGGCGAGGTGCCATTTCGCCGGGCTCGCGTCCTCCATCGACTGCACTGTCGCGTCGGCGTCCGACAGGTCGGCGACCATGGCCTCGGTGGCGGACCGGATGTGCCGGTACTGCGACAGCAAGGCGGGTTCGTGCGGCGGGTGGATGGCGGCGGCTGGCAGCAGGGCTGAAGTCATGCGGGCTCCCGGGATCGGTCGATGACTGGGCGAAGGACGCAACCAGCCAGCGCAGCAGGCTGGCCAGTGACGTCGCCAATGGCACGCGGGGCGCCGTAGCGCCCCGCATTCATCATAGACCCGTTCCGCCCGAGGGGCGAGCCGGTCAGGCGGCCAGGCGGCCGCCGTCGTTCAGTGCCGCGATTTCCGTGCGGGCGCTGCTCAGGCCGGCTTCGCGAGCGTCCGGTCCCATGGCGAGGCCGTGGGCACGCACGTAGGTGATGTCGGTAATGCCCAGGAAACGGAACACGACGTCCACAGTCTTTTCGTGCAGATCCAGTTCATTGGCATCCTGGCGCACGCCGCCGCGCGACGACACCACGATCACGCGCTTGCCGCCGGCCAGGCCGACCGGGCCGTTCTCGGTGTACTTGAAAGTGCGGCCAGCCTGGGCGATGCGGTCGATCCAGGACTTGAGCTGGCTCGGGATGCTGAAGTTGTATTGCGGCACGCCCACCACCAGCACGTCGGCAGCCAGGAACTCGGCCAGCCACGTTTCGGTACGCTGCAGTTCGGCTTCCTGCGCGGCGTTCAGGCCGTCCTTCGGGCCGCCCAGCACGGGCAGCAGATGGCCGGACAGGTGGGCCGGGGCATCCTGGTCCAGATCGCGCACGGTCACCTTGGCGCCAGGGTTGGCGGCGACCAGGTCAGCCACCACGCTGGCGGTCAGGTTACGCGAAACGGAATGGCCACCAAGAACGCTCGAATCGATCTGCAGGATGTTCATGTCTTTCTCCACAAGGTGCGGTTGCGATGAACACAGATTAGCGGCTGGCCATTGGTGTCGGTAGTGAGGCAAAATGCAAATAATTGTTCTATTCATGCAACGAGCGTCGGGATCCCTGTCCATGGTTTCGTTGCACAGGCGGAGGCCGATATGCAGGACCTTAACGATCTGTCGCTGTTTGCCCAGGTGGTAGAGCACGGCAGCTTTTCCGCAGCCAGCCGCGCCACGGGGATTCCCAAGTCGCGCCTGAGCCGGCGTATTGCCCAGCTCGAACGCGACCTCGGCGTGCAGCTGTTGCGCCGTACGACCCGCCAGGTGCGTGTCACTCCGCTTGGAGAGTCTTACTACGAGCGTTGCCGGGCCATGCTGAAGGAGGCAGAGGCCGCGCACGAAGTGATCGAGCAGGCGCGCGACCAGCCTGGCGGTACACTGCGCGTGAGCTGCCCGGTGGCCATCGCGCAGATCCTGCTGGCGCCGGCGATCGGCCATTTCATGCGCGCGAATCCGGCCGTACGCATCGAGCTGGAGGCCACGAATCGACGCGTCGACGTGATCGGCGAGGGCTATGACCTGTCCTTGCGCGTACGCGATGTCCTGGAGGACTCGAGTCTTGCCGTGCGTACCTTCGGTGAAAGCCAGCTCATGCTCGTGGCCAGCCCCGGCCTGCTCGACAGTATCGGCCGCCCGCGTACGCCGCAGGCGCTCGACGGCATGCCAGGCGTCGGGCAAAAGCCGCACGACGGCAAGCATGTCTGGGTCCTCGGCTGCAAGAGCGGCGAGACAATCCAGATCGCCTACGACCCACGCCTGGTCACGGACGAGTTCTCGCTGCTGCGCGAGGCAGCGATTGCAGGCATCGGCGTTGCCATGCTGCCGCGCATGTACTGCCGCGATGCGATCGATGCCGGCGAGCTGGAACTGCTCCTGCCCCAGTGGGAAATGCCCGTGGGCACGCTGCACGCGGTATTTCCGTCGCGCAAGGGCGTGACGCCTGCCGTCCGGCGCTTTCTCGATTTCCTCAGCGAGATCCTGCCCGAAAATGCGCGCAAGGTCGGCATGCACGAGCCACGCCAGCCGGCCATGCACCGCGCCGTCTGACGGCGGTGCCATGGAGCGCATTCGCCACGCTTGCGCCTTTACCTTCACGCCACGGGGCACTAAGGTACAGGGGCGAGCCCCGTTGCGTGCGGGCGAAGTCGCTTGGCCGGATTGATGTCCACAGCGGATGGCAAGCGTTTCCCGGGTGCTCCTACTGTTCTCAACCGACAAGGAGGATGGCCATGAGCGGCTCTCAGGGTTCGCAGGATCTGGGCAAGGCACTGTTGCGCATCGTGCTTGGGGTATTGATCCTGCTGCATGGCATTGCCAAGCTGAAGGGCGGGGTGGGCTTCGTCGAGCAGACCGCGACGCAGGCAGGCTTGCCCGCGTGGGTGGCTTACGGCGCGTATATCGGCGAGGTCGTTGCCCCCGTGCTGCTGATCCTCGGCCTGTGGACGCGTCTGGCGGCGCTGATCGTGGTGGTCAACATGCTGTTTGCGGTTGCCCTTGTGCATACGAAGCAGATCGCCATGCTCAACGATACCGGCGGCTGGCAGCTCGAGCTGCAAGGCATGTACCTGGCAGCGGCGCTGACGCTGGTGCTTATCGGTGGCGGGCGTCTGGGCCTCGGTGGTGCCGGCGGCAAGTGGAACTAGCCACTGCCGCGAGTTCCTGGAGACGTATCGTGGAACTTCCGAGAAGCAGGACGGCAACGGCTGTTGTCGTGGCATCGGCGTTGCTGGCCGCGTGCGCGAGCGCACCGGATATCAAGACCGATTACAACCACAACACGGATTTCAGCGTGTACCGCAGCTTCGGCTTCGTGCAGAACCCGGGCACGGACCGGCAGGGTTACGAAAGCCTGACCACGCAGTACCTGAAAAGCGCGGTGCAGCGCGAGATGACATCGCGCGGGTATCAGTACAACGCCCAGGCGCCCGACCTGCTGGTCAATTTCAACGCGCGCACGCAGGAGAAGGTGCAGGTCACGCCGGCGCCGCCGCCGATGATGGGCTACTACGGCTATCGCGGCGGGCTCTACGCGCCGTGGCCGGGCTACGGCTTCTATAACGACGTGTACACGTACACCGAAGGCACGCTGAACATCGACGTCGTCGACCGCAAGGCGATGAAGCTGGTCTGGGAAGGCGTTGCCGTGGGCAGCGTGGATACGCACGACCAGTCCAATATCCAGCAGCGCATCGACAAGGTCGTCGGACAGATCTTCGCCAAGTACCCGTTCCGCGCTGGCAGCCAGTAGCGATCGGTAGCGACCCGTAGCGCCCGGTAGCGAGCGGCAGGGCAGGGGAGTGTTGCCGGCACGCCGCGCTTACGAATACTTGCGCTTTATTGCGCTGCCCGGGGCGATGGCCGGCCGCCTTAACCGCTACAATCGCTGCCCGTAGTTTTGAACGTGGCGTGGCGATCATGGGTTTTGGCTGGTTCGGATTTTCGACTCTGTGGCTGGTGCCGCTCGTGTGGCGGTTCTTCGGCGGCCTGCTGGCGCGCGAACGGCGCCTTTCCGGCCCGGGCTCGTTGCGCATCTGGCTCGGCACGGTGATCGTGCTCTGTGCAAGCGCATCGCTGGAGGCGCTGACCGGCGGCGAAGGCGGGACGGCGGGCGGTTCGGCCGGCCGCGCGCTCGGCGGCATGGTCGGTAACCTGTTCGGCTGGACCGGCGCTTTGTTCGTGATGCTGGGCGTGCTCGCGCTGGCCGCACCGATGGTGTTCGGAGAGACATGGCGCAGCCTGTTCCTGCTGCGCAAGCCGCTCAGCGCCCCGCGCGCCGAAGACGAGCCCGCCGAATTCGTGCCGACCCAGCCGATGCGCGAACCCGAACGCTGGGAATCGACCGCGGCCAACGGTGCCGCATCCGGCGGCTGGAACGCGCCATCGCCGCGCCACCGCAGTTTCGACGCCGTTTCCGCGCGCCGCCAGCCGGCCTGGCAGCCGCCGCCCCGCACGCGCGAGTCGCCGCCCCAGCCCGGCGAGATCTGGCTGCATCATGCCGAATCGCCCGGCGCGGTGAAGCCGCCCGTGCGGCCTGCCGCGCAGTCCGTGCCAGAAGCCACGGCACCACGCGCCCAGCAGAATCCGCCGCCGCGCCGTCCGGTGAGCTTGCAGGCTGCCGCCGCGGCCGCTGCAACGCCGACGCCGGCCCCGGCTGCTGCATCCCGTCCGGCCGCGCCCGCACCCGCTCGCGCCACGGTGGTCAGCACGCCGTTCCGCCAGCCGCAACCGATCGTTCGCTCTGCCATCACGACCTTGCCGGAAGCAGCGGTGGCCGCCGCGCCTGCGAAGGCAGCGGCAACGGTCGCGGCTGCCTCTGCGGCGGTTGCCCCCGCTGTCGAAGCGGCAGTGGCCAATGCGCCCGCCACGGCGACAACTGAGGTTCTCGCCGAAACGACGACTGATGACGCAGTCGCCGTGCTTGATCCCATCGTTGTCGAGGCGGTTCCATCCATCGAGATGACCGACAGCCACGCCACCGAAGTGGCTGCGCAGACCGCTGAAGTGGAGGGATCCGAGGCGGACGAAGCTACGGTCGAAGCTATCCGCCAGGAAGCGCTGCAACTGCTGGCCGAGCTGCAGATGCTGTCGCGCAAGGCAGTGCCTGTTCAGCCGGCCGTCGAAGCGCAGGCTCCGGCCGCTCCTGCGGTAGAGGAAGCCGCGCCGGAGTCGACGGAATTCGGGGAACCTTCGTCCATCACCGAACTCGCCGTTGAAGCCGAAGCCGAAGCCGAAGCCGAAGCCGAAGCCGAAGCCGAAGCCGAAGCCGAAGCCGAAGCCGAAGCCGAAGCCGAAGCCGAAGCCGAAGCCGAAGCCGAAGCCGAAGCCGAAGCCGAAGCCGAAGCCGAAGCCGAAGCCGAAGCCGAAGCCGAAGCTGACGCCCCAGTCGACGCTGCGTCCGCATCGGAAGCTGCACCGGCGTTCGTCATGGAGGACGGTCCGCTCCCTGAAGCGGAACCTGAGGATGCTTTCGAGGCGGAAACGCTCGTCGATGCCAATGCCTTGCTGGGTGCGTCGGTACCTGAATCCGAGCCGTTGCCCGAACCCGAGCCGGCACCGGCACCGGTTGCCCCGGCGGCCAAGCCGCGTATCGTGCTGCCCGCAGTGGTCGGCAAGACGGTTCCGCTCAACGCGCAGCCCGTCCAGCCCGCGCCGGTAGCTCCGGCACCCGCGCCTGCACCGCGCGTCATCGTCGATTACCGCCTGCCCCCGACAGAACTGCTGGAAGCTGCGGTTGACCATACGGAGCAGGTTTCCGAAGAGCGCCTGCGCGAGACCGGTGAGCTGATCGAACAGCGGCTGTCGGAATTCAAGGTACCGGTCGCCGTGGTAGGCGCCAGCGCCGGCCCGGTGATCACGCGGTTCGAAGTCGAGCCCGCGATGGGCGTGCGTGGCGCGCAGGTGGTCGGCCTGATGAAGGATCTGGCGCGCGCGCTTGGCGTGACGTCGATCCGCGTGGTCGAGACCATCCCCGGCAAGACCTGCATGGGCCTGGAGTTGCCCAATGCGCGCCGGCAGATGATCCGGCTGTCCGAGATTGTCCGGGCGTCGTCGTTCCAGTCGCACAATTCGCGGCTGGTGCTGGCCATGGGCAAGGACATCACGGGCCACCCGGTCGTGACCGACCTGGCCCGCGCGCCGCACCTGCTGGTGGCGGGCACCACGGGCTCGGGCAAGTCCGTGGCGGTCAATGCGATGATCCTGTCGATGCTATACAAGGCCACGCCCGAGGACGTGCGCCTGATCATGATCGACCCGAAGATGCTCGAGCTGTCGGTCTACGAAGGCATTCCGCACCTGCTCGCACCGGTGGTCACCGACATGAAGCAGGCCGCGCATGCGCTGAACTGGTGCGTCGGCGAGATGGAAAAGCGCTACCGGCTGATGTCGGCGCTCGGCGTGCGCAACCTGGCCGGCTACAACCAGAAGATCCGCGCGGCCGAGGCCGCGGAGCAGAAGGTGCCGAACCCGTTCTCGCTGACGCCGGACGCGCCGGAGCCGCTATCCACGCTGCCGCTGATCGTGGTCGTGATCGACGAACTGGCCGACTTGATGATGGTGGCCGGCAAGAAGATCGAGGAGCTGATCGCACGGCTCGCGCAGAAGGCGCGTGCGGCTGGCATCCACCTGATCCTGGCCACGCAGCGTCCGTCGGTGGACGTCATCACGGGCCTGATCAAGGCCAATATCCCGACACGCGTAGCGTTCCAGGTGTCGTCGAAGATCGATTCGCGCACCATCCTCGACCAGATGGGCGCGGAAAGCCTGCTGGGGCAGGGCGACATGCTGTTCCTGCCGCCGGGTACCGGCTATCCGCAGCGCGTGCATGGCGCGTTTGTCGCGGATGATGAGGTGCACCGCGTGGTCGAGCACTGGAAGCAGTTCGGCGAACCCGACTACGATGAAGCCATCCTCGCCGGCGATGCCGCCGAGGTGGGTGCCAGCGATCTGTTCGGCGATAGCAACGGCGACGGCGAAGCCGATCCGCTGTATGACGAGGCCGCATCCTTTGTGCTCAATTCACGCCGCGCATCGATCTCTGCAGTCCAGCGCCAGCTTCGCATCGGCTACAACCGCGCCGCGCGGCTGATCGAGCAGATGGAAGCCGCGGGCCTGGTCTCGCCGATGGGTCGCAACGGCGCACGCGACGTGCTGGCGCCCGGGCCGGGCGACTGAATCTCCGGAGGCCGACATGGACCCGAAGCACGGCAATCTCTTCGCCGACGTCCCTGTCGGCGCGCCCGACGAGATCTTTCAGCCTTTGCTGGAACGGAAGGGCCTGAAGATCGAACGGATCATCTCCAATGGCCAGGCCAGCCCGCCGGGCTTCTGGTACGACAGCCCGCAGGACGAATGGGTGATGGTCGTCAGTGGCAGCGCGGGAATCGAGTGCGAGGGCGATACGGCCCCGCGCGTCATGCGGCCCGGCGACTGGCTGCACGTGCCAGCGCACTGCCGTCATCGCGTCGCATGGACTGATGGCGGCGAGCCGACGGTCTGGCTGGCGGTGCATTGCGACGCTGCGTAGCGTCCCGCTGTGCGATCGGCTGATTGCATTGGATGAATCGTTCGAAATCCCGCCGCCGCAGGAATGACGGAGCGGGAGTGCTACGCGGCAGTGGCGTCGGCCGGAAACACCGGCTCCCCCAAATTCAACATCAACCGGTTCGCCCACGCAAAGATCGCGACCGAGTGAATCAAGTCCAGAATCTCCGCTTCGCTGACTCCCACCTCGCGCAGCGCAGCCAGACTCTCCGCTGACACACCCGCCGGATTTTCCGTCAACTCGACCGAAAACTTAGCAATTGCCTTCTCCCGCTCCGTCGTGCCAGCCGTACGCGGATCCTCGAATACCTGCTTGATCACGTCATTCCGCTTGGCAAGCTGCTCGAAGCGCTGCGCATGTACGGAAGCGCAATAAACACAGCCATTGAGCCGCGACACCACCGTGGTAGCCAGTTCACGCTCGGCGCGCGGCATGCCGCCGGGCGCGTACATGATCGCGTTGAACGCGGTGGAGCGCTGGCGCAGGATCTCGGGCTGGTGCACGAGAAAACGGTAGTAGTCCTGCACCCGGGCTTTGGGGTGGCTTTCGTCGAGCACGGCGACCTGCTCGGGCGTGGCCTGGTCCAGTTCGACGATGTCGAGCCAGGCCTTCCAGTCCAGCACTTCGTTGGTAAAGCCGTGGGATTGGATGATCTCGCTCATGCCTGTGCTCCTGCGTTGTCGTTCAGTGCCGTCAGGGCATCGAGGCCGGCGACGAGCCGTACCTGATATGACAAGAAGGCGATCAATTGCGCCAGCGTGACCACGGCAGGCGTGGTCAGGCCTGCAGCGGGCAGCGCTTCGAGCGCGGCCTTGTCGCCTTCGATCGGTTTTTCGATCAGCGTGCGCGTGAACGTCAGCATGGCGCGCAGGCGCGGATCGGCGGCATCGGCGGGCGTGCCTTGTTCGGCGATGGCGATCGCTGCGGCATCGGCGCCGGCCACGGCCAGGCGTGCGCGGTAGTGGTTGGCCAGCTTCGGCGACGGCGTGAGGCGCGCGGCGTAGAGCGCGACCAGCAGGCGTTCCACCAGCGTCAGGCCGGGCAGGGCCGGGTCGAACAGCGCGTCGTAGCTGCCTTGCGTGGCTGCCACGACCTTCTCGCGCTGGTGGCGCAGCGCGTGCGTCGCGCTGCCGGGTTGCAGGCCGGAGATCGCGTCGATCAGGTCCGGCGGCGTGGGGGCTTGGCTCATGGTGCTTGTGAGGTTCCGGTCGGGTTCAGAATCAGGATTTCAGTGCGGGCGGCGGTGCCGGCACCCATTCGTCGCCAAACACTTCAGGCTCGGCATAGGCCTGCAGCGCGGCGTAGTGCAGTTCAACGTCTTCCTGGTAGAGCAGGCCGGCAATGCCCTGGCCCAGGCGCTTCGCGCCGTCGCTAATGGCGGGGATATCGCCCGACACCGTGCCGTGCGACAGCGCGGACGGGTAGCAGAATGCGTGGATGCGCGACAGCCCCGGACAAGCGCCCGGCGTCTTCTCCTGGAATTCGAAGACCGGGCCGAGATCGGGGGAATCGGACAATTCGCCGTCTTCCTGTCCGGGCCGAGGATCGAAACGGTCGCGCCAGAAACGGATATGCGGCGCGAACGCGGTGAACTCGGGGCGGGTCTCCAGCGCGATGCGGAAGCCGGTCGAGAAGATCAGGAAGTCCAGCTCGAATATGCCCTTGGGCGTGCGCACGCGCAGCACATCGCCGTCTACGTCCACCGCGTCGAGCGCACAACCGAGGTTGAAGCGCGCATTGGCATGGCGCGAGACGCGCAGCGTGCTGCCGCGCGGCGGCGGTACCTGCTGGCTGTTGATGTAATGGCGCAGGCGCCATTTCCATTCGTCGGACAGGCCATTGTGCCCAAAGGTCAGGCCGGGATTTCCCGCGCCCTTGCTCTTGTTGACGCGGGGGATATCCGCGCGGCGGATCAGCATGTCGACGCTCGCGGCGCCTGCCTCCAGCGCGGTGGCGGCGCTGTCCATGGCCGAGGCGCCCGCGCCGACCACGCCCACGCGCTTGCCGCGCAGGCTGGTGTAGTCCATGTCGTCGGACGAATGCGCCCACAGCTTGCGCGGCAGGTTTTCGGCGAGCGGCGGCACGTAAGCGCCGCCGAGGCCGTCACGGCCGGTGGCAAGTACCACGCGGCGCGCCAGCACCGTGCGCGGACCCTCCGGCGCCACCATCGAGAGTGCGACAAGGCCGTCGGCACGCGGCAGTACCTGCTCGACGCGGTGCGCGTTGCGGATATCGAGGTCGAGCACCTGCCGGTACCAGCGCAGGTAGTCCATCCACTGCAGGCGCGGGATCTTGTCGAGCGCTTCCCATGCCTCGCCACCAAACTGCGCCTCGAACCACGCGCGGAAGGTCAGAGCGGGCAGGCCGAGTGCGGGCCCAGTGAGCTGCTTGGGCGAGCGCAGGGTTTCCATGCGTGCCGTGGTGGCCCACGGGCCCTCGAAGCCTGCCGGCGACTGGTCGAACGCGCAGGCCTGGATGCCAAGGTGCTTGAGCGTGGCGCTGACCGCCAGCCCCGCCATGCCGCCGCCGATCACCGCGACGTCGAGCACGGCTTGTCCTTCGTGGGTGCGCGGCATGGTCCAGGCCTTGGCCGGCAGTTCCAGCCAGGCAAGATCCTGGCGCAAACGCGCTTCGAGCGCGGCCAGGCCAGCCGCGCCGCATGGGGTGTTGGTGTCAGTCATGACTCAGGGATTCGATATCTTCAGTCGGGGCTGCGCCGTCGCCATACAGCGACTGCAGTAGCGCGCCATGTTCGGCGGGATCGCGGCGCACGAAATCAGGCAGTAGCGCGGCAGAGGCCTCGGCCAGCAGGTCGACCAGTCCGAGTACGACGGCACTGGCCGGGCGCGCTTGCGGCGTGATCACGCCGAAATAGAACGGGATGTCCGCGTCGACGGGGCGCACGGCGATGTCGGCGAGCGGCAGGCCGCGCGCGGTTATGGGTTCCAGTACGGCGATGCCGAGCCCGGCGCGCACCAGTGTCAGCGCATTGATCGACGTATTGGTGTCGATCACGCCGGCCGGGCCGATGCCAGCGCGCTTGAAGGCGGCATCCGTTCGGCGCCGCAGGCGGTACGGGTTCTGCATCGTGACGATGCGGCGGTCGCGGCAGTCCGCCAGGCGCACAGTCTCGCAGGCCGCGAGTGGATCGTCGACGCGCATCGCCGCCACGCAGCCGGCCTGTCCGATCCAATGGACGTTCACGCCGCGGTGTTCGAGCGGCAGGCTGTTCACGCCGATTTCGGCCGCGCCGGTCAGCACCGCATGCACGACCTGCTCGGGCGACACACTCTGCACTTCCACGCGCTCCGGCGCGCACAGCCCGCGCCCGAACGCCAGCGCGAGCGCGGCGGGCAGCAAGCCGGCCGACAGTGCCGGCGTGGCGGCGATGCGCAGCGGCCGGCCATCGCCACGTGCAAGCGCTGCAGCACGCATGCGGATCTGCTGCAGCCCCGCCAGCGTCTGTTCCACCTCGTCATAGAGCAGGAAGCCTTGCTCCGTAGGGCTCACGCGCGGACCGCTGCGCGTGAACAGCGCGAAGCCCAGTTCGCCTTCCAGCTCCTGGATCAGCCGAGTGATAGCGGGCTGCGAGCGGCCGAGCAGGCGGCCGGCGGCGGTGACGCTGCCGGTCGTGACGACCGCTGCAAAGGCTTCGAGTTGCCGGATTTCCATCAAAGGCGAACGTGTTTGTATGCGAATTATGGATTCTGCATGGTCAATCATGCGAATTGCAAATACTATTTCGCTATGACGTCATGCGCACGCGCCCGCCTATGATGTAGAGATGCCGAATGCACATCGGCCAACCACGCCCCCCGGAGCCGACGCTTTGTCCTTATTCAGCCGCAGAGGTGTGTTTCCCGGTATGGCCGCGTGCTTCGCCGGCATGCTGATTGCGCTTGCGTCTGCATGCCAGGCTCAGGGCGGCGACAGCCTCCGCGTCGGTTCCAAGCGCTTTACCGAGTCCTACATCCTTGGGGAATTGCTGACGCAAGCTGCCGGCAATGCGCGTCATCACGCGGGGCTGGGCAATTCCGCGATCGTGTTCGAAGCGTTAAGGTCGGGCAGCATTGACCTCTATCCCGACTACACCGGCACGCTCGCGAGCGAGATCCTGAAGCTGCCGCCGGGCGCGACGCTGGCACAGATCAACGATGCGCTGCGGCCGATGGGGCTCGGCGCGGGCATCGCGCTGGGATTCGAGAACACCTATGCGCTGGCTGTGCAGGAAACGCGTGCCCCTGGCTTGCGCCGGCTGAGCGATCTGGCGCGGCAGTCGCAGTTGCGCATGGGCCTGTCGCATGAGTTCCTGGGGCGTGCCGATGGATGGCCGGGACTGGCCAGGCGTTATGGGCTTCCGCAGAAGCCGGTCGGACTCGACCACGGTGTAGCCTACGAAGCGTTGGCAGCCGGGCAGGTCGATGTGATCGACATCTATTCGACGGACGCCAAGATCCGCAAATACCAGTTGCGCGTGCTAGAGGATGATTTGCACTTCTTTCCGCGCTATGACGCCGTGGTCGTTTACCGGCTGGACGTGCCGCGCCGGTTTCCGGCGGCTTGGCAGGCGCTGCAGGCGCTGGCCGGACGCATCAGCGCGGCGGACATGGTGGCGATGAACGCGGCGGCCGAAATCGACGGCCAGTCGTTCGCGGCGATCGCGCGAGACTTCCTGTCCGGCCATGCGGCGAAGGCGCCAGCACGCGCCGGCCTGATGCAGGCGCTGCTTGATACCGACACGCTGCGCCTGACACGCCGCCACGTTGCGCTGGTGGTTGGCGCCGTGGGCGCGGCCACTCTCGCGGGCGTGCCGCTCGGCATCGTGTCGGCGCGGCGTCGGCGGCTGGGGCAGGGTGTGCTCGGCGTGGTCAGCATGCTGCAGACGGTGCCGTCGCTGGCGCTGCTGGCCATGCTGATTCCGTTGCTCGGCCGCATCGGCGTCTGGCCGGCGATGGTGGCACTGTTCCTCTACGCATTGCTGCCGATCGTGCGCAATACCTGCACGGGGCTGCAGCAGGTTTCCGTCAGCATGCGGGACGCGGCGCGTGCGCTGGGCCTGCGCGATCTGCAGGTGCTGCGTTACGTCGAACTGCCGCTGGCGCTGCCGGTGGTACTGGCCGGCGTGAAGACCGCGGCGATCATCAGCGTGGGGACCGCGACCATCGCGGCGTTCGTCGGCGCCGGGGGCTACGGCGAGCGCATTGCCACCGGGCTAGCGCTCAACGACACGGTGATGCTGCTGGCCGGCGCCATACCCGCCGCCGTGCTGGCCCTGGCGGTCCAGGCCGGATTCGAGTTGCTGGAATGGGCGCTGCGCCGGAAGCGGCACGCCGGGCCCCCCATCTGATATGCAAGAATTCACGATATCTGCTGCTGTCATGTCCGCAGGCTGGCGCCGATAATCGGCGCCAGGGACTGGCAGCGCAAGGGCGGCTGCCTCCCCGAGACAAAGGAGTCGCCATGAACCCGTTGAGGCTTGCCCGCACTGTGCTGTGGGGCTTTCTCGGCCTGCGCAAGGGCCAGGAGCACCAGCGCGATCTCGAGAACATGCGGCCGGTGCCGCTGATCCTGACCGGCGTGTCGCTGGCGGCCGGGCTGGTGTTTTGCCTGCTGATGGTGGCAAAGTTCGCGGTAGCCGGCGCCTGAGACTGGACGCCCCGACGGCACGCTGCCGTGCAACCCCAGAACAATAAGACCTGGACGGATCCATGTTTTTCCCTGCAAGGCGGCTGCTGAGCGCCGCCACGCTGCTCGCTGGCCTGTTCGCCGGCTTGCCGGGCAGCATCGCCCCCGCTGCCGCAGCGGATGCCGCCTCCGCCGAGGTGGAACGCGGCCGCTATCTTGCGCGCGTCGCGAACTGCGTGGCCTGCCATACGCGCGAAGGCGGCAAGCCTTTCGCCGGCGGTCTGCCAATCCGCACCGAAGCCGGCACGCTTTACTCGACCAACATCACGCCGGATGTCACGACCGGTATCGGCGGCTACACGCTCGCCGAATTCGACCGTGCGGTGCGCCAGGGCGTCGCGCGCGACGGCAGGCGGCTGTATCCGGCCATGCCTTACCCGTCGTACGCGCGCATGCGGGCCGAAGACATTGCCGCGCTCTATGCCTACATGCGCGCCAGCGTGGTCCCCGTCACCCAGCGCAACACGGACGCCCAGATGCACTGGCCGTACAGCATGCGCTCGCTGCTGATCGTGTGGAACGCGCTGTATGTGAGTGGGTCACCGGTGCGCACCGATGCCGCAAAGGACGCGGCGTGGAACCGCGGCGCATACGTCGTGCAAGCTGTCGCGCATTGCGGGGCGTGCCACACGCCGCGCGGCTGGCTGTATGGCGAGAAAGGCCTCGACGAGCGCAGCAAGCGTTTCCTGTCGGGCGCCAGCGTGGAAGGGTGGTCGGCCACCAATCTGACCGGCGATCAGATGACGGGCCTGGGCGCCTGGTCGCGCGCGGAAATCGCCGAGTTCCTGCGCACCGGACGCAATGCGCACGCGACGTCGTTCGGGCCGATGTCCACGGTCATCTCCACGGCAACGCAATACATGACGCCAGCCGATCTCGATGCCGTGGCCGCCTACCTGAAGTCGCTGCCCGGCGCTCGCGGCGAAACCCGGCCGTTCCAGCATGACACATCGACTGCGCCAAGCCTGCTGCAGGGCCGCTACGACAGCCCTGGCGCGCGCCAGTATTCGCAGTTCTGCATGCCTTGCCATGGCGCCGACGGCAAAGGCTTTGCGCGCGTGTTTCCGCCGCTGGCCGGCAACCCGACGGTGGCGGACCCGAACCCGGCCTCGCTCGTGAACTTGTTGCTGAATGGCGCGGTGACCGCCCGCATCAATACGGCGCCGACCGACTATCACATGCCCGGCTATGGCTGGACCCTGGACAACCAGGAGCTTGCCAACGTGCTCACTTTCATCCGCGGCAGTTGGGGCAACCGCGCCGCGCCTGTCAGCGAAGCTGACGTAGCGGCACGCCGGCGCCAGCTCGAAGCCACCCGCTGATCCCGCCACGACGACCCATGACGATTTCGCGCAGAGATTTCCTCAACGGCACCGCGCTCGCCATCGCCGCCGGCATGGCGCCCGCGCAACTGCTGGCCGCCGCGCAGGGGCGGCCGGGCGCAGCTTATCCGCCCGCGCTGACTGGGTTGCGCGGCAACCATGCCGGCACATTCACGCTTGCGCACAGCCTCGCGCGCGAAGGCGCCAAGTATCCGACGGTGATGGCCCGCGAGTCCTTCGATCTCGTGGTGGTGGGCGGCGGGCTGAGCGGGCTGGCGGCTGCGTGGTTCTACCAGCGTCGTTTCGGGACCGGGAAGCGCATCCTGGTCCTGGATAACCACGACGATTTCGGCGGTCACGCCAAGCGCAACGAGTTCACGGTGCGCGGCAAGCGGTTGGTGACCTATGGCGGCAGCGCCGAGGTGCCGCCCTCGGCCGCCACCGACGCTGCCGTGCGCGAACTGTTCACCGGCCTGGGCGTCGATGCCGCACGCACACCGCCGGCCGAACAGGCGGACCCTTACGCCGCGCTCGGCATGGGCCGTGCGGTGTTCTTCGATGCCGACCACTTCGGCCGCGACCAGTGGCTGGCCGGCGACCCGTTTGGCGAATACGTCGATGCACGGGCCGGGCGGCAGGGCGCCGCGGCGCCGGACGCAGCAGCCTTGTCGCGCTTCCTCGATGCTGCGCCGTTGCCGCTGCAGGATCGCGCGGCACTGGCCCGGCTTGTCGACGGCACCACCGATTATCTGACGGGCATGCCGGCCGGCGAACGTGCGGCGTACCTCCGCAGCACGCGCTACGCGGCATTCCTGCGCGACAAGGCCGGCATCGGCCTGGCCGGACAACGCTTCCTGCGCAGCCGCAGCAACGATACCTATGCGCTCGATGCCGACGGCATCAGCGTGGCGGATGCCATCGGCATCGGTCTGCCGGCGGGCGCGGGCATGCCGGCGCCTTCGCCCGATCCTCGCCTTGGAAAATCGCCGGCTTCGCGGCTGTGGTTCCCGGACGGCAATGCCTCGCTCGCGCGACTGCTCGTGCAGCGCATGATTCCAGGCGTGGCGAAGTTAACGCGTCCGTCGGACATCATGAATGCGGCCTTCGATTACGGGCGGCTCGACCAGGAAGGTGCGCCGGTGCGGCTGCGCCTGGAAGCCACGGCCATCGCCGTCGATCCGGACGGACCGATCACGCGTGTCACATATGGCTGGCGCGGCAACCTGCATCGCATCGAAGCGCGCCACGTGGTGCTCGCGGGCTGGAACATGATGGTGCCGTACCTGATGCCATCGCTGCCGGCTACGCAGCGCGACACCATGCGTGCCGAAGTGAAAGCGCCGTTGGTCTATACGAAGGTCGCGCTCGACCACTGGCGCGCATTTGCCGCGCTCCAGACGCGGCGCATTCACGCGCCGGCCATGGCCTACACCGATCTCTGGCTGGAGCCGCCTGCCGGCACAAGTCCGGCTGATCCGGCGGTGCTGCACATGCTCTACGTGCCGACGGTGCCCGACAGCGGCATGAGCGCACGCGAGCGTTTCCGCGCAGGGCGTGCGTTCCTGCTCGGCACGCCGTTCAGCGAACTGGAGCGTGGCATCCGTACACAGCTTGACCGCATGCTCGGGACTGCCGGGTTTGCGTCAAAGGATGTCATTCGCGCGATCACCGTCAACCGATGGGCGCACGGCTACAGCTATCGGCCTGACAGCCTTGCCGGAGAAGATGCGGCCACGTGGGCGTCGCCCGCGGGGGTAGGTAATGTGAGTTTTGCGGGTAGCGACAGCGCAGGGAGTCCGTCACTGACGGGGGCGATTGCGCGGGGGCGGAGTGCCGTGGACAGGCTGCCGGTCTGAAGTCAGGCAAGCGTCTCCCGCCCATGCGGCGCATCGAGATCCAGCACCGGCCCCGCAGGCACGATACCTGCCGGATTCAGCGTACGGTGGCTTTCATAGTAATGGCGCTTGATGTGCTCAACATTCACAGTCTCCGCAATACCCGAATGCTGGTAGATATCTCGCACAAACGCTGACAGGGCAGGGTAATCGGCAATCCGCCGCAGATTGCACTTGAAGTGCCCCACATACACGGGGTCGAAGCGAACCAGCGTGGTGAACAGCCGGATGTCAGCCTCCGTCAAGCGATTGCCCACGAGATAGCGCTGCATCGACAGCCGGTTGTCGAGCCAGTCGAGCGTCTCGAACAGCGGCCACACGGCTTCTTCATACGCTTGCTGCATCGTGGCGAAGCCGGCCTTGTACACGCCGTTGTTGACGGTGTCATAGACACGCGCGTTGACCGCGTCGATTTCCTCGCGCAATTCCGCCGGGTAGTAATCGCCCGGCCTGGCGCCGATCGCGTCGAACGCACTGTTCATCATGCGCAGGATTTCCGACGACTCGTTGTTCACGATGGTGGCCCGCTGCCGGTCCCACAGAACGGGCACCGTGACCCGGCCCGTGTATTGCGGATCTGCCGCCGTATAGACCTGGTGCAGTACGCGCGCGTGATTGACAGTGTCTGGCACCACGCCGGGACCTTCGGAAAAGGTCCAGCCTTCTTCACGCATGAGCCAGTGCACGACCGAGACGCCGATCATGTCATCCAGCCCCTTGAGGCGCCGCATGATCAGCGTGCGATGCGCCCACGGACACGCAAGGCTGACGTACAGATGGTAGCGCCCGGCCTGCGCCGCGAAGCCGCCGTTGCCCGACGGGCCCGGTGCGCCATCGGCCGTGATCCAGTTTCGGAATGCTGCGTCCTTGCGCACGAAGCGCCCGCCGGTGGAGGCGGTGTCATACCACTTGTCCTGCCACTGGCCATTTACCAGAAGTCCCATTTGCTGCTCCTTGACGGTGGCGCGCGGTGTGCGTGTTGCGCGGGCCGATGCCGCCATGGTGAGCGCTTTCGGACGGCTTTCCCTACGATTTTCCAGAGCAACTCGTTCGACTGCGTTGAACAAGTTGCCGCCTGATCCACTTTCGAAAGCGGCTTCAGCGGTCCGTCGACTGCGCCAGCAGGTCATCGATCTCCGCGTCCTTTTCCTGCCAGCGTGCGTCGAGCCAGCGATGGAAATCGCCACGGAATCTGGAATCGGTGCCGTAGTCTGCGTTGCAGAATGCAGTCGGGATGGGCAGTTGCCGCATGCGCACGATTACCGGGCCCGTACGTCCGCACGCAAACTGCCAGAAGCTCGGTGAACCGTGCGGATAAACGATGGTGGCGTCGAGCAGCGCACGAAAGCGACTTCCCATGCAGTTGATTGTCACTGCAAGCCCGCCTGCGCGCGGCTTGAGCAGGTGTCGGTACGGCGACGCCTGCGCCGCGCGCTTGGCTTCGCTGAAGCGCGTGCCTTCGGCGAACACCATCACGCTGGTGGGAGACAGAGAAAATTTCTCGCAGGCGCGCCGCGCGGTTTCCTGGTCCTCGCGCCGCAGTTCGGGCTTGCGGCGCAACTGCGCCCGCGTGTGGCGCTTCATGAACGGAAAGTCCAGCGCCCACCACGCCAGGCCGATGAACGGCACATAGAGCAACTGCTGCTTGAGGAAGAACTTCAGCAGCGGCACGCGCCCGTTGAGCACACGCTGCAGCACGAAGATGTCCACCCACGACTGGTGGTTGCAGTTGACCAGGTACCAGTCGGAACGTGCCAGGCCGGTCACGCCGTCAACGTCCCACGCGTGCCGCTGGATCGCGCCGAACCACGCGCCGTTGCAACGGATCCATGCACGCGCGACGGCATTGAGTATGGGGTCGAGGCGCCGCCTGGCACCGGGCATCGGCAAGGCCAGCTTCAGCAGTGCCAGCGGGAACAGCAGCAGGCACCAGAACACGGTGTTGAGCCCCAGCACGAGCAGGCTGGCGGCACCCAGCGGCCAGCTATGCGGCGGAGGGCGCGATGTGCGCTGGTGGGCGGGGCGGACGTTGGTTTCGTGGTGACCGGGCTGGCCGGCAGCGATGGCGCTGCCGGCGTCGGGGGAGGGAGGCGATGTCATGCGCGCAAGTTTGGCGGCGCAAAGCGCACGAGGACTTGCGCGGGATCAAGTCCTGTCCGATGCGATCCGGAAATCAACGATTGTCGCCGGATCACTCGGCGTCCTTCTTGGCAGGCGCCTTCTTATGGCTGTTGTGTGACTTGCCAGACGATTTCGGCTGCGTGGATTTGTCATCCGCCAGCGAAGAGGCCGTGCCTTGCTTTGCGCCTTGCGTGTACGGATCGAACTTGTCCCCGGCGCGCTGCGAGTCTGGGACGTAGCCGTCCTTGTTGGTGGCACGCTGCGCATCGGGAACGTAGCCGTCCTTGTTGGTGCTGCGCATGTTGTAGTCGTAGCGGTCCGCCGGATTGGCGGGCCCCGCGGCGTAGGCGGCCATTGGGGCAAGAGCGGCGATGGCCAGTGCGGCAACGGCTTTCATGAGTGCTCCTTGCGAATCGGGATCACGCAGATCCCATCTGGGGACGTGCCAGACCCTAGCCTAGGCGCATCGGCCACAAAGTTCCAGTGCCGGGTAAGGCGGCATGTGTCGTGAACGTTGCCCGACTGTCTCAATCTGAGACACCGTGATCGTCGACGGAAATCGAGTACCGCGTCGGCAGTGAAATTGCGCTGCCAGCCGTCTTGTATTCGCGGGAATGCTCCCATAAAGTACCGTCCAGCTTACGCGCGGGTCGCCAGTGGCGGCGCGGCGCGAAGACCGGTCTCACGCGAAGGCCGGCATCCCGCTGTCGTGCCCGCTGCGCACGCTGGCCAACGGAGACAAACGCAATGCCACTTGCACCCGCTGCCCTTGCACGCGACGCCTCGGCGGCGCGGCAGAATTTCCTCGAAGGAAAGGATTTGCCCGCCGGCATGGTGCCCGACCCGATCGTGCGTTCGTGGCAGCGCGCTGTGCAGGCCGGCGTGCGGCCCGAGCAGCGCCTGCTGTTCTCGGATGTCGTCACACGCAGCCAGTGGCGGCGTGCCGAAGAAGAGAACCAGGCGCTCATCACGATGGCCGCTACCGATATGGATATCCTTGCCGGCGCATTTCCGTCGCAGCATTGGATCGTGCTGTGCACGAATGCGCAAGGCACGATCGTGGCGTCGCACGGTCGGCTCGGCGCGGGCCCTACGGAGCCGTCGCCATTGCAGCATGGACGGATGCTGTCGGAGGAAGGCATTGGCACCAATGCGCCCGGTTGC
Organism: Cupriavidus sp. C1SS-2L; assembly: GCF_057073735.1. Classification (NCBI taxonomy): domain Bacteria; kingdom Pseudomonadati; phylum Pseudomonadota; class Betaproteobacteria; order Burkholderiales; family Burkholderiaceae; genus Cupriavidus; species Cupriavidus sp. C1SS-2L. The sequence goes on from NZ_CP172708.1 coordinate 1,606,024, forward strand.
GTGCTGGAAGAGCGCGGCGGCCCTGGTATCGAGATTCGCCGGGGCGAGCACTATCTGCATGAACTTGTCGACGTGGTCTGCGCGGCAGCGCCTATCTTCGATTGCCATGAGCAGCTGATTGGCGTGCTCGATGTGACTGGCTTCGGCGTGGACCTGCCGCGCTACACGCTGTCGCGAGTACAGGCGGCTGCCATGTCGATCGGCAACCGAACGTTCGAACGGCTGCCCGGCTGCCGCGTGGTGCGCCTGCATCATGACTACCGCATGTTGCAGACGCCGGTAGAGGGCGTGATCGCCGTATCGGAGGACGGCGTGGTGGTCGCAGCGAACCGCGCGGCGCGGCAGATGCTGCATCTGTCCGATGCGGCTCTTGGGGTCACTGAAATCGGCAGCCTGCTGGTTGGCGGCCTGCGTGGCCTTGGCGGTTCCGCGCCTGCGATGGTCCATACCCACGGAGGCGAGCGTCTGCACGTCGTGGCGGCGCATCCGGCGGGCACGCGGACGGTGTCCTACCCAGGCAGTACGCCACAAGCTGCTGGCGCGCCGCAGGTCATCGCGGATGGGGCGCTCGGCCGCGTCTTTGGCAAGGCCATCATGGCGGTGCGCGAACAGGTGCCGCTGATCCTACTCGGCGAGACCGGCACGGGCAAGAGCATGCTGGCGCGCATGCTGCATGAGGCGAGCCGGCCCGATGGCAAATTCATTTCGCTGAATTGTTCGGCGATTCCGGAAGGCCTGGTGGAGGCAGAGCTGTTCGGCTATGCCGATGGCGCCTTCACCGGCAGCCGCCGGGGCGGCTGCGCGGGCAAGATCGAGCAGGCCAACCACGGCACGCTGTTTCTGGACGAGATCGGCGACATGCCGCTCGCGTTGCAGACGCGCCTGCTCAGCGTGCTGCAGGAGCGCAGCGTCACGCGCGTGGGCGGCGCTGCGTCCATTGCGGTCGATATCTCCGTGGTCTGCGCCACGCACCGCAATCTGCAGGAACTCGTGCGCGAGGGCGTATTTCGCGAGGACCTGTTCTTCCGCCTCAACGGCATGTCGGTACGCCTTCCCGCGCTGCGCGAACGTACCGACCTGCCGGAACTGATCGACAGCACGCTGTCAGCATTATCGCGCGGCCGCCGCAAGGTGCTCGACGCCGACGTGGTGGCGTTGCTGATGTCCCATGCATGGCCGGGCAACGTGCGCGAACTCCATCAGGTGTTGCGCGCGGCGGTCGCGCTGTCCGGTGAAGCGGTGCAGATCCGCCGTGAGCATCTCGATGAAAGCTGGCTTGAGTCCGTCATCGATACAGCTGTCACCACGGCACCGACGACAATCATGCCGCCGCAACGTATGCCGACACGGCTGGCCGACGTTGAGAGCCGCATGATCGAGCGCACGCTCGCCGAACTGGGCGGCAACCGCTCGCAGGCGGCCAAGGCGCTGGGTATCTCGCGCGCGACCTTGTACCGGAAGCTGGCCCAGGACAGGGACAAGGGCCGCTAGTTTTCCGCTGCCTCAATCTGCGCCGACTGTCTCGGGCGGACTGACTCAAGCTGAGACAGTCCGCCGCGCATCCTCCCGCATATCCCCCTCGAAAAGGGCCTGTTTCCGGCCGGAAATCTCTCCACGCCGTCGTCGGCCGTGCAGGCACGCCCATTGCATTGTGATGCGTGAGCGCCGCTTCACGCTTGATGCAATGCCGGTTTCCTCCAGTGACGGCATCGAAGCGGTCGCTTCCCCGACGCACACTGACAATGCAAAAGAGGAGACACACACCATGCAGACCCATGCAGGACTGCTGATCGACGGAAAACTGGTGCAGGGCAATGCCACGCTGGACGTGGTCAACCCGGCCACGGGCGAGGTATTCACCACCGTTGCCCGCGCCACGGAGCGCGAGGCCGCTGCCGCCATTGCCGCGGCCAAGGCCGCGCAGCCAGCGTGGGGATCATTGGCACTGGAACAGCGGCGCGCGTTGCTGCTGCGCTTTGCCGACGAACTCGAAGCCAACGCGGAAGACCTGGCCGCGTCGCTGGTGCTGGAACAGGGCAAGCCGCTGGCCGAGGCGCGGCAGGAGTTGCAGTTCGCGCAAGCGTTCGTGCGCCACATCGCCGGGCTCAGCCTGCCGGTATCGGTCGTGCAGGACGATGCTACGCACCGCATCGAACTGCATCACAAGCCGCTGGGCGTCGTGGCTGCCATCGCCGCGTGGAATTTCCCGGTGCTGATCGCAGCCTACAAGCTGGCCCCGGCGCTCTTGATGGGCAACACTGTGGTGCTGAAGCCTGCGCCGACCACGCCGCTTGCGGCGCTGCAGATGGGCGCCATCCTGAAAGACATCTTTCCGGCGGGCGTGGTCAATGTCATCACCGATGCCAATGACCTCGGCAGCTTCCTGACCTCCCATCCGGACATTGCCAAGGTCTCGTTCACGGGATCGACCGCGACGGGCAAGAAGGTGATGGCGAGCGCCGGCCCGGGGCTCAAGCGCATTACGCTGGAACTCGGCGGCAATGACGCGGCCATCGTGCTGGACGATGCCAATGTCGACGACATCGCCCCAAAGATCTTCGGCAGTGCCTTCTACAACTGCGGGCAGGTGTGCCTGGCGCTGAAGCGGCTCTACGTGCATGCGTCGATCCACAACCAGCTTTGCGAGGCGCTGGCGGAGCTGGCCCGCCAGGCTGTCGTGGGAAATGGTGCCGACGAAGGCGTGACGATTGGTCCGCTGCAGAACGCCATGCAGTACGACAAGGCGGGGCGTTTTCTCGCGGCGGCGCGGCACGACGGCAAGATCCTGGCCGGTGGCGCCTTGCTCAACGGCGATGGCTACTTCGTCGCGCCCACCATCGTGCGCGACCTGCATGACCAGAGCGAGCTGGTGGCGCAGGAACAGTTCGCGCCGATCCTGCCGGTGCTCCGGTACGACGCCATCGACGAGGCCGTGGTGCGCGCCAACGCTTCGCCCTATGGCCTGGGCGGCTCCGTGTGGTCGGCCGACGAAGACCGCGCCCGCGCAGTGGCACAGCGGCTGCAGGTCGGCACGGCATGGGTGAACCATCACCTGCACTTCGGCCCGCACATTCCGCTGGTGGGCGCCAAGGAGTCGGGCGTCGGCGTGGAGTTCGGCACCGAAGGCCTGGCCGAGTACGCGCAGCTCAGCGTGATCAACATCGCTCGGCAACAGGCGGCCTGAACACCTGCCAGCCAGCAACGCCGGGCGCCCATGCCCGGCGCACGACCACGGCCTGTCCGCGTGCTGCACGCGGGCGGCCGGCCGTGCAACAAGAACAATTCGGAGGAGACATGCATCAGACACTGACGGCGCGCGGCCGGGGACGGCGCACGCCAGGCAGGATCCGGAGGGCATTGCAACAGGCCGGCGCGGCCATGCTGCTGGCCCTGGCCGCGCCAGCACACGCCATCGACGTGGACGCCGGCGACTACACCGCCTTGCCGGCCGGTACCAACCTTGGCCTGCTCTACTACCAGCACGTGGCGCGCGACCGCATCTATGCCGGGGGCAACCAGGTCGCGGGCGGCAGCCTTGACTCGGACGTCGGCATTCTGCGTTATGTGCATTTCATGGACATCGGCGGCTTTACCGTCGATCCGCAGTTCCTGCTGCCGTTCGGCAAGCTGCGCGGCTCCGACAAGCTGTCCGCGCTCGGCAGCGCGAGCGGCGTGGGCGACCTGATCCTCGCGGCGACGGTCTGGCTGGTCAACCAGCCGGAGAAGAAGCAGTACGTCGGCATTACGCCGTTCCTGTACGTGCCGGTGGGCAGCTACGACAAGGACAAGCCGCTCAACCTCGGCGAGAACCGCTGGAAGTTTGCGCTGCAGGCGGGCTATATTGCACCGCTGGCACAGAAGGTGACGCTGGACCTGGTTGCCGACGTGACGGTGTTCGGCAACAACACGAAGTTCGGCCCGGCATCGGCCACGCTGCGGCAGGATGCACTGGCGCAGGGGCAGGCGTGGCTGCGCTACCACTTCACGGACGCCTTCGATATTCGCGGTGGCCTGTCGTACGCGTTTGGCGGCGAGACCTCGGTCAACGGCGTATCACGCAACGATCGCGCCAATACGTCGAAATTCTCGATCGGCTTCGCGTGGTTCCCGGCGCCGACCGTGCAAGTGCTGGGCACGTACGGCCAGGACATCTCCGTACGCAACGGCCCCATGGAGAACAATCGCTTCAATCTGCGCTTGCTCAAAGTGTTCTGACCCCACATTCCAACGACAAAGAGGAGATTTCGATGAACACCTCACAGATGCGTTCCCGCAGCCGGTCACGCCGGCCGCACGGCCTGGTGCTGGCGGGCATTGCCGCCGCCATGGCCATGGCTGGCGTGACCGCGCAAGGCGCAGACGGCCGGCCCGTGACCGCGCAGAAGATACGCGCGAGCACCGCCCGCGTGGACGGTGCGGCCATCCGCGCCAACGAGACTGCCACGCCGAACTGGCCGACCTATGGCCTGGACTATGCCGAGACGCGCTTCAGCAAGCTTGACCAGATCCACGCCGGCAACGTGAAGGACCTCGGCCTGGTCTGGTCCTACAACCTTGAATCCACGCGCGGCGTGGAGGCCACGCCGCTGGTTGTCGATGGCGTGATGTACGTATCCGCGCCGTGGAGCGTCGTGCATGCCATCGATGTGCGCACCGGCAAGACGCTGTGGACCTACGACCCCAAGGTCCCACGCGACCAGGCCTACAAGGGCTGCTGTGACGTCGTGAACCGTGGCGTGGCGCTCTACAAGGGCAAGGTGTTCGTGGGTTCGTTCGACGGCCGCCTCGTGGCCATCGACGCGGCCACCGGCAAGAAGGTCTGGGAGCAGGACACCATCGCCGACCGCAGCCATTCCTACACCATCACGGGCGCGCCGCGCGTGTACAAGGGCAAGGTCATCATCGGCAACGGTGGCGCCGAATATGGCGTGCGCGGGTACATCACCGCCTATGACGCCGAGACCGGCAAGCAGCGGTGGCGCTGGTTCACGGTGCCGGGCGATCCGTCTAAGCCGTTCGAGAATGACGCCATGGCAAAGGCCGCGGCTACGTGGGACCCGGCCGGGAAGTACTGGGTCAACGGCGGGGGTGGCACGGTGTGGAACACGATGGCGTTCGATCCCGACCTGAACCTGATGTACATCGGCACGGGCAATGCCGGCCCGTGGAGCCGCAAGGCACGCAGCCCCGGCGGTGGCGACAACCTGTACGCGGCTTCGGTGGTTGCGCTCAATCCGGACACGGGCGAATACGTCTGGCACTACCAGGAAACGCCCGGCGACAACTGGGACTACACCTCGACCCAGGACATCATCCTGGCGGACCTGCCGATCGACGGCCAGCCGCGCAAGGTGATCCTGCACGCGCCGAAGAACGGCTTCTTCTTCGTGATCGACCGGACCAACGGCAAGTTCATCTCCGCGAAGAACTTTGTCGACGTGAACTGGGCATCGGGCTATGACAAGAACGGACGCCCGATCGAAACGCCGCAGGCGGATACCTCTGGCAAGCCCGTTGATGTCGTGCCGGGTCCGTTCGGCGCCCACAACTGGCATGCGATGTCGTTCAACCCGCGTCTCGGGCTGGCCTTCATCCCGGCGCAGCATGTGCCGCTGACGCTGGCCGACAACAAGGGATGGGAGCACAACCAGAAGGATTCCCCCGAAGCTCACCGCGGCGTGGGCTGGAACCTCGGCATGCTGGTCAACGCCGAGCCGCCGAAGAGCAAGCCGATGGGCCGCCTGATCGCGTGGGACCCGATTCGGCAGAAGGCGGTCTGGCACCAGGACTACACCGGCCCATGGAATGGCGGCACGCTGACCACCGCGGGGAACCTCGTGTTCCAGGGCACTGCGGACGGACGCTTTATCGCCTATCACGCCCAGACCGGCGAAAAGCTGTGGGAAACACCGACCGGCACCGGCGTGGTGGCGCCGCCTGTGACCTACCTGGTCGATGGCAAGCAGTACGTGTCGGTTGCCGTGGGCTGGGGCGGCGTGTTTGGCCTGAGCGCGCGTGGCACTGACCGGCAGTCGCCGGGCACGGTGTACACCTTTGCTGTCGGGGGCAAGGCCAAGGCGCCGGCATTCGCGCCGTATCCGATGGCCGAGCTGGTATCAGGCGTCAAGTACGACGCGGGCAAGGTGCAGGAAGGGCAGAAGCTCTACGTCAACAACTGCGTGTTCTGCCATGGCGTGCCGGGCGTGGACAAGGGCGGCAACATTCCCAACCTCGCTTACGTCGGTGCCCCGGTCATCGAGCATCTGGACAAGTTCGTGTTCAACGGGCCGTTCGTGCAAAAGGGCATGCCCGACTTCACGGGCAAGCTGACAGCCGAGGATGTGACCAAGATCCAGGCCTTCATCCTTGGCACCGCGGATGCCGTGCGGCCGAAGAAGCCGTAACCATGTAAAACGCCCGGGACGCTGCGGCGACCCGGGCGATGTGGGCAGGCGCAAGAGTCAGGCTCAGGCGCTTTGCTGCTGGCAACTGCATTTGAGCAATGCCTTGCCAACACGCGACCCATACGGCCGCCCGATTGCCTCGGAGATGAAGGCACCTGCCTGGATCACCTGGCCAAGATCGATGCCAGTATGGATGCCCATGCCATGCAGCATGTAAAGCAGGTCTTCCGTCGCCACATTGCCCGAGGCGCCCTTGGCGTATGGGCAGCCGCCAAGGCCTGCGACCGACGCATGGAAGATGCGGATACCGACCTGCAGGCTGGCCAGGATATTGGGCAGTGCCTGGCCATACGTGTCGTGGAAATGTCCCGCCACCCGCTCGCGCGGAAAGACTTGCGCCGCGGCGTTCATGACGGCCTGCGTGCGCAGCGGCGTGCCGACGCCGATGGTATCGGCGATGTCGATCTCGTCGCAGCCGAGATCGCGCATGCGCGATACCACCTCGGCGACCTTTTCGATCGCGATCTCGCCCTCGTACGGGCAGCCGAGTGCGCACGAGATGCTGGCGCGCAGGCGCAGGCCGGCCGCCTTGGCCGCAGCCGCCACGGGCTCGAAACGCGCGATCGATTCGGCCACCGAGCAGTTGATATTGCGCTGGGAAAACGCTTCGCTCGCCGCACCGAAGATGACGGCTTCGTCGGCGCCTGCTGCCAGCGCGGCCTCGAAGCCCTTCATATTGGGCGTGAGCGCCGAATAGACGGTGCCCGTCCGGCGCGCGATGGCGCCCATGACTTCGGCGCCGTCGGCCATCTGCGGCACCCACTTGGGCGAGACAAACGACGCGGCCTCGATATTGGCGAAGCCGGCCTCGCTCAGGCGATTGACGAGTTCGACCTTGACCGCTGCCGGCACGTGGCGTGCTTCGTTCTGCAGGCCGTCGCGCGGCCCGACCTCGACGATCTTGACGGCGTCGGGCAACGGCAGCGCCTGGAGCAGGGAAGGGGCGTTGCGTTCCATGTCAGGCGGCCTCCTGTTCCAGCGTCACGAGCTGCGCGCCTTCCTGGACCTGGTCCCCCACGGCGTACAGCACTTCCTGCACCTTGCCGCCTGCGGGGGCAGTCAGCGTGTGTTCCATCTTCATCGCTTCCATGACGATCAGTGCATCGCCCTTGTTGATGGTGGTGCCAGCTTCGACCATGACGGCGATGATGCGGCCCGGCATCGGTGCGGCCAGCTTGCCGCCTTCGCCTTCAGACTCGCCGGCATGCATCAGCGGGTCCACCAGCACCAGCGAGCACTGGCCTTCGCCGCTGAAGACGTGCAGGGTGTCGCCTTCCAGATGGCAACGTCCCTTGACGGTGCGCTCGCCGAGATCGACGGTATGGACTTCGTCGCGCAGCGATGTGCGGAACGGCAAGGTCTTGCCGCGCACGGTCAGCGACTGGCGGCGGGCGTCGCTTTGCACGGCGACATCGATGTCACCGTCGGGCGTTTGCAGGCGATACGTGGTGCGGCCTGCACCGTTCAGTCGCCATGCGCCGGCATGGGTCCACGGCGAATGCTGGTCGGCCGCGTCGATATGTCGCTCGCGCGTTTCACGATCCAGCAGCGCGGCGGCGGCCAGCGCGATGGTTTCCATGCCGACCGGAGCGGGCGGCGGGAACAGCGTCGCTTCATTGCGCTCGATCAGGCCCGTGTCGAGATCGGCGGTGCGGAAGGCTTCGGACTTCACCAGCCGCTGCAGGAATGCCACGTTGGTCGACAACCCCACCACGTGATACGCCGCCAGTGCCTGCTGCATGCGCGCAAGCGCTTCGTCGCGGTCTTTGCCCCACACGATCAGCTTGGCGATCATCGGGTCGTAGTAGGGGCTGATCGTGTCGCCCTCGCGCACGCCCGAATCAATGCGGACACCGGCCGGGCCGTGCGCATCGCCGCCGCGCATGAACTGCACCGCAGGCGGCGTGCGCAGAAAGCGCAGCGTGCCCGTCGATGGCAGGAACTGCTTGTCCGGGTTTTCGGCGTAGATGCGCGCTTCGAGCGCGTGGCCGTGGATGTGGAGTTGTTCCTGCTTCAGCGGCAGCGGTTCACCAGCCGCCACGCGCAGTTGCCATTCGACCAGGTCCTGTCCGGTGATCATTTCGGTAACCGGATGCTCGACCTGCAGGCGCGTGTTCATCTCCATGAAGTAGAACGAACCGTCCTGGTTGGCGATGAACTCGACCGTGCCGGCGCCGACATAGCCGACTGCTTTCGCGGCGGCGACGGCCGCTTCGCCCATCGCGCGGCGACGTTCCTCCGTCATGCCCGGCGCGGGCGCTTCTTCGAGCACCTTCTGGTGACGGCGCTGCACGGAGCAATCACGCTCGAACAGGTAGGCGCAGTTGCCATGCGTGTCGGCGAACACCTGGATTTCAATGTGGCGCGGACGGGTCAGGTACTTTTCGACGAGCACCTTGTCATCGCCGAAGCTCGCCGACGCTTCGCGCTTGACCGAAGCGAGCGCGGCTTCGAACGCGTCGCCCGATTCCACCACACGCATGCCCTTGCCGCCGCCACCGGCGCTAGCCTTGAGCAGCACGGGGTAACCGATGCGATCGGCCTCGCGGCGCAGCAGGGCGGGGTCTTGATCCTCGCCGTGATAGCCCGGTACCAGCGGTACCGAGGCCTTTTCCATCAGTTGCTTGGCCGCACTTTTGCTGCCCATTGCGTGGATGGCGGAAGCGGGCGGACCGATGAAGACGAGGCCCGCCGCAGCGCAGGCTTCGGCAAATGCTTCGTTCTCGGAGAGAAAGCCGTAGCCGGGGTGGATCGCCTGCGCCCCGGTCTCCTTCGCCATCTCGATGATGTGGTCGGCGCGCAAGTAGCTGTCGCGCGCTGCGGCGCCGCCGATATGTACAGCTTCATCGCAGAACGCGAGGTGGCGCGCATCGGCATCGGCGTCCGAGTACACCGCGACGGTGCGGATGCCCAGCTGGCGGCAAGTGGCGGCGACGCGGCAGGCGATTTCACCGCGGTTCGCGATCAGGATCTTGTTGAACATGGTTTCTCCTGGAATGGGGGCGGGCGAGGGCAGCGGTATCACGCCGGCCGCTGCCGCATGCGGGCAGCAGGCGGACGCCGCCTCGGCATGCTGCCGGGGTTCGTTTTGTAGGGGTGTCGGAAGCGCTTACGCGGGCTTCCAGGCAGGCGAGCGCTTTTCCAGGAACGCGCGCACGCCTTCGCGGCCTTCGTCCGAGGCGCGGATCGCGGCGATGCGGTCCGCCGTATCGGCCAGCAGGTTGTTGTCGACCGGTCTGCCCGCCACTTCCTGCACAAGTCGTTTGCTCTCGCGCACGGCGTTGGGACTGTTGCCGACCAGTGCCGAAGCGATTTCCGTCACCTTGGCGTCGAGCGCATCGGCCGGTACTACGGCGTGGACGAAGCCGAGGCGCAACGCTTCCGCGGCGTCGAAACGCTCGGCCGTAATGAAGTAGCGGCGCGATGCCTGCTCACCCATGGCGCGGATCACGTACGGGCTGATGGTCGCGGGCAGCAGGCCCAGGCGCGCTTCGGACAGGCAGAAGTGGGCGTGGTCGGCGGCCACCGCGATGTCGCACGCCGCGGCAAGGCCGACGCCGCCGGCATAGGTGTCGCCCTGGATGCGGGCAATGACCGGGCGCGGGCAGGACCAGATGGTGTGCAGCATCTGCGCGAGCGCCAGAGCATCGGCACGGTTCTCGTCGTTCGAGTAACCGGCCATCTTCTTCATCCAGTTCAGGTCGGCGCCTGCGCAGAACGCGGGGCCGTTGCCGGCGAGCACGATCGCGCGCACTTCGTCCATGTCACCGAGCGCGCGGAAGGCGCCGGTCAGTTCGGCGATGACGGTTTCGTTGAACGCATTGCGCACGTCGGGGCGGTTCAGCGTCACGGTCGCGACATGCCGGGCGATGGTGACGGTAAGCGTGGTGAATTCCATGGCGGTATGGCTTGAATGTGCGTTGGTCGGGGGCCGGCTTACATGCGGAACACGCCGAACTTCATGTCGTCGATCGGCGCGTTGAGGCTGGCCGACAGGCCCAGCCCGAGCACCGTGCGCGTCTGCGCGGGATCGATGACCCCGTCGTCCCACAGCCGCGCGCTCGCGTAGTACGGATGCCCCTGATGCTCGTACTGGTCGCGGATCGGCTGCTTGAATGCCTCTTCTTCCTCCGCGCTCCAATTACCGCCCTTGGCCTCGATGCCGTCGCGGCGCACCGTCGCCAGCACGCTTGCGGCCTGCTCGCCGCCCATCACGGAGATACGCGCGTTCGGCCACATCCACAGGAAGCGCGGCGAATACGCACGGCCGCACATGCCGTAGTTGCCCGCACCGAACGAGCCGCCAATGATCACCGTGAACTTCGGCACCTGTGCCGTGGCGACCGCCGTGACCATCTTGGCGCCATTGCGTGCGATGCCTTCGTTCTCGTACTTGCGGCCTACCATGAAGCCCGTGATGTTCTGCAGGAACACCAGCGGAATCTTGCGCTGACAGCACAGTTCGATGAAGTGCGCGCCCTTGAGCGCCGATTCGGAAAACAGGATGCCGTTGTTGGCGATGATGCCGACCGGGTAGCCCCAGATGCGTGCGAAGCCGCAGACGAGCGTCGTGCCATAGCGCGCCTTGAATTCGTCGAACTCGGAGCCATCGACAATGCGCGAAATGACCTCGCGTACATCGAACGGCTTGCGCGTATCGGTCGGGATCACCCCGTACAGTTCTTCTACCGGATACAGCGGATCGGCCGGCGCATGCAGGCGGATCTGGTCGGGCTTGCGCCGGTTCAGGTGCTGCACGATGTTCCGGGCCAGCGACAGCGCGTGATGATCGTTCTGCGCGAAGTAATCCGCCACGCCTGACAGGCGCGTATGCACATCGGCGCCGCCGAGATCTTCGGCCGTGACTTCTTCGCCCGTAGCGGCCTTCACCAGCGGTGGGCCGCCTAGGAAAATCGTGCCCTGGTTCTTGACGATGATCGACTCATCGCTCATTGCCGGCACATAGGCGCCGCCGGCCGTGCAAGAGCCCATCACCACGGCGATCTGCGGGATGCCCTGCTTGGACAGGTTGGCCTGGTTGTAGAAGATGCGCCCGAAGTGATCGCGGTCGGGGAATACATCGTCCTGGTTCGGCAGGTTCGCACCGCCCGAGTCCACCAGATAGATGCACGGCAGGTTGTTCTGCTCGGCGATCTCCTGTGCTCGCACGTGCTTCTTGACCGTCATCGGGTAATACGTGCCGCCCTTGACGGTCGCGTCGTTGCAGACGATCACGCATTCCTGCCCGGCCACGCGCCCGATGCCGGTGATGATGCCCGCGCCCGGCGCGGCGTTGTCGTACATGTCGTACGCGGCGAGCTGCGACAGTTCCAGGAACGGCGTGCCCGGATCCAGCAGTTGCTGCACGCGATCGCGCGGCAGCAGCTTGCCGCGCGACAGGTGCTTGTCACGCGCGGCATCGCCGCCGCCTTCGGCGAGCTTGGCGACCTTGGCCTTGAGGTCGGCGACCAGCGCCTGCATGGCTTCGGCATTCGACTTGAACGATTCGGAGCGCGCGTTGAGTTTGGTTTCTAAGGTCGGCATACGATCTTGGGCAGTCTTGTTCTGGTCGGGCCGCCGGCAGGGCGGGCAGTGGGGGCGTCGGTTGCGGATCAGGCCGTTTCGGCAAACAGCTCGCGGCCGATCAGCATGCGGCGGATTTCCGAGGTGCCGGCACCGATCTCATACAGCTTGGCATCGCGCCACAGGCGGCCGGCCGGGTACTCGTTGATATAGCCGTTGCCGCCGAGGATCTGCACCGTTTCGCCGGCCATCCACGTGGCCTTCTCGGCCGTGTACAGGATCACTGCTGCGCAGTCCTTGCGCACCTGGCGCACGTGGTCGCTGCCCAGCGAATCCAGGTTCTTGCCGACCGTGTACAGGTAGCTGCGTGCCGCCTGCAGCGTGGTGTACATGTCGGCGACCTTGCCCTGGATCAGCTGGAACTCGCCGATGCTCTGGCCAAACTGCTTGCGATCGTGGATGTACGGGGTGACCACATCCATGCAAGCCTGCATGATGCCGATCGGGCCACCCGACAGCACGGCGCGCTCGTAGTCGAGACCGCTCATCAGCACCTTGGCGCCGCCGTTCTCCGCGCCGAGGATGTTCTCGGCGGGAACTTCCACGTCCTCGAACACCAGCTCGCCGGTGTGCGAGCCGCGCATGCCGAGCTTGTCGAGCTTCTGCGCAACCGAGAAGCCCTTCATGCCTTTCTCGACAATGAACGCGGTCATGCCGCGCGCGCCGAGTTCCGGTTCGGTCTTGGCGTAGACCACGAGCACGTCGCAGTCCGGGCCGTTGGTGATCCACATCTTGGTGCCGTTGAGCACGTAGCGGTCGCCCTTGCGTTCGGCGCGCAGCTTCATGCTGACCACGTCGGAGCCTGCATTGGGCTCGCTCATCGCCAGTGCGCCGATCCAATCACCGGAGACCAGCTTGGGCAGGTACTTCGCCTTCTGCGCGGCCGTACCGTTGCGGTGGATCTGGTTCACGCAGAGGTTCGAATGCGCGCCGTAGGACAAGCCGACCGACGCCGAAGCGCGGCTGATTTCCTCCATCGCGACCATGTGGGCGAGGTAGCCCATGTTGGCGCCGCCGTATTCTTCGGCCACGGTGATGCCAAGCACGCCGAGGTCGCCCATCTTCTTCCAGACGTCCATCGGGAACTGGTCGGTGCGGTCGATCTCGCCCGCACGCGGCGCCAGTTCGGCCTGGGCCCAGTCGCGCACGGCGCTGCGCAGCATCTCGATATCTTCGCCCAGGTCGAATCTCAGGCCAGGGAGTTGGGTCATGATCGTGTTCTTCCGTAGATGTGTGTGGGGCGCCGTGGGTCAGGCGGTCTTGCTTTCGGTGAGGTTCAGTTCCTTCGTCATGCGTTCGCGCATGACGAACTTCTGCACCTTGCCTGTGATGGTCATCGGCATTTCGTCGACGAAGCGGATATAGCGCGGGATCTTGTAGTGGGCGATCTGGTCGCGGCAGAACGCACGGATCTCGTCTTCCGTCGCGGTCTGGCCAGGCTTGAGCACGACCCATGCACAGATTTCCTCACCGTACTTCTGGTCCGGCACGCCGAACACCTGCACGGCCTGGACTTTGGGGTGGCGGAACAGAAATTCCTCGATCTCGCGCGGGTAGACGTTCTCGCCGCCGCGGATCAGCATGTCCTTGACGCGGCCGACGATATTGCAATAGCCCTCGGCGTCGATCGTGGCCAGGTCGCCGGTGTGCATCCAGCCGTCGCGGATCGCTTCGCTGGTGCGTGCTTCGTCGTCCCAGTAGCCGAGCATGACGGAGTAACCGCGCGTGCACAGTTCGCCGGTTTCGCCGACTGGCACGATCTGGCCCGTGGCATCGACCACCTTGCATTCCAGGTGCGGCTGCACACGGCCGACCGTGGAGACGCGCTTGTCGAGCGGATCATTGGTGGAACTCTGGAACGACACAGGGCTCGTCTCGGTCATGCCGTAGGCAATGGTGACCTCGGCCATGTGCATGTCGGCGACGACGCGTTTCATGACCTCGATCGGGCAGGGCGAACCGGCCATGATGCCGGTGCGCAGCGTCGAGAAATCGAAGCGGCTGAATTCCGGATGGTCGAGCTGCGCGATGAACATGGTCGGCACGCCGTGCAGGGCGGTGCAGCGTTCCTCGCTGACGGCCGACATGGTCGCGACGGGTTCAAACGCCTCGCCCGGGAAGACCATGCATGCGCCGGTGGACACGCACGCCAGCACGGCCAGCACCATGCCGAAGCAGTGGTACAGCGGCACCGGAATGCAGAGCTTGTCCTGCTCGGTGAAGCGCATCGCGGCGGCGATGTAGCGCGCATTGTTGAGGATGTTCCGGTGCGTCAGCGTGGCACCCTTGGGCGCGCCCGTGGTGCCGCTGGTGAACTGGACGTTGATCGGGTCATGGCGGTCGAGTTGCGCCGTAATCGCGTCGAGCTCGGATACGGGGAGGCCGGCGCCGCGCGCGTGCAGTTCCTGCCAGGTCAGCATGCCGGGTGTCGGCTTGTTCTCCATGCGGATGACCCAGCGTAGTTCCGGCAGGCGCGCCGCCTGCAGCGCGCCCGGTTCGCTCTGCTGCAGCTCCGGGGCCAGCGTCTGGAGCATCTCCAGATAACGCGACGTCTTGAACGACTCCGGCGCGATGACCGCCTTGCAGCCAACCTTGTTCAGCGCATATTCAAGCTCCGACAGGCGGTAGGCCGGGTTGATATTGACCATGACGAGGCCGACGCGCGCGGTGGCGAACTGGGTCAGCAGCCATTCCACGCGGTTCGGCGACCAGATGCCGACGCGATCGCCACGGCGCAGGCCCAGCGCGTGGAAGCTGGCTGCCAGTGCATCGACGGCCGCCGCGAATTCCTGCCAGGTCCAGCGGATGCCCTGCTCGCGGAACACGACCGCCGGGCGCTGGCCGAAGCGGGCGACCGTGTCGGCCAGCATGGCCGGGATCGTCTGTTCGCTGAGCGGGGAGGTGGTGTCGCCTTTTACATAGGACAACCCGTTGGTGGGCAGGGTTGTATCGGGCACGGTCCGGGAAGTCCCAGGCTGCATCGTCATGCTCGTCTCCAGAGTGCGGCGTTCGGTGTCGTTCTTCCCGTATTTTGAGCGTAGCTCAAGTTTATGGCGGGAAGCCTTTCATTCGGTTTGGCGCTGCTTTTTTCTTTCTGTCCGGTAAAGTTATACCTGCGCTCAGAAAAAATCAACAAAAATTGAGTGTTGGTCAACTATCGTATAAAGTGGATCGACAGGCCTGCAATGGCGGCGCTTGGGCGGGAAGCCGCACTTATAATGCGGCCGTCGTCACTATCACCACGCAAGGACACGTCGATGCAGCAGATTGCGGGACAACGCCGGGTGCCGGCACGGGCCAAGGCCGAGCAGCGCATGCGCGACATCCTGCGGGTCGGCCGCGAGGTGTTTTCCGAGCTTGGCTACGAACGCGCGACCACGACCGAGATCGCGCAGCGGCTCGGCATCTCCGAAGGCACCGTCTTTACGTACTTCCACAGTAAGCGCGACCTGTGTGTCCGGGTGATCCAGGACTGGTATGACGAGATCATTGCCGCGATCGAGAATGGCCTGCCGCGCGAGCAGAGCACCAAGGTGCAGCTCGAGTTCTTCGTGCGCACGCATTTGCGGCTGTTCCTGATACAGGGCACGGGACTGTGCGCACTGGTGCTGTCGGAGGGGCGGGCCAAAGGCCAGGGCCTGGATGAAGTGTTCGTGCCGCTGCAACGGCGCTACACGGCGCCGTTGATGGACCTGCTGGCGCGGGCCCAGGCACGTAAGGAAATCCGGACGGACCTGTCGCTGCGGCTACTGCGTTCGGCCATCCTCGGGCCGATGGAGCACGTCCTGTGGGATGCGGTGGTGAGCGGGCGTCCAGTGGACATCGACCGGACGGCGAGCGACCTGATCGCGCTGCTCTGGCCAGCGCTGCAACCGCCCGATCTGGATGCCGTCGCGCTCAAGCAGTTCTACGGCGAGGTGGGCGCAGCGCTGGCGCGGGTCAAGCAGGCGGAACCGCCGGCGGAGTAACGCTGCGCCTTACCACACGGTCTGGATCATGCCTGGCAGTCGTGCTCCGAAATCTTCCTTGATGGTGTCGGTCTCACCGGCGAGGAAGAGGGTTGCCAGCGCTGCGGTGACTACGGCGATCAGGTAGACAAGTCTGGCATTCATGGCTGACTCCTTTGGGATCCGGGCTGGCGCGCGTGGCTCGCGGTTGCCTTTACCCATGCACATGGCATGCCATGTCGGGAAATGGCCTTCAGACGGCCGGTGACCTGCGGTAAATCGCCGAAACTGCCGGATTTGCACCGACATCTGCGTCCAATATGTTGGCTCGGCACTGACCTTCGCGTCGTCGCGTTGTAGCGCCGAAAATGTCGGATATCCCAAAAATGCTCAAGGCGATCACGTGTGTCACCGCGCTCGTCTGCCATCGTCCGCTGCACCAATGCAAAGCGCCGGCCCGGGCCGCGGCTGCGGCACAGGCGGGCGCTTCGTGCTCCTGCCGACGGAGCCGGGTGTCGTCTTACATACGGCCCTTCCAGGGCACCAGCCACGTTTCGGACTTGCGCATCAGCAGGTCGAACAGGAAGGCAATCAGCCCGATCAGCAGGATGCCCATGATCACCACGTCGGTGCGCAGGAAGTTGGACGCATTGAGCACCATCTGGCCGAGTCCGGCGGTCGCTGCGACCATCTCGGCGGCGACCAGCGTGGTCCAGCCGAAGCCGATGGCGATGCGCATGCCGGTCAGGATGTCGGGCAGCGCAGCGGGCAGCACCACATGGCGGATCACCTGCCACGGCGTGGCACCCATCGAGTAGGCCGCATTGATCTGCTCGATCGTGACCGAACGCACGCCGGCGCGCGCTGACATGGCCAGCGGCGCGAAGCAGGCCAGGTAGATCAGCAGGATCTTGGAGGTCTCGTCGATGCCGAACCAGATCACGATCAGCGGCAGGTAGGCCAGCGGCGGCAGCGGACGGTAGAACTCGATTGGCGGATCGAAGACGCCGCGCGCGACGCGCGACACGCCCATCAGCACGCCGATCGGCACCGCGGTGAGCACGGCCAGCGCGAAGGCGCCGAAGACGCGCACCAGGCTGGCGTGGAAGTGGTCCAGCAACGGCAGGCCGCCTTGCACATTGCCGTTCCAGGCATCGATAAAGGCCCGGATGATGGCCTCCGGCGTGGGCAGGAACAGCGGCGGCAGCCACTGCAGGTGGCTGGCGATCCACCACAGCGCCAGCAGCGTCATTACCGTGACGGTGGCGATGCGCGAGCTGGAGCCTTCGCCCGGCATGCGGTAACCGGAGACGGTGCGCATGGCGCGGCGCGGTGCGGCGGGCTGGCCGGCCGGAGCCGTGCTCCGGGTCGGGACGGCGGGGGCTGCCACGGCGGCAGCGTCGACCTGTTGGGCGGGTACGGTCATGGCTTTGTCCTCAGGGCGTGGCATGGATCAGGTCGACGATTTCTTCGCGATAGCGGATAAATTCCGGATCGGACTTGACGGCGCGCGCGTCGCCGCATTCGATGTAGCGGCGCGCGAACGGCAGGTCGTAGCTGTGCGCGATGCGGCCCGGCGACGGCGTCATCACGATCAGCCGCGTGGCGAGGAACAGCGCCTCTTCCACGCTGTGCGTGATGAAGAAAACGATCTTCTGTTCGCGCGCCCACAGCCGCAGGATCAGCGCCTGGATCGATTCGCGCGTGAGTGCGTCGAGCGCGCCCAGCGGCTCGTCCATCAGCATCACCTCGGGGTCATTGGCCAGCGCGCGTGCAATGCCCACGCGCTGCTGCATGCCGCCCGACAGCTGGTAGACGGGCTTGCTGGCGACTTTCTCGAGACCTACCTGGGCCAGCTTTTCATGCGCGATGCGCAGGCGCTCGGCACGGTTTACGCCGCGCAGCCGAAGGCCCAGGGCGACGTTGTCGGCCACGTTGAGCCACGGCATCAGCGCGTGCTTCTGGAACACCACGCCGCGTTCCGCGCCAGGGCCGAGCACAGGCTTGCCGTCGAGGCGGATCTCGCCCTCCGACGGTTGCATGAAGCCCGCAATGCAGGACAGCAGCGTGGTCTTGCCGCAGCCCGAGGCGCCGAGGGCGACCACGAAGTCGCCGCGTTCCATGGTCAGGTTCACTTGGGACAGGGCCAGCGTCTGCGCGCCTCCGCGGCCGCCGTAGTTGACGCTGACCTTGTCGATTTCCAGCCGGGACATGACAGTCCTCCTGAAGATTTGGGGTGTGGCTTGCCGCATCGCCGGCCGCATGAAGCCATGGGCGGGCGAGGGCAGGTACGTCGGTGGGCCGTGGCCGGCACCGACGCGTGCACTGCAAGGGGCCGCGGCTACTGCGCGGCGCGCCGGACCCATTCGGCGTTGACACCGCCGCTGTAGTCGGGCAGCACGGTCTGGATCGTGCCCTGTTCCTTCAGGAAGACTGCCGCCGAGCGCAGGGCGCTGGCCGCGCCGCCGCCGAGCCAACGCGACGATGCCTGCTCCTGCAGCGTGGGGAAGCTGTAGAGCGCCATGCTGGCCGGGACTTCCTCGGCCTTGGCACCGGTGAGCCGGGCCACGGACTTGACAGGCGGGGAATCAGGCGTCCATGCTGCCTTGTTGTTGCGGTAGTTGTCGTCCGCGGCGGCCAGCACGCGCACGAACTTGACCATGAAGTCCGGGTTTTCACGCGCGAACTTCTTGTTGGCGATCATGCCGTCGAAGGTCGCCTTGCCGGTCTGCGCGGCGATCTGGCCCGACGTGGTCAGCACCTTGCCGGAGCGCTTGACCTTGGCCAGCACCGGGTCCCAGATAAAGGTCGCGTCGATGTCGCCGCGTTCCCACGCCGCGGCCACTTCCGGCGGCCGCATGTTCATGATCTTGACGTCTTTCGGATTGACCTTGGCCTGCTCCAGCGCCACCAGCGTGTGGTAGTGCGTGGTCGAGACGAACGGCACGCCGACGCGCTTGCCTTTCAGGTCGGCGATATTGGACACTTGCGCACCATTGCGGGCCACGAAGGCCTCGGCCGCGTTGATGTCGTCAAGGATCCAGAACAGCTCCACATCGAGCCCCTGCGACAACGCCGAGGCGATGGGCGAGGAACCGGCCTCGCCGATGGCGATCTGGCCCGACGCCATCGCGCGGATCACGTCGCCGCCGCCGGTGAACTGGCGGAACGAGACCTTGTAGCCGGTCTGCTTCTCGACCTCCTTCATATCCTGCGCGTAGCGCCACGGCACCACCATGTCCTGATAGGCGATGATGACTTCCTTGGCCTGTGCGTGGGCGGCCGGGGCCAGTACGGCCGCGAGCGCGATGCCTGCTGCCAGTTGCTTGATCCAATGCATGATCGGACTCCTCGATTGTTGAAACTGCCTGGATGCCGTCCGTTGGACGGCACGGTGGGTCGGCACCGTCGCAGTGCCTGCGTGTGGTGCCTAAACGAGGAGGAAGGAAGGTCGAGCAAGAGGCATGCCAGTCTCCTTGGCTGGGGTGTCGTTGCACCCTCTGTTGGATGGGGCTCCCCGCTACTGCGCAGAGCGCCGGCACATGACGCATGGCGCGGCATGTGAGCGCCATGGTAGGGAAGGCCGTTTTGCGGGGTTAGTGCCAGTGGGGGGCTTTCGTTGGGTCCAGCGGGGTGGCTGTCGCGGGGGGGGGATGGCTTTTCGCAGGCGCAGCTGTTTCCAGGTTCGCCGAACAGCGCCCTTCTGGTTGACGCCAAGCCATCGATCTTGCTCCATCGACTCCGCGAGAAGGATTTCCACCTCACGATCGAGAAGGGCAATTGCATGAGTCGCTTGGCGCCGGAATGGCATCCAGAGCGGCAGCGACCTAGCGGGCAGCCTCGTGCGCGATGGCCAACGGATTATCCGCAACGCTCGTTGCAGCCCGAGTTCGCCAGGCCTGCCTGCCGTCGACGAAATCGGCATTAGTGTCGAGTCGGCCGTCAACAAATGGCCAGCGCTTACATGCGGGACGGTAGCAACCGACCCAGCCGGTCGGAAATGTGACGACATTGGGCGGAGCCGCCGGCCAATGTCGGAAGTGACCAGTTCGAGTTCCCCGACGTCGATCACTACCAACGGCACCGGCACGATGTATGTCGCCGACCCCTGCGGCAACATCCGGGGGAGACTAGCTAACGCCTAGATTCCTACATTGCCCGGAAATAGCGACCGGCAACGTGACTTAAGCCACTCAAGGAAGTGCTTGAAGCAGGTGCGATTATCCGGCTGCGCCTGAGAGTTCTTCCAGCCGAGACATGTTTATTCCAGGGCCCGTCGAGGGTACCTTCACCCCTAGTTTGATAACACTACAACGAGACTAGGAGCAACGCGATGCAGTCTGCCTATGGACACCAGACACCGCCAGTCACTTCCGAACTAACCTGCGTTGAGCCGGGCAGCCCAATGGGTGAGTTGCTGCGGCGCTACTGGCAACCTGTCTGCACCTCCGATGAATTGACGGACCGGCCGCGCAAGGAAAAGCTCCTCTGCGAGGAGATCGTACTGTTCCGCGATGGGACAGGGAAAGTCGGCGCCTTGCAGCCGCATTGCTCGCATCGCGGCACCTCGCTCGAATGGGGGCGGATCGAGGACAGGGGCTTGCGTTGCTGTTTCCACGGCTGGCTCTACGGCACCGATGGCCGCTGCCTTGAAATGCCGTGCGAGACCGAGGAGTTTCGCGAGCGGATGAATGTCTGGCAGCCGGCCTATCCGACGCTCGAATTCGGCGGGCTCGTCTTCGTCTATATGGGCCCGGCCGGCACCGAGCCGATATTCCCTGTCTACGACATTATCGACCCGAACGTGGTGGGCGAGGTCGAACTGCGCGGCATGCGACTCTGGGGCGATCACGGGATCGGCTACGTCAAAGACTGCAATTGGCTCCAGCATTACGAGAACGTCGTCGATCCCTGGCACCTCATCATGTTGCACCAGGTGATCAGCGGCAACCAGGGGCACAACATGCTCGAGGGCCTGGCAGGCGACACGTTGGCGCGGGACATGGCGAAGATCGACTTTGAGAAAACGCCATTGGGTGTGCGCTTCAACATGGTGCGCGAGTTGCCGAACGGCAACCACTTCATTCGGCATGCGGAATGCATCGTGCCGAACGCGTTCCTGGTCCCCGCCGTCTACGACAGCGGCGCGCGCAAGACACGCGCCACCGAGCTGTCCTGGGTGGTGCCGGTGGACAACGAGCATGTTCGCGGCATCAGCATCGTCGCGTGGCCCTTGCAGGACGGCAAGCCGAAGCCCGGCTGGCGCCCCGGGACCGACATCAGCGACGCAGTCCGGCCGGGCGCGGCGTTGGAGCGGAGCTACGAGGAACGCCAGCGCAAGCCTGATGACCGCGAAGCGCAGGAGGGCCAGCGCACGACTGCCGTGCATGCGCTCGAAAACCTTGGCACCTCCGACGGCGGCGTCGTGATGTTGCGACGTATCTTGCGCGAACAGTTGAAGCGGCTCGAACAAGGACTCGACCCGCTGAACGTCGTGCGCGACAAGGACGCCGCGCGCGGCATTCCGACCGGAACCTGGAACGCGGTCCTCACCTCCGCCGAAGCCGCGGCTCTCGGCGCGAATGTGGGGCGCCTCGCCTGACTCGCCGGAGTCACGTCCCTGGCGCTCGACGTCCGGGACGTGCGGGCCGCGGCTCACAACTGCATCGTCCGTACCTTTGCCGAGGGTGGCGGATCGGGGATATGCGCCACCCGCCGCGGCTATGTCGTGGCTGATGATCCCGGCTAGATCCCAACATGGAGCGAAAACAAGATGCTCGAATTTACCGCCTGCGAGCGCTGTCCGACGGAGCGCCTCTCCAGCCGATTGGTGGCGTCGCCGGGGACGGGCGGCGTCGTCGGGCCCCTGATGGAGACGTGGATATGATGCCGAGCTCGACGGTCGTCATCGTCGGCGCCGGCCAGGCTGGCTTGCAGGCAGCCACCTCGCTGCGCCAAGCGGGGTTCGACGGCAGGATTCGGCTGGTCGGCGATGAGCCCTGCATCCCCTACGAGCGCCCACCCCTGTCGAAATCCTACCTTGCAGGCGAGACCGGGCTCGACGGCCTTTGGTTGCGGCCGGAGATGTTCTACGGAAAGGAGCGAATCGAGCTGGAACTGGGCCAAACCGCGACCGCGATTGACCGGCAGACGCGGCAAGTCGAACTCGCCTCTGGCCGCAAGGTTGCCTACGACCGATTGGTGTTAGCGACCGGTGCTCGCTTCCGCCCCTTGTCGGTCCCGGGCGCCGAGCTTGACGGCGTTTTGCCACTGCGCACTCTCGCCGACGCAGACGCTTTGCGGCCGCGGCTCGCAGAGGCGCGCGAGGTTGTTGTCATCGGCGCCGGCTTCATTGGCCTTGAATTTGCCGCCGTCGCTCGCAAGGCAGGGGTTGCCGTACACATCATCGAAATGACGCAGCGGCTGATGGGGCGGGTCGTCTCCGAGCAGACATCCCGCTTCTACACCAGGGCGCACCGCGACTGGGGCTCAGCGTTTCTGTTCGGCACCGGTGTTGCCCGTATTCTCGGCAACAGGCGGGTCAGCGGGGTTGAGACTAGCGATGGCCGCACACTGCCGGCCGACCTCGTATTGATCGGCATCGGCGTCGTGCCAAATACCGAGATCGCTGCGGCAGCGGGGCTGGCGATCGACAACGGCATCATTGTCGACCAGAACCTGGCGAGCACCGACCCAACGATCTTCGCGATCGGCGATTGCGCCAACTACCCCAGCCGCTTCGGCCGCTGCCGTCTCGAATCGGTACAGAACGCCGTCGATCAGGGCCAAGCCGTCGCTGCCGCGATTGTCGGCGAGTCGATACCCTACGACAAGGTGCCATGGTTCTGGACCGACCAGGCCGATTTGAAACTGCAGATCGCCGGCATCACGGCTGGCCACGACCGTTCGGTATTGCGCGGCGATCCTGAGAGCCGCAGCTTCTCGGTGTTCTTCTTCCGCGACGGCACCCTGATCGGCGTCGAGTCGATCAACCGGCCGGCTGACCACGTGGTCGCGCGTCGGTTGCTGCTCGCCGACCCGCGTCTGTCCCCGGAACAGGCCGTCGATCCCGACTTCGATCTGCGGGCGCACGCGATCCGCTTTTCGCGACGTGAGAGGGCGCAAACATGACGGTCAAAACGACGTTGCGGGCGAAACGGGTATTTCCGATCTCGGCTTGCCATCGGGTGGCAGCCAAACAAGCGCGGGGGCGATGAATATGGCAGGAGAAACGGCACATTTCGGATTGCGCAACTGGCCGCCGGCGCCGGCGATCCGACCATTCGAATTGACGCTGCGCCAGCAGAAGCTGGTCGATATGGCGCGGGCTGGCCTGGCCGAGCCGTTCCGCGGGATCAGTTGCATCGGCTCGGTAGCCGAGGGGCAATTTCCGCCCGCTGCAACCGGCGTCTCGCTCGCCCCGCTGCTGGAGGCGGCGCGCGCCTTTCTCGCGAGTCTCGACGCCAGGCAGCGGCGCGCCGCCTGCCTGGCAATCGACGACACGGCGTGGCGCCAGTGGTCCAACTTTCATCCCTGGCTGATGCCACGCAATGGGATCTG
This sequence comes from Cupriavidus sp. C1SS-2L, assembly GCF_057073735.1. Lineage (NCBI taxonomy): Bacteria > Pseudomonadati > Pseudomonadota > Betaproteobacteria > Burkholderiales > Burkholderiaceae > Cupriavidus > Cupriavidus sp. C1SS-2L. The sequence goes on from NZ_CP172708.1 coordinate 1,629,578, forward strand.
CCTCGCCGATCTCAGCCACGGCCAGCGCAAGGCAGCGCTGGCACTGATGCGTGAGACGATGAGCGGGGCGGGCTATCAGACCGCGCGCGATGTCATGCGACTCAACGAGCACGCCCTCGAAATAACGGGTAAGCCCGAGGAGTACAGCGAGTGGTACTACTGGATCAGCATCTTCGGGACGCCATCGCCGAACGCCCCTTGGGGCTGGCAGATCGATGGGCACCACCTCAACGTCAATTGCTTCGTGCTCGGCGACCAGTTCGTCATGACACCGACCCTTATGGGTTCGGAGCCGGTCTTGGCGCGGTTCGGTAAGTACAGCGGTCTGCGGGTGTTTGCTGCCGAGGAGGAACAAGGCCATGCGCTGATGAGCGCGCTGTCGGCCGAGGCGCGGCAACAGGCGACGCTCGGCACTGACTTGCCGTGGGAAGTGTTCGCCGGTGCTTACAACGACAACCGGCATATTGAGCCGGGCGGCATCCGTTACGCGGACCTGCCGCAGGAAGGCCGCGAGCGTCTCGAGGCGCTGCTGGCAACCTATATCGGGTACATCCGCCCCGGTCATTCCGATCTGCGCTGGGCCGAGGCCAAACGCCACCTCGGCGATACGCAATTCGCCTGGATCGGGCCGTTCGACGATACCAGCCCGTTCTATTACCGCATCTTGAGCCCGGCGATCCTGGTCGAGTTCGACCACCAACCGGGCATCGTGTTCGACAACGATAAGCCGTCCCGTGATCACATCCACACGCTCGTTCGCACGCCGAATGGCAAGGACTATGGAAAGGATCTGCTGCGCCAACATTACCTCCGGTGGCACACAGGTGACCACGGAGCCTATACGCACTCGCACGAAGACGGGGCCGCCCGCGCCCAGGACAGATGAGCCCGCCGGCCGGAGTACAGCCATACCGCCGACGTACCTGCACTAACCCAATCTGCAAAATTTAGTCAACAGAAGGAGACGACTGATGCACCATGCCATCCGCATTCACGAGACCGGTGGACCCGAAAAGCTTGTCTGGGATCAGATTTCCGTCGACGATCCCGGCCCAGGGCAAGCGCGCCTTCGCCAGACGGCCGTCGGCGTGAACTTCATCGACATCTACTTCCGCACCGGCCTCTACCCGTTGCCGCTGCCGTTTATCCCGGGGCGCGAAGCGGTCGGCGTAGTCGAGGCAGTCGGGCCTGACGTCACTTCGCTGAAGCCGGGCGACCGTGTCGTATATAGCGGCGTGCAGGGCGCCTACGCCCAGGTCCGGCTGGTGCCGGCCGATCGCCTGGTCAAACTTCCCGACGGCATCAGCGACGAGATCGGTGCGGCGGTGATGCAGAAGGGCATGACCGCGCAGTTCCTGTGCCGTCAGACCTACCAAGTCGGCAAGGACGACACGATCCTCGTGCACGCGGCCGCAGGCGGCGTCGGCCTCGTGCTGTGCCAGTGGGCCAAGCATCTGGGTGCGACCGTCATCGGCACCGTGTCGACTGAGGAAAAGGCGAAGCTTGTGGAGGCCCACGGCTGCGACCATGCGCTGATCCACGGCAAGGACGACTTCGTCGAGGTAGTGAAGGAGATCACAGGCGGCGTCGGTGTCCCAGTCGTCTATGACTCGATCGGTAAGGATACCTTCATGGGCTCGCTCGACTGCCTCAGGCCGCGCGGCCTGATGGTGCTCTACGGCCAGTCCTCCGGCCCGGTGCCGCCGTTCGACATCAGCATCCTCGACAAGAAGGGCTCGCTGTTCCTGACCCGCCCGACCCAGAATGCGTACCTGCCCACCCGCGCCAAGGTCGAGGAGGGTGCGCAGGAGGTGTTCGACGTCGTGCAGTCAGGGGCGGTGAAGGTTCACATCAACCAGCGCTTCGCGCTCAAGGACGCGGCTGAAGCGCATCTTGCGATGGAGTCGCGCAAGACGACCGGTTCTCTGGTGCTGCTGCCCTGAAGCGAAGCGCCGTCGGCGTCTCGAAGCCGGCATTGCTTTTCAGAATGATCTTTACCCTGCCCGGGGCGGACAGTCCCGGGCAACGTTTTGCTTCACGATGTGACGAAGTGCGCGGCCTCGATCATCGGCAAGCTCAAGACAACAAATTTCGAAATGGACGGACTCTATCGATGGCACATGTCAACCTGGATATGGATGCGGTTAGGAGCGAAATCGGTCCCTACGCAGATACACAAACTCCTCTCGCTGAACGCGAGCAAGCCTACAAGGACCTCGTTGGCTTCCTGCCTCCACGCATAGCCGCCCGACTGGCCGTGACGGGAGCGCTCGATCCTGAACTGCTTGGTCTCCAAGAGGAGGTGCGCCTTCGCACGTTGTATCCGGCGTGTTTCGACACGAAAACTTCCCAGCTAATGGTGTTTGGCATTCTGCTCGCCAAGCTGCTCGACGCGGCCATGTTGCATGCGCGCGCGGCACGCCGGGCTGGCGCTAGCTGGGAAGAAATGCAGGCCGTCGTTAGTCTCGCTTACCTCTATGGCGGGATACCGTGCGCAAACCGCGGCGCGGAGATCATTGCTCAGCTTGCCGAGTTTGAGAGCGCGGACCGGACCGGCACCATAGTTTGACAATTGAGGCCGTTTGAGAAGTACTGCAGAAGAACGATAGATCTTGGGGCGACCGCAAAGCGAGCCCTATCTATCGTTCCGCCGGGGCTTACGGCGTGGCTTGGCTGAAGAGCCTTGCAAGGCGCGGATGTCGCTATGTCGGCGTGCATCCAGACTCCCAAGAGAAGGCAGGCAGATCAAGGATCGAGCGTGATCGTACCATGTCATGCTTATCAACCCTTTGCTCAACAGAAGAAGGATCGAGGAAAAATGTCGCGACTTTATTCCAATCTTATCGCCGGAGAATTCGTTGAAGGGGCGAATATCTCTCGCAATATCAACCCATCCAATACGAACGACGTTGTCGGCGAGTACGCGCAGGGTTCCGTGGCGGACGTTAATAAAGCAGTGGACGCAGCTAAGGCTGCTTTCCCGGCCTGGAGCCGTGCGACGTCACAGGAGCGCTTCGACATCTTGAGGAAGGCTTCCGATGAGATCATCGCCCGCAAGGAGGAGCTTGGCCGGCTTCTCTCGCGCGAGGAAGGCAAGACGCTCGCCGAGGGCATCGGCGAGGTGGCCCGTGCAGGGCAGATCTTCGCGTTCGCCGCAGGCGAATGCTTGCGTGCCGGTGGTGAGGCAATTCCTTCAGTACGCGCTGGTGTCGGTGTCGAGATCACCCGCGAGCCGGTGGGGATTGTCGGGATGATCACGCCCTGGAACTTTCCGATTGCAATCCCGGCGTGGAAGATCGCGCCGGCTCTCGCCTGGGGCAACTGCGTCGTCATCAAGCCGGCCGACCTTGTGCCGGGCTCCGCCTGGGCGCTCGTCGACATCATCCAGCGCGCCGGCCTGCCTAAGGGCGTGCTCAATCTTGTCATGGGTCGCGGTTCGGTAGTTGGTCAGGCGCTGCTCGAGCACAAGGACGTGCACGCGATCTCTTTCACCGGCTCGGTCGCGACTGGTCGCAAGGTTGCGGCCACCTGTATCGCCTCGAACCCGATGAAAAAGGTCCAGATCGAGATGGGTGGCAAGAACCCGCTTGTCGTGCTTGACGACGCGGATCTCAACACGGCGGTCGAAGTGGCAGTCAACGGCGCCTTCTTTTCCACCGGTCAGCGCTGCACGGCGTCTTCGCGCCTGGTCGTCCAAGCGGGCATCCATGACCGCTTCGTCGAGGCCTGCATCGAGCGGCTGAAGAGCATCGTCGTCGACGACGCGCTGAAGCAAGGCACGCAGATAGGCCCGGTGGTCGACCAGAGCCAGATCGACCAGGACCTTAGGTACATCCAGATCGCTAAGGATGAGGGCGGCAAGCTGGTCTTCGGTGGCGAACTCCTGAAGCGTGCGACGCCCGGCTTCTATCTCCAGCCGGCGCTCTTCACCGAAACGACCAATGCGATGCGGATCTCGCGCGAGGAGGTCTTCGGCCCGGTCGCCAACATTGTGCGAGTCAGGGACTACGACGAAGCACTAGCCTTGGCCAACGACACCGAGTTCGGCCTCTCCGCTGGTATCTGCACGACCTCTCTGAAGTATGCGACGCACTTCAAACGCAGTAGCGAGGCTGGCATGGTGATGGTCAACCTGCCGACAGCGGGTGTCGACTATCACGTTCCGTTCGGTGGTCGGAAGGGCTCGAGCTATGGCTCTCGTGAGCAAGGGACGTACGCCAAGGAGCATTACACTACGATCAAGACCGCCTACACGATGGCTTGATAGCGCGTGTAGAAATTTCTTCTGGGACGAATCTGGCTTCCGATCTGACGGGTGCATGCCAGGACCCGTGCGCCGCGCGGCGAAACGCCAGTTTTCGTTCGGCCTAGCCAGCGGCAAAGCGTGAGCGCGGCGTCCGCCGTCAATTAGAAGGGTGCCTTCTGGTTTGCAACGTACGAAGGCGGGCTCAGAGGGAATTGTTTGTCACGCTGCTCAGGAAGCTGATGTTCAATTGAAAGAAGGCGGTGCATCTGACCGTGGATGGATTGCCAGCGCATAAGAAGGCCATCATCAAGGACTACGTCGCCAGTACGCAGGGAAAACTGACCTTGCATTTCCTTCCCGGCTACGCACCGGACCCTCAATCCAGACGAGTTGGTGTGGAGTCACGTCAAGCGCCGCGCCGCCGCGCGGTCCCCTTTGCAAAAAAGGCGAAAGGTTGGGGCCACAAATTCACGAGCAGCTCGCAAGTTGGACGCAACCCGAAGCTCGTGCGCTCGGTTCTTCAGGCACCCATCTGTCCGCAACATTTCCTAGCAAAGCAATTCGCTTAACGTGACGCGTCAATTACGTTGACAAACGCCGGTTTGGCGCTCCAGTATTGACGTGACTCTCAACTGTGACTTAATTGGTGGAACGCATGGATCGGATGGCCAGTCTTACCGCCTTTGTCCGCGTCGTCGAGAGCGGGGGCTTTACCGCGGCGGCGCGTCGCCTGGACCTGTCGACAACGACGGTCAGCAACCACGTCCAGGCGCTCGAAGACAGCCTTGGTGTGCGCCTGTTGAACCGCACCACACGCCATGTGAGTCTAACCGAGATCGGCCGCGAGTATTACGAGCGCTGCTCACATATCTTGCAGGAGTTGGCGGAAGCCGACGAGATTACCAGCGCGTTGCAGGTGACTCCGCGCGGCCGGCTTCGCCTCCGTTGCCATCAATCACTGGACCGGTTCATCGCGCCGGTCGTCACCCGCTTCTTGGGCAATTACCCGGAAGTCTCGCTAGATTTCGAGACCGACGTCATGATCGACCCCGTGCGGGAGGGCTTCGACCTATCGATCATGCCGGCATCACCTCCTGACTCGACCCTGATCAGACGGACCCTGGCGAAATGGCACTACCTATTGTGCTGTGCGCCGGCTTACCTCGAGACGCATTCCGTGCCCCACAGCCCAGCCGACCTGGTCGACCATAACTGCCTGCTTTACGCCTATTCGATCTTCCGCAACGAGTTTCATTTCGTCGATCCTGCCGGCAATCCGATGAGCACTCGCGTTTCGGGCAACATGGTCACCGCCAGCATTACCGTAATGCGCGCAGCTGCCGCAGCCGGACTCGGATTGTGGCTGTGCCCCCCGTTTCTCGTATCAGACCTTCTCGCCTCCGGTGCGCTGGTGCCGCTGCTGCCCGATTACCGAACACAGGAGTTGGAGATCGTCGCGCTCTACCCCCATCGGCGTCAGGTAAGCACCAAGGTCCGGTTGCTCCTCGATATGCTGGTCGACCGGTTCGCCGAAGAGCAGCGCTGGCTTGATGCCATGCCTGATCGGTAAGACCGGAGTAGCTGCTTTCCGGCAGCGCCACGATTCGGTGAACGCAGCCCAGCCAGAGATCGGCGTATCGAGGCTTTCCATTACGTTCATCAGGTTCATGCAGTAGTTGCCCGACAATTGCTTTGCAAGTCTCCCAGCAAAGCATCGATACATCTGAACTACGCGGTAAGAGCTCGATTCCGACTCGAAGTACACGCCGCGGTCCGCCATGCTGGGCTGCGGTCTGGAAAATTCCTCGTTATTAGCCACCTCCCGAATCTGTTGCTGTTCGGCCTCAGCCAGCCGCTCGGTCGTGGTGCGGCCATCGGCGCGCACCGGGTCCTCACCGCGTGCCACCCAGCGCTGAAACGTGCGCGCGTTTACGCCCATTTCCTCGCAAGTCCCTCTCCAGCCGGCAGCCACACTGCGCCGCCTCACGCATCAAATCCCAACGAGTAAGTCTTCATTCATTCTGATATTACCGCCCCCGAACCCAAAGTGAGTCAGATGTCGTCACAACGAGTTTGGGACCGGGGCGCACGTTCCAAGCAAGTACGTGATCTTTTCGAATCGCCTAAATGTCTATCAAGATTGAGGGGAGTTATCCCGTCAGGAAAGAGGTCTATATTGCAGTCAATGCAGACGCGGTTCCACGTTGATCTAACCCCGTCGCGCAATGTAAATCGGCAGATCGGCTGTCAGATTTGTCGATTGAATCTGCATATGTGAAACAGTGTCAGGCGAAATTCGGTGGAAGAGAGGTGAAGCATGCACAAAGGTGATGATGTTTGTAGCGTCGCGGAATTAAAGCCAGGCGAAATGAAATGTGTCTTCGTAGAAGGCACGCGGATTCTGCTCTCTAACGTGGACGGCAAGGTGTACGCGACCAGTGATGTCTGTTCGCACGCTTTGGCCTATCTGTCGGACGGCTGGCTCGAGGGATCAGTGGTCGAATGTCCGCTCCATGGTGCGCAATTCGATGTCGTCACAGGAAAGGCGTTGTCGGCGCCGGCAAACGGAGACATTGAAACCTACGGGGTCACGGTGGCCGATGGCAGGATCTTTGTAGCCTCTGCCCAGTTGACGTCCGCGAAAGGCTGAGGCGGGCCCATGGATTCGACAATCGCTCGATCTGAGCGTGGAGGAAAACTGATATGTCTTTCGAAACAGCATTGACCAAAGCACTTAATTTGCGCGTTCCGGTGTTGGCGGGTCCTCTCGGGCGAGGCTCGAGCGCGGAATTTCTCGGAGCAATGGCCGATAGCGGCAGCTTCGGCTTTACTGCACTGATGCATATGCCGGAAGAGACTGTAAGCGACGAGCTTGCAAAGATCAGTCGAGCGACGAACGGTCGGTTTGGTGCAAATCTGACGTTGATTGTTGACCAACGGAAGAGGCTGGCGACTGCGTTGGATGCGGGAGTGCGCGTATTCTCGATGTGGCAGGGAGATATCGAGCCTTATGTTCGTATCATCAAGGATGCAGGCGGGCTGGTGTTCTGGACCGTGGGTACTCCCGAAGATGCGGCGCGGGCAAGGGATATTGGCGTCGACTTTATCGTTTCCCAGGGGCGGGAGTCGGGGGGGCACCTGGTAGGCAGCGCGCCTACGATGTCACTGCTGCCTGCTATCGTGGACGCCGCCAGGGGAGTGCCTGTGGTAGCCGCAGGCGGAGTTGCGGATGGGCGGGGCCTGGTCGCTGCGATGGCGCTTGGTGCTTGTGGGGTCTGGATGGGAACGCGTTTTGTGGCAAGCAGCGAATCGGCCAACCATCGCGGTTACAAGGAGCGGGTTGTTGCAGCGCGCGCGACGGACCTTGTCGAGACAAGGCTCTTCGACGCGGGCTGGCAGGAGTCTCCGCATCAGGTGATTCGCAATTCCACGTTTTCCAAATGGGAGGCCGCCGGTTGTCCACCTACCGGTCAACGACCTGGGGAAGGCGAGCCTATATCGCGTTTTCCGAATGGAAAGCCACTCTGTCGCTATGACGTCGCGGCTGCGTGGGACGCCATGGAGGGAGATTGGGAGGCAAGTCCGCTGTATGCCGGTGCAACGGTTGAACTTATCCACGATGTCAAGCCTGTAGCAGAAATCGTGGGCGAAATCAGGGCAACGGCCGAGGCGGCGTTCAATAAGGTCGCGGGTCTGCGGACCGGTCGCTAAATAGGTCGACGCTGCCAAGGCGCAATCGGACCGGTCCTCCCAATGCCGCTGATGGACGGTCCCGGCAGCCAGGCCGGCATGCCGACACGCGGTCGACGAGATTGGAAGCCACTGTCGGAAAAAAACTAGCGCTATTTAGTATCCGGAACACTAAGGAGCTTCAATGTATTTCGCTATTGTAGCCATCGACCGCCCCGGGGCCACCGATGTCCGAACCAGCACTCGCCCCGCTCACCGCGAATACTTGGGTACCCCTCATCCTGGAGTGACTTACAGGCTGGGCGGACCACTTCTAGCGCCTGACGGCGCGACGATGATCGGTTCGTTGATTGTGATCGAGGCGCCAGATCTGGTCACCGCTGAACGATTTTCGGCCGGCGATCCCTACAGAAAGGCGGATCTATTCGCGGAGGTCTCGGTCAGGCCTTGGGATTGGGGGTCAGGCAATCCGGACAAAGGATGAGGTGGAGAATTGCTGAAGCTTTATACCCTGGACCACGCCAAATGGCCGCAAGGTTTTCCGTCCTGCTCGAGGAACTCGAGCCTCTCTTATGCGGTGCATTCCGTGAACATCACGAAGGATGAGCAGCTTCGTCCCGAGTTCCTTGCTTGGAATGCGAACAACTAGATCCCCGTACCGGTCGACCCCGAGAGGGAGCGGGGCGATCGCTTGGTGCTGGCCGAGTCGGGCGCAATCCTCGTCTACCTTGCAAAGGAACGGCAGCACGCCGCTCCCGGCGAACGCCTCACGTGGGCATCGATGCTGCAGGGGTTTATGTTTCAAATGGGTGGTGTCGGACCGATGTTGTCGCGTACGACGGCCTGCGTCCCGATTAACCATTGCCGATTGCGCGGTCAGTAGCGAACTGCCATGCAGACTTACGATTACGATCTCTTTGTCATTGGAGCAGGCTCCGGTGGCGTTCGGGCAAGCCGCATCGCCGCAGGCTACGGTGCGAGAGTTGCTGTCGCCGAGGAGTATCGGACCGGCGGCACCTGCGTCATCCGCGGCTGTGTGCCCAAGAAGCTTCTGATGTATGCATCCCATTTCGCGCAGGCAGTTGACGACGCAGCGGGGTTCGGGTGGAGGGCCCCAACGCCGGTTCATGACTGGGCTTCGCTGATTGCTGCGAAGAACGCGGAGATCGCGCGCCTGGAAGCGATCTACGTGCGCATGCTGCAGAGCGCCGGCGTTGAGGCAATTACGGGACGGGCGCAGATTGTGGGCCCACACCGCGTCGAGGTCAACGGCGTCATTTTCACCGCGAAGGTCATACTCGTTGCCAGCGGGTCGGTTCCCGTGGAGCCTGCTATCCAGGGTGCGGAACTGATGATCACGTCGAATGAGGCGTTCTATCTGGATACGTTGCCGAAGCGTATCGCGATAATCGGCGGCGGTTATATAGCGTGCGAGTTCGCAGGCATCTTTAACGGGCTCGGCAGCGATGTCACGCAGCTATACCGGGGCCAGCAGATCTTGCGCGGCTTCGACGACGAGTTGCGCAATCACCTCGGCGCCGAAGTGTCGAAGAGCGGGGTGGATTTGCGCGTCGCGGTGGACGTCGCAGCGGTGGGAAAACGGGGCGATGGCCTGGTTGTCCATCTGACGACGGGCCAAGCCATCGAAGTCGATGCCGTGATGGCTGCAACCGGAAGACGCAGCAACACGTCGGGAATGGGGCTGGAGTCCGCGGAGGTCCTACTGGACGAGAGCGGGGCGATCAAGGTCGATGAATACTCGGCAACGTCCAATCCGGACATCTATGCGGTCGGTGACGTAACCAACCGGCTGAACCTGACACCGGTTGCGATCCACGAAGGGCATGCGTTCGCCGACACCGTGTTCGGCGGCAGGAAGCGGGCGAGTGCGCACGACAACGTGCCCTTTGCAGTGTTCAGCCAGCCCCAGGCGGCATCGGTAGGCCTGACGGAAGCGCAGGCTCGCAGACGGCATGCGAAGGTCGACGTCTATAGCAGCGCGTTTCGGCCGATGCGTACCGCGCTGTCGGGTCGCGATGAACGGGCCCTGGTCAAACTTGTCGTGGATGCGTCGACGGATCGGGTGCTAGGCGCGCATATCGTCGCTGCCGACGCGGCAGAAATCATTCTGGGCATTGCGGTTGCGATCAAGGCGAAGGCGACGAAAGCTGATTTCGACGCAACGCTAGGCGTTCATCCCACACTTGCCGAAGAGTTCGTCACGCTGCGCAATCGGCGATGACGTATGTGCCGGCCAGCGCCGGCAATCCGGCGGCACGCTAACGTCGTAGCCGTATTCAAGATATCGCGCTCCTCGAGCGCCTAGTCATTCTGGAGAACGAAACATGATTGATCTCTATTCGTGGAGTACGCCGAACGGTCGAAAAATATCGATCGCGCTTGAGGAGCTCAACCTGGGTTACACATTGCATCCGGTCGACATCTCGAAGGGCGAGCAGTTCAGCGCGGAGTTTCTGGCGATGAATCCGAACAATAAGATTCCTGTCATCCGCGACAGCGATGGGGTGGACGGGCATCCGGTCACGCTGTTCGAGTCGGGTGCGATTCTCGTTTATCTCGCTGACAAGGCCCGGCGCCTGCTGCCGGTAGCGGGGCGCGCACGGTATGAAACAATCCAGTGGCTGATGTTCCAGATGGGCGGCGTCGGTCCGATGTTTGGACAAACGCATCACTTCCAGCGTTACGCCGCGCACGAGAAGTACAGCCTTGAGCGCTACACCACCGAGACCCATCGGCTATACAAGGTGCTCGACGGCCAGCTCGCGAAAAACGAGTTCGTGGGTGGCGACGCGTACAGCATTGCCGATATCGCGATCTATCCGTGGGTTGCGCGCTTTGGTCTGCATCAGATCGACCTGGCTTCTGTGCCGCACGTCAAACGCTGGTATGACACCTTGGGTGAACGGCCGGCGGTGCAGCGTGGCATGGAGGTGCTGTGATGACCAGCCCTTCGACCCTGACTGTGCTTGGACGTGCGAACTCTTCTAACGTACAAAAAGTGATGTGGCTGCTGGCCGAAATCGGCCAGTCGTGCCATCGCGTGGACATGGGGGGGGCGTTTGGCGGTAACCGGGAGCCTGAATATCTAAAGAAAAACCCCCATGGGGTGGTGCCCACTTTGATCGATTTGGAGACCGTAGTTTGGGAGTCCAACACCATCGTTCGATATCTGTGCAACCGGTTCAATGCGCGCGCGCTGTATCCGGACGACGTCGCGCGCCGGGCTATGGTGGAGCGCTGGATGGACTGGCAGTTGTCGACGCTGGGGCCGGCGAATGCACAGCTGTTTCAGAGCATCGTGCGTACCCCCGCTGGGAAGCGCGTGCAAGAACTGATAGACGGGTACAGGGACCGCAACGCGACGCTGTTTGCCGTCCTCGATCAGGCGCTCGATGGGCACGACTACGTCGAAGGCAACAGCTTGACGCTTGCCGACATCGTCCTTGCTCCATTGACCTACCGCTGGTTCGAACTGCCGATCGAACGTCCGCAATACACCCATCTGCGGCGCTGGTACGACCTGATCTGTCAGCGGCCCGCGTTTCAGGAGCACGTTGTGGGGGTAGGTCTGAGCTAACGGTGCTTAAAGATCGCCAGAATTGACGTGGACAGAGATGAGAATGGAGCAGTAACACTAGCCCGATGTTGATCATCGCCGGCTCGCTGGTGCGTTCCTCCGGTGCCATCCGGTCGTACATCAGGTGCGGGCCATGAACCGCTCGTTCTTCAACGCGCTGCTGGGCGGCTTCGGCGGCGCCACCGGTGCGGCGGCGGACGAGGGCCAGTTCAACGTGAAGTCAGGCCCAGCGGACGACGCCGCATTCCGGATTGGCAATGCGGAGACCGTGATCACTGTGCCCGGCTACGGGATCGCCGTGGCGCGTGCCTAGCACGCCTTAGAGGAACCGAACGGCCTGCTCATCGAGGAAGGCGTCACCGTGAAGTACGCGATCCACCCGGTGGCGGGCCGCATGCCGGGCCATGTAAACGTGCTGCTGGCCGAGGCCGAAGTGCCATACGGCCAAGTCTTTGAGATGGAAGACATCAATGGCGAATTTGGCCGGGCCGGCGTGGTGCTGGGCGCCGACTACGTGGTCGGGTGCAGGCGAGCCGGGATCCGTTCACCTATCAATGACATCGAGGCAATCATGCGCGTGTGCGATATTTTGCAAATCAAGGCGGGTCCGATCCCTTTCGTCTCGCCAAACACGCTCCTTTCAGAATGTCTCTTCGTGATGGCGGACAATGATCTCGGATCGTTGGCCGTAGTCGAGCGAGGGACGCTGGTGGGACTGGTGACTTTCCGCGAGATTTTTTCGGCAATGGCGCAACACCATCGAGGCCGCAATATGGAGCATGGACCACAGGTGCTGGGTATCCGAGCCCGCCACATCATGAACCCAACTCCCATTGTCATCGACCCGGAAATGGGCATCGCGGAACTGCGAGGACTGATGGTCCAGCACTCCCTGCGATACGTACCGATGGTAAGCAAAGGCGACTTCCTCGGAATCATCTCGTTCCATGACGTCGCTAAAGCCGTGCACGAGGAGCAGGCGTTCGAGAATCGGATGCTGAAGTCCTATATCGGCGATTGGCCCGCTGAGGCTATCGCGGTCAGTTTGGCAGCGGAATCCTCTCTTGGCGCCTCGTGTTGACGAGTTCGGATTCTGGTGCAAAGGGAGACGGAAATCGAATTGCACCCTGGCAAAAGGCGCGCCAATGCCGAGCGATTCATAGCTCGTCGGGTCTTGTACCTGCTTCAGATCCACCACGCGGCCATCGCGGGCGGCAAAGGCAAAGTCGTCGTCCAGATAGGTGTCGCAGGGCAGATTGATCTGGATCTGGGTAGTCAGAGTCCGCTTGCTTTGGCCCGAGATCAGGTAGTGAATCTGAGCCGGCCGGTTGCCTGAGCGGGGCGCGCTACCGGGCCGGGAGCCGAGAGCCTGCTCAGCTTGCTCGACAGCCAGCGCACCTGCTATGCAGCGCAGGACCTGTCGGTACAACTGCGGCTGGCTAGGCTTCGGGCGCGAGTGGCGATGTACCGGGCGTTCGGAGGCGGGTGGGGCGGCTGAAGCGGCGGGGCCTGGCAACTGCACAGCTTCGCGACGCGAGGTGCGGCGCCACGGCGTCGATGCCTTCGCGGCTCGAAGGGTCGTTTGCAGCCCCCCGGAACGAGGTGAAGATTTCAGGGCTTGGCGGGCACCACCAGCGGGGCGCCCTTCCTGACGACATAAGTCGCCAGTTCGGATGCCTGCCCGCTACCCACATTGCGCGCGGAATGCGCCGTCCCCGCCGGGATGAACAGCGATTCGCCGGCCTTCAGCGTGACAGGCGGCTGATCGCCAAGCTGGTATTCCAGCGATCCCTGCAGGACATGGGCGATCTCCTCGCCAGGGTGCGTGTGCTTTGGCGCAAAGGCGCCCGGATCAAAGTCCACCCGGACCTGGACGCCTTCGATGCCCGGCGCGCTGAGTGCGTGCTGGACGAGATCGGTGCGGTGGACATCCGCTGCTTGCGCCGGCACGGCCTGCATGATCGCGCCCATGCCGGCGACCAGCACGGCAGCCATGATTCGAATCGACTTCATGTAGAGACTCCTTCGTTACGGTTAGCCAGAGGAGTCTCCATTTCAGCAGGTCGTCGTATCGGTGATGTATCGGCGGGAAGGGGAAGTGTTTCGCCATGTATTCCCCTGGTGTGGTAATACATGCCGATACAAAGACCTTTCCGCGTTATTCCGGCTTGGCGGCTTCGTCCACGGCCAGTTGCGCGTTCGCGGATTCACCGTTGGCCGCTTCGGCCACCTTGGCCGCTTCTGCCGAAGCTTCTACCGCAGGTTCCCCCGCAGCCTGCTGCTTCCCCTTCTGCGCACGGCTAGCGCGATGTTGCTGGCCACGCTGCTGCTGCGCGCGCTTGGCATCGGCCAGCGTTACCTGCCCGGCCGGCTGGCCCGCCAGGTCGACGCGCTCGACGCCTTCCACCATGCAGGTCCAGTAGCGCGTGCCGCGGCACCACGTTCGCACGGCTTCGCGCAGCATGGCTTCGTCCAGCCCCAGCGTCGACGCATGCTGTAGCAGGTCCTCGAAAATGCCCACCTTGAGCGGCAGCTTCGGCGCGGGGTTCTTCGGGAAGGCCAGCGGGAAGCGCTTCTGCAGCTTGCCGATCGCCTGGATCACCGGATCCACGGGCTTGGCCGGGGCCGCCGGGGCTGCCGAGCCGGCAGGACGCGCGCGCTGGGGCTTGGCCGGTCGTGCGTCCTTGGCCGGCCGTGCGTCCTTGGACTGCTTTGCCGGGCGGGCTTCCTTTGCGGGGCGCGCTTCCTTTGCTTCCTTGGCCTGCTTGGCCAGTTGTGCCTTCAGTGCTGCGAGTTGTTCGAAACCCATCTTGTCCTGCCAATTGTGAAATTTGGGGTGATTTTAGCAGTCCCGGCGTCGCCCCCGCCCAAGGGGCATTCGCCATCGCCAGCAACGTGCCCTATGCTGCAGTGGCAGCAGGGCGATGCCGCCCGCGCCGCACATGACGCCATCGAACGGTATCGAAGGAGGGCCTGTGTCGGACGATTCCCATGACGCGCCGCAAACCGTGGTCGCAGTGCATCCCGACCGGGAGATTTCCACGATGCAGAAGCTGCCGTACTTCGTGGGCATTTCCCGGCAAACGGCGGGTGCCAGGGGCCTGTCGATGTCCGTCGTGGTCGTGCCGCCCGGCGGCCACGCTGAGCCGCATATCCACCGCGGCTATGAAACCGGCATCTACGTGCTCGAAGGGCGGGTGGAAACCCGCTATGGGCCGGGCCTGCGCCAGTCGGTCGTGACGGAAGCCGGCGACTTCCTGTTCATTCCGCCGGGCGTGCCGCACCAGCCGTTCAACCTGAGCAAGACGGCCCCGGCCCGCGCGATCGTCGCGCGGGATAGCGCGGACGAGCGCGAGGAGGTTGAGCCTTATGAACCGGAAACGGGTGTGTAGGGCCCGTCAGCCGCCCTCCGGCTGATCCCGCAACGATGCCTTCGCCTCGGCCTCGGTCTCATACACATAGGGTGCGAGCCCGCGACGGGCGAGGGTGTCGCCGAGCTTGGCGCGCATGAAACCGCTGGTGGTGAAGCGCGTCACGCCGATATAGAAGCGATGCACCATTTCCGCGATCATTTCGACATAGGCGTCCTCCACGCTGCGATCCAGCACGAAGCCTTCGTAGTTGACCACGGCATAGACCTTGTGGCCCAGTGGCTCGCAGACGCGGCACACCTGTTCGCGGATCGCTGCGATGTCCTCCGCGCGCTTCACTTCGAGCTGCTCGAAGTTCAGGAACAGGATGTTCTTGTCATCGTCGTAGTTGACGCGCGCTTCCAGCGGCAGGCGCAGCACGTCCGCGCGCAGTCCCATCGGCTCGGGGCTGAAGATCCGGGGGTCCATCAGTGCCGGCGAGCGCACGATCGGCGTGAAGTCCATCCTCGCGAGAATGTCGCGCTCCAGGTCGACGCCGGGCGCAATCTCGATGAGTTCCAGTCCTTGAGCAGTCAGTTCGAATACGCACCGCTCGGTGATGTATAGGACCGGCTTGTTGGCCGCAGCCGCGTGCGGCCCCGAAAACGTGCGGTGCTCCACTTCCTGGACGAACTTCCTGGCGCTGCCATCGCGGTGGATCTGGAGCTTGCCATCGGCAATCGCGATCTCGCTGCCGCCGGCCATGAAAGTGCCGACGAACACGACCTTCTTGGCGTTCTGGCTGATGTTGATAAAGCCCCCTGCGCCGGCCAGGCGCGGCCCGAACCGGGATACGTTCAGGTTGCCCATGGCATCGGCCTGCGCCAGCCCCAGGAAGGCGAGATCGAGCCCGCCGCCGTCGTAGAAATCGAACTGATAGGGCTGGTCGATGATCGCATCCGGATTGGTCGCCGCGCCGAAGTTCAGCCCGCCGGCCGGGATGCCGCCGATCACGCCAGGCTCGGCGGTGAGCGTCAGGAGGTCGAGGATCCGTTCCTCGTTGGCGATGCTGGCGACACCTTCCGGCATGCCGATGCCGAGATTCACCACGCTGTTCGGCTTGAGTTCCATGGCCGCGCGCCGCGCGATGATCTTGCGCTCGCTCATCGGCATCGGCGCCACGCTGCTCACCGGCACGCGGACTTCGCCCGAGAATGCCGGGTTGTAGGGCGTGGAAAAGGTCTGCTGGTGGTTTTCCGGTCGCGCGAGCACCACGCAGTCCACCAGCACGCCTGGAATCTTCACCTGGCGCGGATTGAGCGAGCCGCGTTCGGCAATGCGCTCCACCTGTACGATCACCAGGCCGCCGCAGTTATGCGCGGCCATGGCGATCGCCAGCGCTTCCAGCGTCAGCGCTTCGCGCTCCATGGTGATATTGCCGTCCGGATCGGCGGTAGTGCCGCGCACGATGGCGACGTTGATCGGGAAGGCCTTGTAGAACAGATACTCCGCGTCCCCGATGCGCATCAGTTCGACCAGGTCCTCGGTGGTGCGCTCGTTGAGCTTGCCGCCGCCAAAGCGTGGATCGACGAAGGTGCCCAGCCCGACGCGCGACAGGTGGCCCGGCTTGCCGGCCGCGATATCGCGAAAAAGATGCGTGATCACGCCCTGCGGCAGGTTGTAGGCTTCGATCTGGTTACCGACCGCGAGCTGCTGGAGCTTCGGCACCAGGCCCCAGTGTCCGCCAATGACCCGCTTCACCAGGCCCGGCAGCGCGAGATGGTTCAGGCCCCGTTCCTTGCCGTCGCCTTGCCCGGCGGCGTAGACCAGGGTCAGGTTGCGGGGCTTTGTGAGGCCGACTGGCGACTCGTCTTCCTGCGCCAGGCAGAGTTCCTCGATCGCGATGGCGATTTCCTCCGCGAAGCCGATGCCGACGAAGCCCCCGGTCGCCACGGTATCGCCGTCGCGGATCAGGCGCACGGCTTCGCGTGCCGAGACCAGTTTGCCGTTCTCGCGCGAGTGGACGGCCAGTCTAACCGTGCTTGCTTGCGTGCTCATGATGGTTACCTTGGCAGTATTGGATATCGAGCGGGGTTGCCTGCCCTTGCCATGATCCGCGATTCCGTGGTTTCACGGAAGTGCACCGCCGGCTTGGACGAACTGAGCGCTCTCAAAGGAACTCTTCGCGCAGATCGACGCTGCAGCGTTCCCCAATGGCGCTGTAGTTCTGCGCCAACCAATGCTCCGCTTCATTGCGCCCCTGGTCGCGCAGGTGGCAGAGAAAGTCCCAGTCCGCATTGAGCTTGCTGGACACGCCCAGCCCGGCCATGATCTTGTCCGAGCGGATCGCGTGGATCAGCATCTCCTTCATGTCGGCCCGGTCCACCTTGCCTTCCTGGATCAGGGTGGTGACGAAGCTGATCGCACGGAGCTCTCGGATCAATGAAGAATTGAAGCTGACTTCATTGATGCGGTTGAGAATCTCCGCCGTGGTTTTCGGTACGCCCTTGCGCACGATCGGATTGATATGGACGATCACCACATCGCGCGTGGTGCAGTGGTAGATCAGCGGAAAGATCGCTGGGTTGCCGACATAGCCGCCGTCCCAATAGTGCTGGCCGTCGATTTCCACGGCCTGGAACAGCGACGGCAGGCAGGCCGAGGCCAATACGGCTTTCAGGCTGATTTCCTCGCGCGAAAACAGGCGCACCTTGCCGGTCTCGACATTGGTCGCGCACAAGAAGAGCTGGACCGGGCAATCGTGGCGCAGGGCGTCAAAATCCACATGGCGGGCCAGGACGTCGCTCAGCGGGTTGAGGTTGAGCGGATTGAACTGGTAGGGGGAGAGTACGCGCAGCAGCAGGTCCGTCATCACGTACATCGGTGAGTTGTCGAGCCCGTAGCCGCCACGCATCCAGATCTCCCATGGCAGCTTGCGGAACGGGCTGTAAAGCCGTGCGGTGCTGGAAACGTCTTGCCAGAACCGGTGCAGCGCCGTGCGCGCGCCGGGCGGCCCGCCCTGGAGCAAGCCGTAGGCGAGAACTGCGGCATTCATTGCGCCGGCACTGGTGGCGCTCACGCCTTCGATGGCGAGCCGTTCATCTTCGAGCAGGCGGTCCAGCACGCCCCAGGCAAAAGCGCCATGGGAACCCCCGCCTTGCAAGGCAAGCGTGATGCGCTTCACGGAGCCCTTGGCATCGCCTGCATCGCGCGTTCCCGGGGTGGCAGACATGTCGCGTCCCTCCAGTGCTGGGTCCAGCCGCCGTCCCTCTCGGTCTCAAGCGTCGGGCTCTTGACGAGAATAGACTCTGCCGTCGCTTGCGAATGGTGCGATGTATGGGGGAGCGTGCCAATCGCCGTGCGTTGTGTGGAACGCTGCACTTTTTTCGGTCCGTCGTGCGGTATATTCCGGGCTTCCACAACACGCTCAAGCAGAAGGCATGGCCAAGAAATCGATTCGGCTCTCGCATGTGGGGGTACCCGGTGACCTGAGTGTCCTGAAACTGAAGGGCTATCTGAAGTCCGCGCTGGCTGAAGTGGCGGAAGGTGCCGGCGAGGACGAAATCCTCCTGGTCAAGGTACTCGTGCCACGGCCACTGGGCCTGCGGGCCGGCGAAAAGCTGTTCGACAAGGTCCTGCAAGGGATCGTCGACAAGGATCCGCGCGTAGCGCGGGTATCGGTCGAGTTTGTCGAGGGCGAGGTGACGCCCGAGAAGATCGCGGAAAGCGAGGCACGCACGCAGAAGGAAATCGATGCGTACGGGCATTTGCTCCAGGAGTCGACCGACGACGAACAGCCTGGCTGACCGCGCTGCGGCCGGGACCGTGACCCACGGGGTCAGGTTGCCCGGCCCGATATGCCTTATTGCGGCAGATCGCTGACCCGCATCGCAGGCGTAATCTGCAGTGGGTCGGTCACCAGTTCCAGCACGGCTGGCTTGCCCGCCTGACGGGCACGCTCGAATGCCGCCGCAAAGTCTTCCGTCCGTTCCACGCGCTCGGCCCAGGCACCGCATGACCTGGCCATGGCCACAAAATCTGGGTTGACGATGGTCGTGCCGCTCTGGCGGCCCGGGTAGCGGCGTTCCTGGTGCATCCGGATCGTGCCGTACATGCCGTTGTTCACCACGATCACGACCAGGTTCACGCCATACGCGGCGGCCGTGGCGATTTCCTGCGGATACATCAGGAAGCAGCCGTCGCCGGCCAGGCAGAGCACCGTTTTTTCCGGATGGCGCAGCTTGGCCGCGATGGCTGCCGGCAAGCCATAGCCCATGGCGCCGCAGGTCGGCGCCAGTTGCGTGCGTGACTGCTTGTAGGTGTAGAAGCGGTGCAGCCAGACCGCGTAGTTGCCGGCGCCGTTGGTCACGACAGCATCCTCGGGCAAGACCTGGCTCAGGTGCGACATTGCCGCGATCATATCGACGCCGGTCAGTTCGGCATGGGGCTTCGGTGGCGCGACGAACCCCTCGTGGTCGGCACGCGCGCCGGCGGTCCACTCCTTCCACGGCGCGGTAGCCGGCGCGGGCAGGGCGGCCAGCATTGCGGCGGCGGGCGCCACGCCCGCGTGGATCGGCAGCGCGGCCTGGTACACGCGCCCCAGTTCCGCGCTGTCCGCATGGATATGCACAAGTTTCTGCGTCGGCACCGGTACCTGCAGCATCGTGTAGCCGTCTGTCGCGATATCGCCGAGCCGCGTGCCGACGGCCACGATCAGGTCGGCCGTCTTCACGCGTTCGGCCAGCTTCGGGTTGACACCCAGGCTCAGGTGGCCGACGTAGTGCCGATCGCGGTTGTCGATCACGTCCTGGCGGCGGAAGGCACAGGCGACCGGCAAATCCCACGCCCTGACGAACGCGGCGAAATCGCTGGTCGCTTGCTCGGTCCAGTTCGCGCCACCGGCAATGACCAGCGGACGCTGCGCGGCGCGCAGGGCAGTGGCCAGCGCGTTGGCATCCTCGGCACGCGGTGCGGCGGCAACCGGCCGGTACGGCGCGGCATCGGCGCAATTCACGAGGCCGTCGAGCACGTCTTCCGGCAGCGCCAGCACCACGGGGCCGGGCCGGCCCGATGTGGCGACCTGGAACGCACGTGCCACCATCTCCGGAATCCGGGCCGGATCGTCAATCTCGGCCGCCCACTTGGCCATCGAGCCAAACACTGCGGCGTAGTCCACTTCCTGGAACGCCTCCCGGCCCTTGTGCTCGCGCGCGATCTGGCCCACGAACAGGATCATCGGCGTCGAGTCCTGCCGGGCGATATGCACGCCGATGCTGCCATGCGTGGCGCCCGGTCCGCGCGTCACGAAGCAGATGCCGGGGCGGCCAGTCAGCTTGCCGTCGGCCTCGGCCATGTTTGCGGCTGCGCCCTCGTGCTTGCAGACGACGAGATCGATGGCTGGCTGGTCGTGCAGCGCGTCGAGCACGTCGAGAAAGCTCTCGCCCGGAACACAGAAGATGCGTTCGGTGCCATGGATGCGCAGTTGGTCGACAAGAACGCGGCCGCCGGTGCGGGCGGCCTGGGCAGGAGTGGAGGTCATGGCGAGGTCTGGTCGGATGAATGTCTGCAATTGTTCCGTTTGACGCGCGGGGTTGTGCGGCCTATCGTGCATTTCTGTTATGCGATTTCTGCAAGTCGGCGAGGTGGCTGTCCGTGTAGATTTGCTGCTGGGTCTTGCATGGAAACGACACGGAAACGCGCGGTCTGCCTTGGGTTTGTAGCCGGAGGCCGTCACTCGAAGCCATAACGATACCGCACCGGCGCACCCGAATATTCGCGCGAACAGGAGACACAGGATGCATTTTTCACATCTCGGGATGCGGCCGGTACTGGCCGCGCCTTGTCACGCGGAGCCAGCATGAGTGATCACCGAATTCCGACCGCCGGACTGCATCAGTGGGTGGTCGACCTCTGGCTGGCCGCCGGGTCCGATGAACGCGAAGCTGCGCTGACCGCTGATCACCTGGTCGGCGCCAACCTGTCAGGCCACGATTCGCACGGTGTGGGGATGATCCCCAAGTACGTGATGTCGTGGCAGGCCGACCAGCTGCAGCTGAACCAGCAGGTCAGCGTGGTGCACGAGTCGGGCGGCATCCTGAGCCTCGACGGCAACCGCGGCATGGGCCAGGCCGTGACCGAACAGGCCATGCGGCTGGGCATCGAACGGGCGCAGGATCATGGCGTATGCGTGCTGGGGCTGCGCCGTTCGCACCATCTGGGCCGGGTGGGACACTGGGCGGAGCAGGCCACTGCGGCCGGCATGATCTCGATCCACTTCGTGAACGTGCTGTCCAAGCCCATCGTCGCGCCGCATGGCGGCTACGATCCGCGCTTCGGCACCAATCCGTTCACGATCGGCGTGCCGGTGCCCGGCCAGCCGCCGCTGGTGCTGGACTTTGCCACCAGCGCCATTGCGCTGGGCAAGGTGCGCGTGGCCAACAACAAGGGCGTGCCTGTGCCGCCGGGCTGCCTGATGGACGCGAACGGCTATCCCACCGCCGATCCCGGCGTCATGTTCCCGCCCCCGGGCACGCCGCAAGGCGCGCTGCGCACGTTCGGCGAGCACAAGGGCTATGTGCTCGCCGTGATGTGCGAACTGCTGGGCGCGGCCGTGACGGGCGGCCACACGATCCGGCCGGAAACGCTCACGCATGAGCACGCGGTCTGGAACAACATGCTGGCGATCATTTTCGATCCGGCGCGGCTTGGCAGCAGCACCACGTTCGGCCATGAAGTGGAAGCGTTCGTCGAGTGGATGAAGGCATCGCGGCTGCAGCCAGGCAACGACGCCATCCGGCTGCCTGGCGACCCCGAGCGCGCATGGCGCCAGGCCCGTGCCGAATTCATCCCCGTGGACAGCGGCACGCTTTCCCAGCTCGACGATGCCGCCGCGCGCGTGTTGCAGGCACGCGGCAAGTCGCCCGGTCCACTTTCCGCGCTCGCGGCCGAATGAACAGGAATCCCGACGATGACCACTCCCTCCGTTATCCCGCATCTGCCCCAGATCCATCCGCTGCCCAACCGGTTTCGCGCCGACATCCTGGCGCGCAAGCGCCTGATCGGCTTGTGGAGTTCGCTGGGCCAGCCCGTGACCAGCGAGATCATTGGCCTGGCCGGCTTCGACTGGCTGCTGCTCGACGGCGAGCATTCGCCCAACGACGTGCTGACACTCGCGCCGCAGCTCATGGCGCTCAAGGACAGCGTCAGCGCGCCCGTGGTGCGGCCGCCGTGGAACGACCCCGTCATGATCAAGCGCCTGCTCGATATCGGCTTCTATAACTTCCTGATCCCGTTCGTGGAATCGGCCGAGGAAGCGCGCCGCGCGGTGCGGGCCACGCGCTATCCGCCTGACGGCATTCGCGGCGTGTCGGGCGTGCAGCGGCAGAACCGCTTCGGCACGCTGCCGGACTTCTTCAAGACCATCAACGACAATATCTGCGTGCTGGTGCAGATCGAAAGCCGCAAGGGTGTGGAAGCGGTTGCGGAG
Organism: Cupriavidus sp. C1SS-2L; assembly: GCF_057073735.1. Classification (NCBI taxonomy): domain Bacteria; kingdom Pseudomonadati; phylum Pseudomonadota; class Betaproteobacteria; order Burkholderiales; family Burkholderiaceae; genus Cupriavidus; species Cupriavidus sp. C1SS-2L. Next base: position 1,651,948 of record NZ_CP172708.1, read on the forward strand.
ATCTGCGCGGAGCCGGGCGTCGATGGCATCTTCATTGGCCCGAATGACCTGGCTGCAGCCTATGGCCACCTTGGCAACCCGAACCATCCCGATGTGCAGGCGGCCGTGCGGCAGATCTGCGATGCGGCCAACCACGCTGGGAAGGCCATCGGCACCCTGACACCCGTGGAGGCCGACGCGCGCCGCTACCTTGACATGGGTGCGCATTTCGTCGCCGTCGGACTGGATCACGTACTGTTGCGCGATGCGGCGCGCGCGCTGCGCGAGCGTTTCGCGTCCTGACACGACTTCAACCGGACACAGACATGAGCAAGATCGGATTCATCGGACTCGGTGTCATGGGCAAGCCCATGGCGGAACACCTGCAGGCGGGCGGCCATATCGTCTATGCGCACACGCGCAGCGGCGTGCCGCAGGAACTGCTCGACAAGGGCATGCAATCCTGCTCCAGTGCCGCGGATGTGGCCCGGCAGGCCGAAGTCATTTTCCTGATGCTGCCGGACACGCCCGATGTGGCCCGCGTGCTGTTCGACAAGAATGGCGTGGCCGAGGGCCTGAGCGCGGGCAAGATCGTCGTGGACATGAGTTCGATCTCGCCGATCGAGACCCGCGAATTCGCGGCGAAGATCGAGAAGCTCGGCTGCAACTATGTGGACGCACCGGTGTCCGGCGGCGAGGTGGGCGCGAAGGCCGCCACGCTGTCGATCATGGCCGGCGGCAAGCAGGATGTGTTCGACAAGGTGCTGCCTTTGCTGCAGCTGATGGGCAAGAACATCACGCTGGTGGGCAATGCCGGTGACGGGCAGGTGGCCAAGGTGGCCAACCAGGTGATCGTGGCGCTAACGATCGAGGCTGTCAGCGAGGCACTGGTGCTGGCCGCCAAGGCCGGCGCCGACCCGGCACGCGTGCGCCAGGCCTTGATGGGCGGTTTTGCCAGTTCGAAGATCCTGGAAGTCCACGGTGAACGGATGATCCAGCGCACGTTCAATCCGGGCTTCCGCATCGAGCTGCACCAGAAGGACCTGAACCTGGCGCTGTCGACGGCAAAGCAGCTTGGGCTGGGCTTGCCGAATACGGCATCGACCCAGCAACTGTTCAACGTCTGCGTGGCGCAGGGCGGGGCTGGCTGGGATCATTCAGGGCTGGTCAAGGCCATCGAGCATCTGTCGAGTTTTGCCATTGGCGATACGCCGAAAAAGGCCTGATGCCGCGATGACGTCCGCGCTGAATTCCGACGACCTGGCGAGCTTTGTCTGCGTGGCCAACGCGCAAAGCATCTCGCGCGCCGCGCTGGAACTTGGTGCGGACCAGTCGACGGTAAGCCGCCAGATCGCACGGCTTGAAGCCGCACTCGATACGCGGCTGTTTCATCGCAGCGGACGCGGCGTGGTGCTGACCGAAGCGGGCGGCACGCTGCTCGGCTACGCGCGGCAAGTGGCGGCCACGCTAACCGAGGCGCGCGACGCCGTGCGCGCTTCGGCCGCGCAAGGGCCGGCGCAACTGGTCATCGCCGCGCAGCCCACCATTGCCAATACCGCTTTTGCGGCCATCGGCACCGCGCTCAAGGCACGTTTCCCGGCGACGAAACTTCGCTTTGTCGAAGGGCTGGCCAGTCCGGTACTAGCCTGGCTGGCCGCCGGAGAGATCGACGTGGCCTTGCTCTACCTGCCGGAACAACAGGGCGCACTGAAGGTGGATGTGCTGCTGGAAGAAGATCTGACGCTGGTCACGCCGACATCGTGGAGCCATCTGGGCCCGACGTTCCCGGCGCGGCGCCTCGGCGAGATTCCGCTGATCCTGCCGAGCACTGCCAACGGCCTGCGCGTGCTGGCCGAATCGCTCGCCACGCGCGTCGGCACCACGCTGAACATGGCAATGGAATGCGATGCTTCGAATACGGTGTCGATGCGGCTCGTGGAAGACGGATGCGGCGCAACGTTGCTGCCGTTCGCCGCGGTGGCCGATCGCGTTGCGCAGGGCCGGCTGCATTCGGCGCGCGTGGTGGATCCTGTCGTCACGCGGCAGGTGGCCCTGACAACGGCGCGCAATCGTGCAGTCGTGCCGGAGTTGTGGGACATCATGCAGACGGTTCGGCAGTCGGTGCGCAGTATCGTGATGTCGGGGGCGTGGCCGGGGGCGCGGTTGGTTTAGGCAGGAAGTTCACCGCTTCGAGATGCCGGGGTCCAGCCAGGGCGATGCCACGCAAGCGTGGCATCGTGCCCCTTATGGCGTTCGTTCCGCGCGATCAAACAGCCGAAGGATGGCGAGCCAACGGTGTGACCTGAATGTTCATGTACGGGAACAGCGGCAACGACGACAGCAGTTCGTGAAGCTCGTCGTGGCTGTCCACGTCGAATACGCTGATATTCGCGTAGCGCCCGGCCACGCGCCACAGGTGCGGCCACTTTCCGGCTTTCTGGATCTCGATGGCACGCGCCCTTTCGGCGGTCTTGATGGCTTCGGCGCGATCTGCCGGCAGGGAATCGGGGATATTCACTTCCATCTGTACGCAGTAAAGCATGGGGTCTCCTTGTGTGGAATGTCCTGGACGCCGAAGCGCTCAGCTTGCCGGTTCATCGCCGGCGACTGGCGCGGTACGGAAGGGCTTGAGTTGGCCGATGAAGGTCTTGCCGTGCTCGAACCAGGCCTTGCGGATGTCCGAGGCCATGTACGTCGCATAGGCGGCGTCATCCTTGAACCAGCATTCGCCGATCGCATCGACATGGCCGATATCAAAGAAGGGCACGTGAGTGTCAGTGGGCTGCTCGGCGACGAGTCGGACTTCATACTTGTGCAGGCCCGGCACATCGTGCGACATCTCGTAATGGCGCAGGCACTCCGCGCGGAACGTCTCGTCGGACATGCCGGCTGGTTTGACCAGCAGGTACAGCAAGCGAATCATGTTGGCTCCTCTGTCGATGTGTTGGTGTTCGTTTGTATCAGCCGCCGGTGCTGGCGCGGCGCCATTCAGGATCGAGCGCTTGCCGGCTGGGCCAGCGGTGCGGCGGGAGAGTGCGCATCGGCTTCGCCGATGTTCTCGATCGCGATGCCGCGCGTCTCGGGCAGCAGCATGATGCCGAATACCGCAAAGGCGTAAGCGACCAGGCAGAACGTGCCCATGGCGTTGGCCAGGCCGATATGCGTGGACAGCACGCCGACGCCGACGACGGATCCCGCTCCAATCGACTTGCCCACGTTGTACGCGAATCCCATGCAAGTGGTGCGCACATTGGTAGGAAACAGTTCGCTCAGGAACGGGCCAAGCGCGGCGAACATGCCGATGGCGGAGAAACCCACCAGGAAGCCGAGAATCGCTGTCAGCGTGGTGTTCAGCGGCAAAAGCATATAGCTGACCGTCACGATCCATGCGCAGACAGACAGCAGGATCAGCGTAGGGCGCCTTCCGATGCGATCCGAGAGGTCAGCCGTCACCGCGAAGCCGCAGAAGGAGCCGAAGGCCATGATGAATACGGTGACGATCATCGAACCGGCCGCGACCTGCCGCTGGTTCAGCAGGGAAGGCAGCCAGACCAGGATGGCGTAGCAGCCGGCCTGCAGGCCGATGACCAGCACGCTGGACAGCGCTAGCGTACGGGCGTACTTGCGATTGAACACCGAGGACAGCGAGGCGCGCGGGGCGCGGCTCTGGCGTGCCCGTTCGAACATCGAAGAGTCCTTGACATGGCGCCGGATGAACAACACGATGAGGGCGGGGATGATACCGCTCCAGAACGCCACCCTCCACGCCATTTCCTTGGGCAGCCAGGCCAGCAGCAATGTGGCGACGACGACCGCTAGTGCCCACCCCAGCGCGAAACCGGACTGCACGAAGCCGATGGCCTTGCCGCGATGCCTGGAGTCGATGACTTCTGCCATCAATGCTGCCCCGACCGCCCATTCGCCGCCGAAGCCGAGGCCCTGCAGCGTACGGGCAATCAATAGCTGTTGGTAAGACTGGGCGAAGCCGGCGAGCACGCCGAACAAGGTAAACCAGATGATTGCCAGCACCAGGATGCGTGCGCGGCCGTAACGGTCGCTCAGGATCCCGGCGCCCCAGCCGCCAATCGCGGTAACGACCAGCGCAACGGTCCCGAGGACGCCAACCTCGGCCTTGGTCAGGCCCCATGTAAGTGTGAGGGCCGGCAACAGGAAGCTGAACATCTGCATGTCGAAGGAATCCAGCGCCCAGCCGGAGTAGCAGGCCCAGAATGTCTTTTTCTGCTGGGGCGATCCAGCCTTGTACCAAGCAAACATGGTTGTCTCCTGAGGTGAGTCTTTTTTCGTTGTAGGTGCGGTACCGGGCATTGGATGGAACGATCCGCCGGCCCCTGCAGAGAAGGCTAGGCAAGCTCGGCCGTCGCCAGGGTGGTGAAATCAAGCTCCACGTCCGTGACCGACTGCAGTGCCTGTGGCGACATGTCGCCGATGATCTCGATGACGGCCACGCCCTGCGGGCCGATGGCGAAGGTGCCGAGTTCCGTGTACACCCGGCTGACGCAGGCCAGCCCGGTCAGCGGATAACTGCACTGGCGGCGCAGCTTGCTCGCGCCATCGCGGGTCATGTGGTCCATCATGACGAACACGCGCCTGGCGCCGATCGCGAGGTCCATAGCGCCGCCTACCGCCGGAATGGCATCGGGGTCTCCGGTGTGCCAGTTGGCCAGATCACCGTGCCCGGACACCTGGAATGCGCCAAGCACGCAGATATCAAGATGGCCGCCGCGCATCATGCCGAAGGCGTCCGCATGGTGGAAGAACGCCGCGCCTTTTTCCAGCCGGACCGGTTCCTTGCCCGCGTTGATCAAATCAGGATCTTCTTGCCCCGGCTCGGCGGCCGACCATTGGCCCAGCACGCCGTTTTCGCTATGCAGGATGATTTCGCGATGCCGGGGCAGATGATTGGCGACCAGCGTCGGCAGGCCGATGCCGAGGTTCACGTACGATCCGTTCGGGATATCGCGCGCCACGCGCGCTGCCAGCAGGTTCTTTGCGACTTGGTCCATGATTTCAGCTCGCGTGCATGAGGTTGGCCTGCATGGCAGCGCTGTCGCGCAGCACCACGCGGCTGACGAAGATACCGGGCGTGACGACGGCTTCCGGGTCCAGTTCACCTAGTTCGCAGATGCGTGCCACCGCGGCAATGGTCTGGCTGGCGGCCATGGCCATCACGGGGGCGAAGTTGCGTGCGGTCTTGTTGTAGACGAGATTGCCCCAGCGGTCGGCAGCGGCAGCGTTGATCAGTGCGACGTCGACATGGATCGGGTACTCAAGCACGTAGCCGCGTTCGTTGATCACGCGCGTCTCCTTGCCCTTCGCGAGCAACGTGCCATAGCCAGTGGGGGTGTAGAAGGCGCCGATGCCGCTGCCCGCGGCGCGCAGGCGTTCGGCGAGCGTGCCTTGCGGAACGACTTCCAGTTCGATCTCCCCGGCGCGGTACAGGGCTTCAAATACGTGGGCGTCGCGCTGGCGCGGAAAGGAGCACACCAGCTTGCGAACGCGGCGCGCCTTCAGCAACGCGGCCAGTCCGGTTTCACCATTGCCGGCGTTGTTGCTGACGACGGTAAGGTTAGTGGCGCCGTGTTCGATCAGCGCATCGATCAGTTCGTCGGGCATGCCCGCGCCACCGAATCCGCCGATCGCGATGGTGGCACCGTCCGGCACATCGTTCACGGCGTCGCGCGCTGTCCCATAGAGCTTGTCAATCATGTCTCGCCTTCGTTGTTGTCTGGCGAAACAAGGTTGCCACGCTGCCCGGCGGTTCACAATTTCGACTTCTGCAAGCGCCCTTAGCGCTGGCTTAAGTCCACCGGCGCGAGGCCGGCGCATGGGCTAGCTTCCTTCCGCGCCGGGCGCGTAGTGGCCGATCAGCAGATTGGCGAATTCACGTGCAAAGCTGGACAGGCCGTCCAGATCGCGCGCGCAAACCTGGAACGTGCGCACGGCCCAGTCATCGCGCAGGTTGCAAGCGCCAATCTGCTGCTGGCCCTTCAGGCGCACGAATGCTGCCTTTGGCATGATGGCAATCCCGGCGCCCGCGGCCACCATGCGGCAGATGGCGTCGTAGCTTGCGACATGCACGCGGATGGTCATGGGCTTGTGCAGAGAGCCGGCCGCGCGCGTCATGAACATCTGGAACGCGCTGCCTTCGAGCAGCGCGACAAAGGCGTGGTCCAGGACTTGCCCGAACCACACGTCCCGCTCGGCCAGGAGCGGGTGGCCCAGCGGAGCGACCACGATCAGCGAACTCTTGACGAACGGTACCGATTGCAGGCCCTGGGTCGGGATGTTGCCCGAGATGATGCCGAGATCCGTACCGCCTTCGCGTACCAGGCGCACGATATCGTCGCTCAGGCGCTCGCGCACTTCAATGCGCACATCGGGGTGGGTGGCCAGGTAGTCGCCGATGACCGGCGGCAGGTATTCCGTAATGGCCGTGGTGTTGGCCACCAGCTTGAGCTGCCCGCTCAGGCCCGTGGTGAACGGTTGCAGGTTTCCGGTCAGGCGTTCCAGTTCCGTCAGCACCACGCGCGCGTGCTGCAGATAGACCTCGCCGGCGGCGGTCAGCGTCACCCCCTGCGGCGAGCGTTCCAGCAAGCGCAAGCCCAGCGTATCTTCGAGGTTCTTGATCCGGTTGCTGACGGCCGGCACGGACAGGAACGATCGCTCGGCACCGCGGGTCAGGCTGCGCGTTTCCGCAACGTTGACGAACAGGCGGAAATCGGTGATGTCAAAGGGAACCGGCATTCTTCGAATCTCGCGGCGAACATTCACTGACCCGCGATGATAGCCGCGTCACCGCGGAATCGCCGCCAACTGCCTGTACCGCGCTGCCGCATGGCGCGGGGCGGCAGGCACGTCGTGCTTACCACGTGGCCGGCTCGAAGCGGAAGCCGGTCCCCTCGCGTCTGACATAGCCGCAATAGGGCTCGCCAAAGTGCACCGGCAGGATCAGTGCCTCACTGTCGGCGGCCTGGTTGAGGAGGGCGAGTCGCGTGCTGCGTGCCAGGTCAGGGCGTATGCAGTAGCCGGAGTTCACGTCGGGGCGCACGATCTGCAGCGGGCTGTGCAGGATATCGCCGCAGAATATTGCTTCCTCGCCCCGGGAGCGCACACGGAACGCGACCTGGCCAGGGCTATGGCCTGCCGCGGACTCGACCTGCAGGCAACCGGCAATTTCCTGCCCGGGCATCATCATCTGCGCCAGGCCTTCGCTGACGACCGGCATCACGCTGTCGAAGAAAGACTCGCCGAATACGTCGACCACACCCGGCTCCTTGTTGCGTCCTTCCTCGCAGAAGACGAAGTCGTCCCTGGGAATGTAGTAGCGCGCGTTTGGAAAGGTCGGGACCCAGCGGTCGTCCTGCCAGGTAGTGTTCCAGCCGACGTGATCGGCATGCAGGTGTGTCATGACGACATGCGTGACTTTCTCCGGCGGGGCGCCGGCCGCAATCATCCACTCGCGCACCAGCGTGTTGAGCATGTTCATGCGCGCGATGCCGGCCCGTGGCTTGAAGTTGCCCACGCCGGTATCAACCACGATGATGTTGCCGCCGGCATGCACCACCCAGAACTGGATCGTCACGATCAGCTTGTTCATATGGGGCATCCAGTGGTGCGGCGCCATCCAGTCCGCGTTCGCGTCCAGCACGCCGCGGTCGATGTCGGGAAAGAGGAAGGCGGGATCGTGCGTCGGACCCGCGTACTCGAGAATGCGGGTGATCTTGAGGTCGCCGACCTTGCGCGTTTGCATCATGTGCCTTGTCTCCATTGTCCGATGGTGCTGCTGCCAGCGCCCGCAGCACTCGCGGGTCGTGGTAGCGGTTGTCGGCGTAAAGGATCGGTGAATTTTCGAGCCCCGCAAATTTTCCAATCCGAAAGGGGGCTTTCACGAGGCCTTATGCGCCGGCCAGACAGGGAGAAAAGTATGGACCCCGGCGGCTCGAACGTCCAAGACCAATGATGTCTCAACCCATACCTGTCAGGTATGGGTTGGTGGAGTCGAGCATAGATTCGCGTCGGATGTCTTCGTACGCCGGCCAGCGTCGCGCCAGCCGCGGAGGGCTGGCGTGTCGACGATGCGCTTGGCGTTCAGGACGATTGTCAATGGATGCGCTTCTCGGTTGCGCCGATGGCCCACCCTTTTCCTGTGGTGCTGGCGGTCAAAGGGCAGAGCCGGCCTTGATGGCCGGCCCTGCCTGAAGGTCACTGCGTGGCGCAGGTAAAGCTCGCCGCCGCGTTGACGTCGCCCGAGCCGTTGTACTTAGGCCAGCTCGGATAGTCGCAAAGCGGTCGCGTCCGGCCCGGTACACCAACGGTGTCCTTCACCGTCAGCGAGGCCGGTGCCGTGTTCTTTTCGACCCAGTTCTCCAGCGCTGTCAGCGAGTCCCACGAAGCGTTGAAGACCGAGCTCGCGGCATGACCATAGCCTGGGATCTCGTAGTAACGCATGAACGTGCTGACATTGCCTGCGCCCATCGTGCTCTGCACGCGCGTGAAATACTCTTCTGTCGACCGCGTGCTGACCAGCACGTCAGACATGCCGTGCGCCATCAGGATCTTGCCGCCCTTGGTCCTGAACGCGGAGAGGTCGGTCTTGTTGACGTCCTGGATGCCGGCGAGCTGGCTGATGCGGTCCTGCCACGAGCCCGGGTTCTGCGGGTCGAGCGTGAGCGAGTTGAAGGTCGGGTCGCGCGTCACGAAGTAGCGCGCCCACTGGTCCCAGAACACGCTTCCGTACGGGGCAGTCGTCGGCATCGGGTTTGCCGGGGCATCAAGGTTGAGTGCCAGTGCGATCACCGTGGCCTGAACGGAGGCATTTCCGGCGATGCCAAGATCCGCGCCCCAGACGTTGAAGCCCGGATAATGCTTTTCTCCGCTGCCCAGCGCATAGCCGAAGACAATTTCGGAGTTATAGACCTTCAGTGCACTGATCTGAGCGTCCGACAGGCAAGTGTCGCCGGTATCGCCGCCGTTGGCGCAGCGTACCGGTTGGCCGTTCAGCATCGCCGTCGATGGGTCGAAGTTGGCGTTGCAAGCGGAAATATTGCTGATCAGACCGTCCTTCACGCCGTCGAGGTTGTCGCAGGCGGCAATCGCAGCGTCGTAGAGCACTTTGCGCTTAGCCTGGTTCGGATAGGCGCCCGGCGCGGCCAGCGCGCGGGTGATACGGCCGAACTGCAGGTCCAGGCTCGCGGCATTCCAGGCAGGATAGAGCACGATGGCGCCATCCCAGTCCTGAGGCCAGCGCTGCACCACCGCCAGCGCTTCGCGGCCGCCGCTCGAGCCGCCCGCGAAGTAGGCCTTCTTCGGGCCATCGGCGGCGTAGTGCATCTGGATCAGCGCCACCGCAACGTCGCGGGTCTTCTTCAGCGCGTCGCCGGCGAAATTGCGCAGGGCTTCGTCATTGGTGCCGAACGAGCCGTCGCGGCTGCCTAGCGCACCGGCCTGGTGGCCCGAATCGCTGGCGAAGGTGGCATAGCCGCGCGCAAGCGGCGTGGGCTGGTCAGTCGGGCCGGCGGGCACATTGCCTGCCGTGTTGGGGATGGTGCCGTCGTAGCCGCCGCCGCCAAACATGACCACTTTCTGGTTCCAGCTCGCAGGCATGTCGACCTCGAACTTGATCGCCGGCGCAGTCGGGTCAACGGAGGTAATCGTGCCGGTCACCTTGCAATACTCGCCAGTGCCAAGCTGGCCGCCACCTGACGCAGGCACCTTGACCGCATCGTTGACGGTCGCTCCTTTGGTCGGCAAGCCGATGTTGCTGGCCGAAACGGTCCTGCCGGGCATGTTTTCGCACGACACCGGAGTCGCCGGGTGGTTACCGGCGTTGTTGTCGTCACCGCCTCCTCCGCCGCAGGCAGAAAGCATCAGCAACGCTGCCGTTGCAACGACGTGGGGTGCCAGTCTGATTGTTGCTGGCAAAGGTCTGCATCCAATGTCTTTTGACATTTGTGTTCTCCAGGTGTCTCCAGAAATGGGATAGCGCGGTATAACCCGACGAGATATCCCGCGTGTACGTCTGCATTTGGCGTGCCTGACGTAGTGCGGGGCCTGGAAGTGGAGCAGGAAATATGCAGCAGATTTCCTATGTGGTCCACGAGTACCGACGCAGGGGGCGACTCATTTGTTCCTGCGCGTGTTGGAGTGGAGCTTTTTCAAAGGCCTGAAGAATTGGCTGGTTGCCCTTGCAGCCCAATCAACCCGAATCAGAGGCGCGACGCGGTGCAGGATTTACAAAGTTTGGATCGCGCGGGGTAATGGACCAACGTCGAGTTGGAGGAATCCTCGCGGTGCAGCAACGCCGCGTCGAGCGTTGCCGCGTCCTCGTTATGAGCGCTTCAGATGAATTGTGCGGTGCAGCTACCGATGCCACTGATCTGCATGGACAACCGGTCCCCCGCTTGCACGGGAATCAGTGCCGCCAGCGAGCCCGATAGAATGGTTTCGCCTGCCAGTAGTGGAATGCCGAAGCTGCCAAGCGTGTTGGCCAGCCACGCCACCGCATCGGCGGGGTGGCCCAGCGCGGCGCTGCCTGATCCCGTGGCCACGCATTCGCCGTTCTTTTCGAGCGTCATGGCGCAAGCAGCCAGGTTCAGCGCGTGCGGACTGATACGCTCGTCGCCGAGCACGTAGACGCCGCACGAGGCGTTGTCGGCAACGGTGTCCTCGATGCGGATGCGCCAGTCCCGGATGCGCGAATCGACGATCTCGAAGCAAGCCGCGACGGCCTCAGTGGCATCGAGCACATCGTCGCGCGTGACGCCGGGACCGCGCAAGTCGCGCCGCAGGAAGAACGCGATCTCGCCTTCGGCGCGAGGCTGGATCAGCGTGTCGGTGGGAATCGGCAGGCCTTCGGCATAGTGCATGCTCTGCAGCAGGATGCCGAAATCCGGCTGGTGGACATCGAGCATTTGCTGCACGGCCTGGCTGGTCACGCCGATCTTCTTGCCCGTGATGCGGTCGCCGGCCGCGAGCCGGTGCGCAATGAAGCCTTGCTGGATGCGGTAGGCGTCGTTGATGCCCAGGCTCAGTCCACGGCCGCTCAGGGGCGGCACGGGCAAGCGCGTGACGAGCGCATGGTGAAGTTCGTTGCTGAGCGAGGTGATCAGATCGGCTGTCATGGGGGAAGGGGAATTCGGTCGATGCAGCCGCGGCGTGAAGCCGCCGCGGCGCACGCGGGTCAGAAGGAATACTTGGCGTTGAAGGCCACGTAGTCGCGGTCAGCCAGCGGACGGTTGGCGATGCTTGCGCCACCGATGAACGCGGCATAGGTCAGGTTGAGCTCCAGGTTGTTCAGGTACTTGAACGTGAGGCCAACGCTGGCACGCTTGTCGCCGTATCCCATCAGCGTGCCGAACGCACCGGCAACGGCGGCGTTGCCGCTGAACTGCTGCGCATACGTGAGCGGCACCGTCAGGTCCCAGCCATCGAACACGTTGTTGTAGGTGAGCGACCAACCGACCTGGAACGCTGCGGAATTGCGCGTGTTCGACAGCTTGTCAAAGCCCATCACCGAATCCACGCCTATCACGTGCAAGTAGGCAATTTCACCGAGCAGCGTCTGCGAGTTGGCCAGGAAGGTCGGCCCGATCGCGTAGATCGCGGACAGCTGTGCCTGCAGCGCCTTGCCACGAGATGCGGTGGGCGAGCCGGCCACGTCGACCAGCATCGGTACGCCGTCCTTGTAGCTCACTTCACCCGCGACGTTAGCGCCGGCCAGCTGCGTCGAGAAACTCGCACCGGTGAGGTTGATGCCGCCGAAGTACTTCTGCTGGTACTGCAGCGTCGGGAACAGCGAGGTCACGACGCTCGGGTTCTTGTCGTGGTAGCGCAGCTGGTAGAGGCCGATTTCGGTGTCTTCGAACACCCGGAAGCGACCGCCGATACCCCACTGGCCCCAGTCGGACGGCGAGATGTCGGGGCCGCGCGGAATGCGGAAGCCCGGCCCGATGATGAACTCCGCGCCCGGACCGACGATGTCCGACGTGCTGAAGTAGCTGCCCGGCGCGAAGAGCTGGTTGGGCTTGAACGTGAACTGGTAATAGCCCATCAGGCTGAACGCCGGCGTGACCTGCCACTGCACCGATGCCTGCGGCACGGGCAGCAGGATGTCCTTCACTTCCGCGCCCGGCACGAACGCCTTGGTCGCATCCGCAGGCCCTTGCGCGCCGGCGATGTTGGCGAAGAACAGGCTCTCCCCCCAGGCCACTACCTGGTTGCCGAGCTTGAAGCTGAGTTGCGTGCTTTCGATCGGCACTGCACCGTAGACATAGGCGTCAAGCAACTGCGCTCGGGACTCGTGGTAGTCACGCGCGGAACCCGTGAACTCGTTGAACGGGCCGCTGTGGTTGACCGTGCCTGGCGCGTTGTTCGAGTTGGTGCCGCTGTAGGCCCAGTCGTAGAACACGCTGCCGCGCACCAGCGCGCCGAATGCGTCGTGCTTGACGTGGGCTTCGCCCAGCAGCGAGACGCGATTGGCGGTCATGTCGCCGCGCTTGAAGTTGCGGTTGCCGTCGTCGCCGTTGATGTTGGCGGGGCTCAGCAGCGTGTTGCTCTGCGTACCGGTGCGCACGGCAGCGCCGTAGCTGGCCGTGACGCTGTAGTCTAGCGTGGTGTCGTGGCCGAGATCGATGGTTTCGCCTGCCTGGGCGCCTGACGCCAGCAAGGTGGTCAGCGCCGCGGCAGCGGCGATCGGCCGCAGCTTGCGCAAGCGCGCTGGTTTCGCCGGCAGTGGGCAGGATCGTGGAATGTGCATGGTTGTCTCCCCTTGGTATCGGTGATGGTTCATTGCCTGACACTTCGATTAGCGCTCGCTAGTCCACTGCGTCAGTCGAAGAGCACCCCCGTTCTACTGCGCCTCGAGGCCGCATGCGTCGTTGAAAATGCTCGCAATAGCCCGCTATTGCTGCGCTTGCGCCTAGCCTGCGGCCTCGATGCACAGCCGCCCGGGTGCGCTTTCTCGGACGCAGTGGACTAGGCGCAAGCGTAGTGAGTGGAGGCAGTGCACAAATCGGCAGAACGGACTAGGCGGATTCCCCAAGCCGCAGCGCTCACGAATGGTTCACCGATGCCGCGCCCAGGAACGCCGGCCGCTCGCCGCCACCGTCGATAACGAGGTTCGCGCCCGACACATAGGAGGCGTGCGGCGAGGCGAAGAACAGGCACGCACTGGCAATGTCCTGAGGGTTCGCGAGCCGGCCCAGTGGTACGGTTTCAGCCACTTCACGCAGCGCTTCCGGGTCACCGTAATGCTGCTGCTGCGATGTCTCGGTCAGCGTCAGCCCCGGGCTCACTGCGACCACGCGCACCTTGGGCGCCCATTCCACCGCGAGAGTGCGCACCGCGTTGAGAATGCCGGCTTTGGCGGCGCCATAGGCCGCGGTGCCCGGCGATGGCCGCAGCGCGCTGATGCTGCCGATGAAAAGCTGCGTGCCGCCCGTTGCCTGCTGCTGCATGCGCGCGTTGGTACGCTGCGCCAGTTGCAGAGGTGCCACCAGGTTCAGCCGGATCACCGATTCAAGTAGCCGCGGCGAGGCGTCGGCGGCCATCGCGAACGGCGAACCGCCAGCGTTGTGGACCACCACGTCGAGCGTCGGGCTGTCCTGCGCAATCTGCGCGAGCATGGCCTCGACCTGCTCCATATCGCGAATGTCGGCCGCGATGAAATGCGCTGCGCGGCCATCGGCACGCGGCAACTCGTCGCGGCTCGCAGGCGCGGTGCGCCCGCATACCCAGACCTGCGCCCCGGCGCGCAGGAAGGCTTCACTGATCGCGCGGCCGATGCCGCGCATGCCGCCCGTTACCAGAACGCGCTGGCCGGTGTAGTCGAATTCCGTCATGGGTGCTCTCCCTCTCATTGGAGCGCCCATCGTAGGAGAAGCGGCCATGCCGATCGTAGTCCGAATGAACGATGCCCGGCGCGCGCCCGCCCAGCACTATCGTCGCCACTACAACGGGAGACGCCATCATGTCCGCTACGTCACAGCCGGCCACGCCAGCCGCCACGCCTTCGTCGCTGCACCCATCGCTGCCGATGGGACGCTTCATCACCACGGCCGCGGGCCTGCGGCTGCACTGCCTGGATACGGGCAGTGGCGAGCCCGTGGTATTCATCCATGGCAGCGGCCCGGGCGCGAGCGGCCACAGCAACTTCCGCCACAACGTGCCGTCGTTTGGCGCGGCGGGTTTCCGCACCGTGGTGGTGGACCTGCCGGGCTACGGGCTGTCGTCCAAGCCGGATGACGTCGAATACACGCTGGACTTCTTCGTCGCCGCACTGCGCGAACAACTGCTGGCGCTGGAACTGCCGCGCTGCGTGCTGGTCGGCAATTCGCTCGGCGGCGCGATTGCGCTGCAGTACGCGCTCGATTATCCGGAGCATGTCAGCCGGCTCGTGATGATGGCGCCGGGCGGTGTCGAAGAGCGCGAGACCTATTTCCAGATGGCCGGCATCCAGCGCATGGTGTCGCTGTTCACCGGCGGGCACATGAACCCGGACACCATGCGGCAACTGCTGCAGCTGCTGGTCCACGACGCCAGCCTTGTGACCGACGCGCTGGTCGACGAACGCATGGCCGTGTGCCGCGAACAGCCGCGCGAGGTCTTGTCGACCATGCGTGTGCCGAACCTGACCGAGCGGCTTGGCGAGATCCAGTGCCCGGTGCTGGGCTTCTGGGGCACCGAAGACCAGTTCAATCCCGCGGGCGGCGCCATGAAGTTCCTCGCCGGCTGCGCCGATGCGCGCTTCGTGATGATCAACCGCTGCGGCCATTGGGTAATGGTCGAGCACGCGGACTACTTCAACCGCGAGTGCCTCGGCTTCCTGGCCGATACGGCAACGGCCCGCTGAACCGCTCAGGAGAACCATGATGGTTGACAACGCCACCAGGAAAGCCACGCTGCAGCAATACGTGGAACGTTTCAACGCCGCAGACGCGCAAGGCGTTGCCGCGCTGTATGCCGACGATGCGACCGTTGAGGACCCGGTCGGCGGGGAGGTGATTGCCGGACGCGACGCGATCCGCGCGTTCTACCGGCACACCACCTCGCTGGGCGCACGGCTGGAAGTGATGGCGCCACCGCGCGGTTCGCATGGCGATGCCGCCGCGCTCACGTTCTCGGTTCATGTGCGCATGGAAGGGCGCCCGGCCCGCATCGACGTGACGGACGTCATGACCTTCGGCGCCGATGGTCGCATCCGCAGCATGCGGGCCTACTGGGGGGCCGACGATCTTCACTTCGTATAAGGCGCGCGCAGCCATGGGCCGCCGCCGCCGCGAGGATGCGGCCATGACGCGCGAACGGGTCCTTGCCAGCGCCTGGCAGGTCATCCGGGAGCGCGGCGCGCACTGCGTCACGCTGGAAGAGGTCGCACGCACCATTGGCATGACGCGCGGCGCCATCTACGGGCATTTCCGGTCCCGGGCCGAACTGTTTCGCGCCTTGCTGACCGATGCCGAGGCCGAGATCTCGCTGCGGCTCGCGCGTTGTGATGCGGACGCGCCGGGGCAGCTCGAGCGCTTGCTTGCAGCGCTGCTCGATGGCGATGCGCTGGCGCCGCATGCGAACTTGCTGTCTGCGGTGGTACAGCACCGCTGCACGGAAGACTGTGAGCTCTGCCCGCTGCGTGCGCACGTGCTGCAGCGCGCTGAATATGCATGCGAGCGGCTGCGGTCATGGCTGCCCGATCCGCAGCGCGCAAACCTGCTGCTGGCCCACCTGTGGGGCTTGCTGAGCGCGCAGTCGCTATGGCTGGTGCCATCGAGCCTGGCGCATTGCGTCGCACCGTTGGCGCGGCTGTACGCAGGCGCCGATCTTCGGCTGGCATCTCTGCCATGTGCATCCGTCGCCACTGCCGGGAGGGCGGCGGTGCGGGATACCCCCTAGTCTGCTTGGACGAATCGGACACCCACGCCACTGACTACGATCGACTCACAAGCCATGCAAAAAGGCGGACGGGAGACAGCGATGAAGCGGACTCGGTGGTTGGCGGCGCTGGGCGCCGGCATGGCGGCCGGTATGGCGCTGGGCCTGACAACGGGCGGATCGGGCATGTTTTCCGACCGCGACGAGGCGGACGAACACCGTGCCGGCATCTTCAGGTCGGCCGACGCCGGCCGTGAGGCCTGCGACGACGCCTGCGTGCGCAGCCGCGGCGTCGCAGCGCTGACGGTGCTGGGCCAGCGGCCGGCACCGTGATGCCGTCCTGCCGGCTCCTTTCATTTCTTCATCCACGGAAACCAACACATGACAACTGCGGTCATCACCGGTGCCGCGTCCGGCATGGGCGCGGCCATTCGCCAGCGCCTGCTTGACACCGGCTGCCGGGTCATCGGCATCGACCTGCGCGATGCGCAGATCCACGCCGACCTTTCCACGCCGGAGGGCCGCGCAGCGGCGATCGACGGCGCATTGTCGCAGTCCGGCGGCAAGATCGACAGGCTGATCTGCTGCGCCGGGGTTGGCCCGCACGTCGATCCCGCCACCCTGGTGGCGTCGGTCAACTACTTTGGCGTGGTGGCGCTGCTTGACGGGCTGTTCGATGCCTTGCAGCAGGGCACCGATCCGTGCGCCGTGGTGGTGTCATCGAACTCGGCCACGCTGCAATCGTGGGCAGGCAGCCCGTTGCGCGACGCCTATCTGCGTGGCGACGAGGCCGGCGTGCATGCGCTGGTGCGTGCCGCGATGGCGGCCGACGCGACGCGGGACCAGTCAGGTTACGTGGCCTATGCCAGCGCCAAGAACGCCGTGGCGGCGGCCGCGCGGCAACGCGCTGCGGCATGGGGCAGGGCAGGCGTGCGCCTCAACGTGGTGGCACCGGGTGCCGTGCAGACGCCGCTGCTCCAGGCGGGCCTGGACGATCCGCGTTATGGCGATGCCATCCGCGATTTCCTGCCGCCGATGGGCCGGCGCGCGGAACCGAAAGAGGTGGCCTCGCTGATCGAATTCCTGTGCAGCCCGCAGGCTTCCTACATACACGGCAACGTCGTCTTCATCGATGGCGGCGTGGACGCGGTGCAGCGGCCACTCGATTTCTGATTTGCGTGACGCTCCGGGTAGGAGCGTCCGCATGCCTTTGGTGAGCGCTTCGCGCTTGCCCTATTGCCGTTGTGCGTGAACCGCCTCGGCCCGCGCCTTGACATCGCGCGCCACCTGGTCGAAGCCTTGCTTCACCCAGGCACCGTGCTCGCGCATGATGGTGTCGGCGTTCAGCCCCAGGAACAGGTCCGTGGTGAAGTAGCGGGTGCGTGCGGGGCCGATGGCCTGCACGTACTGGTCGCGCCGCGCGGCATCCTTGTTCTCGTCGGTGGGGCGCTGCTCCCATGACAGCAACCGTTCCGGCTCCCATGCCACCAGGTACTCGTTGACGGGAATCGTCTGGTCGGTGCCAGGGATGCGCACCTGCATATGCACCATGTCGCCCAACTGGCCGGTGGTCTCCAGGCCCGGGCAGAAGCTGTTCCATTCCGCATAGCGCCTGAAGTCGGTCAGTACTTCCCACACCAGCGATGCGGGGGCGTCGATGTCGACGTGGATCGACGTGACGAGATTCTCTGCCTTGGCCATCTGCTCCTCCGTAGGCGCCGGCCCGTTTACCGCACCGGCGCGGGTTGACTCGTACCGGCACGTGCCGGCCGCCCGATGCTAGGGCGGCGCCCCGTGCGTTCGCATACTCCGAACGGACGAGTCCGAGCGGACGAAGCCGCTACGCCAGCGGCAGGGCAAATTGATGCCACGCTGCGCGCGATGGCAGCGGGCACGACAAAACTTTCCAGGAGACAGACGTGAAAGCCCGACCACTGAAGATTCTGTTGCACGCCGGCGTGCTGGCGGCCGGCGCCCTGGCCGTCACGATGGCCACGGCGAAGATTACCCAGGACGACCTCAAGCAACTGGATGGCAACCTCACGCCGCTGGGCGCGGAGCGCGCCGCCAACAAGGATGGCACCATTCCCGCATGGACGGGCAAGTGGCTGGGTGCCCCCACGGGCGTCGCCTATAAGGCGGGGGAGCGCTACCAGGACCCGTATGCCGACGAGAAGCCGCTGTACGTCATCACCGCGCAGAACATGGCGCAATACGACAAGCAGCTGACCGATGGCCTGAAGGCCCTGTTCAAGAAGTATCCGGAAACCTTCAAGATGCCGATCTACGCCACGCATCGCGATTTCCGCTATGACGACGGCACGTACAAGGCGATCCGCACCTATGCGCCCCAGATCGAGATGCTGGGCGAAGGCAATGGCGTGAAGAACAGCCCGCCCACGTTGCCGTACCCCATTCCGAAGACCGGGCTGGAGCTGCTGTGGAACCTGCGCTTTGCGTCGGCAATCGAGAGCGAGCGTGCAGTCTACGACCAGGCGGTCGTTTATGCTGACGGCAAGGTCGCCTGGGGCAAGGTCAAGTATGAAATCTGGTCGCCCAAGGACGGCCAGCATTTCGATGCCAAGGCGCCGATGAACGCGCGTGCGTTCTACCGGATGTACACTGAGTTGCCGCTACGCGATCGCGGTTCGATTATTACTGGCTATACCGTTTATGACAGCCCGGAGCCGGACAGCAACCGCGCCTGGTCCTACAACCCCGGCACGCGCCGCGTGCGCCAGGCACCGGAGTATGGCTATGACCAGCCGTTCGGCCCCGGCGGCTTCCGTACCGTGGATGACGACCACTTCTTCAACGGCTCGCCGGAGCGCTACGACTGGAAGATCGTCGGTAAGCGCGAACTCTACGTGCCGTACAACAACTACCGCATGAGCTCGCCGTCGATCAAGTACCAGGACCTGTTGACGAAGGGCCATGCCGACCCGTCCAACATGCGCTACGAACTGCACCGCGTATGGGTGCTGGAGGCCACGCTCAAGCAAGGTTTCCGTCACCAGTACGCCAAGCGCATCATCTATATCGACGAGGACTCGTGGTACGGCGTGCTGGCCGACAACTACGACAGCCGTGGGCAGCTGTGGCGCACCAACATCCAGGCCAACGTCTATGCCTACGATGCAAAGCGCTTCTACCCGACCGCGGTGTTCTTCCACGACCTGATCTCGGGCGCTTACCTGGCGGACCGGTTGACCAACGAAGGGCAACCGCCGCGGCTGAACAGCGAGCCGAAATACGTGGAAGCCTATTTTTCGCCGGATGCCGCGCGAGGGGCGGGGAACTGAGTCTCCATGAGCTGTGAGCTTGGGGCCGATCATCTCCGATGGTCGGTCTTTTTTTTTATTTATTGTTGATTTGTGGGGAGGCGGCGTGTTTTAGAACGACTCGTCTCTGCGATTCGAGTTCAGGAAAGCAGACGACTGAGGTGAGTGAAGTCGCTGCCCACGACGGGCGCACCCCCAGGCGACAACTCGGCGGTGCCTTTAACTTCTGAAGTCGACTAGGTTGCACTGCTCACGGCTACTCGCCCGCGCAGCTTTGGCCAATGGCATCAAGGTGTCATGACCCATATCACAAAGCGATGATCTACATTCTTCAACGGCAGGTAGATTTCATGCGAAGCAGGATCGACCGCCAGAGTGTGCGCGTTCGCTCCGACCACACCTTCGCTGCCAGCCGGCCACCGCCACCAAGGCTGTGGAAATACACCCCATGCAGAATCATGGAGTTCGAAGCGATCAGTTCTTCGCGTTTGAGCCCGTTGAGCACAAACACTGGGGCTGTCGCCACATCCATCCATTGCCGCAAGGTCCGTCGTGATGGCGTTCAGGCGCTTTACGGCGCCACCGTAGTTGTTCTCGTAGTGGCTGGCGATCAGTTTTTCCGACAGGCCCGTCGGCTCGCACAGGAGCGGTTTCATCTGGTAGGTCATGGAGTCTCCTTTTGCATCTCAGTGATGCAGCAGCGGATAGGCCACCAGGCCGATCAGGGCCGCTCCCGCAACGATCACAGGCTCGGGCAATTTCTTGAACTTCAGCAGCAGCGCCACGGTGACGAGCGCCAGCAACGCAGTCGGGATATCCACAATTGAGCGCTTGGCCAGTACGATCACCGCTCCGGTAATGGCGCCGATGGCGGCTGCGGTGACGCCGTCCACGAATGCCAGGATGGCGGGCAGCTTCCCGTACTTCTTGAAGTACGGCGCCGGCAGGATCGTGAAGAGGTAACAGGGCAGGAATGTCGCGGCCGCCGCCACGCAAGCCCCGGGCAGGCCGGCCACCAGATAGCCGATGAAGCCGACCGTGATGACGACCGGGCCCGGGGTGATCATGGCCACAGCCACGGCGTCAACAAACTGCTTGTCGTTCAGCCAGTGATGTTCGGTGACGACGCCGCCGTACAGGAACGGCACAATCGCAAGACCGGAGCCGAAGACAAACGCACCGGCCTTGGCAAAGAACACGCCGATCTGCGACAGGAGCGGCCAGTCCAACGTACTGACCATGCCGCTGGCTGCCGGCAGCGGTGTTGCCGCCAGCGCATTGAGCTTGCCTTGACGCAGCCACTTGGGCGGAGCACGCCAGAACCAGGCCAAAACGCCGGCCGCGAGGAACAGCCAGGCCACCTCCGATTCGGTAATGACTGTGACTGCGACGAGAACCAGATAGATGAACCACAGCAGCTTGTCCTTGCCCACGCTCTTCTTGGTCAGCTTGTGAGCGCTGATCGCGATGATGCCGATCACTGCCGCGCCCACCCCGTAGAACACCGACTGCATCCAGGTCAGGCCGCCGAAGCGCACGTAGGCCCAACCAAGCGCCAACACCATCAGGAATGAGGGCAGCACGAAAGCGATTCCAACGAGCGTGGCGCCCAAAATCCGGTAGTGGACATAGCCAAGGTAGATCGCCAACTGGGCGGCCAGCGGGCCCGGTGCCAATTGCGCCAGCGCGAGGCCTTCCTTGTAATCTGCATCGGTGATCCACTGCCGCGAGTCCACCAGGTCTCGGTGCATATAGGCCGCGAGCGCTACCGGACCGCCAAAGCCAAAGGTGCCAAGCCGCAGGAAGTACATCACCAGTTGGCGCAATGTGTAGCTGGGGCGTTCGTGCGGGGATTGGGCTAGAGAGGTCTCCGTTGGTTGGGGCGAGTTCATCTTGTGTCGTATGGAGTGGAAACTAGACTTTGCTGGTTTGGCAACGAGCTAGCGCTTGCGCGGGCTCGAGTAATGCGTATGGAGGGAGTCGAGGACATGGCCGACTTCGTCGAGCAATGCATCGTCATCGGGAAAGCGCTCACGCGCGCCAGCCAGTACGGCTTCGAAGCCGCTGGCTTCCGCAACCGGCGTGCCGCCAATGTCCAGCACATGAATCATCTGACCAAGACGCGCCAGCCCCTTGTCCTCATCGAGTCCGAAGCTGGCGAGCAGTACCTCAAAGGAAACGCGATCGCCGATATGCGTGAACGTGGCGCCATCAAAGTCGAACCCCAGCACGTCGTCAGGACATTGGCGAACGTCGTCGAGCCAGAGGAAAGTGGCATGGGGATCGATGAAGCGTCGGATCAGCCAGGCACAGGCGACCCGGTCGACCCAGAGGTGCCGCCGGGTGGCCCAGCGTCGTCCCTGATACTGGGAAGGGTCCCGTCGCGGAATGTTGCCCGCCACGCCGCGCGGTTCACCCGGTGACAGCATGATGTCGATGGCCGCATTGAAATCTCGCCAATGCGCCTCCGCACGGGCGGACGCCTCGTTGGGGAAGAAGTCGATTTTGCGGATCGCGTCGAATCCCCGGCCCTGGCGGCGAGCGATGCGCAGTAGCTCCGCTTCGCCCGCGGTACCCAACGTTGCACGGGCGCCCGAGAGTTCCGCCATCCAGGCCGTGTATTCGGAGCTTCGGTCGAACAGCGCGCGATACTCGGCATCTTCCTGTGCATCCGCGGCCTGCACCGACAGAATCCACACTTTGCCGTCCCCGCTGGCCGCGTCGTCGGCCAGCGCCTGAAGCTGGGCTCGCAATCCCGCCTCGTTTGGCAGAAGATAGGCGCCATCGCGCAATGCCGCGCCGCCCAATGCCTTGACGCCTCGCCACAGCCGCATACGCGGCGTGGCGGCCGACGTTGGCAGACTCACGACAAGCAGTAGCCAGGCGGGTTGAGAGATGGATTGAAGAGTAGTCATGCGCCCAGCTTAGCCGGCCGTAGTCGCTGCTTCAACGTTGTAGAGACCTCTACAACCCCCGTTTTCGCACGTCCGATTGGGAAGAGCGCGTGGTCACGTGCTTTATGATCAAATCGCCCCCTTGACCTGCATCCCCCTCCGCTTCGCTCACCATGTCTATTCGTACCGCGTCCCCGGCACTGTTTGCTGCCTTGCTATTTGGCGCGAGCACTCCGCTGGCTAAGGCGCTTACAGGTTCTGTGACACCGCTCCTGCTAGCGGGCCTGCTTTATCTGGGCAGTGGCGTAGGGCTGACATTGGTGCTGGCGATTCGCAGAATCTGGACGCCGCCGGGACCGGAAAGCGACCGGAGCGGTATCCCCGGAGCGGAGGTGCCGTGGCTGATCGGCGCCATCCTTGCGGGTGGCGTGGCAGGACCAGCCTTGCTGATGACAGGGCTTGTTTCCACCAATGCCGCGTCGGCTTCGCTGCTCCTGAACGTTGAGGGCGTACTGACGGCAGTCATCGCCTGGCTGGTTTTCAAGGAGAACGCCGATCGCCAGATCGTGCTGGGAATGCTCGCCATCGTGGCCGGGGGCTTGCTGCTGTCCTGGCAGCCGGGAAGCCTGCAAACGTCACCTGGCGCACTGTTTATCGTAGGTGCTTGCCTGTGCTGGGCCATTGACAATAACCTGACCCGAAAAGTGTCCAGCAACGATGCGCTCCTTATCGCTTGCCTGAAGGGGCTGGTTGCCGGGCTCTGCAACACGGGGCTCGCTCTGATGCAGGGGGCCGTGCTTCCTTCAATGGGCACCACGGCTGAGGCTCTGCTTGTCGGCTTCGCTGGATACGGCGTGAGTCTCGCCCTGTTCGTTGTGGGATTGCGGGTGCTGGGCACTGCGAGAACCGGCGCGTATTTTTCCATTGCCCCGTTGTTTGGGGTGCTGATCTCGTTCGTGATCTGGCCCGAAGTGCCCAGCCTGGCGTTCTGGTTTGCGGCGGCTCTCATGGCCCTGGGAGTGTGGTTGCATCTTCGCGAACGTCACGAGCACGAGCATACCCATGAGCCGCTGGCGCACAGCCACTCACATCGGCACGACGAGCACCATCAGCATGAGCACGACTTCCCGTGGGATGGGAAGGAACCGCATAGGCATTGGCATAAGCATGAGGTGATGGTCCACAAGCACCCCCACTATCCGGACGTGCATCATCGCCATACGCATTAGCGCGCGCCGTGATCCTCCCAGCGAGATCCGCCGTGCGCGGTTGCCGGTCCTTATCTCGGATTGCCCGCGTGATGTCAGGCCATTTCACTGGCCGTTTCGCCAGTCAGCGCGACTTCCGTCTCGTCGGCCACCGTGCTTTCCGCAATCGCGTTGTGGTGTTCGGAAACCATGTCGCCCAGACCGATGACGACCGTGATATTCGGCGTCCAGTTCTTGCGGTCGGTGCTGACCTCGGCAAACGTGGTCACCGTTGCGGTGTAGCCCTGCGCTCTGAGATCGTCGGCTAGCCGTTGCGCGCGCGGTTCAAGCGCGGCTTGCGGATTGTCTTCGTTGATGTCGAGTACCAGGCTGGTCTCGAATTCTTCCTTGCCCCTCTGGATTGCCGTTTGCATTGCCTTCAGTTGCTTGTTCGCGAGCGCGACGAGCTTGCCGTACCTGGATTCTTCCTGGCTGGCGCGCAATGCCTTGGCGGCGTTGATGATTTCAGTGCGGTCCACGAACATGATTGCCTTTCGAAGTGGGGGAGGGGAAAGGGTCGCCGCCGCACGGGCTTGACTTCAGGAGCCAGCATTTCCGGATGCGACGACAACTGTATAAATATACAACTGTATAAATATACAGTCATCACCACCTGGCCGGCAAGACTTGGTCACTGGAGATCGGGATTCATCAACGACTCCGTATCGATCGCGGCGGACTGCGACCGTCAGCTTCGGATTGGCCGCAAGGAAGCTGGTAATGCCGGGACGATCTGGTCGATGCCGAATGCCTGCGGGACGCTGACCCGCAGATCGCTCACCGGATCCTCCGGCCCTGCGCGTCAATCACGGCCTCGCCGTCCTCTTTGGAGAAGGCACCTTGCTGCGGCGCGGGCAGGATATCCAGCACGACTTCCGACGGCCTGCACAGCCGTACGCCGAGCTCCGTGACGACAAAGGGTCGGTTGATCAGGACCGGGCGGGCCAGCATGGCATCGAGCAACTGGTTATCGGTCAGTGCGGGATCGGCGAGGCCAAGCTCTGCATAGGGCGTCCCCTTTTCGCGAATGGCTTCGCGCACGGAAAGTCCGGCATCGCGGATCAGCGCCAGCAGCGTCTGCCTGTCGGGAGGCGTGTCCAGGTATTCGATGACGGTCGGCTCGATGCCCGCATTGCGGATCATGGCCAGCGTATTGCGCGACGTTCCGCACGCAGGGTTGTGATAGATGGTGACGGACATGGTGATTCCTCAGGGCGATTCGTACCAGCGCTGCGAGCGGTTGACCACGCCCACCACGAACAGCATCACGGGCACCTCGATCAGCACGCCGACGACGGTGGCGAGCGCCGCGCCGGACTGGAAGCCGAACAGGCTGATGGCGGTGGCCACGGCCAGTTCGAAGAAGTTGCTCGCTCCGATGAGCGCGGACGGGCCGGCCACGCAGTGGGCCACACCGAGCTTGCGATTGAGCAGGTAGGCGAGGCCCGAATTCAGCAGTACCTGGATCAGGATGGGCACGGCCAGCAACAGGATGACGAGGGGCTGCTCCACGATGGCACTCCCTTGAAAGCCGAACAGCAGCACAAGTGTTGCGAGCAGTGCGGTGATCGAGGAGGGCGCGAGCGCACCGACTACGCGCTGGTATGTCGCCGCGCCGCGCGCCAGCAGCACCTTGCGGATAACCTGTGCGATCAGCACGGGCACGACAATGTAGAGCGCTACCGAAGTGATGAGCGTGTCCCACGGCACGGTAATCGACGACAAGCCGAGCAGCAGGGCGACTACGGGCGCAAAGGCCACCACCATGATCGCATCGTTGAGTGCCACCTGCGACAGCGTGAAGTACGGATCGCCCTTGCAGAGCTGGGACCAGACGAACACCATTGCCGTGCAGGGCGCCGCGGCCAGCAGGATCAGGCCCGCGATATAGCTGTCGAGATGGTCTGCCGGCAGCCAGCCAGCAAACAAATGCCGAATGAAGATCCAGCCCAGCAACGCCATCGAGAACGGCTTGACGAGCCAGTTCACGAAAAGCGTCACGCCGATGCCGCGCCAGTGTCCCGCTACCTGGCCCATCGCGCCGAAATCGATCTTGATCAGCATCGGAATGATCATGATCCAGATCAGTACGCCGACCGGCAGGTTCACGCGAGCCACTTCCATGGCACCAATGGCGTGAAAGACCGCCGGCAGCCATTGGCCGAACAGGATGCCGGCGACGATGCACAGCGCCACCCAGATGGTCAGATAGCGTTCAAAAAAGCCAATGGCGCCAGGTTGCGCTGCCAAGGCGGTACTTTGCACGGTGCTCATTGCCCCGACTCCACAAGTTGCTATGTACGTAAAAGTTCAGCAGTAGCCAGACACCGGCGAACAAGGCGTGCCACCGCAGCAGTTCTCGGTGAGGTAGCCCAGCAGGGCGTTCATGGTCTCGAACCTTGCCATGTAGATGATCGACCGGCCCTCCTGGCGGCTTACCAGCAGCCTGGCCCGGTGCAGTTCCTTGAGGTGGAATGACAGCGACGACGCTGGCATTTCCATCAGTTCAGCGATGCGCCCTGCAGGCAAGCCTTCAGGGCCGGCTTGCACGAGCAGGCGGAAAACAGCCAGGCGAATAGCGTGGGCAAGCGCCGCAAGTGCTTCAAGCGCATTATCAGTTTCCATGTTTCGACTATATTCGAAATATAGAAACTAAGCAAGCCGGAGGGATTGCCGGAAATTCTCGCTAAGCCGCTCACGGCGGATGTTGGCACGATGGTTGCGCGTCTCCGCCTGCGTATCAGCGGGGAGAACGAGAATGGCAACGCTCATTGCATCTTTCAACGAACGGACGGACGCCGCGCGCGCATGCGAGGAACTCGTTGCGGAGTTTCCGGGCGTCCGCTTTGCATTGCACCAGTCGCCAACCGGGGAAAGGAAAGGGGCCAGCGACAATCTGCGAAGCCTGATCGTCGAGATTGTCGGTGTTGGGGAGCATCCCGGCGAAACGTTCCCGCTGGAAGTCGTCATTTCGGATGTCAGCGAGTCCGAGGTGCCAGCGGTGAATGCGTTGCTCTTGCAACACCATGCTTCTGTCCGTACCGAAACGATGTAGTTCCGCGGCGCTGGCGTTCGACTTTCTTCCATGCAGAAGAAAGAATTACTTATCGTCGGTATGCCGTGGCATAGACGTTCGTCTCACCCCATCGCCACCACACTCGACAGCAACGTCTTCACCAGCACTGCCTGTCTCGTCGCCCCCGTCTTGGCAAAAATCCCGCGCAGATGCGCCCGGGCCGTATTTTTCTTGATCCCCAACCGGCCGGCGGCTTCGTCCAGCGTCAGCCCGTCCATCATCAGCAGCGCGAGTTCGATCTCCGTAGGCGTCAGCCGGAACAGCTTGCGCAAGCTTGCATGCGCATTACGCGGGGATCCCGCCGGATCGCGGATGAAGACCGCCACGGCAGGCCGCCGCGCCTTGTCTTCGGCACGGTAGCTGAGGGGAATGGGCCGCACCAGCACGCTCAGCGGCGTCGCCACCGCGGGTCGCGTCAGCGTAGTGACTTCACTGCGCGATGCCGCCAGTCCATGGGCTTCGATCGCCGCGTCCACGATCTTGCGGAACGTGCGGTTCTCCACCGGATTGTTTGCCTGTAGCGCACCGTTGCAAAGACAAAGGCCGTCGCGTGCCTGCAGCAACCGCCCGGCAACGTCATTGGCCTTCATGACCTTGCCGTCTTCGTCCAGGATCACGGTGCCGACCAGCAGGCGGTCGACCGCATCGGCGTAGAGGGCGCGTTCGGATTCGAGTACGTCCAGCGCCGCGTGCAGGTCCACGGCGCGCTTCAGGTGGGGCAGCAACTGCGCCAGCAGCGTCTTGCCGGCAGGGCTGAAGTCTTCCCCATGATGGCCGCGGCTGATGAACAGCGCACATTCCACGCCGTCCGGTGTACGCAGGTTGGCCGCCAGGATGTAGCGCAGGTCCAGCGGCTGCAGATATTGCAGATAGAAGGGATGCGCGATCCATCCCGCTTCGCCGAACAGCTCATCGGCGCTGAAGATCTGGTCGGGGTGCAGGTTCAGGAATGGACATAGCGCGTAATACTGTTCGCTGTAGGAAGGCTCGCCCGGCAGGTGCGGTCCGAATGGCGATGCGTTGACGATCAGCCCGGGCCGGTCGGTGGCGGGGTGGCGCAGCACCAGCGTGACGAAGGACGCGTCGAGCCGCTCTCGCACGCTTTCCAGAAAGCCGGCCCACGGTACCGTTTCGGTGGGGCCCTGGTAGAGCTGGCCGAGCAGGGCGCTCAGCTCGCTGGCCGGCAGGGCGGCGGCGTCGGGGGCAGGCAGCATGGTCGCGGATCCTCGGAGCGCTGGAGCGAAAGAAGGCGGGACAAGGCCCAAGGACAAGGCCCGCCTTCTTTCATCCTACGGATCGGCGCCAACCGATCATCGTCCGTTTGTACTAGGCGCGCCGGATTCCTGCAGACCCGTTTCCTGCAACCAGGCGACGATGCGCTCCGCCGCCTGTTCGGCCGTATCGGCCGTGGTGTCGATACGGATTTCGGGGCGCTCGGGCGGCTCGTAAGGCGAGTCGATGCCGGTGAAGTTCTTCAGCTCGCCACGCCGCGCCTTGCGGTAGAGGCCCTTGGGGTCGCGCAGCTCGGCCACGTCGAGCGGCGTGTCGATGAAGACCTCTGCAAACTCGCCGTCGCCAGCAAGCGCGCGCGCCATCTCGCGCTCCGAGCGGAACGGCGAGATGAACGAAACCAGCACCACCAGACCCGCATCGAGCATCAGCCGCGCCACCTCGGCCACGCGCCGGATGTTCTCCACGCGGTCGGCTTCAGAGAAGCCCAGGTCCTTGTTCAGGCCGTGGCGCACATTGTCGCCGTCGAGCAGGTAGGTGTGATGGCCCAGCGCGTGCAGGCGCTTTTCCACGAGGTTGGCAATGGTCGATTTTCCCGCGCCGGAGAGCCCGGTGAACCAGACAATGCGCGGCGCCTGGTGCTTGAGCGCGGCATGCGCGCGGCGGTCGACGTCGATGGCCTGCCAGTGCACGTTCTGCGCCCGCCGTAGTGCAAAGTGCAGCATGCCCGCGCCGACGGTGTTGTTGGTAAGGCGGTCGATCATGATAAAGCCGCCCAGGTCGCGGTTGCGCGTGTACGGGGCGAACGCGACCGGCTGGTCCAGGTGCAGGTTGCACACGCCGATTTCGTTCAGCTCCAGCGTGCGCGCGGCCAGGTGCTCGAGCGTGTTGACGTTGACCTTGTACTTGGGCTGGGCCACGGTAACGCCGACGGTACGCGTGCCCAGCTTGAGCAGGTAGGGGCGGCCGGGCAGCATGGCATCCTCGTTCATCCACACCAGTGTGGCTTCGAACTGGTCTGCCACCTCGGCCGGGTCTTCCGCGCATGCCAGCACATCCCCGCGGCTCACGTCGATCTCGTCGGCCAGCGTCAGCGTCACCGCCTGGCCGCGCATGGCTTGCCCGCACTCGCCATCGGCGCCGACGATGCTGGCTACGCGGCTTTCCCGGCCGGACGGCAGCGCACGTACGCGATCGCCGCAGCGGATCTCGCCCGCACTGACGGTGCCGGCAAAGCCGCGGAAGTCGAGGTTGGGGCGGTTGACCCACTGCACCGGCAGGCGGAACGATTCGTCCTGCGCCGGCGCGCGGTCGACCGGCACGCTTTCGAGGTGCGCCATCAGCGTGGGCCCGTGGTACCACGGTGTATTGGCACTTGGTTGCGTGATGTTGTCTCCATGCAGCGCGGACATCGGGATGCAGACGATGTCATTGAGTCCGATCTGCCGCGCAAAGTCACGGTACTCGGCTTCGATGCGGTCGTAGACCTCGCGCGAGTAGTCGACCATGTCGAGCTTGTTGATGGCCACCACCACGCGGCGGATGCCGAGTGTCGACACCAGGTAGCTGTGGCGGCGCGTCTGCGTCTGCACGCCGCGGCGCGCGTCGACCAGCAGGATCGCGAGATCGGCGGTGGATGCGCCCGTCACCATGTTGCGCGTGTACTGCTCGTGCCCGGGTGTGTCGGCGACGATGAACTTGCGCTTGTCCGTGGCGAAGAAGCGGTACGCCACGTCGATGGTGATGCCCTGTTCGCGCTCCGCGGCGAGGCCGTCGACCAGCAGCGCGAAGTCGAGATTCTCGCCCTGCGTGCCCATCTTCTTCGAATCGGCTTCCAGTTGGGCGAGCTGGTCTTCGAACAGCATCTTCGATTCATACAGCAGCCGGCCGATCAGCGTGCTCTTGCCGTCGTCGACGCTGCCGCAGGTGATAAAGCGCAGCAGGCCCTTGTGTTGCTGCGCACGCAGGTATTGCCCGATGTCGTCATTGGCCGTGACCGGCACGGTTTCCGTCTGCATTGCCATCAGCGCTTCCATCAGAAGTACCCCTCTTGCTTTTTCTTCTCCATCGACCCGGCCGAATCGCTGTCGATCAGCCGCCCCTGGCGCTCCGACGTGGTGGCCAGCAGCATTTCCTGGATGATCCCGCCGAGCGTGTCGGCTTCGCTGTCGATCGCGCCGGTGAGCGGATAGCAGCCCAGCGTGCGGAAACGCACTTTGCGCAGGGCCGGCGTCTCGCCCGGGCGCAGCGGCAGGCGTTCGTCATCGACCATGATCATCGTGCCGTCGCGCTCGACCACGGGACGCTCCTTGGCGTAGTACAGGGGCACGATCGGTATCTTGTTCAGGTAGATGTATTGCCAGATGTCGAGCTCGGTCCAGTTCGACAGCGGGAACACGCGCAGGCTTTCGCCCTTGCGCTTGCGGGCGTTGTACTGGCGCCAGAGTTCGGGGCGTTGCATCTTCGGGTCCCAGCGGTGCTGCGCAGTGCGCACCGAGAACACACGCTCCTTGGCGCGCGATTTCTCTTCGTCGCGACGCGCACCGCCGAACGCGGCATCAAAGCCATAGTGGTCGAGCGCCTGCTTGAGCCCCTGCGTCTTCCAGGTGTCGGTGTGCACGGCCGAGCCGTGTTCGTGCGGGCTGATGTTCCGCGCGATGCCTTCCGGATTGATATGCACGCGCAGGTCGAGCCCGAGCCGTTCGACAGTCTGGTCGCGGAACTCGATCATTTCGCGGAACTTCCACGTCGTGTCGACGTGCAGTAGCGGAAAGGGCGGCCGGGCCGGGTGGAAGGCCTTCATCGCCAGGTGCAGCATGACGGAGCTGTCCTTGCCGATGGAATAGAGCATGACGGGGTTTTCGCATTCCGCCACCACTTCCCGCATGATGTGGATGCTCTCCGCCTCCAGTTGCTCCAGGTGGGTCAACATCGAGATCTCCTCTTCGTGTTGCCGGCGCCGTCCACGGATTTCGCGGTGCCTGGCATGGGGAAAAGGTAACGAGCCGAGGCCTTGCGCAACTTCGTCCGGGCGGACTAAGAAATGCGAGGACCCATCGCGCATTTTCTAGTCCGCCCGGACGAGGAGCGGGCCACCCGCGGCTAGGTATCGTTGCTTCGGTGCGGGACAGCGGCATTGCCGTCCCGTGTGCACTGACGAACCACGGGGAGCAGGCAGATGGCGACTTCCGCCGAAGAACAATTGCTGAGCGGCCAGACCTGGGCCGAGTTTTGCGAGGTGCTAAAGCGCAGCGGGCAGCAGATCCTGCGCCCAGAGGCACCATCGGACGCCCTCACGCGTGCCGAGGGCTTCCGTTACCTGAGCCGCTTGCTGCGCATCGCGCTCGAAATGCACGTGGAATTCGCCGATCCGGCGTTTCCCGGCTTCTTCTCGCCGTCGCACGAAACCGCCAAGATCGGCGCCGACAATCCGGACAACCTCTATCGCTATGCGCGCCTGGACGGTAACGCCGAATACCGGATCCGGGGCCGGCGCTGCACTGTGGCCTACCTGAGCTTCGGTACGCAGAAGGGCGGCTACGAGACCGATGGCCGCATGATCCAGACCGGCTTCATCGACAGTAGCCAGCTCGCCGTGGCGCCGGATGGCAGCTTCGAGCTCATCCTCAGCGCGGGGCCGCATGACGGCAACTGGGTGCGGATGGAGCCCGCCACCAATGCACTGGTGGTACGGCAGACCTTCCTTGACCGCAAGGCGGAGACGCCGGCAGAACTGAGCATCGAGCGCATCGATGGCGGCGCCAAGGCCCTTCCGCCGGTGCTCGGCGCCGAGCGCCTGCACGGCGGGCTGATGCGCGCCGCGGGTTTTGTCGAGAGCACGGCGCGCATCTTCGCCGACTGGGCACAGGGCTATGGCGGCCACGTCAACGCGCTGCCGCCGGCGGACCAGGCCGTGTGCCAGGCGGCCGGTGGCGATCCCAACATCTTCTACTACCACTCGTGCTGGGCGCTCGCGGACGACGAGGCGCTGGTGGTCGAGGTGGACCGCGTGCCCGAATGCGAGTTCTGGAACTTCCAGATCAACAACTACTGGATGGAATCGCTCGACTACCGCTACCACGACATCTGCCTGAACAAGCACCGTGCGCGGCTCGGCGCCCACGGCGGTGTCACCGTCATCCTCAGCGCGCGCGATCCGGGCCTGCCCAACTGGCTCGAAACCGCCGGGCACCAGAACGGCACCATGTGCTGGCGCTGGGTCGGCGCGGCGCAACCCGTGCATCCGCGCACGCGCGTGGTCAAAGTCGAATCGCTCAAGGGGGCAGCATGAATACCGCAGTGGTCAACCAGGCCGTGTTCGACGTGGAGCGCCTGCTGACGCTGGCCAGCGGGCAGGCGGGCGGACTGACGGACTTCGGTCCGGGCAATCACCGCGAGGCGCTTGGCGTACTGTTCGATTCGCTGAGGCGCGAGGCCAACCTGTCAGTGCAGGGCGCGCAGATGCTGCACGGCAAGCTGCTGGCCCAGTTGGTGAACCGGCTCGTGATCCAGGACTACTGCCGGCGCCATCCCGAAATCCTGGAGGAGCGCATCGACGACCCGCTGGTGATTGTCGGCCTGCCGCGCACGGGCACCACGCTGCTGCAGCGCATGCTGGCCAGCGACCCGCGCTTCCATTCGGCAGCCTGGTGGGAAACCCGCTACCCAGCGCCGTTGCCGGAAGAAGACGTGCGCGACGCCAGCCGGCGCATCGGGCTGGCGCGGGACGAGGTCGCGCAGATGATCCACTTCATCCCGGACATCCTCTCCATCCACCCGCTCGACGCCATGCAGGCCGACGAGGAGTTCATGCTGATGGAGCACTCGTTCATGTGCGCCATGGACTCATACGCGAACGTACCGGCCTATACCGCGTGGCTCTCGCAGCAGGACCAGACGCCGGTCTACACCTACCTGAAGACCATGCTGAAGTTCCTGCAGTGGCAGAAGCGCCAGCGCGGAGAACCGGCGGCGCAGCGCTGGGTACTGAAGACACCGCAACACCTGCATACGCTGGAGGTACTGTTCCGGGTTTTCCCGGGAGCACAAGTCGTGCTGACCCACCGCGACCCCGCGCAGACCATTCCTTCCATGGCCAGCATGGCCCATACCTTGTGGAAGCTGTATGCCGACGCGCCCGATCCGGTCACCGTGGGCCGTCAATGGAGCGCCCAGATGCAGCGGGCGATGGCGCACGCGATGGCCGTGCGCGAAAGCCTTCCGGCCGAGCGTTTCCTCGACGTCCGCTTCGAAGACACCGTGCAAGATCCGTTCGGCGTGGTGCGGGCGGTCTATCGATTCGCCGGCATGCCGCTGACCGAAGCAGCGCGTGCCGCCATGTGGGCGTGGATGGAGGACAACCCGCGCAATCAGCGCGCGGCGCATGCGTATTCACTAGACCAGTTCGGCCTCAGCCAGGCGCAGCTCGAGCGGGATTTCGCCGGCTACCGCGCCCGCCACGTATTGAACACCCGTTAACAGACAGCGCACTGCGCACCGAGGAGACAACAACATGCTGCTGAAAGACAAGATCGTCATCGTGTCCGGGATCGGTCCCGGACTTGGCGCAAAGCTGGCCGTGGAGGCCGCGCGCGAAGGCGCGCGCGCCGTGGCCATTGCCGCACGCACCGCGGCGAAGCTGGATGAGGCCCAGGCCCGGATCGACGAACTGGGCGCCGACTGCGAGGTGCTCAAGGTGGTGACCGACATCACCGACCGCGCCCAGTGCCGGCAACTGGCCGGCGAGACCCTGCGCCGCTACGGACGGATCGACGCGCTGGTCAACAGTGCGTTCCAGCACGGCAATTTCCCCGAGCCGATGGAAT
This sequence comes from Cupriavidus sp. C1SS-2L, assembly GCF_057073735.1. Taxonomy (NCBI): domain Bacteria; kingdom Pseudomonadati; phylum Pseudomonadota; class Betaproteobacteria; order Burkholderiales; family Burkholderiaceae; genus Cupriavidus; species Cupriavidus sp. C1SS-2L. The sequence goes on from NZ_CP172708.1 coordinate 1,685,365, forward strand.
CCGCCGACCTCGACGTCTGGCGCGAGGTGTTCGATACCAACGTGTTTGGCACCATGACGCTGACCCAGGAAGTGGCCGCGCTGATGAAGCCGCAGGGCGGCGGCGCGATCGTGATGATCAATACGCAGGCCACGCGCAAGCCGATGCCCGGTGAAGGCGGCTACGCGGCGTCCAAGGGCGCGCTGGCCGTCGCGGTCAAGTATCTGGCGCGCGAACTGGGCCCTTATGGCATCCGCGCCAACAGCATCTTCATGGGCTGGATGTGGGGCGCGCCGGTGCAGGGCTATGTGCGCCACGTTGCAGCGGAGCAGGGCATGAGCGAAGATGCGGTGATTGCCCCCGTCACCGCGCAGATCGCGCTGGGTCGTATGCCGACCGACGACGACTGCGCGCGCGCCGCGCTGTTCCTGGTGTCGGACTACGCCCGCGCGATCACCGGCGCGTCGCTCGACGCCAACGGCGGCGATTTCATGCCCTGACCGCTGGCCACCGGAAACCTGCCATGACACGCTACTTCGCCTTCAACGGCGACGCCGACGGCCTGTGTGCCCTGCAGCAGCTGCGCCTGGCCTGTCCCGGCGACGCGACACTGGTTACCGGCGTCAAGCGCGATATCCTCCTGCTCGACCGTATCGACGCCGGACCGCGCGATACGGTCACCGCGCTCGATATTTCGCTCGAGCAGAACCGCGGCGGCCTGCTGCGGCTTCTCGCGGCCGGTGCGCGGGTGGATTACTTCGACCACCATCACGCGGGCGAATTACCCGCCCATCCCGGGCTCTGCGCGCATATCGACGAAGGCGCGGACGTGTGCACAAGCATTCTGGTGGACCGCCATCTTGGCGGTCGCCACCGGAACTGGGCGATCACCGCTGCTTTCGGCGATAACCTGGCAGGCGTGGCCCGGCTGATGGCTGCGCAAGCCGGGCTCCACGCGCGCGATATCACTGTGCTGGAGCAACTGGGCACCTGCCTCAACTACAACGCCTACGGCGAGTGCGTGGCCGATCTGCATTTCGACCCCGCCGAGCTGGCCGCGCACATGCTGCCGTTTGCGGATCCACTGGACTTCGCGGCCCAATGCGCGGCTTACCGGGTGTTGTGTGCCGGCTATGCGGACGACATGGCGCAAGCGCGCTGCCTGGCGCCGTCGCACGAGGTCCCCGGTGCGGCGCTGCTGGTCCTGCCCGACGCCGCGTGGGCGCGGCGCGCGATTGGCGTGCTGGCCAATGAACTGGTGAGCGGGCGCCCCGGCGACGCCATCGGTCTGCTGTCGCCCAGGACGGACGGCGGCTTTGCCGTCAGCGTGCGGGTGCCCGCGCACAGCGCCACCGGCGCAGCCGACTTCTGCCGCGGCTTCGATACCGGCGGCGGCCGGCGCCTGGCAGGTGGCATCAACCACCTGCCGGACGCCGACGTGGAACGCTTCACGCGCAGCTTTACAGACTGCTTCGGCCGCGCGTAGCCCCCATCGGTATCGTTGCCCGCCTTGTTCAGGCGGGCGGCACGAACTCCGTGACTTCCAGCTCGAAGCCGGCGACCGTGCGGTAAGGCACCGGATGGCTTAGCAGGCGTAGCTTGCGTGCGCCCACGTCGCGCAGGATCTGCGCCCCCACGCCCAGTGCGCGCTGCGCAAACGCCGGCGCGGGCGTAGCGGCGGCCGGCGCGGCGAGCCGCTCCAGCCGCTGCTGCGGCGATTCGCGTTCATCGAGCAGCACCAGCACGCCGCAGCCTTCGGCACCGATGCGCGCGAGCGATCGCTCCAGGTTCCAGGCCGGCAGCGCCGGCGTGCCGAAGCCGAGCACGTCGCGCTGCATCTCCACCGCTTGCACGCGCGTCAGCACGGCCTTGGCCGGGTCGGGTTGCCCCAGCACCAGCGCCAGGTGCAGCGCATCGACCGGCACGTCATGGTAGGCATGCACGGCAAAGCGGCCATAAGGCGTGTTCAGTTCGGAGGTGCGCGTGCGGCGCAGCGCGCCTTCGGTCAGCAGCCGGTGGTGGATCAGCCCGCTGATCGATACCGCGGGCAGGCCGTGGCGCTGCGCGAACGCGAGCAGGGCGGGGCCGCGCAGCAGGTCGCCGGCATCGTCGAGCAGCATCGCATAAGCGCCCGACGCGACGCATCCGGCCAGCGACGGCAGGTCGGAGCACGCTTCGGCAAAGCCCGCGCGGCGCAGAACGCCATCAGGCTGCGCCACCACAGGAAAGATGTGGCCAGGCTGGACCAGATCCGCCGGTTGTGCGAGCCGTGCCGCGGCCACGCGCAGCGTCAGCGCGCGGTCCGCGGCGGAAATGCCGGTGCTGACGCCGCTGGCGGCTTCGATCGACACCGTGTAGCGCTCGCGCTGGCGATGGTTGGCGGCCATGGGCGGCAACTGCAGCCGCTGGCGGCGCGCCTCGGTGATCGCCATGCAGACCAGTCCGCGGGCCTCGGCGGCCATGAGGTTGACGTCGCCCTCGGTGGCGCGCTCGGCGGCGACCAGCACGCAGCCAAGGGCTTCGTCGGTCTCGTCTTCGAGCACCACCACGCGCTGTCCCGCAGCCAGCGCCGCGAGCACGTCCTGCATCGGCGGGAGCATGGAGGCGTTCATGCAGCCTCCTGCGTGCCGCTGGCGGCGAAAGCGTAGCGCAATGACGCAGCGGCGGCATCGAGCGCATGGCTCGCGGCATCGAGCACGCCCTGCATGCTCATGAAGCCATGGAACTGGCCGGGCCAGCGGCGTACGGTGGCCGCACCGCCCGCGCGCTGCAGCGCTTGGCCATACGCTTCGCCCTGGTCGCGCAGCGGATCGAATTCCGCCGTGATGATGGTGGCGGCCGGCAGGCCATGCAGATCGCGCTGGTGCAAGGGGCTCGCGCGGACATCGGCGGCGTCGTCCGGATTGGCCAGGTATTGGGCGCGATACCAGTCGAGTTCGCGCGCACTGAGGAAATAGCCTTCGGCACAGGCGCGGTAACTGGCGCTGTCGGCGGCGGCGTCAGTGCAGTCCAGGTAAGGGTAGAGCAGCAACTGGTGCTTCAGCGCGATGCCGCTGCCGCGCAGTTGCTGGCACACGACTGCGGCGAGGTTGCCGCCGGCGCTGTCGCCGGCCACTGCCAGCCGGGCCGGGTCGACGCCAAGCTCGGCGGCGTGCCCGGCGGCCCAGCGCACAGCCGCAACCGCGTCGTCGGCCGCGGCCGGGAAGCGCGCTTCCGGAGCCAGCCGGTAGTCGACCGACAGCACCAGCGCGCCGCTGCGACGCGCCAGGCTGCGGCAGATGTTGTCGTGCGAATCGAGGCCGCAGAGCACGAAGCCGCCGCCATGGAAATAAACGATGAGCGGCGGACCTGCGCTGTCGTCGGGCCGGTACAGGCGCGCCGGCAACGGGCCCGCGGCGCCATCGATGGTCAGGTCTTGCTGCGCGGCAACGCTGTCGCCGGGCGCAAAGGCCGGCATGGCGGCGACTGCCGCACGGTAGTCGGCAGCGCGCAGCGTGGTGAAGTCGGGACTCGGCATGGCGGCCATGGCGTCCAGCATGGCGCGGGCCTGGGGATCGAGCGGCATCGGGTCTCCTGAGTAACTTGGGGTGATGATGGTCAGAGCGCGAAGGCGGGCGCCTTGCCGGCGGCAATGCCTTGCGCGCGTACGAGCGCGGCTTGGGCGGCCTGCTCGTGCGGCAGGATCCAGAACTGGCCCGCCGACACGCCGTCGAGGATCCGCTGCGCGACGGCATCGGGCGTCATGCCCGCGGCAATGCCGTTGCGCAGCGCGCCGTTCATCTGGTCCACCTCCTGCTGCGCCGTGCCGCCAAGTCCCGCCGCGATGCCGGTGGCGACCGGACCTGGGCAGACCACCGATACGCCCAGCGGTATCCCCGCCGCTTGCAGTTCGAGCAGCAGCCCTTCGCTGAGCGCCACCACGCCCTGCTTGGACAGCGTGTACGGCGCCAGCCACGGTCCTACCGCGAGGCCTGCCATCGACGCCACGTTGACGATATGGCCTGAACCCTGTTCCGCCATGCGGGGCACGAAGTTGCGCAGCGCGTGCAGTACGCTCCACAGATTGACGCGCAACACACGCTCGAACACCTCCGGCTCCAGTTCCCAGCAGCGGCCGGTCGCGAGAATGCCTGCGTTGTTGACCAGCAGGTCGACACGGCCCAGCCGCCGGAAGCTCTCTTCGCACAGGTGCTCGATCTGCGCGGCGTCGGACACGTCGGTGGGGATGGCGATGACGGTCGCCCCTTGCCCGGCGAGCGCCGCGCGTGCCGCTTCGAGCGCATTGGCGTCGATATCGGCGAGCGCCAGCGCATACCCTTGCGCCGCCAGGGCCTGCGCGAGCGCGCAGCCGATGCCGCTGGCCGCTCCGGTGATCACTGCGGCCTGCTGCCGCGGATTTGCCGCCATGGTGTTGCTCCTCGGTGAAAAGAAGGCGGCGGAAATCGCCGCGCATGGCTGTCTTGTAGCGGCAGCGCGGCGGCACGGCATCGTCTGTTTGGGTAGGGCGGCGACCGGCGTCTGGCCGGATTCCAAAGGATCCGGCGACGCCTAAGGGTTTGCCCCCGGCATGGCGGGCTTGGGGGAGGGCAGGGTGGGTCTGCCCTTAGTCTGTTTGGAGTATGTGCGTGCGCGTCAGGCGCGTGAGCATTGTGCTATCCCGCAGGACTAGTCCGCTTCCCATGCATGGCCGGATTGCCTTGGGGAAAACCATGAAGGTGGCCGCGACGCCGGCCACCGCCACCGTCCCCGTCATCGGGACGCACGGAAGGGCCGCAGAGCCCATACAAAGTCCAGCCGCGCGGCACGTCTCGCGCGCTGGGCACGCCACACAATGGAGACAGAGGAAATGCTGATGGAGGCTAGCCAGAACCCGGCAATCGCACACCTGTTCACGCAGGCAACCGTGTCGCTGTCGGACTTCAGCGCGTTGCTGGGGAATATCTACCAGGGGCCGATGGAGCAGGTGCCATGGGGCAAGGCGCTGGAGCAGATCCGCAGGCAGCTCGATGCCAACTACGTCACGCTGATCCTGCGCTCGCCGGCGACGGACCGTCCCGGGCTGATGGTGAATGCCTCCGAACATGGCCAGACGCTGCCGGGCGAGGTGTCCTACAACAGCTACTACTATTCGCTCGATCCGTTCATCGGCCTGCCGTCGGACCGCGTCGTGACCATCGACGAGCACCTGGGGCACGGCGTCTGGTGCATGAGCGAGCTGTACCAGCAATTCCTCAAGGACATCGGCATCCGCTACATCCTGGGCGCGGACCTGCGTACGGACGACGGCGTGGAATGCCGCTTCCGCGTCTGCCGCAACCATGACGGCCCCGACTTCTCCACCTCCGATAAGGCGCTGTGCACGGCGCTGCTGCCGCACCTGAAGCGCGCGGTGGACCTGCACTCACGCATCGACGTGGTGGAATCCGAACGCACGGTTTACGCCAGCGCCATTGACCGCATGCTCGTCGGCATGGTGATCCTCGACGAGTCCGGCACCATTATCAAGACCAATGCGGCTGCCGACGAAATCCTCGCCGCCAAGGACGGCATCCGCATTGCCAAGGGCGGGCTCGACGTCGAGTACGGCCAGGAGAACCGCAAGTTCCAGCGCGTACTGCGCCAGGCGATGATGGGCCACGTCGGCACAGCGCCGCCGGTGATGGAGGCCATGTCGATCACGCGGCCGTCTGGCAGCGCCAAGCTGGGCGTGCTGGTCCGCACCATTCCGCTCAGCGAATGGTCCGAGGACAATCGCAAGCGGCCGGCCTGCGTGGTGTTCATCCGCGATCCGGAGCGGCGTTCACAGGCGTCGCATGATGTGGTGCGCCAGCTGTTCGATCTCACGCCCGCAGAGACGCAGCTCGCGTTGCAGCTTGCCAACGGGCTTACGCTCGATGAAGCCGCGGACGAACTCGGCATCAGCAAGAACACGGCGCGCGCGCACCTGCGCGCGATCTTCTCCAAGACCGGCGTCACGCGACAGGCCACGCTGGTCCGCATGCTGCTGAGCAGCGTGATCTCGCTCGGCTAACTCGCCGGCGCAAGCTTTGCGCTGAGCACCAGCGCAAAGCCTTCCGGCGTGTGCAGCACCGCACGCGCCTCATGCGGCCCCTGCGCCGGGGACTGCGTCACAGCAGCGCCAGCTTTCACCAGCCGTGCGACTGCCGCCGCAATGTCTTCCCCTTCGTCCACCTTGAACGCAAGCGCGGGCTGTTCCACCAGCCTTTCTTCACCGGCCACCAATGCGAGCGTCAGCGCTCCCGCGTCGAGCGCGCAGTAGCGATCGCCATCACGGAATTTCACCGGTAGTCCGAGTCCTTCCGTGAAGAACGGCAGGGCCGTGTCGAGATTGCCGACGGGGTAGAGCAACAGCTTCGATTGCATGGTGTGCGGTTCCTTTCGTTGAAAGAGGGGCCGTAATGCCCGTTGCCAATGATAGGTACGCGCAATGTCCTGCTCATAATCCAATCAGACGATGTTGCAATGCCTTGCGGCGACCACACTGCGATTACACAGGCCACATCCGGCCACAGGCGCAGCGTCTTGCAGTGCCCCGGATGCGGATCTGGACCGATACAAGCCGAGAGGGGACTGCAATGCGTTTTTCGCTGATCTATGAAGCCCAGACCGTCGATGCTTCGCGCGCCGGCGACCACAAGGTGTTCGATGAAATCATGGAACAGGTGGTACTGGCCGAAGACATGGGCTTCGATGTGGTCTGGGCGGTGGAGCACACCGCGCTGACCAACTATGCGCACATGAGCGCGCCGGAAACGTTCCTGGCTTTCGTCGCCGGGCGCACGCAGCGCATCGGCATCGGCCATGGCGTGGTGTGCCTGCCACCTGCGATGAATCATCCGGTCAAGGTGGCCGAGCGTATCGCCACGCTGGACATCCTGTCCGGCGGCCGCGTGCACTTCGGCGTGGGCAAGGGCGGCACGCAACAGGAAGCGGGCACCTTTGGCTATGACCTGAACACGCTGCACCCGATGATCGACGAGTCGATGTACCTGATCCCGAAGATCCTCACGCAGGACGAGATCGAGCACGACGGCGAGTTCATCAAGATCCCGCGCCGCCCGATTCACCCGAAGCCGCGCCAGGACCCGCATCCGCTGATGTACCTGGCCTGCACCAATGCCGACACGCTGCAGCGTGCGGGCGCGCGCGGCATGGGCGCGCTGGTGCTCGGCTTCGGCGGCCCGGAGGATGTCGCCAAGAAGAACGACATCTATCGCGCCGCCTGGGTAAGCCGCAAGCCCGAGGACCAGGTCGGTTTCCGCCCGCACCAGCACCTGGCCGCGCTGTGCCCGACCATCGTGCTCGAAGACGGCCTGGCCGCGCGCAAGATCGGCATCAAGGGACAGCGCTACTTCATGGAATCGCTGTCGTACTGGTACGCCGGTGGCGAGCGTCCCGATCCTTCGAAGTGGGACGACGAGCACGTTACCGCCACCGACGCGCAAGGCAAGGACGTCATCAACACGAACTTCGCTTCCGAGAAGGTCTCGGTGGACTTCAGCGATCCGGCGATGATGATGCTCAACCCCAACCATGCGTACGGCACGGTCGAGGACTGCATCGGCTACGTGCAGCGCCTGATCGACGCCGGTGCCGACGAAATCCTGTTCATCTGCCAGATGGGCACGGTGCCGCAGTGGGCCCAGCTCGAAACGATCCGCAATATCGGCGAACACGTGATCCCGCATTTCCGCAAGCAGGGCCACAAGCTGCGCGTGGCCTGACCGGGGCGCATTTCTCGCCGATGGCTTGCGCCCCTCTCCCGCATGCGGGAGAGGGGCCGCCGGGGTGAGATGCCAGCGCATCCATGAAATGCCTGGCGTAATCGCGCGTGGGCTAGTCCCATCAGACGATGGCACCCGAACCCGCGGATGCAAACATCAACGCCAGCCACAAGACAAAATCACAAGGAGACCGCGGTGCATCACGACAACAATCCCAAGGAACTGGCGGCACGCCTGATCGCGCGCGCCGAGCAGATGATTCCCGTGCTGGCGCAGCGCGCCGCGCAGGCAGAAGCCGAGGGACGCATTCCCGAGGAGACCGTGGCCGACATGCAGGCCGCGGGCTTCTTCAAGGTACTGCAGCCGCGCCGCTACGGCGGCTATGAGCTGGACCCGCAAACCTTCTTTCGCATCCAGATGGCGCTGGCCAAAGGTTGCATGTCGACGGCCTGGGTCTACGGCGTGGTGGGCGTGCACAACTGGCAACTGGCGCTGTTCGACGAGCGCGCCCAGCAAGAGGTGTGGGGCAACAATGCTTCGACGCTGATCGCCTCGACCTACATGCCGGTCGGCAAGGTGACGCCGGTGGAAGGCGGCTTCCGCTTTTCAGGGCACTGGAAGTTCTCCAGCGGCAGCGAGCTGTGCGAGTGGATCTTCCTGGGCGGGCTCGTGCCGCCGTCCGAGCCGGGCGGTGCTTATGACTACCGCACCTTCCTGCTGCCGCGCTCCGACTACAAGATCGTGCGCAACTGGGATGTGCTGGGCCTGCGTGCCACCGGCAGCCATGACATCGTCGTCGATGATGTATTCGTGCCCGAGTACCGCACCCACCGTGCCGTCGATGGCGCCATGGGCACCAGCCCGGGCCTGGCGCAGAACAACGTGCCGCTGTACCGGCTGCCGTTCGCGCAGATCTTCGTGCGCGCGGTCTGCACCGCCTGCATCGGCGCGCTCGAAGGCACGCTGGACGATTTCGTCGCCTATGCCGATGGCCGCGTGAGCAGCAACGGCGGCAGCAAGACCGCAGAGGATGGTGGCGCCCAACTTGCATGCGCTAACGCCGCGATTGCCATTGACGAGATGCGCACCATTCTCGAACGCAACTTCGACGAACTGCTTGCGCTCGCCCGCGAGGGCGGCCAGATGCCGACGCCGCGCCGGCTGCATTTCCGCTACCAGTCGTCGCAGGTGGCCGAGCGCTGCGCGCAGCTTGCCAACAGCCTGCTGCGCTATGCGGGCGGCAATGGTATCTACCGCAGCAACCCGATGGTGCGCCGCTTCATGGACCTGCACGCGGCACGCGCCCACTACGCCAACAACCTGGACCGCTTCGGCCAGAACCTCGGCGGCGTGATGATGGGCCGTGCCAACACCGATTTCTTCATCTGAGCCTCGCTTCGCTCAAGGGAACCGATCATGAGCCAGAGCACAGCGCGCAAGCAGCCGGCGGAATTCGATGTGGTGGTGGTGGGCTCCGGCGCGGGCGGCATGCTGACTGCCTGCCGCGCTGCCGACCGCGGCCTGTCGGTGGTGGTACTGGAAAAGAGCAGCCAGTATGGCGGCACGTCGGCCGTGTCCGGCGGCGGCATCTGGATTCCGCTCAACCACCATATCGCCGCAGCGGGCGCGAAGGACGACTACGCGACCGCACTCGAGTACATCCTGGCCTGCACGGGCGAACACGGCGATCCGCAACGGCTGCGTGCCTACCTGGACCATGCGCCGCGCATGCTGCAGTACCTGGAGAAGCAGGCCGGAGTGCACTACTACACGCTGCCGCGCTACGCCGACTACTTCCAGAAGCAACCGGGGGCGATGCCGGGCTATCGCTCGCTTGACCCGATGCCGTTCGACGGCGCGCGCCTGCGCGAGGAATTTGACCGCCTGCGCCCGCCGTCTCCCGGCACGCTGGTGGCCGGCCGCGTGGCGGTCACTTCCGGCGAGGCGCACAAGCTGGTGTGCAAGTCGCCGGGCTGGCTGTGGTTGGCCGTGCGTCAGTTCGCGCGTTACTGGCTCGACCTTGGCTGGCGCCGCAAGACGCGGCGCGACCGCCGGCTCACGCTCGGCAACAGCCTGGCTGGCGGCCTGCGGCGCGCGATGATGGACCGGGCCATTCCGCTGTGGCTCGATACGGCGCTGCAGGACCTGATCATCGAAGACGGCGTGGTCCGTGGCGTTCGCGCGCTGCAGGACGGCCGCGTGGTCGAGATCCGTGCCTTGCGCGGCGTGGTCCTGGCCGCGGGCGGCTTCGAGCGCAACCAGACCATGCGTGAGCAGTACCTGCCGCAACCGACGCAGGCCGCGTGGAGCGCTACGCCGCCCAACAATACCGGCGATGCCATCCGCGCCGGCCAGGCCGCCGGTGCCGGCGTCGCACTGATGTCCCACATGTGGGGCGCGCCAACCGTGCGCGTGCAGGGCGAGGAGAAGCAGCGCGCGCTCTTTATCGAGCGCGCCATGCCGGGTTGCATGGTGGTGAACGGGCAGGGGCGGCGCTTCGTCAATGAAGCCGCGCCGTATTCGGAATTCGTGCCTGCCATGTACCGCGACCACGAGCAGACGGGCTGCAGCGTGCCGGCGTGGATGGTGTTCGACGCGACCTTCCGTCACAAGTACCCGTGCGGGCCGATCCTGCCGGGCTCGGTCATGCCGGATCGCAGCATCCCCGCCAGCCTGTCCGGCATTCTGGTGAAAGCCGACACGCTGGATGCGCTGGCCGCGCAGACCGGCATCGATGCCGCGGGGCTGGCCGACAGCGTGGCGCGCATGAACCGCTACGCGGCGAGCGGCGTGGACGAGGAGTTCGGCAAGGGCGACAACTTGTTCGATACCTACTACAGCGATCCCGCCGTCCGCCCGAATCCGTGCCTCGCGCCGATTGGCAAGGCGCCGTTCTACGCCGTCCGGCTCGATGCCGGTGACATCGGCACCAAGGGCGGGCTGGTGACGGACGCCAGCGCCCGCGTGCTGCGCGAAGACGGTTCCGTGATCCCGGGGCTCTTTGCCATCGGCAATACCAGCGCCGCGGTGATGGGCACCAGCTATCCAGGCGCGGGCTCCACGCTCGGACCCGCCATGACTTTCGGCTTTATCGCCGCCGACGTGCTGGCGCAGCAAGCGCGGCAGACTGCCGCGGCGCCCCACACTCAATCCGTTCAGGAGGCCTTATGAGCGCCAATCCCATTCCCGGCGCCACGCTGCGCGACGACATGCTGATGGCCATGCGCCGCATGGCGCGCTCGGTGGCGGTCATCAGCTGCCGCGATGGCGAGCGCCGCTATTCGATGTCCGTGACCGCGGTCGATTCGCTGTCCGCGGATCCGCCGTCGCTGCTGATCTGCATCAACCGCAATTCATCGATCTACCCCCCGCTCGATGCCGGCGCGGACTTCTGCATCAACCTGCTTGCCGCCGATCATCGCGATATCGCGGTGGACTGCAGCGGCAGGCTCAAGGGCGAAGAGCGCTTTACCAGCGGGCAGTGGGACGATGACATGCTCGGCGTGCCGTGCCTGCGCGACGCCCAGGCCAACCTGATCTGTACGCAGGACGGCCGCTTCGACTATGGCACGCACGCGGTCTTTATCGGCCGGCTTCGCGAGGTGCGGCTGGCGGGCGAGGTGTCGCCGCTGGTCTATGTCGACGGGGCCTATACCACTTCCGCGCCGCTCGCCTCGTTGTGTCCAGCGTAATCCATATGTAAGCGGCCGTCGGAAGGCCGCCATGCAAACACCAGCCGGCCGGCAACCGGCAGGCGGAAATCAGAAACAACAATCAGCAGGAGACCAATCATGAGCCGACGTACTGAAGGAAAGATCGCCATCGTCACCGGCGCCGCGAGCGGTGTCGGTCGGGAAGACGCGCTGTTGCTGGCGCGTGAAGGCGCGCGCGTGGTGCTGACCGACCTCAACGAGGAAGCCGGCCATGCGCTGGCCCGCGAAATCGGCGAGACCGCGCTGTTCGTGCAGCACGACATTGCTAGCGAGGCCGGCTGGCAGCAGGTGATGGCACGCACCGAGCAGCGCTTCGGCGCTCCCAATGTCCTCGTCAACAACGCCGCAATCCTTCTGCTTGGTAACGTCGAAGACACGTCGCTGGAGCAATGGCAGCGCGTGCAGCGCATCAACGCCGATGGCTACTTCCTCGGCTGCAAGTACGGCGTGGCCGCGATGAAGGCGGACGGTGGCAGCATCGTCAACATGTCGTCGGTGGCGGCACTCGGCGGTATGGGTGCGTTCTGTGCCTACAGCGCCAGCAAGGGCGCAGTGGCAGCACTGACGCGCAGCGTCGCGGCCCACTGCAAGCAGAGCGGTTACAAGGTGCGCTGCAACTCGATCCACCCCGACGGCATCCTGACGCCGATGACGGCGGCCTTCCTGCCCGGCGGTGCCACCGCCTTGCCGGAAGAGGTGGGCGGCGTGGACCCGATGCAGCGCATGTGCCACCCGCGCGACGTGGCCAATCTCGTACTGTTCCTGGCCTCCGATGAATCGCGTTTCATCAATGGCGCCGAGCTGCGCATCGACAACGCGCAGTCCATCATGGGCGTCGCCTGACGCAAACGACTATGGTGCAAGCGCAATTTCACCGGCTGCAGATCGCCGAAGTCGTGGCGGAGACGGACCAGGCGCATTCGCTGGTCTTCGCGCTGCCTGAGAGCCTGCGCGACACCTTTGCCTACCGGCCGGGCCAGTTCCTGACGCTGCGCGTGCCGGTAGACGGCGTGCCGCAGCAGCGCTGCTATTCGCTGTCGAGCGCGCCGGAAGTCGACAGCGCGCTGCGCGTGACGATCAAGCGCGTGCAGGGCGGGCGGGTTTCCAACTGGGTCTGCGACCACCTCGGTGCCGGCGATACGGTAGAAGTCATGCCGCCCGCCGGGGTGTTCACGCCCCCCACGCTGCACGGCGACTTCCTGCTGCTGGCCGGCGGCAGCGGCATCACGCCGGTGCTGTCGATCGCCAAGGCGGCGCTGCGCCATGGGCGCGGCACGGTGACACTGGTCTATGCCAATCGCGACGAGCAATCGGTAATCTTCCGCGAAGCGCTGGGCGAACTGGCGCGGCGTCATCCTGGCCGGCTGCGCGTGATCCACTGGCTCGACAGCGTGCAGGGTCCGCCCAGCCAGCGCCAGATCGAAGAGCTGGTGCGGCCGTGGAGCCTGGCCGAGTGCTTTATCTGCGGGCCCGGCCCGTTCATGGACAGCGCGCAGGCGGCACTGCAGGAACTGGGCGTGCCGCGCGGCAAGCTGCACGTGGAACGCTTCGTGTCGCTGCCGGACCGCGCGTCGGCACCTGTGCAAGCAGTGATGCCAGCGGCATCCACCGTAGTCACGCCAGTCCCGGTGGCAACCATGCACGGCGCCGCGCTGACCGTGCAGCTCGATGGGGAAACCCACCAGGTCAGCGTCGCGCCCGATGAAACCGTGCTCGACGCCATGCAGCGCGCCGGCGTGGCGGCCCCCAATTCCTGCCGTGCCGGCTTGTGCGGCGCGTGCATGTGCCAGGTGACGCAGGGCGACGTCACGCTCGGCGAAAACCATGTGCTCGACCAGGCCGACCTGGAGTCGGGCTGGACCCTGGCTTGCCAGGCCCGCGCCGCGAGCGGCGACATCCACCTCAAGTTCCCGGATTGACATGACCACATCTGACACCATCGACGCTATTGCGGCACCGGTCGGGACCGGCATGGCAGCGCGCGAAGACATCCCGGGGACTATTCCGGAACTGGTGCGGCGCGCGGCGCAGCGCTATGGCGATCGCATCGCCATTCAGGAAGACGGCCTGCGCCTGAGCTATGCCGCACTCGACGCGAGCCGCATCCAGGCGGCGCGCGCGCTGATGGCGCTCGGCGTGCAGCCGGGCGACCGCGTCGCCATGTGGGCGCCGAATTTCTCCGAATGGATCATTGCGGCGCTGGCCACGCACAGCGTGGGCGCGGCACTGGTGCCGCTCAATACCCGCATGAAAGGCGTGGAAGCCGGCGCTGTACTGGCCGACAGCGGCGCGCGGCTCTTGTTCTGCGTCGACGACTTCCTGGGCGAGAGCTATCCGCAGATGCTGGCGCCGCATCGACCTGCCACGCTGGAACGTCTGGTGATCCTGCGTCCCGGACACGGCAGGGCGGCAGCCGACGGAGAACTCCCATGGGAGGCGTTCCTCGCACTGGCGCAGCAAGTCGACATGGCTGCGTTCGCGGAACGCGAGGCCACCGTACGCGGCGATATGCCGATGGACATCATGTTCACGTCCGGCACCACCGGCCGGCCTAAGGGCGTGGTGACCGCGCATGCACAGAACCTTCGCGCCGTTGACGGCTGGGCCGCCATCACCGGCGTGCAGGCCGGCGACCGCTACCTGATCGTCAATCCGTTCTTTCATACCTTCGGCTACAAGGCCGGCTGGCTCGCGGCGCTGTCGCGCGGGGCCACGGTGCTGCCGCACCTGGTGTTCGACGCCGAAGCCGTGATGACGCGCGTCGAGAACGAACGCATCACGGTGCTGCCCGGGCCGCCGACGCTGTACCAGACGTTGCTCAACGCGCCGCGCCTGCGCGAGTTCGACCTGTCGTCGCTGCGCATCGCGGTGACCGGCGCTTCCGCCATTGCGCCGGCGCTGATCCAGCGCATGCGCAGCGAGCTGGGCTTCGACACCATCATCACCGGCTACGGCCTGACCGAATCCTGCGGCTTTGCCACGCTGACGCGCGCCGGCGACGATGCCGACACCGTCGCCGCTACCTCGGGCCGCGCCATGCCGGGCATAGAAATCCGCTGCGTGGATGCGCAGGGTCAGCCCGTCGCCACCGGCGAGCCGGGCGAAGTGCTGGTGCGCGGCTACAACGTGATGCAAGGCTACTTCAGCTTGCCTGAAGCCACGGCCGAAGCCATCGACGCTGATGGCTGGCTACATACCGGCGATGTCGGCACGCTCGATACGCGCGGCTACCTGCGCATCACCGACCGCATCAAGGACATGTTCATCGTGGGCGGCTTTAACTGCTACCCGGCGGAAGTCGAAAAGCTGCTGGTTGCACACCCCGCTGTGGCCCAGGTAGCCGTGGTTGGCATGCCGCACGACCGGTTAGGTGAGGTCGGTCGCGCCTATGTCGTACTGCGCCATGGCGCGCGCGCGGATGCCGACACGTTGATCGGCTGGGCGCGCCGGCAGATGGCCAATTACAAGGTGCCCCGCGAGATCGTGTTCGTACCGACCCTGCCAGTCAGCGCGGCAGGGAAGGTGCTCAAGTACCAGTTGCGGGGATCCTGAGGAGGAGAGGGGGATGACAGATATGACCGATACGAAATCGCTGGCGCAGCGGCTCGACCGGCTTGAAGCGGCCGACGCCATCCGGGCGCTCAAGCTGCGCTACCTGCGTGCGTGCGATGACAAGAACCCGGAGGATATGCGGGCCTGCTTTGTCGCCGACGGCGCGCATATTCACTATGACCGCATTGGCAGCTTCGCGGGGCGTGATGCGCTGGTGCAGTGCTTCACTGAACTGGCCTGCCGGCCAACGCTGCGGGAGATGCATTTCGCGGGGCAGGGGGATGTTCAGGTGCTGGATGATGGGACAGCGCGGGGGAGTTGGGATCTGGCTTATCTGGCGATTGATGATGCCAATGGGGCTAGGACGTTCCTGAGTGGTCGCTATGCCGATGAGTATGTATGCGTTGATGGCGTGTGGCTGATCCGCTCGACTGTCTTTACGACCGGGCTGTTGTCGCATGGGGCTTAGGTTTGTCGTTCTTGGCAGGCGCCGCGGTTTGCCGGCGTGGCCGGTGGGTTTTGGTTGAGCGCGCGTTATCGCTCTTGGCCGGCGCTGCTGTTTCGCCGGCGTAGCCGGCGACCTACTTCTTGTCCGAGCGACAAGAAGCAGGCAAGAAACGCGTCGCCTGGCGGCTGGCCATCAACGGTACGCTTCTTGTGTTCAAGCGGCTTTGGTCTCGCGATGCGTGATCGACGTTCGACCCTGCTCACGCTATGTGATTCAGAACCTGTGCCTGGCGCGGCACGACTCTTGAACGATCCCCAAGTTGGACTCGGGTACAGCGTTTCAACCAGGTCAGTGGTGGGACGCCTTCGGCTGCGCTGCGCGCACGTCGTCGTCGGGGTGCAAGCTCATCAACGGCGCCGGCGCCCGAGGTCGGTTTTCATCTCCCTGGCGCGCCCTCTACTTCGCGCATGCTATGGCTGGCCTCGTCACCCAGGCGTGGCTTGCCCTGGGCTCACGCGCTCAGACCAATGCTCTGCGCGTAGCGCAGCCGAAGGCGATCACACGATATCGCTTGCAGCAGGGTCCACGGACAGTTTCGGGGCTCGTTCAATCAGCGCTGTATTCCCACCCACGGTGGTGCCCCACGCGGCAGGCAGCGTGAAAAACCTCTGAAGCCCATACCCGTACAACACCCTCAGCCCACTACGATAAATATTCGCCCGTTAGGGCAAGCCTGACGCGCTTTTGCCTACTCTTGCCGCTCGGGCAAAAGTAGGTCGCCGGCTACGCCGGCGAAACAGCGGCGCCCGCCAAGCACCACAAACCGGCCCCCGCTTAGAAAAGCTCCCGCCGGCTACGCCGGCGAAACAGCCACGCCAGCCAGAGCGCCAACACCGCTCAAATCCACAGCCTTACCAGCGTTCTATTCAACAATCGCCGGATGCACCCCCGGCGGCCCGCCGAGCACCTGCCGATACGACGGCGGCTGCACCCCCTCATCGTCCACGATCCCGTACTCCAGCGCCGCCTCCGCACAGATCAGGACCTTCCCGGACTTATCCATCAAGGCAGGATCCCGATACAGCGCATCCACAATGCGCCCCGTGAACTCCGGCGTCTCCGCCACCGGCGCAAACGACGCATATTTGTCTGGATGCTTCTCCCAAACCTGCATCGTTCGCGCAGTCCGCAGCGGCCCCATCCACAATGACACCGCAGCTACACCATAGGGCCGCAGGTCCACCGCCATGTCATGCGCGAACTTGTCGATCCCAGCCTTCTGCGCGCCGTAGGCAGGCCCGTGCATATAGCAATTGGCGCCGAATGACGAAGTGAAAACGATCAGCCCGCTCCCCTGCGCGACCATCATCGGCGCAGCATGCCAGCTGGCCACATAGCCAGACCGCAGACCCACGTCGAGAATGCCGGTCATCTCCAGCGGCTTCTGCCAGAAGGGCCCCGGCATGATCAGTTCGTCATGCAGGAAGGTGGCGTTGTTGACCAGGATGTCGAGCCGTCCCGCTTCCTCGCGCACGCGCTGGAACAGCGCGGCCACTTGCGCATCGTCGCTATGGTCGCAGGCCACCGCGATACCGCGGCCGCCGAGCGCGTCGATGTCGCGTGCGGTCGCGTGAATCGTGCCCGGCAGCGGCGCGCTGCCTTCCTGTTCGGTACGTCCGGTCACGTATACCGTGGCGCCGGCCGCGCCGAGTGCCAGTGCAATGCCCCGGCCGGCACCGCGCGATGCGCCGGTGACTACCGCGACGCAGGCTTGTTTTGAATCGCTCATGTCTCCTCCTCTGAGTATGGGAACCGCTTCCAAGATTGCGGTTCGAGGGGAACCAGCACATCACTCGTTCGGACTAGCCATGTTCGAAGCCGGCTAATCCACCCGGACGATGGCTGCTGTCTCCACGCAAGCCACGATAGGCGCGGATACGCCCACGCGCCGCGAGCGGCGCAACCATCAACAATCAAGGAGACAAGCGATGCCAGACCCCGAATCCATAGAAGCGATCCGCTCACTCGCCTGGCGCTACGCCCAGGCCGTAGACCGCCGCGAGTTCGCGCGCCTGACGGCACTGTTCACACCCGACGCGCAATTAAGCGGCCCGGGGTTCCACCTCGACGGCGCACAGGCCATCGCCGAAGGCATGTCGGCACTCGGCAACTACAGCGCCACGCAGCACCACGTGCATCACCAGCTGGTCGACGTGGACGGCGACACCGCCAGCGGCGAGACCTACTGCATTGCCAACCACCTGTATCAGGACGAGGGCGGCGTTCCGCGCAAGCTGGACTGGGGCATCCGCTATCAGGACCGCTATGTGCGCCGTCAGGGCGAGTGGCGAATCGCCGCGCGCACGCTGCTTGTCGACTGGACCCAGGATCTCCCACAGAAAGGATGAGGCACAGCATGACGAAAGCATTGGAAGGTAAGGCAGCACTGGTTACCGGCGGCGCAGGCGGGATTGGCGCGGCGAGCGCGTTGGCACTGGCGCGCGACGGCGCCGCGGTGGCATTGATGGGCCGGCGGCGCGAAGCGCTGGAAGTTGCCCGGGACGCGCTGCGCGAGAAGGTGCCCGGCGCCAGCATCGAGATCTGCGTGGGCGATGCATGCCGCGCCGACGATGTGCAGGCCGCATTGCAGCGGGCGTGGGACCTGCGCGGGCGGCTCGATATCCTCGTGCCAACGGTCGGTGGCGGCGGCTTCAAGCCGATGCTGATGCATGACGCTGCTTCGTTCATGGCCGAGATCGAGTTCAACATCGCCAGCGCGTTCCTGGCCGTGCGCCACGCCGCGCCGTTGATGGCGCCGCACGGCGGCAGCATCGTCTGCATTTCGTCGGGCGCGGCGCGCATGAACTGCCGCTGGCTGTCGGCCTACTGTGCGGCCAAGGCCGGGCTGGAGGCGTTCGTGCGCGGCGCCGCGGAGGAACTGGCCGAAGCCGGCATCCGTGTCAACGCAGTGCGGCCGGGGCTCACACGCTCGGGCGCGACTGGCCCGATGTTCGACAACGAAGCGGTGCTGGGCCAGTTTGTCGCGCAGATGCCGCTGGGCCGCGCGGGTGAGCCGGAGGACATCGCCAACGCCGTGCGTTACCTCGCTGGGCCGGAATCCGGATGGGTGACGGGACAGAGCTTTGGCGTCGATGGCGGCAACGAGCTGCGCGGCAACCCCATGCTGGACGATGCCATCGCTGCCATGTACGGCAGGGCCGCGCTGGACGACGTGCTTGCCGGCAGGATTCCGGCCGCGGCATGAACGGCCGGCACAACGAAGGAGGAGAACGCAGATGAAGCAAGAAGGTAGGGTGAAGGGCAAAGTCGCCCTGGTCACCGGCGCGGCCAGCGGCGTCGGCCGTGCGGACGCGCTGCTGCTGGCCGCAGAAGGCGCGAGGGTGGTACTGAGCGACGTCAACGAAGAAGCGGGCCAGGCGCTGGCGCGCGAGATCGGTGACGCGGCGCTGTTCGTCCGTCACGACATCGCTAGCGAGGAGGACTGGCGCAGTGTCATGGCGGCTGCACTGGATCGCTTCGGACGGCTGGACGTGCTGGTGAACAATGCCGCGATCTGTCCGCTCGGCTCGATCGAGGAAACCTCGCTCGAATGCTGGCGGCAGGTCATGCGCGTCAATGCCGATGGCTATTTCCTCGGCTGCCGTTTCGGCGTGGCGGCGATGAAAGGCAATGAGGCCGGCGGCTCGATCGTGATGATGTCTTCGGTGGCAGCGCTGGGCGGCCTGCCGATGATGTGCGCGTACACCGGTTCGAAAGGCGCTGTCACCGCGCTGACGCGCAGCGTAGCGGCGCATTGCAAGCAGCAGGGCTACCGCATCCGCTGCAACTCGATCCACCCGGACGGTATCTGGACCCCGATGACGCAGGCGCTCGTGCCGGATCTCGACCCGGTCGCACTCGGTATCGGGACAGACCCGATGGCGCGCATGTGCAACCCTGAGGATGTCGCCAACCTGGTGCTGTTCCTCGCCTCGGATGCATCGCGCTTCATCAATGGCGCTGAACTGCACATCGACAATGCACAGCTGATCTCGTCGCTGTGACGAGGACGCGGCAGCCGCCAGTACGGAGCTGCCGCGTTCTGGTTAAGCGCTGTATTGCGCGACGATCTCCCTGACAGTGCGTGCGATGTCCTGGCGGCGATAGCCGAGCAGCGCGGTCTCGGCTGCATCGGGTTCGTAGTACAGCGTATTGCCGCGGCCGAAGCAGATGGCGGCATCAGGCATCAGCGGATGTTCCTGGTCGATGGCCGGAGGCACAGGACGGCCCGCCTCGCGGAAGAAGGCGCCGAAGTAATCCTGGAACGTCAGGTTCTCGTCGCCGACAAGATAGGCCTTGCCGTTCTCGCCGCGCAGCAGCGCGCCTTCGATGGCTTCCGACAGCGATGCCGCCGAGATGAAGTTGACGCCGCCGGGCGGCGCAAAGTCGGGCATCGGCGCGAATCCGCCCTTCGCATAGTCGGTGTAGGCCTTGAACATGGGCACCAGCAGGCCCGGCACGGTCCCGACCACGAACGGCGCATTGACGCTCACCACGCGGAAGGCGGGGCCGGCCAGTGCACGTACGCCCTCGTCAGCGAGCTTGCGGGAGCGGATATAGGCGTTCTGTTCGGCCAGCGCCGGCATGGCCTGCGGATAGAAGCTGCCGACATGCACGGCGACACGGATGCCGGCATCGCGCGCCGCACGGAAGAAGCTAGGCACGCCCTGCACATTCGCGCGCTCCCAGTGCGCGGCTTCGTTGCCGTCCGGCGGCAGGTGGCGCACATCGTTGCCCGCGGCGAAGACCAGGGCATCGAACGCCCCGAGCTGCGCGGCCGGCAGGTCGTTGGCGATGTAATCGCAGCGCAGGTAGTCGAGTTCACCGAGCGGCGTGCCGGCGGCGGGGCAGTTGCGGCCGGCAATGGTGACTTCGTGTCCCTTGTCGCGCAGGGCCAGGGCGGCGTGGCCGCCAATCATGCCCGTGCCGCCGACGATCAGAATCTTCATGCTGTTCTCCTTGCTCGTGGTTGTTGTTGGGTGGCTGATGCTTACGATGGGTTCGATCAGCCGTCAGAGGTTCATGCCGTTGCCGACCATCACCGGCATATTGGTCCAGTTGCCTTTCGGGTCGCGGTACCAGCCGGACGCCGCCAGCGCGCCGCCGTTCACATGCAGGGCCGTGCCCGTGATCCACGACGCGCGCGGGCCCGCCAGGAACACGATGCCTTCGGCAATGTCCCGCGGCGTGCCGAACCGGCCCAGCGGGATCCAGTTCGGCATGTGGTGCCGGTGCTCTTCCGCAACGACCAGCGACACCGGCACCTGCGGCGTTTCCGTGGTCTCGGGGGCGATCAGGTTGACGCGGATGCCCGACGGCGCCAGCTCGAGCGCAAGGCTCTGCGTGAAGCCGGTCAGTGCGGCCTTGAACGCGCCATAGACGCTGCAGTTCGGGATGCCGCGGAAGCCCTCGATCGACGACACGCTGACGATGCTCGCCGCCGCGCTGCGCCGGAGCAGAGGCAGCATCGCGCGTGTGACCGAGAAGACATGGCGCAGGTTGACCGCGTACAGGCTGTCGATCTCGGCGTCGTCATACAGTTCGAAGGGCTTGGCGATGCGCAGGAAGTCACCGACGTTATTGACCAGCACATCGAGCGCGCCGAAGCGTTCGCCGATCTGCGCGGCGAGTGAAGCCACGGTCGCAGCGCAGGTGACGTCGCCATGCACGACCAGTGCGTCGTTGCCATCGGCGCCGAGCAAGGATGCGGCGGCGTCGGCGCGGCTCGGATCGATCTCGATCACCGCCACGCGGGCGCCCTGTTCCTGAAAGGCCTGTGCGGCCGCCAGCCCGATGCCGGCGCCGCCGCCGGTGATCAATACAGTCTTGCCTTGGAAATCCATCAGTCTCAGTCTCCTTCTTCGTCGTGGCGGTAATGCAGGGAAAGGTCGACAGCGGCCGTAGCAGGCCGCCCGGGGCGACTTTGAAGCGCCGTGGTGGCGTGGACATCGTCCGAATGCATGGCAGGGAAAACACCGATAAGGCAGGGCCCGGGATGGCCCTGATGCGTCCCTATAATCGCCGCTGACCCAGGCGCCGGCAGAGCGCCGGGCAATACACACCGTGCGAAGCGAGGAGACGAAAAGTATGTTGATGGCCACGGAGCCGGCGCCGGACGCGTCGTCGCCCCTGTTCACCCACTCCGGGCTCGGCCTGGCGCAATTCAGTGCGCTGCTGGCAGCCATCTACGAAGGCCCGATGGAGTCCGTGCCCTGGGGCCGCGCGCTTGAAATGCTCCGCAAGCAACTGGACGCCACGTATGTGAGCTTTATCCTGCGCTCGCCGGCCAGCGACCGCAGTGGCCTGGCGGTACATGCGTCCGAGCAGGGGACCTCGCTCGAGGCGGAGGCGTCATACAACAGCTACTACTACGCGATCGATCCCTTCATCAACCTGCCCACCGACCGCGCCGTTACCGTGGACGAGGCAACCGGATCGGGCAACTGGTGCCACAGCGAGATCTACCGGCAGTTCCTGCAGCCGCTCGACATCCGCTACCTGCTGGGCGCGGACATCCGCACCGACGACGGCGTGGAATGCCGCCTGCGCATCTGCCGTCCACATGCGTCGCGGGATTTCGACGAGAAGGACAAGGCTGCCTGCGGCGTCATCCTGCCGCACCTGAAGCGGGCGGTGCGGCTCCATTCACGGCTCGACGTGGTCGAGTCCGAACGCAGCCTTTACGCCGGTGCCATTGACCGGATGCTGGTGGGCATGCTGATCCTCGATGAGTCGGGTGCCATCCTCAAGAAGAACTTCGAGGCTGATGAGATCCTGGCCGAGAACGACGGTATCCGGCTCAACGGTGGCAACTTCGAGATTGCCTACGCGCAGGAGAGCCGGAAATTCCAGTTCCTGCTGCGTCGTGCGCGCATGGGGCACCATGGCGGCGCGCCGGCGATTGCCGAAGCCATGTCGATCACGCGGCCGTCTGGGCGTGGGAAGCTTGGCGTGTTGATCCGCACGATTCCGTTGAGCGAGTGGTCGGAGGATAACCGGCACCGGCCGGCATGCGCGGTGTTCATTCGCGATCCGGAGCGCAAATCGCGCGCCTCGCATGAGGTCGTGCGCAAGCTGTTCGATCTCACGCCTGCGGAGACGGCGCTCGCACTGGTGCTAGCTGACGGGTTGACGCTTGATGAGGCGGCTGTCGAACTGGGCATCAGCAAGAACACAGCGCGGGCGCATTTAAGGGCTATTTTTTCCAAGACTGGGGTGACTCGGCAGGCGACGTTGGTCAGGACGTTGCTGAGTAGTGTGGTGGCGTTGGGGTAGGGGTTGGCGGCTTAACGCTCTTGGCAGGCGCTGCTGTTTCGCCGGCGTAGCCGGCGACCTACTTTTGTCCGAGCGACAAAAGTAGGCAAAAGCGCGTCATGCTTGCCCTAACGGGCGAATATTTATCGTAGTGGGCTGGGCCTGTCAGAAATTTTGTGTTTAGGGCATAACATGTCACCAAGGAGCATGTATGCCACGCAAAACCAAGACGAGCCAAGCCGCTGACCGCGAGCTGCCGACCATTCCCGAGGACCTGATCGCGCATTTCGTCAAGGGTCCGATGACCGCTGAGGCGGTCCAGGACGCCTCGATGGCGTTCAAGAAGGCCCTGATCGAGCGCGCCCTGGGCGCTGAACTGGGCCATCATCTAGGCTACCCGGCTGGTGCTGAGCGCCCAGCCGGCACGGCCAATCAGCGCAATGGCAAGAGCGCCAAGACGGTCTTGACCGATGACGGCCCACTGCGGGTGGATATCCCACGCGACCGCGATGGCAGCTTCGATCCGATCCTGATTCCCAAACACGAGCGGCGCTTTACCGGGTTCGACGACAAGATCATCGCCATGTACGCCCGCGGCATGACCGTGCGCGAGATCCAGGCGTTTCTGGCCGAGCAGTACGGCACCGAAGTGTCGCCCGAGTTCATCAGTTCGGTGACCGACGCAGTCATGGATGAGGTAATCACCTGGCAGTCGCGCCCGCTGGAAGTGATGTACCCAGTGGTGTTCTTCGACGCGCTGCGGGTCAAGATGCGCGAGGACGGCGTGGTGCGCAACAAGGCTGTCTACCTGGCCTTGGGCGTGCTGCCAGATGGCACGCGCGACATCCTGGGCCTGTGGATCGAGACTACCGAAGGCGCCAAGTTCTGGATGAAGGTGTTCAACGACCTGAAGACCCGCGGCACGCAGGACATCCTGATCGCGGTCACCGATGGGCTCAGAGGCATGGAGCAGGCATTGAATGCGGTGTTCCCGAATACGACGCTGCAGACCTGCATCGTGCATCTGATCCGCAACAGCCTCGAGTACGCCAGCTGGAAGGAACGCCGGGCCGTGGCGGCAGCGCTCAAGCCCGTGTACACGGCACCTACTGTCGAAGCTGCGCTAGCCGAGTTGTCAGCCTTCGAGCAAGGGGAATGGGGTCAACGGTACGCACCCATCGGCGCATCCTGGCGGCGCGCCTGGGATCAGGTGATTCCGTTCTTTGCGTTCCCGCCGGCAATCCGCAAGATCGTCTACACGACCAACGCCATTGAGAGTATCAATGCCCAATTGCGCAAGATCATCAAGACGCGAGGTCACTTCCCCAGCGACGAGGCGGCAACCAAACTGCTCTGGCTGGCGCTGCGCAACATCACCGGCAAGTGGGGAAGCTCGACCCATGACTGGAAGGCGGCGATGAACCAGTTTGCGATCCTCTACGAGGAGCGCTTCACCCATCCGCATCGTTGAGATAATGCTGGCTCACCGCTCAATCGACGGTGAGCCTTTAACTGCCCTGCACACAAAAAAACTGACAACCCCAGTGGGCTGAGAGTGTTGTACGGGTATGGGCTTCAGAGTTTTTCTGGCTGCCTGCCGCGTGGTGCACCACCATGGTCAGAATTACAGCGCTGATTGAACGAGCCCCGAAACTGTCCGTGGACCCTGCTGCTGGCGATATCGTGTAATCGCCTTCGGCTGCGCTACGCGCAGAGCTCAAGTCTGAGCACGCAACTCCAAGGCGAACCACGCCTCAGTGACGAGGCCCGCGCATTGCATGCGCGAAGTCGAGGAAAGGGACCTCGGAACGAACCACGGGCGCCAGCGACGTTGATGAGCTTGCACCCAGACTAGGACGCGCGCGCAGCGCAGCCGAAGGCGTCCCACCACTGACCTGTTTGAAACGCTGTACCCGAGTCCAACTTGGGGATCGTTCAAAAGCCGTGCCGCGCCAGGCACAGGTCCTGACTCACATAGCGTGAGCAGGCTTGAACGAGCACCCAAGCATCGCGAGACCAAAGCCGCTCGAACCATAGAAGCGCATCGTTGATGGCCGTCTGCCAAGACACGCGTTTCTTGCCTACTTCTTGTCGCTCGGACAAGAAGTAGGTCGCCGGCTACGCCGGCGAAACAGCGGCGCCTGCCAAGAGCGATAACCCAGCCCAACGAGAAAGCCGCTCCCGCCGACATCCCCGTATACCCGGTAGTCCACTTGAGGTATGCCCCTCACCCCCCAGCCTCCTAGCATCCTTGCGAACCCCTGAACGCCATCGGCGATGTCGTTCTAAACGGACCGTCAGGTTGAAACCTGCAATCCCTTCGCACAAGGAGCCAAGAGCATGGAAAAAGTCATCTACATAGTCTGGCGCGACCCCAGCACCAAGCCGGAAACATTCGCGCAGGACCTGCGAACAAAACTGGCACAGCAGCTGCTCCAACTAGGCGCCCGCGGCGTACAGATCAACGTACAGGACGAGGACGTGGCACCCGCCGCAGCCTTGCGGCAAGTGAACACACTCCCCCAGATGGACGGCCTGCTATCCGTCTGGGTCGACAGCGCCATCACCAGTCTGCGCCGGCCATTCGACGACGCCGTACTGGCTGCCACCGGCCGAATGGCCGGCTACCTCGTCACCGAATCCCAACCCATCCGCAACACGCGGCATCCCGCACGCGCCGGCGAGCGCACGCCCGGCTTTTCGCAGCTGGCGTTCCTGAAGCGCCCGCCGCGCCTGACCCACGAGGCATGGCTCGATACCTGGCACAACCGCCACACCCAGGTGGCCATCGACACCCAGGACACGTTCCTCTATGTGCAGAACGTGGTGGTGCGCGCGCTGACGTACGGCGCGCCGCCGCTCGACGCGGTGGTGGAGGAAGGCTTCCCTGAAGCCGCCATGACCGACCCGCAGGCGTTCTTCGATGCACCCGGCGACGAGGCGAAATACCAGCGCAACCTGGCCGCCATGATGGAAAGCTGCCAGCGCTTTATCGACTTCGACAAGATCGACGTGGTGGCCAGCAGCCAGTACATCGTCAGGCCGCCAGCCGCCTGAATCCCGCCTGAATCCCGCCTGAACGCGCCGGATCCGGCTAGTCCGCTAGGACGATGTGCCGGCCGGCCGCGCACGGAAGAATGGTCTCCATACCGAATCAAACCAGAGGAGACCAGCATGTTGGACATTCGTGCGCTTGGCTACATCGTGGTCGAGTCCACTGACTTAGGGCAGTGGCGACACTACGCCGAACAGGTGCTTGGCATGGCCTGTTCCGGGGCTCCGGGCGGCGCGTTGTACGTGAAGATGGACGAGCGCGATTACCGCTACCTGATCGTTCCCGGCACGCGTGACCGCTACCTGGCTTCCGGCTGGGAACTGGCCGATGAGCCGGCTTACCGCCATGCGCTCGCTACGCTGCGCGAGGCCAACGTGGAAGTGGTGCACGCCAGCGCCGCGGACCTGGCGCAACGCCGCGTGCAGGCGCTGGCCTGGTTTGTCGACCCCTCGGGCAATCGCCATGAGATCTCGTGGGGCATGCGCTCGGATTTCCTGCGCTTTGTCTCGCCGATCGGCGTGCCGCGCTTCATTACCGATCCGATGGGGGCAGGCCACACCGTGCTGCCGGCACCCGCCTTCGACGAGACCTATGCCTTCCTGCGCGATGTGATGGGCTTCGGGCTGTCGGACATCTTCCGCGTGCGCTTCACCAACGACCCGGCCGAACCGGAGAAGCGCATCCATTTCCTGCATTGCGGCAACGGCCGCCACCACAGCCTGGCGATCTTCGAGATGCCGTCGGAAGCCGGCTGCATCCATGTCATGGCCGAAGTGCCTGAGATGGCGGAAGTCGGCCGCGCACTGGACCGCGTGCAGCAGCACGGCGTGAAGATGTCCGCCACGCTGGGCCAGCACTGCAACGACCGCATGACGTCCTTCTACATGAAGACGCCGGGTGGTTTCGACCTCGAATACGGCCATGGCGGGCTGGTGGTGGACTGGAGCCACCACGCCGCCTACGAAGCCACGCGCGTCAGCCTGTGGGGACATGACTTCAGCATCGGATACCGCTAAGCCCTGAATACCTATGATCAAGACAATCGACAAGACCATGAGCGCGGCCGATGTGGTCGGCCAGCTCGCCGATGGCATGACCATCGGCATCGGTGGCTGGGGCCCGCGCCGCAAGCCGATGGCGCTGGTGCGCGAGATCCTGCGCTCGCCGCTGAAAGACCTGACCGTTGTCGCCTACGGCGGCCCTGAAGTGGGCATGCTGTGCGCAGCGGGCAAGGTGCGCAAGCTGGTGTTCGGCTTCGTGTCGCTCGACGTGATTCCGCTCGAGCCGTACTTCCGCCAGGCGCGCGAACGCGGCCAGCTGGCGGTGACGGAGCTGGACGAGGGCATGCTGCAACTCGGCCTGCGCGCCGCCGCCGCGCGCTTGCCGTTCCTGCCGACCCGCGCGTCGCTGGGCACCGATGTGCTGGACAGGAACCCCGAACTGAAGACAGTGCGCTCGCCCTACGCTGACGGCGAGGTACTGGTAGCGATGCCGGCCATCGAGCTGGACGTGGCCCTGCTGCACGTCAATGAGAGCGACGTGCTCGGCAATACCCGCATCGACGGTCCGGATCCCTTCTTCGATGAATGGTTCGCCCGCGCCGCGCGCCGCTGCTACGTGAGCTGCGAAACCCTGCGTCCAAGCATCGAGGATGAAGACCTGTCGCGCGCACGCGGCAATGCCTTCGAACGCTCGCTTGTGACGGGCGTGGTCCACGGACCCGGCGGCGCCCATCCCACGTCCTGCGCTCCGGCTTATGGCTGGGACCTGCCCGCGCTGAAGGCGTACTGCGCCAGCGCCGAGGTCGAGAACGGCTTTGCTGCGTACCGCAACGAGGTGGTGGGCGCGAGTGAAGCCGCCTATCTGGAGCGCATCGGCGGCCTTGGCCACGTGCATGACCTGCCGCTGCCCGTACTTTGAACCCGTCAACTCTAGGAGCGACCGTGAGCGCCACTTATGAATTCACACGCGCCGAGCTGATGATCGCCGTCGCCGCCCGCGCCTGGCGCGACGATGGCGAGGTGCTGGCCACCGGCATCGGCACCGGTCCGCGCATTGCAGCCGGACTGGCGCGTCTCGCGCACAACCCCGGCTTGCTGCTGACCGACGGCGAAGCCTACCTGGTGGAATCGCCGGTGC
Organism: Cupriavidus sp. C1SS-2L; assembly: GCF_057073735.1. NCBI lineage: Bacteria > Pseudomonadati > Pseudomonadota > Betaproteobacteria > Burkholderiales > Burkholderiaceae > Cupriavidus > Cupriavidus sp. C1SS-2L. The sequence continues at coordinate 1,713,310 of NZ_CP172708.1, forward strand.
CGCTGGGCCCGCGCGAGCCCGGCTACAAGGTCCGCGCAAGTGGCTGGATGGGCTACTCGCGCGTGTTCGACTGCCTGTGGGGCGGACGTCGCCACGCGCTGGTGATGCCCACGCAGATCGACCGCTTTGGCCAGGCCAATATCTCGTGCCTGGGCGGCACGCATGCACAGCCGAAGACGCAGTTATTGGGTGCCCGTGGCTTTCCCGGCAACAGCATCCACCACGCCAATTCCTTCTTCGTGCCGGCGCACAGCACGCGTGCCTTTGTCGCCGGCGAGGTCGACATGGTCTGCAGCACCGGCTACAACCCGGCGCGCCAGATCGAAGGCATGCGCAGTTTTGTCGACCTGCGCGTGATCGTCACCGACCTTTGCGTGATGGATTTTGGCGGCCCGGATCACGCCGTGCGCGTGCGTTCGCTGCACCCGGGCGTAAGCCTGGAGCAAGTTCAGGCGGCCACCGGCTTCGCGCTGGCCAACACGGCCGGCGAAGTACTGCCCGAGACTGCGCCGCCCACGCCGGAAGAGCTGCGCCTCATCGCGCAGCTCGACCCGCACAACCTGCGCGCGACCATCGTGCGCGGCAACCCTTCCGGACGCGCGTGAGGCAACCATGACAACGCCAGCCATCGAGCCCATCGCACTCGGCCCGGATGCCGAAGTGCTCTACCACGTGGCGGACGGCATTGCCACCGTCACCATGAACCGTCCGCAGTACCACAACGCGCAGAACTCGAAGATGACGTATGCGCTGGACGAGGCCTATCGCCGCGCCGCGTCGGATGACGCGGTCAAGGTGATCGTGCTGCGCGGTGCAGGCAAGCATTTTTCCGCCGGCCACGATATCGGCACGCCTGGGCGCGACATCAACGAATCGTTCGATCGCACGTCGCTCTGGTATGACCACGTCAACAAGCCTGGCGGCGAGTTCCTCTATGCACGCGAGCAGGAGGTGTATCTGGGCATGTGCCGTCGCTGGCGCGAACTGCCCAAGCCGACCATTGCGATGGTGCACGGTGCCTGCATTGCCGGCGGGCTGATGCTCGCCTGGGTGTGCGACCTGATCGTGGCGTCCGATGACGCATTCTTTGCCGACCCGGTCGTGCGCATGGGCATTCCCGGCGTGGAGTACTTCGCGCATCCCTATGAACTGCACCCGCGCATCGCCAAGGAATTCCTGTTCCTGGGCGAGCGCATGAGCGCGGAACGCGCCGAGCGCATGGGCATGGTCAACCGCGTGGTGCCGCGCGATGCGCTGGAGGACGCCGTCTACGGCATGGCCGCGAAGGTCGCGCAGATGCCGAGGCTCGGGCTGACCCTGACCAAGCAGGCGGTCAACCATGTGGAAGACCTGCAAGGCAAGCGCACAGCAATGGACGCTGTCTTCGCTTGGCACCACTTCGCGCATGCACACAACGAACTGATCAGCGGCGACAAGCTCGGCGGCTACGACGCGCGCGCCATGGCGGCATCGCAACGAACCGGGGAGGGCAAGGCATGAGCGCGTCCGGCCTGCATACGGTGCTGTGCGACCTGCTTGGCTGCCGCTATCCCATTGTCCAGACGGCAATGGGTTGGGTGGCCGATGCGAAGCTGGTTGCGGCGAGCGGCAATGCTGGTGCGTTTGGCTTCCTGGCCGGCGCGACGATTCCTCCCGGCGAGGTCGAGCGGGAGATTCTGCGGGTCAAGGCGCTCAGCGAAAGGCCGTTCGGCATCAACTTCCACATGTTCCAGCCCAACGCGGATGAAGTCATCGAGATGGCCATCCGCCACCGGCTGCGCGCAGTCAGCTACGGGCGCGGGCCGGACGCGAAGATGGTCGGCCGGCTTAAGGCGGCCGACGTCGTCTGCATGCCGACCGTCGGCGCCGCCAAGCACGCCGCCAAGGCGGTGGAACTGGGCGCGGATGTGGTGACCGTGCAGGGCGGCGAGGGCGGCGGCCATACCGGCGGCACGCCAACCACGCTGCTGCTGCCACAGGTGCTCGACAGCGTGCGCGTACCGGTGGTGGCAGCGGGCGGCTTCTTCGACGGACGTGGACTCGCTGCGGCGCTGGCGTACGGTGCGGCAGGCGTGGCCATGGGCACACGCTTCCTGATGTCGAGCGAGTCGCCGGTGCCGGCGCAGACGCTGGAGCGTTACGTCAAGGTGCGTGATCCGGCCAGCATCCGCGTGTCGCTGGCGATTGACGGCCTGCCGCAGCGGATGATCGACAACGCGCTGCTGCTGGAACTGGAACAGGCCGGCCCGTGGCGGCGCACCTGGCTGGCGCTGGGTGCCGCGCGCAAGTGGCGCGCACGTACCGGGATGAGTTCGGCGCAGATGCTTGCCACCGCGTGGCGCGCCATGCGCGAGCAGGACTACAGCGCCGCGCAGACGCTGATGGCCGCCAACGCGCCGGTGCTGATCCAGCGCGCGATGGTGGAAGGGCATCCTGACGACGGCGTGCTGCCGAGCGGCCAGGCCGCCGCGGCCATTGGCGCCATCGAATCGTGCGAGCAGATTGTCGCGGGCATCGCTGCCCAGGCGCAGGTGCGGCTGGCCGCGTTGTCCGGCACCGGGCTGGCTGCTGCCGCCTGACCACAGACAGAGGAAACCATGCAAACGAATCAAACCGCCCAGAAGGCGCCGTTTCGCGTCTACATCGGCGATGGCATCGCCGAACTGGTGATTGATCATCCCCCCGTCAATGCGCTCGACAATGCCGGTTGGCAGGCGCTGGCACGGGCAATCGACCGCCTCGGCGATGACCCGACGGTGCGCGTGATCCTGCTGCGCGGCGAAGGCCGTGGCTTCTGCGCGGGCGTCGATATCAAAGAACTGGCGAAGCATCCGCAGCGCATCGTCGACGTCAACGCCGGTAACTACGCGACGTTCCGCGCCGTGCACCGCAATCCCAAGCCGGTCATTGTCGCCGTGCACGGCTTCGTGCTGGGCGGCGGCATCGGCATCTGCGGTGCGGCCGACATCATCGTGGCGTCCGAGTGCGCAAGTTTTGGCGTGCCGGAGATCGACCGCGGCGCCATGGGCGGCGGCGCCCACCTGCAGCGCATGTTCGGTGTGCAGAAGGTGCGCGCGATGTACTTCACCGGCGAGATGATCGATGCGGCCGAGGCCTTCCGCCTCGGTGCGGTCGAGCGTGTCGTGCCGCGCGACGCATTGCGCGACGCGGCCCTGGCGCTGGCCCGCAAGATTGCCGCCAAGAGCCCGGCCATGCTGCAGCTTGCCAAGGAAGCGCTCAACGGCGTCGAGGACGGCAACCTCGAGGACAAGTACCGCTGGGAGCAGGGCTTCACGCTGCAGGCCTATATGAGCGCCGATTCCGGCGAGGCGCGCGCCGCCTTCGTGGAAGGCCGCGAGGCCCGCTTCGCCTAGCCCGGGAATCCACCATGCATCTCGAATACACCGACGCCCAGCGCGCTTTCCGCGCCGAGGTCCGCGCGTGGATGGCCGAACACGTGCCGCGCACGCCGCTGGCAAGCTTTGATACCGAAGAAGGTTTCGCGCAGCACCGCGCGTGGGAAGCCAAGCTTAACGAGGGCCGCTGGAGCATGGTCACGTGGCCGTCCGAACTGGGCGGGCGCGGCTGCGACCTGATCGAGTGGCTGATCTTCGAGGAAGAGTACTGGCGTGCCGGCGCGCCGCTGCGCGTCAACCAGAACGGCATCTTCCTGCTCGGCCCCACGCTGATGGAGTTCGGCACCGAGGCGCAGAAGGCGCGCTTCCTGCCGCGCATGGCTTCGGGCGAGCACGTCTGGGCGCAAGGCTGGTCCGAGCCGAATGCCGGTTCCGACATGGCCGCGATTCGCTGCAGCGCAGTGCGGCAGGGCGATGACTACGTGATCAACGGCCAGAAGATCTGGTCCACCCGCGCGGTATGGGCGGACTGGCTGTTCGGCCTGTTCCGTACCGATCCGTCGTCGTCGCGCCATCACGGGCTGACCTTCATCCTGGTGCCGCTGAACACGCCCGGCATCACCGTGCGGCCGATCCGCCAGCTCAACGGCCAGACCGGCTTTGCGGAAATCTTCTTCGACGAAGTGCGCGTGCCGGTAGAAAACCGTCTGGCCGCCGAAGGCGCGGGCTGGCAGGTCGCCATGGCTACCGCCGGCTTCGAACGCGGCCTGATGCTGCGCTCGCCGGCGCGCTTCCAGGAAACCGCGCGGGCGCTGGTGAAGCTGTACCAGCAGCACAAGGCATCTGCCGACCGCGATCCGTCGTTGCGCGAAGCGGTGCTGCGCGCATGGATGGATGCGGAGGCTTACACGCTGTCCACCTACGCCACCGCCAGCCGTCTGGTGCGCGGTGGCCATATTGGCGCCGAATCGAGCACCAACAAGGTGTTCTGGTCGGAGTTGGACATCCATATGCACGACACCGCGCTGGCCATCCTTGGCCAGGCCGCAGAAGTCGCGCCGGCCGACCAGCCGTCGGGCTCGCTTGGCCACTGGCTGGATGGCTTCCTGTTCTCGCAGGCCGGGCCGATCTACGCCGGTACCAACGAGATCCAGCGCAATATCGTCGCGGAGCGCCTGCTCGGCATGCCGCGCGCGTAACGAGAAAAACGGCATCCGAGGGGAAACACGATGGATTTCACTTTCACCGAAGAGCAGGAGCAGTTTGCCGAAGCGATCCGGCGCTTCCTGATGACCGAGATGACGCCCGAGCTGACCCGCGAGCTGTGGGCCACCGAATCTGGCCGCTCCGATGCGCTGTGGCGCCAGCTTGCCGATCAGGGCATGGCGGCGTTGATGGTGCCGCAGGAGCAGGGCGGGCTGGGACTGGGCGAGGTCGAATGGGCGCCACTGGCGCAGGCGTGCGGATATTTCGCGCTGCCCGAGCCCTTGCTCGACACCGCGCTGGTGGCGGCGGCCCTGTTGCGCGATGCGTTGCCCCTTGTGCAAGACGACGCGGCGCGCGACCGTTGCACGACGCTGCTGGAGCGCATTGCTGGCGGCCATGCGCGCATCGCGGTGGCGCATCCGCAGGAGCTGCTGGTGGCCGACGCCCATGTGGCCGACGCCATCCTGTGCGAGCACGAAGGCGCGGTGCACTTGCTGCGGCGGGACGAGGCCGTGCTGACGCCGCGCGCGGGGCTCGATCCTTCGCGCCGCCTGTTCGAACTGGCCTGGACCCATTCCGAACAGACGCAACTGACTCCCGCGGCGGCGGCCGCTACCGCCGGCCTGTGGGACGACGCGCTGAACCGCGGCGCGCTCGGCGTGGCGGCACAACAGCTAGGCCTGACGCAGCGCATGCTCGATCTTGCGATCGACTACAGCGCGCAGCGCAAGCAGTTCGGCAAGGCCATTGGCACCAATCAGGCGGTCAAGCACCTGCTGGCGGACGTGGCGATCCAGCTCGAGTTCGCCAAGCCGGTCCTGCACCGGGCCGCCAGTGCGCTGGCGCAAGGCCTGTCGCAGGCGGGCCTGCATGTGTCGCATGCCCGCGTGGCGGCCGCGCGCTGCGCGTGGTCCGCCGCGCGCCAGGCCATCCAGGTGCATGGCGCGATGGGCTACACGTGGGAACTCGACCTGCAGATCTTTACCAAGCGGGCCTGGGCCCTGGCGGGAAGCTGGGGCGACCGGGCCTTCCACAAGGCGCGCCTGGGCGCGCACATCCTGGATGGCGCGCATGACATCGGCGCCGGCGCCACCTTTGCCTGAATCCGAAGAGAGTCCCAAGAGACATGACCATGAAACACGCCTATATCGTTGACGCCCTGCGCACGCCCACCGGCCGCCGCAAGGGCGGACTGTCGCACATGCACGGCGCGGACCTCGGCGGCTTCGTGCTGGCCGAGCTGGTGCGCCGCAACGACATTCCCGCCGAGGACTATGACGACGTGGTGTTCGGCTGCGTCGACACCATTGGCCCGCTGGCCGGCAATATCGCCCGCAGCGCGTGGCTGGCCGCCGGCCTGCCGCTGACCGTGCCGGGCGTGACGGTGGACCGCCAGTGCGGTTCGTCGCAGCAGGCCGTGCACTTTGCCGCGCAGGCGGTGATGAGCGGCACGCAGGACGTCGTGATCGCCGGCGGCGTGCAGACCATGACGCAGATCCCGATCTCGTCGGCCATGCTGGCAGGGCAGGCGTTGGGGTTCTCCGACCCGTTCTCGGGCAGCAAGGGCTGGCACGCGCGTTTCGGCGATGCGCCGGTGTCGCAGTTCCACGCCGCGCAGCGCATCGCCGAGCACTGGAAGCTGTCGCGCGAGGCCATGGAAGCGTACGCGCTGGAAAGCCACCGCCGCGCCGCGGCTGCGATCGAGGGCGGCCACTTCGCGCGGGAAATCGTGCCGTGCGAAGGCGTGAAGCATGACGAGACACCACGCCCCGATACCACGCTGCCCAAGATGGCCGCGCTGGAGCCTCTGATGCCGGGCAGCGCGCTGACCGCGGCTGTATCAAGCCAGACTGCCGATTCGGCCGCCGCGCTGCTGATCGTTTCCGAAGACGCGCTCAAACGCTACCAGCTCACGCCGCGCGCACGCATTGCGCATATGAGCGTCATGGGCGACGACCCGCTGTGGATGCTGACCGCGCCGATCCCGGCGACGAAGCGGGCGCTCGAACGCAGCGGCCTGAGCCTGGCCGACATCGACGTGGTGGAGATCAATGAAGCCTTTGCCTCGGTGGCGATGGCCTGGCTGGCGGAGACCGGCTACTCCGCCGCGCGCACCAATCCCAACGGAGGCGCCATCGCGCTGGGCCATCCGCTCGGCGCCACCGGCGCACGCCTGATGACCACGCTGCTGCATGAACTGGAGCGCACCGGCGGCCGCTACGGCCTGCAGACCATGTGCGAAGGCGGCGGCCTGGCGAACGTCACCATCATCGAACGACTGTAAGGAGAAGGCCATGGGAATCTGCGACGGACGCACCGTTATCGTCACTGGCGCCGGCGGCGGGCTCGGCCGCGCCTATGCGCTGGCCTTTGCCGCCGAAGGCGCCAATGTGGTCGTCAACGACATCCGGCGCGAGGCGGCAGAGGCCGTCTGCGCCGACATCCGCACGGCTGGAGGTAGCGCGCTGGCGAACGATGACGACATCACGCAACTCGTGACCGCGCAGCGCATCGTCGACGCGGCTGTGGCGGCCTTCGGCGAGGTACACGTGCTGGTCAACAATGCCGGCATCTGCCGCGACCGCATGTTTGTCAGCCTGACGGAGGCCGACTGGGACGACGTCATGCGCGTGCACCTGCGTGGCCACTTCTGCCTGGCCAACCTGCTGGCCAGGCGCTGGCGCGATGCGGCCAAGGCCGGTCAGTCGGTCGACGCACGCATCATCAACACCAGCTCCGGCGCGGGGCTACAGGGCTCGGTCGGGCAGTCCAACTATGCCGCGGCCAAGGCCGGCATTGCTGCGCTCACACTCGTGCAGGCGGCCGAGCTGGGCCGCTATGGCATCACCGCTAACGCGCTGGCGCCGGCCGCGCGCACCGGCATGACCGAGCAGGTGTTCGCCGACATGATGAAGGCGCCGGAAGGCGGCTTCGATTACTACGACCCGGCCAATGTTGCGCCGCTGGTGGTGTGGCTTGGCAGTACCGCTTCGGCACAGGTCAACGGCCGCATGTTCGAGGCCGCGGGCGGCATGATCTCCATTGCCGACGGCTGGCGCACCGGCCCCACCGCCGACAAGGGCGCACGCTGGCAACCGGCGGAACTCGGCACGACGGTGGGCGAACTGCTGGCCCAGGCGCACGCGCCGCAGTCGGTCTACGGCGCGGCCTGAGCGCGACGGCCATGGACTTTTCCCATTCCGTCGAACAGCAGATGATTCGCGACAGCGCGCGGGACTATCTCGCCGCACACAGCGATTCCGCAGCGGTGCGGCGTGTGACCGAAGCCGGCCCGGCCCATGACGACGCGCTGTGGTGCGCGATGGCCGGCGAGCTTGGCTGGTGCGGCATCGCGCTGCCCGAAGCCGTGGGCGGCGCCGGCCTGGGTGCGCCCGGACTGGTGCTGCTGCAGGAACAGCTCGGCCAGCGCCTTGCGTGCGTGCCGTTCTGGTCCACGGTTTGCGTGGCAGCACCGCTGCTGCAGGCCAGTCTCGGTCCGCGCGGCAGCGCGCAATGGCTGGAACGGCTGGCCTGCGGCGAGATCCGTGCCGCCGTGGTGTTGCCGGACGATGGCGGCTGGCGGTATGACCGCGTTGCCGTCACCGCACAGGCGGGCGCGGACGGCTTCGTGATGCATGGAAATGCCGCACAGGTGGCCGATGCCGCCGGCGCGGACTGGCTGCTGGTGCCGGCGCAGCTGGAGGATGGCAGCCCCGCGTTGTTCCTGCTGGAGCCCGTCGCCTTCGCAGGCGATGCACGCTTCTCGCTGCAGCCGCTCGATACGCTCGACCGCACTCGGACGATGGCCGCACTACGGCTGGACGGGCTGCCCGTCAGTGCCGACGCCTTGCTCGCACGCGGCGACGCCGCCGCGCAGGGCCTGGCCCACGCCTGGTGGCACGGCAAGCTGATGCTCGCAGCGGAACAGCTTGGCGCGGCGCAGCAATGCCTGGACCTGACCGTTGCGTACGCGTCGGAACGTATTCAGTTCGGCCGCGCCATCGCCTCGTTCCAGGCAGTGAAGCACCGCTGCGCGCAGATGATGGTGCTGATCGAAGCGGCACGGTCCGCGGTGTATGGCGCGGCCAACGCATGGGATGACGAGGATTCGGCCCGTGCCCGTCCCGACATCGCCGCGGCCTCGATCGCGGCCGACGACGCGTTGCGCTTCTGCGCACAGGAGGCTGTCCAGCTCCATGGCGGGGTCGGCTTCACCTGGGAATACGACCCCCAGCTCTATTTCAAGCGCGCGCAGGCGGCCAGCCACTGGCTCGGCGGGGCGGGCGTGGCACTCGATTACATCGCCGATGTTTCCCAAGACGCGGATAGCGAGCCGGGCGCGGGGAGGACAGCATGAACACGAACGAAGACGCGGCATTTCGTGCCGAGGTAGCGCGGTGGATGTCCGCCAATCTGGCCGGAGAGTTCGCCTGCCTGCAACACCGCGGCGGGCCCGGTGACGAGGAGGCTTATCCCGAACTGCGCAAGGCCTGGGAGCGGCGCCTCGCTGAAGGCGGCTGGACCGGGCTCGGCTGGCCCCGCGCGCACGGCGGCCGCGAGCTGCCGGTGATGCAGCAGGTGATCTTCCATGAGGAATACGCGCGCGCCGGCGGCCCGGGCCGCATGGGGCATATCGGCGAGGGGCTGATCGGCCCGACGCTGATCGCCTTCGGGTCGGAGGACCAGAAAGCGCGCCTGTTGCCGGGCATCCGCAACGGCACGACCTTCTGGTGCCAGGGCTATTCGGAGCCAGGCGCGGGCTCGGACCTCGCCAATGTGCGCACGCGCGCGGTACGCGACGCGGCCACCGGCGACTGGCTGGTGAGCGGGCAGAAGGTGTGGACCTCGCTCGCGCACGAATCCAACTGGATCTTCGTGCTGGCGCGTTGCGAGCCCGGTTCGCACGGCAGCAAGGGCCTGATCTTCCTGATGCTGCCGCTGGACCAGCCCGGCATCGAGATCCGGCCGATCCGGCAGATGGGCGGTGGTGCGGAATTCAACGAGGTGTTCTTCGACGGCGCACGCGCGGCGGCCGCCGACGTGCTCGGCGAGCCCGGCGACGGCTGGCGCATCGCCATGGCGCTGCTCGGGTTCGAGCGCGGCATCTCCACGCTGGGCCAGCAGATGCAGTTCACGCATGAACTGGAATGGGTCGCGCAGGCCGCGCGAGACAACGGCAGCAGCCGCGATGCGGTGGTGCGCCAGCGTATCGCGCGCGCCTGGGCCGGCCTGCGCGTGATGCGCGCCAACGCGCTGCGCATGCTGGCCGGCGCGGCGCAAGCCGGTGCCGACGGCGGCGCCACGCTGCAGCGCGAGGCGCTGATCTACAAGTACTACTGGTCCAACTGGCACCGCGACCTCGGGCAACTGGCGCTGGACGTGCTGGGCCCGCTAGCCAACGTGCTCGATGCCGGCGAGGCGGGCGATGTGCGCCGCACGCGGCTGCAGCAGATGGCGCTGTTCTCGCGCGCCGACACCATCTACGCCGGTACCAACGAAATCCAGCTCAACATCATCGCCGAGCGCGGACTCGGCATGCCCCGCGAGGCAAGAGGACAGTCATGACCCCGAACACCGAAGCCATTGACCTGCCGGCCGCGCCGGCCTACGTACCGGGCCACCAACTGCTTGCCGGCAAGAGCGTGCTCATCACCGCGGCTGCAGGCGCCGGCATCGGTTTCGCGGCCGCACGCCGCTGCGCGGAGGAGGGCTGCCGCGCGCTGATGATCTCCGATATCCACGAAAAGCGGCTGCAGGAGGCGGTCGCAAAGCTGCGCGCCGAAACCGGCCTGCAGGCCATCTATGGCCAGCTCTGCAATGTCGCGGACGACGTGCAGGTGCGCGCACTCGTGGCGGCGGCGGAGGAAGCGTTGGGCGGGACCGATGTGCTGATCAATAACGCGGGCCTGGGCGGCTCGCGCCGCCTAGTCGAGATGGACGATGCCGAGTGGTCGCGCGTGCTCGATATTTCCCTCACGGGCACTTTCCGCATGACGCGGGCCATGCTGCCGCACATGCAGGCGCGGCGGCGCGGAGCCATCGTCAACAACGCTTCGGTGTTGGGCTGGCGCGCGCAGAAAGAGCAGTCGCACTACGCCGCGGCCAAGGCCGGGGTGATGGCGCTGACGCGCTGCAGCGCGATGGAGGCCGCCGAGTTCGGCATACGCATCAACGCCGTGGCGCCCAGCATCGCGCTGCACGACTTCCTGAAGAAGTCGGCGCCGGCGGACCTGCTGCGGCAACTCAGCGAACGCGAAGCGTTCGGGCGAGCGGCCGAGGTGTGGGAAGTGGCCAATGTGATGGTGTTCCTGGCGAGCGACTACGCCTCCTACATGACGGGCGAAGTGCTGCCGGTGAGCAGCCAGCGGGCTTGAATACAACAGGAAAGCAGATGTCACGAGTCTTCCGTTCCGCGCAGGACATCCACGACGCCGTCGGCCAGCGCCTCGGCGAAAGCGCCTGGACGCGGATCACCCAGGCGCAGGTCGGCCAGTTCGCCGATGCCACCGGCGACCACCAGTGGCTGCACGTCGATCCCGAGCGTGCTGCCCAGGGGCCGTACGGTGCGTGCATCGCGCATGGTTACCTGACGCTGGCCCTGGTCAACCAGTTCCTGCCGGAACTGATCACGGTCGAGGGCATGAAATGGGGCGTCAACTACGGCTGCGACAAGGTGCGCTTTCCGGCGCCGGTGCGCGTGGGCGCCCGGGTACGTGGCGTGGGTGACCTGGTGCGGGCAGAGACCCTGCCGGGCGGCGTGCAGTCGGTGGTGCGCATGACCGTGGAAATCGAGGGCGAGGACAAGCCGGCCTGCGTGGCCGAGACCATCAGCCGCTACTACTTCTGAGAAGGAATCGAGCATGAATGAAGCAGTCATCGTCGCCGTCGCGCGCACGCCGATCGGCAAGGCCTTCCGCGGCGCCTTCAACGACACCGAAGCCCCCGTGCTGGGCGGTCATGTGGTGCGTGCGGTGGTCGAGCGCGCGGGCGTGGACCCGGCCGAGGTGGAAGACGTACTGATCGGCGCGGCTGCGCAGCAGGGCACCCAGGGCTATAACCTGGGCCGTCTTTGCGCGGTGGCGGGGGGCCTGCCGGACAGCGTGCCCGGCATGACCTTGGACCGCATGTGCGGCTCCGGCCTGATGACCATTGCCGCGGCGGCGCGTGCGATCCAGTGCGGCGAGGCCGACATCCTTGTCGCCGGCGGCGTGGAATCCATCTCGCTCACGCAGAACAAGCACAAGAACGCCTTCCGCGCCCAATCCGAAGCCGTACTGGCGCACCAGCCCGCCGCCTATATGGCGATGATCGAGACCGCCGAAGTGGTCGCGCGCCGTTACGGCATCAGCCGCGCCGAGCAGGACGCCTACGCCTGGCGCAGCCAGCAGCGCACGGCCGAGGCACAACGCCGCGGCGCCTTTGACGACGAGATCGTGCCGCTGGAAACGCGCCGCGCGCTGTTCGACAAGAGCGGCGTGCTGACCGGGCACGAGACCGTGCGGCTGGAGCGCGACGAATGCAACCGGCCTGACACCACCGCCGAAAGCCTCGCCGCACTGAAGCCGGTCTGGAGCGGCGGACAGGCGATCGCTCAAGGCGAATACATCACCGCGGGCAATGCGTCGCAGCTTTCCGATGGCGCGGCCGCCGTACTGCTGATGAGCGCCAAAGAGGCACAACGTCGCGGCCTGCGCCCGCTGGGCCGCTACCGCGGCATGGCCGTGGCGGGCTGCGCGCCCGACGAGATGGGCATCGGCCCGGTGTTCGCCGTGCCGAAGCTGCTGGAGCGCCACGGCATGACGGTGGCCGACGTGGGCTTGTGGGAGCTGAACGAGGCGTTTGCGTCGCAGGTGCTGTATTGCCAGCAGAAGCTCGGCATTGCCGATGCGCGCCTGAACGTCAGCGGCGGGGCGATCTCGGTCGGCCACCCGTTCGGCATGTCGGGTGCGCGCATGACCGCGCACGCGCTGATCGAGGGCCGCCGCCGCGGTGTGCGGCAAGCGGTGGTGACCATGTGCATCGGCGGCGGCATGGGTGCCGCGGCGCTGTTCGACGTACTGCCCTGAGCAGCAATCCTGGCATGGAAGCGGCCCGCCACGAGGCCGCCCGCCATGGCTCCATACGGAGGAGACATCATGAAACGACTGATCGGCATCGCCATGTCGCTGGCGGTACTGGCGACCGCGGTATGGGCCTTTGCGCCGCGTCCGCTGCCGCCGTTCCCGGCGACGGTGCTGCGTCCGGACGGCCTGCAGGTAAACGGCATGGCGCGCGCCGGCGAGCGGCTGGTGGCCGTGGGCGAGCGCGGCAAGATCCTGTTCAGCGATGACCAGGGCCGCAGCTGGCGCGGCGCAACCGTGGACCAGCCGCAGGGCGCCACGCTGACGCAGGTCGCCTTTGCCGACAGCCGCCATGGCATGGCGGTGGGCCACAGTGGCTGGATCCTGCGCACCGAAGACGGTGGCGAGCATTGGCAGCAGGCCGCGTTCGACGCGGAGTCGTCCGATCCGCTGCTCGGCGCGTGGGCGCAGGCTGGCGGGACGTGGTTTGCGGTTGGCAGCTTCGGCCGCTTCCTGGTCTCGCGCGATCTCGGCAAGCATTGGGAAGATGGCGCCGCGAAGGGCATGCCGGAGGCGATGAAGGATCGCCACCTGAACGGCATTTCGGGCGATGCGCAAGGCCGCCTGATGCTGGTCGGCGAAGCCGGGCTGGTGCTGCGCTCGGCCGACGGCGGCGAGCACTGGGAAGCCGTCAAGGCGCCCTATGAAGGATCGCTGTACGGCGCGCTGTCACTTCGCGATGGCGCCTGGCTGGCGTTTGGCATGCGCGGCAACGTGCTGCGCAGTGAAGACTTCGGTACCACCTGGCAGGTCGCAGAGACAGGCCTGAAGACCTCCTTCTTCGGCGGCGTGATGCTGCCTGATGGCCGCATCGTGCTGGCCGGGCAAGGTGGCAGCCTGGTGATGTCCGCCGACGGCGGGCGTCACTTCGCTGCATTGCCCGCCGGCAGCCCGCAGACCCTGGCCGCGCTTGCCCCGACGGGCAAGGACACGCTGGCGCTGGGCGGCAACAGCGGCATTGCGGACCTGACACTCCCCGCTGTCCGCTGACTCCCACCCGCCTGAACGATTGCGAGAACGATCATGAACCGCCCCCAATCCCCCGGCCGCCTGGGCCGTTTCGTCGACGCCTGCGCCAGCGTGCTGATGCGTAGGCGCCGCCTGCTGCTGACCGTGTGCCTGGCCATTACGGTGGCACTGGGCTTCTCCGCCACGCGGCTGCGGCTCGATCCCGGGTTCAACAAGATGATCCCGTTGCAGCACCCGTACATGCAGGTGTTCACCAAGTACGCGAGCACGTTCTCGGGCGCCAACACGGTGCTCGTGAGCCTGCGCTGGAAGGGCGACGGCGACATCTATAACGCGGCCTTCATGGACAAGCTGCGCCGCGCCACCGACGAGGTGTTCTTCATCCCCGGCGTGGACCGCTCACGCGTGTTCTCGCTGTTCACGCCGAACGTGCGCTTCACGGAAGTCACCGAGGCCGGCTTCCGAGGCGACGTGGTGGTGCCCGGGCGCTTTTCGGGCACGCCCGCCGAGCTCGACAAGGTGCGCCGCAACGTGGCGCGCTCCGGGCAGATCGGCCGGCTGGTCAGCAATGACCTCAAGTCCGCGCTGATCCGCGCGGAACTGCGCGAGACCGATCCGGCCACCGGCAAGACTATCGACTACGGCGCGGTCGCGCGCCAGCTCGAGAAGATCCGGGCCGAGTTCGGTGGCACCGATGTCGACGTGAATGTCGTGGGCTTCGCCAAGCTGGTCGGCGACGTGGAAGAGGGCATTGCCGGCGTAATGGGCTTCTTCGCGTTGGCTTTTGCCGTGACGGCGCTGCTGCTGTGGCTCTATACCCGCTCGCTGCGTACAACGCTGCTGGCGCTGGTGGTGGCGCTGCTGCCGGTGGGCTGGCTGCTCGGTCTGCTGCCGCTGCTGGGCTATGGCATCGACCCGATGTCGATCCTGGTGCCGTTCCTGATCTTCTCGATCGGCGTGTCGCACGCGGTGCAGATGACCAACGCGTGGAAGCAGGAGGTGGTGCTGGGCCACAGCGCGCTGGACAGCGCCAGCGCCGCGTTCCGCAAGCTGTTTATCCCGGGCACGGTGGCGCTGCTGACCAATGCGCTCGGCTTCATGGTTATCATGCGCATCGAGATCGATATCGTGCGCGAGCTTGGCATCACCGCCTGCCTGGGCGTGCTGCTGATGATCGTGACCAACAAGGTGTTCCTGCCGATCCTGCTGTCGTACACGCGGCTGGAGCCATCGGCGCTGGCAGCGGCGCAGGCGCGCCGTGCACAGGGCGGCGGCCGGCTGTGGCAGAAGTTCGGTGCGCTGGCGCGACCGGCACCGGCGCTTGGCGTGTTTGTCGCCGCGCTGGCGCTGCTGGCGGTCGGCGCGATCGAATCGCGCGGCCTGAAGATCGGCGACGTGGGCAGCGGTGCGCCCGAACTGCGCGCCGACTCGCGCTACAACCACGACAGCGCCAGCGTGGTCAGCCAGTACAACATTGGCTCGGACGCGCTGACGGTGGTGGTGGAGCCGGCCGGCTTTGACGACGGCTGCCTGCATTACCCGGTGATGAGCGCGGTCGAACGCTTCGAGATGCATATGCGCGGCGTGTCAGGCGTGCAGTCGGTGGTGAGCGTGTCGTCGCTGGCCAAGGTGGTAGTCGGCGCCTACAACGAGGGCAATCCGCGCTGGGAGGCACTGCCGCGCAGCAGCGACGGCCTGAGCCAGGGCGCCAAGGCCTTCGACCCGGACAACGGCATGAACACGCCGAACTGCCAGGCCATCCAGGTGTTGATCTACACGGCCAACCATGAAGGCGCCACCATTGCCCACATCATCCGCGAGATCCGCCGCTTTACGGCCGAAGACAAGACAGCGAACGTGGCGTTCCGCCTCGCCGGCGGCAATATCGGCGTGATGGCGGCCACCAACGAGGCGGTAGAAGAGGCCGAGGTGGCGATGCTGCTGTCGATCTTCGGCGCCATCACATTGCTGTGCCTGCTGACGTTCCGCTCGTGGCGCGCGGTGCTGTGCATCATCGTGCCGCTGACGCTGGTGTCGGTGCTGTGCAATGCTCTGATGGCGCGCCTTGGCATCGGCCTGAAGGTTTCCACGCTGCCGGTGATCACGCTCGGCGTGGGCGTTGGCGTGGACTACGGCATCTACCTGTACGAGCGCATCCAGCACCAGATCCGCGAAGAAGGCCAGAATCTGCCGCAGGCCTTTGCGGAAGCCATGCGCCAGCGCGGCTCGGCCGCGCTGTTCACGGCGCTGACGATGTGCATCGGGGTGGGCACGTGGGCGTTTGCCGCACTCAAATTTCAGGCGGACATGGGCATCCTGCTGGCGTTCATGTTCCTGGTGAACCTGTTCGGTGCGGTATCGCTGCTGCCGGCGCTGGCGTCATGGCTTGGCGTGGAAGAGGAGGAGCGCGCCCGGGTGGCGGCGGGGAGTGCCGTGCACGACGAACGGGTACGTCCGGCACGCGGGCTGAAGTCCGATACGGCATGACGCCGGCACGATAGCCAATCCGCATGTCGATGGTCTTCTGCGCTGTCCCACGAACGGGCAGAGCAGAAGACCATCGGTTCATATGAGTCATTACCAAAAGCAAAAGACCCAGGGAGGGACAGCATGGAGGCTCCGCAATCCGCCGGCGCAGCGGCATTCGCACCGGTTCGCATCGGCCCGCTGACGCTGCGCAACCGCTTTATCAAGGCTGGCGCAAACGAGGGCATGACACCCGAAGGCCTGCCGACGCAGGCGCTGGTCAAGCATCACGCCGACCTGGCCGCAGGTGGCGTAGGCATGACCACGGTCGCCTATGCCGCCGTGGCCGATGACGGCTTGACCTTCGCGCACCAGCTCAGCATGCGCGCGGAGCAGGTGCCGCATTTGCGCGTACTGACCGATGCCGTGCACCGCGAGGGCGCTGCGGCCTGTCTGCAGATTACCCATGCCGGCTCGTTCACCACCATGCGCCACGGCGGCAGCCGTGCGCCGGGCAGCGCGTCGACGGGGCTCAATGCCTTCGGCATGATGCACGGCGTGTATTTCCAGCGCGCCATGAGCCAGGCGGACATGTCGCGCCGCGCCGCGCAGTTCGCACAGGCGGCGCGGCTCGCGCGCGAGGCCGGCTTCGACGCCGTGGAAATCCATATGGGCCATGGCTACCTGCTTAACCAGTTTCTGTCGCCGCTAAGCAACCGGCGTCGCGACATGTTTGGCGGCAGCGTGGAAAACCGCACGCGCTTCCCGGCGATGGTGCTGCGCCAGGTAAAGGATGCAGTCGGTGCCGAGATGGCGGTCTGCTGCAAGCTCAGCGTGACCGACGGCGTGCCCGGCGGCAATGACGCTGCCGACTCCGCAATCACCGCGCGCATCCTGGAAGCGGAGGGCGCCGACCTGCTGACCCTCAGCGGCGGACGCAATGTCGAAAGCCCGTGGGCGCTGTTCGGCAGCCCGATGCCGACCGCGCAGATGAAGGCTGCAGCGCCGAACGCAATGGCCCGCTTCGGCATCACCATGCTGGAGAAGCGCACGCCGCGCGACCTGACATTCCGGGAACTGTATTTCCTCGAGGCGTCGCGCGTGGTGCGGCAGGCGGTGCAAATGCCGCTGGCCTATATCGGCGGCGTGAAATCGCTGCAGAACGTGGATGCATTGCTCGGCGAAGGCTTCGACTGCATCGCGCTGGCGCGCGCGCTGATCCACGATCCGGCGCTGGTCGAGCACTGGCGTAACGGCGTGGCCGCGCGTTCGGCGTGCGACAGCTGCAATGGCTGCGTGGCAAAGATCTACGACCCGGCGGGCGTGTGCTGCGTGCACGGCCCGGCGAACGATCCCGCGCTCACCGGCATCCCGGCGGCGTTGAAGCCGATCCAGGTCCTGAAGTCCGTGAAGGCGCACACAGAGCCTAGTCTGATGGGACGATGAGCGGCGTGCGCGCGCCTCGTATCGTGAAGCATCCACAGAGATCCAAGGAGACTGACGCCATGACAACTACCGGCTACAAGATCGAAACGCGCCCGCTCGAGGCCCGCTACGCGCGAGGCTGGCACTGCCTGGGACTGGCCGATGATTATCGCGACGGCAAGCCGCATACGCTGAACATCTTCGGCAAGCGCCTGGCGGCGTTTGCAGACTCGACGGGCGCTATCCGCATCGTCGACAGCTATTGCCCGCATATGGGGGCCGACCTCAGCACCGGCACCGTGCAGGGCGACAACCTGGTCTGCCCGTTCCACGGCTGGCAATGGGGCGGCGACGGCGGTTGCAAGTCGATTCCGTACTGCAAGCGCGTGCCGCCCAAGGCCCGCATCGGCAGCTGGGAGACTAGCGAGCAGAACCGGCTGCTGTTCGTCTGGCACGATCCGGAAGGCCGTCCGGCGCCGCGGGAGGTCGCCATTCCGCGCATCGACGCCTGCTTTGCGGCGGACTGGTCGGACTGGGCCATGGACAAGATGCTGATCGGCACCAACTGCCGCGAGCTCGTCGACAATATCTCCGACATGGCGCATTTCGGCACCGTGCACGGCGCTCCGGTGGATTACTTCGCCAACCTGTTCGAACACCACAAGGCCACGCAGCTGATGATCGGGCGCAGCGCCCGGCTGTCGGGTGACTCGCGGCTGACCGCGCACTCGACGTATTTCGGCCCGGCGTACCACATCACCGAGATGACGGGAAAGATGGGCGACCAGGAGATCCACTCGATCCTGCTCAACTGCCATGTGCCGATCGACCTGAACAGCTTCGAGCTGCGCTACGGTGTGCTGGTCAAGAAGATACCGGGCCTGTCGGACGAGCAGAACCGCGCCGTGGCGCAAGCCTATGTAGAGCAGGCACGTGAGGCCTTCTACGAGGATGTGGCGATCTGGGATAGCAAGATCCGCATCGACAATCCGCTGCTGTGCGAGGGCGACGGCCCCATCTACCAGATGCGTGACTGGTACCAGCAGTTCTACACCGATGTGGAACAGGTGCGCCCCGCCAGCGTGGCGCGACGGGTGTTCGAGCTGAATCCTGGCGGCATCGAACTGCCAACGCTGGGGCACGTGTTCGAGGCTTGAGGCCTGAAGCTGGTGGCCAGGAGGGAGACGAAATGCGCGAAGGCGCATTTCGCTTTTTTCCGCTTAGCGTTGCGAAGGAATATTGCCGCCGTCGACAACCAGTTCGGTGCCGGTGACATAGCTGGCTTCGTCAGACAGCAGGAAACGGACTACGCGTCCGATCTCTGCGGGCGTGCCAAGGCGGCCCAACTGGATGCGGCGCTCAAAGGTGCCAGGCGGCAGGGCGTCGATGGCAGGCTGGAGCATCGGCGTGTGGATCTGTCCCGGAGAGACGGCATTAATGCGGATCCCGTCCTGGCCCAGGCTGTCGGCAAGGGAACGCACCAGTGAGAGCAAGCCGCCCTTGGAAGCCGAATAAGCCGGAATCAATCCATTGCCCAATGTCGCATTGATCGATGCGATGGCGACAACGGCGGCGCCCGGTTGCTGGCGCAAGTCGGCCAGCATGGCCTGCACCAGCAGCGGCATAGCGCGCAGATTGACATCGAGCACGGCATCCCAGCGAGCCTGCGTCAGGCCCTCGATACCGCTCTGGTCCACCACGCCGGCGGCATGCACCATGCCGCCGAGCGCCGGCAGGGCGGCGCGGGTGCGGGCCAGCGCATCTTCGAGCCCTGCGGGTACCCGCAGGTCAATGCCGAGCCCGAAAGCGGGTACGTCATAGCGTTCGGCCAGCGTCGCCGCGACGGCTCGCGCCTTGTCCTCCTGGATATCCCAGATCGCTACAGGCCGCCCGACAGCGGCCAGGGCCTCCGCGCAAGCCTCGCCAATGCCGGAGGCGCCGCCGGTAATCACGACACTGCTGGCCGGGCTATTCAGGGCCACGCGAAACTCGCTGGCGGCAGGATGTTGGGTCGTCACTTGTTGTCTCTCCCGGATGTCTTGGTTAGCGTCACAGCCGAAACAGGCGCGGCTGCCATACGCATTGTTTCTGCTCACGTCCAAGGTGACATAGTCCAAACAGACTAAAGCAGGCGCGCCGGCCCCGGCATCTGCCGTCCGACGCGCCTGAATTGCCGGGTTCTGCAAGCCTACTTCACCGGAGTCAGGATCGGTGCGCCCTTGTTCTTGATCAGCAGCACGACAAATTTGGCCGGCTGTGTGGAACTGGCGTTGCGCCCGACGGTATGGATGTCATTGGTGCCTTCGTGGAAGGTGTCGCCGGGCTTGAGCGTCACCTCCTTGCCACCCTTGACGCCCATGATGATATTGCCCTCGAGCACGTAGACAAAGGCGTGCGCATCATGTCGATGCACCGGGTCCACCGCGCCCGGCGGATAGTCCACGACGATCATCTCGACTTCCTTGCCAGGGTACTCGGGCAACGGTTCTGTCCGCAGGGGCGTGACCTTCGCTTCCGGTGCGGCCATTGCCGGCTGCGCCGCCATCAGGCACGGTAGCATCAGCGCTGCCGCAAAAGAGACGATTGCTTTCATGGCTTGACTCCTCATTGCTTGTTCGCTTGCGAGAGCCACTGTTCGAGGCTGATGCGGCCGAGCCGCGCGTCGCCGAGCGGTACGAGCGACATTTCCTCGACCTGGCCGCCGTAGTAGAGGGCTTCGCGGTCCGTCACCACCGGGCGGGCATCGCCCGTCGACTTCAGATAGCGCGCAACGATCTCGGCGAAGGGGGCGCGGTCCGGGCCGGCAATCTCGATGGTGCCGTTGCGCGGTGCTTCCAGCGCCACCTGCGCAAGGATTGCCGCGACGTCTTGTGAAGCAATCGGTTGAAACAGTCCGTCGCCGATGCGCACGGTGCCACCGTCCGTACCGAAATCCGCGATACCGCCCAGGAACTCCATGAACTGGGTGGCGCGGACGATCGTGTATGGCACGCCGGCCGCTTCAATCGCCTCTTCCTGTGCGACCTTGGCCGCAAAATATGCATTGCCCGGCATGCGGTCGGTACCGACGATGGACAGCGCAACGTGATGGCGCACGCCCGCGGCCACTTCGGCCTTGCCGAGATTGCGTGCGGAAGTGCGGAAGAAATCGAGTACGGCCTGCGGTTCCCACGATGGTGCGTTCGCCACATCCACGACGACGTCCGCGCCCTCGAATGCCTGGGCCAATCCTTCGCCCGTCACGCTGTTGACGCCGGTACTTGGAGAGGCCGCGATTGCGGTGTGGCCAGCCTTGGCGAGCAGCGCGACAACTTGGGAGCCGATCAGGCCGGAACCACCGATTACAACGATCTTCATGGCAGATTCTCCAGATGAGAGAGTAAGGGAGTGCGCGGTGCGGCTGCCGGGGGCATCCATTCGGGTGCGTGGCCTTCGTCGCATCGTGTGAGACCATTGTGGAACAATCATGCCCTATGGATAAGGGCCAAGAATTATCGAAATGACTAGGCCAAGTCCAGCCTGTTCACATTGCCCGCGAACCCATCATGACTGCACGGACCTCCGCATTGGCCATCGAAATCGACCGCCAGGACCGCTCGCCGATCTATCTGCAGATTTGCGAGCGCTTCAGGACGGCCATCGCAGCAGGGCACCTGCGTCCCGGTGATCGCGTGCCCGCGCTTCGGGGGCTTGCCTTGCAGCTGAATACGGCACGCGGCACGGTTGAAATGGCCTATACCGTCCTGGTCGACGAGGGCTACCTGCAGATGCGCGGTGCGGCGGGGACGTTCGTCTCAGCGTCGTTGCCGGCATCGGTGACGCGCCCGGCACGTGGCGGGGATCGGGAGCAGCCGCCCGCCAGGGAGCAGGGCGCGACGAAATCGTCCCATGCGTTGCGCGGTCGTCAGCCGGCAACGCGTCAACTGGCGATCGCCGTGGCGATGAGCGGGGAGCCGAAGCTCTTGCAACCCGGGCTGCCGGCGCTGGACGCGTTCCCGCGCAAGCTGTGGAACCGGCTCGTCTCGCGTTGCGCGCGCAGCGGTGAGCGCGCGATGCTGGCCTATCCGGATCCGGTTGGTTACCGCGCGCTGCGCGAGCACATTGCCACCTATCTGGGCTTGTCGCGGGGCGTGGCGTGCGTGCCGGAGCAGGTATTCATCACCGCTGGCTACCGCGCGACGCTCGAACTTGTCTTGCGCAGTCTCGCGAGTCCCAATGACCGCATGTGGTTCGAAGACCCCGGCTACCTGCTCGCACGCGGCTTTCTGGCCGAAGTCGGCGTCAATCTCGTACCGGTGCCGATCGACAGCGAAGGGATCGATGTCGACCGCGGCATCGCGCTGGATCCGCTCGCGCGTTTCGCACTGGTGACGCCATCGCACCAGGCGCCGCTCGGATACACATTGTCGCTCGCCAGGCGCATGGCGCTCCTCGACTGGGCGGCGAAAGGGTCAAGCTGGATCATTGAAGACGACTACGACAGCGAATTCCGCTATGTGGGCCGGCCACTGCCGGCATTGAAAAGCCTCGACAAGGACGATCGCGTGATCTATTGCGGCACGTTCAGCAAGGTGATGTTTCCGGGACTACGGCTCGCGTATGCCGTGGTGCCGGAGCGTGCGGTCGAACGCGTGGAGCGCGTGGCCTGCAGCATGAATGCCGGCTCGCCGACGCTATTGCAGGCGGCCGTGGCGGACTTCATCGAACAAGGACATTTTGCGCGCCACGTAAAGCGGATGCGTGCGTTGTACGGGCAGCGCCGCACGCTGATTGCGCATGCGCTGGAGCAGGCGTTCGGCGAGCGCATGCTTGTGGAGCTGCCGCACGGCGGCATCCAGTTCGCGGTCCAGTTTGCCGAAGGTCCCGATGGTCCCGTCGACGACGTGGCCGTTGCCGCGCGCGCACGCGACGCGGGGCTCGCGGTGGTGCCACTGTCGATCTGGTATGCGAACGGACGCACGCGGCGCACCCCGCGTGGCCTGGTCATGGGCTTCGCCAACGTAACCGATGCGAGAGAGGCATTGCGTCTCGCGCGAACGCTATACGGTTGCCTGACCGGTTAAGCCCGCACGAAACTGGACAAGTCCGTCAATCTGCCCGGCGCCATGAGGCCCCAGCTTGCTCACAGGGCAAACACGATTGTCACCAGCAGCGAAATCCACATCGTTGCCGTGGCGAGCCACGCCAGCGAGTGGACCCAGCCCGGCGTCCGGAATTCGCCCACCACGGCTTTGTGTCGCGACATCAGCTGAAGCATGACCATGGCCGGCGCAGCGGCTATGCCGTTCAGGACGGCGCTCCAGACGAGCATCTTTGCGGGCTCGATGGGCAGCCAGCACAGCGCCGTGCCGATGACCATGGTGATGCCGATGACCGCATAAAAGTTCCTGGCGGAAAGCGGCTTTTCTTCAAGGCTGCGTCTCCATCGCATCGCCTCGGCTACCGCATAGCCCACGGAACCGGCCAGGACCGGCACGGCCATGAGGCCTGTGCCGATAATGCCCGCGCTGAACAGCAGCAGCGCCCACTTCCCCGCGACCGGCTCCAGCGCCTTGGCGGCGGCGGCCGAACTGTCGATGTCCAGGATGCCTGAGTTGTGCAACGCATATGACGTTGTGAGCATGATGCAAAGGGCGATGACCGCAGACACCACCATGCCCGTCACCGTGTCCACGTTGATGCGCCTGAAATTCATCCTGGCCTGCTCGGGCGCAGCGTGAAGCGGCAAGGCGGTACGGTCGATGTCGAGCTCTTCGACCTCGGCGGCGGCTTGCCATACGAACAGGTAGGGGCTGATGGTCGTGCCGAGTACCGCCACCACCATGAGCAGATAGGCGCTGGAGAACTCGATCCGGGGCCACACCATCGCCAGGGCCGCGGCGTGCCAGTCGATCTTGAGCAGGAACATGGCCGCGATATACACCAGCAGTGAAAGACTGAGCCATTTCAGATAGGCCGCATACCGACGGTAAGGCATGAACAGCTGCAAGAGCAGAGATCCCGCCGCGAGGGCCAGCGTATAGATCCAGCGCGCGCCGCCGAGGACCAGAGCCAGGGCATCGCCCATGGCAGCCAGGTCGGCGCCGACGTTCAGCGTATTGGCCACGACCAGCAAGACCACAAAGGCGTAGGCGAGCGGCCGTGACTGGTGGCGGCGAATGTTCGCAACGATCCCCCGGCCGGAAATGCGGCCAAGTCTCGCACATACGAGCTGGATGGCGATCATCAGCGGCAGCGTCAGCAGCACACTCCACAGCAGCCCGTTGCCGAACTGGGCACCAGCCTGCGCGTAGGTGACGATGCCACTGGGGTCGTCATCAGCGGCGCCGGTGATCAGGCCAGGCCCCATGAGCTTGTACCAGGGCACGTTGGCGTCGGTGTCGGTACTGGTATCGGCGACGGGGGAACCGGTCTCGCTCTCGTCCATGATGGGCTCCCGGAAGATCCATTTCAAAACTGTGCATGGACCCGTGCTGAATAACCGTGCCAGTCCGGAGCCACTCTAGCAATGCCGGTCCTCGGGGGATGTCAGACGAACTCGGAATTTCGGGGGCGCCGTCGAGTTTCGCGCGGCAATTGGGGACGAATGGGGCCAAAAGTGACTTGCCGCCTACGCCAGCCTACGCCTGCGAAACAGCGGTGCCCCGGTGGGAGTACCGCTCGAAGGCAATTTCTTGCGGACAACAAACAGGCGCAGCTTCGAGGCCTAAGCCTCCGCCGAGTTGAAAAAACGCACCGACACCGCGCTGCCGGGCGTCGGCGCGAACTGCGTGTCGCTGAACACGCATGCCATGCCGTCCGCATCCCCCAGTTGCACAAGTGCAGGGCGCCACTGCGGCCCACCCGTCCGAGTGCGCACCGCGCCAGCGTATTGCCCCACAGGCGGCACGCAGATGCCGTGCGGGAGACAGATCTCCGCCGCGCCGCTGGCTCTCGCAGGCGCCTTGGCGACTACCATGGCATGAATTTCATGCGGGCGTTCGAGCAACGCGGCCGCAGCACGCACGTCGCCGCTCTGAATCAGGCGGCGGGCTTCCGTGGATGAACAGCGCACATCCATTCCGGTTGCGTTGGTGGCATGCAACGCTACGGACTCGACGTCATAGCGGTGCGATTTGCCGAGCTGGCCCAGGTAATCGATATCGCCCTGGCGTCCCCGGCCGCAGCGGAAATTCGCGCCGACTACCAGCCGCCGCATCCCCAGACGCGCGAGCAACAAGCCACGAACGAAGTCATCCGCACTGGCTTCGCTGAGCGCACGGTCGAACGGCAGCACCAGGCAGTGGTCGACGGCGCCGCTTTCGGCCAGCAGCGCGATGCGGTCATCGACCGTGGAAATCATGCGCGGCGCACTCTGCGGCTGCAGGAAGGCCCGCGGATGCGGATCGAAGGTCAGCAATACGGTCGGCAGACCAAGCGCCCGCCCGCTGGCGCGTAGCGCCGCCAGCACGGCACGGTGCCCGCGATGTACACCATCGAAAGTGCCGATCGAAACGACGGATGCCGCCAGACGCAGCGGGCCTGCTTGCCTTGTTACCTGCATGATGCTCTCCTCCTCTTGTCATGCACCGCATGCTAGGAGGCGATGGCGCAGGACGCCAATCCTTTGCCGTCATGGTGTCTATAACCGGCGCTCATCCTTCCATGTTCGCCCCGGCAGCCGCGCCCGCCACGGCATCGTGCCGGGCGAACAGCCTGTGTACGAGCGCACGGATCCACTGGTTGCCGGGCTCGCGGTGCACGCGGTCGTGCCAGTGTTGGGCGATGTCCATGCCGGGCAGCGTCAGCGGTGGCATGACAACCGTCAGGTCGAGATCCTTGCAAAGCGCGCGTGCCAGCGTTAGCGGCAGGACCGCCACGGCGTCCGAATGCTTGGCGATCAGGCCCGCGGTGGCGAAGCTGGGCACGCGGCAGATGATGTTGGTGTGCGGCACTGCGGCCTCGATGGCGCGCTCGATGCTCAGGTGCTGGTGGCCCGTACCGACCGCGGATACCAGCACATGCTTCTCGGCGACGAAGGCATCCAGGTCTCCCAGTTGAGCGAGCCGCGGATGGTCTTTGCGCACGACCGCGCCGTAGGTTTCGTGCCATAGCAACTGCCGGCGGATGCTCTGCGTGAGGCCCGGGAACGAACCGATGGCCAGGTCGACAAGGCCGTTCTCCAGCCAGATGTCGAGATGCGTGGCATCGGCGTTGACCGCCTGCACCAGGATGCCCGGTGCTTCTTCCGCCAGCCGGCTCAGCAGCGGTGGCAGCATCTGCGAGGCGCCGGCATCGAGCAGGAAGAAGCTGAAGCTGCGCTGGCTGGTGCGCGGATCGAAGCCGACATGGTCCGAACGCAGCGCGCGCACGCTCTGGAGAATGCCCCGCACCGGATCAGCAAGCTCCAGTGCCTTGGGGGTCGGCTCCATGCGCAGGCCGACGCGGACGAACAGCGGGTCACCGAAATACTGGCGCAGACGCGCCAACGTCTTGCTCAAAGCAGGCTGCGTCAGGTTGAGCACGCGCGCCGCCTTGGTGAGGCTGCGCTCGCTCAGCAGTACATCCAGCACCAGCAGTTGATTCAGGCTGAGTTCGTCTTCATGACGCTGGGGAATAGTGTCCATGATGCGAGGTAATTAGCAAACGGGCCGGCTCGGCTGTAGTCTAGTTTCACACAGCTGACACAGATCAGAAAGCAGGTTTCCAGAGACAAAGCTTCATTCAAGCCCTGTCGCAGGGCAACGAAGAAGGCCCCCAACAAGGAGGAGATCGCCATGTCGTCCGCAGTCTTCATCGAAGCCGGCGCGAGCCGCATTACCGACGCCGCCATCGACGCCATCGACGCCACGCGCTTCCGCGACGCCTTGTCGCGTGCAGTCACCGCCGTGACCGTCATCGCCACCGACGGCGCCGGAGGCCGCGCTGGCGTCACGTGCTCGGCTGTTTGTTCCGTGAGCGATTCGCCGCCCACCGTGCTGTTCTGCATCAATCGCCGCAGCGCCGCAAACAGCGTGATCAAGTCCAACGGCGTCGTCAGCATCAACTGGCTGCACGCCAGCCAGACCGCGGTGTCCCAGCTGTTCGCCGGTGCCGGCGCGGTGCCGATGGCGCAGCGCTTCGACGGTGACAGCTGGGGTGTGTTCGGCACCGGCGCGCCATACAGCAAGTCCGCCATGGTCGCGCTCGACTGCAAGGTCGTTGACCAGCTCGAGATCGGCACGCACAGCGTCTTCGTCGCGCAGGTGCTCGGCAGCTCGGGCGCGGAAAGCAGCAACGACACGCCGCTGGTCTACTGCCGCCGCAGCTACGCCACCACGCAGCCAGTCGCCGCCTAGCGCGACTTGAAGCGGCCTGGCCCGCGCCAGGCGAGAACCCGATTTCGTATCCGTGTCCATATGCCCTTCTCCAGGGCAGGGACTGTCACACCCCGAAAACCACCAAGGAGACCTGGCGATGATTCGCACTGGCAAGCAGTACCTGGAATCGCTGAACGACGGCCGCAACGTATGGGTCGGCAACGAGAAGATCGACAACGTCGCGACGCACCCCAAGACGCGGGACTACGCGCAGCGTCACGCCGACTTCTACGACCTGCACCATCGTCCCGACCTGCAGGACGTAATGACCTTCGTCGACAAGGATGGCGAGCGCCGCACCATGCAGTGGTTCGGCCACTACGACAAGGAACAGCTGCGCCGCAAACGCAAGTATCACGAGACGATCATGCGCGAGATGGCCGGCGCGTCGTTCCCGCGCACGCCGGACGTCAACAACTACGTGCTGCAGACCTATATCGACGATCCGTCGCCGTGGGAAACGCAGACCATCGGCGCCGAAGGCAAGGTGAAGGCGAAGAACATCGTCGACTTCGTCAATTTCGCCAAGAAGCACGACCTGAACTGCGCGCCGCAGTTCGTCGATCCGCAGATGGATCGCTCCAACCCCGATGCCCAGCAGCGTTCGCCGGGGCTGCGCGTGATCGAGAAGAACGACAAGGGCATCGTCGTGTCAGGGGTCAAGGCTATCGGCACTGGCGTGGCGTTTGCCGACTGGATTCATATCGGGGTGTTCTTCCGCCCCGGTATCCCGGGCGACCAGATCATCTTCGCGGCCACGCCGGTCAACACCCCGGGCGTGACCATCGTCTGCCGCGAGAGCGTGGTCAAGGAAGATCCCATCGAACACCCTCTGGCCTCGCAGGGCGATGAGCTGGACGGCATGACGGTATTCGACAACGTTTTCATCCCGTGGTCGCACGTGTTCCATTTGGGCAATCCGGAACACGCCAAGCTCTACCCGCAGCGTGTGTTCGACTGGCTGCACTATCACGCGCTGATTCGCCAGTCGGTGCGCGCCGAGCTGATGGCTGGCCTGGCGATCCTGATCACCGAGCATATCGGCACCAACAAGATCCCCGCGGTGCAGACGCGCGTGGCCAAGCTGATCGGCTTCCACCAGGCCATGCTCGCGCACATCGTCGCGAGCGAGGAACTGGGCTTCCATACGCCGGGCGGGGCCTACAAGCCGAACATCCTGATCTACGACTTCGGCCGGGCGCTTTACCTCGAAAACTTCTCGCAGATGATCTACGAGCTGGTCGATCTCTCCGGGCGCAGTGCGCTGATCTTCGCGAGCGAAGACCAATGGAACGACGAGGCCCTCAACGGCTGGTTCGAACGCATGAACAATGGTCCTGTGGGCCAGCCGCATGACCGCGTGAAGATCGGCCGTGTGATCCGCGACCTGTTCTTGACCGACTGGGGCAACCGCCTGTTCGTCTTCGAGAACTTCAACGGCACGCCGCTGCAGGCCATCCGCATGCTGACTATGCAACGCGCCGAGTTTTCCGCTGCTGGTCCCTACGGCACGCTGGCGCGCAAGGTCTGCGGCATCGAACTGACCGAGGGCCACGACAGCGAATACAAGGCCACGGCCGGCTACGCCCAGGCTCTGGATTCCGCGCGTCATCAGGAAAAGCTTGCCCTGAGCGGCACGATGACTGTGTGACCGCCTCAACCTCCGGCCAGCGTCGTCTGGCCGGAACACCCGAAACATGCAAGGAGTGAATGATGCAAACCAATGAACTGCTTGACAAGATCTTCCGCGGTGCACGCAGCCAGAATGGCTGGCTGCCCACGCCGGTGCCTGACAGCAAGCTGCGGGAACTGTATGACCTGATGAAATTTGGCCCGACCTCGGTCAACTGCTCGCCAGCCCGGCTGGTGTTCGTGCGCACGGAGGAGGGCAGGGAAAAGCTGCGTCCGGCACTGGCCCCCGGCAACGTCGAAAAGACCATGGCGGCGCCGGTCGTCGCGATCGTCGGCTACGACACGCGCTTCTACGAGCAGCTGCCGGATCTGTTCCCGCACAACCCCGCAGTCAAGGCATGGTTCGAGGGCGACGAGAAGGTGGATTTCGCCAACACCACCGCGTTTCGAAACGGCACGCTGCAAGGCGGCTATCTTATCGCCGCTGCGCGCGCGCTGGGTCTCGATTGCGGCCCCATGTCCGGCTTCAACAACCAGGCCATCGATCAGGCCTTCTTCGCCGGCACCAGCATCCGCTCGAATTTCATCTGCGGCCTTGGTCACGGCGACCCGGAAAAAGTGTTCGCCCGCAGTCCACGCCTGTCGTTCGAGCAGGCCTGCCAACTTGCCTAGCGGCCGGGAGTCCAGTGATGCAAGAGTATGACCAGCATAACCTGACCAAGGCCGTCATTGCGCGCCTGGCCGATACGCCCAATGCGCGCACGAAGCAGATCATGACCAGCCTGGTGCGGCACCTGCACGACTTCGCGCGCGAGGTCAGGCTGACCGAGGCCGAATGGAAGCAGGGCATCGACTACCTGACCGCCACGGGCCAGATGTGCGACGACAAGCGCCAGGAGTTCATCCTGCTCAGCGACGTGCTCGGCCTGTCGATGCTGACCGTGGCCATGAACCAGGAGAAGCCGGAAGGCTGCACCGAGCCCACCGTGTTCGGTCCCTTCCACGTCGAAGGCGCACCGCACTACGCACATGGCGCCGATGTGGCCAACGGCGCCAAAGGCGAGCCCTGCATGGTCTATGGGCGCGTCACCGGCGTAGACGGCCGGCCGGTTGCCGGTGCCGTGGTGGAAACCTGGCAGGCGGATGCTGATGGCCACTATGACGTGCAGTACGAAGGGCTCGAAGTCGCCCAGGGCCGCGGCGTGCTGAAGTCGGGAGAGGATGGCCGCTTCCATTTCCGCACCATCGTCGCGCAGGCCTATCCGATTCCTGACGATGGCCCGGTTGGCGAATTGCTTCGCGCCACCGGCCGCCATCCGTGGCGGCCCGCGCACCTGCACTTCATGATCAAGGCGCCTGGCTATGAGACGCTGGTCACGCACGTGTTCCGGCGCGGCGACAAGTATCTCGACTCCGATGCCGTGTTCGGCGTGCGCACGTCGCTGATCGGCGACTGGGTGCGCCAGACGGACGGCACTTACCGGCTCGACTTCGATTTCGTGCTCAATCCAACCCTCTAGCACCGGAAAGCGCCGCGCTGCCCTTGCGGGCGGCGCGGCGGCAACCACGCACCGCGCCAGCCGGCCCGGTGTTCCACGCGGTCTTTCGGAGTGGCAAATGGGTTCGACAGATGGCATGAAGGTCCGGCGGGCGCGCGCAGCGCTGCCGGTTCAGTTCGGGCGGCTGGCGCTCGCCGCCGCATGCGCGGCAGGCAGCATGTCGGCACGGGCCACGGAGGGTGGCGGCAATTCTTACCCCATCGGGGTCGATAACCTGTATTCCGGCCTGATGTTGCCCGAGGGCGCCAACTGGCTGCTGTTCTACCAGCATTACGATGCGGGCAGTTCCAAGGACAATGCCGGGAACGACAATCCCAAGCTGGCCAGTTTCCACCTGCGCCTTGACGCGCTGGCGCCGCGGCTGTCGTATGTCTGGCCTGGCGTCAGAGTGTTCGGCGCCAACCTGGAAACGCGCATCGTGGTACCGATCGTGTCTGCGAACCTCGACATGTCGGTTGCCAGGCCGGCACCGCTGCCGCCGCTCGACAAGGGCGGCAACAAGACCGGGCTTGCCGACATGACGTTCGCGCCGGTGATCCTCGGCTGGCACAGCGGCAGCTTCCACCAGATGGCGGGCGTCGAGTTCCATCTCAAGACCGGCGCCTATGATGTCCATGACCCGGTCAATATCGGCCGCAACTACTACCAGATAGCGCCCAGCTACGCTTTCACGTGGTTCCCGACTCCCAAGGTCGATATCAGCGCCAAGTTCCGATACGGCTTCAACACACGTAACGAAGCCACCCAGTATCAGTCGGGTGACGAAGCCACCATCGAATTCAGTGCCGGCTACCACGTCACGCCAAGGCTGACGCTGGGCCTGAACGGCTACTACTACGTTCAGACCACCGACGACACGCAGAACGGCGTGCGCATCAACGGCAATGGCAACCGTGGCCGCGTCACGGCGCTGGGGCCGGACATCTGCTTCCAGCTCAACGACAAGGTCAGCTTCTCGCTTAAAGGGCAGTTCGAGTTCGGCGCCCGCAATCGGCCGGAAGGCAACCGGATCTGGGCCATGGGCCGCATATCGTTTTGACGGGAGACCCTACGATGAAAGCATTCCAGTACGCCGCGCGCGCCCAGCGCATCGTCTTTGGCGCCGGCACGATCCGGCAAGTCGGCGAGGAAATCGATGCACTGGGCGCATCCAGTGTCCTGGTGCTCAGCACCCCCGAGCAGCGCCGGCTGGCCGAACAGGTGTCGGACCTGCTTGGCGCCCGCGCGATCGGCATCTTTAACCGCGCCGTGATGCACGTGCCGGTCGAGACGGCGCGCGCGGCCTGCGCGATGGCATTCGAGCTGGGCGCCGACAGCGTGGTGGCGATCGGTGGCGGCTCCACGACGGGGCTCGCCAAGGCCATCGCCCTCGAGATGAGCGTGCCCGTGCTGGCGATTCCCACCACCTATGCCGGCTCGGAGATGACTACGATATACGGCCTCACCGATGCGGGCCTGAAGCGTACTGGGACTGACGTGCGAGTGCTGCCGCGCACTGTCATCTACGATCCTGAACTGACCTACTTGCTGCCGGCGGCGATCAGCGTGACCAGCGGCATCAACGCACTCGCGCACGCAGCAGAAGGTTTGTACGCCCATGACCGCAACCCGATTTCGGACCTGATGGCAAGGGAAGGCATTCAGGCCATGGCGGCGGCGCTGCCCGCGCTCGTCAGCGAACGGGATACCGCCAGGTTGCGCGAGGCGCGCGCGCAAGCCCTGTATGGCGCGTGGTTATGCGGAGCAGTGCTTGGCAGTGTGGGGGTGGCGTTGCATCACAAGCTCTGCCACACGCTTGGAGGCAGCTTCAACCTGCCGCATGCGGAAACGCACACGATCATCCTGCCGCACGCGCTGGCCTACAACGCGAAGGCTGCGCCGGACGCCATGGCCTCCATCGCGCAGGCCCTGGGCGCAGACAATGCGGCACAAGGAGCTTTCGACCTGGCGCGCACGACCGGTGCGCCGTTGGGGTTGCGCCAGATCGGCATGCGCGAGGACGAACTCGACAAGGCTTGCGAGATCGCGCTGCAGAACCAGTACCCGAACCCGCGTCCGCTTGAAGCTGGGGCGATCCGTGAATTGCTGCAGAACGCGTGGGAGGGGCGTCGGCCCGTTTGAAGCGGTATGTGTTGGTGGCGCGCGATCAGTTCGCGCTCAGGGGGCAAACAACGGAAGGCACAAAATGTGGAAGGTTCCAAAGCAATACAGCCATTTTGCGTTCGGCGCGATACAGGCAGGCATAACGTGCGCGGTGGCATCTGCGATCGCAAGCATGCAGTTCGTCGCGGAGGGCACGTTCATTTCGCACTGGGTGCGTGCGTATTTGTTTTCCTGGGCGGCAATGTTGCCGGTTGTCATTGTCGCGGCGCCGTTCATTCACTGGCTTGCAAAGCGGATCACACGTTGAGGGTGCAATGGGTGGAAAGGCTAGAGCCGGATCGCTGGCGGCCGGTTAAGCAAATATCAGGAAGCGGCAAGAGCCTTCGTCGCGAGAGGGGCCGCGACGAGCCGCCAGCATCTCAGCCCAACAGCCGCCAGGCCAGCCGCGCCGCCACGCGCGCGCCCAGATTGTCGCGGTCGTACTGAGGGTTATATTCCGCGAGATCTGCCGCGCGCAGCTTGCCGCTGCGGCGTGCGAGCAGGGCGATTTCCTCTACGACCGGTAACGGCACGCCATAGGCGGCAGGCGCCGAAACGCCCGGCATTACGGTTGCGGGCAATGCGTCGAGGTCGATAGTCAGGTACACGTGGTCCGTGGCGTCGATGCGCGCCGCCAGTTCCGCGAGCCGCGATGCCAGGTGCCGTTCCTGCATGTCCACGTCTTCGACGTAGCTGACGCCCAGCGCGTCGGCGCGGCTGAACAGCGCCGGCGTGTTGCTCAGGCGGCTGACGCCCAGGCAGACATAATCGAACGGCTGGCCCCGCTCCGCACACGCGTTGGCGATCTGGTCGAACGGCGTGCCGGAGCTTGCGGGCCGGCTGGTGCGCAAGTCGAAGTGGGCATCGATATTGATGATGAGCAGGCGCCCGTCATCGTTCCGTGCGTCCAGATGCGCGCGCAGGCCTTGCCACGTGCCCCAGGCCACTTCATGGCCGCCGCCCAGCACCAGCGGAAAACCGCCGCGGCTGAGGATGTTGTGTACGGATCCCGCCAGCGCGAGCTGCGCCGATTCCAGGTCGCCGTGTTCACAAGCGATATTGCCGGCGTCGTATAACGCGGGCAGCCCATGTGCCGGCACGTTGGCCAGTGCCTGACGAATGGCGTCCGGACCGTGCGCGGCGCCAGCGCGGCCCTGGTTGCGCAGCACGCCGGCGTCGCAACCGAAACCCAGCAACACTGGCGTTCCGCCAAGGGTTTTCGCCTCAGACGATTCCAGCGTATTCACGATACGGAACAGGCGAGTGGTGTCGCCAACTTCGCCGCTGTCGACGCGGCCCTGCCATGGATTCTGTGTCACCGCCATCCTCATGCCCGCGTCAGCACGGCTTGCAGGAAGCCGCGCGTGCGCTCCTGTGTCGGCGCCGAGAAGATGACCGACGGCGGTCCGGCTTCGATGATGCCGCCGCCATCCATGACCACCACCACATCGGCCACCTCGCGCGCAAAGCCCATTTCATGCGTGACCACGACCATGGTCATGCCTTCCGCGGCCAACACCTTCATGACCTGCAGTACTTCGCCGACCAGTTCGGGGTCCAGCGCCGAGGTCGGTTCATCGAACAGCATCACGCGTGGCTCCATGGCCAGTGCGCGCGCAATGGCCACGCGCTGCTTCTGGCCGCCAGACAAGCTGGCGGGCATGGCGTGTGCCTTGTGGGCAAGGCCGACTTTCTCGAGCAGGCTCATTGCCTTGCGCTCCGCGTCCTCGCGCGAGGCGCCGCGCAGCATGCGCGGGCCCACCGTGACGTTGTGAAGCACAGACAGGTGCGGGAACAGGTTGAACGACTGGAACACCATGCCCACTTCGGTGCGCAATTGGTTCAATTCGTGCTCGCCGATCAGCTGGCCGTCAGTGACCAGCCGCTTGCCGACGATGTCGATGGTGCCCGCTTCAGGTTGTTCCAGACCGTTGCAGCAACGCAGGAACGTGCTCTTGCCGGAGCCGCTGGGGCCGATCACGACCACGACCTGCGACGGCTCGACATCGAAGTCGATGCCGCGCAGGACGGTATGGCCGCCGAAAGATTTGCCCAGGTTCCGGATCCGGATGATTGCGGAATCGCTCATTGCACCATGCCTCCCATGCGCAGGCGTTGTTCTGCGCGCCGCAGGATCAGCCCGGCCGCGCTCGTCAGGATCAGATAAACCAGCGCGATCGCCAGATAGACTTCCAGCGACCGGTACGACACGCTGATGATCTTCTGGCCCTCGTGCATCAGGTCGGCAATGGTCAGCAGCGAGACCAGTGCCGAGTTCTTGATCAGCGCGATGAACTCGTTACCCAGCGGCGGAATCATCCGCACGATGGCCTGCGGCAGGATCACCGCGCGCATGGCCTGGCCCGAAGACATGCCGATCGAGCGGGCCGCTTCCATCTGGCCTTTTTCCACCGACTGGATTGCGCCTCGCACGATTTCCGATACATAGGCGCCGGAATAGACGCCCAGCCCGATCACGCCGCAGACAAAGGCCGGCAGCATGATGTTGAATTGCGGCAGCCCGAAGAACAGCAGGAACAGCTGTACCAGCAGCGGCGTGCCGCGGATGAACGTCACATAGGCCGTACAGATGCTGTAGATGACGCGACGCTTCGGGTCGAGCCGGCCGATACCGACCAGCAGGCCCATGACGCAGCCCAATACCAGCGCGCAGGCTGTCACTTCCACGGTGACGATGGCACCGTGGACGATGTCAGGCCAGCCGCTGAAGACGGGAGAAAAATCCAGTTCCATGATGATGACCGGCTCGGGTTACTTGGAGGCGGCCGTGCCGAACCACTTCTGGGTCAGCTTGGCGTAGGTGCCATCGGCCTTCACTTTGACGAGCGCCGCATTGAGGGCACGGGTGAGCTCGGGCATGTCCTTGCGCACGGCCATGCCGTATTCCTCGGTGGTGAGCGGTTGCTCGACCATGCGCAGGCCGCCGCGGGTCTTGACGTATTGCATCGCGGCCGGCTTGCCGGTCACGGCGGCGTCGGCACGGCCGATCTCGACCAGGTTGAACATTTCCTGGTTCTTTTCCACTTCCACGCGTTGCACCTGCGGATACGTGTCGCGCAGGAAGCTGACCGACTTGGTGCCCACCTGCACGCTGACCTTCTTGCCGTTCAGGTCGGCCGGGGCGTGGATGGTGGTGTTGCCGCTTTTGACCAGCGCCACCAGGCCGCCGGTGTAGTACGGCTCGGTGAAGTCCACCACCTTGCGGCGCTCCGGCGTGATGTAGATGCCGGAGACGGCCATGTCGAAGCGGCGCGAAACCAGGCCGGGAATCAGGCCCTTGAAGTCGATGTCGGTCCATTCGACCCGCTTACCCATGGTCTTGGCCATGGCTTCCACGAGCTCCACGTCAAAGCCGGTGCGCTTGCCGTTCTCGATAAATTCCATCGGCGGGAAGGTGGCGTCGGTGGCCACACGCAGCACGGCATTGTCCTCGGCGTGGGCGGCGGCGCCAAAAGTCAGGCCGATCAGGGCCGTGAGGCCGGCCATCAGGCATTTGCGGCGAAGGTTCATGGAGGTCTCCTTTTCTCGGGAACGAGGAATCTGCCGCCACATGGGCTTGCCGACGGCAGCGGTAATGAGGGGCTTCGTAATTCAGTAGGACTGCAGGCGCGCGGAAATCCGCATCGCCGCGGCCACGGTCATGTCGATCAGCGCGGTCTCACGCCCTTGCCGTCGGGTGGCCGGCACCATCAGCGTGATGGAGCCCAGCGCATCCGTCTTGCCGCGCCGCGAGAAGAGCGGGGCGCTCACGCCCCACACGCCCGGATCCACGGCGCCCTCGCTGACGGCGTAGCCGGTCTCGCGAATGGCGGCGAGTTCGGCCAGCAGACGTTCGGCTTCGGCCGGCTCGCACTGGGCACGCACGACGCGCTCGCGCACTTCGTCCCGCATGAAGGCGAGCAGCGACATGGCCGACGCACCGGTGCGCAACGGCACGCCGCGGCCTTTCTCGAACGAGCAACGCAGCGACTGGCGGCTCTCGACCATTTCAAGGCAGACGACGTGATCCTTCACGGCAACGACCAGGCCCACGCTTTCATCGGATTGCTGCGCGAGCAGCCGCATGTCCGGCAAGGCTTCGCGGGCCAGGTGGGAGGCCATGTCAAAGCCGAGCGCCAGTTGCAGGCTGATTGGGCCCGGTGCGTATTCGCCGTCGGACTCCAGCACAAAACCCCAGCGCTTGAGCATCATCAATTGCCGGTAGAGCGTGCTTTTGGGGAGTCCGGTCGTGGCAACGAGTTCGCGCACGGTGATCGGCGCGCCGTGCTGGGCGAGCGTCGCCAGCACGAACAGCACACGATCGGCGCCGCCCGCGGGCTGGGCGGATTCGGCGGACGTGGAAGGCGCGGGATTCATGGCGCGGGGCTTATCGACAGCATTCAACATAGGGGCAAAGAATAGGACTTCGTTCCCAAAAATCAAAACTCCAAGTCTCGGGAAATGGGAATGGTGGGCTAGGGATAACCCTTATATCGTGCGGTTTGGTCGACGAAGCGCCCGGAACGCCGCTGCGATCGGTCACCGCAATACCCTGACCACGCACATCTCCTTCTGTCTGGCGCGAAATCCCAGCTCGTCCGAAAGCCACACCACCCTTTGGTTCACGCACACAGCTTGCGCGATGCTAATGCCGACAGACAGCGTCCTCGCGGACCGTCGCTGTCAGAAAAGGGAAAGCGCCAGACGCATACGGGAAAGCGAAAAGCCGTGTCAGACCCGATGATTCGCCACACAGGTTGACCTTCCGGCAAGCCCGACCGGCAAGCCGCAGGTGCAATTTCATATTCCACAGAAGACAGGAGACGACATGGCGAAAGTCGTTAGGATTCACGAAACGGGCGGCCCCGAAGTCCTTCGGTTTGAAGACACGACGGTGGGCGAGCCGGGACCGGGAGAGGTCCGCGTGCGTCACGTGGCCGTCGGGCTGAACTTTGCCGACACCTACTTTCGCAGCGGCATGTATCAGGTTCCGCTGCCCAGCGGCATCGGCAATGAAGCCGCTGGCTTGATCGAGGCCGTCGGGCCCGGCGTCACGCACCTGTCGGTTGGCGACCGCGTGACTTACACGGGCTTCACCAACACGCTGGGCGCATACAGCACCGAGCGCCTGATTGCCGCCGCACCGCTGATCAAGCTGCCGCCTGAGATCAGTTGTGAAGTCGCCGCGGCAATGACCATGCGAGGCTTGTCGGCCTCGTATTTGATGCGCCGGATCTGGCCGTTCAAGGCGGGCGACACCATCCTGCTGCATGCCGCGGCGGGTGGTGCGGGCCTGATCATTTCGCAGTGGGCCAAGCTGCTGGGTCTGAACGTGATCGGAACGGTATCCACCGATGCCAAGGCGGAAGTGGCGCGCGCCCATGGCTGCGATCACACGATCAACTACAGCCATGAGGACGTGGCCAAGCGCGTGCGCGAACTGACGGATGGCGTGGGCGTATCGGTGGTGTTCGACAGCGTGGGCAAGGACACCTTCATGGCCTCGCTGGATTCTCTCAAGCGCCGTGGCCTGCTGGTGTGCGTCGGGTTTGCCTCGGGCCCGGTCACCGGGTTCGATCCGGCAATCCTGGCACGCAAAGGTTCGGCATACCTTACGCGCCCGGGCCTTGCCGACTATATCGCCGATCCTGCCGAGAAGGCGGAACTGGTCAATGAACTGTTCGGCCATGTGGCGGCAGGCCGCATCCGTATCGAGATCAATCAGCGCTATGCGCTAGAGGATGCCGTGCAGGCACACCGGGATCTCGAAGCCCGAAAGACCACCGGATCATCGATTTTCGTGATTTGACAGATCCCTCCGGCGAAATTCTCTTCTCTGGTTCGACGCTTGATCGTCTCCATTATTCTGGATATCCAATACCATGCATTTCCTTGACGGCCACCTGTACCCCGAAAACCAGCAACCGCTGATCATCACCGCCGCTCCCTACGCGCCGGGCTGGATCCCGGAGGACTTCCCGGAAGATATCCCTGTCACCATGGAGGACCAGATCCAGAAGGCGGTGGATTGCTACGAAGCCGGTGCACGGGTGCTGCACTTGCATGTGCGCGAAGCCAACGGCAAAGGCAGCAAGCGCCTGTCCAAGTTCAATGAGCTGATCGCCGGCGTACGTGAAGCCTGCCCCGAGATGGTCATCCAGGTCGGGGGCTCGATCAGCTTCGCGCCTGAAGAGGGCCAGGGCGCCAAATGGCTTAGCGATGACACGCGCCATATGCTCGCCGAGCTGGATCCGAAGCCGGACCAGGTGACGGTGACCGTCAACACCTCGCAGATGAATGTGACGGAACACGCAGGTATCGATGATTTCCGCGGGGTGTCGCGGGGCTTCCCGGAGTACTACAACACGTACAAGGACATGGTCGTGCCCTCGACTCCCAGTTGGTACGAGGAGCACGTTAAACGACTGTCGGCGGCCGGAATCCAGAGCGCGTTTCAGTGCTACAACATCAATAGCTTTGAAACGGTTGAGCGAATGATGCGCCGCGGCGTCTACAAAGGTCCGCTGGTCATGAACTGGGTGGCCATCAGCGGCGGCATGGACCAGGCGAACATCTTCAACCTGGCAAACATGCTGCGTGCTGTGCCTGATGGCGCGGTTCTCACGGTGGAAAGTTCGGTACTCAATGTCCTCCCCATCAACATGATCGGGATGGCTTTGGGCCTGCATGTTCGTTGCGGCATCGAGGACGTACTCTGGAACCAGACCCGCACCGGCAAGATGAGCACGGTCGAGCAGATCAAGCAGTTGGTGCGCATCGCCGGTGAATTCGGCCGCCCCATCGCGACTGCACAGCAAACGCGTGAGATCCTGAAGCTTGACGTGTTCTACGACACCGTGGAAGAGACGCTCCAGGCCAATGGCTTCACGCCGAATCGCAACGGTGGCCATCAGGGCTTTCTCAAGAAGTTCGAGATTACTCGCGGCGACTAATCAGCGGACGCTTGCAGTCCTTCAACGGTTCACACGTCCCTTTCTTGCTGAGCTTCGCGTTGGCGTTGCTCTGCCTCATTAGGCGGCGTGGCGTTCGTCATTGGCGTTGCTCCACTGCCATGCCGATGCACATGGAAGGCACACAGGCCGAGCGATCGGCCACAGAACAATGATATGGAGGGTGACAATGATATTTCGAATGCAAAAGCCGCTTGCGGCCACGCTGGGCACGGTAGCGCTTGTGGCATTGTGCGCATCCGCGCCGGCGCGCGCGGAAGATGCGTGGCCCGCGCGCCCCATTCAGATGGTCGTCGCCTCATCGGCAGGCTCGGGAACCGATTCCCTGGCACGCCTGATGGCGCAACGGTTGTCGGTGGCCCTGAAGCAGCCGGTCGTCGTTGACAACCGGCCGGGCGGCAGTGGCGTGGTCGGGACCAACGTTGTCGTCAAGGCGCCGTCCGACGGATACACGCTGCTTTACACCACGGCATCGAACATGGTCATCGCCCCGGCCGTGTTGAAGACCATCCCCTACGATCCGAAGAAGAGCCTTGTGCCGATCGCCGAAACGGCGGAGGGTGGGGTAGTGCTGCTGGTGAGCAACGATCTGCCGGTACACAACCTGCCGGAGCTGATCCAGTTCCTGAAGGCGAACCCGGACAAGTACGGCTACGCCACGTGGTCCACGGGCTCGTCTGGGCAACTGACGATGGAATGGCTCAAGAAGCAGACCGGTGTGAAGACCGATCACGTCCCGTACCGGACTTCGAATCAGCTGTTGACCGACCTCGCCTCAGGTGTCGTGAAGATCGGCTGGACCGATCCGGGCGCGCCCATTCCGTTCCTGCGTTCCGGCAAGGTCCGCGCCATCGCGATTGCCGGCAATGCGCGCGCGCCGCAACTGCCTGATGTCAAAACCATGGGGGAACAGGGCTACAAGTTCGACGCGGTGGGCTGGTTCGGCGTCTTCGCACCGGCGGGGACCAGTCCGGCAATCCTGAAGCGGCTGGCGGATGAGATCAGCAAGGTCCAGAAGTCTCCCGACGTCGCCACCACGATGAAAACCATGAACTTCGGGCCGCCCCCTTCGAAGACTCCGGAGCAGTTCCGCGACCTGGTCAGTCACGACCTGCAGCTCTGGTCGAAGATCGCGACCGATGCGGGCATTCAGATCGATTAACGCTCTGATTCCGCTGCAGACCCGCAGCAAATTCAAGCTTTAAAACCGGACGAAGCGCAATCGCTCACCCAAAGGGAGGGGGAACGCGCTCGTCCCTGCAGATGCGCGGCTGTATTGCGCATGGGGGGGGAAATCGACCCTCGATTCGCCCCCTCAAACGCTTCGACCTCTTGGCATTCGCGCGCCACCGGGTTGAAGACGACAACAATGAACGTGGAGGAGTTCTGGTGAAAAGAAAGATTCTTGCCCTGGCTGCTGTCAGTGCGTGTGGGGCAGCGAGCGCGCAATCCGGCGTGACCTTGTATGGTGTGGCGGATATCAACGTAGAGTACGTCAACCGCGTCGGCGCCGCCGTGCCGTCGGCCGCCAACGGCTTCCAGTCGGGTGCCGGCCATAGCGTCGTCCGCGAGAATTCCGGCGGGTACTCCGGCTCGCGTTGGGGGCTTCGCGGCACGGAGGATCTGGGCGCCGGAATGAAGTCCATCTTCGTCCTGGAAAGCGGCTTCAATCTCGATAGTGGCGCGTCGCAGCAGGGCGGGCGTTTGTTTGGTCGCCAGGCCTTTGTGGGTCTTAGCTCCGAATATGGTCAGCTCACCTTCGGCCGGCAATACCATTCGATGTTCTCGACGCTGGCCAACTTCATTCCGGCCCGATATGCGACCCAGTATGAACCCGTGGGCGTGATCGCCGGTGCGAATTTCCGCGAGGACAATGCGCTGAAGTACGTCGGCGTGTTCGGCGGCCTCACGGCACAGGCCAACATGTCGTTCGGCGTCGGGACGACACTGCCGCAAGTCATCGCAAGCGTTCCGGCCGCCGGCGGCAATGGCGAGGTGCCGGGGCAGTATCGCCGCGACACGGCCTATGGTGTTGGCTTGAGCTATCTCGCCGGGCCGTTCGGGGTAGGCGTTGCCTACGATCAATGGAATCCGACGATCGGCACTGGCAGCGGTACCTTCAAGAAGGCCGCGGTCATGGGCAGCTACGCTTTCAACGCCACGGCGAAAGTCATGGGCGGTTATCGCTGGGGCCAGAACAAGAACCAGAATGGCGGCCTGACCATGCGTGACGATTTTTATTGGGTCGGCGGTCAGTACCGGTTCTCTTCTGCACTCGACTTCACGCTCGAGTATGACTATCAGAACGTGAAGAGCCTCGGCGGCAATACGCACGTTGCCAATCCCTGGCAGGTTGCGCTGATTGCCGACTACACGCTCTCGAAGCGGACAGATATCTATCTGACCATGGCCTATGCCAAGAACGCCGGCCTGGCGATGGAATCGGCAGCGAGCAACTATGCCACCAGCCTGACAGTCAACAACTACGCGCTGTCCAATGGCCAGAGCTCGATGTTTGGCGCCGCTGTGGGTATCCGCCACGTGTTCTGAAGGCGGCTCTGAAGAGCCATCTGCATGAGTCTCCACCGGAAATGCCGATCTTCAGCCAGCCTGGCACTTTCCTCGGCACTTCCGGCTTCAAAGGTTCGACAGGTAGCCCCTGTGGAACCTTTGTCTTTTTTTTAATAAGCGAATGTCTGGGGAATGCGCGTCTGGGGTCCGCTTTAGACGAACCAAAAATGAACGAAGCGGCGCAGCGCTATGATTGCGCCTCTCCGTAATGCTTTGGTGGGTGACGACGCCTTGTGAAAGGCCGCTTACGCGGCAGTCTTCCCGCCGTTGACGTGAAGGATCTGGCCCGTGATGTACGTCGCTTGCTCGGAGGCCAGGAAGAGGATTGCATCGGCCACTTCCTCCGGCGTGCCGACGCGTCCTGCGGGAATCGTTGCCGCGACCGACGCTACCCGATCGGTGCCGCCCGCAATGCGCTCGAGCATGCCGGTTTCAATCGGGCCGGGCGCCACGGCATTGACGCGGACATTCGATTGGATGGCATCGAGCGCCGCCGACTTGGTCAGGCCCTCGACCGCGTGCTTGCTGGCCACGTACATCGGATTGCGCGGATTGCCGCGGCTGCCCATCGTGGACGAGAGATTGACAATCGACCCACGCTTTTGCGAGATCATTGCTTGCAGCTCGTGCTTCATGCAGAGGAACGTGCCAAGGACATTCGCATTGAACGTCGTCGTGTACGACTCGACGGTCTGCTCGACGATCGACCCCGGTGTTCCTTCCGTTCCGGCACTGTTCACGGCGATATCGAGCGATCCAAAGCGTTCGATGGCATGCCTGACAAGACGGATGACATCGCCCTCAAGGCTGATGTCGGCCGCGAGGAAGTCTGCTTCGGCGCCCATTTGCCGGAGTTCCGAAACGAGCGCGTCTCCGGCCGTGGCGTTTCGCCCGGAGCAGACCAGCCGCGCGCCTTTGGCTGCGAAGGCAAGCGCCGTCGCGCGGCCGATGCCTGCGGTTGCACCGGTGATCAGGACAACAGGATGAGACATGTGGAGTTTCCTACAGTGAGTGAAGAGAAGCGATTCAATGGATCAGAACGCGACAGCGTCCCGGCCCTTCAGCTGAAGCATGTCGCGGGCTTCGTCCGGCGTGGCTACCTCGAGGTTCAGTGACTTCAGAATGCCGACCACGCGTCTGACCTGGTCGGCATTGCTCCTGGACAGCCGGCCCCGGT
The DNA here is from genome assembly GCF_057073735.1 of Cupriavidus sp. C1SS-2L. Classification (NCBI taxonomy): domain Bacteria; kingdom Pseudomonadati; phylum Pseudomonadota; class Betaproteobacteria; order Burkholderiales; family Burkholderiaceae; genus Cupriavidus; species Cupriavidus sp. C1SS-2L. Next base: position 1,756,242 of record NZ_CP172708.1, read on the forward strand.
CTTCCCACAGCGAATCCTCCAGCCCGACGCGAACGTTGCCGCCCATGGCAGCGGCCATCGAGGCAATTGGCATTTGGCTGCGGCCGGCGCCAAGCACGGACCAGTAATAGTCCTTCCCAAACAGACGCTCTGCGGTGCGGCGCATATGCATGACATCGTCGGGGTGCGTGCCGATGCCGCCGAGCAGTCCAAATACGGACTGGATGAAGAAAGGCGGCTTGAGGATGCCGCGGTCAATGAAATGCGCAGCGGTATAGAGATGGCTGGTGTCGTAGCACTCGATCTCGAAGCGCGTGCCGTTGTCGGCGCACGATTCAAGGATGTAGCGGATCTCCTTGAACGTGTTGCGGAAAACGCGGTCTTCGGAGCCCTCGAGGTAAGGGCGCTCCCAGTCGTACTTGAATGTTTTGTGCCGGGCGATCATCGGATAGAGACCGAAGTTCATCGAGCCCATGTTCAGCGAGGCCACCTCGGGCTTGAGCTGCAGCGCCGGCTGCAGGCGTTCTTCGACGAGCATGTTGGGAGCGCCGCCCGTCGTGAGATTGATCACAACGTCCGAACGCGCTGCGATCCGTGGAAGAAACTCGAGGAAAAGCGCGGGATCCTGTGATGGCTGGCCATTCTCCGGCTTGCGCGCATGGAGGTGGACGATTGCGGCGCCGGCCTCTGCCGCCGCAACGGACTCGTCTTCGATGTCCCTGGCGGTAATGGGGAGATGAGGCGACATTGTCGGGGTGTGAATACCGCCCGTCACGGCGCACGTGACGATCACTTTGTTCTGTGGTGCTGCCATGGTAGAGGCCCTTCGCGCTTTGGCTGTGAAATGCACACGTTCGTGCGACGTCCTCATGCTACGAAACATCGCCGTCCCTTGCCGCAGTTGCGCGCGCAATGTCGCGAATTGGAAAGTCAATGTCCTGAGCAAATAAGCATGGAAGCCTGGAAGGCCAGATACTTGCTCACCAGAAAGTCGGACAGACAGAATCAACCGGACTGCAGGAGACATAGCAATGAAGATCAGGCAAATCACCCCGGCCATTGGTGCCGAGATTTCCGGCGTCAACCTTGGCGAGGGGGCGCGCGATCCGGCACTGTTTGCCGAAATCAAGGCGGCGTTGCTCAAGCACCGCGTGCTCTTCTTTCGCAAGCAGGAGATCACTCGCGCCGATCATGTGGCCTTCGCAAGCGCTTTCGGCAAGCTCGAAGACCATCCGGTTGTCGGCAGCGTTCCTGATCACCCGGGCCTCGTGAAGGTCTATCGCAGCGACAACCCGCACAGCTACGAGAACAGCTATCACTGCGACGGCCTGTGGCGTCCCAACCCGGCCATGGGCGCGGTGCTGCGCTGCCTCGAATGTCCGGAGATCGGCGGCGACACCATCTGGGTCAACATGGTAAAGGCGTACGATGAACTGCCTGAAGAGATCAAGAGGAAGATCAACGGCCTACGCGCCAGGGCCAGCATCGAACACAGCTTCGGCGCAGTCATGACGCCTGAAGATCGCGCCAAGCTGGCCCAGGATCATCCTGCGGTGGAGCATCCGGTGGTGCGCACCCATCCGGAGACCGGGGAGAAGATCCTGTTCGTCGGCGCCTCGTTCACGACGCATTTCACCAACTACAGTACGCCGGACAACGTGCGCCACGGCATCGACAAGTCGCCCGGCGCGTCCCTCCTGCTCAACTACCTGACTAGCCGCGCCACCATTCCCGAGTACCAGGTGCGCTGGGCCTGGCAGGAGGGCGATGTTGCAGTGTGGGACAACCGCAGCACGCAGCACTATGCGGTCAACGACTACTATCCGGCGCCGCGCAAGATGGAGCGCGCGGGAATAGTGGGTGATATCCCATACTGATTCGAAACTGGGCCAGCAGAACGACTTGATGCGCGCCATGCGCAACGGCACAAGGGCACCATGAAGGCGATCTGGTACGAAAAACAAGGGCGGGCGGAAGAGGTGCTGGCCTTCGGCGAGCTACCCACGCCGCAACCGGCCCCTGGCGAGGTCCGCGTGCGCCTCCACGCATCGGCCGTTAACCCGGCAGATGCAAACCGGCGCGCCGGACGCATGCATGGTGGCATGGAGTTCCCGCGCATCATTCCGAATAGCGATGGCGCGGGTGTGATCGACGCGCTTGGGCATGGCGTCGACCAGAAGATGCTGGGCACGCGGATTTGGTTGCATTTCGGACAGCGCGGGCGTCCGTTCGGTACAGCGGCAGAGTACATCTGCGTGCCACACGAATTGACGTCACCACTGCCCGAGCATCTGGACTTCGCGCAGGGCGCATGCCTGGGCATTCCTGCAATGACGGCATATATCGCCCTGTTCCAGCGCGGAGCGATCAAAGGCAAGTACGTCCTCGTGACCGGCGGTGCGGGAGCCGTTGGGCACTACGCGGTGCAACTCGCCAAGTGGGGCGGCGCACATGTCATTGCCACCGCCAGCTCCGCACGCAAGGCGGCTCACGCCGCAGCGGGTGGCGCCGATGCAGTGGTCGACTACCGTGCTCCCGATGCTGCGCAGCAGATTCTCGATGCCACTCACGGGCAAGGCGTAGACCACATCGTCGATGTCAATGCCATCGACAATTCCAGGCTGTGCTTCGAAGCAGCCGCTAACCATGCGCAGTGGGTCTCGTATGCAAGCGGTGCCGGCCTCGAACAGGCGGTTCCGCTGGTCACGCTGATTCGCAAGAACCTCTGCCTGCAGGGACTCTACCTGCCGGGATTGCCCTACGAGATGCGCTGGATTGCGCAGGAGGGCTTGTCGCGCTGGATGCACGACGTCCCGAATGCCATCCACGCTGTCGACAGCGTCTTCGACCTGCAAGACACCGAGAAGGCTCATCAGGCCGTCGAGGCCGGCGCGAAGCTCGGCACCGTTGTGGTTCAGTGTGTCGCGCAATAGATCACCAGCGCCGTGCTCGCTGGCGGACATAACAGTGAGTTTTCCAATCAAACGAGGAGTGTAAATCCCATGACATCCGGAAATCAGCCAACCGTTGTGATCGTTCCCGGCTTTCGCGATCACATGCCGGAGCACTGGCAGTCGCTGCTGGCAGAACGCCTGGAGCAGCAGGGAAGAGCGGTGCGCATCGTGCCCCAGATTGATCACGACAAGCGGTTGCGCCGTGCCAGGGTCGAGAACCTGGAGCGTGTTGTCAGTAGCATCTCGGGACCGGCCATCCTCGTTGGCCACAGCGTGGGGTGTCTGATCACCGTTCACTGGGCACAGGAGACGCAGTGCGCGGTGCACGGCGTACTGCTTGCCGCGCCGGCCGACTTCGATAGCCCGTTGCCGCCCGGATACGCGGTTCCGCAGACGCTGGCGGATGAAGGATGGACCCCGATTCCGCGGCGGCCCCTCAAATTCCCGAGCATCGTCGTCGCGAGCCGCAATGATCCGCTCGGCAAGTTCGAACGAATCCGCGAGATGGCGCAGGCTTGGGGCAGCCGGTTCGTCGATGCCGGGGAAGTCGGGCATCTGGGGCCGGCGGATGGCTTTGGGACGTGGCCGCTGGCGGAGGCGCTTGTTCAGGAACTCTGATCAGGAGCGGCATCGATCCAATGCCTGATTGGTTCGGTGCCGCGATGCAAGCGCTCGTCAGCCCTGACGCTTCGCCAGGACCTCGCGGATGATCTGCGCGAAGGCGTCGGCTGACTGCCCGCCCGCGACGAGATAGCGGTTGTCGAAGATGATCGACGGAACGGAATTGATACCCATCGCCTGGAACTCCGCGACTTCCGCGCGGACCTCGGCAGCATACTCGCCGCTCTCCAGCACGCGCTGTGCTTGCGCGGCATCGAGCCCTGCAGCCTTGACTGCTTCCAGCAGTACCTCGTGATTGCTGGGGTTCTTGCCGTTACCGTGATATGCCTTGAGCAGCGCCTCCTTGAGCGCCAGCGCCTTGCCCTGCGTACTGGCCCAGTGCAGCAGCCGATGACCGTCGAAGGTGTTGTAGACATGGGTCCTGGGAGCGAAGTCGAAACCGGCGCTTGCGCCGCGTTCGCGTATCAGCGCAAGCCTCTCCGCGACTTGCGTAGCGGTACTGCCGTTCTTCCTGCTAGCGTAGTCGAGAAGGGTCTGGCCTTCCGGCGGCATATCCGGGTTCAGTTCAAACGAACGCACGACGACTTCGGCATCCACTTCGTCGCCAAGTTGCTCCAGCGCGTGCTTGAGCGACGACAAGCCGATGGCACACCACGGGCAGGCAATATCGGAGACGAAGTCGATCCGCAGTGCTTGAGTCATTTCCTTTTCCTGTGAGTGATCTTTTTTCGCATGTCAGATCATCCTGCACGGCGATACTTCGCGCTTTGCATTACGTGCCAGGCATTTGACCTTTTGTGACAGCGGGCACTGGTGCAGGAAACAATGGCGCGCATCGTTGCGGATTCGGAGAAGACAGGAATGGCGTAGTGCCATGACCGGCTTTTCGTGGCGGGTTAGTCGGGCTTGACAATGCATGACCTAGATTTACCATGGACTGTCATTTTCTGATTAGCCCCCGATGTCGCTACTTGTCCGCGCCGCAGCCCTTACCAACTACTGCGAAGTTGCGCGTGCCGGCGGGCTTGATCCGCTACGAATGATGTTTGACGCCGGAATCAGTCCGAGCGTACTGCGCGAGCCGGATCTCATGATTCAGGTGGATCGTTTCGGGCGGCTGCTCCAGACCTCTGCAACGCTGTCAGGCAACGAGAGTTTCGGATTGAGCATGGCGGAGTCGCGCCTGTTGTCCAACCTGGGGCCGGTAGGCATGCTGATCCGCGACCAGGCGACGCTGCGCGACGCGCTCGGCATGTTGATGCGCTACCAATCGATTCTCAACGGCGCGAAGTCGCTGGCAGTCGAGGAGTGTGGTGGACGGGTCATCATTCGCGAGGTACTGATCGCCGGCAGCGCGCATCAGCCAACTCGCCAACGGGTTGAACTGGCGCTGGGGGTCATGGTGCGGCTGATACGCCAGCTCATCAAACCGGACTGGCAGCCGCAGCGCGTATGCTTCGAGCACCCGGCCCCGCGCGACCTCAGTACGCATCAGCGGTTCTTTGGCCCGAACGTCGCATTCAATTGCGATTTCAATGGCATCGTCTGCGCAAAGTCCGATCTCGATGCGCGCAACCCGTGGGCCGATCCGGCCATGGCACGCTACGCGCAGCGCCTGATCGACGAGTCGGCCGCGACGCGGCAGACGACCATGCTTGAGGACGTACGGCGCACGATCCTGCTGTTGTTGCCCGGCGGGCGCTGCAGCGTCGAGCAGGTCGCGGAAAATCTCGGCGTGGTCTGCCGCACGGTCCAGCGCAGGCTGGCGGAGCAGGGGCAGAGCTTCTCATCGGTCGTCAACGACATCCGCGTGGAACTCGCAATGCGTCATGTCGTCGAGAGCGATCGACCTTTTACCGAGGTGGCGACGCTGCTCGGCTTTTCTGCGCCAAGCGGATTCTCGCGCTGGTATCAGACGCAGTTCGGATGCAGCCCCAAGGAAAGCCGCGCTGCAAGTGCCGCGGTGGGCGAACGGGTGACAGAAACCCCATCTCCTGCCCGCTCGTCGCCCACAGTCAGGCCTCTCAGTCGAGGGTGATCTTTCCCGCCTTGACGATCTGGCCATAGCGCGAAATATCGCGCTCGATCAGTTTGCGGAAATCCTCGGATGTACCGCCCACCGGCACGAAGCCGAGGTCGGTCAGCTTCTTCGCCACGTCCGGGCTGCGCGTTGCGGCGGCAATTTCCTTCGCCATGCGGTCAACCACCAGCGCCGGCGTGCCGGCAGGCGCCAGCAGGCCAGTCCAGGAGCTCATGACGAAGCCCGGGAAGCCTGACTCTTCCATGGTCGGGATATTCGGCTCGCCGGGCCAGCGCTTGGCCGAGGCAACGGCCAGCACATTGATCTTGCCGGACTTCACGTGCGGCATCGGGACCAGCAGCGGATCGAAGGCGACCGACACCTCGCCGGATATGAGCGCCGGCAGGATCGGTGCGCTGCCGTTGTAGGGAATGTGAGTCATCTTGACTTTCGATTCCATGGCCAGGCGCTCGCCGGTCAGGTGTGCCGAGCTGCCTACGCCGCTGGAGCCGAAGGTCAGCGTGTCCGGATGCTTCTTGCCGTAGTCGACCAGTTCACCGACGGTCTTGACGGGCAGCTTCTTGCTCGAGAACAGGAACAGCGGAAGTTCCGCCATCTCAGCCACCGGCACGAGGTCCGAAGGCTTGTAGCTGAGCTTGGAATACAGCGACATGTTGGCGCTGTAGGCTGCAAGCACCGAGACAAAGGTATAGCCGTCCGGCGCCGAGCGCGCGGCGACGCCTACGCCCAGCGTGCTGTTCGCGCCGGGCTTGTTCTCGATGATGATCGGCTGGCCGAGGCTTTGCGCGACCTTCTCGAACACGACGCGGGATACCGTGTCGGTCGACCCGCCGGGCGTGTAGGGAACAATGACCTTGATCGGCTTGGTCGGCCACGCGTCGGCGGCAAAAGTGGTGTGGCCCAGAACCATGCCTGTAATGGCGAATGTCGCCAGTCGTGCGCCGCGCGCCACGGAATTCTTGATGCTCAACTGCGTCTCCTGCATTGGAACAAATCTTCCCCCGCGTTTGCCGGGGGTTCTCGCGGTCAATCCGCAGGCCGATTATGCCGGAGGGGGCGAGGGCGTATTTCGCGCGAAGCCCGCAATCGGCCGCATGCCACGCACGGAGTGTGCGATAAGCGACCGCCTGCGTGGGGACGCGGCATTGGTCTTGCACGAGCAGCCCCTCGGGCTGGCTCGCTATCGGTTTATGCGTGCAACTCGGCGACGATGCGCTCCGCCAGAAAATCGCAGGGCGGCCGGTTCGACGTGACACTGCGCGCAAGGATGATCTCAAGCGTGCCGATCTCGGGCAGACCCTGCGCCGCCCCGAGCAGCGTAAAGTCGGATGGCACCGCGCACCGCGCCAGCGGGGTGATGGCAAGGCCGGCGCGCGCCATCGTCAGCAGGCCCAGCAGGCTGGGGCTCTCATAGGAGGTGCGATACGCGATCTTGGCGCGCTCAAGGCTTCGGATCGCCTTTTCGCGCGCGACGCTTCCCGGCAGGAACACGGCGATGGGGAGGGGCCGCTCTCGCCAGATTTCCGTGGACCCCGGGTCGGTTGCCCACACCATTGGCTCATGCCGCAGAAACTCGCCGGTCAGCCCTTTGACGCGCGTCGCGCAGACGAGATCCACCGTGCCATCGCGCAGCATCGGCGCGAGCGCGACGCTGGGCAGCCCGATGACCTGGATCTCGACCTTGGGGTAGGTGGCCGAGAACTTCTTCAGAATGGGCGGGAACAGCGACGATGCGTAATCGTCAGGTACGCCGATCACCACGCGGCCCGTGACGTCGGGCCGCACGATCGCCGCCCACGCCTCATCGCGAAGGGCAATGATCCGGCGCGCATACGTCAGCAGAACCTCACCGTCCTGCGTCGGAATCACGCTGCGTGGCTTGCGTATGAAGAGCGCTTTGCCGAGCGCCGATTCCAGCGTTTTGATCTGCATGCTCACGGCCGACTGCGAGCGATGCACGAGGTCGGCAGCCCGGCTGATGGTGCCGGAGTCTGCGACGGCAATGATCATGGTCAGGACGTCGACGTCGAGGGCTTTCATCTCAGTGGTCATGCGTTTGTCCGGGAGGCATCAGAAAATCTGAAGGATTCCATCAATATTATGCGATTTTCTTTTTTCGTGCGCTGCAGCAAAGTTCGCAAAACGGAGTCATTCCAATGAACGCACGAGCGCCCCTGTCTACCTTGGCACTTGCCGGTGCCTGGCCCCAACCCGCCTTTGTCTCCACTGCTTCTGGCATTTCCATTCCCTACGTGGAGGCCGGGAGCGGCGAGCCTATGGTATTTGTGCACGGGTCGCTGTGCGACTACCGGTATTGGGATCCGCAGCTCGCTTCGCTGTCGAAGCACTTCCACTGCTTCGCGCCGAGCCTGGGCCATTACTGGCCGGAAACCTGCGCCTTCGGTCGCGGCGACTTCAGTTGGGAGGCACACGTCGCCGAGATGGCGGAGTTCATCCAGGCGTTGCATCGCGGGCCGGTCCATCTGGTCGGCCACTCGCGTGGCGGCTGCATTACGTTTCATCTGGCGCGCGAATGCCCGCATCTGGTGAAGACACTCACGCTCGCCGATCCAGGTGGCCCCTTGCAGACAACTCCGCAAGCAGAGGCCGCCAAACTCCCGCCGGCCACCCAGGCATTGCGGGCGAAGGCCGCGGAACTGATCGAGCAAGGCGAATTCGATGCGGGCCTGAACCTGTTTGTCGACTCGGTCACCATGCCCGGTTTCTGGGACAAGAGTTCCCCGAGCTTCCGTACGATGGCGCTCGATAATGCGCTCACACTGCCGAAGCAAATGCGTGACCCGTTGCCCGCCTACACGCGCGAGGCTGCCCGTGACATCCAGTGCCCGACGTTGCTGATCGATGGGCAAAAGAGTCCGCGCATGTTCCGCAGCACGGTTGAGAAGCTCCAGGAGTGGATCGGTGGCGCGCAGCGGCAGACCATTGCCGGAGCTTCCCACGGCATGAATATCGCGAACCCCAGCGCGTTCAATCGGGCCGTTGCGGCGTTTAGTGCTGGACTATCACTTCATATCTGAGCATTCGGAGACTGGGGCGACAACCGCGCAATTTGGCGATGCATCGGCCAGCGGGTCAGCAAACGGCTCGCCGCCGAGCATATTGCGAACGATTGCGGACTGCTCACTCATGTCCGGTGAAGCGGTATCGCCTGGGCTCGGTGTTTTCCACCTGACATTCTTGTGAGTCGCGAGCGTGCCATCCTGGAACGCGATGGCGACTCCCCAATATTCCAGTATCCGAATGTAGTGCGCCGGAGCGCACTTGTCTCCGCGGGTGTTGCGACACAACGCTTAACCGCACCGTAACGATCGTGCGTCGCTGGTTGATTGATGCACACCAGCACGATTCGTACAGTTGACTGCAAATGACCCCCTTGAGGGCGGCGCCTAAAACAGCAACTGGAGACACCATGATCATCTACGGAACCGCGCTACTGGCCATCTGCCATCTGGTGGGCCTCTACCTTGGCGACCTGCTGGGCGCCGCCATCGGCGTCAAGTCGAACGTTGGCGGCGTGGGCATCGCCATGCTGCTGCTGATATTCCTGCGGCTCTACCTGCATGACCGGGGCCTGATGCCGAAGGAGACCGAGGCCGGTGTGGGGTTCTGGGGCGCGATGTATATCCCCGTGGTGGTGGCGATGGCGGCCCAGCAAAACGTGGTGGCCGCGTTGCGCGGCGGCCCGGTGGCGTTGCTGTCGGCAATCCTGGCGGCGGCAGCTTGCGCCTGCCTGATTGCACTGCTCAGCCGCACCGGCGACCACGAGCCCCTGCCGCCGTTGGCAGCCGAAGCTGCTTCGAAATAAGTGGGAGAACGCCATGACTATCGCTGCTCCGGCCATGATGTTCGATAACGTGCTGCTCCATAACGGTCTCGTGACGGCATTCGCCACCGTCGGCATCGTGATGTGGGTGTCTTCGCAGATCTCGAAACGGCTTACGAAAGGGCGCCTGCATGCCTCGGCCATCGCCATCATGATCGGCCTTGCGCTGGCGTATTACGGCGGCGTGGTGACCGGCAAGGAAAAAGGGATGGCCGATTTCGCGCTGTTCTCGGGCATCGGCCTGATGGGCGGTGCCATGCTGCGCGACTTTGCCATTGTCGCCACCGCCTTCGAGGTCCAGGTGCGCGAGGCACGCAAGGCCGGCATGGTAGGCGCCGTGTCCCTGCTGCTGGGCACCATAGTCCCGTTCATCGTCGGCGCGTTGGTAGCACGGGCGTTCGGCTACAACGATGCGGTCAGCATGACGACCATCGGCGCCGGTGCGGTGACCTACATCGTGGGCCCCGTGACGGGGGCGGCGCTGGGCGCAAGTTCCGACGTGATGGCGCTGTCGATTGCCACGGGCCTGGTCAAGGCCATCATCGTAATGATCGGCACGCCATTCGCGGCCGGCTTCCTGGGCCTGAACAACCCGCGCGCGGCCATGGTGTTCGGCGGCCTCGCCGGCACGGTCAGCGGTGTATCGGCCGGCCTGGCAGCCACGGATCGGCGGCTGGTGCCTTATGGCGCGCTGGTGGCCACGTTTCACACGGGACTGGGTTGCCTGCTCGGGCCTTCCGTGCTGTACCTGGCCACCAAGGCGCTGGTGGGTTGAGCCCGATCCCAGCCGGCGCCATCATGAGCCTGACACACGCCCAGATTCGCCTGGCTTCGCTGGTGGCCACTGGCTACCAGCTGACGATCAGACGTTCGCCGGTCGACGCGCAGCCAGTGTGCGTCGAAGTGGTTCAGCCAGCATCACAGGAAGTGGCAGGACAGGTACCGTGGCGGCACATCCAGCCGCTGCTTCGTGCGAGAAAGGTTGTATTCGATACGGGCGATGCCACGACAGCGACAGCGGTTGTGGCGCCCGGCACCATCAGGACCTTGCAGGAACACGATCTTTGGTAACGGCTGATCGTCCTTACAAGCCGGCGTAGACCATCTTTGTGAACTGGTCGCCGTTGAACACAAAGTTGCCCCATTTCGCATCGAACGCGGCCGTTGGCCTGGCAGCAATGATCTCGTCAAGCGATTTGCCTTGCTGCTTCAGGATCGCCACGCTGCTGCGGACTGTCACCAGCATGTTGCGAAACTCGATCAGCTGCGCGCGCGTGCCGACCGCACCGTGCCCGGGAACGACAATCGTATGCGCAGTAGTACGCGCCACCGCCTTGTCGGCCCATTGAATCGCGCCGTCGATGCTGCCGCCATCCTCGTTATCGATATAGGGGTAGAAGCCGTTCCAGAAGGTGTCGCCGAGCACAAGGACATCTGCTTTCGCGAAGTAGACCCATAGATCTCCGTCGGTATGACCGTGGCCGAAGTTTTCCACTTCGACCCGGCTACCCGCGAACTCGAAGATCTTCCGGTCCTTGACCAGCAAAGTCGGTCGTGCATCGTCCGGCACTGGCTTGAATGTCCAGTTCCAGGCATTGACATGCGTGGTTTCGGTCAGATGCCGGAAGGTATTCTCTTGCGCGACGATGGTGGCGCCGGCCGCATGCATGTCGGCATTGCCATCGGTGTGATCCCAGTGCCAATGCGTGTTCACGACATACTTTAGCGGGGCGGGGCTGATCTTCTCAAGCGCGGCACGCAGTTTCTCCTTCGACTTGCTGATGCCTGCGTCGACCAGGAACTTGCCTTCCTTTCCGGAAAGCACCGTGATGTTGCCACCGGAGCCCATCAGGACGGTGATGTTGTCGCGCAAGGGTTGAACGACGAGATCGGCATCGGCGCGACGCAGATACCGCGCGCCTGCACCGGTATGAAAGTAATCGTCTGGCGTGGTCTGCTGGCTGGCGGGCGATTGCATGGCGGGGGCAACAGCGGTGGCCGCACAGGCGGGCAGCGAGCTCGCCGCAATGAGCGTGGAAAGGAATAGTCGCTTTAGCATGACGTCTTGTGTGTGATGCATAGATGCGGGCGGGATTGCGGACATCCACGACAAGTATGGCGATGCCGGACGAGCGATAGCATCTGCGCCGGGGGGCGATTCCGGCCAAACGGCGGTGGCTTGAGGTCTACGTCGGTGTCAAGGCCCGGGAATGACCGCGCTTTCTGCCGGCGTGGAAAATGTCGCGCGATACTGCTGGGGCGACACACCGAACCGTCGTTTGAAGATCTGGCGCATATTGTGGGGGTCGCCGAAGCCGCATTCATAGGCGATGCGCTTGAGCGGAACCTTGCCGTTTTCGAGCATGACCCGTGCCGCATCGACCCGGGCGCTTTCGACGAAGGCGGCGGGGGTCATCCTGGCTTCCCGCGCAAAGATCCGCGCGAAGTTGCGCAGGCTCATTTTCGCGATGGCGGCCAGGACGCTGACGCTGAGGTCGTCCGCAAGGTGTGCCAGCACGTATTCGCGCACCTGCGCAATCGGCGAGGTCGGCTCCGCGTAGGGCGTCAGGTAGGGACTGAACTGGGATTGGCCGCCCGCCCGCTGCATGACCACCAGCAGCCGTCTGGCGACGCTGAGTGCCACATCGTCGCCATGGTCCTGTGCGAGCAGGTATAGCGAAAGGTCGATGCCAGCCGTCACACCGGCCGACGTATAAAGTTCGCTGTCACGTACAAAGATTCTGTCTGCCTCCACACGGGTCGTGGGGCAGAGGTGCCGGAGCGCTTCCGCATCATTCCAGTGCGTGGTAACGGTGCGGTCGTCTAGCAGGCCGGCCCGCGCGAGGGCGAAAGCGCCGTTGCAGATCGAACCGTAACGGCGCGAGGCCGCGCACACGCGTCGCAGCCAATCATACGCACCTGCTTCCCAGACGGCCGAAGGCAAATCCGGCCCGCCCGCGGCCAGCATCAGGTCAAAGCAGGTGTCCGATGGGTCGACGTCGGCATACGCGCGGTGCACTTTGAGCAGCAAGCCATTGGAGCAGGCAACCAGCGCGTCATCGCCGATGCCGATGACCTCGATCTCGTAGCGCGCGCTACTGGGCACGAAGCGGTTCGCCTCGGCAAACACATCCATCGGACCACTGACGTCCAGGGCCTGCACGCCGGGAAAGACCAGCAGGGCAACAGTTCGAGTCATGGGCGTAGCTTCCAGGGCGCTGGACGAGAACTTCGTTGAACTCAAACGATAGCGGAAATGGTCTCCCGGGCGCGAGGCTTACCGTGCCATGGCCGGAATTCCACGTCATTTGGCTCAAGAAACACCCAGAATTCACGGGTGACGGAGACTGGCACGAAAACCACGCGGATTGGCACGTTCCAGCAGTCCGTCAACGCTGCCTTCAGCCATGCGCGCAGGAACAATTCTCCCCTCAAGGGTCGAAGCCGTTTCGGCCTTCTCACAGGAGAGAACAGAATGCGTGAAGTTACCCAATCTCTGGCCGAGCGCGTCGGGCCGGCCTTTTCCGTCGATGGCATGTTGCTGGCTCGTAAGAAGACCCGTGAGGCGATTGCCGAGATTGCCGCTCGCGTCAAACCGGGGATGGTCGAGGAAGACGCCGTTCAGATGGCGAAGCGTGTCATGCTCGACGCCGGCCTTGCGCTGAGCTGGCATCCCGCGCGCGTCCGCTTTGGTCGCAACACCATCAAGCCGATGAAGCTGGCATCCGAGCCAGGGGTGATCCTGCAGGACAACGACATTTTCTTCATCGACATCGCCCCGCGTCTGGACGCCTGGGAAGGTGATGGCGGCGCATCGTTTGTGGTCGGGCAACATGCCAGCTACGCGCGTTGTGCGCGCGATGCCGAGGCGCTCTTCCACGAAATGCGCGGCATCTGGAAGCGCGACCGCCTGACCGGACAGAACCTTTATGCCGAAGCGGACCGTATTGCCACGTCGATGGGCTGGGAGCTCAACTTCGATCTACCGGGTCACCGCGTGTCGGACTTCCCGCACGCCACCATCCACACTGGCTCGCTGGCCGACTTCGATGCGAGCCCGTCGGCGATGCGCTGGATCCTGGAGATCCACATCCGTGATCCCCAGAATCGATTCGGCGCGTTCTTCGAGGACATGCTGCTGGATGATGAGGACTATCTGTGACTTCGGAAATACCCGGGCGCGCTCTGTGCCAGGCAGGACCAGAAACCACCGTCCTTTGGCCCGATTCGATTGCCGTCTGGCATCGGGGAAGCGACGTGTAACGCCTACACTCCCCTTGAAGGCTCGTATGGGTATGCAGGGTCAGCGACGAGCCAGGTCGCGTGTCGCGCTTCGTCTCGGCAAGGACGGTTTAGCGCACTTGCTTCAAGCTACTGAACCGGAGTTGCCGATGTTCGCGCTGCTTTCCGTCACATACGTTCTCCTGGCCGTACTTCTTGGCGGGTACTCAACCTATCTGCTCGCCACGTTGGTCCCGGAAGACGTCCTGGAACAGGCAAGCCGGAACGGCAGATTTTCCGGGCTTTATGACGGTCCGGTCGAGCATGCCACGCCGGCTGCGGCGGATGCGACGGCGTCAGGCTCCGCGTTCTAAAGGCTGATGACAAGAGGCCAAAAGGTGGAAAGTGCGTTATCCGATTTACCGACGTTGACATGAAAACCGCAGCTGTCCTGGTGTTTCCCGAAGTTCAAGGCCTGGATGTCTCCGGGCCGCTTGATGTCTTTGCGGAAGCCAATCGCTTTCTTTCTTCGGAAGACCAGTATTCCTTTGAAATTCTTGGAACTGAACCGGGGCGGATACGTTGCTCCAATGGACTGGAAATCCACCCGGATCGCTTGTTTTCTGAATCCAATGGCGCCTATGAGCTATTGCTTATCGCCGGAGGACCCACGTTGCCTCAACAGAGCTTTGCGCCTTCCCTATATGCATGGATCCGGTCGGCGTCTGTCAATTCAGCATGCATTTGCACAATCTGTAACGGCACCTTCCTGTTGGCCAGAGCCGGTGTCCTCGATGGCAAGCATGTCACGACCCACTGGAATGATGCGGCGAGCCTTGCCCGGGAGTGTCCAACGGCCGTGGTGAGCCCTGACAGGCTGTATATCCAGGACGGCAATCTGGTGACATCCGCAGGCGTGACGGCCGGCATCGACATGAGCCTCTATCTGCTGGCAAGAGACCATGGCCGGGAGGTAGCCATCCAAGTTGCCAAGCAGTTGTTGCTCTTTACGCATCGCGCAGGGGGCCAGTCACAGTTCAGCCCTTACCTCAATACATCGGTAGAGCCCAGTTCATTGGTTTCGCGCGTGCACGAGTACGTGTTTGCCAATTTGACCGCGGACCTGTCGCTGAACGTTCTCGCGAACGTCGCGAGAATGAGCGTGCGCCACTTCACGCGGATTTTCATGCGAGAGTCCAACATCAGTGTGATGGACTTTGTCGAAGCCGTACGGCTGGACGCTGCCAGAAGCTTGCTTGAGACAACATCCAGGCCGATCAAGGCAATCGCCTATGAGTGTGGCTTTTCAACGGCACACCGAATGCGTTCGGTATTTCGAAGAAACCTGGGCATTTCACCGCAGGACTATCGCGCGCACTTCCTGGATCCGGCGTCTGGCTCACGGCAGCTCCCTGATTTCCCGGCACGAGACCAAAAAAACCATCGCCATACGCTGATCAACGCCTGAAAAATAGTCCTTCTCGTCAGGGACGGTGAGGCATCCGGATCGAGGAATCCCTAAGTTGAAAAACGATGTTGACTTCAACATTGAAGTCATATTGTGGATTAACTTTTGCATGCAGTCTGCATTACAGCAGGAGACAAAGGTGAACGAAAGAAACAACGGGCGAAATATTGACTTACTGAAAATCGCGGACGACGCGAAATTCAATTCCTTCCACGTATCGATTCTGGCGTGGTGCGCACTGGTCATCATATTTGACGGATATGACCTTGCAGTCTCCGGTATTGCGTTGCCATCCATCATGAAAGACATGAATGTCGACGCTACCCGGGCCGGCATGATGGTTAGCTCGGCACTATTTGGGGCAATGTGCGGTGCGGTGTTGCTGGGGTCCCTGGCCGACCGCATCGGGCGGCGTCGTGCCATTGCGCTTTGCGTGTCCTTGTTCAGTGTGTTTACCGCAGCGGCTGGCCTGGCCAGCGACCCGATTGCCTTTGGCATTGCGCGCTTTATTGCCGGAATCGGGATTGGCGGGGTGATGCCGGCGGTCGTGGCGCAGATGACCGAGTATTCCCCGCGCAGGTGGAAGACGACGTTGGTGACGGTGATGTTCAGCGGCTACTCTGTCGGAGGCATGATTGCCGCCATGTTTGGCAAGGGCTTCATAGGGACCTATGGCTGGCAAGCCGTCTTCTATGCTGCGGCAGCGCCGGTATTGGTGGTTCCCTGGATCTTGAAATATGTTCCGGAATCGCTTTCCTACCTGGTCAAGCACAATCGCACGAAGGAGTTGAGCCGGATTTGTGCGCGGCTGGATGGCACCTATGTACTTCGCCATGATGATGCGTTCGTCATTGGCGCCAACCGAAGCGGCGGGACCACGTTGCGCACGCTTTTCGGCGACGGCAGGGGCGTGAGCACCTTCATGTTCTGGATCGTGTTCTTCATGTGCCTGTTCATGGTTTACGCGTTGAGCTCATGGCTGGCAAAGCTCATGGCCAACGCCGGGTATAGCCTCGGATCGGCGCTGACGTTCGTCCTCATTCTGAATATCGGTGGAATCTTCGGCGCGGTTGGTGGAGGCATGCTTGCAGACCGCATGAACATACGCACTGTGCTTGTCTTCATGTTTGCGCTGGCGGGCGCATCGATTGCACTGTTGGGCTTCAACTCATCAACGCCAGTGCTTTATTTCCTTCTGTTTGTAGCCGGTGCGTCGACGATTGGCACGCAGATCGTCGTCTACGCTTATGCGGGTCAGTATTATCCCTTGACGATTCGATCGACCGGTATCGGCGTGGGTTCGGGCGTCGGGCGGATTGGCGCCATCTCGGCGCCGGTCATCCTTGGCACCGTGGTCGGCATGCAACTTCCGTTGCATCAAAATTTTCTGCTGATGGCAATTCCGGCTGCCATAGCAATGATTGCCGTTGCCTTTATTGACCGCTCCAATAGCTCGCCTTCAATCCGTGCAACGGATCTGGAGCCGCGGGCTGACGCTGCACGCCTGCAGACTTGATCCGCGAGCACGATGCGGGTTGCTCGCTCTGGTGTCCATCAATGTCCGCAACGATTCTCACGTTACCAGCGGACACGAGATAACAAATAATGTCAGCGAATCCAATGCAAAGTAGCCACTGTACGATCGACGCACCCGAGAACGATCTCTGGCGCTGGTCCGGCGCCGAAATTGCGGCTGCGGTTTGTCGAGGGGATGTTTCGGCCGTCGAAGTGGTGGAAAGCGTCTACGCGCGTATCGCCGCAGTCAATCCCATGATCAACGGCATTGTCCATATGGACAGGGAGCACGCGTTGACGGATGCCGGTGCGCTCGACCGGCGGCGCCAGGCCGGCGATCCACTGGGGCCGCTTGCCGGCGTGCCGGTCTCGATCAAGCTTAACGTTGACGTCGCCGGTGAGGCGACAAGCAATGGAAATCCGCTGTGGCTTGATCGCATTGCTGAAGCGGACAGTGGCGTGGTTTCCAACCTGCGCCGTGCGGGGGCCGTGGTCATAGGACGGACAAATGCTCCGCCGCATTCTTTCCGCTGGTTCACGGAAAACCCCATTTATGGACGAACTCATAACCCATGGTCGCCGGCAGTCACCTCGGGCGGCTCAAGCGGGGGCGCCGGTGCTGCGGTAGCGAGCGGGATGGGGCCGATCGCGCATGGCACTGACATTGCGGGATCCATCCGCTATCCGGCGTTTGTCAACGGTGTCGTCGGCTTGCGAGCAACTACGGGACGCATCCCCGGATTCCAGGCCACTGCGCCACAGCGCTTCTTTGGACTTCAGGCGATGTCTGCGCAGGGCCCAATCGCACGCACGGTTTCGGATGCGCGGCTCGGACTGGAGGCGATGGCCAGCGACGGCGGCATTGACCCGGTCTGGGTCGATGCCCGCCTGAATTACGATGACGATGAGACGCCAACACGCGTTGCGCTGGTAGACGAGATCCGTGGCATCGATATCAGCCCGGAGATTCAACAAGCGCTCTCATCGGCCGCCGCGGCGCTGATCGATGGAGGTTACACGGTCGAACGCGTCGCGTTGCCAGACCTCAAGCGCGGGATGGAGTTGTGGGAAAGCATCGTCATGTCCGAATGCAACCTGGGCATGCTTGCCGCCGTGGATGCAATTGGCGACGCGACCATTAGTACGCCGGTCCGCAACATGGCCGCCTGCGCGCCTGTGCCAAGCCTGGCTGGGTATGCCGCAGCAATCGCTTCACGCGATGAAATGCGCCGCAGCTGGAATATCTTGTTCCAGCGCCATCCGCTGGTGCTCATGCCTACCTCGTGTCGCCAGCCACTGCCGTGGGGCGCAGATCAGGGCTCAGTCGATGAAATGCGTCGCTTGCTGGAAATACAGAGCCCGCTTATGGCGGTTGCCGTGTGTGGGTTGCCAGGGCTGCACGTCCCGACAGGGCTGTCACAGGGATTGCCTGTCGGCGTCCAGCTCGTTGCGCCGGCATTCCGCGAAATGCGGCTGTTGCACGCGGGTGCCATGATCGAGGCGGCCCACGGAACACTGACTCAGCAGCTTTGGGAAAGGCCTTGGTAGCGCACCCACTTCCCAATCCACGTAAACGTCATTCCAGTAAAGGTCATTCAAATGGATCGTCGACTACTGATGCTGGCCCTCGGCATGTTTGCCATGGGAACGGACAACTTCGTTGTTGCCGGCATTCTTCCGAACGTCGCTGCATCGCTGCACACGACCCCGAGCCTCGCGGGCCAGATGGTCACCGTCTATGCGCTGTCCTATGCAATCCTGGCGCCGGTGATGGCGGCTGTCGCGGGGGCGTGGCCAAGAAAGCTGCTGCTGGTCACCGCGCTCGGCATCTTCGTCATTGGCAATGCCATCACAGCCCTTGCGACGGATTTGAACACGGTCCTGTTCAGTCGCGCGCTGGCGGGCCTTGGCGCGGCGATGTTCTCTCCTACCGCATTGGGTGTCGCCACGTTACTGGCGGCTCCTGAGAGGAGAGGGCGCGCGCTTGCCACGGTGACCGCCGGCCTCGCGGGCGCAACGGCGCTGGGCGCCCCGATCGGCACGTTCATCGGTGGGTTCGGCAGTTGGAGAACCACGCTCTGGTTCGTCGCGCTCCTGGGGCTGATCGCGATGATCGGGATCGGGGCCATGCTGCGCTCGGTTCCTCAGCCTGCGCGAATCTCGCTGCGCGATAGGCTGACGCCCCTGCGCGACGTCCGCGTTGCCCTGACCCTGCTCACGTCCCTGTTTGCGTTCGGCGGCTTCCTGATGGTCTACACCTATGCCGGACTCGTGCTGGATCGGGTGACCGGCGGCGACGAACGCGTGCTGGCCGGCATGCTGCTCGTCTGGGGCTGCGCCGCGACAGTCGGGAACATGCTTGCCGGCCGCCTCGTTGACCGCTTCGACAGTCGCAAGATCATCAATGCAGGCCTTTGCATCGGCATTCTCAATTTCTGTGCGCTGCCATGGACTTCGGCATACATGGTCACCGCCGCAGTCTCCTTGGTCGCCTGGGGGCTGGTCGGATGGGGATTGATTGTGCCGCAACAGCACCGGCTGGTAAAAATCGCGCCTCCCATGGCGCCGTTGCTGCTGGCCCTTAACAATACGGCTACCTACGGCGGGCTGGCCTGCTCAGGTGTTCTCGGGGGCATTGTGCTGCTGTTCATCGACCGGCAATACCTCAGTATCGTGGGTGCCGGATTGATCGCGATCGCTCTGGTTTTCGCCGAGGCCGCGCATCTGTGCTCTGCGCGCCTCTCCACGAGCATGCGACCTATGCCTTCGTGAAGATCTCCAAAAAATGCTGGCTCGGATCCTCGAAGTAAATCCGGCGGCCGCCACCGTCCGTGTTGACCTCGCCGGGGCGGCGACGGTAGGGGTCCGCCCAGTACTTCAGATTGCGCGCCTGGATGCGGGCGAAACCTTGCTCGAATTCGGCGTCGCTGACCAGGAAGGCATAGTGCTGCATGGCCACATCGCCTTCCGCGTCCATAAAGTCGAGCGTGACATCGTTGTCCAGCCGTACGGTAAGAAACGGTCCAAAGGGGACCGCCGCGGGACGTCCCAGGATCTCGCAGAGGAAGTCGGCTGACGCCTTCTTGTCGCGGGAAAACACAATGGTGTGATTGAGCTGGATGGCCATGTCGCAACCTCCGGGACGGGGTGGATCTCCAAGGTGCAAGCCTGCGCGGTTCGCCCCCCCACCGTTGCCGCGCCACCCTGGCAGGGTACATGGATTCGACGCTCCGCGATGGCCGAGCCCACGAAGCTATCGGCCGATCGCCAGGAACTGCATGACCGGGCCGCCAGCCGCCGGACCTGTCGGGATCAGGCAACGCCACCATTGGCGCGCAGCACCTGTCCATTGACCCAGGCGCCGTCCTTGCCGGCCAGGAATGCCACGACACCGGCGATGTCCTCGGGCTGGCCCAGCCGTTCCAGCGGCGGCATCCTGGCGAAGGTGTCGATCTGCTCGTCAGTCTTGCCATTGAGGAACAAGTCCGTGGCCACCGGACCGGGCGCCACCGCGTTGACCGTGATGCGGCGGCCGCGCAGTTCCTTCGCGAAAACACGGGTGAAGGCTTCCACTGCGGCCTTGGTGCCGTTGTAGATAGCGTAGCCGGGCAGGTTCAGCGCCAAAGTGGTAGTCGACAGGTTGATGATGCGCCCGCCATCGTTCAGGCGCGTGGCAGCTTCGCGCAGGGTATTGAACACACCCTGGGTATTGATCGCGAAATTCTGCGCGTACAGCTCGTCGCTGGTCTGCGCCAGCGGAGCGGTCTTGAGGACGCCGGCGTTGTTGACCAGCACGTCGATCTTGCCGAGTTGGTCTTCGACGGTGGCGAACATGGCATGCACGTGATCAGCCCTGGAAACGTCGGCCTTGACCGCGATGGCAGAGACGCCAGCCTGGGCCAGCTCGGCCACCAGGGCGTCGGCTTCGGCCGCATTGGATGCGTAGTTGATGGCGACGGCGAAACCGTCACTGGCCAGCCGGCGCGCAATGGTGGCACCAATGCCGCGGGAGGCGCCGGTGATCAGGGCAACTTTGGAACTGGTCGTCATGGTCTGAATCCTTGGGTCAGGGGGGTGAGAAGGATTCTGGACTGTTCACCGTCAAAGATAATTACGTGTAAATTGTGATCACAATTCCATTTGCTTTAACTTTCTCCCGGGATTGATCTATCCTGCATTTTTGCGGCAGGGCCTGCGAATCTGGGCGCCGCACGTTATGTCGTTGCTCAACAATTGGCGCTGATGGATCGTTTTCAGGAAATGCAGGTTTTTGTCCGGATCGCCGATCGGCGCAGCTTTTCGCTGGCGGCGGAGGATCTCCAGATTCCACGCGCGACGGTGACCAATCTCATCAAGCGGCTGGAGCAGCGCCTCGGCGTCAGGCTGCTGGAGCGCACCACCCGTCAGGTGCGAATGACGCACGACGGCGAGGCTTACTACCATCGCTGTTTGCGCCTTCTGACCGACCTGGAAGAGGCGGAGAATTCGTTTCGCGACGCGCCGCCCAAGGGCTTGCTGCGGGTGAACCTGCAGGGGACACTTGCCAGGCATTTCGTCATGCCGGCCTTGGGTGAGTTCCTGGCACAGTATCCGGACATCACCTTGCATGTCGGCGAGGACGACCGGCTGGTGGACCTGGTTCGGGAAGGCGTGGACTGCGTACTGCGTGCCGGCGTGTTGCAGGACTCGTCCCTGATCGGGCGGCAGATCGCGTTGTTGGAACAGGTCACCGTGGCAAGCCCGGCATACCTTGAGCGGCATGGCGTGCCGAACACGCTGGATGATCTCAAGCACCACTACGCCGTGAACTACGTTTCCAGCGCGACAGGGCAGCCGAGCGCCCTGGATTTCCACGTTGGCGAGGAAACCGTCGATTTGCAGCTCACGTCGAAGATCTCGGTGACCGGGGCGGATCTCTATACGGGCGCCGCAATCTCCGGACTTGGGCTCGTACAAGTGCCGCGGTACCGGATCGAGAAAGAACTGGCCGATGGCCGGCTACGCATCGTCTTGCCTGACAGCCCGCCGCCACGGATGCCTGTCTCCGTGCTGTATCCGCAGAACCGGCAGCTATCGGCGCGCGTGCGAGTGTTCTCTCAATGGCTGGCGGCTCGTTTTGAGGGTCCGGTATCCCGGCCGAAGGAAAGCCACTGACGCGCGCCAGCGTCAGCGCTGAAGCCTGCCGCTGGCTTCCACCAGAGCCATCAGCGCAGCCATGCATGGGCTGGCCGCCGCCAGCATGCGCTGTTCGTCAAGGATGTCCTGCAGGATGGCATGCGTTGTATCCGGATTGGCCAGCACCACGCGGAAAACCGCAATCGGGCGCCCTGCAAACTGTGTTGACGTCAACTGCGTGCGCGACACGAACGAGCGTCCGGCATCGCGCTGCATTTCCTGGATGCTGACGGTCAACGCATCGAGCGCATCCAGGATCTTCTCGCGCTTGTCCTCCGAAGCCGTTGCCAGTGCTGCGCGCACGGTCTCAGGCAAGTAACGATAGGTCAGGAGGCAAAGCTGCGGATGGCTGACGAGCTCGAAATCCGGCTGCTGCGCAATCAGCGAAGCAAAGTAGTGGGCGTTGTCGATGCTGCGGTCGATCAACTGCGCCAAACCCTTGCGACCGAGCAGATGCAGGTTCGCGTAAAGCATGACAGCCGCCGCGCCACGCGAGCCTTCGAGCGTATGACGGCCCAGGTCCACCGAGCCCTTGCGCACGATGTAGTTCGCATGCTGGATGATTTCCTGCGTCCACGCGGGGCTGCGGAACAGCACCATGCCGGCGCCCATCGGCACGTAGAACTGCTTGTGCGCATCGATGACGACGGAATCGGCACGCTCGATGCCCGCGAAGCGCCAGCGCTCGCGCTCCGACAGCAGCGTTGCGCCGCCCCATGCTGCATCCACGTGGAAATGGCAGCCGGCCTCCTGCGCAATATCCGCAATCGCATCCAGCGGATCGACCGAGCCTGTCTCGGTGGTCCCCGCTATGCCGACGATCGCCATCGGCCGGATGTTGCGCTGCTGCAGGTCACGCATGGTGTCGCGCAGCAAGTCGATGCGCATGCGGCCTTCCGCATCGACCTCGACAGGCACGAGATTGTCGCGCCCGATGCCAAGCACATCGGCTGCCTTGCCCAACGAGTAGTGGCCGCGCTCCGAGACGACGATCGCGAGGCCGTCATAGCCATAATGGCGCAGCGCTGCCACCATGCCGGCACGATGGATGCCGGCGAAGCCATCACGCGCGCCCAGCAGCTTGTTGCGGCTCGCCCATAAGGCGGTGAGGTTGGCGACCGTGCCACCAGAACAGATGGCGCCAAGCGCGTGATCTGCATCGTGCAGCCATCTGCCATAGAACGCACTGTCCTGGCTAAACACCAGCTTGTGCAGCATGCCGACGACCTGGCGCTCGAGCCCGGTCAGCGCACCCGACGTCTCCAGCTTCACGACGTTCTGATTCAGCGCAGCGACCACCTTGGCCAGAGAAGGCATGAACGATGGCAGCGACGACGTCATGTGTCCGACGAAGGTCGGCGATGCCACGGGCATCACGTGCCGAAACACGTCATGGAGCAGATGATCGGCATGCGCTTGCGGCGATGTCGGCGTCTCTGGCAGTTCTACCGACGCGAACACTGCCTCGCGTGTGTGGCAAGCGCCTACCGGTTCAAAGCTCTTGCCGGCGAAAAAATCCGCCGGATGCTCGGCGATCAGCCGCTCGAGCGATTCGAACGCACCGAGATCCGCATCGAACCAGCGCAAGGGGCAGTCGTCGCCCCCGTCCATGCTTTGGGAGGTCTTTTCGAGAGAGGTGTCCGGCGTCATTGCATTAGCGTGTGAAACGCAGCGAGGTCTCTAGTGAAGCTTGGGCCGGTGCGCCACACCCCTTGGTGTCATCAACGCGGATGGCAGCAGCGAGACTTGCAAGGCGCGCCTGCGTGGCAGACTGCAGCCGCCCGCCGGTGCCGCTGCGTTCAGATTTCAGGGGATTTTGCATTAAATGTTGCATCGTCACAAGGCGCGCAAGGCAGCGCCGAAGCGTCCAGGTAGGGGCGGACACTGCTCATGCCTTGCTGGTCCAGCCAATCCGATGCCGCTCCTGCGTCGCCTCATGCCGCGCATCGTCTTCGGTATGCAGGTAGATGCTGGTGGTGGAGATCGACGCGTGGCCAAAGTTGTCGCGGACATGGCGCAGGTCCACCTGCCGGTCGCTCATGTGCGAGCCCGCCGTATGCCGCAGCCAGTGTGCCGACGCGCTGGCCAGCACATCGGCCTGCGCCGCCCATTGCGGCCCGCGCGCGCGCAAGCGCTCTGCCGCCATGCTGAACACTTCCTTGAGGACCAGATGCAGGGCGCCGCGCGACATCGCCTTATCGGGGTTCGCGCGGCCGATCACCGGCAACACCAGCGGCCGATCTTCCCCGGGCTGCGGCATGGGCGGCAAGCCATTCGCGCGCCGGTAGCGGGCGAGTTCGGCAACGAGTTCGTCGGTCGCCGGGACCAGCCGCGGCTTGCTGCCCTTGCCGACGACCTCCAGCCACCAGCGCTCAATCCCCTGGGCGTCGCGCCGGCAGAAGAAGGCCCCCATGGTGGTGCCGGCGACTTCCGAGGCGCGCAGACCCGCCAGGTACAGCACCGTGCAAAGCCAGCGGCAGCGCGCCGCGTGCAGGCACTCGCGCTCGGTACCGGTCGGCATCGCTTCGATGGCTTCCTTGACCGCATCCCACAACGCGTGGCTCAGGTAGCGCGTAATCCTGGCCTGCGTCGGCCCGCGCCGGCGCCGCGCCAGCGAAAGCGGATTGCCTGACAGGTAGCCGGCTTCCGTAAGCCACGCAAAACAGGCATTGAGGATGACCATGGCCTGGCGCGTGCTCGCCGGCGACAGCGGGCCGGCAAACGGGCGCCAGCCGGGGTGGCTGCGCGCGAGCTTCTTGCCGGCGCCGAGCACCCACCGCGCGGCGGGTTGGGGGTCGCCGAGGAAGTGCTCGTAGGCCAGCAAATCTTCATGCGTCAGTGACGACAGAGGCTTCCCGCGTTGCAGCGTGGCCCACAACACGAGCCGCTCGACTTCGCGCCGATAGGCCTGAAACGTGGCCGGACTGTTGGCATAGCGCGCGAGCCAGGCGGCAACAGCGGCCAAATCATCCGACGCTGCAATCTGCGACCCGCGCGCCGGCGCCCGATTCGTGCCCTGAGCACCAGAAAGCTCGATGGGCAGGTGCAAGCGCTCGATCGGTACAGGCACGATGGCGGCGAGGGCGCGGGCGACCGGGGAGTGGACATCCAAGGCGGGTTGCATAGCGAGGGCAAGGGGAGAAATGTGATCTCGACGTTATTATAGACATAAGAACACTTATGTCTAAGAAAATGCACATCAATCAAAATAAATAACGTATTACGTAGTAATATATACACATCGAGCCGATTTGACCTTCCAATGCCCGTTGCCGACCTGGATTTAACCGATTCCGCCCTGCAAGCCGACCTCGCCGAACTGCGCGGCCGCTTCCCCGAAACCCGGGCGCTGTACCGGGAAGTCTGCGGCCTGCTGTTCTTTCGCTATGGCGTGACGCCCACCGCCAACAAGCTCTACAGCCTGGTGCGCAAGGGCAGCATGGGCACGCCCGCCGAGGTGCTGCAGCAGTTCTGGCAGGAGTTGCGCGGGCGCACCCGTGTCACGATTGACCACCCGGATCTGCCCGATGCGTTGAAAGAAGTCGCCGCCGACGCCATCAAGACGATTTGGCAGGCCGCCAACGAAGCCGCCAGCAGCGAGCTGGCGGCGCTCCGGGCGGAAGCCCGCGACGCGGCGAATGCGGCCGAGGCCGGGCGCGATGCCGCGCGCGCCGAGACAGCAGCGGCGCGCGAGGACGCACTGGCGATCTCGGCGCAGTTGGGCGAGGCCCGGCAGGCGCATGAAGCGGTCCAGGTCGAACTGGCGGCCGAGCGCCAGGCGCACGCCGCGACGCGGGCGCGATGGGAAGCGGGACGGAGCGAGCTGGAGGCGGCGGGCCGTCAGCTGGCGGATCTGCGCACCCAGTTCTCGACCGAGCTCGAGCGTGCGCGCGAGCAGGTGGTCATTGCCCAGGAACGGGCCGAGGCGAGCGAGCGGCGCGCGCTGCGTGAGCTCGACCAGGAACGCACGGCTCGCCAGAAGAGCGACCGCACCGCCGAAGAGTTGCGCGGCGAACTGGCGGCGGCGCGCAGCGAAGCCCGCGACGCCGCGGTGTCGCAGGCCGAGGTCCGCGCCCGGCTCGAAGCCCAGGTCGTAGCGCTCACGGACCGGCTTTCGGCCGCCGAACAGGCGCAGGGCCGGCAGGCGCTCGAGCAGGAGCGGATGGGCACCGAGCTGGCGGCGGCACAGCGACGCGCCGAGCGCGCCGAAGCCGAGGCGGCGCTCGTGCCTCAGCTGTTGGCGGAGTTGCGCGGGGCGCTGCACGAGCGGGACAGCAGTCGGCGACGGGGGAAGGGTCGCGGGCAAGCGCCGGCAGGGAACCAGGCCCAGCACCCACAGCAGCCGGATCCGGGCGTACAGGCACCGTCCGCCGACGGCGGCGACAGTATCGATAGCAGCAGCGATGACCACGAACACTAAGCGGACGGCGAAGATTCGCTGGATCCAGTATCAGGTGGCCAGCTACGGGCTGACCCGGGACGGGCAGGGGAGATGGCTTTCGTGGCTCAAGCTGGCGGTCAATGCGGGCAGAGCGAGGAGTTATGCCGGGCTGGACAGGCCCGCAGATGCATTCGGCCTTTGCCCCCCCGCCCGCCGATGTGACGAGGCTAACTGACACAACCAACCACGATCCGTTTATGAAAGTACGCGTTCTCACCCTGTTGTGGCTCGCCGCTATGGCTGGCGGCGGCCTCCTGCCAACCGCGCCGGCGCATGCCGGAGCGTTCGACGATGACCAGGCACGCAGGACGGTCATCAACCTGCGTGACCAGTTCAACAGTTTCCAGGCGACTGCGACCCAGCGCATCGAGCAGAACAGCCGCACCACGCTCGACCTCCAGAACCAGCTCGAAGGCCTGCGCCAGGAAGTGGCGCGGCTACGCGGCCAGAACGAAGTGCTGCAAAACACGGTGACGACCCTGCAGAAGCAGCAGAAGGACTACTACGCCGACCTTGATGGGCGCCTGAAGACGCGCGAGCCGCAGCAGGCTTCGGCCGAAGACCGCCAAGGGACATCGGCGCCGGGGGAGAAGCCCGAATACGACGCCGCGCTCAGGCATTTCCAGGCGGGCGACTTCAAGAGCGCGGGGAACTCGTTCTCGTCGTTTATCAAGAAGTATCCGCAGAGCCCGTACGTGCCGCTGGCGCAGTACTGGCTCGGCAACTCGCTATACGCGCAGCGCGACTATAAGGGGTCCACCTGGGTGCTACAGCAAATGATCCATGCGAACCCGACGCATCCGAAGGTGCCGGACGCCATGATCGCGGTGGCCAATAACCAGCTCGAATCCGGTCAGAAGCCGGCCGCGCGCAAAACGCTGGAACAGGTGGTGGCCAAATATCCCGGTACGGAAGGCGCGCGTACGGCAAACAACCGGTTGAAGACATTGCACTAAGTGCGGAGGTCTCCAGCGGGCCGCCTCTTAGGCTTTCGGCGTACGTTGTGCTGTAGGGAGCATGTATAAGTGAAAAAGCAATGCTATTGCATTGTTTTGGTAAAGGAGGTATTCGATAGTATTTTCCGGCTCAGTCACTTCGCAAGGGCTAGTTTGCGCTTTGTCCACCACCTATTGCATGGATTTTGGCGTACATGCATTCGATAGCGTGTATCTCTCTTGTCCGGCGGCGATTGAAGCCACATACTATGGAAGAGTTTCCAGCGCAAAAAGTATGCTATGTCATTACTCTCGCAGACGCAGACCCTGCGCAATCGCCGCGGCATCACCATCGCCGATCTGAGCCGGATGATCGGTATGGCAGCGCAAAACCTCTCGACTATCCTGCGGGGGAAAAAGGATAGCCGGGCCTCGACTTTCGAATCGCTGGCCGCTGCCATGGATGCCGAGTGGGTACTGGTGCCCAAGGAGAAGCTGGCTGAGGTACGCCAGGTTCTCGACGGCAAAGGTAGCGGTCCGGATCGCACTGCTCGGTCCACACTGGATTACCTGGTGAGCAAATAATGAGCTTTGAACTGCACCCCCGGTACCTGGAGGTTCACCTTCATGGGCGGCTCTGCGGCTTCCTTTGTGAAGCGGGTGGGAATACCCGCTTCGTTCCCACGGACGAATACCGTGGCGACAACGAGCGTTACACGCTCAGCTTGTCCATTACTCTGCCAACAGAGATTGGCCGGGAAGCCACGTCGGCAGTGTTCGACAACGCGTTCCACCCCGCGATCTACAACACGGGCGGCGAGCTTCCCCCGTACTTTGCCGGGTTGCTGCCGGAGGGCGAACTGCGCAAGCGCCTTGAGTCCACCCGAACGAATCCTGAGGACAAGGACGATTTTGGCGTTCTGGCCTCCGCTGGCAACGATTTGCCGGGCGCCATCGTTGTGAAGCCGGCCGATGTCCGCGCACTGCCGGGATACGTGCGCACCTACGGCGTGACGGGCGGCGCTGACAACCTCGAGATCGCGGTAGTCGAAGGCGCGACGGAAGGCGCGGCGTCGGTTTCGGGTGTCCAGAACAAGCTGGCGCTTTCGACGATGCGCAAGGGCGAGCGGTACACCCTCCCGACTAAGGGGAAGGTATCCGACATCATCGCCAAGCTGCCGGCGAAGAATGACGATTCCCAGGTGTTCAACGAATACGTGTCGATGCATCTTGCAGCGGCGGCCGGAGTGAACATCGCCCCGATCCAGGTTCTTCCCATGTCGAGTATCGACGTGCCGGACCTGGCAGATTTGATGGGAAAGGGCTTGCATTACCTGGCGGTGGAGCGCTTTGATCGCGCCGCCGACGGTGGCCTTCTCCATGCGGAGGACGGCTGTCAAATGCTCGGCCGGATGCCCAACAGGAAGTACGCAAAGCGTGAAGAGTACATTCGGCTACTGGCGGCACTGTACCGGCTCAGCCCGAAGGGATTTGAGAACGTACGACAGTTCTTCTTGCGCCAGGCAGTCAATACGCTGATCGGCAATAGCGACGCGCATCTGAAGAACTTCTCGGTGATCTACCGCGACCGGAAGCTGCCGGAGCTCTCGCCGGCGTACGACATCGTGTGCGTCGCTGCCTTGCCCAACTTCACGTCCTATGGTCAGAACGTTGCGATTGACGAGATCCAGCGCAAGGAGACCATGGATCTTTATGAAGATATCGCGGACAAGGCCGGCATCCCCAGGCGGATCGCTACAGCCGCGGTCAAGGAGGCCGTGTCCATGGCCCACGCGCATTGGCCAGGCCTTCTGGAGAAGATGGGCGCATCGCAAGCGTTGCGCGACGTCATCGCCGAGCGACTGGAGAATCTACCGTTGGCTAAGGTGGGAAGGCCAACTAGGAAGGGGGCTTGACCGGGCATGCCATGATTTCGACCAGGTGATTGTTGCGTAACGGGAAACCGTCTGTTGCTGAGTTCCCTCTTTGTCGCTTTCGGGAAAACCCTTATCTTTCAATCCATGCGATACCGCAACGCAGCAACTCCATCACTGGCGGGTCGCTCGGAAAAAAAGAGAAAAGAGAGAGGGAAATCATGAACGCCACCCGCTACACCTTGATCGTCATCACCGCCATCGCCGCCGCCTTGTCGGCTGCCCCGGTTCTGGCTGACAGCACAAAGTTCGATCCCTACACTGCCGGTGCTCGGGCTGCGAAGTACGACATCTACGCCGATGGCGCAAAGGCAGGCAAATTCGATGTCAACTCCGACGGCGCCCGCTACGAGTTCTCGACCGACCACATGCCGCTCTGAGGCAGCGAGCCCCGAATTCGGGCGCATCTAGCGGTGCGGCTCGAGGGGACGCATCTTCAACCCAGACTCATGATCTCGCGCGCCTGGGCCGCGGTTGCGACAGGGCGACCATACTCCTTGCAAAGCTCGGCAACCTGGCGCACAAGCGCGGCATTAGATGGGGCGAGCGTATTCTTGTCCAGTCGCACATTGTCCTCGAGCCCGGTGCGGCAGTGTCCCCCGAGTTCCAGTGACCAGCGGGCCATTGTCAGTTGATGGCGACCGATGCCGGCGCCAGTCCATGTCGCATCGGGCGAAAGGCGCTTCAGGGTCTGAACGTAGAATTCAAGCACTTCGCGATCGACGGGCATTGCATTCTTGATGCCCATGACAAACTGGATGTGTAGCGGACCGACGATCGCGCCGGCCGCCTGCATGGCAGCGGCCTGGAAGATCATCGACAGGTCAAAGGCCTCGACTTCGGGCTTGATGCCGTAGGTTTTCATCTCGGCGGCGAGCCAGTCGACCAGCTCCGGCGGATTGTCATAGACGCGGGCTGGGAAATTGACCGACCCGGTTGCCAGGGACGCCATATCAGGCCGCAGGGAAAGCATTGCGCCTCTCTCATTGCCGGCGCCGGAGCGACCACCGGTGGACACCTGAGTGATCATGCCCGGCGCGTGCTTGCGAATGCCCTCCAGCACCAGTGCGAAACGATCCGGATTTGACGTGGGCGTTTCGTCATCGTTGCGCACGTGGAGATGAACCAGGGTCGCCCCGGCTTCGAATGCCGCCTGGGTAGATTCCACTTGCTCGCTCACTGTGATTGGCACAGCCGGATTGTCTTTCTTGCGCGGCAGTGATCCCGTGATCGCAACAGAAATAATGCAGGGCTTGTTCATGCTTGATGTCGGTAGATTAGGCGGGCGGGCGAGGGCATTGCTGGTGCCTCCAGGGGCGCTGACATGGCGACCTCTGCGCTGGGGCGCGCCCTCGTTCGTGTGGGTCGACACTTCGCATGCATCGTATTGGCGGCGGCGGGGCTCAGTCCAATACTGATTGGGTCTGCAACCATACGGATGGAGTATCGATTGCCGTAGCGGACCGGTCGCCTTGTGTTGTCACATTGTTCACAGTGAGGGGGTCTGCGGTCTACCACCGAGATGCGCCAGCAGACTTTGCATCGGCTTAGACAGACTGTGCCATTGCTGAAAGCACAGGCAGAGCTGTCTGCGCGCCCAATCCTCTCTGATCATGAGGGTTTTGAACGGATATCTGCGTCGATAGCGTTTTGCGGCCGCCAACGGAATGATCGCGACTCCCACTCCCTGCGACACCATCTGGCACGATCCCTCGAAGGTCTTCATGCGAATACGGAGTGACAACGTCTTACGCAGACCTGCGGCGTGTTCTTCGATGTGGTCTTGAAGCGCGCTCCCCGCCTCCAGGCCAACGAACTGCTCGCCCGTAATTTCGGCAAAGCAAACTTCCTTCGATGCTGCGAGTCTGTGTGCCACAGGAACAATCAGGACGAGATGGTCGCTGCCGACGGGCTGGATTGTGAGACCCGTGGGATTGACGGCATCGGATACCACGCCCGCTTCGGCCAGTCCCGCGCTGATCATCTTCACGATCTCGGCACTTGTACGTTCTCTGAGATCCATGTGCAGACGCGGACGCTGTGCAAGCCACGGGGCAAGCTTCTCCGGCAACAGGCCAGTCAGCGCCGCCGTATTTGCGTACAGCTGCAACGTACCGCGTGCACCAGCACCAAAGTCCCGTAGCTCCCCTTGCAACAGGCTGTGCTGTCGGAGGATCAGACGGGCATGGTGCGCCAGCGCCTCGCCTGCCTCGGTGGTTACTACCCCTTTGCGGCTTCTCTCAAGCAGGACGACACCGGCATCCGCCTCGATATTGCTGAGACGCTCGCTTGCCGACGCCAACGCAAGGTTTGCTTGTCTGGCCCCGGCTGTGATGCTGCCGGCATCGACCACGCAAACGAACAAGCGCAGATCCGCGAGATCGAATCTCATACGGCCTCCAAGACGGCTTTCCTTCGGCAAATCCGAAGGGGGTGTCGGAAAAACCGCATTGTGCCAGCCCAGGACCCGATATGTAATGGCCGCTATGACTGCGCGGACCATCGTATGAATACTCTGACCATTGAATCGATTTGCCTGCTCTCCGCCACGTTCGTCGGGGCCGGTATGGTCAAAGGCGTGACGGGAATGGGGTTGCCAACGGTTGCCATGGGCGTGCTTGGCGCGATCATGTCACCGCTCACAGCGGCGGCGATCCTGATCATTCCGTCGTTCGTGACCAACGTGTGGCAAATGCTGGCTGGGCGCGGCACGCTCCGTCTCATGCGACGGCTCTGGGCAATGATGCTCTGCATCGTGATCGGTACCCTGATGGGGACGCGACTGCTGGTAATCGTTGACCCGGTCTGGGCGGGACGTGCGTTGGGCCTGGCCTTGATCGCCTATGCTGCCTACGCTCTGTTCTTGCCGACGCTCTCGGTCCCGGAACGGCTCGAGTCCTGGCTTTCGCCCGTCATCGGCATTGTTACCGGGGTATTGACTGGCGTCACCGGTATCTTCACGATTCCTGCCGTGCCCTATGTGCAGTCGTTGGGTCTTCAGAAGGACGAACTCGTGCAGGCCCTTGGCCTTTCGTTCACCGTCTCCACAGTCGCACTCGCAGGAGGGCTCCTGGCCCAAGACGCGTTTCGACTCGATCAGCTCGGCTTGTCCCTTCTGGCTGTCATTCCCGCGCTCGCAGGAATGTGGTTGGGCGCGATCGTGCGGCAGAAGATCAGTCCCCAAGCCTTCCGTCGTGGCTTTCTCATGTTCCTGATCATCCTGGGTCTCGAACTGGCGCTTCGTCCTTTTTCCTGAGGCCTGCAGAGCCTTAGACACAACGGGCGGCGGTATCGTAGAAGCCGCGCCAGCGCGTAATCTTGCCGTCGCGCACAGTGAACACATGCGCCCAGTCGGATTCGAACGGCTTGCCTTCCGGCACCGTAGTCCCCTTTACAAAGCCGAGCACCACCAAATCGTCTCCGGCTTCGATAAATTCGCGAGCTTCGAAGACCTCGATGACATCGTCCTGCATCATCTGCTCGAAGACTTCGCGAATCTCCGCCAGGGTTCCGCGCGGGCCTGCGTACCGCATGGCCGGCGGCCCGACGAACTTCCAGTCAACCTGTGGGGCCATGAGGCTCATGACGGTATCGATTTGCCTCCTGCGATACGCCTCGTATGACGCTTGAACGACTTCCTTAGGACTTGGCATTTCTGGCTCCCGTTTCACTCAAGCCGGCTTGTCGCACCGACGCATCCAAACTAGGGCGCATCAGAATCACTTTCAAGCTGCAGCAGGGACTTTGATAAATCGCCCAGCCTTGACGGAAGCAAGGATCAAGGCAACCGCCCAATCAGTAGTTTCTGGTGGAGGGAGTGCGACCTGGCCGAGGCAAACTTTGCGATTGGCTTTCGCTATTGCGCTGATTATTAAATTTCAACATCTTTGCCTTGATTTTGTGCCGGCAAGTACTACTCCAACGGAATGCCACCTCAAATATGGTACCCCCCGTCCTGGAGGATGATATGACTGACAAGCAACATACCAGAAGTGTTAGCGAGAGCGAGAACCCTGCCATCCCTTCACCGACTCCAAAGGTCAGCCGCCCCAGGCGGAACAAGGACTGGTGGCCGAATCAACTGGATCTTTCGGTGCTTCACACGCACTCGCACCTGTCCTGCCCGCTGGAAGAAGAATTCGACTATGCGGACCAGTTCAGGGGTCTTGACGTTGACGCGCTGAAGCAAGACCTCATCCAGCTGATGACGACATCGCAGGATTGGTGGCCGGCCGACTACGGCCACTATGGGCCGTTGTTCATTCGCATGTCCTGGCATGCCGCCGGCACGTACCGCATCGCCGATGGCCGCGGTGGCGGCGGCGAGGGCCAGCAGCGGTTCGCGCCGCTCAATAGTTGGCCGGACAACGCCAATCTCGACAAGGCGCGCCGACTGCTCTGGCCCCTGAAGAAAAAGTATGGCCAGAAGGTTTCGTGGGCCGATCTGCTGATCTTTGCGGGCAATGTGGCTTATGAATCAATGGGGTTCAAGACTTTTGGCTTCGGCTTTGGCCGGCCTGATGTCTGGGAGCCAGAAGACATATTCTGGGGTCCGGAGGACACCTGGCTCGGGGACGAGCGCTACAGCGGCGACCGCGAACTCGCCAAGCCACTCGCCAACGTACAGATGGGCCTGATCTACGTGAATCCAGAGGGGCCAGGGGGCAACCCCGATCCGCTCGCTGCGGCGAGGGATATCCGAGAGACTTTTGCCCGCATGGCCATGAACGATGAAGAAACCGTTGCGCTCATCGTGGGCGGCCACACCGTCGGCAAAACACATGGTGCTGCGCCGGCGGCAGGGAATGTCGGTTTGGAACCGGAGGGCGCCCCGATCGAGGAGCAAGGCCTGGGCTGGAAGAACAAGTTCGGCAGCGGCAAGGGTTCCGACGCGATTACCAGCGGACTTGAAGGCGCATGGACCAACAATCCGACCAAATGGGACAACGGCTTTCTGGAGAACCTGTTCAAATACGAGTGGGAACTGACGACAAGCCCGGCGGGCGCGAAGCAGTGGAAGCCGAAGAATCCGGAAGCGAATGACACGGTGCCCGATGCACATGGAGCGTCCAGGCGACATTCGCCGACGATGCTGACCACAGACCTGTCACTGCGCATGGATCCGATCTACGGACCGATTGCCAAACGCTTTCACGACAATCCGGACCAGCTCGAGGATGCATTTGCCAAAGCCTGGTTCAAATTGCTTCACCGTGACATGGGTCCTCGCTCGCGCTATCTGGGCCCATGGATCCCCGAGGCGCAGCTTTGGCAGGACCCGATCCCACCCGTCGACCATGAACTGGTCAGCGAACAGGATATCGACGCCCTCAAGCGAACGATCCTCGGTTCTGGTCTGTCCGTCCCTGAGTTGATATCGACAGCGTGGGGCGCTGCCGCCAGCTTCCGTGGCACCGATAAACGTGGTGGTGCGAATGGCGCGCGGATTCGCCTGGCGCCGCAAAAGGACTGGGAGTCCAACGAGCCTTCGCGGCTGGCAAAGGTCCTGACAGCCCTAGAGCGCATCCAGAACGACTTCAACGGCTCGCAGTCCGGCGGCAAGAAAGTCTCGCTTGCCGATCTGATTGTTCTTGGCGGTTGCGCCGCTGTTGAGGAAGCGGCCAGAAAAGCGGGATTCAACATTAGCGTCCCGTTCGCGCCGGGCCGCACCGATGCATCGCAGGAACAGACGGATGAGAGCATCTTTGACGTGCTCGAACCTATCGGTGACGCGTTCCGGAACTATTTCCGGGCAGAAGACCCTCTGTCGCCGGAAACCCGTCTGCTGGACCGGGCCAATCTCCTGAAGCTGACCGCGCCGCAGATGACGGTACTCGTCGGCGGCATGCGAATGCTCGATGCAAACCACGGCCAATCCAGGCACGGCGTGTTCACCGACAAGCCGGGCACGTTGAGCAACGAATTCTTCGTGAACTTGCTCGACATCGGCACAGCGTGGAGACCTTCCGTTGCGGACAAGAGCGTGTACGAGGGCATTGAACGCACTTCGGGCAAGACCCGGTGGACCGCGACGGCCGCCGACCTCGTCTTCGGAGCGCATTCCCAATTGCGCGCGCTGGCCGAGGTCTACGCGTGCGACGACGGCAAGGAAAGATTCGTGCGCGACTTCGTGGCGGCGTGGAACAAGGTCATGAATCTCGATCGCTACGATCTGCTCGGCACACGAAACGGACGACGGGCGGTTACCTCCAAACCAGTCTGACAACCCGGCAGCAAGCAGGTGCAGGCGCTCCCGCAAGGGGCGCCTGCACCGCGTTGCGAAAAGGCATCATTAGCTACGCCGCTGGCGGAGTTCGATTTCAGAATAAAGGGGCGAAATACCCGACACTGGAGATATAGTCACGAATGCCGCTCGCGCGGGCGTGGTTGTGGGACAGACAGCACCCGCGCGAGCGCTTCCGCAGTGCGCATCGCACGCTGCCGAACAGGAGCTCCCCGCCGCCTTGTGCCGTATTGCGCCCCAGCATGACTTCCCAGACCCGCTACTCCGTCAGTCTGTTTGGAGAGTTCCAGCTCGACGGCGCCGACGCGCCCCGGTTCAACGCAAACTCGCCCCGTTTGCAGGCGCTG
This sequence comes from Cupriavidus sp. C1SS-2L, assembly GCF_057073735.1. NCBI lineage: Bacteria > Pseudomonadati > Pseudomonadota > Betaproteobacteria > Burkholderiales > Burkholderiaceae > Cupriavidus > Cupriavidus sp. C1SS-2L. The sequence goes on from NZ_CP172708.1 coordinate 1,791,961, forward strand.
CTCGCCTGTCTTGTCCTGCATCGCGACGCACCGCAGACACGGCAGCAGCTTGCGGTTCTGTTCTGGCCGGATTCCTCGCAGGCACAGGCGCGTAATGCCCTACGTCAGCTGCTGTTCCAGCTGCGCAAGGCCTGGCCGGAGGCAGATCAGTTCATCCATGCCGATGCCCAAACGGTGCGATGGTTGCCCGATTCGGCGCTCGACCTCGATGTCGCCCAGTTCCAGTCGGCGCTTGCGGCTGCGGCCAGGGCCGCAAGGCACGGCGACCCTGGCGCTGAAGAAGAATCGCTGACGCATGCCGCGCATCTCTATCGCGGTGACCTTCTGGCCAACTGCTACGACGAGTGGATCCACGCCGAGCGCGAAAGGTTGCGCGAACAGTGCATCGCGGCGCTTGCACGCCTCGGTCAACTGAGCGAGGACCGGCGAGACTATGCCAAGGCGCTGAAGTACACACAGCAGTTGCAGCGGCTCGACCCGTGCCGCGAGCCGACCTGCATGGCGCTGATGCGCCTGCATGCGCTGAACCACGACCACGCATCGGCCATGCGCGCCTATCAAACGTGCGTGGAAACGCTCGCGCGCGAATTGGGTGTCCTGCCTGGCGAACCCATGCGCGAGGCCTATGCGCGGCTGGCAGGGCAGGGCGCGTCCATGCAGCGCCAACGCCCGCGGGAGGCGATGCTGCCCATGATTGGCCGGCATGGCGAATGGCGCCGGCTGCTTGAGGTCTGGCAGCGTACCCAACTGGGCGACAAGCAGTTTGTGCTGATCCTGGGCGAGGCCGGTATCGGCAAATCGCGCCTGGCAGAGGAACTGCTGGTCCATCTGTCCGAGCAAGGCATCACTGTCGCGCATTCGCGCGCCTATGCGGCCGAGGGTCAGCTCGCGTTTGCGCCGGTGACCGGCTGGCTGCGCAGCGCTGCCCTGAGCGGCGCAATCGGCAAGCTCGACAGACTGTGGCTGAGCGAGGTCACGCGACTGTTGCCCGAACTCCTCACGCAGCAATCCGGACTATCGCCGCCGTCGCCGCTGACCGAGTACTGGCAACGCCAGCGGTTCTTCGAGGCGCTGGCGCGAGCCGTGCTTGCACAAGGCGGGCCGCTGCTGTTGCTGCTCGACGACCTGCAATGGTGCGACGGCGAGACGCTCGAATGGCTGCGATTCCTGATGCGCTTTGACGCGACGGCAAGGGTGATGGTGGTCGCAACGGCGCGGCCCGAGGAAATCATGCCGCGACATGCTGCGAACCGGTTGCTGGACGCACTGCGCCGCGACGACCAGTTCGTCGAGATTCCATTGGGGAGTCTGGATGCCGCCGAGACGGCAAAGATTGCGGCCCAGATCCTGGACCGGCCGCTGGCCGACACGGAAGCTACCCGGCTGTTTGAAGAGAGCGAGGGCAACCCGCTGTTTGCGGTCGAGATGACGCGGGCCCGCTCCGACACCGTGCCGGTCGGCAACACACAGGGCGGCATGGCATCGAAGTTGCCGCCCAAGGTCTACACCATCATCTCGAACCGGCTGGCGCAGCTTCCGCCGGAAGCCCGCGATATGGTCGGGGTGGCTGCAATCATTGGCCGGGCATTCACGACCGACATCCTCGCCCAGGCCAGCGACCTCGACGAGGATGCCCTCGCTGGCGCGCTGGACGAGTTGTGGCAGCGGCGCATCGTGCGCCAGACCGACAGTGGTGGCCTGGCCTTCGACTTCAGCCATGACAAGATCCGCGACGTTGCCTACGCCGAAGTCAGTCCGCTGCAGCGCCGCCGCCTGCATTTGCGCGTGGCGCGAGCGCTCGAGGGGGCGCCAGGCGAAGCGCCCGATGCGGCAAGCGCGCAGATCGCCTGGCACTATGAGCAGGCGGGCCAGCCAGCCCAGGCGGCGGCATTCTATCGGCGCGCGGCCGGTGTTGCGCAGCGTGTGTATGCCTATGACGACGCCATGGCATTGCTGACGCGAGGGCTGGTGCAAGCGGAGCAGATTGCCGATCCGCATGAGCGCGCCAGTCAGTCGCTGGCCCTGCAGCTCGACCTTGCGCCACCGATTCGCATCGCCCGTGGTTGGGCCGCTCCTGAACTGGACGCGCCGCTGCGACGCGCGGTGGAACTGAGCCGGCTGGTGGGGGACAGCAATCAGCAGGCCCGCGCCCAGGTCAGCCTGTCATTTTTCCTGGCAGTGCGTGCAGAACTTGCACAGGCACGCAGCCTGAGCGAGGAGGTGCTTGCAGGCATGGGGAAGCCCGGTTCGGGCACCTACTCGGTGATGGCATGGACGAGCATCATGGGCAGCCTGGTCCAGCAAGGCGACTGGCTCGCTGCCGAGCCGGCGTATCAACGCGCGCACGCTGCCTATGACGAAGCCCAGCATGCCGAGCATGCGTCCCTGATGGGCGGTAACTTCGGCGTGCTGGCTGCCGCGTGGTCGGCGCACGCACTGTGGTTCCGCGGGCTTGCCGATCAGGCTCTTCAACGTGGCCACGAAGCACTCGAGATAGCGAACCGGGTAGCGCACCCGTTCTCCCGGGCGCTTGCGCTGTCCTATCTGGCGACACAGCATGCGCTGCGAGGCGAGCACGGTCTCACGCTCGACTATGCCCGCCAGGCGCACGAGATCGCCGAGCAATACCACGTAGGCTACTACCTCGCCTGGGCAGACATGCTGCTCGTCTGGGCGAACGCGAAGCAGTCGCCGGGTGCCGAAGCCGTAGTGGCCATGCGGGCGGCTCTCGAAGCCTTTCACGCGACGGGCGCACGCCTGCGTCTGCCGCTCTATCTGGGCATGCTGGCCGAATGTCTCGGCGACGTGGGAGAGACCGAGAGTGCGTTGGCGGCTCTGGACCAGGCGTTCGAATGTGCCAGTCGAACTGACGAGCACTGGCTGGACGCCGAACTGTACCGTCTGCGCGGCGACTTGCTGCTGCGCAGCAGCGCCAACGTCGCCGAAGCCGAGTCATCGTTGACCAGGGCGATCGAGATCGCCACGGCCCAACGCGCCCTCCCGCTTGAACTGCGTGCCACGCTGTCATGGGCGGCACTGCGTGCCGCGCAAGGGCGCGTCGCTGCGCACGAGGTGATCGCCGCGCCGCTTGCGCGATTCACGGAAGGCTTCGATCAGCCCGACATCGTCACGGCGCGGGCGTTACTCGCGCGTTAGTCTCCGCGCGACCGCCGCGCTCAGGTCGGGGGACAGAACCCCCATGTAACGGCGCACCTAACGCTTTCGAAACGCCGAGGTTGCTAAAACTCCTGCATACCAGCCGGACAGGAGGCAACCATGGAAACTTCGATGAGCGAAACCGTCGCCACCGCACTCAAGGCGAACTTTCGCGGACAACTGATTCAGCCGGGCGACGCGGCTTACGATCAGGCACGTACCGTGTACAACGGCATGATCGACAAGCGTCCTGCGATCATCGCGCGCTGCGTCGATGTCGCGGACGTCGTTGCGGCGGTGAACGCGGCGCGCGACAGCGGGATGCTGCTGGCCGTGCGTGGCGGTGCGCACAATGGCGCCGGGCTCGGCACCTGCGACGGCGGGCTGGTCATCGACCTGTCGCCCATGAAGGGCGTGTTTGTCGATGGCGGCCGCAAGACGCTGCGGGTGGGCGGTGGCTGCACCTGGGGCGACGTGGATCACGCCGCCAGTGCCTACGGGCTGGCGACGCCAAGTGGCTTCATCTCGACAACGGGCGTGGGCGGGCTGACGCTCGGCGGTGGCATCGGTTATCTCAGCCGCGCCTACGGCCTGACGATCGACAATCTGCTCAGCGCCGAGGTCGTGCTGGCTGATGGGCGCATCGTCACCGCTAGCAACGAGGAAAACGCCGACCTGTTCTGGGCATTGCGCGGCGGCGGCGGCAACTTCGGCGTGGTGACGTCGTTCGAATTCAAGGCGCACCCCGTTGCCACGGTTTATGGCGGCCCGATGTTGTGGCCGATGGAGCAGGCACGCGAGCTGATGGCATGGTGGCGCGATTTCATCCTGAACGCGCCGCAGCAGATCAATGGCTGGTTCGGCTTCGTCACGGTACCGCCTGCACCGCCGTTCCCGGAGGAAGTTCACCTACAGAAGATGTGCGCCGTCGTGTGGTGCTACACCGGGCCGCTGGATGAGGCCGATACGCATTTCCGTACGATTCGCGAGGCCATGCCGCCCGTAGTGGACTTTGCCGGGCCGATCCCCTGGCCGGTCCTGCAGAGCCTGTTCGACGGACTGTATCCGGCTGGCCTGCAGTGGTACTGGAAAGCCGACTTCGTCAGCGACCTCAGCGACAAGGCGATCGATCTGCACATCAAATATGCGCAGCAGTTGCCGTCGATGCACTCGACCATGCACCTGTATCCGATCAATGGCGCAGCGCATCGAGCCGGTTGCGACGACACGGCCTTCAGCTACCGCGACGCCAATTTTGCGAGCGTGATTGTCGGCGTGGATCCCGACCCGGCCAACAACGACCGCATCGTGCAGTGGGCAAAGGACTACTGGCTAGCCCTGCATCCGTACTCCGCGGGCGGCGGCTACATCAACATGATGATGGACGAGGGCAATGACAACGTGAAGGCGTCCTATCGCGACAACTACGCGCGGCTGGCGCAGATCAAGCGCAAGTATGACCCGGCCAACCTGTTCCGCGTGAATCAAAACATCAAGCCAGCCTGAAGCAACACGATGGCACATGGGGCGCAGGTATTCCTCGCGCCCTGCGGAAGGAGATTTTCATGAACGGCTTGTTGTGCGTCGGATTTGCAGCGTTGATGCTGGCGTGCACCGGTTGCCGCGACACCGGGGCCGATGCGGATTACCCCAGCGATAACGCCATGACCGCGATCGCGGGCACCGGCGAACTGGCAAATGGAGACCAGCATTCGCTGTACCTGTTGCGCTAAGGCGGGGAGGCGCTCCTTTCCCTATTCGCAACCACTGACTCAGAAGTCCGGGCCTGCGCCGCAGCCACACCAAGCGGCCGGCCCACGCCAGGCAACGGCTTGCACGGCAGAGGCGATCCCGTGCGGCACGTGTCGTTTCGTCCGATCGCCTGCACGAGGAGTGCCGCCGCGGCAGCGCCGCCGACACCCATGTTGGAGATTGCCATGCACAAAAATCTTGCCAGGACCCTTCTTGCCACCGTTGCACTGATTGCCGGCTTCAGCCAGAGCGCCCATGCCGGCGGCTATGCTGATGCACTGATCGTTGGCGCGCCGAGTCACAACGGCCCGCGCGATCCCTATACCGATGGGGCGCGCATCGGTGCGCGCGATCCCTTCACCGACGGTGCGCGCATGGGTTCGCGTGACCCCTTTACGGATGGCGCTCGCATCAGTTCGCGTGATGGCTTCACCGACGGCGGGCACAGCGATGTGCACGGCGGCGGGGCATGACTCTCCCAAGCCAAGCCAACAGGGCGTCCTTTCAAGGCCGCTTCGCTGTCCAGGCGCGGATCTAGGGCAGATGCCTGCCGGGCAGCGGGACGGCCGGCGCGCGCGCACCGGCCCGGCCCGGTTGCTGGCCGACGGTGGTGGGGGTTCGACCCTGGACTGCCTTGCCGTCCCGGCTGTCCGCCGTAAAGCCACGGTTGCGGCTCGCATGTCCCGGCTCGGAGAACGCGCCGATCCTGATCTCTTCGCCCATCCCACCGACGGCACGCTGCGCATGCGCGGTGCCTGCGGTTGCCAGCACAGCCATTGCCATCAGGGTAAGCGTTTGGATCTTCTTCATACATTCTCCGGCCTCAGGCCTCGTGGGTCAGTGGCCAGCTTGGGCCGTTGGCTGCGGAGGTTAATGCAAACCGATCTCACCATCTGTAATGGTTTGTTAATGGACGAGCACACGCCCCGGGTGTCGTGTCAGCCACATGCTATTTTCGGCGCACCAGCGGCGTACCGCGCCAGCATGCACGGTACAGCATGCGTGCCGCTTGTCGGGTTCGCTGACCTCGGCTAGCCTGCTACCCATACCGATTCTTCGCTGCGTTGCGACACCTATTCGATGCGAGAACGCTCGACCACCCGGGGCAAGGCGCTGCAGCGCCTGCGCCAGGTCTTTTCCCCCTTGAACCTGGGCGCGGCGGCGTGGCTGATTGCAACGTGGTCATTCGCGGCGTTTCAACTCGTGAGCGAGCGGGACCGGTTGCTGCACGACGCTGCCGACCGTACCCAGGCAGAGGCTCTGGCGTTCGGCGCGTACTCCAAGTCCAGCATCCTGCGGCTGTCCGAGTTCCTCCTTGACCTGCGGGCCAGTTGGCTGGCCGGTCAGACGGGCTTCATCGACATGGTGCGTGAGCGGGAGAACCTGGTGGTCGATCTCACGTTCCAGGTCGCCGTGATCGACAAGCATGGCTTGCTCGTCTACTCATCTATCGCCCCGCCCGCATCCGGCGAGAAGGTTGACCTGAGCGGGCGCGAGCATTTCCGGGTCCATCAGGACGCGGGCGGCCGCGACATGCTGTTTATCAGCGACCCGGTGAAGGGCAAGGTCTCGGGCAAATGGTCGATCCAGTTCACGCGCCCGATCCTGCGCGAGGGCAGCTTCGACGGGGTCATCGTGGTCTCGGTCAGTCCGGAGCAGTTCGCCAGCTTTGCGCAGACGTTCACTAACCGCGATGGCGAAGTGGCGTCGGTCATCAAGAGTTCGGGCCAGGTCATTGCGCGCGTACCGAGCCTGGAGGGCTCACTGGCAAGGGCGGTCACCAACAGGCCCTATCTCGCCAGCGGGTCGCCCCAGTCTGGTAGTTATCGCGCGGTATCGGGCTCCGAAGGCGTGGAACGGGTCTTTGGCTATTACCGCATGCCGGAGTTCGGACTCAATTTCGTAGTGGGCGAGTCGGTGGGCCTGGTGCTGGCTCCCTACGAGGTCTATCGCCGCATTGCGTTGGCCGGCGCCATGGCTTCCACGCTGCTGGTCGGACTGTTGTACTACAGCCTGCGTCGCTCCATGGTGGAGCGACGGCGCCATCTGGAGGAGATGCGGCTGGCGGCGCTGGTCTATTCGTCGAGCAGCGAGGCCATGATGGTGACCTCCGTCGACGGCACCATCATCGACGCGAATCCCGCCTTTGCGGCTGCCACCGGCTATACGGTCGAGGAGATCAAGGGCCGCTCTGGCTACAGCATTAGCGGAGCCGGCAATGCGGCAGGGCTGGTCGAACGCCTGCGGGCTACCTTGGGCGCCAAGGGCAGATGGAGCGGCGAATTCTCGATCCGCCGCAAGGACGGCAGCGAGTTTCCCGCCTACCTGACCGTTGATACCTACCTGGCACACCAGTACGGCGAGCACCGCCGCGTCGCGCTGATCCATGACATGACCGAAAAGCGCCAGGCGGAAGAAGTCATCCGGCACCAGGCGAATTTCGACGCGCTCACGGACCTGCCCAACCGCCGCCTGTTCTTCGAGCGGCTGGAGCAGGAAATCGAGCGTTCGCGCGGCACGCAGGATGTGCTGGCGCTGCTGTTCATCGACCTGGATCGGTTCAAGGAGGTGAACGATACCCTTGGCCACGACCAGGGCGACCTGTTGCTGCTGGAGGCGGCGCGGCGCATCGCGGCATCGGTGCGCGCGTCGGATACCGTCGCGCGGCTTGCCGGGGACGAGTTCACCGTGATCCTGCCCGCAGTCGGCGATGCCGGCGTTGCCGGCGGCATCGCCGAGGCGATCCTGCAGCAGATTGCCGCGCCTTACCGCCTGGCCGGCGAGCTGGTGGTGGTGTCGGCCAGCATCGGCGTGGCGACCTACCCCAAGGACGCCGACAATGCCGAGGCGCTGCTGGTGTACGCCGACCACGCGATGTTTGCCGCCAAGGAGGAGGGGCGCAATCGCTGGAAGATCTTCACCCAGGCGCTGCTGCAGGCAGAGAGGGAACGCCTGCGTATCACGCAGGACCTGCGCACGGCGCTGGCGTCCGAACAATTCGCGCTGCACTACCAGCCCATCGTTGATCTGCGCACGGGCAAGGTCTGCAAGGCCGAGGCCCTGATTCGCTGGAACCATCCGGTGCGCGGGCCGATCCACCCGGTCGATTTCATTGCCGTTGCGGAGGAATCCGGCCTCATTATCGACATCGGCCGCTGGGTGCTGACGGAAGCGCTGCGCCAGCTTGCGCGCTGGCACGTATTGCTAGGCAAGGATTTCCAGATCTCGGTCAACAAATCCCCAATGGAGTTCTGCGCGCCTTCAAGCGGACCCGAGTCCTGGTCCAGCATGATCGAGCGCAGGAACGTGCCGGTGGGCAGCCTCGTCATCGAGATCACTGAAAACTCGCTGATGGAGCAGAACGCCGATGTCATGGATCAGCTCTCCCGCTTTCAGGCGGCCGGCATCGAAATTGCGCTCGACGACTTCGGCACCGGCTACTCCTCCTTGTCGTACCTGCGGCGCCTGGACATTGACTACATCAAGATCGACCGGTCCTTCATCCGCTCGCTGACGCGCGGTCCGGACGACGTGGCCCTGTGCCGCGCCATCATCAACATGGCGCACGCCCTGCGCATCCGTGTGATCGCCGAGGGCGTCGAGACCCAGTCGCAACGCGACATCCTGCTCGCTGCCGGCTGCGACTACGGGCAAGGCCACTTCTTCTGTCCTCCGGTAGAGGCCAGCGCATTCGAGGCGTTCGTGAGCGCCGTGACCTGAGGTGAACGGCGCCCCGGTGCTGTGGTGCCGTGGTGCCTGACGGCGCACATATGCTGCCGGCCATTGTCCATAAAGCGGGCATTGTGACGTTCCGCGCGCGAAGCTTCCGCGAAATGAAAAATCTAGACTTCAAATGGAAGGCTGGCAACGGCAAATCTCACATTTTCCATCAGGTTCGATCGCCAATTGCGCCCGGCATCTCAAAGGTGCACTTCAGAAGGAGAGTGCAATGTCAACGAAGCGCAGGGATTTCATGGAAACGTGTATGGTCGGATGCGGCCTGGTACTCGCCGAATCTTTCCTGTCCAATGGCTTGGCCGCGACGCAAGAGAAAAAGGTAACGGCAAACGAAGATCTCATGCGCGAGCACGGCGTCCTTCGCCGGGCACTATTGGTCTATGGCGCTGCGGCCGACCGCTTGATGCAGCAACCCGCCTCGCTCCCGGCCCATGCACTGGCGAGAACCGCCCGGCTGTTCCGGACATTCGGGGAGGACTACCACGAGCGCAGGCTGGAAGAAAAGATCATCTTCCCGGCGATACGCAAACTCGAGGGGCCGGTTTCCCGCTACGCCGATGTCCTGCAGCAGCAGCATGATCGGGGACGGGATCTCACCGATTATGTCCTTCGTGTTGCGCAGGGCGGAAATGTTGCCGGCAGCAACGCTGCGCCGCTTGCCGCGGCACTACGGGAGTTCAATTTGATGTATGCACACCATGCCGCCCGCGAAGATACCGTAGTCTTCACGGCATGGAAAAATTCCTTGTCGCAGAAGAACTATGAAGAAGCAGGGGAGGAATTCGAAAAAATCGAAAAAAAGGTATTTGGCCATGATGGCTTCGATTACGCTTCGAAGGAGATCGCGAGTATCGAGGATGAGATGGGTTTGTCTGATATTGGCCGGTTCACCATGAACAAGCCGCCGGAAAACAAAAAATAGATGGCGTGAAGTCAATGTGCCCACCTCAAGACACGCAACTGACCACCCCAAAGGAGACGGAGGCACAAATGAATGAGGTATCACTGACGATTCCGGAAATAGGGTTGATTGCCGGAACACGAGCGGCGGGCGCAGCAGGACTGGCGCTGTTGCTCAGCAACCGAATGAACCCCGAACAGCGCCGCGCCATCGGCTGGACGCTGCTTGCCGTAGGGGTCGTAACTACAGTGCCGTTACTCGCCCAAGTGCTCGGAAAGCGCCAGGCATACAAGTGCCACGACGACAGCTGACGTCAATGCAAATGCCCGCCGAAAAGCCCTAGTACGCCAATGACGATCAGGTAAATGGCGACGATGTAGTTAAGCAGCCGGGGCATGATGAGAATCAGGATTCCGGCAATCAAAGAGATCAGCGGGCCGGCACTGGTGATGAAGTTCATGATAGTTCCCTGGAATGTGAGCGGACGGTCCGGCCGATGGCCGCTCGTGTCGCCTAATCCGCTCACCCCCTCTATGTGAGGCGGCAGGCGAGCTCAGACACCGTCCGTGCCATCCTCCGTTTCCAGCAAATGTCGCACCAGCATCTGCGACGCCACGGGTAAGGCATCCATGGAGCGCACGGCCAGCAGGAACTCGCGCCTCGCCAGCGCATCGCTGAGCGGCACGATGCATAGCGGCATCGTGGCGCAGTTACGCTGTGCGATCGCCTCCGGCAGTATGCCGATGCCGAGTCCGGCGCTAACCATCACGCACAAAGCGTCGAAACTCGTTACCCGGATACGCAGTTTCAACGGGCAATGCAAGTCTTGCGCGGCACGCAGCAGCGCGACGTCGATGGCACTTCCTGTGTGCATGCTGACGAGTTCGTGATCGAGCAGGTCTCGAAGGGCAACGTGGGGCCGATTCCCGAGCACATGCCCATGCGGTGTGACCACGACGAGCCTGTCCTTGCGGAACGGGAACGTCTGCAACCCAGGCACGGGCATGACCGGCAGGTAGATGCCGATGTCGGCGGCGTTCTCGGCAACAGCCTTTGGCACCAGTGTGCTGGTCTTTTCCTCCAGCTGCAGCTGGACCGTTGGGTATCGTGCCGAAAACGAGTGAAGCGGTTCGGCGAGGAACTGGAGAATGGCTGAGAGGCTCGAGCAGATGCGCACCAGTCCGCGTACACCCACGGCAAAGCTCTGCATCTGCACCAAGACCTGGTCCAGCTCATGCAGGGCACTGCGGGCGAGCGTCAACAACGCCTGGCCGGCTGGAGTCGGTTCCACGCCCTTGTTGGTGCGCACCAGCAGCTGCGTCTGAAGCTGGGCTTCAAGGTCGCTCAAGCGCTTGCTGACAGCCGCTGCGGAAATGTGTTCGCGCTCTGCGGCGGCGGCGATCGTCCCATGCTCCACGACGTGGATGAAGAGCTCAAGCGAAAGCGGGTCAAGCTGGCTCATGGGGATGTCGTTTGCTCCACGTAGAGGAGCCGTACTGCCCTCAGTTTTCGTTATGGCGGCATCGCAAAGCAATGCTTTGCGCAGGCGTCCACCTTGTCCAGAATAGCAACCTGTCCGGACGGCGCTGTCTGGGCGGCACGGTCTGCCAACGTGCCGATGCGCCGTCGGGGTTCCAGGTGCGCGTGGGACGCCACCGGGACTGCGAGATGATTTGACCTATGGCCGCACATGCCCGGTTGTGCCGCCCGAAAGCTAGATCGGAGACGCAATGCTCAGTCACCATGAAATCTCGGCACTGATTCTTGTGCGGAACGCGCCATACCATGCGACCGACGCTCTGGAACTGGAGGGGCTGGCGAATAAAGGCATGATCGAATGGGTGCGGCGCGGCATCACCCAGCGTCGGCCGTGCCTGACGGCCCTCGGGGAACGGTTCTACAGCAAGGTGGTGACGCCGTTGTACGCGGCGGCATAACGTACGACACGACCCACCTAGCCAGAATCCGGGCACCGCTGTCCCTTCGCTGCCGCTACCACGCAAAGCTGCAGTCGGACGGTGTGCGGAGTTGCCAGTCGCCGTTGCCGCACAGTTCCAGTACCTGGACGTGATATTTGAGCAGGGTGGGGCGGTGGCTGACACTCACGATCGTGGTATGGCCAGCGGAGAGCTGGCTGTAGAGGGCGGCCTCGTTTGCGACATCGAGCGCGCTGGTCGCTTCATCGAGCAACGCGTAGCGCGGACGGGCCCGCAGCAGGCGGGCGAACGCCAACCGCTGCTGTTCACCGAGCGACAGGACCTTGCCCCAGTCCAGTTCCGCGTCCAGGCCGCCGACGCGTTCCGCTAGGTCAGGCAGGTTGACCATGTCCAGCAGCTTCAACAGCTCCTCATCCGATATGCGATGCTGCCCCTGGTCGGGATACAACAGCTGGCAGCGCAGGTTGCCAACCGCCATGTATGGCCGTTGTGGCAGTATCAGCATCTGCCCGGGCTCGGGATGCACAATGCGGCCGCTGCCGCAGTTCCACAGGCCGCTGATAGCCCGCATCAGTGAACTCTTGCCCCCTCCGCTGGGACCGATGATCAACAGGCTCTGGCCCTTGCCCACCGTCACGTTAAGGTCCTTCAGCAGGGTACGATCATAGTCAGGGGTATGCAGCGTCAGGTGCTCCAGTGACAGCGTGTCGCCGCGCTGGTGATCGATCCGCCCCCCGGGCTTGCGCCGCAGCACGCGCGTATGCGCAAGCGACGAGGCGAATGTGGCAAGCCGGTCCAGGCCTGCCACGAAGCGGCTCAGGCTTTCGAAGTTGTCGACGATGACCGTCAGCGCCGCCAGCACCGCTGTGAACGCTCCCGCGGCCTGGATCGCGCTGCCGACTTCCAGTTCGCCGTCGAGCACGCGGTTGGCGACGATGACGCTTGGCAGCATCAGTGTCAGGAACGCATACGCATACTGGAACAGGTAGAGGTTGAGCTGCCAGCGGTTCAGGCGGTTGTAGTTGGCGAACACATGCTGGAACCGGCCGCGTACGTGGTGGAACTCATGTTGCTCGCCGCGATGGAAGGTGATCGACTCGGCATGCTCGCGCACCCGGATCAGGCTGAAGCGGAAGTCGGCCTCGCGCCTGAGCTGATAGAAGTTCAGCCCAATCAGTACCTTGCCGAAGCACAGCACCGAAACCACCGTGCCGCAGATGGCATAAAGCACCAGGAACAACACCAGTTCGCGCGAGATCGACCACAGCACCTCGCTGAACGCAATCAGCTGCAGCAATGACCCCAGCATCAGCAGCAGGAAGTACAAGGACTGCTGCGTAAATGTGCTGATGTCCTCCGAGATGCGCTGGTCGGGGTTGTCGATGTTGGTGTTGTTGTTCAGCGCATAGAAGGCGCAGTTGCCAAAGTATTTTTCCAGGTACTGGTGCGTCATCCAGGCGCGCCAATGCATGAACAGCCTGTTGCGCGTGTAGTAGTAGAAGGCGTAAACGGGAACGGCCGCCAGCAGCACGTAGACGAAGATCCGGATGGCATACCAGAAGCGGTCAGCGTCTCCGGCCGCGAGTGCCGAGGCAAATTCCCCTGTCTGCTCGTTGAAGCGCACATTGGTCCAGGTCTGGCCTAGCAGCAAGCCGACCAGTATCAGCAACAGCGCCCAAGCCTTTCCCTTTTCCCGTGACACCCAGTATGGCCTGGCGATGTCAAGGAACCGCTTCCACAGATTGCCGCTGCGCGTTGCCATGACCATGTCGTTTTGACAAGGCTGCGGGCCGGCAGGAAGCTCCCGCCGGGCCTAAGGCCTCTAACAGCCCGGGCATACGCATTTCGCATGCCAGCTGGCATGGTCGGTTTGCCGGGGTTGGAGACCCATGCGTAGATCATAGTCGTTCGATTGCCCCGCGAGGTACCGTCAACCCAGGAAATACCGGTACCATCGTCCTACTTACGCGCCAAGGAGCAGGCATGCAGTTTCTCTGGCCGCAGATGCTCTGGCCGCTGGTTTCTCTTCCCCTGCTGGTGGCCGCTTACCTTTACCTGCTTGCCCGGCGCAAGAAATCTGCCGTGTTGTATGCCAGCCTTGCGCTGCCGCGTGCCGCGCTGGGTCGCAGGCAGCGGCTGCGGCGTCACATCCCGCCGCTGCTGTTCCTGTTCGCGTTGGCCGCGGCGCTGCTGGCCTGCGCCCGTCCCACCGCCACCCTCACACTGCCATCTGACACCGTCACCCTGGTGCTCGCGATGGACGTCTCGCGCAGCATGGCAGCGAGCGATGTCGCACCCACGCGCATTGGCGCCGCCCAGCAGGCCGCACGCGATCTCATCGTCGGGTTGCCGCCTGGCGTGCGCCTTGGCATTGTCTCGTTTGCGGCTACGGCAATCGTGGTGCTGCCGCCTACCGACAACCGGCTTCGCATGCTCGACGCGATCGACCGCTTCGAGCTCCAGAACGGCACGGCGACAGGCAGCGGACTGATCCAGTCGCTGGCGGTGCTGTTTCCTGATGACGGCATCGACCTCGAAGGGATCCTCTTTGGCGGCGAGTCGCTTGCGCCGGGCACTGGCGGCCGCTCGCTGACCGAGGCCGCCGCGGCGGACGCCGTCCGCAAGCGCGATCTGGAACAGCCCGGGGCGGCGCCCGGCTCCTACCGGCACGGTGCGGTGATCCTGCTCAGTGATGGTCGGCGCACGACCGGCCCGGATCCCCTTGACGCGGCGCGCATGGCCGCCCAGCGCGGCCTGCGCGTCTATACCGTGGGCTTCGGAGCGGTACAGGACGCTGGTACGGAGGGATCCAGCTTGTCTTACGAAATGCAGGTGGATGAACCGACCTTGCGCCAGATCGCGACGCTCACGGACGGCGAATACTTCCAGGCCGGCTCGGCCGCCGACCTGACGCGTGTGTATCGCCAGCTGAGCGGCCGCTTCGCACTCGAGCGCAGCGAAGTCGAGATCGGTGCCTTGTTCGCGGCAGGCTCGGTTGTCTTACTCGTGGCGGCGTGCGTGCTGTCGATGCTCTGGTTCCGGCGGTGAACGGCAGCGTAGGCAAGCGGCTGGCATGCGCCAGCCCGGGTGTCCTGGAGGAGAGACACAACGTGCGGCGTCAATTCAAAATCTTCGCTTTCGTGATTCTCACTGCGCTCGGTACCGCCCGTGCCGACGACGGGAGAGGTTTGGCACGGAGTGGTAATCCCAATGAGGTTTCGATTTCAGGGGTTTCATCCGGCGCTGCCATGGCCATTCAGTACGCTGTCGCCCATTCCAGTTCCATCGTCGGAGTGGGCGCCGTTGCCGGCCCGGGGTGGGGCTGTGCGGACGGCCGACTATCCGTGGCAATCAATGACTGCATGTGTGGACGGCAGCCTACTGCTCCCCATGTTGCGGGCGCCCGCGCGCAAGCGGCGAGCGGGTCGATCGATCAGCTGGTCGCGGGCAAGCCGGTGGCACTTCAGCGCTCCTATGTCTTCCAGAGCCCGGAAGACCATACCGTGGTAAAGCAGTCGGGTCAGGCGAGCATTGACTTCCTGGCTGCCCTTATCGGAAAAGCGCCTGTCGTAGACAGAGGGAATGCCGCGGACGGAAGCAACCGGGCCGGCCACGGCATTATCTCCCCCGACGGGACGGATGCGTGCCAGTCCAATGGCAAGGAAAAGACCTACGTTCGCCGCTGCGGCGCGGAAGACAATGCCGGGAAGCTTTTCCACGCCCTTTATGAACCGGCCACGGTCTACGATCCGACCAGGCGTGTCAGGGACATCCCGGCAACGGAGGTCTGGGCATTCAAGCAACAGCCGCTGATCGACCCGATCAAAAAGAGCGACGGCAAGATCGCCCCTGACGGTATCTTCTGGCTACCCTTCAGCACCGCGCGGCGCAAGAACTTCGATATGGCGGATACCGGATATCTCTACGTTCCGCCGTCCTGCCGAAGCAGCGGCAGCCGTTGCCGGATACACATTGCACTGCATGGCTGCAAACAGACGGCGAAAGAGTTTGCCGTGACCGCGGGCTACAACAATTGGGCGGACTACTACAAGGTCATCGTCATCTACCCGGCGCTCGATCACCAGACGTCCATGGATGGAGAGGTTTGCGCCATGCCCGCGGCGTTGCGGATTGCCGATTCCAGCTGGGTGAAGCCGAACCCGAACGCCTGCTGGGACTGGTGGGGCTATCTGGACGATGAGACGCCGCAGGCCAGGCGTTACCTGACCAGCAAGGCGCCGCAGATGCGGGTGATTGAAAGCATCATTGGCGAAGCCACACGGTAGGGAAACCTTTGCGATGGCGGGTTTGGCAAAATGCCACCATGAATGCGCATATTTCCGGAGATCCACACCGAGCTGGGCGCCCATCTCGTGGAAGAGCAACTGCTTCACATCGACGAAGGGTACTTCGCCTGATGACTCTCTGGCAGACCGGCAATTACGCCGATCCCCGGGGCATTGCCGCCAACCCCTCCAGCTCTCGCCACAAGGGCGCATAAGCACCCGCATGGCTGGCCGCGACTGCCGCTGCCGCTGCCGCTAGTCGCGCCTGGCCCGCAAGGTCCGCTCGCGGCTCGCTAAGCACCGAGGCCATCCAGCCGCCCATGGCCGCGTCCCCGCAACCGACGGTATCGGCAACCTCCACCCGGAACGCCGGCTGCTCCACCACGATGTCCGACTGCAGCAGCGTCAGGCCATCAGCCCCGCGCGTGAGCATGATGGTGGCGTTCGGCGCGATGGCCCGCACCTGCGCAAGCGCCGCGTCCAGTGGCAGCGCCGGGAAGAGGCCCGCCAGGTCTTCATCCGAGATCTTGACGTAGGACGCCAGCCGCAGCATGTGCGCAAGCGTTTCGCCATAGCCCGGTGCGCTCATGAGCGAGCGGTAGTTGGGATCGAAGGCAATGCGCTTGCCGGCCGCAGCGGCCTGCGTGGCTTCCTCGCACAGGCGTCCGGCCAGCGGCTGCCGTACCAGACTGATGGAGCCGAAGTGAATGACCTCCGCCGCCTCGTGCCAGCCCTGCGGCAGCCGGGACGGCTCGAAATGCAGGTCGGCACTGTCGTCGCCCACGAAAAAGTATTGTGGAGGATGCCGCGAAGCGACAAAAGCCAGGAACGGCGAACGCTCGACACGTTGCAGAAAGCGCATGTCGAGTCCGGCTTCCTCGGTGGCCCGGGCCAGTGTATCGCCGAACAGGTCCTGGCTGACAGCGCCGGCAAAGGCCGTGTCGATGCCCAGGCGCGCGCCGACGCGGGCCACATTCCAGCAGGATCCGCCTGGCAGGCCGAGCCAGTTGCCGTCGGCCTGGAGCACCATGTCGGTGAGCGCCTCACCGAACACGACGTAGCGGGGCAGGGGTCTTGACATCCGTGTCTCCTAGTCTGTGCTTGCACAAAACTGTGCGGCGCGGCGGATCAGCGCGGCCGTCGACGCGTCATGCGGCTGCGGGGGCGCTCCTTCCAGTTCGCGCTCGATGGGACGGGCCAGCATCTTGCCAAGTTCCACGCCCCATTGATCGAAGGGATTGATGTTCCAAAGCGCGCCTTGCACAAAGGTGCGATGTTCCGACATCGCGAGCAAGGCGCCGAGGTGGAACGCATCCAGCCGCTGCAGCAGCAACGTATTGCTGGGGCGGTTCCCTTCAAATACCAGATGCGGCACCAGCGCCTCGTCAGCCTTCCCCTCGGCGCGTACTTCGTCGGCGGTGCGCCCGCGCAGCAGCGCTTCTCCCTGCGCAAAGCAATTTGCCAGCAGCTTGGTATGGTGGCCGGGCAGGTCGCTGTGCGGTTGCAGGCAAGCGATAAAGTCCACCGGTACGAGCTGCGAGCCCTGGTGGACCATCTGGAAATAGGCATGCTGGCCATTGGTGCCGGTGGTGCCCCATACGACCGCAGCCGAACCGGCCTCCAGCGCCGCACCGTCGTGCTGCACCGACTTCCCGTTGCTCTCCATTTCGAGCTGCTGCAGGAACGCCGGCAGCAGGTCCAGCGGCTCGCAATACGGCGCGACGCAGCGGCTGGCGGTGCCGAGGAAGCTGCGATACCAGACATCCAGCAGGCCCAGGATCATCGGCAGGTTCTGTTCGGGCGGCGCGCCGGCGAAATGCCGGTCCATGGCGCGTGCGCCATCCAGCAACTGGCGGAACCTGTCAAAGCCGATCGCCACCGCGATCGACAGGCCAACCGCCGACCACAGCGAGAAGCGCCCGCCCACCCAGTCCCAGAACGGGAACATGTTGACGGGGTCGATGCCGAACGCCGCCACGGCGTCCCGGTTCGTCGACACGGCCACAAAGTGGCGCGCCAGGTCCGAGTGCGTGACGCCATGGCGCAGGAACCAGTCGCGCGCGGTGCGGGCGTTGGCCATTGTTTCCAGCGTGGTGAACGTCTTGGAGCAGACGATCACCAGCGTGGTGGCGGCATCGAGGCGAGCCAGCGTGCGGGCCAGGTCGTAGCCGTCCACGTTGGCGACGAAATGCAGGCGGGGCCCCGGTTCTGTGTCCTGCTCCAGCGCGCGGCACACCATACGCGGCCCGAGGTCGGAACCGCCGATGCCGATGTTGACCACATCCGTGATGGCGCGTCCATCAAAGCCGGTCCAGCTGCCGCTGCGCACGTCTCGCGCGAAGCGTTCCATCTGCGCCAGCACGGCGGATACATCGGCCTCCACCGGCACGCCCAGTGCGCGGTAGCCGTCACCGGGGTGAGCGCGCAGCGCCATATGGAGCGCAGCGCGGCGCTCCGTGGTGTTGACCGGCTCGCCGGCAAACATGGCATCGCGCCGCTCGCAAACGCGAGCCTGGCGGGCGAGTGCGAACAGCAGCGACAGGGTGTCTTCGGTGACGCGGTTCTTGGCGTAGTCAAGGGTCAGACCGCAGGCCTCAACGGTCAGGCGCACGGAGCGCGCCTGGCCCTGCGGACCCGTGAACCAGTCACGCATATGGGTATGGCGAATTTTGGCGGCATGCTCGCGCAGGGATTGCCAGGCGGAGAGGGACGTCGACATCGGGATTGCTCCAACGGAAATTCGGACGACAGAACTACATTTCTTCATGCCACGCCATGCCGTCGCGCGACAACAGGGCGCTGGAGGCCGCCGGCCCCCATGTGCCGGCGGTGTACAGCTTGGGCGGCGTGTTGGTGCTCTGCCACGTCTTGAGAATCGGTGCGACCCAGCGCCAGGCCTGGACCTGTTCATCGCGCCGCACGAAGAGGCCGAGCCTGCCGCGGATGACATCGAGCAGCAGGCGCTCGTACGCGCCCATGCGGCGCACGCGCGTGCCTGTCCCCGGGCGCTGGAGATCCAGCGAGGCCGGCACCAGGGCCTGCGTGTCTCCGGGTTGCTTGGTCAGGAAATAAAGCCGGATGCTCTCCTCCGGCTGCAGCGTGATGACCAGCCGGTTCCCTGCCGGCGTGCCCAGCGGCCGATCGAACAGCGCGCAGGGTACATCGTGGAAGTGGATGACGATCTCCGCCACGCGCGACTGCATGCGTTTTCCGGTGCGCAGGTAGAAGGGCACGCCGGCCCAACGCCAGTTCGCGATCTCGGCCTTGATGGCCACAAAGGTCTCGGTCCGGCTGTCGGCCGGGATGCCTGGCTCGCTCACGTATCCCGGCACCGGGTCGCCGCCAGCCGCGCCGCGGCAGTACTGGCCGCGCACTACCGTCTCCGCCACTGTCTCGGGCCGGATCGGCTTGAGCGCCTTGAGGATCTTCAGCTTCTCGTCGCGGATGGCGTCTTCGGACAAGCTCGTGGGCGGTTCCATGGCGACCATGCACAGTAGCTGCAGCAAATGGTTCTGCACCATGTCCCGCAGGGCCCCGATGCCGTCGTAGAAATTGCCGCGCCGCTCCACGCCCAATTCCTCGGCGATCGTGATCTGGACCTCCTTCACCCACTCGCGCCGCCACAGGGGCTCGAACAGTACGTTGCCGAAACGCACTGCCATCAGGTTCTGTACGGACTCCTTGCCCAGGTAGTGATCGATCCGATAGATCTGGTCTTCGGCGAAGAATCTGGCCACGGCCGAATTGATTTCCTCGGACGATTCCAGGTCATGGCCCAACGGCTTTTCCAGGACGATGCGGCTGCGTTGGTCGGTCAGGCCGACACGCGACAACTGCTCGCAGATTCTGACGAAGAGGTGAGGGGCGGTGGCCAGGTAGTACACGACCACCGGCGCGGCCCGGGCATTCACCAGCTCCGCCAACGCATCGAAGCCCGGCTCGGCGTTGGCGTCCACCTGCAGGTAGACGATTCGCTCCACGAAGCTGGGCCAGGACGAGGCCACGGCGTTGCCGGCCAGCGCGGGCAGTACCTCGTCGTTGAGCATGGCCAGATAGGCCTCGTGGGAGAGCGGCTGGCTGCCCAGCGCGAGGATCCGTCCACGCGGATGCAGCGCGCCTGCCGCATGCGCATCGAACAAGGCGGGCAGGAGCTTGCGGCGCGCGAGGTCGCCCGTGGCGCCGAACAATACGAAGTCGAAATCCGGGGCCTGCGCGCCGGTCTTGGAGCTATCCATCATGTCACCTGGGACGGTCAGAAAGGTGTTCGGGGTATGGCAGGGCGCGCACTATCTCGGGGTCGCCCAGCCCTTGTAATCGCGGACATTGGCGCGCGTGACGAGCGTGGAGGGCAGCAGCACCACCGGTTTGGCGGGCCGCTGGCCGTTCATCATGCCGACGCCCAGCTGCACTGCCGTGCGGGCGATGGCCCACGGATCCTGGCTGGCCGAAGCTTGCACGAGCGTGTCGGCCTTCAGCGCGGCCTCGATGTCGGGCGCGCCATCGACCGAAGCGATCAGGATGCCGCGCCGGTTGAGCTGCCGGGCGGCCAGATCGGCGCCGACGGCCTGCGGGTCATTGATGGTGAAGACCGCATCCACCTTGGGAAAGCGCGTCAGGTAGAGCTGCATGACATTGAGGCCGCCTTCGCGCGATCCCTTGCCGTCCTGGTCGTCGGACAGGATGCGGATGTCCTGGTGCTTGGCCAGCACCGTCTTGCAGCCCCTGACCCGATCCAGCACCGCCGACACCGGCGGCCCGTTCTGGATGATGACGTTGCCATGGCCCTTGAGTTGCTCGGCGATGAAACCGCAAGCGAGTTCGCCGGCCTGGATGTTGTCGGTCTGCACGGTGGCGTCGGCGCCGGCTGCGGCCACGTCCACCGCGACCACCACGATGCCTGCCTTCTTCGCCTTGCGCACGGCCGGCTCGATGGCGCGCGCATCGGCCGCGTTGATCAGGATCAGGTCCACGCCGGCGACGATGAAGCTATCGATGTGCGAGAACTGCTTGTTGAGGTCATAGTCGGCCGACAGCACGGTGACCTTGGCCTGCGGGTTGACCTGCTTCGCGGCAGCTTCGGCGCCGCGGGCCAGCGCCACGAAGTAGGGATTGCCGAGCGAGCCCAGCGTGACGCCCACCTTCTTCAGCTGCCGCGGCGCAGCGGTCGTCGCGCTGTCTTTGGCCGGCGCCTGCGCCATGGCCCCGGTCATGCAGCATGCGCCCAGCGCGACTGTCATCAGGAATTGCTTGATCACTTGCGTCTCCTGTGCGGGTTCAGGTCCGGGCCGAGCCCTTCTGGCGATAGCGGTCCAGCGCCACCGCGCCGATGATGACCAGACCCTTGATGATGTATTGCCAGATGTCCGACACACCCAGCAGCACCAGCCCATTGGAAAGCGCGGCAATGATCAGCGCGCCGATCAGCGTGCCGCCGATGGAGCCGACGCCGCCCACGAAGCTCGTGCCACCGAGGATCACCGCGGCGATCGCATCGAGCTCATAAGACTGGCCCAACTGCAGGCCGTTGGCCGCGTACAGGCGCGAGGCGGACATCACGCCGCCCAGCCCCGCCAGCAGGCCAGACACGGCATAGACGAACAGCAGCACCACCCACACCTTGATGCCCGACAGCCGCGCCGCCTCGGCGTTGCCGCCCACGGCGTAGATCTGCAGCCCCAGTACGGTCCGGCGCAGCACGACCCAGGACACCGCGATCACGGCACCCGCGATGATCACGAGCCACGGCACGCCCAGCACGTCGCCATTGCCGATGAAGGCAAAACCGATGTCCGGGTTGTAGAGCGTGCTGTCATGCCCGACCAGCCGCGCCAGCCCGCGCACTGCGGTCAGGCTTCCGAGCGTGACGATGAACGGCGGCAGCTTCATGAAGGCAATCAGCGCGCCGTTCACCAGCCCGAACAGCAGGCCGCACAGCAGCGCGGCGGGCACGCTGAGCGCACTCAGTTCCGGCGTCAGCGACGTCAGCATCGCCGCCACCGCCGAGATCGACAGGATGGAACCGACCGACAGGTCGATCCCGCCCGTCAGGATGACGAAGGTCATGCCGGCCGCCAGCACCAGGTTGATCGACGCCTGCTGCGCGATGATCGACAGGTTTTGCAGGCTGGCGAAGTTGTCGGTCAGCACCGTGAAGCCGGCGCACAGCAGCACCAGCACCGGCAGCATGCCGAGGGCTCGAAGGCGTTCCTGCGTGGTGGCGCCGCCGGGGCGACCAAGCGTGCGCGCCGCGCCTTGTGAAGCAACGGCGTGCGCCGTGGGATGAATGGAATTGCGCATGGTGTCTCCTGAGTCTGTGGGACGGCGCTTGCCGTCGACCGTCTGCGCGGTCTCGGGGAATGTCGGTTCAGTGCAGTACGGTGGCCTGTGCCGGCTCATCCGCGCCGGTGGCGAGTGCGATGATGCGTTCCTGCGTGGCTGCGGCATCCGGGCAGGCTTGCACCTCGCCCACCAGCCGGCCTTCACGCATCACCAGCACGCGGTCGCACAGGCCTACCACTTCCGGCAATTCGCTGGAGATCAGCAGGACGGCCACGCCGGAGCGGGCGAGGGCGTCGATCAGGCGGTAGATCTCCGCCTTGGCACCGATGTCCACGCCACGCGTGG
Source organism: Cupriavidus sp. C1SS-2L (assembly GCF_057073735.1). Taxonomy (NCBI): domain Bacteria; kingdom Pseudomonadati; phylum Pseudomonadota; class Betaproteobacteria; order Burkholderiales; family Burkholderiaceae; genus Cupriavidus; species Cupriavidus sp. C1SS-2L. Next base: position 1,814,355 of record NZ_CP172708.1, read on the forward strand.
GCTCGTCCAGAATCAGCACACGCGGCTTGGTTTCCAGCAGGCGCGACAGCATCACCTTCTGCTGGTTGCCGCCCGACAGCGCACCGACATTGACGCGCGGATGCGCCACGCGGATGCCCAGCGAACTGACGGCATCGGCCGTACGCCGGCGTGCGCAGGCACGGTTGAGCCGGCCGCCGCGCAGCGCATCGCGCGCGGCAACGATCAGGTTGATGTTCTCGTGCACGCTCTGGTCGAGGAACAGGCCCTGCAGCTTGCGGTCTTCCGTCAGGTAGGCAATGCCCGCGTCGATGGCCTGGCGCGGCTGGCTGATCGCCAGTGGCGAGCCGGCGAGGAACACCGCGCCGCTGCTGCGCGCATCCGCGCCAAACACCAGCCTCGCCAGTTCCGTGCGGCCCGCGCCGACGAGGCCAGCCAGGCCCAGGACCTCTCCGGCATGCAGGTCGAAGCTGCAATCGCGCACGCGGCGGCCGTCCGACATATTGCGCACCGACAGCACCATGTCGCCGACCTGCGTCTCGCCATGCGTCTTGGTGTAGAAGCCCGACAGGTCGCGGCCGACCATCATCTTGACCAGCGCCGCCTGGGTCAGCTCGGCCTTTTCCAGCGTGCCGACGTAGCAGCCGTCGCGCAGCACGGTGACGCGATCCGCGAGTTCGTCGATCTCGGCCATGCGGTGGCTGATGTAGATGATGGCCATGCCGTCGGCCCGCAGCTGGCGGATCAGCGCGAACAGGCGGTCGGTTTCGCGGGTGGACAGTGGCGTGGTGGGTTCGTCCATCACCAGAATGCGAGTCTCGAAATGCACCGCGCGTGCGATTTCCACCAGTTGGCGCTGGGCGATCGACAGGCGCTCGACCAGCGTCTGCGGCGTGAAGTCAGCACCAAGCCTGGCTAGCGTGCCTTCGCAGGCGCGCGCCATTGCGGCGCGGTCCACCATGCCGTGGCGGTGCAGGTGCCGTCCCAGATAGATGTTCTCGGCCACACTCAGGTTGGGGGCCAGGCTCAGCTCCTGGTAGATCACCGCCACACCATGCGCGCGGGCCGCGAGCGGGCCGTCGATGACCACGGGCCGGCTGCCGATGCGGCACTCGGCGCCCTCATCGGCGATATAGGCGCCGGAGAGTATCTTCATCAGCGTGGATTTGCCCGCGCCGTTTTCGCCCATCAACGCGTGGACTTCGCCCGGGAAGATCGTGAGCTGGACATTGCTGAGTGCCTTCACACCCGGGAAAGTCTTGGAAATGTTGCGCATTTCCAGCAGCGGCGCCGCGGCGGCAGTGGCTTCAGACAGTGGCATGGCTGGCCTCCGGAACGATGGCGGACGCGCCCTTGAGCAGTTCGGCGCGCGGCGAGAAGTTCATGAACATCGGCAGCGAAGCGGCGCCGACCGCGCCGGCATTGGCGCCAAAGCAGCCACGCACGATGCGGGCGGCCGGGCGCGCCTCGGGGGCATTGGCGTCCAGCTCTTGCTGCAGTCGCTCGATCAGCGTGGGCACCAGACCGCCATCGATATCGGCATCAAAGATCACCAGGGGCACGTCCAGCACGGCCAGCGCGGATTGCAGCGACGGCGCCAGCGCATCGACACAGTCATCGACCCATTCCGCCACGGCCGGGTGCTTCAGTTCCACCTCGCGCTGCAAGTCGGCATGGCCATGCACCGTCACGCCGTGGTGGCGCAGGTGGCGTGTCAGTGCGTTGAGCGAGGCGCGGGAAATCAGGATGTCCCGCCGCCGGCCGGGCACCGTCGCGGCAGAAGCCAGCCTGCTGGGCGGCACCGGCATCATCGCGATATCGCCGGCATTGCCGGAGACGCCGCGCACGCAGTCGCCGTTCAGGACCACGCCGCCGCCAATCGCCGGACCGAGAAAGACATAGAGGAAGTGCTGGGCGTGGTGCCGACCGTAGAAGAGTTCCGCGACCGCAGCCGCGGTGCCGTCGTTCTCGCTGAACACCGGCAGCAGCGTGGCGTCGGCCAGCATCGACGGGAAATCCACCTCGTCCCAGGCGCGGAATGTGGCCTGGAAGGCCTCACCTTGCAGATCGAGCTCTCGCAGCCACGCGCCGAGGTTGTAGGGCTGGGCAACGCCGATGCCGAGCAGGCGTTTTTGCTCAGCCGGGGAGAGCAGGGCGCGCATTTCATCGATGTCGCGACGCACCAGCTCCAGCGCCTGATCGGGATGGGGCAGGACCATCTGGTGCGCCCGGCTGGCCAGGATATGCCCGGCAAAATCGACCATCACGGCCTCGATGCTGCCGCGGTCCAGCCGCACGCCAATGCCGAAGGCGCCCTTGGGCTGAAGGCGAATCAGGCTGGCAGGCTGCCCGCGCTGGCCGTCCACGCGCCGTCCGGCAAGCTGGATCAGGCCTTCGTCGGTCAGCGTTTGCACGATGCTGCCCACCGCCGTATTGGTCAGCTGAGCCATGCGGGCCAGATCTGCCTTAGAAGCTTCACCCGCGCGGCGCAGCGCAAGCAGCAGGGCCCGTTCGTTGTAGAGACGCAGGCTGGCGGAATTCACGCCACGGCCCGCCTTGGATGCGGTCATCTTGTCTCCGTCCGGTTGGCTCCATCGAGGAGCGCTATTAATTAATTCACGTTGAATTAAATAGCACGGACGGGCAGAACTCAACCGCGGGAAAACCCGCAAGGCAGCTTCGTCACATTGGAAAGTGAGGGAGTTGGGTTACATCGCGGCGAAGCGAACAGGGTCGTAGGGCAAGGGATCCACGTAGGGCTGCTCGCCGTTGATCACCTCTGCGAGCAGGCGCGCCGTTACCGGTCCCAGCGTGAAGCCCTGATGCCCGTGTCCAAAGTGGAACCAGAGGCCTTCATGGCGGGGAGCCTTGCCGACGATGGGCTTCATGTCGGCCACGCAAGGACGTGCACCAAGCCACGGCTGCGACTCGGCCGGTGATCCCAGATTCACCAGTTCCCGCGCATAGCTTTCCGCCCGTCCCAACTGGACGGGCGTTGGCGGCGCGTCGCGCAGCGCGAATTCGGCGCCCGTCGTCAGGCGCAGGCCGCGCTGCATCGGTGCCAGCATGACGCCTCTCTCCACATCGAGCAGCGGCAAGCGGGGCATCGGCTCGGCGGCATAGTGGCGGTGATAGCCGCGCTTGACGAACAATGGAAAGCGGTAGCCGAGCGTCTGGATCAGATTCGAAGCCCATGGACCGAGGGCGATCACGACATTGGCTGCGCTTAGCGGACCCGTTTCCGTGGTTACGGTCCAGCCTGCGCCTGTCTGCCTCAAAGTGGTAGCGTCCCCGCGGCGGAACTCACCGCCTTCGCGTTCGAACAGCGCGGCATAGCGCGTGACAAGCTCACCGGGGTCGGCGATTGTCCAGGGATCGCGCCAGTGGATCGCACCAGCGAGTTTCCCGCTGATGGCCGGTTCCGTGGCAACTACACCAGCCTGGTCGAGAACCTTGCAATCCAGTTCATGGCCGCGCGCGATTGCGGCGGCTTCGCTCGCCGCGCGATCGAACGCTTGCGCCGTGCGGTAGCCCTGCAGCCAACCGGATTTCCGCACAAGGTCTTGCGCGCCAGCGAGCGTGATCAGCCGGTCGTGCTCGCTCAGGCAGTGGCGGATCAGCGCGCTGTAGGCGGTCACGATGGACGCATAGCGATCGGGCGCCGACTCGCGCCAGTAACGCATAAGCGTCGGTGACAGGTGTGCCAGCGCGCCGGGATGGTAGTGCACATCATTGCCCTGGCGCAGGGCAACGCGCAGGATGGCCTGCCACTCGCGGGGAAAGGCATAAGGCTGCACCGCCTCCCGCTGAATAATGCCGGCGTTGCCGTAGGAGGTTTCTCTGCCGGGTGCCTGGCGATCGACCAGTACCACCGCATGGCCGCGCTGGCGCAGTGCCAGCGCCGTGCATACGCCCACCATGCCGGCGCCAAGTACCACAATGTCCTTTGTCATGCCTTCCGTGCTGTCTCTTGTAGGGTTGCCTTGGCTGATTCCTGGTCATGCCTGATCAGATCCGCTTCAGATTCTCCGTGTCGCGCGAACCGAAGGAAATATGCCTGCGCAGCATTTAACAGAACCATGGATTGCAATTTCGGCAATCAAGCGGTGCCGACACCGGTAATGGTCTGTACCAACTGCTGCACGAAGGCGCGCGCCGCAGGGGGCAAGCTGCGCTTGGCCAGCGTTTGGATCTCGATGTAGCGCTCGTTCATTTCCCGGTCGCGCAACGGCACGGCGGCGATCGTGCCGGACTCCAGGCGCCCGCGTATCGACAACTCCCCGTAGAAGCTGATGGCGCCGCCGCCTGCCACCACGAAGCTTACGAGCGCGTCGAGATGATTGCTGGAAAACACCGTCTGGTAGTGCAGGTCCTGGCGGCTGCAGCTCGTATCAAGCAGCTGCCGCAGCGAGCTGCCCTTCGGCGGCAAGGCGAGTGGATAGGCAATGACTTGCGACAGCGAAACCTGGCGTTGCCCCGCGAGCGGGTGGTCGGGCGCCATGATCGCCAGTACGGGGGCAGGGTGGCGAAGTTCCACCTCGATCTCCCGTTCAGGCAGTCCACTCAGCGTGACCCCGATATCGGCCTCGCCGTCGCGGATCCGCCGCGCGACATCGCCCTGCAGGCAGACATCCAGATCGAATCGAATGCCCGTGTGCTGCTCCCTGAACCTTGCCGCCAGGGTGGGAAGAAATTCGTGCGCGATGCCCTCGACGCTGGCCAGCCGCACTCGTCCTGCGCGCAGACCCCGCAGTGCCTGGATGTCACCCGTGACGCGTTCGATGTCCTGCAGCGACCGCTTCGCGAACGCGGCCAGCAACTCGCCCGCGGCATTGGGGACCAGACCCCGCGCTCGTCGGTCGAACAGCAGGGTGTCCAGCTCGCTTTCGAGCTTGGCAATCTGCCGGCTGACCGCTGACGGCGCCACGTTGAGCTTGAGCGCGGCATCCTTGACCGAGCCGGTGCGTACCACTTCGAGGAAGTAGCGAACGGCGGTTTCCTGAAGGATCCGATAGGAGGACATGGGGACTGACGCTGACAGTGACGATAGGGACAGCCTGTCCATTCTACGGATTGCCGAAACGGCAATCAATTGTTCTAAACATTGCCACGAATTCAGGCTGGCGAGACCGTAGGATAGTGACACACGGCATGGCGCCACTGCATGCCAACAGTCGATCCCCATCCTTGCCGGAGCATCGAGATGCGACCTCCTCTCCACCACGCTCTTTCCGTGCTGACTGCCTGCGCACTCGCCATGGGGGCGGCCCTGACGCCTGCCCTGGCAAGCGCGCAAGGCAACTACCCCACCAAGTCGATCCAGCTGGTGCTACCGTTTCCGCCGGGCGGCGCCACCGACGTCGTGGGCCGCATCATCGGCCAGAAGCTCGGCGAGAAGCTCGGTCAGACCGTGGTCGTCGACAACCGCCCGGGCGCGGGCACGATTGTCGGTGCCAGCTATGTCGCGAAATCAGCCGCCGATGGCTACACCCTGCTGGCAACGTCCGGAACGACTTTCACGGTCAACCCTGCCATCTATCCGCGCTTGCCTTATGACCCGCAAAAGAACTTCGAGCCGATTGGCCTGATCGGATCCACCGGCCTGATCCTGCTGGCCAACCGCGATGTGCCGGTCAACAACCTGAAGGAATTCGTCGCCGCCGCCAAAGCGAATCCCGGCAAGTATTCCTATGGCTCGTTCGGGGCGGGAACCACCGCGCATTTTGCCGGCGAAGCGCTGCTGAGCCTCACCGGCACAAAGCTGCTGCACGTGCCCTACAAAGGCAGTTCACCAGCCATGACCGACCTGATTGGCGGCCAGGTCCCATTCAGCATCGATACCGTGGCCGCAGCCCTCCCGCAGGTCAAGGGCGGCAAGGTCAAGGCCATCGCCGTCACCACGGCCAAGCGTTCGGCGCTGCTGCCTGATGTGCCGACAGTGGCCGAGAGCGGCTATCCCGGCATGGACGCCAGTACCTGGATCGCGCTGGTCGCCCCGCGCGGTTTGCCGCCGGAGGTCCACGCCAGGCTCGAGAAAGCGCTGGCCGAAGTCCTCGCCGCCCCGGACACGCAACGAAAGCTGAACGATAACGGCATCGAACCGCACTACGCGCCGGGCAAGCAAGTCAGCGACTTGATCGCGAAAGAGATGCCTCAAATGCGCGAGGTAGCGCGGCGCTCCAATATCAAGCTCGACTGAGCCTGCGCAAACGCCCACCGATCCACGTCCCGGGCCGCTGGCAAACCCAGCGGCCGCTCCAGGAAACTATCGTCCCATGTACTCGAAGGACTCGCTGACTTCCGCCTCCGCAGTCGAACTTCGCCGGCTGATCGGCACCCGCGAAATCTCTCCCGTGGAGCTGCTGGACGCCTGCATTGCCCGTATCGAGACCTACAACCCAGCCATCAACGCGATCACGGCGACTTGCTACGAGCGGGCGCGCACGGAGGCGAGGGCGGCCGAGCAGGCCGTCATGCGCGGCGAGCCGCTTGGCCTGTTGCACGGGCTGCCGCTGGGCGTCAAGGATCTGGAGGCGACCGCCGGGCTGCTCACCACTTATGGCTCGCCGCTTTACCGTGACAACGTGCCCAGCCAGGACAATGTCCTTGTGGCACGCCTGCGCGCGGCCGGCGCCATCGTGGTTGGCAAGACCAATATTCCGGAGATGGGTGCGGGGGCAAACTCCCGCAATGCGGTATGGGGCGCCACCGGCAACCCGTTCAATCCGAACCTGAACGCCGGGGGCTCCTCGGGCGGCTCGGCCGCGGCGCTGGCCGCAGGCTTTCTGCCGGTCTGTACGGGGTCCGATACGGGAGGATCGCTGCGTATCCCGGCGGCCAAGTGCGGCGTGGTGGGCTTCCGGCCTTCGCCGGGCGTCGTGCCGAACTCGCGCAAGCTGTTGGGCTGGACCCCGATTTCGGTGGTTGGCCCGATGGGCCGCACGGTCGCCGACGCCTGCCTGCAGCTGGCAGCATCGGCGGGTGCATCGGCCTCCGATCCGCTCAGCTATGAACTCGACCCTGGCGCCTTCCTGACCCCGCAGCACGTCGACCTTTCCGACCTGCGTGTCGGCTGGACAGAGGATTTTGGAAGTTGCAGCGTCGACGACGGCATCCGCCGCGTCTTTCGCGCGAAGATCGCCGAAATGCGGCACCTCTTCAAGTCCTGCGATGAGGTCAGTTTCGATCTGGGCGATGTGCACCGCTGCTTTGACGTGTTGCGCGCGGAGAGCTTCGTCGCGAGCCTGCATGAGGCCTATCAGCGCGATCCCGGCAGCCTCGGGCCCAACACCCGCGCCAACTATGAGCTGGGCGCGAAGATGTCGCTCGGCGACAGCGCCTGGGCCCAGGCCGAACAGACACGGATCCTGCAACGCTTCCAGCAGGCATACCGGGACTATGACGTCATCCTGTCGCCGACGACGCCGGTCTCGCCATTTCCGTGGACCCGCCTGTTCGCGGAAATCATCAATGGCGAGCGGCAAGAGAACTATTACCGCTGGCTGGCACTGACCTATGTGGTCACCCTGACCACACACCCGGCCATTTCATTGCCATGCGGCGTGGACGAGCAAAGCATGCCATTCGGTCTGCAGATAACCGGAGGCTTTCGCGGCGATGCCATGGCGCTCGGCGTGGCGCAAGCGATGGAGACCGCCTTTGCGGCCTCGCCAGCACTGTGCCGTCCGATTCCCGACCTCGATGCCATCGTGCCGGCCGTGCCCGCGCTTCGCTCCATCGTGACGGCGCCGCCCACCTTTGGCGGGACGACGCAGTCGAACGGCGTATCGGCGGTTTGAATCCGCGTCCCGCTACCAGTTGAGCTCAGGATCGGCTCGCCGAGGCGGCAGCGTGCCGCCCGGCTTGTCGGCCGAAGAAGGTGGCATCCGCGAGTGACATCCCTGAGCTGTACCCGCCGCCCCAGCGTGGCAATCCACACGACGTTCGTCCGGCAGCATAAAGACCGTGGATCGGTACGCGTTTCTCGCTGAGCACCTGGCCAGTGGGCAATGTGTCCAATCCTCCCAGCGTGAAGTGCGGATAGAACGCATAGTCGACGCGGCAGTCGAGCGCGACAAAGGGCGGTTCATCGAGCGGTTTCAGCCACTTCGCCGCTTTGTGGAACAGGGGATCAGCGCCGTCGGCAGCGTGCCGGTTGTAGTTCGACACCGTGGCGCTCAGTGTTCCCGCCGGCATGCCCAGATCATGCTCGACTTCCTCCCAGGTGTCGCCAGCGGCGGCAATGCCGATGCGCGTGAATTCAGCGGGCTGCTGATACGTGGCACTATCTACCAGCAGATAGATACGGTCGCCGAGCTGCTGCATGATGTGGTGGCCGATGCGGCCGTGATAGCAGTCCTCGTTGATGAAGCGCTGGCCGCGTTCATTGACGAACACGCCCTTGATCAGCGATTCGGGCGCGTAGAAGGGCAAGCTGACGAAGCCCTGATCCATGTGTATCGCGGCGCCGCCCACGCTGATTCCCATCAGGATGCCCGAGCCGTCGTCTCCGGGGCTGCCAATCGGCTCGTTCGCGCGCAGCAGGCCGGGTGCGTGTCGCCTGACCATGTCGCGATTCATCACGAACCCGCCGGCGCAAAGCACGACGCCGCTGCGTGCGCGTGCGTAGCGCGTCTGGCCGTTGATGCGCACGACAACCCCGTGCACGTTGTTCGCCTCATCGGCAATCAACGCGAGGACGCGGCTGTCATAGCGCACATCCACGCCAAGCTTGACGACGCGCGCGGCCAGCACGTCCATCAGCATGCGGCCGCCGCCCCAGCCGGCCCACTGCGGCGTATGGCCGCGCGGGCAAGGCTTCGCGTTGCCGGAAAAAGGCCATGCCTCCTCACTGCCCGACCAGATCAGGCAGTCGTCCGTCTCCGGCTCAAGCATGCGCTCTGGCAGATAGGTGTTCTTGTAGGTCAGCCCCTGTTCGACCAGCCAGTCATAGTGAGCACGGCTGCCGTCTGCATAGGTGCGAACCTTCGGCTCGTCGGCATCAGGGCCGCCTGCCATGAGCAGGTAGCGGTACAGGTCCTCGGTATCGTCGACAAAGCCAGCCTGCTGTTGAGCGGGCGTACCACCGCCACCGCCCAGGTAAATCTCGCCCCCGGACAAGGCGCTTGTGCCGCCACTGCCGGAAGCGACCTCGAACAGCGTGACCACAGCGCCGGCTTGGGCAGCTTCGATGGCTGCACACGCGCCCGCCGCGCCAAAGCCGACGACGACCACGTCGGTTTCCATGTCCCATTGCGGGACGTTCCCAAGGCGACAGGGGTGCGTGACGGAGAACTCCAATGACATGAATCAGCCTCGTGAGAAGAGCCCACGGACACGGGTCGTGTCCGGGCTTGTTGATGCTTCACCACGTTGCCTTGCGGCAACCCGAGCCGACATTACTTTGACCGCGGGTTGCCATTCATCGTCTTATCGGACTAGGCGATGTTTCGGGCAGGCTGGACTGATGCCAGGGAGTCAGCGGCTGCGCATGGTAACCATGCGTCCTTCAGCGAGGCAGACGCCCGCTCAGATGTCCAGCACAATCTTGCCAAAATGCTGGTTCGACGCCTGGTAGCGAAACGCGTCAGCCATGGATTCGAGCGGAAAGTGGCGGTCAATGACCGGGCGGATGCCGGTGGCATCGAGGGCACGCACCATGTCAAGCTGGTGTCGGCGACTCCCGACGAGCAGGCCGGTCAGACGCAGATGCTTGCGCAGCAGCTGCGTGACAGTAATCGGCGCGGTCGCGTTCCCCAGCGCGCCGATCACGGCGATATGGCCGCCGACACGGGCTGCCGTCATCGATTGATCCAGCGTTGCGGCGCCGCCTACCTCGATCACATGGTCGGCGCCGGCGCCGTCCGTCATATCACGCACGGTCTCGCCCCACTGCGCCGTCTTGCGATAGTTGATCAGGCAATCCGCGCCAAGCTCCCGAAGCCTGTCGAGCTTCTCGTCCGACGAGGAAGTGGCGATCACGCGCGCGCCGGCCGCTTTGGCGAACTGCAGGGCAAAGACCGATACGCCACCGGTCCCAAGTACCAGCACGGTCTCTCCGGGCTTCAGGGCGCCGTCGACAAACAGTGCCCGCCAGGCTGTCAGTCCGGCGGTGGTCAGCGTCGCGGCCTCGGCATGGCTGTAGCCGCGCGGCGCGAGCGTGAAGCAATCTTGCGGCATCGTCACGGCGTCGCGCGCAAAGCCGTCGACGCCATCTCCGGGGACGGTAGCGAAATCGCACAATCGCGGCTCGCCGTCCTGCCACGTCGGGAAGAAGGTGCTGACGACATGGTCGCCCACCGAGAAACCCTTGACGTCCGCGCCGACAGCTGTGACTTCTCCGGCGCCGTCCGCCATCGGAATGCGTCGTTCCGTCAGGCTCCTGCGGCCGGAAACCACGGCGTAGTCGTGATAATTGAGCGAGCTGGCCCGAATGCGGACGGTGATCTCGCCCGGCCCCGGCGGCGCAACGTCAGCGGTGCCGACGACGATGTGATCGAAACCCGCCGGCGGATCGAGATAAATGGCTTTTGCTTGAGTCATGGCATTCCCTTCTTGCGACCGGCGCGATTCCGCCCGGTGCGGCTTCAATGGTGCACGGAACTAGACAATGACGGAACGGTTCACGTCGGCGACGGTGTTCGCCCCAAGCATAGCCATGTTTCGATCGACTTCGTCGCGCAAGAGCGTGATGGCGTGGCAAACGCCCTCGGGTCCACCCACGGACGCTGCGTAGATAAAGGGCCGCCCCAGGAAGACAAAGCGGGCGCCCAATGCAAGGGCTTTCAGCACATCACCGCCGCGCCGGATACCACTGTCCATCATGACGGCGGTATTGTGCCCGACGCTGTCACAGATTTCCGGCAGTACGGCAAGCGGCTCGACGGCACCGTCCAGTTGGCGGCCGCCGTGATTCGAGACGATGATGCCGTCGGCGCCCAACGCGACAGCGCGCTCTGCATCAGCCTTGTGCAAAATCCCCTTGATAACCAGATTGCCGGGCCATCTTTGCCGGATGCGTTCGATGTCTATCCAGTTCAGGTGATCGCGTCCTGTTGTGTCGCGAATCGCCGAGGCCGACAGGATCGGTGCGCCGCGCGTGGCAAAGGAATTCTCGAAATGCGGCATGCCGCTCGTGAGAAGCGTCCTGGCGAACGTCCCGGCCAGCCAGCGCGGACGGGACACACCATCAAATGCCAGGCGGACAGACGGCCGCAAGGGCAGCGAGAAGCCAGTACGGACGTTGTTCTCCCGATTGGCCCAGACGGGAATATCCACGGTCAGGACCAGGGTACCGAATCCCGCCGCGCAAATCCGCTCGATCAGCGCGTCCCGCCGCAGGGCATCGCCCGGCAGGTACGCCTGGAACCACGTGCCGGGCGCGGCAGCGTGGACCTCTTCCATCGGAATCAGCGACGTGCCGCTCATGATGGCGGGTATTTGCGCGTCGCGCGCGGCTTGCGCCAGCACCACGTCGCCACGGTAAGCGGCAATCGCGCTGATTCCGACGGGCGCAATGCCAAAGGGAGACGCGTAGCGCTGCCCGAAGATCTCGGTCGCTTGCGATCGTCCAGAGACGTCGACCAGGACCCTGGGGCGAAACCTGACCGCGTCGAATGCCGACCGGTTGGCGGCGAGCGACTTTTCATCCTCCGCCGCCCCGGCAATGTAGCCAAAGATCGGGCGCGGAAGCACGCGCTTTGCGGCGGTTTCAAAATCGGCGAGTGAAAGGATAGGGCGCAAGCGTCGATGAATCTGGCGGTTGACGCCATAAGCAGCCTTAGCAGCCGTAGCTGGCATTCCGGCGCTTGGTGCAAGCTGGCTTGCTGCAACTTCTGTTCGAGATGTCATCTTGTTTGAAGCCTCTGTCCAGCCCGGCAGCTGTCACGGCCAGCCGTGCCGGAACCCATTACATGTTCAGGCGAATGTCCCGCGCTGGCGCATCAGTTCCCGGAACAGCAAGGGGTTCTTTTCGAACGGCGCGCGGCCGTGGACGTAAAAGTAGTTGTTCAGGACAACCAGATCGCCAACGGGCAGCGACACCTCCTTCGTTCCCGGCGAAGCCTCCATGGAAGTCGACAGGTCGTTCAGGAATGCAGCTTCCTCACGATTGCGAGGCTGTACGAATTGATCGATGAACGACATGGACAGCCCGAACTCGTTCTGGAAGAAGACCGGGCGTTCGACGGTATCGCTGACATTCTTGGACCCCGGGGCCTTGTAGACGAAAGGCTTTGTCCCGAGACGGTGGCTGACAAACCGGTTGATGTCTGCCCAGTCGTCCAGATGCAGGAAACGGGACTCGCCACCCACGGCGTTGCGTTCCGCAAACTTCATCATCAACAGCCAGTCCGTCGCTTCGCTGACGAAAGTGCCATCGGTATGCATGGTGAAGAGACGGTAGGCCTGGCGCAAATAGGAGTCGCTGTTGTCCGTATGCTTGACCACGAAGCGGGCATAGTAGGTGCCCGACATCGCATCGTGGTTGCCCGGACCCAGCAGATGGCCGATGGCAGTGCCGAAGCGCACGAAGTCGTCGGCGTCGGACGTCAGATCCTGGAGTCCTGCCGTGAAGCCGCCGTGATGCCGGTCTTTCACGATGCTGTTGACGGTTGCCGCGAAGTCCTCGCCGACATGCCTGGCAAGCGTGCTCGCGAGCTCGTAGCGCATGAAGGGAACGTACTCGAGATTCTGTACGTCGATCTTGCGCACTTCCTCGAGGAACGCCAGCAGCGCGTCACGTTCGATGGTCACATGCACGATGCGATGGTGATCCGGGTGCCCGGACAGCTGGAAGCGGGGCTGGTCATTGGCGGCGAGCAATGCCGCGGGAAGCGGAGCATTCATCGGTCATTCTCCGGGATGTGGTACGGATGGTATGAGTGGTATGGCGCTATTTCATCCGGATTCTTTGATATGATCCAGATGTCAATCTGTAATTTTTGTTCCGATATTCCGATTAAAACGATGATCGACGTACGTCAGTTGCAGTGCTTCCTTGCCGTGGCGGAAGAACTTCACTTTGCAAAGGCGGCGGATCGGTTAGGCGTCGCACAATCGGGGCTCAGTACCCAGATCCAGCGCCTGGAACAAGACCTGGGCGTGACGCTCCTGAATCGGAACAAGAGAAAGCCAGTGTCACTGACGGATGCGGGGCAGTTATTCCTGGCCGAGGCCGCCGCCGCGTTGAGGCACATCGAGCGTGCCGACCAGGTCGGCCGCCTCGCGGCCAGAGGACTGGCTGGCGTGATCCGTGTTGGCTATGTCGCTTCCGGCGTCAGCAGCGGCCTGCTGTCCAGGTTGCTGAGCGCGTTCCGGAAATCCCATGAGATGGTCCGGCTCGAGATCGTGCCGATGGATACGCCAAGGCAACTCGAAGCGCTTGGCGATGGGCAGATCGATGTGGGAATCGTCAGGCCGAGACGGCTCTATCCGGCTGGCGTGGTCAGCAAAGTCTTGCAGACGGAACGTCTTCTGGCCGCCATGGCGGAAGGCCATCCCCTTGCACGGCGCGCGACGGTTGCCGCACGCGCACTGGCCGATCAATCGTTCATCGTCCCACAGTTTGCCGAGGAGGAAGGGTTCGGATCTGCGTTATCGGCCTTGGGCAAAGCAGGAGGATTCACACCGCACCTCGAATATCGCGTGCAGGATTTCATCTCGGCGATATGCCTGGCCTCGGCGGGATATGGCATGGCCATCGTACCCGAGTCGATGCAGAACTTCTCCCAGCCGGGCGTCATCTACAAGCCGATCAGCGACTTCCTGCTCTCGGTGAACCTGGCGCTGGCTTACCGGCGCCGCGAAGTATCGCCAGCCGTACGGGAGTTCGTGAAGCTTGGGACTGAGACGTTCAAGGTCAGCGCTTCGTAGGCCTCCCCAGGCAGGAGAAGTCGTCATTGGAAACTCCGGCCTGCCATGCTCTGGCAGGGTTTTCCCTCTGTTTGCGCGAAATGGCAAGAACGTGGCGCGATTGGCCAAGCGGGGTGACCCAGTGTCCTCGCAGAATAGCCCCAATCATCGACAAAGCCTTCTCGACAGAAAGCGCGGCAATCAAGAGGAATGTACATGAAGCAGCATAACAATCACTTCCGGTGGACCGGATACGCCCTGGCGATCGGTGTCGGTGTTGCAGCGTGGATTCCCTCGGCCCAGGCCCAGGATGATTGGCCAACGAAAACGATCCGCCTCGTAGTAGGCGGGCCCGCCGGCGGCACCGCTGACGCGCTGGCACGGCTGCTCGCGGAAGGCCTGCAGAAGACGTGGGGCAAGCCGGTGATCGTCGAAAACAAGGCTGGCGCCGCCGGTGCGCTCGCAATCGCCGACTTGCAGTCCACCGGCAAGGATGGCCATACGCTTCTGGTTATCCAGGGCGGCGTCGTGAGCGAAGCGCCTTTGGCCAACAAGGTCCATTACAAGCCGTTCGACGACCTGAAGCCGCTGGCCCAGGTCAGCCGGACGGGATTGGTACTGGTAGCCAACAAGGATCTGCCGGTTTCCAACCTGAAGCAATTGGTGGACTACGGCAAATCGCAAAAGGACGGTCTCGTCTTCGCGTCTTACGCGCCGGGGCTGAAGGGCCACACGTCGGGCATGCTGTTGGGACAACTCGCCCACGTACCCATGCGGCATGTGGGCTACAAGGGCTCTCCGCCGGCATTGAACGACCTCATGGGCGGCCACGTGCCGCTGATGTTCGATGGGGTGACGACCTCATTGCCGCTGATCAAGGCGGGCAAGATCAAGGCGATTGCGGTGGCCTATCCGACCCGGATTTCCGGACTGGCGGATGTGCCTACGTTCAAGGAACTCGGCTACCCGCAACTGGCGCAAGCAAGCTGGTTCGCCGTTTGGTCCCGTCCGGATGTCGCTCCGGCAGTCCAGCAAAAAGTGCGGGAGGCTACGCTGACGTACTTCAAGCAGCCTGCGGTGCAAAACCGCCTCAAGGAAATGGGCATGGAGCAGGGCGATGCCGTCACCTCGGAAGAGATGATGGCGGACCTGAAACAGGCCTACCAGCAACAGGCCGCGCTGCTCAAGTCGATCAACTACCAGCCGGAATGATGGGAAGGGATTTACGCTGGACTCGCCGCGGCGCTTGGCTCAGGTTTGCGCAACCATCAGCCAGCGCAAGCCCGGCTTCCGGCACGCGGTCGCGCAGGCCCGGGGGAGTAGAAGCGATGTGTGACTGTCAGGGTCGATGTTCAAACGGGTGCATCACCGACGATGGCGGTACGCTCCATCTTCCGGTGACACGGCGGGTAGTCCATCACTGCGTAATGCTGCGTCGAGCGGTTGTCCCAGAACGCGACACTGTTCTTCTTCCAGCGAAAACGCACCTGGTATTCGGGGATCATGGCCTGGCTGGTCAGGTAGTTCAGCAGGTTGCTGGCGCCTGGTGACTTGTCCAGCCCGAAGCGCACGTTGGCCGGCACGTTGTAGTTGGTGAAGTGCGTCGTAAAGCTTCCGTTGACGAACAGCACCTTCTCTCCGGTTTCCGGATGGATACGCACCACCGGGTGCTCGGCGTCGGGGTACTGGGCCTTCAGCGCAAGACGCTTTTCGATCGGCATCGCGGCACCGAAGCTCGCCTCGATGCTGTGGCGCGCGCGCAATGAGCCGATCTTCGTCTTGATCTCTTCGGGCAACTGGTTATAGGCCTCGACCATGTTGACCCACATGGTGTCGCCGCCCACGGGCGGGCATTCGATACATCGCAGCACGCAACCCAGCGGCGGCTTTTCGCGCCAGGTGGCATCGGTGTGCCAGGAGTTCTCGTTGCGCTCGGGCGGACTGTCCGGAGTCTTGTAGATCTGCACCAGTCCCGGGTAATCGGGGTGGCTGCCCACCACCGGGTGGTCTTCCAGCTTGCCGAAGCGGCTCGCAAACGCCACGTGCTGCGCGCGTGTGATGTCCTGGTCGCGGAAGAACAGCACACGATGCTTGAGGAGCAATGCGCGGATCTCGGCCATCTGCCCGTCATCCTCGGCAGCCGCGCCCAGATTGACGTTGCTGAGCTCCGCACCGATTGTGCAAGTGAGGGGCTCGACCCGGATCGAACTGCTCAGGGAAGTTGCGCGGACAACGGCGGGGGCCGCGTCTGGGGATTGGGTCATGGACGTTGTCTCCTGTGATCGATCGGGCCGATCGGATCCTCTCAGTTTGGGCGCTGCAGGCGTTTCCCGCTTGACACTACGTGACAGGCATTTATCCTTAGCTGTCAAAGACTCACTCACCGCCCCCTCCGATGTCGTCACTTGTCCGCGCCGCAGCCCTCACGAACTTTAACGAGGTCGCTCGTGCCGGCGGCCTCGATCCGGTGCGGATGCTGCTCGATGCGGGACTGAGCCCGAGCGCGCTGCGCGAGCCGGACGTCATGATTCCCGTGGAGCGTCTCGGACGCTTGCTTCAGGCGTGCGCTACCCAGTCAGGCAACGAGAGTTTCGGGCTGTGCATGGCCGAGTCGCGCCTGTTGTCGAATCTCGGTCCGGTCGGGCTGCTCATCCGCGACCAGCCGACGCTGCGTGACTCGCTTCGGATGCTGATGCGCTATCAGGCGTTGCTCAACGGTTCGTTGTCGCTGGCGATCGAGGAGTGCGGCGATCTGGTCATCATCCGCGAAGTGGTCATGGCTGGGCATGCGCATGAGCCCACGCGCCAGAGGGTCGAGCTGGCGCTCGGGGTGATGGTACGGTTGATACGCCAACTCCACCGGTACGACTGGGAGCCGGCGCGCGTATGCTTCGAGCACCCGGCGCCGCGCGACCTCAGTGTGCACCAGCGCTTTTTCGGCCCGAACGTCGAGTTCAACTACGACTTCAACTGCATCCTCTGCACGAAGGCCGATCTCGACGCGCGCAACCCGTATGCCGATCCGGCCATGGCGCGCTATGTGCAGCAGTTGATCGACGCCACGGCCATGTCGAAGCAGGCCACCATGCTTGAGGACGTCCGCCGCATCGTGCTGTTGCTGCTGCCCAGCGGCCGGTGCAGCATCGAGCAGGTGTCCGAGCACTTGGGTATCGGGTGCCGCACGGTGCAACGCCGGCTGGCGGAAGAGGGTCAGCCCTTTTCAGCAGTCGTCAACGACATCCGCACGGAACTCGCGGCGCGCCATGTCATCGAGACCGACCGCCCATTGACCGAGGTGGCGACCTTGCTCGGGTTCTCGGCGCCGAGCGGATTCTCGCGCTGGTATCACGCGCAGTTTGGCTGCAGTCCCAAGGAAAGCCGCGCCGCGCGCGGCAGCGTGCGCCGATAGGCGGCTTCTTTTCGGATGAGCGTGGATGGCAATGCGGCCGGCGCAAGGGCCGGCCGCATGGGCAAGGGCTTGCCGCTTCAGCGGCTTACTTGCCGGTCCACACAGGTTTGCGCTTCTCGGCAAACGCAGCGGCGCCCTCGCGGGCATCGGATGACGTGAACACCGGTGCGACAAGCGGACGCTGGCGCTCGAACATCTCGGCCGCCGACCAGTCAGCGGACTCGCTGACGATCTGCTTGCTGACCGCCACGGCCATCGGACCATTGGCACCGACTTCCTCGGCCAGCGCGATCGCGGCTTCCAGTGCCTGGCCCGGCTCGGTCAGGCGATTGACCAGCCCGTACGTATGCGCCTGTTCGGCGCCGAGCATATTGCCGGTCAGCGCGTATTCCATGGCGATGTGGTACGGGATCCGGCTCGGCAGGCGCATCAGGCCGCCAGCGGCAGCCACCAGGCCGCGCTTGACTTCGGGCAGGCCGAACTTGGCCGCCTTCGAGGCCACGATCAGGTCGCAGGCCAGCGCCATTTCAAAGCCACCGGCCAGTGCATAGCCTTCCACCGCGGCGATCAGCACCTTGCGCGGCTGCGCTTCGGTCAGGCCGCCAAAGCCGCGGCCCGGCAGGCTGGGGCGCTTGCCGGCCAGGAAGCCCTTCAGGTCCATGCCGGAGCAGAAGGTACCGCCCGCACCGGTCAGGATGGCCACGCTCAGGTCGTCGCGCGACTCGAGCTGGTCGAGCGCGGCGGCCAGCGCCGTCGCAGTCTCGAAGTCCATGGCGTTGCGCGCCTCGGGCCGGTTCATCGTGATCAGCAGGATATTGCCGCGCGTTTCAAGTTGCAGCGTGTCGCTCATGCTTGTCCTTGTGTTGCTTGAATCGGTATTGAAGAGAAACCGGCGGCTCAGCGCGGGGCCATGCGAATAGCGCCATCCAGCCGAATGGTTTCGCCGTTGAGCATGATGTTTTCGAGGATGTGCAGGGCAGTCGATGCGTACTCGTCCGGCGCGCCCAGGCGTGCCGGGTGCGGCACCATCGCGCCCAGCGAGGCGCGCACGTTTTCCGGCAGCTTGGCCAGCAGGGGCGTGTCGAACAGGCCCGGAGCAATCGTGCAGACACGGATCGCACGCTGCGCCAGGTCACGCGCGGCCACCAGCGTCATGCCGACGATGCCGGCCTTGGCCGACGAATACGGAATCTGGCCGATCTGGCCTTCGTAGGCGGCGACCGAAGCGGTCAGCACGCAGGCACCACGCTCGCCGTCGATCATTTCGTTCTTCGCCATGCGCGCGGCACCCAGGCGCAGCGCATTGAACGTGCCGATCAGGTTGACGCGCACGATCGACTCGTACTTTTCCAGCGAACCCGGCGAGCCGTCCTTCTCGACCACGCGCACCGCGGCACCAAGACCGGCGCAGTGCACCAGCGCGCGCAGCGGGGCGAGCGCTTCGGCCGCGTCGTAGACGGCGTTCATCTGGTCGGTGTCGCAGACATCGGCCTTGACGAAGCGCGCCTTGGGACCGAGTTCGTCCAGGGCGGCGTTGCCGCGTTCTTCGGAGAGGTCGGCGATCACCACGCTGACACCGCGCTCGATCAGGCGGCGTGCGGTAGCCAGGCCCAGGCCGGACGCGCCGCCGGTCACAACAGCGGACATATCTGCGGTCAGTTTCATCTTGAGTCTCCAGTTCTGATTCAGGAATTCAGGGATTCAGGGATTCAGGGATACGGAAATACGGCTAGTCGCGAAATGCGGCACGGACCGGTACACAGGCCGGTCCGTCAACGCCTTACAGACGTTCGATGATCGTGGCGTTGGCCATGCCGCCGGCTTCGCACATCGATTGCAGGCCGTAGCGGCCGCCGCTGTCCTCCAATGCGTGGAGCATGGTGGTCATCAGGCGCACGCCCGATGCACCGAGCGGGTGGCCCAGCGCAATCGCACCACCACGCGGGTTCAGGCGCGCCGCGTCGGCGCCCAGCGCCTTCTGCCAGGCCAACGGCACGCAAGCGAACGCTTCATTGATTTCGTAGTGGTCGATCTGATCGAGCTTGAGGCCGCTTTTCTTGATGGCGCGCTGGCTGGCCGGGATCGGTGCGGTCAGCATCATCACCGGATCGTCGCCACACACGTCGAAGGCCACGAAACGCGCACGCGGCTTCAGGCCCAGGCGCTGCGCCATGGATTCGCTCATCAGAAGCATGGCCGAGGCGCCGTCGCTGATCTGCGATGCATTGCCGGCCGTCACGTTCCAGCCGATCTGCGGGAAACGCGCGCTCAGCTCGTCATTGCGGAACGAGGCCTGCAGCGTGCCAAGCTTTTCGACCGAAGTGCCCGGGCGGATGGTCTCGTCGTGCTCGATCACGCCATTCGGCGTCACGATCGGCAGGATCTCGCGGCGGAATGCACCGGCTTCGCGTGCGGCAGCGGCCAGTTCGTGCGAACGAGCCGAGTAGCCGTCCATCTGCGCGCGGGACAGTTCGTACTTGGCGGCAACCAGTTCCGCTGCCACGCCCTGCGAGACCAGACCCGGCGCGTAACGCGCTTCCATCGACGGGCCATAGGGGTTCTGGCCGATACGGGCCGAACCCATCGGCACGCGGCTCATCGACTCGATGCCGCAGGCGATGACGATGTCATAGGCGCCGGCCATGATGCCCTGCGCGGCGAAATGCACGGCCTGCTGGCTCGAACCGCACTTGCGGTCGATCGTGGTGGCGGGCACATGGTCAGGGAAGCCAGCCGCCAGCCAGGCCACGCGGCCGGGGCCGGCGGACTGTTCGCCGGCCTGCGTGACGCAGCCGGTGATGACGTCGTCGACGAGACCCGGATCCAGCTTGTTGCGCTCCACCAGGCCCTTGAGCACCTGGGCCAGCAGTTCCGTGGCATGCAGTTCGGTGAAAGCCGAACCGGGCTTGGAGCGGCCCATCGGGCTGCGGATGGCGTCGACGATGACGGCTTGTTGCATGGAGGGTCTCCTGTAAGAGGGCAGCAGATTTCAGTTGGCAGCACGAGCTAGATAGTGAGACCTCGGTGCCAGAAAATGATCGTCCGATACGATGATTTGGCATTCTGGCTTCGGAAAAGCCCTCTGTAAATCTAAAGACTCTCGATTTGACTTCGGGAAAAACGAAGGGCACCATCCAGGTTTTGAGACGCTGGTATCGAAAAACCCGAGAAGCAGCCGTTTATATGCCAAATGGATCACATAATCCGATGACCTTGCCAACCGCTGCGAGCGCGGACGCCGAAGGCGAAGCCCGCCTTGTCAGCGCCCTTGCGCGTGGCATTTCGATCCTCAACTGCTTTTCGCCGACCGTGCAGGAGCTGAGCAGCCGCGAACTCATGGAGCGGACCGGTCTGGCCAAGCCGACCCTTTTTCGGTTGCTCGATACCCTCTGCGAGCTGGGCCTGCTGCATTACTCGGAGCGCTTGTCGCGCTACGTGCCGGGCGTCGGACTCGTCAACATGGCCGCGCCCGCGCTCGCGCGCATGACGGTGCGCCAACTCGCGCGCCCGTTGATGCAGGAACTGGCCGACCATATCGAGGGTCAGGTCGAACTGATGGTCGGCTACGGGCACACGCTGACCTACGTGGAGATCGCCCAAGGCCTGCGCAGCCGTGTATTCCGGCCGGAAGTCGGCACCCGCGTGTCGATGTCGCGGACGGCGTCGGGCCGCGCCTACCTGTCAATGATGGGTGAGAGGGAACGGAACGCTTACCTGGAACAACTCCGCGCCACCGATCCGCAGCGCGCGACGTGGCTGCAGGGCCGGCTGGAAGAGGCCCTGCACGACCTTGACGAGCACGGCTTCTGCTGTGGCCACCGCGATCTGCATCGGGAAATCGAGGCGATTGCCGTGCCCATGCGCGCCCGGCGCGATGGCGAAGCCTGGCTGGTCGCCGCCTCCGTGCCTGTATTCAGCCAGCAGAGCAAGCAACTGTTCGAAGACGTCGGGCCGCGGCTGGTCAGCCTGGTGCGCAACGTGGAGGGGTCGCTGGGGGCAGCGGGGTAATGTGAAACAAAGGCGGCGCGCAAGGGCAATCCGGCGGCCGCCTGAAGTCCACGCCTCAGTTGCCCGAAAACACCGGCTTGCGCTTTTCCAGGAAGGCCTGCACCGCCTCACGATGATCGGCGGTCTGGTGCGACAGCGCCTGGAAGCCCGCGGAAAGCTCCAGCAGCGTGTCCAGCCGCGTATGCATGCCTTCACGCATCAGGCGCTTGGCAAGCCGCACGGCGTGCGGCGGATTGGCCGCGATGCGCTCGGCCATGGCGTTCGCGGCTGGCAGGAGTTCTTCGGGCGGCACCACGCGCGATACCAGGTTCCATTCCAGCGCTTGCTGTGCGCTGATGGACTCGCCGGTGAAGATCATCTCGGCGGCACGCGAGAGCCCGATCACGCGCGGCAGCAGCCATGCGCCGCCATCGCCGGGGATGATGCCCAGCCGCACGAACGATTCCGCGAACTGCGCGCGTTCGGACGCAATGCGGATATCGCACATGCAGGTCAGGTCCAGGCCGGCACCCATGGCCGCGCCATTGACGGCGGCGATTACCGGTACTTCGAGGTTAAACAGCGCCAGCGGCAGCCGCTGGATGCCGCAGCGGTAATCCTGGCGGATCTCCATGCCGCTCACCTCGCCAGAGGCCTGGCGTTCCATGTCATGGATATTGCCGCCTGACGAGAACGCGGTGCCCGCGCCGGTGATGATGACGGCGCGCACGCTGCGGTCGCCGTGAATACGGTCGATCGCGGCCAGGAACTCGTCGACGGCGGTATTGCCGGTCAGCGGGTTGCGGCGCTCGGGTTCGTTCATGGTCAGGGTCACGATGTGGCCCTGCTGCTCGTAGCGAAGGAAGTCAGCCATGTTGTGGTCTCTCCGTTTCTGAATCTGAAAACGCGTTATTGCTTCGGAATGCCGGCCTGCTCGGCTGCCTCGGACCAGCGGCGGATATCCGCGAGCTGGAAGCGGCGCAGTTCGTCGGCGCCGGCGACAAAGACATCCCAGTTGGTGCGCGCGAGGAACTCGGCCGATTCCGGCGTGCTGTAGATCTCGACGATGGCCTGCTCCAGTTTATGCAGCACCGGCTTGGGCGTGCGGGCCGGCGCGAACGCGGCGGTCCAGTTCACCATGAAATAGCCGGGAAAGCCGCTTTCCTGCAGCGTAGGCGTGTCGGGGCGGCTGGCGAGGCGCTTGTCGCCCGTGACCGCCAGGATGCGGAGCTTGCCGGCCTGCAGCAGCGGCAGCGTGGCGCCGTAGTCGGCAAATGCGAAGTCGATCTGGCCGGCGGCCACGTCGGTCAGCGCAGGCGCTGCGCCCTTGTAGGGCACATGGTTGCCCTTGACGCCTGCACGGGTCAGGAACAGTTCGGTGGCGATCTGGTACGAGGCGCTACCACCGCCATAGTTGAGCTTGCCGGGATTACGGCGCGCCGCGTCGACCAGGCCAGCCACGTCGCGGTAGGACGATGAGGCCGGCACCACCAGCGCCATGGCGCCAACGCCAAGCCGCGCAATGGGCGCCAGGTCGGCCACCGGGTCATAGGGCAGCTTGCGGAACATGGCCACATTGGTGGCGACAGGCGAGTTGCTGGCCAGCAGCAGCGTGTAGCCGTCCGGCTCGGCGCCGACAACGGCCTGCGCGGCGATGAAGCTGTTGCCGCCGGGGCGGTTCTCCACCACCACCGGCTTGCCGAGCTTCTCTTCGAGCTTGCGCGCAACGTAGCGTGCGTTTGTGTCGGTGCCGCTGCCCGGCGGGAACGACACCACCAGCTTGACCGGCCGGTCCGGATACTCCGCGCGTGCCGGTGCGGCACAGAGCACCAGCGTGGCGAGGACGGTTACGCCCGCGATGGCTGCCACGCGCCTTTTGATTGCCTGCATGTTGTCTCCTCGTATGCGTTTGCCCGTTCGACGGGTCTGTGCCGCCAAGGCTAAGGGGAGGGGCATGCGCGCGTCCAATATTCATTTATTGCCGCGCGATATCCGCTAGATATCGCTCTCGAACAAATGAATATTGGACACTGACACTCGCGCACTCCTAAGCTGAGTTCCGCTGCTTCTCCGTGGTCCGTGCTCCGTCATTCGGACCGGTGGCGGCAGAACAGGCCCAGAACAGCAAGGAGACCCATGAAGAAAGCCCTCGGACACCTCAGGGTGCTGGACCTCACACGCGTGCTGGCCGGCCCCTGGGCGACGCAGAACCTTGCCGATATGGGCGCGGACGTGATCAAGATCGAACGGCCTGGCGCGGGCGACGACACGCGCGCCTGGGGCCCGCCCTTCCTGCGCGATGCACAAGGCGAGGAGACGCGCGATTCGTCCTACTTCCTGAGTGCCAACCGCGGCAAGCGCTCGGTGACGGTGGATATCGCCACGCCCGCGGGCCAGGTCATCATCCGCGACCTCGCGCGTGAGGCCGACGTGGTGGTCGAAAACTACAAGGTCGGCACGCTGGCGCGCTACGGGCTGGGCTACGAAGACCTGCGCGCCATCAACCCGCGGCTCGTGTATTGCTCGATCACCGGCTTCGGCCAGAGCGGCCCGTACGCATCGCTGCCCGGCTATGACTTCGTGTTCCAGGGCATGGGCGGGCTGATGAGCATCACCGGCATGCCCGACGGCGAGCCCGGAGGCGGGCCGGTCAAGTCCGGCATCGCCATTACCGACCTGCTGACCGGCATGTACGCGACCACGGCCATTCTCGCCGCGCTGGAACACCGGCACGTGAGCGGCGTTGGCCAGTACATCGACATGGCGCTGCTCGACTGCGTGGTGACGATCAACTCGTACCAGGCGATCAACTACTTCCTGTCGGGAAAGATTCCGCAGCGCATGGGCAATGCGCATTCGAACATGGTCCCGTACCAGGTGTTCCGCTGCAAGGAGGGCGACGTCATCGTCGCGGTCGGCAACGACGGCCAGTATCGCGCACTGTGCAAGGTGATCGGGCGGCACGACCTGGGCGAAGACGAACGCTTCGCGACTGCCGGGAACCGCAACCGCAACCGAGAGGTGCTGATCCCGCAAGTCGCCGAAGCCATGCTGGCGCGCACCATGACGGAATGGGTCGAGCTGCTCGAAGCGGCTAACGTGCCTTGCGGCCCGATCTACAACATGCAGCAGGTATTCGAAGATCCGCAGGTACGCCATCGCGAGATGCAGCTGTCGCTGCCGCACAGCGCTGGCGTGAGTGCACCAGGCCTGGCCAACCCGATCCGGTTGTCCGACACGCCGGTCACATACGAGCGCTCCGCGCCGACGCTGGGCGAGCATACCGACGCTGTACTCGGCGAACTCGGCTACGACGCCGCGCGTATTGCCGCGTTGCGCAAGGAGGGTGTGCTGTAGGCCACATCGACGGCATCGCTGCATGAACACATACCAACCAGAGGAGACAGCAGTGAAGACCCGATTCCCGTTGCGCCTGGCCGTCGCGATGACCGCGGCCGTGCTTGGCGTCATGGCCGTACCCGCAGGCGCCCGGTCCCGCGCGCAGCCGATCCGCTTTGTCGTGCCATACCCGCCCGGCGGCGCGGCCGACCAGATCACGCGGCTCGTGGCCCAGCAGGCAAGCGTGAAGCTCGGCACGCCCATCGTGGTGGACAACAAGGGCGGTGCGGGCGGCATCATCGCCGCCGAAACCGTGGCGCGAGCCGAACCCGATGGCAAGACCTTCCTCGTGGGTTCCAACGCGCCGCTGGTCATCAACAGCGCGCTCTATACGACGTTGCCGTATGACCCCGTCAAGGACTTCAAGCCCGTGGCCGGCATGGGCAAGTCGCCGCTGCTGCTGGTCACGCGGCAGGACTTGCAGGTGAAGTCCGTGAAAGACCTGGTGGCGCTGGGCAAGCAATCGCCCGGCAAGTTGACGATGGGCTCGGCCAGCAGCGGCAATATCACGCACCTGGCGGGCGAATACGCGGTGTCATCGCTCGGCCTCAAGGTCACGCACGTACCGTTCGCGGGCAGTGCGCCGGCCATCATCAGCCTGATGGGCAAGAACGTCGACATCATGTTCGATGCCTTGCCGTCGTCCATGCAGCAGGCAAAGAGCGGCAAGCTGCAGGCGCTGGCCATCCTCGACCGCAGCCGCTTTCCGCTGCTGCCCGATGTGCCGACCATGCAGGAACTCGGCTATCCGGGCCTGGAAGCGAGCGCGTGGTTCGGCGTCGTCGCACCCGCGCGCACGCCTGACGCGGCCATTGCCGGG
Source organism: Cupriavidus sp. C1SS-2L (assembly GCF_057073735.1). Taxonomy (NCBI): domain Bacteria; kingdom Pseudomonadati; phylum Pseudomonadota; class Betaproteobacteria; order Burkholderiales; family Burkholderiaceae; genus Cupriavidus; species Cupriavidus sp. C1SS-2L. The sequence continues at coordinate 1,839,800 of NZ_CP172708.1, forward strand.
CTGAACCGCGCCATCAACGACGCGCTGCAGCAGCCGGACCTGCAGGACAAGCTGCATGCCATCGGCGCGCAGCCGATGCCGGGCTCGGCGGAGGCATTCGGTCAGTTCGTGCGTGACGAGCGTGCGCGGTGGATTCCGCTGGCGAAGACGCTTGGGGTTAAAGCGGACTGAGCTGCAGGGGCGGGCGCCATCCGGCGCAAGCCCCGAGTACAAAGCGGGAACGCACGCCCTGTGCGTTCCCGCTCGGTTCAATCCTCCGCAACGAAGCCGGTCGCCTCCACGATGGGCCGCCATGCGGCGCGTTCCTTCTGGATGCGATGCCGCGCCTCCTGCCCGGGCCGCGCCACCACTTCAAGGCCCAATGCTTCGAGCTTGGCGGCGGTGGACGGGTTTGCCGAAGCGGCAAGGAACATTTTCTCGACCTTGGCCAGCACATCGGGCTGAGTGCCCGCCGGCAGGAACACGCCGTTCAAAAGACCGACGGGCCGGCGCCAATGTGCCGGCCCGCCAGACCTCAAGGACACACGGGAGCAGGGCGCCTTCGGGCCGCCTCGGCCGATCTTCGCCCGATCTCAGAAGACCAGCGTTGCCGTCCCCATGAAGGTCTTCGTACTGTCAATGCGGTTCTTGCTGGCCACGGTCGGTACCCATCGCAATCCCAGTGACAGCTTGCTTTTGGCGCCGACCTTGGTGTCGTAGGTGACGATCGGGCCCAGGGCCCAGTCGTGCCCGCGGAAACCGTTGAGCCGGTCGGCGGTCGGACCGCTGTCGTCGCCGAGCTGCTGCGTGGTGCCTGCGACAATGCCGGCGCCGAAGCCATTGGCGAAACGCTTGAGCACCATCGCATCGAGCGTGAAGAGCGGAGCGTTCTGGTAGTCGGTGGCGTTGTTGCGCGTATAGAACTGGATGCCAGCCACGGCATCGAACTCCAGGCCGTGTTCTGGCATCAGCTTGGTGAACGCCACCTGCGGGATGAAAGTCCAGTTATTCAGGCTCGGGTTGGCCAGCGCGTTCTTGTCATACTGCCCGGTCGGTGCCCAGATATTCAGGCTCAGCGCCATGTGGGCCGTCTGGGAAAAGTGATAGCCGGCGATCACCGGCGTGAACGTGATGTCGAACAGGTTCGAGGCGCGGTCTTCCGTGCGTCCCTGCAGCCGGCCGGCCGAAAACGTGGCACCGACCTGTGTCCATACATAAGGCAGCGTGAAGCTGGATGCAAAGTTCCACGCGCCGGGGCCCGTGTCCCAGACTTTCATGATCGTGGCCAGCGTGAAGGCGATCTCCGCGTCGATACCAAGCGAAGTCTGGCCGACGACCGGCACCTGCCGGCCGCCGCCGATCGATCCGTTCAGGTAGATCTCCCCGAAATTGACCACGGTAATGGGCTCGGGCGCCACGATGCCGGCATTGGGCAGCACGCTGGTGCCGGTGACCGGGCGGCCCAGGCCGCCTTCGGTCGCGTGTGCGGTGCCCATGCATGCGCCTGCTACGGCCAGCCCGGCAACGAGCGGTCGGGGCGAAGGGAAGCGACGAATCGATCGGGCTGGCGCAATTTGCATGTTCGCTCCTCGTTGCCGGTCGCGAAGGGCCGGATGCCGGGTGATACGGGCGTCTGGTTAGTTATGGCGTTCTGGATAGTGCTTAATTTAGTTTTCCAGTTTCCCCGGCATTGTCGCCGTGGCGCGTCGGACCACGAAGTTAAAGTTTTCAAATCGCCATTAAAAATGTCCCAAAGATAGAACAGCGAGACATGTCACGGACCGGCACGCGTTCATGCTGCCCCCGGGACGGGATGCCATCTTTCGAGGAACCCCACCAGCGCATCGGCCGGCAATGCGCGCGAATACAGCCAGCCTTGCGCGTACTGGGCGCCGTGCTCTTTCAGGTAACGCGCCTGCGCTTCATGCTCGACGCCCTCGGCCACGACTTCAAAGCCGAGTTCATGCGCCATGCTGATGATGTGCGGCGCCACCGTGCTCGACGCCGCATCGCGCCCGATCGTGTCGGTAAACGACTTGTCGATCTTCAGCGCGTCGACCTTGAAGTTCTGCAGGTAGGACAGGCTCGAGTACCCCGTGCCGAAATCATCGATATAGACGGGGTGGCCGGCATCGCGGAAGGCTTGGATGATGCCCCGGGCGGCTTCGGCCTCTAGGAAGGCGTGCTCCGTGATCTCGATACGGATCTGCCGTGCGCCAATGCCCGTGCCGGGAAGGCGGGCGCTCAGCACGTCGAGGAAGCGGCGCGCCTTCAGGTCCTGCACGTCGACGTTGACGGAAACATAGAAGTCGGGATGGCTGCGCAGCCAGTCGCCGAGATCCTGCAGGACGTTGTCCAGCACCTGGTCTGTAATCTGTGCCATCAGTCCCGCACGCCCGGCCACCGACAGCAGCAGTTCCGGAGACACCATCTCGCCGTTATGCTGCCAGCGAAGCAGGGCCTCCGCGCCGACACAGCGTGGGTCTGCCAGCGCGATGATCGGCTGGAAATGCACGCTGATCTGGCGGCGTTTGACCGCGTTGCGCAGCGCCCATTCCAGCGAGAACCTGTGAGAAACAAGGCGCAGCGTCAGCGCGCCGGCCGCGGTGCCGATCGCCAGCCCCGTCAAGATGCACAGGCCCAGCAACAGCGGCCAGTTGGAGACCAGGCGGCCCCGCGGAGCCCGGGTCACCACCGCGAACGGCATGCTCGCGGAGCGGACCACCGCGTAGTAGTGGCTATTGTCGCGGGCCGAGGGATCGGCGTACTGGCGTTCCATCTCCACCGGGTCCGTGCCGGCCTTGGCCGCCACCAGACGACCGGTGCCGAGGCTCACGGCCGCCAGGTCGCGCCGCTCGAGGTCGACCACATCCACCATGGACTGCGGATCCAGCGAGACGTAGTGGCCGCTGCGGCCGACCAGCAGTTCGGGGCGGGGCGCCCCGAACGGATTACGTACCGAGAACCAGTATTCCAGCCCGTCCAGGCCCTGCCAGTCCTGCTCAGGCAGTGTCAGTCCGCGGCCATAAGCATCGCCGAGCAGCGCCGAACACAGCCGCGTGTTGCCGACGCGCCGGCCGGCATCCTTGACATAGCGGTAGGTAAAGGCGACGCGCCGCAGCGCGAGCAGGTTTCCCGGCGAGCACGGCGGATCGGTCTGCGCCTCCATTTCCTGAAGGCCCTGGATGGCATCAGTCATGACGCGCTCGATGCGCAGCACCGCCGCCCGTGTAAAGGCGTGCAGGTGTTCCTGTTCGCGCCGGTCCGCTTCCTGCTCGGCCACGCGCACGCTGACCAACACCGGGACCAGCGCCGCGACGCTTGCCAGCGCCACCGACATCAGCAGGAACATGGGACGATTCATCCGCGTACCAGTAGACCGTTTTGCAAGGGGTACGCAAGATTACTACGCGCCTTCGGCGACTTTGCCGACATTGCGTATTCAGAATCTTTTGCACGGCAGTGAATTTTTTCGCGTCGTGCGCGGATGGGGTCCGTTTGCCGGCCCACGCGGGCACAATTCAGGCAGGGTGAGGGCAGTATGGCTCACGCACCGGTGGCGGAACTGCCCATTCGTGACCGGATTCGTGACCCGTTCGGGTCAACAGGTGTCAGGCTATGACTGTAGTGATGGTCCTGCTGATCGCGCTGCCACTTGTCGCCGCCGTCCTGACATGGCTGGCGGGCAAGCGTGCCGCTCAGCTCGTTGCACCGATCACCATCGGCTTCCCGCTGGCGGCGCTTGTGCTGCTGTTCAGCGTGCGCGAAGCGGTGTTCGACCACCCCGACCATGCGCTCGTCTGGCGCGTCAACTGGCTTCCAGAGATCGGCCTGAACCTCGGCCTGCGGCTGGACGGCCTGTCTTTCCTGTTCGCGCTGCTGGTCATCGGCGTAGGCCTTCTCGTCGTCCTGTATGCACGCTACTACCTGCCGCGCAATGCCTCGGCAGTGCGCTTCTTCTGCCTGCTGTTGTTGTTCATGGCCGCCATGCTCGGCGTGGTGCTCGCCGATAACCTGTTGCTGCTGGCGATTTCGTGGGAACTGACCAGCATCCTGTCTTTCCTGCTGATCGGCTTCTGGTCGTGGCGCGAGGACGCGCGCCAGGGCGCGCGCATGGCGCTCACGGTCACGGGTGGCGGAGGCCTTGCACTGCTGGCGGCGGTGTTGCTGCTCGGGCGCATCTGCGGCAGCCTGGAACTGGGCGACGTCCTGGCGCAGGCCGGCAACGTGCAGCGCCATCCGCTGTACCTGCCGATGCTGGTGCTGGTGCTGCTTGCGGTATTCACCAAGTCCGCGCAATTTCCGTTCAGCTTCTGGCTCCCACACGCCATGGCAGCGCCGACGCCGGTTTCGGCCTACCTGCACTCGGCCACGATGGTCAAGGCGGGCGTATTCCTGCTGGCGCGGCTTTACCCGGTGCTGGATGGCACCAACGCCTGGTTCTACCTCGTCAGCATGACGGGCCTGGTCACGCTGATCATGGGCGCGGCACTGGCGCTGCTGCAGCGGGACCTGAAGGGCCTGCTCGCGTATTCGACCATCAGCCATCTCGGCCTGATCACGCTGCTGTTCGGGCTCGACACGCAACTGAGCACCGTCGCCGCGCTGTTCCACATCATCAACCACGCGGTATTCAAGGCGTCGCTATTCATGGCCGCCGGCATCATCGACCATGAAACCGGCACGCGCGACCTGGACCGCCTGCACGGGCTGGCGCGCTACATGCCGCATACCGCGCTGCTGGCCGTGGTGGCGTCGCTGTCCATGGCCGGCGTGCCGCTGTTCAACGGCTTCCTGAGCAAGGAGATGTTCTTTGGCGAGACGCTGGCGCAGGGCCTGCTCGGCGATTTCAACTGGGTGATTCCGGCAGCCGCCACGGTGGCCGGCGCCATGACCATGGCCTACTCGCTGCGCTTCATCTACGGTGTCTTCTTTGGCGGCGAGCGCCCCGATGTACCAAACTATCCGCCGCACGAACCGCCGCGCTTCATGAAGCTGCCGGTCGAACTGCTGGTGGTGATCTGCCTGGTGGTGGGCCTGGCGCCTGGCTATACAGTTGGCGACCTGCTTGCAACCACCGCGCTGGCCACGCTGCGCGCGCCGCTGCCCGACTACAGCCTGCACCTGTGGCATGGCTTCAACCTGCCGCTGCTCATGAGCCTGGTTTCCATGGCCGGCGGCGCGGCGCTGTTCTTCCTGCGGCGCGACGCCTTGCGGCGCTGGCAGCAGGCAATCGAACCGCTGAGTGCGCGACGTTCGTTCGAAGCGGGCATTGCCGCGCTGGAACGCCTGGCCCGCGCGCTGACGCAGCGCATGGAGAACGGTTCGCTGCAGCGCTACATGGCCTGGATGCTGGCCGCGCTGGTGGCGGTGCCAGCGGTATTCCTCGCCGATCTGGATACGCTGGCCGGGACAACCTCCGATGGAACGATCGATCCAATGGGCGCGGCTTACCTCGGCTTGCTGGCGTTGTGCGCTGTGGCGGTAGTCGTAGCTCGGCGCCAGCGCGTGGCGGCGCTGGTGTTCCTGAGCACGTGCGGGCTTCTGGTATCACTGCTGTTCACGCGCTTCTCGGCCCCCGACCTGGCCCTCACGCAGATTTCGGTTGAAGTGGTCACCGTCCTGCTGCTGGTCCTGGCGCTGTTCTACCTGCCGCCGGAGCCGACCATGGCCGCAGCACCAACGCGGCAGGTGCGGGACATCGTGCTGGCGTTCGGCGGCGGAGGCATGCTCGCCATCTGCGCCTACGCGGTGATGACGCGGCCTTACGATCCGGTGTCGGGCTTCTACGTCGAGAACGCCGTGCCGGGCGGCGGGGGCCACAACGTGGTCAACGTGCTGCTTGTGGATTTCCGCGGCTTCGACACGATGGGCGAAATCTGCGTGCTGCTGATTGCCGGACTGGCTGTGCAGGCACTATTGCGCGGCATGCGGCTACCGATGCCCGAGGCCGGTCCCGACGGCAAGGCATGGTCGGCGCAACGGCATCCGTTGCTGCTGGCCATGCTCGCGCGGCTGATGCTTCCGCTGACGCTGCTGGTGTCCGTGTTCTTGCTGCTGCGCGGGCACAACCTGCCGGGCGGTGGCTTCATTGCGGCGCTGATCACATCGGTGGCGCTGCTGCTCCAGTACGTGGCCAGCGGCGTGCGCTGGACCGAGGCGCGCATCGCCCCGGACTACCGTGCGCTGGCCGGTATCGGCATCCTGATTGCCGGGTTGACTGGCCTTGGCAGCCTAGCGTTCGGCTTTCCGTTCCTGACCACTGCGTTCGGGCATTACCACGTGCCCGGACTCGGCGAAATCGAACTCGCGACGGCGATGATCTTCGACCTTGGCGTGTACGGCACGGTGACCGGAACCACGCTGCTGATCGTCTCGCACCTGGGCGTGCGCAACACGCCGGCGGCATTCGGGCGGCCGCGGCAGGGCAAGGAGGGCGCATGATGGCGGCGCTCTATGCCGGAGCAATCGGCGTGCTTGGTGCGTGTGGCATCTATCTGCTGCTGCGGGCGCGTACGTTCACTGTCGTGCTCGGCCTCACGCTGCTGTCGTACGCGATCAGCCTGTTTCTGCTTGGCATGGGCCGGCTTACGATCGGCAGGCCGCCGGTGATCGCGTCGGGCGCCAGCTATGCCGACCCGCTGCCGCAGGCACTGGTGCTGACCGCAATCGTCATCGCGTTCGGCATGACGGCATTCGCGGTGGTGCTGTCGCTGCGCTCGCTGGGCCTGACAGGCAGCGACCATGTCGATGCGGCCGGACAAAACGATGCGCAAGCGACGGAGGGCCGCCCGTGACCCACGTCCTGCTGCTTCCCATCCTTGTGCCGATGTTCGCCGGTGCACTGCTGACCGCCATGCCGATGCACTGGCTGCGCGCGCAGCGCGTGGTGTGCATGGCCGCCACGCTGCTGCTGGTACCGGTTGCCGGGCTGCTTGTGGACCAGGCCGCGGGCGGCAGCATCGCCGTCTACGCGCTCGGCAACTGGCAGGCGCCGTTCGGCATCGTCCTGCAACTCGACCGTCTTGGCGCGATGATGCTGGGGCTGACCGCGCTGCTGGCACCGGCGGCGCTCGCAGCTGCAGGGCCTGAACTCGTGCGTGCGGGCCGCCATTTCCACGCCTTGTTTCAGTTCCAGCTCATGGGACTGAACGGCGCGTTCCTGGCCGGCGACCTGTTCAATCTGTTCGTGTTCTTCGAAATCCTGCTGATCGCTTCGTACGCGCTGCTGATCCACGGCGCAGGGCGCGACCGCATCGGCGCGGGACTGCACTACGTGTTGCTGAACCTTGTGGCATCGTCGTTCTTTCTCGTCGCCATCGGCATGCTGTACGGGCTGACCGGAACACTAAACCTCGCGCATATAGGCTTGCGTTTGCAGGGCCTGCCGGCCTCAGATTTGCCGCTGGCGGTGGCCGCGGGTGTCATGCTGATGCTGGTATTCGGACTCAAGGCTGCCTTCTTTCCACTGTACTTCTGGCTGCCGCGTGCGTATGCGCAGACCGCGGGGCCGGTGGCGGCGCTGTTCGCGGTGATGACAAAAGTCGGCCTGTACGCGATCCTGCGCTGTGACGCACTGGTCTTCGGCGCCGGGCAAGGACTGCTCGCGCCATTCATGCAGACATGGTTGCCGGTGCTGGCGCTGGCGACGCTGGCAGTGGGCGCCATCGGCGCACTGGCAGCCACCAGCCTGCGTGCGCTGACCAGCTACCTTGTGCTCGCCTCCGTTGGACTGCTCGGCATTGCCGTCGCCATGCAGACGCCCGCCGCCTGGGCCGCTGCCCTGTACTACCTGCTTAGCACGACACTATGCACGGCGGCGCTGTTCCTGCTGGCTGACGCGCTGGAGCCCCCGCATGCGGACGGGCAGGTGTCGAGGGTGGCCGGCACGCGGCTCGCTGGTCTGCTTTACCTGACCGGCGCGGTGGTGGCGGTGGGCCTGCCGCCGCTGTCGGGCTTCCTCGGCAAGGTCATGATCCTGCGCGCCGTACCGACCGACAGTGCCATCGTCTACTGGCCTGCCATCCTGGCATCCGGACTGGTGTTGCTGGTGGCTGCGTCGCGCACAGGCACGCGCCTGCTGTGGCGCCTGCCGCACGATGGCAGCCACCCGTCGCAGGATGCCGCCGTGCCAGCGCGCGTCCGCTCACGCCCCGAAGGCCGCAAGCTTGCCTGCAGCGCGTTCCTGCTGGCCTGCAACGTCATGCTGACGGCATTTGCCGCGCCGGTAAGCGCCTATGTCGGACAGGCAGCCGTGCAACTGCAGGATCGCACTGCTTACGTTCGCGCCGTGCTGCCAGCCGGCGTTCCGGAAACGGCGGAGAGGTAGGTCAATGCTCGCGCGCCAGTTCCCGCATCCATGGCTGAGCCTGATCCTGCTGCTGATGTGGCTGATGCTGTCCAACAGCGTGGCGCCGGCACACTGGCTGCTTGGCGCATTCCTGGGCTGGGGGCTGGGACGGCTCGCGGACCTGTGGCTCGTGCTCGGGCCATTCCGGCTGTCGCGCCCGGACCTGATGCTGCGGCTGGCCGTGCATGTGCTGATCGACATCGTGGTCGCCAATGTGGAAGTGGCGATCCTCGTGCTGGGCCGCACGGCGCGGCTGCGGCCCGCATTCATTGTCGTACCGCTCGATGTCGAGCATGAACTTGCGACCACTGCACTGATCAGCATCGTCTCGCTGAGCCCCGGCACACTGTGCGCGGAACTCAGCGACGATCGCCGCAGCCTGCTGGTGCACGTGCTGGACCTCGACGACGAAGCCGCCCTGGTCGAACGCATCAAGTCGCGCTATGAAGTGCCATTGAAGGAGATCTTCCTGTGCTTGCCCTCGTGATACCGGTCTGCCTGGCGATCCTGGGCCTGGCGTTCCTGCTGACCTTCGTGCGCCTGGTGCGCGGCCCCGCGCTGGTGGACCGCATCGTCGCGCTGGACACGCTCAATATCAACGCTATCGCGGTAATCGTCGTGCTCGGCATCAGCCTGCGCTCGGCGATGTTCTTCGAGGCAGCGCTGCTGATCGCGTTGACGGGCTTCGTCGGCACCGTTGCGTTGACCAAGTACCTGCAGCGCGGCGACATCATCGAGTACTAGCCATGCCTGCAAGCGGAAGCGTTCCGATGAGCACGATCGCCGAACTTGCCGTCTGCGTACTGCTCCTGACTGGCAGCCTGTTCACGCTGGTCGGCGCCATCGGCCTGTTCCGGCTGCCGGACGTCTTCATGCGGCTGCACGGGCCGACCAAATCGACCACGCTCGGCGTGGGCGGCGTGGTGGTGGCATCGGTGGTGTATTTCAGTTGCCAGGGGCAGGGTGCCAGCGTGCACGAACTGCTGGTGACGGCCTTCCTGTTCCTGACCGCGCCGATCAGCGCGCACATGCTGGCCAAGGCAGCCATCCAGCGGCAGTTGCCGGTGGATCCACGCACGCGTGGTGGACCATGGGCTGCCGTGGGGCGAGTTCAGGCGGAGGACATGCAGGCGGCAAACGTAAATGCTGGCGAGCAGGCAGACAGTTAGAATGCCCGGCTGGCATTCACCGTCGCTTCCCATGCTCCCTTCAAGAACCCGCCGCACCTTGCTTTTGGCCGCCGCCGCGGCTCCGTTTGCCTCCGCCTGCGCCAGTTCGGCGCGCTCCACCACGCCTGACGCCGAATCGAGACTGGCCGCGCTGGAGCGCAGTGCCGGCGGCCGCCTTGGCGTATTCGCGCGCCACACCGGCGATGGCCGCCAGGTACGGCATCGCGCCGAGGAGCGCTTCCCGTTTTGCAGCACGTTCAAGGTGATACTCGCCGGCGCTGTCCTGCAGCGCAGCGCAGGCGCGCCCGGCCTGCTCGATGAGCATGTCCGCTACACGCGCCAGGACCTGGTTGCCTATTCCCCCATTACGGAGAAGCGTGTCGCGGACGGCATGACCATCGCCCAGTTGTGCGCCGCTGCGATCCAATACAGCGACAACGGCGCCGCTAACCTGCTGATGCACCGTCTCGGCGGCCCCGCTGCCGTGACCGGATTCGCGCGCTCCATCGGCGACCAGACCTTCCGGCTCGACCGCTGGGAAACCGAACTGAATACCGCGATTCCCGGCGATCCGCGCGATACTTCAACGCCTGCCGCCATGGCAGCCAGCCTGCAGGCGCTGGCGCTCGACGGCGCCTTGCCCCCAGTACAGCGCAATCAATTGCAGGCATGGCTGCGCGGCAATACGACCGGCGCAGCGCGCATCCAGGCAGGAATGCCCGCCGGCTGGCAGATCGGCGACAAGACCGGCAGCGGCGACTATGGCACGACCAACGACATCGCCGTGTTGTGGCCCCTGGCGGGCGCGCCGATCGTGGTTGCTATCTATTTCACGCAAGCCGCCCCGGATGCGAAGTGGAGCAATGAAACGATCGCCAGCGCGGCGCGCATCGCGCTCTCCGCGCTGGGCTGAAATCGTCAGGCAGTGGGTTGCACATACGGCGTAGAGTCGGCAAGTGCGCCGACCTACGGATACATCACTTTTTCCGTCATCTTTCCAGGTCATGCTTCAGAACCCCTGAGGGGTGACGATAACGCGAGGGCCAACACCCTGGTGTCCACGAATGACGAGCCGCTGAAAACCAGCACCGTACCCCGGTGCGATGCGGCTGCCGTGGTCTGAAGTCACGGGCGGGCGGGTGCCTCACGGCATCCACCGCAATAGATGCAGATACGGTTCAAGTGGAGAGATTTCAGGTATGTTGAATTCGTTCAAGCGCGTGCGCATCGGCACGCGGCTGGCGGCGGCGTTTTCGCTCAGTGTGTTTATGTTGCTGGTGATTGCCGTGGTGGCGTTGCAGAAGATGGCCACCATGGACGCCAATACGCAACTCATCGTATCGGACCTGAACAACAAGATCCTCGAGTTCCATGGACTGAAGGATCGCGCGGCCCATACAGCCATCATTCTGCGCGACCTGGCGCTGGCGCCGGACGCGACCAAGGTGGAGAAGGGCGTTGCCAGGATCGCAGCGCTGCGTGCCGTCAACGAAGAGAAGATCCGAGGCATGGCGAACATCTTCTACACCGACAAGGGCAAGGCGCTGTACAAGGACCTCGCGGCGGCCGATACGCGCTACTGGTCGCGCGTGGCGATCGTGATCGATGGCGTGCGTGCCGGCGATGCGGAGAAGGCGCGCGCCGAGCTCAACGGTGAACTGTCTGCCGCGCAAGCGAGCTACTTCGCGCCGCTGGATGCCCTGATGGAAGTGGGCAAGGCCGTCAGCGCGAAGGAATCGGCGGAGGCGAACGAGGCCTACCGTTCGGCGAAGGTGTGGCTGCTCAGCGTGCTGGCGATCGCGGTGCTCGCGGCCGTGGTGTCGGCCGTGCGCATCACGCGCTCCGTGACGCGGCCGGTGGCTGATGCCGTAAAGGCGGCCCAGGCACTCGCGCAGGGCGATCTGTCCTATCCCGTCACGGCGACCAGCCACGACGAAATCGGCGAGATGATGCAGGCGCTGGAACGCGCGTTCACGCAGCTACGCACGCTGGTGGTAAACATCCAGGTTGCGTCGGGCTCGGTCGACAGCGCCGCGCATGAAATCGCGCAAGGCAACACCGACCTGTCCCAGCGCACCGAGCAGCAGGCGGCTTCGCTGCAGGAAACCGCGGCCTCGATGGAGGAACTGACTTCGACCGTCACGCAGAACGCGGGCAACGCACGCGCTGCGCGCAAGCAGGCGCAGGACGCGATGGGCGTGGCCGACAATGGCGCGGCGACGGTGCGCGGTGTGGTGGAGGTCATGCAAGGCATTTCGACTGCGGCGACGCGCATGGCCGACATCATCGGCGCGGTGGAAGGCATCGCGTTCCAGACCAATATCCTTGCGCTGAACGCCGCTGTGGAAGCGGCGCGTGCCGGCGAACAGGGGCGCGGATTCGCGGTCGTGGCGGGCGAGGTGCGCACGCTCGCGCAGCGCTCGTCCGGTGCGGCGAAGGAGATCCGCGAACTGATCTCGTCGTCGCTGCAGCAGGTGGAAGCCGGTACCGGGCGCGTGGCGCAGGCCGGCGAAGCGATGGACAGCATCGTCATGGCGGTACGTCAGGTGACCACGCTGATCGAGGAAATCGCCGAGGCGAGCGACGAGCAGTCGACCGGCATCGAGCAGGTCAACCAGGCCGTCGCGCAGATGGATCAGGCCACGCAGCAGAATGCGGCGCTGGTCGAGCAGGCGGCCGCGGCAGCCGAGAGCCTGCGGGAACAGGCGTCGCGGCTGGTCGCGGATGCGGGCACGTTCCGTGTTGAGGCGGCGGGGGCCATCGGCTGGCGTTGATCGACGTTGATCGACGTTGATCGACCATTACGCAGCACCGGCCGTTTGCGCTACGCTCTCGGCTTCACTACGCCGAGGGAGCGCCAAGCCATGGAATGCCGGCCGCTGTGCATCGATGACCTGGAACTGGTTTGCCGCCACCGTGAAGCGATGTTCCGCGAAGCGGGCCGCGATGCCTTGACGCTTGCCGCGATGCAGGACCCGTTCCGCGACTGGCTTCTGCCGCGACTTGCCGATGGCAGTTACTTTGGCTGGGTGATGGAAGAGGGCGGCGCGCCGCTCGCGGGCATTGGCCTGATGGTCATTGAATGGCCGCCGCATCCCTCGCATCCGCTGCAGGACAAGCGCGGCTACATCCTCAATCTCTACGTTGATCCCAGCCACCGCGAGCGCGGCATCGGGCAAGCGCTGATGAACCGCGCCGAGGCCGAGTTTGCCGAGCGCGGCATCGCTTTTGCGGTCCTTCATGCCACGGAGATGGGGCAGCCGCTCTATGCGCGCATGGGCTGGAGCCCGACCACGGAGATGTCGAAACCCATTGCCGGATGAGCGGAAGTCCGGCCATCACACCGTAAATTTTCGTTCACGTTTTCCCAAAGCCTCTGCTAGAATCGACCGCATGTCTTGCAAGCGCCTCACCTCCCTATCCCTGCGCCGCCTAGCCCTAGTGCTCGGCCGGGATCTGCTTGCCTAAGCTCTCCGGCGCCTGAATCGAACGATTCGCAGCGCGCCTCCTGATTTCCCCCTGATCCCGGCCCACGAACCAGCCTTCGCCATGCGAGGGGCTGCAGGGGAAGTCACATTGCATTTGCCTGTTTGACTTCCCGGCACGGCCCGCAGCGGACCGTCCGGCACCGGATTCGTGGACCATGATGATTGCCCAGCCCTCCGCCAAATACCAACCGTTCCCGCCCGTCGGCCTCACCGATCGCACCTGGCCGAACCGCACGATTACCTCAGCGCCCATGTGGCTTTCGACCGACCTGAGGGACGGCAACCAGGCGTTGTTCGAGCCGATGAACGGCGAGCGCAAGATGCGTCTGTTCCAGGAACTCGTGCGCATCGGCTTCAAGGAAATCGAAGTCGGCTTCCCGTCGGCGTCGCAGACCGATTTCGACTTCATCCGCAAGCTGATCGATGAAAACCTGATTCCCGACGACGTGACCATCATGGTCATCACGCAGTCGCGCGAGGAGCTGATCGACCGCACCGTGGAAGCACTGAAGGGTGCGAGCAAGGCTATCGTCCACGTCTACAACGCGGTTGCGCCGGCCTGGCGCCGCATCGTGTTCGGCATGAGCGTGCCCGAAGTGATGTCGCTCGTGCACCATCACATCGACTACCTGAAGACGCTGACCGACCAGCATCCTGAAACCAAGTGGACGTTGCAGTATTCGCCCGAGACCTTCAGCGCAGCCGAGCTCGAGGTGTCGCTGCAGGCGTGCCATACGGCCATCGAGGCATGGGGTGCAAGTGCCGACCGCCGCGTGATCATCAACCTGCCGACCACCGTCGAAAACGCGACGCCTAACGTATTTGCCGACCAGATCGAATGGATGCACCGCCGTCTCGTGCCGCGCAAGCATATCGTGCTGTCCGTGCATCCGCATAACGACCGCGGCACCGGCGTGGCTGCCGCCGAACTCGCGATGATGGCTGGCGCGGACCGCGTCGAAGGCTGCCTGTTCGGAAACGGCGAGCGCTGCGGCAACGTGGACATCGTCACGCTCGCCATGAACATGTACACGCAGGGCGTGCATCCGAACCTCGATTTCTCCGACATCAACGCCGTGGCCCGGATTGCCGAAGAAGCGACGTCGATCCCCGTGCATCCGCGCCACCCCTATGCGGGCGACCTCGTGTTCACGGCGTTCTCGGGCTCGCACCAGGATGCGATCAAGAAGGGCTTTGCCGCACAGGATCCGAACGGCGTGTGGGAAGTGCCTTACCTGCCCATCGACCCGGCCGACCTCGGCCGCACCTATGACAGCGTGATCCGCGTGAACAGCCAGTCGGGCAAGGGTGGTATTGCGTTCATGCTCGAACGCGAGCACGGCGTGGTGATGCCGCGCCGCATGCAGGTGGAATTCAGCGCGGTCGTGCAGCGGGCTACCGACGCGAGCGAGACCGAGATCAGCGGCCCGGAACTCTGGAAGCTGTTCGGGGAGACGTATCTCCCATCCGATGCATCGGGCCAGGGCATCGTCTACCACGCCTACAAGCTCGACGAGAGCGGGGAGGGCATTGCGCTCGACGTGACGGTCGACGGCGTGCGCAAGACGCTGCACGGCAAGGGTAATGGCCCCATCGCAGCCGCAGTCCACGCGCTCGACCTGCGCATGCGCATTGATGCCTACGAAGAGCGCGCCACCGGCGCCGGTGCCGATGCACAGGCGATGGCCATCGTCGAAGCCGCGCTGGAAGGCGTGCCCGGCGCCAGCTTCGGTGTCGGCATGAGCCACAACATCGTGGAAGCGTCAGTGCAGGCTGTGATCAGCGTAGCGAACCGCCTGGTGCGCCAGCGCCGCTCACAGGCCTGATTCCCCCGATTCTGGACCAGTCAATCCCTACTGCCCTTGACGCATGACCCAGGCTACCGCCTGGGCCAGGAACTGAGAGCTGTCACCAACCCGATAGCTCATGATGACAGGGGACACGAACCCCGGCGCATCGATCGGGCAGTAGCGGACATCATCGCGATGCAGGCGTTGTATCGACGCCGGCACCAGCGTAATGCCGACGCCGGCTGCCACCAGCCCCAGCGCGGTCTGCAGTTCGTTGGCTTCCTGCGCCACACGCAGTTGCAGACCCTGCGCGCGGAACAGCGACAGCAGGTGGTCGGCATAGCTCGGCCGTGGCCGCGCCGGGTAGAGAATGAACGGGCGCGTGGCCAGCCCCTGCGGCGTCAGCGCGTCCAGCGCCGGTACCGGCTGGCTTGCCGGCAGCGCTGCCACCAGCGGTTCTGCCATTACCACCTCCTGGCGGATGGCAGGGTCATTGATCGCAATGCGGCCGAAGCCCAGGTCGATGCGGCCGGATTTCAGTGCCTCGACCTGCTCGACGGTAATCATCTCGGCCAGCCCGACTTCTACCTGCTGTTCCGAGCCGCGCAGTTCGCGAATCAGTTCCGGCAACACCCCATACAGCACCGACGGCACGAAGCCGATGCCGAACCAGCGCTTGTCCTGCCGGCCGATGCGGCGGGTGCTTTCGATGGTTTCCTCAAGCCGCTGCGTCAGTTGCGTGGTTTGTTCCAGCAGGAAACGGCCCGCCTCCGTCAGCCGCAGTCCGCGTCCCACGCGATCGAACAAGGTCACGCCGACTTCATCCTCCAACTGCCGGATCTGGCGTGAAAGCGGCGGTTGCGCCATATGCAGCCGCTCTGCGGCACGCGTGACATTGAGTTCCTGGGCCACAACCTGGAAATATCGCAGGTGTCGGAGTTCCATTGGCATACCTGTAGGGTATTGATTGAGACATCATCGGTCTTGGACGTGACTCGCGTCAAGATTCATACTTCGTCGACAATCCTTCTCCGCAGCGCAAAGGTATGACAGCCACGATTACCTCGGTCGAAGCCATCCTGGTCGACCTGCCCACCATCCGGGCCCATCAACTGGCCATGGCCACCATGCAGCAGCAGACGCTGGTGATCGTGCGGCTGCGCTGCAGCGACGGCATCGAAGGCATCGGCGAGGCCACCACCATCGGCGGCCTTTCCTATGGCGATGAAAGCCCCGAAGGCATCAAGCTGGCGATCGACACTTACCTGGCGCCTGCGCTGGCCGGCGAAGATGCGACCAATGTCCATGCCGCCATGGCACGCCTGAACAAGATCGCGCGCGGCAATCGCTTTGCCAAGTCGGCGCTGGAGACAGCGCTGCTTGATGCGCAGGGCAAGCGCCTCGGTGTGCCGCTCGCCACGCTGCTCGGCGGCGCCGTGCGTACCACGCTGCCGGTGCTGTGGACGTTGGCCAGCGGCGATACCGCGAGGGACATCGACGAAGCCGAGCGCCTGCTGGCCGAGCGCCGGCACAACACGTTCAAGCTCAAGATCGGCCGGCGCAGCGTGCGTGATGACGTGGCGCACGTGTCCGCGATCAAGCGCGCGCTGGGTGACCGTGCACGCGTGACAGTGGATATCAACCAGGCGTGGAACGAGGCCGATGCCGCGGGTGGTATTGCCATGCTCGAAGCCGCTGGCATCGACCTGATCGAGCAACCCACGCCGCGTGAGCAACGTACGGCGCTGGCCCGTCTGGCGGCGCGCTTCGTCGTGCCGATCATGGCGGATGAAGCGGTATGTGGCCCAGAAGATGCCATGGAACTCGCGCGCATCGGCGGTGCCGATGTGTTCGCGCTGAAGATCGCGAAATCGGGCGGCATCTTCGGCATGCTGCGCACGGCAGCGGTTGGCGATGCCGCGGGTATCGCGCTATACGGCGGTACGATGCTGGAAGGCAGCGTGGGCACCATCGCTGCCGCGCACGGCTTCTGCACGCTGCCGCAACTTGCGTGGGGCACAGAGTTGTTCGGCCCGCTGCTGCTCAAGGACGATGTAGTCGTGCAGCGGCCCGAATATCGCGATTTCAGCCTGCACCTGCCCGCAGGCCCGGGACTGGGCCTCGCGCTCGATGAAGACAAGCTCGCGCACTACCGGCGCGACCGCGCTTAAAGAACTGATCTGATTAGCCAAGAGGAACGCCATGCTTTACCTGGTCCGGATGGATGTGAACCTGCCGCACGACATGCCTGCTGCGCAGGCCGATGACATCAAGGCGCGCGAGAAGGCGTATGCCCAGCAGCTTCAGCACGAAGGCAAGTGGCAGCAGCTTTACCGCGTGGTCGGCGAGTACGCCAACTACAGCATTTTCGACGTCGGTTCGCACGACGAGCTGCACACGCTGCTGTCCGGCCTGCCGCTGTTCCCGTACATGAAGATCCACGTGACCCCGCTGGCGAAGCACCCGTCGTCGATCCGCTGAACGGCGGTACGCGAACAGAACAACCCGCATCACGCGGGCAAGCAGAGAGGAGACTATGAAGACGTTGTTTCAGCGGCTGGCAGGTGTCAGCCGCACAGGCGCGCTTGCGCTGGCCGCGAGCCTTTCGTTCGCCGCACCGGCCGCGCACGCGGCCTATCCCGACCACCCGATCCGCTGGATCGTGCCGTTCCCGTCGGGCGGCGCGATGGACAACATCGCGCGCACGCTGGGCGAGGACATGTCGCGCACGCTGGGCCAGTCGATCGTGGTCGAGAACCGCCCCGGCGCGGGCGGCAACATCGGCGCCGAACTGGTGGCGCGTTCGCCGGCCGACGGCTATACGCTGATCATCGTCGCCAATGGCATGGCCGTGAACCCGGCGCTGTACGGCAAGCTGTCGTATGACCCGATCAAGGATTTCGCGCCGGTATCGCTGCTGGCCGTCGTGCCCAACGTGCTCGTCGCCAACAAGGCGCGCCGCCAGGAGACCACCGTCAAGGACGTGATCGCCCACGCGAAGGCATCGCCGGGCAAGTACACCTATGCGTCGGCCGGTAACGGCACATCGATCCACCTGGCGGGGGAACTGTTCGCGTCGATGGCCGGCGTGGACATGCTGCATATCCCGTACAAGGGCAGCGGCCCGGCCATGACCGACCTGCTGGGCGGACAGGTCGACTACATGTTCGACAGCATCACCTCGGCCAAGCCGCAGATCGATTCGGGCAAGCTGACGCCGATTGCTGTGACGACCGCTAAGCGCTCCAGCGCGCTGCCGAACGTGCCGACCGTGGCCGAGGCCGGGCTGCCCGGCTATGAACTGTCGCCGTGGTTTGCGACGTTCGTGCCGGCGAAGACGCCGCAGCCCGTGATCGACACCCTGAACCGCGCCATGCTCGAAGCGCTGCGCAAGCCGGCTGTGCAGAAGCGCCTTGCGATGATCGGTGCCGAGCCGATCGGCAGCTCTCCGGCGGTACTGCGCGACCACCTGGCAAAGGAAACCGAGAAGTGGGGCGCGCTCATTCGCCAGCGCGGCATCCACGCCGACTGATCCAACCAAGCCCGCTGCGGCGGGCAGCCTGACATGACCAATCCTGCTTATCCCGCCCGCACCGGCACGGCCATCAGCGCCGGCGTTTCCATCCACTACACGATCGAAGGCGCCGCCGGCGCGCCGGTGCTGGTCATGTCCAATTCGCTGGGCACCACGCTACAGATGTGGGACCCGCAGATGCCGGCTTTGCTCAGGCATTTCCGCGTGCTGCGCTATGACACGCGCGGTCATGGCCGCTCGTCGGTACCTGCGCAGCCGTTCAGCATGGCGGAACTCGGTGCGGACGTGATCGCGGTGATGGACGATGCCGGCGTCGAACGCGCCCAGTTCTGTGGGCTATCGATGGGCGGCATGACCGGCATGTGGCTGGCGCGGCATCACGCTAACCGCTTCGATCGCTTCGTGCTGGCCAATACCGCCGCGCTGATTGGCCCGGCCTCGGTGTGGGACAACCGCATTGCTACCGTGCTGCGTGATGGCATGGCGGCTAT
Source organism: Cupriavidus sp. C1SS-2L (assembly GCF_057073735.1). Taxonomy (NCBI): domain Bacteria; kingdom Pseudomonadati; phylum Pseudomonadota; class Betaproteobacteria; order Burkholderiales; family Burkholderiaceae; genus Cupriavidus; species Cupriavidus sp. C1SS-2L. The sequence goes on from NZ_CP172708.1 coordinate 1,858,602, forward strand.
CGTTCCGGGCGTGCTGGAGCGCTGGTTCACGTCGTCTTACCGCGCGTCGCACGCACAAGCCATGGAGCCCGTGCGCGACATGCTGCTCGGCTGCGATCCCGCAGGCTATACCGCCAACTGCGCCGCCGTGCGAGATGCCGACCTGCGCGCCATCGTGCCGCAGATCGATGCCAGCGTGCTGGTCATCGCCGGCGAGCAGGATGCCGCTACCACGCCCGCGCAAGGCCGTGAAGTCGCGCAGGCCGTGCCGGGCGCGGAATACCTGTCGCTCGACGCAGCGCACCTGTCGAACTGGGAGCTGCCGCAAGCGTTCGCGGATGCCGTGGTGAGGTTTCTCAAGGCAGCGTAAGACGCTCGCCACCCGCTGACGCGCCCCACCCGCCGCACACCGCGCCCGCCGGCCACGCCGGCTACACAGCGGCCATGCGCTCGCCTGATCGCAGCTGTTCCCTGAAGAATCAAAAAATGCCCGCTCCTGGGAAGGAGCGGGCGCCGACTCAAGCAAGGGAAATACTCAGGCTGTCCGGAGGGAAGCCGAGTGCATAAAAATGTACTGGGAATGGTATCTCGTTAGTTCGTCCGGAATGGGTCGAGGCTGTGTGAAAACGGTTCGATCACCTAGACTGGATCAACGCATTCAGATTGGGGGACCGGATGAAGCGATTCATAGAGGGAGAAGACCGCAAGCAAGCTACGCTGCTTCCAGAATGCCTCGATGATTTCATCGCCGAGGATAACCCCGCCAGGATCATCGACGCGTTCGTTGAAGAGTTGGATCTCGAGTCGCTCGGGTTCGAAGGTGCCAATCCTTCGACTACAGGTCGCCCCTCATATCATCCTGCCGTCCTGTTGAAGATTTACATCTATGGCTACCTCAACCGAGTCCAGTCCAGCCGCCGTCTGGAGCGCGAGTGCCAACGCAATATAGAACTGATGTGGCTTACCGGCCGACTGGCGCCGGACTTCAAGACGATTGCAGACTTCCGCAGGGATAACAGCACGGGCATTCGCAATGTCTGCCGTCGTTTCATAGTTCTGTGCCGCGATTTAAAGTTGTTCTCGCAGGCCCTGGTCGCCATCGACGGCAGCAAGTTCAAGGCAGTCAATACTCGGGACCGCAATTTCACGGCTGGCAAAGTCGACAAACGCCAGCAGCAAATCGAGGAAAGCATCCAGCGGTATCTGAGCGCGCTGGAGACTGCCGATCGCACGCAGCCGGCGGAGATGGAACTCAAGACAACTCGACTGCGCGAGAAGATTGCGCAACTGCGTCAGCAGATGCATAGCCTTGGCCAGATAAAGGAAGAGCTCAAGACACTTCCAGATGGTCAGATCTCGATGACCGATCCTGATGCGCGTTCGATGGCGACAAGTGGCAAGGGCTCCGGAATGGTCGGCTACAACGTACAGATGGCCGTAGATGCCAAGCACCATCTGATCGTCGCTCATGAAGTCACCAATATTGGCAATGATCGGGCGCAACTGAGTTCGATGGCTCGAGCCGCTCGCGATGCGATGGGTAAGACCAGGCTTAAAGCCATAGCTGATCGTGGCTACTTCAGCGCGCAGGAGATCAAGGCATGCGCGGATACGGGAGTTGCTGCCATCTTGCCCAAGCCAACGACGTCCAGCGCGAAGGCGGGAGGTCGATTTGATCGGGCGGACTTCATCTACATTGCCCGGGACGATGAATATCAATGTCCCGCCGGTGAACGTGCGATATACCGCTTCACCAGAGAAGAACATGGACTGCAGCTACGCCGCTATTGGAGTAGTGCCTGTCCTCAGTGCACCATGCGATCTCACTGCACGCCGAGTCCGTACCGGCGCATCTCCAGATGGGAGCATGAGGAAGTGCTGGAGGCCGTCCAGCGCCGGCTCGACAAGACGCCGGATGCAATGACGGTTCGTAGGCGAACCGTCGAGCATGTCTTCGGAACCTTCAAACATTGGATGGGCTACACGCACTTCCTGACGCGCACGCTACCGAATGTAGGTACTGAAATGAGCCTGCATGTTCTGGCGTACAACCTGAAGCGCGTCCTTCGAATTCTCGGGTTCTCGAAAACAATGAAGGCAATGCGCCTGGTGGGTGCGTAAGCACCCATTTGCGCCCAAAAAATGGGCTGAAGATCGCCCTCAGGAGCTCACTAGCGCTGTTCGCACCCGTTACGGCTACGCCCCGGAGGAGACGCGCATTAGTCCGATTCGAGAGACGTTTCCACACGGCCTCGATCCATTTCGGACGACGTCGGGTCACCACCATGTCACTCCGACAGGGTGACAACGAACCGCGCGCCGTTTTAGGTCTTGTGCGTAAAAAAGCGCTTTTTGCCAAAGCGGCGTCATCGGCCACCGGCCTCGCATCGAACAAACCCACCCCTCGGGTCTGAAATTTCCGATAGGGCAATCAGCCCGTGCCCAATGTTAGGCAAAGGGTAGGAAACCTACTATCCCGGCAGTACGCGAGCCGCTGAGGGTTCGCATCCCATCTGCCAAGGAGACGTAGCGATGATCAGGGTACTCATTGCCGATGACCATCCGATTGTCCTCAGCGGCCTCCGCCAGGAACTGAGCCGCCACGCAGGAATAGAGATGATCGGCATGGCCCGCAACTCCACCGAACTGGTCCGTTTGCTCGACGCTGTCCCCTGCGATGTGGTCGTGACCGACTACTCGATGCCCGACGGCGAGCATGGCGATGGAATCGCAATGCTGGAGATGCTGCGACGACGTTATCCGGACACGCGCCTCGTGGTGTTCACGATGATCGAAAACGCCTTGTCGATCCGGAATATCCGCAGCGCCGGGGTTGCGGTCGTGCTCACCAAGACCGATCCGCTGCACCACCTGGCGCCGGCGATCCGTGCTGCGTTCAGCGATCTGACCTACGTACCGCCGTCGTTGCACGAGCTGCCCGATACGGCCGTGACAGGCGAGGGCGGGCCCGAAACCAGGCTGTCGCATCGAGAACTTGAGGTGCTGCGCAAATGCGCAGCGGGCATTTCGCTGGTTGAAATTGCGCGGCAGGCAAACCGCAGCCGCAAGACCATCAGCGTGCAGAAAAGCATGGCGATGAAGAAGCTCGGCCTGAGCACCGGCTACGAGCTGTGTCAGTACGCCATCGCGCATGGCCTGCTGCCGGGCAGGCAATAAGGCGTGAATGGCATGAATGGCATGAATGCGCCTTCCCGATTTCCACGGCCGCGCGCCGTTTTTTTAACCCAGCACAGAGACAGAATGAATACCAGGCTTTTTACCGCACTGATGATGGCCGGTGCAGCAACCAGCGCGTCATACGCGCATGCGTCGGACGGCACGATCACCTTCAAGGGCCAAGTCACCGACACCACCTGCACCATTACAACGGGCAACGCGGGCAGCTTCACCGTGACGCTGCCCAATGTGTCCAAGACCAATCTGGCCGCCGCCGGTAGTACGGCCGGCACGACGGGCTTCTCGATAGCGCTGAGCAACTGCAATCCTGCCAGTGGGAACGTCCATGCCTTCTTCGAAGCGGGCGCCAATGTCGATCCCGCGACCGGACGGCTCGTCAACACCGATGATATTGGCAGCGGCGGCGCAGCCAACGTGCAGATCGGGCTGCTCAATCCGTCGAGCGGCAGCCTGATTTCCATTGGCGCCTCCGACGGCGCTGCGCAGAATTCGATGGCGCAGCCGATCAAGCCGGATGGCACGGCACTGCTGCCATACGCAGCCCAGTACGTGGCGACAGGCGGCGCGGCCGCTGCCGGGTCGGTCTCGTCGAGCGTCACCTACATCCTGTCGTATCAGTAAGGCCACGGGGCCGGAACAGGGGCAGCTATTGGCGGCCCTGTATTCCGGCTCTGCCGAAATACCCATGCCAAGCCACCTTTTCAACTCACGGCGGCCTTTCATGGCCGTGCTGCTGGCCGCGCTGGTCGCCGTCGGCGTGAGCCCAGTCACCCCTGCGTTCGGCTCGGTGGTCATCGCCGGCACGCGCGCCGTCTACAACGCCCGTGATCGCGAAGTCACGATCAAGCTGACCAACGAAGGCAACGCGCCGGCGCTGGTGCAGTCATGGTTCGACAAGGGCGATCCCGCAGCGCCGCCGGCAAGCATCGGCGTGCCGTTCGTGCTGACGCCACCGGTCGCGCGTATCGATCCAGGAAAGGGTCAGAGCCTGCGCATCGTCTACACCGGCGAACCGCTACCCGAGGATCGCGAATCGGTCTTCTGGTTCAATGTGCTGGAGATACCGCCCAAGCCCAACGCGGAACAGACTGGTCCTAACAAGCTGCAACTCGCATTCCGCTCGCGCATCAAGTTTTTTTACCGTCCCGAAGGGCTCAAGGGTACGCCGGGCGAGGCGCCGGCGAAACTTGTCTGGCGACTCGCACGAACCGATGGCCGGCTGCTGATCGAATGCCACAACCCTACGGCGTTCCACGTTTCGGTCGTCAGCGTCGAGCTGTCGTCCGGCGGCAAGCGTGCCGTCAACGAGCGCGGCGCCATGGTGGCGCCCGGCGAAACGCGCCAGTTCCCGCTCATCGGCGACGTCCCGTCCGTCCCCGGCACCAAGGTCCGCTACCACACGCTCAATGACTGGGGCAGTTCGAACGATGGCGAAGCGCCACTGGACGACGCCAGGTAGCCGTGCTGGTCCGCAGGTGCCGCGACGGCCGCGCGCCGAACCGACCGGCTCCAGGAAATCTCAATGCAAGTCAGAAGAAGGCAGCGCCTGTTTCCTTCCCGTCTGCGCCCGTGCTGCGTGGTGGTGCTCTCGCTAATCAGCATTTCGACCGCCCGTGCAACCACGACTGGCTCCGGGGACGTGGAATTCAACGACGTATTCCTGCGGCAGCCCGGTGGCGGCAAGCTTGATGTGTCGCGCTTCAACCGAGGGAACGTGCCGTTGCCGGGGACCTATCGTGCCGACTTGCAGGTCAACGGGGCGTGGGTTGGCATGGCCGAGATCACACTGCGGCAGGCGGGGAATGATGCACGCGATGTCCAACCCTGTTTTGACCGCATGCTGATCGAACGCGCAGGGGTGGACGTTACGCGGTTGCCGGCCCCATCCGCCGAGCGTCTTGTTCATGCAGCCATGGCGGACTGCGTGACGTTGCCGGAGCTGGTTCCCGGCGCGAACGCCGCCTTTGACAATGGCGAACTGCGGCTCGATCTGAGCGTGCCGCAGTCGTTCCTGAGCCGTAGCGCGCGTGGCTATGTCGATCCGCGCTACTGGGACGAGGGTGTCACTGCTGCGCGCCTGGCGTACAACGCCAACGTGTATCACACGGAGAGCACCGGAGTTTCGTCAACGCAGGGCTATCTCGGCCTGAATGCGGGCATCAACATCGGTCCCTGGCGTTTCCGGCACTATGGCAGCCTTTCGTACGATGCGGTCGCCGGCAATCGCTACCAGTCGGTGCAGACCAGCGTACAGCGCTCGATCACGCCGATGCGCAGCCAACTGGTGGTGGGGGATGCGTTTACGGACGGCGCCATGTTCGACAGCTTCGGCTTCCGCGGCGTGCAGTTCGCCACCGACGATCGCATGCTGCCCGAATCGCAGCGCGGCTACGCGCCGACAGTCCGGGGCATCGCCAACAGCAACGCGCGGGTGCAGGTACGGCAAAACGGCAACATCATCTACGAGACCACCGTCGCGCCAGGCACGTTCGAGATCGACGATCTCTACGCAACCGGCTACGGCGGCGACCTGGAAGTGCTGGTGACCGAGGCGGACGGCAGTGTCCGTGCCTCGTTCGTGCCTTACGCGCCCGTCGTGAACGCGTTGCGCCCCGGCATCTGGCGCTATAGCGTGACATCGGGCCAGTATCGCAACACCGGCGTGCAAAGTACGCCGCTTTTCCTGCAGGCAACCGTGCAGCACGGCATCTCCAACCTGTTGACTGGCTATGGCGGAATGCTCGCTGCTCAAGGCTATTTCTCGATCGTCCTCGGCATGGCGATGAACACGCGCTACGGCGCATTCGGCGCTGACGCTACCCATGCCACCACGCGCCTGGTCAGCCAGCCCGACCGTAGTGGCCAGAGCATGCGCTTGTCCTACAGCAAAATGGTCTCGCCCACGCGCACCAACGTGACGCTGGCCGCCTACCGGTACTCCACCAGCGGCTTTCTGAACTTTGCCGATGCAGTGGCAACGCGCAGCCTCGATGACGCGGGCGCCGTCCCCGTGCCTGGCGGCGTCCGGCGCGGGCGCCTGCAAGTCACCATCAGCCAGGGCATGCCGGCAGGATACGGCAACGTCTACCTGTCAGGATCCGCGCAGGACTACTGGAACCACCGCGGCCGGGACACCCAGTACCAGGCCGGGTACAACAACAGCTACAAGCGTGTCAGCTACGTCATCTCGGCAGCACGGCAGATTAACCTGGGCACCGCCAGGTGGGAGAACCGCGTCATGCTCACGGTCGGCATACCGTTGGGCAGGACACCGCACGCCCCGTATGCGATGACGAGTCTGCAGAAGGACTCCTCCGGTGTCATGGGCGTTCAGGAATCCCTGACCGGCACGCTCGGCGCGGACAGCAAATTCACGTATGGACTCAACGCGAGCCACAGCAGTGGCGGTGGCACCGTCACCAGCAGCGTCGCCGGCAATGCGGGCTATGTCTCGCCAATTGCGACGCTGACCGCCAACGCGAGCCACGGCAACCACTACAGCCAGTACGGCGCCGGCATCTCCGGCGGCATCGTCGCTTATGCCGGCGGGGTGACGTTCTCGTCGGCGCTCGGCGATACCGTCGCCATCGTGGAGGCTGCGGACGCTACCGGCGCGCGCGTGGCCAATGCCAATGGACTGCGGCTCGATCCGTGGGGCCATGCGATCGTGCCAAACCTGATGCCGTTCTCGCGCAATCCCGTCGAGATCGACCCCAAGGGCCTTCCGCTCGATGTGGAGCTGCGTTCGACGCTGCAGCAGGTGGCGCCAACGTCGGGGGCCGTGGTCCGTGTACGGTTCGATACCGGCAAAGGTGGCCGGGCGGCGATCCTGCGCGTGCGCATGAGTGACGGCACGCCGTTGCCGTTCGCCGCCGAGGTATTCGATGCCGACGGGAACCTTGCGGGAACCGTCGGCCAGGACGGGCAACTCCTGGCGCGCGGGCTGACACGGGACGCCGGTGTGCTGACAGCAAAATGGGGACCGCTGCAGGCGGACACTTGCGCCTTCCGCTATGCACTGCCGGCGTCTACGGGCAATCCGGGACGCGCATTACCCCGCGCCGACGGTGTATGCGGCGACCACGCTTCGGCTACGGTGTCCATGAAGCGCAATCATCCGGATGCACAAGGAGCGCAATGATGGCCGTGCCCGACGTCAGCGCGGGAGCACAGGCGGCGCTCCGCAGCCTGCTCGCCGCGATGCTGCTGCTGGTATCGCAGGCAGCCCATGCGGCCTGCACCGCAACGCCCGCCATGCCGTACCTGCAGGCCATGAACGATATGGCCGTGGTGACCACGCTGCCGGTGGGCAGCACCATACCGGGAACCGTGCGCAACTACACCTTCAGCGGAACGTGCGACAACGTGCCATCGCACGTGGTGCCTGGTGCGCAGATCGTGGCCTGCTACTACGGCTCGGGCACCGAAGGCTCGGACGGTGTTTACTCGACAGGCGTGCCGGGTATCGGCATTCGCATGCGCAATGCCGCGGGGCAGCCCATCGCTCATGCTGCGGGCGTCTGGTGCAACACGACAGGGGAAGGGCTCGGTACCCTGAACGCGGACATGACGTACGCGGTTTCAGTCTCGATCGAGTTCGTCAAGACCGGCCCCGTCACCGGTGGCACGTTGGACCCGTCACAAACCCGGTTTGGCTTCGGGGTCTACCAGGGCTCGACCGCGGGTGCGCTTGGCGGGAGCGGGAACAACTATATCGGCTTCAGCGGCAATGCCGTGCCACGGCCCATCACTTGCAACGTGAACTACCCGTCGACCGTGACGCTCCAGCCTGTTCGCGCGGCCGATCTGCGCTCGCCGGGGGCGACAGCGGGGTCGGTGCCATTCTCCATAGGGGTGACGTGCGACACACCAGCCATCATCGGCGTCACCTTCGACGCGGCGCCCGGCACACCGATACAGGCGGCGCAGGCGGGCGTGCTCGGGGCGTCGGAAGCCGGTGCGCAGGGCACCGCCGCTGGTGTTGGCTTCCAGATCGTGACCGGAGGCAGCGATCAGCCCGTGGCGCTGCAGGGTCGCACTGCGCTGGGCAATATCCAGGCCAACGTTCCGGCCTCGTACAGCTATGCGGTTCGCTACACCAGGCTGAACAACGGCTTGCCTGTGACGGCCGGTACGGTGACCAGCGCAGCGACGTTCACGTTCGATTACGAATAGGCAAACAGCTCCGCCACTACTTCTTCAGCCGATACGCGAGCTGCGGCCGCGTGATGCCCAGCATACGCGCCGCCGACGACAGGTTGCCGCGCGTCGTGTCGATCGCAAGCTGCATCAGCCGCGCCTCGATCTGCGGCAACGACACCTGCTGATCCAGCAATTTCTGGATCAGCGCATCGGCATCTTCGGGCGCCTCGACAGCGGCCTGCTGGCTCGCGAACAAGTGGGACGTATCGATCAGGCCGGCAGCGGGCGCCAGCAGCACGCCGCGCTCGATCATGTTTTCGAGTTCGCGGATATTGCCGGGCCACTGGTACTGCATCAGCGCATCACGCGCCCGCTGGCTCAGTCCGCGTACCTGCTTCTGGTAGCGCGCGTTGAAGCGCTGGATGAAGGCTTGCGCGAGCTCCGGAATATCGTCGCGGCGCTCGCGCAGGGCAGGGATGGCGACAGGATACGTGCTGATACGGTAGAACAGGTCCGCGCGGAACTGCCCCTGCCGGATCGCCTGCGCCAGGTTGACGTTGGTGGCTGCAATCAGCCGCACATCGATCTTGCGTGTCTCGACACCGCCCAGCCGCTCGACCTCTGCATTCTGCAGCACCCGCAGCAGCTTGACCTGCGCCGAGAGCGGCAGGTCGCCGATCTCGTCGAGGAACAGCGTGCCGCCGTGCGCGCGCTCGAAGCGGCCGGGGCGCGACTGCTGCGCGCCGGTGTACGCGCCTTTCTCCACGCCGAACAGCTCGGACTCGATCAGCTCGTGCGGGATCGCCGCGCAGTTCACGGCGATGAACGGTTGCTCGCTGCGCGGGCCGTGGTCATGCAGCCAGCGCGCGAACATCTCCTTGCCGGCGCCGGTTTCGCCGGTCAGCAGCACGGTGATGTGGCTGTCGGCAGCGGCGGACAGCAGACCAAACGCTTCGCGGAAAGCAGGGGACTGGCCGATCAGGTTGCCCTGGTTGGCGCCGCACAGCGTTTCGCGCAGCGTGCTGACTTCCTGCTGCAGGGTGAGCAGATCGCTGATGACGGAATCGGGCTCGAAGTACTTCAGGTAGTCGGGATCGTTCCACTCCTCGGCCGGCTTGCCGACGATGCGGCACAGTGCGTCGAGCCGCCGCTGGCATTCGGTTTCCTTGTAGATGACGAGGCGGTCCATGAACGTGCTGCTGTAGCCGGACGCATAGCCGAGCTGCACCCAGCAGCCGCCTTCCTCCCGGCTCAGCGACTCGTTGAAGGGCGCTTCGCCTTCCCATGAATCCTGCCAGAGGAATTCGCCGTAGAAGTGGCCGGTGTCGCGGTTGATCTCCAGGCGCACGGGGTCGACCCGCGTCACACCTTCGAGCATGTGGAGCTGCGGGCCCAGCAGGAAGGCGTCGTTCGGCGAATGCTCGAGTTCTTCCTTGCGCTCGCGCTTGACCATCTCGGCATCGCGCATGCCTTGCGCGTAGCCCATGCGGATCAGCAGGCCCTTGCCGCGCTCCAGGCCAAGCGTGTCGAGGATTTCCTTGCGCAAGTAGCTCAGGGCCTCCGTGTGCATCAGCACCATGCGGGAATCGCCCAGCCGGATCTGTGCGGCCTTGGGGTCGATCGTCAGCAGCGAAGCCAGGTCGAACGGCGGCTGCTTGGGGGGCGCGGTCATCTCATCTCCAGAATGCCTGCGGGCGCGAATCGATCCGGAGGGGAGCGTCCTGGCCTCGGTTTTCCGTAGCCTAACACGCGCGTTCGGGGCCTACGCAAACGCTGCCGCGATGCCAGATTCGCGTGTTGCACCGCAATAGCGACGGATTTGATCATTTGGTGAAAACCGGCTTTTTCATCTCATCAAATCGTCAAGCGACCTCGGCGCGCCAACCGCGCGCGACCTCCCGCCAGCCCTTGTGGCATATGGGCTCGTGTCCCGTGGCACGGCCTTCGCTATATGTCTCCTCACCAAAAACAGCGCACGCCAGCCGGTGTGCAGCGCAAAAGGAGCGAGACATGACCACGCCCATCGTCCATTCCGCCTCGTCAGCTTCCCGCCGGTCGCAGCCCTACGTCCGGGTGACCTCGCACGGCCAGCAATGGGTCGAGTTCGAGTTCTCGCTCGGAGACCCCGCGCTGTATGTGGAGCTGGTCATGCGCCCTGACCAGTTCACCGCGTTCTGCGCGGCGCAGTGCGCCATCACGGTGTCGCATCAGCTCGGCCGTGCGCTGGAACGCGAACGCGACAAATGGTGCGAGACCGTGGCCTGAAGCCGCGGCGGCACGACATCCACCAGGGAGACAGGAGAGCCCACATCATGCAAATCGATATCCGCACGGACAGCGTCAGCCCGATCCGCCAGACCTTCGCCAACCTGGCGCGCCGCCTCGGCGCAGACAAGCCGGCCACGCGCTACCAGGAGGCAATGTACGACCTGCAGCCGGAAACCAGCTTCCACTACCGCCCGCTGTGGCAGCCACAGTACGAGCTGTACGACGCGCGCCGCACGCAGGTGGTCATGCAGGACTGGTACGCGCTGAAGGACCCGCGCCAGTTCTACTACGGCAGCTACGTCAACGCCCGCGCACGCCAGCAGGAAACGATGGAAAAGAACCTGGAGTTCGTGGAGAAGCGCGGCCTGCTGGCATCGCTGCCCGAGCCGCTGCGCGAGGTGCTGACGAGCGGCGTGGTGCCGCTGCGCCATGTCGAATGGGCGGCCAACATGAACAACGCCGCCATCACCGCGTATGGCTTTGGCTCCGCCATCACCGAAGCGGCGATGTTCCAGACGATGGATCGCCTCGGCATCGCGCAGTACCTGACCCGCATCGGCCTGCTGGTGGGCGACAAGGCCGCCGTCGACGCGGCCAAGGCGGCATGGCTGGAAGACCTGGCCTGGCAGCCTCTGCGCCATGCGATCGAGGACCTGCTGGTGCGCGATGACTGGTTCGAACTGCACGTTGCGCAGAACCTGGTGATGGACGGGCTGCTGTACCCACTGATCTACCAGCGCCTCGATGCACGCCTGTCCGCCGAAAGCCCGGCGTTCTCGCTGGTCACCGACTTCATGAACGCCTGGTACGCCGAGACGGCGCGCTGGGTCGATGCCACGGTCAAAACCGCTGCGCAGGAGTCGCCCGAGAACGCCAGCGTGATCGCCGGCTATGCCTTCACCTGGCTCGACCGCTTCGAGCATGCGCTGGCACCGCTCGCGCGCCGCCTGTTCGCTGGCGATGCTGGAGCTGCGCTGGACGAGTCTGTGGCCGCTCTGACCAAGCGGCTTGCGGGACTGGGTCTGACCCGTGCCACTGACGAAACACCGGCTAAAGCCGCTGCCTGACACCGAGGAGACCGCCATGACCGCACAGATCGTATTCATCGCGCTGCAGGCCAACGAGGAGATGCGTCCCGTCATCGACGCCATCGAGGCCGACAACCCGCACGCCACCGTCAACCGCTACCCGGCCATGGTCAAGATCGACGCGCCCGGACGGCTCGAGATCAACCGCGCCAGCGTGGAAGAGCGCATGGGACGCGCGTGGGACGTGCAGGAACTGCAGCTCGGCCTGATCTCGCTGGCCGGCAACATCGACGAGACCGAAGACCAGTTCGTGCTGGCCTGGCACTGAGCCGGACATCAAACCCGACATACCAGGAGACAAGGACATGACCACCGCCACCGCAATCGCCTCCGCCGCTCGGCAAGCCGCCAGGCCCAAGCTGTCGCTCAAGGAAAAGTACGCCATCCTCACGCGCGACCTCGGCTGGGAAACGACCTATCAGCCGATGGATGCCGTATTCCCGCAAGACAAGTTCGAAGGCATCGTGATCCATGACTGGGATGGGTGGGAAGACCCGTTCCGCCTGACCATGGACGCGTACTGGAAATTCCAGTCCGAGAAGGAACGCAAGCTGTACGCGATCATCGACGCGTTCCAGCAGAACAACGGCCAGCTCAACGTCACCGATGCGCGCTACGTGAACGCACTGAAGCTGTTCCTGACCGGCGTGTCGCCACTGGAATATGCCGCGCACCGCGGCTTCGCGATGGCCGGCCGCACGCTGCGCGGCGTCGGCGCGCGCGTGGCGTGCCAGATGCAGTCGGTCGACGAGCTGCGCCACTGCCAGACCCAGATCCACACCATCAGCCACTACAACAAGTACTTCAACGGCTTTGCCGACTGGCGCCACCTGCATGACCGGCTGTGGTACCTGTCGGTGCCGAAGTCGTACTTCGAGGACGCCATGACGGCGGGGCCGTTCGAGTTCATCACGGCGATCTCGTTCTCGTTCGAATATGTGCTGACCAACCTGCTGTTCATGCCGTTCATGTCGGGCGCGGCGTACAACGGCGACATGGCCACCGTGACGTTCGGTTTCTCGGCGCAGTCGGACGAATCGCGCCACATGACCCTCGGCCTCGAAGTGGTGAAGTTCATGCTGGAACAGGACCCGGCGAATCGCCCGATCATCCAGAAGTGGATCGACAAGTGGTTCTGGCGCGGCTACAGGCTGCTCACGCTGGTGGCGATGATGATGGACTACATGCTGCCCAAACGCGTGATGAGCTGGAAGGAAGCGTGGGAGATCTACTTCGAGCAGAACGGCGGTGCGCTGTTCGCCGACCTGGCACGCTATGGCATCCGCATGCCGAAGTACCACGAGCAGGCCGCCAAGGAGAAGGACCACCTGTCGCACATCGCATGGTCGATCTTCTATAACTTCAACCACGCCGCGGCGATCCACACCTGGGTGCCTGAACCATCGGAAATGGACTGGCTCGCGGAGAAGTATCCCGACAGCTTCGACAAGCACTACCGCCCGCGCTTCGACTACTGGCAGCAGCAACAGGAGGCAGGGCAGCGCTGGTTCAACCCTGGCCTGCCGATGTTGTGCCAGGTGTGCCAGATCCCGATGGCCTTCACCGAGCCGGGTGACCCCACCCAGATCTGCTACCGCGAGGCCGAGCACGACGGCGACCACTATCACTTCTGCTCCGACGGCTGCCGCGACATCTTCCTCGGCGAACCCGAGAAATACGTCCAGGCCTGGCTGCCGGTGCACCAGATCTTCCAGGGCAATTGCGGCGGCGCCACGTTGCCTGAAGTGCTGGACTGGTACCACCTGCGTCCCGAAGACCGCGGCGACTATGCCGATTCACAGGACCGCGCGAACTGGCAGCGCTGGACCGGGGCCCAGAGCGCGCAGCCGGCGGAGCAGGGCAGTGGCGCCGCGTGCTGCGACCACAAACACGACTAAGAACGAACCGGAGACCACCATGCCAGTCATCGCACTGAACCCGGGCTACGCGGGCGAAACCCGCGACCGCGTCGAGAACTTCCACGGCAACCAGCTCGTGTATTTCGGCTGGGACCAGCACCTGCTGTTCTGCAGCCCGTTCACGCTGCCGCTGCCGCCCGACATGCCGTTCGGCACCATGGTCAGCGACGTCATCGCGCCACTGCTCGCCGCGCATCCCGAAGGCGCGGCTATCGACTGGACGCAGGTGCAGTGGCTGCTCGGCGGCGAGCCCTTTGCGCCGGATGCGGACGCCAGCCTGGCCGTCAACGGGCTCGGCCACAAGTCGCTACTGCGCCTGCGCACGCCGGAACTCCGCGGCATTGCCGGCTCATGCAACTGACCTCACGGAGGCTGCCATGACCTACCAACTGACCATCGAGCCCCTCGGGCAGACCATCGACATCGAGGAAGGCCAAACCGTGCTCGACGCGTGCCTGCGCGCCGGCGTGTGGTTGCCGCATGCGTGCGGCCACGGTCTATGCGGGACCTGCAAGGTGCAGACGCTCGAAGGCGAACTCGATCACGGCGAAGCATCGCCATTCGCGCTGATGGATTTCGAGCGCGAAGAAGCCAAGTGCCTGGCCTGCTGCGCGACGCCGATGTCCGACATGGTGATCGAGGCCGATATCGAGCCCGATCCCGATGCGCAGTGCCTGCCGCTGATGGATTTCACCGCGGAAGTCGTGCGCATCGAGGCGCTGACGCCGACCATCAAGGGCGTGTTCCTGCGCATCGAAGGCGAGCCGCTGCAGTTCCAGCCGGGCCAGTACGTCAACGTGTGGATCGGCAAGGAGGCCGCGCCACGCGCCTTCTCCATCGTCAGTGCGCCGACCGCGGGCGAGATCGAGCTGAACATCCGGCTCGTGCCCGGCGGCAGTGCGACGACCTATGTGCACGAACAACTTAGCGTGGGCGAGCGCCTGCAGCTGTCGGGCCCGCTGGGCCGGTTCTTCGTGCGCAAGAGCGATCCGCGGCCGCTGGTGTTCATGGCGGGCGGCTCGGGACTGTCAAGCCCGCGTTCGATGATCCTGGACCTGCTGGAATCGGGTGACCAACGCGAAATCGTGCTGGTGCAGGGCGCACGCAATGCCGGCGAACTGTACTACCGCGATGCCTTCGAAGCGCTCGCACGGCAGCATGACAACTTCACCTACCTGCCGGTGCTGTCGGGCGAGCCCGAGCAAAGCGACTGGGGCGGCGAGCGCGGCTATGTACACGATCTTGCAAGCCGTCATTTCAGCCAAGACTTCCGCGGCTGGCGTGCCTACCTGTGCGGGCCGCCGCCGATGATCGAGGCTTGCATCGCCACGTTGATGCAAGGCCGCCTGTTCGAGAAAGACATCTTCACCGAGAAGTTCCTGTCGGCAGCCGACGCGAGCCAGGCCACCCGCAGCCCGCTGTTCCGCTCGCTCTGATACCGCAGCATCAGCCGCATTCCCACAAGGCCATAGGAGACAACCATGGACAAGATCGCCATCGACACCGTGCTCAACCGCATCGAGGAAACCACGGGCCAGAACGCCAACCCACGTATCACTACCATCGTGCACCGGATGGTGCGCGACCTTTTTTACATGATCGAGGACCTCGACATCCAGCCCGAGGAGTTCTGGGCCGGCCTCAACTACCTGGCCGAGGCTGGCCGCAGCGGCGAACTGGGCCTGATCGCTCCAGGACTTGGCTTTGACCACTTCCTGGACCTGCGCATGGACGAGGCCGAGGCGCGCGCGGGCATCGCAGGCGGCACGCCGCGTACCATCGAAGGCCCGCTGTACGTGGCCGGCGCACCGGTTGCACAAGGTGAAGCCCGGCTTGACGACGGCACCGACGACGGCGAGGTGCTGGTGATGGAAGGGCAGGTATTCGACAACGCCGGCAAGCCGCTGCCCGGCGCGAACGTGGAAGTCTGGCACGCGAATTCGATGGGCAACTACTCGTACTTCGATCCGACCCAGAGTGCGTTCAACCTGCGCCGTACCATCGTGACCGACAGTGAAGGGCGCTACCGCCTGCGCAGCATTGTTCCGGTCGGCTACAGCGTGCCGCCGAATGGGGCCACCGACCGCCTGCTGAAGCAGCTCGACCGACACGGCACGCGGCCGGCCCACATCCACTTCTTCGTGTCGGCACCCGGTCACCGCAAGCTGACCACGCAGATCAACATCGATGGCGATCCGTACCTGTGGGATGACTTCGCGTTCGCCACGCGCGAAGGGCTGGTGCCACCGGTGACACGCGTCGAGGACGCTGCAGCACTGCAGGCGCTGGGCGTCGACAAGCCGTTCTCACTGATCCGGTTCAACTTCACGCTGCATGCCGACAGGGCCGATGCACCGCAGGCGGAGGTCGCGCGTCAGCGCGCGGCCGTGACAGCCTGAGAGAAGGGCGCCAGCGTGCGCGGCGACAGCACGCTGGCGCGCGCAAGTCTGCGGCGTCCCGGTGTTGTCAGTACCGAGCCAACAGAGCGGCAGCCCTTACGGTCAGAAGCCGCCCGTAATGCGTGGCGTTTTCCACACTTGCCTGCCTTCAAAGGCATCCCGCCATTTCCGAGGGGGCGTGCAAGGCACGAACGCTCCTTGCTGGCGGGAAAATTGCTTCTCCTCCTGTGTGAAGCCACTCGCACAGTCTGGAGGTTCCATGCACGCACGCATCACCGCTCACAAGGGGATCCTGGTTGTCGAACTGGTGCAGAACCCGGCGCCGGAAGCGGGCGCCACCGGTGTCCGCTCCAACCTTGAAAAGCTCCGCAACCTGGGCACGATTGTCCACGACACGCGGCGGTACCTGGGCGTTTCAGAAGAGGCGCTGGCGCTGCTGAAGGTCGTCAAGCGTGGCCTCGACCGCATCGGCGATTTCGCGTGGTTCCGCAGCGACGACGGCGTAGATCATTTTGCCTGGCTTGGCGGCCCGAAGCGGCTCGTCGATCCGAAAGAGGTCGCGACAGCCCGCAGCTATGAAATCCTGGGACATCAGGTCATCCCGAACGAAGTGCCTGCAGGGGCGAGGGCGGCCATCGAGGCCAACTTCTGAATCAGATAGAAAAAAAACGGCGGCACGATAGCGTGCCGCCGCCGTCCCGATCGGACGCGCCACGGTTGTGGCACGTCCGGGGGGTCTACTTCGCGCAGGCCAGATTGACCCTGAGCCCGCCCCAGTCGGTCGCCTGGTTAGTATCGAGCTGCACCTGCAGCTTATCG
Source organism: Cupriavidus sp. C1SS-2L (assembly GCF_057073735.1). Taxonomy (NCBI): domain Bacteria; kingdom Pseudomonadati; phylum Pseudomonadota; class Betaproteobacteria; order Burkholderiales; family Burkholderiaceae; genus Cupriavidus; species Cupriavidus sp. C1SS-2L. The sequence continues at coordinate 1,875,414 of NZ_CP172708.1, forward strand.
TTGTGGTTGACGGTCCCTGCCGGCATTTGCTGGCTGCAGCTCTGTTGCCCGTTGCTGATCTTGCAGCTCAGGTTGCCCACCGGCGCGATTGTTGCCGCCACACCGGACCCGGTGACCTTATATACGGCCATATTGAGCGTGCCAGTCGCCTTCCCAAGCGTGGACGCGGTAAGCGTGACGGTCGCGCAATCGTAGGGAATGATGACGCCGAAATCCGACGGCAAGGCAACCGCTCCACCTGCACCCGTCATGACATACTTACCGCGACTGAGCGTGTTCGGCACGTTGAAGTTGCCGTTGTAGACGGTCGGCACGGTGGTGCCGGTGGTCGGCCAGTGGCCGCTGGCCTTCGGCCCATACAAGGTGCCAGTCGAAGTATCGTAGTAGAAGTCGCCGTCGACGCCCACGCTGTCGCTGGGCGCACCGGTGCCGTAGAGCACGTGGTTGCCATTGCCGACAGGAGTGCCACCGTCAGTGCCACCGGTACCGCCGGCGCCACCACTGCCACCGCTGGCACCACTGCCGCCGGGCTGGCCGGCAAGCGCCACGCCTGGAGGCCATTGGCCATTGGCCTTGGGCCCGTAGAGCGTCCAGGTCGTGGTGTCGAGATAGTAGTCGCCATTGGCGCCAATACTGCTGTCCGGCGCCCCAGCTCCAGTCAGGACCGTGCCGCCGCTGCCCCCGCCGCCCAGCGGGACGCCCGGAGGCCACGCGCCATCGGTCTTCGGTCCGAACAGCGTCGAGGTCGTGGTGTTGATGTAGTAGTCGCCGTTGTTGCCGACCGTGGCGGTCGGATCCCCCGAGCCGGACAGGATGGTGTTCCCGGCCGTACCGGTATTGGCCGGCACCCCTGGGTCGTTCTTCGTTCCCGTGCTGCCCGTTCCGGCGACGGAAACGCCTGCCGGCCACACCCCGTTCGCCTTCGGTCCGAACAGCATCCCGGTCGTGGTGTTCAGGTAGAAGTCCCCATCCTTGCCAATGTCCGGCGTCGGATCGCCGGTGCCCGACAGCAAGGCGCTCGTGGCAGCCGTTGGCGTTGTCGCAGGCGTCGTGGTTCCCGGGCCTGGTACGGCCGCGGTAGCAGCAGGCGCTGCGTCGCCGCCGCCTCCGCCACAACCTGCAATGACAATGGCCAGGCATGCGAGCGGCACTGCCGCTAACCTCATGTGGACGATTTTCATGACGCTCCCCGGATTTGTGCGAATGATCAGATTCGCTGGCATTTCTTCGATGCCCGCGATGCGTTCAATCTAGTCACCGGCGAGGAAGGCGAAAATACGCTCTTTGGACGAGCATTAAAGTGTGAATCAGAGATGAAACGCCTCATCGCATTCGGGAAATCAGATTCACATTGAGTTTGCGCTTCGGAATAGGGTAGTCCGCCAATGCTCTGGGCGGCATGCATACAAAACGACGAAGTCGCTTTGCCGACGTATTACTAAGGGGAAATCCCCGGAAAAGCGCGCCAAAAAGTCGGGTATTCTGATGCTGGGAAGTCACATCCGGCCTTACATTGAGAACACTTAACGCGCCTGGCTTCCGCGAGGGGACACCATGACATCCTTCTTTACGACGTTCACCGGAGGGGTTCCGATCGACAGACACCCCGACCACTATCCGGCCGCCGCGTTGGCGGATCCGGCCCGGCAAGCGCAGACCACAACGCCCGATGCGCGCGTGTCTTTCTGGTCGGCGGCGCGGCGCCGTCTGGAAGCGCTGACCGCGGTCTGGCGAAATCCGCGCCGGTAGCGGATGCTGCGCGCCTGCAGACCACAGTCATTCGTTCTTTTAAGTCGCACCGCGATGTGCTTGACTGTGACTGTCAACAGTACAAGCGCTGACCGGCATCAAATCCGATGCCTGGTATCGACTCCGGAGGACGATGATGGAGCAACTGCTAGTGGATTCGGTTGTATTCCTCGCAGCAGCGTTGATCGCTGTACCGTTGTCCGTACGCGCAGGCTTTGGCTCTGTACTGGGATACCTTATCGCAGGCGTCGTCATCGGGCCCTGGGTTCTCAGGCTCGTAACGGATGTCGATTCCATCCTCGACATCTCCGAACTCGGCATTGTGCTGATGATGTTCATCATCGGCATTGAAATGGACCTCAAGAAGCTCTGGGCCATGCGCCGTGCCATCTTTGGCTATGGCGGCATCCAGGTCGCGCTATGCGCAGCGCTGCTTGCGGCGATCTTCACGATATTCGGCGCGCCGTGGCGCGTCGGTGTCGCTGCCGGCTTCGCGCTATCCCTGTCATCGACCGCCATGGTGATTGCGATCCTGGAGCAGAACCGCGAGATGGATACGCCGGTGGGCCAGACCTGCTTCGGCATCCTGCTGTTCCAGGACATCGCCGCAATACCGATGATCGCGCTGCTGCCGCTGCTTGCCCCGGCGCCGATCGAAGACAACGATCCCAGCGGCTGGTTGATGACGGCCAGGGCACTGGCCATGCTCGCCGCCGTGGTCTTTGGTGGCCGCTTTATCCTGCAGCATGCGCTGCGCATCATCCAGCGAAGCGGTACCCGCGAGATTTTCACCATCTTCGCGCTGCTTTGGGTCATCGGGATTGCGTTGTTGATGCATGTGGTGCACCTGTCCATGTCTCTCGGCGCCTTCGTCGCCGGAATGCTGCTCGCCGGCTCCGAATCGCGTCACGAAATCGAAGCCGACATGGCACCGTTCAAGGGCATCCTGCTCGGGCTGTTCTTCATTGCGGTGGGGATGTCGATCGACTTCCGCGTGCTGGCCGAACGGCCATGGCTGGTCGCGATACTGGTCGTTGTGCTTGTCGGCGGCAAACTGCTGGCCTTGATGTTCCTGGCCAGCAAGATCAACCTGCCGCGCGAACAACGCATCTACTTCGCAATCCTGCTGTCGCAGGGCGGCGAGTTTGCCTTTGTCGTGACGGCTGCGGCGCAGGCCGCGCGACTGCTCGACAACGAGCAGTTGTCGATCGTCACGGTGGTGGTCGCGTTGTCGATGGCGACGACTCCGTTGCTGCTTCTGGCATTTCGGAAGCTGATGGCGGTGCAGCCAGCTTGATACGACTGGGGTACGACATTTCTTTTTGATTGGCCGATCTGAGACATCGATCCGGGTGGCAGGGCTTGGTGGCATGACGCTCCCGTCGAAGTCCGCTAACGGCGGCCAGAAGCAGCCATTCGCAACGGGTCCTCAATAGCGGTCGCCCGAAGCGATTTCTCTACGCAGCGGGATGGATGGAATGAGGGTGCTGGTGACGGCTGCAGTCGCCGTTGTCATCGCCGCCAACATCGCAAGCGCCGCCCAACCAGCATTGACCGCTACCGCACCCGCCACTGCCGCACCAATCGCCCCCGCCACGTAGTAGAAGGTTAGGTATATCGAGTTCAATGCACCTGCGCGCGCTGGATGGATAGCAACGACGCTGGCTTGATTGGCGACTTGCGCGGCGAAACAGCCGGCGTCGAATACGGCCAGCGCGACAGCAGTGGCAACTGGGTGCCCTAGTGCGATTGTGAGTGCACACGAGGATGAGCTTGCGAGTGCGAGGCCGCAGGCGATCACGGTGCGGCTGCCGAACCGGTCCGCCAAGCGCCCGGCGACACGGGTCACAACCAGGCCCAGTAATCCAGCAACGCTGTACAGTCCAATGGTTGCTGCGTCTGAGTTGTACGGCGGCGCGGTGAGACGTACTGCAAGGCCGACCCAGATTAAATTGAAAGAGAAGAACCACAACATCCCGGCGTAGGTTCGCAAACGTAGCTCTCGAGATGCCCGTATCAAGGGCGGCATAGTACGCAACGTCGAGAAGTATCCGGTTTTCTCCTGTGACCGCCCGGATGGCAGCAATGGAAAAACGCAAAGCGCCGAAACGGTGGCGAAGGCCGCGAATGCCAACAGTGCGCCTCGCCATCCGCACCACTGCGCCAGCACCCCGCCAACGAATCGACTCAGTAGTATCCCTGCGGATATGCCCGCAGAGATCGTCCCCACGCGCTGCGCCCGGCGTTCTGGTTCGGCGTACTTGCCGATGATGGCACTGCTTTGCGCAGCAACCGTCGTCGTGGCACCGATGAGCACGAAGCACCCAATGAGCAATTCCGGGCCTGGCGCCCATGCCGCAAGTACCAGGGCGCATGCGAGCGCGCATAGTTGTACTGGAATCAAGGCGCGTGCGCTCAACTTGTCCACCAGCGGCACGAGGAACACCAGTCCGAGCAGATAGCCAATCATTGCACCGGAGACCACGGCCGTAACCGGTGCAACGGGCACCCCAAAATCGGCGGCGATGACCGATAAGGCCGGTTGCATGGCGTAGTTGTTCGCGATGGCACCACCAGCAGCAATCGAAAGCACAGCCACTGCGCGGCCCGACAGCCGCGCGTTCCGCTCGGCCGTGGCCTTCACTTGCCGACCCTTACGGCAATGGCCTCGACTTCTGCGAGGATCGCCTCATCGACGAACGGCAGGGCATGTACTAGCGAAAAGGCCGGCCGAATGTCGCCATAGACCTCGCCATGTGCTCGCGCAGCGTCTTCCCAGTGTTCAAAGTCCGAGACGACCAGACGGCTCTGGACCACATCCGACATCCGGAAGCCATTGTCGGTGAGTACCTTCTCGACAGTTGCAAGTGCATCCCGAGTCTGCGTGTAGACATCGGGCCCTTGGCCGGCCGTTCCTGAAATGTAGATCGTATCGTTCACGATCACGGCCCGCGAGTAACCGACCTTGGGCTCCCACGGGGAGCCTGTGCTGATCCTTTGACGCATGTGGTTTGTCCTTTGACGATATGGTGTGGAATAACTACTTGGGTAGTAGTTATGTTGGATCGTATACTACTTCAGTAGTAAGTCAACCCTCTGAACAAAACATGAGTCACGCATGACAGCAGACGCAGAATTGATTGCTTCGATGACGCGGCTGGGATTCACCCAGTACGAGGCGCAGGCATACACGGCCCTGGTGGGGCAGGCCCCGCTCACGGGAGCCGAAGTGGGCCGCCGGGCATCGATGCCTGCTTCAAAGGTGTATGAGACCCTGGCCCGCCTGGAAACGCGGGGTGCCGTACTCGTTCACCGCTCCGAGCCCGTGCGTTACGCGGCGGTTCCGCACACGGCGCTACTGGCCGAGCTGCGCTCACGTTTCAATGCTGACCTCGACGCCGCGGCCTCGGCGCTGGATCGCCTGCCGGTTCAGCAAGAACCCGGGATGGTCTGGTCGCTCAGCGGCAGGGAGTCAATCCTCCTGGCTTTCGCACGGACGATTTCGAACGCGAAAGCCAGCCTGTTCGCCGGTATCTGGGACGAGGAGCTCGACGAATTGGGTCCGTTGCTTGACGCGGCCAGCGCGCGGGGAATTGACACCCATGTCGCCATCTATGGCCACAAGGCCTTGAAAGGTCCTCACACATATGACATGGCCGCATGTGGGGCAAGTGCGAGACTGCGCCTATCCGGCCGTCGCCTTGCTGTGGTGGTGGCAGACGAGGACGACGCAGTGGTGGCGGAGTTCGGCGACTACACCAGCGATCAGGCTACTGTTACCACCAATCCGGTCATCGCACTGCTCGCCGTCGAGTACATCAAAGCCGATGTCAGCGGGCGCCTTATGATCAGCGCGATGTCCTCAACGGCATACAAGAAGTTGCTGACGACCCCGCCCATGCAGGCAATGCTAAGCCCTGTTGCAACTAAGCCCGCAAAAACTATTCGGTGACAGCGAATGATTGCTGCGCGCCAGCACTGAGATGACCGTCAGCCAATCGGCAGCGGTTCTTGCGCCCGCACGCGGGCAAGCGGCCGAAGTGGGTCGGTAGTGTGCGCCAGGACGCAGGCTCAGTCGGTGCTGGATGGCGCGACGCTGACATCCGTCTTAAGGCGGATGGGAGGATCGGTCGTGGCGAGGCGAGGCGAGATCGCGTCCACTCCGGTCGGTCATGGCCTGACCTATGTTGGGCTGATGACGCCTCGGTCGCGGATCAGGCCGCGCACGCGGGCTTCGAGCCCAGGCGGGAGCTGGCGGTTGCTGTCACGACCACGCTTGCGCGAGCCCAGGCCGCCAGGACCGTCCTCACGGTAACGCAGTACCAGACGTTCCACCTGACGCCGCGACAAGCCGAGCTTCTCGGCGGCGCGCCAGACCGCCAGGCCATGGTCGACCACGGCCTGAATCACCTTGAGCCGATCGAGTTCGCGCATCGTCATCGTGATGGTCTCGGGCTTGGGCATCGCGGCCTCCGGTCTCGGACGGACGGAAAGCCGCCAGCATGCCAGCCTTGGCAAGGGGGTACGACATTTCTATTTGGCTCAAGTACGACATTACTATTTGGGCGTAACAACCATTGTCCGCATAATGCGTATTATGTTAAATTCAAAAAAACGATGCCGAAAGTGACATGACGCCGACTTGCACAAGCCTGTTCCTCGATTTTGCAGAATCTCGTTCCTGGCCCCATGGGGCCAGGAACGCGCGCCCCTGCGTGCCGCCCCGTGATCGCGCACGGCGGCTTCGGAAGCTGCGGGGTCCGAGCGGCAGGGTCGTTGGCCTCAGGACGAACGCTGATCCTTAGGCTTGTAGTTGTCGACCTGGTTGGCCGACTCGAAGCTGGCGCGGTTCAGGCTGAGGAACGACTCCGCAGAAAACGGTGCCTGCAGTTCGCGCACCACGTCGGCACCGACTGAGCGGACGCGGTCCCAGGTGGTGTTGGTCTTGTTGTCGTGATGCACGCAGAAGTCGCCGCAGTCCTTGTGGTGGGACATGATGATGGCGGCCACCTGGGTCTTGGCGGCCGGCGTAGCCGCGGAGTTGGCCAGGTAGTCCTCGGCCCTGGCGGACTCCAGGAAGTGCTCGCGCACCTGGTTCTTGTAGTCGGTCACGCTGCTGCGGCATTGCTGCGACCACGTGGAGCAGGCGCTCAGCAGCGCCTGGAGCTCGGCAACCTTGGTGTCGAAGATGTCGAGGCGCCGCTCCGCTTGCGCGACCTTGAGGGCCAGGTCCAGCTTGCCGGCGCAGCGCGCGGTGCCGTTCTCCGTGCCCACGCGCCCGGTTGCATTCCACGCGTCGCCGGCGGCCTTCATCTCGTCCACCGAATGGGACACCTTGAAACGGTAGCGGTCCATGTCGGCAACGCTTGCTTCCTTGAGCGAGAACTTGACATGTTCCTCCACCGTGATCGGCCCTCCCCTGTTCAGCTTGCGGGTGTGCATGTAGCTGCGCAGCTTGCCCTCGATCGCCGTCTCGGCCTGTGAGATCAGGCCGCCGATCACGGGGATGGGGATCAGGCTCAGCGAGGCCCGGCCGATCGCAGTCAGCCCGCCCAGCGCCTTCGAAGCGAAGGAGCCCTTTGAGTTGATCGCGCTGCGCAGGCCATGGAAGCGAGCCGAATGCCCGATCCGGGCCATAACGCCTTTGTTGGAAACCTTCTCGGCTGCGTAGACCCAGATGTCGCGAGTTGTCGGCATGGTTGTTGTCCTTAGAAAAAGCGGTGTTTCCGCATGGATTCCACGGTTCAGGCTATTGCTGTTCCAGCAACGCCAGGTAGCGATGGACGTCGCCGTCCTCGCGCAGGATGTCGCGCATCAGTTCTGCAAGCGGCATCTGGCCCCAGCTCACCGCGCGCCTGAGCAGGTAAGGCGTAGGGCTATGCGGCTCGTTCTGCGCCAGGAAATCAGCGATTTCCTCGAGCAGCCGGTAGGCATGGGTCCGGTTCGCAATGCCGTTCGCCGGCTGGCCTGCGGCCAAGCCGGCGCCGGCCACTGAGGCCGTGGCCAAGGGTTGAGTCGCAGTGCGTATCGGCTCCTGCCATTCATTCATGCTGGCCTCCGTTGCGATGTCCGCTGCGGCATCCATGACCGCCGACGCACCGGCGTCCGGCGCCTGTCCCTGCAGCACTTCGTCATACCCCTGCAGCAGCGTGGCGACAGCGCGCTGCAGGCGCTGGAGCGCCTCCGGCACGCGCCGCAGGCTGGGGGCTTCGCCGCCAAGCCGGGCATCGATGGCGAGATCGAACTCGTGCCAACCCTGCATGGCAGCGTCGAGCTGGCGCCGCATTGCCACCAGCGCAGCCTGGTTGCGCCCCTCGCCGGCGCGCCGCACCAGGGAGTCGCGGCTCAGCCCCTCCTCACCGCCCGTGGCCGTCCGTTCCCAGCGCTCCAGAGAGACCGTGGGCACATCCAGATCGGGCAAGACCAGCAGCGGCACGTGCAGCGCCAGCACCAGCGGCAGCGTCTCGTTGAGCCAGGCGAAGGGCGCGCAGCGCGCGTCGCTGTCGCCGTGCTCGATGGCGGGATGGCCGTCGTCCCAGTAGTGCTGCGCCAGCGCGCTGAGGGCGCGCGTGCCGGCCACAACGCCGGCCACACCGTGCATGTGGGTCCAGGCCTCGCACAGCCAGGCGGCTAGCTGGAAGTCTTTGCTGCGCCCGACCAGCGCCTCGCTGCACAGCGCGGCCACGCGGCCCCAGTCAGCCTTGGCCAGTGGGCGCTCCCACTCGCCCATGGGCAGCGTGGCGTCATCCTGATGTCGCGCGGCGCGGATTGCCGGATAGAGGGCGTCGTAGCGCAGCGAGATGCCGGCGCGCGCGTCGCCCGGAACCGGGCTGATCAGGGCTTCAAGGTCCAGCAGCGGCACGCCCGCGGCTTCGGCCAGATTCGGCGGTCTCATGGTCATAGCGATCTCACAGCGGGTTCCAGTCGGGAGCACGGGTCGGGAAGCTGCGCGGCCACGGCAGCGGCGTCTTCTTGCCGGCGGGGGTCAGCGCCAGGCGCAGGAACACGCGGCCCTGCCCCTGCTTCGGCACGGCAGTCAAATCTGCCGGGGTGGCCGGCGCCAGCGGGAAATCGAAGCGCAGCAGCGAGGCGGCACCCTCGGCGCGCACCGAAGGATCCGCCACCCGCTGGCGGCCGATAAAGGAAATGAGCGCCCAGGGATCGGCAAAGCGCCAGGTCATCGACCTGCCGTCGGTAGACAACGCGCGCTGGCGCGGGTCCGCCGTGGCCTGCAGCGGCGAATCCTTGGCGAAGCGCAGTGTCAGCATCACCGGCATGCCGTACTCCCAGCGCAGCGAGCGCGGAGCCTCCTGCTGAGACAGGTTCTGCGCGCCCACGCTCAGGCTCCAGTCGATGATCTGGTTGCCGGCCAGTTCGGCACTCCGATTGACACGGAAGTCGACGTTGATGTCGTAGCCGCCGGGTGTGCTGTCATCCGCCGGATACAGCGGGGAAAGCAGTGTCCGGACTTGCTCGAAGTTGTCCATAAACTGGTGCACCGGCATGCCAGCGGACAGGCCCTTGAGCGGGCCGTCGCCGCGTGGCTCGCGATAGACCGTCGAGACCTGCTCGTAGCGCTTGAGCACGCGACCGAGTTCGCCGTAGTCGGCCATGGTCTGATCGGCCGGGTTGGGCCCGCCCTGCACGGCCGCGCCAAAGGGCGCATGCCCTGCCACGCGTTCATTGAAGATCGCGGAGAAGCCGTCCCACTGGCGCTGCAGTTCGGCGAAGTACCCCTGCGCGCAACGCGCCAGCAAGCCCTCGTAGACACGTGCCTGGAGCGTGGCGAAGTAGTCGTCGGCACCGCGCGGCAGGCGGCTGGCGAAGCGGCCAAAGCAGCCCCCGCGGCCACCATCGGCGGCCATTCCCTGGATGAACTGCTCGAGCATCAGCAGGTGGCTGTTCGGGTTCTTCAGCCGGTAGCGTTCGAGGTCGCGCGTGATGGCCAGCCAGCGCTGCGCCAGCGGCGAGGCGGCATCGCCCGAATTGAGCACGCCCAGGTAAAGCGAGGCCTCGCGCCCCAACGCCAGCGCGCGTCCCGACTGCTGGTCCAGGTAGGGGCCGAGCCCGGCCGCATCGCTCAGGCCGAACGCCGCCAGCATCGGCGACCTGCTGCGGGCATCGCCGCCGGACTGGCGGATGGCATAGAGTTCGGACTGTTGCAGGGCCTCGTCAACCGCGCGCAGATGCGCCAGCGCATCGCGCGAGATGAGCGCATCGAGATCTTCCACGCGCGCCGTGGCGTGCATCTCGGCCAGGGCGGTCTTGATCTTCACCAACCGGCCCAGCGCGGCCTCGAACGCGGCGCTGTCGCTGCCCGTGCTGCCTGCGCTGCCCGCGGCGCCGGCCGGCGCTACCACCGCGGCTGCCGCCACCTGGTCCATCATCAGCCGCGTGAACTGCGCGTCGATGCTGCGCGCCACCGTATCGCGCGAGGCGCCCGGCAGGTCGGCCAGGCCCTCGCCCACGAAACGCTTGCGGGTCTCGGCCAGGGTCATGGCCTGGTCGAGCTGCTGGCGGTCCCAGTTCACCACCGTGCGCGCACCGAGCGCGGGCAGCGGCAGGTCACGCGGCGCAGTCATGAAGGGCTGGCTGACCAGCGCGGCCAGGCGGTCGCGCAGCGCCAGCCGTTCGGGCGCCACCGCGTAGCGGCCCTCCTTGTCCTGCCAGACGATGCCCGCTTCGGGACCGCTGAAGCGTTGCGCCAGTTCCTCGCGCAGCGCGGCGAAGCCGGCCCGCGAACGCTCGCGCTGGCGCGCCACCAGATCCTCGCCCAGCAGGCGACTGCGCGTGGCCTGCGCCAGCAGGCGCTCGTAGGCCGGGCCGGGCGCGAACTGCGGCTGCCGGAGCCAGCCGGCCTTGCCGCCCGCAAGCAACTCCTGTTGCGTACCAATGCCCGCCACGATCCCGCGATAGTCGCCCAGCACATGGCTGAAGTCCGTGCCGGCGCCGCTCAGCGCCTCCAGGCCGTCCCGAACCGATCGCTCCGCCACCAGCAGGGCGTTGTCGCTGAACAGGCGCGCCTCCAGTTGGCGCGCGCCCTTGTCGTAGCTGCAGCGCAGCGGCTGCACCACTTGCGCCGGGCCTACAGCCGGTGCGCTGCCGACCATGGCGTGTGCGCCGCGCCCGGCGCCGCCGTCGGTGCGGAAATACGACAAGGTGCCGGAGACATCCCCATGCAGTTCCGCGCCCAGCGCATAGCGCACCACCGTGCGCAGCGCCTCGCTGCGCCCTTCCCCGCCGTTTTCCAGGCGCTGCAGCGCTGACAGAGCGGCGTCGAACTGGTCGACCGCCCCCACGTACTGCTGCAGCGCGCGCATCTCGGGCAGGTCTTCGATCGCGAGGGTGCGCGGACCGCCCGCGTCACCACGCGCACCGGCGGGCACCGCGCAGTCGTCGCCGATCACCAGCTCGGCGGTGCTGGGGTCGCGCACGACACCGGTGAGCTGGCTGACGCGCGCCAGCATCTCGCGGTGGATCGTGGGGAGTGCCACCTTGCCGAATTCGCGCTGGAAATGCTCGCGCATGCGCTCGTCCAGATCGTCGAACGGGCTCCAGGAACCCGGCATGAACACGGACCAGGTCGACTGCGCCATCAGGCGCTGGTTCATATCGATCAGGCCGAGCGTCTGGCGCCGGTACCACTCGGGCGGCAGCTCCTGGCCGGCTTGCTCCGCCTGCGCACGCTGCTGGCTAGCATTGCGCAGCCCACCCAGCGCTGCCAGCAGCTCCGCCTTGCGTTGCCCGAGCTGCCAGGTGTTCACCGCCAGACCGACACCCCACAACCCCAACAGCGCCACGCCGCCCCAGCGCAGCGCGCGGTGCACCACCGGGCGGGCCAGATGCTGCGAGCGCGAAGGCCGGGTCAGGCCGTATTCCAGGAATATCTTCTTGTCGAACAGGTCGCGCAGGAAGGCCGGCTGCAGCATCAGCTCGGTCAAATGCGTGCCACCAGCGACACTGCTTTCGCCGGCGTCCAGCACCGGCTCAATGCGCTCCGGCAGGCTCTCGCTGTCTTCGCGTTCCGGCTCCGTCTCACCGCGGGGCACCGCGCTCAGGCCCTGCGCCGCCAGCTCGCCGCTGTCGCCGGTCAGGTAGACGCCTCGAAAGAAGAACGGCTCGTGATAGGCGCTCGGGCGCAGCAGCTCGTCGATATAGCGCTGCAGCTGCGCCCGCATCGCCTCGATGCGGGCTGGCAGCAGCAGCAACTGGCGCGCGTCGAGGTCGGTCGGCGCCGCCGCCAGCAACTCGGCGGCGCTGTCGGACACGCTGCGCACAATCGACGACAAGGCAGCCTCGACCCAGTCCGACTGGTAGGTGGCGGACAGGTCGTAGGGCGAGGACCAGCCCAGCATGCTGGCTCGCATCGGCTCGGGCAGGTCCCGCGCGAACTGGGCGAACCCCGGCAGCGCTTCGGCGCCGGTCACCACCACGTATACGGCAAAGCGCACCGCGAAGCGGTTCTGCGCGAGCCACAGACGCCGGTGCACGAGCTTGGCGCGCCGCACCAGTTCGAGCTGCGCGTCGGTGTCGTCCGCCAGCAGCTTCGCCGCCGGCACCGTTATCACCACGCTGTCGAAGGGGCGCTGCGGACGGTAGTTGCGGCACAGCCCCAGGAACTCGTCCCAGGGCTTTTCATCGCCATCATCGTCGGGCGAACCGAGGTAGCCGGCGTTGATGTCGATCACCACGCCACGGTCGAAGAAGTGCCACGAGATGCCCTGGGTGGCGGCCGCATTGGCGGCGTCGGTACCAAGCGCGCTGGACACGCCCGACTGGGCGATCGGCAACGGCCGGGCATCGTCGCCCTCGTTGAGCACCATGATCCAGGGAATGTTGTAGCGCTCTGCGCGCGAAACGAGATTCCCCTCGATCAGCTCGATCGCCTGGCGAAACGCCGCGCGCAGCGTATCGGTGCGCAGCCGCACGATCTTGCGCTCGCCGGCGGGCTTGGCGCGACCGCCCTGCGCCGCGTAGTACAGCACCAGGCCAAGCACGGCGAATGCGACCAGCGTCAGCACGCCGATCGAGATCAGGAAGAGATTACTGGTCAGCATGCCATGGCTCCCCTGCTGGCTTCAGCTTGGACGCGGCTCATGGATTGGCTCCCACCACCGTATCGGCGCGCAATGCCTGGCGCAGCGGCCACGACTGCCACAGCCACAGCACCTCGGACAGGGCCAGCAGGCTGACCAGGCTGAGCGCGAACACCACGGTCCAGCGCGTCATGGTAGGCAGCTTGCGCGGCGCGATATGGGATAGCGTGTGCGCGTACGCGGCCTCGCTGACCACGCGGTCGCGCCCGCTCAAGTCGGGACGGCGCTGGTAGACAAACTCATACAGCTCCTCGCGCAGACTGCGCAGGCGTGCGTCGGCATCAGCGCCGCGAAAGCGCCCCTGAAAGCCCAGCGCCAGCGCAGACAAGTACAGCCGGGCCAGCTTTCGGCGCGATGGCTCGCGATCCAGCAGCAACTGCTCAATGCGGCGGAACACCTCATCGCCGGCGATATTGGTGCGGAACAGCGTCGATTCCAGCAGGTGGGCATGCCACTGCGCCTGGCCCGCCCAATCGGTGTTGAGCAGGATCTCGTCGGCGAGCACCGCCTTCAGGTAGCGGGCGTCGGCGACGTCCTCCATCTCGAAGCGCGTGCTGTCGCGGCGCGACTGCAAAGTCTGCAACTCCAGCAGGTTCAGCAGGTGGCGGCTCATGCCCTGCGCCACCGCCTCGGGCGTGGCGTCGGCACTCTCGGACAGGCGCGCCTGGGCATTGACCAGTTCGTCCAGGAAGGCGCGGAACTGCTCGCCGGCGAGATCGTCGTCCTCGGCTTCGGGTCGATAGCGTGCCATTTTCAGATTGCCTTCATGTTGTCTGTCATCCCTTGACGAACAGCAGTACTTCCTGCGGCCGCTGCGCGCTGGCACCTTCGTTCGGATTGCCGATCACCAGGGCCTCGTTGCCGTGGATCAGCGCCGGATCGGTCTCGATCTCGAACAACACATAGCCGGAGCCAGCGCGCACGCCGAGTTCGTCGGCATGCTCGACGACGCGGCGCGCGGCGCCGAGCACGCGGTGCGCACGCAACGACGGATAGGCCGACTGCGAGCCCACCATGGCGCCATCCATCCATGTCCGCAAGTCGCGCTCGGACTGGCCGCGCAGCCCCACCACCAGGTGTTCGCCGATCCAGTCAGGTTGCAACGCGATCTCGAACGCGCCGTGGCGGAACTCGAACTTGTGCTCGCGGTAGGCTTCGCTGACCTCTGCCAGCGACTCGCGCACCGCACGCAGCAGCGGCGCGAACGCGGTCATAGGGTTGGCGTGGTCGTAATCGTGCGGCACCGGCGGCAGCGCACCGGGGCGCAGCATGCTGAGCGAGCCCAGCAGCGAGGCGAGCGCGAGGTACAGCGCAAGCGGATGCAGATGGGGCGTGCGCAGCACCGCCTCGACCAGCGGCAGCTCGCTCAGCAGGCAGCGCAGCCGGTCCCGGAGTTCAAGCTGGGTCAGGCGATCGTCGGCCTTGGACGATGGCACCGCGGTCTGCTTGGCAACGAATGCGGCCTTGCTGCGCAACTGCCCGAGCATCGACGCCACCGCCGTCCACAAAGGGGTCTCGCGCCCCACCTCGAGCAGCGGTGGCAGGCGCTCCCCCAGCCGCACCACTTCGTTGTCCTTGTAGGCGGTGCCCAGGCACAGCGATACATAGAGCGAGGATGGCTGTGCGCCGGCACTGAGGGCGAGGTTGGGCACCAGCCGTGCAATGTCCGCCGGCGGCGCCTGCGATACCTCGTCCTCGACCGGGGCGCCGAGCACCGAGCGGAAGCGCCGCACCTGTGCGTCGCGCCGCATGGTTCCCGCCACCGGCAGCACCAGGTGGATGTCGACCGTGCCACTGGCCAGTTGCTCGGCAAACGGCGCCAGCGACAGTTCCAGCGGCCCTAGCCGTTCATCGTCGCCACTGTAGGAGACTGCGGTGCCATCCGGCATCACCGCGTCGAGTTGCAGCACGCGCACGATGCCGACCGGCAGCAGGCCCGTGTCGAACACCAGGCGCCGAACGCCCCAGCTGAACGGGGCTGCTGCCAGCGTCTGCCAGGCCACCAGCGAATCGAGGCGGGCTGCCAACAACTGGAAATGCTGCGGTGCCAGCAGCATCCCTTCGTGCCATTCGACACGGTCAACCAGCGTCAGGTTGTCACGCATGGACGGCCCCACCAGCTAACGCGGCTGCGGCGCGATGCCGGCCATGGGAAGAAAATTGCAGAACATTCATTTGCTTGTCGAGACGCTGACGGCACTGCTGTTCAGCTGGACTGCCAGCGTGCCGCTGAATTGATCGATCCGGACGCGATGTGCGCCCGGTTCCGGGTAGTTGGCAAATACGAAGACGGCCGTCACGCGCGGCCCCTCGAAGTCCTGGGGCGGGACTTCCAGGCGCTGTCCCGGCACCAGTTCCCAACTGCGAATGCGCAGGCTCCCAGGATAGGTATTGCTGAGGTCGGTCCGGCCCGCGAACCATTTGGAGGCGGGCAGATCGACCAGCCGGCCCTGCAGCGCCTCGTCGCTGACCAGCACCACGTCGACCGCCACCGGGCTGTTGCCGTTGGCGTCGTCGGCAGCATTCAGGACGACCTGCTTCCACTTGACGCGCTCGCCCTTGAAACTCAGGAACGACGGTGCCGCGCAGCCGCCCAGCAGCACCGTTGAAGCCGCCAGCGCGCCCGCCAGGAGCAGCCCGCCGGCCCCACGCGCAATGCCACGCCAGATCGACACTACCTTCATTGCATGTCTCCAGACTGTCGGCAGACGGCCATCATTTGGCGCCCACCCCGATTCCCATCAGCACGATCAGTGCCGCCGCGGCCAGCCCGCAGGCGCCGAGCAGCATCATTTGCGCGCGTGTAAATACCAGCCGCAGCACCACGCCGCCGCGCTGCTCCATCTGTACCGGCTGCGGCGCCGGGCGTTCGCTGGGCAGGCCCACCGACACCAGCGCCACGACTGCGCAAGTGCAGATCAGGCTGAGCGCGTTGCGCGGACCGTCGCAGATCGGGTCCACCGCCAGCAGCAGCACGCCGGCGGCTTCTACCGGCAACTGCAGCGCGGACATCACCACACCGGCGTAAGCCACCGTGCCAACGCCGTTCTGCCCGGCCGACAGGCAGGCAGCAACGGTGGCAGCGCCGGCAATCCAGACCAGCTCGCCGGCACCGATCGGGTGCCCGTACAGGTTGGCCACGAACACCGCCACCAGCCCGAAATACAGCGCCGAGCCGGCGCGCAGGAAGACCGACCCGAACGGCACCGTCAGTTCCACCAGCCCTCGCGGAAAGCCCAGGCGCGTGCTCATTACCTCGATCGCATGCGGGATCGGCGCCGTCGCGCTGCCCGACGCCAGGCCGACCATCATCGGCCCCTTCAGTTCGGTCATTACCTGCGCCAGCGGCAGCCGCGCGCAGCGCGCGATAGCCAGCGCCGCAGCCACGCTCAACAGCAGGCACAGCACCGTAAAGCTGCACAGCACCCCGGCCATGGCCTGTACCGTGGCCGAATCGCTATGCATGGTCAGGTGTGCAGCCAGCCCGAACGCCAGTACCGGCAGCAACAGGTTGGCGTGGGCAATGATGCTTTCGAACGTGCGGTAGATGCCCTCGAAGACGTTGCTGAGCATGCTGGTCTGCTCGCGCGACAGGGCCGCGAACGCCAGGCCGAACAGGATGGTGCCGGTCAGGATGCCGAGCGTGTGGCCCTGCGCCAGCGCGCGATAGAAGTTGTCGGGGACGATGTCTTCCAGCTCCGCCGCCGGCACTCCCGAACTCCCTGCCGCGCTGTCGTCCGCGCCCCGCCCGGCCAGGTCCATGCGGACCTCGCCACCATCGGCCACCTGCTTCATGATCAGCTGGCCCAGCTCGCCGCCCGCGCTGTGTGTCAGGCCGGCACCGGGCGCCATCAGCACGCCGGCCAGCGTGCCCGCCACCGCGCACAGTGCGAGCAGCGCCACGCCGACGCCGAGCAAGGTGCCGGTGCGCAGGCCCGGCCGTGGCAGCGTCAGCACCTGGCGCAGGCCGAAGAAGGTGGCCACCACCAGCAGCGGCACCGACGCCATGTTGACCACCGACAGGTAAAGCTGTCCGAACAGCCATGCCAGCGTGCCGAGCGGCGCCATCACCATGCCCGCGCCAGCGCCGGCCACCAGGCACAGCAGCAGGCCCGGAAAGGAGTTGGAGAGCCAGCGCAGGGCTTTCATTGGGCCTTGTTCCAGCCGCGCTCCATGGCGAAGGCCACGGTGGCGCGCGCCAGTTCGAGGGTGCTGTCGATCATCGTCAGCGGCGCAGAGCGGAGCTGGCGCAGCGCCACCGGGATTTCCGTGCAACCCATGATGGCCACGCCAATATTGCGTGCGGCAAGGGACGCCAGCACAGCCTGCAGGGCTTCGCCCGCGGCCTCGAGCGCGCCGGCCTTGACCGAGCGGATGCAGGTGTCGACCTGGACCTGCTCGGCTTCGTCCGGCACCACCGGCTGAATGTCGCGCTCAGCCAGCGCGTCCTGGTAAATGCGAGAAGCCAGTGCGCCGCGCGTGGCCAGCACTGCCACGCGGCGGGTGCCGTGCGGCAGCGCCGCCACGCAGGTACTGGCGATATGCAGGATCGGCGCGCTGCTGCGCTCGCGCAACTGGCGGTACCAGTGATGGGAGGAATTGCACGGAATCACCACCAGCCCGACCTGGTTGCGGTTGAGCAGGTCGATTCCCGCCAGCAGATGCGGCAGCGGCAACTCGTCGCCAGCCAGGATCGATCGCGAGCGATCCGGCGTGTGCGGCAGGTGCGCCACCACCATGGGCAGATGCTCCTGGTCGCAGGAGGCATCGGTCAGCCGAACCACGCGGTCCATGAAGTCCACCGTCGCCAGCGGCCCCATGCCGCCCAGAATGCCAATCATCGCCATGACGCGCCTCGTGCTGTCAGAGTCAGATCTTGAGAGGACGCGGGCAGATCACCGAGACCGCGGCCGCATTACCGATCACCAGGATCAGCGTGCGCAGCATGTCGCAGACGGGATCGACCGCCAGGAACAGAATGAAGGCCGCCTCGAACGGCAGGCCGAGGTAGGCGCAGGTCATGCCGACCAGTGACACCGTGACCAGGCCGGTCATGCCAGCCGAGGCAAAGCCCGCCAGCACCGAGGCCATCACCACCGTGGCGATCTCGACCGGGCCGAGCGCACGCCCGTAGAGCTGTGCGATGAACAGCGTGGCGCACACGTAGTACACCATCGGCCCCACCCGCAGCAGCGACACCGCCAGCGGCACCAGCAGCTCCACGCGCGCGCGCGCAAAGCCCAACCTGTCGACCAGGCTTTCGATCATGCTGGGCATACACGCAGCGCTGTTGCGCGTGGCCAAGGCCAGGGCGAACGGCGCGCGCAGTGCGTTAAGGGTGTCACTCAGGCTCTGGCTGGAACGCTTCCAGATGATGGCCACCGCCAGCGCCAGCAGCAGCACCGACGCCACGAAGAAGGCAATGACGAACTGCAGCATGGCCTGCAGCGGCTCGAAGCCGGACTTGCCGAGCTGGGCCGCGCTCATGCAGAACAGGATCACCGGCAGCGGGTAGCTCAGCCAGTGCATCAGCTTCTGGCAGGCGTGATAGATCGTCTCCAGCGACAGGCTCAGGCCAATCGAGATGCGTTCCGGCACGCGTCCCACCGCCAGCCCGAACAGCAGCGCGAACACGAGCGCCTTGAGCGCGTCGCCGTTGGCCAGCGCGGCAAAGATATTGGTCGGAATCAGGCTGGTCAGCACATCGGAAAACCGCAGCGACTTCTCCGGAATGTCGGCACCGTACAGGTTCATGACGGTATCGCTGGAATTGCTGTCATGGCCGACCATGGCGCCAAACGTCTGCATGGTGGCGGCGGACAGGTTGGTGCCCGGGCTCAGCAGCATCAGCACCACCGCGGCCACCAGCGCCACCAGCACCGAGGCGCCGACGAACACCGTCACCACCCGGATCAGCAGGCGCGAGGCGCCGCCGTCGCGAAACAGGCGCTGCAGGCTGAAGATCACCGCCGACACCATGAAGGGCAGCGTGGTCATTTTGAGCAGATCGACGTACAGATCACCTACCACGCCGAGCGGCTGCGCCATCGCGGGCCACAGGAGGCCCATGGCGCCGCCCAGCGTCAGGCTCCCGATCACGACCCACGGGTTGAGGGCAAAGGCATATAGCTTGGTCGTGTTCATCTTGGTTTCTCTCCTGGTGTTTATTGCGCGGCGGCTTCGAGCACATCAGCCACTTCGAGGTGCTTGGGCCGCTCCGCCAGGAACTGGTTGACAAAGGCCAGCAGCGCCGGCGCAGACACGTTAACGGCAATGCCGAGCGTGTCCTCGAGATCGTGCAGCGTCACCACGCGCAGGCGCAGCGCCGCGGTGGGGTCGGCCTTGAGCACGCGCTTGACCTCGAATTCGTCGCGGTAGACCGCGGTGACTTGGCCGGCGTCGAGCGCCTTGAGCGCGCTGTCCCAGGTCGGGTAACGGGTGACAAAGGCCTTGGGGAAGTTGCTTGTCACGTATTCGGAATAGGACGAATTGCCGACCACGCCGATCGAGCTGTCATAGGCGCGGATGACGTCGGGCACCGGCCGTCCGCGCGCCATCTGGGCGAACTTGACGCGGTTGAGCAGCAGCGCGCGGTTCAGGCGCAGGTAAGGCGTGCTGAAGCTGATGATCTGGGTGCGTGGCAGCGTACGCGACAGCTTGCTGACGGCCATATCGGCCTTGCCCTGCGCCAGCAGGCTGACCACACCGTCGAACGTGGTGGCATCGCGGTTAAAGCGCAGCCGGACATTCAGCTTCTGCGCCAGTTCACGGGCCAGGTCGATATCGAGCCCAAGCAACTGGCCGTCGCGCTCCTGGAAGAACGGAGGTTGGTCGACCTTGAGCACCGCCACCACCAGTTCGCCGCGCTCGTAGATACGGGCGAACTCCGGCGCCAGCAAGCGGCCGTCAGGCATCTGCACCAGGCCGGTGGAGGTCACCACCGGTGATGCGGCGGTAGTCGACGTGCTGGCCGACGCATTGGCCGACGCATTAGCCGACGTGCTTGCCGGCACCGGGCGGGCGGCGGCCGGCGTGCCCGCGGCCGCCGCCGCTACCGGCAGGCAGACCACCACTGCGGCCAGCAAGCAGGCCAGCGGTGAGCGCAGCCTCGCGGCGGCTTGGCTCAGGCGCGAAGAGAATGCGCGTGACAGCGTCGGCGCAACGGGAAAGTCAGCAAATGACATGGGGCGAAATCCGCTCGGTTTCATTGAATCTTGGGGGGGCTGGCAACCGTCGCCACCTCGGCGACAGCGCCGGGCGCGCTGGTCTGTGCCTGCGCGGGCATCTGGTCTGACTCCGGCACCGGTTGTTGCGCCGGCATCTGCATGGGGGCGGCGGCCGGGGCTGGATGCGCCAGGCGGGCGCCGATCTCCATACCCATCAGGAACAACAGCGCGCACAGCACCACCGCGCAGCTCACGGCGATGGCTACCATCCGCGAAGTCATGGAAAAGACGTAGGTCATATTGGTATCAGGCAGTCATCACGGTGGTCTGGCCCGGCGCCACAATCTGGATCACCCCTCCCCAGGCACACATCAGCTTGGATGAGTTCTGCAGCGCAGGCATGCCGCCGATCAGCACGGTAGGCGAGCCCGGCATCCACGGCGCGGTGGTCACCGGCACGCAGGGCATCGGCGTGAGCGCGCCCAACGCTGCAGCAGTGGCTGCGGCCACCACCGGATTGGCCATCGAGTTGCAGCTGCCGAATGGCGGAATATTGACGATCGGCTTGTTGTCCATCACGTTGGCCGCCGGCGCGCCGGCCATAACGCGATTGACCGGCAGCACGCACAACGCCGACGGCGCTGCGCCAAAGCTGCACTGCATGGTGGTGCCGGTATTGACCTGAATGCCCATGGTTTCAGCCCCTGACCCAGCGCTCGAGGCGTTGGGAAAAACTCGGCGCGGCGGCGCCATTGTCGGTCGCGGCCGCAGCGCGCCATTGGCCGCGCGGCTTGCCATCGGTGTAGTCGCGCTGCCAGCTGACACGGCCGGCCTCGTCGAAGCGGCGTGCGGTGCCATGCAGCAGGTCGGCGCGAAAGGGCTCGGACAGCGTCAGGGTCCCGTCCGCCGCATAGCTGCGGGTCTCGCCCTCCAGCTTGCCGGCACGGAAGCGGCTGCGCCGCACCACCACGCCTTCGTGCAGCCAGATCGCTTCGCCCTCGAGCAGGCCCCGGCGAAACACTGCCTGCGCCACGAGTTCGCCCGCAGGCCCATAGCAGCTGCGCTCGCCTTCGAGCACGCCGTTCACGTAGTGCTCGCGGCAGGCCAGACGGCCTTGCTGGTAGCTTTCGCTGGGACCGTGGAGCAGGCCGCCGGCATAGTGCGAAGCCAGCACCGGCTCGCCGGCCGCGTCATAGTTGCGCAGCCAGCCCGACAGCTTGCCCGCTACATAGTTGGCTTCCAGCAGCCGCGTACCGTCCGGGGCGAAGCGCTCCATGCGGCCGTGCGGCAGCCCGTCGGCCACGCTACAGCGCGACAGCAGCTGGCCCGCGGCATCGCGCTCCTCGACGACTTGCGTGTCGGCGGGGGCGGTGCTCGCGTTGGCGGCAATGTCCAGGGGGGCGGTGGCGTGCATCGGCGGCTTCAGTTCAGTTTCACCATGGCGCCCTTGAGCTCCAGCATGCCGCCGCTTTCCACCGTGTGCGAGGCCGACGCCTTCTGCTGCACGGTCAGGCCCTCGCCACTCAGCGTAGTGCCTGCCTTGTTTGCCAGCGTGGTGCCCGCCTTGTTGCTCAGCGAAGTGCCAGCCTCAATCGCCACCGAGCCTGCCGACTTGATGGTGATGGCGCCCGTCACGTCGATGACCAGATCGCCAGACACCTTGAGCTTGTAGGCCCCGCTGACCTCCTGGGTGAAGGCGGCGCCGTTGGTGCGGGTCTCGTCACCGGTCACCTCGAGGCTACGGGTGCCGCTCACCTTGTGAGTTTCGTTGCCCGACTGCACCTCGACCAGCCGGTCACCCTTCTGGACAACATGCGACTCGCCAGCGCCGACCACGGTGGTGGACAGCTTGTTTTCCACCGCCACGTTCATGTCGCGCTGCGCGTGCAGGTAGAGCTCTTCGGCGCCGGCCTTGTCCTCCATGCGCAGCTCGTTGCCGGCGCTGCCGTTCTTGGAAGTGCGCGAGCGGATCACGCTCTGGGTCTGCATCGAGGGAAGCGTCACCGGAGGCGTCACCTGGCCGTTGTAGACGCTGCCGGTCACCAGCGGCCGGTCGGGATCGCCGTCGACATAGCTGACTACCACCTCCTGCCCCACGCGTGGCAGGAACAGATGGCCCCAGCCCTGGCCAGCCATGCCCTGCGCCACCCGGACCCAGCACGAGCTGTCCTGGTCGGCGCCGGGCGCCTGGTCCCAGTGGAACTTGAGCTTGATACGGCCGTGCTGGTCCGTCCAGATTTCCTCGCCCTGGGAGCCGACCACGGTTGCGGTATGGGTGCCGGCCACCAGCGGACGCGGCGTTACCAGCGGCGCGCGGAATGGCACCGCCAGCGGAAACACCGTGAAGCTGTTGGCATAGTGGCTGCCGGCCACCGAGTGCTCGACCGCGCGCACCACGTACTCGGCGTTCAGTGCCGCATTGACGTGGCCGTTGAGGGTGAAGGTACTGCCTGCGGCAAGGTCGTGACAGTTGCTCTCGCCGCTGCCGGAGCGAGCCTCGACCTGCTGTGCGGCCACTCGCACCGCCGCCTTGCGCGCGGCATCCGAGGCATCCTTGTGGCGCCCCGGGAAAATGTACTGGCGCGCGCCGGGCGCGCTCGAGTCCGGCTGCGCACTGCCCTCGCTGGTCTGCGCCTGCACATAGTCATAGTCGACCAGCACGTGGTTGGCCGGACCGAGTCCCTGTTCCATGCGGAAGGCCGCCAGCATCGGCAGGCCCGCCGCCTGCTCGCCCGGCTGGCCGCCCCACAGCTCGGCCTCGTGGGCCAGCGCGGCGTGGGCCGAGGGACTGTCACCCAGCACCATGGTGTGCGCGCCGTCGGAAAAGGTGAAGTAGTAGAAGATGCCCTCTTCCTCCATCAGCCGCGAGATGAACTGCAGGGGGCTTTCGTCGTACTGCACGCAGTACTCGCGCACCGGGTAGCGCGAAGCGGTGACGCGCGCGTCGAATGCCACCTCGAACTCGCCCAGCACGGTGCGGATGATGTCGAGCGCGCTCTGGTTCTGGAAGATCCTGCGGTCGCGCGCCAGCGTCAGCAGCCACAGGCGCGGCGCCAGCTCGGCGCTGTAGAACGCGTGGCTGGGGTCGGCGCCGGTATGGGCGAAGCGCGTCACGATGCCGTTGAAACAACGCAGGAAGCCGCCCGGCCGCTGCACCCTGACCGTGACCTTCTGGCCAACGATGCGGCTGGCATCGAGCGCCTTGTCCGCCGAGCGCATGCGCAGCTGGAAGGAAAACAGCTCGGAAAGCGCCTCGCGCCCGGCAAATCCGTCGAGCAGCAGCACATCGTCGCCAAACGGCGTGGTGACCGTGGCGAAGCTGTCGGACTGGGTGGCGGTGGCCGGAATCATTGCCTCAGGCCTCCGCAGGCGGCAGGAAACGGAAGGCCAGGCCGCCCTGCGCGTCAAGCGAGAGATGCACACCGCCGAACGGCTCGGCGATCGACATGCGCTCCAGCACCTGATGCGCGAGCTCCGGCAGCACCGACTGGGTCAGGATATGGTCGACGTTGCGCGCGCCGCTGTCGACTTCGCTGCAGCGCTGCACGATGGTGCGCGCCAGCGCGTCGTCCCAGGTCAGGCGGGCGTTGTGGTTGCGCTCGAAGCGCTGCGCCATCCGGCCAAGCTTGAGGTCGACGATGGCGGTGATCTGCGCATCGCCAAGGTGGTAGTACGGCACCAGCACCATGCGCGCCAGGAAGGCCGGGCTGAAGCGCTGCAGCAGGGCCGGACGCAGGCGTTCTACAAGTTCTTCCGGTGGCGGGCGCCGGCCGCCTTGCGAGGCCTCGGTGATGACGTCCTGGGCCGCGTTCGAGGTCAGCAGGATGACCGTGTTGCGGAAGTCGATCGGTACCCCTTCGCCGTCTTCCATCATGCCCTTGTCGAATACCTGGAAGAACAGCTCCAGCACGTCGGGGTGCGCCTTCTCCATTTCGTCGAGCAGCACCACGCTATAGGGGCGCCGCCGCACCGCTTCGGTCAGCACGCCCCCGCGCCCGTAGCCGACATAGCCCGGGGGCGCGCCCTTGAGCCCCGACACGCTGTGCGCCTCCTGGAATTCCGACATATTGACGGTGATCATGTTGCGCTCGCCACCGTACAACAAGTCCGCCAGCGCGCAGGCGGTCTCGGTCTTGCCAACGCCGCTCGGACCGACCAGCAGGAACACGCCCACCGGCTTGCCGGGGTCGTCGAGATCCGCGCGGAAGGTTCGGATGCGCCGCGCGATCGCATCGAGCGCCTCGTCCTGGCCGACCACCCGCTCGGCCAGCTTGTCGTGCAGGTGAAGCACGGTGTGAAGCTCGTCGGCCAGCATGCGGCCCACCGGGATGCCAGTCCAGCTCGAGATGACCTCGGCCACCGCTGCCGAATTGACGCACACCGGCACCATTGGCTCGTCGCACTGCACGGCCTCCAGGCCCTTTTCAAGCCGCAGCAGGTTGGCGCTCAGCGATTCCGCGCTGTCGTCGCTGTCTTCGCTGTCCTGTGCATCCACGCCCGCTTCGCCACCCGCCTGGCCGGCCAGGCACGCGGCAATCCTGCGCCGCCATGCCAGGATCTCGTCGACTACGCGCTTTTCCATCACCAGCTTGTCGGACAGGCGCGCATGCTGGCTGCGTGCCTCCTCGAGCTGGCGCGTGGCAGTGGCAATCTCGTCGGCACGGCTGGCACCGGTGGCCGCCTCATGCCGAAGAATGCGCAACTGGTTCTCGGTGTTTTCGATGCTGCGCCCGAGCGATTCGATCTCTGCCGGCACGCCGTTCTGCGCGATCGCCACGCGCGCGCAAGCGGTATCGAGCACGCTGATCGCCTTGTCCGGCAACTGGCGTCCCGACACATAGCGGTGCGACAGCTTGACCGCATCGCGCACGGCATCGTCGAGGATCTCCACGCCATGGTGCGCTTCGAGCTTCTTCACCATGCCGCGCAGCATCTCCACGGCCACCGGCTCGCTGGGCTCCTCCACCTTGACGATCTGGAAGCGGCGCGCCAGTGCTGGATCGCGCTCGATGTACTTCTTGTACTCGGCCCAAGTGGTCGCGGCGATGGTGCGCAGCTCGCCGCGTGCCAGCGCCGGCTTGAGCAGGTTGGCGGCATCGCCCTGCCCTTCGCTGCCACCCGCGCCGATCAGCTGGTGGGCCTCGTCGATGAACAGGATCACCGGTACCGGCGAGGCCGCGACCTCGGCAATTACCGACTTGAGCCGGTTCTCGAACTCGCCCTTGACGCCAGCGCCGGCCTGCAGCAAGGCCAGATCGAGCGAGCGCACCGAGACATTGCGCAGTGCCGGCGGCACGTCGCCGGCCACGATGCGCTGGGCAAAGCCTTCCACTACGGCGGTCTTGCCGACGCCGGCCTCGCCGGTCAGGATGGGGTTGTTCTGGCGACGGCGCAGCAGTACGTCCACAAGCTGGCGGATCTCGCCGTCGCGCCCGCGCACCGGATCGATCGCGCCTTCGCGCGCCAGCGCCGTCAGGTCGATCGTGTATTGGTTCAGCGCGGATTTCTGTGCGCCGCCGGCGCTGGCCTGCGGCATTGCCGGCATGGCGCGCCCGGCTACATCGGCCGGCGCGCCGCCGCCAGCGCCAGCGCCCAGCAGCACGGGCAGCGCCTCGCGCAATGCCGTGCGTGGAATCTTCAGCAGCGACGGCGCCGACTCCAGAAGCAGGCCGCGCAGGCTTTCCACTTCAAGCAGCGCCAGCATCAGCGTGCCGGCGCGCACCTGTTGCTCGCCCAGCAGCATCGAGCTGAGCAGCCAGGCCTCCTGGAACAGCGGCGAGAAGTTGGGCGACAGCGCCGGGGTGCGGCCATTGCCGCGCTTGAAGCCGTCGATGGCCTTGTGCAGCTGCGCCAGCAGCGTCTCGCGCGCAATGCCGAAGTGCTCGAGGATGACGTGCAGGTCGCGCGCCTCGACCTCCAGCAGCTGCACCAACAGGTGCTCGACATCGACGTTGTAGTGGGTGTGGCGCACGCAGAGTTGCGCCGCGGCCTCCATGGCCTGGCGGCATTCCGGATTAAGCCGGCTCAGCAGTGTGCGGATATCGATGTCCATGCTTGTCTCGGATCATGAAAGCGTGTCGGCACCGACACGCAGCGACAGCCGCACCGGTGCGGGACGTGCAGCAGCACCACCGGCCAGCCACGCAGTCCAGCCCAACCGGGCGCCGCCGCCCAGGCGCGTGGCCGGCCGCTCGGCAACCTGCAGCGCGAGCTGCACGTCGAAGGGTTGCGACGCATGGCTGCGCACCAGCCATGCCACCAGGCCGTGATCGGGGCCACCGGGCAGCAGCCCCTCCAGCCGGCGCGCGTCCGGCACCTGCAGGTCCAGGCCGATGCCGGCGGACTGGTCCCAGCACCGCCGTCCCAGCACCGCGCCTCCGCCGAGCTGCGTCCCCGGTGCGCCACGCGCGCCCAGGCGGACCGAGTCGGTGCGCTCCACCGCCAGCCAGCCGCCG
This sequence comes from Cupriavidus sp. C1SS-2L, assembly GCF_057073735.1. Taxonomy (NCBI): domain Bacteria; kingdom Pseudomonadati; phylum Pseudomonadota; class Betaproteobacteria; order Burkholderiales; family Burkholderiaceae; genus Cupriavidus; species Cupriavidus sp. C1SS-2L. The sequence continues at coordinate 1,901,880 of NZ_CP172708.1, forward strand.
ACGAACTGGCGGCCGCGCACCCGCAGCCCGAGCCGGTCGCCCAGCAAGGCCAGCAGCCCTTCCATCGAGCGCGGCGCGGCGCCCAGCAGGCCGGCGTGGCGCAGCCAGGGCGCAGCGCCGCCCGGACCGCGCGGGCCGGCACGCAGGCCCAGGTTGCTGAGCGCGTCGAGGCAGCCGGCCAGCGTCGTGGTGGCAGGTGCCTGCGCGCCCAGCCCCGGCGCGTGCTTGACACGACCGCGATAGAGGAAGGACAGGAAGCGGTGATTGAAGATGTCGAGCAACTCCGCCATGGCATGGTCGCGCGCCGCGCGCCGCTCCAGCAGTAGCTCGGTGTATGGCAGCGGCAGCGGCCCATTTGCCCCCGCCAGCGACAGGGCCGGCGTGGTCAGCGTGTAGGGCGGCTGGCCGGCCTCACGGGGCGGCTCGTTGTCGGCATGGTCGGCATCTTGCGGCGCACCGGCAACCACCGATGCCACATCGCGCGGCTGGAAGGCCAGCGAAACCAGCCCGCGCAGGCGTACGGCCTCGCCGCTGCCGTCGCCGTGGCCGAGCGGATGCGCACCGGGCGTGGCCCGTTCCAGCAGGCCGATGGCCTGGAACAGGTTGAACGCGGCGGGGTTGGCGGCGAGACGGTCGATCACAGCAGCGTCTGGCAGCCGGTCATCGGCTCCCATTGCTTCCATATCTCGTCTCCGCGGCGCACCACCAGCCGCACAAAGGAATTGACCGAGGTGTACAACGCAAAGAAGCGCGCCAGCACGGCGCCCATCAACAGCGGCGATCCCCCGGCAAAGGCGTCGGCATCGAACTCGATGGCGATCTCGGTGCCACGGCAGAAGCCGCGCCAGGCATCCCCGCCGATATGTGCGGTGACACCGCGCGATTGCACGCTGCGTATGCCACGGATCTGTTCCAATTCGCGGCTGCCGTCGGCGGCGAACAGGCGCAGCATCTGCTGCACCTCGTGGCGACCGGTGGCACCGCTTGCCAGCGTGCCGTGATGCAGCGTCAGCAACGACACAAGCCGCCACAGCGATTCGCCGCCCAGCGGCGGATTGCGCTGAACCGTCGGCTCGTACAGCAAACGCACGCGCGCGTTCTGCGAAACGTTTTCCACCAGCATGCGCGCGCCCACCGGGACCTGCTCGGCCAGGCGCCGGTTGGTGCAAAGCACGTTGGCATAGGCGACTGGCGCTGCCGGCTGGCTGCTTGTCTTGCCCGCATCGACAAAGGTCAGGTAGGTGTCGGTGCCGGACAGGCCGGGCCGAAGGGTCGGCTCGCGGCGGGTCCACCAGTACACGCCGTCGGCACCCGCGTCGCCGCTGGCCGCGGCAACTGGTGGCACAGCCTGGGTTCGATCGCTGGCCGGATCGGACAGCACCACCGAGCTGACCGAATGGATCTCGGTGGCGGCCTCGCGCCGCTGGTCCGCCACCAGCCGGTACTCGTAGTGACGCTGGTCGAGCACGATCGGCTCACTGGTCTGCGAGAACAAGTTGATGGCCGGCACGCAGCCCAGGCGGAAATTGCCGGCGCCAATGCGCGCCATGCCGCGCGACACTCGCGCCAGACGCAGCACGATATCGCAGCGCGTGCCGCGCCCAAGCCGGCCCGCGGGCAACGCCAGATCGAAGAAGTGGAACTTGCGCGGAAAGGCGAAGTACTCCTGCATCAACCCATAAGCCGGTTGCGCATTGGGCGGCTGCGGCAGCACGGCCTCGTCGGCATCGTAGCCGACCTCGCGCCAGGCCGAAGCCGGCAGCAGCGAGGCCTCGCCGTCGCTCGGCTCGATGCGCACGCCGGCCACCCCGCTCAACAGCAGTTCGTAAAGCGGCATCGTCACCATCCAGTCGCCGTGCAGGTGCAGGCGCAGCGTGGTGAGTTCCAGCTCCGAGAAGTCGACACCGTCGGCACAGGCAAGCGTCAGGCGCAGGGTATGGTCCTGGTCGAACTGGGCCTGCTCGACCGTCAGCGGCCACAGCGTCGTTTCCCAGCTGGTGCGGAAGCGGCAGGTCTGATCGTCCTCGGTACGGGCCTGCAGTCCGGTATGGCGAGGTACCCGGTAGCCTGCGGTGACCTTGCCCTGGCTCGGGTCGAGCGCGAACTGCACCACGGTCATCGAGGGCAGCGGTTGCACCAGCGCCGGGCAGACATTCTCCAGCAGCGACGAAGCGACCTGCGGAAAGGACTGGTCGAGATCGCGGTGCACACGTGCGGCCAGGAAGGCCGTCGCCTCGATCAGGCGTTCGGTATGCGGGTCAAGCGATTCGGTGCCGTGCAGCGCCAGGCGCGACGCCACCATGGGATAGCGTTCGGCGAAAGCCGCGCCCTGCGTACGCAGATAGGACAGCTCCCGCTTGTAGTAGTGCAGGATGTCGCCTTCGCCCAGCTCAGCCATGATCGGCCCCGCGCAGCTGGGCCGTCTCGTCGCCTGCGGCCAGTTCGAACGAAACCCGCTCGGGCGCCTGGCCAAGACAAAGCTCACCGTCGATCAGCAGGACCGGCTGCGCCAATGCGGTGTTCAAAGAGGTACTGAATTGCACGTTCACGTTGCGCAGCCGCGGCTCGAACAAAGTCACGGCATGCCGCACCAGCGCGGCAATCAGCGCGCGGTCCGGGCCGGACTGCAGGGAACGCGAAGAGCAGTCGGGCACGCCGTAATCAAGCACCGTGCCCTCGCTGGCGAGGAAAGCCTCGGCGCACAGGCGCGAGCGCGTATTGAGCAGGCGTCCCAGTTCGCGCGCCACCGATTGGCGCAACTGCGCCCCGTCGAGCAGGTGCGCCGACGGCTCGGTGCCGCCGAACGCCAGCCGTTCGAACAGGGGCACGGGTGCGCCGCTGATGATCGTCGCCATGGAATCGCCTCGGGCTCAGGTCCGCCAGGCAGGCCTGCCGCTCAGGAAACGGCCTTGTTGGTAGCCAGGTCCCAGCCGAAAGCGGCCGTGCCCTGCTTCTTCGAGTCCGAACCCTGCTTGGTGTATTCGACCTTGATCTCGGTGAAATCCAGACAGAACGTGTCCATCGCTTCGCTGCCGCCACCGCCGGTGCTGATGTTGCTGACCATGGTGTTCTTCAGCGTGTAGGTCATCAGCGGCATGAACGTGTCGCCCTCGTTGCGACCCATCAGCAGCTTGACCACGCCAAGGTCCTTGCCGCCGGCGCAGGCGCCGTACAGGCCCGGGGTGGCCTGGTCGGTCATCTTGCTGAGGGTGATGTTCTGGAAGTCCGGGCGACCCATGGTGCGCTCGGAATTCGAGACATCCCGGTTCATGTGCATCGATACACCATTGCTGAAAGACATGATCTGGATCTTGTCTTCATGGCCGGTGATCTTGGTGTTGCCCTTGATATCAGTGATCTCGAGGATGATGGTGTCCATGGCTTGTTTGGCTCCGGAGAAACTCGGGTAATGTCAGCAGGCTGGCTGCGGTGCAAGGGGGCGGAATCGTCCGGCCGCCTTGCACCGCGCGGCGGTGTCGATCAGGCGGCTGCGGCCGGCAATTCGGCCACCAGGCGCATCGATGCGGTCAGCTCTTCCATCTGGAAGTGCGGCTTCAGGAAGCAGGTCGCACGATAGGCGCCCGGCTTGCCCGGCACTTCCGTCACATCCACGCGTGCCTCGCTGAGCGGGAACCGCGCCTTGGCTTCCTGCGATGCCGACGGGTTGATCAGCACGTAATCCGCGATCCAGTTGTTGAGGAAGTTCTCCACGTCGGTGCGGTTCTGGAAGCTACCCACCTTGTCGCGCATGATCACCTTCAGGTAATGCGCGAAGCGCGATGCCGCCAGCACGTAAGGCAGGCGAGCCGACAGCTGCGCGTTGGCGTTGGCCGAGTCCTTGTTGTAGATCTTGGGCTTGTTGGCGGTCTGGCTGCCGAAGAAGGTGGCGCTGTTGGAGCCCTTGGCGTTGACGATGGCGATGAAGCCGAGGTCGTTCAGCTCCTTCTCGCGACGGTCGGTGATGGTCACCTCGGTCGGGCACTTGAGCACCACGTCGCCTTCGTCGGTCTTGTAGGCGTGGGCAACCATGCCGTCCACCTTGCCGCCGCCTTCCACGCCGCGGATCGCGGTAGCCCAGCCGTAGCGCGAGAAGGCGCCGGTGATGCGCAGACCGAGCTGGTAGGCCGAGTTGGCCCACAGGTACTTGCCGTGATCGGTGCCGTCGACATCTTCCTCGAAGTTGAAGTTCTCGACCGGGTTAGTCTTGGCGCCGTACGGCAGGCGTGCCGCGTAGGACGGCAGCACCAGCGACACATAGCGCGAATCCTCCGACTCGCGGAAGGAGCGCCAGGCTGCCAGCTCGGCGCTCTCGAAGATCTTCGAGAGGTCGCGCGCCACACCCAGGTCGGTGAACGTCTTGAGGTCGAACAGGCTCGGCGCGGCCGAGGCAATGAACGGCGCGTGGGCGGCTGCGGCCACCTTCGACACGCGCTCCAGCAGCGCCAGGTCCTGCGGATGGCGGCCAAAGCTGTAGTCGCCGATCAGCACGGTGTAGGGATAGCCGCCGAAGGTGCCGTACTCCTCTTCGTAGACCTTCTTGAACAGCACGCTCATGTCGTGGTCGACCGCCGACTCCAGGTCCTTCAGCAGGTCACGCTTGCTGACGTTGAGCAGGCGCAGCTTCAGGTTCTGGCCGGTCTCGGTGCCGTACACCATGTCATGCAGGCCGGTCCACGACGCTTCCAGCGCCTGGAAGTCCGCGTCGTGCATGATCGCGTTGAGCTGGTCGGAGATCAACTGGTCGATCTCGGCCACGCGCTCGTTGATGGTTGCCACCAGGCTCTTGTCGGGGCTGGTGCGCATGCCTTCGTCGAGAATCTGCGAGGCCAGCTGGCCGATCAGCTTCTTCGCGTAGACGCTCTGCGACGGCTCCACGGCCATGTTGCCTTCCTGCACGATGCGCTCGAGCAGGGTCAGTTCGGTTGCGGCGGCGGCGGCCGCCTTCGATTCGGTCGCCGCTTCGGCGATAGGATTGCTTGCCATCTGGATCACCCTCAGGGAATTCGTTGCTTCCTATGCTTCGGACTTAGCTGGCGTCGGCCGGCGTTTCTGCGGCTTGCTCGTCCGCTGCGGCCGGCTGGCCGGCGTCGGCTTCGCTGCGCACCTTCTTCAGCTCATCGGCATCGCGCACGATGCGCTCGAGCAGCGAGTCGAGCTCGTCGTTGCCGTCGAGCTTGCCCAGCAGGTCGCGCAGTTGCTGTCGCGCCTCGAGCAGCTTGGCCAGGCGCGGAATCTGACCCACCAGGCTTTCCGGATGGAAGTCGCTGAATTTCTCGAAGTTCAGTTCGACCTTCAGGTTGGACTGGCCGTCCTTCATGGTGTCGGGAACCGACAGCTCCAGGCGCGGCGCGATCTTGCCCATGATCTCGTCGAAGTTGTCGCGGTCGATCTCGACGAAGCGGCGCTCCTTCAGCTTGGGCAGCGGCTCGGCGGGATGGCCCGACAGGTCCGCCAGAAGGCCGACCACCATGGGCAATTCACGCTTCTCGATGGCGTCACCCACTTCGACGTCGTACGAGATCTGGACACGGGGCGGGCGATTGCGCCCGACCCACTTCTGCAGGCTATTGGACATGGAACTCTCCGGAAGGACTTGAATGCGTCCGAACAATCATCGAATTCGCACAAATATCGTGCGCATGGCAAAGCCCCCCGGCGTAGACGAAATCATCGTCCCACGCCGAGGTCGAAGACGGCCTACGCCGCATCAGCCGCAAGGCAAGCCTTCTTTGGCAATCTTTGTGTTTTAGCTACCCGTTCCTATCGGGACGGCGTGCACAGGCAGCGGGCGCTGCCAGCTCGTTCGCCCCGTCAGGCTCTCTTTTTGCCCCGGAACATGTTGTGTCAGAAACAACACGACATCCCCGGGAAAACCCCTACTTCCGCGCTTTTGACCCCTAAATCTTTGTGTTTCTGTTGGTTGCGCAACGGAAGTCAGGCGAAATTTACGCTGTGCGACTTGGACAGGACAATACCTGTAATCCGGTATTTTCTACAGTTCGCGCAAAGTTGCCAGAAACGCGAAAGTCGATGGCATCGAATTGCTCATTTTTGGGTATTCTGAGAGCGATGCATTTATGTCAGTTTTCTGCCTGCGGCGTGGACGGCAAAAGTGTGGCTCGCCCGTCAACCCTCATTTCCAAATGAATCCAACAATTACCAACAAGAAGCCTGCGCTGACGGGGAACCTCTTGCTGGTCGGTCACGAAAAGCGTATGCGCGCCCGCCTTTGCGCGATCCTCTCGGATCTCGACTACACGGCAGACGCACTCACCTACACCTGCTGCCCCGAGGAAGCCCATGCCCAGCTGGTCGAGCGCCCGTTCGACATGGTCCTGGTCGACAGCAGCCTGGCCCACGGCAATGGCATCGACCTGATCGGCGCGCTGCATGCGCGCGATCCGCGCATGCCGATCGTGGTGATCTCCGATCCAGCCGCCGAAGCCGACGTAATGAGTGCCTTGCGCGCCGGAGCAAGCGGCTACCTGCTCAAGGAGCGCGACGACACTGAACTCTCGGTCTCTCTGCGCAGTGCCCTGCGCGGCGGCATGCCGATCGATCCGTTCATCGCCAGGCAAGTATTGCGGTCGCTCGTGCCTGCCGACCCGCACGCCGCCTGCAGCCCGCCGGCCGGCTGCGCGGGGCCCGAGGCCAGGAGCCCGCTGAGCACGCGCGAACTGGAGATTCTGCGCTGCATCGACCGCGGCGCGACCAACCGCGAAATCGCCGCCGCGCTGTCGCTGTCCACGTTGACCATCGAATCGCACGTCAAGAACATCCACAAGAAGCTGGGCGTCAAGACGCGTACCCAGGCCACCTTTGAAGCGCGCCGGTATGGGCTGCTAAACTAAGACGCCATTCTGAAAATTCGCTGCAGATGAGTTCCGGCAATGCCGCCTCGCACGCTGTGTTCACTTTGCGTGGCAAGCTGGGCATTACGTATGGGAGGCAGGCCTACGGGGAGCGTCCCGCCGCCCATCGGAGCGAGCCAGTATTGGGGATCTGCGCCCTTGCGCCATTAGCGCTGCGGCGCCGAACGCAACACAGCCGTGGCAATTTCGCCAGCTAGGTCCCCCGCAGCAATCAGTTCGCCATCAGTCAGCCCGCCAGCGATGCGCGTGGCTCCCCAATCGCCGCAGATCATGGCGACGCACCTGTTGCGAACCTTGACGGGAATGAGCAGCACCGAGCGCGTGTCGGGCATGGCATCGCGATACCAGCGCGGGACGCGGTGCGACACGGCCTTGTCGCGCAAATCCTCGATGAGCAAGGGCTTGGGCGCAATCATCGCGAAATGGAAGACGTCCGGCACGAAGCCTTCTTCGAAGGATAACTTCTCAAGCTTGTCCCGCATGCCTTCGCCAAAACCGAGACGCGCGCCGAAACGCTTGTTCGTCGGGTGCAGCAGCATCAGGAAACAGTGCGAGAAGTTCAGCGCCCGCATGGCGGATTCCAGCACCAGCGGGGCAAGCTGCGATACGGTCATTCCCGCGCCTTCCTGCCGGATTTCCGCCAGTGCCTGCTGCAGCCGCGTCAACGTATCGGCGGGCTTGCCCCCGTCGTCGGGAAGGCTGCTCACCCCAGTATCCGGTGCTTCCGAGCGCGCCATCGACGCCTTCAGTGTCCCGGCCTGCTGAATCGCCACGTTGACGTGCGACGGCTCCAGTCCCAGCTTTTGCGCGTGGGTCAGCAGCGGTTCCAGGACGACTTCCTCGGGCTGCTCGGCCAGGATCGACGCTGCCGCATCGGACGACAGGCTTGCCACCGCGCCGAGCCAGTCGGCATGGGTTTCCAGTACGGTTTCTTCGTGGAGCTCTCGGCCCAGCATGCCGTCGGCGATCAGTGCCGGCAGACGCCAGCGAAACGCTGCGGCTTTCGCCAGATCGTCGAGCGAAATATCGATGACTTCTCGGCAGGCGTCGTTTTCGCTCATGGCACCGTCGGCGCTTAGCGCCATGATGCGGTCCCATTCGTCCGGGAAGTAGAAGATCACGAGCAGGCGGCTGACATGGTGCATTAGCGTGCAGACAACGCCTTCTTCTCCACCAAGGATGCCGCGCGCATCGTTGAGCGCGCGCGTGATCTCGCCGGCCATGATGGCCTGCTTGAGCGCCCTCGCCGCTTGAGGCCGGTTGGGCGCAACGCCCTGAAAAAAGTCGAGGACCTGGACTCCCAGCGTGAGGTGGGTAATCGTGTCCACGCCCAGCACCATGATGGCGCGCGATACGGTAGTGACCTCGCCCCCGAACGATCGGTACATGGCCGAGTTCGCCAGCCGGATGACTTTCTGGGAAAGGCTGAAGTCCGACAGCACCGTGCTGGCCATTTCACCAACGCTCAGGTCGCTGTTCAGCGTCTTGAAGACGTTGTCGATGCAATACTGGAGCGTCGGGAAATCGCCTTTCTGGGCCATCCTGGCCCAAAGCTGATCGAGGAACTGTTTCTTTGACATAGTCTCAATCAGCCAGCCAATGCGTCCGCGGCGTCAAGCCGGAACCTGCCCGTGCGGACAGCATCCTCGAAATCATTGGGCGCCATTGCCTTGGCAAAGCGCCAGCCTTGTGCCAACTCACAGCGCTGTGCGGCCAGCAGATCGCATTGCGCTTCGGTCTCGACGCCTTCCGCAATCGCCACGAGCCCGAGTTCACGTGCGAGCGACAGCACCGCCGAAACGATGGTCCGGGCGTGCGGAGAATCGACCATATCGGCGACAAAGCTGCGATCGATTTTCAGGGCGGACAAGGGGAAACGGCGCAGATAAGACAAGCTCGAATAGCCCGTGCCAAAGTCATCGACTGCGAAACGGATTCCGAGTGCTCCGAGTTCGGTCAGCAGGTCCCCGGCAGCCTTGGGGTCGGTCATCAGCGCGCCTTCGGTGATCTCCAGCACCAGCCGGTGCGGGTCGATCCCGGTATCGCGGATGGCAGTGCGTACGCTGTCGATAAAGCCCGGATGCCTGAACTGCACCGGCGACACGTTGACAGACACATAACCGAGTGCGACACCGTTGGCCTTCCAGGCAGCCAGTTGCGCGCACGCGCAGCGGATGGCCCAGGCGCCGAGATGATTGATCAGGCCGTTACTTTCGGCCAGCGGCACGAACACCTCGGGCGAGATGGATCCGGCCGGATGTTCCCACCGCATCAGCGCCTCGACCGCGCAGACCGTGTCCGGACCGACCCTGAAAATCGGCTGGTAATGCAGGAACAGTTCGCCGTTGAGGACCGCCTCGAACAGGTCCTGCTCGATGCGGAATTGCTCGTTCAGGCGATGGTCGAGTTCCGACGAATACAGGCAATAGCGGTTGTTGCCCTGGGCCTTGGCCTCGTACATGGCGCGGTCGGCCCGCCGCAGCAGCTGTGCATCGGTCTCGCGCACGCCCGACGCAAACGCCAGCCCGATGCTGGTCGTCACACGGACCTGGCAGCCGGCCAGATGGAACGGCTGCCTGCAGACACGCATGATCTGCTCGAGCATCCCCACCGCGGCCTCTTCCGAACTGACGTCGTCAAGCAGGATCACGAATTCATCGCCGCCAAGGCGCGCAACGGTGTCGCGAGAGCGCACGGTTGCCACCAGGCGCTGGCTCAACTCCTTGAGCAGGATGTCGCCGATCTCATGGCCGAGCGAATCATTGATCTTCTTGAATCCATCAAGATCCATCAGCGCAATGGCAAAGCGGCCGCGCTGCGAGGCATCGCCGGTGAAATACGCTTCCACCCGGTTGCGGATCAGCGCCCGGTTTCCTACACCGGTCAGTGGATCGGTCAGCGACTGTTCCGTCAATTGATGGAGCTTCTGGGCCCATTTGGTAACGTCGGCACCAAACAGCAGCAGCGAAGCTCTGCCCTCTGCAGTGACATGCCGGCAAATGCGCAGGTCGATCCAGCGCGTGCCGTTTATGGCGTTGGCAAAACGGATATCGGCTTGTCTGGACACGCCATCGCGAAAACAGGCCTGCAGCAGATGGGCGGCGCGCTCGCGTTCGTCGAAGGCAATAATGTCCTTGATCGACGCATCCAGCAGATATTCGCGCGGGAAAGCCAGCAAATCCGCGGAAGCACTGGTGGCCTGGAGAATATTCCCGGTCTCGCTGACATGCAGTGCCAACCCACCCCAGGCTTCCAGCAGCGCCCAGGCATCCCGGTTACCGGCAAGCGTCGTCGCTGTGGCAACGCTGCCGGAACGGACCGGTCCCGGCGCATTGCCTGCGTGCACAGCATCATACGTAAACGACGTCATGTGGTTGTTGGCCTGGCCTGTTTGACGACTGCACCGTGCCGATCCCCGGGGGTCGGCGTTAACGCATGAAAAGCCGGTAAAGAGGACAGCATTAATGGTCCGAAAACACGACTGGCCGCCATGAGTGTGAATTGACGGGAATCCAATTCTATTACGGCCTCGCGGAATCGCGCTGCAAAACCCGTCACGGTATTGACATTCACAACGCACTCTTCCCGTTTCACTAAGGTGTGGGGTAGACAAAACCCTTGATCTATGGAAGCACGTGGATATCGCGCGCCACGGACAAGGGTAAAGATTTCGGTACGTCAGTGGTTATCGGCAGCCGTTGTCTCGTCTTTAGCGTCCCGTGACAACTTTGCTGCGCTGATTTTCACCACGTCCAGTACGGCGGCGGTCATCACCGCGGTCGACACGCCAAACATCAGGATGCCGTGGGCCGCTTCAATCGGACCCAGCATGCGCCAGTTCTCGGACATGACAATATCGCCATAGCCAAGCGTGGAGAAGTTGACCGCCGAGTGGTACAGAGCAACGCCGAAGCTAGTGAATTCGCCGAGCAGCAAGAACAATCCTGCCCAGATGGCCATTTGCGCGAAGTTGCCGCACAACGTGGTCAGCATCACTGCCGACAACATGGCGACGTCCACCCAGAGCGGTTCACCGCCGTGCCAGTCATTGCGGAAGCGCGCATAGCGGCGCAGGCACAGCGCCACGACCAGGCTTTGCAGTAGCAGGCAGGTCAGCATGACCGGGATGGCGACAAGCAAATGAATGCGCACGGTGGTTTTCCCTGTCAGGTCGTGGGGCGCACGGCGTGCGAGTCCCGGCGGCGTTGATCGAGCAGTCGCAGCACCAGGCACGCGTACAGCGTCACCCCGATGAACAGCCCCATGCGGACCGCAAAGGCATGGTAGACATCCTTGCCTGCCGCACTGTCCTCGACGGACTGACCCAGCAGGATGATCAGGGTCACCAGCGTATTAAGCCAGAAGCCCGGCGAAAGCCGCGCGGGTGGCCCTGCAAACAGCTTGCGCGCCAGCAACAGCGCGAACAGGAGCATCCACAGGAAGAACATCCACAGATGCACGAACAAGCCCAGGGCCCACCAGAACAAGATCGCCAGCAGCCCGCCCAGCAGCGTGGAGCCGATCAGTTCAAGTGCGGCGCCGCGCGCCATCGTGCAGCTTTGGCGGCCCAGGCTGACGGCCTTCATGAGAATCGGCATGTAGGCGGCTGGGTCGCCCAGGGCCAGCAGGACGGTCGGCATGACCACCAGGGCCGAGCGCAGCGCCATCCAATTGGCATCGTGCACCGAAAATGCCGGGCCGCGCGGCGCGGCGGGTCTCTTTGCCGGTTCCGGAATCAGCCAGTAGCAGAGCGCCAGGACCGCCACCGCCAGCAGCAGCCCCTTGACCAGCGCGGCGATGACGGTGACGGCCAGGCCGATGTCCGCGGTGCCAGCCACCGAAATCATGGTCAGGCCGGCTGCCAGCAGCGTGCCGACCAGGCTGTTGCCACCACGCAGGCCATGGCGGAAGGCCAGGAACAAGCCCAGCCCTGTCATCAACACGCCGCTGAACGGGTAGTGGCGCAGGAACGGGACGATCAGCAGGCCGCTGCCGGTGGCCAGCATGGCCACCAACGCCAGCCCCACGCCGGCCCTCGCGGGCAACGGCCGGTCGAACGAAGCCAGCACGAATGCGCCCATGACGGGTGCCACCATCGGAATGGCCCAGCCAAGGCCGAAGCTCGTCGCCAGGCAGATCGCTGTACCGATGGCCAGCCGCAGCGCTCGCCGCCCGCGGATGCCTGCCGCGCTGGCCGCACCGCCATCAGTAGACATAGGACAGCCAGCTCATCAGGTGCAGGAATATCCGGCCGAGCGGGTTGAGCGGATTGCCATCGGTCGGGAAGGCCATCACCTCGGCTTGCCCGCCTACGCGGACACCCCGCAGCGTCGTCAGTTCCCCCTTGTCGATCTCGACGATCACCGGAAACCGCTGGGCCGGACGCAGCCAGTCGCGGCTGTTCTGGACGGTCGGCAGGCTGCCCGGTGGCGGACTCTGGCCGACGCTCACCCCATAGCCGATGCTGCGTACCCGGCCGGAAAGTACCCTGCCCGGCAAGGCATCGAGCACAATTCCCACCGGGGTACCTGGCTCGACGCGGCCAAGATTGTTTTCGGTCATGTCCGCACTGATCCAGATGTCATGAATCGCGATCAGCGTCATGACGGGGCTGCCTGCCGCGGCATACTGGCCCGCTTCCGTGCGCAGATCGGTGATGAGGCCAGCGATGCGAGCGCGGACCCGGGAGTTGGCGAGATCCAGTTCGGCCTTCTCCAGCGCCGCGGCGGAGCTGCGTAACTTGGCGTTGTCCTCTTCGCTGCCGCCCTGCTGCTCGCGCGCGCGTACCACCTCGGCGCGGGCTGCGTCGACCTGGCTGACGGCCTGCGTATGCGTGGCGCGCGCCACCTCGAGCCGCCTCAGCGAGACAGTGCCGGGATCCTCGCTATACAGGCGTTCCAGGCGGTCACTGTCCTGGCGCGCCTTGACCTCGTTGGCCTGCGCGGCGCGCAGCCCGGCCTGAGCCGAGGCGATCCCGGCCGTGCTCGCACCGATCTGCCGGCGCATGGATTCCAGGTCCGCGCGCGCCCGATCGGCCGCGATGCGGTATTGCTGCGGATCGACCTCGAACAGGACCGCTCCCGCCTGCACGTCCTGGTTGTTGTGCACCAGCACACGCGTCACGCGGCCCGAAACCTCCGATGCCACCGGCACGACAAAGGCCTGGACGCGCGCCTGCTGTGTGTAGGGCGTATAACGGTCCGCGAACAAGTACCAGGCCAGGCTCAGCACGATCAGCACCACCACCACCTTTACGCCCTTTCCGGCCGGATCTGCCGAGGGAGATGGCGTTGGCGATGGCGCGGGCGCCGGGGGCGGAGATACCGGGGCGGGTGGCGCGTCGTCACTCATTGGGTGTGCCTCGCTGCAAGGAAGAGCGTTTGCCGGTTGTAGCGTTCACCGTCTCGTCGAGCAGGCCGCCCCAGTCGGTACGTTGCTCCATCTGCTGCCGTGTCGCGGTATCGACGAGCGGCTGCGCCGTGTCCCAGCCACCGCCGAGCGCCTTGTACAGTGCGATCAGATCCGCGACTGCCGTGCTGCGGTTGACCAGGTAAGCGTCCTGCTGGGCAAACAGCGCGCGCTGGGCGTCCAGCACGCGCTGGAAGTCCGAGTACCCCTCGCGGAACAGCGCAGTGGCCAGCGCCAGCGAACGGTTCGCGGACTGCGATGCCTGCGCCAGGATCGCTTCGCGTTCCAGCGCCTTGATCAGGCCGCTGGCGGCATCGTCGGCCTCGCGCGCGGCCTGGCGCACGGAGTCCTGGTAGGAAACGATCAGCTGCTGCAGGCGCGCATCCTGGATGCGCACGTTGTTGCGGATGCGCCCGTAGTCGAACACATTCCAGCGCAGGCTGGGCCCGGCGATCAGCACCAGCCCGTTAGGCGTGGCGGGCAACGAGCTGGCCGACCAGCCAATGCTGCCGAGCAGCGTCAGCGACGGATAAAGCTCGGCCTTGGCCACGCCGATCAGCGCCGACTGCGCAGCCATCTGCAGTTCGGCAGCGCGGATGTCCGGGCGGCGCAGCAGCAGGCTGGCCGGGACGTCCCGCAGCACCGCCCGGTCGATCAGTGGCACCACACCCTCCTTGTCGGGCATGTCCAGCAGTTCGTGCATGGGAGCCGGCGGGCGCCCGATCAGGATGGCCAGCGCATTGCGTGCATGCAGGATCTGGCCCTCCAGTTCGGGAATGCTGCTCAGCGTGCCGAGGTATTGGGTCTTGGCCTGCTGCAGATCGAGCTCGTCGCTCTCGCCTCCCTTGAACAGGCGTTCGGTGATTTCATAGCTGCGCTTCTGCAGCCGCGCGTTCTCGCGTGCGATGCGTAACCGTGCTTCGGCCGTGCGCAAAGTGAAATAGGTCTGGGCCAGTTGCGCATGCAGCAGAACCAGTACGTCCTGATAGTTGGCCTGGGAAGCAAAATATGCCGCATCCGCCGATTCGATCGCGCGGCTGAAGCGCCCCCAGAAATCCAGCTCCCAGCCAACGTCGAAACCGGCGCTGAACTGCCAGACGCGGCTGGTCTGCACCGTGGCGCCGGACTGCCGGCTATGGACGTAAAGCGCCTCGCCACTCGCTTGCTGGACCTGCGGATAGCGCCCGGCCTGCGCAATGCCAAGCTGGGCCCGGGCCTCCACCACGCGCAGGCCCGCGATCCTGACGCCGGCGTTATTGGCGTCGGCCTCGGCAATCAGTTTTTCCAGGATGGGGTCGTCGAACACCCGCCACCACTGGCGCAGGTCGGACTGCTCCCGTTGCTCAGTGGCTTGTTCGAGTGAGGGGCTGCTCCAGGATTCGGTCCACGGCTCGCGTTGCGCCTGGAAGTCGGGGCCAAGCTGGGTACAGCCGCCGAGCAGCAAGGCCGCCATCATCAGCCGGAGGGGCGAACGGGCCGGGAGCGGCATGGTCAGCTACCGGCCACGGCAAAGAACAGGCCAGCGCCGGGCGCGCATGCCGGGTAGCCTTAGGCGGATCGTCATTCCCATGGTGGGAACCTGCGGCATACGGGTCTCCTGTGCGAAACCGCCGTGAGACGACACGATACCCGCCAATTATGATGCGCCGACGCGACTTCGGCCATCGGTCGTTAGTTTTAGCCCTCGTTTTCGCAGCGGATGTAACCGAAAACGATGGCAAAAAAAGACACGGCCGATCTTTCGAACGGCCGTGCCGGCTTTCCCTTGTTGTCGTCAGGCGACGCTTATCGGTTGGCCGCCTCGAAGCGGTCCAGGTTCATGACCTTGTTCCAGGCCGCGACAAAGTCCTGGACGAACTTCTCCTTGGCGTCGGCGCAGCCATAGACCTCCGCCACAGCGCGCAGCTCCGAGTTCGAGCCGAAGATCAGGTCGACACGCGTGCCGGTCCACTTCAGCTTGCCCGTCGCGCGATCGTAGCCTTCGAACAGGTCCTTGTTGTCGGCCGTCGGCTTCCACTCCGTGCCCATGTCGAGCACATTGACGAAGAAATCGTTGGTCAGCGTTTCCGGACGATCGGTAAACACACCATGCTGGGTTTGCCCGAAGTTCGCGTTCAGCACACGCATGCCGCCGACAAGCGCGGTCACTTCCGGTACGGTCAGCGTCAGCAACTGGGCCTTGTCGACCAGCAGCGTCTCGGCCGTCACGGCATAGGTGCCCTTCAGATAGTTGCGGAAGCCGTCAGCGATGGGTTCCATCACACTGAACGACTCCACATCGGTCTGCTCCTGCGTGGCATCCATGCGTCCCGGTGTGAACGGCACCTTCACGTCATGGCCGCCCTTCTTCGCCGCCTGTTCGATGCCCGCGCAACCAGCCAGCACGATCAGGTCGGCCAACGACACCTTCTTGCCGCCGGACTGGCTGCTGTTGAACTCGTTGCGGATACCTTCCAGGGTTTCCAGCACCTGTGCCAGCACGGCCGGCTGGTTAACTTCCCAGTCCTTCTGCGGCGCCAGGCGGATGCGCGCGCCATTGGCACCGCCGCGCTTGTCGGAGCCGCGGAACGTCGACGCCGAGGCCCAGGCCGTCGATACCAGCTGCGACACCGGCACCCCCGTCGCCAGGATCTTGCCCTTGAGCGCGGCAACGTCCTGCTCGTCGATCAGCACATGGTCGACCGCGGGAATCGGGTCCTGCCAGATCAGTTCTTCGGCCGGGACTTCAGGGCCCAGGTAGCGTGAACGCGGCCCCATGTCGCGGTGCGTCAGCTTGAACCATGCGCGGGCGAAGGCGTCGGCAAACTGGTCGGGATTTTCGTGGAAGCGACGCGAAATCTTTTCGTACGCCGGATCCACGCGCAGCGAAAGGTCCGTGGTCAGCATGGTCGGGCCACGACGCCTGGACGGATCGTAAGGGTCCGGAATGGAGTTGGCTCCGGCATCGCCCTTCGGCTTCCACTGGTGCGCGCCGGCCGGGCTCTTCGTCAGTTCCCATTCATAGCCGAACAGGTTCCAGAAGAAGTTGTTGCTCCACTTGGTCGGCGTGCTGGTCCAGATGACCTCCAGACCGCTGGTGATGGCATCACTGCCCTTGCCCGAGCCAAAGCTGCTGCGCCAGCCCAGGCCCTGCTCCTCGATGCCTGCGGCTTCCGGTTCCGGACCCACATGCGATGCCGGGCCCGCGCCGTGCGTCTTGCCGAAGGTGTGACCACCGGCAATGAGCGCCACCGTCTCCTCGTCGTTCATGGCCATGCGCGCAAAAGTCTCGCGGATATCCACAGCCGCCTTGGCCGGATCGGGGTTGCCGTTGGGACCTTCCGGGTTCACATAGATCAGGCCCATCTGGACGGCTGCCAGCGGGTTTTCGAGATCGCGTACGCCGGAATAGCGCTTGTCGGCCAGCCACGTCGTTTCGGAGCCCCAATAGACGTCCTGGTCCGGTTCCCATACGTCCTCGCGCCCGCCGCCGAAGCCGAAGGTCTTGAAGCCCATCGATTCCAGGGCGACGTTGCCGGTCAGCACGATCAGGTCAGCCCACGAAATCTTCTTGCCGTATTTTTGCTTGATCGGCCATAGCAGCCGGCGCGCCTTGTCGAGGTTGACGTTATCGGGCCAGCTGTTCAGCGGCGCAAAGCGCTGCTGTCCGGAACCCGCGCCGCCACGGCCGTCGCCGGTGCGGTACGTGCCCGCGGCATGCCATGCCATGCGGATGAACAGGCCACCATAGTGCCCGAAGTCCGCAGGCCACCAGTCCTGCGAGACCGTCATCAGTGCGGCAAGGTCGTGCTTCACCGCTGCCAGGTCCAGGCTCTTGAATTCCTCGGCATAGTTGAACCCCTTGTCCATGGGGTCTGCCAGCGATGAGTGCTGGCGCAGGATGCCCAGGTTCAGCTGATGGGGCCACCAATCCCGGTTCGAGGTACCCGAACCCGCAGCGTGATTGAACGGACACTTCGCTTCAGTCGACATGTGTTCCCTCCTTGCTTCGATTGCATCCAGATCGTTGTTATCGGATCGTTTGCTTCAACTGCACGGCCCAGCCTTGGGCTCAGGGCTGCCCTGAGAAGAGTACTGGTTCTCCACACGAGGCGGAAATAGGTTTACTTCATGGCTGAGCAAGAAAAAACCTAAAGCCGGTACTTCGCGTTGCTGAACTTGATAACAGAACGATGCCACCCCGTTCGGGTGAGACACCGCGCCGTAGCCTCCGCCTTCGCAGTGGCGCAGCAACCGGTCATGCTGAAGTCGGGCCGGACAGTGTACGCCCGCCGACTAGAATGAAACAGCCCGCACGACGGGTACATCGACGCGGCCGCCCGCGTAACGCTGGTCCTGCGCTGATGGCGGCGCTGCTGCACAGTCCCCTCTGAAACCACGCTGCAGGAAGGATTGCCATGACGGAACTCGATAAAGACAAGGTCGTCGGCGTGTTGAATCGGATACTCGAAGCCGAACTCGCCGGCGTTGTGCGATACACGCACTATTCCTTCGTGGTGTTTGGCTTCGGCCGCATCCCGATCGTGTCGTGGCTGCGCGAGCAGGCCAATGAATCGCTGTTGCATGCGCACCAGGCCGGCGAGTGGATCACGACGCTGGGTGCCTATCCGTCTCTGGGCATCGGCAAGCTGCTCGACAGCCATACGCTCGATATCGGATCGATCCTGCGCGAGTCGCTGGCGACGGAAACGCTGGCGCTTGCGTTGTACCGTGAACTGCTCACGCTGGTAGAAGGCCGCTCGGTAGCGCTCGAAGAATATGCGCGCCAGCAGATCCAGATCGAGGAACTGCACGCCGGCGAAGTCGACAAGATGCTGCGCAAGCCCGGCCAGACTGGAACCACCCAATCCGCTCCTGGTTGAGCGCTCTGATGTCCCGGTACCGCCCGGGACATCAGCCGTGCGGCGCTTGCCCGGCCGCCTGATGGATCGCAGCGCGGATCCGTGGATACGTGCCGCAGCGGCAGACAATATTGCCCATCGCCGCGTCGATGTCAGCGTCGGTAGGCTTCGGCCTGGCCTTGAGCAGCGCGCATGCGGCCATGATCTGCGCGCTCTGGCAGTAGCCGCACTGGACCACATCGAGATCGAGCCAGGCCGCACGGACAGCGTCGAGTTCCTTGCTCCGCATGCCCTCGATGGTCGTGATCTTCGCGCCCGGCCGCAACTTCGACATCGGCAGCTGGCATGCGAGTTCGGGCTTGCCATCCACATGCAGCGTGCAGGCGCCGCAAATGCCCACGCCGCAGCCGAACTTTGTTCCTGTCAACGCAAGGTCGCAGCGCAGGATCCATAGCAACGGCATATCCGGCTCCGCGTCAACGCTGACGGCCTTGTCGTTCACGTTCAGGGTCGCCATGGTGGTCTCCTTCACTAGATCAGCTTGAGCGGCAACGAACGCAAGCGCTGGCCGGTCAGCGTATACAGCGCATTGGCCACGGCCGGTGCGATCGGCGGTGCGCAGACTTCGCCAGTGCCCTGCGGCGGCTCCTGGCTGGGAATGATGTCCGTCTCGATGACCGGGCAATCCGTCATGCGCACGACCGGAAAGTCGTGAAAGTTCTTCTGCTGCACCACACCATCGGCGAACGTGATTTCCTGGTACAGCGCGGCGGACAAGCCAAATATGATGCCGCTCTCCGCCTGCTGGCGGATCAGGTTGGGATTCACGGCAATGCCGCAATCGATTACGCAGAACACGCGATGCACGCGGATCGTCTTGTCGGGTGCGACGGACACCTCAGCCACTTGCGCGACGATGCTGCCGTATGACTGGTGCAGTGCCACACCGCGTGCCCGCGCGATGCCATCCGGAGCGCGCGCCATTGGCTTGCCCCATCCCGACAAGGTCGCCACGCGTTCCAGCACGGCCCGGTGGCGCGGATGTTCGCCAAGCAGGCTGGCGCGAAACGCAACCGGATCCTTGCCCGCGGCCGCCGCCACCTCGTCGAGAAAGCACTCCGTGAAGAAAGCCTGGTGCGAATGCCCAACCGAGCGCCAGAAGCCCACCGGTATGGGCAGGTCGACATTCGCATGCGAAATCCGCGCTGCCGGCCATCGGTAGGGCTGGTCGAATGCGCCCTCCGCCGCCGTCTTGTCGATGGGAATACGCGGGAAGCCAAAGTCCCGCGCCAGCATCTGCGGTACCACGGCCTGCCCTGCAGATCGCGCCTGCCAGCTGATCAGCCGCCCGTCGCGATCCATGCCGGCACGCAAGCGCGACACACAGGCGGGCCGATAGAAGTCATGGGTCATGTCCTGCGCCCGCGTCCAGACGGTCTGCACGGGCCGCCCCTTGACCTCGCGTGCGATCGCCGCGGCCTGCGACACGAAATCCGCTTCCAGCCGGCGCCCGAAGCCTCCGCCCAGCATCATGACCTGCAGGTCCACCTGATCCGGCCGCAGACCCAGTATCTTGGCGGCATGGGCGCGCGCAATGCCAGGCACCTGCGTCGACACCCACACTGTCGCCGCGTCGCCGCCATACAGCACCGTGCAGTTAATGGGTTCCACGGCACCGTGCGCAAGATATGGTGCGCGATACTCGGCGCTGACCACCTTGGCCGCGCCGCGCAGCGCCTCATCGACATCCCCGCGCGTGTAGTAGCCGTGGCCATCATCGCGATCCAGCGTCGCGGTAATCCGCGCCAGCAGGCGTGCACTCGTCAGGCCAGCAGCCGGCCCGGGATCCCAGTCAACCTTCAGTGCGTCGAGCGCCCGCATCGCGCGAAACACGTTGTCGGCAATGACCGCCACGCCGCCTGAGCCACCGTCGAACGGCGGCACCGCAAAGGCCTTCACGACGCCGCGCTGCGCGAGTGCCGCACTGACGTCGGCATGCTTCACGCGACCGCCGACGGTCGGGCACATGAGCACGCTCGCGTACAGCAGGTTGGGCGGCAACGCGTCGATGCCAAAGCGGGCCGACCCATCGGTCTTACGCTCGGCATCGACCCTGTGCAACGGCCGGCCGATCAGGCGAAATGCCGATGGCTCCTTCAGCTTCACCTTGTCCGGCAAAGGCACGCGTCCGGCTGCGGATGCGAGTTCACCAAACGTCATCGAGCGCGCGGCGCCCTGCAGCACCTTGCCGCCTTCCGTGCGGCATTCCGCCTCGGTCACGCGCCAGCGCTGCGCTGCCGCGGACACCAGCATGGCCCGCGCCGAGGCGCCGGCCTCGCGCATGGGCATCCAGAGGTCGCTGATGCCGGACGAACCGCCAGTGGCAATCTCGCCAATTTCGCGCATCAGCTTGCGCGCGACGTGGTCCGAAAGCCGGCGGAAAAACCTGTGATCATCGGGATGAAACGGCAGCCCGTCGACGACGACCTGAAGGTTGTTGAAGATCTTGTCAGGCGGCGCGTTTTCCACGCGCACGCGGCTCCAGTCGGCATCGAGTTCGTCCGCCAGGATCATCGCCAGCCCGGTGTGCACGCCCTGTCCCATCTCCGAGCGGCACATCATGATCGTGACGCTGTTGTCCGCATCGATCTTGAGCCATCCGTTCAGCGCGACCTCCGTGCCTTCCGTTGACAGCGGCGCCGACGTCGTCAGCCGCTGGCGTACGGGCAGCACGGTCCAGCCGACCAGCAATGCGCCGGCCGCGCCGATACCGCCGAACAGGAACGCTCTGCGCTTCATGGCGAGATCAGAACTCCAGGCAGAAATCGATCAGGCGAGCCTTGTCCCAATACACTTTGCCGAGATACACGCCCGGCGCAATGCAGCGGATCTCGTCGCGAATCCAGTGCGCGACCAGCGAGGTCTCCGAGTAGTCGAGCACAATGCACTCCTTCTGGTCGAGCCAGCTGTCCGCCTTGTAGACCTTGGCCAGGATGGCTTCCAGGCCAAACGGCGTGATGCGGTTCTTGAGCACGCCGCGGCTGGCGTCGAACACCTTGCCCTGCCAGGCGAACAGGCTGACCATGCGCGAGATGCTTTCGCTGAATGTCGTGCCCGGCGAGATGATGGCCGTGCCCTTTGCCTCGCCGTTCGGGATATCTCCAGCGGCGCTGTTGCGAAATAGATCATCCAGTTCGGCCTGCTGCATTTGCAGGAGCTTGTGCACGTCGTAGGCCATGGCGGTCTCCTATCGGGAACGGCAAGGGTGGCGTGGCCTGCGCCGTGGCCAGCAGTACGTCGGCGGCCTTCTCGGCCATCATGTAGATCGCGCTGACCGGAAAGAAGCCCGGAATGCGCGGAAAGGCCGAGGCATCAACAACGCGCAGGCGGCGCGTGCCATGCACGCAGAAGTTGCTGTCGAGCACGCCGCCTGTTGCGCGCGCGCCAATCGGGCACGAGCATGATGCGTGATGGCCCCAGGCGTTGTCGCGAATATAGGCGGCCAGTGCTTCGTCGCTCTGGACATCCACGCCCGGCAGTTCTTCGTTGGCGATCAAGCCCTGCTCTGCCAGCGGTTGCGCCAGCCCGCGTACGAAGCGGATAGCGCCGATCAGCGCGCGCATGTCATCGCCGTGCGGGTCATCCGCGCCGTCGAAATAGCGGAAATCGATGTCGGGCATATCGCGCGGGTCGGCCGAGCGCAGCGACACCACGCCGGCACGGTTGCGCGTGTGCGCCTTCAAGATCGCCCACGTCAGCACATTGTCGTTCTGCGCGAAGACCTTCGAGTAGCCCGGGTAGTAGCCGACAAAACGTTCGAGCAGCGCCATGCAGAAGATGTCCGGTACAGGCATGCGCCGGCCCGATCGGCGGATCACCGCCGTTGCCACGCCATTCGTGGTGTAGACGCCGTCGCGCGAATCGAACCAGCTCTGGTACGGCGCGTCGTCACGCACGAATTTCGCACCCTGCAGCACCTCCCAAGAGCGCGACATACGGTTCACGACGCCAATCTCGTAGCGATCCTGCAGATTGCGGCCGACTCCGGTCAGATCCACGCGCACCGGAATGCCATGTTCCTGCAGGTGCTCGGCCGGGCCGATCCCGGACAGCATCAACAGTTGCGGGGTATTGAACGCGCCGCCCGCAAGGATCACCTCACGCCGCGCGCGGACCTGGCAACGCTCACCGTCCCCATCGCTCGGTTTGACATGGGCTTGATAGAGATGCCTGCCCTTCAGATACTCCACGCCGCACGCATTGCCCTGCGCGTCGAACAGCACGCGCGTGGCCAGCGCATCGAGTTCGATCCGGAGCCTGTCCGGATACCGCTCGGCCACATCGAGCAGACGTTCGCGCGTACCGTGGCGCGCGTGCCGCTGCGTGGTCAGCGGCGTATAGCACACCCCGTGAAAACAGCGTCGGCCCCACAGCCGCGAGTTCGGATCACCTTGCCAGCGAATCAGCCGTAGCCACGCGCGCACGCGCCTTGGCACACTGCGCGCGGCAAGTTCCATCGAACCGATGATGACGCGGACCAGTGCGTCGTCGGCGAGCGCTTCCAGCGGCATCGCGCGCTCAGTATGCAGCCAGCCATCCCAGCCATGCAGCGTGGGATCGATGCCGAACCGTCGCGCGAGATTCCAAAGCGGTCGATGGCGGCATTGCTCGATCCGCTTCGCATAGCTCCGCATGCGAGTCGCCGTCCATGACGGATCGCCGGTCACGTCGGCAATGTGGTCCCAGTCCGCATCGTGCGGATACAGGAAGATCAGCGCGTTGTGCGCAGTGCAACCGCCAAGCGTCCCCGCGCGCGGGTACAGCACGCCCGCGGGACCGCATTTGGGATCGCGATGCTGTTGCGCGTCGTCCGTGTAATGGCGCACGAAGAAATTCCATGCCATGGCCGGATTCTCGCTTGCACAGGCGTGAAAGCCGGGCACGTCATAGTCTTCAGGCATGCACGACATCTCATGCGCGCGCGCATCGCAGCCGGCTTCGAGCACGCACACGCGCATGCCCGCCTCTGCCAGGCGCGCGGCCAGCGTACCGCCGCCCGCGCCGGAACCTACGACTACGTAGTCCCATTCTGTTTCATCTTCCCCAGACATAGCCCCCCGCTACGCCGCCGGCATTGCATCGTCAGAACGTCTTCAGGAAGGCGATCAAGGCCCGCTTGTCATCGTCGCTCAACACGGGTTCCTTGCCGAACGCGCGCTCGTCGGCGCTCAGGCCGTCCTGGTTGTTGAACTCCGCGGTGCCGAAGTAGTGGCCGCGATTCACGACGAAGTCCGGGCATTTGCTGAGCGACAGCATCGGCTTCACCACGTCCGCATAGATCTTGCGCAGGTCGTCGTCGCTCGCGCCCGCCGGCACGGATGCCAGATCGCCTTTGAGCTTCACCAGCAGCTTCAGTACCTTGGCTGCGTGTTCCGCCTTGGCGACTGGGTCCGATGTCTCCGACAACGGCTGCAGGTTCGCCAGCAGGTTCACCGGCATCCGGGCCGGAGCGGGGCCGATCGTCACATCGCCGCCCTCGCCCACGAGCCATGGCACCCAACGGTGCAGCAGGTCCTCCATGGGGTGCAGCGCATCCGGAACGAACCCGACCGGAATCGTGATCTGGCTACGTTCCGTGGTCCGGTCGATTACGCCCGGCACCTTTGTGCCGAGTACGGAATCGTGGTTACGTTTCTCGGGCCAGAGCAGTTGCTCGATCGAAGCGTCGAATACCTGTACGCGGCCTTTGACAGAAGGGTCGCCACTGAACGGCCCGAGCGCGTTGTTGAGCAGGAACGGTGCGGTCGACCAGATGCTGATCAGCGACGGCACACGCGTATAGCCGCGTCCGCCGGCGGGCATATGGTATTGCCACCGCTCGGCCGTGAACGGGTCGTGCAGCGTCACAGTGCCGACCGACGGCAGGCTCTTGTACGTCTCCGAAGAAAAGTTGTCCCAAATATTGCCGCGAAGCGCGTTGGTGGCCAGCGGGCTGCAGATGTTCGTGCGCAGCAGCGTGGCAGGCACGCGGACGTCGCTGGACAGGTAGTTATTGGCGAGGAAATCCGGCGCGTTGACGATGTCGCGCATCTTCGCCTTGTACTCGTCCGTCTGAGTCCATTTCCAGTAGCGCTGGAAGCAGCCGATGTACTTGTCGCCACCGCATTCGCGCATCTTCAGGTCGGCTGGTGGCGGAGGGCCCTTGCTGGAATGGCAGCGCGCACAGGTCTCGGCGAACACGGCCTTGCCGCGGTTCAGCAGTCGGCCGCCATCAGGCGTGGCGGGATCGGCCAGGAAGGCCTTGCCGCCCGGGGCATCGGCGAGATGATCGGCCGGTGTCGATTTCAGCAGGAACGCTGCCATGTTGAACGAACCGGCTTCCGTCGCGCGCCAGTAAGCGGAATTCTTCTGCGCCACCGCGATCTCGATCGGCGAGATCGACTTGCCTCCGAGGATCGGATTGAAATGCAGCAGCCATTCCTCGCTGAACAGGCCGATGTTCAGGTAGACCCGGTTCAGTGCGCCAAGCACGCCGACGGAATCGGCACCATCCTTGAGCACATGCGGCGTCCATACCGTATCGGGTGCCTTGAAGAACTCGGAAAGCGGCCCCGACTGGACGAAATCGTTCAGTTGCTTGTTGTTCTTCTCGCCGCCGGCGATGGTCTCATGCCCGATCCGCTTGGCCACGCCCATGCGTGCCATCAGGTCATAGAGGGCGTTCATGGTCCGCGGGTTGTTGATGTTGTCGGTGGACACCAGCGAGGTATCCATCGCGCCAGGACGGAACGTGTGGACGAGCTGGAACATGAAATTCTGCTTGCCAGCGGGCGTCGCTGCGTTATGGATGAAAAGGCGATCGACCCACATGTATTGGGCGCCCACGGTAGAGCTAAGCTCGGCCCATTGCGGATGTTCGGGGTCAGCGGGCGGATGGACCGGGCTCGGGCCGATATGACAGAACCCGCATGACATCCCCACGCGATAGGGTCGGATCAGGTCCGCGCGGTTGTAGTAGGAGGGATCGGTGTAGTAGCGTTCCGGGTCCCAGGCTTTGGCGGCTTTCTCGTCGAATGCGGGATTGGGAAAAAGGCGCAGACCGACAATGCCGGTCGGGTAGCCATAGTACGAGCCGACGGGGAGCTTCTGGCCGTTCGAAAAAGTGCCGCCTCGCGCGCCGATCTTGACGCCGGGATAGGCTTGCTCGTTTTCGAACGGGTCTGCAGGGCAATCCTTGCCCCGCTGATCCAGCCACAGGCCGAAACGCTGCGGGTCCGCCCCGGTCGGCTTGCTGAAGCACGGCTCGTTGATCAGACCGAGATAGGTCCAGCGGTTGTCGCGCGAATAGCCCTGGCTGGGATGCGAGCTGATGGATTTGAGCAGGTCGAACGCGCCGAACGTATAGTGCGTCATCGCGTCCCAGAACCGGTCGTTGCCGCCGGTCCATACGATCCACATGTTGCGGCCCTGGACCTCTTGCTTCGTCAGCGCTACGCCGCGGTCCATGTCGCGGAAGTAGTCTTCCGCCGCGTGCTGGAAGGAGTCGTCCTTGCGACCGGCCTGCTGCGCTTCATCCTCGACATGGCCGGATTTCAGCTTCGAACAGCCGCTCATGATCACCGCGATACAGAAAACGGCGGACCAAAGAATCGACTTGCTGTGCAGGTTCACCGTCGTCCCTCCCCGACCGGATGGTCTATCACAGCAGCGTGTGCGCTACGCACGCCGTTGAGTACAGATAAACCTAGAAATGACCTGAGGAGAAGTCAAGGTTGTTACTGATCTACAATGCTATTTTTGGGGCCGCGTGTTCGAAGATGTTTTCGACAGAGTTAAGCGAACAGATATACCACTCACGCTGGCTGTGCCCGGTGAGCAACTTGCGCCCCCCAAAAGCAAAAACCCCTCAGCTCGAGGGAGCTGAGGGGTTCTGCATTATAAGAGCCTGGCGATGACCTACTTTCACACGGGTATCCGCACTATCATCGGCGCGGAGCTGTTTCACGGACCTGTTCGGGATGGGAAGGGGTGGTTCCAGCTCGCTATGGTCACCAGGCATGAGGGGTTGTGAGGCTGACGCGGTCAACCTCACCAATTCGGGATGTAGTTTTGTAGCGTTGGGTTGTGCTGTATCGGCACAAGGCGATTGACTCACCAGGCTAAAACACACTGGTTATAGGATCAAGCCTTACGGGCAATTAGTACTGGTTAGCTTAACGCATTACTGCGCTTCCACACCCAGCCTATCAACGTCCTGGTCTCGAACGACCCTTCAAGGAGGTCAAGCCTCCAGGGAATCCTCATCTTCAGGCGAGTTTCCCGCTTAGATGCTTTCAGCGGTTATCTCTTCCGTACATAGCTACCCTGCGATGCCTCTGGCGAGACAACAGGTACACCAGCGGTACGTCCACTCCGGTCCTCTCGTACTAGGAGCAGCCCCCGTCAAGATTCCAACGCCCACGGCAGATAGGGACCAAACTGTCTCACGACGTTTTAAACCCAGCTCACGTACCTCTTTAAATGGCGAACAGCCATACCCTTGGGACCGGCTACAGCCCCAGGATGAGATGAGCCGACATCGAGGTGCCAAACACCGCCGTCGATATGAACTCTTGGGCGGTATCAGCCTGTTATCCCCAGAGTACCTTTTATCCGTTGAGCGATGGCCCTTCCATTCAGAACCACCGGATCACTATGTCCTGCTTTCGCACCTGCTCGACTTGTCGGTCTCGCAGTTAAGCACGCTTTTGCCATTGCACTTTAGGTACGATGTCCGACCGTACCAAGCGTACCTTCGAACTCCTCCGTTACACTTTGGGAGGAGACCGCCCCAGTCAAACTGCCTACCATGCACTGTCCCCGACCCGGATTCACGGGCCAAGGTTAGAACCTCAAACAAACCAGGGTGGTATTTCAAGGACGGCTCCACGTGAACTAGCGTCCACGCTTCAAAGCCTCCCACCTATCCTACACAGATCGGTTCAAAGTCCAATGCAAAGCTACAGTAAAGGTTCATGGGGTCTTTCCGTCTAGCCGCGGGGAGATTGCATCATCACAAACACTTCAACTTCGCTGAGTCTCGGGAGGAGACAGTGTGGCCATCGTTACGCCATTCGTGCAGGTCGGAACTTACCCGACAAGGAATTTCGCTACCTTAGGACCGTTATAGTTACGGCCGCCGTTTACCGGGACTTCAATCAAGAGCTTGCACCCCATCATTTAATCTTCCGGCACCGGGCAGGCGTCACACCCTATACGTCCACTTTCGTGTTTGCAGAGTGCTGTGTTTTTATTAAACAGTCGCAGCCACCATTTTATTGCAACCCCTTCACCCTTCTGGCGCAGGCCAGTCAAGCTACCAGGGCGTACCTTATCCCGAAGTTACGGTACCAATTTGCCGAGTTCCTTCTCCCGAGTTCTCTCAAGCGCCTTAGAATACTCATCTCGCCCACCTGTGTCGGTTTGCGGTACGGTCTCGTATGACTGAAGCTTAGAGGCTTTTCTTGGAACCACTTCCAATTGCTTCGCGAGCCTAGCTCACTCGCCCCACAGCCTTGAATTACGCGCCCGGATTTGCCTAAGCGCCTTCTCCACTGCAGGGACCGGGACTTCCAACACCCGGACAACCTTCCGCGATCCGTCCCCCCATCGCATCATACGACGGTGCAGGAATATTAACCTGCTTCCCATCAGCTACGCATCTCTGCCTCGCCTTAGGGGCCGACTCACCCTACGCCGATGAACGTTGCGTAGGAAACCTTGGGCTTACGGCGAGGGGGCCTTTCACCCCCTTTATCGCTACTCATGTCAGCATTCGCACTTCCGATACCTCCAGCATCCTTTACAAGACACCTTCACAGGCTTACGGAACGCTCTCCTACCACGCACATTACTGTGCGTCCGCAGCTTCGGTATATGGCTTAGCCCCGTTACATCTTCCGCGCAGGACGACTCGATCAGTGAGCTATTACGCTTTCTTTAAAGGGTGGCTGCTTCTAAGCCAACCTCCTGACTGTTTTAGCCTTCCCACTTCGTTTCCCACTTAGCCATATTTGGGGACCTTAGCTGGCGGTCTGGGTTGTTTCCCTCTTGACACCGGACGTTAGCACCCGATGTCTGTCTCCCGTGATTGCACTCTTCGGTATTCGGAGTTTGCTATGGCGGGGTAATCAGCAATAGACCCCCCAACCATGACAGTGCTCTACCCCCGAAGGTGACACACGAGGCACTACCTAAATAGTTTTCGGAGAGAACCAGCTATTTCCAGATTTGTTTAGCCTTTCACCCCTATCCACAGCTCATCCCCTAACTTTTCAACGTTAGTGGGTTCGGTCCTCCAGTACGTGTTACCGCACCTTCAACCTGGCCATGGATAGATCATCTGGTTTCGGGTCTACACCCAGCGACTAATCGCCCTGTTCGGACTCGCTTTCGCTACGCCTGCCCTAATCGGTTAAGCTCGCCACTGAATGTAAGTCGCTGACCCATTATACAAAAGGTACGCCGTCACCCCTTACGAGGCTCCGACTGTTTGTATGCATGCGGTTTCAGGATCTATTTCACTCCCCTCCCGGGGTTCTTTTCGCCTTTCCCTCACGGTACTGGTTCACTATCGGTCGATCACGAGTATTTAGCCTTGGAGGATGGTCCCCCCATCTTCAGACAGGATTTCACGTGTCCCGCCCTACTTGTCGTACACCTAGTTCCACAACGCTGTTTTCGCATACAGGGCTATCACCTGCTACGGCCGGGCTTTCCATCCCGTTCTGCTAACAACACTGCTAAAGAGTACAAGGCTCTTCCCATTTCGTTCGCCACTACTTTGGGAATCTCGGTTGATTTCTGTTCCTGCAGCTACTTAGATGTTTCAGTTCGCCGCGTTCGCTTCCCTGACCTATGTATTCAGTCAGGGATGACCCATTCGGGCCGGGTTTCCCCATTCGGACATCTCCGGATCAAAGCTCGTTTGCCAGCTCCCCGAAGCTTTTCGCAGGCTACCGCGTCCTTCATCGCCTGTGATCGCCAAGGCATCCACCACATGCACTTGTTCGCTTGACCCTATAACAAGTGTGTCTCAAGGACACCGTCTCGCTACAGGTTGAGTTCTCGCATTTGTGCCGTATTCCAAGTCATCTTTCGATCACTTAAATACTTTGGTTGATACAATCACAACCCGGTATCGCGTTATACAACTGAGCGTCTCATCAACGCTCGCGCGACACCTTTACTACATCCCATATTGTTAAAGAACAGCCGATCTTGCGATCGCTTGGCAAATGCCAAAGGCAAGCGCTCAATGCTAAGCGCTTGCCTTTGGCCAACCATTCTGGCTGCAACAACAAACAAACCGATAAGTGTGAACGCTTGACTTGGGATGCACACTCTGGAAAGGAGGTGATCCAGCCGCACCTTCCGATACGGCTACCTTGTTACGACTTCACCCCAGTCATGAACCCTGCCGTGGTAATCGCCCTCCTTGCGGTTAGGCTAACTACTTCTGGCAAAACCCACTCCCATGGTGTGACGGGCGGTGTGTACAAGACCCGGGAACGTATTCACCGCGGCATGCTGATCCGCGATTACTAGCGATTCCAGCTTCACGTAGTCGAGTTGCAGACTACGATCCGGACTACGATGCGTTTTCTGGGATTGGCTCCCCCTCGCGGGTTGGCAACCCTCTGTACGCACCATTGTATGACGTGTGAAGCCCTACCCATAAGGGCCATGAGGACTTGACGTCATCCCCACCTTCCTCCGGTTTGTCACCGGCAGTCTCTCTAGAGTGCCCTTTCGTAGCAACTAGAGACAAGGGTTGCGCTCGTTGCGGGACTTAACCCAACATCTCACGACACGAGCTGACGACAGCCATGCAGCACCTGTGTCCACTTTCCCTTTCGGGCACCTAATGCATCTCTGCTTCGTTAGTGGCATGTCAAGGGTAGGTAAGGTTTTTCGCGTTGCATCGAATTAATCCACATCATCCACCGCTTGTGCGGGTCCCCGTCAATTCCTTTGAGTTTTAATCTTGCGACCGTACTCCCCAGGCGGTCAACTTCACGCGTTAGCTACGTTACTGAAGAAATGAATCCCCAACAACTAGTTGACATCGTTTAGGGCGTGGACTACCAGGGTATCTAATCCTGTTTGCTCCCCACGCTTTCGTGCATGAGCGTCAGTCATGTCCCAGGGGGCTGCCTTCGCCATCGGTA
Source organism: Cupriavidus sp. C1SS-2L (assembly GCF_057073735.1). Taxonomy (NCBI): domain Bacteria; kingdom Pseudomonadati; phylum Pseudomonadota; class Betaproteobacteria; order Burkholderiales; family Burkholderiaceae; genus Cupriavidus; species Cupriavidus sp. C1SS-2L. The sequence goes on from NZ_CP172708.1 coordinate 1,932,210, forward strand.
TTCCTCCACATCTCTACGCATTTCACTGCTACACGTGGAATTCTACCCCCCTCTGACACACTCTAGCCTTGCAGTCACAAGCGCCATTCCCAGGTTAAGCCCGGGGATTTCACGCCTGTCTTACAAAACCGCCTGCGCACGCTTTACGCCCAGTAATTCCGATTAACGCTCGCACCCTACGTATTACCGCGGCTGCTGGCACGTAGTTAGCCGGTGCTTATTCTTCCGGTACCGTCATCCCCCCACCGTATTAGGGCAAGGGTTTTCTTTCCGGACAAAAGTGCTTTACAACCCGAAGGCCTTCTTCACACACGCGGCATTGCTGGATCAGGGTTGCCCCCATTGTCCAAAATTCCCCACTGCTGCCTCCCGTAGGAGTCTGGGCCGTGTCTCAGTCCCAGTGTGGCTGATCGTCCTCTCAGACCAGCTACTGATCGTCGCCTTGGTGGGCTCTTACCCCACCAACTAGCTAATCAGACATCGGCCGCTCCTATCGCGCGAGGCCGTTACCGGTCCCCCGCTTTCACCCTCAGGTCGTATGCGGTATTAGCTAATCTTTCGACTAGTTATCCCCCACGACAGGGCACGTTCCGATGTATTACTCACCCGTTCGCCACTCGCCACCAGGCCGAAGCCCGTGCTGCCGTTCGACTTGCATGTGTAAGGCATGCCGCCAGCGTTCAATCTGAGCCAGGATCAAACTCTTCAGTTCAATCTCTGTGTGGACCCGAAGGCCCTCGCTCTTTCGAGCGGTCGCTCACTCTCAGAAAACTGACTGACCAGATCCGTAGACCCAGTCACGTTTTGCTGTGCGAGCACTGATAACTTTTGAGCTAAAAGACCGAAGTCTTTCGCATCCATTATCAAGCGCCCACACTTATCGGTTGTTTGATTGTTAAAGAAGCCACCCTTTCGGGCTACGCTCACCGGCTTTGCCGTTTGCGTTGCTGCGTCAGCAGCAGAGAAACAAGACTTTAAAGTATTTTCGACGATTAATCAAGCATTTTCGCGAAATTTCTTTTTTCCGGCGGCTTTGCCTGCCGAACTTGTTCCTGCTTTTTGCCTTTGCCTGCGCCGCCTTGCAGCGACGGCTCCAGCAGAAGGGAGCGAATACTAAAGCGTTACTCCGCGACTGGCAAGTCTTTTTCTAAAAAGCTCGTGAAGAGACTTTGGGGATACAAATTTGCCTCTATGTGCCGGGTAGTATGAAAAGGAGACGCCCACTGCTTTAGTGCTTACTGCAGCGACTCGACCACTGTGGTTTGAATGTGCTGCACCTTGCCCTCTTCACTGATGTCCTGCCGCATAACGATGGCTTGGGCCGGGCAATACCAGTCGGTGACCTGCATCTGCGTGGCCTTGGTCACGATCTGCTCGCCCGCGATGACCATCGGCCCCAGCGACGTCGTACGCACATATTCAATCGGCACGCATTCCGAAAGCCCAAGTGCGGTGCGAATAACCTGCCGCTTGCCGACGCGCCGCGATGCCACCGAAACCGTCGCGTGCGGCGCGACGAGTTTGCCGACTTCGTCACCGGATTCGCGCGCATAGATGGTGAAGGACGCACTGGCGTCGACGGACTCGCCGGGGATCACATCGCCTTCCCGCAGCGGCAGGCCGCGGTACTGGTTATCCAGCAGACCCAGCCCGTCAATGCTCGTGGTGCCATACAGGCGTGCGTATTTGCCCCACGCATTGACCGTTGCCTCGCCTGTGATGCTCGGCGGAGCTCCGTTTGTCGCGGGCCGGAGCAGCACCCGTTGCTGCTGCTCCGTCACGACGGGCGGCCCCATCAATGCAGCAAGCGCTGTCTTGGAATGAATCTCGATGTCAGCCAGGCAGCCTGCATCCGTGGGCAATGGCGGTTGCAATACAGTCCGGCGCGACAGCGGCATCGAGCCATCTGCCTCCATCTGCACGCGTGCGCCGTGCGTGAACCACACGGTGGCGCAGACGTTCGCATTCTCGCGTGCCCCAGGCTCGTCGGCCCATGCCGATGGCGCCCCCACAGATATGAAGCCGGTAAGCAGAGAAAGGCAGACAAGGCTACGCCCAACCGGCACGGGCTTGTTCTGCGCAAAGCCATTCAAGAACGAACTGCGTGCATTCCGCATGGTCAGGATGCCCTCTTTGCCCGGTGGATTGCAGGCCTGAACGCGTCAGGATTCGATCCGGTTGCGCCCGCTCTTCTTCGCGCGATACAGCGCCAGGTCGCTACGCGATAGCGGGGCTTCGGCATTGGCATCGGCCGCGGTCATGAGCGCAATACCGATGCTGACTGTCAGGTCGATCCGCTGCTCATGCTCGATCAGCGGGTACTCGGCAATGCGTTGCTGAATCTGCCGCGCCACGCCAACCGCGCCGCGCATGTCGGCCCCATCGAGCAGAATCCCGAACTCTTCGCCGCCGAGACGTCCGGCCATGTCGCCGGGGCGCAAATGCGCGCGCAGGATGCTACCGAAATGGCGCAGCACCCGGTCGCCGACCCCGTGCCCCCAGCGGTCATTGATCGACTTGAAATGGTCAAGGTCGCACATCATGAGCGCCGTAGCCGCGCCGCGGCCGCTCTGCAAGCTCGCCAGCCGCGTCTCGATCTGCGCCATGAAATGGCGCCGGTTCGGCAAGCCCGTCAGGCTGTCGATGGTCGCAAGCTCTTGCAATTCTGCTTCGATCCGCTTGCGCTCGGTCACGTCCGTAATGAAGCCGTGCCACAGGATGCTGCCATCGGGAAGACGCTGTGGCCTGGCATCGCCCTGCCGCCAGCGCAGGCCCTGCATTGGCAGTTGCACGCGATACTCGAGATGCCACGGCGAAAGCTGTGCCGCCGAAGCGTCAAACGAAGCTCGATAGGCAGCCAGATCGGCCGGGTGGATCAACGCGTCGATACACGACGCATCCGCCGCCACCTGGGCTGGGGTCAGCTCGTAGATCTCGGTGATGCCCGCGCTTGCGTAGGGAAAGAACGATGGGCCGCCGGGCACCGAGCGGTACTGGAACACCAGCCCCGGCACCTCGTTGGTGAGATTCGTGATCAGGCTGACCGCTTCAAGCAGTCTCTCCGACATCGCACGCTGCGAGGTAATGTCCGTGGAAGTGCCCACCATGCGCAGCGCACGGCCGGATGCGTCGCGGTCAACCACCCTGCCCCGGCTGCAGATCCATTTGTAGCTTCCGTCCCGGCAACGGATGCGGTGTTCGACTTCATAGCTGTCGCTGCGGCCCTCGAAGTGGGCCTGCATTGTCGCTTTGACGCGGTCGAGATCGTCGGGGTGAAGACGTTGGTAGCTGTCTTCGATCCGGTTGGATACCTCCCAGTCGGCATAGCCCAGCATGGCTTTCCAGCCGCTCGAATACTGGATTTCGCCTGTCACGACGTTGCGATCCCAGATCCCAGTGCCACTGCCTGCAATCGCCAGCGCTAGCAGCCGTTCGCGCTTGCGAAGTGTCTCGATATCGTCGCCCTGCAACACCCCGTCCCCGGCACGGCCCTCCGCCGATTGCGCCAGGGACCGCGATGCGGTCGGTACGTCTTCCGAGGTCGGCGGTGCAAGCATACACACGTCAGAGATGGGCCTGCGGCGAGTATACATGTGCTATTCCGTACGCAGCAGGATGTTGCGCGCAAGCCCTTCATCGCGTGGCAACTCAATAACCGACTTACCCAGAATCCGTACCCGGGGTATACTAGTAGGTTGCCGCAGCAAAACCTTGGGTTCCGGGTGAGGCTGTATTCAGGGCCGTCCGCGCTTCGGGGACCTGATGGGCGCCACTTTTTGACTTCCGGGCTTTACGGCCGGCAGTCGGTGCGACCGGCAAACGGGGGCGCAAGGAACAGGCCGTGAATGATGGGGCTGCAGTGGACTCACCCGCAGTCCAGCCCACGCTTGCACGTCCCGGTATGCTGCAACGCACCAAACACTGTAGAATATGCGCCCCCTGCTCACCGGCCCATAACGCCGGGGTTCGGCTCATCGCCACGCCAATGTCAGTCCGAAGCCTTGACAGCGGGCCAGAAAACGCACGCAATGAGTGCGCGCTGCAATCAAAACGCGGTGCAATCAAAACGCGATCACGAAGGAAACAGCAGTAGATGACGAGCGGTCCACAACGAACGGCTGCGAAAGCCCGCGAAGCAGGTATTGTCAAGGGCCTCGGCGGCTCAACGGAATCCATGTCGCCGGATGAAGCCAATGCGCGCACCCAGCAACTGCGTGCGCTGATCCAGCTGGGCAGGCAACGTGGGTATCTGACCCACGCGGATATCAGCGACCATCTGCAAGAGAACTTCACCGACACGGCGGCGATGGAAAGCATCGTCACGACGTTCGCCGAAATGGGTGTGAAGATCTTCGAGCAGACGCCCGATGCCGAGACGCTGCTGCTCAGCGACAACGCAGTAGTCGCTTCCGACGACCAGGCCGATGAAGAAGCCGAAGTGGCGCTCTCGACCGTGGACTCGGAGTTCGGCCGCACGACCGATCCGGTGCGCATGTACATGCGCGAGATGAGCTCCGCCACGCTGCTGACGCGCAAGGAAGAAGTCGAGCTCGCCAAGCGGATCGAAGATGGCCTGAACAATATGGTGCACGCCATTTCGGCCTGCCCGTCCACGATTGCCACCATCCTCGAACTGTCGGGCCGCGTGGCCAGCGCCGAGATGGGCATCGACGATCTGGTCGACGGCCTGACCGACGAAAGCGGCGCTGATGCTCCCGTGACCGCCAGCGCTGACGATAGCGACGACGACAGCGCCGACACCGCGGATGAAGACGAAAGCAACGAGGACGACGACGATGCCGAAGAAGGCTCGACGCAGCAGAGCGCTGAAGCCGATCTCGCCAAGCTGCGCGACGAATGCCTGAAGCGCTTTGCGCGCGTGTCCGAGCAGTTCGAGCTGATGCGGCAGGAATACGCCGCCAACGGCAGCGGATCGGCAGGGTTCGTGACCGCCCGCGACACGGTGCGCGACGAGCTGCGTACGATCCGCTTCACCGCAAAGACCATTGAACGCCTGTGCGCCGATGTCCAGTCCATGGTCGACGATGTACGCGTGGTCGAGCGCCAGGTGGTCCAGCTGCTGGTCGACCGTTGCGGCATGGACCGCGAGGACGTCATCGCACGCTTCCCTGGCAATGAAACCAACCTGAGCTGGGGCCGCGACCTTGCCGCCGCATCGCGCCCGTACAGCGCCGCCGTCGCGCGCGCGCTGCCGGATCTCGAAGCGCATCAGCAAAAGCTGATCGACATCCAGGCCCGCGCGGCGCTCCCGCTGGCCGAGCTGAAGGCGGTGAACCGCAAGATGCTGGCCGCCGAGCGCCAGATGCGCCAGGCCAAGCACGAGATGACCCAGGCCAACCTGCGCCTGGTAATCTCGATTGCGAAGAAGTACACGAACCGCGGCCTGCAGTTCCTGGATCTGATCCAGGAAGGCAATATCGGCCTGATGAAGGCCGTGGACAAGTTCGAGTACCGCCGCGGCTGGAAATTCTCGACGTACGCGACGTGGTGGGTGCGCCAGGCCGTGACGCGCGCCATTGCAGACCAGGCCCGCACGATCCGCGTGCCGGTCCACATGATCGAGCAGATCAACAAGCTCAACCGCCTGTCGCGCGAGCTCATGCAGCAGACCGGCAAGGAGCCGGATCCGGCCGTACTGGCCGAGCGCATGGACATGCCCGAAGAAAAGGTCCGCGCGATCATGAAGATCGCCCGCGAACCGGTCTCGATGGAAACGCCCGTGGGCGAAGACGGCGACACGAGCCTCGGCGACATGATTGCCGACTCGGACACCGCGACGCCGGCCGACGCCGCCCTCCAGGCGAGCCTGCGCGAAGTCGTGCGTGAAATGCTCGACGAGCTCACGCCGCGTGAAGCCAAGGTGCTGCGCATGCGCTTCGGCATCGATATGGCCACCGACTACACGTTGGAAGAAGTCGGCAAGCAGTTCGACGTGACGCGCGAGCGTATCCGCCAGATCGAAAGCAAGGCGATGCGCAAGCTGCGCCACCCGAGCCGCGCCGATCAGCTCATCACCTATCTGCGCGACGCGTAATCGGCATGGCGGGGCATCCTGCACCCGCAGGATGCTTTCGCTTACCATGACAACGACTGCCGGCGGCCCTTGGGCTGCCGGTTTTCGCATGGATGGCTGCTACACCACACACGCCATACTGGCTGACATATCGCTTAGTGCAAAATTCCGGCTGGAATACTTGAGGGCCAGGCGGAGCGCATTCGGCAGGAAAAGCACAGCGTTCCGATGCACCGCTTCTCATGCCGCATCGCGCACTTGCCGCGGACCGGGACAGCTCGTCCCCCAACAGAGCACACAGGAGTTTTTCCATGATCGACTCGAACATCTCTTTTCTTGGCAGGATCTCGCTGGCCGTGGGCACCTTCTTTGCCATCCTTGGCAACGGTGAACTGGCTGCCGGGGTACGCCGCCTGCGCAACGGCGAACTGCCTGCTGCCGCGCCGGCCCCGGTGGCCGCGCCCGTGGCAGCCCCGGCTCCCGCTGCGCCCGCACCGGCGCCCGCACTGAAGGAAGCAAGCCCCGTCGCGGCCCTGCAACTGCTGGGACTGCTCCAGCGCGATGCGCGGTTCATCGACTTCGTCGAGGAAGACATTGCCGGCTATACCGACACCGAGATCGGCGGCGCCGCCCGTCTCGTCCACGATGGCTGCCGCGCCGTGCTGCGCGAGCATTTTACGATCCGCCCGGTACGCAATGAAGCCGAAGGCAGCCGCGTAACGCTGGCCGACGGCTTCGATGCCACGGCCGTCCGCCTGACCGGCAATGTGGTCGGCAGCGCGCCGTTCCACGGCAACCTCAGCCATCGCGGCTGGAAGGCCGAGGAAGTCAGGCTGCCGCGCCTGGCCGAGCGCCATGACGCCACCGTCATCGCCCCCGCGGAGGTCGAGCTATGAGCGAGGCCCGCTATTCCATCGGCATCGACCTGGGCACCACGCACAGCGCCCTGTCCTACGTCGACCTGACCGGCAGCGACGGCGAGAAGACCAGCCAGGGTGTCCTGGCGATCCCGCAGCTGACCGGACCGGGTGCGACGGAAGCACGCGATCTGCTGCCCTCCTTCCTGTATCTGCCGCACGAGAGCGAGCTGGCGCCGGGCGACCTGGCCCTGCCATGGAGTGCCACGCGCGAATTCGCCGTGGGCGAGCTGGCTCGCAGCCGCGGTGCCGGCACCCCTATCCGGCTGGTATCGAGTGCAAAAAGCTGGCTGTGTCACCCCGGCGTGGACCGCCGCGCCGCGATCCTGCCTAACGATGCGCCGCCTGAAGTGCCGCGCGTATCGCCGCTCGAGGCATCGGTGCGTTATCTCACCCACCTGCGCGAAGCGTGGGACCAGGCGCATCCCGACGCGCCGTTCGCCGAGCAGGACGTGACGGTGACGATTCCGGCCTCGTTCGACCCGGCCGCGCGCGAACTCACCGCAGAGGCCGCCGCGGCCGCTGGCTACGCGCGCATGACGCTGCTCGAAGAGCCGCAGGCTGCGCTCTATAGCTGGATCGAGAAAAGCGGTGGCCAGTGGCGCAAGGACGTCAAGGTCGGCGACATCATCCTCGTCGTCGACGTTGGCGGCGGCACCACCGACCTGTCGCTGATCGCAGTCATCGAGCGTGATGGCAACCTGGAACTGCATCGTGTGGCCGTCGGCGAGCATATCCTGCTCGGCGGCGACAACATGGATCTGGCACTGGCCCACGTAGTCGCGCGCAAGCTCGCTGCGCAAGGCACGCAAGCCGACCCGTGGCAACTGCGCGCGCTGACCTATGCGTGCCGGGCGGCCAAGGAAACGCTGCTGACTGACCCGACGGTGGATACCGTGCCGCTGGTCGTGCCCAGCCGCGGCTCCAAGCTGATCGGCGGATCGATCCGCACGGACCTGACGCGTACGGAACTCACCCAGATCATCCTGGAAGGCTTCTTCCCGCAGGTCGACGCTGCGGCCCGGCCGGTAAGCCGTGCGCGCGTCGGCCTGACGCAGCTTGGCCTGCCCTATGCACAGGATGCGGCAATCACGCGGCATCTGGCAGCCTTCCTTGGCCGCCAGGTCGGTGCGCTCGCCGATCTGGAAGGGTTCCGGGGTACGCGGCCGGAAAGCGCGACTTTCCTGCATCCGACCGCAGTACTGTTCAACGGCGGCGTATTCAAATCGGGCCTGCTCGCGGACCGTATCCAGCAGACCCTGAACGGCTGGCTTGTCGCAGAAGGCGCGGCCCCTGCCCGGCTGCTCGGCGGTGCCGAACTGGACCTGGCCGTGGCACGCGGCGCCGCGTACTACGGTTATGTGCGACGCGGCAAGGGCGTGCGCATCCGTGGCGGCACCGCGCGCTCGTATTACATCGCCGTGGAATCGTCGATGCCCGCCGTGCCGGGGTTCGAACCGCCGATCCAGGCGCTGTGTGTGGCACCGTTTGGCATGGAAGAAGGCACCGAAACCGAATTGCCGCCGCAGGAACTCGGCCTTGTGGTCGGCGAACCAGTGCATTTCCGGTTCTTCGGCTCCTCGGTGCGCCGCCAGGACCAGGTCGGTACCTTGCTCGATTTCTGGGGCCCCGAGGAACTGCATGAACTGGAGGAAATCCAGGCGACCCTGCCGGCCGAAGGACGCACGCCGGGCGAAGTCGTTCCGGTCAGGCTGCACGCACGCGTGACGGAAGCGGGCACGCTAGAACTCGAGGCCGTCCGCGGCAACGACGAGCGCTGGAAGGTCGAATTCGACGTGCGCGGCGGCGCGCAGGGTTGAACACCGTTTAGCGGATAAGCAAGGAAGCAATGAAGCGGTACACCGTCGGCATTGACCTTGGCACCAGCAATACCGTGGTGGCCTATGCGGAGACAGGATCGGACAATATCCGCGTCTTCGAGATCGACCAGCTCGTAGGCCTGGGTGAAGTCGCCGCGCGCCCGCTACTGCCTTCGGTTCGCTACCACGCGGCGCCCGGTGAAATCAGCGGCGACGATTTGCAGCTGCCATGGCAGTCGGCGGCGAGCGCCGCCGCGCGCCGTACGGTGTTCGGCCGCCTGGCGGCCACGCTTGGCGCACAGGTGCCAGGCCGGCTTGTGGCCAGCGCGAAGAGCTGGCTGTCGCATGCCTCGGTTGATCGCACCGCCCCCATCCTGCCGTGGGGCGCGGACGAGGAAGTCGGCAAGATCTCGCCTGTCGCCGCGAGCGCGAGCTATCTCGGCTATGTGGCTGCCGCGTGGAATCATCGCTTCCCCGACGCCCGGCTGGAAGAGCAGGACGTCGTGCTCACCGTGCCAGCGTCGTTCGACGAGGGCGCGCGCGCGCTGACGCTTGAGGCCGCGCGCATGGCCGGCCTGCCTGCGCTGCGCCTGCTCGAAGAGCCGCAGGCCGCACTCTACGACTGGCTGTTCCATCACCGCGAGACGCTCGATGCAGAGCTCGCGCGGACTCGCCTGGTGCTGATCTGCGACGTGGGCGGCGGTACCACCGACCTGACGCTGATCCGCGTCGACATGCAGGACGGGCAGCCGCAGCTCACGCGGATCGGCGTGGGCAACCACCTGATGCTCGGCGGCGACAACATGGACCTGGCGCTCGCGCATCTGGTCGAGGCGCGTCTCGGTCCCGCGCAAGCGCGCTTGTCGGCCTCGGGCTTATCCCAACTCGTTGCCCGCTGCCGTGCGGCCAAGGAACAGTTGCTCAGTGCGCGAGCGCCGGATGCGGTCACGGTCACGCTCCTTGGTGCCGGCTCGAAGCTGATTGGCGGCGCACGCTCCGTGGAGGTCACGCGGCAGGAAGTCGAACAGCTTGTGGTCGATGGCTTCTTTCCCAAGGTGGCGTCCACCGAGCGGCCGGGCCGCGCGCGCGGCGCCATCGTCGAATTCGGCCTGCCCTATGCGTCCGATCCCGGTGTCACGCGACATGTCGCGGCGTTTCTGAGCCAGCACGCCGCGCAGTCGCGCGTGGCGCTGGGCCAGCCGCAGTCCGGCGACGATGCGTTGCCAATGCCCGACACGCTGCTGCTTAACGGCGGGGTATTCCGTGCCGAAGCGCTGGCGAGCCGCATCGCCGATACGCTGGGCACATGGCGCGGGTCGCCCCTGAACGTCCTGCACAACGCCGATCCCGATGTCGCCGTTGCGCGCGGCGCTGTAGCCTATGCACGTGCGCGAGCGGGACAGGCACCGCGCATCGGCGGTGGTTCGCCGCGCAGCTATTTCCTGGTGCTCGATGACGGCGCATCGGGGCAGCAAGGCATCTGCCTGCTGCCAAAAGGCACCGAGGAAGGCCACGAAATTCACCTGAAGGACCGCACCTTCGCGCTGCGGCTTGGCCATCCGGTCCAGTTCCATCTGGTCTCGTCCGTGGCCGACACGGCCTACCAGCCCGGCGAATTGACGGGGCTTGAGCGCGGCGACTTCGTGCGCCTGCCGCCGATCGCAACCGTCGTGCCGACGCGCGGCAACAGCGGTCCGCGCGAAACGCCGGTGCAGATCACGACATCGCTGACCGAGGTCGGCACGCTCGAAGTCCACTGCAGCGAGATAGCGGATACCGCGCAGCGCTGGCGGCTCGAGTTCCAGTTGCGCGGCAACGAAGCGCCGGCCGAAGCGCCCACGACCGAAACGTTGCACCCGTCGTTGCCACAAGCCTTCGACGCCATCGACCGCACCTTCGGCGCACGCGCCCAAGGCGTCGATCCGAAGGAAGTCAAACGGCAGCGCGCCCATCTGGAACAGCTGCTGGGGCCGCGCGAGCAATGGGATAGCGCGCTGCTGCGCGAACTGTTCGGCGCCTTCCTGGAGCGGGCCAAGCGCCGGCGGCGTACCGCCGACCATGAGCGGCTCTGGCTGAACCTGGCCGGCTATTGCGTGCGGCCGGGGTTCGGCTATCCGCTGGACGAGTGGCGGGTCGAACAGCTGTGGTCGATGTACGACCAGGGCATCCAGTATGTCAACGAAAACCAGAACTGGTCGGAATGGTGGACGCTGTGGCGCCGCGCAGCGGGTGGTCTCGATGAGAGCGCGCAACTGCGCCTGCTCGACGATATGGCCTTCTATCTTCAGCCGCCGGGCAGCGGCCACTACAAGAAGCCCGCAGGGCCGACGCGTTCCGGGTACGCCGACATGGTTCGGCTGGCCGGTTCGCTCGAAAACATCCCCGCCGAGCGCAAGATCGAGGTCGCCGAATGGCTGCTGGCCCGGCTGCGCAAGCCGTCGGAAAACAACCAGAGCTGGTGGGCCGTGGGCCGTATTGGCGCGCGCCGGCCGTTCTATGGCAGCGCGCATGGCGTCGTCCCGGCCGACATCGCTGCGCGGTGGGTGGATGCCATCCTGGCGCTCGACTGGAAGAAGGTCGAACCGGCGGCGTTTGCCGCGACGCAGATCGCACGCATGACCGGCGACCGCACGCGGGATCTGCCCGATGAGGTGCGCGCAGCCGTCGTGCGCCGCCTGGAGGCCGCCAACGCGCCGCAAAGCTGGATCGCCATGGTGCGCGAGGCCGTGGAGCTCGATGCCGCCGACGAGGGACGCGTTTTCGGAGAGGCATTGCCTGCGGGCCTGAAACTGATCGGCGGAACTGCCTGAACTGCATTGGCGGCGCGTCGCAGCGGGTGCCGTGGACCTGGCGGATAATGCGGCTTCACAAGAAAAAGCCAACGTCACACCCATGCACGCCAGCACCACCGGTACCAGACGCCTGGACTGGACCACACTGTTCCTGCTTACCTTCCCCCCATTGAGCTGGGCCGGCAACGCCATCGTCGGCCGCCTGGCCGCCGGAACGGTGCCGCCGGTCACGCTGAACTTCGTGCGCTGGCTGCTGGCCGGTCTGCTGCTCGCGCCTTACGCATGGCGCGGCGTCGTCGAGCACCGCGCAGCGCTGCGCCGGCATGCGGGGGTGATCCTCGCCCTCGGCATGCTGTCGATCGCCAGCTATAACGCGCTGCAGTACCTGGCACTGACCACGTCGACGCCGATCAATGTCACGCTGATCGGCGCCTCCACGCCGCTGTTCCTGCTGATCATCGGCGCTACGTGCTTTCACGAGAAGATGAAGCCGTGGCATGTCGCGGGCGCCCTGCTGTGCCTCGTGGGTGTTTCGTTCGTGCTCGTACGCGGCGAGCTTGGCCGCCTTGCCCAACTCGACTTTGTCGCGGGCGATCTCTATATGCTGGCCGCCACCATCGCGTGGAGCGCCTATACCTGGCTGCTGCGCAAGCGGCGCCCCGAGTTGCCGTTGCCCGTGCTGCTGTTCGCGCAGATCGTGACCGGCCTGGTGGTAAGCGTGCCCGTGACTGCGTGGGAACTGATGACGCTCGATCAGCCGCTCCAATGGAGTGGCAAGGTCGCGGCGATCCTGCTCTATGTGGCGACCATCCCATCGCTGCTCGCCTACTTTGCCTGGGACCGCGCCATCGCGCGTGCCGGCGCGCAGTTGCCAGTCTTCTTTATCACGTTGACGCCGGTGTTCGCGGCCCTGCTGTCCACGCTGCTGCTCGGCGACTGGCCGCGCTGGTACCACGCGGTCGGGTTGGTGACTATCGGGGCCGGTATCTGGCTCGCGCAGCGGCGCTGAACTGCCCCGCTGCTGCCAAATGGCGCAATGCTGCAGTCCAAGCCACTGACGATTGCGGAGTAGACTGAATAGCGTGCCCGCTCAGGGATGGCAGTGCGCCAGGAGGCAATCGTGCATGGCTATCAGGTCACTTTCTACACCGTGGAGAGCCGCCGCCACCACGGCAAGCAGTTGTCGCACTGGTTGCTGCAGCTCATGCGGGACATGAATGTTCGTGGCGCAACGCATCGCGTGGCGGCCGAAGGCATGGGGCACGATCACCGTTTCCACAGCTGGCATTTCGTCGAACTGGCCGATCGCCCCGAGGAAATCATGATGATCGCGACCGAGTCGGAGACGCAGGCGCTGTTCGATCGCCTGGCGGCTGAGGACGTGCGCGTCTTCTACACCAAGTTCCCCGTGGAGTTCGGCTTCCTTGGTAAGGCGGCGCCAGACATGGATGACGGCCCCACGTGAGCCCCCATCACATGACGGCGGCCCGCTCCGTCACTGGCTCAGCAACGCCATGCAGACATACAGCACGCCTGGGACCAGCAACGCTGTCGCCAGCACTGCGTAGTACCGCGCGCCGTGATGGGGCGGATCCGAATGGAAATGGTGCACGACCGGTTTCATGATGACCCCCATTAGTGACTGGATGTGGGGATGCTTTAACAATAGCCCTCCCCTGTCCCTTTCGCGAAGGGGAGTTGGCAAGTAGCGTGCCAGTGTCAGATCGATGCAACGCGACGCAGCGCGATGCAACGGAAGTCAGACGGAGACGACGATGAACAAGGTGAGAAAGACCGCGCGCCAGCTTCTGGCGGACAAGCCCCGCGATGTCATTTCGGTCGCGCCGGATGATTTCGTGCTGGCAGCGCTCCAGCTGATGGCCGACAAGGACATCAGCACGGTGCTGGTCATGCACGGCGACACGCTGGCCGGGATACTGTCGCAGCGCGACTACGCCCGTGGCGTCGAACTGGCAGGCCGCAGCGCCAGCGCAACGAAGGTCCGGGACATCATGACGACCAAGGTCGTCTGTGTTTCGCCTGACCATACCTGCGACCAATGCCTTGCGCTGATGCATGCCAGGCGCATCCGCCATCTGCCGGTTCTGGAATCCGGGCGTATCGCCGGGGTGCTGTCCAGCCATGACATCCTGGAAGAACTGCTGAGCGAAGACGAACACCTGATCCGCGACCTCGAGCACGACATGCTCAACCTGACCGTCGACACGGGCGGTTGCTACTAGTTTTCGGCATGCCGCGCCTCGGAGCTAGCTGGAAAGCTCCGGCATCCGCGGCGTGAAGCGGCTGTAGTCGATCACCCCGGCGCGGCCAACCAGGATCGTGGCCTCGGGAATCTCCTGCCACACGCCTTGCACATCGATCAGCGGCTCTGACAGCACAAGGAATGCATCGTCGCCGGCGGCGATGATGCGCGGGTCGTCGGGATACAGTTCGCGCAACTGGCGGAACGAGGTGCTGTGGAACAGCGAGCGCGAATCCGCTTCACTGGAATAGCGCACCGCAACAATCTGCTGGCCGTCGGTCACGCAGACGGTCATGTTGATCGGATGCTCCACGTCGTAGCGGTGGCCGACTTCCTCGATCAGCCCCACCATCTGCTCAAGCGCGGCGCGTGGGTCACGTTCCAGCCCGAAAGTCAGCGCCAGGAAAAACATGATCTCGGAATCCGTAGACCCCTCGATCCAGCGGAACAACTGCGGCGAGACGGCCATCATCAGGTCGCGCCGCAATAACGGAAACTCCCGGATCAGGCCGTTATGAACAAAGAGCCAGCGGCCGAAGCGGAACGGATGGCAATTGGTTTCCTGCGTAGGCGTACCGGTAGCCGCCCGTACGTGCGCAACGAACAGCGGCGCCCGCACCGCCCGGGCCGTCTCGCGCAGGTTGGTATCACTCCAGGCAGGGTGCAGGCAACGGTAGCGGAATGGCACCTCGGAGTGGCGTCCATACCAGCCAACGCCAAAGCCATCGCCATTGGTGGTGGTATGGCCCAGCCGCGCATTCAGGCTCTGGTCGATCAGCGAGTGTTCCGGCTGGAATAGCACCGCTTCGAGCGGCACGGATCTGCCTGAGTAGGCCAGCCAGCGGCACATGGTGTTCCTCCTCTTATCGGCGGGGCCGGTGACTGCCGCCCCACACTTCTGTTTTAGGACGGCTGCCCGCGAACGGCAAAGGAACGCCGCCGCACCCAGCGCCGGATGCGGCCGGCGCGCGACGGTCTGGCATGTCAGAAGGAGATTCGGAAAGCGAAGGGACCTCGCTATACGCACGATTCGTCACTTTTGGCGGGCAACCCAGGGCAGCGCCCGCAAATCCCGCCCTTAATACGGCGTCCGGCTCAGCCGCCTCCGATACCGCGCCGCATACGCCGCCTGTTGCTCCTGCACCGGCAACGCGGCCTGGATGGCTTCCACATGGCGGTCCGAACCTGCATAGAAGTCGGACAGGTCCGCCTTCATCGCCGTACGGGACGCATTGTCGAGATAAATCATGTGCCCGGATGGGTAGTTCCTGACGGTCAGCGTCGTCGCGATGCCCGCATGGGCGGCCGGCATGTTCTGGAAGTTGAGGATGGTCTGGAAGAACGGCGTCACGGCGTCGTAGTAGCCGTTCGCCGAGAACACCCGCAGGTAAGGATTCAGCGCCATCGCCGCAGCAAGATCGCCGGCCGTGTAGAGGCTTTCGACACCGCCGCGTTGCGCGCCAGTGGGATCGACGTGGCCGAAATTCCAGTTGAGAAAGGCCTCGTCGTTCAGGTCCATGAAAGGCGAGGTCGACGTGAACTGCAGTTCCTCGTTGAGATACACATTCCACATCGCCGTATAGACGCCGCCCACGGCGGTCATGGTGGGATCGTTGCCGCCGGAATTCGGGGCGATGTATTCGGCGATGCCCGTGTCCTGCGCCGTGACACGGCCATCGTATGCCCCGACCGCCAGGCCCTTGTCCAGCAACAGGCTGGTCAGGAACACCGAGCCGTTTGCGGTCGAGGGGTCGAGTTTCCAGTAGCGCAGGACTTCCTGCGGGATGCCGAGAATGGCGCTGAGGTACTCGAGCGATTTCTGGTCGAACTTCGGAAAGCCGGATAACGCCTCGACGTAGGCATCGATGGCAAACGCCTCCACGTCGTCCATGAACGTCGCCAGTTCGGCAGGCACCGGCGACAGCGTGACCATCTTGTGGAACCACGCATCGGCCGCAAGCGTAGGAAGCAGCCCGATGGGATTTCCCGCCTGCGAATAGTCGAGGATCGACGATTGCAGCACGATGCCGTTGAGGTCCACGCCATCCTCATGCAGCAGCCATGTCAGCACGCAGGTACGCGGCGTTCCGTAAGACTCCCCGAACAAATACTTCGGCGAATTCCAGCGGTTGAACACCGTCAGATAACGCTTGATGAACTGCTTGATGCAGCTAGCGTCTTCGTCCACGCCCCAGAAGTCCTTGTTGGTGCCCGGCGCGACCGCGCTGGAATAGCCCGTTCCAACGGGGTTGATGAAGACGAGGTCGGTATGGTCGAGCAGGCAATCCTCGTTGTCTTCCATCTCGTAGGGCGCGGGTGGCGTGAAGCCGGGCATGCTGGTCTTGATCCGGCGTGGTCCGAAAGAGCCGAGCAGCAGGAAGACCGATGACGATCCGGGGCCACCGTTGTAGAAGAACGTCACGGGCCGCTTGGATGCCGCCGTGCCATTGAGCGTGAAGGCGACATAGAACAGCTTGGCGGCCGGCATGGCGCTGTATGGGTCTGTTGTCACCAGATGGCCCGCGCGCGCCGTGTAGGCGAGCGATTTGCCATGCAGCTTCAGCGTGTGCTGCGTAATCGCCGCGGTCTCCGTGACGTCGGTCACCAAATCGTCCGGGCCATAGCCATAGGGCGTGGTGTCGATAAGCGGCTCATCGGACGGAACTTCCTTTCGTGTCGTCGGGCTCATTGCATTGTCCTCCGTGTGCGAAATGGTGAAGTCCGCTGGCGCCAGATCGTCAGACCGCAGCCAGCGCGGCGAGCAATCCCTGCCCGTTGGGCACGCCCCAGCCGGTGACCGCATCAAAGCCTGCCTTGGCCGTATAGCCCTTGCCGGGGCTCGGACGCGAGGTGTTCTGGCCCGAAACGACGTCGCTGAAGCCCGCGCGTCCCACATCGCCCTTGTAGAGCAGCGGCGCAAGGAATCGCTGCCGCTTGCCGGCCGGCAACGCCGCATCGATACGCGCCACCAGCGCCGCCCACAACGGCGCGGCGGCGCTCGTGCCGCCATCGGGCAATGCGTGGCCATCGAGCAGCAGGTCGTAGAGCGGCGGCCCCGCCAATGCGGCCACGTCAGGCACCACGCGCCCGTTTGCGGCGCCGGGATTCAGAGACGCCACCGAGACGTTCTGCCACGGCGGCCGCGGATTCAGCACGCTCACGCCACCACCGGTCGAGCCGCCGCCCTGCTGTGTGCGCTCGCCCGGCGCTTCCCACCACGCCACTTCCTCGGACTTCCCGTCCGCATGTGTGACAAGCATGGTGCCGCCCACGCTCAGCACATAGGGACTCGAGGTCGGGAATGCGACATGACAGCGCTTGCCCGGTTGATTGCAGCCGCTGCCGTCATCGCCCGACGATACGCACACGGTCACGCCCTGCATCGCTGCAATCTGAAGCCGCTGGTTGATCGATGCCATCGCACCATGGCTCCAGTCCGTGGCCTCTTCGGCGAGACCGTAGCTGATGGACAGCGCCACGGGCACGGGCCCTTTCCCCGAAGTGACTTCATCGAGCAGGTTGATCCAGCCGCTCTCTCCCCACGTCGCGAAATACACGCCGATATCCGCCTTCGGACAAAGTCCGGCGACGATCTCGATATCCATCATCGTCTCGGCGGTCTGCACGAACAGCAGGTCCTGCAGGTCCTTGGGAAGTTCCTGAATCTCGGCCCGGAACTGCTGTTCGCTGAGCGGAGACAGGCCAACGCTTTCGATCCGCACCACAGGCACCGGCAACCCTTGCCGCTTGCAGAACAGGGATACGTCCGAAGGAAGATACGCGGGCGGCAGTACCTGCCCATTGCCGATGTTCTGGCCGAATTCGGCGATGGCGATCGTCCGGTCTGCGCCATCGCCATCAGGAAAGTGGTATCGCTTCACAAGGTCTGCGGGGGTCAGCGGGACTAGCGTGCGCACCAATGCCGCGGCTTGCGCATGACGCTTCGCCATCTGCCGCTGGTCCAGGCCGAACACACCCTCCACGACGTCGGCGATCTCGCCCGGCACCATCAGCACGCCGTGGCGCGCGCGGATCTGACCCTGTCCGGGCACATGGTAGATGCCAAGTTCGGGCTTGAACGCGGCGATCATCGCCGACGCCGTTCCGCGCACCCGTATGCTGCGGCCGCCTTGCTTCACCTCGACGACCTGGAGGCCATAGCCCCGGAGCACGTCCTCGACCTTGCGCACCGTTTCCGCGGGCACGCCGAAACGCTGCACGATCGCTTCGCGCGACAACGCCTTGTCGGGCATCTGTTCCGGTGCGGGAAGATCGGGACCCTTGAGCGTGACCGTGACGTCGACGATCGCGTGCGGATCCACGTCGCGCACCCGGATGGCGTTGTGCGGCAGCGGCCGGCGACTGCCAGCAAGCTGTACGTGTGTGTCCGCCATGTTTTCCTCCCGCACTGACGTTGCCTGCGGCTTTGGCGGCAGGCTCAAACGAGCTTAGGTATTGCGGGGCCATTCGTCAAAATGCCGCTGCTGAGCGTGTTTTATATCTGTGATAAAGCAGAGTGCAATGGGCCGCATGCCTGTCTGCCCATTCGTACAAGAGCACGCACAGCAAACTTGCGTAGCTCAGACCCGTTCCGGCACCACGCCGACATAGCGGCCTCTCGGACGGATCACCTGTCCCACACCCAGTTGCTCCAGGCTATGCGCGAGCAGTCCGATGCTGCGCGCCGTGGCGAACATCCCGAATGCTGCATCGTCGGGCAGGCCGCAGTGAATCACCAGCGCGGCCAATGCCACGTCGATATTGGGCTGCAAGCCGGTCAGGCGTGTTGCCTGTGCGATGAACCGGGCGATGACCGGCGGCGGCTCGAACCGCGACAGCAGCGCGGCGGCGCGCGGGTCGCCCTCGGGATAGAGGTGGTGTCCGAAGCCCGCAAGCGCCTGGCCGGTCGACAGGTAGTGCGTGATGACCTGATCTTCGCCCTGCCGTTCGACGTCGTTGAACAGCGCCTTGACGCGACCGGAAGCATCACCGTGCAGCGGCCCGGACAAGGTAGCGAGGCCGGAGAGCAGGCACGCGGGCAACGACGCACCGTTCGACGCCGCGATACGCGACGCAAACGCGGAGCTGGTCAGTTCATGATCGACCAGCAGCACCATGGCCATCCTCAGCAACTCGGCCCCTGCCGGCTTCAGCCCCCACCCTTGCGCGAAGCGCATATGCAGCGCTTGCTGCCCCGGCTGTGCGCCAAACGCGTTGGCCAGCTGGCCGACCAGGCCCTGGCCTTCCGCATGCAGGACGCGCGTCATGCGGCCATGTGTCGAATGACCGGTGGCAGCCAGTTCGGCCAACGCCTTGAAGGCCGCCACACGCCCCGGTTTTGCCACCTTGGTGGACGACGAAAAATTCACGGGCTGCGCTGAATCCCACAGCAACTGCGCGGCCTCTTCCAGCGTGGCGGTTTCGGCGAGCACCACCGCGTCGCGGCCACGGTAGTAGAGCCGTTCGCGCAGGAACGTTGAGATCGCGGTCGGAATGCTGGGCTCGGCGCCAAACAGCGTGTTGGTGGCCAGCGTCTCATGCTTGCGGCCAGCCTGCTTGCGTTTGGCCAGCGTCGCCACGTCTTCGGCGCGATACAGGCTGCGACGCGTATCGACCGGATCGGACATGACCTCGATCTTGCCGCGGCTGACGTACGCGTAGACCGTCTGCGGCCTCACGCCGAGCCGCGCGCATGCCTCGTCCATCGATATCCAGGGACCCATGGTGATTTGCTCCACATCTATTTATGTTGATTTTATATATCAATATTGCATTGACAATCAACCATTAACTACCATGGGTCCTACATTCCAGCCGACTCCGACGACCACATGAAGCCGCACATCCTGCAACTGAATCCCATCCTGATCCCCGCCGCCAATGACGAACTGGCCGCCCTTTACCACGTGCACAAGCTGTTCGAGGTCGAGGACCAGGCCGCCTGGCTCAAGGAGCATGGATCGGCCATCCAGGCCGTCATCACGGGCGGGCACACCGGGATTTCCCGGGCGATGCTGGAACAGTTGCCAGCGTTGAAGGTGGTGGCCGTCAACGGTGTGGGCACCGACGCGGTGGACCTGCCCTATTGCCGCGAGCGCGGGCTGCCGGTCACCGCTACGCTAGGCGCACTGACCGAGGACGTGGCAGACCTTGCGATTGGCCTGCTGATTGCCGCCTGCCGGAATATCTGCGCGGGCGACCGCTTTGTCCGCGATGGCCAGTGGGAACGCTTTCCGCAACCGTCGGCCATTCCGCTCGCGCGCCGGTTCAGCGGCATGCGCGTCGGTATTGTCGGCATGGGCCGCGTCGGCCGCGCGGTCGCCACGCGGGCCGTTGCATTTGGTTGCCCGATCCGCTACACCGACCTGCGGCGCATGGACGATTTGCCGCACGCGTTCGTGCCCGATCTGGTCGACCTCGCTCGCAACAGCGATGCGCTGGTGCTTTGCGCGGCGGCCGACAAGGCGGAAGGCATCGTGAACGGCGCCGTCCTCGATGCCCTGGGGCCGCGCGGCTTCCTGGTCAATGTGGCGCGTGGGCGCCTGGTCAATGAAGACGACCTGGCACAAGCCATCGAAGCCGGCCGCATTGCCGGTGCTGGCCTCGATGTCTTCGTGGACGAACCGCGCGTGCCGCTGGCGCTGCGCCGGTCGGATCGCACGACGCTGCAGGCGCATCGCGCCAGTGCCACGTGGGAAACCCGCGCCGCCATGATCCGGATGGTGCTGGACAGCGTGGCCGAGGGGCTGGCCGGCAAGCGCCCTGCGATGAGCCTGACTACCTGAGTCGACAGGCACCCCCACTCAGGAGCGCCATGATGGAGTTCGTCCTGCCTGGCACGCTTGCGGGCGTAGGCCCGTTGCAGCGCGGCGATGTGATGGATGCCAGCGTCACGGGCACGGCGAAATCTCGCTGGTCGTTACTTAGCCCCGGCCGCTTCCCATCCTGTGCATCGTAAAAAAACACCCCATAACAATACGGAGACCACTGTGAATACTTCCCGAAGAATCGCGCTAGTCACGGGCGCCGGCAGCGGTGTCGGCCGGCTGACTGCGCTGGCACTGCTCGACGACGGATGGACGGTCGTACTTGCAGGCCGCCGTGCCGATCCGCTGCAAACGCTTGCCGCCGAAGCGGCCGCGCGAGGCCAGACCGCACTGGCCGTACCAACCGACGTCACCGACCCCGCCAGCGTGCAGAGCCTGTTCGACACGATCGAGCGCGAGTTCGGGCGGCTCGACATGCTGTTCAACAACGCAGGCGTCAATGCCCCCGCCGTGCCGATGGATGAACTGCCCCTGGACAAGTGGTTCAACGTCATCAACACGAATGTGACCGGCGTGTTCCTGTGCGCGCGCGCCGCATTCGGCCTGATGCGCCGCCAGTCCCCGCAGGGCGGACGCATCATCAACAACGGATCGGTCTCCGCGCACACGCCGCGTCCGTTCACAGCGCCCTACACTGCCAGCAAGCATGCCGTCACCGGCCTGACCAAGGCCCTGGCGCTCGATGGCCGGGCCTTCAACATTGCCGCGGGCCAGATCGACATCGGCAATGCGTTGACCGAACTGTCGGAACGCATGACGCGTGGCGTGCTGCAGGCAAACGGCACGACGGCACCGGAGCCGATGATGGAAGCACGACATGTGGCCAATGCTGTGCGCCACATGGCATCGCTGCCGCTGGACGCCAATGTGCTGAACATGACAGTCATGGCCAGCGCCATGCCATTCGTCGGCCGCGGCTGACGGGAACAGGGCGCCCCGGGGCATCGCACGCCGGGGCACCACCAGAGTTGACACGAGTTGACCAGCATCCAGACGGAGACACCCCATGCGCATCACCACACCGAAATTCACTACACTCACCACGCTGATCGGCGCCTTGGCAGGCTGCGTCGCCCTTGTTACTGCGACGGGCGCGGCGGCCGCGCAGAACTATCCGACCCGCCCGGTCACGATCATCGTCCCCGCGCCGGCCGGCGGCGGCATTGATCTGATTGCGCGCGTGGTCGGAGAAAAGCTTTCGGTGACGCTCGGCCAGCCCTTCATCGTCGAAAACCGGCCGGGGGCCTCCAATAACCTCGGCACCGCCGTGCTGGCCAACGCCAAGCCCGACGGGTATACGATCGGCATCGTCGGCGGCAGCCACAACATCAACAAGTTTCTGTTCAAGAACCTCGGCTGGGACCCTGAAAAGAGCTTTGAGCCGATCGTCTACACCCATGAGATTCCGCTGGTGTTCGCGGCGTATCCGAAGCTGCCGGTGAAGACGGTGCCCGAGCTTGTCACGTGGATGAAGGCGAATCCGGCCGAGGCCAAGGTGGCCACCTCGGGCCGCGGCAGCGCGCAGGAGATGGCGGCGGAAATGTTCCGCATGGTCAGCGGTGCGCCGGTGCTGCTGGTGCCGTACAAGGGCTCGTCCGCCGCCCACCCCGACCTGATTGCCGGCCGTACGGTCCTGTACATCGACACCCTCAGCGCCATCCAGGAGCAGGTCAAGTCGGGCAATGTGCGCGCGCTCGCGGTATCCACGCGCAAGCGCGCGAAGGCACTGCCCAATGTGCCAACAGCCGAAGAACAGGGCCTGAAAGGCTATGACGCCAGCACCAACGGCGGCTTCTTGGCCCCGGCCGGCACACCGAAGGACATCGTGGCAAAGCTCAACGCCGAGATCAACGCTGCGCTGAAGCTGCCGGAAGTCCGGGCCAAGCTAGAGACCGCGGGCATCGACATCCAGGGCGGCACGCCGCAAGACTATGCGGCGCTGATCAAATCGGACCTGGCCAAGTGGGGAAAGGTCGTCAAAGAAGCGAACATCCAGGCAGAGTAAGCGCCGCACGCTCTGCGAAGCATGCCCCTTGTGGCGGAATGGCCGGCAAACGCACTGCAGCAAGCCGGCCACGATTCGCGCTAATATTCGGCGATATCCGCATTCCTGCTACTTTTACGCCGAAGGTGCTCCCTCCGGCGCTTTTTTGATGAGCAATCTCAACCCCCAATCCGTACTTTCCGTTCACCACTGGACTGACACGCTGTTCAGCTTCACCTGCACGCGTGACCCGGGCTTCCGCTTCGAGAACGGCCAGTTCGCCATGGTCGGCCTCGAAGTCAATGGCCGCCCGCTGCTGCGTGCCTACAGCATTGCCAGCGCCAACTACGAAGAGACCCTGGAGTTCTTCAGCATCAAGGTGCCCGATGGCCCGCTGACCTCGCGCCTGCAGCACCTGCAGGAAGGCGACCAGATCTTCGTCGGCAAGAAGCCCACCGGTACGCTGCTGGTCGACAACCTGCTGCCGGGCAAGACCCTGTGGCTGCTCGCCACGGGTACCGGCCTGGCGCCGTTCCTGTCGATCATCCGCGACCCTGAAGTGTATGAACGCTACGACAAGATCGTGCTGACCCATACCTGCCGCTTTGTGGAAGAGCTGGCGTATCGCGAACTGATTTCGGAACACCTGCCGAAGCATGAATACCTCGGCGATCTGGTGCGCGAGAAGCTGGTGTATTTCCCGACCGTCACGCGCGAGGACTTCCACACTCGCGGCCGCATCACCGAGCTGATTGAAACCGGCGAGCTGTTCGACCGCCTGGATATGCCGGCCTTCTCGAAAGAAAATGACCGGATCATGCTGTGCGGCAGCCCGGACATGCTCAAGGAAGTCCGCGCGATGCTCGATGAGCGCGGCTTTATCGAAGGCAATATGAGCCATCCCGGGCACTTTGTGCTCGAAAAGGCGTTTGTCGGCTGAGTCGGCTGCTATCGGCTTTTCAAGAGGGGGGCGCGCTCCACCCTCCCCGCTTAGCCAAGCCTGATTTCTTCACGACGTCAGGCCTTTGGCACGCAACCTCTCGATCTCGTAAGAGCCTCGCGATTCCTTCCATACGATCTCGCGCTCACGAAGGCCGTCGATCGCATTCTGAACTGTCGCGGCGCTGACGAAGCAAGGCGTCGGGCGAGCCGATTAGTGGCATTTATCCTGGTCAGATAAGTTATTTGGCCAGGATAAATTGTGATAAATGCTCAATAAGCCACAAAGAGACATCCAATCGACCTCAGTGTCCCCTCGGAGTCGTACCTTCCGCCGCGTTGCGGTCCTTGGGACCACATGAAGCACTACTGAATCCGGCCGAATCCGTCGGCTGCCCAGCGCTCCGCACGCGTACGCGTCAGCTTGAAGTCGGGCGGCACCTTCACCGTGGCGATGACATCCCCGAAAGGATCCACGGCTGTCAGCGTGCCAAACGGCTCGAACTCATCCGGTGTGACCACCAGCCTGACCGTCAGGCTTCCCGATTCGGTCTCGATGCTGCACTGCTTGTTGAGTTGGGCATGCAACTGCTGCTCATGCCGGCGGATGACTTCCGATGCGGTCTTGACCAGCGTCTGATGGGCCGTCGCATCGAGCGGCTTCGGATCGACCTTGTTTCTCCCCATGGTCCAGGGGCCGACCAGCGCCGGTTCGGCGCTGCCGTCGCGGATCATCTCGACGGCCCAGCCATCGCCGTCCTCGTTCTTGATCACGCGGGCGGTCCAACCCTTGTCCCGCCAGAGTCGGGGCTCATGGATGGCAGAGGATTCTTGCTCTGAATGAGCGTCGTCGGTGTCGTGCATCAATCTTGTCGTACTAGTCTGCGCGTCAACCGCGCGCCCCTTTTTCAGCCGACTGGTCCGAACCAGTCAAACCAGTCGGAGGGGTAAAAATCAGGCGGAAACCGCCGGTGCTGCCACAGCTGCCTTGCGCGAGACCTTTTTCGCCGCTGCCGGCTTCTTCGCTGCGGGCTTCGCTGCTGCCTTGCGCGGAGCCTTCACGGCTGCCTTGGCAGGCGCGGCCTTCTTCGGGGCGGCCTTCTTGCCAGCGGTCTTGCTCGCCGTTGCCTTCTTGGCGCCAGCAGCCTTGGCCTTCTTCGCCGCGAGCTTTTCCTTGGCGGCTTGCTTCTCAAAACGCAGTGCAGACTTTGCGGCGTCTACAGCCTGGGCAATCTCACGCTTTGCCGCTTCGATTGCCTTCTTCGTGTCAGCGCGCAGCTTCAGCAGGCGCTTCTTCGCTGCCTGGGCTTCACGTGCCAGCACGCTGGCCTTCTTCGTCGGCGCAGCGATTTTCCGCGCGACAGGCTTCTTCTTTGCGACCGCGCTCTTTTCAGTCGTTGCCTTGGTTGTTGCGACCATATCGATCTCTACCCGTTAGTTGTGGAGCGCGGAGTATAGCTTGTGGATCGCTTTATCCATAGCGACCCCGCTTTCGCACGCATCGCAGGATGTCAACAGAAACAGGTTTCGCGGGTCATGTCCCGCCCTTTGCATCAGCCTCCAGCGCCGGTTCACCATCCTTCGTAGCAATCAATTCCTTCGGCGCCAGCGCGATCAGCGGCAGGATCAGCGCATAGACCACGGTGGTCGCGATCACACAATATGTGAATCCCTGCGCCGCGCCACTGTTGTAGATCCATGAGCCAAGCAGATCGCCGGCGCGCGCGGAAAGTGCGAACACACCGTCCACCAGCATCATCAGGGTTCCCTGCAACCCTGGCGGACAGGACCGCATTGCAAGATCGAGATACGCTGCAGTAGCGATGCCGCCCATCAGCCCGATCGGCGCCGCCAATACCAGCGCAAGGTTGGCGGAATGAATGAATGCGAGCGGAATCATCTGCGGCACCGCGACAATCGTTCCCCACCACAGCAGCTTGCTCAGCGAGACCTTCTTGCAGAGATAGCCATACAGTACGAACGTCGGGATGAACGCGAGGGCAAATATCCCGTTGTAGTACGAATAGACGGAATCCGATGCATGCAGCTCATTGGTCAGGTAGAACTGCAGAGGGGTGGCGGCTCCGGGCGCGAAATTCCACAGAAAACAGATGAGAACCGCCGGATAAACGGCCCGATGCCGAACCAGACGCCGGAGGTTTGCAAAAAAATCCTCGCCTCTGGCTTCCGGCTTCTCGTAGGCATGGCCGAAGACGGACTCTGGCTTCCAGAGCGCCAATACGGCAATCAATACATTGAACGTCGCCACCAGAAAGAAGGCCTGACTGACGGCGAGATGATCGGAGACATATCCGGAAGCGAACGCTCCCGCGACCACGGGAACGGAACTCACGACATTCAGCAGAGCGCTCAGGCGCCCCGACATGAGCTTCTCCTGGCCCACCAGGGCGACCAACCCCTGGTAGGCTGCGGCGACGAATCGGGACGACACCATTGCCAGCAGCATGCCGACCGCGAGGCCTTCATACGAAAAGCCTGCGAACGCCATCCCGATGCACGCCGCCGCCGTAACGGGAGCAAAGATCAGGAAGAAACCGCGGTCCCGCAATCCCAGCGGGTTCCAATGGTCGCGCGCCAGGCCGAACGCGAACGCCAGATAGACCGGTATGCCCGTCAGCAGCCGGAATGTCGATATCTGCGTCGCCGACGCATGCAACTGGTTCTTGAGCAGGTACGACGTCTGGATATCGATCAGGTATCCGGCCGGCGTTGCCAGATAGATGAACAGGGTCAGCCAACCGAAGTACAGCAAGGTTCGGTCACTGTCCTCGGAACCCGTTCCACCAGTAGCGGCCGCCATGTTGATCGCTCATCGGCAAGGCTGGATTTGGCTCGGCATCTGCCCGGCGCGCGGGCGGCTTCAGGAGCGCCGTTCAGGGCTCTCGAGCGAACTAAGTGTAGGTGAAGAAACTGGCGCCCACTAAATCGAGCGAACAGTAGATCGCTCTCTTACGATGTGCCATTCTGCCGACCTGTCTCTTTTGACATCACCACATTGGTGCAAACGGAAACGAACGGGAACAGGCTATCAAGCGCCATTGCCCATACTCCGCGACTTTTTGGTAGGCTGGATTCTGTAGGTACAACCCTCTGAATGCCGGAGTGAGCCCTCCTCTGCGCTGCTGGTTGTGGCCAAAGGATGAGTCATGCAAGAGTTGGCCTTTCGCACCCTGCTATATCGCTATTTCTTTTTCAACTGGCTGTTCAGGGACGTCAGCCGCGGCAACCTGGCCGAACGATCCATGGCCTGGCATTTCAACAAGGCGCATGCGCATTGGCTGCTCACATACATGCGGCGCTGGCTCTGGTGTGGCGTGATCCTGTCCGCTGCTGGTGGTGTCGTGGAACTGGGGCTTCGTGCGCCTGCGCTGTCGGCATTGTTCTATGTACCGGGCGTACTCAGCGTGCCGATCAATGTGGTCATCGGTGCGCTATGGGTCGGGCTCAAGATGCTGCCCGGTCCACTTGGGCGGCGGCAGGAATAGACATGCCCGGACCGGAGCGCGTGCAAGCGGGCGGCATGCTGCCCGCTACAATGGACGCCCTTCCATTCTCGCCACAGCAGGCACACCGCAATGTCAATGCACGCCGACCAGCAGTCCGAATATCTCGCCTTCGCCGGTCGCCTGGCCGATGCGGCAAGTGCCGTGACGCTTCCTTATTTTCGCGCCCCGATTAGCGTGGTCGACAAAGGTACCGCGCGCTTCGACCCCGTCACGGTGGCCGATCGGGAAGCGGAACTGGCAATGCGCGCACTGATTCGAAGCACGTATCCCGCCCACGGCATCCTTGGCGAAGAAGAGCAAAGGATTACCGGTACTGACCCGCACCATTGGGTACTCGATCCGATCGACGGCACGCGCGCCTTCATTACCGGGCTGCCGCTCTGGGGCACCCTGATTGCACTCAATGATGGACAGCGTCCCGTGCTCGGCGTGATGGACCAGCCCTTCACACGCGAGCGTTTTTCCGGTGACCGCGAGCGAGCCTGGCTCAATGGCAATCCGCTGCAGGTGCGCCCCTGCGCGGCGTTGTCGGAAGCCACGCTGCTCTGCACCACGCCGGACATGTTTGAATCCGGCGAACAATGGGATGCGTTCCAGCGCGTGGCACGCGCTGCGCGCATGCAGCGCTATGGCGGCGATTGCTACGGCTATTGCATGGTCGCCGCAGGCCAGGTCGACGCCGTGGTGGAAGCAGGCTTGCAGCCGTATGACGTGCAGGCCCTGATCCCCATCGTCGAGGGTGCCGGCGGCATCATGACAAGCTGGACCGGCGGCGATCCTCAGCATGGCGGGGCAGTCGTCGCTTGCGGCGATGCCCGTGTCCATGCAGAGATCCTCCGGCTACTGAATTCGCCGGGCTGATCGGACTACTCCTCCACATAGCCCTTGCGCAGTTTCTCAGCGACCAGCTTGTCCATTTCACGGCGGGCCCGACCGGGCTCGTCGAAGACCTTGACGCTCGACTGTCCGGCACTGCCGATGCGGCCGTAGGTGACGGAGAGTTCCGCCCCGCTCACGCTCGCGCGCCAGAATTTGCGCGACGTGCCTTGTTCGAAGCGCAGCATCCGCGCGAACTCTGCCTGGGCACCCGTGGCTGTTGCCTCAGCCGCAGGCGCCTCGCTCCGCACCGCAGCCGGCCTGGCAGACGGCACCGGCGTTTCCGCCACAACGTCCAGCGCACGATCCTCGCCGTCGGCCAGCATCGCCTCGATGCGGGCCAGCACGGCCTCCCGGTCATCAAGCCAGTCCTTGCCGGGGATATCCAGTACGCGCCAACCGAAAGCACGCAGGATGCCCGGGCGAAACACATAGCGTTCGGCAGTGTCCGCCACCGCCTCGGCTGGCGTGTCGAGCAGGATTGCCAGCGCATAACCCTGTCCCGACGGCTCGGCAATGGCCAGGTCGCAACGGAACTGCGAGCGACCCACGTTTACGTGAACCTGATGGCCGCGCGCACGCAACGCCTCGGCCAGCGCATCGCGGATGCTGTCGGGCGTCGCCGTACGCGTGAAGGCATCGCGCGCGCCGGGGTTCAGTGCACCGAGCACCGACTGCGCGCGCTCGAACTCGCCACGCGCGCTGGCCTGCGCGAACTGCAGGAATGCGCGCAGCGCGGCCGCGCCATCGTTATGCACGTTGGTAATCGCCTCGGCCTGGATGGTCGAGACCACCGCCATGCGGTGCCGCGCACGGCTGAAAATGACGTTCAGGCGCTTCTCGCCGCCACGCTGGTTGATCGGGCCGAAGTTCATCAGCATCTTGCCGTCTGGCCCCGGCGCGTAGCAGATACTCAGGATGATCACATCGCGCTCGTCGCCCTGCACGTTCTCCAGGTTCTTCACGAACAGCCCGTTGAACTGGTCGTCGTCCTCGCGCACGTATTCGCGTTCGAGGCGCATGGCGAAATCCGCGTCTTCGGCGGCCAAAGCCTCAAGCGCGGATTCGATGGCACCCTGCTGCGCCTCGGAAAACGCGACGATACCCAGGCTCAGGCCAGTCTCGCGACGGAGCATCTCGCGTACAGTCCGGGCGATGTAGACGGCCTCGGGCGCATTGCGTCGTTCCGCATAGACGCCGTCGGCGAGACGATGGAAGCTGACCGGGCGCGCCAGCAACGCGTCCGCGCCCGCGATGCCGGCATCCTCCAGATCCGAGCGCAGCGGCGGCGCCTCGTGCTCGGCCGCTTCCAGCACACGGTCGGGAATGGTGACGAGACGCCCGTCGTAAAACGCCGCATTGGAAAAGCTGATGAGCGACTCGTGACGGCTGCGGTAATGCCACGCCAGCAGCGTGGCGGGCAGGTTGCGCGCGGCCTGGTTCAGCAGGCTGTCCGAATCCAGGTTGATCGCGATGCGCTCGCCCTCCTCCTCCACGACGATCTCATCGTCGCCGTCCGCGCCGCCAGCCGTGAAGAAGTTCGTCGGCGGCAACTGCATCTCGTCGCCGACCACCACCACCTGGCGCGCCCGGCTCAGCGCGGGCACGGCCTCCTCGGTCGGAATCTGGCTCGCTTCATCGAAGATCACGACGTCGAACAGGTCCGACGACAGCGGCAGCGTGTCGGATACCGACAACGGGCTCATCAGCCAGATCGGCTTCAGGTCGTTGATGACGATGCCAGTCTCGTCGTCGGCAAGATCGCGGATCGAGCGGTGGCGCATGCTCTTGCCAAACTCATGTTCCAGTTCACGGCGGCCCGTGGCGTATTGCTTCTTGAACGCCTTGCCGTCGGCGTCCAGCATCGTCGCCGACAACGAGGAGGTGCGCACATGTTCAGCAAACTGCTGATGGCGATTGGCGCGCACGACCTGCGCATTCAGCGCGAGCAGTTCGCGCTGGCCCTGCGCCACGGCGCGCGCGGCCTGCGCCAGCGCAGCGCCGCCGAAGCGCGCGAGCAACGGGCTTTCGCGCGTCAGGCGACGCAACGCTTCGTCGGCCACCAACGCTTCCAGCTGGGCGGGCTCGTGATCGAGCCACTGCAACGTGGCAGCGCAGGCGGGATCGCTGGCATGCAAGGCGCGCAGCAGTGGCAACAGGTCGGGCAGCTCGTCGAGCGCTTCGCGCAGGTCGCGCAGCAGTTCGGCGATGTCGGCAAGACGTGCATCGCCGTCAAGCACCAGCCCGTCGCGAACACGCTGCGCGAGCTTTTCCAGCGCTTCGCGCGCACCGGCTTCGGCGCGCGCCGCCGCGATCGGATCGACGGCCTGGCGCAGATGCGCGACCAGTTCGCGCGGACCCGTGGTCGACTGCAGGCGCTGCTCGAGTTCGCCAAGCGCGCGCAGGAAAGCCTGCATCTCGCTCACGCCGTAGCGGCGGCGGCTGTCGGCGTCGGCCGCCGCCAGCGCCGTATGCGCGGCATGCTCGGCCGCCAGCGCTTCGAGCACCTTGCCGAAGCCCGGATGGATAGCGTGCTTGCCAAAATCGTAGCGTCGCTTCAGTTCGCCGCGCAGTCGCCACCACGCAGGCTGCAGCCAACGCGCGAACGACGGCTCCAGACGCCGCGCGAGCGCAAGCGCAGACTCGGTATCGCCGGGGCTCAGCTTGTCTTTCCAGTTCGCCGTTGCCGCTTGCGCATCGGCGAGTGCCTGCGTGCGCCGCTCCAGTTCCGCGCGAATCTCGCGCAACGCGGCCTGCGCCGGCGAGGCCGAATCCAGCAGGTTCAGGTGCGCGGCGAGTCCTGTATCGAGCAGCCACTGACTGTCGGCGGCATTCGCGCGCGCCTGCTCCAGCGCGGTGTCCTGGCCAGTCAGGCTGGCGGTGCTGTCCATCAACGGATCGAGCGCATCGAACAACCCCTCGGCGTCGCTGCAAAGCTGCTCCGCGCGACCATACGCGCGCTCATCGACGAGCAATCGCGGCGACAAGCGAGCGAACGGATGCGCCGCCAGGCTGTTCAGGCCAAAGCGCTCGCGCATGGCGCGATGCACGCGGTGCGCGAGATCACGCTGCCGGTCCCACGCAGCCAGCGCCGGAAGGCGCTCGCGCATGGCCGGCCCGGTATCCGGCACGGCGGGCAACGCGGCCACCCGGCGAAGCAGCGCCCGCACGCTGTCGCCCAGCGCCTCGGGCGCGGCAGCCATCGCCGACTCGAACGCATCGATGCGCTGCTGATGCGCACTCAGCGCATCCACCACCTGCGTGCGGCGCGCCGCCAGAGCATCGCCGTCGTGAGGTTGCGCGATCCACTGCTCATAGCACGCGCGCAAGTCGGCAATAAAGGCCTTCTTGTCGGCTTGCGAGTCGTGGATCAGGCAGCACAGCGAGTCTAGGCCGCTTTGCCTGAGCCGATGAAACACCACGTCGAGCGCGGCGCGCTTCTCGCAGACGAACAGCACGCGCTTGCCGCGTCCCGCGTAGTCGGCGATCAGGTTCGTGATGGTCTGCGACTTGCCCGTGCCCGGCGGCCCCTGGATGATGAAGCTGCGCGCGCTGCGAGCCAGCCCGACCGCCGCGTTCTGCGTGGCGTCGGCCGCCACCACATTCCACTGCTCGGACGGTGCGAGCGCCGCGGGAGCGTCCGTCTCCACGTCGCGCGGGTCGATCGAGAAGACGCGATCGAACGCCGGATTGGCGCCGGGCTCGTCGAGCAACTGCGCGTAGTCGCGCACCAGCGACATCTTGCGATAGTTGAAATTCGCCAGTGTCACCTGCGTCAGGTCCAGGTCCCAGGCATAACGGTGGCCCTCGGACTCCTCAAGCACGTAGCCCTGGCGCTCTTCGCTCTCCGCCGTGGCAGCGCCACTCATCTGCGGCTGGCGCGGGCCGGCACTCGGTGCTGCGCCCGCTTCGAATCGCTGTGGCAGCGCGCTCGGCCGCACCCAATGCTCGAACAGCGCGCGCCCCAGCGGCCGATAATCGTCCTGCGCATAGCTGTACGGCGGCAGCCAGCCACCGATGCGCGCGACAGCCGTGCCTGGCTTGCGGCGCTGGAACTGCTGCATGCGCTGCAATGCCTTCTGCCGCACGAGCCGCACCGCTGCCTTGTCGACGAGGCGCAACTCCACCGCAGGTTCCGATTGCCGAATCTGCGCGAGGATGCCGGCATGGATCTCTTCGAGCGAGGTCTTGCCGAGATCGACGGTCTCATCCAACTGGATGCCGTAAAGCTGGTTCAGGTAGTGGCGCAACACGGGGTTGAACTCGGCCTCGCCGCCCGCGCTCTGGATCACATACTGGTCTCGCACCCCCTTGCGCTTGACCAGTTCCACCGGCAGCCACAGCAGCGGCGTCACGATGCGCTCGTCCGGCGCCTCTTTCAGGTTGTGCCAGCGCAGGAACGCCACCACCAGCCGCAGGTTGCTGAAGCCGTATTCGGCGCGGTCGCGGCGGGTTTCGGCGATCAGGCGATCGAGCGATGCCGGCAGGTAGGGCTGGTCGTCAAAGCGCAGCCACTGCTGCAGCGACACCGGCTTGCCCGCTACCAGGTCGGCGGCGAACGGCCCGCCCCAGGTGCAGATGTGCTCGGGCCGCACGCTTTCGATCTGCAGCATCAGCGGCACGCTGGCCACGGTCAGGTTGACGCTGGCCGCGGTCGGACGGAAATGCAGCAGGCGGTTGCGCCGCGACAGGTCGAACAAGCGGTCGCGCAAGTGCGTGAGCACGGCGGCACGGCGCGGCGTGGCGCCGGCAGTGCCCGCCAGTGCGCGTTCCACATCCAGGGCCGCCGGCTGGTCGCGCCAGGTGCGCAGCCGGGTTGCCTGCGCGGCGACGATCGGATGCAGCCGTTCGTGCAGCAGGAACAGATTGCGCCGATGCGCCACGAAGCTGCGCAGGTCGTCCTCGTCGGTGAAGTCCAGGCCGCACGCCAGGCTCGCGAGCGCCATGCCGAGCAGAAAGACATCGCCGATTTCGTCGTGATGGCCGATCAGCTTTTCCCAGCTCGCGGGTCCGGGCAGGAAGACCGGGCGTTCGATGGGCGCCGCCAGATCCAGCTGCAGGGCCAGGTCGGCTTGGTCACGGTGCCCGCTATCGGCGTGGCCGAGCCGCAGCGCGCCGACGATGTTCAGGGCCGAGGTCGGATGGGGTTGCACGCGATGGATCGCACCAATGTCCATCGCCGGCATCTCGCCGTCTGGCCGGCGCAGGCGCAGCGCGCCTTCCTCGTCCACGAGGATGCTGTCCGGATCGAGCGCCGCTACCCTGCCCCGCGCGTGCAGCGCGGCGACCTGTGAGAACAGCGGCAATACGAGCACCAGCACGTCGTCGGTCGCCAGCGCCGCGCCCGCCTGTGCATCGATCAGGGCCCGTAGCGTACGCGGATCGTTGCCGCCGGTTGCTTCCGGAATCGTGTTCGTGGCGTGGATGGTGCTATCGGTGCTATCGGTCATGACTGGCCCTCCCTGGCCAGTTGGCGGTGGAGTTGGCGCTGGTATCGGTCCAGCTCGCGCTTGCCGAAGCCGCCATCGCGGCGCAGGTTGCCTTGCAGCGCTTCCAGGCTGCCAAGCGCTTGTGCCACGTGACCAGCGCGCAGAAGCGCTGCGTCCTGCTGGTCGGGGTCGGCAAGCGACAGGTCCATCATCAGCGCGTTGAGGTACCCGCGCACGCTGTCGTCAGCCACGTCCGGGCCCAGGCCCTCGGGGCCGATTGCCGGCTCGTCGTCGCGCCAGTCGGGGAACAACATTCGCAGCTGCGCAAGCACCGCATCGCTTCCCAGCGTCGTACCGGCAAGGAAGTGCGCGAGAAAGCCGCGCGTCAGCGCCTGCAGCCGGACCTGTCCCGGCAGGTCGAGCTTCTCCAGCGACAGTGGGCCATGCAGTCGGGATTCGATCCATGCATCGAGATTGCCCTCGCCCTCCCACCACAACGCCAGCGCGCGGGCGCGGATGAACGTTTCGGGATGGCTGTGGGCCGCGCTCGCGCCCGCCTCGCCGGATTCGATCTCGGCCGCCTGGCGCAGGTAGGCGGCCGCGTCCACGCTGCCCATGCCGGTCTGCACCTTCACCAGTGTCGACACGGCCGGGGCGACCGCCCCAGCTGCCACGGCGCCGCCACGATCCGCGAACAGCTCGGTGTGCAAGGCATAGCGTCGCCAGGTTTCCCGGTGGCTCGCGCTGGCAGCGGGCGCCGCCAGCGCGTCGTTCAGAATGCGGTCGGCCATGAGGAACTGGCCGTCGTCGCGCGACCACAGCAGGTAGTGCGCCAACTCATGGCCAAATACCGCGAGCAATTCCGGCGGTGCCAGCCGTTCCAGTAACGGCCCCTGCAGGACGATGTGGACCTCGCCGGGCACATAGAACAGCGATGCATTCATGTCCTGGCCCGGGGACTGGTACAGCGTCGCCGGTGCGTCGATGCCAAGCCGCGCCATCGCCTG
The DNA here is from genome assembly GCF_057073735.1 of Cupriavidus sp. C1SS-2L. Classification (NCBI taxonomy): domain Bacteria; kingdom Pseudomonadati; phylum Pseudomonadota; class Betaproteobacteria; order Burkholderiales; family Burkholderiaceae; genus Cupriavidus; species Cupriavidus sp. C1SS-2L. The sequence continues at coordinate 1,966,625 of NZ_CP172708.1, forward strand.
CGCCAGCACCGCGTGTACATCGGCGTGGGCGTCCGCCTCGATGCGGTAGGTGTCGCGCAGCAGCATCGCGCGCAATGCCTCGCGGTGGTCGGCGCCGGTTGCGCGCGCGCTCGCCCAGCACCAGACCTCGGGCTCGTGCTGGCGCAGGTAATCGACCACCGTTGCGTGATAGGCCAGCGGCATCAGCGCGCCGCGATCCGGAGCGTGAGAGTCCATGCAGGTCGTTCCAGGGTTGCGTGGTCGCCGATTCTACAGGCCACGATTGGGGATGCGATGGCCAGCCGCGGCCTGCAGACCAGAGGGATTGCCTCGGCGCACCGTGTAAACTCGCGCACTGGCCAGACGCCAACCATTCCTGAATTGAGAAAAAAACATGACTCGACAACCACTTCGTACCCTCTGCCTGACACTCCTGCTCGCCGCAGCCACCACGCCGGCGCTGGCCGATGACCTGAAGAACGCGGTAGGCGGGGGCCTGGGCGGTGCCGCGGGCGCAGCCGTCGGTGGTGCGCTGGGCGGCAGCACGGGTGCCGTGATCGGCGGTGCGGTCGGTGGCGGCGCGGGCGGCGCGGTGACCTCGAACAAGAAGGAGCGCACCGGTGCCGTCGTCGGTGGCGCGCTGGGCGGCGGTGCGGGCGCAGCGGCCGGCAATGCGCTGGGCGGCCGAACCGGCGGCATCGTCGGTGCCGCGGCCGGTGGCGCAGCGGGTTCGGCGCTGGGCGGCAATGTGTCGCGCAACAACGATGCCGACGACCACGATCACGGCAATCGCGGCAAGCACAAGGGCCAGAAGAAGCATCGCCACGACGACTGAGCAACGCGACCGGGCACCACGGCGCTAGTGCCCGCCGCCAGCCACGGCATCAGAAGTTCCAGAACAGGAAGCGGTGATGCCGTGGCGGACGGGCCTTGCGAGGCGGCCGGCTCTCAGGGTTGAATCGCGCATCGGAATCGATCACTCGCCCCCGTAGCGCCATATCGTAGAACGCGCCCACCATCGGCAGGGCGCTGCGCGCGCCTTGGCCCCAGTAGTCGCCGAGCGTCACGCGTCCGTCGTCAAATCCCACCCACGCGCCGGCCACCAGTTGCGGATGCATCAGGATGAACCAGCCATCCGCGTTGTCCTGCGTCGTGCCGGTCTTGCCGGCCACGTCCGCGCGGATGCCGAAGCGCGTCCGGATCGCCGCACCGGTGCCGCGAACCACTGCGTCGTGCATCACATCGACGAGCGTTTGCGCCGCGCCGGCCGGCAAGGCCTGTTCGGGCGCCGCGCTGGCAAACTGAGCGAGTACCTTGCCGTCGTGGTCCTCGATACGAGTCACCATGCGCGGCTCTAGATAAACGCCGCGGTTCGCGATCGTGCTGTACGCCGAGACCATTTCCTTGAGCGTGACCGGACTTGTTCCGAGTGCGAGCGACGGTACCGCTTCCAATGCGCTGTCGCGCACGCCCATCGCACGCGCGAGCCGCGCGACCTTCTCGGGCCCCTCCTTCAGCATGAGCTGGGCGGTAACGCGGTTGCGCGAGTACACCAGCGCGTCGCGCAGCGACATCGGTTGGTCGGTCGGCGGTTCGGCGTCGGTAGGCCGCCAGGTCACCTGCCCGGCCGTTGGGATGGCAACGTTCCGGTCCCAAAGCGTGTCGCTCGGGCGTGCACCGTCCGCGAACGCCGCCCCGTAGACAAACGGCTTGAAGGTTGAACCCGGCTGGCGCCGGGCCTGCAGCACGTGATCGAACGGCGTGTCGCTGAAATCGCGGCTGCCCACCCATGCCTTGATATCGCCGCTACGCGGATCGATCGCGACAAAGCCTGCCTGCACCTGCGCCTTGCTGCGGCAAAGGGCGCGTACGAAGGCCGGGTTCGTCCCGAGCTTCCTGAGCACGGCCGGGTCCGATTCGCCAGCATCGCGTGCCGCGCGATACTCGGAGGTTTGGCGCATGAACGTCCGGAACGGCTCGTTGCCTGGCCTGCAACCCGTGTATTCGTTCCATGCCCCGTTCGCGACCCATTGCAACTGGTTTGCCTGCCAGGCCATGGCCTGCACCGCCATGGCCTGCAGGCGCGAGTCCAGGGTCGTGTGCACCACGAGACCGTCAGCGTAGAGGTTGTAGCCGTTGCGATCCGCCCACGCGCTCAGCCACCGGCGCAGCTGCGCGGAAAAATGCGGTGCCGCGCTTCGTGACGCGGTCTGCAACTGGAAATTGACATTGAGCGTTTGCCGGCTCAGCCACGAGTAGGCACTGGGCTTTAGCGTCCCATACTTGTTCATCTGCCCGAGCACCGTGTTCCGCCGCTGCAAGGCACGCTCGGGATTGAGCACGGGGTTGTAGGTGCTGTTGGCCTTCAGCATGCCGACGAGTGTCGCGCTTTCGAGTATGTCGAGTTGGCGGGCTGTCTTGCCAAAGTAGGTACGCGCCGCCATTTCCACGCCGTAGGCGTTGTACAGGAAGGGCACATTGTTCAGGTATGTCTCAAGGATCTGCGCCTTGCTGTATACCGTTTCGATCTTGAGCGCCGTGATCGCTTCCCTGAGTTTGCGCGCAAGCGTCGGTGCGCGGCCGATTTCGTCGGGATAAAGGTTGCGCGCCAGTTGCTGCGTGATGGTCGAACCGCCCTGTCGATCACCGGAGAACGTATGCAGCGCGGCTGACGCGATCCGCAACCAGTCGATGCCGTGGTGCTCGTAGAAGCGGCGGTCTTCGGTGGCGATCAATGCATCCACCATGTATGGCGAGATCTGCCCGAGCGGCACCCATTCGCGATTGACTGGCTTGAACTCGTCAATGACCTTGCCATCGGCCGACACGATCAGCGCGGGACGATCGATGCGCGCCTTGCGGATGTCGCCGATGCTCGGGGTGAAAGGCACAAGTGCGATCGCGTAAAGCAGGAACAGCGCCGGCACAGTGGCGAGGGCCAGGAGGATGCCGCGCCGCGTCGGATGCCGAAGGCGGCGCATCGCGCCCCCCAGCGCGCGACTGGCTAACGCGATGCCGGCTCTGGCCAGCGGGCGGATGTGGACGAGCCCCCGCGCGCAATACTCACGAAACAACGATACATAGCGGCGATTCACGGGGACGGGGCGCGTTGCGGAAAGAGCGCGATCGTACCAAAGGGACAGGACACGTCGTCTGCCCGATCAGGCTGGGGATGCACCGATTAACAGACGATTACAAATGTTTCGAATGCGCAAAGACCACAGTGCTTTTGGCTGAGACGCCTTGCACTGCCGTTTTGCCGCCAGATATTGAGTCAGCAATGTGACACCCACCGCGAACAATGACGCGAAATCTCGCACGGTCTTTCCAGAATCAGGAACAATCGCCGGGTGGTGCGTTGGCACGCGTCTGACCACTATGCGTGAACCGTTCTATTGATCTGGATCAGTTCCAATTGGTGGCCGACGACTATCGTGTGCACACGGGCTGCGCGAACCCGAGCAGCGGATCCGATCACCAATTTGACGAGCTTCCCAGGAGGGAACCATGGCCGACCCACTCGCCGTCTGGCATACCGACCATATCCATTTCGCCAGCCTGCTCAACCTGCTGGAACAGCAGGTCACTGCCTTTCACCGGGGAGAGGAGCCGAACTACGGCTTGATGGGCACGATCGTCTACTACATGCGGAACTACGGCGATCTGTTGCACCACCCGCGTGAGGATGTTGCCTATGCCCTGCTCGTCGAGCGCGATCCAGGCATGCAGATCATCCTCAGCCGGCTGCTGCAGGAGCATCGCGTGATTGCCACGGTGGGCGAAGAACTGCTCAACCGCCTGCGCGAAGCCGAAAGCGAGATCGTTACGTCGCGAGCCGCGTTGGAAGCTGCTGCAGCCATGTACCTTGTCTACTATCGCAACCACCTTTCGACCGAAGAAGGACTGGTTATGCCGCGTGCGGCTCAGTTATTGACCGAAGCGGATTGGGCAGAGATCGCAGCCGCCGATTCGGCCATTGCCGATCCGCTGTTTGGCGCCAGGGTGCAGGAGCGCTTCGCGACCTTGCGCAAACAGATCGACGGGGAAGCGAAGGCATATATGCACTGACATACATGCACTGCCCCTGGAGGTAGCAGAGGAGCGTCAATCCATCGGCCCGAATGGGCATCCGGCAACAATCCTGACTGGACCGGTCGACGAACGCGCAATGATGCGCGAACATTGCCGACAATAAACGCCCCAGATACAGGAGATGCCATGCCCCTCACGCGGTGGAAGCGCAATACCTCGCGCATCCTCGGATCGTCAGCCCTCGTCCTGGTTGCCGCCTCGGCAGCACCCTTTCCCGCTTTCGCGGCGGATACCGTCCACCACGACGCCTTCTACTGGCTTGGCGAGATCAACAAGGCATCGGCCGTCATCAACACCGACGAAGGCCTGCTGGACAAGTCACTGGCACCGAAAGTTGCCGGGGGCATTGCCACCGTGCTCGCGAACGGCGACAAGCCCGGCGGCAAACGCCCGTCGACCGTCATTACGTTCGAGCCGCTGATGATCCAGGCCGCAGGCCAGGAAGTCACGCTGCTGCACGCCGGCCGCTCCAGCCAGGACATGCTGGCCACGGTCCGCGCGGCGATGCTGCGCGAGAAGGTCCTGGCACTGGCCGACCAGCTCAACAAGACCTCCGCCACGATCGTCGGACTGGCCAGGCAGCATGCCGGCACCGTCGTGCCCAACTACACCAACGGCGTAGCCGCGCAGCCGAACAGCTACGGGCATTACCTGCTCGGCATTACCGCCGGGCTCGACCGCGATGCCGAGCGGCTGCGCGAAGCCTATCGCCGCATCGACCGCTCGCCGATGGGCACGACTGTGCTCAATGGCACCGGCTGGCCGCTGAACCGTACGCGGATGGCGAGCTACCTTGGTTTCTCCGCGCTCGTCGACAACGCTTATGACGCGTCGCAGATCAGCGCCGTGGACCTGCCGGTCGAGGTGGCGTCGATCGTAACCAGCATCGGCCTGCACGCCGGCAGCTTCATCGAAGATGTGATGACGCAGTATGCCCAGCCGCGTCCGTGGATTCTCCTGCGCGAAGGCGGCGGCAATACCTATGTATCGAGCGCGATGCCGCAGAAGCAAAACCCCGGACTGCTGAATTCCACGCGGGAGCGCGCGTCGACCGCACTGACGCTGGCGATGGGGCCGGTGATGCGGGCCCACAACCTGCCGCCGGGCATGTCGGACGCCAAGGATGCCGTCGTCAACGGCGAGATGGTCGATAGCGCGATCCGCGTACTGCAGGGCTGGGACAAGATCATGCAAGCGCTCGTCATCGATCCGAAGCGGGCATTGGAGGAGCTGGACAGCGACTGGACTGCATCGCAGGAACTGGCCGATGAACTGATGCGCAAGTACAAGCTGCCGTTCCGCGTCGGCCATCATTTCGCGTCGGAGCTGGTCGAGTACGCGAAGGCGCATGACATCCGCCCGAGCGCATTTCCCTACGCCGAGGCGCGGCGCATCTATGCCGAGTCGGTACGCAGCTACAGCAGCACCACGGATTTCCCGATGAGCGAGGCCGAATTCCGTGCGGCGCTGGATCCGGTGGCGATCGTCAACCACCGTGTCACGAGCGGCGGCCCTCAGCCCGCAGAGATGGCGCGCATGCTGAAAGAGGAGGACCAGAAAATCGCGCAACAGGAGGCCTGGATCAAGGCAACGCGCGGTTCTATCGATGCGTCATTGGCCAGGCTCGATCGGGACTTCAGCAAACTGTTGAAGTAAGGTGTGGCGGCCTCGGCAGTAAGGCCCTGGGCCGCCCTCTTCCCCGCTCATTTCCTTATGGCTCCTGCATCGTTACCCCGTGGCTGGCAAAGATGCGGGCCAGTTCGCCCTTGCGCCGCACCGCGTCGAGCGCGTTTTCCAGCGATTCAGCCAAGGCCTTGTCCCCAGCCTTGATGGCCATGCCGATGGCCCATCCGCGCGGCGGCAACAGCGGTGAACTGATGTCCGCCGTGGCGAAGCGCGTGGCCGACTGACCCGCGGCTTTCAGCGCGCTCTCGTACTGCGCGCGGGTCACCACGACTGCAGCGATCTCACCAGAAAAAAGCGCGCGCAAGGCGTCCTCGCCTTCGGGGTAGATCTTCACCTTGTCGCGCAAGGCGCCGCCGGCGCCCGACAGCAAGGCGCTGGCGCCGCCCGAACCGGCGGCGGCACCGGTAGGCTGGCCGGCCAGGTCTTCGAGGCCACGAACGTCCGGCACGCGCTGGCGGTCGCGCACCAGCACGAAAGTCTCGCGGTAGTACGGCGCAAAGATCAGGGCCTGTTCGTTGGCGCGCATGAAGGTGCGGTCGACCGGCACGTGCAGCATTACGTCCGCCGGCCCGTAGCCGAGGTAATGGCCGCGCCATACCATCGACCGCAGATCGTCGGACATGTCGTCGTCGGCATCGAAGGGCAACAGCGACACCTGCAATCCCAATTCGCTGGCCAGGGCCTTGGCCAGCGCGACATCGATGCCGGTGTACTGGCTGCCTGCCACCGCCGAGAACGGCGGCAAGCCCTTGTAGACCGCTACCTTCAGCGTGCCGTTCTGGCGGATCCGGGCCAGGTCTGCCAGCGCCGGCCGGGTGCCGAGCAGCGCGCCTGCGGCCAGCAAGGCGCCGCACAGCCGGCGCCGGGCACTGCTGGCCGGCGAGGCAGCAGGCGGACAATGCATCGGGGACATGGAGTCTCTCCTGAACGCGGAATACAACAAGGGTGAGAGGAAGATCTGGCGTGCCGAACGGGACCGCTTCACTCGTGCCGCGATTCCAGATAGGTCTTGATGGCCCACACCGCTTCCTGGCTCAGCACGCCATCGAACGGCGGCATGTAGACACGGCCGTCGCGAGTGCGGCCCTTGCGCACGGTGGTGGTGAAGTACTGCGAGATCTCGGTCATGCAGGCCTGTTTCTTCTTGGCATCGGCGAGAGACACGCAATCGCCGTCGAGCTTGCGCAGGTCAGGCGCGATGCCGCCGGACACCGCTTCCAGGCCGTGGCAGCGCGCGCAGTTCTGGTTGTAGGCCGAGCTGCCGATACGCTGGGCTTCCTGCTGTTCGTTGCCGGCGCGATAGGGGTTGTCCGGGCGCCATTCGTCGCCGAGCTGCGGCAAGGATTTGGTGTCGACGGCTTGCGGCGTAACATCGCCATGGGCCCAGACTGTCCCGGCCGGGACAGCGCTCAGCATGGCGCAGAGCGAAAACAAGGCAAGCAGGCGGCGCTGCGTTCTCATGAGTGTCTCCTACAGTTGTGGATGGGATTTTTGTTTGCCATCATTTCCGCAAGAGACATACCAGCGGGCCGGAACGGGCACTGCACGGCGTTGCAGCAGGCTTTCCGGGGCTTCGCGGCGGCGTGTGCGGCGCACCATCGCCCCAGCGGTGTCCCGGAATGCCACACTCTGGCAAGCGTTTTGCTTCATGGCGCCACACTGTCGACGGCCTGCCCGGCGACGGCGATGAAGGCCGGCAGCGACCCGCGCAAAAGATCGCGGGCGAATTCATAGGAGACCCAGACATGACCATCCCAGCGGAGCCCACTCGCCCTGCCATCTCCGGCGAGACGGGCGACGGGGCTGTCCAACCCGAGCGCGCCGAACTGATCGCGCAGGCCCACCAGCGTTCCGCCTCCTATGGCCTGCGCCCGTACGAGTCGCCGGACTTCTGCCCGGTGCTCCAAAGCGAGCTGAAGACGCGCATCGAACGCAGCCAGTCGCTGTTCACCTACGCGCTGCCGGTAATGGAAACGCTCTACGACCAGATCGTGAACACGCAGAGCATGGTGATCCTGACCGACGCCGACGGCCTGATCCTGCACTCGCTGGGCGACGACGATTTCCTCGCGCGGGCCGACAAGGTGGCGTTGCGTGCCGGTGCCGACTGGTCGGAGGAAAGCCGCGGCACCAACGCCATTGGCACCGCGCTGGCCGAGAACCGCGCCACTCTGGTCCACGGCGCGGACCACTTCCTGGAGGCCAACCAGTTTCTGACCTGCTCGTGCATGACCATCCTTGACGCCTATGGCAAGACGGTCGGGGCGCTCGATGTGACGGGCGACCAGCGTGGCTTTCACAAGCACACCATGGCGCTGGTGCGGATGTCGGCACAGATGATCGAAAACCAGCTGTTCGGCAGCGCGTTCCGCGACATGGTCTGCATCCACTTTCATTCGCGCGCGGAGTTCCTGGGCACGCTCGTGGAAGGTATCGTCTCTTTCACGCCCGGCGGGCGTTTCCTGTCGTCGAACCGCAGCGGACATTTCCAGCTGGGCCTGACCAACAAGGCGCTGCAGGCGCATACCTTCTCTTCGCTGTTCGGGATGCCGTTGTCCCTGTTCTTCGATGCCGTGCGCGGTGCGCCGGCTGGTATCGTGCAGTTGCAACTGCCCAGCGGCGTCAAGGTCAGCGCGCGCATGGAATGGAAAGCCAGTCCCGCCTCGATGGCCGGCGCGGGTGTGCCCGCGACCACGCCAGATGCCGTCGCGGCACCGCGGCGACTCTGCCCTGCCCCCGCCAAGCCCGAAGGGCTGGCTGACCTGGACACGGGCGACGCACAGGTCCGGACCGTGATCGGCAAGCTGCGCAAGGTCATCGGCAAGGACATCCCGGTGATGGTACTGGGTGAAACCGGCACGGGCAAGGAACTCATGGCACGCGCCATCCATGCCGACAGCCCGCGCCACGCGGGCCCCTTCATTGCGGTGAACTGCGCGTCGATCCCGGAGAACCTGATCGAATCGGAGCTGTTCGGTTACGAGGAAGGCGCCTTCACCGGCGCACGCAAGAAAGGCGGCATCGGCAAGATGCTGCTGGCCAACGGCGGCACGCTGTTCCTGGACGAGATCGGCGACATGCCGCTGCATCTTCAGGGACGCTTGCTGCGCGCGTTGCAAGAACGCGCTGTCCAGCCGCTGGGCAGCAGCAAGGTGATCCAGGTGGATGTGCTGGTGGTGTGCGCCACCAACCGAAACTTGCGCGAGATGGTCGCCAGCGCCCAGTTCCGCGAAGACCTGTACTACCGCCTGAACGGACTTGTGGTGCGGCTGCCAGCCCTGCGCGAGCGCAGCGATCTCGACGTGGTAGCGGGCAAGCTGCTGCGCCAGGATCAGAGCCAGGGCCATGCCAGCGGCGAGCCACCTCGCATCAGCGATGCCGTGATGGAACTGTTCCGGCGATATCACTGGCCCGGCAATATGCGCCAGCTCGGCAACCTGCTGCGCACGGCGCGGCTGATGGCGGAAGGCGAAGCCGAGATCACGGAAGACCACCTGCCCGACGACTTCCTGGACGACTTGCGCGAACGCCAGCAGCAGGCAGCAACGACGGCGGCCCAGGCGGCGCCGGTATCCGCGGTTTTGCCCGTCGGGCAGGGGGCCGCACAGCCCACGCGGCTCGCCGAGGTCGAAGCGCTTGCCATCGTCGCCGCGGTGAATGCGCACCACGGCAATATCTCGGCGGCGGCCAAGGCGCTGGGGATATCGCGCAACACGGTCTATCGAAAGATGGAAGAGGCGCGCGCGCTGTCGCAACCCCCAGGCTGATCCCGAACGGCACGAAACAGCAGTGTCCCATTTCTGAACAGGTGTCTCACGCTGAAGCAGTCGTGACACAGCAAGCACGCAACTGCGTGCTTGCGGTAAACGCTTACCGTATGGCCTGATGCGTCGCAGCATGTGTTGGCCGCCGCCGCGCGACTGAAAGGCATTGGCCACGTCGCCATCCCTCGCCAGCCATCTCTCCCCCCAGTCCGGCAGCGCACGCATGCCTCCGCGCTTCCCGCAGTCACAGTTCACCGCAGATGGAAGTTGGAAATGCGTCTGGGCATGGATGTTGCCTTTTGGGTAACGCGGCAGCCCCGCTGTCGCGCCAAGACGATATTCACCAACGATGCCAACCAAGGAGAGAGACATGAACTGGACCACGCCTGCCTATACCGAGCTGCGGCTGGGCTTCGAAATCACGATGTACATCGCCAACCGCTGAAGCCTGCTGCACGCGGCGGCGTGCCGGCGTGCGGTTCCGGCATGCCGGAACCGCACGCCGGCCCCGCGCCTGGATGACCCACTTCGACTCGCTCGCGCCATGACAACTATCCGCGTACTCGGATCGGCCGCCGGCGGCGGCTTTCCGCAGTGGAACTGCAACTGCCACAACTGCGATGGCGTGCGCCGCGGCACCGTACACGCCACGCCGCGCACGCAATCATCGATTGCGCTGTCCGGCGACGGACCGGATTCGATACTCGTCAACGCGTCTCCCGACATCCTGCAGCAACTGCGCCAGACGCCCGCGCTGCAGCCGGCCCGCTCGCCACGCGATACGGCAATCGCCGCGGTGCTGTTGATGGATGCGCAGATTGACCACGTCACCGGCCTGCTGATGCTGCGCGAGCATCGCCAGGCCTTGCCGCTGTTTGCCACGGCCGCAGTGCTCGACGACCTGAGCAACGCGTTTCCGCTCACCCGCTTGCTGTCGCACTACTGCGGCTTGCAGACGCATACCTTGCCCTGCGACGGCACGCCGTTCTCCGTGCCGCCGCTGGACGGCGTCATGCTCACCGCGGTGCCATTGCAAAGCAAGGCGCCGCCCTATTCGCCGGGGCGCCACGCGCCGCGCCTCGGCGACAACATCGGCCTGCGCATCGAAGACCGCCACAGCGGGCGCCGCGCCTTCTATGCGCCAGGCCTGGGCAGCGTCGACGACCATGTCTTCGCAGAACTGCGCAGCGCCGACGTCGTGCTGGTCGACGGCACGTTCTGGCGCGAGGACGAGATGCGGTCGCTCGGCTTCTCCACGAAGGCTGCTGCCGATATGGGCCATCTCCCGCTGTCTGGCCCGGGTGGCATGATCGAAATCCTCGACCGGCTGCCCGCGAGCCGCAAGATCCTTATCCACATCAACAATACCAATCCCGTGCTGGTGGAAGACTCGCCGGAGCACGCGGTGCTGGCGCGGCACGGCATCGAGGTGGCGTACGACGGCATGGAGATCACGCTATGACATATTCCACCGCATCGGGTCCCGCGGAGTTCGAAGCGCGGCTGCGCGCCAAAGAAACCGGCTACCACATTCATCACCCGTTCAACCAGCGCATGGCGGCCGGATTGTGTTCGCCGGGACAGATCCGCGCCTGGGTCGCCAACCGCTTCTACTACCAGGCCAATATCCCGCTGAAGGACGCCGCCATCCTTGCCAACTGCCCCGAGCGCGACACGCGCCGCGAGTGGGTGGTACGCATCCTGGACCACGACGGGACTGACACCCAGCCCGGTGGCATTGAAGCCTGGCTGCGGCTGGGCGAAGCCACAGGGCTGGAGCGCGCGGCATTGCTTGACCATCGCCACGTGCTCCCAGGGGTGCGCTTTGCCGTCGACGCCTATGTCAACTTTGCGCGGCGAGCGCCGTGGCAGGAAGCCGTGTGCTCCTCGCTCACCGAGATGTTTGCCCCGGAGATCCACAAGGAGCGGCTCGCGGGCTGGCCCACGCATTACTCGTGGATCGAGGCCGCCGGGCTCGATTACTTTCGCTCGCGCATCCCGCTCGCGCAGCGCGACGTCGAGCACGGCCTGCGCGTGACGCTGGGCTACTTCCGTACACCGGAGCAACAGCAACGCGCGCTCGATATCCTGCAATTCAAGCTCGACGTGCTGTGGTCGATGCTCGATGCCATCCAGCTAGCCAACCCATGACGACCGATCCGCCAGACCTCGCCCGTCCGGTCCTGCACCGGACTTTCCGCCTGCAGTGGGAAGAGGCCCAGCAGAGCTGGGTGCTGCTCTACCCCGAAGGCATGGTGACCCTCAACGACAGCGCCGCCGCCATCCTGCAGCGCTGCGACGGTTGTCATACGCTGGACATGATGATTGACGACCTGCAGGCCGCATTCAGCGTGCAGGGCATCGCCCCGGAGGTACACGCCTTTGTCAAACATGCGACCGAACGCGGCTGGCTTGTCTGAGCCCCGTGCCGCCGAACGGCCAGGCCCGCCGCTGTGGCTGCTGGCCGAGCTGACCTACCGCTGCCCGCTGCACTGCGCGTTCTGCTCCAACCCGGTGGACTATGCCCGGCACACGGCCCAACTCGGCACCGGGCAATGGTGCGATGTATTCACGCAAGCCCGAGCGCTGGGCGCGGTGCAACTCGGGCTGTCCGGCGGCGAGCCGCTGCTGCGCAAGGACCTGGAAACGCTGGTGCGGCATGCGCATGGGCTCGGCTTCTATACAAACCTCATTACTTCTGGTGTGGGCCTGACCGACGCGAGGCTCGCTGCGCTACGCGAAGCGGGGCTGGACCATATCCAGCTGTCCTTCCAGGACTCCACTCGCGAGCTCAACGACTTCCTCTCCAGTACGCGCACCTTCGACCTGAAGCAGCGCGTGGCAAGGCTGATCAAGGCGCACGATTACCCGATGGTGATGAACTGCGTGCTGCATCGGCATAACCTGCCCCATGTCGGCACCATCATCGAAATGGCGCTGCAGATGGGCGCCGAATATCTGGAGCTCGCCAACACGCAGTACTACGGATGGGCATGGCACAACCGTCTTGCGCTGATGCCGACGCTCGAGCAGTTGCTTGAAGCCGAGGACATCGTCAGCCAATACCGCGCGCGCATCGGCAAGCAGTGCCAGATACTGTTCGTGGTGCCCGACTACTTCGAAGGCAAGCCCAAGAAGTGCATGAATGGCTGGGGGACGACCTTCCTTGGCGTGGCGCCCGACGGCACTGCGCTGCCGTGCCATGCGGCGCGCATGCTGCCGGGCCTGGCATTGCCGAACGTCACGACGCAAGGACTGCGGGAGATCTGGTGCGACAGCGAGGCCTTCCGCCGTTTTCGTGGCACCGCGTGGATGCAGGAGCCCTGCCGCTCATGCGACCATCGCGAGGAGGACCAAGGCGGCTGCCGCTGCCAGGCGCTACTGCTGACTGGCGACGCCGCCGCGACGGATCCGGTGTGCGAGCGCTCTGGCGAGCATGGCAAAGTCAGGGAGATCGTGCTGCAAGGCAGGCTGGCGGCGTCGCAGAGGCACGCCGATGTGCAGCCGATGGTGTTTCGCAGCGATGGCAATTCCTTGCGGCTGAGCAGCGGGAACGAATGACACAAGCGATGTTTTGATGGGCGGGTCCCGACACGACAAACTGCAACGGTCGTGCCGCGGACCACCATACCGCTTACCCGATACTCAGCACCCATTCCGCCAGTTTCCGGGCATCCGCCTCGCCGAGATTCCCGTGCGCCGGCATTGGAACGGGCCCCCACACGCCCTTGCCCCCTTCGCGGATCTTCTTGCCCAGACGATCGGCCGCCTGGCTGTCTCCCTTGTACTTGGCCGCCACCTCGGCAAATCCCGGGCCGATCACCTTCGCTTGCATGCCATGGCAAGCGAAGCACCCATTCTTGTCAGCCACGGCCTGCATATCGGCCGCAGTGCCCGCCAGTGCCGCGCAAGGCAGCAGCGAAGCCACGACCAGCGCCATCCATTCGATCTTCATATCGTATCCCGCTGTTTCGCGTTGCGAGAACGCTGGCATCCGCACAGGGATGCCAGCGTCTCCAGCCATCAACCTGCCTGTCGTTCAGCCCTTGTGCAGCTTGAACACCCACACCGAACCGCCCTGCTCCAGGAAATTCACGCGCTTGGCGACTTCCCCGCCCCACAGCGGCACCGCACCGCCCCAGCCCGACACCACGGCGACATACTGCTCGCCGTTCTCTTCCCACGTGACCGGCGGCGCGACCACGCCACTGCCGGTCTGGAACTTCCACAGCTCCTTGCCGGTCCGGGCGTCGGCGGCCTTGAGGTAGCCTTCCGGCGTGCCCCAGAACACCAGCCCGCCGGCGGTGGTCATCACACCGCCCCACAGCGGCGCGTTGTTCTTGACCTCCCAGACGATCTTGCCGGTCTTGGGGTTGATGGCGCGCAGCGAACCGATGTAGTCCTCGTTCAGTGGATGGATGGTGAATCCGGCACCCAGGAAGGCGGCGCCCTTCTTGTAGCTGACGGGCTCATTCCAGATATCCATGCCCCATTCGTTGGCCGGCACGTAGAACAAGCCCGTCTGCGGGCTGTAGGCCATTGGCTGCTGGTTCTTGCCACCCAGGAAGCCGGGCGCGGCGAACACGGACTTGCCCTTCTTCGGGTCGGCGCCGCTGGCCGGATCGCCCGGGCGACCCTCGTCGTTGAAGGTGGGCCGGCCGGTCTTCAGGTCGATGCCAGTGGCCCACGTGATCTTCTTCACGAACGGGAAGGCATTGACCAGTTTGCCGTTGGTCGCATCGTTGACATAGAAGAAGCCGTTGCGGTCGGCCTTGCCGCCCATGCGCTTGCCGTCCAGGTCGAAGGTCACGAACTCATTGACGCCGTCAAAATCCCAGCCGTCGTTCGGGGTGTTCTGGTAGTGCCAGACGATCTTGCCGGTGGCCGGATCGATGGCCACCGTCGACGCCGAATAGAGGTTGTCCCCCTTGCGGATATGGCTATTCCACGGGCCGGGGTTGCCGGTGCCGAAGTAAGCGAGACCGGTGGCCGGATCATAGGTGCCGCCGAGCCACGTGGCGGCACCGCCGGTCTTCCACGTTTCGCCGGGCCAACTTGCGTTCTCCGTGCCGGTCACGCCGTTCTCGGTCTTGTTGCCGTCCTTGTCGTACTTGTAGCCCATATGGCCTTCCACCACGGGGCGCGACCACACCAGTTGCCCGGTCTTGGCGTCGCGGGCCTCGACGCGGCCGACCACACCGAATTCGCCGCCCGAGATGCCGGTGAGCACCATGCCCTTGACGATCAGCGGCGCCGCCGTATAGGAATAGCCTGCTGCATAGTCCTCCAGCTTCTCCTTCCACACGACCTTGCCGGTCTTCTGGTCCAGTGCCACCAGTTGCGCATCGAGCGTGCCGAAGATCACCAGGTTGTCGTAGAGCGCCGCGCCGCGATTGACCACGTCGCAGCACGGCATGATGCCTTCCGGCAGGCGGTGTTCGTACTTCCACAATTTGCTGCCGGTCTTCAGGTCGAGCGCGTAGATGCGCGAATACGACGCCGTGACGAACATCTTGCCGTCGTGGATCAGCGGCTGCGCTTCCTGCCCGCGCTGCTTCTCGCCGCCGAACGAGAACGACCACGCCGGCACCAGGTTGCCGACGTTTTTGGTATTGATGCGCGTGAGGCCGGAATAGCGCTGCCCTTGCGGTCCCATGCCCCATGACAACACGTCGCCGGGGCTCTTCGCATCGTTCTCGATCATGGCATCGGTCACTGCCGCCTGAGTGGCCAGACTGGCCACGGCGGTCGCGACGGCCATCATTAGTCGTAACGTCCTCATTGTCATCTCCTCATTGTTCTCGGTGTCCGCGGCGCACCACTGCGCCATGCATCCGACACGCAGTCGGCAATTCCCATGCCAATCGAATCGCCGCCAAAACCGGCCGGCTGCGGCCGCAAAGCGCTGTGCGACCGTGTCAGCGCGCAACACTGCGTTGCATCTGCTCCAGAACTGAGCAACCGCCAACGGCCTGGCCGGTCAACCGAAACCATGCTCCACCGCATAGCGATGCATCTCGATGCGGTTGGCCAGTCCCATCTTCTTGCGGATGAGCGTCTGGTAGTTGGCCACGGTCTTGGTACTGAGGCAGAAGCGCGCAGCGACGTCCTCAAGCGCGGTGCCACGCGCGAACTGACGGAACAGGTCGAACTCCCGCGGCGACAACGCAAGGTGCGGCGGCTGCCCACCCGTGTCGAGCAGGCCGGCGATGTCATCGGACAGCACCCGCAGGCCGCCCGCCACCCTGCGTACAGCGTCCACCAGCGCCTCCGGCGCGCTGTTCTTGGTCAGATAGCCAACCGCCCCGGCGCGCATCGCCTGCATCACGATGGCGGCGCTGTCGTGCATGCTGAACACCAGCGTGTGCAGCGCGGGAACGCGTATACGCAGCCGCTGGAGCATCTCCAGGCCGCCGCGGCCGGGCATGGACAGGTCAAGGATCAGCACGTCAGCCCGATTGCGGACCAGCCAGTCGTAGGCAGTATCGGCATCGCCGAACTCCGCCACCACACGCATCCCCTCGTCCAGTTCCAGCAGGCGACGGTAGCCGGTGCGCACCACTGCGTGATCATCGGTGATCACTATGTCGATCGTTTTCATGCTGGCTGGCTCCCCTGGTGAATTTGCGGGACCGGCGGGATTGGCGGGATTGGCGGGATTGGCGGGATCTGCGGGATCTGCGCCGTGTCGTGCGCTGGTGCAGGCAGCGGAAAGGCCGCGCTCAGCCGGCAGCCGCGCGTGTCCCCGGTGCCCTCCGCAGCCCCGATGCATAGCGTGGCGCAATGCGCCCACGCGCGTTCCTGCATGCCCCGCAAGCCGTGGCTGCGCTGCATCGCTGCGGCGATGTCGCCTATGCCCGAGCCATCGTCTTCCACGCACCAGCGGACTTCATTGCCGCGTCGCACAATGCAGATCGACGCGCGGCTGGCGCCGGCATGGCGCATGACATTGGTCAGCGCCTCCTGCGTCATCCGGTAGAGCGTGAGGGTCAGATCCGGATCCAGCACGGCGCCGCCCAGGTCGACATCGCAATCGAGCCCCACCGCCTGGCCTGGCTGTCCGCGCCAGCCCCGGACCAGGTCCTGCAACAACCGCGGCAGGCAGGCGACGCGTCCGTCGGGTTGCCCGCCATGCGGGCGCAGCCGGTGCAACAGGTGGCGGACTTCGTCCTGGATCCGGGCGCAGTGCCCGGCCAGATCGTTGGCCACGATCTGCAGCATCGGCGCATGCGCGCTCTTGCGTACCAGGTAGGTGGCGTCCGCGCGCATGGCAGTCAGCACCTGGCCGAACTCATCGTGCAGCTCGCGCGCCAGCCTGGCGCGCTCGCACTCCTGCGCATCGAGCAGCTTGCGGCTCAGCGCCCGGCGCTCGAGCTGGTGCTGCGCTAGCGCGCCGGCAAGATGATTCAACGCCCGGCGCACCTGATCCAGTTCGCGGATGTGCATGGCGGGCAGGCGCACGCTGTAGTCCTTGCGTTCGTAGTGGCCTATGGCATCGAGGATCTGCTGCAAGGGCGCAAACGCGCGCCGCGCCGTCCACGACAAGCAGCACAGCAACAGCACGCTGTACGCCCCAAGCATGGCCAGGTTGCCAACGACGTCTCCGCGCGCCTCACGCAGTTCGCTGTCCGGGTTCCAGCGCAGCGCCGCATGATAGACGGTGCCATCGCGCGCGCGGATCTCCCATTGGCTTTCTGCGTGCACCAGGTCGCCTTTGGGTGTCGCATCCACCAGCACGCGGCCAGCGGCATCCTCGACGTGCAGCCGCAGATGGCGCATCCGCGCCGACTGATTGATGGCGCGCAGCGCAGCGAGCTGCGCCGCGCGTTCGGCCGGTCCGGCGGCCTGCAGTGCCGACAGCCGCGCAACCAGTTGCGCTGTCGCGGCTGCGCCGCTGCGCTCTTCGCCGATTGCCTGCCGTGCTAGCCACAGGGCTCCCAGCAGCGCACAGCCCAGGCACGCGCAAGCCAGCCACAACGCTCGGCTGGCCAGAAAGCGGGACATCGTCATGGCGGTGCTCCTCCGCAGGATGGGGCGCAGGCAGGGCTCAGGTCAGGAGGTTTTCCCGACGCGGGCGGTATGGAACCTGCTCGCTCCTGCACTCAGCTTGTTCAGATCAGACCAGGTGTTGCCCGACGCAGGCAGCGCACCCGTGTTCCGGAGGAGATGCAAGATGCCAGCCAACCCGTTCCCTGCCCCGCTATCGCAGGCCAACCGTCACGCCGCGGCGCACCGGGGCAGGCGCTGTAGCCGTGCCACCACGATCATCGCCATGGCCGCTGCGGTGCTGGCGCAGCGGCCGGCTGTTGCACAACAGGACACCGTTGCTCCAAAGCAGGACAGCGCGGTGCTGCCCGAAGTCCTGGTGGTAGCCACCGCGCCGCTTCCGGGCATCGGCGTGGACAGCGACCTGGTGCCCTACACCGTGCAGACCGTGCGCGGCGAACAACTCGATGGCACGCGCGCGAGCAACCTGACCGACTACCTGGCCCGCAACCTGGCCGGCGTCAACGTCAACGATATCCAGGGCAGCCCGTTCCAGAGCGACATCACGTACCGTGGCTACCGCGCTTCGTCTATGCCGGGCATGCCGCAAGGCCTCTCGGTCTACCTGGACGGCGTGCGTGTCAACGAACCGTTCGGCGATGTGATCAGCTGGGACATGATTCCCGAGGCCGCGCTGTCAAGCGTCTCGCTGGTCTCCAGCGCCAACCCGGCCTACGGCTTGAACAGCCTCGGCGGTGCGCTGGCAATGACCACGCGGTCCGGCCTGGACTCGCCGGGCTTCACCGCCGACCTCTCGTATGGCAGCGGCAACCGCAAGCGCGCCGACCTCTCAGGCGGCGTGCGCAGCGACAGCGGTTGGCACGCTTTCGCCGCCGGCACGCTGTTCCAGGAACATGGATGGCGCGACAACTCGTCGGGACGGCTCGGCAACGTCTTTGCCAAGGCTGGCTATGCGGGGGAGACCAACAGCGTGGATGTGTCGCTGCTGCACGGCAGCAGCACGTTGACCGGCAACGGGCTCGTACCGGCCTTCCATGCCAGCGGCAATGGGACGGAGGCCGACCTCTACCAGATGAACCGCCGCGCGGTTTACACCTATCCGGACCAGACCCGCAACCAGGTCACACAGGTCGCGGTCAACAGCCGCCACTGGTTCGACGACAAGACCAGCGCCGCCGCCCTGGCCTATGTGCGCACCAGCCGGCGCGACACCACCAACGGCGACGTCAACCCTGACTACGAAACCTATATCGAAGCCTGCGAGGATGGCTTCAACGCCGACGGCAGCCCACGCGGTGATGGCTGCGGCGTGACCCGGGCCGAAGGTGCGGCGTTGCGCCCCGCCATCATCAACACCACGCATATGCGGCAGCAGACCGTCGGCGTTGCGTTGAGCCTGGCCAAGGAGACCGAGCACCACGTGCTGAACGCCGGCACGACGCTGGACCGCAGCCGCCTGACCTATTCCCAATACGCCCAGCCCGGCACCTTTACCGACGACCGCGGCGCCGTGGCCGATCCCGATCCGCCCAATGCGCTGGTCTCCGGCGTCAGCGGCAATGCGCGCACATTCGGCGTGTACCTGTCCGACACCTGGTCGGTGACGCCAAGCACCTTCCTGACGGCATCGGCGCGATGGAACCTTGCCACGGTGAGCAATACCCTGCAAAACAGCGACGGCAGCGAGCAGCCGCGCGAGAGTTTTACCTACCGCCACCTCAACCCCGCGCTCGGGCTGGTGCAGAAGCTGGGCGCTGGCGTCACGGTGTTCGGCGGCTACGCGCAGAACAACCGCGTGCCTACGGTTCTCGAACTCGGCTGCGCCGACCCCGCGCAGCCGTGCCGTCTGCCGGCCGGGCTGCAGGCCGACCCCTATCTCAAGCAGGTGGTCTCGCACGCCTTCGAAACCGGCGTGCGCTGGCGCCGCGGCAAGGACACCGAAGTCACCGCGACGCTCTATCGCATCGACAACCACGACGACATCCTGTTCCTGCGCGCGCCCAACACCCAGTTCGGCTATTTCGCCAACTTCGACCGTACCCGCAACCAGGGCCTCGACCTCACCGCGCACCATCGGGTCGGCGATGTCACGCTGCGCCTTGGCTACAGCTATCTGCAGGCGACCTACCAGGCGAACGGACAGCTGGCGGCAGGCGAGCGCACCATCGACGTTCACCCCGGCATGCGCATGGCCGGCGTGCCGCGCCACACGTTCAAGTTCGGCATAGACTGGCAGGCGCTGGCGGGCCTCACGCTGGGTGCCGATGTGGTGGCCGTATCCAGCAGCGTCGCCAGCGGCAATGAAGACGGACTGCGCAGCGATCCGCAGCCGCGTCAACCGCCCAAGACGGCGGACTGGCATGTGCCCGGCTACGCCACCGTCAACCTGCGGGCGGCGTACCAGGTGAGCAAACGGTTCGAGGTCTATGCGCGCGTGGCCAATCTGTTCGACCGGCGCTACGAGACCTACGGCCAACTGGCTAACAACGTGTTTCCTGGCGGTAACCTCGTGCAGCCGCATGTCGCGCCGGGAGATAGCGCGACGTCGTTGTTCGTGGCCCCGGGAGCGCCGCGCAGCGTCTGGCTGGGCGTGGTGTACAAGATGTAGCAGCCCTCTCGGGATAGCGCGATCCGAATTGCGCGCGGATTGGCTGTGCTTCGTGTTCGTCTGGCTTGGGGTCGCCGCACAGGAACCCTCTATTTCGGTTACCGTGCGGCGGCGCCAGAGCCAGATTTCAGATGTGAGCGCCATCAGTGAACGGATCGCGCGGATCCGTGATCTTCGCGCTGTCCGTGAAGACATCGAAATTGTTTGTCTTCGCGCCGTCGGTGAACGGATCGCGTGGCCCCGCGACGTGAGTATTGCAATCGGTGCAGGCACTTTCGGTGCGGCCAGCGAAGGCATTGGATTGGGACGCGAAGGATGCCAGCGCGACAGCGGCCAGTGGAATCAGGAATTTCATGACAGTCTCCAGATGCGGTAAGTGCGGGGACCGAGGCACACGGCGTATCGTTACCTCGACCTTGCCTCGGCTGCACGACGCTCTGTCCTGGTAGAGATCCTGGACCTCGCGGAACAGGCGCCGTGCACCAGTAAAACGCTCGCCACGCGCCTTTTATTCCCGCATTCTTTGCGTAGCTTGCAGTGCTTGTACAAACGCCTGCAGGTGCGCGGGCTCCGCGTCGGTGATGGCCCAGAAGTTCATGCCGTGCTGGTGCCAGCGCGCCACCGCGTATCCGTCAGTGGAATAGCTTGCCGCTACCGTTTCGCCGTTCTTTGCCGGCACGATGTAGAGATCGATCGGATGCTTCTGGTAGCGGTAGATCAGCACGCCGACGGTGCGGCGGTCGACATAGTCGACCCGGCCGCCTGCCAGTGGAAAGCCGTCCGCCTCGAGATCGATGACGGGCGGCGCGTAGTCGAGCCGGCCGTTGAACCACGGCTTGACGGTGTGCTGGTCGGTCGAGACCACATCGATCGGGTGCTGCGACAACAGCGCGCGCACATGGCTCGCAAGGATCTCCTGCCCCACATCGGGCGGAGGCGGCCGCACGAAGATCAACGCACCGACCAACAGCGCCGAGGCCGCCACGCCAGCCAGACCGCCGCCAGCCCACGCCAGCGCGCTGCCCGAAGACAGCGTGGGCCAGGTGAAGCGGGCCAAGCGGGTGGCACGGGGCCGCGGTTCGCGTGGCAGGGCGGCCAGCACGCGCGCGGACAGATGCGCCGGCGCACGGTAATAGAGCGATCCGTCGTGCAGCATGCCGTGCAGCGAGTTTTCCATCGCATCGTCATCCATGATTCGCTCCCATCGAATGGTCCTGCACCGGCACCTGAAGACGCGCGCTGCCGCCGACATGGCTATGCGCCCTGGCCTGCTCGGCGCGCACCGCGGCACAGAGCATGTGACGCGCGCGCGCCAGCCGCGACATCACGGTTCCGATCGGGATATCGGCAACCAGAGCGATATCGCGATAGCTCATGTCTTCGAGTTCCCGCAGGACAAGCACTTCTCGGTACACGACTGGCAAGCGTTCGAGCGCCCGGTGGACCAGCTGCACTTCGTCGTGGCGCACCGCAAGCATTTCCGGATTGGTGCCGATATCGTCGACCCAACCGGGCAATCGCTCATCGCCATGCAACGTATCGTCGTAAGGCGTCCCGTCCGCCGCATCACGCCGCCGGCGCCATTCGCTGAACCACGTGTTCCTGACGATGGCCAGCAGCCATGCGCGCGCGCCATCGCCGTTGAAGCTGTCGAAGAATCGGTATGCGCGCAGATAGGCATCCTGCACGATATCGTCTGCATCGCTTGCGCTGCCGCTTAGCCAGCGCGCCAGGTTGTAGGCGGCATCCAGATGCGGCAGCGCCACTTGCGCGAAGCGGCTGGACTTGTCGGTTGCTATCACGGCGCTCTCCTGTTCCCGGCCTGTGTAGAACCGCCAGAAAACGGGATTTATTCCCGGCGTTGCGGATTTTTATTAATCCGGATCCGGGAATAGAATGCGGCGCGAGGAGGTATACCGGCGGCGGCAAATACCGCTGGTGGCGGAAAATGAGAAGACAGAGTTGCCGCCCCAATCTTTCAGTGCGACTTCCCATGCAGATCGAGCGGCACGGGCTGTGTCAGCGTCTCGGGCCGCAGGATGTGGTCAAGCTCCTCTTTCGACAACAGGCCCTTGCGCAGCACGATCTCATAGACGCTGCCGCCGGTGGCGTGGGCTTCCTGCGCGACGGCTGTTGCGTTCGCATAGCCGATGTAAGGGTTGAGCGCCGTGACGATCCCGATCGAGTTCTCGACGGTAGCCCGCAGCCGATCTGCATTTGCCGTGATGCCCTTGACGCAACGCTCGGCGAGCGTCAGGCAACCGTTGCGCAGATGGCTGACGCTCTTGAACAGGCTGTGGGCAATGATCGGCTCGAACGCATTGAGCTGCAGCTGGCCGGCTTCGGCTGCGAAGCTGACCGTCACGTCGTTGCCAATGACCTCGAAGGCAATCTGGTTCACGACTTCGGGGATCACCGGATTCACCTTGCCGGGCATGATGCTGGAGCCGGCCTGCATCGGCGGCAGGTTGATTTCGCACAGCCCCGCACGCGGGCCGCTCGACAACAGCCGCAGGTCGTTGCAGGTCTTTGAAAGCTTCACCGCAACGCGTTTCAGCACGCCGGACAGTTGCACGAAGGCGCCGCAATCCTGCGTAGCTTCGATCAGGTTTGGCGCTGTCTCAAGCGGAATGCCAGTGATGTCGCGCAGCCGCCGCAGCACCACCGGCGCATAGGATGGGTGCGCGGTAATGCCGGTGCCAATGGCGGTGGCGCCGAGGTTGATCTCGCAGATCAGCATCGCGGCTTCACGCAAGCGCGCCTCGTCTTCGCCGAGCATCACGGCATAGGTGCTGAATTCCTGGCCGAGCGTCATCGGCACCGCATCCTGCAATTGCGTGCGGCCCATCTTGATGATGTGGGCGAACTCCTCGGCCTTCGCCTCGAACGCCCGGCGCAGTACCGCCATGGCCTCCACAAGCCCACGGATGCCGAACCATGTCGCGACCTTCAACGCGGTCGGATAGACATCGTTGGTGCTCTGGCCGATATTGACGTGTTCGTTCGGATGCAGGTGCTGGTACTCGCCCTTCTGATGCCCGAGAAGCTCGAGCGCGCGATTGGCGATGACCTCATTGGCGTTCATGTTTGTCGAGGTGCCAGCGCCGCCCTGGATCACGTCGACCACGAACTGATCGTGCAGCTTTCCGGCCATCAGTTCCTGACAGGCAGCGACGATCGCGTCGCAGCGTGCCTGGTCTAGCAGCTCAAGCTCATGGTTCGCTTGCGCCGCGGCTTGCTTGATCGCGGCCAGCGCCTTGATCAGTTCCGGGTAGATGGAAATTGGCGTGCCCGTGATCGGGAAGTTCTCGACGGCGCGCAGGGTGTGGACACCGTAGTAAGCCTGGGCCGGGACTTCCCGGTCGCCCAGCAGGTCATGTTCGGTTCTGAAGGGTCCGGCAGTCATGGTCGCGCTCCTCGCGTAAAGTGGCTTCAGCTTTCCTTCAGAAGTCTAGGGAATCGGCTGCTCCACCGCTACGTTCAATGCCGAGATTTCATGGCCTGCGGCACGTCGAGGCAGGTTTATGCGCAAATCGCATAAGTGCTGCTATTGGCGCTAATACCCGGGGCCGGATGCGATGAACTTTCGGCTTTCAATCTTTCGCCGTATTACGTCTGTAGCAATGGATTACCAGGCGCCTCCGCAGTGGCTTGGTCACCTGCCCATACGTGGTATCGCGGCTTCCCGTTTACCAGCGCGGATCTCTTCAGGAATTCGCACGCGTTGATGGTTTCGGCTCTGCACCGGCGCGAATCCCTGCCGCAATAAAACTCACCAGATACTCGGACTTGCGCCGCGTGTCGCCGGCCTTGACCTTGCCTGCGGAGATGCGCTCGATGCGGCTGTCGAACACACTCATGACCAGCGCGCCGACGGCGAACAGATAGGCCCAGTGCGGATAGCTTGTGCCGTTTCCCGGCAGCGCCTTGCGGATCGCCTTGGCGAATTCAACGGCAAACGGGTCGAAGTAGTCGGCCACGATGCCACGCTCCACCTCCTTCGGATCCGAGGCTTCGCGTGCGACCAGTTTGGCATAGGCGAGGCCGCCTTCTGTCTCCTGAATCCGCATCACAGGCTCGACGAACGCCCGCGCGATGTGCTCGATAGGATCTTCGCCGTCCGCCAGCGGTTCGCGCAGCGCCGCCACGCGCGCCTCGAACACCGATTTGCGCCGCTCGAAGAGCGCGCGGTACAGGTTCCCCTTGGTCTCGAAGTGATAGACGATCAGCGGCAGGCCGACATCCGCGGCGGCCGCGATATCGCGCATCGACACGCCGTCGAAGCCGCCCTCGGCAAAGAGTCGTTCCGCAGCATCGAGCACGCGTTCGCGCTTGCTCGCCTCAGGTACCGGCGACTCCTGCGCTGGTTTGCGCGCCTTGCTCCGCGCCCCGGCCGCTGACTTCCGCGCTTCCCTGCCTTCCATGCTGCCTCCGTCGTTCTGGACGCGCCATTGTAGCGAACCTCACATCACGTCTTCGTGCACCCGCGTTTACCCCAGTGCACCGCTTGACTGTACGAGCGTACAGTTCGCCAAAGCTGGTACTGTACGATCGTACAGTCAGTCAAACTCAAAGGCGCAGCCCACGCCTGGCCAAACACCGGAGACGCACCATGCCCCGCCACTTTGTCGATCTCTCGATCTACCTGGAAAACGACGTCGTTTCCGACCCGCCCGGTTTTGGCCCACGGATAGAGTACCTGTCCCATCGCTCCACCGCCGCGCAGGTGACGGGCTTTTTCCCGGGATTGCAGCCGTCGGACCTCCCCGACGGCGAAGGCTGGGCGATCGAGCACGTCCAGCTCAATACCCATAATGGCACGCACCTGGACGCTCCCTATCACTTCCACAGCACCATGAACGAATCGCTGGGGCAACGAGAACGCGCCATCACCATTGACGAGGTGCCGCTCGAGTGGTGCTTCCAGCCTGGCGTGAAGCTCGATTTCACCGGCGTGGACGACGGTTATGTAGTCACCGCCGACGATGTCGAGGCCGAACTCGCCCGCATAGGCCACGTGCTCAAGCCGCTGGAAATCGTGGTGGTCAATACGCGTGCGGGCAAGCGCTACGGCCACGCCGACTATGTCTCGTCGGGCTGCGGCATGGGTTTTGAAGCCACCATGTACTTGCTCGAGCGCGGCGTCCGCCTGACCGGCACCGACGCGTGGAGCTGGGACGCGCCGTTCGCACATACCGCGGAAAGGTATGCGCGGACGCGCGATGCCTCGCTGATTTGGGAAGGCCATAAGGCGGGCCGCAATATCGGCTATTGCCACCTGGAGAAGCTGCACAACCTCGAGTCGCTGCCGGCGCGCGGCTTCTACATCTCGTGTTTTCCTCACAAGATTCGCGGCGCCTCGGCGGGCTGGACCCGTGCCGTGGCCATCTTCGACGACGCCCTCAACGCTGCGTGAAATCGCCATGGAACTGAACCACACGCATGATGCATCGCGCCGCAGTTGGCTGGATTCGGCCAATCTTGCAGGCACCGATTTCCCGCTGCAAAACCTGCCGCTTGGTGTGTTCCGGCGCAAAGGGAGCGCTGAAACGTGGCGTGGCGGCGTAGCCATCGGTGACCAGATCGTCGACCTGGCCGCGCTCGAGTCGCTTCCCGGACTGCAGGACCGTGTCGCCAACGCCATGCGCGCTGCGGCAGTACCCACGCTCAATGGCCTGCTTGAGCAAGGGCCGGAAGCCTGGCAGGCCCTGCGCCATGGACTTTTTGCGCTGCTACAGGATGGCAGCCTGCTGGAACGGCGGGTCCGTGAAGCGCTCGTGCCGCAGGCGGATGCCGAGCACGCCGTCCCCGTGGGTATTGGCGACTACACGGACTTCTACACCTCGCTGGACCACGCCGTGAATTGCTGCCGCCAGTTCGGCATCGAGGTCAATCCGAACTTCGACTGGCTGCCCGTCGGCTACCACGGCCGCGTGTCTTCGATAGATGTCAGTGGTCAGCAGGTCTATCGGCCGATGGGCCAGTACCGCATGGATCAAGACTCTGCGCCCGTGTATGGACCCTGCCAACGCCTTGACTACGAACTCGAAGTCGGCGCGGTGATCGGCATCGGGAACGCCCGTGGGACGCCAATTCCTTTGGCCACGGCGCAGCAGCACATCTTCGGCCTGTGCCTGCTCAATGACTGGTCCGCGCGCGACATCCAGACCTGGGAGATGCCACCGCTCGGGCCCTTTCTCGCCAAGAACTTCGCCACGACGTTGTCGCCGTGGATCGTGACCCTGGAAGCGTTGCTGCCCTATCGCCAGGGTTGGATGCGTGCGCCCGATCGCCCGCAGCCGCTCGACTACCTCCACGCCCCCGCCAACGCTGCGCATGGCGCGTTTGACATCCGGCTCGAAGCCGCGATCCTCAGCGCGCGCCAACTGGCGCAGGGCCGCAAGCCGCGCACGTTGACGCACACCAGCTTTCGTCACCAGTACTGGACGCTGGGTCAGATGATTGCCCACCACACCGTGGGCGGCTGCAACCTGCAGCCCGGCGATCTCCTTGGCAGCGGCACCGTTTCAGGCCCCACCCCCGGCGAGGCCGGAGCGCTGATCGAACTGACGGTATCCGGGACGCAACCCGTGGATATCGGCGACGGCGAGCAACGCGGATTTCTTGAAGATGGCGATACGGTCGTGTTCCGTGGCGGGTGCGAGCGCGAGGGCTTTGCGCGCATCGGCTTCGGCCTCAACTACGCGACCGTAATGGCGGCCCCTGCCTTTTGACCAGACCGAAGCAACCACGACGGAGGAGATCGACTTGACCAAGGAACGACAGCCGGCTTGTGCCAGGCAAGGCACGGCTTCCAGCCGGCGCAGGAATCCGAAAGGCGCACCGCCCAGGGCGAAGTGGTACACGCTGGTGCTCATCGCCATGCCGTGTGCAGCCCATGCGAACGGCGCGCAGCTCGCACAACTATATGGGCTCGCCGATGCGTATGTCGGCGTGACCCATCTCAGTGGACAGCGCTCCGCGGCGGGTGTGGAAAGCGGCGGCATGCAGACGTCCTTCTGGGGCATGACCGGCAGCGAAGACCTGGGCGGCGGGATCAAGGCAAACTTTCGCCTGGAGGGATTCTTCCTTGCGGACACCGGTGCCAACGGACGCGCGCCTACCGACGGGCTCTTTGCGCGCAATGCCTACGTTGGCCTGGAGAATGGCTTTGGCGAAGTGCGTCTCGGCCGGCTCGCCAATCCTACATACCTGGCTACCGCGCTCTTCGATGCGTTTTCCGGATCGACCAAGTTCTCCCCGCTCGAGAACGTGCTGTGGACGCCCCAGCAAGGCCGATACATTGCCGGCGACACCGCATGGAACAACGCGCTGGGCTACTACTCGCCAGAATTCGCGGGGCTTTCATTCCGGGGCTTGTACAGCCTTGGCGAGCAGTCAGGCACGAACTCGCAGAACAATGCGGTCGGCATGCTGCTCTATGAGCGCGGGCCATTCTCGGCGACGTTCGCCATTCAGAGGACCCGGGTCGGTCCCGGACTTCCCGCGGGAAGCTGGGCGCAGACCGCCATGGTCGGAGGATTGTCCTATGACTTCAAAACCATCCGGCTCATGACCGAGTATGCCCACACCAGCACGAGCGGTGCCTCGACGTCGACGGATACGCTGCAAGTCGGCGCACAGATTCCTCTCGGCAGCGGCAGGCTCCTGGCCTCGGCGGTGTCTTCGCGCGTGCGCAGCGATGCCATGCCGGACTACCGCCGCCACGGACTTGCCGGCGGCTATGACTACGCCCTGTCAAAGCGCACTGACCTCTACATTCTGACGATGTTCGACAAGGTCACTGGAAAGGGTAGCGGCACCAGCCTTGCGCTGGGCATGCGCCAGAAGTTCTAACGCTCCAACGCTCTAACGTTTGACACATACAGACAGGAGACAGACATGCAAATCGATTGGGATGTCGAAATCCTCATGGACGATGGCCTGCTAGTCCGGGCCGACGTCTTCCGGCCGGAAGAGGAAGGCCGCTATCCGGTGCTGATGTCGTACGGGCCCTACGCCAAGGGGCTGCCCTTCCAGGCCGGGTTTCCCACGCAATGGCAGTCGCTCACGGAAAAACACCCGGAAGTCCTCAGGGGCAGCAGCGGCAAGTACGCGAACTGGGAAACCGCGGATCCGGAACGATGGGTGCCGCTGGGCTACATCTGCATTCGCGTGGACTCGCGCGGCGCCGGCCGGTCGCCCGGCGTCATTGATTCATTCTCCCCGCGCGAGGCGCAGGATTTTCACGATTGCATCGAATGGGCAGCGCGGCAGCCCTGGAGCAACGGGAAGATCGGGCTAGCCGGAGTGTCCTATTACGCCGCCAGCCAATGGATCGTCGCGGGAACGCGCCCGCCGCATCTGGCGGCCATCTGCCCGTTCGAAGGGTTCAGCGATTTCTACCGGGACGTCGTCAGGCACGGCGGGATCCTGAACACTTTCATGACGGAGTGGTATCCCATGCAGGTGACCAATGTGCAGCACGGCCTGGGTAGCCGTGGGCATGTGAATCCCAACAACGGCGTGCCGATTTCCGGACCGGCGGAACTCAGCGACGAACAACTGATCGCCAACCGCGTCGATATCGATGCCATGCAGGTCGGCTCGGAACTTATCTCGGCGGACTACTTCGACGGCAGGCGCGCCGACCTCGCGGCCGTGGAAGTGCCTGTGCTCTCGTGCGGAAACTGGGGCGGCCAGGGCTTGCACATGCGCGGCAACATCGAGGGGTACCTGCACGCCGGATCGAAACAAAAATGGCTGGAGATGCACGGCCTGGAGCATTGGACCGAGTTCTATACCGACTATGGGGTTGCGCTCCAGCGCCGGTTCTTCGACCACTTCCTCAAGGGGGAAGACAACGGCTGGGACCGTGAGCCGCCCATCAAACTGCAGGTGCGCCACACGGACAAATTCGTCGAGCGAGCCGAATTCGAATGGCCCTTGGCCCGCACCGCGTGGACCCGCATGTATCTGAACGCGGACACCCTTGCATTGCAGCCGGAACCGGGCAAAGCCACATCGCTGCAGTCGTTCGATGGACTCACCGGCAACGCAAGTTTCAGCACGGCGCCGTTTGAACACGATACAGAAATGACCGGCCCACTGGCCGCAACGCTCTATATCTCGTCGACCGCCACCGATGCCGACCTGTTCCTGACGGTGCGCGCCTTCGCTCCGGACGGAAAGGAACACCTGGTGCTCGGTTCCGTCGAGCCCCATGCCCCCATCACGCAGGGCTGGCTGAGGGCGTCGCATCGCAAACTGGATCGGCAGGCATCCACGCCGTACCAGCCCGTGCATACGCACGACGAACTCCGGCCGCTTGTGCCTGGCGACGTCTACGAAGTCCACGTCGAAATCTGGCCAACCTGCTTCGTGTTTCCGAGGGGCTACCGGCTCGTGCTGACGGTGGGCAGCTCCGACTTCCAGCATGATCTGCCCGGCCCTCATCCCCGCCTGTACGGCAAGGAACTGCGGGGTTGTTCCGTGATGCTGCACGATCATCCGGCCGACAGGAGCCAGGAGCGATTTGGCGGCGTGACGTCCCTCCATTGCGGCGGTGAATACGCGGCGCACATCTTGCTGCCTGTTATTCCGGCGACCTGACCGGTCGTCCACGAGGAGCGATTCAGGAGGCGATTGTCTGGCCGCCTTTCGGTGAGGCGCATGGGCGGCACCCGCAGCGGCCTGACCGATAGCCGCACAAGACATGCGCCCCCGCCCGCCAGGCGGCTGTGCTTCACATTGACACCCGCCTGGCCACCCCCTACGCTGGCTTCACCCGGTGAATTCAGCGCTTGCTTAATCTTCAGGCCGATCTGCGAGATGCCGCCGGGACAACAATAACGACCCGAGACATCCCGCCGTGCCATCCCGCTTCGACGCGCTCCGCCCTGCGCTCCCCATCCTCCTGGGCGCCTCTGTCATGCTGAGCCTGGCCATGGGCCTGCGGCAGAGCCTGGGCATCTTCATGCCCCCGCTGACGAAGGACATCGGCATCTCGGTGTCTGACTTCACGGTGGCGATTGCCGTGCAGAACCTGGCGTGGGGGCTGTTGCAGCCGTTCGCAGGTGCGTGGGCCGCGCGTGTCGGCTTCCGGCCGCTGATGATGGGCGGCTCGCTGCTCTATGTGGTCGGGCTGGTGCTGCTGGCGACATCGCATGGCCTGGCCGGCGTCACGCTTGGCGCCGGCGTGGCCATTGGCGCGTCCATGGCCTGCACGGGCAGCGCGATCTCCATGGCCGTGGCGGCACGTCCGGTTCCGGCCGCCATGCGCAGCACCGTGCTGGGACTGGTGTCGGGGGCGGGATCGCTGGGCGCGCTGATTGCCGCGCCGATCGGCCAGGTCGTAGCGCAATCGTTCGGCTGGCGCACCGGCATCGCCGCGTTCGTGCTGCTCGCACTGGTCATGCTGCCCGCGGCCTGGTTCGCCGGACGCGTAGACCGCCTGCCGCTGAGCGTGCCGCACGGCACCGGCCAGGACAACGCGCGCCAGGCCCTCGGCTCCGCGCTGCGGCACGTCCCGTTCCTGGTCATGGCAATGGCGTATTTCGTCTGCGGCATGCAGCTGGTTTTTCTGACCACGCACCTGCCCTCCTACCTCGATATCTGCGGCATGGATCCGATGCTGAGCGCGAAGGCGCTCGGGGTCATCGGCGGTTTCAACGTGCTGGGCAGCATCTTCTTCGGCTGGGCCGGCGGGCGCGTCAACAAGCTGCTGCTGCTCGGCTGCATCTACACCATCCGCTCACTGGCGCTGACGTGGTACTTCTCGTCGGCACCCACGCCGACGAGCACGCTGGTCTTCGCCGCCGTGATGGGCTTCCTGTGGCTCGGCGTGGCACCGCTGGTTGCAGGCTGGATTGGCGAGACCTTCGGCCTGCGCTGGCAGGCCATGCTCGGCGGCATGGCGTTCTTCAGCCACCAGATCGGCAGCTTTGTAGGCGCCTTCGGCGGTGGCCTGGTGTATGACGCGCTGGGTTCGTACACGCTGGCCTGGCAGGTTGGCGTCGGGCTTGGGCTAACGGCGGGCCTCGCGCAGATTGCGTTTGCCGTGGCCACGCAGCGGCGGCCGCCGGCGCTGGCGACAACGTAATGTGATCATCTGATTTCCACGTTCTCGTGGACTAGTCTTCCTTAGAGAGACCCTGAGGGAGCTGGCTCATGACACGTGCGCGAATCGCCATCCGGCACGCCGCCCTGCTGCTTATAGCCCTCATCCTGGCAGCCTGCGGCGGCAGCGGACAGGTGTCGATCAACTTCGGCACGCCGCCCGCCAGCGCACTGGCCGTCGTCATCAACGGCCTGCCGTCGGGCGCCGCCGGCGACGTAACCGTGAGCGGGCCAGCCGGCTACCGGCAACGGCTGAGCAGCAGCGCCACGTTGTCCGGCCTGGCGTCCGGCACCTACACCGTGGTGGCCGGCAATGTGCTTGCCGACTCGATGAACTTCATTCCCCAGCCCACCACGCAACAGGTCACCGTCGGCAACGGCACGGCAAGTGTCACGGTCACCTACGGCACGTCGCAGCCATTCGCGCTGGCACTGCAGGAAGTCGCAAGCGGGCTCTCCATGCCCGTATTCCTGACGGCGCCCGCCAATGACCCGCGGATGTTCATCGTCGAGCGCGCGGGACGCATCCGCATCCTGCAGGGCGGCGCGATGCTGGCGACGCCGTTCCTCGATATTTCCGCACTGACCACGACCGACGGCGAGCGCGGCCTGCTGTCGATGGCGTTCGATCCCGCCTATGCTGCCAATGGCCGCTTCTACGTCTACTACACCGACACGGCCGGCAACATCACGATCGCGCGCTACCAGGTGTCGGCATCGAACGCCAATGTCGCGGACCCGGCCGCAACGATCGTGCTCACCATCGCGCATCCGAACTTCAGCAATCACAACGGCGGGCTGGTGGCGTTCGGGCCGGACGGCATGCTTTATCTGGGTACAGGCGATGGCGGCGGCAGCACCGGTGACCCGGCCGGCAATGCGCAGAATCTCGGCTCGCTGCTCGGCAAGCTGCTACGTATCGACGTCAGCCAGGGCCAGCCTTACACCATCGCTTCGGGCAATCCGTTTACTGGCCAGCCAGGACGTCGCGGCGAGATCTGGGCCAGCGGCCTGCGCAACCCATGGCGCTTTGCGTTCGACCGCGCGGACGGCACGCTCTACATTGCCGACGTGGGCCAGGATCGACGCGAGGAAATCGATGTCGCCGCAGCGGCATCCGGTGGCCAGAACTATGGCTGGAACCGGCTGGAGGGGTCGGCCTGCTTCGGAGCGCCGACCTGCAGCCCAGATGGGACCACACTGCCGCAACTCGAATACAACCACGATGCGAATGGTGGCTGCGCCGTCGTAGGCGGCTATGTGTACCGTGGCAACGCCATGCCAGCGCTACGCGGCCGTTACCTCTATTCGGACCTGTGCAGTGGCTGGCTGCGCTCGTTCGCATTCCGCGACGCGGCAGCGGAACAGCTCGACTGGGGCATCACCATCCCCGGCAGTGTGCTGTCGTTCGGCATGGATGCGCAGGGCGAGATTTATGTGTTGGCCGACCCGACCACATCGGCTGGCAGCGGCAAGGTGTACCGCATCGTGCAGCGCACAACGCCGTAAGTGGCATTGGCCGGATGCGGCTCAATGCCAGGCGCTGCCGACCTGGATGTAGAAAGCGTTCTGCCCTTGGCTGTGCGCCACGTCAATGCCCATGGAAACGCCGAGCTTGCGGGCGATCATGTAGCGAAAGCCCGCGCCGACGCTGTAAACGTTGCTGGCATCCGAGAAATCATGCCAACGGCCGTAGGCCTTGCCGGTGCCTGTAAAGCCGAGCAGCGACCAGCGCGGGGTGACATCCCAGCGCAATTCCATTTCGGCCATGACAGCGTTGCGGTCCTGGTAGCGGCCTTTCTGGACGCCGCGGAGATCCACGTAGGGCTGCGCGTAGAACGGAACATCTCCGGTGGAAAAACGCGTGTCGGCGCGCAGGCCCAGGATCAGCGTGCGCGCCACCGGTATCCATGTGAAGCCGCGCGCGTTGTACATATTGAAGGTCTGCGTGCTGCCGAAGCCTGTGCGGGCCAGCTGCACTTCGAGTTCCGCATAGCTGCCGCGGCTCGGATAGAAGATGTTGTCGCGCGAGTCATAGTCGACGACGATGCCTCCCTTGCCGATGCGCTGGTCCTTCTCGAAGCTGCCCAGCTCCTGCGCGTTGCCAAACTTGAACGTGGCCGACGAATCGAACAGCACGTAGCGCGGCCCGACATACCACCGCGTGTCGCCAAGACGGACCAGGAACTGCTGTACCAGGAAGGTCCCGCGCAGTTCATAGGCGCGCGCCTGCTTCAGCTGGCCGAAATAGTCGAGCTGGGCATCCACCTGGGCGATGGCACCGAGATAGCGGTAGCGGTCGCCATCCCAGGTGTGGAAATGCGCGAGGCCCGCTGCCCACGTGCCGTTTTCCGTATACGCGCCGCCCACGGCGGTGATGTTCGGCGGCGCCGGTCCTTTGCCTGAGGCCTTCGCGCTGGCCTGTGCTTCCGCCATCGACTGCGAGAAGAACAGCAATCCGAGGCCGAAGCCGTAGCCCACCGCAGGTTCGGTGATGATGGTCGGCACCGGCAGCGCGCCCTTGTGGTTGAGCAGGAAATCGCTGGCGTCGAGCATGCCGTCTTCGGGATCGAAGAATGACAGCTTGCGTTCGGGCGTCGCGCCGGCCGGCATGGCGGGCGGCGCATCTTGCGCCTGTGCCGTCGTCCATACTGACGGCGCCAACGCTGTCAGCAGCGCAACCAGCAGGTTTCGGGCGGATGTTGGCACAAGTCTCATGCGGGGATTGGTTCGGCGTCATGCGGTGTTGCCGAATGTATCGCGGGATGCCCATCGGAGACACTGTGCCGTCATGAAACTTTTCGAG
The DNA here is from genome assembly GCF_057073735.1 of Cupriavidus sp. C1SS-2L. Taxonomy (NCBI): domain Bacteria; kingdom Pseudomonadati; phylum Pseudomonadota; class Betaproteobacteria; order Burkholderiales; family Burkholderiaceae; genus Cupriavidus; species Cupriavidus sp. C1SS-2L. The sequence goes on from NZ_CP172708.1 coordinate 2,000,685, forward strand.
CTGTGAATTCAGCGGCGTGACACTGGCTCCGCGTTGGCGAGCCCGCGCGCGTGAAAACGGGTCCCGGCCTGCACTACAATGCGGGCTTTCCCCGCCACACGAGCCACGACGCCCATGACCACCATCGGAACTCCCCTCTCCCCTTCGGCCACCAAGGTCATGCTGCTCGGCTCCGGCGAGCTCGGCAAGGAAGTGCTGATTGCGCTGCAACGGCTGGGCGTCGAAACGATTGCCGTGGACCGCTACGACAACGCGCCCGGCCAGCAGGTGGCCCATCATGCGCGCACCATCGCCATGAGCGACCCGGAGCAGCTCAAGGCACTGATCGAAGCGGAAAAGCCGCAACTGGTCGTGCCCGAGATCGAGGCCATTGCCACACCGATGCTCGAGTCGCTGGAAGCCGCCGGCGTCGTGCGCGTGATTCCCACCGCGCGGGCAGCGCGCCTGACCATGGACCGCGAAGGCATCCGCCGGCTCGCGGCCGAAACGCTGGGCCTGCCGACCAGCCCGTACAAGTTCTGCGATTCGCTTGAAGAACTGCAGACTGCGATCGATGGCGGCATTGGCTATCCGTGCGTGGTCAAGCCGGTCATGAGCAGCTCGGGCAAGGGCCAGAGCAAGATCGACGGGCCCGAAGGCGTCAAGGCGGCCTGGGACTACGCCATGGCGGGCGGGCGCGTGAGCCACGGCCGCGTGATCGTCGAAGGCTTTATCGACTTCGATTACGAAATCACGCTGCTGACGGTGCGCGCACTGGGCGCTGACGGCAAGGTCGAAACGCAGTTCTGCACCCCGATCGGCCACGTGCAGGTCAGCGGCGACTACGTCGAAAGCTGGCAGCCGCACCCGATGCACCCCGCGGCGCTCCAAACGGCGCAGCACATTGCGCGCGCCGTCACGTCGGACCTCGGCGGCCAGGGCCTGTTCGGCGTGGAGCTGTTCGTCAAGGGCGAACAGGTCTGGTTCAGCGAAGTCAGCCCGCGCCCGCACGATACCGGCATGGTCACCATGGCGACCCAATGGCAGAACGAGTTCGAGCTGCATGCGCGCGCCATCCTGGGACTGCCGGTCAGCACGGCGCTGAAGAGCCCGGGCGCCAGCGCCGTCATCTACGGCGGCGTGGATGCGCAGGGCGTGGTGTTCGACGGCGTGGATGCCGCCCTGCGCGTGCCGCAAACCGAGGTGCGCCTGTTCGGCAAGCCGGAGAGCTTCGCCAAGCGCCGCATGGGTGTGGCGCTGGCCTATGCCGATGACGTGGACACCGCGCGCCAGCGCGCGAAGGAAGCGGCCGCGTGCGTCAAGCCGCGCGTGGCGGGCTGAGGCCGAGGCCGAGGGCTACCGCATCGGCGTGGATAGCTGCACGGGCGGCGCCGCCTGTGCGGCCACGACCTGCGCTGCGGCCAGCACGGGGTTGAGGCGCACGCCGCTCAGGTCGGCGCCTGACGGCGCCTGGTACAGGCGGAGGCTCAGCTCGGGCAGGATCGCCAGCAGGTGGTCGAAGATGTCGCCCTGGATGCGTTCGTAGTCCATCCACGCGGTCAGGCGCGTAAAGCAGTAGACCTCGACCGGAATGCCCTGCGAATCTGCCTCCATCATGCGCACGTTGAGCAGCAGTTCCTGGTGGATTTCCGGGTGCGCCTTCAGGTAGGCAATGCCATAGGCGCGGAACGTGCCGATATTGGTCAGGCGGCGGCGGTTCACCGGGTCGCTCCCGGCTTCGATCAGCAGCCGGTTGGCCTCGTCGACCTCGGACTGCTTCTGTTCCAGGTAGTCGTGCAGCAGCCGGAAGCGCATCAGCGCGTGGACTTCATCATCGCTCAGGAAGCGCACACTGCCGGCGTCGATACGCAAGGTTCGCTTGATGCGGCGCGCGCCTGACTCGAACATCTGCCGATAGTTGCGGTAGCTCTCCGAAAACAGCTTGTAGGTCGGCACTGTGGTCACGGTGTTGTCCCAGTTCTGCACCTTGACCGTATGCAGCGCGATGTCCTTGACGTAGCCGTCGGCATTGCATTGCGGCATCTCGATCCAGTCGCCGATGCGCAGCATGTCGTTCGACGTGAGTTGCGTGCTGGCCACCAGCGACAGCAGCGTGTCCTTGAACACCAGCAGCAGGATTGCCGACAGCGCACCCAGGCCCGACAGCATCCACAGCGGCGAACGGTCGATCAGGATCGACAGCACCAGTACGCCGCACACCAGCCACAAGCCCAGGCGGCCCACCTGCACATAGCCCTTGATCGACCGCGTCTGCGCGCGCCTGGTGCCGGCAAAGACGTCCTGCCAGGCACCGAGAGCGCCAGCCAGCATCGTGAAGATGCAGATCCACGTGCCCGCATGCGTCACCCTTTCGACAGCCTGCGCGTAGCGACCGATATTCGGGACCTCGCCCGCGCCCACGGTGATGATGGCAAACCAGACCGCATAGCCAAAGCGCCGGTACACCCGGTGACGCATGAGCGCCCTGCTCCAGTGGCCATTGCGCGCGATCACCAGCAGCCGGTGGGCAACGCGCGACACCACCCTGGCCACCACCCACTGCGCCACGGTCGCGACCAGCACGAGGAGCGCCATGTAGACGAGGTTCTGCGCCCACGGCCGGGTGGGCATGTATCGCTGGAGCAGGTCCGGCAGGGCATCGAAGTCCATGAATGGCGGAATTGGGGGCTGACTCAGTCGTACAGTGTACAAAACGTGCGGGCCAGCCCCCGCCCGGCCATGGCGGCAATCCGTGACGGCTAGGCCGCGGGCATCGCCATGGCTGCTGCCTGTGCCGCGCCAGCCTGCCCCTGCCCGGCGTAGATCGCCAGCAACTGTTCGTCGGTATAGCCCCAGTCGGCCGGGTCTTCGAACGCGACCACGGTGTCGTCGCTTGTAGACAGGTCGATGACTTCCGGTGTCAGCGCGCTCGATGCCGACACCGAGTAGAACGCCATCACGCGCGGCCGCAGCGGCTCGGATTCATGCTGCGCGCACACCACCGCCAGCCGGTTCGAGCGCAGCCTCAGCACGGTACCGAGCGGATAGATGCCCACCGTGCGTGTAAAGGCTTTGAACACACGGCTGTCGAACAGCGTGTCGACGCGCACCGCCATGTATTCCATGGCGCGTGCCGGCGACCATTGCTGGTGCCCCGGACGGCTGGAAGTCAGCGAGTCATAGGTATCGCAGATCGCGGCAATCCTGGCGTGGACGCTCAGCTCCCGCCCGACCAGCCCGAACGGATAGCCGCGGCCGTCCACGCGCTCGTGGTGGTGCACGCAGACATCGAGCACGATGTTGGCGTTCAGGCGCGCCTCGTTCAGGATGCGGTAACCGGCCGACGGATGGCGCTTGATCTCCTCGTCCTCGCCCGGCCTGCGCGAGGTGGGCTTGTGCAGCACGGCCTCGGGAAGTGTCAGCTTGCCGATGTCATGCAGCAGGCCTGCCAGGCCGAGATCGCGTACTTCTTCAGGTGGCAGCTCCATCGTGCGGCCGACGGCCACCATCAGCGCGCACACGGCGAACGCGTGCATGTAGCTGTAGTCGTCGCGCGCCTTGAGCCGCGCCAGGGCGATCAGCGCCTGCGAATGCCGCGACAGCGACTGCGACGCCGAATCCACCAGCAGCAAGGCGCCACTGACCTCAAGCGCGCGTCCCATGCGCACATCGGCAAACATCGAGCCGATCACCGATTTCCCGGACTGCAGCAGCTCGCGCGCCAGGCCGAATTCCGCCGGCAGGCTATTGGCGGTGGCCAGCGCGGGGGCCGGCTCCGGCGTTTCCCACGGACTGGTCGCCGCCTGCGGAGTCGGCGCATTGCGCCCCTTGAGGATGTCGATCCAGACCTCATCGACGCCCGAAGACCGGATCTCGCCGACCTGCTCCTCGCTGGTGACCAGGAACCGCGAGCGCCGGAAAGCGCGCGCGTGCCACGGTCCGCCCAGTCTGGCCACGAACATGCCAACCTGCAGTTGCTCCGCCTTGATTCGTCTCAACATGCAATGCCCCGTAGGAAAAGGTGCTGGTTCTCGCCCCATATCGGCATCGGCTGCCAATACTTTAGGAAAAATGTGACTTCAGGAACCGACCGGGCCGCCGCTGTCAAGCGGCGGGGAAATGCCCGGACACGCTCGTCGGGCATTCCGGGGACCGTGCCGGGCGCGGCTACAATGGCCCGCCAAACGCTTACCAGACGCTCGCAGACGCTCGCCGGTCATCCATGTCCAGAACGTACACGCTAGTCGGCATCGCCCGCGCCAAGGCCAACCGCCGGGAAGCCCTGGTGACCAAGCTCGATTCGCTGCGCACGCGCGGGCTGACCGAGCCCGGCTGCCTGAACTACCACGTCGGACAAGACGCCGAAGACGCCCACGTCTTTGTGGTCTACATGGTCTGGGACTCGCGCGGCGCCCTGGAATCGCACCTGAACCGCGAATATGTGCGTGACTTCCACGCCACGCAACAGGAACTGGTCGAAGGCGATTTCCGCTTCCGCTGGCTGAACGCCGCATAAGGTGCAGGCGCCTGCGCGCCACCTGTCTTGTCAATCTCCGCTGCCCGGTCTATCACTCTGGATGAAGCCCCATGCCACGCGGGGCGCGGCAGGAGTGCGCCATGGATGTCAGGGATGGTTTTGTCGGCACGGTCGGACATACGCCGCTGATCCGGCTCGGCGGGCTGAGCGCCGAGACCGGGTGCGACATTTACGGCAAGGCGGAATTCCTGAACCCTGGCGGTTCGGTCAAGGACCGCGCGGCGCTCTACATCATCCGCGACGCCGAACGACGCGGCACGCTGCGCCCGGGCGGCACGGTCGTGGAAGGCACCGCCGGCAACACCGGCATCGGGCTGGCGCACATCTGCGCGGCGCGCGGCTACCGCTGCATCGTCGTCATTCCTGATACCCAATCGCCCGAAAAAATGGAGCGCCTGCGCATGCTGGGAGCCGAGGTACGGGCCGTCCCCGCAAAGCCGTACGCCGACCCCAACAACTACCAGAAGATCGCCGGCCGGCTCGCCCAGGAAACGGCAAACGCGATCTGGGCCAACCAGTTCGACAACCTCGCCAACCGCCAGGCCCACTACGAAACCACGGGCCCGGAAATCTGGCACGACACCGCCGGCCGCATCGATGCCTTCGTCTGCGCCACCGGCACCGGGGGCTCGCTGGCGGGCATTTCGCGCTTCCTGAAGGAGCATGGCCCGCATGTGCGTATCGTGCTGGCCGACCCGTACGGCAGCAGCCTGTACAACTTCGTCAAGCATCGCGAACTGAAGTCCGAAGGCAACTCGATCACGGAGGGCATTGGTTCGAGCCGCATCACGGCGAATCTGCAGGACACCGTGATCGACGACGCCGTGCGGGTTGACGACCAGGCCTGCGTGAACATGGTCTACCGTCTGCTGCGCGAGGAAGGGCTGTTTCTCGGCGGATCGACCGGCATCAACGTTGCCGCCGCCGTCGCGCTCGCACGGGAGATGGGGCCGGGACACACCATCGTCACGCTGCTGTGCGATCGCGGCGATCTTTACTTCGGCCGGCTCTTCAATCAGGATTGGCTCGCCGGAAAGGGGCTGACGCCAACGCCATTTGCGCGCATGGCGCCCCGCGCGGGCTAGCATGGCGCCTGGCCGCCCGCTCCGGCGGCCAGATAACCCGCGCCTTGCGCATTCTTCCTGCGAGCCCCTCCGCCTCATGGATGTACACCTGACGATTCACGGCCGCCAGAATCTTGCCGGCCAGCTCTATCGGCAGCTTCGCGCCGGTGTGATGGACGGGCGCCTGGCGCCGGGGCAACGCCTGCCTTCCACGCGCGAACTGGCGCTGCGGCTCGGCGTCTCGCGCAAGACCACGCTCGATGTGTTCGAACGGCTGATTGCCGAGGGCTATCTGCGCTCGCGCGCCGGCGATGGCACCTTCGTCGCGGACGCCATGACGCGGCTCGCCCCGCCGCCCACCAAGCCGGCCACTTCGCCCGCGACAGGGTCGATCTGGGACGAGATGGGCGACGCGCTGCCAATGACGCGCACAGAGGCCCCGCCCGACTATGACTTCGTCGGCGGCGTCACCGACAAGCGCGTGTTTCCGTTTGACCAGTGGCGCCGCTGCGTGAGCCACGCGCTGCGAGTTCAAGCACGCGGCCGCGGCGCCTACCACGATCCGGCAGGAGAGCAGGAACTGCGCCTGGCCGTGGCGCGCTATCTCGCCTTCAGCCGCGCCGTGGTCAGCCACTGGCAGGAGGTGATCATCACGCAGGGCGCGCAGCAGGCACTGGACCTGTTGACAAGGGTTGCCATCCGGCCCGGCGAAGTGATTGCCATGGAAGACCCGGGCTATCCGCCTGCACGCATCCTCTTCGCCGCGCTGGGCGCGCACGTGGTGCCGGTAGCGGTGGACGAGGAAGGCTTGATTGTCGACGCGCTGCCACCGAATGCGCGGATGGTCTACGTCACGCCGTCTCACCAGTTTCCGCTAGGCATGCCCATGAGCCTGGAGCGCAGGCTGGCCTTGCTGGCATGGGCTCAGCGCCACGGCGCGCTGGTGGTCGAAGACGACTACGATGGCGAATACCGCTTCGAAGGCCGGCCCATGGAGTCGCTCAAGAGCCTGGACACCGCCGGCGTAGTGGCTTACGTGGGCACCTTTTCCAAGACCATCTTTCCCGAACTGCGCGTGGGCTATGTCATTCCGCCCGCGCCGCTCGGCACCGCGCTGCGCCGGGCCAGGCAGGTCAGTGACTGGCACAGCTGCACCATGACGCAAATTGCGCTCGCGAAGTTCATGCTCGATGGCTATTTCGCCAAGCACCTGCGGCGCATGCACAAGGAGTACGCCGCGCGGCGCGCCGCATTGCTGGAGCGCTTACGCGGCGATCTGGCGCAATGGTTCACGCCGCCCCCATCGGCTGCAGGGATCCATCTGGTTGCCGCGATCCGGGGCCCGCACGATGAAGCCGCCATGATCAGGGTGGCTGCCACCAGATCGGTCGGGCTTTATGGCACCGCCGGCATGTTCGCCGGCACGGCACCGCGTCCGGCGCTGTTGTTCGGCTACGGTGGCATCGACGTCGCTGGAGTCCAGGGCGGACTTGGCCGACTGGCAGATGCGCTGTCCGGCCACCGCGACGCAGACTGAACGACGGCTGCGACAGGGCGGCCCCGCGGCAACCGGTTACCTAAAAATCGTAAAAATCGGCCATTTTGCATAACCAGTTGGCGTCCTACTCTTGTTCCCATGGCGACGCCGTCCGGCGTCGCGCAACAGACCCCGAGACACGAACTGGAGCAAGCCATGCAACAACGTCTGGATTTCTACAAGCCAAGCCCCGCCGTCATCAAGGCCATCATGGCGCTCGAAGAACAGATCGCCAGGAGCGGATTGGACAAGCCGCTGGTGGAACTGGTGCGCCTGCGCGCATCGCAGATCAACGGCTGCGCCTTCTGCATCGACCTGCACACGACCGACGCGCGCAAGGGCGGCGAAGACGACCGCCGCCTGGCGACCGTGTCGGTGTGGCGCGAAACGCCGTTCTTCACCGATCGCGAGCGCGCCGCGCTGGCATGGACCGAGGCCGTGACGCTGGTGTCCCAAGATCACGTGCCCGACGCAGTCTGGGAAGCGGTGCGCCCGCATTTCGACGATGCGGAACTGGTCAACCTTACGTTGCTGGTGGCCGCCATCAACACCTGGAACCGCTTCGCGATTTCGTTCCGCAAGACGCCGGCCTGATACAGCCGCTCAGGCAGCCCGGAGCCGGCGCCACAGCGTGGTCGGGCTGATCCCGAGGATGTGGCACGCCGCGTTGCGGTCGCCACCGCACTCGGCCAGCACGCGGCGGATATGCTCGGCTTCGCTGGCCTGCGCAACACCGGCTAGCGAACGGCCGACGCGACGCTGGCGGCCACCGCGCATAGGTTCCTGTACGGGCTCATCCACGGAGATCGCGGCATCAGGCATGGCGCCCAGATCATCGCCAAACAATTCCGGGACCGCGGCCTGCAGTTCGCGCAGCAATTCCGCCGGTTCCAGCGGCCGGCCGGCGACCAGCACGGCGATGCGCTCCGTCACGTTTTCCAGTTCGCGGATATTGCCCGGCCAGTGATAGCCCGCCAGGCGGGCGCGGGCCGCTTGCGGCAAGCCTTCGTGATCCTCAAGGCCCAGCCGTTCGAGCGCGCGCCGGTAAAGCAGTTCGGCCAGCTCAGGCAGGTCCTCCGCGCGCGCGCGCAGCGGCGGCACTTCGATGCGCAGGATATTCAGCCGGTAGTAAAGATCCTGCCGGAAGGTCCCCTCGCTGACGCGCTGCACCAGGTCCCTGTGTGTGGCGGCGATCACGCGCACATTGACCGGCACAGCTTCCAGCCCGCCGATCGGCAGCACCTGCTTTTCCTGAAGCACGCGCAGCAAACGCGTCTGCAGAGCGGGCGGCATGTCGCCGACTTCATCGAGGAAGAGCGTGCCGTTGTGGGCAGACTCGAACAGGCCAGCCTTGCCGCCGCGCCGCGCGCCGGTGAAGGCGCCCTCCTCGTAGCCGAACAGTTCGCTTTCCAGCAGCGTTTCGGGAAACGCGGCGCAATTGACCGCCACGAACGGGAACGCGCGGCGCGGGCTCGCGTCGTGCATGCCTTGTGCCAGCACCTCTTTGCCAGTACCGCTCTCGCCGCCAATCAGCACGGTGGAGTCGACCGACGCATAGCGCCGCGCAAGTTCGCGCACGTGCATCATGGCTGCCGACGTGCCGGCCAGGTCCTCCAGGCTGTAGCGCACACCGGGCAGGCGCGTACGGCTGCGCGAACGCAGGTTGCGGTCCACGCGCTGGATGGCCGTCGCGTCCTGCAGCGTCAGCAGCGCGCCCGTAGTGCCGGATTCATTCGCGAGCGGGATGCGGTTGACCACCACCATGCGGTCGCCCACCTTCTGGATCGCTTCGAGTTCCTTGGCGCCAGTCTGGATTACATCGTCCAGCGACAGCCCCGGCGACAGCGACTGCAGCTTGCGCCCGACGGCGCTCGCGGCAGGCGTGCCGAGAAAGCGTTCCATCGCCGGGTTGAACGACTGGATGCGCCCCTCACCGTCGACGGCCGCCACGCCCTCGTTCAGGTGCGCGAGGATGTTGTTGACGTAGTCGCGCCGGCCGGACTCGATGCGCCGCAGCCGGGCCGCTTCGATCGCGTCCTCGAGCGCCATGCGCACGGAGTTGCCGGAATAGAGAAAGACGCCGATCAGGCCGAGGCGGTCCGCCAGGTCCGTCACCAGACCGGGGCCGACCACCACCTTTACGCCCTCCTGCTTTAGCGTCTGCACGCGGGCGGTCGCATCGTCTTCGGTCAGATAGGTGTAGGCCGGAATCGACAGCGAGAACGCGCGCGTGAATTCATCCACTTCGGCATAGGTGGACGCATGCGTCACCAGCGCCACATTTGGCGAGATGCGCCGCGCTGTCGCGAGCGCGCTCATCACATCGAAGCCCGTAACCTTGACCAGCACCACCGGCACATCCACGTGCTGGCGCAGGTAGGCGCCATTCGAGCCGCCGGACACGACGACATCGAGCTTGCCCTCGCGCGCCTCGCGGCGGATCGCGTCGGCCGCGGAGTCATAGGCGCGCCCGACGATGCGGAACTCTGCAAGGTGGGAATAGGCGGGAATCAGTTCGGCGAAAGCGCGCTGCAGACGGCTGATGCCGAGCGCCCAGATGCGTGGCAGGCCGGGGGAAGAAACGGTCGGTGGCATGGTGTTTAAGGCGTAGAGTGCCGCTATTGTGCGCGTCAGCCGCTTGAATTTCAATCATGCAATGCGAATTGCGCCAATGAAATGCAAGGCAGGGATGAAATCCATGAAACGGAGCCGGAGCGCTGACTTAATACATTGAAAATTTCAATTACATCAATAGGTTAGTTGCTCACCATGAGTCCGCCGCGCAGGCTGGCATAGCGCTTGCAGTAAGGGCCCTGTTCATTCCCTGCCTGAAACGAGACACCGCAACCATGACCTATTCCGCATCCGACCTGGCCCGCTCCGCTGGCGCCCGCTTCCGCCAGGCCCTGGCCGAAGAGCACCCGCTGCAGGTGGTGGGCACCATCAACGCCAACCACGCCCTGCTGGCCAAGCGCGCCGGCTACCGTGCGATCTACCTGTCGGGCGGCGGCGTGGCCGCGGGCTCGCTGGGCCTGCCTGACCTGGGCATCTCGGGCCTGGAAGACGTGCTGATCGACGTGCGCCGCATCAGCGATGTATGCGATGTGCCGCTGCTGGTCGACGTCGACACCGGCTTTGGTTCGTCGGCCTTCAACGTGGCACGCACCACCCGCTCGCTGATCAAGGCCGGCGCCGGTGCCATGCACATCGAAGACCAGGTCGGCGCGAAGCGCTGCGGCCACCGCCCGAACAAGGAAATCGTCACGCAGACCGAGATGGTCGACCGCATCAAGGCCGCCGTTGACGCCCGTACCGACGAGAACTTCGTGATTATGGCGCGTACCGACGCGCTGGCCGTGGAAGGCCTGGAAAGCGCCATCGAGCGCGCCGTGGCGTGCGTCGAGGCTGGCGCCGACGCGATCTTCCCGGAAGCCATGACCGACCTGGCCATGTACCGCAAGTTCGTGGACGCCGTGAAGGTGCCCGTGCTGGCCAACATCACCGAATTTGGCGCCACGCCGCTGTTCACCACCGACGAACTGGCCGGCTCCGGCGTGTCGATGGTGCTGTACCCGCTGTCGGCCTTCCGCGCGATGAACAAGGCCGCCGAGAACGTCTACACCGCCATCCGCCGCGACGGCACCCAGAAGAATGTGGTCGAGACCATGCAGACCCGTGCTGAACTGTACGAAAGCATCGGCTACCACGCCTACGAACAGAAACTCGACGCCCTGTTTGCACAGGGCAAGGCCAAGTAAGGCCACCCACCTGTCGACCCGTACCTCACAAGGAGACCCAGATGTCCGAAGCACAAGCGATCGCCACCCCGAAGCCCAAGAAGTCCGTTGCCCTGTCGGGCGTGACCGCCGGTAATACCGCGCTGTGTACCGTCGGCCGTACCGGCAACGACCTGCATTACCGCGGCTATGACATCCTGGACGTGGCAGACGCCTGCGAATTCGAAGAAATCGCCCACCTGCTGGTCCATGGCAAGCTGCCGAACAAGGCCGAACTGGCCGCCTACAAGACCAAGCTGAAGTCGCTGCGCGGCCTGCCCGCCAACGTCAAGGCTGCGCTGGAATGCGTGCCCGCCTCGGCCCACCCGATGGACGTGATGCGCACCGGCGTGTCGGTACTGGGCACCGTGCTGCCCGAGAAGGACGACCACAACACCCCGGGCGCGCGTGACATCGCCGACCAGCTGATGGCCAGCCTGGGTTCGATGCTGCTGTACTGGTACCACTACAGCCACAATGGCCGCCGCATCGAAGTGGAAACCGACGACGACACCATCGGCGCCCACTTCCTGCACCTGCTGCACGGCAAGAAGCCGTCCGCGCTGTGGGAGCGCGCCATGCACACTTCGCTGATCCTGTACGCGGAGCACGAGTTCAATGCCTCGACCTTCACCGGCCGCGTGATCGCCGGCACGGGCTCTGACATGCACTCGGCCATCTGCGGCGCGATCGGCGCGCTGCGCGGCCCCAAGCACGGCGGCGCCAATGAAGTGGCCTTCGAGATCCAGAAGCGCTACGACACCCCGGACGAAGCGCAGGCCGACATCACCCGCCGCGTGGAAAACAAGGAAGTCGTGATCGGCTTCGGCCACCCGGTGTACACCGTGGCGGACCCGCGCAACCAGGTCATCAAGGAAACCGCGCGCAACCTGTCGAAGGACGCCGGCTCGATGAAGATGTTCGACATCGCCGAGCGCCTGGAAACGGTGATGTGGGACATCAAGAAGATGTTCCCGAACCTGGACTGGTTCAGCGCCGTGAGCTACCACATGATGGGCGTGCCGACCGCAATGTTCACGCCGCTGTTCGTGATCGCTCGCACTTCTGGCTGGGCTGCGCATATCATCGAGCAGCGCATCGACAACAAGATCATCCGCCCGAGCGCCAACTACACTGGTCCGGAGAACCTGACGTTCGTGCCGATCGAAAAGCGCTGATCTGAACAAGCGCCCTGCGGCAAACGTGCTTCGTTCCCGCGAAAGCGGTACGAAGCACGATACCGGACCAGGGTATTCCTTGGCTCCTGCATTACCCAGAATTCCCCACGCCATGAACACTGCACACCGCAAACCACTGCCGGGCACCAAGCTGGATTTCTTTGACGCGCGCGAAGCCGTCGAGGCAATCCAGCCGGGTGCCTATGACAAGCTGCCCTACACGTCGCGCGTGCTGGCCGAGAATCTCGTGCGCCGCTGCGACCCGGCCACGCTGACCGATTCGCTCAAGCAGCTGATCGAGCGCAAGCGCGAACTGGATTTCCCGTGGTTCCCCGCGCGCGTGGTATGCCATGACATCCTTGGCCAGACCGCGCTGGTGGACCTGGCCGGCCTGCGCGACGCCATCGCCGACCAGGGCGGCGACCCCGCCAAGGTCAACCCGGTGGTGCCGGTGCAACTGATCGTCGACCACTCGCTGGCCGTCGAATGTGGCGGTTTCGACCCGGATGCGTTCGCCAAGAACCGCGCCATCGAGGATCGCCGCAACGAGGACCGCTTCGACTTCATCAACTGGACCAAGAAGGCCTTCCAGAACGTCGACGTGATCCCGCCGGGCAACGGCATCATGCACCAGATCAACCTGGAGAAGATGTCGCCCGTGATCCACGCGGACAAGGGCGTGGCCTACCCCGACACCTGCGTGGGCACCGACAGCCACACGCCGCACGTCGACGCGCTGGGCGTGATCGCCATCGGCGTGGGCGGCCTGGAAGCCGAGAACGTCATGCTGGGCCGCGCCTCGTGGATGCGCCTGCCTGACATCGTCGGCGTCGAGCTGACCGGCAAGCGCCAGCCTGGCATCACCGCCACCGACATCGTGCTGGCCCTGACCGAGTTCCTGCGCAAGGAAAAAGTCGTCGGCGCATACCTGGAATTCCGCGGCGAAGGTGCCTCGAGCCTGACGCTCGGGGACCGCGCCACGATCTCGAACATGGCACCGGAGTACGGCGCTACGGCTGCGATGTTCTTCATCGACAACCAGACGCTGGACTACCTGCGCCTGACCGGCCGCGAAGACGAGCAGGTCAAGCTGGTCGAGACGTATGCGAAGACCGCCGGCCTGTGGGCCGACACGCTGAACAACGCCGAGTACGAGCGCGTGCTGAAGTTCGACCTGTCGAGCGTCGTGCGCAACATGGCCGGCCCGTCGAACCCTCACAAGCGCCTGCCGACTTCGGCACTGGCCGAGCGCGGTATCGCCGTGGACCTCGACAAGGCCAAGGCGCAGGAAGCCGAAGGTCTGATGCCCGATGGCGCCGTGATCATCGCCGCCATCACCAGCTGCACCAACACCAGCAACCCGCGCAACGTGATTGCCGCCGCGCTGCTCGCGCGCAATGCCAATGCGCGTGGCCTGACCCGCAAGCCGTGGGTCAAGTCATCGCTCGCGCCGGGATCGAAGGCGGTCGAGCTGTACCTGGAAGAGTCGAAGCTGCTGCCGGACCTGGAAGCACTGGGCTTTGGCATCGTCGCGTTCGCCTGCACGACCTGCAACGGCATGTCGGGCGCGCTGGATCCGAAGATCCAGCAGGAAATCATCGACCGCGACCTGTACGCGACGGCTGTGCTGTCGGGCAACCGCAATTTCGACGGCCGCATTCACCCGTACGCCAAGCAAGCCTTCCTGGCTTCGCCGCCGCTGGTGGTGGCCTACGCCATCGCCGGCACGATGCGCTTCGACATCGAGCGCGACGTGCTGGGCACCGACAAGGAAGGCAAGCCGGTGTACCTGAAGGACATCTGGCCGACCGACGAAGAGATCGACGCGATCGTCGCCAAGTCGGTGAAGCCCGAGCAGTTCCGCAAGGTCTACGAGCCGATGTTCGCGATCACCGCGCAAAGCGGCGAGCCCATCAGCCCGCTGTACGACTGGCGCGCGCAGAGCACGTACATCCGCCGCCCGCCGTACTGGGAAGGCGCCCTGGCCGGCGAACGCACGCTGAAGGGCCTGCGTCCGCTGGCAGTGCTCGGCGACAACATCACCACCGACCACCTGTCGCCGTCGAACGCGATCCTCGCCAACAGCGCCGCGGGTGAGTACCTGGCTAAGATGGGCCTGCCGGAGGAGGACTTCAACTCTTACGCAACCCACCGCGGCGACCACCTGACCGCGCAACGCGCAACGTTCGCCAACCCGACGCTGATCAACGAAATGGCCGTGGTCGACGGCCAGGTCAAGAAGGGTTCGCTGGCACGCGTCGAGCCCGAAGGCAAGGTCGTGCGCATGTGGGAAGCCATCGAGACCTACATGGACCGCAAGCAGCCGCTGATCATCGTGGCGGGTGCCGACTACGGCCAGGGCTCGTCGCGTGACTGGGCGGCCAAGGGCGTGCGTCTGGCGGGCGTGGAAGTGATCGTGGCCGAAGGCTTCGAGCGCATCCACCGCACCAACCTGATCGGCATGGGCGTACTGCCGCTCGAGTTCAAGCCGGGCGTGAACCGCCTGACGCTGGGCCTCGACGGCACCGAAACCTACGACGTGACGGGCGAGCGCCAGCCGCGTGCGGACCTCACGCTGGTGATCCACCGCCGCAATGGCGAGCGCATCGAAGTGCCCGTGACGTGCCGCCTGGACAGCGACGAGGAAGTGTCGATCTACGAAGCCGGCGGCGTGCTGCAGCGCTTCGCGCAGGACTTCCTTGAATCCGCGAAAGCGGCTGCTTAAGGTAGCGAGATAAGCGGGCGGTGCGGCAACGTACCGCCCGCTGCAGTTTTGACCAGGACAAAGACTTCCATGGCCCACGTACCCCAGATCAAGATTCCCGCCACCTACATTCGCGGTGGCACCAGCAAGGGCGTGTTCTTCCGCCTGCAGGACCTGCCCGAGACGGCGCAGGTTCCCGGCAAGGCACGCGACGCGCTGCTGATGCGCGTGATTGGCAGCCCTGACCCGTACGGCAAGCAGATCGACGGCATGGGGGCTGCGACGTCGAGCACCAGCAAGACGGTGATCGTGTCGAAGAGCAGCCGCCCGGACCACGACGTCGACTACCTGTTCGGCCAGGTCTCGATCGACCAGCCGTTCGTCGACTGGAGCGGCAACTGCGGCAACCTGTCCGCCGCAGTCGGCCCGTTCGCGATCAGCGGCGGCCTCGTCGATGCGTCGCGCGTGCCGCAGAATGGCACGGCCGTCGTGCGCATCTGGCAGGCGAACATCGGCAAGACCATCATCGCCCACGTGCCCATCACCAACGGTGAAGTGCAGGAAACCGGCGATTTCGAACTCGACGGCGTGACCTTCCCCGCCGCTGAAGTCCAGCTCGAATTCATGGACCCGGCCGCCGACGAAGAAGGCGACGGCGGCGGTGCGATGTTCCCGACGGGCAATCTCGTCGATGATCTCGAAGTGCCTGGCGTGGGCACATTCAAGGCGACCATGATCAACGCCGGCATTCCGACGATCTTCGTCAACGCGGAAGCCATCGGCTACACCGGCACCGAACTGCAGGAAGCCATCAACGGCGATCCGAAGGCGCTGGCGATGTTCGAGACGATCCGTGCCTACGGCGCCGTGCGCATGGGCCTGATCAAGAGCGTCGATGAGGCCGCCAAGCGCCAGCACACGCCGAAGGTCGCCTTCGTCGCGAAGCCGAAGGACTATGTCGCTTCCAGCGGCAAGCCGGTCGGCGCCGGCGACGTGGACCTCCTCGTGCGTGCGCTGTCGATGGGCAAGCTGCACCACGCGATGATGGGCACGGCCGCCGTGGCGATTGGCACCGCTGCAGCCATCCCGGGTACGCTGGTCAACCTGGCGGCCGGTGGCGGCGAACGCAATGCGGTGCGCTTTGGCCATCCGTCGGGCACGCTGCGCGTGGGTGCGGAAGCGAGCCAGTCCAACGGCGACTGGACCGTCACCAAGGCCATCATGAGCCGCAGCGCACGCGTGCTGATGGAAGGCTGGGTGCGCGTGCCGGGCGACGCGTTCTGATTGGAAAGCGCCGGGGTCCCGGCGCGCTCCTGACCTTGCCGCCGGTGGCAATACTTCCGCCGGCCATCCGGACCGCCGCAATGCATATGCGGATTTCTATGTGATTTGAGTTATCAACTCACCAGGGTCATGCCGAATCGGCATAACCCTCGTATCCCCTCTCGCGCGGCAATTTCTCCTGCCTTATAGTTCGACCCGCTGCCGACCATGGCCCGAAACCCGGGCCTCCTCGCAGCCACCAATCGAACATAAGCGGCGGCGTCCGGCCCAAAAGGCACGCAAGCCGTTTGCACCGAGGAGAATCATGAAACGTTTCGCCCGCACCACGACTCTGGCCGCCGCCCTGCTCGCCGCCAGCCTGATCACCGGTACTGCCCACGCTCAGCTTGCCCCGGCCGCTCCGTCATCGGGAACGCCCGCTGGGACCCAGGCGGAAGCCCGCAAGGCCAATATCGTCATCATCGGCACGGGCGGCACCATTGCCGGCGCCGGCGCATCGGCGACCAACACGGCGGCCTACCAGTCCGCGGTGGTGCCGGTCGACAAGATCATTGCCTCGGTGCCAGAGATCTCGAAGGTCGCGAACGTCAAGGGCGAGCAGATTTTCCAGATCGGTTCGGAGAGCTTCAACAACGAGCGCCTGCTGAAACTGGGCAAGCGTGTTTCGGAACTGCTCAAGCAGCCCGACGTTGATGGCATTGTCATCACGCATGGCACCGACACCATCGAGGAAACGGCCTACTTCCTGAACCTGACGCTCAAGAGCGACAAGCCCGTAGTGGTGGTTGGCTCGATGCGTCCCGGTACGGCGCTCGGTGCCGATGGCGCGCTGAACCTGTATGACGCCGTGCTGGTTGCTTCCAATCCCGCGTCCCGCGGCAAGGGCACGCTGGCGGTGCTGAACGACGAAATCCACACCGGCCGCGATGTGACCAAGAGCAATACCTTCAAGACCGAAACCTTCCGCTCGCCGTTCGGCCCGCTCGGCTACGTCGTGGAAGGCCGCACGCTGTTCTACCGGCTGCCGGCTCGCCCGCACACCACGCAGACCGAGTTCGACATCGACAAGATCGACAAGCTTCCTGAAGTCGCGGTGGTCTATGCCTATGGCAACGTGAACCCCGGCAGCGTCGACGCTGCTGTGAAGAACGGCGCCAAGGCGATCATCTATGCCGCCACCGGCAACGGCAGCGTCGGCGACTACATGGTCGAGCCGTTGAAGGCGGCGCGCGCTAAGGGCGTGCAGATCGTGCGTGCCTCGCGCACCGGCAGCGGTGTGGTGATCCGCAACGCCGAGCAACCGGACGACAAGTACGACTGGATCGTCACCGACGACCAGCTTCCGCAGAAGGCGCGCATCCTGATGGCGCTGGCGCTGACCAAGACCAACGACAGCAAGCAGCTGCAGCAGGTCATGTGGAAGTACTGAGCCTTCGGGGCTCTCCCTCTTTGTGCTGGTAGTAAGTTGAGCGCGCCGGATTCCGGCGCGCTTTTTTGTTTGAGGCGGAACCTGTCGGTTAATTGCGTTAATCACACGCAGAGCGCCGCGCGTTAATGACAAATCTGTCATCAGCCTGCCGGTCAATGGTTGGTATCCCCCTCCTAGACTCGTTTCCACGGCAAGACAATCGCTTGCCGGGAAACTGTCAGGAGAAACACCATGAAGCCATCCCATCGATTCATCGTTGCCGCCGTGCTTGCCACGGCGCTGGGTTCCGCCGCGCAGTTCGCTTCGGCGGTATCCGATCCTTCCGCCACGGCGTTCGAATCGGGCAACGCCGATCAAGTGCACCGTCAACGCGATCCTTTCACCGATGGCGCCAACAACAATGCGCGCGATCCTTACCTGGATGGCGCGCACCAATCGTCGGAAGGCTAAAAAAAAGCAGCTCAGGGAGATGCCGGGCGTTCAGGAAAGACCAGTCGGAAGATGGTCATTTCGCCCGGCGTCGATTCGGCCTGCACGGAGCCATGGTGAAGTTCCATGATGGTCTTCACGATGGCCAGTCCGATGCCTGAAGACTCAAGCGAATTGGCGCGCGCCGGATCGCCGCGGAAAAAGCGGTCGAACAGCTTAGGCAGATGCTCGGCCGCAATCCCCGGCCCCGGATTGCTGACTTCGATTCTGGCCTCGCCCTCAAGCTGGCGAGCCGACAATCCGATCTGTGCCCCTGGCGGGGAATAACGCACTGCATTCGAGATCAGGTTGCCAATGGCTCGACGCAGCAGGAAAGCATCAGCAAAGACCATCCCGCGTGCGTCGACGGATATGGTTATCTGCCTCGAATCCGCGAGCAACTCAAAGTAGTCGGCCTGCCGGTCCAGTTCCACGGCCAGGTCCAGGTCAGCATAGTTGAGAGCTACCCGTGCGTTGTCCGCTCGCGCCAGGAACAGCATGTTTTCGATCATGCGGGCCAGACGCTCATACTCCTCGATGTTCGACGCCAGCAACGCCTGGTATTCGTCTGCAGAGCGGTCGCTCGCGAGCGCCACCTGTGTTTGCCCGAGCAGGTTGCCAATCGGCGTTCGAAAGTCGTGTGCAAGATCGGCAGAGAACTGTGACAGCCGCTCGTACCGTTCACGTAGCCGTTCGATCATGTGCTGGAGCGCCTGCGCCAGCTCGTTCAGCTCGGCTGGAAGCTCCGACGGATCGACAGGCAAGGCACCGCTTGAGAAAGTGACCGTCTTCGTCCCGGCTGCGATCCGCCTGAGTGGGGCCATACCGGCATGTAGTGCGGCATAGCCAAGCAAGCCGGCACCCAGCGCGCCGAGGCATGCTGCGATCATGACTTTCCATCGATAGGTGCGCAGCAGCGCCAGGCGCGAGGCGGCAACCTGATAAAGCACCACCTGCGGCTGCCCAGATCCTGCCCCGGCCGGAGCCAGCATGAGTACACCGCGCACCGGGTAGCCATGGCTTGTGCTCCATGACTGAATCGCATTGCCGTCAATCGGCACGCCCGCTGCAAGGCTAGCCACCTCGGGAATGGTTCCCGCATCGGCGCCAGCCGCCAAAAGCACGGTCCCGTCAGGCGATCGCACCCGCAGGCCGTATTCGTCATTGCCGGATACCACCCTGCCCAGTTCGCGCAATGGCTCCGCCGCGCTGCCGTCGCGTTCGGCCAGTTCGGCACGCGCGCGAGTCGCCTTGCGCAGCAGCTCCGCGTCATCGCGTTCGATAATCTGCGTGGCGAGCGCCTGGTACAGGTACATGCCGACGCCGGCAAAGGCACAGCCTGCGATCAGCGCAAATGACAGCGCGAGACGCGTGGTCAGTGAGCGTGCCTGTGTCACGATGGCCGTATTTCGAGGACGTAGCCGATGCCGCGTACGCTGTGGATCAGCTTGGGCGCGAAGTGGTCGTCCATCTTTGCGCGCAGGCGGCGGATGGCCACGTCCACCACATTGGTATCGCTGTCGAAGTTCATGTCCCACACCTGGGAGGCAATGTGCGTGCGGCTGAGCACCTCCCCATGCCGCCTGGCCAGGAAATGCAGCAGGGCGAATTCGCGCGGAGTCAGGTCGATGCGCTGGCCAGCCCGGGTGACGCGATGGCGGATCACGTCGATCTCCAGGTCGCCGATTTCGATACGGTCGGCCTCGCGCACCGGTCCGCGCCGCAGCAGCGTGCGTACCCGCGCGAGCAGTTCGACAAAGGCAAACGGTTTGGCAAGATAGTCGTCGCCGCCGAGCTCCAGGCCGCGGACACGGTCTTCCACTTCGTCCCTGGCCGTCAGGAACAGGACCGGCGTGTCCTTGCGCTCGCGCAGCTGCCTGAGCACGTCCCACCCGCTCATGCCCGGCAGCATGACATCCAGGATGATCAGGTCGTATTCGTGTTCCGTGGCCTGGTGCAGGCCATCTCCGCCCGTCACCGCGACATCGACCACAAAGGATGACTCGGTCAGGCCTTTGCGCAGGTATTCGCCCGTCTTGGGCTCGTCTTCCACAACAAGAATCTTCATGGTCTTTCCGTTCCAGGCCCCGTGCGCTTATCGCGCATGCCTGCTTTCTGCAATCCGATGATAGCGGCGCTGCTTGCCGCTCAGGATGACAAGACTGTAATCGTTCTGTTGGCGTCCGGCGCACCCCTGCCTTCCTAGAATCCGGTCGACATGCCAGGCCGTCGCATTCAGCGGGCCAGGCAGCCTTCTGGGGGATGAAATGTGGATTGTCAGGCTCGCCCTGAGCCGGCCTTATACCTTTGTGGTGCTGGCCATCTGCCTGCTGCTGGCCGGCCCGCTGGTGATTCTGCGCACGCCTACCGACATTTTTCCGTCGATCGATATCCCGGTGGTCAGCGTGGTGTGGACTTACAACGGCCTCTCCGCCGAAGACATGGCGCAGCGGATGGTGACGGTATATGAGCGCTCGCTGACCAACAGCGTCGACGACATTGAACATATCGAATCGCAGACGCTGCCCGGCGTGGCGGTCATCAAGGTCTTCTTCCATCCCGGCGCCGATATCAATCGCGCGATTGCCCAGGCCTCGTCGGGCGCACAGTCGATGCTCAAGAGCTTGCCGCCGGGCACCACACCGCCGCTGATCCTGAGCTACAGCGCCTCGACGGTGCCCATCCTGCGGCTCGCGCTGGGCAGCGACAGCCTGCCAGAGCAGGACCTTTACGATCTCGGCAACAGCTTTATCCGCACGCAGCTCGCTACCGTGCAGGGCGCATCGATCCCCTTGCCTTACGGCGGCAAGGTCAGGCAGGTGATGGTGGATCTCGACACGCGTGCGCTGCAGGCGCGCGGCCTGTCGCCGCTGGACGTGGTCAACGCTATCAATGCCCAGAACCTGATCTTGCCGGGCGGCACGGCCAAGATCGGCGCGCTCGAGTACCGCGTCGACCTGAACGGCAGCACGCAGACCGTCGCGGCGCTGAACGACCTGCCGGTCCGAAGCGACCGCGATGGCACCATCTACGTGCGGGACGTGGCCCATGTGCGCGATGGCTATGCGCCGCAGACCAATCTGGTGCGCCGCGACGGCAAGCGTGCCGCGCTGCTGGAGATCGAGAAAAGCGGCAACGCCTCGACCTTGTCGATCATTGCCCAGATCAAGGCCTTGCTGCCGAAGGTCACTGCAGGGCTGCCGAAATCACTGCAGGTGCAGCCGATCTCCGACCAGTCCGTGTTCGTGCAATCGGCCATTGACGGAGTCCTGCACGAGGCGCTCATTGCCGCCTGCCTGACAGCCCTGATGATCCTGCTGTTCCTGGGCAGCTGGCGCTCCACGCTGATCATTGCGGTCACGATTCCGCTGTCGGTGCTGGCGGCCCTGATCGCGCTGTCGGCGCTGGGCCAGACGCTGAACATCATGACGCTCGGCGGGCTGGCGCTCGCCGTGGGCGTGCTGGTGGACGACGCCACCGTGGCGATCGAGAACGTGACGCACCATCGCGAAATGGGCAAGCCCCTGGAACAGGCGATCCTGGACGGATCGGCGCAGATCGCGCTGCCTACGCTGGTCTCCACGCTGTGCATCTGCATCGTGTTCCTGCCGATGTTCATGCTGAGCGGCGTGGCGCGCTACCTGTTCGTGCCGATGGCCGAAGCCGTGGTGTTCGCGATGATGGCCTCCTACTTCCTGTCGCGCACGCTGATTCCGACGCTTGCCCACTACCTGTTGCGCAGCGAAGCCACCAAAGGGAACGGCGCCGCCACCGCTGGCCGCGTGCGGCGGTTCTTTGCAGGCCTGCACCACCGCTTCGACCTGGCATTCGAGGCGTTGCGCGCGCGTTACAGCCGTCTGCTCGGCACCGCGCTCGCTCACCCGAGGCGTGCCGTGCTCGTGTTCGCGCTGGGTTGCGCCGGCTCCATGGCCCTGGTGCCTTTTCTTGGCCAGGACTTCTTCCCCAGCGTGGACAGCGGCGAAATCCGCCTGCACATGCGTGCGCGGACCGGCACGCGCATCGAGGAAACCGCACGCATTGCCGATGAGGTGGAGACGGCCATCCGTAACGAGGTCGGCCCGGCACGCGTGTCCGGCATCGTCGACAACATCGGCCTGCCGGTCAGCGGCATCAACCTGACCTACGATTCCGCGCTGCCGATCGGCACCGCCGATGCGGAGATCCTGGTGTCGCTGAAGCCCGGCAGCGGTGGCACGGCGGATGTGGTCGACAGGCTCGGCGCCCTGCTTCCGAAGGCGTTTCCCGGCGTGAGCTTCTCGTTCCTGCCCTCGGACATGGTCAGCCAGATCCTGAACTTCGGACTGCCCGCGCCGATCGACGTGCAGATCGTCGGCAATGACCTGAACGGCAACCGCGTGGTCGCGCAGCGGCTGTTCGGGAAGCTCGCGGCGGTGCCTGGCCTGTCGGACCTGCATATCCAGCAGCCGGCCGACCAGCCGGCACTCACGGTGAATGTAGACCGCACGCGCGCACTGCAAGCGGGGCTGTCGCAACGGGAAGTCGCGCAGAACCTGCTGATCTCGCTTTCCGGCAGCAGCCAGACCTCGCCGAACTTCTGGCTCAATCCGAAGAACGGGGTGAGCTATCCGTTGACGGTGTCGGTGCCCCAATATGCGATGGGGTCGCTGGAGACGCTGTCGAATATCCCGCTCGGGCTCGGCGCCGCCACGGCAAGGCTTGGCGGTGCCGGCGAACTGGGACTCTTCAGCAGCGTGACCCGCACCAGCCAGCAAGGCGTGGTGTCGCACTACAACGTGCAGCCCGTGCTGGATATCTTCGGGGCTGTGCGGGGCCGGGACCTGGGCGCCGTGGCGGCCGACATCGACCGCATTGTCGCCAGCGTGCGCAAGGACCTGCCGCCCGGATCCGACCTGGTGGTGCGCGGGCAGGTCCAGACCATGCGGACCTCGTTTTCCGGACTGGTGGGAGGCCTTGCCGCGGCCATCGTGCTGGTCTACCTGCTGATGGTGGTCAACTTCCAGTCCTGGCTCGACCCGCTGGCGATTCTGGGCGGATTGCCGGCCGCGCTGTCCGGCATCGCATGGATGCTGTTTGTCACGCGCACCACGGTCAGCGTGCCTGCCCTCACCGGCGCCATCATGTGCGTGGGCATCGCCACGGCAAACAGCATCCTGGTGGTCAGCCGGGCGCGCGAACTGCTTGCCCAGGGGAAAACACCATTCCGGGCGGCGTTCGATGCCGGCGCCGGCCGCTTCCGCCCGGTGGTCATGACCGCGCTGGCCATGCTGTTCGGCATGGTGCCGATGGCACTTGGCGCCGGCGGCGCGGGGGCCCAGAACGCGCCGCTCGGGCGCGCCGTGATCGGCGGCCTGGCTTGCGGCACGGTCGCCACGCTGGTGCTGGTCCCGGTCTTCTTCGCGATGCTCCACACCTGGCTCGGCACGCGGTCCGCTGCAACGCCCGCGCATTCGGCACTTGGCTCTGATGAAAAAGGTCTGGTATGACACTGCCCACACTGCGGGAAACCGCTGACAATGCACCGCCTGAAACTGCCTGCCCGCCACCTGCCGAGCGCGGGAGGGGGCGCCTCATTCTGGCTGCCGCGGCCGTCCTCGCCTATGCGCTGGCCGCCGGGATCGTCCCCAGGCTGCACGCGCACGCTGCACTGGCCCAGCGCACCGCGCAGACGATGGTGCCGGCCGTCAGGATCGTGCGCCCCGGGCATGCGGCGGCGATGCGCGAAATCGTCCTGCCCGGAGATGTGCGGGCCTATCAGGATGCAGCGGTCTATGCGCGCGTCAACGGCTATTTGCGACGCTGGTATGCGGACCTCGGTACGCCGGTGAAGAAGGGCCAGTTGCTGGCCGAGATCGACGCGCCGGAAGTGGCTGACCAGTTGCGCCAGGCACGCGCCGACGAAGCGACCGCCGCCGCCAACTACGCGCTGGCGCGGAGCACTGCGGACCGCTGGAAGGACCTGCAGGCGTCCAACTCCGTCGCGCAGCAAGAGACCGACCAGAAGATCGCCGACATGCAGGCCAAGGCTGCCGTACTGGCATCGGCGCGCTCGAATACGTCGCGCCTCGCGCAACTTGCGTCCTACACGGAGATTCGCGCGCCATTCGACGGGGTGATTACCGCCAGGAATGTCGATACCGGTGCCTTGGTCGATGCCGGCAGCGCCCCCGGCCAGGGCCGTGAACTGTTCCACATCTCGGCGGGCGGCACGCTGCGGGTCTACATACAGCTTCCCCAGGACGCCAGTGCGATGGTGGGCCCGGACATGCAGGCATGGCTGACGCTGCCGCAATCGCCAGGCGAGCGGTTTGCCGCCACGGTGACGCGCAATGCCGGTGCCTTCGATGCCGCCACGCGCAGCCTGCGGGTCGAACTCGAGGTCGACAGCCACGGCGGCCGCATCCTGCCGGGCGCCTATGCGGAGGTGCACCTGAGCACGAATGCGGACACTGCTGGCTTCGACCTGCCGGCCAGCACGCTGGCGTTCCGCCCCGCAGGTCCGAGCGTCGCCGTGGTCGGCAAGGATGGGCGCGTGGAACTTCGCAACATCACGCTTGGCCGTGACTTCGGTACCCACGTGGAAGTGCTGGGCGGGCTGCAAGGCACGGAGCAGGTCATCGTCAACCCGGGTGACGGCCTGATGGCTGGCACCCCGGTACGTGTCGTTGCCGACCAGGCCGGTGCGGCCCGGTCGTCCTGATCGCTTTGCCATCCCATCATGCTCAACACGTCCGCGACGGAACACCGCAAAAAGCAGCCTGCCAGGCATGGAACACTCAGACACCAGGCCGGGCGGGCACTGGCAACGGGGCTCGTGGTCCTGCTTGCCGGATGCGCAGCCGCCCCGCCCTATCGGCCACCCCCCATAGACCTGCCAGACGCCTACAAGGAGGCCGGCGCCAGCCCGGCCAGGCCCGGTGGCCCCGACGCGATCGCGCCTGACTGGTGGCGCGCCTATGGCGACGCGACCCTGGACCGCCTGGAAGCGCGCGTCGAGGTCTCGAGCGAGACCCTGCGCAAGGCCGTGGCGCAACTGCAGGATGCGCAGGCCCAGGCGCGGGCCGCCAGGTCGGCCTACTTTCCTACCGTGACAGCCGGCGCGGCATTCAGCAGGAGTCGTGTCTCTGACAATGTCGTCGGGCGATCGCTGGCGGGCAAGACCACCAATGACTACCTGCTTGGCGTGGGCGCCTCCTGGGAGCCGGACCTGTTTGGCCGTATCGGCAGCACCGTGGATGCGGCCGAGGCGCGCGCACAGGCCAGCGCGGAAGACGTGGCGGCCGTGCGTCTGGGCCTGCAGGCGGAGCTGGCCGACGACTACTTCGGCGTGCGCTCGCTCGATCGAGAGGCAGCACTGCTGCAGCAGACCATCGAGGCATACACATCCGTGGTTGAGCTGGTAACGAACCGATACCGCGGCGGCATCGCCACGGAGGGCGACGTCGCCCAGGCCCGCGCCCAGCTGGAAAGCACCCGCGCCCAGCTGTCGGACCTGCGCCTGAACCGGACGCAGCTCGAACACGCCCTTGCCACGCTGGTGGGCGAACCGGCAAGCCGGTTTTCGCTTGCGCCGGCTGATGGGACAGCCCATCCGGAACAGCTGCCGCCAGTCCCGGCCGCCTTGCCCTCGCAACTGCTCGAACGCCGGCCGGATGTCGCCGCGGCCGAGCGCAGGGTGGCGGCCGCGAATGCGCAGATCGGGGTCGCGCGGGCCGCCTTCTTCCCCAGCCTGATGCTGACGCTGGGCGGCGGCCTGGAAAGCTCAAGCCTGGCAAGCTGGCTGACCGCACCAAGCCGCTTCTGGGCCATCGGGCCGGCATTGGCCGGCACGCTGCTGGACGGCGGGCGCCGCCGCGCCGGTGAAGACAGCGCCCGCGCGCAGTTTGACGCCAGCGCCGCGGACTACCGGTCCACGGTGCTACGTGCAGTACAGGAAGTCGAAGACGGCTACGCCGCCATCCAGGCCTTGCAGGACGAAGCGCGAAGCCAGCGGATTGCGGCGCAGTCCTCTGGCCGGGCCCTGTCTATCGGGCTGGACCGCTACCGGAAAGGCGCGGTGGCCTACCTCGACGTCAATGTCCTGCAGGCGGCCTCACTTTCCAGCGACCGCGCGCTCGAGAGTGTGCGCCGGCGTCAGTTGACGGCGAGCGTGGGGCTCATCAAGGCGCTCGGAGGTGGCTGGGAAGGCACGGGGCCAGTGGCGCGGTCAGTGCCACTACCGCATGAGTAAGAACCGGCGAAACCTGCGCGGCCGACGCCAGCCAGGCGCCGAACAGGATGGTCACGATGCGTAGCGCGACCCATGGATTGAGCATCAGGGCCCGTACCTGCTCGCTCTCGCTCTTGCCATACAGGCACCACGTACAAAAATGCTCGCAGTTATTACTCAAGACTCGGTAGCAATCCTCGCCGAGCCGCGAGCGCGCACGTTTGGCAGCCTCCTGCTCAACGTACTTCGGAGGCGGACCGGCAGCGATCCAGATTGCGCCACCGGCGGAGAAGTCCGCGAGGCTGACCTCCTCGACCGGGCCGCGCCGCAGCGCCCCCGCCAGGCCCGCGTAGTGCACAACCTTGTCGTGGCCCACGTAGATGCCGTGGTGGTTGTAGCCGTGCCGGGGGGTGACAAGATGGGCACCGATGGGCGGTTCCATGCCGCTCCAGGAGCCCCACACCGCCGCCAGTACATCGGCGCCGCCATTTCGAGAAGCGCTTGTTCGGTCCATATTTCACCGCCTGAACAACTGATCCTTGGTCAAAGCGTAGGGACCGCCATGCATTAACAACAATTAAACATATTTCTAATGTTCATAAGTATTCTTATATATGACGCATTGGAATCAAAGCCCGGCAGTACTATCCATAGGGAATGCGGTTACCTGCTGTCGCTTCGTGCTTGGCCTCTCGGTATTCTCAGATCACGCCCCGCTCGCGCAGTGCCACGATCTCGCCGGGCGCATAGCCCGCGTCGCGCAGCACTTCCTCGGTATGCTCGCCCGCCGTCGGCGGACGCCGGGCGATGGCCGGCGCGGTGCGCGACAGCGACACCGGCGTGGCAACGAGCGGTACCTGCGCCGCTGCGCCCGGGTAGTCAACGCCATGGAACGCGCCGGAGGCGCGGACGACTTCGTCCTCCAGCGCCTGTCGCGGCGTGTTGACCGGACCGCCCGGAATGCGCGCGTCCTCCAGCATCGCCAGCGCTTCCTCGCGCGTCCGGCCAGCGCACCAGTCCGACATGATGTCGCTGAGGACTTCGCCATGCTCGCCGCGCAGCGCATCGTCCGCGAAACGCGGTTCATCCAGCAGTTCCGGCCGCTCCACCATGCGCGTCCAGCGTTTGAACATCGCGGGGCCGATCACCTGCGCGATGATCCAGCCATCCTTGACGCGAAAGATGTCCGACGGGCCATAGGTCGGGCTACGGTTGACGGTTGCCTGCCGGTTCAGTCCGCGCAGCGCTTCCTCAATCAGGCTGCCGCTGGACAGCGTGAGCGCCGTGTGCAGCAGCGACGCGCCGACCTCCTGCCCCTGCCCGCTCGACTTGCGTTCGTAGAGCGCCATCATGGTCCCGAGCGCGCAGCACAGCGCGGTCGAAAAATCGACGACCGGCACCATCGACTTCATGGGATGGTCCGGCAGCCCCGTCAGGTGCACCGCCCCGCTCATCGCCTGCCCGACGCCGTCGAAGCCGACACGGTCGCGCACGGCCGGGTCTGCGCCAAACGCCGACGAAGCGGTCAGGATGATGTCGGGCTTCACCTTGCGCAGGCTCTCATAGTCGAGGCCGAGCGCCGCAATGGTACGCGGCGGCATGTTCGCCACGACTACGTCGGTGTTCAACAGCAGCTTGCGGACCACCGCGCGCCCCTCCTCGCTGTCGAGATCGAGCGTGATCGAGCGCTTGTTCCGGTTGACCTGCAGGAAGAACGCGCCCTCGCCTTCACTGGTCACCGGCGCGACGAAGCGGTCCTCGCTGCCGCCGACGCGATCGATACGGATGACGTCCGCGCCGAAGTCGGCGAGCAGCGCCGCGCAGAACGGGCCGGCGATGAACCTGCCGAAATCCAGGACCCTGATGCCTTCGAGAACTTTCATTCTTCTGCCCGCCTCATGCCTGCGGGCCGGTGCCCGATGCCGCGCGGATCTCGTCGAGCGACGCGGGGTTGTCGAGCGACGAGAGGTCGCCCGGCGGCGTGTTGCAATACACGCTGCGAATCACGCGGCGCATGATTTTGGAACTGCGCGTCTTCGGCAACTGATTCACGACGTGCACCGCGCTCGGCCGGAATGGCCGTCCGAGGCGCTTGTCGACATGGCTGATCACGCGGGACGCGACAGCATCGGCGTCAGCAGCTCCGCCAGTTTCGCCGATGACGAACACCACCAGCCGCTGCCCCTTGTCCTTGTCGTCCACGCCAATTGCTGCGGCTTCCGAGACTTCCGGCAGTTCCAGCACGACTTCCTCCACCTCCGCAGGCCCCAGCCGCTTGCCGGCCACCTTCAGCGTGTCGTCGGAACGCCCCATCATGAAGAACGTGCCGTCCGGCCGGCGCAACGCCAGATCGCCATGCACCCAGAAGCCGGGAATGGTGTGCCAGTAGGTATCGAGATAGCGCTCCGCGTCCTGCCAGAACGACTGCGTCATGCCCACGAAAGGCTGGCGAATCACCAGTTCACCCACCGTACCGGTCAATGGCGTGCCACCCGCGTCGACCACGTCCACATCCACCCCCGGCGAGGTCGTGTTGAAACCGCTCGGCGGGATGGGCCGTACGACGACGCTCGACAGCAGCGCGCCCGACACCTCGGTGCCGCCCGTGTAGTTGATCAGCGGCTGCGTGCCGCGCCCGAAGGTCCGCTGGAACCAGCAGAAATGCTCGGGATCGATGCCCTCGCCGGCTGTGATCAACAGGCGAACGGAGGACACGTCGCCTTGCAGCGCCACTTGCTCGTTGCTGGCGAGGCCCCGGATCAGCGTCGGCGCCGAGCCGAAATGGGTGACCTTGTGCCGCTCCACCAGTTGCGACATACGTGCCCAGCTCGGGTAATCGGGCGCGCCGTCGTAGCAGACCAGCGTCGCGCCGCGCAGCAGCGCGCAGCCCAGCACCAGCGTGCCGGCGATCCAGCCCATGTCGGCGGGCCAGCAGAAGACGTCGCCCGGCGCCACATCGAAGTGCACTACCGCATCATGGGCGATCTTGAGCGGGAAACTGCCATGTGTATGGACGACACCCTTTGGCTTGCCGGTCGTGCCCGACGTGTAGATCACCATGAAGGGATCCTGCGGCCCCAGCGTGACAGGCTCGGCCAGTCTTCCGGCGCCCGACGCCATCACTGCCTGCCAGTCGAGATCCTGCGGTCCGGCCGCCGGCGCCGCGCCAGCCTGCTTCCAGACCACGCGCTTGAGCGCGGGCAGCCGTGCCCACGCTTCGCGCAGCGTCCCTTCCACGTCGATGCGCTTGCTGCGTCGGCTGAAGCCCGTGGAGGCAATCACCGAAGTGGCCTCGGCCGCCGACAGCCGCGCGACGATGGCGTCCACGCCGAAGCCGCTGAACAAAGGCACGACGATCGCCCCGATCGACGCGAGCGCCAGCAGCGATACCGTCGCCTCGATACCGTTCTCCATCAGCAGGCCCACGCGCTCGCCGCGCCCGATGCCGAGCGCCTGCAAGCCGCCCGCGAACTGGCGCACGCGCGTGCCGAGTTCCGCATAGCTGACTGTCTGGACCTCGCCGTCCTCCCGTTCCGCGACGACAGCCGCCTGATCGCGCGTGCGAGAGTCGTCGGTCCACGCCAGCACGGTATTGACCCAGTTCAGTCGCCCGCCCGGGAACCACTGGGGGAATTCGCGCGGCGATGCCGGATCGAGGTAGCTCGTCGGCGGCGTGTCCCACACGATCCCGCAGTGCTGCATGGCCACCTGCCAGTAGCGGTCGGGATGATTGCGCGAGAGTTCGAGCAGGTCGTCATATCGCGTCAAGTCGAACGCGCGCATCAGTTGCGCAATGCCGGAGGCCTGCAACTCGCGCGGGCCCGGCTTCCAGGTGTTGGCTTCGGTATCCATCATGTCTCGCTTCAAAATCTCTCGGGGCGATGGCTCAAGATCGCCGCAATGTCGACTTAAGGCCGTGTCACTCAGCCAGGCAGCTTCGCGGACGGGAATTGCGGTGCGCGCTTGTTGCGCACGGCGTCGAGGCCTTCGCGCGCGTCTGCGCCGAGGAAGCCCAGCATCTCCGCGGCCAGCGAGGCGTCGAAGATCGGCCCGGCCATCCGCATCCAGTTGTTGATCGACATCTTGGTGGCGCGAATCGCCGTCTGGCTGCCGCGCGCGAGCGACTGGGCCACGGCCAGCGCGCGGTCCATCAGAGCCTGCTGTGGCACGCAGAACGTCACCAGCCCCAGGCGCTCAGCTTCCTTGCCGTCGATGAAGTCCGCGGTCATCAGGTAGTACTTCGCCTTGGCCACACCACAGAGCAGCGGCCAGATGATGGCGGCATGGTCGCCCGCCGCCACGCCGAGGCGGGCATGGCCATCCGTGAATCGCGCCGATTCGGCAATGATGCTGACGTCCGCCAGCAGCGCGACCGCAAGCCCCGCGCCGACCGCGGTGCCATTGATCGCCGAAATGATCGGCTTCTCGCAGGCCAGCATGTTGTAGACGATCTCGGCGGCCTCCTTCTTCACCACTGCCACAGCCTCGGGGTTGCCGACCATCTCCTCGACCCACGCCAGATCGCCGCCCGCCGAGAACGCACGGTCGCCCGCGCCCGTCACCACCACCACCTTGACCGACGGATCTTCATTGACGACCCCCCACAGCTTCGTCAGTTCCCAGTGAAGCCGGGCGTTGGTCGCGTTCATCACCTCGGGCCGGTTCAGGGTGGCGAGCAGGACGCCATCCGGCTGGCGGTCGAACAGGATGAACTGGAAGTCTTCGTAACGCATGGTGGAATGTCCTGAAAAATGATGGGGCAACGTGCCCCATTACACGCGGTTGGCTCGATGGCTCCAATAGCAGCCGGACCGATGTTCCGTACTCTGGAAGATCAGGCGCGGACGGGCGGTGCGATAGCAGATGCCCTTTCCTGCGAGGGCATCCCGTTTGGCGCCATGCATCGAAGCGTAGGGGCGCACGCCGCGCGCGCCAACTGGCCTTTTCCGAAGCGCCGGTTCACGCGCCGCGAAGCCGGCACACCGCCGGCTTCATCGCTGACGAATCGCTGTTTCGAGAATGGTCAATTGGTTCGGCACCGGCACGCCACTACCCTTCCGGTGGTCCCGGTCACCGCATCGCCCGCAGTCCATCCGTACCTTGCATTGGCCGGGACTCACAACAAGGACATCCAGGAGACAACGTGCATCAATCAACACTGCCGGCCCGCAGCAGCCTGTTCGTGGTCATATTGTGCTTTCTGACGATCGTGGCCGACGGCTACGACCTCATCGTCTACGGAGCCACTCTCCCGAAGCTGCTGGAAGAGCCGGGCTGGGGCCTGACGCCGGCGACGGCCGGCATGATCGGGAGCTGGACGCTCGCCGGGCTGATGGTCGGCATGGGCGCAGCCGGCCCGCTTTCCGACCGCGTCGGCAGGCGCAACCTCATCATGGCCGGCGTGCTGTGGTTCTCGGTCGGCTCCATCCTCTGCGCGCTCGCCGCTTCCCCGTTTTCACTGGGTGCCGCGCGCTTTTTTACCGGCATCGGACTGGGCGGCGTGGTGCCGTCCGCCGTGGCGCTGACGGTCGAATACGCGCCTGCGAACCGGCGCCAGTTGTACAACGCGCTGACCCTGACAGGCTATTCCGTGGGCGGCGTCATCTGCGCGCTGCTGGCGATGACACTGCTGCAGGAACACGGATGGCGCACGCTCTATGCGCTTGGCGCGCTCTACGCGCTGATCCTGCCCGTGATGTACAGGTGGCTCCCCGAGTCGGTTAGCTTCCTCGTCGAGCGCGGCCGCATGGAAGAGGCGCGCGTCCTGGCCGCCCGCCATTCGCTCGACTTGGAGCAAATGGCGCGGGAGCAACGGGCCCAGGCGGTGCAGGCGGCCGCGACCGGTACGCGCGGGTACCGCCTCCTGGCAACCGATGCACTCCGCACCTCGGCGCTGTTGTTCGGGATGGTGAGTTTCTGCGTCCAGCTGATCGTCTATGGCCTGAACGCATGGCTTCCACAACTGATGCGCAAGGCCGGCTATCCGCTGGGGTCGTCGCTGCAGTTCCTGCTGGTGATGCAGTTCGGCGCCGTCGCGGGCATGATCGGCGGTGCGTGGCTGGCGGACCGGTTGGGCTCCAAACGGGTGATCATTCCGTTCTTCGCCATCGGCGGCCTGTCACTGCTCGCGCTGAGCCAGAAGCTGGCCTTCGGCTGGTTGATGCTCGCGGTGTTCGGCGCGGGCATTGGCTCCATCGGCACGACTACACTGATCTACGGCTACATCGCCACGTACTTCCCGGCTTCCTGCCGCGGCTCCGCGCTCGGGGCGTCACAGGCGTTCGGGCGCTTCGGCTCCATTCTCGGTCCGCTGATTGGCGGTTGGATCGTCGGCTCGAACCTCGCGCTGCACTGGAACTTCTACGCATTCGTCGTGCCTGCCGTCGTCGCCATCCTTCTCGTGCCCCTGATCCCGAAGCCGGCACAGGAACCCGACGCCGCGCCAAGCGCGGATTACCGTACTGCGGACTGAGTCCGCAACCCGCTACGCCACAGAGGTGAAATCATGAAAGCCGTCAGCATCAAGCATCAGTACTGGGATATCGCAGCAGACCTCCACTTCCCGCCGGACTTCGACGAGAACAAGAAGTACCCCGCTATCATCAGCGCCCATCCGATCGGCAGTTGCAAGGAGCAGACCTCGGGAAGCGTCTACGGCACCGCGCTCGCCGAAGCCGGCTTCGTCGTCATCGCGTTCGATGCCAGCTTCCAGGGCGCTAGCGGCGGCGAGCCCCGCTATATCGAGGATCCGACACTCCGCGTGGAAGACTTCCGCGTGGTCGCAGACTACCTTGTGACGCTGGCCTATGTGGACGAAGCGCGCATCGGCGTGCTCGGCGTCTGCGGCGGTGGCGGCTACTCGATCAATGCCGCCATGACAGAGCGCCGCATCCGCGCCGTGGGCACCATCACCGGCGTCAACTACGGCCGCCTGATGCGCGAGGGCTTCAGCGGCTACGATCCGATCGGCGCGCTGGAAGCCATGGCACAGCAGCGCACCGCAGAAGCACGCGGTACCGCGCTGCGCGTGGACGACCTGCTGCCGCCGTCGCCTGAGGAAGCCAAACAGCGCGGGCTGACAGAGATCGACCTCTACGAGGCCACGGAGTACTACCGCACGCCGCGCGGGCAGAAGCCACACGGCGCCAACCGCTCGCTCTTCTCCCACCAGGGCGCCGCAGCCGGATGGGATGCCTTCCACCTGGCCGAGGTCCTGCTGACGCAGCCGCTGATGGTGGTGGTCGGCGACAAGGTCGGTGCCTTCGGCGCCTACCGCGACGGCTGCGAGATCGTGGGCCGCGCACGCTCGGAAAAGAAGGAACTCGTCGTACTCGACGGCTGGTCGCACTACGACCTGTACGACAAGCCCGAGCCCGTGCGCAAGGCGCTCGACAAGCTGATCCCGTTCTACAAGGAGCATCTCGGATGCGCGGGATGATCTTCCGGGGCGCCCGCGAGGTCGAGCTGGCGCACTTCGACGATCCCACGCCCGGCCCCGGCGAGGCCGTGATCGAGATGAAGGCGTCGGGCATGTGCGGCACCGATCTGCACTACTACCGGCATGGCATGGCGGCATCGCTGGAGATGCTTGGCCTGAAGGACCGCATTACGTCCGACCGGATCATCGGCGGGCACGAGCCGTGCGGCGTGGTGGCTGCGCTCGGCCCGGGCGTGGACAGTAAAGCGTTCCGCGTGGGCGACCGCGTGATGGTCTTCCACTACGAGGGCTGCCGCCACTGCGACCATTGCCGCACCGGCTGGACGCAGCTCTGCGACCACGGCGCGCGCATCCACGGCGTGCTGGCGCATGGCGGCCATGCCGATTACATGAAGGTGCCGGTGTCATCGCTGGTGCACCTGCCGCAGGAGATGTCGTTCGCGGGCGGCGCCGCCGTGGCATGCGGCACCGGCACCGCGTACGGCGCCTTGCTGCGGCTCGACATCAGCGCCCGCGACACGCTGGCCGTCTACGGCCTTGGCCCGGTCGGCCTGTCGGTGGCCCAGCTTGCCGCCGCGATGGGCGTCGAGGTGTTCGGCGTCGACATCAGCGCAGCGCGCGTGACCCGCGCGAAAGACTTCGGCGTGACACACGCGATCGACGCCACGCAGTCCGACCCGGTCGCAGAGATACTGAAGCTGACCGGGGGCAAGGGCGCGTCGTGCGCGGTGGAGTGTGCCGGCGGCGAGCTGCCGCGCGCTCAGGCCGTGCGCAGCACTAAGGTATGGGGCCGCATCGCGCTGGTGGCCGTGGGCGGCAATCTGGTGCTCGATGCGATGAAGGATCTGATCGGCAAGCAGCGGCAGTTGCTTGGCTCCTTCACGTTCTCCGAAGTCGAGATGAAGGCTTGTGCCAACTTTATCGCCACACGCGGCATCGAGGTGGACCGTCTGTTCACCGACACCTGGCGGCTCGACCAGGCCGCGCAGGCCTATGCGCACTTCGACCAGCAGGCGGGCGGCAAGGGCGTGTTCCTGTTCTGAATCCTGCCCCCCTTTTTCACGGTTGCCGCCGGCCCCGGCGGGCAACGGAGATCCATTCCATGACGAATCGAACTATCGAACTCAAGCACCCGCGCCAGCTGTACATCGACGGCGTATGGGTCGAACCGTCCACCGGCGGCGTCTTCGACGTGCTGGACTGCTCCACCGAGCAGGTCGTGGCGACAGTCGCCCGCGCCGAGTCGGCCGACATGCAGCGCGCCGTCGCCGCCGCCCGCAAGGCATTCGACGACGGCCCCTGGCCGCGCATGACGCCGCTGGAGCGCGCCGGCTTCCTTGAGAAGATCGCCGTGCGGCTGGAAGCGCTGAACGATGAGTTCGCCCGCATCTGGTCGCTCGAAACCGGTATCGTCTACAAGGTCGCGCAGCCACGGATCGGGCTGTTCATCAGCGGCGCCTTCCGACAGTACGCGGCAATGGCATCGACCTTTCCCTTCACTCAGCCGTGCCAGTCTGTCACCGGGAACGACGCGTATCGGGTCTACGAGCCGGTGGGCGTGGTCGCCGAGATCATTCCCTGGAACGGGCCCGCCGGCCTGCTCGCGTACAAGACAGCGCCGGCACTGCTGGCGGGCTGCACGCTGGTCATCAAGTCGCCGCCCGAGGCGCCGTGCTCGGGCTACCTGTTCGCTCAGGTTTGCGAGGAAGTCGGGTTGCCCCCGGGCGTCGTCAACGTCATCACGGCCGAACGCGACGTGTCCGAGGCACTGGTGCGCAGCCCGGACGTCGACAAGATCACATTCACTGGCTCGACTGGGGCCGGCCGCCGTATCGCATCCATCGCCGGCGACCGCGTGGCGCGCGTGACGCTGGAACTCGGCGGCAAGTCGCCCGCCGTCATCCTCGACGACTACGACGTCGAAGCCGCTGCGGCAACGCTGGGCAACTCCTACTTCAGCTACAACTCCGGGCAGATCTGCCATAGCCTCACCCGCATCATCGTGCCACGCGCAAAGCACGACGCGATGGTCGAGGCACTGTCCGCCATCGCGCGGGAGATCGTGCTAGGCGACCCGCTCGCGGCAACGACCACCTCGGGCCCCCTCGCCAATGCCCGCCAGCGCGATACCGTCGAGCGCTTCGTCGCCATGGGCGTGGCCGAAGGCGCCGTGCTGGCGACCGGCGGCAAGCGGCCGCCGCACCTCGCGCGCGGCTTCTTCTTCGAGCCGACGGTATTCGGCAACGTCGACAACCGCTCGAGCATCGCCCAGCAGGAAATCTTCGGTCCCGTGCTGAGCGTGATCCCTGCCGACGACGAGGCCAGTGCCATCCGCATGGCGAACGACACGCCGTTCGGCCTGAACGCCGCCGTCTTCACCAACGACCGCGACCGCGCGCTCGCCGTAGCGCGGCAAATCCGCGCGGGCACCGTAGGCCACAACGGCCCGCGCACCGATTTCTCCATCGGATTCGGCGGCTTCAAGCAGTCCGGCATCGGCCGCGAGGGCGGCGTCGAAGGACTGACCGCCTTCATGGAGTCAAAGACCATCGTGCTGAGCTGACGATGGCGGCCGTCCGAAGCGGGCGAATGTCCGCCGCCCGCTTCGGGTCGTCCTTCGGGTCTTCCGAATCGCAGCTTCGAAAATGGCAAGTTGGCCGCGCGGCCGGGGCGCTCTACCCTTGCATCAAACTCGTCCGGAAGATGCAAAGGAGACAGCCTTGAACACCGAAACCGGCCGCGCCACGGCGGCCACGCAGGACCAACACCCCACCCCCGACCGCCCGCTCCAGGGCGTGCGCGTGCTGGCCGTGGAGAACTTCGTCGCCGGCCCGTTCGCGTCCATGTGGCTCGCCGACGCGGGCGCCGAGGTCATCAAGGTCGAAGCCCCGGCCGGCGGCGACTTCGCGCGCAGCACCAGCCCCGTCAGGATGGCGGAGGACGGCAGCCCGCACGCGCTGTCGTTCCTGCGCACCAACCGCAACAAGAAGAGCCTGACGCTGGACCTCAAGCAGCCCGAGGGCAAGCGGCTGTTCCTCGAACTGATCGCCAGCGCCGACATCGTGATCGAAAACTTGCGCCCGGGCGTCATGGACCGCCTCGGCGTCGGCTACGACACTTTGCGCGCGCGCAACCCGCGCCTGATCTACGTTGCCATTTCCGGCTTTGGCCACACCGATGTGAAGCCAAGCCCTTACACCGACCACCCGGCCCTCGACATCGTCGGCCAGGCGCTCAGCGGCCTGATGTACCGGCCCGAACGGCAGGACGACCGGCCGACCTATCTCGGCTTTTCGATGACCGACCTGCAGGGCGGCATCCTCGCTGCGCAAGGCGCGCTGCTGGCCCTGTACCAGCGCGAGCGTACCGGGCGGGGCAAGAAGGTCGACATTTCGCTGTACGACGCCTCGCTGGTCCAGAACGAGATCTCGGTCACCATGTACTCGGCCCTGCACCAGCCGCTGCCGCCGGGCGTACCCGCGGTGACAGCGCCGTTCGGGCCGTTCCGCGCCAGCGACGGCCATATCGTCATCGCGGTGCTCGGCGAGCACATCTGGCGCCGCTTCTGCGAGGTGATCGGCAAGCCGGACCTGGTGGACGATCCGCGCTTCGCCGATGGCATCGAGCGCCGCAAGCACAGTGCCGCGCTCGATCCGCATATCGACGCGTGGCTTGCCACGCGCACGCGCGCGCAAGCCGTGGACCTGCTGCGCGAGGGCGGCGTGCCAGCGTCGGTGGTCAACGACGTGGCCGACCTGTTCGACTGCCCGCATGTCGCCGCGCGCGAGATGCTGATGACGGTCCAGGACCCGGCGTGGGGCCCGGTGCAGGTGGTCGGCAACCCGATCAAGATGTCGGACGTGCCCGAGCCCGAGGCGAGGGTGCCGCCGCGGCTCGGGGAGCATACCGACGCGGTGCTGCGCGACTGGCTACACCTCGATGCGCGGCAGGTCGCCGCGCTGCGCGCCGACGGCATCGTCTGACCGGAAGACAGTGAAAGCACAGCAAGGAACCAGCAATGAAGAATCTTGAAGGCAAGGTGGCGATCGTCACCGGCGGCACCGGCGGGATCGGCCGGGGCGTGGCACTGCAGCTCGCGGCGCGCGGGGCGCTGGTGGTCATCAGCGGCAGGAGCGCGTCAAAGGCGGACGCGGTGCTCGCCGAACTGCGCGAGGCGGGCGGCCAGGGCGATTTCATCCCCGGCGACGTCCGCGTGAAGGCCGACATGGATGCGCTCGCCGCCGAGACCGCGCGCCGCCACGGCGGCATCGATATCGTGGTCGCCAATGCCGGCGGCAACGACGACGAGGCGCGCCGCCCGGAAGTGCGCGGGCCGTTTGGCGATATCGACGTCGCGCGCGTCTGCGCCGTGGTGGCGGAGAACACCGCCGCGAAGCTGCTGCCGGTGCAGTCGGCCCTGCCCTTCCTGCGCGAGCGCGGCGGCGGCGCGGTGGTCTTCGTGACCTCGGAAGGTGGGCGCGTGCCGACGCCGACGCAGACCGCGGTGGCCACCTTTGCCGGCGGCCTGATCAGCGCAAGCAAGGTGCTATCGAAGGAACTCGCGCGCGACCGCATCCGCGTGAACTGTGTATGCGTGACGGTGGTGCGCGACAGTCCCTCCTGGAAGGCCGCGTTCGAGCGCACCGATGGCGTGTCGGACCGGCACCGCAAGCAGTACGAGAAAATCATCGCCAGCAGCCCGCTCGGCGTGGCAAGCCCGGAGGATATCGGCCAGGTGGTGGCTTTCCTCGCCTCCGACGAGTCGCGCTACCTGACTGGGGCGACCATCAGCCCGACCGGCGGGCTGACGATTCACTGACGATCTGCTGAAGACCGGCTGCGCGGCCCGCCGCCTCACACAATGGCGCCGGCCGCGCGCAATGCCGCAATGTCAGGTGCGCTGAAGCCCCAGTCGCCTAGCACCACGTCGGTATGCTCGCCGGGGCGGGCTGGCGAATTCTGGATCGCGCCGGGCGTGCGGCTGAAGCGCGGGGCGGGCGCAGGCTGCACGACACCGTCCCGCTCGACGAACGTCCCGCGCGCCCGCAGATGCGGATGGCCGGGCGCCTCCGCCAGCGACATGACCGGCGCGAAGCAGACCTCCCGTCCTTCGGCCAGCGCACACCATTCGTCGCGCGTACGCGTGCGGAAGATTTCCGCGAATCTCGCCTGCACCTCCGGCCAGCGCGAACGGTCGTGCTGGTCCGGCATCTCCGCCTCGTCCAGCCCGAGCACTTCTAGCGTCTGGCGCCAGAAGCGCGCCTCGTTGGACCCCACGCTGATCCAGCGGCCGTCCTGCGTCTCGTAGACGTTGTACCAGGGCGCGCCCGAATCGAGCCGGTTGGTGCCGCGCTCGTCCTTCCAGTAGCCGCTGGCGAACATGCCGTAGAAGAGCGTCATGAGCGAGGCGGAGCCGTCGACCATCGCGGCGTCCACCACCTGGCCCTTGCCCGAGCGCCGGCTTTCAAGGATGGCCGACACTACGCCGAGCGCCAGGTACAGCGAGCCGCCGCCGAGGTCCCCCGCCAGATTGAGCGGAATCACCGGCGGGCCGCCGGCGGTGCCGACCGCGTGCAGCACGCCGGTCAGCGAGATGTAGTTGATGTCATGGCCGGGCGCATGAGCAAGCGGCCCGTCCTGGCCCCACCCTGTCATGCGGCCGTAGACCAGCGCGGGGTTCGCCGCGAGGCAGTTCTCGGGTCCGAGCCCCAGTTTCTCGGCGACGCCCGGCCGGAACCCCTCGACCAGCGCGTCGGCCTGGCCGACGAGCTTCAGCACCGCGTCCTTCGCTTCGGCTTTCTTCAGGTCGAGTGCGGCGCTGCGCCGGCTGCGGTTGAGCAGGTTGAAGCGCGGATCGCCGGGCTGCCCGCCGTCGTGGCCGGGCGGACGGTCGATGCGGATGATGTCCGCGCCGAGATCCGCAAGCAGCATGCAGCAGAACGGCACGGGCCCTATGCCGCCCAGCTCCACGATCCTGACGCCCGCGAGCGGGCCCTGGGTTTTGCGCATCGTATTGGT
Source organism: Cupriavidus sp. C1SS-2L (assembly GCF_057073735.1). Classification (NCBI taxonomy): domain Bacteria; kingdom Pseudomonadati; phylum Pseudomonadota; class Betaproteobacteria; order Burkholderiales; family Burkholderiaceae; genus Cupriavidus; species Cupriavidus sp. C1SS-2L. Next base: position 2,040,306 of record NZ_CP172708.1, read on the forward strand.
CTCCTCAAGCGTTGAAAACCCGGCTCGCGGACGAGCCGGGTCTACCTCGCGTACCGCGCCGCCTCTTCGGGTAGCCACGGTCACCGTGTCGACAGTCATGGCGGTCTAGCCGCCGCGTCTACTCCGCGATCCTCGCGTCGAGCACGGCCTCGCCGCCCGATGGCTCCGCCTCGCGCCGGCCGCGCCGCGACGTCATCAGCCTGTCAAGGTCCGCATTGTCCTCGCCAACGTCGCGTGCCGCCGACAGCGGTCCCGGCCGCCTGCCGTTGAACAGCAGCGGCAGCCCGACCAGCGCGAGATCGTCCCCGGACGGCTTGCCGATGATGCCCAGCGCCCGTGTCTGCTCATGGTTGACCAGTTCGCTGGTGGTCTGCACCGGCGCACACGGCAGGCCGGCGGCGCCGAGCACTTCCTGCCAGTGCGCGCGTGGATGTTCGGCCAGCCGCCCGCCTATCAGGGCATCGATCTGCGCGCGGTGGCGCAGGCGCGCATCGTTGGTGGCAAAGCGCGGGTCGGTGGCCCACTCCGGCCGGTCCAGCGCGGCACACAGGCGCGCGAAGAGCCGGTCGTTGGCGCAACTGACCACCAGATGGCCATCAGCCGTGTCGTACGCGCGGTGCGGCACGATGAAGCCGACGCCCGAGCCATGCCGGCCACCCGTGTCACCGTCGGCGTTGTAGTTGGCAATGCCCACTGTCATCCAGGCAATGGCCGTCTCCAGCAGCGAGCTGTTGACCGTCGCTCCCACGTGCTTGCGCTGCCGCCGGCACAGCGCGGCGAGGATGCCGATGACGGCCCACATGCCGGCGCCGAAGTCGACGATCGACACGCCGGCGCGCACTGGCGCCTGTCCGTCCTCACCCGTCACGCTCATGATGCCGGCGAAGGCTTGCATCAGCGGATCGTAGCCTGGCGCCTGGTTCAGCGGACCGGCGTGGCCGAACGCGCCCACCTCGCAGCAGACCAGTTCGGGCTTGGTCACGCGCAGGCTGTCTGGGTCCAGTCCGTATTGCGCGGCCGAGCCCGGACGCAGGTTGTGAAAGAACACGTCGGCATGCTCGGCAATGAGCCGATGCAGCGTGGCGAGGTCGTCCGGGTCCTTGATGTCGAGGCTGATGAAGCGCTTGCCCTGGTTGATCGCATGGAAGGCGGCACCGCTGCCCTTCCACTTGCTCGGTCCCCAGCCGCGCGCCGAATCGCCGGTGGGACGTTCGATCTTCCACACATCGGCGCCCAGCGCCGCAAGGATCTGGCCGGCGAACGGCGCCGAGGCGCTGTCGCTCAGTTCCACGACCACCACGCCATCGAGAGGAAGGTCACGCATGGCTGCTTACTCCGGCTTGTAGTTGAGTTCGGCGAAGAGGCCTTTCCATACCGCGACCTCTTCGTTCAGTTGTTGGGCAAACGCGCCCGGCGACGACGCCACCATGCTGCCGCTCAGGCGCGACTCCACCAGGCTCCTGAACTGCGTGTCCGCCGACAGCGTCCGGAGATCGCGCGCGATCCGGTCCACCAGGGCCGGCGGCGTGGACTTCGGCACGAACATGCCGGCCCACAGCAGCGGCAGGTAGCCCTTGTAACCCACGGCCTCCGACAGCGTCGGCACGTTGGGCAGGTCCGCATACCGCTCGGCGCTGATGGCGGCCATCGGCCGCAGCTTGCCCGCCTCCATCTGCGACTTCATCGAGCTTGGCGTGTTCACGAGGAACTGCGCATCGTCGCGCATCACCGCCATGTTCATCGCCGTCACGCTGTTGAAGTCGAGCGGTGCGTACTTCATGCCGAGCGACTTGTTCAGCAGCGCCATCGTCAGGTTGAAGATCGACGTGCGCCCGGTGCCCGCGAAGAACAGGCCATTCGGATCGCGCCGGCTCAGGTCGACCAGCCCACGCATGGTCTTCGCCTTGCCGGCAGTGCCGTCGTTGGCGGCGACCACAAGCTGGTAGTTGATGACCTTGTACACCGGGACCAGGTCGGTCGTCGGGTCGAACTTCAGGTTCTTGGTAGTGAACTTCGGCAGGATCGAGCTTTGCGTACCCAGCAGCAGCGTATGCCCGTCAGTGGCGTTCACCACGTATTCGGTACCAATCACACCGCCTGCGCCAGGCCGGTTCTCCACGATCACCGGCTGCTTCCACATGCCTTCGAGCCGTTGCGCCAGCAGGCGCGCGAGTAAGTCGCCGCTGGAGCCGGCGGCCAGCGGAATGACGATGCGCACGGGGCGCGTCGGCCACGGTTCGGCCGCCGCCAGTGCCAGCCCGGGCAGCAGCATCGCCGCACAGCCGGCCGCGCAGGCGGCGCCCGCCGTGCGTAGCCAGCGCCGCCGGCGATCCCGTTCACGGGGGTCGGTCATGGGTCTCCTCCTTATGTCTCTTTATACATGTCTTGCCGGATGGCCGGCGAAGCGTCAGGCTGCAGCGAAGACCGGCAGGCGCTGCCCCCCCCGCTCGATTAGCCGCGCCGTCATGCGCGCGCCGATGTGCAGCGTTTCGGGCACTCCCTCGATCTGCGCGAACAGGTGGTAGCCCTCGTCCATCTCCACGAAGCCCACCGTGTACGGGGCAATCGAAGCAAACGCCGGCGTGGGCCCGCGCATCACGGTGCTGAACGAGTACAGCGTGCCGGTGCCTTTTGCTTCCTGCCACACGAGCCCCTCGCCATCGTCCGCCTCGCAATGGGGGCAGAACGAATGTGCGGGCCATACGGCTTCGCCGCAGCTGGTACACCGCTGGTACTTCAACTGCCCCGCCGCGAGCCCTTCCCAGTAGGGTTGGGCGTCGAGCAGCGCGTAAGGCTGTGGCCAGCCGTCTTTGGTCTGGATCATCACGTGCTCCCGTTCAGGTTGTCGATGACAGCAGCACCACGCTGCCGGCCGCCAGCATGCCGCCCGCACCCTGCACGAGCACGGTCTTCGGCCTGCGCTGCGGCGCCGCGCCCAGCGGCTGGCCGCGCAACTGCCGCACGGCTTCGACGAGGCTGTCCATGTTGCAGGAAATGCCCGGCTGGCCGAACGACAGCCAGCCGCCATTGGTATCGGTCGGCAGGTCGCCGTCGATGCCGGTGCGGCCTTCGCGGTACAAGTCGATTCCGCGGCCCTTCTTTGCAAAGCCCAGGTCCTCCATGACGATGGGCCCCATGTGCGCGAAGTTCACGGAGATCTGCGCCATGTCGATATCCGCGCGCGACAAACCGGACATGCCGAACGCCTGGTTCGCCGCGGCGGCCGTGGCCGTGTGGGTCAGGTTGGGCATGGGTCCGAGTTCGGGGAACCGGCACGCGCGCATGTTCATGCGGTCCGTCAGGTATTCGTGCGTCGTGGCAGACCCGTAGCCGAGCAGGTAGACCGGATCGGCGTGCATCGCCCGCGCCCGTTCCGGCGACGTGACCACCAGCGCACCGCCGGTGCCGCCGCCCCACGTCGAGCACATCCACCGCCGCAGCGGACTGGCGACGTAGGGCGACGCCAGCACCGTCTCGCGGTCCACTTCCCCGAAGCGCGCCTTGGCCGCGTGCGGATGGTGAATGCCCCAGCGCTGGTTCGACACCGCCACGTCGGCCAGATCGGCCTCGGTCAGGCCGTACTCGTGCAGATACCGGCAGGCGGCCTGCCCGTACAGCGCCGGGATGATGGGCCCGTACGGCACTTCGAACTGCGGATCGGCGTCGGCTTCGGCGCCCATGGCGACGGCGTCGACGAACAGCTCCGTCGCATCGCTCTGCAGGCACAGCACGTACTCGGCCTGCCCGGCCGCGATCATCTCCGCGGCCACCGCCAGCGTCGCCGTGAGGCCGGCCCCGTGCATCGTGATCTCGGTGGTGCGCTTCACTGGCATCTGCATGTGCGAGATGAAGATGTTGCTCCACTGCGAGCGCTTGTCGGCCCACGGCGAGCGGCCCGTGTAGACCGCGTCGACCTGCTCCTTGCGGATGCCCGCGTCACGCAGCGCGCGCCGCGTGGCTTCGGCCGCAAGCTGAAGGGGGTCCTTGCGATTCTGCCGGGAGGCGTAGGCGTCCCCCATCCCGACAATCGCGGCGACTGGCTTCGTCGACATCATGCCGCCCTCAGGCCGCCTTCAGTTCGGGCAGCGACGACGCGATCAGCGCGTCGAGGTCCTCGCGCTTGCGCAGCATCAGCAGGCTCCATTCGCCCTGCTGGAGCAGGTCGCCATTCTGGTTGATCGCGCTGATGCGGAACTTGATCACGCCGTACTTCTCGTCCTTCTCCTTCTTTCCGATGACCTCGCATACCGCGTAGATGGTGTCGTTGATGTACACCGGGTTGCGGAAACGCATGTTGTCGATGCCATAGTTGGCCTGGATGCCGAGGCCGAACTGGATCAGGCCGGTGACGATGGAATACGTCAGCGAGCCCTGCACCAGCCGCTGGCCGAAGCGGGTCTTCGACGCGTAGTGCGTGTTGGAGTGGATCTCGATCCAGTTGCCGGTCAGCGCGCAGTAGTTGACCACGTCGGCCTCGGTGACGGTGCGCCCGCCCGAGCGGAACACCTGGCCGATCTCCAGTTCGTCATACGTCTGGTCGATGCGGTTGTTGATGATGCGCTTGCTCGTGTCGCTCATGTCTTTCTCCTTCTATGTCGTCTGGTTCAGCCGATCCGCATCGACTTGGCGATGATGGTCTTCTGGATCTGCGAGGTGCCGCCGCCGATGGTCGACTGCACGCTTTCGCGCAGGTAGCGCTCCATGTCGGCTTCGGGCAGGTTGGCGTAGCCGCCGAGCACCTGCATGCCCGTCAGCGCGCACTGCTTGAGCGTTTCGGAGCCGTACAGCTTGGCCATCGACACCTCGCGGCTGCACGGCACGTCGGCCGCCGCCATCTGCGCAGCGCGGTAGCACAGCAGGCGCGCGGCATCCACTTCGGTCTGGCGGTCCGCCAGCATGTGCTTGAGCACCTGGAAGTCCCACAGCTGCTTGCCGAACTGGATGCGCTCGTGGGCGTACTGCGTGGCCTTCGACACTGCCATCTGCGCGTTGCCGACATAGGCGGCGGCCACCGCGCAGCGCTCCAGTTCAAGGTGCTTGGTAATGATTTCCCAGCCCTGGCCTTGCTCGCCCAGCAGGGCGTCGGCCGGCACGCGGACTTCATCGAGGAAGATCTCGGTGGTGCCCGTGGCGTGGCGCGACAGCGTCGGCAGCTTGTTGATGACCAGGCCCGGCGTGGTATTCGGGATGAGCAGCACCGACAGGCCGCCGTGCTTGTTGTCGGCATCGGTGCGCACCAGCATGGCAATGACCGTGTCCTTCGCCGCAGCGCCGCTGCACCACAGCTTCTGGCCCGAGACGATCCAGTCGCCGTTCTCGTCGCGGCGGGCGCGGGTCTTGGTGTTCGAGGCGTCGGAGCCGGCGTCGGGCTCGGAGATCGACACCGAGAAGCGGATCTTGCCGTCGATAAACGGCTTGATGTACTTGTCCTTCTGCGCGGCGGTGCCGTACTTCCCGATGTTCATCGCCGTGAAGGTCGGCACCAGTACCGCGGCCGCGAAGTCGAAGCCGAACTTGCCAAGGCCCTCGGCCATCAGCGTGTAGTCGAAGATGTCGCCGCCCGCGCCGCCCTCTTCCTCGCTGAACAGCAGGCCCAGCCAGCCCTGCTTCGCGATCTTGTCGTAGGCCTCGTACGGATAGTCGCGGTTCTGGTCGCACTTGCGTACGTATTCGACCGTGACCTCGTTGTCCATGAAGCGGTTCACGGTGTCGAGCCACAGGGCCTGGGATTCATTCAGGAAGTTCGGTTGCACTTCGTCTCTCCGTTGTTGGGTTGCGCCGACCTGCATGTATGCGGCGCGTATTGGAAGAGTAGAGTCGTGCCACCGCGAGGCCAACTGGCCATTTTTGAAGCGGCGTTTCGGTGCGGGCGAAATGAAAAAGGCGGGCACGAATGCCCGCCTTGCTGGCGGTCCGGAAATCCGGGGTATCAGTGTCAGCTCAGTCCTGCGCTGGCGCGGGCGCCTGTTCGCCGGGACGTTCGAGCAGTTGCTTCATCAGCGCGGCGGCGGCCGGACTCAGCAAACGGCCGCGCGGCGTGGCGATATGGACGCTGCGCACGGCCCACGGTTCATCCAGCGGAATGCAGCTCACGTCATCGAACAGTTCATGGCTGACCAGGCACTCCGGCTGCACCGTCACGCCCAGCCCCGCTTGCACGAGACTGATCGCCGTGCCGGCGCTGCGCACGCTGAACAGCGGCTGGAACTCCTTCCCAAGCCGCTTTGCCGCGACGCGAAAAGCGCCGAGCATCGCGTCGACCGGAATCACGCGCTCGGGCAGCAGGTCGGCGAACGTGACGATCTCGCGCGCGCCCAGCGCGTGGGACCGCGGCACCACGGCCACCAGCCGGTCGCGTCGATACGGCGTGACATCCACGCCGCCGAGTTCCAGTTCGTGAGCCATGGCGAACACGCCTATGTCGGCATCGCTGCGGGACACCGCCTCCAGGATCTGGGCGTTCTCCACCTCGCGCACGGCCAGCTCAACCAGCGGAAAATCCCGCGCATAGTCGCCCAGTTCGCGGGCCAGGAACGGCGCAATGATCGAGCGCGCCGACGCGACCACGACCTTGCCGCGCATCCCTTCGGTGAAGGCCGATATCTCGGAGCGCATGTCCTCCACGTTCTCGAAGATGCGGCGTGCGTAGTGCACCAGCACCGCGCCGGCTGGACTGGGCACCACGCCTTTCGGGCCGCGTTCGAGCAGCTTGACGCCCGCGATGTCCTCAAGGTCCTGGATGCGTTTGGTCGCCGTCGAGGCGGCAATGTTTTCCCGCAGCGCAGCACGCTGGATCTGCTGCTCCTCAACGGCGGACAGAAAGAGGCGCAGCGTGAACAGGTCGATCTGCCGGATCAGGTGCAGGCGATTGAATGTGCCCATGGATGTGCCCAAGTGTCGGAGGTCGGGACAGGTGTGATGAGCAGGATATTACGCCTCGCCGCGGCACGGCGTTCATCAGCCCGGAGCGCTGCGCTGCCTGCTGGCGATGCAGGGGCGAAGCGTAGGGCGTGCGGCTCGGCAGGCCAACTGGCCTTTTTTGAAGTGGCCGTTCGGTGTAGTCGAAGCAGTCGCTGTGCGGCCGCACTTATCCAAATATCGTGCTGCTCACCAGCGCCTTCGCCACCAGCGTGCCGGCATCCGGCTCCTCCGCATACACTTCCACGTCGCTGACAACCTGGCGACGCCCCCGACGCACCACGGTCGCCACTGCACGCAGGCTGGTACCGTTGGCCGGGGCAAGGTACTGCACGGTCAGCGAGTTGGTCGCCCCGCCCTTCATGTGCTCCGGGTCCGCGCCGGATGCCGACGCGGCGGCACCCGCGATATCGATCAGCGTGGCGATGACGCCGCCGTGGACCATATTGCCAACGGTGATGTTCTCGTGACGGAAAGGCAACACCAGTTCGACGTGTTCCGGCTTCAGCACATCGAGCTGCACGCCGAGCGCTCGCGCCACGGGGGACCCGATCAGCACCTCTTTCACCATCTGGCGCATGCGCGAATGGGTCACGGCGGGGACAGGAACGGCCTGGGCTAGGGCTTCACGCATGTCTGGCTCCTTGGGTTCGGTGTGGTTGCTGGCAGCGTACCGGGCATGGCGTATCCGCTCAATGACTTCCGAGGTAATTGGCACGATTCGGCCCCTATCTGGCAGCCAATGCTGCCGCTCCGGGCGCATGCAAACCCGGGACGTCCTGGCTGGCCGTTTATAATGCCGGACTGCCAGTTCCTCCCGCTTCTGCATGTCGTCCTTCCCCCATGATTCCGCCCTGCCCGCCGTCCAGTCCGACGCCACGGGACTGGCTGACCGCCCTGACAGCCCCTGCATCGGCATCTGCTCGACGCTGTTCGACGAGATCTGCCAGGGCTGCGGACGCACGGCGGCCGAGGTCAGCAACTGGGTGTTCCTGAGCGAGGATGAAAAGCAGGTGGTCTGGGAACGCATCACCCGCGAGGGTACAGCCCGGCGCTTCCGCCAGGGCTGAGCGCGCAGGGAGCATCAGCCACCGGCCAGGCGCTTCTCCATATCCTCGACTTCATGCCGCGCCACCCGCTGGCGCGCGAGCTTGCGCCAGTTCTCGGCCAAGGGCGGCAATTCCGCCATCTCCGCCAGCGCCGTAAAGTCGAGGCGTTCCACGTACAGCACGCGCAGCAGGCGCGCCAGGCTCCAGTCCGGATACGGCCGGCTGACCAGTGTCAGCGCATCGCCAGCGCGCAGTTCACCCTCTTCGATCACGCGGTAGTACCAGCCCGTCCGCAGGCTCTCCTGCACGGCGCGGGACATGCCCGTGTGGCCAAAACGATGGTTCAGCTTCCAGCACGGCTGGCGCGCCTGTGACAGCTCCACCAATGCCGTGCCCAGACGGAAGCGGTCGCCAATGCAGACGTCCGCCTCAGTCAGCCCGCTGCTGCTCAGATTCTCGCCAAAAGCGCCTGGCGCCCACAGGACCGCGCCGGCCTGCGTCGAGATATCTGCAAGCTCGGCCCGCCACGCCGGATAGTGGTCGAATGCGTAGTGATGCAGCGCTTTTTCCGGGCCGCCGTGATGCTTCGGATCGCCCCGGCCATCGCCAGCGAGGCCTAGCGTAGTCACCGCTACAGCCTCCGTCAGCGGCCGCTTGTCGATGCCGCTCGGGATGCCCTTGGGGCCGAACGGGCGAACCGGGCCGATCAGCACCGTATCAATCGTGACCTGGGGTAGTTCCGCCAAGGTTGTCTGGCTCACAGGCCGGCCTCATCGAGCCAGCGCGCGAACATGCGCTGTCCTGCTGCCGCCACACGCTCGCCAACCTCGGCCGTGCGGGCGCGGATGGTGCGCGGATCGATGCCGGCCTTGGCCAGTTCCACGGTGTGGCCGATCAGCCAGGCTTCGATATCGCGTGGCATCACCTCGGGATGGAACTGCAGCGCCAGCACCTGCTTGCCGATGGCGTAGGCCTGGTTCATGACGGCCGCCGTCGATGCCAGCAGTTCGGCGCCTGCTGGCAGATCGAACGTATCGCCGTGCCAGTGCAGGACCTCCCAGTCGGCAGCCTCGAGTTCCGCCAGCGCGGAATCGCGGCCGCGTGCCGTCGGGACGATCGGCGCCCAGCCAATCTCGCGGGTTCCGGGATAGACGCGGGCGCCGGAGGCGGCGGCAATCAGCTGCGCACCAAGGCAAACCCCGATCACCTTGCCACCGGCTGCAAGGCGCGCGCGAATCAGCGCGATTTCCTGTTCCAGCCAGGGATAGGCAGCAGTCTCGTACACGCCGATCGGGCCGCCGAGCACGAGCAGCAGGTCCGGAGCATTGTCTGCAATGGGTTGCAGGTCATCCACGCCCGCCTGGAACACCTGCAGGGCATGGCCGCGCGCGCGCAACGCTTCGGCGATCACGCCGCCGTGCTCGAAAGCGACGTGCTGGATGATGTAAGTGGTACGCGATGGGGTGGACGTTGCCATGCACGGCTCCTGCCGAAAGAATGGCCCGAAATAGTAACGCCATTCCGCTAGCGACGTCCGGCGCGCGGCTATTTGCCGCGTACAGCCCCTTCGCGTACCTTGGCGGGTTCAAGCACCAGCGTATCGAACGGCTCGCGCACCGGCTCCTGCTTTCCTGCCATGGTGATGTATTCAACGGCGGCCCACTTGCCGGTCCAGTCGCGGTAGTTCGGCGACACGGGATTCCCTGATTGCCCGGTCGAATCCATGAAACGCGAGGCATCCAGATCGGACAAGTCATAGAGCGCCCGCAAGCTGGCCGCATGCGTGCTCTCGAACGGCGCCTGCTCGTCGCGCAGGTTGTTGCGGCCGACGTTGACGGTGTACGTATCGCCGCCAGTGGGCACGCGCAGGTTGAAGAAGCCCGACAGGTACGGCTGCTTGCCGAATGGCTTGTGCTCGGAACGCGCTGCGTGTGCCTTGCCCCAGCGCCACTTGCCGGCGTTATCGCCATAGCGCTGCGACAGGTCGGCGATGGCGAGCGTCCACGCATCCGCGACGGCAGCGGCGCATGACTCATGCTCGGTCGTACCCAGCTTGTCGCACCAGAAGCTGCCCAGCGATCCCGGACCCGCCGGATTGCGCAGGATATTCAGCATCGGCTGATGCACGTTGCGCTGTTCCCACATGCGCTGGAACAGGGGCTCACCGACCTTGTCCTCGAACAGCCGGCGCGACAGCTCGCGCAGCCACGCGGAAACCACCAGCGGTTCGGCCGACGTGGCATCCATGGTGCCGTCCCACTTTCGCAGGGCATCGAACAACTCGCGCTCGCGCCCGGGCCGCGATTTGTCGCTCGCTACCGGCGAGGCCAGCAGCAACGGCAGAATATCGCGCACGGCAAGCGACACCACATCCTTCTGGATCGCACCGAACGACTCGAAGGTATGGCGCGGCGTGGCATCGAGCAGCGACCGGATGCGCTGGTAGCGATACGGCACGGTCCATTCGCTCGTGATGAAGTACGGATAGTCCGTGCCCACGATGCGCTGGTTCGCCGTCACGATGATGCCGTTGGGCGGGTTGTAGGCACGCGGCAGGTGCTCGAACGGGATAAAGCCGTTCCAGTCATAGCGCGCGTCCCAGCCCGGCGCCGGCGCAAGTCCCTTGAGATCGTTGTCGGCACGGCGCAGCGGAATCCGACCCGGCGCGATAAAGCCGATATTGCCGTCCACATCGGCATAGACCATGTTCTGTTGCGGCGAATGGAAGTCCCGCAGCGCCTGCGTGAAGCTGGCCCAGTCCGTGGCGACATTCAGTTTCAGGCCGGCCTGAAACGTGCGATCGTCAGCGCGCAGTGCGGTCCACTGAAACGCGACGACATAGCGAGCGCCCAGCGGCGACGCGGCATTGGCGACCGGTTCCGACACATCGGAGATGACCGGGCCATGGCGCGTCTCGCGCACCGTCAGCGCAACATCGGCCGCGCCTTTGACATGGATGGTCTCGGCACGCGTCACGAACGCGGCCCAGCCATCCGGCGTCTGGTAGTTATCGGTGCTGCCCGGCTGCAGGCGCTCGAGGTACAGGTCTTGCACGTCCGGCGCGGTATTGGTGAAGCCCCACGCGATGCGCGCATTGTGGCCCAGCACCACCAGCGGCGCACCGGGCAACGTCGCGCCGGCCACGTCCAGCCCCGGCGCCTGCAGATGGGCGAAATACCACAGCGCTGGAGCCTGCAGGCCCAGGTGCGGATCATTGGCGAGCATCGGCTTGCCCGATTGCGTATGCGCACCCGAAACGACCCAGTTGTTCGACCCCATGCCCTCCACATAGCTGGGCGGCGCCATGTCGCCGACGCGGGCCAGTGCCGAGGCGAGCGGCGCCAGATGGCGGTACAGAGTGCCGTAGTCGAGCGTGCGCACGGGCCGCTCACCCGGGTAGGGTGCGAGCAGTTCGCTGATGCGCGCGGTCGGCAAGACTTGCGACAGCGCCATGCGCAGCGTTTCCTGGGTCCAGTTGCCGCCGAGATCCCAGGCCATCATGGTCTGCCAGCCCAGTGTATCGGCAGGCTCCCAGTGTTCGGGGCGCGTCTGCAGCAGAAGGAATTCGGGCGGCAGCGGTCCCTTGCGCTGGTCGATATAGGCATTCACGCCGGCCGCATACGCTTGCAAGGCCGCGCGCGTATCGGGTTCGAGTTGCGCGTAGATGGCATCAGCATTGCGGCGAACGCCGAGCGTGCGCAGGAACTTGTCCGTATCGAGCGCCTTCGGCCCGAGGATTTCAGCGAGCCGCCCGGCCACGATGCGCTTGTTCATCTGCATCTGCCACAACCGGTCCTGCGCGTGCACGAACCCCATCGCGTAGTAAGCGTCGAGGCGCGAGGCCGCGCGGATATGCGGTACGGCATTGCGATCGCGCACGATGGTGACGCGACCCTGCAGCCCCTGCAATGACAAGGTACCTGCAGTCTGCGGTTGCGATGCCTGCCGGTACCAGATATACCCGCCTGCCAGCGCTGCCGCCGAAACCAGCAACAGCACTATCACCAGCCAGGCCAGGCGTCGGAACCAGCGCATCTGTTGTCTCCCTTTGAGGACTCGTCCTTATTGTTTGGCCGCAATTATCGCCACGAATGCATCCAAATAAAAAGCCCCGCATGCTGCCATGCAGGGCTTTTGCACCAGAATGCCGGTCTCGCGATCAGGCCGGCTTCTTGAATTGCAGGGACTTGTACTCGAGGAATTCCTCGAGCCCGTACTTGCCGGCCTCGCGCCCGTTGCCGGACTGCTTGTAGCCGCCGAACGGCGCCGACATATTGAACGGGCCGCCGTTGATATCGACCTGCCCGGTCCGGATGCGGCGCGCCACGCGAATCGCGCGCGCCTCATCGCCCGCCCAGACGCCGCCACCGAGCCCATAGATGCTGTCGTTCGCGATACGCACGGCGTCTTCTTCCGTGTCGTAGCAGATGATCGACAGCACCGGCCCGAAGATCTCTTCCTGCGCCACGGTGGCACGCGGCTCCACATTGCCAAGCACCGTCGGCTTGACGAAGAAGCCCTTCTCCAGGCCAGCCGGTGCATCCGGGCCGCCCGCCACCAGCTCGGCGCCCTCTTCCAGACCGCGACGGATATAGCCCGTCACGCGGTCCTTCTGCACGGCGGAAATCAGCGGTCCAAGCCTGGTGGTTTCCTGCAGCGGATCGCCAACGGTGAAACCCTCGACCACCTTCGCGGCGATCGCCTTGACCTCGTCATAGCGGCTGCGCGGCACCAACATGCGGGTATGTGCAGAGCACGTCTGGCCAGAGTTCAGGAAGCACGCATTGATGGTGCCCTTTACCGCGGCAGGCAGGTCCGCGTCATCCAGGATCACCGAAGCCGACTTGCCACCAAGCTCCAACGCCACGCGCTTGACGGATTGCGAGGCCAGTTCGGACACGCGCTTGCCGGCGCGGGTCGAACCCGTGAACGACACCATGTCCACTTCGGGATGGCTGGCCAGCACTTCGCCAACCACCGGGCCATAGCCGGTCACCAGGTTGAACACACCAGGCGGCAGGCCCGCCTCCGCGATCACCTCTGCCAGCACGAAGGCATTCAGCGGCGCCACTTCCGACGGCTTCAGCACCACCGTGCAGCCGGCCGCCAGTGCTGGGGCCACCTTTAGCGTGATCTGATTGAGCGGGTAGTTCCACGGCGTGATGGCCGCGACCACACCCACCGGCTCTCGCACGACCAGAGAATTGCCGACCTCTTCCTCGAAATCGAAACCTTCGAGCAGTTTCGCTGCCTGGCCCCAGTTGTAGACGGGGCCACCGACCTGGATCGCGCGCGCCAGCTTGATCGGCATGCCGACCTCGCCCGCGATGAGCTGCGCCAGTTCCTCGGTGCGTGCCTTCAGGCCCTCCGCAATCTTGCGGATGTAGCCGGCCCGCTCTGCCGGCGGCGTGGCAGCCCAGCCGTCGAACGCCGCGCGGGCCGCCTGGATCGCGTCTTCCGCGTCACGCGCGCTGCCTTCGGGGATGCGGCCCATGACCGCTTCGGTGGTGGAGTGAATGACGTCGATCAGCCCCGTGCCGTGCGGGCTGACCCATTTGCCGTTAATGAAGAGTTTGTCTCGTTGTTGCATGGCCACAGTTGTCAGATTGGTCAATCAGCGGTTGCAATTTTTGTTACTTTTATGGTGCACGCACATTGTAGAGCGGATTGCGCCGGGCGGTTTTTTGCGCCGCGAAGCCACGATACAACAGATGGCGATAATCGGCCGCGCCTCAGGGGAGCTCGCCCGCGCGGCCGATACATAACAAGGAGCGAGACATGGTCAATCCGATTTACCGCAAGACCGAAGCGGGTCTCGACGAGATCAAGACGCGCGCGCGCAAACTCGACCACAAGCTGCGCGCCCTGCTGCTGATCGTCAATGGCGAGCGGCGCGAACAGGAACTGCTGTCGCAGCTCGACGGCATGGGCGTGGGGCCTGAGTCGCTTGGTCAACTCGTGCAGATGTCGCTGGTCGAGCCGGTGACTGAGGCTCTTCCGGTATCGCCTTCTAAGGCACCAGCGCAAGCCTCTGCGCCAGCCACCGAAGACAGCAATCTCTTCTCGCTGTATGCGATGCGGCGCGTCGAAGCGCCCGCGGCCCAGGCACCGGTTGCGGCACTGTCGCCTGCCAGCGAAGACGCCGTGCATTCGCCGGCGGCCATCCAGGCCTACCAGCGGCTCTACCACTTCTATACGGACGTCATCAGCCAGCATCTCGGCCTGCGCGGCTATCTCATGCAGGTCAAGGTGGAAAAGGCTACCGACCTGCCATCGCTGATCGCCTTGCGCGATCCGCTGCATGCGGCGTTGCTCAAGGCCAAGGGCGATATCACCGCGCAAGCCATTACGGGGCAGTTGGACCAGATCGTCGAGGCGATCGAGGCGGACAAGGGGATCTAAGGAAACGCTGGCGCAACAAACGCAAAGGCCGCCCGGAGGCGGCCTTTGCGCTGTCAGGATGCCCGACGATCAGCCGTCGATACCCTGCGACTGCAGGTACTCGTCATACGTGCCGAGGTAATCGGTCAGCGTGCCATCGGTACGCACTTCGATCACGCGCGTGGCCAGGCCGCTCACGAACTCGCGGTCGTGCGAAACGAAGATCAGCGTGCCGGTAAACTTGTCCAGCGCGATCTGCATCGACTCGATCGATTCCATGTCCATGTGGTTGGTCGGCTCGTCCAGCGCCAGCACGTTATGGCGGCCCAGCATCAGCTTGCCCCAGATCATGCGGCCCTTCTCGCCACCGGATAGCACCTTGACGTTCTTCCTGATGTCATCGGCCGAGAACAGCAGGCGGCCCAGCGTGCCGCGCAGCGACGTTTCGTCATCGCCCGCCTGCGTCCACTGGCTCATCCAGTCCATCACGTCGCGGTCTTCGGGGAATTCCTCGTAGGTATCCTGCGGCATGTAGCCGACGTTGGCGTTCTCGGCCCACTTGACCGTGCCACGATCCACCTCGACACCGCGCTGCACGCCGGTCTGTACTGCACCGTTCAGCAGGCTGCGCAGCAGCGTGGTCTTGCCCGCGCCGTTCTCGCCGATGATTGCCACGCGCTCGCCGGCCTGGATCGCCAATGACAGGTTGTTGATGATCTTGCGGTCGTAGGTCTTGGTGACGCCTTCGACTTCCACGGCAAGATTGTGCAGCTTCTTCTCGAACTCGAAGCGGATGAACGGGTTCTGGCGCGACGACGGCTTGATGTCCTCGACCTTGATCTTCTCGATCTGCTTGGCACGCGAGGTCGCCTGGCGGGCCTTCGACTTGTTGGCCGAGAAGCGGCGCACGAAGTCCTGCAGTTCGCTGATGCGTTCCTTGGCGCGCGCGTTGGCGGCCATCTGGCGCTCGCGGGCCTGCATCGACGCTTCCATGTAGTCGTCGTAGTTGCCCGGGTAGACCTTCAACGTGCCGTAGTCCATGTCGGCCATGTGCGTGCAGACCGAGTTCAGGAAGTGGCGATCGTGGGAAATGATGATCATGGTGGAGTTGCGCTCGTTGAGCACGGTCTCCAGCCAGCGGATCGTGTTGATGTCCAGGTTGTTGGTCGGTTCGTCGAGCAACAGCACGTCCGGGTTCGAGAACAGTGCCTGCGCCAGCAGCACGCGCAGCTTCCAGCCGGGGGCGACATCGCTCATCGGGCCCTGGTGCTGGCTGGTAGGAATGCCCACGCCCAGCAGCAGTTCACCGGCGCGCGCTTCGGCCGTGTAGCCGTCGTACTCGGCGTACTTGGCCTCGAGCTCCGCGGCCTTCATGTAGTCTTCGTCGGTCGCTTCCGGGTTGGCGTAGATCGCGTCGCGCTCCTGCGCGGCGGCCCACATCTCGGTGTGGCCCATCATGACGACGTCCAGCACGCGCATGTCTTCATACGCGAACTGGTCCTGGCGCAGTTTGCCCAGGCGGATGCCCGGTTCCAGCATGACGTTGCCTGCGGACGATTCGAGATCGCCGCCCAGGATCTTCATGAAGGTGGACTTGCCGCAGCCGTTCGCGCCGATCAGGCCGTAGCGGTTGCCCTCGCCGAACTTGACCGAGATATTCTCGAACAACGGCTTGGGGCCGAACTGCATGGTGATGTTTGCGGTAGAAAGCACGTCTGGAACCTTGTCTGGAAACGGGGTATGGCGCCTGTGCGCCTGGCTTGCCGGAACGGTGCGCCGTCGATGCGCCCCGGTTCATGGGAGAACCCGGCAGGAAATGGGGAAATAACCGATTATTTTACCATCCGCCTGCCTTTCCGGCGACCGGATGGCACGGCGGCACATGCTGTCAGGCCAGCGGCGGAAGCACCGGATAGCCTGACATGACCAGCGTGAAGCCTTCCGCACTTGCAGTGAGCTGCGCGTGCCCACCGACCGGCAGCGTCAGCTTGCGCGCGCAGTGACCGAACGGCAGGCCTGTCAGCACCGGCACGTGCAACTGGTCGCGCAGATAAGCAACGACGGCGTCCATGTCGTAGCCATTGTCGTAATCCGTCACGCGGTAGTTGGAGAAATCTCCAAGGATGATCGCGCGCTGCGTACCAAGCACGCCGGCCTGGAACAATTGCAGCAACATGCGCTCCACGCGGTAAGGCGGCTCGTTGATGTCTTCAAGGAACAAGATGCCGCCTTCCACCCGCGGCATGAACGGCGTGCCGAGCAGGCTGCACAGCATGGCCAGGTTGCCGCCCCACAGCGTGCCCGTGACCGTGCCCGAGAACGGCTGGCCGTCATCTTGCGGTGCCAGCACAGTCACCGTGTAGGCCGGGTCGCGCAGCACGCCCTCGAAGTGCTCCCACATGAACGGATCGACCGTGTCGGCGCCAAAGTCGGCGAGGAGCATCGGGCCGGCAAACGTCACGCCGCCAGTTGCGGCCAGATAGGCGAGCTGGAACGCCGTGAAGTCGCTGTGACCGACGATGGGCGTGGCGGTTGCGCGCGCCTGTTCGGCAATCTGCGCGAAATCCAGCCGGTCCAGCAGTCGCGCAATGCCGTAGCCGCCGCGTACGGCCAGCGTCAGTTCATGCGGCGCACCGGTGCCGATCGCATGCAGGTCCGAAAGCCGTTCCGCATCGGTACCGCCGAAGCGCAGGTAGCGCCGCGCCAGCACATCGGGGTTGGTCGTGTGATACCCGTGCGACTTGAGCCACGCACAGCCGCGCGCCGCAATGGCGACATCGTGCGGGTAGCCGGACGACGCGATCAGGCGAACTTCGGTATGCGGCTTGGGGCTCGGTGTGCTCATGCGGATTCGTGATCGTGCGGGGGATCAGGATTGTTCGGGATCGGACAGCGTCCGGGCAGCGAGTTGCGCCGCCTTCTGCGCGCGGCGCCGGGCACCGAAGAAGTCCTTCAGCATCTGCCCGCACTCGTCCGCGAGCACTCCGCCCGTAATGGTGGTCTGGTGGTTCAGTTGTGCCTGCTCGAACAGGTTCACTACGCTACCGGCGGCGCCGGTCTTCGGGTCCGACGCACCGAACACCACATGGCGCAGGCGCGCATGGAGGATCGCGCCGCTGCACATCGCGCAAGGTTCCAGCGTCACATACAGTTCGCACTCCGGCATGCGGTAGTTGCCGAGCACCTGGGCCGCGGCGCGCAGCGCCTGCATTTCGGCATGGGCTGACGGATCCATCGACTTGATCGGCAGGTTGTGGCCGCGCGCGATGATGGCGTCGTTCCACACCACCACCGCACCGACCGGCACCTCGCCCGCGGCCTCGGCCAGACGGGCCTCGTCCATGGCGGCGCGCAGGTAGCGCTCGTCGCGCGCGATCTCGTCCGCGGTGCGGGTATCCGTCATCGCCGGCTCAGTCCTGCGCCGGCAGCGCGACCGTGGCGGTGACTTCCGCCCAGCAATTCGGCGTTTCGAACAGGACCAGGCGGGTCAGCTGCAGATGATGGCCGAAGCAGTCCTTGAACACGGGCGCCAGCATGTCGAAGGCGATCTGCGCGAGGTTCTCGACGGTCGGAATGGCATCGAGCACCACAGTCTTGTGCCCTTCCATCGATTGCAGAAAGTTCAGCAGCGCGGTGTCGCCGCGATAGATCAGGAACGCGTGGTCCCACTTCGACACCAGATGCTCCTGCGCCAGCGACTTGATATCGCCGAAGTCCAGAATCATGCCGTCGTCGGACGCGCCTTCACGGTGCAGCACTTCGCCCGACAGCGTCAGGTCCAGGCGATAGCGGTGGCCGTGGATATTGCGGCATTGGCCGCAGTGGTTCGGGATGCGGTGGCCGGAATCGAATTCCAGCCGGCGGGTAATGGAAACTTGTTTGCTCATGAGTACGGGCGCATGCTAGGCGGCCTGCGTTGAATGGGCTTCGTGCCGGGGTCCGCGGCGCTATTGTCGCCGAGGTGCGACCTGCGCGACAGCAATCAGCGGATGCCGAGCAGCTTGTGGGTCTGCAGCGACAGCCGCCAGCGCGGATGCCGCTGGCAAAACGCCACGGCGGCGGCGGTATTTTCGCGGGCCAGCGGGCCGTCCATGGCCTGCACCAGGAAATACTGGAAATCCAGCTGCTCATATGCGGCAAAGTCCTGGCCGACCTGGGGGATCACCACCTTCAGCTCGTCGCCCTTCCTTACCACCAATTCGGACCCCATCTTCGGGCTCACGCAGACCCAGTCGATGCCCGGCGGCACCTTGATGGTGCCGTTGGTTTCGATCGCGATCTCGAAGCCCTGCGCGTGCAGCGCGTCGATCAGCGGCGCATCGAGTTGCAGCAGCGGCTCGCCACCCGTGCATACCACCAGCGGCTTGCCGCCGGCGCCCTGCGGCCATTCGGAGGCGACTGCCGCAGCCAGCTCCTCAGCGGTACGGTACTTGCCGCCGCGCGTGCCATCGGTGCCCACGAAGTCCGTGTCACAGAACTGGCATACCGCCGTCGCCCGGTCCTCTTCGCGCCCGCTCCACAGGTTGCAGCCGGCAAAACGGCAGAACACCGCGGCACGGCCAGCGTTGGCGCCTTCGCCCTGCAGCGTATAGAAGATTTCCTTGACGGCGTAAGTCATGCTTTGCGCGCGCTCCGGTCAGGAACGCAATGGTTTCAGCGGCCGATGGCGGCCAGTCTTTCATGGGTCGGGAGAGCGAGGCCAGGACTCCGGATCAGAGATGGCATGAGGTAAAACGGCCACCGGCAGTCGATCGGGGCGATGCTCCGCGTAGCCTCTCGCAGGCTGTATCCGGCAGCGGCCAGACATCGCGCAAGTATACCAGACGTGTCAGGGTTTTCGCTGATGGGGCGACTGGCGCGCACGTCGCGCGAAGGCAGATGTCATCACACCCCGGCTTCCGTTGCTCAACGTTTGACCGGCCAGCCCGATCACACATTCTTGAATTCAATTCAAATATCTTCTGTCGATCACCACCTTAATCCGCAAAGATAATGCGGGCACACTGCCGCCATCCACTTTTCGGAGGCAGACATGCCCATTGCCCTGTTAGCGCTAACCATCAGCGCATTCGCCATCGGCACGACGGAATTCGTCATCGTCGGGCTGATTCCCACCATTGCCGCGGACCTGCACATCAGCCTGCCATCGGCGGGCCTGCTGGTCAGCCTGTATGCGCTCGGCGTGGCCGTCGGCGCACCCGTACTGACGGCGCTGACCGGCCGCTTGCCACGCAAGACGCTGCTGCTGTCACTGATGGCGCTGTTCACGCTCGGCAACCTGCTTGCATGGAAAGCGCCCAGCTATGAGTCGCTGGTCGTCGCACGGATCCTGACCGGTCTGGCGCATGGCGTATTCTTCTCGATCGGCTCGACCATCGCCACCGGCCTCGTGCCGAAGGAGAAGGCCGCCAGCGCGATTGCCATCATGTTCACCGGCCTGACCGTCGCACTGGTAACGGGTGTCCCGCTGGGCACGTTCATCGGCCAGCATTTCGGCTGGCGCGAGACATTCCTGGCCGTCTCCGGACTTGGCGCAATCGCCTTCGTGGGCAGCCTGCTGTTCGTGCCGTCGTCGATCCGGCATACGCAGCCGGCCTCATTGCTCCAGCAGGCGCGCGTGCTGGCCGAGCCGAGGTTGCTGCTCGTCTACGCGAAGACCGCGATCGGCTATGGCGGCTCGTTCATCCCGTTCACGTTCCTGGCGCCCATCCTGCAGGACGTCTCGGGGTTCAGCGCCAACGCAGTCGGGCTGGTGATGCTCGTGTACGGCGTGTCCGTGGCCGTGGGCAATATCTGGGGCGGCCGCCTTGCTGACCGCCATGGTCCGATCGCTGCGCTGCGCCTCGTGTTCCTGCTGCTGGCGGCGGTGCTGTTCGTGCTGACCTTCACCGCACCGCACCCGTGGCTCGTCGTGGCGACGGTACTGGCCTGGGGCGCCGTGGCCTTCGGCAATGTGCCGGGCCTGCAGGTCTACGTCGTCAAGCAGGCGGAGCGACACACACCGCATGCTGTCGACGTCGCATCCGGCCTGAACATCGCGGCCTTCAACCTTGGCATTGCCGGGGCGGCGTGGGCCGGTGGTCTCATCGTGACCCACCTGGGGCTGATGCATACGCCATGGATCGGCGCGCTCGTCGTGCTGGTTGCACTGGGCCTGACTGAGCTGAGCGGCCGGCTGGACCGCGCAGCCGGCTTCGATGCACGCGGCAGCCTGCCTGCAGGCGCCGCGATGCACTGAGCCCCGGCGCTGCCGGGACCGGCACGCTCAACGCGTGCCGAGATAGTCCATCTTGCCGATCTGCACGCCCTTGTGGCGCAGGATGTCGTAGGCAGTCGTGATGTGGAAATAGAAGTTCGGCAGCGCAAAGCCCAACAGATAGCTCTTGCCATCGAAGGTGATGGCGCCCTGCCGCAGCTTCAGCTCAATCGTCCGCGTCTCGCTGCCATCAAGCAGCTCGGGACGGACGGACTTCAGGAAGTCGATCGTCTTGATAATGCGCTGCTGCAGCTCCGGAAAGGTCGCTTCGGTATCGGCCATGGACGGATTGTCGATGCCGGCGAGCCGTGCCGCACAGCCCTTCGCCGCATCACTGGCGCGCTGCACCTGGGCCGCCAGCGTGTCCATGTCGGCAATCAGGCGCGTCTGGATCAGGTCGGCCGGATCCGTGCCCTGCGCCTGCGCATGCGCCGCCCCTTTTTCCAGGATCGCGGACAGGTTGGTCAATGCGCGAATGAACGCGGGGATGGATACGTCATACATCGAGAGGGCCATGTGGTCTCCTGGCATGGTCGCGTGTGGGGTTGGCTCTGTTCCTGGTGGCGAGACGGCGCTGCGCCGCCAGCGGCAGCATAAATCGAATCCGCATATCGTGCTGTCGGTCCATTGCCTCCGGCCCCGCGTCGTGATTTAAGATATCCCGCTACCGGCCCAGCACGGGCCCGACATGCCAGCCCCCGATGAACGCGCCCTTCCCCATCCGCACGGAGTGCCCACCCGGCGCCTGCACCTGCCGCAGGGAAGCGTTGCTTGCCGATCCCAACGCCGACATCCGCGTATTGCGCCTGACTCGCGAGGAAGAAAAACGCCTGGTGGCGCGCCTGGAAAGCGTGACGAGCCTGGCAGACCTGCGGCACGTGGGTGACCGGTTGCAGGCCCAGTTGGGCATCGTCCTGACCATCACGCCGAGTGCCAATGGCGTGCGCACGCTGCGGGGGATCAACATCCAGCTGGAAGACCAGCCGGGACTCTGCAGAAAGACGAAGCAGGCGATTCCCGCGGCGATCCGCAGGGCGATGGAGACGACGCCCGAGATTGCTTACGCGCTGCTGGATGAGCAGGATCTGCTGGGTGGCGCCTGAACTGGGGCCTGGCCCTTACCTGGCCCTTACCTGGCCGGCACGGGCCATACACGGCCGTCCCCGACTACGTAGTACTGCTCCCCCGGTTGTGCCCGGATGGTGGTGTGGCCTGTGAACGCGCCAAACGCCGGCAGGATTGCGCATTGTGCGCCGAACACGAAGCACGGCAGCCGCAACGTATCGCCGCCGGCACCACGCAGCACACAAGCCGGATGCAGATGCCCTGCCAGCACAAACCCTTGCGGCGAAGCGCCCGGCATGTGGCACAAGGCGAATGGCCCCGCGGCAAATGGCTCCGTGACGACCATGATTCCCAGTTCGGGAGGCGGATCGCCGGCATGTGCGTCGTGGTTCCCGCGTACCAGCGTGCAGCGCAAGCGCTGCGGCAGAGATCGACGCCAATCATGCAGCGCCACAAGCACTCCCGCAGTATGCGCGGCGCGGGCGTGCAGAAAGTCCCCGAGAAAGACCAGCTCATCCGCCGGATAGCGCAGCACCAGCGCGCGCAGCCGGGCCAGGTTGTCTGTCGTGGTCCCGTGGGGCACCGGCTGCCCCAGCGCACGGAACGCCGCGCCTTTGCCGATGTGGACATCCGCGACGAGCAGCATGCCGCCGGCGGGCCACCACACCGCATGCTCGGGCAGCAACCACAGCGTTTCGCCGGCCACGTGCACGACGTGGGCTCCCATCGCCACCGGGTTGATGTCTCGGATCCGAGTCATAGCAGCGGTAACGGCCGCGATGGCTTGCGCGCCCGTCGGGGCTTGCGCGGGCCTGCCGGTCCGGCGTGATCCGCCATGCCAAAGCGCGCTTGCGCCGCGACCCAAGCCGCGTCGGCCCCTGATTGCATGTCATGCATGGGCCCCGTGTAGTCAGGTGCGGGCCCCGCCGCCCGCTCCAGGTCGGCGAGCATCCGGGCGATGCGGTCGGCGAGCTTTTCGGTACTGAGCTTTTCGCGCAGGAACTCTACGATCAGCGGGAATGCCAGCGGCGATGGCCGCTCCAGCACGTGCAAGTCCAGCCGCATTGTCGCCAGCCGCGCCAGCGTGGTGGCCAGCCGGTGCGCATCCAGTTCCTGCATCAGCACCTCGCGTTCAGCCTGGCCGAGCAGAAGATTGCCGGGGTCGTACTTGCGAAAGACTTCATAGAACAGGCTCGACGAGGCCTGCAATTGCCGCGCACTCTTTGCCGCGCCGGGATAGCCCTGGAACACCAGCCCCGCAACGCGCGCGATCTCGCGGAAGCGGCGCAACGACAGTTCGCCTGCGTTCAGGCTGCCCAACACATCGGCGGCCAGATCGCGATGGCGTTCTTCCGCCAGCACCTGCGGCAACCACTGACTCCAGTCGAGGGGTGCGGACGCCAGCAATTCCAGACCGTAGTCGTTGACGGCGACCGAGAACGTGGCCGGCACCTTCTGCCCCAGCCGCCACGCCAGGAGGCTGCCCAGTCCGAGATGCACGGACCGTCCCGCAAATGGATAGAGAAAAAGATGCCACCCTTCGCGCGAATGCAGCGTTTCCGCGAGCAGCGTTTCGGGAGTGGGCAGCGCAGACCAGCGCATCTGAAGCTCCACCAGCGGCTGGATCAGCGGCAACTCCGGCGTGGTGGACGGATCCAGCCGGCCCGCCTGCACCGCGTCAAGCGTCGTGACAACGGCGTCGGCGAGTTCGGTGGAAAGGGGCATCTTGCCACCGTTCCACCGAGGTACCGCTGGCCGCTTGCCCGTGGCACGGCGTACGTAGGCGGTCATCTCCTGTGTGCGCACCAGTTCCAGCAGGCGCCCGCCGAACAGAAAGCAGTCGCCCGGCGCAAGTCGCGCAATAAAGCCTTCCTCGACTGTGCCCAGCGACGCCCCGCCGCTCCCCGCCCGGGTCCAGTAGCGCACCTGCATCGTCGTCTCACTGACAATCGTGCCCACGCTCATCCGGTGCCTGCGCGCAAGCCGGGCGTCGGGAACCCGCCAGACGCCGTCCTCGTCAGGCATTGCGCGACGATAGTCGGGATACGCCGACAACGTTCCGCCGCCATCGCGCACAAAAGCCAGGCACCACTGCCATTCCTCGTCGGTCAGCGCGCGGTAGGCCCATGTGGTGCGCACTTCCGCCAGCAGCTCGCTTGCACGGAAGCCTCCGCCGAGTGCCACCGTGACCAAGTGCTGGACGAGCACGTCGAGCGGCTTATCCGGCGAATCGCGCGCCTCGATCCGCCCAGCCAGCGCGGCTTGGCGCGCGGCAACCGCCTCCACGAGTTCCAGGCTGTGCGTGGGCACCACGGTCACGCGCGAGGCCCGGCCGGGAGCGTGTCCCGATCGCCCTGCGCGCTGCAGCAGCCGGGCTACGCCCTTGGGCGATCCGATCTGCAGCACGCGCTCCACGGGCAGGAAGTCCACACCGAGATCCAGGCTCGAAGTACACACCACGGCCCGCAGCGCGCCGTTCTTGAGGTTCTGTTCGACCCATTCGCGTACAGCTCGGTCCAGCGACCCATGATGCAACGCGATCAGTCCCGCCCACTCGGGCTTCGCATCGAGCAGTGCCTGGTACCACAACTCCGCCTGCGATCGCGTATTGAGAAAGACGAGCGTCGTGCCGCTGGCTTCCAGTTCCCGCACCACGTGAGGCAGCATCGACAGACCAAGGTGCCCCGCCCATGGAAAACGGCTGGCGGCGTCCGGCAGCAGCGTGTCGATGATCAGTGTCTTTGGCGTATGGCCATGCACCAGTACCCGCCGTTCCGGCGAGACACCGGCCAGCAGCACATCACGCGCATGGTCCAGGTTGCCAAGCGTCGCGGACAAGCCCCACACGCACAGATCTGGCTGCCATCGGTGCAGTCGTGCCAATGCCAGTTGCACCTGCACCCCGCGCTTGCTGCCAATCAGTTCGTGCCATTCGTCGACCACGACCAGCCGCACGCTTCTGAGCGTCTCACGCGCATCGGCACGCGTCAGGAGCAGCGACAGGCTTTCCGGGGTGGTCACTAATGCGGTCGGCAACCGGCGTGCCTGCGCTGCGCGCTCGCTGCTGCTGGTATCGCCGGTGCGAAGCCCGACGGCCCAGTCGAGGCCGAGTTCGCCAAGCGGTGCAATCAGCGCACGCGTGGTATCCGCGGCGAGCGCGCGCATCGGCGTCAGCCAGAGCACGGTCAGCGGAGGCGGCGGCGCGCCGGGGCGGGATGGCGCCCTGGCAAATGCCAGCAACGCACCCAGCCATGCGGCATAGGTCTTGCCTGTGCCGGTGGTGGCGTGCAACAGGCCGCTTTGGCCTCGGCCAATGGCCTCCCATACCGCGCGCTGGAAGTCAAACGGCTGCCAGTGACGGGCTGCAAACAGATCGGGCAGTTTGCGCGCCACCGGCGGAGCGGATGTGAGGGGAGCACCCGCCGTGGCTTTAGTGGAGCGACGTGCGCTCATGGAGCAACCTCGCGCGACGTGGTGGGAAGCTTGCCGGCCACCCGGTATTGTGGAGCGTAGTCGGCTCCTTCGCCTCCGTCAGTCGGAGACGTCCCGTTCGCTTGTCGGCGTATTCCGACACCTCCGCCCGCTCCAAGTCCATACAAAGCTCACTGCCAACCTCGAAACAACCATGAAGGTCGATAGCCAGAAAGACGAAACCCGCGATATTTCGCGGGTTTCTTGGCATTGCCGATAGTCAGCAATTGACTTCAGACGACGTCAACTCACTCCCACTCGATCGTCGCAGGCGGCTTCCCCGACACGTCATAAACGACCCGGTTCAGACCCCGGACTTCATTGATGATGCGGTTCGAGCATCGACCGAGCAACGAATACGGCAGATGCGCCCAGTGCGCCGTCATGAAGTCCGTAGTCTGCACCGCACGCAGCGCGACGACGTAGTCATAGGTCCGGCCATCGCCCATCACACCGACGGACTTCACCGGCAGGAATACGGCGAACGCCTGGCTGGTCAGGTCATACCAGCTCTTGCCCACCTGCTGCGGCTCGCACAGGCCGGCGGCTGCGTCCTGCTCGGTCGCGATGGTCTTGCGCAGTTCCTCGATGAAAATCGCATCGGCACGGCGCAGCAGATCGGCGTAGTCGCGCTTGACTTCGCCGAGGATACGCACGCCGAGGCCCGGGCCCGGGAACGGATGGCGGTACACCATTTCGGGCGGCAGGCCGAGCGCCACACCCAGTTCGCGGACTTCGTCCTTGAACAGGTCGCGCAGCGGCTCCAGCAGCTTCAGGCCCAGCGTCTCGGGCAGGCCACCAACGTTGTGGTGGCTCTTGATCGTGGTTGCCTTCTTGGTCTTGGTACCGCCCGACTCGACCACATCCGGATAGATCGTCCCTTGCGCCAGCCACTTGGCGTTGCTGAGCTTCTTGGCTTCTGCCTGGAAGACTTCAACGAATTCGCGACCGATGATCTTGCGCTTCTGCTCGGGGTCGGTCACGCCGGCCAGGTGGCCGAGGAACTGTTCCGATGCGTCGATGTGGACGACCTTCGCATGCAGGCGGCCGGCGAACATGTCCATCACCATCTTGCCTTCGTCCAGGCGCAGCAGGCCGTGGTCGACGAACACACAGGTGAGTTGGTCGCCGATCGCGCGGTGGATCAGCGCGGCGGCCACCGAGGAATCCACGCCACCGGACAGGCCGAGGATCACTTCCTCGTCACCGACCTGCTTGCGGATCAGCGCGACGGCTTCCTCGATGTGGTCCTTCATCACCCAGTCTGCCTTGGCGCGGCAGATGCCCAGCACGAAGCGCTCGATCATCTCGCGGCCCTTCGAAGTGTGCGTGACTTCCGGGTGGAACTGGACGGCGTAGTAGCCACGCGCCTCGTCGGCCATGCCGGCGATCGGGCAGCTCGGCGTGGATGCCATCAGCTTGAAGCCCGGCGGCAGCGCGGCGACCTTGTCGCCGTGGCTCATCCAGACCTTGAGCATGCCGTGGCCTTCGGCCGTGGAGAAATCCTCGATGTCCTTGAGCAGCGGGGTGTGGCCATGGGCGCGCACCTCGGCGTAGCCGAACTCGCGGTGGTCGCTCCATTCGACCTTGCCGCCAAGCTGCACGGCCATGGTCTGCATGCCGTAGCAGATGCCCAGCACGGGCACGCCCAGATCCCACACGGCCTGCGGTGCGCGCAGCTGATGGTCTTCGTACGTGCTCGCGTGGCTGCCCGACAGAATGATGCCCTTGGGCGCGTATTCGCGGACGAATTCGTCGCTCACATCATTCGGGTGGATCTCGCAGTAGACGTGCGCCTCGCGAACGCGGCGGGCGATCAGCTGCGTGACCTGCGAACCGAAATCAAGAATAAGGATTTTGTCGTGCATGATGGACGTGTGGCGTATCTTCCGGCTGGGGTTCGGTTGTCACTTCCGTGCCGGGGCCGTAGCCGGGCGGCGGCGTGATGACCGGCTCACGCCGGCTGTCGGGGAATTGCGTTGTTTGCGGTCGGCGCGCGGCGCCGGGTTGCTTGCGCGGGTCGTGGGCGTTGGTGGCCTGCTCCAGCTCACGTTCTGCCTCAAGTTGCCGCTCCCGGTTGCGTACGCGCTTGGCTGCCGGTATCTGGAGCAGCGCAAAAAAGCCCAGCATGACCGCCAGCACGGGCAACCAGAGCTTGCCTGCGCCTTCGAGCGGCAACTCCAGGAAAATCATCCAGGAGAGGATCAGCAGTGCACTGGCCAGATTGACGTAGCCGACAGTCCGCGCGACCGTCACCGTCATCTGCCCGTTGAAGGCGGCGTGCCACAGCAACCAGGCCAGGCCAATCAGCGCCACGCCGAGCAACTGGCCGAACAGCGCCGGTTGCGGCTGCGGCAACTGCAATGCCGCATACAGCGTGGTGAACGGTGACATCAGCAGCAGCACACCGAGCAGCAGATCGAGCAAGGCATCGAAGAACAGCACGGCTCGCAGCAGTACCTTCATGAGCGCTCCTCAGCAGGCACGGCAAACATGCCTGCCGGGATGCCTGGCATCTGGCCCGGCATGCCTGCCGCGCGGGTCAGTCGATGTGGTAGTTCGGCGCTTCCTTGGTGATCTGCACGTCGTGCACGTGCGACTCACGCATGCCGGCTGCCGTGATCTGCACGAACTGGGCACTCTCGTGCCAGTCGGCGATCGACTTGCTGCCGCAGTAACCCATCGAGGCGCGCACGCCGCCGGTGAGCTGGTGGATGATCGCCATGACCGAGCCCTTGTAGGGCACGCGGCCTTCGATGCCTTCCGGAACCAGCTTGTCGACGTTGGCGGTGTTGTCTTCCTGGAAGTAGCGGTCGGCCGCGCCGTCCTTCATCGCACCCACCGAACCCATGCCGCGGTAGCTCTTGAACGAGCGGCCCTGGTACAGGAATACCTCGCCCGGCGCTTCCTCGGTACCCGAGAACATGCCGCCCATCATCACGGTGTGCGCGCCGGCTGCGAGCGCCTTGGCCACGTCGCCCGAATAACGGACGCCGCCATCGGCAATCAGCGGCACGCCGGTGCCCTTCAGGGCTTCGGCAACGTTCGACACGGCAGTGATCTGCGGCACGCCGACACCTGCCACGATACGCGTCGTGCAGATCGAGCCGGGGCCGATACCGACCTTGACGCCATCAGCGCCATGCTCGACCAGCGCGCGCGCGGCATCGCCGGTGGCGATGTTGCCGCCGACAACCTGCACTTGCGGGAAGTTCTGCTTGACCCAGCGAACGCGATCCAGCACGCCCTGGCTGTGGCCGTGCGCGGTATCGACGACGATCACGTCCACCCCGGCCTTGACCAGCAGTTCGACACGCTCGTCGTTCTCCGGACCCACGCCAACGGCCGCGCCAACGCGCAGCTGGCCGTGGTCGTCCTTGCTGGCCAGCGGATTCTCGACCGCCTTCTGGATATCCTTGACGGTGATCAGGCCGCGCAGCTCGAATGCCGCATTGACCACCAGCACGCGCTCAAGGCGGTGGCGGTTCATCAGGCGCTTGGCTTCTTCAAGCGGAGCGCCTTCGGCGACGGTCACGAGCTTCTCGCGCGGCGTCATCTTGGCGCGCACCGGTGCGTCGAGTTCTTCCTCGAAGCGCAGGTCGCGGTTGGTGATGATGCCGACAACGGTCTTGCCTTCCAGCACCGGGAAACCCGAGATACCGTGCTGCTGCGACAGCGCGATCACTTCCCGCACTTTCATGTCCGGCGAAATGGTGATTGGATCACGCAACACGCCCGATTCGTAGCGCTTGACGCGAGCCACTTCGCGGGCCTGGTCCGCCGGCTTGAAGTTCTTGTGGACGATGCCGATGCCGCCGGCCTGCGCCATGGCAATGGCA
This sequence comes from Cupriavidus sp. C1SS-2L, assembly GCF_057073735.1. NCBI lineage: Bacteria > Pseudomonadati > Pseudomonadota > Betaproteobacteria > Burkholderiales > Burkholderiaceae > Cupriavidus > Cupriavidus sp. C1SS-2L. The sequence goes on from NZ_CP172708.1 coordinate 2,069,285, forward strand.
AGGCGAGCCTCCGTCACGGTATCCATGGCAGCGGACACGAGCGGAATGTTCAGGTCGATCGAACGGGTCAGGCGGGTACGAAGGGAGACATCCCGGGGCAGGACGGCCGAATAGGCCGGCACGAGCAGCACATCATCGAACGTGAGTGCTTTCTGGACAAGACGCATAGCAATTCCTCTAGGCGCAAAAGCGAATTATACAGGAATCCGCGCGCCCTGACGCGCCGCCAACGCCCGTGCACAATGGGCTCTGCTATGCTCGATGTCTTTTTCTTTCGAGCGTAGGGACAATGGGGATCGGCGTACTGTGCGGGCTGATGGCGGGGGCGTTCTGGGGCATGGTGTTCATCGCTCCCAAGCTGCTGCCGGCATTTTCCCCATGGGAACTCGCCATCGGCCGCTACCTGGCCTACGGGGTCGTCGCGCTTGTCGCCGCCCTGCCGCTGATGAAGCGGATTGCGCGCAAGCTCACGCGTGCCGACTGCGTCGCGCTGCTGCGCCAGGCCTTTACCGGCAACCTGCTCTACTACGTGCTGCTCGCCTTCGGCGTGCAACTGGCCGGCGTAGGCCCCACCTCGCTGATCATTGGCATCCTGCCGATTTCCGTGACCATCATGGGCCGCCGCGACCATGGCGCGGTGCCGCTGTCGCGGCTGATCTGGCCGCTGCTGGTGGTGGCGGCCGGCATTGCCTGCATCAATGTCGACCTGTTCGGCGGTGGCCAGAGCGCCCATGCCGCCGCCGCAGATGCCGTGGCGCGGCCTGTCTGGCAGAAGCTCGCCGGCGTAGCCTGCGCGGCCGGGGCGCTGGTCTGCTGGACGCTGTATGCCGTGGACAATGCGCGCTACCTGCAACGCAATCCGCACTACAGCGGCAACGAATGGTCGGCCCTGTACGGGCTGTCGACCGGGGCGGTATCTGCCGTGCTCGCGCTGGCAGGCTGGCTGCTGGACGGTGATGCACTCAGCGCCCCGGAGGCCGACCGTGGCTGGCAATGGTTCTGGATGGTCAACGCGGCGGTAGCACTCGGAGCGTCGCTGATTGGCAACAACCTTTGGAATATCGCGAGCCGCCGGTTGCCGCTGACGCTGTCCGGCCAGATGATCGTGTTCGAGACGCTTTTCGCGCTGGCATACGGGTTTGTGTTCGATCATCGCTGGCCGCGGCCGCTGGAAATTGCCGCCATCGTGCTGCTCATGGTCGGCGTTGCCTGGTCTGTCCGCTTGCACGCCAACGACAAGTCTGCGTAGACTGGTGTTCGATGCCGCCGGGGTCACATCCGTGGCATTTGACTGGGACAGCAACCGTTGCCGGCCACCAAAAAACGTCCAGCCACTACCGACTTTCTGCCATGATCCGTTCGTCTGCGCTGTCGCTTTCGCTGCTTGCCGCCGCCCTCGCCGCCGTGCCGGCAGCAGCATCCGCCCAGTGGCAATGGCGCGACGCCAACGGCCGCATGGTGTACAGCGACGTGCCCCCACCGCCTTCGGTCACGCGCATTGTCAAGGCGCCGGGACAACTCGCCGGAGAATACAGGTCCTCCGAGTCCGCCCCCGCCAGTGACGGCGCATCGGCGAAACCCGCCATCGCCAAGTCCGCCGCAGCACCCGCTCCCACCGCCGAAGAAGGCTTCCAGAAGCGCCGCGCCGAGCGGCTCGAGGCCGCCACCGAAGAAGCCCGGAAAGAGAAAGAGGCCAGCGAACGCGCCAGCCGCTGCGCCGAACTGCGCAACTACGCCAACGGCTTGCAGCAGGGCGTACGTGCCGCCGTGATGACCGGGGACGGCAGCGTCCAGCGTCTCGACGGCGAACAGCGCCAGGCCGAGATTGTGAAAACGAACGCCAACATCGAGAAAAACTGCGGCTGAACCCAGACTCAGCCGCGCCAGCAGTTCAGGCGCCGCCGCGCAACCATTTTTGCCCTTCGCGCGTGCCGCTCTCGCGTGTCTTCTGCACCCGACGACGACGCGCCAGCTTCGGGTCTGCGGTGAGGGCCCGATAGATTTCCACGCGGTCGCCGGTACGCACGACGGTATCGGGCGTCTTCAGCTTGCCGTATATGCCGACCCGCATGGTCGACGGATCGACCTCCGGACAGACTTGCTGCACGCCTGAACTCACAATGGCAGCGGCAATCGTCGTACCTTGCAGCACGTCGAACTCCTTGAGGAACACCGAGTCCGGCCTGGCGTAGCACACCGAAATGCGCACCATGTCAGCTTGCGCCATAGACCACCTCGGCGCGCTTGACGAAGGCATCCACGAAGGTATTCGCGATGATGCTGAATACAGGACCGATGATCTTTTCCAGCAGAAGGCTGGAAAACTCGTAGTGAAGGTGAAACTCGATCTTGCACGCGTCCTCGCGCAGCGGCGTGAAGCGCCAGGACCCATTGAAGGTCTTGAATGGTCCATCGGCGAAAGTCATGTCGATGCGTGTGGGCCGCTCCTGCGAATTGCGCGTGTGGAAGAACTGTTGGATACCCTTGAACTGGATGTGGATCTTTGCATCCAGCGTGGTATCGGTCTGCTCGAAGACCTCCACGCCGCCACACCACGGGAGGAACTTCGGATAGTCCTCCACGCGCGTGACCAGGTCGTACATCTGCGCAGCCGAATAGCCGAGCAGGACGGATTTATGGACGTCTGCCATGAATGGGGAAAATCAGGTTCCCGGCCATACTGCACCGCAATATCACGCGAGGTCGAATCTCGCGCGCGGCGGGCATGGACCGGTACCGGGGCTGGTTTGCTAAAATGGGGATTTTAGCCGACCCTGCCGCCCGAGGCACCCCCGCCTCAGAACGGGCCAATCACGGCCAGCCATTCCACTTACGCATCCCTGACCCGCACGCATGACCATCGCAGATAACAAGAAGGCCTTTTTCGACTACTTCATTGAAGAGCGATTCGAGGCCGGCATCGTGCTGGAAGGCTGGGAAGTCAAGGCGATCCGCGCCGGACGCGTGCAGATCAAGGAAGGTTACGTGGTCGTGCGCGACGCCGAAATGTTCCTGATCGGCGCCCACATCAGCCCGCTGCAGAGCGCCTCCACCCACGTGAATCCGGACCCGGTGCGCACGCGCAAGCTGCTGCTCAAGGCCGACGAGATCAAGAAGCTGATCGGGAAGGTCGAGCAGCGTGGCTATACGCTGGTGCCGCTGAACCTGCACTACACGCGCGGCCGCGTGAAATGCGAGATCGGCCTCGGCAAGGGCAAGAAACTGTTCGACAAGCGCGAAACCGAGAAGCAACGCGACTGGCAGCGCGAGAAGTCACGCATCATGAAGGGCGGCAGCAAGGAGTAACGCGCTCGGGCCCCGCAGTTTCGCTACGTTCTCAGACGGCCTTCTGGCCTTTCACAATCTGCAGCGCCGAGGCAATCATGCTGCTCATCTCGCCGAGGTCGCCCGGCACGATCAGCGTGTTGCCCTGTTTGGCGAGATTACCGAACGCCGTGACGTATTCCTCGGCCACCTTGAGGTTCACGGCTTCCATGCCGCCATCCACGCGAATGGCCTGACCGATCTTCTGGATCGCCTGCGCGTTGGCCTCCGCCACCGCCAGGATGGCCGCGGCCTCGCCCTGCGCCTTGTTGATAGCGGCCTGCTTCTCACCTTCCGATTTCTGAATGGCCGCTTCACGCGCGCCCGACGCCAGGTTGATCTGCTCCTGGCGCTTGCCTTCCGATGCTGCGATCAGCGCGCGCTTTTCGCGCTCCGCGGTGATCTGGGCCTGCATCGCGTGCAGGATTTCCTTCGGCGGCGTCAGATCCTTGATCTCATAGCGCAGTACCTTCACGCCCCAGTTCGAAGCCGCCTCGTCGAGCGCGTTGACCACGCTGTGATTGATGAACTCCCGCTCCTCGAACGTCTTGTCGAGCTCCAGCTTGCCGATGACCGAGCGCAGCGTGGTTTGCGACAGCTGGGTGATGGCCACGACAAAGTTGCTCGACCCATACGAGGCCTTCATCGGATCCGTGACCTGGAAGTACAGCACACCATCGACCTGCAGCTGCGTATTGTCCTTCGTGATGCAGACCTGGCTGGGCACGTCGAGCGGGATTTCCTTCAGGATGTGCTTGTAGGCGACGCGATCGATGAACGGCACCACGATCGACAGCCCCGGTGTCAGCGTCGCGTGATAGCGCCCCAGACGCTCGAGCACCCAAGCGTGCTGCTGCGGCACGATTTTGATGCCCTTCGCAATCAGCACGATCGCGGCAATCAGGATAATCAGCGGCAACAGGCCAAGCTGAAAGACTTCCATGTAAGACCCTCCGGACAGTTGACCAAAACGGACGACAACGGACAACAATGCCGCGCAACGGCGCGCAGCAACAATGGCAATCAGCGCGGCAGGACAATCAGTGTCGAGCCGCGGATCTCGACAATGCGAAAGCGGCCCGGTGCAGCGTCGGCACCGGGTGCGAGTTCGACGGTCCAGTCGGCACCACGGTATGGCACCCGCGCCCGTCGATAGGTGTCCCATGCCGGCACTTCGAGCTCCTGGCCGATATCGAGATTGACACCAGGATCGGACGCCGCGCTGCCCCGGCGTAGACGGCCGAAGCGCGAGCGACGCAGCAGGACAATGCCGACGACAGCCACCAGCGCGGCCACCAGCGTCTGCGCGGACGGCTCCAGCCCCGCGAGCGCCGCAAAGCCACCTGCGGCAAGCCCAACCGCCACCATCAGCAGATAGAACGTTCCGGTAGCCAGCTCCGCGATCACTAGCACGACCACGGCGACGAACCACAGGTAGTGCAAAGCCATCTGTCCCCTTCCCCGGCCCGACCGGGCGACCGTCATCAAATGCGGCAGGCAAAGAAAAACCCCCGCAACGCCAGCGGCGCCTGCGGGGGCCCTTGTTCACACCTGCCGCAGGGCCGGTGCTACCCGGCGCATCGCGGCGCCGGCAGTTATCGTTATTGTGACGTCAAAAACATCAGGACGCCAGTTGCTGCCACGTGTCGACCACCGAATCCGGGTTCAGCGAGATCGACTTGATGCCTTCCTTGACCAGCCAGGCGGCGAAGTCCGGATGATCCGAAGGACCCTGGCCGCAGATGCCAACATACTTGTTCTGGCTGATGCAGGCCTGGATCGCGCGCGACAGCATGAAGCGCACGGCGGGGTCGCGCTCGTCGAAGTCCTTGGCCAGCAGCTCCATGCCGGAGTCGCGGTCCAGGCCCAGGGTCAGCTGAGTCAGGTCATTCGAACCAATCGAGAAGCCATCGAAGTACTGCAGGAACTGCTCGGCCAGGATGGCATTCGACGGCACTTCGCACATCATGATGACGCGCAGGCCGTTCTCGCCGCGCTTCAGGCCATGCTTGGCGAGCAGGTCGATAACCTTCTCGGCCTGGCCCAGCGTGCGCACGAACGGCACCATGATCTCGACGTTGGTCAAGCCCATTTCGTCGCGCACACGCTTCATGGCCTTGCACTCCATCTCGAAAGCTTCAGCGAAGTCTTCGGCGATGTAGCGCGACGCGCCACGGAAGCCCAGCATCGGGTTCTCTTCATCCGGCTCGTAACGCGAGCCGCCGATCAGCTTCTTGTACTCGTTCGACTTGAAGTCCGACAGGCGCACGATGACCGGCTTTGGATAGAACGCGGCACCAATGGTGGCGATACCTTCCGCCAGCTTGTCAACATAGAACGCACGCGGGCTGGCATGGCCGCGGGCTACGCTTTCCACGGCCTTCTTCAGGTCGGCATCGACTTGCGGATAGTCGAGGATGGCCTTCGGGTGCACGCCGATGTTGTTGTTGATGATGAACTCGAGGCGGGCCAGGCCCACGCCGGAATTCGGGATCTGCGCGAAGTCGAAGGCCAGTTGCGGGTTGCCCACATTCATCGTCAGCTTAACGGCGATTTCCGGCATTTCGCCGCGCTGGACTTCGGTCACTTCCGTTTCCAGCAGGCCGTCATAGATGCGGCCTTCGTCGCCTTCGGCGCACGACACCGTCACCAGCGTGCCGTCCTTCAGGATGTCGGTCGCGTCGCCGCAGCCAACCACGGCCGGCACGCCCAGTTCACGGGCGATGATGGCCGCGTGGCAGGTACGGCCGCCACGGTTCGTGACGATGGCCGAGGCGCGCTTCATCACCGGCTCCCAGTTCGGGTCGGTCATGTCGGCCACCAGCACGTCGCCGGGCTGCACGCGTTCCATCTCGGACGGGTCGTTGATGACGCGCACTGGACCCGTACCGATCTTCTGGCCGATCGCACGGCCGCTGGTCAGCACCGGAGCGGTACCCTTGAGTTTGAAGCGCTGCTCGGCCTTGCCGGCCGACTGGCTCTTCACGGTTTCCGGGCGAGCCTGCAGGATGTAGATCTTGCCGTCCTTGCCGTCCTTGCCCCACTCGATGTCCATCGGGCGACCGTAGTGCTTCTCGATGATCATGGCGTACTTGGCCAGTTCCGCCACGTCAGCGTCAGTGATCGAGTAGCGGTTGCGCAGTTCGGCCGGGACATCGACGGTCTTCACGCGGCCAGCTTCGCCCGGCTTGGTGAACTCCATCTTGATCAGCTTGGAGCCGATCGAGCGGCGGATGATCGGGTACTTGCCGGCTTGCAGCGTCGGCTTGAAGACGTAGAACTCGTCCGGGTTAACGGCGCCCTGCACCACCGTTTCGCCCAGGCCATAGCTGGAGGTGATGAAGACCACGTCCGGGAAGCCCGACTCGGTGTCGATCGTGAACATCACGCCCGAAGCGGCCAGGTCCGAACGGACCATGCGCTGCACGCCGGCCGACAGAGCGACCACGTCGTGGGCAAAGCCCTTGTGCACGCGGTAGGAAATGGCACGGTCGTTGTACAGCGACGCGAACACATGCTTGATCTTGTCCAGCACGTCGTCGATGCCGCTGACGTTCAGGTACGACTCCTGCTGGCCGGCGAACGATGCATCGGGCAGGTCTTCCGCGGTCGCGGACGAACGCACGGCGAACGATGCCTCGGCGCCTTCGCGCTCGGCGGCGCGTGCATAGAACTCACGGACTTCCTGTTCCAGGCGCGGCTGGAACGGTGCCTCCACGACCCAGCGGCGGATCTCTGCACCGGCTTCGGCCAGGGCCTTGACGTCATCGACGTCCAGGGCCTTCAGGCGATCCGAAATACGGGCGGTCAGGTCGTTGTGAGCGAGGAAGTCGCGGAATGCCAGCGCGGTGGTGGCAAAACCACCGGGAACACGGACGCCGGCCTCGGCCAGCTGCGAGATCATCTCGCCCAGCGACGAATTCTTGCCGCCGACCGTTTCCACATCCTGCATGCGCAACTGCTCGAACGGCTGCACGTAGGCGCCGTTATTTGCCTGGTTAGTCATGAAAGCCTCAAAACAAAGTAAGAAAACTGACGCGGGTATCCGGTATGTTCTTGTTGTTCTGTCCCCGGACCGATCGCTTGGCTAAACAACCCCGCAGTGCTGAGGGGAATTTCGTTTTGTGGCTCTCGTCTCGCAGCGCACATTGTCGACAATTCCAGGCAGGAAGGCCGCCCAGGCAAAGGCCCTGCAGAATTGCTTAGCGAAAAGATCGCCGCTATTCTACCGTGCTGCGCCGCACTTTTCTGCGGAACGTTGAATCTATTTATTCTTCTGCCAGCCCATGTCTGAGCCTGTCGCGCCGGACGGCGCCCAGCCGGCCCCTGCCGGTGCAACGCCCCAGCCTCTCCAGCCCATTGCGGGCGATCGCCCCGCCACCCGCACGGTTTTTATCGTCTCGGACGGTACCGGCATTACCGCCGAAACCTTCAGCCATTCGATCCTTGCGCAGTTCGAAATGCGCTTCCGCAAGGTACGCATGCCGTTCGTCGATACGCCTGAAAAGGCACATATCGCCGTCGGGAAGATCAATGAGGCTTTCCACACCGAAGGCGTGCCTCCCATCGTCTTCACCACGCTCGTCAACCAGGAAGCGAACAAGGCACTGCGCCGCGCCAAGGCGATGATCCTGGATATGTTCCAGACCTTCATCGAACCGCTGGAAAAGGAACTTGGGCTCAAGTCGACGCATGCGATCGGCCGCTTCCACCAGAACGCGGACACCGAGGCGTACAAGAACCGCATCGAGGCCATCAATTTCTCGCTCGCGCATGATGACGGCCAGTCACACAAGAACCTCCAGGAAGCCGATGTGATCCTCGTTGGCGTCTCGCGCAGCGGCAAGACGCCGACCAGCCTCTACCTAGCCATGCAGTACGGCCTGAAAGCGGCGAACTATCCGCTGATCCCCGATGATTTCGAGCGCGGCAAGCTGCCAAAGGCGCTCTACGACTACAAGCCGAAGATTTTTGGCCTGTCGATCGACCCGCAGCGCCTCACGGAAATCCGCAACGAGCGCCGCCCGGGCAGCAAATACGCCGCGATCGAGAACTGCCGCTACGAGGTCAACGAGGCCGAGGCCATGATGCGACGGGAAGGCATCAAGTGGCTGTCCTCGACGCATAAGTCCATCGAGGAAATCGCGACGACGATCCTTCAGGAAATCAAGGTCGACCGCGACAACTACTGAGCCGTACTGCCGTTACTGGGTGCCGCGGCGCTGCCGCACTGCCTCGAACAGGCAGATCGCGGTGGCGGCGCCCACATTCAGCGACTCCAGGCCGCCCGGCTGAGGAATGCCGACGGTGCGCGCAACGTGCTCCATCCATGCGTCACTGACGCCGGCGCCTTCGTTTCCGACGATCCAGGCCACGGGGCCTCGCAGGTCGGTGTCGAACACTGCGGCATCCGCATGCGACGACGTCGCCAGCAACGGCACCGCAAGGCGCGGCGCGAGCATGTCGATCGTGCAGTGCTCGACAATATTCAGGTGGAAGTTGGCGCCCATGCCTGCGCGCAGGGTCTTGACCGACCACGCGAACGCGCAACCGGTACCGAGGAATGCGTGGCGGATGCCGGCTGCTGCGGCGCTGCGCAGGATGGATCCGACATTCCCTGCATCCTGCAGCCCATCGAGGATAATGCAGTCTTCTTCTATGCGTGCCGGCAAGTGCCCAGACGGCGTCTCGATCACGAGCATCAGATCGATGCCGTTGACCACGCCGCTGACCTGCGTGAACAAAACATCGGCCAGGACCACGACCCGCTGGCTGTCGACCGCTGCCAGCAGCGGTGCCACCTCGGCATGATCGTAGTGCCGCTCCGACACCACGCAACTCACCGGCTGACCGAGCGCCGCGACATAGGCCTGGGCAAGATGCACGCCATCGAGCAGCGACTGCCCTGCCTTGCGGCGCTGGTGTGTCGACGTGGCCAGAGCCTTAAGATGTTTGAACAGCGCGTTGTCGCGCGATGTGACGTGCTTCACAGGAGTGGATCTCGGTTCGCCCGGCTCAGAAGGCCACCAGGCCTCGGGCAATGGCCTCGCGCACGGGCGCAAACGAGCGCCGGTGGTGCGGCGTGGCGCCGAATTGCGCCAGTGCGGCAAGATGCTGCGGTGTCGGATAGCCGGAATGTGCGTCGAAGCCATACTGCGGATAGACCTCGTGCAGCGTCAGCAGCTCACGGTCGCGCGCCACCTTGGCCAGGATGGACGCCGCCGAGATCGCCTTGACCAGCGAGTCGCCCTTGACGATCGCCTCGACCGGAAACGGCACCTGCGGGCAGCGGTTGCCATCCACCTGGACCAGATCCGGCGTGACGCCCTTCTCCGCCAGCCCCTGCACCGCGCGTTGCATCGCAAGCATCGAGGCATGGAGGATGTTCAGCGTATCGATTTCCTCGACCGTGGCGAAGGCGATATGCCAGCCGAGCGCGCGCTCGCATATCTTGTCGTAAAGCGCTTCACGCTTGTTGGCGGTGAGGACCTTGGAATCCGCCAGCCCACGGAGCATTGGCTTCGCTGGGTCGAACACCACGGCGGCGGCATACACCGGGCCGGCCAACGGCCCGCGGCCAGCCTCGTCCACGCCGCACAGGAATCGGACACTTGCTGCCACCGGCGCAAGGTCAAGCCCCATTTGCGCCGACGAAAGATTGCCGCGCGCCATCAGACCAGCCCCCGCGAGCGCATCAGGTCGACGACCACATCCGCGGCGAGCTGCGCCGTATTGCACTTGAGCGTTTCGTGCATGCGCGTGAAGTGTTCGTACAGGAAGGCGATATTGCCCTGGTCATTGAGCTGCAGCAGCGTCTCGCGCGCGAGCGCTTCCGGCGTAGCATCGTCCTGCAGCAGTTCGGGCACCACAAAGCGCCCCGACAGGATGTTCGGCAAGCCCACATACGGCAGGTAACCCTGCCGCTTCATGATCTGCGCAGTAAGCCAGGGCACCTTGTAGGAGATCACCATCGGCTTCTTGTACAACGCCGCTTCGAGCGTCGCGGTGCCACTGGCCAGCAGCACCACGTCGGCCGCTTCCATCGCCTGATGCGAGTTACCGTCGACGATCGTCAAGCGAAGCTCGGGGTACTGCTGATGCAACTCCTCAACGATGGCGCGCAACGGGGCGCTCGCCGCAGGCAGCACGAACGCCAGGTTCGGGTCCATGCGGTGCATCCGCGCCATGGCAGCGAAGAATGTCGCCCCGAGGTTCCGCACTTCGGACTGCCGACTGCCCGGCAATACGGCAACCACGCGACAGCCAGCGGGCAGGTCCAATGCCGCACGCGCGCCTGCGACATCGGGCACCATCGGAATCACGTCGGCCAGCGGGTGGCCCACATAGGTCGCCGGAATGCCAGCCTTGGCGTAGATCTCGGGCTCGAACGGGAACAGGCAGAGGATGTGGTCGACCGCACGCGCAATGGTGCGGATCCGACCTCCCCGCCAGGCCCAGATCGACGGGCTGACGAAATGGACCACCGGAATTCCGGCGCGCCGCAGCGGCACCTCCAGACCAAAATTGAAGTCCGGCGCATCCACGCCGATGAAGCACAGCGGCGGATTCGCGAGCAGCGAATCACGGATGGCACGGCGCGTGGCCAGAATCTCGCGCAGCGAGCCAAGCACCTCGACGTAGCCATTGACCGACAGCGTCTCCATCGGCCAGTGCGATACAAAACCCTCGGTCATCATGCGCTTGCCGCCAATGCCGGCATAGCTGACCGTATCGCCGAGGCGGGCCTTGAGCCCGCCCAGCATCAGCGATGCCAGCAGGTCGCCTGAAGCTTCGCCGGCGACCATGGCAATCGTGCCACGCTGGCTGGCGTTGGTCCCGGTACCGGCAGGCAATGTGCCCCGAATCGCAGCGTCGACCATGTCCGGGCCAGTCTCAGCGCACGATGCCGCGCTGGGTGGCGGCGATGAAGTCGAGGAACGCGCGCAGCGGTTCTGCCGCGCTTGCATCGGCCTGGGCCAGCAGCGCAGCGATCTCGTTGCGCGCCTCGTCGAAGCTGAGATCCGACTTGTACAGCAGCTTGTAGGCTTGGCGCAGGCCGGCAATCTGACCCGCGTCGAAGCCACGGCGACGCAAGCCTTCGACGTTGATGCCGTGCGGTGTGGCCTTGTTGCCGTTCTTGTCGCTCGCGGCGATCACGAACGGGGGCACGTCCTGCACCAGGGCCGACGCACCGCCCAGCATCGCATGCGCGCCGATGCGCACGAACTGGTGCACGCCGCTCATGCCGCCGAGGATGGCCCAGTCGCCCACTTCCACGTGGCCGGCGATCTGCGCATTGCTCGAGAACACCGTATGGTTGCCCACCGTGCAGTCGTGCGCGATGTGCACGTACGCCATGATCCAGTTGTCGCTGCCGATCGTGGTCACGCCACGATCCTGCACCGTTCCCGTATGGATCGTGGTGAACTCGCGGATGGTATTGCGATCGCCGATGTCGAGCCGCGTCGGCTCGTTACGGTACTTCATGTCCTGCGGCACGCCACCCACGGAAGCGTAAGGGCCGATGTTGTTGCCCTGGCCGATGGTGGTGTGTCCTTCCACCGTGGAATGTGCGCCGATATTCGTGCCGCTGCCGATCCGCACGTTCGGGCCGACAATGGAAAACGGGCCGACGGTCACGTCAGCCGCAAGTTCTGCTTTCGGATCGACCAGTGCGGTGGGATGGATTTGCGTCATACGTCCTGTCCTGTTGGTCTGGTGTCTGGGGGCCTGGGGGCTGGGCCGCCCGGCCCAGGAATGGCGGCATGTGGTGGCCTTTCAGGGCCTACCGCCGCCTTGCCCGCGGCGCGCCGCGGGCGCGGGACTCAGGCGTCAGCCTGCTTGACAGTGCACATCAGTTCCGCTTCACACGCGACCTTCTCGTCCACTGTGGCAAACGCCTTGAACTTCCAGATGCCGCGGATATAGCGCTCCACGGTCACGTTCATGTGCAGTTGGTCCCCCGGATAGACGACCTGCTTGAAGCGCGCGCCGTCGATGCCGACGAAGTAATACAGCGCGCCTTCCTTGCGCTCCATGTCGGCGCCGAAGGTCAGCAGACCGGCGGACTGGGCCAGCGCTTCCAGGATCATCACGCCAGGCATCACCGGCTGGCCGGGAAAATGTCCCTGGAAGAACGGCTCGTTGATCGTGACGTTCTTCAGCGTCTTGATTCGCTTCTGCGGTTCGAATTCGAGCACACGGTCCACCAGCAGCATCGGATAGCGATGCGGCAGCAGTTTCAGAATCTGGCGGATGTCGATCTCGGCGGCGGTCATGATGTTTCTCTTAGTCTTGTGAGGTTTGGGTCCCGGCGGACTGGCCGCGCAGGCGGCGCTCCAGTTGCATGACGCGTTCACGCAGCTTGGTCAGGCCACGCACGATCGCGGCATTGCGCTCCCATTCGCCGTGTGGCAGGAACGGAAACACGCTGGTGAAGTGGCCACCGGGCTTTGTAATGGATTTGGTGATCGAAGTCCCGCCGGACACCGTAGTGCGGTCGGCAATCTTCAGGTGCCCCGAGAAATTCGCGGCACCGCCGATCACGCAGAACCGGCCGATATGCGTACTGCCCGAGACTGCGGCGCAGCCGGCAATCACGGTATGCGCGCCGACGCGCACGTTGTGCGCGATCTGGACCTGGTTGTCGATCTTGCAGCCGTCTTCGATCACGGTGTCGGCCATCGCGCCACGGTCGATGGCGGTATTGGCGCCCACTTCGACATCGTTGCCGAGCACGGCGCGGCCGGTCTGCGGAATCTTCACGTATTCAACGCCGGTGGGACCGATGTCGGGCGCAAAGCCGAACCCGTCCGCACCGATCACGACCCCGCTGTGCAGGATCGCGCGCGCGCCGACCACACAATGGTGGTAGACCGACACATTGGCGTACAGCAGCGAGTCGTCGCCGATCTCGGCATGCGCGCCGACGAAGCTGTTCGCGACGATGCGCACGCGCTCGCCGATACGCGCACCGGACTCGATCACCACGTTCGGGCCGATAAAGCACGAAGCGGGAACCGTGACATCCGCAGCAACGCTGGCGCGCGGATCGATACCCGTACGCGCGTCCTGGTTGGCCTTGTCGAAGCGCTGCGCAATCCGCGCGAAGCACACATACGGATTGCGCGCCACAAGCCAGTTGCGCCCGTCGGCCTGCCCTTCGGCGCGGATGCGCTCCAGGTCCGCCGCGGACACGATCACCGCGCCAGCCGCGGACGACAACGCCTGGGCAAGGTACAGCGGATTGGAGAGGAACGAGAGTTCGCCGGAACCGGCCTGATCCAGCGGAGCCAGGCCGATGATCGCGAGGTCGGGATCACCCACAACCTGCGCGCCGTTTTCGGTGGCGAGCTGCCCCAGTGTGGGTGTCTGCATGGCGGTACTTCCTGAAAAAAGAACGGCCAGCGGCTTACTTGCCGCCAGCGTTCAGCGCCTTCATCACATCGTCCGTGATGTCGATGCGCGGGTTCACGTACACCGCTTCCTGCACGATCAGATCGTACTTGCGCTGCTCGGCCAGCGAGCGGATCACTCGGTTGGCGCGTTCCAGCACCTGCGCCAGTTCCTCATTGCGGCGCTGGTTCAGGTCTTCACGGAATTCGCGTTGCTTGCGCTGGAATTCGCGGTCCAGGTCGGCGACTTCGCGCTGGCGACGCTGACGGTCCGAATCGGCCAGCACGGCTGTATCCTTGTCCAGCTTGTCGGCCATGCCCTTGATCTTCTGGGCCATGTCCTGCAGTTCGCGGTCGCGCTTGGAGAATTCCTGCTCGAGCTTGACCTGAGCCGCCTTCGCTGGCTGCGAATCGCGCAGGATCCGCTCGGAATTCACGGCGGCAATGCGGGCTTCCTGAGCCATTGCCGGAGCCGCGGCACACAGCGCTGCAGCTGCCACAGCGGCGGCGCTCAGGGATTTGACCAGTTTGGATTTTGTATTCATGAAACAGATCCTTTTACAGAATCAGAACGCAGTGCCGATCTGGAACTGGAAGCGCTGAACCTTGTCGGTATTGTCCTTCTTCAGCGGGAAGCCCATGCTGATCTTCAGCGGACCGATCGGCGACAACCACGACATACCGAAACCGGTGGAATACTTCAGCTCGCTGAACGACAGCGGTGCACCTTCCTGATACACGTTACCGAAGTCGAAGAACGTGAAGAGACGCAGCGTACGATCCACACCCGAACCCGGCAGCGGGAAGATGAATTCGACGTTACCGATCATCTTGGACGCGCCACCGACAGGGTTGCCGTTCTGGTCCTTCGGACCCAGCGTGCTGGTCTGGTAGCCGCGCACCGAGCCGATACCACCGGCATAGAAGTACTTGTACACCGGGAACGGCGTGTTGCCGTAGCCATGGCCGTAGGCGACTTCACCGTTAAGGGCCAGCGTGAAGGCCTTCGAAATCGGATAGAAGTACTGCTGCTGAACGCTGGCACGGTAGTACTGCACGTCGCCGCCCGGGATGCCGACTTCCAGGTTGGCCTGCGTGTAGGGGCCCTTGGTCGGCACGAGCGCCGAGTCACGGCGGTCACGCGCCCAGCCGATCGTGAACGGAAAGTTGTTGATCGGCGAAGCTGTGCCGGTCGTCTGGCCTGCCGGCATCTTGCCGATGTCGTGCAGGAACTTCACGTACTGGCTCGGCGTGTTCGGCGACACCGAGATACGGGTCCATTCGTAGCCGATGCCGAAGAAAACGGTATCGACTTCCGAGAACGGCACACCGAACTTGAAGCCGCCGCCGGCCGTTTCGATCTTGTAGTCCTGGTCGCCCGTGTAGTACAGCGGGCGGGACGTACGGTAGTAGACGTCAGTCGAGCGGCTGATGCCGTCCACCGTGAAATACGGGTCGTACTGCGTCAGCGCGATGGTACGGAACGACTTGGCGGTGTTCACGTCCAGACCGAGACTGGTACCGGAACCGAACACGTTGTCCTGGCGCAGGCCAGCCTGCAGCACCAGCTTGTCCGTGGACGAGAAGCCCACGCCGAGGCTGATCTGGCCGGTCGGCTTCTCGGTCACGTTGACGTTCACATCGACCTGGTCGGGCGCGCCCGGCACGTCTTCAGTGGTGATGTTGGTGTCGGTGAAGTAGCCCGTGCGGTTGATACGCGCCTGCGACTGCGTCAGCTTCTCGCTGTCGAACCAGGAGCTTTCCATCTGCCGCATTTCACGGCGCACCACTTCGTCGCGGGTCTTGCTGTTGCCGACCACGTTGACGCGGCGCACATACACGCGGCGGCCCGGGTCGACCATCAGCGTCAGCGCGACTTCACGCTTTTCCTGGTCGATCTGCGGCTGCGGGTTGATCGTGGTGAACGCATAGCCATAGGTGCCGAGCAGGTCGGTAATGGACTTGGTGCTTGCCGTCAGCTTCTCGGACGAGAAAATGTCGCCCTTCTTCAGCTGCAGCAGCTTTTCCATTTCCTCCTGCTTGCCCAGCAGTTCGCCGGCCAGACGGATATCGGACACCTTGTACTGTTCGCCTTCCTTGATGTTCAGCGTCAGGTAGATGTCCTTCTTGTCCGGCGTGATCGACACCTGCGTCGACTCGATGGCGAATTCCAGGTAGCCGCGGTTCAGGTAGTACGAACGCAGTGCTTCCAGGTCAGCCGTGAGCTTCTGCTTGGAATAGAGGTCGTTCTTGGTGTACCAGGACAGCCAGTTCGGCGTCGACAGCTGCATCTCGTCGCGCAGCGTGCTTTCCTTGAAAGCCTTGTTGCCGACGATATTGATCTGCTTGATCTTGGCGACCGGGCCTTCTTCCACGTTGAACACCACCGACACGCGGTTGCGGTCCACCGGCGTCACCGTGGTCTGCACGTCGGCCGCGTAGTAGCCGCGGGCCACGTACTGGCGCTTGAGTTCCTGCTCGGCCTTGTCGATCAGGGCCTTGTCGTAGTAACGCGCTTCAGCAACGCCCACGGCACGCAGCGAGCGGCGCAGCGTGTCCTTGTCGAATTCCTTGATGCCGACGAACTCAAGCTGCGAAATGGCGGGACGTTCTTCGACCTGCACGACCAGCACGCCCTCTTCGGCGCGGATCTGCACGTCCTTGAAGAAACCGGTGTTATACAGCGCGCGGATGGCGTCGGCGCCCTTGTCGTCGGTGAACGTTTCGCCGACGCGGACCGGAAGGTAGCCGAAGACCGTACCAGGTTCCACGCGTTGCAGGCCCTCAACACGGATGTCCTTGACGACAAACGGATCGGCGGCCCAGCCCGCCGGGCTCCAGGCTGCAATAACGGCACTCGCGAGCAAGCCCAGCGAGACGCGCTTATGTCTGATCAATCTTGATCCCCTCTTTGATTCCATCCAGGATTGCGCTCCGATGCTTCGTGGGACTGCGCCTGTCAATAGCATCCCGGGCGACGGTGTCGGCAACACGATCGCCCTGTTTGCCAGTACTGCTCCTAGCCATTGGCCAGGAACATCCGGCTGACGTCATTGAACAAAGCGAGCGAAGTCAGGAGCAAGATGCAGGCGATGCCTACCTTCTGCAGCATTGCCTGCCAGTGGTCTGGGACGGGCCTGCCAGTCAAAAATTCCACGCAATAATACAGCAAATGCCCCCCGTCCAGAACCGGAATAGGTAACAAATTCAGCACGCCGAGGCTGACGCTGACCAGCGCCAGGAAGCTGACGAAGGCCTGCAGCCCGAGGTGGGCGGCACGTCCGGCGTAGTCCGCCACGGTCAGCGGGCCGCTCAGGTTCTGCAGCGAAGCCTGGCCGATCAGCATCTTGCCGAGCAGCTTCAGCGACAGCGCGCTGGTGTTCCAGACCTGCCCGACGGCACGGTCCAGAGCCTGAACCGGGGCGTAGCGGACGGTCTCCATCTCCACCGCCTGGGTAAGCGCCGCACCCAGCTTGCCGGCCGGCGCCGCCCCGGACGCCTCGCCGTCCCGAGGCGGTGCAGTATCAAGCGTGACGGGAATATCCAGCCGTTGGCCATTGCGTTCGATGCCGAGCGCCACGCGCTGGCCCGGCTGCGCCCGCACCGCCTTGATCAGTTCCGAGGCCTGCGTCAGCGGCTTGCCCTGCCAAGCCACCACCCGGTCGCCGGCCTTCAGGCCGGCTCGCTCCCCGGCCGAACCCGCCATGACCTCGGTGATCGTCACCGGGCCGCCCTTGAGCGACAGGCCTAGCGTGGCCAATGGATCCTGTTCCGGATTGCTGCCGGTGCTGGGCAGACGTGCCAGTGTCAGGTCGCGCTCGCTGCCATCGGATCCGCGTACACGCAGCACCGCGCGGGCATCGCCGAACCCTTCGGCAAATACCGCCATACGCAGTTCGTTCCAGGAGCGCACGGCCTCTTCCCTGCCGTTGGCCTGCAATGACAGCACCCGGTCGCCCTCACGCACACCAGCCTCGGCGGCCATGGTGCCGGCTGCGGGCGTTGCCAGGATCGGCGCGGGCTCGCGCATGCCGCCTGTAAAAAGGCCGAAATACAGCACGATCGCCAGCGCAAAGTTGGCTAGCGGTCCGGCGGCGACAATGATGAAGCGCTTCCCGACGGGCTGCCGGTTGAACGCGCGCGGCAGTTCCGCCGGGTCGATCGGCGCGTCGTGCTGCGGGTCACGTTCACGCTCATCGAGCATCTTGACGTAGCCGCCAAGCGGAATGGCCGCGACGGTCCATTCGGTGCGGTCCCGCCCCTTGGAGATCCAGCGAAGCAGCGGCCGGCCGAAGCCGATCGAAAACCGCAGCACCTTGACTCCGCAAGCGCGCGCAGCAAGGTAGTGGCCCATCTCGTGGACGAAGATCAGCACACAGAGGGCGACGACAAAAGCGATTACGGTTTGCATGGCAGGTCGTCAGGAAAGTTGGCAGGGCCGGGGGGCAGGTCGCGATGGCATAGGCGCCGGTCGCGGCGGCAATACCATTGTCGCAGATGCCACCGGCCCCGCCGTCAGCGGACGGCGCTTGTTGTCACGTCCTGCAGACATGCACGCGCGGACTGTCGCGCCAACTGGTCGGCCTCGAGCACGCATTCGAGCGAGTCAGCCGCACCATGGGGTGCTTTTTCCAGCACGTTGCCGACGATCCTGGCGATGTCGGTGAAGCGGATGCCGCCCTGCAGGAATGCTTCGACAGCCACCTCATTGGCGGCATTGAGTACGGCCGGCGCCACACCGCCGGCACGAAGCGCGTCGAAGGCAAGCGCCAGGCAAGGAAATCGCACCAGATCCGGTTTCTCGAAATTCAGGGCTCCGGCCAGCGTCAGGTCAAGCGGAGAAACCCCTGCATCGATCCGCTCCGGATAAGCCAGCCCATAGGCGATCGGAGTGCGCATGTCGGGATTGCCGAGTTGGGCAAGCACCGATCCGTCGCGGTAGGCAACCATCGAATGCACGATGCTTTGCGGATGAATCAGCACTTCGATGTGCTCGGCCGGCGCCCCGAACAGCCAATGGGCCTCGATGACTTCCAGGCCCTTGTTCATCATGGTCGCCGAGTCCACCGAGATCTTGCGACCCATCACCCAGTTCGGATGGGCGCAGGCCTGGTCCGGGGTAATGTCGTGGAGCGTCGCCGGATCGCGCGTACGGAATGGGCCGCCCGAAGCGGTCAACACGACCTTGGCAACGCCTGCCCGATAACGCTGATCGTTCGCCGGCAGGCACTGGAAGATGGCATTGTGTTCGCTGTCGATCGGCAGTAGCGTGGCGCCGTGTTCGCGGACCGCATCCATGAAGATGCGCCCGGACATGACCAGCGCTTCTTTGTTGGCCAGCAGCACGCGCTTGCCGGCGCGCGCCGCTGCCAGCGTCGGACGCAGCCCCGCTGCACCGACGATCGCAGCCATGACCGAATCGGTCTGCGCGTCGCTGGCCACCGATTCCAGCGCGGCTTCGCCGTGGCTGACTTCGGTCTTGACACCGGCCATGCGCAGCAGCGCTTCCAGTTCGGCTGCGGCTTCCGACGTCCCCACCACAGCGCGGGCGGGGCGAAACTCGATGCAACTCGCCGCGAGCTTCTGCACCTGCCGATGTGCGGTGAGGGCATGCACCGCATACCGGTCGGCGTGGCGCCGTACGACGTCGAGCGTGCTTTCGCCGATCGAGCCAGTAGCGCCCAGGATGGTAATTCGATGCATATCAGAACAGAGCAGCTTCAGAAATAGGTCACCATCAGCGCGGCCAGCGGGAACACCGGCACCAGCGCGTCAATGCGGTCCAGCACGCCGCCGTGGCCAGGCAACAGCCGGCTGCTGTCCTTCATGCCGACCTGCCGCTTGAGCAGCGACTCGAACAGGTCACCGACGATGCTCGCCGCAACCAGCAGCGTGGTCAAGAGGGCGACGAGCGCAAGGCCACCGCGGTCGGCCATCACGGAGAACCAGGTCGGAGCAAAGGCATGGGTGGCGGCCAGACCCAGGCCGATCAGCATGGCGAGCAGCCAGCCGCCGATCGCGCCCTCCCACGACTTGCCTGGGCTGATGGAAGGGGCGAGCTTGCGCCGCCCGATGGCCTTGCCGACAAAATAGGCGCCGATATCCGCCGCCCACACCAGCACGGCCGCTGTCAGCAATACGCCAATGCCGGCGCTGCGCAGGATCATGATGGCGTGCCCGAATGCGGGAAGCATGATGAGGCCGAGGATGGCGCCCAGCACCGTGAACCCCGGCGTCGCAGTCCGCACGCCGCGCGCGAGCAGTACAAGCGCCACGCCCCAGCAGACCACGGCAGCCTCCAGCAGCCTGGTCAGGCCATGGCGGTCCGGCAGGTCATGCCAGCCAATCAAGGCGAGCAGGCAGGCCACGGCGTACACGTACGGCCAGGCGCCGCGCAGCCCGATGAGCCGCCCGAACTCCCAGCCGCCAAGCAGCACGATCACGGCGACCAGCCCGGCCAGCGCCGAGGGCGGTGCCAGGAACAGGATCGGCAGGATCAGCAGCAACAGGCACAGGGCGGTGATGACGCGGGTGAGAAGCATGCGCTGCTAGTCCCGTGGAAAGTTGAATGACTTGCCGCTCAGGCAGTGCCGGACAGCCCCGGCGCCACCAGCTGCGCGCTGGTGCGGCCAAAGCGGCGTTCGCGCTGGCGGTACGAGGCAAAGGCCTTGTCCAGCTCGGCCGCGTCAAAGTCCGGCCAGAAGACATCGGTGAAGTACAGCTCGGAATAGGCGAGCTGCCACAACAGGAAATTGCTGATGCGCTGTTCGCCGCCGGTGCGGATGAACAGGTCCGGCTCCGGCGCGTAGGACATCGCCAGGTGCGGCGCCAGCACCGATTCGTCGATCGATTCGGGATCGAGCATCGGCGAGCGGGCCAGCATCTTGCGCATGGCCTGCAGCAGGTCCCATCGGCCGCCGTAGTTGGCGGCAATGGTCACCGTCATGCCGGTGTTGCCGGCGGTGCGCGCCTCGGCATCCTTGATCAGCTGCTGGATGCGGGGACTGAACCTGCTCAGATCTCCCACCACGCGCAAGCGGATGCTGTTCGCATGCATCTTGACCACCTCGCGGCGCAAGGCAGTCATGAACAGGCGCATCAGGAACGATACCTCGTCGGCAGGACGACGCCAGTTCTCGGAGCTGAACGCGAACAGCGTCAGGAACTGCACGCCGCGCGCGGCGCTGGCCTCGACCACCGCCCGAACGGCATCCAGCCCGCGGCTGTGACCGGCCACGCGTGGCAGATGGCGCTGCGTCGCCCAGCGGCCGTTGCCATCCATGATGATGGCAACGTGGCGGGGCACATAGGTACTGTCGGGGACGGCGAGCGTAGAACTGATGTGCTGCATGATGGCAGACGACACTGAAGGTCCCGGCGGCATAGCGCCGGGAAACCGTCAGACCGTCATGATCTCCTTCTCTTTCTCGGCGACCATCTTGTCGATTTCCGCCACATACTTGTCGGTCAGCTTCTGCACGTCGTCCTGGCCGCGGCGCTCGTCGTCCTCGGAGATCGCCTTGTCCTTGACCAGCTTCTTGAACTGCTCGTTGGCGTCGCGGCGCAGGTTGCGCACAGCGATCTTGGCGCCTTCGGCTTCGCCCTTGACGACCTTGGTCAGCTCCTTGCGGCGCTCTTCCGTCAGCGGCGGCATCGGCACGCGGATGACTTCGCCCATCGTCGCCGGGTTCAGGCCGAGGTCGCAGTCGCGAATTGCCTTCTCGACCGCGCCGACCATCTTCTTTTCCCACGGCTGCACGGTAATGGTGCGGGCATCGCCAAGGCCGATATTGGCCACCTGGCTGATCGGCACCATCGAACCGTAGTAGTCCACCTGTACGTGGTCGAGCAGGCCGACGTGGGCACGGCCGGTGCGGACTTTAGCCAGATCGGCCTTGAAGGCCTCGATCGACTTCTGCATCTTCTGCTCGACGCTCTTCTTGGTTTCGGCGACGCTCATGATTACCTCCGGAAATCAGCTACCAGGATCCCGAAATACCGGGATCGAAAATGAATCATTCTACTCTTTGCCGGCCCGCGCAACAGATTCCGCGGCCGGCACCCGTCCTCAGACGTGGACCAGCGTACCTTCGTCCTCGCCCAGCACCACGCGCTTGAGCGCGCCCGGCTTCACGATCGAGAACACCTTGATCGGCAGCTTCTGGTCGCGGCACAGCGCGAACGCCGTGGCGTCCATGACCTGCAGATTGCGCGAGATGGCCTCGTCGAACGTAATCGTGGTGTAGCGCGTGGCGCTCGGATCCTTCTTCGGGTCTGCCGTGTACACGCCATCAACCTTGGTCGCCTTGAGCACGATCTCGGCGCCGATCTCCGCGCCACGCAGTGCCGCAGCGGTGTCGGTAGTGAAGAACGGGTTGCCGGTACCGGCGGCAAAGATCACCACCTTGCCCTCTTCAAGCTGGCGAATCGCGCGCGGGCGGATATAGGGCTCGACCACCTGGTCCATGCGCAGCGCGGACTGGACACGGCCCTCGATATTGGCGTGGCGCATGGCGTCTTGCAGGGCCAGCGCGTTCATCATGGTGGCCAGCATGCCCATGTAGTCGGCCGTGGCGCGGTCCATGCCGGCAGCACCGCCCGCGACGCCGCGGAAGATATTGCCGCCGCCGATGACCACCGCCACCTGGACGCCGAGCTTCACGATCTCGGCAATGTCGTTGACCATCCCTTCGATGGTGGCGCGGTTGATGCCGAAAGCATCATCGCCCATGAGGGCTTCACCGGAGAGTTTCAGTAGGACGCGCTTGTAGGCTGGCATATTCACCCTCGGACAGGAGCAAGCTGCTCGATTTGAGACGTATTGTTTTGATACACCCATGCGGCAAGGCCGCGCGGATGCCGGAGATAACCGGTTTTCGGCGGCACCCGCGGCAGGCGGATGGCGCCGGAAACTGGCTGGTGCAGCGCACGCAGCCGGGGCTGCGTGTTGCTGCTTCGGTCCCACTTACACAGAGGGGCACCTTGCGGCGCCCCTTCGGCATTATAGGCGGCGTGCCAACCCTGACGGGAGGCACCGGCCGCCCCGGACATCAGCCCTTCTGGGCAGCGGCCACCTGCGCGGCCACTTCGGCAGCGAAGTCGTCCTGCTTCTTCTCGATGCCTTCGCCCACGACATACAGCGTGAAGCCCTTCACGGTCGTGTTGGCAGCCTTGAGCATCTGCTCGACGGTCTGCTTGTCGTTCTTCACGAACGGCTGGTTGAACAGCGACACTTCCTTCAGGTACTTCTGGACCGAACCTTCCACCATCTTGGCGGCGATTTCAGCCGGCTTGCCCGACTCGGCAGCCTTTTGCTCGGCGATGCTGCGCTCCTTGGCGATCAGGTCCGCGGGAACCTGCTCAGCCGACAGCGACACCGGCTTCATGGCGGCCACGTGCATGGCGACGTCCTTGGCGGCGGCTTCGTCGCCGTCGAACTCGACCATCACGCCGATACGGGTGCCGTGCAGGTACGAAACCAGCTTGCCACCGTTGGCGTAGCGCACGAAGCGGCGGATCGTCAGGTTCTCGCCGATCTTGCCGATCAGGGCGGTACGGGTGGCTTCAACACTCACGCCGTCGAGTTCCAGCGCCGACAGCGCAGCCACGTCGGCCGGGTTCTGCTTGGCGATCAGTTCGGCGACCTTGGCCGAGAACGCCAGGAAGTCGTCGTTCTTGGAGACGAAATCGGTCTCGCAGTTCAATTCGACCAGGACACCGGTGGTGCCGTCGATGAACGAAGCGACCACGCCCTCAGCGGTCACGCGCGATGCAGCTTTGCTGGCCTTATTGCCCAGCTTGACGCGCAGCAGCTCTTCAGCCTTGTTCAGATCGCCGTCGGCCTCGGTCAGGGCCTTCTTGCATTCCATCATCGGCGCGTCGGTCTTCGCGCGCAGTTCTGCCACCATGCTTGCGGTAATTGCCGCCATTTGTCACTCCTTGAATGGTTCGCGCCGGGTGCGCCAGTTTCCTGGCTCGCAACCGGCCGGGGGTGTACAGCTTCACCCGCGGCAGAGCTTGCCTGCGGCGGATGACAATCATTCGGATACTGCAAATTCAAAAAAAGGGGGCGCCGGATGTGCCCCCTTTTTTTCTTTTAACTTGCCGAGGCCGGCCTTGGCCAGCTCCGCGCAACGCCCCGCACCTTTTGTCAGGTCCGGTGGCCGATGCCTTGTGATCGTTCCGTGGCGATGCGCGTGATCGGGGTCCTCTCGGCGGCCGGCAATCAGCCTTCTTGCACTTCGACGAAATCGTCACCGCCGCGGGCGGCTTCAACGACTTCCTGCACGGCGTTCGCACGGCCTTCCAGGATCGCGTCAGCCACGCCGCGCACGTACAGGGCCACAGCCTTGGACGAGTCGTCGTTGCCCGGGATCACGTAATCGATGCCTTCCGGCGAGTGGTTGGTATCAACCACACCGATTACGGGGATGCCCAGCTTGTTGGCTTCGGTCACGGCGATCTTGTGGTAGCCGACGTCCACCACGAAGATGGCGTCAGGAATGCCGCCCATTTCCTTGATGCCGCCGATCGACTTTTCCAGCTTGATCATCTCGCGCTCGAACATCAGCGCTTCCTTCTTGCTCATGGTGTCCAGCGCGCCGGCTTCCTTGGCGGCTTCCATGTCCTTCAGGCGCTTGATCGAGGTCTTGACCGTCTTGAAGTTGGTCAGCATGCCACCGAGCCAGCGGGCGTCGACGTAGGGCATGCCTGCGCGGCCGGCTTCTTCAGCCAGGATTTCGCGCGACTGGCGCTTGGTACCCACGAACATGATGGTGCCGCGATTGGCTGCCAGCTGACGCACGTACTTCAGTGCGTCCTGGAACATCGGCAACGTCTTTTCGAGGTTGATGATGTGGATCTTGTTGCGATGGCCGAAGATGAAGGGGGCCATCTTCGGGTTCCAGAAGCGGGTCTGGTGGCCGAAGTGGCAACCGGCTTCCAGCATTTCGCGCATGGTAACGGACATGTGATTCTCCAATAGGGTTCGGTCTGAAGTCCGCCCCGACATTCCTGAAAAGGAACACCCCGGATGGGCGGACTAGCGATTTCGTTCAGAATATATTGACCCGCCGCGGCAAATGCTGCACCGCAAACAAGTCAGCCCGCTATTCTAGCAATAAATGGGCGCAGCACTCAAGCGGACATCAAGTGTGCTGTCCGGCGACGGGTGGGCCGGGCAGCGCGTTTCATCTGACCCCGATTGCACGGCGGATCGCTGCGATCAGGCGCCGATGGTGCGATAATCCCACATTACCCTATCGATTCCGGCGCGGCCTGTGGCCTCGCCATCACTTATTCTGGCGAAGCAGCATGAGCATCCACCTGAATACCGCCGAAGACGTCGCCCAAATGCGCGTGGCTTGCCGCCTTGCCTCGGAAGTCCTCGACTACATCACGCCGTTCGTGAAGCCTGGTGTGACGACCGGCGAACTCGACCGGCTGTGCCACGCCTACATGCGTGACGTACAGGGCACCGTACCGGCCCCGCTAAATTATGCGCCTCCGGGCTACCCGCCTTTCCCCGGCGCGATCTGCACTTCGGTCAATGACGTGATCTGCCACGGCATTCCTGGTGACCGCGTGCTCAAGGCCGGCGATGCCATCAACCTGGATATCACCGTCATCACCAAGGAAGGCTACTACGGCGACACCAGCCGCATGTTCATCGTTGGCGAGGGCTCGATCCTCGCCAAGCGCCTGGCCCAAGTGACTTACGAGTGCATGTGGAAGGGCATCGCGCAAGTCCGCCATGGCGCGCGCCTCGGCGACATCGGCCACGCCATCCAGGTGCATGCCGAAGCGGCCGGCTACAGCGTGGTGCGCGAGTACTGCGGCCACGGCATCGGCAAGAACTTCCATGAAGATCCGCAGATCCTGCACTACGGCCGCGCGGGTACGGGCGCCGAGATCAAGGCAGGCATGATCTTCACGGTCGAGCCGATGATCAACGCCGGCAAGCGCGACATCCGCACCATGCCTGACCAGTGGACGGTCAAGACCCGCGACCGCAGCCTGTCCGCGCAGTGGGAACATACCGTGCTCGTGACCGAAACCGGCTACGAGGTGCTGACGGTCTCCGCCGGCACGCCGGCGCCGCCCGCATTCATTACGGAATCGGTCGCGGCCTGAGCCGCAACATCGTTGGGGGGCGCCTGACAGGCGCCTTTCTTTTTCCAGCCGTGCCCACGAACCTTCCTGCCCTGCCCATGGACACCACGCCGGAACTCCTGCTCGCCGCGCGCGTTCGCGACCAGTTGAAAGCCGACAAGCAGGCCCTGTTTGCCGACTTTGACTTGTCGTCCCACGTCGGCACGCTGGTTACGCGTCTTCGCCGCGCCGTGGATGCCGCGCTCGCCGAGGCCTGGCGCGGGCTCGACATGCCTGCCGATGCAGCGCTGGTGGCGGTGGGCGGCTACGGCCGCGGAGAGCTGTTCCCGTACTCCGATGTGGACGTGCTGCTGTTGCTTCGGGCCGAGCCCGATGCCGACACCGTGAGCCGGCTCGAACGGTTCATCGGCATGTGCTGGGACCTGGGGCTGGAGATCGGCTCGTCAGTGCGCACCGTGGAAGATTGCATCCGCGAGGCGCGCGCCGATATCACGATCCAGACCTCGCTGCTCGAAGCGCGGCTGCTGACCGGCAACCGCAAGCTGTTCGAGGCGCTGCGCACGCAGCACCAGGCCGATCTCGACCCGGCCGCGTTCTTCCAGGCCAAGCTGCTGGAAATGCGCCAGCGCCACGCCAAGTACCAGGACACGCCTTACGCGCTCGAGCCGAATTGCAAGGAAAGCCCGGGCGGCCTGCGCGATCTGCAGGTGATCCTGTGGATGACCAAGGCTGCCGGCCTCGGCGACAGCTGGAAAGAATTGTTCGAGCGGGGCCTGCTGACGCAGCGCGAAGCGCAGGAGCTTTCGCGCAACGAACGCCTGCTGAAGACCATCCGCGCGCGACTGCATCTGGTGGCCGGGCGTCGGCAGGACGTGCTGGTATTCGACCTGCAGACCGCACTGGCGGAATCATTCGGCTATCGGCAGAACGCCAACAAGCGCGCCAGCGAGCAGCTCATGCGCCGGTACTTCTGGGCCGCCAAGGCGGTGACCCAGCTCAACAGTGTGCTGCTGCTCAATATCGAGGCGCTGCTGTTCCCGAGCGAATCGCAGGTGACACGCGTGATCAACGAGCGCTTTGTCGAGCGCCAGGGCATGCTGGAGATCACGAGCGACAGTCTGTATGAAGACGACCCGCACGCGATCCTCGAGACTTTCCTGCTCTATGAGCGCACGCCGGGCATCAAGGGTCTGTCGCCGCGCACGCTGCGGGGCCTCTACAACGCGCGTACCGTGATGGATGCGCGCTGGCGCAGCGACCCGGAAAACCGCCGCCTGTTCCTGGCCATCCTGCAGGAACCACAGGGCATCACCCATGCGCTGCGCCTGATGAACCAGACCAGCGTGCTGGGGCGTTACCTGATCAACTTCCGGCGCATCGTCGGCCAGATGCAGCACGATCTCTTCCACGTCTACACCGTGGACCAGCACATCCTGATGGTGGTGCGCAATATGCGCCGCTTCGCGATCGTCGAGCACACGCACGAATTCCCGTTCTGCAGCCAGCTCATGGCGAGCTTCGACAAGCCTTGGGTACTGTCAGTGGCGGCGCTGTTCCACGACATCGCCAAAGGCCGCGGCGGCGACCACTCGAAGCTGGGCACCGTGGATGCGCGCCGCTTCTGCAAGCAACACGGCATCGGGCGCGAGGACGCCGACCTGATCTGCTGGCTGGTGGAGCACCACCTGACGATGAGTCACGTGGCGCAGAAGCAGGACCTGACCGATCCTGACGTCGTTCACGCGTTCGCGCGCGTGGTCGGCGACGAGCGGCACCTTACGGCGCTGTACCTGCTGACCGTGGCCGATGTCCGCGGCACCAGCCCCAAGGTCTGGAATGCCTGGAAGGGCAAGCTGCTCGAAGACCTGTACCGCATCACGCTGCGCGTGCTGGGCGGCGCCAGGGTCGATCCGCATTCGATCTGGGCGCAGCGCCAGGAAGAAACCATCTCGCAGCTGCGCCTGAAGGCGTTCGACCCCGAACTGGGCAAGCCGCTGTGGGCACAACTCGACGTGGCCTTCTTCCTGCGACACGATTCGCGCGACATCGCCTGGCTGACCCGTCACCTGTTCAACAAGGTTGACAGCCCGGTGCCGGTGGTCAAGGCACGCATCTCGCCGGCTGGCGAAGGCCTGCAGGTAGCCGTCTACGTCAAGGACCAGCCCGACCTTTTCGCGCGCATTTGCGGCTACTTCGAGCGCAAGGCGTTCTCGATCCAGGATGCCAAGATCCACACGACGCGCCATGGCTACGCGCTGGACACGTTCCAGGTCACCGACCCGGGCCTGGCCGACGATGGCGGCAACTATCGCGATATCCTGGCGCTGGTCGAGCATGAACTCGGCGACCGCCTGCAGCAACAGGCTGCGCTGCCCGAACCGAGCCAGGGCCGCCTGTCGCGCCAGTCGCGCAGCTTCCCGATCAAGCCGCGCGTGGACCTGCGGCCCGACGAGCGCGGCCAGTATTACCTGCTGTCGCTGTCGGCCAACGACCGCACCGGCCTGCTTTACGCGATCACGCGCGTGCTGGCAAAACATCGCGTGTCCGTGCATACGGCGCGCATCAACACCCTCGGGGAACGCGTCGAAGACGTGTTCCTGGTCGACGGCAGCCGTCTTGCCGCCGACAACCGATTGCAGATTCAGCTTGAACAGGACTTGCTCGCCGCGCTGGAAATCTGATCCGGCCGCGCAGCATTGATGATATGACCGACAGCAATTCGCCGAAGCGCAAGACGCTCGGCATCAAGCCGCCCGACGGCACCGCCACCCGCAAGCCGGCCGGCAACCGGCCCGTGCGCGTCTCCGACCTGAACCGCAAGCGCGTGCAGGCCGTGGCCGAAGGGATCCGGCGCGCCCAGGGCGGCGCTGGCGCCAAGTCCGGCAAGGGCGGGATGCCTCCGGCCGACCCGGCAGCCGGCCGCGCTCCGCGGCCTGCGCGCGGCGACAGCGATCGCCCGCCTCGTCAAGGCCGCCCCGCCGATGGTGAGCGCCAGGCGCGTCCGCGCCGCTTTGATGACGACCAGTCGCGCCCTCGCCGTTTCGGCGACGATGACAACCGCCCCCGTCGATTCGGCAATGACGACCGCGCTCCGCGCAGGTTCGGCGATGATGAAGCAAGGCCGCGCCGCTTCAGCGACGACAACCGTCCGCAGCGCCCGCGACGCCCTGAAGGCGGCGAACAGCCGCAGCGCCGCTTCCGCGATGACGAATCGCGGCCGCGTCGTTTCGGTGACGATGAGGCACGCCCCCGCCGCTTCAGCGACGACAACCGCCTGCAGCGTCCGCGACGCCCCGAAGGTGGCGAACAACCGCAGCGCCGCTTCCGCGATGACGAATCGCGTCCGCGTCGTTTCGGCGACGATGAGGCACGCCCTCGCCGCTTCAGCGACGACAACCGCCCGCAGCGCCCGCGACGTCCCGAAGGTGGCGAACAGCCGCAGCCCCGCTTCCGCGATGACGAGTCGCGTCCGCGCCGTTTCGGCGACGATGAGGCACGCCCTCGCCGCTTCAGCGACGACAACCGCCCGCAGCGCCCGCGACGTCCCGAAGGTGGCGAACAGCCGCAGCGCCGCTTCCGCGATGACGAGTCGCGGCCGCGCCGTTTCGGCAACGATGAGGCACGCCCTCGCCGCTTCAGCGACGACAACCGCCCGCAGCGCCCGCGACGTCCCGAAGGTGGCGAACAGCCGCAGCGCCGCTTCCGCGATGACGAATCGCGGCCGCGCCGTTTCGGCGACGATGAGGCACGCCCCCGCCGCTTCAGCGACGACAACCGTCCGCAGCGCCCGCGACGCCCCGAAGGTGGCGAACAACCGCAGCGCCGCTTCCGCGATGACGAATCGCGGCCGCGCCGTTTCGGCGATGACGACCGCCAGCGCCGCGCACCGGACGCCGGTGCCCGCCGGGGCGATGCACCGGCCCGACGCTTCAGCGACACCGCCGACCGCGCGCGCCCGGTCCGTGCCGAAAGGCAACCAGCCCATTCCAGCGGCGACGCCCCTGAGACCAGCCACGACGATGGCCTGATCCGCCTGTCCAAGCGCATGTCCGAACTGGGCCTGTGCTCGCGTCGCGAAGCCGATGAATGGATTCCGCGCGGCTGGGTAATCGTCGACGGCAAGCCCGTGACCGAACTCGGCTCGCGCGTGCGTGCCGATGCGAATATCGAGATCCACCAGGCCGCGCGTTCCGAACAAGGCGAGCGTGTCACGGTACTGCTGCACAAGCCCATGGGCTATGTCTCCGGCCAGGCCGAAGACGGCTACGAGCCCGCGGCCGTGCTGTTCACGGCGGAGAACCAGTGGTCGGAAGACCCCACGCGCAAGCGCTTCGCGCCGTGGCAGCGCAAGAGCCTGGCGCCTGCCGGCCGTCTCGATATCGACTCCACCGGCCTGCTTGTGCTGACGCAGGATGGCCGCGTGGCGCGCGCCCTGATCGGCGAAGACTCCAACGTCGAGAAGGAATACCTGGTGCGCGTGCAGTGGCACTCGCCGGACGGCGTGGTCGAGCGTAATGTCAGCGAGGTCTTCCCTGCTGACAAGCTCGAACTGCTGCGCCATGGCCTATCGCTCGACGGCGTGGTCCTGAAGCCGGCCAAGGTGAGCTGGCAGAACGAGGAGCAACTGCGGTTCGTGCTGCGCGAAGGCCGCAAGCGCCAGATCCGCCGCATGTGCGAACAGGTTGGCCTGGAGGTGGTTGGCCTCAAGCGCGTGCGCATGGGCCGCATCGTGCTGGGTGACCTGCCGCCGGGGCAGTGGCGCTTCCTGGGTCCGTTCGAGAAGTTCTGAGAATCGGCATCGCATCGCCGGCGCACGTCGCCGGCGAGGTCGCAAAAGAAACGGGGCGCCAGTTGGCGCCCCGTTTCTTTTGTGTCCATGCCGCGCTTCAGTCGTCGCTGTTCGGCGGCAATTCCGGAAACAATACCTCGGTAAAACCGAAGCGCGTAAAGTCGCGCACCCGCATGGGATACAGGATGCCTTGCAGGTGGTCGCACTCATGCTGCACCACGCGCGCATGGAAGCCTTCGGCGACGCGGTCGATGCTGCCGCCCATCAGGTCGTAGCCGCTGTATCTCAGGCGCGTATGGCGCGGCACCACGCCGCGCAGGCCGGGCACCGACAGGCAGCCTTCCCAACCATCCTCCAGATCGTCGGACAGCATTTCGAGCATCGGGTTGATCAGCACCGTCTTCGGCACCTTCGGCGCATCGGGATAGCGCGGGTTCCGGTCGAAGCCGAAGATCACCACCTGCAGGTCCACACCGATCTGCGGCGCCGCCAGCCCCGCGCCGTTGGCGTGGTCCATGGTGTCGAACATGTCTTCGATCAGCGTGCGCAGTTCAGGCGTATTGAAGCGCTCCACCGGCCGCGCCTGCTGCAGCTGGCGCGCGTCGCCCATCTTGAGAATCTCGCGGATCATGACTGCTCCCCCGGTTGGCCCGCGCCGACCGATTCCAGCAGCGCCAGCATTCCTGCCTCGTCGAGCACCGGTACACCCAGCGCCTCGGCCTTGTCGAGCTTGCTGCCAGCCTCGGCGCCGGCCACGACGTAGTCTGTCTTCTTCGATACAGAGCCTGCGACCTTGGCGCCCGCGGCCTCCAGCATTTCCTTGGCTGCCTCGCGCGACAGGCTCGGCAGCGTGCCTGTCAGTACGAAGGTCTTGCCCGCGAGTGGTGCCGGCGCGCGCGCGACGGGCTCGCTTTCCGGCCAGTGTACGCCTGCCGCGCGCAACTGCTCGATGACCTCGACGTTGTGCGGCTCGCCGAAGAAATTGACGATCGACTGCGCCACCACAGGGCCCACGTCGTTGACTTCAAGCAGCGCGGCCTCGTCGGCCACCATCAGTCCGTCGAGCTTGCCGAAATGGCGGGCCAGGTCCTTGGCCGTAGCCTCGCCCACGTGTCGAATTCCAAGCGAGAAGATGAACCGGTTGAACGTGGTGCTGCGCGAGGCTTCAATGGCAGCCACGAGGTTGCCCGCCGACTTGTCCGCCATGCGGTCCAATGCGGCAAGCTTGGCCACACCCAGTTTGTAGAGATCCGCCGGCGTGCGCACGATGCCCTGGTCGACCAGCTGCTCGACGACCTTGTCGCCAAGGCCTTCGATATCCATGGCGCGACGCTGCGCGAAATGCAGCAGCGCCTGCTTGCGCTGCGCCGCACAGATCAGGCCGCCCGTGCAGCGCGCGATGGCCTCGTCTTCCAGGCGCTCGATGTGCGAGCCGCATACCGGGCAGGCAGTCGGCATCACGAACGCGCGCGCATCGTCGGGGCGGCGCTCCAGCACCACGGCGACGACCTCCGGAATCACATCGCCGGCGCGGCGTACGATCACGGTGTCGCCGATATGCACGTCCTTGCGGCGCACCTCGTCCTCGTTGTGCAGGGTGGCATTGGTCACCGTCACACCACCGACGAACACCGGCTGCAGGCGCGCGACAGGCGTAATGGCACCGGTGCGGCCGACCTGCACTTCGATGTCCTCGACGATGGTGGTCATCTCCTGCGCCGGGAACTTGTGCGCGAGCGCGAAGCGCGGCGCGCGCGACACGAAGCCAAGCTGTTCCTGCTCGGCCAGCGCGTTGACCTTGTAGACCACGCCATCGATGTCATACGGCAACTGGTCGCGCTTCTCGCCCACCTTGCGGTAGAAATCGAGCAGGCCTTGTGCGCCTTTCACCACCGCGCGCTCGTTGCAGACGGGCAGGCCCATGGTCGCAAAGCCATCGAGCATCGCGCTGTGAGTAGCCGGACGTTCGATGCCCTGCAACTCACCGAGGCCATATGCGAAGAACGAAAGCGGACGCTTCGCGGTAATGCGCGGATCCAGCTGCCGCAGGCTGCCGGCCGCGGCATTGCGCGGATTGACGAACGTCTTATCGCCGGCCTCGGCCTGGCGCGCATTGAGCTTGTCGAAATCCCGGCGGTACATGAAGACTTCGCCGCGCACCTCGAGCACCGCAGGCGCCGCGCCGCGCAGCTTCAGCGGAATCGCCTTGATGGTGCGCACATTGACGGTCACGTCTTCACCGGTTTCACCGTCGCCGCGCGTGGCCGCCTGCACCAGGCGACCGTCTTCGTAGCGCAGCGACATGGCCAGGCCGTCGAATTTCAGCTCGCATGCGTATTCCACCCCTTCCGCGGCGCTGAACAAGTCCTGCTCGCCGCCTGCTGCGGCGCTGCGCCCGAGTCCTTGCGCGCAGCGTCGGTCAAAACCGGTGACGTCCTCGTCGGAGAAACCGTTGTTCAGCGACAGCATCGGCACGCGGTGGCGTACCGTATCAAAGGCCGACAGCGGCGCGCCGCCCACGCGTTGCGTCGGCGAATCGGGCGTCAGCAGTTCGGGATGCTCGGCTTCGAGTGCCTGCAGTTCGGTGAATAGCGCGTCGTACTCGGCATCCGGAATGGTCGGTGCGTCGAGCACGTAATACTGGTAGTTGTGGCGGTCCAGCTCGTCGCGCAGCCATTGCACGCGTTCCGCGGCAGTTGCGGGCGGCAAGCCGCCAGCCGGCGCGGAGGCATCGGCCTGCGCACCGCGATGGGTTGCGTTCATGACAGGCTCCCGCTAGACGCTGAACAACCGTGCCGCCACCGGCGAACCGGCCGGCATCCCGCGCGTTTCCAGCTTCTGGTAGAGGGCCTCGAGCTGGTTGAAGATCGCCACGAAC
Source organism: Cupriavidus sp. C1SS-2L (assembly GCF_057073735.1). Lineage (NCBI taxonomy): Bacteria > Pseudomonadati > Pseudomonadota > Betaproteobacteria > Burkholderiales > Burkholderiaceae > Cupriavidus > Cupriavidus sp. C1SS-2L. Next base: position 2,102,781 of record NZ_CP172708.1, read on the forward strand.
GACGCCTCGGTCAACGGCCGCATATTGTCGTCGACTAGCTGCGCGCCCATGCGCTGGGCCAGCGAGTTGCCGTATTCGCAGACGGTCTTGAACGGCTTGCCGGCCTGGTCCGCCTGCGGCACGTCCAGCAGCAGCGTGATCTGGCCACCGCCCTTGACGGTCAGGTCATCGCGCAGGAAGTTGGTGTCGCCGAACTGCAGCGCGAACAGCGGGCGCTGCACCCCTTCTGCATTGGCGTGGTAGCGGATGAAACGCGTCCCGTCGCGCGACAGCACCAGCCCGTCCTGCGTCGCCACGCTCTGCACGTAGGCGGCCGACCACGGCGCACCATCGGAGATCACGTTGACGCCAAGCTGCACGTCGCTACTGGCCGCGAACGCGTCGAGTTCACGCGCGTTGGCCACCGTCTCGCCCATGTCCGGCAGTTCGGCCGAAGCATCGAGCGATTCCGCCAGCGCTTCGACGGCGTTCACGAATTCCGAGAACTCCAGCGCATTGAGGGGGCCGCTGCGGTTGGCGAGCTGCACCGCCACCTGCAGGTCTTCGTACTGATGGCCGGCCGTCACGGGTTCCCACGCATTGGCTTCCATGCGCAGGCCTTCGATATGGATCTGTTTGGTGCCAGCGCGGCGCAGCCGGCCGGTCAGCGGCAGGATACGGTCGCCGGACGCCTTGCGCTCCAGGTGCAGCGGCACGATGCAGTCGATCAGCGGATCGATCGTGGCCGGCATCGGCTGGCCTTCGGGAACCACCGGCTCGGGCTGAGGCTTCTTGATGGGCTGCACCACGGCTTCTGCCTTGGTTTCGGTCTCCACTTCGCCTTCGACTTCCGCTTCGAGTTCCGCCTCCGCAACGGCTGTTTCCGACGGCACTCCCGCCAGCGCGACCTCTTCGGCCACGACATCATCAGCGTCCGCCGAGCCGGCAGCGGCCGAGGCGGCAGCCGCAGCGAAGTCATGCTGCGCCGGGCGTGCAGCCGGCGTCAGCGTCGGCTCACGCCGCTCGACGTGCTCCTGATCAGGCGGCTCATGCAGCTTGGCAGCCACTTCAGGCGTGGTGGACTGGCCAACCACGGGCTCGCGCATCGGCGGCAGGTCGTCTTCGGGACGCAGTTCGCGCGGGCGGCGCGCCTTGCGGATCTGCCACTGGTTGTAGCCAAACAGCAGCGCAAGGAAAACGAGACCCGCAACGATCAGCGCGGTCTGTAGGTCCATGTTGAAGCTCATGCTGCCTCCGCCATCGAGACTGCCGCATCCATATCCACCGCCACGATGCGCGACACGCCCTGCTCCTGCATGGTCACGCCGATCAGCTGGTGCGCCATTTCCATGGCGATCTTGTTGTGCGAAATGAAGACGAACTGCGTCTTGTCCGACATGCGGGCCACCATATTGGCGTAGCGCTCCGTATTGGCGTCATCGAGCGGGGCGTCCACCTCGTCCAGCAGGCAGAACGGGGCCGGATTGAGCTGGAACATTGCGAACACCAGCGCAATCGCGGTCAGCGCCTTTTCGCCGCCCGACAACAAATGAATGGTTGAGTTTTTCTTGCCCGGCGGCTGCGCCATGACCTGCACGCCGGCATCGAGGATTTCCTCGCCGGTCATGATCAGGCGCGCCTGGCCGCCACCGAACAGCTGCGGGAACAGCTCGCCGAAATGGTGGTTGACCTGATCGAACGTGCCTTGCAGCAGCGCGCGGGTTTCCTGGTCGATCTTGGCGATGGCGTCTTCCAGCGTGGTGATCGCATCGTTTAGGTCGGCCGATTGCGCGTCGAGGAAGGTCTTGCGTTCGCGCGCCGCCGCCAGCTCGTCGAGTGCGGCCATGTTGACCGGGCCGAGCGCGTTGATGGCGTTGTTGATGCGCGTGACTTCGCCCTGCAGGTACGACGGCTTCAGGTCCCCCGTCAGCTTCTCGGCCAGCGCGACTTCGTCGACTTGCGCGGTCGTCAACTGCTCGCTGAACTGCTCCTGGTTCAGGCGCGCGGCCTGTTCCTTGAGCTGGCTCTCCGTGATGCGGTCTCGCAGCGGCTGCAGGCTGCGTTCGGCTGCCAGGCGCTGCTCGTCATGCTGTCGCAATTGCGCGGACAGCGCGTCGAGTTCGATACGCGCGGCGCCGAGCTTCTCTTCCTTTTCGGCACGGCGTTCGAGCGCATCCTGGAGGCCGGTGTGAGCCGTCTGCTCGTTGATCGTTTCCAGTTCCGCGCGCGCGTTCTCGAGCGATTCGACGATACGCTCGGCCTGGTCGCTCGCCACCTGGATATTGCGATGCAGTTCGTCGATGCGGCTGGCCAGGTTGCGCTCCGCAAATACCGCTTCCTGCGCCGCGCGTTCGAGGTCGCGCAACTGGTGGCGCGCCGACGACAGCTTGCTGTCGAGCGCCTCGAATGCCATCTGCTGGTCTTCGTGCGTAGCCTGCATCTCGGCCAGCGCCGAGTCATGCTGCTCGAAGCTCGCTTCGGATTCGGCGCGGATTGCGCGCTGTTCCTCGATCTGCGCGTTGATCTCCTCGAGTTCCTCGCGAATCTGGCCGCTGCGCGCGGCGTAGCGCTCCATCGCCTGCGACAGCTTCAGTACATCCATCTGCAAGGCATGCACGCGGCGCGTAGCCTGCTCGGCGCGCGTACGCGCGTCGGCCAGCGACTGGCTCGCCTGCGTATAGGCGGCTTCGGCACGTACGGCCTGGCTCTTGGCCTCGTCCGACAGCAGCATCTGCGCGCGCGCCTGCTTCTGCAGGTTCTCGATTTCCTGCTCGCGGGCCAGCATGCCGGCTTGCTCGGAATCGGCGGCGTAGATCTGGATTGCGTTGCGGCCGATCAGATGGCCTTCGGCCACGACGAACGATGCGCCTTCGGGCAGCGTGTTGCGTGCCCCCAGCGCCTGCGTCATGTCCGTAGCGGTGTAGATATCGGCCAGCCAGTCCTGCATCACCGCGCGGATGCCGGGCTCGGTGATCTGCACGAGCGACATCAGCGGGCGCAGGCCAGCCGGTGCCTCGACGGGCCTTGCCGCAGGCGGCGGCGTATAGAACGCCAGCTTCGCCGGTGGTGCATCCGACAGGAACGCCTTGACCCAGTCCAGGTTTGATACTTCCAGCGCGGCGAGCTTCTCGCGCAGCACCGATTCCAGCGCGTTTTCCCAGCCCGGCTCGATATGGACCTTCTTCCACAGGCGGGGCAGCTCGGCCAGCCCGTGCTTGGCCAGCCATGGCTGCACCTTGCCGTCGGTCTGCACGTTTTCCTGCAGCTGCTTCAGCGCGGCCAGGCGCGCCTCCAGTGCGGCAATCGCGGCGGCTTCGCTCTGTACGCGCTCCTGCGCGGCACGGCGCTCGCCATCGAGGCGCGGCACGCTGTCTTCGGCATCGGCCAACGTTGCCTGCGCCTCTTCCAGCACGGCTTCCTGCTCGGCCAGTTCCGCACGAGCCTGCTCGAGGCGCGTCTCGTCTGGTCGATCCAGGCCCTTTTCCTCGCCCGAAAGGCGTTCGCGGCGCTGTTCCAGTTGCTGGAGCATCTGGTCTGCGCTGCGCTGCTGCGCGGCTTCGAGCTTGAGTGCCTGCTCCGCCTGCATGATGCCGGCACGCTGCTCGTTGAGCAGTTGCTGGGCGTCACGCCACTGCGCCTCGAGCGTCGGCAGCTCGTCATTCTTCTGGGCCACCGCTTCCTGCGCTTCCACAGTGCGCCCTTCGGACACAGCGAGGTTTTCCTCGGCCTGCGCCAGTTCGTCGCTGGCCTGTTCCGATTTGCCCTGCCACTGCTCGCGCTGCGCCGTCAGTGCGGCAATCTGCGCCTGCACGCGGTTGCGCGATTCGACCACGTAGCGGATCTCGGCTTCCAGCTTGCTGACTTCGGCGTTGGCCTCATACAGCGCGCCTTGCGCGGCGTGCATGCCGTCGGACGCCGCGTAGTGCGCCACGCGCATGGTTTCGAGTTCTGCCTCGACATGGCGCAGTTGCGCGGTCTGGGCTTCCAGGTCGATCTGGGCCTGCTCGATGGCACGCTGGTGCCGCTCCTGCTCGATCTGGGCCTCGCGCTTGCGCAGCAACCACAGCAGGTGCTGCTTCTCTTCGCCGTCGGCCTGCAGCGTCTTGAAACGCTGCGCGACTTCTGCCTGGCCCTCAAGCTTTTCGAGGTTCGCGCCGAGCTCGCGCAGGATGTCTTCCACGCGGGTCAGGTTCTCGCGCGTATCGGACAGCCGGTTTTCGGTCTCGCGGCGGCGCTCCTTGTACTTGGAAACGCCGGCTGCTTCTTCCAGGAAGATCCGCATGTCATCGGGCTTGGCCTCGATGATGCGCGAGATCATGCCCTGGCCGATGATGGCGTAGGCGCGCGGACCCAGACCGGTACCCAGAAAAATGTCCTGGATATCTCGGCGCCGTACAGGCTGGTTGTTGATGTAATAGGACGAGGTGCCGTCGCGGGTCAGTACGCGCTTGACGGCCACTTCGGCATATTGGCTCCACTGCCCGGCGGCACGGCCTTCGGCATTGTCGAACACCAGTTCGACACTGGCCCGCCCCGCTTGCTTGCGGGCCGTGGAACCGTTGAAGATGACGTCCTGCATGGATTCGCCACGCAGCTCGGACGCACGTGACTCGCCCAGCACCCAACGGACTGCATCGATGATGTTGGATTTACCGCAGCCGTTGGGACCTACGATGCCTACGAGTTGACCGGGCACCTGGAAATTGGTCGGATCGACGAATGATTTGAAGCCCGCCAGCTTGATCGAAGATAGTCGCACGGTTGTCGTGTGGTATCGGCGCTGATGGCAGCGCGCGCAGCATTAGAGCGTTCAGGAATGAGCGGCGCACGCGGACGGCCGGACGCGGCGTGCCGCCAGCGTCCCTTCTCGCCCCCCGTGCCCGAGAATTGGCGGTAATCATACCATCGCCGAAGGCCCTTCCGGCCGCTCCGGCTGTGGGTTCCACGGCATTTTTCCGCCCCGGTTTCCCTTTGGCGGCAGCCATTTACGTGCGTTTCCGCAAGCACTTTTGCAATGTGCGCGCGACCGCGTTCCCAAGCGGTTATTTCACGACTGGGAAACTAACTAGGGTAAATGCTAGTCTCTCAGACATGCCAGCGTGACGCCGAATGCTCCCCCAGGGCGCCCGTCCCTCGTGGCATACGGCCTTTCTTGCGGAGGATCGAGCATGACCCAGTCGTCAGCGGCAGCTCTGCCGTGGTCTGTCAGCGAAATTGATTTCCGGGCAATCGAGTCCGAACGCGTGCGGGATAACCGCGACCTGTTCTACCTGCTGGTTTCGGCGTCGTTCATCGAGAGCGGATCCGATACCTACGCAGGCAACCTCGCTTCCTATTACGCCAGGGTGCCCGAGGCCGCCGGATGGCTAGCCGACCATTGGGAGGCCGAGGAACTGCAGCATGGGCTGGCACTGCGACGCTATGTCGAGCATGTCTGGCCAGAATTCGACTGGGAACGCGGCTACGAACGATTCTTCCAGGAATACAGCGCCACCTGCTCGATCGACCAGTTCGAACCGACCGAGGCGCTCGAAATGGCCGCCCGCTGCGTGGTGGAAACCGGTACGGCGGCCTACTACCGGGCCCTTGAGCTTGCCAGCGACGAACCGGTGCTGCGCGGCCTGACGCGGCGCATCGCCGACGACGAGGTCCGGCACTACAAGCACTTTTTCCGCTTTTTCAACCGCTTCGCGGAGTCCGAGCAGGTCGGGCGCGCCCGGGTGCTGGGCGCCCTGGCGCGGCGGCTTCTCGAGATCAAGAACGAGGATGCCGCCATCGCGCTGCGCAATGTACTGCGCATGGAGCGCGGGCAGGAAGATATCCCCGAACACGAAGTCAAGGCGCTCAACTCACGCGTCAGCGCCGTGGTCCGCCGTCACCTGCCCGTCGATATGACCGTGAAGATGCTGCTGCGCCCGCTCCACCTGCACAGCACCGTGGAGCGCGCCGTGCGCAAGCCGCTGGTGGCGGTGGTATCGCGGGTCATGCTGCACTGACCCTCGCCGGCTCAGGCGACCGCTTCGGCGCCGCCTGCCGCGGCTTCCGGTTTGACGCGACTGCGATGGACCAGGCCCGACAGGGCGCCGGCAGCAACAATGCAAAGGCCGCCCGCGGCCTCCTTCCAGCTCAGCGTTTCGGTCGCCAGCCACCACGAAGACACAGCGGCCACGACGATCTCGAAGAGCATCAGCAGCGACACGCGGTTGGCTGGCAGGCGCTGCAGGCCATACTGGACCACCGAATTGCTCAGTACGAGCACGGCTGCGAGCGCCGCCACCAGCGCCGCCACGGCCGCGCCCGCCCCGGGGACGATCGCCGCCGATTGGGCATCGAGCAGCAGCGCGCAAGGCACGCCCACCACCGTGCAGCCGAGGTAGACCACCACCGTGCGAAGTCGCGCATCCATATCGGGAAACTGCTGTCCGGCGCGCCGCGACAGCACGTTGTTAACGGCAAAGCCCATACCGCCGACCAGCCCGGACCATTCCGCTGCGTTGCCCGGGAGCGGCACGCCGACCTCGGGCGTCCAGAGCATCAGTCCGGCACCCGACAGCGCCAGCGCAACCAGCCCCAGGCCAGCCGCCGACAGCCGCTCGCCGAGGAACAGCCGCGCAAACAGCGCAGTCCAGACCGGGGTCAGATAGAACAGCAGCAGCACGCGCATGACATGCCCGTTCACGCTGCCCCAGACAAAGCCCGCATTCGTGACGCCGGCCGCCAGGCCGATGGCCACGAACAGCCAGGACGCACGCATGCCCCGCAGGTGCTTGCGGAACGCCAGCAACGAAATGACGGCTGCAGCACAACTCACTAGCGCGGCCGCACTCATGCCGCCCAGGCCCCAGCCGGCGAGCACCCGGTACGGAAACCATGCGATGCCCCAAACCGAGGCACCGATCAAAATGGAAAGCGATGACTTGACCGAATGGCGGTCGGCGGCGCCATATTTCGCCGCAATATTATTCTTGGTCATTTGGAAATAATTACGCGTAGGACGCAGGCCCGGGAAATCGCACGCATCCGCCGCGGGCATCACATACCAGTGATGCCCGGCATCCGCACACCAGATGCGCCGCGCGGGCCGCGCCAATGCGCGGGATACCGTGCCGTTCCTTTATAATGCTGGGTTTCAACCGGCCCCATCCAGAACGTGAATCCGCGCCTCGACCTGCTCCAGCCCTACCCCTTCGAGAAACTGCGCGTGCTGTTCGCGGAGGTGAAACCGGCCGACAAGCCGGCAATCAGTTTCGGCATCGGCGAACCCAAGCACCCCACGCCTGAATTCATCAAGAAGGCGCTGGCCGAGTCGCTGGCGGGGCTGGCGAATTATCCCACAACGGCTGGTTCCGATGCACTACGACAGTGCATCGCCACCTGGCTGGAGCGCCGCTACGGCCTGCCGAAGGTCAATGCGGCGACCGAAGTGCTGCCAGTGACGGGCTCGCGCGAAGCGCTGTTCGCCTTCGCGCAGACCGTGGTCGATGGCACGCGCTCCGGCGCGCTGGTGCTGTGTCCGAACCCGTTCTATCAAATTTATGAAGGTGCCGCGCTGCTGGCGGGTGCCACGCCAGTGTTCGCGAACAGCGACCCGGCGCGCAACTTCGCCCCGGCGTTCGACCGCATTGCCGACGATGTCTGGAAAAATGTCCAGCTCCTCTTCGTCTGCTCGCCGGGCAACCCAACCGGCGCTGTGCTGTCGCTGGAAGACTGGAAGCAACTGTTCGCGCTCTCGGACAAGTACGGCTTCGTAATCGCCTCAGACGAGTGCTACTCCGAGATCTACTTCGATGAGAGCCGCGCGCCGCTCGGTGCGCTGGAGGCCGCCCACAAGCTCGGCCGCGGCTTCGAGCGGCTGGTGATGTTCTCGAGCCTGTCCAAGCGCTCCAACGTCCCGGGCCTGCGCTCCGGCTTCGTCGCCGGCGATGCCGCGCTGCTCAAGAAATTCCTGCTATACCGTACCTACCACGGCGGCGCGATGAACCCGGCCGTGCAGACCGCCAGCACTGCGGCCTGGAACGACGAAGCCCACGTGCGCGAGAACCGCGCCGCCTACGTGCGCAAGTTCAGCGAAGTGACGCCGATGCTGGCCGAGGTGCTGGACGTGGCGCTGCCCGATGCCGGTTTCTACCTGTGGGCCGATGTTTCGCGCACGGGCCTGAATGATGTCGAGTTCGCCGCGCAGCTGCTGGCGGCGCAGAACGTCACCGTGCTGCCGGGCAGCTACCTGGCGCGCGAAGCCGATGGCATCAACCCGGGCGCCAACCGTGTGCGCATGGCACTGGTCGCCACGCCGGAGGAATGCCTGGAAGGCGCGCGGCGCATTGTGGAATTCTGCAAGTCGCTGGGCTGATCCATCGGATCGAACGAACTCCCGTGGCGCGGCCCGACCGCCGCGCCTTCTCCAAACAACCACTGAAGAAACGCAAATGACGCAAGCTCTGCAAGCCCTGATCGACCAGGCCTGGGAAGACCGCACCAGCCTGTCGCCGAAGTCCGCCCCCGCCGATATCCGCGAGGCTGTCGCCAACGTCATCGGCCAGCTCGACGCCGGCACGCTGCGCGTGGCCGAAAAGCAAGGCAAGGACTGGATCGTCAACCAGTGGGTCAAGAAGGCCGTGCTGCTGTCGTTCCGCCTGGAAGACAACGCGCCCATGAGCGCAGGCGGCTTCGCCCAGTTCTACGACAAGGTGCCGACCAAGTTCGCCAACTGGAGCGGCGACGACTTCGCCAAGGCCGGCTTCCGCGTGGTGCCGCCCGCTGTGGCACGCCGCGGTTCGTTCATCGCCAAGAACGCCGTGCTGATGCCGTCGTACGTGAACATCGGCGCCTACGTCGATGAAGGCACCATGGTCGACACCTGGGCCACCGTCGGTTCGTGCGCGCAGATCGGCAAGAACGTCCACCTGTCGGGCGGCGTGGGCATCGGCGGCGTGCTGGAGCCGCTGCAGGCCAACCCGGTCATCATCGAAGACAACTGCTTCATCGGCGCACGTTCGGAAGTCGTGGAAGGCGTGATCGTCGAAGAGAACTCGGTCATCTCGATGGGCGTGTACCTGGGCCAGTCGACCAAGATCTACGACCGCGAAACCGGCGAGATCCACTATGGCCGCGTGCCGGCCGGCTCGGTTGTGGTCGCGGGCAACCTGCCGTCCAAGGATGGCAAGTACAGCCTGTACTGCGCCGTGATCGTCAAGAAGGTCGACGCGCAGACCCGCGCCAAGACCAGCCTGAACGACCTGCTGCGCGGCGACTGATCGTCCGCGGCCGGCCCGGCCTGACGCTCTGCCAAGCGTGGAGCGCAGCCGGGCCACCCTCTGCATCACCCCGCCACACCGCCCGCGACGTGCCCTCCCTCCGCAAGCGACTCATGGCCCTGGACCCCACCACCGTCAGCACTGTCCTCTCCCTCCTGCCCACGATCCTCGAACAGGCCAACAAGACCATCGACAAGATCAAGAAAGGCCGGCGCAGGGACGATGCCGTGGAAGGCGGCCCCGCGGCGGAACCGCGCGACCCGGCTGTGCGCATTGCGGAACTGGAAGCCGCCGCCGTGCAGCAGGCCGAAGCGGTCAAGCTGCTCGCCGAACAGCACGCTATTACCATCGATGCGCTGCGCAAGGAAGCCGCGCGGCTGGATCGCCGCCTGCGCCTGATGACGGCCGTGGCGATGGCAGGCGTGGCACTGGGCCTCGGCGGCCTGGTGATCGCACTGAATCTGCTTTTCCGCTGAACCGCAGCACAACATACAACAAGCCATGACCGTCCTGCTCTACGGCATCCCGAACTGCGACACCGTCAAGAAGGCGCGCACCTGGCTGGACGCCAACGGCGTTGCCTACACCTTCCACGATTTCAAGAAGCAAGGCGTCGATGAAGCGATGCTGCGCGGCTGGCTCAAGCACGTGCCGCTGTCGACGCTGCTCAACCGCAAGGGCACCACGTGGCGCGCACTGTCCGACGCCGACAAGGCCCGTGCCGAGCAGGAAGCCGGCGCCATCGCGCTGATGCAGCAGAGCCCGTCGCTGATCAAGCGCCCGGTGCTCGCGCACAACGGCAAGGTCTCCGTGGGTTTCTCCGCCGACCAGTACGCCAGCCAGTTCTGAATTTTTTGTCCTCCCATGACCGCCACCCTTGCCCTCACCGAAGACCTGATCCGCCGCCGCTCCGTCACGCCCGCGGACGAAGGCTGCCAGGCCGTGCTGGAAACGCGCCTGAAGGCGCTCGGCTTCACGTGCGAAGCCATTGTCAGCGGCCCCGACGATTTCCGCGTGACCAACCTGTGGGCCGTGAAGCGCGGCACGCAAGGCACGGACGGCAAGCTGCTGGCCTTTGCCGGTCACACCGACGTGGTGCCGACCGGCCCGCTCGAACAATGGAACTCGGACCCGTTCGAGCCGACGCACCGTGACGGTCGCCTGTATGGCCGTGGCGCAGCGGACATGAAGACGTCGATCGCCGGCTTTGTCGTGGCGGTCGAGGAATTCGTCAAGGCGCATCCGGCCCATGCGGGCTCGATCGCGTTCCTGATCACCAGCGACGAGGAAGGCCCGGCGCACGACGGTACCATCAAGGTCGTCGAAGCGCTGAAGGCGCGCGGCGAACGCCTGGACTACTGCGTGATCGGCGAACCCACGTCGGTCGACACGCTCGGCGACATGGTCAAGAACGGCCGCCGTGGCTCGCTGTCGGGCAAGCTCGTCGTCAAGGGCGTGCAGTGCCATATCGCCTACCCGCACCTGGGCCGCAACCCGATCCACGAAGCCGCGCCCGCGCTGGCCGAGCTGGCTGCCGAGGTATGGGACCAGGGCAACGAGTACTTCCCGCCGACGAGCTGGCAGATGTCGAACATCCACGGCGGCACCGGCGCGACCAACGTCATCCCGGGCCACGTCACGATCGACTTCAACTTCCGCTTCTCGAGCGCAAGCACGCCCGAAGGCCTCAAGTCCCGCGTGCATGCGATCCTGGACAAGCACAAGCTCGAATACACGCTGGACTGGACGCTCGGCGGCGAGCCGTTCCTGACCCCGCGCGGCGACCTGTCCGATGCGCTGTCGGCCGCCATCGAGGCCGAGACCGGCGTCAAGACCGAACTGTCGACCACGGGCGGCACATCCGATGGCCGCTTCATCGCCAAGATCTGCCCGCAAGTGATCGAGTTCGGGCCGCCCAACGCGACCATCCACAAGATCGACGAGAACGTCGAAGTCCGCTTTATCGATCCGCTCAAGAACGTCTATCGCGGCGTGCTCGAACGGCTCATTGCCTGATCGCCTGCCGATCGCTCCCCCCATCGACCACAGGACTCCACGACCATGGCAACCCCCTCCCCGCTGCGCACCGTGCGCGACCTGCTGCGCCTGGCGGTGTCGCGCTTCACCGCCGCGCGCCTCTCGTTCGGCCACGGCAGCGCCAATGCCTATGACGAAGCCGCCTACCTGGTGCTGCATACGCTGAACCTGCCGCTCGATACGCTCGACCCGTTCCTCGACGCGCGTCTGTTGCCCGATGAAATTGACGCGGTGATGCGCGTCATCGACCGCCGCGTCAACGAACGCGTGCCGGCCGCCTACATCACGCATGAGGCCTATATGCACGGCCTGCGCTTCTACGTCGATTCGCGCGTGATCGTGCCGCGCAGCTTCATCGGCGAACTGCTGCAGGAAGGGCTGGAGCCGTGGATCGGCGAAACCAGCCAGGTCGGCCCGGTGCTGGAGCTTTGCACGGGTTCGGGCTGCCTGCCGATCATTGCGGCCCATGTCTGGCCCAATGCGCAGATCGACGCCGTCGACATCTCGCCCGACGCGCTCGCCGTGGCCCGCCGCAACGTGGCCGACTACAAGATGCAGGACCGCATCCACCTGTTCGAGGGCGACCTGTACGCGCCGCTGCCGGCAGGGGCCACGTACGACGTGATTCTGACCAACCCGCCGTACGTCAACGAATCGTCGATGCAGGCGCTGCCGCCCGAATACCTGGCCGAGCCGCGCATTGCGCTGGCCGGCGGTGACGACGGCATGGACGTGGTGCGCCGGATCATCGCCGGCGCCAAGGCGCGGCTGAACCCGGGCGGCGTACTGGTCGTGGAGATCGGCAACGAGCACGCCAATGTGGAAGCGGCGTTCCCGAACCTCGAAATCGTCTGGCTGCCCGTGAGCGCGGGCGACGAGCAGGTGTTCCTGCTGACCTACGATGCCCTGCCCGGCTAATCGGCCCGGCCGGCTGCTGCGCCCCGGGTTCCTGAAGTCCTGAATCTGCAGCACCCATAACAAGAACAATGACCGGAGACGACCTCCAGGCCCTGCCTCACGGCGGCGCCGCTTCCTCCCGGGATGCCGCGACACGCGGCATTGCCATCCTGACCTTTGCGTTTGCGCTAAGCCAGTTCTTCCGCTCCTGCCTGGCCGTCATGGCGCCGGAACTGCAGCACGATTTTGGTCTGTCTCCGGCCGGTTTCGGCGCGCTGTCCTCCTCCTTCTTTCTCGCGTTTGCCGTGGCCCAGATTCCTGTCGGGATTGCGTTCGACCGCTATGGCGTAGGCAAGCCCACGGCATGGCTGCTGGCGGTCGGTGCAGTCTCGTCGATCGGGTTCGTCGCAGCGCCCAACGGTGCAATCGCCACGCTCGCGCAGGTTGGCCTGGGCCTGGCCTGCGCGCCGGTATTCATGGGACTGCTGCATTTCGCATCCGAACAGCTCTCCGAGCGCGACTACACGCGCGTAGTCAGCAAATCGAACGCCATGGGGATGATCGGCGCGCTGTGCGCGACCGCGCCGCTCGGCTGGGCGACCGAACTGGTTGGCTGGCGCATGTCGATGTCCGTTTCTGCGCTCGGCATGGTCGCCGCGGCATGGGGCGTCTCGCGCTTCGTGCGTGACACCGGCCATGCCGAGGCACGCAGCGCCTCGTGGCCGTCGATGCTCACGCAAAGCGTTCGTCTGCTGGGCCTGGCGCCGCTGTGGACGCTGATCCCGCTTTGCGTCGCCATGGCTGCCGGCACGGCATTCCGCAACGCGTGGAGTGGCCCGTATCTGGCCGATGTCTATGGACTCAGTTCAGGTTCCCGCGGCGTGGCGCTCACACTGCTGAGCGTGGCCGGCTTCGTCACGGCATTTCTGCTGCCTGTACTGGTGCGGCGCAGTACGCTCAAGACTGCCATCCTCGCGTGGTCGTGCGTGTCGATGTCCGGTGCCGTGATGCTGACGGCGTGGCCCGATTCTGGCGTGGCAAGCGGCGTTGCGATGATGGCGCTGCTGTCGACCATCGGCATGCTGCATCCGCTGGTCATGGCTCAGGGGCGTAGCCTGATTCCGCCGTCGAAGCGCGGGCGTGGGCTTGGACTGCTCAATACGTTCGTGTTTCTTGGCTCCGCGCTGACCTCGTGGGGGTACGGGTTGATTGCCAATATGGGGCATGTGCAGCGCTGGGGAGAGCCCGCCACGTATGCAGCGATTTTCCTGTCGGCAGCGATGTTGGTGGCTGCGGCGTTGGTGCCTTATTTCTTTAGTCCGGCACAGGGCAACCATTGAATCTGGTGCGGTAACACATTCGCTCTGACAAAGCAGCAGTGAAGACGGCGCGCATGACGCCACCCCGCAGCGTCGCGACGCACTTCATTCAGACATCGCTCAGTCCTCCAGACCTGTCATGAGAGCAAAGCAGCAGGCGCGCGTTAGGTAACCGGCTTTGCAGACGGCACCTCAAGGACGAACCACGCAGACTTCACCGGAAGGAACGACTTCCCCCTTGCACGATGACGATCTCGATGATCGCAATATCTTGGCGAAGGCAAAGCGCCTCCCCGTCTAATGATGGGCGAACAACGCGATCAGGATGATGAGCGGAATGGGTACGCCAAGCATGTAGAGCAGGATCGAACGCATGATTGTGTCCTGTCGAAAATTGAACTTAGAAGTCGCGTTGCCGCCCGCCAATCGTGGCGGTCAGGCTCGCAGCGAATGCGCCCATCAACAGCGAGACGAAAAGCCAAAGTGAAACGTGGATGCCAGCTTTTCGGGCTTTGTCGGCCGCATCCTTTGCGGCGGCTTTGAGGTCAGCAAATCGTTGCTGAAGCTGCGAATAGGTGGCAATGACACGTGTCTGTGCGGCGTCAAGCGAAGACCCTATTCGCTGCGAAACCAGCCGTGCGGCATAGCGGGCGTCACTGGACGACAGCGGGGCACCCGAAGCAAGACTGTTCAGGAATATGCGGACGACTTCCTTCTTGTCTGCTGCAGTCACGTCGGGGGTGGCATTAGAGTTTGCTGCTGCAGAGTCGGACTGACGAAACAGACCATCGACAAGATAGCCCATTGGCCACGCATCCAGCGCGGCAGACGCGTTGCCACGATCCTTCAATGTGCCCATTGCTCCACCAGTCGCACTGACCGACGCTACCTGCGCAGTCACGTGAAAGAGCCCTGAGGCTGCAGAAGTGACGAAAATCGCCGTCACGAGCGTCGCAGATGCCCAACTCAGGAAGCCGTGCGCGGTATCCCGGAAATAGGTCTCGTCCCCGTGGACCGCCACCCAGCGTTTCCTCAGCCGTCCGGCCAAATAGCCGCCCAGGCCGGAAGCGAAGATCTGTGTCACACAAATCCAGACGATAGCCGCGACGCCGAAGCGGGCGGCGCTTTCGCCCGCGGGCGCCCAAGGGGAAATGGCCGCCAGCCCGAGCCCCGACCCCAGCATCAATAGGATGAGAGAAAACGCCGCGGCAGCGACCCCGCCCGCGAGAATCGCTCCCCACGATACCGCGCTGGCAAACGCCTCAACCGACGGCGGGTCTTCGACGATCGCGTGGCGCCGAGTGTCTTCGAACTCGCCCATGTGGACCTCCTTGTCCCATGTTTGTAAGGGACTGATCTCCAGTGCCCTACGGACGGGAAGGAAGAAAGCACTACCTGTGCCTGCCATGTCAGAGCCACGTTTCCATCCCTTTCTCAAATTGAGAGCTTTAACATTGCGCTACAAGACGTTCAGATTCGCTGTGCCAGCCAGGCAACTCATGAAAGTAAGACTGGCTTCGCACCGGTAAATTTTGCGTGCAGTGTCATTCGCACCATGGCGAAAGGCTGGCCGATAACTCGACGCCCAGGCGCCGAATAGCCGTTATCCCAAAAAGCCGAGCCCGTTGTCGCGCCCGGTTGAAGGGCGGTAACGGGGTCGGTCAGAGACGGCCGCGGCATCTGGGCGCAAAGGCGCCCCGGCGCGATTTATCCTGCCAAGCCCTTGTTCGGGTTGATCAGGTACTTCTCCCCCGTCGCTCGCTTGTTGTAGACGGCGATCATGTCCAGATCCAGTACCTCGGCCAGCGAGATCTCTTTTGAGTAGTGGCTCGCAAAGGTGGTCTTCAGCTCCGCGACCACGCGTTGCTTCAGCGCGTTGGCCCGCTCGCGCCCGATCCTCTGCAGGAACGGGAACAGCAGCCAGCCACCCATGCCCCACGCCATGCCGAAGTTGCGATTGAACTCGGTGGGGCTTGTGTCCAGGCCACCGTAGAGGTAGACCTGCTTGTGGGTGGTCGAGCCATAGCGGCTGTATTCGCGGGCCGATTTGTTCAAGGCCGCTTCCATGCAGGTGAGGATCTGCCCGCCGAGTTTGCCGCCACCCGTGGCGTCGAACGCGATCGTCGCGCCAGTGGAGACGAGTGCCTCGGTGAGGTCCTGCATGAACGTGGGCGACGCGGCGTTGCAGACGTGGACCGCACCTTGTGCCTTGAGCAAGTCCGCCTGCTCTTGCTTGCGCACGATGTTCACCAGCTTGATGCCATCCTTGAGACAGATCTGATTGAGCATCTGGCCCAGGTTGGAAGCCGCCGCGGTGTGCACCAGGGCGCTATGTCCTTCGAGGCGCATGGTTTCGACCATGCCGAGTGCCGTGAGCGGGTTGACGAATGACGACGCGCCGTCAGCAGGTGTGGCGCCTTCGGGAAGGACCAGGCACTGGTCCGCAGGAATGCAGCGGTACTGCGAGTACATCGCGCCGCCGATGGCAGCCACAGTCTTGCCCATCAAGGCTTGCGCTGCCGGGGACGAGCCTGCCTCGACGACCACTCCCGCGCCCTCGTTGCCAACCGGCATGGACGCATCCAGGCGGCCCGCCATGCTGCGCATCGCGCCTTCCGGAACGCGCGCGGTGACTATCGGGCGCTCGGCCGTGCCGCCGGCCTTGGCCGTGCTCATGTCCGCAGCACCGAACAGCAGGCCGAGATCGGACGGGTTGAGAGGAGAGGCTTCAATGCGGATGAGCACTTCATCCGGACCAGGGTGCGGCGTGTCGATGCTGTCTAGCGACAGCTCGAGCTCACCGCTGCTCTTGATTCGCGAACGAAGTTGAAGTGCACTGTGCATTCGATATCTCCTTGGTCTGTCGGTTTGCGGTGAGCGGGGCAGCAGCGTGGGGCTGTTTTCGCCAGCAGCCAGCAATGTAGCAAGTTCCTGCGGATCCCGTACTGGGCGGGCGACTCAGGTCATGCGTGGGCCGACAGGCCATCATGCATCGCAGTGATAGTGGTTGATAGCGGGCAATCTCCTGGCGGATTTTCAGACGTGGCCACAGGGAAGCCTACGCAGAAGGACCTAACGCTCGGACAGCTCGGCGCCGCCTCTTGCTTCCCGCCTCACCGCCTGCGGCGGCACCCCGAATCCTCGCAAAAACGCCTCGCGCAAATGCCGTCGGTCACGGAAGCCCGTCTCACGCGCCACCACCTCCAGCGGATGCCGACTCTGCTCGATCATCAGCCGCGCCGCCTCGAGCCGTAGCCCCTCCACTGCCTTGGCCGGCGACTGCCCGGTCTCCTGCATGAACGCCCTGCTGAACTGGCGCGGGCTGAGGTTGGCGGACTGCGCGAGTGCGTCGACGGTCAGCGGCTCGCTCAGATGCTGGCGGGCGTAGTTCAAGGCATGCTGTATGCGGTCCGACTTCGGCGAGAGGTCAAGCATTTCGGAGTGCTGCGACTGCCCGCCAGAGCGCCGCTGATGCATGACGAGCTTGTGTGCGACGGAACGCGCCACGACCGCACCGAGATCGCGCTCGACCATCGCAAGGGCGAGATCGAACGCGGCCGTCATGCCTGCCGACGTCCAGACCGCGCCATCAACGATAAAGATGCGATCCTCCTCCACCTCGATGTCCGGATGCCGCTGACGCATATCACGCGCAAAGGCCCAGTGGGTCGTCGCCCGCCGTCCGGCCAGCAAGCCGGCCTCTGCGAGCACGAAGCCGCCCGTACAGAGTCCGGCGATGCGGCGCGCGCGGGGCGCTGTGTCACGCAGGAGAGCGAGCTCCTCCGGCGCCGGACGAGAGGCAACCGGATCGGTCACGCCGATCACCATCCAGGTGTCGATGAGATCGCGCGGGCCCGGCCGCCTTGTGCCCAGGGTCATGCCGAGCGACGACGTCACCTGCCCGCCCGCAGTCGAAAAGTTCTCCACCGAGTAGAAGGGTTCGATTACCGTCGCGTTGGCGACCTCGAACACAGCCTGGGTGCCGAGAGCCATGATCTGGAAGCCGTCGGCCAGCAGGTAACCAATGCGATGCATGTTTTGCTCCGAAAAACGTAACGACCTGAATCATGACTATATACGTCATTTACGCCATGCGCAGGGACACCTACGATTCAGGCACAGAAAACCCCACAGGAGCAACGACATGAACCCGACCACCCACGCTGGCACCGCGCTCGTTACCGGCGCCTCCTCTGGCATCGGCGCTATTTACGCCGACCGCCTGGCGCGCCGCGGTTACGACCTGATCCTTGTCGCCCGCAGTCGCGACCGCCTCTCCGCTCTCGCCGACCGTCTCACGACTGAAACGCGCCGCAACGTCGAAGTGATCGGCGCGGACCTGAACGACAGGGACGAACTCGCAGTTGTGGAAAACCGCCTGAGAGAAGACGAGAGCATCGCGCTGCTGGTCAACAACGCTGGCATCGGCACGCACACCCCGCTGCTGGACAGTGATGTCGATCGGATGACTCGACTGATCGAACTGAACGTCACGGCCCTCACCAGGCTGACCTACGCTGCTGCGCCGCGCTTCGTCGCACGCGGCAAGGGCGCGATCATCAACATTGCATCGATCGTAGCCATCGCGCCGGAGATCCTGAATGGCGTGTACGGAGCCAGCAAGGCGTTTGTGCTGGGGCTCAGCCAGTCGTTGCACCATGAACTGTCTGGCAAGGGCGTGCGTGTGCAGGCCGTGCTGCCGGGCGCAACTGCCACGGACTTCTGGGCCACGGGAGGCCAGCCAGTCGAGAATTTGGACCCGAGTATCGTGATGGCTGCTACGGCGCTGGTCGATGCGGCGCTGGTCGGATTCGACCGCGGCGAGTTCGTCACGATCCCGTCCTTGCATGATGTGGCGAAATGGGAAGCCTACGCAGCAGCACGCATGGCGATGATGGGCGAGCTGTCAACCAGCACGCCTGCGCCGCGCTACCTTGGCGTGTGAAAACGCCTTCAGCCTATCCGAAACGGCAGGTTCATCCGGAATGCCATCAACCCGTTGCTAAAAAGAGCGGCATCGGTACCAGAATTGAACTCCCACTATCCCGCTTGATTTCCTGCCAGGCGACCTTTGCCAAGACCTAGCTCATGGATCAGTTCGACCAAAGCGCGTAGCCGCGCTGTCACGAACCTGTGGCCGGAGTAGTAAAGCCTGAGGCCGCCAAACGGCTGGCACCAGGGAACGAGCACGGGGACCAGGGCGCCGGACTTCAGTTCTTCGTCAATGAACCACTCCGAGATGAAGCCGATGCCGAGTCCGAGCAGCACCGCCTGCTTGATGGCCGGCATCTCGCTGAGGGCCATGCGCACGGGCAGTTCCATCTGCAGCTTCTCGCTCTTGTGCTTCAATTCCCATTGATAGATGCCGCCGTGGGACATGCGCATGCCGATGCTCTGGTGCTTGAGCAGATCGCGCGGATGCCTGGGCGTACCGTTGCGCTTCAGGTAGTCGGGCGTTGCCACGACGAGCATGCGGAGGTCGCGGGAAAGCGGCACGGCGATCATGTCCTGCGGCACGGATTCGGCAAGACGGATGCCTGCATCGAAGCCTTCCGCGACGACATCGATCAGACGCGACTCGCTCACGATGTCGATGAATACCTGCGGATAGCGCTGCGCGTACTGATGGAAAAGCGGCTCCAGCAGCAAGAGCGCTACCCCCTGCGGTGCGTTGATGCGCAAGGTGCCGCTGGGCGCAGCGGACTCCATTGCCGCCTCTTCGTTGGCCCGTTGGATTTCGGCAAGCGCCGGCGCTATGCGCTCCACGTAGCGCCGACCCGCATCGGTCATGGCCACGCTGCGCGTCGAGCGGTTGAACAGGCGCACTTTCAACCGCGCCTCCAGGCCGGCCACGGCGCTGCTCACCGCCGTGGCCGACATGCCAAGCTCCAGCGCCGCGCCACGAAAACTGCTGCGGCGCGCGACGGCCAGTACCACTTCCAACTCGGTCATTCCTGTGCGGTGCATAGATTGTCCTGATTTCCGGGATACGTCATCTGCCATAGGACGGCTTATCAAAACAATAACGTATTCCTAGACTTCTATGCACGCGGACGCAATGTGGAGTTCCACCCCACCTCCCGCACCTGGCAGTCATACCAAAGGAAACGATATGCAACGCATTGATCATATGTACATAAATGGCGAGTTCGTGACGCCGCTCGGCCGGGAATGGTTCGATCTGCACAACCCGAGCACGGAAGAGATCATTGGCCAGGTTCGACTTGGCGACGAGAAGGACGCGCAACGCGCTATCGCTGCGGCGCAGGCAGCATTCCCCGCCTGGTCACGCACCACGCGCGAGGAACGCATTGCAGCGCTGCGGCGCATACACCGGGCCGTCGCTGCGCGCGAGGAGGAACTGCTGGAGGCCATCGTGACCGAATATGGTGCGCCGTCCGTACGCTCGCGCTGGATGGCGGAGTATCCGGCCCAGACTGTTGCGCAAGCCATCGACGCGCTGGAATCGTTTGAGTTCGAGGAGCGCGCTGGCGCCGCACGTGTCGTGATGACGCCTGTTGGCGTCGCGGGCCTGATCACGCCCTGGAACAGCAACGCCGGGTTTATCTGCAACAAGCTGGCAACGGCGCTTGCCGCTGGATGCACAGCCGTCATCAAGCCCAGCGAGATGAGCGCAATGCAGACGCAGATCGTGGCCGAGGCGCTGCACGAGGCCGGCCTGCCGCCAGGCGTGTTCAACATCGTCAATGGCCGCGGCGACGTGGTTGGCGAAGAGATCGTGCGCAACCCCGGCATCGCCAAGATCTCGTTCACCGGCTCTTCCGCCGTCGGCAAGCGGCTGGCGAGCGCGGGGGCTGCCACCATGAAGCGTGTCACGCTGGAGCTGGGCGGCAAGTCGCCCACGGTGGTGCTCGATGACGCTGACTTCGCCGACATCATGCCGCTCGTGCTCCAGGCGGGCTTCCTCAACAGCGGCCAGGCCTGCATTGCCGGCACCCGCATTCTGGTGCCGCGCCATCGGCTTGCGGAGTTCGAGCAGATCGCAAGGGGAGCGGTTTCGCACGTCAAATCCGGCGATCCGCGCAACGCCGACACCGACATCGGCCCGATGGTGAGCGCCACGCAATGGGAACGGGTGCAGAACTACATCCGCATCGGCATGGAAGAAGGCGCAGCGTTGCTGGCCGGCGGCGCAGGACGACCCGACGGCTTTCACAAGGGCTGGTTCGTCAAGCCCACCCTCTTCACGAACGCGAGCAACCAGATGCGCATTGCGCGCGAGGAGATCTTCGGGCCTGTACTCACCATCATCCCTTACACCGACGATGCCGACGCTGTTGCCATCGCCAATGACACTACCTACGGCCTGAGCGCGATGGTGCTCGGCAAGGACATCGAGCGCTGCGAACGCATCGCCCGGCAGATCGACGCGGGTCGCGTGCTCGTCAACACGCTCGCCCATGAGCCGCGCGCGCCGTTTGGTGGCTTCAAGCATTCCGGACTTGGACGCGAGATGGGGAAATGGGGCATCAGTGCGTACCTGGAGCCCAAGACCTTGATGATGGCGTCGACGCAGGCTTGACAGCAAGACCGAAAAGCCCCGTCGCTTCCCCAGCCATCATCTCCCGCTGAACCGAGCCGGACGGCGTTCGATGAAATGCGCCACGCCTTCGGTAAAGTCCTCGCTCTGGATGCTGTCGAACATTTCCGCATTGGCCATCTGGGTGGCTTCTGCCAGCGTCTGGAACGGCTGCGCCCAGAGCTGGCGCTTCATCACGCCGATGGAACGCGGAGAGACGTTTTCGGCCAGGTCGTCGGCATAGGCCAGCGTATGCGCCATCAGGTCATCGGCCTCGCACACGCGATCCACCAGCCCCATGCGCAAGGCTTCATCCGCCGGTACCTTGCGCGCGGAGTACAGCAGGTCTGCCGCATGCCCCGGCCCCACCACACGCGGCAGCAGCCAGGAGATCCCATGCTCGGCAATCAGGCCGCGCCGTGCAAAGGCGGTGCTGAAGGCCGCCTTGTCGCTGGCGAAGCGCATATCGCTGTATAGCGCGAACACCATTCCAAGGCCGGCAGCCGCGCCGTTGATGGCAGCAATCACTGGCTTGCGCATCGCCGGAAAGTAGCCGTAGCGGGTCTGGTAGTCGGCGCGGCGGTTCATGTCGTACGGCCGCATCCACTGGGCAGCACGGATGTCGCCAGGGGGCAGGACCTCAAGTTCGTTGATGTCCATGCCGGCACAGAAGCCCTTGCCGGCACCGGTCAGCACCACGACGCGGATGGTGTCGTCGCGGTCCGCGGCCTCCATGGCTTCGCGCAGTTCGGCCTCCATGACCTTGGTCAGCGCATTGAGTTTGTCCGGCCGGTTCATGGTCACGATGGCGACGTGCTCGTTCCGGCCCGAGCGGGTCACTGAAATCTGCTGATACATGCTGGATATCCTGAAGTTTGACTTAGCGGGGAAACTGGATGGCGCGCGGTTCCAGGAACTCTTCGAGCCCATAGACACCGCCTTCGCGGCCAACGCCGGACATGCCGAAGCCGCCGAACGGCGCCGCCGCATTGAATCGTGCGCCGTTGATATCGACCTGCCCGGCGCGCAGCGCATTGGCCACGGCCTCGCCACTGGCTTCGTCGACCGCCCAGACCGAAGCAGCCAGGCCATAGCGTGTGCCGTTGGCCAGCGCTATGGCGCCCTCGACGGACTCATAGCAAAGCACCGCCAGGACCGGCCCGAAGACCTCCTCGTTGGCAAGCCGGCTGTCCGGCGCCACGTTCCCGTAGATGGTGGGCGCAACGAAGTAGCCGTGCGCCGGCACCGGCGCATCGGGGCCGCCTGCAATGCGGTCGAAACCGCCCTGCTCGGCTTCGGCAATATGCGCCAGCACGCGTTCGCGCTGCAGTGCCGACAGCAACGGGCCGATGCGCGTGGACGCGTCGGACGGATCGCCCATTGGCATGCCCGCCACAGCCTCCGCCAGCAATGCGCGGCACGCCGGATAGTCTTCCCGCGGCACGATCAGGCGCGTGATAGCGCTGCATGTCTGTCCCGAGTTGAGAAAGCACGAGGCAACAGTGGCCTTGACGGCGCGTGCGAGGTCCGCGCCGGGCAGCACCATTGCTGCCGACTTCCCGCCCAGCTCCATCGACAACCGCTTCATGTCGCCAGCCGCCAGCGCCGCCACCTTTCGGCCCACGGCCGTCGAACCGGTGAACGACACCATGTGGACATCAGGGTGCGTGACCAGCGCGTGACCCACCTCGGCATCGCCCAGCACGATGTTGAGCACCCCCGGCGGCAGGCCGGCCCGTTCGCAGGCGGCCATCAGACCGGTCGAAGCGGCGGGCGCCAGTTCCGACGGCTTCAATACCACGGTGCAACCGGCCAGCAATGCCGGTGCAAGCTTGCCTGTGATCTGGTGCAGCGGGTAGTTCCACGGCGTGATCGCCGCCACCACGCCCACCGGCACCTGCGTGACACGCGAGTTGCCCACCTCGCTGACGAAGGAGAAGGTATCGGCCAGCGCGGCCGTCGCGCGCCACGCCGCAATCGGGGCCTCTACCTGGATACGTTGCGACAGTTTCAGCGGCATGCCGACTTCGCGCGAGATGCCGTGCGCCAGGTCCTGCCCCATGCTTTCCAGCGCGTCCGCCACCGCGCGCAGCAGCGCCGCGCGTGCGTCCACCCCCATCTGTTGCCAGCCCGGCAGCGCCACCCGTGCCGCCTCGACGGCCTCATCGACATCTCCGGCATTGCCGAGATGGACGTCACCGAGCGGTGCTTCGGTGGCGGCATCGTGAATGCGAACGGTGCGCCCTTCGCGCACGGCTCGTCGCGCGCCGTTGATGAGATGCTCGTTCCACTGGATCATTGCGACTCCCTTGCATTCCGTTTGCCGAGAAATTCGGCCATCACGCGTTGCGGCTCGCCATCCGCATAGCATTCGAGCTGCGCGCGGATGCCCGCTACGCATGCGTCGTCGAACCCGGGCTGCGTCATTGCCCGCAGCCGTTGTTTCGACAGCCTGACCGATGTTGGCGGCAAGGCGGCCAGCGACCGGGCACGCGCCAGCGCGGCGCCCATCAGTTCCGCCTCGCCATGCAAGGCGGTTACCAGCCCGATCTCGTAGGCCCGCTGCCCTGATACCAGTTCGCCCGACAGCGACATCTGCACGTTGTGGGTATGCCCAACGTGCAGCGTCATCAGGTATGAGCCGACGATGCTCGCCAGGCCGGCCTTGACCTCCGGCTGGCCCCAGCGGCTGTCCGCCGTCGTCAGGCGCCAGTCCGCGCACAGCGCAAGCTGGAATCCCGCACCGGCGGCCACGCCCCGCACCGCTGCCACGCAGGGCTTGTCCAGATCGCGCACGGATTGGTACATGGCCCGCTGACGGTTCAGCCACGGCACGATCTGCTGCCACGTCACCGCAGCTGCTTCATCAAGATCCTGTCCAGCACAGAAGGCGCGCTCGCCGGCCCCTGCAAGTACCAGGGCGCGCACGGCCGGATCGGCGTTGAGCCGGGCCAGCGCATCAATCAGCCCGCCGCGCAGCGCATCGTTGACGGCGTTCATGCGCGCGGGACGATTCAGCGTGACGATGGCCACGTCGCCATCGCGTTCCACAATTACGGGTTCCATGTCAGGCTCCTTGCAGTTCCACCACGGCGTCCACGGCCACCACGCCGTCGCCGGCGGCCATCACCATCAGCGGATTGATGTCCACCGACTTCAGCGTGCCGCGATGGCGCAGCGCCCAGTTGCCGAGCGCCACGGCCGACGCGGCAAGCGCATCGAGATCAAGTACAGGGATGTCCCGGTAGCCGTTGAACAGCGGCGCCAGCCTCAGCCGGGCACAGGCTGCCTTCACGTCGGCCATGGTGAACGGCGCCAGCAGCGTGACGACGTCCTTGCGCAGTTCCAGCAGCGTGCCGCCCTCGCCAATCATCACGAGCGGCCCGAACAGGGAATCGACCGATACGCCCAGCGCGAACTCATGGCGCCCCCTGACCATCGCCGCCACCACCACACGAGGGCTCGCGACACCAAGGCTGCGCAGCGCGGCCAGGCAGTCCTCCGCAGCCTGCGCCACGGCCGGCGCATCGGCCAGCCGCAAATGCACCAGTCCATGCTCGCTCTTGTGCGGCACCTCCGCCGCGCAGCCCTTGACCACCACCGCGCCGCCGCCGAGGGCGGCAAATGCCGCCACAGCTTCATCGGCATTCGCGCAGCAGCGGTACGGCACCACGGGCACGCCTGCCTCGCCCAGCAGCGTCAGGCTGCGCGCTTCGTCCTGCAAGCCGGTACCGTCCAGCGGTTGCAGTGCCGGCCACCCCGCTTGGGGCTCGACTTCGGGCTCTGCCGCCACTCCTGCCAGCCGCGCGTGGCCGGCGTACTGGGCCAGCGCCGCGACCGCATCCGCTTCGGTCACGAACGTCGGAACGCCGTGGCGCACGAATGCATCGCGCACGTTCTGCTGCGGCGCGCTGGCCACCAGCGGCTTGCCGAACCGGCTGCTGAACGCGGCGGCATCGCGCGCCAGCGCTTCGACATCGTAGCCAGGGCCGGCCACCGGTATGCCGACCATAAGCATGTCGGCCTGCGGGTCTGCGCCCAGTGTGTCGAGCACGCGCGGGAACATGTCGCCCTTGCCCATCAGCGCAGCGGTCATGTCGAGCGGATTGCCCGCGGTGCCGAACTCGGGAAGGATCGCACCGAGCCGGTCGAGCGTGGATGACTGCAGCGCCGCGAGCGGCAGGCCATGGCGTTCGGCCAGGTCGGCGGACATCACCCCGACGGCGCCGCTATGGCTCATCACCACAGTGCGGCCCTGTCCCGGCGCACGGCCTTGCAGGTAGAGCGGCACGGCACGCACCAGTTCGCCGATATCGCGCGCACGCCAGATGCCATGGCGGGCCAGGAAAGCGTCGATGGCTGCATCATTGCCCACCAGCGCACCCGTATGCGACGCCGCTGCGCGCGCGCCGTGCTGGCTGCTCCCCGCCTTGACGGCCACGATGCTCGCCCCGCGGCTGCGGGCCAGCGCGGCGGCCCGCGCCAGCGCCGCCGGGTCCGTGATCGATTCGAGGTACACCAGGATCAGCCGGATTTCCGGGTCGGCGGCCACGGCGGCGGTCATCGCGCAGGCATCCAGATCGGCGTCATTGCCGGTGGCCACCAGATAGCGCACGCCCAACCCGGCCTGGCGCAGCAACGCATACGGCATCACGCTGGCCGCGCCGCTCTGGCTGATGATGGCGATCGGCCCGTCCTGGGGCGTCACCTCCATGAACATCGTCGAGAAATTCAGCACCGCGCCGCTGGCGAAGTTGGCCGTGCCCTGCGCGTTCGGCCCCACCAGCCGCATGCCACCAGCATTTGCCGCGTCCACGAGTTGCTGCTGGCGCCGCCGCCCGGCCTCGCCGGTTTCCGCAAACCCGGACGCCATGATCACGGCCGCCTTCACGCCGGCATCGGCGCACAAGCGCACCTGTTCCAGCGTGGCGTCGCCTGATACCGCGATGACCGCGGCTTCGGGCGTTCTGCCGATGTCATGGAGTGTCGGATAGGCGCGATATCCCTGGATCGTCGTGCGGCCCGGGTTCACGGGGAACACCTCGCCCGCATAGCCGAAGTGGCGCATGTAATGGATCGGGCGGCCGCCGACCTTGTTGGGATTGTCCGACGCGCCAATCACGGCCACCGAGGCCGGCGCGAACAGCGCATGGAAGATCTCAGTCAAGGGTAGCTCCCGAAGCCTTCACCACAGGCGCCCACTTGCCGGCATCGTGCTGAATGAGTCTGGCGAAATCGGCGGACGTGCCGGGCATCGGACTGGCGCCCAGCGCGGAAAGCTGCTTCTGCACGTCGGCCTGGGCCAGCACCTTCTGCAGTTCGCCGTTGAGCCGCTGCACCGCATCGGGCGGAGTGCCCTTCGGCGCCGACAGGCCGAACCAGATCGTGACGTCAAACCCCGGCAGCCCGGATTCCGCGATGGTCGGCACCTTCGGCAGCGCATCGGAGCGCGCGGGGCCGGTCACGCCAAGCGCTTTCACCTTGCCCGAGCCGATGTACTGCACCTGGCTCGACACGGTGTCGAACATCATCGAGATGCGCCCGCCCAGCAGATCGGTAAATGCCGCCGCCGAGCCCTTGTACGGTACGTGGACGATGTCGACGCCTGCCATCGACTTGAACAGTTCGCCCGACAGATGATTCGAGCTGCCGTTGCCGGCCGATCCGAACGTCAGCGAACCGGGCTTCTGCTTCGCCAGCGCCACCAGTTCCCTCACGTTGCTGACCGGCAGGCTGTTCGGCACGACCAGCACGTTGGTCGTTGACGCCACCGAGCCCACGGCATCGAACCCCTTGACGGGATCAACCTTCAGCGAGCGATAGAGCGACGGATTGATCGCCATCGTGCCCGTGGTGGAAAACAACAGCGTATAGCCGTCGGGCGCCGAGGCGGCGACTGCCTCGGTGGCAATCGTGCCGCCGGCACCGCCCCGGTTATCCACTACCACGGGCTGGCCGAGCTGTTGCGACAGGTGCTGACCGATCAACCGAGCCATGGCATCCGTGGGCCCGCCGGCCGGAAACGGAACGATCAGGCGGATCGGCTTGATGGGATAGCTGGTGGCGGTGGCAGCACCGGCGACACCGCAAAGCATGAGCGGCGCAACGGCCATCAGCAGGGTGCGCAGCGACTGGCGCATGGAGCGCCCTATCGTCGAAAAACTTCGCATGTTGTCTCCATATCGTTTGAGCAACCCTTCTCTGCAGCGAAGGATGCACCCAGTGTATGGAGACTTCAGTTAGCGCAAAAGTGTATATTCTGCTATACCAGCTATCCACTTTATGGATAGATGACCATCAACCAGGCAAAGTGAACCTCAAGCAACTGGAAACCGTGGCCCTGGTGGCTGAACTGGGCTCGCTGTCGCGGGCGGCGCGCGCGCTGGGCACGGCGCAGTCGCTGGTCAGCCGCGCCATCGCGCAGATCGAAGCGGAATGGGGTGACCGGCTGTTCGAGCGCACGGGACGCGGCGTAGTCCTGTCCGAATTCGGCACGCGGATCTTTCCGGAGATCGAACTGCTGCTGGCCCAGTCGGCGCGCCTGCACGACGAAGTGCGCAACGCGGCGGGCGTGCCGGTCGGGATGGTGCGGATCGGCGTACTGCCGTCCATGACGCGCCGCCTGATTCCCGCTCTGTTCGCCGACCTGCGCGATACCGCGCCGGGGGTCCGGCTGCGTGTCGCGGAAGGCTTCAGCGGCCAGCTCGACGAACAGCTCGATTCCGGCCACCTCGACCTTGCGGTCATCAACCGCTATGGTCCAAGCCCGCGCCAGAACGAGGATGTACTCGCCACCGTGGCGAATTATCTGGTCAGCGCGCCGGGTCATCCGCTCACGGCAGGGCCTGCCGTCGATTTCCGACGGCTAGACGGGGTGCCACTGGTATTGCCGCCTGCGCCCAACGGGTTGCGCCTGATCCTGGACCAGCACGCACGGCAACAGGGCGTAGCGCTGGACGTTGCGCTGGAGGTCGAATCCCTGAACGCGATGAAGGAGGTTGCATTGTCAGGGCACGCCCTGACCATACTGCCGCAACTGGCCGTGGATGATGAAGTTGGCGCCGGGCGCCTCGCGGCCGCGGAAATCGTCAAGCCGCAACTGCCACGAGCCATCAGCCTGGGGGTCACGCAGCATCACCCGCTGTCTCGTGCGGCCAGGGTGGTACTGTCACGCCTGCATGACCTGGTCCCGCACGTAACGGCCCGCAACTGGTCAGGCAAGGCGAAGTAACGCTCGCCGCAAGGCCCGCATACGCGGGAAGCCCATGGCCATTGCAGCGGAGCCTGCACCGGCGAAGTTCGAATTCGACCGCAACGAGAGGAGACAAATGGTTTCAGGACACGTCTTTATTGCTACCAGCCTCGATGGCTATATTGCCCGCGCCGATGGCGACATCGGTTGGTTGCTCGAGCGGGACGATCCGGCCGAAGATCATGGCTACGCCGAGTTCATCGCCGACAAGGACATGATCGTGATGGGAAGGGGTAGCTTTGAAAAGGTCCTCACGATGGGCCCGTGGGCCTACGACAGGCCCGTGCTGGTTCTCTCGCGCCAATTGGCCGGGAAACCCGTGCCGGAACCGCTGCAGGGAAAGGTGCGGTTCTCTGATTGCGCCCCCAGGGACGCAATGGCGGAACTCGCTGCGGAAGGCGCGCATCGCGTGTATGTCGATGGCGGCCAGGTGGTCCAGTCATTTCTGCGCGAGGGATTGATCACCGATCTTGTCGTCACCACAGTGCCCGTGCTGATCGGCACCGGCAGGCCATTGTTCGGCGCCTTGCCGCGCGACGTGGATCTGGCGCTCGAGTCGAGCCGGCACTTTCCGTCAGGTTTGGTGCAATCGAAGTACAGGGTGCTGGGCTGATGGCGAAAGCCTTCATCTCGACATCATCTTCACCATGTCAGCAATGACGGTAAAACGAATCACACGCAAGCAGGCCAGTTCCCAGATCCGTTCCGGTGCATATTCGAATGACCAGATGTCCCGCTCGTCGCGCAACGTGCCCACCGGTGCGCCATTGATGCTGTTCGCGATCAATCATGCCCGTCCTTTGCTGACCGCTCCGATGCAATCTGTGCCGAGGTCTGACGTCGCTTGCCGCGCGCCCGCCGCTGTTGCAGCTTGTCGCGTTCGATAGAAACCAGCGGCGTGGCTGCCTCAGGCACATCTACCAAGACACGTACGCCAAGCCCGCTCAAGACTTGGAACAGCTTGCCCCACTGGATGCCCTCGGCGCCGTTTTCGACACGAACCATGAAGTTCTCGCTGACGCCTATCGCCCCCGCAGTGTCGTCCTGGCGAACCGCCTTGCGCGCGGCCCTCACAAGGGCGCCGATGTCGGAGGCGTCGTTGACTTGTATCTGCACAAAAATCTCCCTGATCGCAAAGATTCGAGCTTACACGGGCATCCAAAACGCAAAATCTCCCTGAACGCCACGATTTTGCTGAGGCCACACCCCGGCCAAACCCTCCCTTAGCCATTCCCGAATTCCCCTCCTCGCGCGCGCGATTTAAGGTTTCCGACACAAGTGCCCCACGCTCCACGCGCGGAGGCGCCCCGGCCTTCGGCCGGCACAAGAACACTGAAGGAGACAGCGATGAACACGCTTTCACGCACCGCTCAGCAGCGCCGCGCCTGGCTGCTGGCATCTGGCCTGGCATTCGCCGCGGCCGCCACGCTAGGCCATGTTGGACTGGCCAGGGCCGAGACCTGGCCTTCCCGCCCGATCCAGTTGCTAATCCCCTATCCGCCTGGCGGCAGCGCCGATCTGCTGGCGCGCCCCGTGGCGGCGAAGCTGCAGGAGCGCCTGGGCCAGCCGGTGGTGCTGGACTACCGCCCTGGCGCCGGCGGCACCATTGCCACCCAGATGCTCGCGCGCGCCAAACCCGACGGCAACACGCTGATCATGGTGCTGGCCGCGCATGCGATCAATGCGAGCCTGTATCCGAAGCTGCCGTATGACACGCGGAAGGACTTCGCGCCGGTCTCGCTGGTGGCGAACCTGCCGATGATCCTGGCGGGCAGCAGTTCGCTGCGCGCCAACACGGTGCCGGAGCTGATTGCCCAGGCCAAGGCGTCGCCCGGCAAGCTCACGTTCGCATCGGCCGGCAACGGCAACACGGGCCATCTCGCGGGCGAGTTGTTCGATTCGGTCGCGGGCATCAAGATGACGCACGTGCCGTACAAGGGCAGCGCGCAGGTCGTGACAGCGATGCTGTCGGGCGAGGTCCAGCTGACGTTTGACAGCATCTCGACCACGCTGCCGCATGTACGCAGCGGCAAGGTGCGTGCGCTGGCGGTGACCGGCACCAAGCGTGCCGCCATCGCCCCCGACGTGCCGACGCTGGCAGAGGTCGGCGTGCCCGGCATCAACATCACGGGCTGGTATGCCGTGCTCGCGCCGGCCGGCACGCCCGCGCCGGTCGTCGACCGGCTCAGCCGCGAGATTGCGACTGTGCTGAAGGAACCGGAACTGAAGGCCAATCTGGCATCCAATGGCTATGAGCCCGTGGGCTCCACGCCGGATGCACTGCGTTCGCATATCGATGCCGAGATCACGCGCTGGAGCAAGGTCGTCAAGGACTCCGGCGCACAGGTACAGTAAGCCCTTCTTGCTTTGAATTTCCCATCGCTGGCGGAACGAAGCTCCGCCGGCCTGCATGCCATGACCGACACCTCCATCATGCAACGCCCCTTCACCAGCATGTCCGCGCTTGTGCGCGGCCACGCTGCGAGCCAGCCCGCCCATGCCGCCCTCGTGCATGGCGAGCGATCGATGTCCTATGGCGAACTCGATGCCATCATGACCCGCATCGGCGCCGCGCTTCAGCGCGATGGCGTTCAGGCCGGCGGCACGATCGCAATCTGTGCGACGTCGTCCATCGAATACGCAGCGGTGTACCTTGGCGCGATCCGCGCTGGCGTGGTCGTCGCCCCGCTAGCGCCGTCGTCGACCGCCCAGAGCCTGGCCGGCATGGTGGCCGATGCAGGCGCAAGCATTTTCTTCGTCGATGCGGCGGTCGCTGAAGCGCTCCAGTCCGTGCTGCCGCAGCTCGGGGCCACGCGCCTTGTGACGCTCGACAACAGCGCCGCGGGGCAGACCTTCCAGTCGTGGCTGGCGCCGGCCAGCGCACCGTTTGACGAACCGGAAGTGCGGCCGGAACTGCCGCTCAACATCATCTACTCATCCGGCACGACCGGCGTGCCCAAGGGCATTGTGCAATCGCACGGCATGCGCTGGGCGCACGTGTCGCGCGGCGCGATGACGGGTTACGGCACCGATGCCGTCACGCTGCTCTCCACCCCGCTCTATTCGAACACCACGCTCGCGAGTTTCTTTCCGACGATCGGGCTCGGCGGCACGGCCGTGCTGATGTCGAAGTTCGATGCCGGCAAGTACCTGGAGCTCGCCCAGCGCTACCGCGTCACGCACACGATGCTGGTGCCCGTGCAATACCAGCGCCTGATGGCCCACCCGGATTTCGACAATTACGACCTGTCGAGCTACAAGCGCAAGTTCTGCACGAGCGCACCGTTCAGCGCGGCCCTCAAGGCAGAAGTGGTGCGCCGCTGGCCCGGCAAACTGACCGAGTTGTATGGCATGACCGAAGGCGGCGGTGGCTGCCTGCTGCACGCGGACGAGTTCCCTGACAAGCTGCATACGGTCGGCCGCCCGGCGCCGGGCGCGGACGTGCGCATCATCGACGAGAACGGCAAGGAACTGCCACCCGGCAGCACCGGCGAAGTGGTCGGACGTTCAGGCGCGATGATGAACGGCTACCACAACTTGCCGGACAAGTCGGCTGAAATCGAATGGCACGATGCCGAAGGCAACCGCTTTATCCGCACGGGCGACATCGGCCGCTTCGACGAGGATGGCTTCCTCGTGCTGATGGACCGCATGAAGGACGTGATCATCTCCGGCGGCTTCAACATCTATCCGAGCGATATCGAGGCCGTGGTGCGTACGCATGAGGCTGTGGCGGATGTTTCCGTAGTCGGCGTTCCGTCGGAAAGCTGGGGGGAGACGCCGGTCGGCTTTATCGCACTGCGCGATGGGCATGATGTCACCGCGCAGGCCGTGCTCGCCTGGGCCAACGAGCGTCTTGGCAAGACGCAGCGGCTGAGCGCATTGCACGTGGTCGACAGCCTGCCGCGCAGCGCGATCGGCAAGGTGCTCAAGCGCGAACTGCGGGACCGCATTACCACCTGAGCGAAAAACTTTTCCAAAACACTTGCACAGCCGCAAAGGCATCCCTATAATCTGCGGCTTCGCTAGGCTCGTAGCTCAGCTGGTTAGAGCACCACCTTGACATGGTGGGGGTCGTTGGTTCGAGTCCAATCGAGCCTACCAACGCACAAAGCAGACACGGACGGTCGCCACTTCGGCACCGTCCGTTTTTGTTTTTGGTGCCGTCTTTTGCGACTCAGGCCTTCCAGACCGATGCATCGGACACGACCGTCGCAAAGCGGTCGTGCAGCGCGGCCAGCGTGACGCGCTGCAATTCCGCTGCGCTCAGCGGTGCGCCACCCAGCGGATCAGGCAGGTCGCGCGTGGCGCACGCGTTGGCCACGAGCGTGACCCGATAGCCGTGATCAAGTGCAGAGCGCACCGTCGCGCTGATGCACATATGCGTCTGGAAGCCGGCCACGATCAGCTCCTTGCGGCCCAGCGCCGCCAGCTTCGCGGCCAGGTCTGTGCCGGCAAAGCTGTTGGGCAGGTGCTTGGCCACGGTCTGCTCGCCGGCCTGCGGCGTCAGCCCCTCGATGAACGCCACATACGGACCTTCCGGGTCAAAGGCGCCGCCCTTTCCTTTGCCGTGATGCATTACGTGGATCACCGGCGTTCCATGCTGCCGCGCCAGCGCAAGCAGATCGGCACAAGCGGCCACGGCTTCGGGCATGCCGACGAGCGGCAGCACGCCATCAATGTATTCGCGCTGATGATCGACCAGAACCAGCACCGAATCCTCCCAAGGGGAGGGCTTGCGGCTGGCGCCAGCGGCATCGAGCAGGGTCACGGGCGTAGCGGTAGTCATGTCGGAACTCCGGGTGAACAAGTTGTGCAGGCATCGTAGAGCACGCTATGCTGTGCGCCAATTACCCACTCACACACAGCCGCTGTGCAAAAACGTACAGTCTCGTGGGACGACCTGCTGACCCTGTCCACGCTGATTCGCGCCGGCAGCTATTCGGCCTGCGCGCGCGAACTCGATATCACCCACGCCACCGCGATCCGGCGCATTCGCCGTCTCGAAGAGGCACTCGGCAAGCCCGTTGCCACGCGTTCTGAAGGCGCCTTCGAACTGACCTCGGCAGGCCGCAGCGCACTGACCGCAGCGCGGCAGATGGAGCAATCGGCCGGCCGGTTGCTGCGCGAGATCGAAGGCGCGGGCAGCGGCGTGTCGGGCGTAGTGCGTATTGCCGCGACTGCCGCGCTCGGCAGCCACTTCCTGACACCGCGCTTGCCGGGCCTGTATGCCGCGCATCCCGATATCGTGGTCCGACTCGAACTCGATGACCGCGTGGCGAGCCTTGCGCGGCGCCACGCGCATTTGGCCATACGGCTCGCGCGCCCTAAGGAAGACGATGTTGTGGCCCAGCGCGTCGGCACGGTGCGTTTTGGGCTCTATGGGTCTGCCAGCGTGCCCATGGACGACAGCACGCCGTTGTGCGCCTTGCTCGACGAAGGCTATGACATTCCCGAGGCCACCTGGCCGCTGCATGCGAAGCGACGCATTGCCTTCCACGCCAACAATATGCTCGCCATCTGCGAAGGCGTGCGCGCCGGCCTTGGCACTGCCCTGCTGCCCCACTATGTGGCCCGCGAGGATGCGGGACTGCGATTACTTCATGAAGTGCCCGAGGTCATGCGCGAAATCTGGCTGGCCTATCCGACAGAGTTCCGCGGCGCATCGCGCTTCCGGCCGGTGATCGAGTGGCTGGCCGATACGCTGTCCCAGTGTTGAGGACGCTCGGCCAGCCGGTGTGCCACTAGGCGTCGGCAACGCCAAATTCGGCAAGCACCGATGCCGTGTGTTCGCCGAGCAAAGGTGCCGTCCCATGCGGATGGACGGTTCCGGCGAACCCCGGCAAATTCGCCCACGGCAGCTCGCCAAGGCCGGCCTGTGAAACGTTGCCGAATACGCCAGCCTGCGTGCATTGCTCGCTCACCCGCAACTCGCGTGGCCGGCTTACGCGTGCGAAAAGCACATCATGCTCCGTAAAGATCGACTCCCAGTACGCCAGCGGCTTCTGCGCCAGCGCGGCGCCCAACCGTTGGCATAGCTCGGCCGTACGCGGCAGGCGGCCCGCGCTCGTGCGCAGATCCGGATCGGCCAGCCAGTCATCAAACCCGAGAACGGAGGCCAGACGCGTGAACATCGCGTCATTGAGCATGCTGACGTAGAGCGGGCCATCCGCAGCCTGGAACATGCCCGTCGGCGCATTCGCGGCGGCAAACTCTGCGTCGGGAAACATCGCATCGTCCACCAGCAGATACGACTGCAACGCCGCGCTCGCCTCCAGCAGCGACATCTGCACGTGCCGCCCCTTGCCGCTGCGTGCCGCGCGGAACAGCGCAGCCGATGCATGCTGTGCCGCGTACAGGCCCGTGCTCAGGTCCACCAGGAAGAAGCCGATGCGGCGCGGTTGGCCGGTGGCGTCGCGGTTCACATGCATCAGGCCGCTGAAGGCCTGGATGGTCGTATCGACCGCAGGCAAGCCCGCGAGCGGGCCATCCTGACCGTAGCCCGTGATCGAGACATAGACCAGCGCAGGGTTGCGCGCCGACAGCGCTTCATAGCCGACACCCATGCGCTCGGCCACGCCGGGGCGATAGTTTTGAATGACCACGTCGGCCTGCTCCGCGAGCTTGCGCAGCGCGGCCTTGCCTGATTCGGTGCGCGTATCGAGCACCACGCTCTCCTTGCCGGCGTTGTAGGCAATGGCGATCGCAGTCTGCCCTTCACGCACGCGGCCCATCTGGCGGCCCCAGTCGCCAGCGGGCGGTTCCACCTTGATCACGCGCGCGCCCTGCTGGCGCAGGATCAGCCCGCAATACGGACCGGCAATGCCCTGACTCAGGTCCAGCACGGTCAGGCCGGCCAGCATGGCTTCATCGTCGGCCACAGGTGTCTTGTTCAAGTCTGTCTCCCGTTGTTCTTTGATGCCCCTGCCGCCCCGTCAGGGCATGTCGAGCATGACCTTGCCGATCGCGCGGCGCGACATGGTGGTGTCGACGGCCTCGAGCCACTGGTGCAGGCCGAAATGCTGCAGGACCGGCTTCGGCATCTCGCGGTTCGCCACGGCATGCATGATCTTGCCGACCACGTCCTGCACCTGCGGCGCGAACCGGCTGCGCTCGTCGGTCAGCCCCCAGCCGATGTAGTAGCCGTAGTTGAAGCCGATCACCGACAGGTTCTTCACGAGCAGCAGGTTGGCCGGCACCTCGGGAATGCGTCCGCCGGCATAGCCGATCGACAGCAGGCGGCCACCCGGCGCCGCACAGCGCAGCGAGGCATCGAACAGATCGCCGCCGACGGGATCGAATACGACGTCCACGCCGCCGGCAGGGCACAGCGCCTTCACTTCGGCCGCCAGCGATTGCGGATCAGACGACAACGCATGCGCAGCGCCGTTGTGCAACGCTGCCTCGCGCTTGGCTTCCGTGCTGGCCGTCGCAATCACGCGCGCCCCCATCAGCCGTCCTACCTGCACGGCCGCCGTCCCCAGCGAACCGCTTGCGCCGTGAACAAGCATGGTCTCGCCCGGCTGCAGCACCGCGCGCCACGCCAGCGCGGCCCAGACAGTGCCGTAGGTGACTGGCAACGCCGCGGCACTCGCCAGATCCAGCGCATCAGGCACCGGATAGACGGTATCCGCCGTGGTCACCACTTCCTGCGCGAAGCCACCCCAGTCCAGTGCGGCGGCCACGCGCTGGCCGGGCCGCAGGCGCGTCACGTCCGGTGCCACTTCGATGATCTCGCCCGCCGCCTCCGTGCCCGGCGTAAATGGAAGCGGCGGCTTGCGCTGGTACTTGCCCGACACGAACAGGCTCAGCGCAAAGCCCACGCCCGCGTGCCGCACCCGGATGCGCACCTGCCCCGGCGCCAGCGGACGCCGTGCGATACGCTGCAGTTCCAGTTCGCTCCAGTGACACCAGCGCGAGCACACCAGTCCAAGGTAATCGCCCATACTCCGCTCAAGCCTCCTTCATTCCATCGCGATGCCGACATCGCGGATGATGCGGCTCCATTTGTCCTGGTCGCTCTTCAGGACCGCTGCAAACGCCTCGGGCGAGTTGCCGACCGGCTCGAGATTCAGGTCCTTCATCTTCTTCGCGATCTCGGGCATGCGCACGATGCGAGCAACCTCGCGCGACAGCGCATCGACACGCGCCTTGGGCACCCCAGCCGGGAACATCAGGCCCATCCACGCATCGGGCTCGAAGCCCTTGTAGCCGGCCTCGCGGAACGTCGGGACGTTTGGCAGCAATGCTGAACGCTCGGCGCCGGCCAGCGCGACGGGGATGATCTTTCCGCTTTGCAGCAGCGACATGGCCGTACCGACCGGCACCAGGCCGATCTTTACGTGGCCAGCGGCCAGATCCGTCACGAGCGGCGCGCCGCCCTTGTAAGCCACGTGCGTCATGTCGAGCCCGGCTTCCCGCTTGAACAGTTCGCCGAGGATATGGCCCGTGGTGCCGGCGCCATACGACCCATACGGATACTTGCCTGGATTGGCCTTGACCAGCGCGACCACGTCCTTGAGCGTGCGCGCCGGGAAATCCGAGGACACCGCGAGCACGGTGTAAGAGATGGCCACCTCGCTGACCGGCGCGAAGTCCGCGATCGGGTCATAGCCGATGCGCTGGTATAGCGACGGGTTCTGGACGTGAGCGGTGAACGTGAGCAGCACGGTGTAGCCGTCCTTCTCCGCACGCGCCACGTATTTGGTACCCGTGGTCGTGCCGGCGCCCGGCTTGTTCTCGACGATCACGGGCTGGTTCCACGTCCTCGTGAGCTCCTGCCCGATCAGCCGCGCCGCGGCGTCGTTGACGTTGCCGGCCACGGACGGCACCACGATGGTCAGCGGCCGAGACGGATAGGGCTCCGTCTCGGCTGCCATCGCGGCGGTCCCGGTCACGGCGCTCAGCACGATGCCCAGCAAGGCGGCACGCAGCCGCACGCCGCATGTGGCGAATTGGTTCTGCATTGGCTTGTCTCCTGTGTGTGGCGCCTGTTTGCGGCATGCATGGCCTGTCAGCGCCTTGGCCGCAGTCTAGGGCAGCCGCCCGCGCTCCGTGATTCCCGCGAGTACCGGCGCGATTCCCGGCAGGAATGGACAACCAATGGCAGCTACAATGCCCCGACCCCATTCTTGCGCTCACTCGTCGACGCGATGCGATTCGAGGACATCGAAGCTTTCCTGGTCGTGACCCAGCACGCCAACCTGCATCGCGCCGCCGCCGCGCTGGGCGTGACGCAGTCCGCCCTGTCCAAGACGCTGGCGCGGCTCGAGGCAGAAGCCGGCATGCCGCTGTTCGAGCGCACGCCGCGCGGGCTGGTACTGACCAGCGTCGGCAAGACACTGCATGCCCATGCACGCAAGATCTCGCTGGCCGCGAGCGACATGCGGCAGGAGCTGGCCGAGCAGCGCGTCGCCAAGGCGGGCACGGTGCGGCTCGGGGCGATTCCCTATCTGGTGCCGTCGCTGCTCTCACCGCTGCTGGCGCAATTTTTCGTAAGCCGCCCGCTGGCCGTGTTTTCAATCGAAACCCACCTCAGCGCGCGCCTGATGGCTGTACTGCAGAACGGCGACGTCGACCTGATCCTTGCCGCGCGACCTACCAGCGTGCCCGAGGACGTGAGCGGCCTGCCGCTAGGCCCGCTGACGATGCAGATCGTCGCGCGCAGCGAGCATCCGCGCCGCGCGCGCTTCCGTTCGCTGGCGGACCTGACCGAAGAACGCTGGGCAGTGCCCGCGAGCTCGCTGTATCTGCGGCAATGGCTTGAGGAACGCTTCACGGCAGTGGGGCTCCCACCGCCGCGCGTGGCCGTGGAAAGCACGGCGTCACCCGTCGCATTCGGCGAACTGCTGCGTCATTCGGACCTGCTCGGCATCATGCCGCCGCGCATCCTGAAGCAGGCGGAGGGACAGGGACTCGAAGCCATCGAAGGCCCGGACATGGCCTGGCAGCATGATCTGGCCATCTTCTGGCGCGCCGATGGATACCTGTCGCCGATCTGCCAGGACTTTCGCGATGCGGTGGTGAGCTGGCGCGAGCAGGCGGATATCTGAGCCGCCTCAAACCGCCATGACAAGGTCTGCCTACGGTGCCCGGCATATTCCGACCAGATCCATTGCCGAGATGCGCTGCATCCGGCACACCGCCATCTGACCGTTATCGCGCGCGCATGGCCTTGCGGACGGCTTCGGTCACCTGCTCCACCACGCCCGCGCGCCAGTCGTCGGCATCGCCATAGAACGCGCGCCACATAGCCTGCCGGACCAGCGTGCGCTGGTTTTCATCGGCTTCCGGATGCAGGTACAGCCAGTGATCGCCACGCAGCGCGTCGAGGACTTCCGCAACCGGCAGCGTGCCAAATTCCAGCGCTATTCCTGCATAGTCGACGTCCGGCAGCGTGCCAGGGACAGCCTCCCAGGCAAGGCCGGTCAGTCGGGCCGAACTTGACGAGCCGTCATAGATCGAAGTTACCTCGCCGCCCCAGATTGCGCGGGTACGCTTGAGTTGGCCATCGTCATCGGGCCCCATGCAGATCGGCTCGCCATACCCCCAGGGGCCGAGGCCCGTGTGGATGTCGATCCAGCGCAGACTGCCGCGCGCGCTGCCGAAGCGCGCGAGCACACGCCGCAGCGTGTAGTTGCTCCAGGTCTCCTTGTTGCCGCCATAGAAGAGGCCTTTCGGATCCTGGTACTGGCCGCTGCTGACCGCGGTCTGGTACCAGTCCATGCCTTTCTCCGCGACGGCCTTCATGAACTGGGCCTGCTCCTCACCAGAGGGCGGCCAGTGTGCGGGCAACAGCATCGGCGCAATTTCCGCGTAGGGCGCGTTATCCGGCAGTGGCTGCGCGAAATCCATGAAATTGCGGTTCAGATCGACGTTGTCTTCGTTGACCCGGCGCAAATGCGAAAAGCCGTAGGGATTGACTGCGTGCACGACCAGCAAGCCCAGGCGTGCTTCGGCGCAGTCGGCCAGCAGTATCGCGTCGGACAGCAGCGCCACCTGCGCGCCGGAGCCGCAGAAACCCTCCACGCCATGCACACCGGAGCTGATTATCAGCACGCGCCGGGCGTCGGCAGGCCCTACCCAGGCGACATCCATGGCAAGGTCCTCGCCGGCACTGCCGCGCCGGGTCGGATGGGGAAATTCGGCAAGTGTCGCGCCCGCACCGCGCGCCGCGGCCAGGAACTTCTGCCGCGCCTCGGCATAACTGGTGGCAAAACATCCCGAAACCTGGCCCATGGCAACTGCCCCTTGCGGACGGAGATGCTGGCATTAGACGCCAATTCGTCCCGGCTTGCCAACGTGCAGTGCGTCAGAAGAGTTGCCCGCTGTCCCCGGCTCGTGCCTCGTCCGGCCCCCAGATGCCGGGCGAGCTGAATGCCTGTGGATGCATCTCGATGCCCGCTGCGGCAAGCTGGGCGGCTGACAACACCAGTTGGCGCGCGAGCCAGTCATGCAGGCCGCGCAGGAACCGGATGTTGTCGAGCCGGTTCGAGGCCGCAATCAACCGCTCGAGCTTGACATGCGCGGTATAGACATCGAGCAGATTGGTCGCCCTGAGCCGCGGCGGCGTGGTCGGGCTGCGCTCGATGGCAAGGATGCGGCTCACCTGGGCCCGGCTCAGGTCACCGGTGCGCTGGAAGTATTCGTAGACGTCCTGCAGTGGCGCAAAGCGCACCGTGGGCTGCACGCGCGGCACGGTCAGAAGTTTTTCCATGCGCAGCACAAGGTAGCGGATCGCCGCCAGGCGCTGCGCGGTGTCCCGCTCGGCGCCGGTGGGCCGGCGGCGTGAAGCACTGGCGATCACGGCATCCAGCGCTTCCGATTGCCGTACCACGTCGCGCTCGGTGTAATCCGGTACTTGGGCAAGCAGGCCGGGATGAACCACCGCGGCCCGGGCACAGGCTTCTCCAAACGGATATTCGTGGCCTTGCGCATCACGCAGGATATAGGCCCTGCCGTCGGGAAAACCGTGATGACGCCCCGTGGCGCCGCGCGCGTGGCAGCGCGTGTCGAGGTCGACGAAGTCCTTGCGTACGGGAATCCACCCCCCGTGCTGTGCCTGGGTCATGAGTCTGCGTTAATGCGGTATTTCGGGTAAAGACAGCGAGGCCGGCCAACAGACCAGCCCGCGCCCAACCCGTTATTGTCGCCGATCGCGCCGCGACCCGGCCAATGCCGCTATTTCAGCATGAACGACATCGCCGACAGGCAGTTCAGCATGCGCACGGCCGACTGCACGGAATCGGCTGAGAACGACAACGTGACGCCATCGACGCGCTCCAGCGTCGGCCACTGGCAGAACAGGTCCGCGTGGGCGGCTGTCTGGGTCTGGAGCCGGCAGGTCACGGGGCCGTCGATTCGGAATGGCGTTGCATCGGCCCGGTCGCGTACAGCTTGCGACGCCGCTTTCCGAACAGCATCGCGCGCCGCCGCCGGCGCGAGCGTGCTGCCGCTGCCGAAGCCGCCCGCCGACTTGGTCTGCACATAGCGCACCCACGGCATCAGCGGGCGGGTCTCGCCGATAAAGACATCGTCGCCACTGGCCATCAGCACCGGCACACCGAACTCACCGGCCAGCGCGGCGTACAGGCCGGCTTCGCCCAGTTCCTGCTCGTTCAACCACACGCGCGCAAACGCGCTGCTGTTGATCGTGTGTGCCAGCACCCCGCGACTTTGCGCGCGGCAGTGATAGCCAATCAGGAACACGCCGTCACAGCCTGTTTCCACGCCGGCCATCATGCCCAGATAGCGGGGCTTGCCGAGTACGAGCTGCGCACGTGAATCGATCTGGTCCGGCAGCAGATTGCGGAAACCGCCGTGCGAGTCGTTGACCAGCACCGCGGTCGCGCCGGCGTCGAAGGCGCCCTGCACGGCCGCATTGGCTTCGCCGGTCATCCATGCACGGGCTCGCTCATATTCGCCATTGCCCGGACGCGTCTGCTCGGCGTGAAAAACGCCGGCAATACCTTCGATATCGGTGGAGATCAGCAGCTTCATATTGGAGTGCGTAGTTCGGGCATGACATCGAGCAACGCCTGACGGCGGTGTCCGCTACGGCCATGGACGGGCACCGCCTGCCAGAGTGCGTGAAGGATGGCCTGTTCCACGCTGTCAGCCGCGGCGCGGAACAACGGGTCGAGTCGGCTTTCGTGCAGCAGCGGCACGGAAGGCATCGGCTCCGCAGCATGGTGCGGCACGGTGTACGCCGTGGAAAACGCGAACACGATATCGCCCGAGCCATGCCCGTACACCGACCCCGTACGGGCCAGGCCGGCTCCCGCGCGAAGTGCCAGCCGGCGCAGCTGGCGCGCGTCGAGCGGCGCATCCGTGGCCAGGATCATGATGATCGATCCTTTCTCCGGCTCGGGCGCGGGTGCCGCGAGCCGCGCGGCCAGTTCACCGCCGACCTGTCGGCCAGCGATAACGAGCGATTCCGGCGTGCCGAAATTCGCCAGCACAAGCGCACCCACGCAATAGCCGCCGACTAAGCGCGATGCAGTGCCGATGCCACCCTTGACGCCAAACGACGACATGCCTCGCCCGGCACCGACCGATCCGGCCTGCACATCGGCGCAAGCGGCAGCACAGGCCGTCTCATAGTGAACGCGATCAACGGCCATGGCCTGGATATCGTTCAGGTAGCCATCATTGCATTCGAACACCAGTGGATTGACTGTCGGCAGCGACCGACCGATTTCCGGATTCGCCGCTACGGCCTCGCAGATCTGCGCGTGCGCCACGGCCCCGACGGCAAAGGTGTTCGTCAGCGCGATGGGCGTTTCCAGCACGCCCAGTTCCTCCACCTGCACAAGCCCGATGCTTTTGCCGAAGCCATTGATCACAGCGCAAGCGGCCGGCACCTTCTGCAGATAGACGTTACCGGCATGCGGACGCACGACGGTCACGCCGGTCTGGACGTCGCCGTCATCCAGCGTGCAATGCCCGACCGTCACGCCGGCCACGTCCGTGATGCTGTTGCGTGCGCCAGCGGGCAGCGCACCAATGACCGGCGGTGTCAGGGCTTCCATCTCCATCTCGCCTCAGCGCCGGTCGATCTTCGGATCGAGCGCATCGCGCAGGCCATCACCGAGCAGGTTGAAGGCCAGCACCGTCAGGAAGATCGCCAGGCTCGGGAAGATTGCGACGTGGGGCGCCGTCACCATGTCGGCGCGGGCCTCGTTCAGCATGGCACCCCACTCCGGCGTCGGCGGTTGTGCGCCGAGCCCGAGGAACGAGAGGCTCGCCGCGGTGATGATCGACGTGCCGATCCGCATCGAGAAGTACACCACGATCGACGACACCGTGCCGGGCAGGATATGCCGCATCAGGATGGTCCAG
The DNA here is from genome assembly GCF_057073735.1 of Cupriavidus sp. C1SS-2L. Lineage (NCBI taxonomy): Bacteria > Pseudomonadati > Pseudomonadota > Betaproteobacteria > Burkholderiales > Burkholderiaceae > Cupriavidus > Cupriavidus sp. C1SS-2L. The sequence continues at coordinate 2,145,399 of NZ_CP172708.1, forward strand.
TCCGACGCTCCGATGCTGCGCGCAGCTTCCACATAGGTCAGGCGCTTGAGCATCAGCGTATTGCCGCGAACCAGCCGCGCAAACGCCGGAATGCTGAAGATGGCCACGGCGAAGATTACGTTGACCATGCCGTTGCCGAGGATCGCGACGACACCGATCGCCAGCAGGATGCCCGGGAACGCGAACAGCACGTCGGAGATGCGCATCACGATGCGGTCCCACCAGCCTTCGTAGTAGCCGGCCAGCAGGCCCAGCGCGGTGCCGATCACGGCGCCGATGATGACCGACAGGAAACCAGCCGCCAGCGAGATGCGCGTGCCGGCCAGGATGCGGCTGAAGATGTCGCGGCCGAGCGAATCCACACCCATCCAGTGGGCTGCGGACGGGCCGGCGTTGAGCGCGTCATAGTCGAAGAAATTCTCGGGATCGTAGGGCACCAGATGCGGCGACAGGATTGCCACCACGATCAGCAGCAGCACGAACCCACCGGCGCCGAGCGCCAGATGCTGCTTGCGGAATTTGCGCCAGAACTCGGTCCAGGGCGTCCGCACGGCCTGAGGGGCCGCTGCGACGGTGGCTGCCGGGGTGTCGGCGGGCGTGGAAATCTCGGTCATGCCTGCCTCCTTTTACTTGTAGCGGATGGTTGGGTTGATCACGGTGTAGAGCAAGTCCACCACCAGGTTGATCAGGATGAATTCAAGCGAGAACAGCAGCACCTCGGCCTGGATCACCGGGTAGTCGCGCATCTCGACGGCATCGACCAGCAGGCGCCCGAGGCCCGGCCAGTTGAAGACTTTCTCCACCACGATCGAGCCGCCCAGCAGGAAGCCGAACTGCAGGCCCATCATGGTCACCACGGGAATCATCGCGTTGCGCAGCGTGTGCTTGGCCACGACCACGGTCTCGCGCACGCCCTTGGCGCGCGCAGTACGCACGAAATCTTCCTGCAGCACCTCGACAAACGACGCACGCGTAAAACGCGCCATCACCGCTGCCACGGCTGCGCCCAGCGTCAGCGACGGCAGCACGTAGTGCTTCCAGCTATCGGCGCCGATCGACGGCAGCCAGCCGAGCTGCACCGAGAACACTTCCATCAGCAGCATGCCGAGCGCAAACGCCGGGAACGAGATGCCGGACACGGCCAGCGTCATGCCGAGCCGGTCTGGCCAGCGGTTGCGCCAGACCGCGGAGCAGATGCCGATCACCATGCCGAACACGACGGCCCAGGCCATCGACGCCACGGTCAGCCACAGCGTCGGCATGAAGCGGTCGCCGATCTCATCGCTGACCGCACGCTTGGTGCGCAGCGAATGCCCGAACTCGCCGCGCACGGCGTTCGAGAAGAAGTTCACGAACTGCTCGGGCAGGGTTTTGTCCAGCCCCAGGTCCTTGCGCACCAGCTCGACGGTGGCTTCGTCGGCCTCGGGGCCCGCCGCCAACCGCGCCGGATCGCCGGGCAGGAGGTGGACGAACAGGAATACCAGCACTGCCACGATCAGCAGTGTCGGGATCACGCCCAGGCATCGTTTGAGGAAATAGTTCAGCATGACGCTTCAGGGAAAAGGCCGCAGGCCGCCTGTCCATGCCCCTGCGATGGGACAGGCGGCCACGTTCGGCTTACTGCTTGCTACCCGGTGCGCGCCGCGGTAGCGGCGCGCTTTCCGCAGGCTTACTGCTTGATATCGATGTCGTCGAAATTGAACGAGCCATCGGGCATCACATACGCACCGGTCAGGCGCTTGCTGCGCGCGTACAGCACCTTCTCGGTCACCAGGAAGGCCCACGGCGCATCCTTCCAGATGCGTTCCTGCGCGTCCTTGTACAGCTTGGCCTTCTCGCCGCGATCGGTCGTGCGCAGCGCGCCGGCGATGTCGGCATCGACCTGGTCGTTCTTGTAGTACGCGGTGTTCAGCAACTTCGGCGGCATCGATTCCGAGGCCAGCAGCGGACGCAGCGCCCAGTCCGACTCACCGGTCGACGACGACCAGCCGATGTAGTAGATGCGCACGCCGGCATCTTCCGGCTTCTGCACGCTTTCCACCTTCTCCACGCGCTGGCCGGCTTCCAGCGCCTGCACGCTGGCCTTGATGCCGACCTGCTGCAGCTGCTGCTGCACGAACTGGATCACCTTCTGCGCGGTGGTGTGGTTATAGGCCGACCACAGCGTGGTCTCGAAGCCGTTCGGGTAGCCGGCTTCCTTCAGCAGCGCGCGCGCCTTGGCCGGGTCATACGGCCACGGGCCCAGCTTCTCCGCATAGTCCACGCCCGGCGGCACCACGCCTTCGGCCGGCACGGCGTAGCCGGCGAAGGCCACCTTGGTCAGCGCGTCCTTATTGATTGCGTAGTTGATGGCCTGGCGCACCTTCGGGTCGTTGAACGGCTTGACCGTGGTGTTCAGGCTCAGGTAGCGCTGGATAATCGACGGCGCCGCGATCAGGTCCACCTTGGGGCTGTTCTTCAGCACCGCGGCCTGCTCGAACGGGATGCTGAAGGCAAAGTCGGCCTCGCCGGTCTGCATGATGGCCGCGCGGGTGTTGTTGTCCACCACCGGCTTCCAGGTGACGGTGTCGATCTTCGGATAACCGGTCTTCCAGTAGCCTGCGAATTTCTTGCCCTTCAGGTGATCGGGCTGCTTCCACTCGACGAACTCGAACGGGCCCGTGCCGACCGGATGGAAGGCAATCTCCTTGCCGTACTTCTGCAGCGCCACGGGCGAGATCATCACGGCCGACGGGTGGGCCAGCACGTTGATGAACGGCGAGAACGGCTCCTTCAGCGTGACCTTTACCGTGCTGCTGTCCACCACATCGGTCTTGGCGACGCGGTTGAACAGCGTATAGCGCTTGAGCTTGTTGGCCGGGTTGGTCACGCGGTCAAGGTTGGCCTTCACGGCGGCGGCGTCGAAGGGGGTGCCGTCGTGGAACTTGATGCCCTTCTTGAGCTTGATCGTGTAGGTCAGGCCGTCCTTGCTGACGTCATAGCTTTCGGCCAGCACGTTGACCAGCTTCATGTCCTTGTCCAGGCCGAACAGGCCCTGGTAGAAGCTTTTGGCTACGGCCTGCGACAGCGTGTCGTTCGAATCGTACGGGTCCAGCGTGGTGAACGTGGAAGCGACAGCCATTACCGCATCCTTGGCGGCAAAAGCGGACACCGGCGCCAGCGCGCCTATCGCGCCGGCCACAAGCAGCCCGGCCACCAGCCTGGGCGAAACCATCGATGCAGACATCTTGATTCTCCTTGGATAAACCGATTTCAGTAGGCACCGCCAATGGCGTGCCGCGCGACAAAGTGACCGATTCCACGGCTGTCCGCGACAGGCACCAGTGGCTGCACCACCGGTTCGTCGCCGACCGCGCGGATCGGGCTGGGAATTTCGTCCGACAGCGGTTCGCGCCGCAGGTGGCGGCGCGCCGGATCGGCGATCGGCACCGCCGCCATCAGCTTCTTCGTGTACGGATGCTGCGGATTCTCGAAGATCGCGCGGCGCGGACCGATCTCGACGATCTGCCCGAGGTACATCACCGCCACGCGATGGCTGACTCGCTCCACCACGGCCATGTCGTGCGAGATGAACAGGAACGCAATGCCGAGTTCGCGCTGCAGGTCCAGCATCAGGTTGACGATCTGCGCCTGGATCGAGACATCGAGTGCCGACACCGACTCGTCAGCCACGACCACCTTCGGGTTGAGCGCGAGCGCACGTGCAATGCAGATGCGCTGGCGCTGGCCGCCCGAGAACTCGTGCGGATAGCGTGCGGCATGCGAGGGATCGAGTCCGACCTTCTCCAGCAGCCACGCAACGCGCTGCTCGGCGTCCTTGCCGCTGGCCACCTTGTGCACGAGCAGCGGCTCCATGATCGAATAGCCGACCGGCACGCGCGGATCGAGCGAGGCGAACGGGTCCTGGAAGATGAACTGGATATTGCGCCGCAGGTTCTGCAGCGCGGGGCCTTCCATGTGGCTGATATCGTGCCCGGCGAATTCGATGCTGCCGCTCTGGCTTTCCACCAGGCGCAGCAGAGAGCGGCCCGTGGTCGACTTGCCGCAGCCCGACTCACCAACCAGCGCGAGCGTCTCGCCCGGATAGAGATCGAAGCTGACCTGCTCCACGGCATGCACGCGCCGCGTGACGCGGCCGAACACGCCGCCCGGCACGTCGAAGCGCGTGACCAGATCGCGCACGCGCAGGATCGGCTTGGCGTCGGACGATACCGTGTCCTGCGGTGCTTCTTGTGTCGGTGCGGAATCGCCAAGCTGCAGCAACGGGAACTTGGCCGGCAGGTCCGTGCCTTGCATCGCGCCGAGCCGCGGCACGGCCGACAGCAGCGCGCGCGTGTACGGGTGGGCCGGCGCGCGGAAGACTTCGTCGGAGCCGCCCTCTTCCACCTTCTCGCCCCGGTACATCACGAGCACGCGATCAGCCACTTCGGCCACCACGCCCATGTCGTGCGTGATGAAGACCACGCCCATGTGCATCTCCGCCTGCAGGCCGCGGATCAGTTGCAGGATCTCGGCCTGGATCGTCACGTCGAGCGCCGTGGTGGGCTCGTCGGCGATCAGCAATGCGGGCTTGCAGGACAGCGCCATCGCGATCATCACGCGCTGGCGCATGCCGCCCGAGAGCTGGTGCGGGAAACGGTCAAGTACGCGCTTCGCTTCCGGAATGCGCACCAGTTCCAGCATGCGCAGCGCCTCGGCACGCGCGGCGGCGCGGCTCTTGCCCTGGTGCAGGCGGATCGATTCCGCGATCTGTTCGCCCACCGGGAACACCGGGTTGAGCGAGGTCATCGGCTCCTGGAAGATCATCGCCACGTCGGCGCCACGCACGCTGCGCAGCGTGGCGTTGTCGGCACGGGCCAGGTCGATGACATCGCCGCCGCGCCGGCGCAGCGCCATGCTGCCCGATGCGATCTTGCCGCCACCATGCTCGACGAGGCGCATCAAAGCGAGCGATGTCACGGACTTGCCTGAGCCGGATTCCCCGACCACGGCCAGCGTCTCGCCACGGTCAACGTGGAACGACAGGTTGCGCACGGCTTCGACGGTGCGCTCGGACGTGGAAAAGCGGACGGTCAGGCCGTCCACCGACACCACACGCTGCGGCGGCAGCACGATATTCGATTGAGAAGAGAGTTCAGCCACTGGCTCCCCCTGGGATTGCTGCGGGAATTGCGGATGGAAAACGGCGTGTCAGCCGTAGATCGCCACGGTCACCGGACCGTCCGCGCGCGCAAAGCCGCGGTACATGCCCTCTGTATTGAACGGCAGCGTGATATTGCCGGCACGATCCACCGCGATCAGGCCACCGCGGCCGCCAATGGCCGGCAGCTTTTCCATGACCACGCGGCGCGCCGACTCCTCGAGCGACAGGCCCGCATACCGCATCTGTGCCGACACATCATGGGCTGCAACAGTGCGGATGAACATTTCACCGGTACCGGTGGCTGACACCGCAGCAACATCGTCGGCATAGCAGCCTGCGCCGATCAGCGGCGAATCGCCGACGCGGCCGACCTGCTTGTTGGTGACGCCGCCCGTGGACGTCGCGGCGGCCAGGTTGCCGAAGCTGTCGCAGGCCACGGCGCCGACCGTGCCGAACTTGCTGTCCGGATCGATCGGATCGGGCTTGCCGGCCAGCGCGCGCGCGGCGAGCGTGGCCGCGTCATGATCGAGCAGTGCCATGCCTTGCACGGCGCGCGCGCGTTCCCATTGCTCGTAGCGGGCCTTGGTGTAGTAGTAGTCGCGCGACACCAGTTCCAGGCCATGTGCCTCGGCAAAGGCTTCAGCGCCTTCGCCGGCAAACAGCACGTGTTCGCTGTGATCCATTACCGCGCGCGCGGCCAGTACCGGGTTGCGCAGCCGCGACACGCAGGCCACCGCGCCGGCGTTGAGCGTCGCACCGTCCATGACGGCGGCATCGAGTTCGTAGGTGCCGGCGTGCGTCAGCACTGCGCCCTTGCCGGCGTTGAACAGCGGGCACTCTTCCAGCAGGCGGACAGCTTCCGTCACGGCGTCGATGGCCGTGCCGCCGCCGGCCAGCACGCGCTGGCCTGCCAGCAGCACCTGTTCCAGCGCTTCGATGTATTCGCGTTCGCGGGCCGAATCCATGGCCGCGCGCGTGATCGTGCCGGCGCCGCCGTGGATGGCAATGACTGCTTGGTTCATTGGGACTACGCTTTTGGGTGCTTGGAAGGGTTGCGGCGGTCGGCGCCGGGCTTGCCATCGACATCGGCTGATGCCACGGGCTGTGCGGCTGCCGTGGTGCCGGCATTGCCGGCATGGGGGCCATACAGCCACGGCAGCAGGAACTCGGTCATCTCGGCCGCGGCCTTGACCGGGCGTTCGGCTCGGTGTGCCACGGCGCCGCACAGCGCTTCGATCAACGCCAGCACGTTGGCATCCGAATTGGCCGACAGCCGGTTAGCGGCCTGCGCATAGAGCGCGATATCGGCAATCGGCGCCAGCGGCGAGGTCGGGCCATCGGTCAGCGCCAGCAAGCGCGCGCCGCGTGCCTTGGCGCGCTGGGCCAGCACCACGGTATCGGACACGTAGCGCGGAAACGCGATGGCGATGACCAGGTCGGCAGGGCTCAGCTTGAACAACTGGCGCGCCGCGTGCGACGCACCGCCCGCGCCGGCGACCGAGGTCACCATGCGGCAGTGCATTTCCAGGCCGTGCTGCAACAGGCCCGACAGGAAGCCGCTTGCGCCAAAGCCGGCAATGTAGACACGCTCCGCGGCAAGAATCGCGGATACCGCCCGTTCGCACGCGTCGGCGTCCAGCGCGCGGCGCGTGGCCTCGAGGTTGGCTGCGGCATTGTCCAGCGACGCGGCGAATGCCTCGGCCGCCGTGGTGGGCCGCTCCAGCTCCGAACGCAGCCGTTCCACCGGCGCCAGCGTCGCCTCAAACCCGCGCACCAGTTCGGCGCGGAACTGCGGATAGCCGTCAAACCCGAGCGCGCGCGCAAATCGGTTGGCTGTCGCCACCGACACCTGCACCGCGGTCGCGAACTCGTCGATCCGCATCGTCGCGGCGCGGAACGGATTGGCAAGCACGTACTCGGCCATGCGCTGGTGCGCGGGCGTCAGCGCTGGCAGGCTGCGCGCAATACGTTCAGAGATCGAGGCGCCGTCCGGCATGGGATCAGGAGATCTGGCCGATGTGAAAACCAAACATCGGTCGTGGTGGCTGCAATGAAAATGAATTTACACGCAGACCGCGAACAAGAAAACAGAGTTTTCATCATTCAAGGGTAATCCCTAGGACATACCGTCAATCGAGCGGGTCACCGCCAACGGGAAACGCTACAATGCCGCCCAGCGCCTCATCTCGGGCTGCTGTCCGCGCTTTCTCGCGCTTTTCCGCTGTTTTTTATCCCCGCTTACCGACGCTCCTGCCTTACCCGTGATCCGAATCGACCAGCTTGTCCTCCAGCGCGGCACCAAGGTGCTGTTCGACCACACCAGCGTGACGCTCAACCCGGGCGAGCGCGTGGGCCTCGTCGGCGCCAACGGCAGCGGCAAGTCCACGCTGTTCGCCATGCTGCGCGGCGAACTGCATGCAGATGGCGGCGACGTGACGGTGCCTGCCCAATGGCGCATCGCGCATGTGGCGCAAGAGACGCCGGCGGTGGCGCGTAGCGCGGTCGAATACGTGATCGACGGCGATACACGCCTGCGAGAGATCGAAGCCGCCATTGCCGAGGCGCAGGCAGTCGGCGACGGCAGCGCGGAAGGCGAAGCGCACGCGGCCTTTGCCGACGCCGACGGCTACACCGCCCCGGCGCGCGCCGAGGCGCTGCTGTTGGGCCTGGGTTTCACGCTGCCGCAGGTGTCGCAGCCGGTATCGTCGTTCTCGGGCGGATGGCGCATGCGCCTGAACCTGGCCCAGGCCCTGATGTGCCCGTCGGACCTGCTGCTGCTCGATGAACCGACCAATCACCTGGACCTCGATGCCATCGTCTGGCTCGAAGACTGGCTCGCGCGCTACCCCGGCACGCTGGTCATGATTTCGCACGACCGTGAATTCCTGGACGCGATCTGCAACGTCACGGTCCATATCGAGAATCAGCAGTTGCGCCGCTACGGCGGCAACTACACGCTGTTCGAGACGCTGCGCCTGCAGCAGATGGCGCAGCAGCAGGCGGCCTATACCCGCCAGCAAAAGGAAATCGCGCACCTGGAATCGTTCATCACGCGCTTCAAGGCCAAGGCGACCAAGGCGCGCCAGGCGCAAAGCCGCGTCAAGGCACTCGAGAAGATGGAACGGCTGGCGCCAGTGCACGTCGCCGCGGGCTTCGCCTTCGAATTCCGCGAGCCCGATGCGGCGCCGAACCCGATGATGGTGCTGGACGGCGTCGACTGCGGCTATGCCGAGGCCGATCCGCCGGTGACCATCCTGCACAAGCTGGCGCTGTCGATCCAGAACGGCCAGCGCATCGGCCTGCTCGGCGCCAACGGACAGGGCAAGTCGACGCTGGTCAAGACGCTGGCCGGCACGCAGGATCCGCTGACCGGCACGCTGCGCCTGGGCAAGGGCCTGCAGATCGGCTACTTCGCCCAGCACCAGCTGGAAACGCTGCGTGACCACGAATCTCCGCTGCAGCACCTGGCGCGACTGGCGCCGGACACCCGCGAGCAGGAACTGCGCGATTTCCTCGGCAGCTTCAATTTCCGCGGCGATATGGCCACCGCGCCGATCGAGCCGTTCTCGGGGGGCGAAAAAGCCCGCCTGGCGCTGTCGCTGATCGTCTGGCAGAAGCCCAACCTGCTGCTGCTCGACGAACCGACCAACCACCTGGACCTCGACACGCGCGAGGCGCTGACCATGGCGCTGGCGCAGTTCGAAGGCACGCTGATCCTGGTTTCGCACGACCGTCACCTGCTGCGCGCTACGGCCGACCAGTTCATGCTGGTCGCCGATGGCACCATCAAACCGTTCGACGGCGACCTCGACGACTATCGCGACTGGCTGCTGCAGCAGGCCGCGGCCAAGCGCAACGCCGCCGTGGCCGCGCACCAGGGGGAAACCGGCGGCAACGCCGCAGCGGTCAACCGCAAGGACCAGCGCCGCGCCGAAGCGGACGAGCGCCAGCGGCTGGCGCAACTGCGCAAGCCGCTGACCAAGGAACTGGAAAAGGTGGAAAAGCGCATGACGGTGCTGCAGACCGCCAAGGCCGAGATCGACCAGTTCATGGCCGATGAGACCAGCTATGCCGAGGCCAACAAGTCAAAGCTGATGGAGATGCTCAAGCGCCAGGGCGAAGTCAACGGCGAACTGGAAACGCTCGAAGAGAAATGGCTGGAGCTGCAGGAGCAGATCGAACAGATCGAGTGAAGGGGTTCGAGTCCGCTACCTCGTATCCACCCATCGAATGTCGTGGCTGCGAACAAAAACCGGCGCTCAAGGCGCCGGTTTTTCTATCCGATCAACGGAAATTCTTCTCCCGCCGGATCAGTCCCACCGCCAGCGTCAGCGTCAGGATGAACAGCCAGATCAGCGACCATGCCGGCACGGACAGGCCCAGCACCGGCGGCAGCGGCGCCGTGCAAAGGCCGTCGGAATAGAACACCTGCGGCAGCACCTTGGCCGTCGGCAAGGCGTTGACCCAGTTCTCCAGCGGATCGATGCCGCAGCTCGCCTTCGGGTTCAGCAGCAACGACACGTGATACACGGCCACGGCAATGCCGCCGACGCCGGACAGCATACCCAGCCCTTGCCACAGCGAACGCGTGTTCTGGGCAATGACCGCGAGCAGCGAGAACAGCCCGATGCCGATAAAGGCGAACCGCTGCATGATGCACAGCGGGCAAGGCTGGTAGCCCTTTTCAAACTGGAGGTAGAGCGCAAAACCGACCAGCCCGAATGAAATGAAGGCGATCAGCAGGAAATAGGCGCGGGAATTGGCTTGCATAAGCGGGCTTGCATGAACGATGAACAGAGCGGGATCAAGGTTGCGGGGTTGCCAGCACGCGATCCCCTCCGGCTGTTGGACGGCATTATTACCGATTTTGCGAAATGTCCCCTGACACCGCGTACGCAAACGGCATATTCGCGCCTGTGGCGGATTGCCGCAGGCTCAGCCGCGACCTTGTGTCGCAGCTGCCCACTCGGCGTGAGCCAACCGGTAGAGGCAATGTGACCGAAGCGGATGGCTTTCCGGCAGTGCGGGGTGCTCGAACACGAGCGCATCCTCATGCATGCCGAGGCGCTCCATCACCGCGCGCGAGCGGCGGTTGCCGAGCGCGGTAAAGGACACGATCTCATCGAGCCCGAGCCGCTCAAACCCGACGGCCAGCGCCGCGCGTGCCGCTTCGGTCGCGAAGCCCTGCCCCCATGCCTCGCGCGCGAGCCGCCAGCCGATCTCCACGCATGGCGCGAACGGCAAGGCCGCTGCCGGCACGTTGAGCCCGACGAAGCCGATGAAAGCGCCATCGGCCTTACGCTCGCATGCCCAGAAGCCCCAGCCGAGCGCGGCAATCTTGTCGCGGCAACGGTTGGCCAGGCCGTCGCTTTCCGCCCGGCTCAGTGGCGCGGGAAAGTAGCGCATTACCTCGGCGTCGGCGTTCAGTGCCGCAAACGGCGCGTCGTCGGCATTGCGCCACTGGCGCAGGCGCAGGCGCGGCGTGTCGATTTCGATGAGCTTGGCCATCGCTCAGTCGAGATGGCGCACGCGATCGATCGCCTGTTCGATGCGCTCGACTGCGATCACCTCGAGTCCGTCGATCTTCTGCTTGGGCGCATTGGCCTTGGGGATCACAGCCTGCGTGAAGCCCAGCTTCGCGGCTTCCTTCAGGCGCTCCTGCCCGCGCGGACTCGGGCGAATTTCGCCGGCCAGCCCGACTTCGCCGAACACCACCAGCCCGCGCGGCAACGGCTTGTTGCGCATCGACGAGTGGATCGACAGCAGCACGGCCAGGTCGGCCGCGGGCTCGGTAATCTTCACGCCGCCCACAGCGTTCAGGAACACGTCCTGGTCAAAGCAGGCAATACCGGCATGCCGGTGCAGCACGGCCAGCAGCATCGCGAGCCGGTTTTGTTCAAGGCCCACGGCCAGTCGTCGCGGGTTCGGCACGTTGGCGGTGTCGACCAACGCCTGGACTTCGACCAGCAGCGGCCGTGTGCCTTCTTGCGTTACCAGCACGCAAGACCCCGGCACCATCTCTTCGTGCTGCGACAGGAACAGCGCCGACGGATTGCTGATGCCGCGCAGGCCGCGCTCCGTCATTGCAAACACGCCCAGTTCATTGACAGCACCGAAACGATTCTTGAACGCGCGGATCAACCGGTGCGAAGAATGGGTGTCGCCTTCGAAATACAGCACGGTATCGACGATGTGCTCGAGCACGCGCGGACCGGCCAGGTTGCCTTCCTTGGTCACGTGGCCGACCAGGATGATGGTGATACCGCTGCTCTTGGCAATGCGTGTCAGTTGCGCCGCACACTCACGCACCTGCGCGACCGACCCCGGTGCCGAGGTCAGCACCTCAGAGTACAGCGTCTGGATCGAGTCGATCACCGCGACCTCGGGCTTTTCCGCCTCCAGCGTGGCCTGGATCTTCTCGAGCTGGATTTCGGCGAGCAGTCCGAGCGTCGGGCTCTCCACGCCGAGGCGCTGCGCGCGCAATGCGATCTGCGCGCCAGATTCTTCGCCACTCACATAGAGCACGCGCCGCTGTCCGGCCAGGTTGGCCAGTGCCTGCAACAGCAGCGTCGACTTGCCAATACCCGGATCGCCACCGATCAGCACCACCCCGCCCGCAACCAGCCCGCCGCCGAGCACCCGGTCGAATTCATCGATCCCGCTCGAAAAACGCGGGACATCGGCAGCGTCGATCTCGGAAAGCTTGCGCACCGTGGCCGATGCCGCCAGCGGCTGGAAGCGCTTGCCCGCCGTGCTGCCTTCCGCAACGGTCTCGACCAGCGTGTTCCACTGCTGGCAGTGCGGGCACTGGCCGGCCCAGCGCGGCGTGGTGCCGCCACATTCGGTACAGGTGTAGACGGTCTTGGTCTTGGCCAATGGAAGATCCTTGGATTGGGATAGCGGAAACGCGACGGCCGGCCACCGCATGGCAGCCGGCCGTCAGGACAGATCCGGTCAGGGTAGCACTCAGGCCAGCAGCGGCGAGGCGCTGTCCGGCGCCGTAATGGTGGCCACCGTGGTCGGCACGCGCGGCGCCAGCGCGCACATCAGTTCGTAACCCACCGTGCCGCTGGCCTGCGCGACATCGTCGATCGGCAGGCCCTGGCCCCACAACGTGACAGGACTGCCGATCCTCGCCTTCGGGCATGGCCCCAAGTCTACGCACAGCATGTCCATCGACACGCGGCCCACGAGTTGGGTGCGCACGCCGTCCACCAGCACGGGGGCGCGGTGTTCGCCCCAACCCGTTGCATGCCGCGGGTAGCCATCTGCATAGCCACAGGCCACCACGCCGATGCGCATCGGCCGGTCGGCGGTGAACATGGAACCGTAGCCGACCGTATCGCCAGGCTGCAGGTCCTGGACCGCAATCAGCTCGCTGTGCAGCGACATGGCCGGCTGCAGGCCGACGCCCGCAATGTCGGCCTCGCGGCCGGTCGGCGATGCGCCATACAGGATGACACCGGGCCTTACCCATGCGCGGTGCGCTTCGGGATGCCACAGGACCGCCGCGGAGTTCGACAGGCTGGCCTCACCTGGCAGGTTGGCCGTGGCTTTGTCGAAGGCCTCGATCTGGTGGGCGATGCCACGCGGGGTGTCGGCATCGGAAAAGTGCGTCATGTGGACGATACTGCCCACGCAGGGCATGGCGCGTGCGCGCTCCCACGCCGTACGGTATTGCGACGGGTGGAAGCCCAGGCGGTTCATCCCCGTATTGAGTTTGAGCTGGATCGCCAGCGGACCCTTCGGGCGTGCGCTCTCCAGCATCCGGAGCTGCTCGTCGCAATGCACCGCGGTGGTGAGCCGGTATTGTTCAAGGAGCGGCACGTCCTGCGGTTGGAAAAACCCCTCCAGCAACAGGATCGGGCCTTGCCAGCCGAGGTCGCGCAGCTGCACGGCTTCGTTCAGGTCGAGCAGCCCGAAGCCGTCCGTGCCACGCAGGCCGGCGAACACACGGCGGATCCCATGGCCATAGGCATTGGCCTTGATGACGGCCCATACGCGGGAACCGGGGGCGTGACGGCGGACGACCTCAAGGTTGTTCGCAATGGCGGGTTGATGGATGACGGCGTGGATCGGTCTTGGCATGAAGTCACATCTCGCGAGGCAAGCATCGCTGCCCGTGGTAGGAATCCTCTAGACGCCGCGGCGTGATGCGGGCGTCACCGGATGTCACCGGGCGTCACTTTCAGCGGCGTATGCACCAGATCAGGGAAGACCCGGTCCGCGGTCAGCGATGCGCAGCCGTTATTTGAACACATCCTGGGAGGACGACCTGCAAATCCCGGGGAATCGCAGCGCGCTCGCGCTGTCAAACTGGCGCCTTTGCGGATTCGGGATTGTCGTGTTTTCGTGATATAAAGCCGGACGCTAAGGCCATGTTCTAAACGCGAAGCAATATGTCAATGACGGTCAGGCAAACCGCGCGGCGCCACGGTGCCAAGCATGCGACACAATTCGACAAGGCCGCAGCTCAGGGTCCCCTGCAACAAACCATGGCCACGCCGATGGGCGTAGCCCTTCCCAAAGCGCACGCAGAACGCGATGGAGACAAAGTCGAAAGCATGAAGAAGGGTTTTTACACCATCATGGCCGCGCAGTTTTTTTCGTCGCTGGCCGACAACGCGCTACTCATCGCCGCCATCGCCCTTCTCACTGAGTTGCATTCCCCGCAGTGGATGACTCCGCTGCTCAAGTTGTTCTTCGTTCTCTCCTACGTCATCCTGGCTGCCTTCGTCGGCGCATTCGCGGACTCCATGCCGAAAGGCAGGGTGATGCTCATCACGAATGCCATCAAGATCGTCGGCTGCGCGATCATGATGTTCGGCCTGCACCCCTTGCTGGCCTACGGCATCGTAGGCTTCGGCGCGGCCGCTTACTCGCCCGCCAAGTACGGCATCCTGACGGAACTGCTGCCGCCGGAGAAGCTGGTGATGGCCAACGGCTGGATCGAAGGGCTGACCGTGGGCTCCATCATCCTGGGCACCGTGGTCGGCGGCGCGCTGATCTCCGTGCACATTTCACAGATCCTGCTGCGCTTTGACATCCCGTATTTCGACACCGGGATCAATACGCCGGCTGAAGCCGCGATGGTGGTGATCATGCTCTTTTACTTGATCGCCGCCATCTTCAACATCTTCATTCCCGATACGGGCGCCCGGTATCCGCAGCAGGAAAAGAACCCGATCAAGCTGATCGCGGAATTCGGCGACTGCTTTGTCGCGCTCTGGCGCGACAAGCTCGGCCAGATCTCGCTGGCCGTGACCACGCTGTTCTGGGGCGTGGGCGCCACGCTGCAGTTCATCGTGCTGAAGTGGGCGGAAAAGTCGCTGGGCCTGAACCTGTCCCAGGGCGCCCTGCTGCAAGCCGTGGTCGCCGTCGGCGTGGCGGTCGGCGCCATCATGGCGGCGGCGCGCATTCCGCTGCGCAAGTCGCTGTCCGTGCTGCCATTCGGCGTGGCCATGGGCGCTACCGTGATGCTGATGGCCTTCTACACCAAGGACGCCATGCCGCAGATCATGGTCGACGTGCTGGGCCTGCACATGCCGCTGTATATGGCGATTGCCTATGTATTCCTGATGATCGTGGGCGCCATGTCCGGATATTTCGTGGTGCCGATGAACGCGCTGCTGCAGCACCGCGGCCACGTGCTGCTGTCCGCCGGCCACTCGATCGCCGTGCAGAACTTCAATGAGAATGTTTCGGTGCTGCTGATGCTGTGCCTGTATGCGTTGCTGATCAAGCTGAATGTGCCAATCGGCCTCGTCATCGTCGCGCTCGGCCTGTTCATCTGCATCACCATGGCGCTGGTCATGAAGGTGCACAAGTACAACGTGCGCACGTTCAATTCGCTCGCCATGATCGGCGAGGACAAGCATCACTAGGGACCCCTAGGCAACGCTAGGGGTTCGCCTCCACCGGCTCCGCGGCGCGCACGCGCGCCCGGGCTTCCCACCCCGGCGGTACCACGAAGCCGCGCGAGCGTTCGCGCCACCAGCCCGGCGCCTGCGCGCCGGCGGGTTCCAGTTCGCACAGCATGACCGGCGATTCGCGTCGCCAGCTGTGGCCGTGATCAGGATCCGCAAAGCGCTGTGCCAGCGCCTCGCGCAGCGTTGCGGCGCCTTCCGTATCGCGTTCCTCCAGCCATGCGCCGGACAACCATCCCGGGCGCGGCAGCCGGCACCAGCGCGCGCCGGGCGCCGAAGAGGCGCGCGCGAACCAGTCATCGAGCGTGGACCACCAGCCGTGCAGGTGATTGTGCGCAATGCCCAGCGCATCGAGCCCCGCCGGCAACTGGCCATCCTGATAGAACAGCCACCCAAGCAGGTAGACCTCGCTGCGGTCCACCGCAGGACCCAGCAGCGCCTGCGCCTCGGCCGTGCGCGCCAGCGGCAATTGACGATGCACGATGTGGTCGAGCTTGTCGCCCAGCCGGTCCACAAGGTTGGGACCGACAAACGCTCGCAGCCCTTGCGGCGGCGTGCCGCCAGCATCGACCATCAGATAGAACTTGGTGGCCATTTCCCAGTGCACGACCTCACCGCTGCCCAGATCGCGCCAGACAAAGTCGAGCTCGCCCAGCGTCTGGATGCCATGGCCATGCGCGCGCCGCACCGGCACGTTCGCGGCAATCAGTTCCAGCCCCTGCGCATGGCGCAGGGCGAAATGCAGCAGGCGCTCGGCATGGCGCCCCAGCCGCAGGCTTCGCGCGCGGCCTGGCTCTTCAGGCAAGGCATCGGCAATGCCATTGGCAAGTTCGCCAATGGTGGCGGGAAGACCAGCGGGATCGGCTTGCTCGAGCCAGCGCTCCCAGGCGGCCTGGGTACCCGCGGGCCAGCGAGCCGGACGCGCGTCACCATTGGCGGTACCGGGCAGGGTCTCCAGCAGTGGGGGTGACAACGTGCACCAGGCCAGGTCGCGGGCGCGTTGCGATGCGGCCTGACGCCACAGCGGCAGCGCCGGCGTATGCACGCCGTTGCCGCCGTGGCTTATCGGGAGATCAGGCCTGGGCTCCCGCACGATCGTGCACCTCTCGGGCCAGGCACAGGTCTTCCCATGCGCGCGCCTTGTCGGTCAGGGTGCGCAGCAGGTAGGCGGGATGGTAGGTCACCACCACGGGAATCCCCTCGTAGCTGTGGACGGTACCGCGCAGCTTGCCGATCGGCGTCGTGGTGCGCAGCAGCGACTGCGCGGCAAAGCGGCCCAGTACGACGATGACCTTGGGCCGCACCAGCGCAATCTGCCGTTTCAGGAACGGCTCGCACTGATCGACTTCGGCCGGTTCCGGATTGCGGTTGCCCGGCGGACGGCACTTCAGCACATTGGCGATGAACACGTTGCGGCCGCGCCTGAGCCCGAGCGACGCCAGCATGTTGTCGAGCAGCTTGCCGGCCTGGCCGACGAACGGCTCGCCCTGCAGGTCTTCGTTCTCGCCAGGGGCCTCGCCGATGAGCATCCATTCCGCTTCGCGGTCGCCCACGCCGAACACGGTATTGGTGCGTGTGCTGCACAGCCCGCAGGCCTCGCACGCGGCCACGGCGGCGTCCAGCGTGGGCCAGTCCATGGTGGCAATAGCAGCTGCCCGGTCCGAAACCGGGGCGATGACCGGCAGATCGACAACCGCTGGCGGCAACGGCTCTGCGAACGCCTCCGCGACCTCGACGACCCCGACTGCCTCCATGTCGACCAATGTCTGCGCCGACACGGATATCGTTTCCGCTGGTTCTTCCGGTTCAGCGGCCATAGCGGTCGGCAAGTCCGCCTCGACAGTGCCGCCTTCAGCGGCGGCAGGCGGCCTGCGCGAAATCCACTCGGTCGGAATCCCCAGCACTTCCAGGAACTGCGCGCGTCGGCTCATGCTGCGTCCTCCCCGCCGGACCAGGCCCGACGCAGCACCAGTGCGTCTTCGCGAGCGTTACCGGTTGCCGGGTAATAGCCTTTGCGACGTCCGATCTCGACAAAGCCCGCCTCCAGGTACAGCGCCAGCGCGCCGGTATTGGAAGGCCGCACTTCGAGCAGCATCGTATGCAGGTGGTGGGTATGCGACGTGGCCAATGCCACCGCCAGCATCAGCCGGCCCAGACCCTGGCGCTGCCGGTGAGGCTCCACGGTGATGTTGAGCAGGTGCATCTCGTCAACGACCGGCATCAGCACGGCATATGCCACGAGCAGGCCCAGCGGATCGCGCAGGGTCAGCCCCATATGGCCTGCCTTGATGGAGTTCTCGAAATTGCCACGCGTCCACGGATGGGTGTAGGCACGCGATTCGATCTCCGCCACCGCATGCAGGTCCAGCGCGCTCATGCGTCCAAGCGCCCAGCCATTCGCGAGCGCGGGCATGGCCGGAATGTCCGGCCAGTCAGGCGTTGCGGTCGCATCCGAACGGTAGGACACGCTCACGATGCGCCCCCTGTCGCAGCTTTCGCAGCGGCCTTGGCGGCAGCGGCCGCTTCGCGTTCTTCGATGGTCTGGGCGACCTTGTCGCGCAGATAGATCGGCATGGCGTCAGCGGCGTCGATGGTTTCGCCGCGCGCCAGCGCGCGCAGTGCGATGGCCAGCATCGGCTGCGCATGGGGCATGGCATCGGGCAGCACGCGCGTAGCCTGTGCCAGTCCCGCGAGGCGCTCGCCAAATACCGTCGCAGCGTTGCCGGCTACCCAGAATTCGCCGGCCGGCAGCGGCACGGTTTCCGGCGGGCCGACCTGCAGCGGCGTTTCGGCCGCCCATTCCTGCGCCGCTTCGTTCCAGCGGAAGGCGCTCGAATAGGCTTCGTCCATGCGCGCGTCCAGCGCGACCAGCACCGACACGTCAGCAGGCAAAGCCGGCGTGGCGCCGCGTGCGCTTTCGGCGCAGACCATCAGCGTGTTAACGGGAATGACCGGCAGCCCGGCGCCGAAGGCAAGGCCTTGCGCCACGCCGCAGGCGGTACGCAGGCCGGTAAAGGAGCCCGGGCCCGCGCCAAACGCAATCGCGGCGCAATCGGCCAGTGCAATGCCGGCCTCGGCCAGCAGCTCCCCTGCCGCGGGCAGCACGCGCGCGGAAGAGCGCGCGCCGGTATGTTCATGGCGAGACCATGACTCGACCGCGCCATCCGCCGTGGCACGGCCCAGTGCAACAGAACACCACTCGGTGGAAGTTTCGACAGCAAGAATCCAGGACATGGCGCGATTGTATCCGGTGGCGCCCCAAACCGAGTCCTTCCTCGGTTTTTTGACGGGCGCGGGCGGCGGGTTGGCGACTATCATCGGGCCATTCTTTCCCCCGACCTCACCAGGAGACCCCATGAGTGACCTGCAAGCCCGGTTCGAACAGGCCCAGATCGACGTCAAGCAACTCAGCGAGCGCCCCAGCAACATGACGCTGCTGCGCCTGTACGCACTGTTCAAGCAAGGCAGCGAAGGCGATGCCCACGGCGACAAGCCGGGCATGACGGATTTCGTCGGCCGCTACAAGTTCGAGGCGTGGGAAGCCCTCAAGGGCACGGCCAGGGATGCGGCCATGGAGAGCTACATCGCGCTGGTGGAAGACCTGCGCAACGGCGCGACGAACTAGGCTTCGCTGGCGCCGTCCGTTCCAGCAGACGGCGCCCCGCCTCAAGCTCCTGGCACCGGCTTCGGCCGGATGCGCCAGGACGCAAGAATGGCCGTGGCGATCACCAGGCCTACGGCCAGGAAGGTTTCATCGAACGCGCGGATACGCGCGGCTTGCGCCAGCACGTCGCCGCCCTGCCCCAGCGCCACGCCGTGCTGGTTCAGCCGCCATTGCAGGCCCACGCCGGCCAGGCTGACGCCGATCGCCCCGCCAAGCTGGCGCACGAAGTTGATGCAGCTAGATCCTTGCGCAATCAGCGAGAAGTCCACACCGCGCATGGAGCCCAGCGTCAGCGACGGCAGGATGCAACCGAGCCCGATTCGGCCCAGCACCGCCAGCGCCACCAGCACCAGGTACGGCGTGGACGGCGAACCCGTCGCCATCAGCAGGAACGACAGCGCCAGCAGCGCCAGTCCCAACGACACCTGCAAGTGCGGCGATACGCGATGCGTGAAGCGTCCCGCCACAGCGATCGTAATCCCAAGCGCAATGCCGGCCGGCAGCAGCACCAGGCCCGCGCGCGACGGCGTATAGCTCAGCGCCATCTGCATGTACACCGGCAGCAGGTAGGTCGAACCGAACAGGCCGGCGCCGTAGATGAACGCGACCACCGCGCCCGCCGAGAACTGGCGGTAGCTGTAGAGCCGCATGTCCATCAGCGGATCGGCCGCGCGCAGCTGCCACATCACGAACACCACGATCAGCACCACGCCCAGACCGGCCAGCGCCAGCCCGGCGCCCACGCTTTCGCGCATTTCCACGAGCCCGTTCAACAGGCAGACCGTGGCGACACCGGCCAGCGCTAGCCCGCGCCAGTCCAGCGGCTTGCGTTCGCCCATCATGATCGAGTCGACGGCCATGAAGCGACGCGCCATGACTGCGCCGAGGAGCGTCAATGGAACCACCACAAAGAAGATCGAGCGCCAGCCGAAGGCCTCGACAAGGAAACCGCCCAGACTCGGACCCAGCGCGGGCGCCAGCACCACGCCGAAACCGAACAGGCTCATGGCCTTGCCCTGCTCGCGTTCGTCGAAGACACGCAGTACGAGGATGTTGGGCAGCGGCTGCATGATGCCCGCGGCGGCGCCTTCCGCCACGCGCATCGCGATCATCACGCCGTAGGTCGGCGAGAGCCCGCCTACCGCCCCGCCTACGCCCAGCAGCGCCAGCGCGCCCAGAAACGTCCGCCGCAGGCCGTACCGGTTGAGCAGCCACGGGGTTAGCAGCATCGCCAGCGTCATGGCGATCATGAAACTGGCCGCGACCCATTGTGCGCGTTCCTGTCCCAGCACGAAATGGCGGCTCAGGTCGGGAATAGCCACGTTGATGATGGTGGAAGAGACGATGGACGACATCGTCCCAAGCATCAGCGTGAGCAGTACCAGCCAGCGCAGGCGGTCGCCGTAGCGCGCGCGCAGCGCCGCCCGGGTCGGTCCGCCCGACCCGCCGCCGGAATCTTCCGGCGCTTGCGGAGCGCGGCTCACCCCAGGCGCCCCGTGGCGGCGATCTCGCGGATCTTGCGGACGGTGTCGATGTCCGCCTCGTGATAGGCGGATTTGACGATCTCGGCGTAGCGGTCGTCGCCGCTGGCATCTACGGCCGGCATGGTCGTGTCGTACACGAAGCGCAGCAGCAGCGCGTCCGCCGCGGGCGTCTCGATCACCATCGTCAGCGTGCCGCCGGCGTGTTCGGCGGTGGCAGCGGTCTCGTAGCGGACCTGGCGTCGCGGCTCGAACACCACGCGGTCATGGATCTTCGCAGCCCCGAAATGCAGCACCCGGTCGATCCAGCCTTCGCCGCGCCCGACGACTTCGGCGCGGTCCAGGCCCAGCACGAACAGTTCGGGCGACTCGGCGCGCAGGACCAACCCTTGCCAGAGCTGGTCAGGCGTGAGCGGATCCAGTTGAGGATTGCCTGGATCGTTGATCTCTACCAAGTGCTCGAAACGCAACTTATTTCTCCGTGTTCTGATGTAATCGATATTATGAGGTGTCCGGCTGGTTCGTCAGTACCATTTCACTGCGCAGCGCAGCATCCGCGCCACGCGCCTGAAGGAGCCCTTCGCATGCCATTGACCGCGCCGTCTGAAGTCGATCCGCTGCAAATCCTGGTCTATGCCGATTCGCTTTCGTGGGGCATCGTGCCTGGCACCCGCCGGCGGCTTCCCTTCCCGGTTCGCTGGCCAGGCCGGCTCGAACTCGGCCTGAACGCCGACGGCGGCGCCCCGGTCCGCATCATCGAGGACTGCCTGAACGGCCGGCGCACCGTCTGGGACGACCCGTTCAAACCGGGCCGCAACGGCTTGCAAGGGCTGGCGCAGCGCATCGAGATCCATTCCCCGCTGGCGCTCGTGGTTTTGATGCTGGGCAACAACGATTTCCAGTCCATGCATCCGCACAACGCCTGGCATGCGGCACAGGGCGTCGGCGCGCTGGTCCACGCCATCCGGACAGCGCCGATCGAACCGGGAATGCCGACGCCGCCGATCCTGGTGGTGGTGCCGCCGCCGATCCGCACGCCCTGCGGGCCGCTCGCGCCCAAGTTCGCCAGCGGCGAACACAAGTGGGCAGGCCTGCCCGGGGCGCTGCGCGAACTGTGCGCCACTGTCGACTGTGCGCTGTTCGATGCGGGCACCGTGATCCAGAGCAGTGCCGTCGACGGCGTACACCTTGACGCCGATGCCCATGTCGCCCTGGGCGATGCCCTGCAACCGGTCGTTCGTGCGCTGCTCGCTGAATCCTCGGGACATCCCTCCTGACAGCAGCTGTCAGGAGCGCGGGCGCACAATGAGGCGGCAAATCCCCCGAAGCTGTCAGGAGACCATGATGCAGTTGTTGATCAACGTCGACGTCGATGACCTGCCGCGCGGCATCGGCTTCTACCAGGAAGGACTGGGCCTGCGCCTGAGCCGCAAGCTGTTTGACGATACCGTCGCAGAAATGACGGGCGGTGCCACGCCCATCTATCTGCTCGTCAAGCCGGCCGGCACGCGCCCGACCTCGCGCGCCGATACCCGGCGCGACTACCGCCGGCACTGGACGCCGGTGCATCTCGATTTTGTCGTGGACAACCTCGAAGCCGCCATCGAGCGCGCGCTGGAAGCCGGTGCGAAGATCGAGGACTGGCCGCAGGAGTTCGACTGGGGCCGGCAGGCGACGCTGTCGGACCCGTTCGGGCATGGGCTCTGTTTTATTGAGTGGAAGGGTGAGGGGTATGGGGCGGCGCGGCACTAAGCTGCGTTGCTATATTCCTAGTCCGCAACGATGCGGATTCCGTAGTGACAATCCCTTCCTCAGAAGATCGAATGAAACCCAACGACACTGCCCTCCCTGGCCCACGCTCGGGCAAGGCTGGGCTACGGCCAGTCGGGCAATTTCCGCCGCGGGTGAAGACACGCTAGCTCTCGGCGATTTCGCCAACGTCGACGACGAGTATCTCCAGTGGCAGGACAACCCGGGCAGCATTAAATGCCAAGCCGAGCCTGATGCTTGAATTCATAAGCATATGAAAAACAAATAGACGCCAAAATCCCCTGCGCCACCCCGTTTGTACGCAATTGCGTTAATCTTTGGCCTCGCCCGCCCCACCCTACACGGACCGGGGCCAGGCGCCTTTCAAGCCACAAGCTTCCAATAACATCCAAACTCTCCTATGCGCAGCATCTCCCTTTACAAGCGTCTGGCGGTTGCCGTGTCCGCCGTAGGTTTCATTGCCGCCGCCGGCAACGCCTCGGCCCAGGAACAGACTATTCGCGTGGGTACCGTGAGCGGGCCGGACGCTGAAGTCTGGCAAGTCGTGCAGAAAGCGGCCAAGAAGAATGGCCTGAACGTGAAGGTCGTGGAATTTAACGACTACGTGCAGCCGAACGCCGCACTGGATGCCGGCGACCTCGACGCCAACAGCTTCCAGCACCAGCCTTACCTCGACAGCCAGATCAAGCAGCGCGGCTACAAGATGGTTAGCGTGGGCTACACCTACATCTCGCCACTGGGCATCTACTCGAAGAACCTGAAGTCGCCGAAGGATCTGGCGCAGGGCGCCAAGGTTGCCGTGCCGAATGACCCGTCGAACGAGAACCGTGCCCTGCTGCTGCTCCAGGCACAGGGCGTGATCAAGCTCAAGGCCGGCGCAGGCACAAACGGCGCCAACGCGACCCCGCTGGACGTCGCCGAGAACCCGAAGAAACTGAAGATCGTGGAGCTGGACGCCGCCCAGCTTGCTCGCGCCCTGCCCGACGTCGGCGCCGCCGTCATCAACACCAACTACGCGCTGGCCGCCGGCCTCCAGCCGACCAGGAATGCAATCGCCCTGGAAGACATCCACAGCCCGTACGCCAACATCATCGTCGTTCGCACGCAGGACAAGGACAAGCCGTGGGTGAAGAAGCTGGTGGCGGCTTATCAGTCGGAAGACGTCAAGCAGTTCATGAAGACCCAGTTCAAGGGCGCGATGGTCCCTTCGTTCTGATGGAACGACGGAGTGATGTCCTGATGGACTGATAGCCATACGGGACCGGATCAAGCATCGAACATCATGATCCGGTCCCGTACGCCACGGCAAATCCCCCACGATTGCGACCATGTACGTGCCGTGCAAGCGCACCGTGTCTCCTGCCAAAACCCGGGCCCGCAAACCGATGCGTGGTACAGTGAGCGCCCTTCAACGCGAGAGGCCCGCATGTTCCGCCGCGCCAATGATTTCACGCTGAAAAGGGAGACGCTCGCGTGACCGACTCCCCGCGCCAGCCTTCCTCACGCAGCCCTCTTTCCATGGTGGTACGGCTCGTTGCCGCGCTGCCGCTGCCGGTCGCCCATGCAGTCGGACGCATGTTGGGACGGCTCGTCTATGCCCTGCCGGGCCGGTACCGCCAGCATGTGCAACAGAATGCGGCCCAAGCCGGATATCCGGGGCCTGCTTTCGCACGCCGCGCGGCGGCCGAAACCGGTGCGATGATGACCGAACTGGCCCATGTCTGGTTTCGCAGCGCGGACTGTATGGAGAAGGTCATCTGCGAAGACTGGGACGTGATCGAGCAAACGCTCGCCGAAGGCCGTGGTCTCGTCATGCTTACGCCTCACCTGGGATGCTTCGAACTGGCGGCCCGCTATGCCGCGGAACGCATCTCGTTGACGATCATGTTCCGGCCGCACCGCAAGGCAGTGTTTCGGGAATTGCTCGACTCCGTGCGCGAAACGTCGAACCTGAAGGCGTTTCCGGCGACCGCACAGGGGGTACGTGCGTTCGTACGCGCATTGCGGCAGGGCGAGGCGGTCGGTCTGTTGCCCGACCAGGCCCCCAAGGGCGATGGCGTGTGGGTGCCCTTCTTCGGCCGCAAAGCCTATACGATCACCTTGCCGTGCAAGCTGGCATCCCAAACTGGTGCGCCATTGATCATCGCCGCCGGCGAGCGGCTGCCGCATGGGCGCGGCTGGCGCATGCATGTGAAGCGACTGACGGCGCCGATGCCGCCGACCGCGGAAGAACAGGCAGCGTGGATCAATGCCGAGGTCGAGGAAATGATTCGCCGATTCCCCGAGCAGTATCTGTGGGGTTACAACCGCTACAAGGTACCGTCCGGCACGCAAGCGCCGAGCGCGAACAGCACGGAGACCGCAAACGCCGCGTGACGACTGCGCTCGCGGCGCATTCCTCGCTCACTTGAGGTATTTCATCGTCGCCACGCCCGTGGCGACGAGCGTTTCTTCGTCCAGCCAGACCTCCGCGCGCGAGAAGAAGATCGAACGGCCACGCCGCTCGACCATGCCTTTCGCGGTCAGCAGCTTGCCTGTCCCGTTGCTCAGGAAGTTTGACGTCAGCGACAACGTGACGGCGTGCAACGGCGCTTCGCCGGGCGGCGAGTACAGGCCCGAATAACCGGTCGCAGCATCCAGCAACGTGCAGATGGTGCCGCCGTGAATGACACGGCTGCGGTTTAGCATATGGGGCGCGACGTCGAGCTCCAGCTCCACGTAATCGCGGCGCCATTGGGTAATGCGGACACCGACACTTTCCAGCGCAGGATTATCGAGGCTGAATCGGCCGCGCTCGTCGCACGAAACAACATCCGCAGCAGTGGCGGTTTCGGAGAATGGATCTTTCATTTCATGAATCGGCGCTGCTTCTTGGGGAAGCGCACGCCTTGCAAGCTACAGGGGCACGCCGGGCCGCCCCTTCAGGAAGCGCAGGCCCGTTTGCTATCGCGCGACAGCAAGAGCGTAACTTCCGGCGATTTGCCCCTGCGCGTAAAGCCGGATTTCGCGAACGGTCCCTTTTGTCCGCGTGAATCCCTTATTCCTTTGCGGTTTCCGCCAGGATGCTTTGGATCGCCTGCTCGAAGGCTTCCACCGGCTGTCCGCCCGTCACCAGGTAACGGCGGTTGAAGATGATGGCAGGCACAGAACTGATGCCCATCGACTGGTTTTCGCGTTCCGCCTCGCGCACCTCATCGGCATAGTCGCCGCCCTGCAGCACCTCGCGCGCCCGCGCGCCATCGAGCCCTACCGACTCCGCAACATCGACCAGCACATCATGGTCACTGGGATCCCGGCCGTCGCCATGGTAGGCCTTCAGCAGTGCCAGCTTGAGCGGAAGCTGGCGACCTTCGAGCCCTGCCCAATGCAGCAGCCGATGCGCATCGAACGTGTTGTAGACACGCGTGCGCGGCCCGAACGCAAAGCCCACCGCAGCCCCACGATCGCGAATCATCGCCTGCGTCTCGGCAACTTGCTCAGGAGTGCGCCCGTACTTCTTGCCGAGGTACTCGACGATCGTCTCACCGCCGGGACCCATGTCGGGATTCAGTTCGAACGGATGGACGGCGATCTCGGCGTCGACCGCATCGCCAAGGCGCGACAGCGCAAGCTGCAACGAAGACAGCCCAATGGCACACCACGGGCAGGAGATATCGGAAACGAAGTCGATGCGGAGCGGTTGGGTCATGGTGTTTGTGACGGGAACGCGATTCGTGGAGTAACAGTGGCGGACAGGGTATCGCGAATCGCTAGACCTTGCTGACGCAGGGAATTGACGGTCCTCAAACACGAAACGGTGTTGCGTGTTGCCAGCCCCTACCTGGGCGAGGTCGTCGGCGTGTATGGGGACTGGACCGCAACGAATCGGGTGGGGTGCCTCGGGGCGTAACGGCGGCCAGGCAATCGTCGGGTTCGGGGCCGAGGGCGAACGGGCGATCGACCGGCCATGGCTGCCGCCTCGAACAACAACCTCATCGTCGATGACTTCCGCCTCAGCGCGGATCGCCGGCTGCTGTTCGGCGCCGGCGAGACGTTCAGCGCGCGCCCGCCGCGCAACCTTGTGGAGCGCATCCGTTCACGCATGGTCAGGGTATTTCCGCAGACGGCCGATCTGCAGATCGAATATGCCTGGGGCGGCTTTATCGACATCCCCATGAACCGCGCACCCGACCTCGGCCGTATCGGCAAATGCCTTTACTACGCGCAAGGCTTCTCCGGGCATGGCGTGGTGTTCGCGGGCATGGCGGGAAAGCTGATGGCCGAAGCCGTCAGCGGGGATGCCACGCGGTTCGATGTGTTCGCGCGCATCCGGCATCGCCGCTTTCCGGGCGGCGATGCCTTGCGAACGCCGGCACTGGTGCTCGGCATGTGGTACTACAAGCTGCGCGACCCGCTTTGATGCCGTCAGCCCCCGGTAACGTTGCGCATTGCAGAACACGTAGCGCAGTTTTTCAGGGCCGTGCAAAACGGTTAGTCCGGTCAGTCGGTCAGGTCCTTCGGCAGCTTGCCGCCGTTTGCAGCGAGTTCCTGCATCACGCGCTTGTGGAGCCAGGTGTTCATCGCTGCCGAGTCGTTGGTGTCGCCCGAGTAGTTCAGCTCTTTCGCAAGTGCCTTGCGATGTTCGAGGCTGCTGTCGACGCCCAGTGCCTTGAGCGTGTCGACAATGGATGTCCGCCAGCTGAGCGCCTGGCCCGAATCATTGGCAGCCTTGTCCATGACGGCCTCCACGTCGACTTGCGAGAGCGGCTGCTGCTGGCTTGCCGTCGTTCCAGATGGCGCCGTGCTGCCTGCCGGTGGCACTGCGCCAGCGGACGGTGCCTGCGGGCTCGCTGAGGGCGACGTCGTCCCGGTGGTAGCACTGGGTGTCGTGCCAGGCGTGGCGGTCGCAGTGCCGGTCTGCGCTTGTGTCTGCGTTTGCGCGGACTGGCCCCGGTGCAACAGCTTGTTCAGGATGTCCTTGAAGATGCTCATGTCAGCTCCCTGTTCAGATTGACGAGAGCGTTCCGTGCAACTTTCATTCCCTGTCGTCAGCCGGCCCGGCAATACCACTACTCAAACAAAAACCCGCGGCTCTCACCGCGGGTTTTTTCACTGCCTTAAGCCCTGCCTTAAGCCGCTACAGGCTCAGACTTCTTCGTACAGCGGCAGCGTCAGGAATTCGGCAAAGTCTTCCGACGTCGACATCTGCTCGAAGATTTCCGCAGCGCGGTCGTACGTCTTGGTCTCGCCGCCGACTTCAGCCTTCACCTTGGCCAGTTCTTCCGGAATCAGCTTGCGCACGAGTTCGGCCGTGACCTTGGTGCCGTCTTCCAGCTTGCCCTTCGGCGAGCGGATCCATTGCCACACCTGCGAGCGCGAGATTTCGGCGGTGGCCGCATCTTCCATCAGGTTGTGGATCGGCACGCAGCCGTTGCCGGCCAGCCAGGCGCCCAGGTAGTGGATGCCCACGTTGATGTTCATGCGCAGGCCGCCTTCGGTGATCGGCGTTTCCGGCTGGAAGTCCAGCAGGTCCGAACCCTTCACGTTCACGTCCGGACGCTGCTTCTCGAACTGGTTCGGCTTGTCGCCGAGCACAGCCACGAATTCCTTCATGGCGGGCTCGACCAGGCCCGGGTGAGCCACCCAGCCGCCGTCGTAGCCGTCGGTCGCGTCGCGCTTCTTGTCGTTGATGATGCCCTGCATGGCGATGGCGTTCTTCTCCGGATCGTTCTTGATCGGGATCAGTGCGCTCATGCCGCCCATGGCGGGCGCGCCGCGATAGTGGCAGGTCTTCAGCAGCAGCAGTGCGTACGCGCGCATGAACGGCGCGGTCATGGTGACCTTGGCGCGGTCGGCCAGGCAGAAGTTCTTGTCGTTCTTGAACTTCTTGATGCACGAGAAGATGTAGTCCCAGCGGCCGGCGTTCAGCCCAGCGCTGTGCTCGCGCAGTTCGTACAGGATTTCATCCATTTCGAACGCGGCGAGGATGGTTTCGATCAGCACCGTGGCCTTGATCGTGCCTTGCGGCAGGCCGATCTCGTTCTGGGCCATCACGAAGATATCGTTCCACAGGCGTGCTTCCAGATGGCTCTCCATCTTCGGCAGGTAGAAGAACGGGCCGTCGCCGCGGGCGATTTGCTCCTTGGCGTTGTGGACCAGGAACAGCGCGAAGTCGAAGATGCCGCCCGAGACGCGCTTGCCGTCGATCGTGACGTGCTTTTCGTCGAGGTGCCAGCCACGGGGACGCACCTGCAGCGTAGCGATCTTGTCGTTGAGCTTGTATTGCTTGCCCTTCGATTCCAGCGTCAGCGTGCGGCGCACGGCAGCCTTCAGGTTCACCTGACCCTGCATCTGGTTGTGCCAGTTCGGGGTGTTGGAGTCCTCGAAGTCGGTCATGTAGCTGTCAGCGCCCGAGTTGAAGGCGTTGATGACCATCTTGGCCTCGACCGGACCGGTGATTTCCACGCGGCGGCATTCCAGGGCCTTGGGGATCGGGGCAACCTTCCAGTCGCCTTCGCGGATGTGCTTGGTTTCCGGCAGGAAATCGGGCACTTCGCCAGCGTCCAGGCGCTTGGCGCGTTCCACGCGCGCGGCCAGCAGTTCCTGACGGCGCGGCTCGAAGGCGCGGTGCAGTTTGTCTACCAGGGCCAGGGCTTCCGGCGTGAGGATATCTTCGTAGGCCGGCAGGATCTCGCCGGTAATCTTCATGCCCGCGGGCAGCGTGATAGCCATCAGTCTTCTCCTGTTAGTCGATAGCTTGTTAGAGGGTTGACCGCTCGTTGCCGTTTAGATTTCCACGCCTTTGGCGCGGACGAAATCGAGCAGGTCGTTCATATCGTGCCCGGTGCCGGAGGGCGCTACGTCAAGGCGCTCCGCCGGGTGGCCGGCACGGTTGATCCAGAACGTGGTGTAGCCAAACCAGGTCGCGCCGCAGGCATCCCACCCATTCGACGAGACAAAGAGGATGTCTTCTGCCGGCAGGTCGAATGCCTTCGGCCCGAGCGCATAGGCCGCCGGTGCCGTCTTGTACTGGCGCACGGCATCCACGGACAGCACGTGGTCAAACAGCCCGTGCATGCCGGCACTCTTGACCGAAATGTCCAGCATCTCGGCATTGCCGTTGGACAGGATGCCGAGCGGCAGGCCCGCGCGTCGCAGTCGCTTGAGCGCACCCAGGTTCTCCGGGAACGCGGACAGGCAGGCGTATTCCTTAAGCAATTGCGCCTCGGTCGCCTCGTCCAGCGTCACGCGCAGCCGCTCTGCGGCGTAGCGCAGCGAATCCACCGTCAGGGCCCAGAACGGCTTGTAGTACTTGCCGTCGGGCGAGGCCATGCTGCGAACGCGGGTGTAGTCGATCTGGCGCTCGCGCCACAGCAATGCCAGTGCCTCACCCTTGCCCGGGAACAACTGTTCCGCGCGCGCCGTGACGGAATACACGTCGAACAGCGTGCCGTAGGCGTCGAAGACGACTGCGCGGATCTTGGTCATGGGCGCTCTGGTTTCTGGAGATGTGCTGTGCCGTAGGCGTTTGCGTGGGGCTGTACACCATTGAATGCATCGCATTGTAGGCAGTCGCTGCAGTGCGGCAAAGCGGGCCCGGGTCACTTGATCTTTTACTTTTCGGCATCTAATCTTGGCTGACTCATCGAACAATAAACACCAATCCTCTCCCATTTGCGTGAAATCCCCGTCCACCAGCCCGTGCGGGTGATCGCGCAGGCATCGCAGGCAAACATTTGTGGACCATTTCAAACAACTGGAGACTTTTGTATCCGTGGCCTCGCGCGGCAGCTTGTCCGCCGCGGCGGGAGCCGAAGGGGTGGCACCCGCCATCATCGGACGGCGCATCGATGCCCTGGAGGAGCGGCTGGGCGTCAAGCTGTTGATCCGCACCACGCGCAAGATCAGCCTGACCTTCGAGGGTTCAGCCTTCCTGGAAGACTGCCAGCGCATCCTGAATGACCTGCACAACGCGGAAGCCAGCGTGTCGGCCGGTGGCGTAAAGGCCAGCGGCCACCTGCGTGTCACGGCCCCGGCCGGTTACGGACGCAAGCATGTGGCGCCGCTCGTGCCGCTGTTTATCGAATCGCACCCTGATGTGACGATTACGCTGGATCTGTCCGATCGCGTCGTCGATCTCGTCAATGAAGGCTTTGACTGCGCCATTCGGCTGGGCGATCTGCCGGATTCCAGCCTGGTTTCCATCCGGCTCGCCGAAACACGTCGTGTGGTGGTGGCATCACCCGACTATCTGGCAAGGGCAGGCACTCCGGTTCTGCCGGAAGAACTGCAGGGCCATAACTGCCTGGCGTTCGGCGCGAGCGCCAATGTCCAGCGCGGCTGGGTATTCCAGCAGGAAGGCCGTACGGTCACGGTCAAAGTGGGCGGCGATATGGAATGCACGGACGGCGCCGTGCTCCACGAGTGGTGCCTGCAGGGGCATGGATTGGCCTGGCGTTCGTGGTGGGAGGTGGGCAGCGAAATCGCCAGCGGCCGGCTGGTGACAGTGCTCGATGAGTTCCAGGCGCCGCCGATCGGCATCCACGCCGTATTTCCGCAGCGCAAGCACCTGCCGCTGCGCGTGCGCTTGTTTATCGACCATCTGAAGAACACTTACGGCAATCCGGCCTACTGGCGCCGGACTGAGCAGACTCCGGCTCGGACAGCCATGACGGCAGTGGCGGGATAAGGCAGCTACGCGGGAGCAGGATGTGCGCTATCGCACTCTGTTGCAATTGATTTAGCGCAATGCCCTACTCGGCACACTGTCTACAATGGTTTTCAGACAGGCGCTTTCCGGTCGCAAGCAAAAGTCTTGTGAAGGTCGCAACCGGGCCTGCCCTCCCCTCATCCCCCGCATGAAAGGAGTCCCGCATGTTCCAACACATCCTTCTCCCCACCGACGGTTCCGACCTCTCCAAGAAGGCAATCAACGGCGGACTGGAGCTAGCCAAGGCCATCGGCGCACGCGTCACTGCCTATGTCTGCCTGGAAGAGTATCCATACACACCGTTCAGCGAGATCGTGGTCGAGGCACCGCAGGCCTTCAAGGACCGCATCGAGAACCAGGCCAAGCTATACCTGAAGGAAGTGGAAAACCTCGCCATGGCGGCGGGCGTGACGTTTGACACCGACATGTCGACGTTTGCAGTGCCTTATCTCGGCATCATCGACGCGGCCGAGCGGCATGGCTGCGATGTGATCTTCATGGCGTCGCACGGCCGGCGCGGCTTGTCCGGGCTGTTGCTGGGCTCGGAAACCCAGAAGGTGCTCACGCACACCGACATTCCGGTGATCGTTTATCGCTAATTTCGATCGCTGGCAGGACCGAGGCCAACGGCCCGGTCCTGCCCCTGCCGTTCTGGCTCAGGCCGCGAGCTTGCGGAACGTCTCAAGCACGGCGTCGCCCTTGAACGGCTTGACGATCCAGCCGCGCACGCCGGCTGCCTTGCCGCGTTCCTTCATGGCCGGGCTGCTTTCCGTGGTCAGCATGATGATGTTGACACCGGCGTTCTTCAGTTCGCCGCGGATCTTTTCCACCATGGTCAGGCCATCCATCTCGGGCATATTGATATCACTGACCACCAGGCGAATGTCCTGACGGCCACGCAGCTTCGCGAGGCCGTCCTTGCCGTCCACCGCAGTCTCGACATCCAGGCCATTGCGCCGCAGGAATCCGGCGACCTCGTCCCGCACGGTGCTCGAGTCGTCTACTACGAGAATCTTCCCCATTTATTGCCTCGCTTTCCTTTGCATCAACTTTCGTATCAATTTTCGTGTCAAAACAATTCCAGCTCGCCGCCACTCTCGGTCTCCGCCGCGACTTCGGCCTGGAAGTCGAGCGGACCATTGGCACACACCGCCAGCGTCACACCCACCTGCACCCCATCGTTGATGACCACCGCATAGGTGGCCAGCATTTGGGGGCCGAGCGCATCGACGTACGACAGGCAATGCGCGCCAAGCACGTAGGGCGTGGACATACCCAGATCCGGGAAATACGCGGACAGCACCTGGCTGATGGCGCCGCAGCAAAGATTGCCGATTTCCAGGAAGCCTTCCAGCGGCGTCACGCTGGCCGTATCACGCACGAAGTACTGGCGCGTCTGTGCACGCGCCGGCAGGTGCAGCAGGAGCAGCAACCGAAACGCGAGGCCCGAAATCGTGAACGTGACGATATCCGCGTCGGTCTCCATGGTTTCCGTGCTGACGCGCGCCACGTTGCAGTGGTCGGCGGCATCCATCACCAGCCGGCTGCGCACGGCGTGCTGGAGGATCCGGTCGAAGCTGTCGCTTGCGTTCGCGCTGATCACGACCCGGCCCTGCCAGACAGGGAAACGAGTTGGCCGGCCAGCGACTCGACCTGGCTCAGCGATGCGGTAATCATCTTGCCGCCGGCCTGGATATCCTGGAACGTCGCTGCGGTGGACAGGTCGTTCTTGTGCAGGCATTCGCCGAAGCCGCGCGCCAGCGCTTCCGACCGGGCCGCGAGCGTCCTGACTTCGCCAGCGACGATCGCAAAGCCGCGGCCGAACTGCCCGGCATGCGCGGCTTCGATCGAAGCGTTCAGCGAGACAATGACCACGTGTCGCACGATAGAAGCGAGCTCCGCATTCTTGGTGTGCATCTCGCGGTTCTGCGCCATCAGCGCGATCATCTGCTCGTGCCAGCGCTCGAAGGTCGTGGCCAGGCCGCGCAGGCGGTTCGTTTCGGCAGCGATACGGGCGGCATGCGCAGCCCCGTTGCGCGCGGCCTCTTGCGCGCCGCGCAGCGCCTCGGCTGCCTGGCGTGCCTGCCGGGACTGCTCCGTCAAAGCCTCCCGGCTCTGCGCAAGTTCCTGCTCGAGCTGCGCCACGCGCTGTTCGGCAGCCTCGCGCCGCTCGCGCTCGCCATCGTCGTGCCACACCGGCGGCTCAACCACCGGCTGCGCTGCCGTGGCGCGCACGGTGCGCCTTTCACCGAACCATGTCTTGCATCGCGCGGCCCACGTGCCGGCACGGCCGGCGGATCCCTCTGTCAAAGTCTGTCTGCGCATTGCACTGATACTGATACGTAGATCGATTACGCTTCCATCGGCTGCGGTACGGCCGCGCGGTCCGCTTGCGGGTGCCGGCCCTCAAGTCCGGCGGCGTCCACGATGTAGCGTTGCGGCAGCCGCACGATGGTTTCGAAGGGCCTGAACATCGCGCCTTCGTTGTCGTCGGCAAAGTGCAGGCTCACGTTGCCGCCCTCGCGCTGCAAGAAGGCCAGCACCGCCTCCATGCCGACACCGCGACCCGAAACAGCCGTCACGTTCTGCGCCGTGGAAAACCCGGCGCGGAAGATGAACTGCGCAAGCGCCGCATCGCTGCACGCCTGATTGGCTTGCAACCAACCGCGCGCGATGGCAACGCTGCGGATGCGCCCAAGGCCGAGCCCGCGACCGTCATCGGCTAGCGTTACCCGCAGGCCCTGTTCGTCCGTGATCACATCGACCGTGATCCGGCCTGCAGCCGGCTTGCCCTCCAGTCGGCGCACGTCGGGCTGCTCGATCCCGTGGTCGAGCGCATTGCGCAACAGGTGGGTAAAGACATCCGTGAGCACGGCGCCGGCCTTCGCCACTACGCGTTGGCCGCCACCATTGACCTGTACAGCCGGTGCGACCTTGCCGAGTTCCGTGGCCAGCGACGGCAGGGAGTCGATCACGCCCGACAGCGCATGATCGACGCTGACTGTCCCAAGGCAGCTCAGGTTGCGGTGCACGGCATCACGCATGGCAGCCAGTTCGCGCAGGCTGGTCGGATCAGATTGCTCCACGAGCGCCAGCGTCGCGCGGATGGCTTCTTCATCGGCAGACGGCATGCCCACCGCCGAACCACCGCCCTGCATGCTGCGCCCGAGCCGCGATTCGCTGATCATTGCATAACGGCCCAGCGCGTCATGCACGCGCTCAAGTTCGTCGAGCAGGCGGTCCTTGTCCCAGTTGCCCTGGGCGGCGGCGCTGCGCAGCGAGTCGTAAGACTGTTCGATCTCGTGCGCGACTTCGGCAATATGGCGGAACTGGTGCGTGCGCGCATTGCCCTTCACGGTATGCATATTGCGGAACAACGCGTTGACCGCGTCGATGTCCGCCTGCACGTTCTGGCGCAGGATGCGCTCGTTCTCGCGCGCAAACCCGACCGCGCTTTCCATGAAGCGGCTGAACGATGCCTCGTTCACCGCGAGGATTTCACCGATGATCTCGAGATCCTGCTTCTGTTCGCTCGCTTCGGCGGCAAGCTTGCGCAGTTGCGTGACATCGCGCAGGCACAGCATCAGCCGCACGATGTTGTCGTACTCGTCGGTGATCGGCGACCAGCTCAGGTCCAGCACTTTCACGCTCCCGTCCGGCATGCGGCGCGTGACTTCCTTCACGAGCAGATGCTCGTTGAAGTCGAAGTTCATCAGGTCCTGCCCTAGACAGGCGTCAATCGCAGCATCCACCTGCGACGCCAGCTCGGCGCTGATATCGCTGTGCGCAAAGATCAGCTCCATGACATGGCGGCCCTCGATCTCGTGCGTTTCCAGAATCTGTTCGAGAAACTTCGAGTACTCGGGATGAACAACGGCGCCCGGCACCACGGTCAGGATGCCCTGCTGCATGTTCTGCAGGATGGCCTGCATGTCGGTAGTCTTCTGGCCCAGCAGGCCTGCGTTCTCCTGGATCTTCTCGATCATGCTGTTGAACGCGACGATCGAACGGCCGATTTCGTCCGCGCTGCCGACCGGTACGCGTCGCGAAAAATCCTGGCTGTCCGCAATCTCGCTCATCATTGCCTGCATGCGTGTCAGCGGGCGAGCGATCTGGCGATACAGCACCATGCCGACACCAACCAGTAGCAGCACTGCGATGCCGCTCACCACGCCGATCGCCGTGGTAGTCGTACTCATCAGCCCGTTCAGTGCCATGATGGCCTCGTCTTTCTCGCGGTTCTTTTCCACGCGAAGCGTCTGAACGATCTTTTCCATTTCGTCGCGATAGCGCGCCACGTTGGCAAACAGAAAGGCCTGCGCGAGTTCATCGCGGCCGGCGGCTTTCATTTCCGCGGTCTCGCGGATGGCCTCGGCGTAATTGCCGAAGCTTTCCCTGGCCTGGTCCACCAGTCCGCGCTGAGCCTGCGTATGCGCGTGCTCCGCCTGGGCTGCGAGCGCCACGCTTAACGCCGCCTGATGGTCCTTCAGTTCGGACTGGCTTTGCGCCACCAGCGCGGCATCGGGCGCATACACGAGCGCCATCGTCGCAAGCTGCACATCCTTGACGAGTGCGACGACATCGGCAGACGCCAGCGCGCTCGGCACGACGCCTTCCGTCACTTCCCTGACCTGTGCGGCGCTGCCCCGCGTCTGATAGACGGCGTAGCCGCCAATACCGGCCAGCGACAGGAACGCCAGCATGATCAACAGCGTAATGCGATGACGAATACTCATAGCTACCTGCAATGCCCCAATGCTGCGTTTGCGAGCTGATCCTGCGGCATTGCGCAAGTCAGAAGAGAGGTGAAAGACAGGGCCAAATTATTGTGACAAAGTGTTACCGCGACATGACTACGCGTCACTTTTTTTACTTATGCAACGCGGGAGCGGAAACTTGCAGGTCAGGCAGCGGCGTTCGGGAAGAGGCACCGCCAGGTCAAAAAGGACCTTGCCCGGCGGAGTCAGATTGCTGATCTGGATGGCAGTCGCGGAGGAACGGCCATGATAAAGACAGACAGCAAGCAGCAACTGATCCGCAAGATCGCCGAGGAATGCCACGCCCCGGAGGCGCTGGTCGCGGACATGTACGAACACACGATGGAGGATCTGAGCGCACAGGCTCGCATCCGCGACTATCTGCCGTTGATGGTGGCGCGGCGTGTCCGGCAGGAAATCAAGGACGGCCAGCACATCTTGCATTGAGGCGCTGAGGCGCTGTGCCGCCAGGCCAAGCACACCACGCGGTTGCGGCCCAGGCGTCTTGCCTCGTAGAGCTCGAAGCGGGCGAGCGGACGGGCGTGGCGTTGTTGCCGTACCCGCCGTTGCAGGGCCGCCGTACTTACGCACCCTTGTTGATGCGCTCCTGAATATGCTGGGCGCGCGCATCCGATCCAGGATGCGACGAGAACATGCTGGACTTGCCGCCATCGAGCTTGGCCAGCTTCTGGAACGCCGTTACCAGCCCACTTCTGCTGGCCTTGTTCTTCGTCAGCAGGTCGAACGAGTAGTCGTCCGCCGCCGATTCCTGGGACTGAGAGAACTGCGCGTTGATCAGCTTCTCGCCGAGTTCGCCGAGTTGCGACGACGACAATGCGGCCACCGCACTGCTGCTGGCCGACGCTGCCACGCCACGCGCCGCGGTTGCCGTGTAGGCGACCTGCATCGCCTTCTTCGTGTGGCCCAGCGCCACGTGGCCCATCTCGTGGCCGAGCACGCCGCGCACCTCATCGTCGGTCATCATGTCCATCAAGCCGCTGTACACGCGCACGCAACCGTTGGCCATCGCCCACGCGTTGACGTCCTTGGTCATGTAGACCCTGGCGTTCACGTTGGGCATATCCGAATTCTTCAGACCCGTCATGACTTTGGCCAGGCGTCTGGAATACGTGCTGCCGGAGGCGGCGATCTTGTTGGTCTTGTCGGATTCAGCGCAGGCCTGGTCGGACAGGCTCTTGACGTCGGCGTCGCTGAGCGTAGCCGCCTTGGCCAGGCTGCTGCCGGCGGCCATCATGCCGTCGAGGTTGGTGCCGGCGCAGCCGGCCAGGGTCGCGGCGGCGGCTGCTGCGAGGGCAATGAGAAGAGTTGCTTTCATGGTGTCGCGGGATCAACGCACGGCAAGCGTGCAAGAGGATGTGTGTCGGATGTGCCTTGAATGTGTCATTCAGGGCACCCGGACTTTATTCCACTTTTATGCCGCAGCGGGACAGTTGATGCGCGATAGCCACCAATTATGACAATTAATTACATTTGAGTTGCCCTGCCGAGCAGACAAAAAAAACCGCGCCGCCTCCTGAGAGAGAAACGGCGCGGTGCCTGAAAAAGAGGAGCGTGATGGTCGCACGCTCCCCCTGGTCTGCTGAACCTAGAGACTGCTCGGTTCCCCCCGATCTATGTTTCAGCAAACGGTGGCCAGGAGAGTCAGGCCACTTTCTTGTCTTCGAAGAACTGCTCGTCTTCGGTAGATCCCTTCAATGCGGTTGTCGATGACTGGCCGCCTTCGATCGCCTGTGTCACGGCGTCGAAATAGCCGGTGCCGACTTCGCGCTGGTGCTTCACGGCGGTGAAGCCTTTCTCGGCTGCCTTGAACTCGGCTTCCTGCAGTTCCACGAACGCGCTCATCTGGTTGCGGGCGTAGCCGTAGGCCAGGTTAAACATCGAGTAGTTCAGCGAGTGGAAACCGGCCAGTGTGATGAACTGGAACTTGTAGCCCATCGCGCCCAACTCCCTTTGGAACCTGGCGATGGTCGCGTCGTCGAGGTTCTTCTTCCAGTTGAACGACGGCGAGCAGTTGTAGGCCAGCATCTTGCCCGGGAACTTGGCGTGCACGGCTTCGGCAAACTTCTTGGCGAACTCGAGGTCCGGCTTGCCGGTTTCGCACCACACCAGATCAGCAACTTCAGCGTAGGCCAGGGCCCGCGAGATCGACTGCTCCAGGCCGTTGCGGACGCGATAGAAGCCTTCCACAGTGCGCTCGCCAGTGCAGAACGGCTTGTCGTTGTCGTCTACGTCCGAGGTAAGCAGGTCAGCAGCTTCGGCATCGGTACGAGCAATCACCAATGTCGGAACGCCCGACACGTCGGCAGCCAGACGCGCCGCGGTCAGCTTGGCCACGGCTTCCCGAGTCGGGACCAGTACCTTGCCACCCATGTGCCCGCACTTCTTCACCGAAGCGAGCTGGTCTTCGAAGTGCACGCCGGCTGCGCCCGCTTCGATCATCGACTTCATCAGTTCAAACGCGTTCAGCACACCGCCGAAGCCGGCTTCTGCGTCAGCCACGATCGGGGCGAAGAAATCGGTGTCGCCCGAGCCCTCGCTCCACTGGATCTGGTCGGCGCGCTGGAACGTGTTGTTGATGCGCTTGACGACCTGCGGCACCGAGTTGGCCGGATACAGCGACTGGTCCGGGTACATCTCGCCGGCGAGATTGGCATCGCCAGCGATTTGCCAGCCCGACAGGTAAATGGCCTTCAGGCCGGCCTTGACTTGCTGCAGGGCCTGATTGCCGGTCAGTGCGCCCAGCGAGTTCACGAACGGCTCTGTATGCAGCAAGTTCCACAGTTTCTCGGAACCGCGGCGTGCCAGCGTGTGCTCCACCTGGACCGAACCGCGCAGGCGCACTATGTCTTCAGCCGTGAAGTTGCGCTTGATGCCCTTCCAGCGTGGATTGGTATCCCAATCCTTTTGCAGAGCCTGGATTTGTTGTTCGCGGTTCATGTTCACTCTCCTGTCGACAAACGGGGGATGGCAAGGAAACCTGTGATGCCTGACCTGTCCGCTCTTGTCGACGGTGACGCGTCTTTTACGTCTCAGGTCATTTGTCTTATATAAGAGTGTAGGGAAACGTCCCGCGTCGCAACAAGCCTTGAATGCAGCTACTACTTAGTTTTTTTATCTATGGATATCAAAGGCTTACCAGGTTTATTTCACGATGCGGGACACAATATTCCATCATGAGAAATCTCGTTGTGCTCTGCAACCCTCTAATTTTGCGGCTCAAAATATCTTTCCACATTGTGGAATATGAGCAGAAAAAGGCCGATTGGATTGTCAATACTGTCGGGCACATGTGGCGGTGCTTCCTATCGAACGCACAATGAAAAACGGCGCCTTGGATGGGCGCCGTTTTGGACGGATAGAAGCAGAAGCGAGTATCACGCTGCAGCGGTATCTCGCGCCTTGCGGTAAGCCACCCAGTCGCCACTGTTGATGCACGGTAGTCCCGTGACGGCTGCATCGGCCACCGGATACAACAGGCAATCCACCGGCTGGCCCTGATGAAGGACGGCCTGTTCTTCCCGGACAAAGAGCGAGGCCTGGCCCGGATAGACTTCCTCGATCTCGTCGAGGACCGGCAACAGCGCCTCAGGCACGTCGTAGATATCGCCCACCGCCGGACTGGCCGTCGAATCGAGCACCAGCCCCGGATAGGTGCCGAAGTCATAGAGCCGCCCGGCAATGGTCCCCGTGCCGAGCAGCGTAGGGGCGGCGATGCCGTGCCGGTGTGCAGCAGTGTTCAGATCGTTGACCTCGCCGGCGCGCAACGTGCCGTAGACAAAAACCTTTGGCATATCAGGCACCAAGCTTTTCTTCGGACACCAGTACGCCATCGGCATCCACGTAGATCCAGTTGCCGGGGCGTACCACGGCACCGGGCATCTGCACTGCCACGTCGCGCTCGCCAGCACCGCGCTTCTGGCTCTTCTGCGGATGCGCGGCGAGCGCGCGGATGCCGATGTCGCAGACATCCAGCTCGCCCGTGTCGCGCACGCAGCCATTGACGATGATGCCGACCCAGCCGTTCTTCTCGGCCAGCAGACCGAGGTTGCCCCCGACCAGCGCGCAGCGCAGCGAGCCGCCGCCATCGACTACGAGCACACGGCCCCGCCCCGGCGATTCCAGCGCCTCGCGCACGAGCGAGTTGTCTTCAAAGATCTTCAGCGTCGCAGCCGGGCCGGCAAAGGCCTGCTGCTTGCCGAACGCGCGGAACACCGGAGCCATGACGCGCAGCGTGCCGTCAGCCAGACGCGGCTCGTTGGCATCGCAAAGATCGGTGGTGACATGCTTCATCTAACACTCCTGCAAGGAAGAATTTCGGTACCGCCTGGTCAGCGCTACGCCGCCGTTGCCTGCGAACCAGCATCGCGGCGCGAACGGTTGCCGTTGCCGACCGTCACGGCGGTCAGGATCGACACCAGCTGGAAGCCGCCGATCATGAAGAACACCCAGTTGGGCAGGTGCGCGTCCATCAGCGCACCGAAGAACAGCGGGCCGCTCGCCAGGCCGATATCCAGGCCCGAATACACCACCCCGTACACGCGCCCGGTAGCCCCGGCCGGGGCCGCAGCACGCACGAGCAGGTCGCGCGACGGACCCGCCGTGCCCGCGCCAAAGCCGACCACGCCCAGCAGCACCGGCACCAACAGGCCCGGTGCAACATTCAGGCCCACCAGCACGGCCATCAGGCCCGATACCGTGAAGCTCAGCGCGATCAGCCTGTCATGGTTGCTCGTGCGTGTCGCGGCAAACCCGCCGACCACCATGCCGCCCGCGCTGCAGAGCATGTAGATGGTGTAGGACGCCGTCGCGAGCGTAAACGGAATGCCGTAGAGCTGCGTCAGCGCCGTCGGTGCGAAGCTCTGGATGCCGGCGGCCGAGAACGTGGTCAGCAGGAAGAAGGCCCAGCATACCCAGACCTGCGGCAGTTTCAGGAAACCCAGCAGGCTGCCGCCGGCGCCGGACTGCGCGGCCTTGGGACGGCCGACCGCACTGCCCAGTTCGCGCGGGTCGAGCACATGGCGCAGCACCAGCAACACCGCCAGCACGCTGAAGGCCACCACCGAAGCAGCGGCCAGCGCCACGCGCCATGTCGCCAGGTTGGCAATGGTTACCAGGAATACCGGTGCGGCCGCCCAGCCCAGGTTGCCCGAGATGCCGTGCACCGAGAACGCATGGCCTAGCCGGGGCTGCGACACATGCTTGTTCAGCAGCGTGAAATCGGCCGGATGGAACACGCCGTTGCCTAGTCCCGCCACGCCGGCGCCGAACAGCAGCATCGCATAGCCGGTGCTCGTCGACAGCAGCAAGGCCGCCGCACCCAGGAAGGCCAGACCGCCAAACAGCACCGGCCGGGCGCCTATGCGATCCACCACGAAGCCTGACGCCGTCTGCACCACTGCCGACACAGCAAAGAAGACCGTCATCAGCAGCCCGAGCTCGGCATAGCTCAGCCCGAACTCCGCCTTGATCCATGGGAACAGCGGCGCGAGCAACAGGTGATAGAAGTGGGAAACCCCGTGCGCCAGCCCTACCAGCCCGATCACCTGGGCATC
The DNA here is from genome assembly GCF_057073735.1 of Cupriavidus sp. C1SS-2L. Taxonomy (NCBI): domain Bacteria; kingdom Pseudomonadati; phylum Pseudomonadota; class Betaproteobacteria; order Burkholderiales; family Burkholderiaceae; genus Cupriavidus; species Cupriavidus sp. C1SS-2L. The sequence continues at coordinate 2,186,402 of NZ_CP172708.1, forward strand.
ATGGCGGAGCGTATTGCGGCTGGGATCGAAAGCGGCGGTAGTCATGGCGGCGGATTCGCGGGATGGAGCCAGGCACGCGCGCCGCAGCCCTGCAAGCGAGGGCATGCAAAAACGCGCACCGAAGCTCGCATCATAGTGGAAAACCGCAAGCGACTGCGTCCCGGTGCAGCCGCCGCCGCAACGCCGGAGCCAACTACATCTGCTTGAACAGGTAGGCGTACTGCCGGGCCACGGGCAGCGATTCCGGCCGATCTCGCAGGCGCAGCGACACGCGGCCGAGCGACTGCGGGACAGCGCTGGCGACGCATGTGATATTGACCACGGTACCGCGGTGGATCTGCCAGAAGCGCTCGGGATCCAACTGCTGCGCCAGTTCGCGCAGGCTGGTGCGGATCAACGCCTCGCCACCGGTAGACACGACGTTGACGTACTTGTCGGTCGCTTCCAGGTAAATCACCTCATCGACCGGGATGATGCGGACCTCCTGTCCGACCAGCGCCTTGATGAAGCGCAGGTAACTGCCCTGCTGCCCTGTCGCGGCACGGGCGGCTGTTGGATTCTCCAGCGCATCCAGCCGGTTAAGCAGTTGAGCCAGCCGGTCGTTGTCGATTTGGGCGGTGCTCGGCTCCGCATCGGCCTGTGCCGCCGCCAGCCGCGCCTTCAGCCGCGAAACCGTTGCCTCCAGCCGCTCGTGCTGCACGGGCTTGAGCACGTAGTCCACGGCGGCGCGTTCGAACGCCTCCAGCGCGAACTGGTCGTAGGCCGTCACGAATACCACAAGCGGCGGGTCATCGAACTCGACCAGTTCGCGGGCCACGTCCATGCCGCTCATACCGGGCATGCGGATGTCGAGGAACACCACGGTCGGCTGTTGTTGCCGTGCGGCTTCCAGCGCAGCGACGCCATCGTGCACCACGCTGACCACGCTGGCTTCCGGCCACAGCGCGCTCAGCTCGGATTCCAGCACGCGGGCCAGCAGGGGTTCATCATCGGCAATCAGCAGGGTCGGAGTCATGGCAGGGATCAGGGGCGTGATCGATGTCAGCAGGCAGGGCGTTTCAGATCATCCGAGGCGAGGCATGGCCGGTGTAGCACCGGCAGGCGTGGCCGGCACGGGAGGAGCAGCCGGCGCCGGCATTGGCACTTCGGTATGGCGGGTCATCGGCAGCGTCAGACGCACGACCACGCCGCGCGGCGTGTTTTCTTCCATCTGCATGCTGGCCGCCGCGCCAAAGATGCGCGCGAGCCGTTCGCGCACGTGCGTCAGGCCGAGGCCAGAGCCCTTGCCCGATCCATGGCCGAAGCCGACGCCGGTATCGGCGATGATGACCTGTACCGCGTCTTCGCCAGCCGCGCGCGCCGACAGCGTAATGTGGCCACCGCGCATGCACGGCTCGATGCCATGCGTGACCGCATTCTCCACGAGCGGCTGGATCAGCATCGGCGGAATCTCCACACCGGCCAGCTCGGCAGGCAGGTCGAAGTCGTAGCCAAGGCGCGTGCCGAAGCGCATGCCCTGGATATCGAGATAGCTGCGCAGCAACTCGAACTCCTGACGCAGCGTGCATTGCTCGGCCCGCGTATGCGACAGCGAGGTGCGCAGGAAACCGATCAGCCGTTGCAGCAGCTTGCGTGCCGCGCGCGGGTCGGTGGCAATGAGTCCGTCGAGATTGGCCAGCGAGTTGAACAGGAAATGCGGTTCGATCTGTGCCTGGAGTGCCATCAGCTGAGCGCGCACGAGTTGCTTCTCGGCTTCTTCGCGCTGGAGGGCGTCCAGCGCGGCCTGGCGTTCTAGATAAGCCAGCTTTTCGCGTGACCAGTAGAAATAGATCATGCTGGCGGACGCCAGCATGCCCACCACCAGGCACATGCGCAGCATATCGCCGGTTTCAGCGGACAGTTTTGGCGGCAGGTTCAGTACTTCGCGCGTGGCCCAGCTGCCCAGCACCACGCCCATAGGCACGGCTGCCGCGGCCAGGAACAGGAACGGCCAGCGGCGCGGGCGATCGTTCCACCAAATCATCACGCGCGGAATATCGATCAGCATCCAGATCGATATGCCGATCAGGTGGCTGTAGACAAAGTTGTGCCACAGCGTGCCTCCGGTCTGGAAGCCGTAGTTCAGGCTGACCGCGATCACCGTGTTCATGCAAAGCACAAAGAGCAGGTCACGCCCAAGGATTGTCAGCCGGGACGGGATGGCAGCAGAGATACAGCGTTCCATGGCGTTCATGTTAGCGTGCCCTATGCCTTACGCAATGTGCGGTGATCCGCAAGCATACGGTTCCTGCCCCGCCTGAGCCACCCGTTCTCATGTCTCTCTCACTTGTCAATGGCATCGCGCGCAGTCTCTGTTGCGCTGCAGCATGGAACGGAGAGTCGCTTCTCAGTCGACGTCTCCCGCACGTGCAGGCACTTTACGATGCCTTGGGCCGGAAAGAAAAGTATCGTGCGACGAACGGCGGGCGCGCGGCGCGAACCGCGCCGGGACGGGATGGACAGCGGCATGCGCCGCTGCCTGCACAGATGGGGCTGCCCGGATGGGGCAGCGAGGCAAGGCCGGCCGGGTAGCCGGCGCGCAATCACGCGGCCAGGGCCTGCCGCGTGTCGCTTTCGCCCAGCGCGCTGGAGACCGTATCGCGTGACAGGTGCGGCGCGAACATGTTGATGAAGGCGTGCGCATAGCCGCGCAGGTATGAGCCACGGCGCACTGCGACGCTCGTGGTGTTGGAGTCGAACAGATGGTCGGCGGAAATCCGCACCAGGCCCGAATCCTTGCGGTCGTCGTAGGCCATCGAGGCAATGATGCCGACGCCAAGTTCGAGCTCGGCATAGGTCTTGATGACGTCCGCATCCAGCGCCGTCAGCACGATTTCGGGCTGCAGGCCGGCCTCGGCAAAGGCACCATCGATCTTGCGGCGGCCGGTGAAGCCGGCGTCATACGTGATCAGGGGGAAACCGGCCAGGTCTTCCAGCGTCGGCTCCGGCACGAGCGTCAGCGGATGATCGGGCGAGACCACCAGCACGTGCTGCCATGTGTAGGCGTCAAACGAGGTCAGCCCGGCCTCGGTGGCAAGCGCCTCGGTCGCGATGCCGATGTCGGCCTGCCCCGTCAGCAGCAGTTCGACGATGTGCGTGGGCGACGCCTCCTGCAGCGCGAGCGTGACGTGCGGATACTCGCGACGGAACGACTGCACCACCTTCGGCAACGCATAGCGTGCCTGCGTGTGCGTCGTGGCCACCGTCAGGCGGCCGGTATGGCGGCCCGCAAATTCGTCGCCGGCCTGGCGCAGGTTCTCGGCCTCGAGCAGCAGGCGCTCGACAATGCGCACGATCTCGCGGCCCGGCTCGGTCAGCCCGGTCAGGCGCTTGCCATAGCGCTCGAAAATCTCCACGCCGAGTTCTTCTTCGAGTTCGCGGATCTGGCGCGACACGCCCGGCTGCGAGGTGTACAGCGCGTTGGCGACTTCGGTCAGGTTGAACTGGCGGCGTACCGCCTCGCGGATCGATCGGAGTTGCTGAAAATTCATCGCACTGCCCCTTGCCGGCTTGACGTCGCGCCGTTGGCGCGCGCGTTCGATTGTTGTTGTGTGTGCTGGGTGAAGACACGCAGCTGGCGCGGACGCACCGCCAGCAGTTCGCCTTCGCGGAAGCCCGCGTGGCGGAAGCGTTCAAGCGGCAGCGCCACTTCGATGACGTCCTGGTTGTCTTCGCGCTCAAGTTCGAGCTGAGCCACGGGGCCGAGCGTCAGCGCGCGGCGCAGCGTGACGGCGATACCGTCAGTGCCCGGCGCATAGCGTTCGAGATCGAGATCGTGCGGCCGCACATAGGCCACCGCGTCACCGGCCGTCTCATGGCCGCTGCCCACCACGGGCAGCACCGCTTCGCCGGTATGCAGCAGGCCACCGCTCTCTCCCACTTCCAGGCGGCCATGGAACAGGTTGACATTGCCGAGGAAGCCGAACACGAATGGCGTGGCCGGATGGTTGTAGACCGCTTCCGGCAAGCCGAACTGTTCGACGTGGCCGCGATTCATCAACACCACCTGGTCGGCTACTTCAAGCGCTTCTTCCTGGTCGTGCGTGACAAATACGCTGGTTACGTGCAGTTCGTCGTGCAGGCGGCGCAGCCAGCGGCGCAGTTCCTTGCGCACCTTGGCATCGAGCGCGCCGAACGGCTCGTCGAGCAGCAGCACGCGCGGCTCCACGGCAAGCGCGCGGGCCAGCGCAATACGCTGGCGCTGGCCACCCGAAAGCTGCGCGGGATAGCGGTCGGCCAGCCAGTCGAGCTGGACGAGTTCCAGTAGCGACTTCACCTTCTCGCGGATCTTCGCTTCGCTCGGGCGCTCGTTGCGCGGCTTCACGCGCAGGCCGAACGCCACGTTCTCGAACACGCTCATGTGCTTGAACAACGCATAGTGCTGGAACACGAAGCCAACCTGGCGCTGGCGCACATGCTGCTCCGAGGCATCGCGCCCGGCCAGCACGATCTGGCCCGCATCGGCGCGCTCCAGGCCCGCGATGATGCGCAGCAGCGTGGTCTTGCCGCAGCCCGACGGCCCCAGCAGCGCGGTCAGCTCGCCCTCTTCGAAGTCCAGCGAGACGTTGTCCAGCGCGACAAAATCGCCAAAGCGCTTCTCTACGTTCTTGACCTGAATGCTCATGATGCCTGTCCTTGCAATGCAGCCAGCGGACGTTCCGTGGCAGCGTCTTCGTTTTCCTTGCGGGCGCGCAGTTCGACCAGCGTCTTGATGCCCAGCGTGACCAGGGCCAGCAGCGTCAGCAGCGATGCGACCGCGAATGCCGCAGCGAAGTTGTACTCGTTGTAGAGGATCTCCACGTGCAGCGGCATGGTGTTGGTCAGGCCACGAATATGGCCCGATACGACCGATACCGCGCCGAACTCGCCCATCGCACGGGCGTTACACAGAATCACGCCGTACAGCAGGCCCCAGCGGATATTCGGCAGCGTGATGTGCCAGAAGGTCTGCCAGCCCGACGCACCCAGCACGATGGCGGCTTCTTCCTCCTCACTGCCCTGCGCCTGCATCAACGGAATCAGCTCGCGCGCCACGAACGGGAAGGTTACGAAGATCGTGGCCAGCACGATGCCGGGCACCGCAAACATGATCTTGATGTCATGCGCCTCCAGCCACGGACCAAACCAGCCCTGCGCGCCGAACATCAGCACATAGACCAGGCCCGAGATCACCGGCGACACCGAGAACGGCAGGTCGATCAGCGTGGTCAGCAGGCTCTTGCCCGGGAACTCGAACTTGGCGATGGCCCATGCTGCAGCCACGCCGAACACCAAGTTCAGCGGCACGGCAATCGCGGCCACCGTCAGCGTGAGCTCGATTGCAGACAGCGCGTCCGGCTCGATCAGCGCTTCCCAGTAAGTCTCTACGCCCTTGCGCAGCGCCTCGTAGAAGACCGATGCGAGCGGCACGAACAGGAACAGCGTAAGGAACAACACCGCCACGGTGATCAGCGTGAAGCGCACCCATACGGCTTCGCCGGTGGCGTCGAACTTGTGGTGGGCCCCACCCTGCCGCCCAAGGCGGCCCGAAACTGCGCCGGCCATGTCAGTGCTCCTTGTCCGTGGCGGGCGCTTCGAGTGCCAGGCCGCTATGCGCGCCCGACTGGTGGCGGCGCGTCCAGGCCTGCAGCAGGTTGATCACGAGCAGCAGCCCGAAGGAAATCACCAGCATCACCACGGCCACGGCGGTGGCGCCGGCGTAGTCGTATTGCTCGAGCTTCGAATAGATCATCAGCGGCGCAATTTCCGAGACCATTGGCATGTTGCCGGAGATGAACACCACTGAGCCGTACTCGCCGGTGGCCCGTGCAAACGACAGCGCAAAGCCGGTCAGCAGCGCGGGCAGGATGGCGGGCAGGATCACGCGGATAAAGGTCTGCAGACGCGTGGCACCGAGGCTGGCCGCGGCTTCTTCGAGCTCCTGCTCGACGTCTTCGAGCACCGGCTGCACCGTGCGTACGACGAACGGCAGGCCAATGAAAGTCAGCGCCACCACCACGCCCAGCGGGGTGAAGGCCACCTTGATGCCTAGCGGCTCCAGATAGCGGCCAATCCAGCCATTGCCCGCGAACAATGCCGTCAGCGCAATACCAGCCACGGCCGTGGGCAGCGCGAACGGCAGGTCCACCAGCGCATCGATCAGGCGCTTGCCCGGAAAGCGGTAGCGCACCAGCACCCACGCGACCACCAGCCCGAAGACCGTATTGATGATGGCGGCGATCAGCGAAGCACCAAAGCTCAGTTGATACGAGGCGACCACGCGTGGCGCCGTCACCGTCGTCCAAAAGGCCTCCCACGTCATCGTGAACGTCTTCAGGAACGTGGCCGACAGCGGGACGAGCACGATCAGCGTGAGATAGAAAATCGTGAAACCGAGGGACAGGCCAAAGCCTGGCAATACCGTAAAGCGCTGGCGGCTGTTACGGCCCGGCGCGCTGCGGCTGGCACGCGAATCGGGGGCGGCCGGTGGGGGCGTGTCCGCCAGGGAAATGGTCGGTGGCATGTCGTCTCGTTGGTGATCGGCCCCGCGACGTGGCGCGGGTCCTTATGAAACCGGCGCATAAAGCACCGGCCCTACGAGACAAATTCTGCAGATGCCGCCTTATAAACAGAACGAATCTTTGCGAATTTTCTTAGACGATTTAGATATATGGGACCGTAGAAGTGACTTCCACGCCAGCTTCCCAAGGAGCTGTCTGGTCACCTGTGGCTTCGGCGCTACCTGCGAAGTTGATCCGCTGCACAAGCGTGCCAAGCAAACCCAGACCTTCGCCCCACTCACCCAGGCCGGAATCTGCATTGATGTGACCGAGGCTGCCCGCATCGATCAGCTCGCTGCCCCAAAGCGTCCCCCAGCTGAAGGCCGTGCGTTGCGGCATCCACGGATCGTTGCGGCTCGCAATCAGAATGGTTGGGAATGGCAGCCTGTAAGCGGGCAACAGATGCGCGACAGCGAATTTGTCTGGATCCGCGGGCGCCACCAGCAGCGCGCCGGCGATGCCCGCCGGATCGAGCGCTGCCTGCCGCAGCGTGGCCAGACACCCGAAGCTGTGCGCGACCAGCACCGCGCCGCGCGATGCCACGCGTTGCGCGCGCATGACGCCTTCTGACACGCGTTCCGCCCACAACGGCAGGCTCGGACGCGACCAGTCATGCTGCTCGATGCGCTGCCAGCCGGGGAAGCGCTGCTCCCAGCGGCTTTGCCAGTGCCCCGGACCGCTGCCGTGCAGGCCCGGCACCGTGAGCACTTGCAGGTGCCTGGGGATTTCCAGGCGCGGAACCGGCTTGCTAATCTCCGTCATGCCACCTCCTCGCTCAATGTCCGTGCAGACCGCAGCGACGCAGGCGTCATCAGCCCGCCCGCAAACGCGCCCTGCCCCAGCCCGATACCTGCCGCCTGCAGGCGCTCCACGCTCGATGCGTCCTGCAGCCGCCGGCCAATCAGCGTGACGCCGGCGTTGGCCGCGCTCGCGCCCAGCCCGGCAAGCTGGCGGTCGGTCCATGTACGGCGCATATCCAGTTTGAGCCAGTCGGGCAAGGCGTGCGCCATCAACGCGCCGGCCTCGGCCGGATCGGACGCCTGCAGGCTCACGGCAAAGCCATTGCGGCGATAGTTGCCCACTACATGCAGCAGCAGCGGCAAGTCGTCATTGGCGCTGGCGGGCACCTGGATCACGAAGCGATCGACGGGCAGGCCCAGCGACTGCAGCGCGCGCCGGAATGCGGAGCCATGGTCATCGGCCACTGCCGCCAGCAGGCGGTTGTGCACATTGAGCACCAGCTTGTGGGCGCCGTCCGCGGCAAAGTAATTGATGGCATGCACGAGGCGCGACAGACGGTCCAGCGACACCAGCGTAGCGTCATCGGCGGCCATTGCAAACAGCTTCCAGGCGGCAAGGCCGACACCGTCCTCTGCATACGTGTGGATCGCCCCTTCGTGTGCAACGACCTCGCGGTCGGCCAGCGTCACCAGCGGCTCGAATGCGCTCGTGAGCGAACAGTTGAAGAACTGGCCCTGCACCTGGCCACGCGCGTCGCGCCAAAGCTGGCGGTCGGCCAGCGGCTGCCGCGGCAGCGTTTCAAGATAGCGCTCCAGGGCGCCCCACGTGGCTTCGGGTGCGTTCGCGCCTGCGATGGCCATGCCTGTGTTTCCTTTCGCGCCTCCCGGCGCCTTTGTTCCTATTGGACAGTCAAGCTGCAGGCCGTGCGTACACAGCCCGCGGCACTTTACAGCTTGGCAATGGACACTTCGGTGGCCTTGACCAGCGCAACGACTTCGCTGCCCAGCGTGAGGCCGAGGTCGCGGATCGAGCGCGTGGTGATGACCGAGGTGACGATGCCGGCTGGCGTTTCCACGTCCACTTCGGAAACCACCGGGCCTTCGATGATGGCGGCAACCTTGCCGCGGAACTGGTTGCGTACGTTGATCGCCTGAATGCTCATGATAGAAGCTCCTTTGGTGAAGGCGTATGAAGATTGTGTAATGACGATGCGCGGGTTCCGAATGCGTTACACCGCGAAGCGCACCGACTCCACCGTGCGCACGAGCGACCAGTCCGCGGTGGCTTCCGGCTCTGATTGCGAAACGCCCTCCGCATCCGGCGTGTGCTGCATGACCCGCCGCAGCACCCGTTCCTCAATCTGCGCGAACGCGGCCGAGCCATGTTGCCGGGGCCGTGGAAGCGCCACGCGCTCATCCATCGCAATGTGGCCGTCTTCGATCAGCACGATGCGGTCGGCCAGTGCCACGGCCTCGGACACGTCGTGCGTCACGAGCAGCGCGGTAAAGCCTAAGCGTCGCCACAGCGATTCGATCAGCCCTTGCATCTCGATGCGCGTGAGCGCATCCAGCGCACCGAGCGGTTCGTCGAGCAGCAGCAGGCGCGGGTGGTGCACCAGCGCGCGCGCCAGTGCCACGCGCTGGCGCTGCCCGCCGGAGAGCCGCGCCGGCCACGCATCCGCGCGATCTCTGAGGCCAACCTGCGCGAGCACCGCTGCGGCCTCTTCGCGGCGTTCGCGCGGCAGGCCCAGCGCTACGTTCTCCAGCACGCCTTTCCACGGCAGCAGGCGCGAGTCCTGGAACATCACGCGGATGTCCTGCTGCAGCGTACGTGCCGGTTGTGCGTCGAGCGTGATGGCGCCTTCGTCCGCGCATTCGAGCCCTGCCACCAGCCGTAGCAAGGTGCTCTTGCCGCAGCCGCTGCGGCCCACGATGGCGACGAATTCTCCCGGTGCCGCTGTGAGTTCGATACGGTGCAGCACCTCACGCCCGTCATAGCGCTTGATGACCTGCTGCACGTGCAGCGCGACACCACCAGGCTGCGTTTCGGCACTGAGCGGCGCATCCGTCTGCTTCAGACGCGTACCGGCATAAGCGAGCGCGGCCTGTTCCACGGGATTGCTTTGCATGTCGCGTTCTCCTTATGCAGCCTGATAGCCGGGATGCCAGCGCAGCCAGATTCGTTCGAGCCCGCGAGACAGCACATCGGCCAGCTTGCCAAGCAGCGCATAGAGTAGGATGCCCACGAGCACCACATCGGTCTGCAGGAACTCGCGCGCGTTCATGGTCATGTAGCCGATGCCCGATTGCGCCGATATGGTCTCCGCAACGATCAGGATCACCCACATCAGGCCCAGCGAAAAACGCACCCCAACGAGGATATTCGGCAGCGCGCCGGGCAGGATCACCTCGCGGTACAGGCGCCAGCCCGACAGCCCGTAGCTGCGCGCCATCTCGATCAGACCCGGATCGACGGCACGGATGCCGTGGAACGTGTTCAGGTACACCGGGAAAAACACGCCCAGCGCGACCAGGAACAGCTTGGCGGTCTCATCGATGCCGAACCACAGGATCACAAGCGGAATCAGCGCAAGCGTCGGAATGTTGCGGACCATCTGCAGCGTGCTGTCGAGCAACGTGGCCGCGGTGCGGAACGTACCGGTCAGCAACCCGAGCAACAGGCCAAGGCCTCCGCCTACGGCGAGGCCCACAACGGCGCGCCACGTGCTGACCCAGACGTGCGTCCATAGTTCGCCCGAACGGGCCAGTTCCCAGCCGGCCTTCACCACGGCGAGCGGCGCCGGCAGTACGCGCGTCGACAGCCAGCCGTGCTGCGATGCAGCCTGCCAGGCAACGAGCAGTAGCGCAGGCACGACCCACGGCGCGAGCGTGCGCGCCACGATTCGCCAGTCACGGCGCGGCGACCCAATCCAAACAGCGGACATGGCGGCCTCCTCAGCTCTGCGACGCGCGCGGCACGATGCCGGTCGCCATGACTTCCCCGAATGGACCCGACAGGACCTGCCCGGGCAGCTTGTTGCGTACGGCAAGCGGCAGCAGCGGGAACACCAGTTCCGCGAAGCGGTACGCTTCTTCGAGATGCGGATAGCCGGACAGTACGAAGGTATCGATGCCCAGCTCGGCGTATTCGCGGATGCGCTCCGCGACCTGATGGGGATTGCCCACCAGCGCCGTGCCTGCGCCCCCACGTACGAGGCCTACGCCAGCCCAAAGGTTGGGACTGATTTCCAGCGCCTCGCGCGTGCGCTTGTTGCCACCGGCGTGCAATGCAGCCATGCGGCGCTGGCCTTCGGAATCCATCTTGGCAAACACGGCCTGCGCGCGCGCCACGGTCTCGTCGTCGAGGCGGCTGATGAGATCGTCCGCCGCGGCCCAGGCAGCGGCCTCGGTCTCGCGCACGATCACGTGCAGGCGGATGCCGAACTTCACCGTGCGGCCGTGGCGCTCGGCATGCTTGCGCACGTCGGCCAGCTTCAGCGCGACATCGGCCGGCGGCTCGCCCCAGGTCAGGTAGGTATCGACCTGCTCGCCCGCCAGCTCGTGTGCAGCGGCAGAAGAACCGCCGAAGTACACCGGCGGATGGGGGCGTTGCAACGGCGGGTACAGCACGCGCGCGCCCTTCACCCTCAGGTGGCGCCCTTTGAAGCTGATCTCGCCGCTGTCATGGCTGGCCGCGAGCACGTCGCGCCAGATGCGGATGAACTCGGACGACGCTTCGTAGCGTGCGGCGTGGTCGAGAAACAGGCCATCGCCCTCGAGTTCGGCCACATCGCCACCCGTCACCAGGTTGACCAGCAGCCGTCCGCCTGAAATGCGGTCGAACGTCGCGGCCATGCGCGCGGCCAGCGTCGGCGTCATCAGCCCCGGGCGTACGGCCACGAGGAAGCGCAGCTTCTGCGTCACGGCAGCGAGCGCCGATGCCACCACCCACGGGTCTTCGCACGAACGTCCCGTCGGAATCAGCACGCCCTCGTAGCCCAGCGTGTCGGCGGCAACGGCTACCTGTTTCAGGTAGTCGATGCCAACCTCGCGCGCGCCTTCGGACGTACCCAGGTAGCGGCTGTCGCCGTGGGTCGGGATAAACCAGAATACTTGCATGCGGTACCTCGTTATCGTTGTGGTCGTCCAGCAGGATTTGCGTCAGCGCCGCGCCTGCTGCCAGCTTGCGTCCGAGACCTTGATCGGCTTCGGGATCAGCTTGAGCGAGTGAAAGACGTCGGCAATGCGTTGCTGCTCAGCCAGCACGTCAGCACTCACCGGCCGCGCGCCATACGAAAAGCGCGAGACGGCCAGGTCGAGCACGGCGGGGTCGAGTCCGAGTTCGCCGGTCAGCACGGCCGACGCGTCCTTCGGGTTCTTCTCTGCCCACGCGCCGAGCGACGCGAGTTCATCGAGCAGCAGCTTGACGATCTCGGGCCTGGCTTGCGCATAGGGACGCGACGCGAGATAAAACTGGTGATTGCTGACCACGTTCTTGCCGTCGGCGCCGCGTCCATCGGCCACCACGCGCGCGCCGAGCTGCTTTTCCGCGGCGGCCAGGAACGGGTCCCAGATCACCCACGCATCGACCGCGCCGCGTTCGAATGCGGCACGCGCGTCTGCTGGTGGCAGGTAGACCGGCTGGATGTCGCTGAAGGGAATGCCGGCCTTCTCGAGCTGGCGCACAAGCAGGTAATGCACGTTCGAGCCCTTGTTCAGCGCCACGCGCTTGCCGCGCAGGTCGGCGACGCTCTTGATGGCCGAGTCCTTCGGCACGACGATGGCCTCGGCAGTGGGCGCCGGCGGCTCGTTGCCGATATACGCGAGTTGCGCGCCGGCGGCCTGCGCGAAGATCGGCGGCGCTTCGCCGACCGTGCCGAAGTCGATCGCGCCCACGTTGAGGCCTTCCAGCAGTTGCGGCCCGGCCGGGAATTCCGTCCACTTGACCGTGATGCCCTGCGGCGCCAGGCGCTTCTCCAAGGTGCCGCGCGCTTTCAGCAGCGTCAGCGTGCCGTACTTCTGGTAGCCGATGCGCAGCACCTTCGGATCGACGTTCGTCGATTGCGCCTCGGCGCGGCCGGGCAACACGCCGTAGGCCAGGCCGGTCGCCAGCACTAGCGCGGCGGCCAGAATGCGGCGGCGGCGCTGGCTGCCGATTTGCGGATGGCGGGAATGGATCGATTCGCCGGCAACCGGCGACAAGCTGGACGATGTCATGGATGGCTTCCTCAGCCGGCGCTGGTCCGGCAATCTGTCTGCATGGATGGTTGTGGCCGAATGCGGTCCGCAATCCGCCCTGCCGGCCTGCTCTGCAGGCGGCATGACAACGTGATTGCGGTGGAGGCGCCGGCCCGGTGTCGGTACGTCAGTACGGTTCGCCGGCGGGACTACGAATCAGCTCAGGCGGGACATCGCTGTGTCGCCGCGGCCTGCGTGGAGCGCCGGGGCAGCGAAGCAGAGGGCGATAGCCCCGAGGGACTGCAGGACAGCGTAAGGATCGACATCGGGGCTTCCTTCTTCTGGTTGGCGGGACGGTGCCGGTCGCCCGAAACCTTGGGGCCGGCCCGTCCGTCTTCTGGATGACTATTGCTTCTTGCCGGGCTGGTAGATCTGGTCGAACGAACCGCCATCGGCAAAGTGGGTCTTCTGCGCCTTCTGCCAGCCGCCGAAAGCTTCATCGATGGTGAACAGCTTCACCTTCGGGAAGTTTGCCGCGTACTTGGCGGCCACCTTCGCTGAAATCGGACGGTAGTAGTTCTTGGCAGCGATTTCCTGGCCTTCATCGGTGTACAGGAACTGCAGGTAGGCTTCGGCCACCTTGCGCGTGCCCTTCTTGTCGACCACCTTGTCGACCACCGCGACGGGCGGCTCGGCCAGGATCGAGACCGACGGCGCGACGATGTCAAACTTGTCCGGACCGAGTTCCTTGATCGCCAGGATCGCTTCGTTTTCCCATGCGATCAGCACGTCGCCAAGGCCGCGCTCGACAAAGGTCGTGGTCGCGCCGCGCGCGCCGGAATCGAGCACGGGCACGTGCTTGAGCAGTTCGCCAACAAATTCGCGCGCCTTGGCGTCATTGCCGCCCGGCTGTCGCTGCGCATAGCCCCATGCGGCCAGGTAGTTCCAGCGCGCGCCGCCCGAAGTCTTGGGATTGGGCGTGATGACCTGCACGCCTGGCTTCACCAGGTCGTTCCAGTCCTTGATGCCTTTCGGGTTACCTTTGCGCACCAGGAACACGATGGTCGAGGTGTACGGCGAGGCGTTGTGCGGCAAGCGCTTCTGCCAGTCTGGCTTGATCAGGCCTTTCTCGGCAATCGCGTCGATGTCGTAGCCGAGCGCCAGCGTAACCACATCGGCATCAAGGCCGTCAATCACGGAGCGGGCCTGCTTGCCCGAGCCGCCGTGCGACTGGCGTACTGTCACGGTATCGCCGCCCTGCGCCTTCCAGGCCTTGGCAAACGCGGCGTTCACGTCCACGTACAGTTCGCGCGTCGGATCATACGAAACGTTCAGCAGATTGGTTGCCGTCGCCGTCTGCGCGGCGCCGATAGCGGCAAATGCGGCCAGGCCAATGGCCAGCTTGCGGATCATCTTGTTGCTCCCGTCAGGTCTCGTGACTGGCGCCGGAGGCGCCTCATTGGCTTGCCCGCAATGTGTGGTCGGGCTTATGTCAGGAGCAAGACTACCGAGGGGCCTATCTGAACGGAACGAATGGTTTCGCCGATCCTTGCGTGTTTTCCGCATAAGATCGCGCGGAAATATGCACATGCCGGTGCATGGGTGACGCAGGGTGGCTCTGGTGGTCAATCGGACACCAAAAGCGGACGCCCAAAAGAAAACGCCCGCACCGTATGACCGGTGCGGGCCAAGTTTCCATTCGGAAACGGGTAGACAAGTCATGAAGAGCGCCCCCGCATCTCCATGACAGAACCAATGGTATCGGGACAGCCTCGATTCCGGATTGATCAAGGTCAAGCCGGGCTCATTGCGTCGGGACGCATGGATTTTTCGGTTCGCCGCGCCGGGTTGCGCCGCCCGCATCACAAACCGTTCAGTACTTTGCTGCATCGCAAAACACTTTATCGGGCGCTCAAAAAACTGCAATTGCGTACGCCCTTTGCTGCCGTTAGTGTCCCTTTCGGTTTTCATAACGTGCCGCCCGGCGCGCCCGCTTATGCTCGCGAGATCTTCCCTGGCGTTGCTTATCTTCGGTGCCATGCCCGGAGTCCCCGAGGCCGAAGCGGCCGAATGTTCGCCATGGCAAGGCGGCAAGGCCGTTGCCAATGCGTGCGAGCTGACGCTTGCCGGTGGCACCATCGATACCGGCCGGGGCGATTACCAGGCTGCGGTGACTGCGCAAGACGGCGGCATCGTGACGGCCACCGGCCCGCTCAAGCTGTTCACCGCCGGCAACGACGCAACGGGCATCTTCGCGCAAAGCCAAGGCAAGATCACGCTCACCGTGCCCGGCAATTCCGTGATGACAAGCGGCAAGAATTCCTACGGCGTGCAGAGCTTCGGCTCGCAATACATCACCGCGCAAGCCACGATCGTGACCTCGGGCGAGCAATCGCACGCGGCGTTCGAAGACTTCGGCGGCGCCATCCGGCTGACGGACTCTGACCTCACGACCAGCGGCGCGCGCGCGGCAGGCGCGGCGATTCAGGGCGGCGGCGTCATCGACCTGGAAGGCACCACCACCATCACCACGCGCGGCGATTCGGCGCCGGGCCTGTTTGCGACCGATGCGGGTTCACGCGGAATTCTCGGCGTGAACGGCGCTGGCAACTTCACGATCCGCACCAACGGCGCCGACGCCCCGGCCGCCATCGCTCGCAACGGCGGCGTGCTGAACCTGCGTGGCAACAGTGCCATTACGACAGCGGGCCGCGGCAGCCATGGCCTGTATGTGTACGCCGATGGCTCCAGCCTGACGGCGCAGAACGCGCAGGTCCGCACCGAAGGCCCATCCGCCCTTGGCGCGCTCGCGACGCAGCACGGCGCCATCACGCTGGCCGATAGCACCATCACCACGACTGGCCCAGGCAGCCACGGATTGGCCGTCCATGAGGGCGCCAGCATGGTCGCGCGCAATGTGACAGTCAACACGTCGGGTCAGCAGGCCCATGGGGCCGAGCTCGCCAACGGCGCACGGCTCGACCTGTACAACGTGACCCTACGCAGCACCGGCAGCGGCGCTGGCCTCTACAGCCATGCTGCCGACGCCAATGCACCTGTTACCGTGCTGATCGACGGCGGCCTTGTCGATACGGCGCAATCAGCCGCCCAGGTAGCGGGCAGCGATATGGATCTGACCGTGCGGAACGGGGCCATCCTGCGCGCCGGCACAGGACGCGTGGCCGAAGTCATGTCGATGAACGGCCAGGCGGCACGACTCACCCTGGCAGCCGACCGCGCCACGCTGAACGGTGACATCGTTGCCGATGCCTCCGGCGGCAACATTGCAGATGTCACGTTGACCAACAGAACAGTGCTGACAGGGGCCGTCACCGGCGCACGCACGCTTGGCGTACAGCAAAGCCAGTGGACCGTCACTGCCGACAGCACCGTCAGCACGCTGACC
This sequence comes from Cupriavidus sp. C1SS-2L, assembly GCF_057073735.1. Taxonomy (NCBI): domain Bacteria; kingdom Pseudomonadati; phylum Pseudomonadota; class Betaproteobacteria; order Burkholderiales; family Burkholderiaceae; genus Cupriavidus; species Cupriavidus sp. C1SS-2L. Next base: position 2,202,304 of record NZ_CP172708.1, read on the forward strand.
AACAGCGGGGCCATCGTCTTCGGTGATGGCTTTCACCTGCTCGCCACGCGTAGCTACACCGGCCAGTCCGGCAATCTGACGCTCAATACCCGACTGGGCATCGACGAATCACCGTCCGATCGCCTGCAGGTCGCAGACATGGCATCCGGCACCACGGCGCTGCGCATACGCAATGCCGGTGGCCCCGGCGCCACCACGACCGGCAACGGCATACTCGTCATCGACGCCCACGCCAGTGAACCGCATGCCTTTGCGCTGGCCGGCCCCGTGGTCGCAGGCCCGTACGAGTACACGCTGCAGCGCGGCAGCACCGACGCGAGCGCGCCGCAGAGCTGGTACCTGCGCTCGACACTCGACTGTTCGGGCGCGGGAGCGCCGTCCCCGCCCTGCCCTGCGCCGAAGCCATCGCCCGCACCTCCTGGTCCTGTACCGCCGATTCCCAACTACCGGCCTGAAGTCTCGCTCTATACCGCCATCGCACCGCTGGCGCTTCAGTACGGCCGCTCGCTGATGGACACGCTGCATGAACGCATGGGCGAGCAGGCCGTGCTGCGCAACCGCAGCGACCTTTCAGGCGAGCCGGTGCCCAGCGCTGGCTGGGGCCGCGTCATCGGCATGCAGGGCAATCGCGATGGCGGCCAGCGTGGCATCTACGGCAAGACACCGAGCTACGACTATCGCTTCGCCGGCATGCAAATCGGCGCAGACCTGCTGCGCCACACGCATGACGACGGACGCCGCGACCACGCCGGCGTCTATGGCGCCATCGGCTACGCGGGCATGGATGTCGATCACTTCACCGGCGTGCGTGCCGGCACCAACCGCTTCGACGGCTACACGGTCGGCAGCTACTGGACCCACTACGGCCTGCAGGACTGGTACTTGGACGGCGTGATTCAGGGCACCTGGTACAACGTGCGCGCAAGCTCGAACCGCGGCCTGCCCGAACTGACCACCCATGGCGTCGGGCTTGCCTCATCCATCGAAGCAGGCTATCCGTTTGCCTTGGGCCAGGGCTGGGTGCTGGAACCGCAATCGCAACTGCTGTACCAGTGGGTGAAGCTCGACGACTCGTCGGATGCGGGCGCCACCGTGCACTTCGACAACGTCCGCTCGCTGGCGGGCCGTGTCGGCGCACGAATCGCCAGAACATGGCAAGACGACGAAGCTGTCCAGCCGCGCCAGTTCACCGTGTGGGCACGTGTATCGGCGTGGTATGAATTTCTTGGCGATCCGCGCACGGCGTTTTCCACTGCATCGGGGTTCATCCCGTTCCAGGCAGATCTGTCGGGCGGCTGGAGCGAACTCAAGGCCGGTTTCAGCGCAGAGTTCCGGCGCAACCTGTTCGCCTACGCCAGTGCCGGATACCAGCGCGGATTCGATGGCACGCGGCAGGCCTGGGACGGCAAGCTTGGCGTGCGGTTCAACTGGTAAGCCCGGGACAACAAAAAACCCGCCGCATCGCTGCGGCGGGTTTTTGGCAAGCACATGAAGGCGACATTGCTGTCAGGCTTCGCGCTTACTGGGCAACTCCACCGATCACAAACGCCCCATCGGCATAGTCCACCGGCACCACATCCTTCGCAGCAAACTTTCCTTCCAGGATGGCACGTGCCACCGGGTTTTCGATCTGCTGCTGGATCGCCCGCTTGAGCGGACGGGCCCCGAACACCGGGTCGTAACCCGCGCTCGCGATCTTCTCCAGCGCCAGTTCGCTGACCTCCAGCGTCATGTCCATGCGGGCCAGGCGACCCTGCAGGCGTTGCAGCTGGATGCGCGCGATCGACTCGATGTTCTTCTGGTCGAGTGCGTGGAACACCACGACTTCGTCGATCCGGTTCAGGAACTCGGGCCGGAAATGCGTGCGCACCTCCTGCCATACCGCGCCCTTCACCGCTTCCTGCGGCTCGCCCACCATCGACTGGATGATCTGCGAACCGAGGTTGGACGTCATCACGATCACGGTGTTCTTGAAGTCCACCGTACGTCCCTGGCCATCGGTCAGGCGGCCATCGTCCAGCACCTGCAGCAGCACGTTGAAAACGTCCGGGTGTGCCTTCTCGACTTCGTCGAGCAGCACCACGCTGTACGGCTTGCGGCGCACGGCTTCGGTCAGGTAACCACCCTCTTCATAGCCGACATATCCCGGCGGCGCGCCGATCAGGCGGCTCACGCTGTGCTTCTCCATGAACTCGCTCATGTCGATGCGGATCAGGTGCTCTTCCGAATCGAACAGGAACTCGGCCAGGGCCTTGCACAGTTCGGTCTTGCCGACACCGGTCGGTCCCAGGAACAGGAACGAGCCATACGGCTTGTTCTCGTCCGCGAGGCCCGCACGCGAACGGCGGATGGCATCGGACACCAGCCGCACGGCTTCGTCCTGGCCCACCACGCGGTTGTGCAGTCGGTCTTCCATCTTGAGCAGCTTCTCGCGCTCGCCCTGCATCATCTTCGATACCGGGATGCCCGTCGCGCGGCTCACCACTTCGGCGATTTCCTCGGCACCGACTTGCGTGCGCAACAGCTTGTTGGGCTGCTTCTGCTCGCTCGCTTCGGCGTCGGTCGCAGCCTTGAGTTTGCCCTCCAGGCCCGGCAGCTTGCCGTACTGCAGTTCCGCCACCTTGTCGAGCTTGCCTTCGCGCTGCAGCTTGGCGATCTCCAGCTTGACCTTCTCGATCTCTTCCTTCAGCGCAGCCGTACCCTGAGCGGCGCCCTTTTCGGCCTTCCAGATCTCGTCGAGATCCGCATACTCCTTTTCCAGGCGCGTGATCTCCTGCTCGATCAGGTCCAGGCGCTTGAGCGACGCTTCGTCGGTCTCTTTCTTGACCGCCTCGCGTTCGATCTTGAGCTGGATGGTGCGGCGCTCGAGCTTGTCCATCGCCTCCGGCTTGGAGTCGATTTCCATCTTGATGCGCGCAGCCGCCTCGTCGATCAGGTCGATGGCCTTGTCGGGCAGGAAGCGGTCGGTGATATAGCGATGCGACAGCTCCGCCGCAGCGACGATGGCCGGGTCGGTGATTTCAACGCCATGGTGCAGCTCATACTTTTCCTGCAAGCCGCGCAGGATGGCGATGGTCGCCTCCACGCTCGGCTCATCGACCAGCACTTTCTGGAAACGGCGCTCGAGCGCGGCGTCCTTTTCGATGTACTTGCGGTACTCGTCCAGCGTGGTCGCGCCGATGCAGTGCAGCTCGCCGCGCGCCAGCGCCGGCTTGAGCATGTTGCCCGCGTCGATCGCGCCTTCAGCCTTGCCGGCGCCGACCATGGTGTGGATCTCGTCGATAAAGACGATGGTCTGGCCTTCATCCTTGGCCACATCGTTCAGCACGGCCTTCAGGCGTTCCTCGAACTCGCCGCGGTACTTGGCGCCAGCCAGCAGGCCGGCCATGTCGAGCACCAGCACGCGCTTGTTCTTCAGGCTTTCGGGCACTTCGCCGTTGACGATGCGCTGCGCGAGGCCTTCGACGATCGCGGTCTTGCCCACGCCCGGCTCGCCGATCAGCACCGGGTTGTTCTTGGTGCGGCGCTGCAGGATCTGGATCGCACGTCGAATCTCGTCGTCGCGGCCGATCACCGGGTCGAGCTTGCCCATTCGAGCGCGCTCGGTCAGGTCGATGGTGTACTTCTTGAGCGCCTCACGCTGCGTTTCGGCGTCGGCGCTATTGACGGCATCGCCGCCGCGCACGGCCTGGATGGCCGCTTCCAATGGCTTGCGGTTCAGCCCGTTCTCGCGCGCAATGCGCCCGGCCTCGCCTTTGTCTTCCGACACGGCAAGCAGGAACAGCTCGCTGGCGATGAACTGGTCGCCGCGCTTGATGGATTCTTTCTCGGCGGCGTTAAGCAGATTGACCAGATCGCGGCCCACCTGGACCTCGCTGGTGCCCTGCACTTGCGGCAGACGCTTGATGGCCGCGTCCAGCGCGGTCTGCAAGCCGTTCACGTTGACGCCGGCGCGCTGCAGCAGCGCCTTGGCTGCGCCGTCGTTCTGCGCAATCAGCGCACGCAGCAGGTGCTGCGGTTCGATGTATTGGTTGTCATTGGCCAGTGCCAGGCTTTGCGCATCAGCCAGCGCTTCCTGGAACCGGGTAGTCAGTTTGTCAAGACGCATAGGATTCCCTCTCTCAGTGAGTGTCCTGATGCTAGGAAGCTCGCCCCGCCGGACACTGGATGTCTTTCCGAAAGATAAGGCTTTGACTTGACATTTCAAGGCCACGCCGGAGCAATCTTGAAATGTCTGCGAGTGCGGGATGCGATACGCCAAACGAGCGGCACGGGACGTCGCTGTCTAGCGTAAGTCTTCCCTTGTTTCCAGAGAGGATTCCGCCCCGGAATGAGCCTTTCCCTCCACTACACCGGGAACGTCGCCAGATGACGTGCAAGTCACCGGCCGCACCGACCTCGCAGTCGCATTGCGGTACGGACACCGGCACGCATCAATCAGGCACATCGACAGAGCCAGTGCTGGCCGCGATCTGATTGGCAGCATCCGGACTTGCCGAGATCGGTGGCACGTTGACCGGCAGCAGCGTCGGCGCGGTCGTCGTATTGGTGGCGCCGCCACGCGGAATGGTGCGCACTACCTGCGACGGCGGCAGCGCCTTGCCGGTCGTGAGGTTGTCATAGACGGCATCGAGCGCACGGATCAGGTACAGGTGCAGCGGCACGTAACGGTTGCTGTACCCCGACACGGCCCCAATGAAAGCATCGAAATGCTGGGCGTTCTCGACTTCGATATACGACAGCTTGCTGGCCGCACCTTCCTGCTGCCGGTTGAATCCGAGATACGGCCGCGAGGTGTGATTCACGGGCAGCAGGCCGTCGCTGCGGCCGTGCACGATCAGCGCTGGCTTGCCGTGCAGGTTGCCCGAGCGCTGAATCTGCGACACGCCCGACTGCAGCGCCTGCGCCTGCGAATCGGTGCCAGTCAGCAGGTCGCGCAGGCACTTGGCCCCGTCGAAGTTGGCATCGGCCCGGTTATTGGAAGCCGACACCGACTGGCCGTTCATGAACGGCCCATGCTGCAGATCCCGGTCATTGATCAGTTGTACGGTACTGGTCGGCGGTACGCCGTTACCGGTAGCGAACATCGATGCCAGCACGGACGGCGCGATCGCCGCCGGCTTGAAGTCAGCCAGCGTGGCGGCGAAACTGTAGCCGCACAGCCGGTCGGTCACGCTGGCCCTGGCGTACGAATTGGCGTAGGTCACGGCAATCGAGGCCGCCGTATCGAATAGCGACAACGACGGATGGAGTGCATCCGATTCCGGCTCCCAGCCAGCCAGATGTAGCTGGTCGAGTGCACTCGCCGCCTGGTCACTCACCGTCGTGCCGGAAATCAACTTGTTGTCCACAAGTGTCTGGCAGCGGGAGATATAGAACTGGTTGGTGGCAAACGCCGGGGCATTGACCAGCGCGGTCGCCTGGGATGCGCATAGCTGCAGCAAGTTGGCCGTGGTGATGTAGTCGTACAGCAAACGACCCGACGCATTGACCGGCTTGCTGCCACGCTTGACGAGGATGCTGGCATTCGGCGGCAGGTTCAGGTTGGGCTCGGCCACGGCCACACCATCAATCAGCCCATCGGTATCCTGCTCGGCCGCGGCAACCGCCGCGCCGCCGCCATTGGATACGCTCGACGCAATCACGACGATCTTGCTCTTGGCCAGCGTGCGCTGGCGCACGCCGTTGGAGGCGACTGTGCCGAAGCGGTCATTGATGGCCCAGATGCCGAACTCGATCGCCTGCAGCGTGAACTTGCCCCAGTCCTTTTCGGGGTTTCGCTGGGAATGCGCGTGCTTGAAAGCCAGGCGATGCGGCACCTGCGCCGTGAAATCAGCGAGCGACAGGATGCCGGGTCTCGCGGCGAACTGGGCGTTGGTACCGGCTGCGCTACGCGTCGTGCGCGTGCCGTCGATCAGCGGCACGGTGTCGGTGTCGAGATCGTGCGGCGCGGCGCCGGTGCCCTTGTCGGTATAGGCCACCGCGCAGCCGCGCTTGAGTCCCCACTCGCCCACGGCAATGGCGCCATACACGCCACGCGAGCCGGAAGACGTCGCGGTAATCATGCACGGCTTGCTCTGGTTGAACGTGTTCGGGATCTGGACCAGCATGGTCACGTTTTCCTGCCCGCTGCCATCGTCGGAGAAGGCCAGATACTCCACACCAGCGATCTTGCCCTGCCCGGTGGTGACATTGCCCTGCGCATCCACATTGGGCCCGTAGAGCGAGCCAAAGCCGCCGCCGGCCGTGGTGTCCACGATGGCGCGGTAGTTGGTGTAGATCGCATAGCGGCGCAACTCGGCCGCGGTCGGGCTGTTCGGGCTCGCGGGGACAGGCGCCGTGGCGCTCGCCAACCCGTCCTTGCCGAGCCCGGCCGTCAGCAGGTCATCGGTCGCGCCATCGTAGGCCTGGATCGTCACCGTGCCAATGTTGGCCGGCTTGATGTTCGGGTTGGTGTTGCCGTCGCTGCTGTCGCCGCCCCCGCAGGCAACGGCCAGCAGTGCCGCCGCTGCCGCGAATGCTGCGTTGCCAAGGCGACGAAAGTTGTCATGGTGCATGGGACGCCTCCTGTTTTGCCGAGGTTTGCTGACGTTCCGCTCCTGCCGGTAAGACTTTCGAACTGCAAACTGCCTGGTCTCACACCGCTTGTCCGTGACCCGAAAACCGCGTGCGCAGCTTGTGCTTTAGTGCCGGGCGTTCCGGTGCAGCCAGTCAATCACATACTTGGCATACCATCTCCGTGCGCCGGTTCAGGATGAGGCATCGCGCGACAAAGCGGCGCCGCGCAGCCGTCCCACCACGCCCTGCGGAAAATAATAGACGCTGAGGACGAACAGCAGCCCCAGCCACAGCAGCCAGCGGTCCGGGTGCAACAGTCCGGCAAGTAAGGGCACGGACGCCGTAGCATCGCTCGCGAGCTTCATCACGTCCTGCAGGTAGGTCTGCGCCAGCAGGAACAACGTCGTGCCGATGACCGCGCCATAGAGCGTGCCCATGCCGCCGATCACGACAATCAGCAGGATATCGACCATGATCTCGAACGACAGCGAGGTGTCCGGCCCGTTGTACCGCAGCCAGATCGCCATCAATACACCAGCCATGGTCGCGAATATGGCAGACAGTACCGTGGAGACTGTGCGGTAGACCACGGTCCGGTAGCCGATCGCCTCGGCGCGGAAATCGTTCTCGCGGATGGCCTGCAATACCCGGCCGAACGGCGAGTTGACGATGCGCAGCAACAGCAGGAACAGCAGCACGGCGCCGGCAAAGACCAGGTAGTAGCTCAGCAGCTTGCCATTGAGCGGCGCGCCGAACCATTCGGCGTCCCCAAGCGAAAAGCCGGGGCGCAAGGCCTCCGGCACCTTGAAGGTCAGGCCGTCCTCGCCGCCGGTCCATTCTGACAGCTGCGAGATCAGCGTGGCAAAGGCCGTGGCCACGGCCAGCGTGATCATGGCAAAGAAGATGGCCCGCACGCGCAGCGAGAACAGGCCGATCAGGAACGCCAGCACGGCCGACACCGCCAGCGCCGCCACGGTTCCCGCCAGCAGCGCGCCCCACCCCGGCTCCATGCGCGACATGGCAATCGCCACGCCGTAGCCGCCGATGCCGAAGAACATGGTGTGGGCAAACGACACGATGCCGGTATAGCCAAGCAGCAGGTCATAGCTGCCCACCAGCACCACGAAGATGCAGATCTTGGCCGCCATGTTGAGCGCGCGGGCGCCCGGAAACACGAACGGCGCACAGGCCAGGGCCAGCACGATCAGCACCAGCATCGCGCCCAGCAAGCGGCTGCGCGGCAGGTCGCCCGAAAGCAGTCGGATCATGTCGCGTCTCCTCTCAGCGCCTGGCCGCCGCAAACAGCCCTTGCGGCCGCCACAGCAGGATCAGCATCATCAGCAGGATGTTCGAGAACAGAGCCACCTTGGGGAACAGGAAGCCTGTGTAGTTAGCCATCAGCCCCACCAGCACAGCGCCGACAAAGCAACCGGTGGTGGAGCCCAGTCCGCCGATGATAATGACGATGAAGATCAGCACATTGACCTGCGCGCCGATCGCCGCCGTGATGTTCTGCTGGTACAGGCCCCACAGCACGCCGCCCATGCCCGCCAGCGCGGCCCCGGCCACGAACACGCCGATGAACAGGCGCCGCACGCGATAGCCCAGCGCTTCCACCATCTCGCGGTTTTCCACACCGGCCCGGATCAGCAGGCCGATACGCGTGCGGTTGAGCAGCAGCAGCATGGCGATGAAGACCACCAGCCCGAGTACCATGGCGACTAGCCGGTACTTCTCGATCGCGGCATCGCCGAGCAGCACCGCGCCGCGGAACGCCGCTGGCACCTCGAGTGCGATGGTTTCCGGCCCCCAGATGGCCTTGATCAACTGCTCGGCCACGATCATGCCGCCCATGGTGATCAGGATCTGCTTCAGGTGCTGGCCGTAGACCGGGCGCACCACCACGCGCTCGAAGAACAGCCCCACCGCCCCGGCCGCCGCCATGGCGGCGAACACCGCCAGCGCGAACACCGCGAGGTTCAGCGCGAGGCTGTCGGCCTGGACCCAGCCCGACAGCGGCAACAGCACCGATGCCGCCACATAGGCGCCCAGCGCAATGAAGGCGCCATGGCCGAAATTGAGCACGTCCATCAGGCCGAACACGAGCGTCAGGCCCGACGAGACCACGAAGATGATCATGCCCATGGCCAGTCCGGCAATGGTCAGCGTCAGCCAGGTCGAACCGCTGCCCACGAGCGGGAATGCCAGCAGCATCAGCAGCGGCACCAGGGCCAGCGGCGTCCAGTCACGCCGGACTTTCGGCAGCGATGCCGCGCCTGCCGAGGGCAACGTGGTTGAAGTTGTCATGTGTCTCGTCCTGCTGATCGTGTACTCGCTTCCCGCGCGTGCGGGAAAGGCCAGCAAATCCTCGAACTGCGTGCGTCCTTACTGGTGCGCTGCCAGCGACAACCCAAGCAGGCGCTGCTGCAGCGTTTCATCCTGCGCCAGCGCCGCCATCGTGCCGGTGTGCACGATACGCCCGTCATCCATCACGGCCACCGTATCGCCCACCGACTTTGCCATATGGAAATTCTGCTCGACCAGCAGGATCGACACCTCGGTCTGCTTCAGTTCGCGGAACACGGCGATCATGTTCTGGATGATGGCCGGCGCCAGTCCCTTGGTCGGTTCATCAACAATCAGCAGCTTGCGCGGTTCGATGATGGCGCGTGCCACCGACAGCATCTGCTTCTGGCCGCCCGACAGGACCCCGGCGCGCTGGTGCCAGAACGTCTTTAGCGCTGGGAACATGCGGAAGACCCAGTCCAGCCGCCGCTCGTCGATGGCGCCGCTACGCGCGGCCAGCCTCATGTTCTCGGCCACTGTCAGATCGGAAAACACGCCCATGTTCTCGGGCACGTAAGCAATGCCAGCCTGCGCGATGGCCGGCGTGCCGTGTCCGGTGATGTCGCCACCATCAAACGCCACCGTGCCCGCACTGGCGCGCCACAGGCCCATGATCGTGCGCAGCGTCGTGGTCTTGCCCGCGCCGTTGCGCCCCAGCAGCATGGTCACACCGCCGCGCGGCACGTCGAAGCTCACGCCATGCAGGATGTGATACGGGCCGATATGGGTCTGCACATCGCGCAGACGCAGGATCGGGCTTGCGCTGGCGTGGTCATGTTGTTCACGCATGGCTTGCCTCCATGCCGGTTTCGGCCACGCCCAGATACGCCTGCTGCACGATCGGCGACGCAATCACCTCCGCCGGGTCGCCGTCCGCCATCAGCGTGCCGTTGTGCAGCACGATGATGCGGTCGGCCAGCGAGCGCACCACGTCCATCTTATGTTCGACGAGCAGCACGGTCTTGCTGCGGTCCTGCCGGATTTCGCGGATCAGATCCAGGATCACCGGCACCTCGTCCACGCTCATGCCGGCCGTCGGCTCGTCGAACATGAAGATACGCGGCTGCAGCGCCAGCAAGATGCCAACCTCGAGCTTGCGCTGGTCGCCATGCGGCAGCGCGGCCACCGGCAGGTGCCGCTTGTCGGCCAGCGCCACGCGTTCCAGGCAAGCCTCCGCCTGCGCGCGCACGCCGCGGTGGCTGGTCCACATCGACAGCAGGTCGATGCCGCGCTGCTGGCGCGCCTGCACGGCCAGGCGCACGTTTTCCAGCACCGGCAGGTTCGGGAACAGGCTGGTCAGCTGGAACGCGCGCCCGATGCCGCGGCGCGCCTTGAGCGAGACCGGCAGGCGAGTCACGTCCTCCCCGTCCAGCAGGATCTGCCCTGCCATGGCAGGCAGCTGTCCCGAGATCAGGTTGAAGTAGGTCGTCTTGCCCGCGCCGTTGGGACCCACGATACACGTCAGCTCGCCGGGCCGGAACGCGCACGACACCGCATTGACGGCCACATGGCCGCCGAAGCGGATGGTCAGATCGCGCGTTTCCAGCATCGGCGGCGTTGCCGCAGTGGCCGCCACGTCCGTCAGCGCCGGTTGCGGATCGGTACGTTCATTTCTTCGGGCTTGATCTCGCGGACCAACTCGGGCACGCCCCAGGCGAACGCCGGGTCTACCTTGATCTTGAAGTGGTACATGGACTGCATCGCCTGGTGGTCTTCCTTGCGGAAGACCATCCGGCCCTTGGGCGTTTCGAACGCCATGCCTTCCATCGTCGAGATCAGCTTTTCGGTGTTGGTGTCGCCGCCCGTCTTCTTCAGCGCTTCCACCAGCGCGATGCCGGCCGACATGCCGCCAGCCGTAAAGAAATCAGGCGGCGACTTGAACTTGCTGTAGTGGTTCGACACCAGCCATTCGTTGGCCTTGTTCTTCGGAATGCCGAAGTAGTAGTACGTCGCGCCTTCCATGCCCGGGAAATTCTTGTAGCTGGTCATGGCCGGCAGGATGTTGCCGCCCGAGGCAATCTCGATGCCGTAGCGTTTCGGGTCGAGGTCCGCGATCTTGAACGGGTTGCCCGCACCGGCCCAGATGATGAAGATCACCTTGCGGCCGGGCTTGTCCTTGAGCGAATCGAACAGCCGCTGCGCACCGGCGGTGAAGTCGGTGGTGTTGGTCGGCAGGTATTCCTCATGGACAATCTTCGCGTTCTTCAGCGCGCCCTTGAACGCCTTCACGCCATCACGGCCGAAGGCGTAGTCCTGCGCCAGCGTGGCGATCTGCACGCCGGGCTTGTCCAGTGCCACCGCGTTGGAGATGGCATCCTGCGACGAGTTGCGACCGGTGCGGAAGATGTAGCGGTTCCACTTATCCCCAGTAATGGAATCGGCGACGGCGGGCTCGACCAGCAGGATCTTCTTGTATTCCTCCGCCACGGGCAGCATGGCCAGCGCGGTGCCGGACGACGTCGGCCCCAGCGCGATATCGGCGCGGTCATCGCTGTAGGCAGCCGCGAGCTGGGCCTTCGCCACATCGGGCTTGCCCTGGGTGTCCTTCTCGATCACCACGAGCTTGTTGCCGTTGACGGTCATGGTGCCGTTCGTGGCGTACTCCAGGCCCATCATGAGTCCAGTCTGGGTCTGCTTGGCATAGGCTTCCAGCGCGCCGGTCTTGTCGTAGACGTGGGCAATGCGGATGTCCTTGGCAAGCACGCCCGCACTGGCGAGCAAGCCGGCGGCCAGCGCCAGGGCATGTATGGCGATCGTTCTGCGTTGCATGGTTGTCTCCTCTTTTTCTTGTCGCTTCGGTATCTCGGCCGCCGCCAGCCATCACCGCGCTTGCAGCCCGTGCGTGATCATGTCGAACGCGGCATCGACCACCTTCTCCATCGATGCCGGCCGTTTCCACAGCGCATAGCGCATACCCAGGAAATTGCTGATGCCGATCAGGCACCAGGCGCGCACCTCGGCGTCGCCGGGTCGGAACTCGCCCTGCTCTGCCGCACGGCTCAGGCGCCGGCTGTAGAGATCGGCAAAGACCTGGAAGTAGCCGCTGTAGATGGTCTCGTCCACCGAATACGAATCGAGCACGATCCGGTAGAGGTTCTTGTGTCGGGAAACGAAGGACAGGAACGCCTTCAGGCCCAGCCGTTCGGCCTCGATCTGGCTGGTGGCCGGCGCCACGTGCTTGCGCAGGTGGGTGCGCAGCAGCTCGAGCATGTGCTGGACCAGCGCGCGGAAGACATCTTCCTTGTCCTTGAAGTACAGGTAGAAGGTGCCCATGGCCACCTTGGCTTCCTGCGTGATCTCGGAAATCGATGCGACGTAGTAGCCTTTCTCGCCGAACACCTTCTCGGCGGCACGCAGCAGGGACTCGCGGGTTTTCTGCCCGCGCGGGGTCTTGGGCGGGCAGATGCCGGATTCAGTCCTGGCGGATTCAGTCCTGCCGGAGTCGGTCTGGGACATCGTGTCTCCACTGTGACGCTCGGGCGCCCTCTGTGTGTGCAAGCTGTGTCCCGCGCCCTGCCCGCCGTCCGGCCTCCTCTGCCCGGAGCGGCCCTGCGAAACATGATGACTGATTCATGTTTCATCGTATGAGGCCTCGGCGGCCGATGTCAATTCATGGCTTTCCCGTATCACGCCGCGCGAGCGAGCCGACGGGCGCGGCTGCCGATACGGCCTTCAGGCCAGCAGGCGGTACGTCCAGAGGCCCAGCGCGGCGAACAGCAACGAGCCGCCAAGGTGGCTGAGCAGATGCAGCAAGGCCCAGCCGTAGTCACCTGATATCAGGTTGGCCAGCGCTTCGCTGGAAAAGGTGGAGAACGTCGTCAGGCCGCCGAGGAAGCCCGTGATGGCCAGCAGCCGCCATTCCGGCGGTAACCCGGGATGAGTATCGAAAAAGCCCACGGCTAGCCCGATCAGGTATCCGCCGAGCAGGTTGGCGGCCAGCGTGCCGTACGGCAAGGCCGGGTTCAGGGCGTTCCACATGACCGATAACCCCCAGCGCAGCCACGCGCCGACCGCAGCGCCGATGCCGACCGCAACGAATCCGAGCGGCCCCATCAGGCCTCGCCGTCGCTGTCGGCTTCAGTGCCGCTCGCGTTGAAGGACGGAATCCCCCAACGCTTCAGGGCCGCCTCGTCGGTCACGCGGGCGTCGACCCAGCGCGCACCTTCCGGCGTCTCTTCCTTCTTCCAGAACGGCGCTTCGGACTTGAGGTAGTCCATGATGAATTCGCACGCCGCAAACGCATTGCCGCGATGCGCGGAGGCGACCGCCACCAGTACGATCTGGTCCAGCGGCAGCAGCGGCCCGACGCGGTGGATAATCGTCACGCCCAGTAGCTCCCAGCGCGCGCAGGCAGCGGCTTCGATGCGGGCGAGCGCCTTCTCGGTCATGCCGGGATAGTGCTCGAGCTCCATCGCGCTGACGGCGCTACCCTCGCTGATATCGCGTACCGTGCCGATGAAGCTTGCCACCGCGCCCACGGCCGGACGGCCGCTCCGTAGCGCCGCGACTTCGGCGCCGAGGTCGAAATCCTCCCTCTGTACCCTGACGCTCATGTCAGCCTCCGGTGACCGGTGGGAAGAAGGCCACCTCGCAGCCTTCGGTGATCGCCGTATCAGCGCGTGCCACGGCGTGGTCAACGGCCATGCGCAGCGCACGGCCTTCCGCCAGCGCTTCCGCCCACGCGCCACCGCGCGCACGCAGCCATTGGCGAAGCTCGCCTACCGTGCGCACGTCGCCCGGGACTTCGGCGCGCTCCCCGGCAACGCCCAGTTGTTCGCGCACGCTGGCAAAGAAACGTAGTTCGATGTTCATCGCGACTTCTTGCACCTTATGGCCCACTATGCGAGCAGGCCGTCGAACGGAATGAACTGCACGGTATCGCCGTGCGCGATCGCCCGGTCGGGCGGGTTGTCGATCAAGCCGTCGCCCCACACCGTGGAGGTCAGCACGCCCGAACTCTGGTTCGGGAACAGGTCCAGGCCGCCATTGGCGTTGATGCGCGCGCGCAGGAACTCGTTGCGGCGGTCGCCCTTCTTCAGTTCGAAGTCCGCTCGCAGCGGCAGGCGCCGCGGCGCCACGTCGGCCACGCCTTGCAGGCGCAGGATGAATGGCCGCACGAACAGCAGGAACGTGACGAAGCTCGACACCGGGTTGCCCGGCAGCCCAAGGAAGAACGCCGCATCGCTGCTGCCATGGTTCACGTGCCCGAACGCCAGTGGCTTGCCTGGCTTGATAGCGATCTGCCACATGTCGAGACGCCCTTCGGCTTCGACCGCGGGCTTGATGTGGTCCTCTTCGCCGACCGAGACACCGCCCGACGTGATGATCAGGTCGTGGCCCTGCGCAGCCTTGCGCAGGGTCTCTCGCGTGGCAGCCAGCGTATCGGGGACGATGCCAAGGTCGCTGACTTCGCAACCGAGGTTCTCGAGCAGTCCACGCAGCGTGAAGCGATTCGAGTTGTAGATGGCACCCGGCTTCAGCGGCTCGCCAGGCATGGCCAGCTCGTCGCCCGTGAAGAACACTGCGACGCGTACACGCCGCACCACCTCCAGCCGTGCCTGGCCCACGGAAGCAGCCAGACCCAACGCCTGCGGTGTCAGCCGCGTACCGGCGGGCAGGATCACACTACCGGCTTCGATGTCCTCGCCGGCGCGGCGGATCCACTCGCCGGACTGCGGCACGTGGTTGACGATCACGTCATTGCCATCGGCCACGCACTGTTCCTGCATCACCACCGCGTCGGCGCCCGGCGGGATCAGCCCGCCGGTGAAAATGCGTGCGGCGGTGCCCGGCGCCAGTTCCGTACCGACATGGCCGGCCGGAATACGCTGCGACACCGGCAAGCGTGTACCGGCTGCGGGTACGTCCGCGGCACGCATCACGTAGCCATCCATCGACGTATTGTCGGCGGGCGGCACCTGCAGGGAACTGGTGACCGGCGTGGCCAGCACGCGGCCGTTGGCGGCCAGGGTATCGACCTGCTCGAACTGCGCCAGCGGGCGGGCGGCGGCCAGCAAGGCGTCGAGCGCCTGGGCCATGGTCAGCATCGGGGGGCGGGAAGACGCTGCAGCTTGGGTCATGGTGGGATGTGTGATTTCTGGGCGCCCATGAAAAACGGCCCGCGCATTGCGTCGCACTGGGTCATTCGACCTGGCGGGCAATCCGGGGGCCGCGACTGGGCCACGGCTAGCCTGATTGTAGCGAGTTGGCGCCGCCAAGGCATGCGGCGGCGCCGCAGCCACATTGGCGCCCGCTCCGCTTACAGGCCGGTGTGACCAGCGATAAAGGCCTTGACCTGGCTGGCGTCGTTGGCCATCACCTCGAAGCGCTGCGGCAGCTTCTCGATGCCTTCGAACGCCGCCGGGCGCTCGGGCTCGTGGCCCAGCGCTTCACGGATGGTGTCGGCAAACTTGGCCGGCAGCGCGGTTTCCAGCACTACCATCGGCACGTCGGCGCTGAGATGCTCACGCGCCACCTTGATGCCATCCGCGGTATGGGTATCGATCGTGATGCCATAGCGCGCCGACATGTCGCGGATCGTCGCCACGCGGTCCCCGTGCGTGCTGCGGCCCGAGACAAAGCCAAACTCGCCGCGGATGCGCTCGTACTCGGGCGTCCCCGACAGGTCGAAGCCGCCCTTCTCGTCCACATCGCGGAACAGCGCGGCCAGCTTGCCGGCGTCCTGGCCGAGCAGGTCGAAGATGAAGCGTTCGAAGTTCGACGCCTTCGAGATATCCATGCTCGGGCTCGACGTATGGTAAGTCTCGGCCGACTTGCGCACACGGTAGGCGCCTGTGCGGAAGAACTCGTCGAGTACGTCGTTCTCGTTGGTGGCAACCACGAGCTTGTCGATCGGCAAACCCATCATGCGCGCGATATGGCCGGCGCAGACGTTGCCGAAGTTGCCCGACGGCACGCAGAACGACACCTTCTGGCCTGGGCCCGTGGTCGCGAGCAGCCAGCCCTTGAAGTAGTACACGACCTGGGCCACCACACGCGC
The DNA here is from genome assembly GCF_057073735.1 of Cupriavidus sp. C1SS-2L. Taxonomy (NCBI): domain Bacteria; kingdom Pseudomonadati; phylum Pseudomonadota; class Betaproteobacteria; order Burkholderiales; family Burkholderiaceae; genus Cupriavidus; species Cupriavidus sp. C1SS-2L. The sequence continues at coordinate 2,218,208 of NZ_CP172708.1, forward strand.
CCAGTTGATCGAATTGACCGTACCGATACGCTGGCGGGCCTTGTATTCGAGGTCGTTCGAGACCGCCTTGACGATGTCCTGGCAATCATCGAACACACCTTCCACCGCCAGGTTGAAGATGTTCGGATCTTGCAGGCTGAACATCTGCGCGGTCTGGAACGCGCTCATCTTGCGGTGCGGGCTCAGCATGAACACGCGGATGCCGCGCTTGCCGCGCATCGCGTATTCGGCAGCGCTGCCGGTATCGCCGGACGTGGCGCCCAGGATGTTGAGCTCCAGCCCGGCACGGCCCAGCGCGTACTCGAACATATTGCCGAGCAGTTGCATGGCCATGTCCTTGAAGGCCAGCGTCGGGCCGTTGGACAGGCCCAGCAGTTGCAGCTTCGTGCCGCCTTCCTCGCCCAGCGTGCGCAGCGGCGTGATGTCGGCGGTGTTATCGCCGGCGCGCGCGTTGCAGTACACCTCGGCGGTATAGGTCTTGCGCGTCAGCGCGCGCAGGTCCTCGGCCGGGATATCGTCGCAGAACTTGCTCAGGATCTCGAACGCCAGGTCGGCGTACGACAGCTTGCGCCAGGCCTCCAGCTCGTCGGCGGTGACCTGTGGGTACTGCACGGGCAGGTACAGGCCGCCGTCCGGCGCCAGGCCGCCCAGCAGGATTTCAGAGAACGATTGCGGCACTTCGTGGCCGCGGGTCGACTGGTATTTCATGGGTCCGGAATATCCTGCCGATCAGTTCAGTTCTTCCATGCGCAGGCGCGTGACCGGCGACAGCACAGTCGGCAGCGACTCGATCTTCGCAATGGCGGCATTGACATGCTTCTCGCGCGTCACGTGGGTCAGGATGATGATGTCGGTCTGCGGCTCGCCCTCGCGCGATTCCTTCTGCAGCATCGCGTCGATGGAGATGCCCCCCTCGGCCAGGATGCGCGTGATCTCGGCCAGCACGCCGGTCTCGTCGGACACGCGCATGCGCAGGTAGTAGGCGCTGTTGATTTCCTCGATCGGCAGCACCGGCACGTTCGACAGCTCGTCCGGCTGGAACGCCAGGTGCGGGACGCGGTGATTCGGGTCGGCGGTGTGCAGGCGGGTCACGTCCACCAGATCCGCAATCACGGCCGAGGCGGTCGGCTCGGCGCCGGCGCCCTTGCCGTAGTACAGCGTGGCGCCCACGGCATCGCCCTGCACCAGCACCGCGTTCATCGCGCCTTCCACGTTGGCGATCAGGCGCGAGGCTGGCACCAGCGTCGGATGCACGCGCAGTTCCACGCCATCGTCACGGCGGCGCGTGATGCCCAGCAGCTTGATGCGGTAGCCCAGTTCCTCGGCGTACTTGATGTCGGTCGCGGCCAGCTTGGTGATGCCTTCCACATGGGCCTTTTCGAACTGCACCGGCATGCCGAACGCGATGGCGCTCATCAGCGTGACCTTGTGCGCGGCGTCGACACCTTCGATGTCGAAGGTCGGATCGGCCTCGGCATAGCCGAGTTGCTGAGCTTCCTTCAGGACCGTGTTGAAATCCAGGCCCTTGTCGCGCATCTCGGACAGGATGAAGTTCGTGGTGCCGTTGATGATGCCGGCGATCCACTGGATGCGGTTCGCGGTCAGGCCTTCGCGGAGTGCCTTGATGATGGGGATGCCACCGGCCACTGCGGCCTCGAACGCGACGATCACGCCCTTCCTGCGTGCGGCTTCAAAGATCTCGTTGCCGTGCACGGCCAGCAGCGCCTTGTTGGCGGTGACCACGTGCTTGCCGTTCTCGATGGCCTTCAGCACCAGCTCACGCGCGATGCCGTAGCCGCCGATCAGCTCGACCACGATGTCGATGTCCGGGCGCGCCACCACCAGGTTGGCGTCGTTGACAATTTCGACTTCGCCGTTGGTCAGCTCGCGTGCGCGCTCGGTGTTGAGATCCGCCACCACAGCGATCTCGATGCCGCGGCCAGCGCGGCGGCGAATTTCTTCCTGGTTGCGCTTGAGCACGTTAAACGTGCCGCTACCGACGGTACCGATGCCGAGCAGGCCAACTTTGATGGGGTTCATGGACGATCTGACTCTAGGTTGCTAAGGATAAGTTGCAGCGGCCACCTGATCAGGCAGCCACCTTGCCGTGGCGTTTTCGATACGCCTCCAGGAAGCGCGCAATGCGATTGATCGCCTCGCGCAGATCCTCCTCATGCGGCAGGAATACGATTCGGAAGTGGTCCGGCTTGTCCCAGTTGAAGCCGGAGCCCTGTACCAGCAGCACCTTGGACTCCTGCAGCAGTTCGTAAATGAACTCCTGGTCGTCCTGCACCGGGTACATCGACAGGTCCAGCTTCGGGAACAGGTACAGCGCGGCCTTGGGCTTGACGCAGCTCACGCCCGGAATCGCGGTGATCAGCTCATAGGCCAGGTCGCGTTGGCGACGCAGGCGGCCGCCTTCGGCAACCAGGTCGTTGATGCTCTGGTAGCCGCCCAGCGCGGTCTGGATGGCCCACTGCCCCGGCACGTTCGCGCACAGACGCATCGAGGACAGCATGTTCAGGCCCTCGATATAGTCGAGCGCCGGACGCTTGTCGCCCGACACCACCATCCATCCGGCACGGTAGCCGCACGAGCGGTAGTTCTTGGACAGGCCGTTGAAGGTCACCGTCAGCACGTCGGTCGACAGCGAGGCGATCGAGGTGTGGACATTGCCGTCGTACAGGACCTTGTCGTAGATCTCGTCGGCGAAGATGATCAGCCCGTGCTCGCGCGCGATCGCGACGATCTCGAGCAGCAGTTCGTCCGAATACAGCGCGCCGGTCGGGTTGTTCGGGTTGATGATGACGATGGCCTTGGTGTGCGGCGTGATGCGGGCACGGATATCGGCCGGATCAGGCATCCACTCGTTGGACTCGTCGCAGATATAGTGCACCGGCGTGCCACCCGACAGGCTCACTGCCGCAGTCCACAGCGGATAGTCCGGCGCCGGCACCAGAACCTCGTCGCCGCTGTTGAGCAGCGCGTTGACCGCCATCACGATCAGTTCCGAGGCGCCATTGCCCACGTAGATGTCTTCCAGGCCGACGCCCTGGATATTTTTCTGCTGCGTGTAATGCATGATCGCCTTGCGCGCGGCGAAAATGCCCTTGGAATCCGAATAGCCCGCCGAATTCGGCAGGTTGCGCATCATGTCCTGCTGGATTTCCTCCGGGGCATCGAAACCGAATACGGCCAGGTTGCCGATATTCAGCTTGATGATCTTGTGCCCCTCTTCCTCCATCTGCTTGGCCTTTTCCAGCACCGGGCCGCGGATGTCGTAGCAAACGTTATTGAGTTTGTTGGATTTCTGGATGGGTTTCACGGCGATATCGGCGGAGGCGAAAACTGCCGCGTCGGCGGCAGCGAACATGGGAATCCGGATGGAGTGTCTCAGGGCGCCGTCCGCTGCGATGCAACGCAGTCACGCCGCGAAAGTGGCAGACACGGAGGCAAAAGCTATAATTTATCGGATTATGACAGACTTCGGCAGCAATTCTTGCATTGCAGCGTGCCTCGGGGATACCCGCCGCCCGCGCCTGCAGCCTGCCGCCAACCCGCTGCCTGCCCGCGCTGCCGGCCATCCGCCCCGCGGAAGGCACCGCTGCGCCAGCCAGGCCGCCTCCGGGGCCCAAATTGAAACTCCACGCTGACCAGCCACAGTCGCTCAATACCGTCACGGCCTACGGGCCAGACTACATTGAAATCAACCTGATACGTCACACGCACTCAGTCCTGGTACTGCCGGAGGGTGAAGTCCGTCCCTGGCCGGTACAACGCTTCGAAGACCTCGAGCCCGCCCACTTTGAGACGCTGGCCGAACTCGGGCCCGAAGTCGTGCTGCTGGGCACGGGTTCGAAGCTGCGCTTTCCACACCCGCGCCTGACCGCGTCGCTCGCGCGCAAGCATGTCGGAGTCGACGCCATGGACATGCAGGCCGCATGCCGCACTTACAATATCCTGATGGCGGAAGGGCGCAAGGTGGCGGCCGTGCTGCTGCTGGAGCCGGAAGCCACGGACAACTGAGCCGTCATTGGCCGCCAGGGAAAGTTAAGGCGACGCCACGCTTGAAGTTCGGCTGCACGCCCCAATCTGCCCCTTCCGTGACGCAGGCGCGCTACCCGTGCCCCCTGTGCCCACACTCTCGCAGCGTCTCCGACACCGCCCCTCCCCTGGAGCCATAATAATGACAGTCAGTCTCAACAAGGCAGTGCCCGACTTCAGCGCACCGGTCACTGGTGACGGCGGTACCTTCCGCCTGTCCGAGCACCGCGGCAAGACCGTGGTGCTGTACTTCTACCCGAAGGACAACACCCCCGGCTGCACGACCGAGGCCATGAACTTCCGCGACCAGTACGACGACTTCATCAAGGCCGGCGTGACCGTGTTCGGCATCTCGCGTGACAGCCTGCGCTCGCACGAGAACTTCAAGGCGAAACTCGAACTGCCGTTCGAACTGATCTCGGATCCCGACGAGGCCGTGTGCAATCTCTTCGATGTCATGAAGATGAAAAAGCTATATGGCAAGGAACACCGCGGCGTCGAACGCAGTACTTTCATCATCGACGGCAAGGGCATCCTGCGCCACGAGCTGCGCGGCATCAAGGTACCCAACCACGTGGACGAGGTGCTGGAGATCGTGCGCGGTCTCTGAAACACCATCCGCGTGGCCTCCGGCAACGCGAGCCGATTGGCATTGCTGCGACACCACGCATACCCCGCGTGACTGGCAATTGCCAAACCGAAAACCTTCGGATACATTGGGTCGTAATGAGTTCAGATTCCGGATGCCACGCTGATTCGACTTCCTGGCCCAGGCGGTTCGCGCCGCAGGCCGGTAGCGGATCTGCCGTGTCGCAGGTCCGCAAGCAAGCCGCCAAACCTGTACCGCAGGGCTGGCGGCTTTTTTGTTTATCCGATGCCCCGGGTGCCTCGCGCGTGCATGCCCCGGTGGCCGCTGGCATTCTCCTTGCGAGTTGCCACACGGATAGTTCCGCCCCCATCTTGTCCCCCTGAAAGGAAAGCCAAGCATGCCGCTGCCTACCATGCCCGCCAAGCCTGCCCAATTGCTGGATCCGAGCGAGTTCGCTCCGGTCACTGCGGTGCCCAAGGCCAAAGCCGTCGCACAGGGGAAAAAACCTGTGCCGGCGCTCGAACGCGTGGCATTGCTGGAAACCGGCGAAACACAGGCGCCTGCCGTCAAGGCGCGCGCTGCCGGTGGCACCCGCGCCCGTTCGACACCCACGCAAGACATTCCCGCAACGCCCGCCGCCACACCTCCGGTCAGCCTGGTCAAACCGGCCGCCGGCCCGACGCGCCGCGCACGCAAGACCGAAGGTCCGAGCAAGCTGTTCGTGCTCGACACCAACGTGCTGATGCACGACCCGAGCTCGCTGTTCCGCTTTGAAGAGCACGACGTCTATCTGCCGATGATGACGCTCGAAGAGCTCGACAACCACAAGAAGGGCATGAGCGAAGTTGCGCGCAATGCGCGCACGGTCAGCCGCACGCTCGATTCGCTCGTGAGCGGCACCGGCGGCGGGCTCGATGACGGCCTGCCGCTGGCCAAGCTCGGCAACCGCGACGCGCAGGGCAAGCTGTTTTTCCAGACCAAGCTCAACGACATCAAGCTGCCCGAAGGCCTGCCGCAAGGCAAGGCCGACAACCAGATCCTGGGCGTGGTCAGCGCGCTGCAGCAGCAGTACCCCGAGCGCGAGGTCGTGCTGGTGTCGAAAGACATCAACATGCGCATCAAGGCGCGTGCCTTGGGGCTGCCGGCCGAGGACTACTACAACGACCAGGTTCTCGAAGACAAGGACCTGCTCTACGCAGGCGTGATGCAGCTGCCCAGCGACTTCTGGGCCAAGCACGGCAAGGGCGTGGAAAGCTGGCAGGACCCCAAGACTGGCGCGATGTTCTATCGCCTGACCGGCCCGCTCGTGCCCTCCTTCCTGGTCAACCAGTTCGTCTACCTGGAGCCGGTTGACGGCAGCCTGCCGCTCTACGCGCAGGTCAAGGAAATCAACGGCAAGACCGCGCTGCTGCAAACGCTCAAGGACTACACGCACCACAAGAACAATGTGTGGAGCGTGACGGCCCGGAACCGGGAGCAGAACTTCGCGCTGAACCTGCTGATGAACCCGGACATCGACTTCGTCACGCTGCTTGGCCAGGCCGGCACCGGCAAGACGCTGTTGGCCCTGGCCGCGGGTCTGGAACAGGTGTTGGACCAGAAGCTGTACAACGAGATCATCGTCACCCGCGCTACCGTGCCGGTCGGCGAGGACATCGGCTTCCTGCCCGGCACCGAGGAAGAGAAGATGCAGCCGTGGATGGGCGCCTTTGACGACAACCTCGAAGTCCTGCAGAAGAGCGACGACAGCGCGGGCGAATGGGGCCGCGCTGCCACGCAGGAACTGATCCGCTCGCGCATCAAGGTCAAGAGCATGAACTTCATGCGCGGCCGCACCTTCGTCAACAAGTTCGTCATCATCGATGAAGCGCAGAACCTGACGCCGAAGCAGATGAAGACGCTGGTCACGCGCGCGGGCCCGGGCACCAAGATCATCTGCCTGGGCAATATCGCGCAGATCGATACGCCGTACCTGACCGAAGGTTCGTCGGGCCTGACCTACGTGGTGGACCGCTTCAAGGGCTGGAGCCACAGCGGCCACATCACGCTGGCGCGCGGCGAGCGCTCGCGCCTGGCCGATCACGCTGGCGACGTACTGTAAGGCTTGCCGCCGGCCGGCCCTCGTGGCCCGGCCGGCGGACATGGTTCGCTCCCCGGCCCACGGGCCGCGGGCGCTTGTCCCGTTCGCTGTGAGATTGCCCGACAGGAGGCGTCGATGACCCCTCAGCAACCGCGCGTCCCGGCTACGCTGCGCCTGCAGGACCGCAAGCGCATGCTGGCATTGGCTGCACTGGCCTCCGCGGGGATGGCGCTGAGCACCGCATGGCGGCCCGCACACGCCGCCGACGAAATGGTGATCCGCACCATGGGCCCGGTAAGCTATGTCTGCGGCGGCATCGCCGAAGACGAACGCAAGGCACTGGCCGACCTGGAAAAGAATTTCAATATGGGCATTCTGTTCACGCAGGGCAGCAACGGCGAATTCCTGTCTGACGTCGCCGTGCGCCTGTTGCGCGACGAGCAGGAAATTGCCACGTTCCGCGCCGCCGGCCCACGCTGCCTCATACGTGCGCCAGAAGGCAGCTACAATATCGAGGCCAGTTACAAGGGCCAGACCAAGACCATCAAGATCGGCACCGGCAGCCGCGACGCACAGTTGCGCTGGTAGCGAAAGGATCCGGGTCAAGGCTGGCGACCGACCCAGCAAGGATGCCTTCGCGCCGTTCCCCTGTTCTTCGCGCCATCCGGCTGCGCCTGCCCGCGGTTCCTGCCGGGGCACGGCTGCCGCTGGTATGTGCCGCCGCGCTGCTGCTCGTGGCGTGCGCCGGCGCGCCGACCCGCCACGCCAGTCTGCCCCGCACCCCGGGCAAGCCGATGATCGATCCGAGTGCGGGACTGGAAGAAATTTCGATCCAGGCCATGTCGCTGGTCGGCACGCCATACCGCTACGGTGGCAATACGCCGGACAGCGGCTTCGACTGCAGTGGCCTGGTGCGATACGTGGTTGCGCGCGCCGCCGACGTCAACCTGCCGCGCACCACCGAAGCCATGGGCACGCGCGGCTCGGCGCTGGACCGAAGCGAGGTAGCTTCAGGCGACCTCGTCTTCTTCAATACAACAGGGCGCGCCAATTCCCATGTCGGCATCTACGTCGGCCAGAACCGATTCGTGCACGCGCCGTCCACTGGCGGCACGGTGCGGCTCGAGGACATGGGCAAGCCATACTGGGCATCGCGATACAACGGCGCGCGCCGCGTGGTGGCGGCCGTCAACCAGCCGCTGCCGGTTCAGCCCGCCAGTCCTGTCCCGACACCAGTGCCCCCCGCTGCGCCACCTGACCCCGTCCCGGCTGTCGACGACGATCCGATCGCGGCTTTCGCCAATAAATAGCGACTTCCAGAACGACAAAAAAGCCAGGCAAGTGCCTGGCTTTTCTTCATACGCGGATATCCACCCAGCCTTACAGGATGTGGCGGCCAACCCACCACGCTATCGCGGACATGAACGCGGAGGCCGGAATGGTCAGCACCCAGGCCCATACGATGTTGCCAGCCACGCCCCAGCGGACCGCCGACATCTTCTGCGCGGAGCCCACACCGACGATCGCGCCGGTAATCGTGTGGGTGGTCGACACAGGCACACCCAGCGCCGATGCCAGGAACAGCGTCATCGCGCCACCGGTTTCGGCACAGAAGCCGCCGACAGGCTTCAGCTTGGTGATCTTCTGCCCCATCGTCCGCACGATGCGCCAGCCGCCGAACAGCGTGCCCATGCCAATCGCCACGTAGCAGCTCACGATCACCCACACCGGCGGTTCGCCGCCCGCCGCGACATGGCCGCTGGCGATCAGCAGCATCCAGATGATACCGATGGTCTTCTGCGCGTCATTGCCGCCGTGGCCCAGGCTGTACAGCGACGCCGACGCGAGCTGCAGCCGGCGGAACCAGCGGTCCACGCGCGACGGCGGCGTACGGAAGAAGGTCCAGCCCACGATCACCATCATCAGCGAGCCGAGGATGAGACCCAGCAGCGGCGAGATCACGATAAAGGCAACGGTCTTCAGCAGGCCGTTGCCCACCAGTGCACCGGTGCCAGCCTTGGCCACCGCAGCCCCGACCAAACCGCCGATCAGCGCATGCGACGACGACGAAGGAATACCGTAGTACCACGTGATCGCGTTCCACGCGATGGCCCCGACCAGCGCACCGAAAATCACGTAGTGGTCAACGATATTGACGTCTACGGTGCCGGTACCGACGGTGGCTGCCACCTTCAGGTGGAAGATGAAGATCGCGACGACGTTGCACATTGCCGCCATGGCCACCGCATGGTGCGGCTTGAGCACGCCCGTAGACACCACCGTGGCGATCGAGTTGGCTGCATCGTGAAAGCCGTTCATAAAATCGAACAGCAGTGCGAGCGCCACCAGCAGGCCGATCACCCACAGGCTCATTTGAATGGTATGCATTGCCGATTCCGCTTCAGGCGTTTTCCAGGACGATGCCTTCAATGATGTTGGCCACGTCCTCGCACTTGTCGGTAATCGTTTCGAGCTGTTCGTAGATGGCCTTCAGCTTGATCAGCCGCTTGACGTCGGTCTCGTCGCGGAACAGCTTCGACATGGCCGAGCGCATCACGCGGTCAGCTTCCGATTCCAGCTGGTCGATCTGCTGAGCGGTCTTCAGGATGGTGCTCGCGTTGCCCATGTCCTCGAGCAGGCCCACGGCGATCTTGACCTGATCGCAGCACTGCACGCAGATGGCGGCGAGACGCAGCGCCTCATCGGTCAGGCTGGTCACGTCGTACAGCGAAATGGTTTCCGCCACGTCTTCCATCAGGTCCAGGATGTCGTCCATGGTCGTGATGAGCTTGTGGATCTCGTCGCGGTCCAGTGGCGTGATGAAGGTCTTGTGCAGCAGGTCGATGGTGTCGTGCGTGATCCGGTCGGCCTTCTTTTCTGTGGCCTGGACCCGGCGGGCATGCGCCTCGGCATTGGGCAAGTCATTGACCAGTGTCTGCAGTTCATGGGCGGCAGTCACCGCGCAGTCGGCATGCTGGTTAAAGTATTCGAAGAACTTGCCCTCAGTGGGCATGAATCGGCCGAACATGGAATGTTCCTTGTCGCAGCGCCATGGCGCCGCTTGGTTTGTTGCTGGAGGATGCGCAATGCGTCGCGCGACGGCAGCTTTTTGAGCCCCCGTCATCAAAGCGCAATATTTTACAGGGTTGTTGCTGCAATGCCCGCCCATATGTCGCAAACGAGACGCTTGTTCGCAGGCAGGCTTGACTTCAGTTGTCGTTGTCGAAGAAGGCAGGACCGCCACTGAAGTTATCGAACTTGGTGAACTGGCCCAGGAAGGTCAGGCGCACCGTGCCGATCGGACCGTTACGCTGCTTGCCGATAATGATTTCGGCCGTGCCCTTGTCCTGCGAATCCTGGTTGTAGACTTCGTCGCGGTAAATGAACAGGATCACGTCGGCATCCTGTTCGATAGCGCCGGATTCACGCAGGTCGGACATCACCGGGCGCTTGTTCGGGCGCTGCTCCAGGCTTCGGTTCAGCTGCGACAGCGCGATCACCGGGCAGTTCAGTTCCTTGGCCAGGCCCTTCAGCGAACGGGAAATCTCCGAGATTTCGGTCGCCCGGTTCTCACCGCCACCGGAGCCCGACATCAGCTGCAGGTAATCGATGATGATCAGGCCGAGCTGCCCGCACTGGCGTGCCAGCCGGCGCGAGCGCGCACGCAGTTCCATCGGATTCAGCGCGGGCGTCTCGTCGATGAAGAGCTGGGCGTCGTTCATGCGCTGGATCGCATGCGTCAGGCGCGGCCAGTCTTCGTCGAGCAGCCGGCCGGTACGCAGGCGGTGCTGGTCCAGGCGACCGACCGAACCCAGCATACGCATGGCCAGCTGGGTGCCCGCCATTTCCATCGAGAACACCGCGACCGGAAGGCCCTGTTCCACGGCCACGTGTTCGCCGATATTCAGCGAGAAGGCCGTCTTGCCCATCGACGGGCGGCCTGCCACGATGACCAGATCACCGGGCTGCATGCCGCTGGTCATCTTATCGAGGTCGATGAAGCCGGTCGGCACGCCGGTCACGTCGGTAGTCGAATCGCGGTGGTACAGCTCGTCGATACGCTCGACCACCTGCGTCAGCAGCGGCTGGATTTCCTGGAAACCCTTCTGGCCGCGCGAGCCCTCTTCGGCAATCGCGAAGACCTTGGATTCTGCTGCATCCAGCAGTTCGCGGACTTCACGGCCCTGTGGCGCAAATGCCGACGAAGCGATGTCATCCGCCACCGTCACCAGCTTGCGCAGCACCGCACGCTCGCGCACGATTTCCGCGTAGCGCCGGATATTGGCGGCGCTAGGCGTGTTCTGCGCGAGCGAGTTCAGGTACGCAAGGCCACCGACTTCCTCGGCCTTGCCGGCCACCTGCAGCATCTCGAAGACCGTGATCACGTCCGCCGGCTTGGTGGCGGAGATCAGCTTCGCGATGCTCTGGAAGATCATCCGGTGGTCAAAGCGGTAGAAGTCCGCTTCGGAGATGAAATCGGCAATACGGTCCCAGGCGGCATTGTCCAGCAACAGACCACCGAGTACCGATTGCTCGGCCTCGATCGAATGCGGGGGTACCTTGAGACTGTCGAGTTGGGGGTCGGCGACGGGCGCGTTCATGGGGTGGGATTATACCGGCGGGCGGACGCTACCCGCCTGACAAATGAGCGGCAACAATTCGGCATCAGGCCTTGACACCAGAACGTGTGCAGCGAAAACGGAGGTGACACGGCGCGGATGCCGCAGACAAAGAAAAAAGGCAGGAGCCATGCTCCTGCCTTTCTTGTTGCGCTTGCCGGACAGGCCGGCCACGCAAGGTCTTGCTTAGACTTGCTCGCCCACGACGGCGACGGTCACGTCGACCACCACGTCGGTGTGCAGGGCAACGGCGACCGGGTGCTCGCCAACGGTCTTCAGCGGGCCGTTCGGCAGGCGAACCTGAGCCTTCTCGACCTTGAAGCCTTGGGTGCCCAGGGCAATGGCGATGTCGGCATTGGTCACGGAACCGAACAGGCGGCCGTCCACACCCGACTTCTGGCTGATCTGGACGGTCTGGCCGTTCAGCTTCTCGCCTTCAGCTTGCGCAGCGGCCAGCTTCTCGGCAGCAGCCTTTTCCAGTTCGGCGCGCTTCACCTCGAACTCTTGGATCGCGGTTTGCGTGGCGCGGCGGGCCTTCTTGCTCGGGATCAGGAAGTTACGGGCGTAACCATCCTTCACCTTGACGATGTCACCCAGGTTGCCCAGGTTGATCACTTTTTCCAGCAGAATAATTTGCATCGTGTTCTCTCCTTTACGGACCTATGGCCTGGACTATCAGTTCTTGTGCAGGTCGGTGTACGGCATCAGCGCCAGGAAGCGGGCGCGCTTGATGGCCGTATCCAGCTGACGCTGATAGTGAGCCTTGGTACCGGTCAGGCGAGCCGGCGTGATCTTGCCGTTGTCGCCGATGAAGTCCTTCAGGGTGTCCAGATCCTTGTAGTCGATCTGTTCCACGCCAGCCACGGTGAAGCGGCAGAAGCGCTTGCGCTTGAACAGCGGGTTCTGTTGCTGGAAGCGCTTCTTGTTCTTGTTGTCACGTTTGATGAATGCCATGATTCAATCCTTTACGAATGCTTTACATCCGGTGATGTGAAAGACGAGGGCCTTGCTGTTGCGGTGCTTGCGAGTCAGGAATCCTTCGCAGTCGAGCAGCGTGCCGAGCGGCAATCGCTCCAGGCGCTGGCCAACCGGCCCGATCCCCATCGCAGCAATGGCAAACTCGACCTGCCTCGGCGTATCCGCCTCGACCGCCTCGCCGCTGTACTGCAAGATGCAGTTCACGACGGGCACGCCGGCCGGGGTATACCTGAGAGCATCGCGTTCCGCCAAGGTGGCGGCTAGCCGAAGCTGGTTCAACGCGCGGCCCCTTGCAGTGTGTTGCCCATGCCGCCGTGGTCAGCTTTGCCAGCCACGACAGGCACCGCAGTCCGCATTCAGGCGGCCTGGCCTTCGGTGGTCGTTTGCGCGGCCTTACGGGCTTCTTCGCGCTGCACTTCCTTCATCATCGGCGAAGGAGCGGTTTCAGCCTTCTTGGTCTGCACGATCAGATGACGCAGCACGGCGTCATTGAACTTGAAGGCGTGCTCCAGTTCAGCCAGGGTTTCCTTGCCGCACTCGATGTTGACGCAAACGTAGTGAGCCTTGGCCAGCTTCTGGATCATGTAAGCCATCTGGCGACGGCCCCAGTCTTCCACGCGGTGAACCTGACCGCCTTGCGACGTCACGAGCGACTTGTAGCGCTCGATCATGGCCGGGACTTGTTCGCTCTGGTCCGGATGGACGATGAAGACGATTTCGTAATGACGCATTGACGCTCCTTTTGGATGAGCCACCCGGGCGTCACGTCCGGTGCGGCAAGGTTGAATAGCCTTAAATTATAGCCCGGCTATTGACAAACGCGCAACCGCTGTCACGAAGAGGCAAACTGCCCTTGCAGGCGCTCCGGGTCGGAAGCGAGCCCCGGATCCTGCGCCAGGGCCAGCAACAGCAGGACCCTGGCCTTATAGGGATTGAGATCGGCGGCGGAAAGGAATGCCCCGCCGAGAGGATCAACAACTGGCGGAATCGCCACATGACCCGCCGCGGTACGCGAACTGCGGACCACCGCGACGCCAGCCGCCACGGCATCCCTGAGCGCGGCCACGAGCGTCTCGTGTACCGAGCCGTTGCCCGCCGCCGCTACGACGATCCCCCGCACACCAGCGCCGACGAGGGCATCCACCACCATGCGGCCAGGTTGCGCATAGCTGGCGATGATCTCCACATCGGGCCAATGCTGCGGCACTGGCAACACCCCCACGCCAGACCGCACCGGCGCGCGGGCAATGCGCACCAGCTCGTCCTGCACGAAGCCAAGCGGCCCGCATGGTACCGATACGAAAGCATCTACCGCGGACGTATGCGCCTTGACCACGTCGCGCGCCGCGTGGATCTGCTGGTTCAGCACGACCAGCACGCCCTTGCCGCAGGCATCGGGATGGGCCGCAACCCGAACCGCATCGAGCAGGTTTAGCGGACCATCGGCGGACAGCGAGGTCGACGGCCGCATCGCCGCAGTCAGCACCACCGGCACCGGGCAAGCCTGCGTCAGGTGCAGGAACATGGCGGTTTCTTCCAGCGTGTCGGTGCCGTGCGTAATGACAATGCCCGCGACGTCCGGCTGGCCCGACCAGTGCTGCACGCGCGCCGCCAGCGTCGACCATAGAGAGAACACCATGTCCTTGCTGTCGACCTGCGCCACCTGCTCGGCCTCAACCCTGGCCACGGATTGCAGCGCCGGCACGGCAGCCAGCAGCGTCGTCACCGGCACCGTTGCAGCCTGATAGCGCGCACTGCTGGCCGGATTGGCGGAAGCGCCGGCAATGGTGCCGCCGGTAGCCAGAATGACGACGCGGGGAAGCTGGGACATGGATCGTGACATGGGCAGGGCACGAGGAAGTAAAGGTTCGCCGATTCTACCTGCGGCATGCCGGCAAACCCGAAGTCGAGCAGACGGCTCTGAAATTCTGCTTGCGCTTGTGCCGATACTGTATAAAATCACAGGCATACTGTTTAAACATACAGTGCCCGCCTGGCTGGCAGCCGTATTGCACCGGGGCACTCATCAAGAAAGCGCTTCCATGGCGACCCTGACACCCCGGCAGCAGCAGATTTTCGATCTGATCCGCAACACGATCCGCAATACGGGCTTTCCGCCCACGCGCGCCGAGATTGCTGCCGAGTTCGGCTTCTCATCACCCAATGCCGCGGAAGAGCATCTGCGGGCGCTGGCACGCAAGGGCGTGATCGAACTGACGCCGGGCGCCTCGCGCGGCATCCGCCTCAAGGTGGCGCGCAGCGATTCCGAGATGCCCGACCAGTTCTCGCTGCCCGTGTCCGGCATCATGCAGCTCACGTTGCCGCTGGTGGGCCGCGTGGCCGCCGGCAGCCCGATCCTCGCCGCCGAACATATCGACCGCCAGTATCAGGTAGACGCCTCGGTCTTCGACGAACGCCCCGACTACCTGCTGCGCGTGCGCGGCCTGAGCATGCGCGACGCCGGCATCCTCGACGGCGACCTGCTCGCCGTGCGCAAGGCCAGCGAAGCGCCCAACGGCAAGATCGTCGTGGCCCGGCTCGGCGATGACGTGACCGTCAAGCGCTTGCAGCGCCGTGACGGCGCGATCGAACTGATCGCGGAAAACCCGGACTTTCCGAACATCATGGTCACGCCCGGGCGAGAAGAATTCTCACTGGAAGGTATCGCCGTCGGGCTGATCCGCTCCTCGGGCTTCTGACCGACGCGGCCAGCCGCGCGCCGGTCGCCGCCCTCCCCTTTTGCTGTACCGATGCCGCCCGCCAGACGGGTGTTGACCCCGCTTTTGCCGCTTTTTGCTGCTTTTGCCAAATCGAGAGGTGTAGCCATGCCGCAAATCAACCACATTGCCGCCGCCCGTCAACCGGTCAAGCCGGTCCCGTTCCGGCAATCGAAAGGCGTTCGCATCTACCAGGGCGCGCAGCGCCGCACCATGGTCGGCAGCATGGCAGACATCTGCCGCATGCTGGAACTGGCCGAGCCGCCGAAGCTCCTGGCCTGATCCTTCCCGCCAGGCATGAGGGCGCTGCAGCCCTCCTTGATGGCAGATTGATCGAGAATTGCATATTCTGCATATCTCATCTTCATTTGTTTTGTCCGCGGCACCTTTCCATCGAGGGTGTCACCTTCTAGCCTTCAGATAGCAGGCACAGCGCGCCACGGCGCCGTCGCAGAACGGCCCGACCGCAGCATGGCGCGCCATCGGAGGGGACCGGCTCGCGCCCGTTGCCGCCGGCCGCCAGCTTTGCGTTTGCCGGGGTATTTGCGAACGCTCGGCGCTGTCGGCGCCGTCAGCGAATCCGCATGGGAGGCATCATGGCCACCATTGCGCTAACGGACGCCTTGCGTCAGGACTACGCATCGCTGTTCAACAACTGCGTCATCAACGCCGCGCGCGCGGCGGACGTCGACGGGCTCGTCAGGTCACTGGAACGCAACCGGCCTCGCTATGAGACTGCGGGCACCCTCTCAGGCGTGCCCTGGCACTTCATCGCCGTGATCCACAACATGGAGTGCGGCCAGCGGTTCGATTGCCATCTCCACAATGGCGACCCGCTGGGCGCCCGCACCACGCATGTGCCCGCCGGCCGCCCGCGCGCCAGTTCGCCGCCGTTCAGCTGGGAAGACAGTGCAGCCGATGCGCTGGCCCTCAAGGGACTTGGCGCGGCCACCGACTGGAGCCTGTCCGGCATGCTGTTCCAGGTGGAGCGGTACAACGGCTTCGGCTACCGCTCCTACCATCCGCAGGTCTCGACGCCTTACCTCTGGAGCTTTTCCAACCACTACGTTTGCGGCAAATACGTGGCTGATGGCACGTGGTCCGACACGGCGGTGTCGCGCCAGTGCGGCGCCGCGGTACTGCTGCGGCGCATGGCCGAGACCGGTGCGATCGGCTTCGCGGACCAGCCACCGCATGCCGAGACAGATGCGCCGCTGGTCGTGCGCTATGCCGCGCGCAAGCCTATGGATGCCACCGTCATCGCGCAGGCAGACGCGCTACAGCGCTGGCTCAATACGTACCCCGGAATCTTCGTCAAACTGGACGGCTATCCGGGCAAGCGTACCTCGGCAGCCTACCGCGACGTGACCGGGCACTACCTGCCCGGCGATCCGCGAACCTTGGCATAGGCCTCCCTCCCCCGACCGCCCATGCCACGCAACTACTCCGAACTGGAAATCGTCATCGGCACGGATGCCGCGGGCGGATACGAAGCCGAGGCCAGGCATCGCGTGCCAGAAGGCGACGTCATCACGCCACGCGTCGCGCTAAAGCTTGCGCCGGATGACCCCGCCCTGCGCGATGCCGATCCGCAGGTATGCGGCCGCGCGCTGGCCGCGAGCCTGTTCGGCGCACCGCCACTGCGTGACGCCTTCGTCGTCGCCCAGGCATCGGCCAATGAGCGTCGCCTGGACCTGCGCGTGCGCCTGCGCATCGGCGTCGATGCGCGGGAACTGCACGCGCTGCCGTGGGAAACGCTGTACGACCCCGCCGGCGAGCACGCGTTGTTCATCACCCAGCGCTGCTTCTTTTCGCGCTACCTGTTCGCGCGCGAGATGCGCCTGCCACGCCTGCGCGCGAAGAGCGATGTCAGCGCGCTCGTGGTCGTAGCGAACCCGAGCGGGCTGGGCCCCGAACTCAAGCCGATCGACGCGGCCGGCGAAGCCGCGCGCGTCATTGCCGCGCTAGCGCCGATTCCAGCCACGACACTGGCCGAGCCGGGCCACGCCACGATCGACCGCATCTTCGCCGCGCTGCAGGAAGGCGCTGACGTGTTCTGCCTGATCTGCCACGGCGCGCTCGTCGATGACCAGCCCATGCTCTGGCTCGAACAGGCCGACGGCAGCCGCGATCCGGTCAGCGGCAGCGTGCTCGTGAACCGCATCGGCACGCTGGAGCGCCCGCCGAGCCTGGTCGTGCTGTGCTCATGCCAGAGCGCCGGTGCTGGCGCCGCGCGCAGCGCCAGCACGCTGATGGCGCTGGGTCCTCTGCTCGCGCAGGCCGGCGTGCCGGCCGTGCTCGCGATGCAGGGCAATGTCGGCATGGCCACCATGGATGCGTTCCTGCCGCTCTTTTTTGCCGAGTTGCGCGAGCATGGCGAAGTCGATCGCGCCGCCGGCGTGGCACGCGCGGCGGTCAGCGAGCATCCGGACTGGTGGATGCCCGCGGTGTTCACGCGACTGGACAGCGGCCGCATCTTCTATCCACCTGGCTTCGCGCCCGACGACGGCGATGGCGGCGACGCATGGCGCGCCGTCATCGAGAACATCCGCCACGGCGAGACCACGCCAATCCTCGGCCCCGCGATGAGCGAAACGGTGTTTGGTTCACGGCTGCAGCTCGCGCAAATGTGGGCCGAGGCCTACCACTTCCCGATGGCGCCGCACGAGCGCGACGAGCTGCCGCAAGTCGCCCAGTACCTCGCGGTTTCACAGCAGGGGGTATTTCCGCGGCGCTTGTTCTACAAGTTCGCCTACCAGCATATCGTGCAGCTGTATCGCGACCTGCTCCCACCCGAGCTGCTCGCGCTGAAGAACGAGGACATCATCGCGCAGCTCAGCGACGTGGTCAGCGCCGTCGGCCGCGCGCAGCGCGACCGCGAGCCGCAAAGTCCGTATCGCACCATGGCGCGTCTGAAGCTGCCGGTGTACCTGAGCACCGACCCCAGCGACCTCCTTCCCGATGCGCTGCGCGAGAACGGTGCCGATCCGAGCGTGCGGCTATGCCGCTGGAACCGCCAGGCCGAGGCTTGCGACGACGCGCTCGCCGAGGGCCGCAAGCGCGCCGCACCGACCGCGCAAGCGCCGATGGTGCTCAAGCTGTTCGGCGACCTGCGCGAGCCCGGCTCGCTCGTGCTCACCGAAGACCACTACTTCGATTACCTCACGAGCGTCTCGGTCAACCGCAATGCGATCCCGCTTGCCGTGCGTGCAAGGTTGAACGACAGCGCCCTGCTCTTCGTCGGCTTCGACGTGCAGTCGTGGGAATTCCGCATCCTGTTCCGCAGCATCCTGAACCTCGAAGGAGCGGACCTGCGGCAGGAATACCAGCACCTGTCGGCACAGCTCGATCCGAACAGCATCGTCGACCCGGTCAGTGCGCGCCGCTACCTGGAGCGCTATTTCCAGGACAAGGCCAGGCTCAAGTTGTACTGGGGCGATGTCGGCATGTTCACCGCCGAGCTACAGCAGCGCATGGAGCCATGACATGGCAGACGCCCACGCCGGCCCCTACATCGGCCCGAGTCCACTCGACGAAACCGACCCCATCTTCGGCCGCGACGCCGAGATCGAAGAGTTGCGCGACCGCCTCATCGCCGACCGCATCGTGCTGCTGTACTCGCCATCGGGTGCGGGCAAGACCTCGCTGATCGAAGCCGGGCTGCGTCCGCGGCTGGCCGATCGCTTTGACGTGCTGCCCACCGCGCGCGTGAGCGCACCGTATGGCGGTGCCAACCGTTATGTCACGAGCGTGCTGCATTGCTGGGCCACGCGCACGGGCGTAAAGCCGCGCGCGGACGACACGCTGCTGTCGTGCGTGTCCCGCATGCAGGATCAGCCCAGCAACACCAGGCCGCGACGGCTCATGATCGTGCTCGACCAGTTCGAGGAGATCTTCACGCTCGACAGCGACGACATCGCGCAGAAGCGCGAGTTTTTCGCGCAGCTCGGCGATGTGCTCGAGCACGGCGCCAGCCCGGTCTGGGCACTCGTGTCGATGCGCGAGGAATATTTCTCGTGGCTCGACGCCTATCGCGATCTCGTGCCGACGCGGCTCACCAACACCATGCGTATCGACTTGCTGACGCGCGAGCAGGCACTGGAGGCGTTGACCGGGCCGGCAAAAGCCGTGGGTGTGGATTTCCGCGAAGACGCCGCGGAACGCCTGGTGCATGACCTCGCGCAGATCCGCACGCGCGACGCAAATGGCCAGGCCGTTATGCGCGAGGGCCGCTTTGTCGAACCGGTCCAGCTGCAAGTTGTTGGCCTGAGCCTGTGGCGACAGTGCTTTGGCGAAGCCGGCACCCCGCCCGCCGGTGCGGTCATTACGCTCGATCAGGTGCAACGGCTCGACACGGGTGCCGCGCTGGCCTCGTACTGCAACCTCGCCCTCGATGCTGCGGCGCCGACCCGCGCGCGCCAGCGCGTGGTACGCGAATGGATCGAAAGCCGGCTGATCACCGCCGCGAATATGCGCGCACAGGCGACGCTCGATGCCGGTGTTCGCGCGTCGCCCACCGCGGCGGAACTTGGCGTGCTGCAGCAATATCACCTCGTGCGTGCGCAGAGCCGGCAGGACGCGCAGTGGTACGAGCTCACGCACGACCGCCTGACCGAGCCGCTGCGCGCGAGCAACGCCCAATGGCGCACGCAGTTCCTGCCGCACTGGAAGCAACTTGCGCGCGCGTGGGCGCTGTCCGGCGAGAACCCGGGCGTCTTCGGCAAGCTCACGTCCACCGAAGAACTCGACGACACCCTGCTCGAACCGGAAGACATGCACAGCGAAGCCGAGAACCGCTTCCTGGCGGCATACCGGCGCCACCGCGAATCTCGCGCACGCTCGCGCAAATGGCGCATATTGGGTTATGCGCTGGGCACGGTCACGCTGCTGTTCCTGATCGGCTTCGTGCTGTCGGCATGGCAACTGCGGTCAACCAAGCAGGATCTTGCGCGCCAGAACGCGCTGTTTTCGCTGCTCAATTCACGTCCGGCGCCCGACGCGGCATTGCTCGCCGCCGTCGAAGGCACGCGCGGACAACACGGGCACGATCGCCCCGACAATGCATTCGATTTCCGCCGCCCGCTGCTCGGCACGCTGCATCGCGCACGCCATATCGATGCCTACCTGGCCCGCGCCGACGGCCGCATGCTCGAAGTCCAGGCCGATGCCACGCACCGCGTGACAGCGCGCCTCGAAAACGGACGCTGGGCCATCGAGATTGTCGAATTGGCACCGGGCGGACGCAGCGCCAGCCTCGACGAGGCGCAATTGCGCAACCAGCATCCGCAAGGCGTGCGTGCTTTCGTGCTGGCCGGAGCCGGGACGCTCGCCACGGGCGGCCAGGACGGCAGCGTGGCGCTGTGGAGCATCGCGCAGCCCGGCCGGGCCACGCGGCTGGCACTGCCGCGCGGCGCACGCCCGTCGGCCGGTTGGGGTCCGGTATCCGCGCTCGCCAGTGACGGTCGGCGGCTGGTCGCCGGCTTCGAAGGCGGCCGGGTAGTCATATGGGACCTGGCCCGTGCGGGCGGCAACTGGCAGCAGCCGGTCGCCACCGGCCGCGCGCATGCCATGCGCGTCACCGGACTGGCGCTGTTCGACAACGGACGCCAACTCGCTACGGTATCGCGCGATGGCAAGGCAAGGCTCTGGGGCCTGTCGGAGGGCGCCGCGCCTGGGCCATTGCTGCTAACCGACCCATCTCAGGAGCTGACTTCGCCGCCCGGCAACACCGACTGGTTTTCCGGCTACCACAGTGTCGCCGTGAGTCCTGATGGCAGCCTTGTCGTGGCCGGTACGCGCAGCGGCCGCATCGATGTCTGGCGCGCCGCGGATGGCGGGCGCTGGCCCCGTCCGCTTTCCGGCCATGACGACGCGGTCGTCCGGCTCGTCTTCACAGGCGACCGGCAACTGCTGTCCGGCGGATGGGACGGCCGTGTCATCAAATGGCAGCTCGACCCCGAAGGCATGCAGGTCGTGCGCAACGAGCTGATCGACTTGCCCGCGCAGATCACCGGGCTTGCACCGGGCGGGCACCAGCAATTGCTGGCCTCGACCGAACAAGGCGAACTGCTGCAGATGCGCGTGGATACGCCGCGCAATCCGATCGCACGCATTGTGGCGCGCAAGCAGGACAACGCCCCGCCGCAATTGCTGGCCCTTGCCGGCAGCAGCCCATCACAGGCTGCCGCCAGCGATAGCCAGGGACTGACGATGCTGCAAGCCGAGGGCGCACAGCCCGCCGTGCGCCGCCTGCCCGGTCAGTTCCAGCCGCCCGTCACCGCGCTGGCATGGTCGCGCGCGGCACAACGCCTGGCGCTGGCAGATGCCAGCGGCAATGTGTGGATGGTCGGTACCGACGGCGCAGGCCTGCCGCTGCCGGACGTCAGGGCCGGCAAGCAGGCCCGCCTCGCGCTCAGTGCAGGCGCCGATTTGCTCGCGATACGCTCCGACGATCCCGGCAATGGCCGCCGCCTGCAGATGTGGCGCTTGCCGGCAGCCGGCAAACCCGGCGCATCAACGCCGTGCCAGATACCACTGCCGGACGATCTTGCGCGCGCCACCAATGCCGTATTCCGCCCCGGCGGCAGCGAGCTTGCCGTGTCCGACGACGACCGCCTCAGCCTGTGGCGCATCGACGTTTCCGCGCCCGATTGCGCTGGCGCGCGGGCCACATTGGTGCGCCAGTTCCAGGACCTGCCGCGTGGCCAGATCACGAGCCTCGCTTTCGACCACCAGGGCAATGCGCTGGTCGCAGGCAACTACCTCGGGAAGGTGTACCGGCTTGCGATCGGACCACAGCCATCCACGGATCCCGCCAAGGCATCGGTCGCGCCAGTATTGCTCAAGCAGGATGCGTCGGGCGTCATCACCTCGCTTGCCGTCCCGGATGCGCCATTTGTCGTCGCCGGCGACGACCACGGCAACCTGTTCCTGCTCGACAGCCATGCCGACCGGCCGCTGCCGATTCCGCAGGCGCTGTACCACGACCCGCGCCAGCCCGTCGCCCAGCTTTCCGTCAGCGACGACGGGCGTTGGCTCTATGCCGCGGGCACCGAAGTCGCTGCCGTCTGGGATCTCGATCTCGACGCGTGGCGCCGGCAAGCCTGCGCCATTGTGGGGGGCGGCTTCACGGCGCAGCAGAAGGCCGACTACTTCAAGGCCGACACGCGGCAGCCGGATGCGTGCGAGACGCGCTGAGGCCGGCACAAACATCAGGAGTCCGCCATGCCAATCCAGACCATCGCAGCCACTGGCACCACTTACGCGCTGATCGCGCTGGACGCCGACGGCAATGAGCGCAACGACGACCCGGACGCCCTAGGTGCGCAAGCCGGACGCCTGTCCGACCGCCTGCTCGCGCAATGGCGCGACGGCCCCGCGCCGACAGACATCTTCCTTTGGAGCCACGGCTGGCAGGGAGATATCCCGGCCGCGCGCAGCCAGTATGACCGCTGGATCGGTGCATTCAGCAGCTGCGCGGTCGACGAGCAGGAAATGCAAATGGCACGACCGGGCTTCGCACTGGCCCATATCGGCGTGCATTGGCCAAGTCTGCCCTGGGGGGACGAAGAACTGGGCGACAGCGCGAGCTTTGCCGCTCCCGCGCACGCAGGCAAGGACGCCATGATCGACGCCTATGCGCAGCGCCTTGGCGATACACCGGAAATCCGCGCAGCGCTGGCCGTCATCGTGGAAGCGGCGCGCACCGGCGCCGACGCCGCTCGGCTGCCGCCCGAAGTGCGGCAGGCCTACCTGCAGCTTGACCAGGCACTCGCGCTTGGCGCAAAAGGCGTGGACGGCGATGCCAGTGCCGACCGCCTGCCCTTCAACCCCGATGCGTCGTTCGCCGAAGCGAGCCAGTTGAGCGCCGCGTTTGGCGCGCCTTCGCTTGGAGGTATCCTCGCACCGCTGCGCCAGCTCTCGTTCTGGACCATGAAGAAGCGCGCGCAGACCGTCGGCGAGCAAGGCGTGCATCCGCTGATCAATCGCTTGCTGGATGCCCTGCCCGACGCCCGCTTGCACCTGATGGGCCACAGCTTCGGCTGCATCGTCATGTCGGCGGCACTGGGTGGCCCCGGCGGTGCCGCGGCACTGCGCCGGCCGGTGGATTCCTGCGTGCTCGTGCAGGGCGCGATGTCGCTGTGGGCCTATGCACCGTCGATTCCGGTACGGCCCGACTCCGCAGGCTATTGCCATCGGCTGCTGGCCGACGGCAAGTTGCACGGGCCGCTGGTCACTACGCGTTCGCGGCATGACACAGCGGTGTGCGAACTCTATCCCTGGGCCGCCGGCGTCGCGGGACAGGTCGCGTTCGACGCTGCGCAAACCTATCCCACCTTCGGCGCAATCGGCGCATTCGGCATCCAGGGCGTGGAGGCCGCGGCCGACACCGCCATGCTCGATATCGACGGGCGCTACACCATGCCCGGCGCACGCGTGCTGAACGTTGAAGCGAGCGACTATATCTGCCACAAGTCGGGCGTTTCGGGCGCGCACAACGACATCAGCGGACCACAGGTGGCGCACCTGATCTGGCAGGCCGCTGAGGCAAGCGCCACGGAGGCACCATGAGCGAAACGTCGCTGCCCATCGCGCTGGGGATACACGCGGACACCGGGCAACCGCTGGCCGATCTCGACAAGGCAGGCATCGAGGCGTTCTGCACGCGCGAGCAGGCCGGCCGCCGAGCGCCAGAGCGTGCCGCAGAAAAGGCGCGACAGATCGATACCTATGCCGTCATGGGCGACGTGGACGCCGACAATCTCGCGGAAGCCGGCTGGGGCTTGCTGTTCGCCGCCGACACCGATCCCGCGCCCTACCTTGAAGCACTCGCTCCGTTGATCGAAAAGCGACGTTCGGAAGCGGGCGACATCAAAATCTTCCACGGCCCGGGCGGCTGCCTGCACGGCGACACTGCCACGACCTGGCTGGCTCGGCACAAGGTGTCACTGAACGTCGTCGATCCTGCGCTTGGTGTGCCGTACTACCTGCTTCTGATTGGGCCGCCTGACGGGATATCGTTCGCCTTCCAGTACACGCTTGACCTTTACTGGGCGGTCGGCAGGCTGGATTTCCCTGAATTCGAAGACTACCGGCGCTACGCCGACAGCATCGTCGCCTACGAAAGCGCGCCAACCGTGCCATCGCGCCGCAACGTCGCCCTCTTCGCCACGTGCCACGACTTCGACCGCGCCACGCAGATGCTGACGCGCCAGCTCGCCGCGCCACTGGCCATGGGAACCGCGCAAACCAAACCGCTCGGCGAACGGCAAGGCTTTGCCATGCGCGCCTTGCTCGGCGATGCCGCCACCAAGGCAGCGCTGAGGGGCCTGCTACGCGGCGACGGTCCCGACGGCGCGCCGGCCGTGCTGCTGACCGGATCGCATGGCATGTGCGTGCGCGCCGACGACGACCGCATTGCCGAAGTACAAGGTGCACTCGTCTGCCAGGACTGGCCCGGCTATGGCGCCATCGACTCGAGCCACTGGTTTGCAGGTAGCGACATTCCCGCCGACGCGCAATGCCATGGCCTGATCCATTTCTGCTTTGCGTGCTTCGGCGCGGGCTCTCCCGATCTGGACAACTTCAGCGCACCCGGCGCCGACAGCCACCGCATCGCGCCCTACCCGTTCACGGCGCGCCTGCCCCAGCGGCTGCTCGCACACCCGCAGGGCGGAGCATTGGCCGTGCTGGGCCATGTGGATCGTGCGTGGGCGTACAGCTTCCAGTCCGAGCGCGCCGATCCGCAAACCCAGGGCTTTCGCGACGTGGTCGGCAGCCTGCTGCGCGGCCAGCGCGTGGGCCAGGCCACCGATCGCTTCAATATTCGCTGGGCAGCATTGAGTACGGAACTCGCCGATGTGCTACGTGATCGCAGTGCGGGAGCCGCGGTGTCGGAAACCGAGCTGGCCCTGCGCTGGATCGCTCGGGACGATGCACGCAATTACGTTGTGCTGGGCGACCCGGCGGTGCGATTGCGGGTGGGGGATATGGAGCGATAGCGCGGGCTAGTCGTTGGCGTCGCCGGAGATATCGTCGATCTCGTGTTTCGCCGCCGCATAGGCCGCGTCGATTGCATCGCCTTCCGATGTCAAAAGCGCTCCGGCGTTATGCCTGTGTCCATGGCCCCGGATGGAAAAGGACCAGTTCCATTGGCCCTCGGCGGCCTTAAGCGCCTGAATCGAGATTTCGCGGCCCTTGTATCGATATTCCATGGCGGTCTCCCGAAAGCCGGTCCATCGTAGCATGAAGCTTCAGATGATCAGGACCGCTCGACGAGCCTTCAGATCCACTGCGGTTGTGCCGTTTTCTTCTTGCCGAGGATCGCCATGAGGACCAGCCCGAGCGACGGCGTAAAGACCATCGAGAACGCCACCCAGATAGCACCTGAACGACCCAAAATGTGAGCCAGCAGGCCAACCGCAAAAGAGCAAAGACACCAGAACGCGAGAGCAAACATGATAATGACCGCCGTAAGGTTGTTGCGGCTTCAGTATGGAAAATCTGGCTCAGGTCATTTGATATTGCGGGACATTTTCTTGGCATTCCGGGACATATTGGGGAAAGACCTGAGCGATAGAAGTTGATGGACGACGGCAGGTGTTCGAGGTGACGCGTGATAGCATGATTCGCGGTAAGGCACTGCCAATGTGCTGCTCAATGGAACTGCAAGAAACGAGGTGGGCTGTGGGGGACGACCAGGCGCCATTTGGCGTTGTGTTTGAAGACTTCCGTTTGATCTGGGTGGCGGAGCGCCTGCAGGACGGCAAATGGACCGCGCGCTACTGCTGGCAACCAGGCACTTCCGAGGCAGCGGACCGGGCGCTGCAAGAAGCTGTGCTGAACGGCAAGTCGCGCCGGCTGCTGGGTCACTATGACACCGAGGCGGAAACCGTCGAAGCCATCAAGCAAGCCGTACTGCTGGAGGCCAAGTGGAGCCCCTCCAAAGGATAAAGACGCTTTCCTAAAAAAAATTGTGCGGGATACTAGCCATACCGGAAAGTTGTTTGTATAATCTTGGTTTTCGTCGATCAGCGCTTCGCTGATGACCTCTACGGTGGCTGTAGCTCAGTTGGTAGAGTCCAGGATTGTGATTCCTGTCGTCGTGGGTTCGAGTCCCATCAGCCACCCCAAGAATATCTTTGCACAACAGCCGCTTTCTCAAGCGGCTGTTTTGTTTTCAGGGTATCCAACGGCTACGCCAGCCGGAAAGCGATATCCGATTTCCCCGCATATATGCTACGCACAGCCCCTACCTACGCAGGGTTCAACAGTTGTCGTCGCACACAGATACTCTCTTCCGAGGGAAATTGACCCCCCTCGACCTTCCCGTCAGGCGGCCGACTAAAGCGCCGCCTGTCTTTTTTGGCATCTGCCGGATCATTCGTACGGAACCCCTTGGCATCGCCACAGCCAAAGTTGCTGTGTCGCTTTCAGGAGTTCGGCAGTGAACAAGGTATTTGGCATGGCAGCAGCAGCCCTGTTGGCAATGGCGCTGGCAGGTTGCGCCGGTAGTGGCGCAACAGATGGCGGGTCGGGGTCGAGCATTACCACCTACGGCACGATTGACGTCGGCGTCAGCCATACGAGCAAATAGCTCACACGGCGTGGAACTTTATCGTCACAGTACTATCAAAGCGTCATTGCTCGACATGAAAGACGCCCCAAAAAAAAGAGCCCGCAGCGCGGACTCTTAACTTTTGCGATCTCAAATGCCCTGAAGGCCGTTCCAATGTAACCGGCAATCGGGACTAGCGCCATTCGGGTAAACCGAAGTCGCCGTCGCACAACTCCAAAAAAAAGCAGCCCGCAAAGCGGGCTGAATAATCAGTTGAAGAAAGCCCTGTATTCGAGGGCAGGCACAGTGTAAGAAAGGGCCTGCCTTCGGCTAATTAGGGGAATCCCTTTCCTGGTGCGGGTCTCCGGGCGACGAATCGACGCAAGTGCCGCTCCCGCTACCCGCCCTGCCCTGATGCATAAATCCACCATTCGGAATTAGAGTATTTATTCGATGACTTTTCTGGCGCCGGCCCTCCGAATCGCCTATGCGGCTGCGCGATGCTCGGGTTCGAGCGGGGCGTTAGCATGCAGATGGGACCGCGCTTCTTCGAACAGCGCATCCACATTGGCATGCGTGCGGGCCGCCGACATCCGCTTGGCGTCTGACAGCACGCGCCGCCAGCCGCGGCCACCCGCCACACCGCGGTAGAGGCCCAGCATGTGGCGCGTGACGGCGCCCATGTAACCGCCGCGCTCCACCAGTTCGCCGATATAGCGCTGCATGGCTAGCTCCACGTCCAGCCGCGATCGCACCGGCGCCTCCGCGTCGCCGTAGAACCGGCCATCCATCTCCGCCAGCACATAGGGCTGGTGATAAGCCTCCCGGCCGATCATCACGCCGTCGACATTCTCGAGGTGGCTCGCCATTTCGTCATAGCTGACGATGCCGCCGTTGATCAGGATCTCCAGTTGCGGGAAATCCTGCTTCAACTGATAGGCAACTTCATAGCGGAGCGGCGGGATCTCGCGATTTTCCTTCGGGCTCAACCCCTTCAGGATGGCATTGCGTGCATGGACGATAAACGTTTCGCAGCCTGCCTGCGCCACGGTTCCGACAAAATCCCGAACGAAACCGTAATGCTCGACCTTATCGATGCCGATGCGATGCTTGACCGTAACGGGAATCGACACGGCATCGCGCATGGCTTTCACGCAGTCGGCCACGAGTTGCGGTTCGGCCATCAGGCAAGCGCCGAATGCACCACGCTGTACGCGCTCGGACGGGCATCCGCAATTCAGATTGACTTCCGCATAGCCCCACTGCTGGCCAAGGCGAGCGGCTACGGCGAGATCTGCTGGCTCGCTGCCGCCAAGTTGCAGCGCCACCGGGTGCTCGGCGGCGTTGAAATCCAGGTGCCGTGGCACATCTCCATGCAGCAGCGCGCCAGTGGTCACCATCTCCGTGTACAGCCAGGTATGGCGGCTGAGCTGGCGATGGAAGGTGCGGCAATGGCGATCGGTCCAGTCCATCATCGGGGCAACCGAGATGCGGCGGGGGCTTACTTTCATGGGAAAACGGCGTCAGTACTAGGGTCTGCGGGCGGTCTCGCCCTGTCTCGTCGTCTCGGAATTGACCTCGTTGAAGCCATTTTGGGGTGCAAGCGCTACGTTGTAGCACCACGAAGCATTTCGTGTAGCACCGCCGGGCAACGGAAACGATTGTCGAGCGAACGCAAGGACAAGAGTATAGGTTACCCGGCGCAGATTCGCCCGAAGCGAGGCCGGAAGCCCCCCACAACCAAACCATGACATTGGTCGCACCAGGCCGACTTCGTTGGCCTTCAGCCAAGCACGGGCAGTGGAACGCACCCGGTCAGGCCCGCCTTGCGCCGCCCCCTGCCGGCGCATGGAATGTCGGCGCACCATCCCACTCAACCGGTATGATCGCGCGCAGAACACGGCAACGCGCCCCGCCATCGGGTCTCGCCAAGTGAGTCGAGGGGATTCCTGGGCAAGCCTGCTCGCTACGCTCCGGCCCATTGAAGCGCTCGGCTACGCCGGCGCCGGACTGTCAACATGACATCGAAAACCAAGTCACCTCCGGTGACCTCCGCGCACGAATCCCGATCCGATATATCATGCTATGACGTATCTCGGCTGCTCAAGCGGTTTGAAACCGGCCAGAACAGTGCGCATGGGACGATTACACAAAGCCGCAAAATGATGAGAACGAGCATCGTGTTGCTATCGGAGATAGGTCGATTCGGTCCCAGGCCGTGGTAAAAAACAGGACAGCAGATAGGCCACAGCGCACGATTGCGCCGCGGCCCGTGCCATCCGCCAGCTACATCAGCGCGCAGCTGCGTTGCGTTCGATCCAGGCCGCGTACGTTGTCAGGTACTTGCCCAGGAAACCGCGGGTAGATTCGTTCGCGATACCGCCCTGCTCGTCGAACAGCTTGTCCACGCCGCTGATATAGGCCTCTGGCTGCTGCAGGATCGGCACGTTCAGGAATACCAGCGACTGCCGCAGGTGATGATTCGCCCCGAAACCACCGATGGCGCCGGGCGAAGCGCTGATCACGCCGCCGGGCTTGCCGTCCCAGGCGCTGCTGCCATATGGACGCGATCCGACATCGATCGCGTTCTTCAGCGGCGCCGGCACGGAGCGGTTGTATTCGGGTGTGACGAAGAGGACCGAATCGGCACGGCGGATGCGGTCGCGAAAGGCGGTCCACTCGGCTGGCGGACTGGCGTCGAGGTCCTGGTTGTACAACTGCAGGTTGCCAATCTCGACGATTTCGAGCTTGAGTGGCTGTGGCGCCAGCGCGATCAGCGCCTTGGCCAGCTTTCGACTGAACGACTCCTTGCGCAGGCTTCCCACCAGTACAGCGACATCACGAGGATTGCTCATAACGACTCCTTCAACTGTGCGGTTCGAGTGAAGCGGAATGGCGCCGGCCACATGGATGGCCTGTCATGCCTGGCGCCGATCCAGCCGTCACTCTACCCGAGTCTGGAGAGCCGCGTGGCTCACCCCCTTACTTGCCGAGACTGGCCAGCGGGTGATCTTCCGCACGCCACGGGCTATCGAAGAAGGACAGCACTTTCTCGTGACTCACGTCGTCGACGCGCGCGTCCTGCCAGCGTGGCTTGTGATCCTTGTCGATAGCGAGCGCACGGATGCCTTCCACGCCGTCGCCCTTGCGGAACACGTAGTGCATCATGTCGAGTTCCATGCGAAGTTCGTCGTCCAGCGACATGGTGCGCGCACGGCGGATCTGCTCGAGCGATACGTGCAGCATCAGCGGCGAACGGCTGCGCAGCATTGCTGCCGTTTGCGCGGCCCAGTCGCCCGGCGCATCGCTGATCGCGGCAAGAATGTCGACCATGGTGTCCCCGGCAAAGATACGGTCGATCTCGGCCGACAGCCCCGCAAGCTGGCTTTGCGCCGGCATGCACGCATCGCGATGCTGCTGCGCGAACGTGGCGATGTGGTCGAGCACGGCCTGGCCGTTGTCGAACGTGCGCGCGCGCAGCGCGCTGACCACTTCAGCCAGTACATTGGAAGGCAGATAGGCGTCGGCCAGTCCAGCATAGAGCGCATCGGCCGCGGCAATGACCGTGCCGGTGAGACCCAGGTATTCGCCGATGCGGCCCGGCGTACGCGCGAGGAACCAGCCCCCACCCACGTCCGGAAACAGCCCGATATTGGTTTCCGGCATGGCCATCTTGGTGCGCTCCGTGACGAGGCGCAGGCGCGCCCCTTGCGAAATGCCCATGCCGCCGCCCATGACGACACCGTCCATCAGCGCGATATAAGGCTTGGCGTAGCGGTGGATCAGAAAATTGAGCGCGTATTCCTCGACAAAGAACTGATCGAGCAGCGGATCGCCTTCATGCGCGGCCTTGTGGAAATAGCGAATGTCGCCGCCGGCGCAGAATGCCTTGCCACCGGCCCCCGCCACCACTACAGCCACGACCTCCGGTGCATTGACCCAGGCCTGCAGTGCCGCGGTCATGGCACGGATCATCTCCAGCGACAGCGCATTGAGCGCCTGCGGCCGGTTCAGCGTCAGGTAGCCGATGCCACCCTGGACTTCTGTCGTGACGAAGTCAGTCATGATGCTCTCCTACGCAAATGCAAGCCGCGATTCTACGCCGATCATTCGCGCGGGAGCGCTGCATGTGCGGCATCCGCACACGCGTCACAGCCTTGTATCGTCACGCGAGCCGGAACGTCGACACCAGCGACATCAGCCGCTGCGCCTGATCCTGAAGCGATGCTGCCGCGGCAGCGGCCTGCTCCACCAGTGCTGCGTTCTGCTGCGTCATGCCATCCATGTGCGACACCGCGAGGTTCACCTGCTCGATGCCGTTGGACTGCTCGTCCGACGCAGAACTGATATCGCGGATGATCGCGCTCACGCGCCGCACGGCATCGACGATGTCCTGCATCGCACGGCCCGCGTCATCCACAAGACCCGTGCCCTCGCGCACATTGGCCACCGATTTGCCGATGAGTCCGCGGATTTCCTTCGAAGCGCCCGCACAACGTTGCGCGAGATCGCGCACATCGCCCGCGACCACCGCGAAGCCCCGACCATGCTCGCCTGCCCGTGCGGCTTCTACCGCCGCATTCAAAGCGAGGATGTTGGTCTGGAATGCGATCTTCTCGATCACGTCGATGATGTCGACGATCTTGCCCGAACTTGCGTCGATCGACTGCATCGTATGCACCACGCGCAGCACCGCTTCGCTGCCGCGCTCGGCGAGCGTCGTCGCGTCGTTGGCGAGAGTCGCCGCTTCGCGCGCGCTGTCGGCGTTCTGGCGTACCGTGCCGGTCAGTTCTTCCATGCTAGACGCCGTTTCTTCCAGCGACGCGGCCTGCTGTTCCGTGCGCTGCGACAGGTCGGCATTGCCGCTCGCAATCTGCCGGCTGGCCGCGGCGATCGAATCCGCACCGCCGTTGACCTGGCTGACCATGGACACCAGGCTGGCCTGCATATTGCCGAGCATCCCAAGCATGCGGCTGGTTTCGCTGCGCGCCTTTTCGTCGGCAACGATGCCGGCATCGGTGGCAGCGCCACTGAGATCGCCATCTGCAATGCGCTCGAATCGCGCGATGGCAACGTCCAGAGGCTGCACGATAGAACGGCGCAGACGCCATGCCACAACTGTGCTGAAGACCAGGCCGGCAACGAGCACCACCGCCGACCACACGAGCAACTCGTTGTAGCGCTGCTGCGATTCTTCGTACACGCGGTGCGCACTCGCGATCTGCGCGCGACTCAGATCGCCGCTGGCTGCAGTCAGCGCGATGTCGAGCTTTGGAATGGTTTTCATCACCGACGTCATCACCGCTTCGCGGTCGCCGGCCCTCAACGCCGCAACCATCGGCGCAACGCCTTGCGAGAACAACGCTTCCCGCTTGGCAGAGACATCCTGCGTCAGGTTCGATTCTTCCGCGGAGCGAGGCACGGCGAGGTAAGCCTTCCACGCGGTCTCCGAATCGCGCGCGAAACCCTGCGCCGTTTCGGCGCGCGCGCGCGCATCGGCGGGATCCTTGGCAAGCGTCGCCTGGTCGAGCAATACACGGACCAGCAACTGGTTGGAACGGGCCTCCGCGAGGCGCATGGCAGCGGTCAACTGGTGCTCATAGATTTCGTGCGTAGCATCATTGCTGCGCGACATGCCGATCATGCCGAAGGCTCCGACAATCAACAGAAGGAGGTTGGTGACGACAATCAGGAACCACAATCTGGCGCCGATAGTAGTGTTGCGAAACATGGGCTCTCCGGAGTAAAGGGAACGGCCCGACCGGCCGTCCTGCTGGTCTACGGCGCTCCCGATCGTTCCTTGACCCTTGCCTGACGACAGACAGAACTGACTTTTTTGCATCGTCCGGTAACGTGAATCTGGCACCAGGAGCTATCTCTCCTGGTGTCTTTCTGCGGCGCTTGCAAGCTATGCGCATGCACACCGAATCGCTCGATCCCGGACTGATCGCGCTCTCGTTCGCGCCGGCATTCCTGGACCATCTTGAAAGGACGCCATAAAAAAACCGCGCACAAGGCGCGGTTTTTTATTACTGCGTTGAAGCGCGTTCTTACACGCCTTCGCGGGAGGCACGCTTGCGCTCGTGCTCCTTCAGGTGGCGCTTGCGCAGGCGGATGCTCTTCGGCGTGAGCTCGACCAGTTCGTCGTCGGCAATGAACTCCACCGCATACTCGAGCGACATCTGGATCGGCGGCACCAGGCGCACAGCTTCGTCGGTACCCGAAGCACGCACGTTGGTCAGCTGCTTGCCCTTGATCGGGTTCACGACCAGGTCGTTGTCGCGGCTGTGGATGCCGATGATCATGCCTTCATACAGCGCATCGCCCGGCTTCACGAACATGCGGCCGCGATCCTGCAGCTTCCACAGCGCGTAGGCCACGGCATCGCCATCGTCCTGCGAGATCAGCACGCCGTTGTGGCGCTCACCCAGGCCGCCTTCGCGCACCGGTGCGTAGTCGTCGAAGATATGGCTGATCAGGCCGGTACCGCGCGTCAGCGTCAGGAACTCGCCCTGGAAACCGATCAGGCCGCGGGCCGGGATGCGGTATTCGAGGCGGGTACGGCCCTTGCCGTCCGATGCCATGTCGAGCAGTTCGCCCTTGCGGCGACCCAGCTCTTCCATCACGCCGCCCTGGTGGCTGTCTTCGACGTCAACGGTCAGCAGTTCGTACGGCTCGTTCTTGACGCCGTCGATTTCCTTGAACACCACGCGCGGACGCGATACGGCCAGTTCGTAGCCTTCGCGACGCATGTTTTCCAGCAGGATGGTCAGGTGTAGTTCGCCGCGGCCCGACACTTCGAAGATCGTGTCATCGCCGGTGTCGTTCACGCGCAGCGCCACGTTCGACTTCAGTTCGCGGTCCAGGCGCTCGCGCAGCTGGCGGCTGGTCACGAACTTGCCTTCACGGCCCGCCAGCGGCGAGGTGTTGACGCAGAAGTTCATGGTCAGCGTCGGCTCGTCCACCTTCAGCATCGGCAGCGCGTCCTGGGCGTCCGGCGCGCACACCGTGCAGCCGATTCCCAGTTCTTCAATACCGTTGATCAGCACGATGTCGCCGGCTTCCGCTTCGGACACAATCTCGCGCTCCAGGCCCTGGAACTTCAGCACCTGGTTGATGCGGCCCTTGATGGGGTTGCCTTCGGGGCCGAACTTGACCACCACGTCCTGCAGCGGCCGGGCGCGGCCACGCGAGATGCGGCCCACGCCGATCTTGCCGACGTAGCTCGAGTAGTCCAGGGAGATAATCTGCAGTTGCAGGGGACCGTCGCGATCGTCGTCACGCACCGGCACCTTGTCCAGCACGGTTTCGAACAGCGGCTTCATGTCGCCGTCGCGCACGTCTTCGGTCAGGCCGGCAAAGCCATTCAGACCAGAGGCGTAGATGACCGGGAAGTCAAGTTGCTCGTCGGTGGCGCCCAGCTTGTCGAACAGGTCGAAGGTCTGGTTGATCACCCAGTCCGGGCGCGCGCCCGGGCGGTCGATCTTGTTGACGACCACGATGGGCTTCAGCCCCAGCGCCAGTGCCTTGCGGGTCACGAAGCGGGTCTGCGGCATCGGGCCTTCGACGGCGTCCACCAGCAGCAGCACGCCGTCGACCATCGACAGCACGCGCTCCACTTCACCGCCGAAGTCGGCGTGGCCCGGGGTGTCGACGATGTTGATATGGGTGCCGTTGTACTCGACGGCACAGTTTTTCGCGAGAATCGTGATCCCGCGTTCCTTTTCCAGGTCGTTCGAGTCCATCACCCGTTCGGCAACCTGCTGGTTGTCACGGAAGGTGCCTGCCTGGCGCAGGAGTTGGTCGACCAGGGTGGTCTTGCCATGATCGACGTGGGCGATGATGGCGATATTACGGATGGCGCGGGTCATTGCAGCGTCTCGCTGTACGGAAATCTGAAGTAACCCAACATTATAGCATGCTGCGGCGCGACATGCCTTGCGCCAACTGCGCCGAAGACATGGGTAAATTATTTCTAAAACCGAAATGCCGAATTTCTATCCTTGCGGATAGTTAAACGGCTACATATATTTGCCATAGCAAAGATTGCAGAGGCAAATGATGTCACCCGGCTATTCCGCCACTTCATCCGACGATCCGTTTGATCCCGCCCGCTATGTGATGGCGGAGAGTGTGGGCTACCTGATCTCGCGGGCCAAGAACACGCTCGCGCACAGCATTGAACAGGAAGTCAGCGGACTCGACATCACTCATGCCCAGGCCAGTTGCCTGATCATGCTGTCATCCGGGCGCGCCAGCACGGTCACGGACCTGGGCCGGGAACTGAATACGGACATGGGATCCATCACGCGGCTGCTGAGCCGCATGGAAAAGCGAGGCCTGATCGAACGCACGCGCCGTGATGACGACCGCCGCGTTCTGGATGTGACCCTCACGCCAGCGGGGCACGCGCTGGCGGCGCAACTTCCCACAGTCTTCTGCAAGGTGATGGCTCAGCATTTCCGCGGCTTCAGCGCGGAAGAGATCGAAATTCTGCGCGGCATGCTCAGGCGTGTGATCTGCAATAACTCCGGCTAGCGTGCCGGCACGCTTTGCGCTTGCGCCACCAACATCGATCCAGATAACAAGCTGGGCCCCTTCGCCCAATGCATCAACAATGAACCACGCCCTTTCAACACCTGTTACAAGCCCATCGCGTGCACGCACCTTGGGCCGTCGCGCCAGCACGCTGGCTCTGACGGTCGTGGCCGCGGCCGTGCTCGCCGGTTGCGCCGCCCTCGGCGACTCGCACAGCACCCAGACCGTGATGGACCCCAGCGCGCTGGCCACCGGCCAGACGCTGCCGTCCGAGCAAGGCCAATGGCCCGGCATGGACTGGATTGACCAGTTCCAGGATCCGCAGCTGCACGCGCTGGTCGACGAAGCGGTCAAGGACAATCCCAACCTGCAAGTCGCGTTTGCGCGCGTGGAAGCGTCGCGCGCCATGGCGGACGTGACCCGCAGCGCTCTCTATCCGACCGTCGGCTTCAGCGCGGACATCACGCGCGAGATCTTCTCGCAGACCGACCTGTTCGCCGGCACACCGCTGGCCGGGCGCTGGTGGAACCAGTCGCACCTGCAGGCCAACCTGTCGTACGAGTTCGATTTCTGGGGCAAGAACCGCTCGGCGCTCGAAGCGGCGCTCTCGGACGACCGCGCCGCGGAGGCTGAAAGCCAGGCCTCGCGCCTGATCCTGACCACGTCGATCGCCAGGGCCTACGCCCGCCTCGCCGCGCTCTACGCGCAACGCGACGTGGCCGAGCGCGCCATCACGCAACGCCAGGACCTGACGAGCCTGTCGCAGCAGCGCCTGGCCGCGGGCCTCGACACGCAGGTGGAAACCACCCAGGCACGCGGCACTGTGGCAGCGGCACGCACCGACCTGCAGCGCATCGACGAAGATATCGCGCTGTCGCGCAACCAGATCGCTGCGCTGCTCGGCAAGGGGCCGGACCGGGGCCTGTCGATCCAGAAGCCGGTCCTGCTTGCGCAGGCCACGCCGAAGCTGCCGGATGACCTGACCATCGGCCTGCTCGGCCGCCGGCCCGACCTGGTTGCCGCTCGCTGGCGCGTCGAAGCCAGCAGCAAGGAAATCAAGGTCGCGAAGACCGAATTCCTGCCCAACATCACCCTGACCGGCTTTGCGGGACTGGCCTCGCTGCGCCCGGAAGACCTGTTCATGGGCATCAGCCGTACGATGGGCTTCGGCCCCGCGCTGCACCTCCCTATTTTCGAAGGCGGCCGGCTGCGTGCCAACCTGAAGGGCAAGTACGCGCGCTATGACATTGCCGTGGCCAGCTACAACCAGACGCTGGTCGATGCCCTCAAGGAAACCGCCGACACGATGACGAGCATCCGCAGCGTCGACAACCAGATCAAGACACAGCGTGAAGCGCTGGACCTGGCCGAACACGCGTACGCGCTCGCCACCACGCGTTACAAGGCAGGCCTTGGCACGCAACTGACCGTGCTGAACGCCGAGAGCAACGTGCTTCAGCAACGCCGTCTCGCCACCGACCTGCAGGCCCGCCGGCTGGACCTGCAGATGGCGCTGATGAAGGCCCTCGGCGGCGGCTATGAAGAGCCGAAGGAAGGCGGCGAAGGCCATGCCCCCGCCGCCGCAGCGAATCAGACAACCAGCCAGGCCGGCGCACGCGGCTGATCCGCGCGCCCGCCGTCGCAGAACAGATTCACGAGAGACCAAAATGAGCGATAACCAGCAAGCCGGCAACCCGAACACTCCGGCGGCATCCGTCAACAACAATGGCAAGCGCAAGCGCCTGTTGCTTTCCCTGACCGCGGCCATCGTCGTGGCAGGCGTCGGCTACGGCGTGTACTGGGGCCTGTACGCGCGCCACTTCGAAAGTACCGATGACGCGTACGTCGCCGGCAACGTGGTCCAGGTCACGCCGCTGGTAGGCGGCACCGTGGTGTCGATCGCCGCGGATGACACGCAGCTCGTCACCGCAGGCCAGCCGCTGATCCAGCTCGACCGCGCCGATACGCAAGTCTCGCTGGAACAGGCCGAGGCCATGCTGGCGCAGGCCGTGCGCGAAGTCCGCACGCTCTACGTCAACAACGGCTCGCTCGCCGCGAACGTGGCGCTGCGCGAGGCCGACGTCGCCAAGGCGCGCGACGACCTGCGCCGCCGCCAGGCGATCGCCGGCTCGGGTGCGGTGTCGGGCGAAGAAATCTCCCACGCACAGACCGCGCTGCAGGGGGCGCAATCGGCTCTGCTTGCCGCACGCGAGCAGCTCGCCTCGAACAAGGTGCTGACCGACCAGACCACCGTCGAAAAGCATCCGAACGTGCAGCGCGCGGCAGCCAACCTGCGCTCGGCCTATCTGTCGTTCGCGCGTTCCGCTCTGCCCGCGCCGGTCACGGGCTACGTCGCCAAGCGCTCGGTCCAGGTCGGCCAGCGTGTGGCCGCCGGGGCACCGCTGATGGCCATCGTGCCGCTGGACCAGGTCTGGGTCGACGCGAACTTCAAGGAAGTGCAGATCACGCATATGCGCATCGGCCAGCCCGTGACGCTGGAAGCCGACGTCTATGGTTCGAAGGTCAAGTACAACGGCAAGGTCGCGGGCTTCTCTGCCGGTACCGGCTCCGCGTTCTCGCTGCTGCCCGCACAGAACGCCACCGGCAACTGGATCAAGGTGGTGCAGCGCCTGCCCGTGCGTATCGCGCTTGACCAGCAGCAGCTCAAGGATCACCCGCTGCGCGTCGGCCTGTCGATGAACGTGACCGTCGACGTGCGCCATGAAGAAGGCGCCGCCATGGTCAGCGCCGCCGCGGCCAAGCCGATGCAGACGGACGTCTACGACAAGGTCGCGCAAGACGCCGACCAGCTGATCGCGCGCATCATCGCCGTGAACAATGGCGGCCGCGCGCCAGCTCCCGCAGATGCCGTACCTGCCAAGGGCGCACCGGTCATCAATGTTCCGGCCGATGACGCGGCCAGCGCCGCTGTGGCGCGGCCTTCCAACCGCGGCTGATCATGGCGGACGCACTGACCGTGGCTGAACGCGCCGGCGCCGCACCAAAGCTGCCGGCGCGCCCCGCGCAGCCGCAGCCGCTGAGCGGCGGCAAGCTGGTGATCGGCACCATCGCGCTGTCGCTGGCCACGTTCATGAACGTGCTGGATTCGTCGATCGCCAACGTGTCGATCCCGGCGATTTCAGGCGACCTCGGCGTGGCGCCGAACCAGGGCACCTGGGTCATCACCTCGTTCGCGGTGGCCAACGCGATCTCGGTGCCGCTGACGGGCTGGCTCACCACGCGCTTCGGCGCGGTGCGCCTGTTCATCACGTCGATCCTGCTGTTCGTGCTGTCGTCGTGGCTGTGCGGCGTCGCGCCTAACCTGGAAACGCTGCTCGCAGCACGTATCCTCCAGGGCGCCGTGGCCGGGCCGATGATCCCGCTGTCGCAGTCGCTGCTGCTGTCGAGCTACCCGCCGCAGAAGAGCACCATGGCGCTCGCGCTGTGGGGCATGACCACGCTCGTGGCGCCGATCATGGGGCCGCTGCTCGGCGGCTGGATCTCGGACAACATGACGTGGCCGTGGATCTTCTATATCAACGTGCCGGTGGGCCTGCTTACCGCGTACGCCACGTGGGCGATCTACAAGGACCGTGAAACGCCAACCAAGGTGCTGCCGATCGACCGCATCGGGCTCGCGCTGCTGGTGATCTGGGTGGGTTCGATGCAGCTCATGCTCGACAAGGGCAAGGAGCTCGACTGGTTCCACTCGACCGAGATCGTGGTACTTACGCTGGTGGCCGTGCTCGGCTTCCTGTTCTTCCTGGTATGGGAGACCTACGAGAAGCATCCGATCGTCGACATCACCCTGTTCAAGGGCCGGAACTTCAGCTCGGGCGTGGTGGCGATCTCGGTCGCATACGGGCTGTTCTTCGGCAACCTGGTGATCCTGCCGTTGTGGTTGCAGACCATCGTGGGCTACACGGCCACCGACGCCGGCATTGTGATGGCGCCCGTGGGGATCTTCGCGATCCTGCTGTCGCCGCTCATCGGACGCAACCTGCCGAAGATGGACGCACGGTGGGTCGCCACGGCAGCGTTCATCACGTTCGGCATCGTGAGCCTCATGCGTGCCGGATTCACCACGCAAGTGGACACCGTCACGCTGATGATCCCTACGCTGATCCAGGGCGCCGCCATGGCGATGTTCTTCATCCCGCTCACGTCGATCATCCTGTCCGGCCAGCCACCGGAGAAAATCCCGGCGGCGTCCGGCCTGTCGAACTTCGTGCGTATCACGTTCGGTGGTATCGGCGCGTCGATTTCGACCACGGTGTGGGAGAACCGCTCGGCCCTGCACCACGCGCAACTGGTGGAGAAGATCAATCCCTACAACCCGGCCTACTCCGAGCAACTGCACCACCTGATGCAGATGGGCATGAACCAGGCACAGGCCGTCGGCGTCATGGAGCGCAACATCAGCCAGCAGGCGGCGATGCTCGGCGCGAACGACATCTTCTGGATCTCGGGCGTACTGTTCTTCGTGCTGATTGGCTTCGTGTGGCTCACCAAGCCGGGCAAGGGCGGCGCAGGAGCAGACGCCGCAGCCGGCGCACATTGACAGGAACAGACGGAAACATCCGGGAACAGACCGGAACAGACGGGAACAGGCGGGAACAAGCGCCGACGCCCGCGAGCGGCTCGTAACAAAGCCACGCGGCTCCGGATCCCCCGGAACCGCGTGGCTTGTTTGACTACGGCACGGCCTGACTGCGCCGGACCGTGTGCATCGCCGTCAATGCGCGCCTGGCTGCCCCGCCTCCAACTGTGCGCGCACCGCCGCAATGTGCTCTCCCACCTCGTCCACCGCGTCCTCCAGGGCGCTTGCGGTACATCCCAGTTCCTGACACCAGTACTGCACCTCCGCCGGGTCCATCAGGTTGATCCGGCCCGGATCGAGAGGTCGGAACTGGCTGATCTGCTCGCTCATGCTGCCTCCTGTTGCCATTGGCCTTCACACGGCTCTTGCATTGTAGGCGAGCGATTGGTCTGTACCCGCACAATCTGAGCGCTTGAATTCGCATCGGTACGGTCTCTGAACCGCGTGGGCGACGCGGAAGCGGCACGCCGGATCATCGACAGCGCCGAGCTGATCGTAGTCGGCGGCGGCAACACCTTCCGCCTGTTGCAATGTCTGCGTGGGAGCGGCCTGCCGGACGCTTACAGCCGGACCAGTCGTTCCGGCCGCAGGGCGCCTTCACGCATGCGGGCCACGCCGAGCAGCTTCGGCGGCTCGCCGCCATAGACACGCGCAAGCACGCCTTCCTGCGGCGCACTGTCGGGGTCCAGATCCCGGTATGCGAGGCGTTGACCTTGCAGGAAGCGCGACATCGCTTCGGCGGACAGCGTCACCGGCGGGCAGCGTCGCAACAGCGCATCGACCGGCGCCAGCATGGCCGGGCGGGCCTCGTCCGCCTGCGCGTCGATCTGATCGAGCGTCACAGCGCCATCGAGCGTCAGGTCGCCGACAGCGATGCGGCGCAACCCGGTCAGGTGTGCGCCACAGCCGAGCGCCTCGCCAATATCCTCGGCCAGCGTGCGAATATACGTACCCTTGCTGCACTTCACCCGCATCGTGAAGGAAGGCGCCAGCAGCAAAGCACAATCGAGCACGTCGATCGCGTGAATCGTGACGCGCCGGGCGGGTCGCTCCACGGTCTGCCCCGCTCGCGCGTACTCGTACAGCGGCCGGCCATCCTTCTTCAGCGCAGAATGCATCGGCGGAACCTGGTCGATCTCACCGAGGAATCGTGCGATTGCGGCGTCCAGCCCGGCACGGTCGCAGCTCACCGGCCGCTCAACCACAACTTCGCCTTCGGCATCGCCGGTTGTGGTTTTCTGACCGAGCCTGACGACCGCCTCGTAAGTCTTGTCCGCATCGAGCAAGTCCTGCGAGAACTTCGTCGCCTCGCCAAAGCAAAGCGGCAGCAGCCCTGTGGCGAGAGGGTCCAACGTGCCGGTGTGGCCGGCCTTGAGGGCCCGCAGCAGGCGTTTGGCGCGCACGAGCGCGTCGTTGGAAGACAGCCCTAGCGGCTTGTCGAGCAACAGCACGCCGTGCACCTCGCGGCGCGGCAGCCGGGGCGGACGATTGTTTGCGGAGTCAGTCATGGAAACAATGCGGGGCGACGGGCGATACGGCCCGCGCCAGGACGGCGCTTCCCGGCGAGGCCGGAATCAGTCGTCCTTGGAACGCGTGGCGTTCGCTTCGTTGATCAGCTTGGACATCTCGATCGCATGCTCCACCGACGTGTCGTGATGGAAATGCAGCGTCGGCACCGTATGGATGTGCAGGCGCTTGAACAGCAGCGAGTGCAGGTAGCCAGCCTTCTCCTTGAGAATGGCAGCGGCCACTTCGGGTTCCGCACCGAGCACGGTGAAATACACCTTGGCGTGCGCGTAGTCCGGCGTCAGCGCCACGGACTGGAGCGTCACGAGCCCCAGGCGCGGATCACGGATTTCGCGCTGGATCATTTCGGCCAGTTCTTTCTGAATCTGGTCGGAAATGCGCAGATTGCGGGAGGAGATATTGCCTTTCTTGGCCATTCAATACTGTCTTGTTCCAAAGTGAAAACGGCAGGCCGGAGCCTGCCGTTTTGCGTATCGCCTTACAGCGTACGCGCCACCTCGGTGATTTCGTACACTTCGAGCTGGTCGCCTTCTTGAACATCGTTGAAGTTCTTGATCGACAGACCGCACTCGAAGCCTTGCTTGACTTCCTTGACGTCGTCCTTGAATCGCTTGAGCGAGTCGAGTTCGCCGGTGTGGACAACCACGTTGTTGCGCAGCACGCGCACCAGCGAGTTGCGCTTGACCAGACCGTCGGTAACCATACAGCCGGCCACCGCGCCGATCTTCGGCACGCGGAACACCTGGCGCACTTCCACCTGACCAATCGTGGTCTCGCGCTTCTCCGGCGCCAGCATGCCCGACATGGCCGCCTTGATCTCGTCTACCGCATCGTAAATGATGTTGTAGTAGCGGATGTCGATGCCATGGTTCTCGGCCAGCTTGCGCGCACCAGCGTCGGCACGCACGTTGAAGCCGATGATGACCGCCTTCGAAGCGGTCGCCAGGTTGACGTCCGACTCCGAGATGGCGCCCACGCCAGCATGCACGATCTGCACGCGCACTTCCGCGGTCGACAGCTTCTGCAGCGACTGCACCAGCGCTTCCTGCGAACCCTGCACGTCGGCCTTGACGATCAGCGGCAGCGTCTGCACGTCGCCTTCCGTCATCTGCTCCAGCATGGTCTCCAGCTTCGCGGCCTGCTGCTTGGCGAGCTTCACGTCGCGGAACTTGCC
The DNA here is from genome assembly GCF_057073735.1 of Cupriavidus sp. C1SS-2L. Lineage (NCBI taxonomy): Bacteria > Pseudomonadati > Pseudomonadota > Betaproteobacteria > Burkholderiales > Burkholderiaceae > Cupriavidus > Cupriavidus sp. C1SS-2L. The sequence continues at coordinate 2,260,631 of NZ_CP172708.1, forward strand.
CTGGCGGAACAGCGCGATTTCACGTGCCTTGCGCTCGTCCGGCAGCACCAGCACTTCCTCGCCCGCGGCGGGCACTTCCGACAGACCCTGGATTTCCACCGGGATCGACGGACCTGCCTCCTTGGTCGGCTTGCCGTTCTCGTCCAGCATGGCACGCACGCGGCCGTAGGCGCTGCCAGCCAGCACCACATCGCCACGCTTGAGCGTGCCGCTGCTGACCAGGATCGTCGCGATCGGGCCCTTGCCCTTGTCGAGCTGGGCTTCCACCACCAGACCCTTGGCAGGTGCATCCACCGGCGCCTTCAGTTCCAGCACTTCAGCCTGCAGCAGCACCTGCTCCAGCAGATCCTCGATGCCTGCACCGGTCTTGGCGGACACTGGCACGAACGGCGAATCGCCACCGTACTCTTCCGGCAACACCTGCTCCGCCACCAGTTCCTGCTTGACGCGGTCCGGGTTGGCATCCGGCTTGTCGATCTTGTTGATCGCCACGACGATCGGCACGCCGGCAGCCTTGGCGTGCGCAATGGCTTCCTTGGTCTGCGGCATCACACCGTCGTCGGCCGCGACCACCAGGATCACGATATCGGTCGCCTTGGCACCGCGGGCACGCATGGCCGTGAAGGCCTCGTGACCCGGGGTATCCAGGAACGTGATCACGCCACGCTCGGTTTCCACATGGTAGGCACCGATGTGCTGCGTAATGCCGCCAGCTTCGCCCGCCGCCACCTTGGCGCGGCGGATGTAGTCCAGCAGCGAGGTCTTGCCGTGGTCGACGTGACCCATCACGGTCACCACCGGCGGACGCGGCAGCTGTTCGGCGTCGGTGTGTTCTTCACCGTCCACCACGAGCAGCGCTTCCGGATCGTCCAGCTTGGCGGCGAACGCCTTGTGGCCCATTTCTTCCACCACGATCATGGCGGTTTCCTGGTCCAGCACCTGGTTGATCGTGACCATCTGGCCGAGCTTCATCATCTGCTTGATGACCTCGGACGCCTTCACGGCCATCTTGTGCGCCAGGTCGGCCACCGAGATGGTTTCCGGCACGTGCACTTCACGCACCACCGGTTCGGTCGGTGCCTGGAAGTTGCTGCGGCCATCGTCGGCATGCTGCTGACGGCCGCCACGGCCGCGCGGGCCACCGCGCCAACCACCCACGCCGCCCGACGAATCGCCACGCGTCTTCAGGCCACTGCCCTTCTTACGGCTGCTGTCGTCCTGCCACGAACCGGGCTTGCCGGTCTTGCCCTTCTTGTCGGCGGTGGTGGTCGCGGTCGTGGTCGTGGTCGTCGCCGCGGGCTTCTTGTCGCCCGCCTTGGCTTCGGTCGCGGTCGCGGAAGCCGGCTTCACCGGCTTGTGCAGCGTACCAGTCTGCTCGGCCTTCTTTTCCTCGGCCTTGCGCTCGGACGGTGCCTTGAGCACGCGCGCCGGCGCATTCAGCATCTGCTGGATGGCGCGGGCTTCGGCTTCGGCAGCCTCGCGGCGCTTGCGTGCGGCGTCTTGCTCGGCACGCGCCTTGTCGGCGGCAGCCTTGGCATCGTCGGCAGCCTTTTGCGCGGCAGCGCGCTCGACGGCGACACGAGCCTGCTCGTCTTCGGCCTTCTTGCGCGAAGCGTCCTCGGCGGCCTCGCCCACGGCACGCGCGGCAGCGGCTTCCTCTTCGGCCTTCCTGGCAAGCAGTTCAGCCTGGCGGCGCTGTTCGGCTTCCAGTGCCTCCTGCTTGGCGCGGCGCTCGGCTTCCTCGCGCTCGGCGGCCTCGCGGCGTGCCTTCGCTTCGGCTTCCTGGCGCGCCAGCTCTGCAGCCTGCTGGCGTTCCTCTTCCTCGCGGCGTGCCTGCTCAGCAGCCTCGGCTGCCAAGGCATGCTGATCCGCAGCCTCGTTGTGCTGGTCGGCGCCCGCCTCGTCACGCTTGATCAGCACGCGCTTCTTGCGTACCTCGACCTGGACGGTACGAGTCTTGCCGGTGGAGTCAGCCTGACGGATCTCGGAAGTCTCACGCTTGGTCAGTGTGATCTTCTTGCGTGCGCTGTCATCGGCCTGGCCGTGCGAGCGCTTCAGATAGTCCAGCAGCCTGGTCTTATCCGATTCCGTGACGATGTCTTCTGGCGTCGCCTTGCCCAGCCCAGCCGCCTGCAATTGTTCCAGCAGGGCAGCTGCGCTGCGACTCAGTTCTGCGGCCAGTTGGGCAACTGTTGTGCTTGCCATTCAAACCCTTTCAATGCATGGTTTCTACGTCGGGACAAATCGTATGCGGAAAGCGCGTCCGGACAATGTGCTGTGCACGCGTCCCGGACGTGTCCCTCAGTTAAACCAATGTTCCCGTGCTTTCATGATCAGCGCCTTGGCTTCTTCCTCGGTGACGCCCGTCATCTCGACGAGTTCGTCGACGGCCAGTTCGGCCAGGTCGTCACGCGTATGGATATCACCTTCGGCCAACTTGCCGATCAGCTCGGGATTCAGGCCGTCGAGCGAGCGCAGATCCTGCGACACCTCTTCCACCTTCTCTTCCCGGGCCAGTTCCATCGTCAGGAGCGCATCACGTGCGCGGTTGCGCAGCTCGTTGACGGTGTCTTCATCAAACGCCTCGATTTCCATCATTTCACTGATGGGAACATAGGCCACTTCTTCCAGCGTGGAGAACCCTTCCTCGATCAGGATGTCCGCCACTTCTTCGTCGACGTCGAGCTTGGCCATGAACAGCTTGCGCACGGCATCGCTTTCCTCGGCCTGTTTCTGCGCCGACTCTTCCTGCGTCATGATGTTGATCTGCCAGCCGGTCAGCTCGGACGCCAGGCGTACGTTCTGACCACTGCGACCGATGGCCACCGCGAGGTTCTCCTCATCGACGACCACATCCATGCAGTGCTTTTCCTCGTCCACGACGATCGACTGTACCTGTGCCGGCGCCAGCGCGCCGATCACGAACTGCGCCGGATCTTCGGACCAGAGCACGATGTCCACGGCTTCGCCGCCGATCTCGTTGCGCACGGCCGTCACCCGGGTACCGCGCACGCCGACGCAGGTACCGATCGGATCGATACGCTTGTCATGCGCCACGACGGCGATCTTGGCACGCACGCCCGGGTCACGGGCAGCCGCCTTGATCTCGAGCAAGCCCTGCTCCATCTCCGGCACTTCGTTCTCGAAGAGCTTGATCAGGAACTCGGGCGCGGTGCGCGACAGTTCGATCTGCGGGCCGCGCGCGGCGCGATCCACATTCAGGATGTACGCACGCACACGGTCGCCGGTGCGCAGGTTTTCCTTCGGGATGATCTGGTCGCGTGCCAGCAGCGCTTCCACGCGACCGGATTCGACGATCAGGCCCTTCTTGTCGGCACGCTTGACCGTGCCGGTCATGATCTTTTCGCCGCGCTCGAGGTAATCGTTCAGGATCTGCTCACGCTCGGCGTCGCGGATACGCTGCAGGATCACCTGCTTGGCGGCCTGCGCACCGATACGACCGAATTCGACCGACTCGATCTGCTGTTCGACATAGTCGCCCAGCTCGAGACTGGCGTCGTCATCGCGCGCCTCGAACAGCAGGATCTGCTTGTCCGGCTCCTGCAGGCCCTGTTCATCAGGGACAACAAGCCAGCGGCGGAACGTCTCGTGCTCGCCCGATTCCCGGTCGATAGCGACACGGATATCCACGTCTTCCTCGAAACGCTTCTTGGTCGCCGAGGCCAGTGCAGCCTCCAGCGCGCCGAATACCACATCCTTGTCGACGTTCTTCTCACGCGCAAGCGCATCGACGAGCAACAGAACTTCGCGGCTCATTGCTTGTTCCCTTTTCTTTGATTTCCTTTGAAGTCGATCACCGGCACCAGGCGCGCCTTGTCGACATCAGATACAGTGAATTCCAGCAACGCCGGACCATCCTTGCCCTCGAACTCCAGGCCGACCTTCTCCGCGCCAGCCTCTCCAGTGGGCTCACGCAGGATGCCTGTGAAGTTCTTTTGCCCATTGACGGGCAGGCGCAGCGTCACGCGCGCTTCTGCCCCGGCAAAGCGGACATAGTCGGCCAGCTTCTTCAGCGGCCGGTCCAGCCCCGGCGACGAGACCTCGAGCCGTTCATAGTCGACGTTCTCGACGGTCAGCACATGGGTCAGCTGCCGGCTTACCTTCTCGCAATCCTCAATGACGATGCCGGTTTCAGGCTGATCGATATAGACACGCAACAGTCCGGCCGGAGCCCGTTCGAGCTCAACCAGCTCGTATCCCATGCCGTTAAGGGTGGTTTCGATCAAATCTGCCAGATGCACTGTATTCCCGAATAATGGCCATCAACACCAGGCAGGCCGGCTTTGCCTGCCCCGCCTGGGACGACATGGGCACAGCCACCTGCCAGCCAACTCCAGCGCGCATGCGTCAAACGGGCGAACCAAAAAAAAATGGGCGCAATGCCCATCATTCGCCCATCCTCTGGAGGATGACTTTTTGAATAGACTTTAATTATACGCAGATTATGTCCAAAAGGCAAAAGGGCATGTATCGGCGCGTAATGGATCCCCGGCAGGCGCTAGCCGCCGGGGTTGGAGCGGGAAGATTCAGCGGTTTCCGCCGCGATTGCCACCGCGATTGTTGCCGCCACCACCCTTGTTGCCACGGCCCGGGCGGTTGCCACCACCACCACCACCACCACCGCCACCGCTGCCACCGGACTTGGCCGCCTTCGGCATCACATTGCCGTTGACATCGCCACCGCCGCGGCGCTGGGGCCGACCCTGGCCACCCAGTCCCATGCCCGTGCCACGGCCGGCACCACCAGCACGCCCGCCTCCCTGCCCGCGCCCACCACCGAGATTGGCGGCGTGCGACGTCAACACGGTCGGACCATGGCTGATATAGCCCATCGACGTGCGCATCGGATCCGGCTGACCACGACCAGCGCCGCCCTTGTCGACGCGCGGCAAACCGTCCATGCCGGTGTGCATGGGCATGCCTGCGATCGCCGCCTCGGTACGCTGCTTGCGCCCGCCGACCTTGGTCACGCCCTTGCCGCCCTGCTCGCTCGTGCCGGGCACCTTCAGGCCGATCGCAGTCATCATCGACTTGACCTCGTTCGCCTCCAGCTCCTGCCAGCGGCCACGCTTGAGGCCGCGCGGCAGCAGGAACTGGCCGTAGCGCGTGCGGATCAGACGCGACACAGTCAGGCCAACCGCCTCAAACATGCGCCGCACTTCGCGGTTGCGGCCTTCGGTCAGCGCCACGTGATACCACTGGTTCACGCCCTCGCCGCCGCCATCCGCAATGCGCAGGAAATTGGCTTCGCCATCATCGAGCTTGATGCCATGCAGCAGACGCTGGCGATCGGCTTCCGCCAGTTCGCCCAGCGTACGCACCGCGTACTCGCGCTCCACGCCATAGCGCGGATGCATGAAGCGGTTGGCGATATCGCCGGACGTCGTAAAGATCAGCAGGCCTTCGGTATTGAAGTCCAGGCGCCCCACGGCGACCCACTTGCCGGTCTTCATGCGCGGCAGGCTATCGAACACGGTCGGACGGCCTTCCGGATCTGACTGGCTGACGATTTCACCGGCCGGCTTGTGGTACAGCAGCACGCGCGGCGGCTTGGTGGAGACTTTGCGGTGGATCAGCTTGCCGTTTACGCGCACCTGATCGGTCGGCAGGATCCGCTGGCCGATATGCGCGGGCAGTCCGTTGACGGAGACGCGGCCCTGCAGGATCAGCTCTTCCATTTCGCGCCGCGAGCCAAGGCCGCCTTCGGCCAGGACCTTGTGCAGCTTCGGTGCATCGTCGTCGGCCGACAGTTCGCGCACCGGCTTTGCCTTGGTGCGGGGAATGACGGTGTCTTCCTGGTCGTACTGGTCGGAAATGACGAAACGGAACAGGTCTTCGCTGCCTGCGGCCGACTTCTCGGCGCCGCGTTGACCCTTGCGCTGTTGCTGGACACCACCCTGCTGGGGGCCGCCCTTGCGTCGGCCCTGTTGCCGGGCTGCCGGCTGGGCGTCACCTTCCGGAGAAACCCTGGCTGCACGCTGGCCTTGTGGCTTGCGCTTGCGGCCAGCCGACTCGGCCTTTTCGCCACCTTCCTGCGCGGGTTGGCCGCCTTCACGCGGCGCGGTGCCTTCGGCCCTGGCCGGCTTGCGCTTGCCGCGGCCACGCGGGGCGGCACGTCCGCCGGCCTCGCCGGCAGCCTTGCCCTCGCCCGCATCGGCCGGTGCCGAAGATTCCGTCTCCTCGCCGCGGTCGTCGCGATCCTGCGCAGCCTGCCGGCGCGAAGCCACCAGGTTGCGCAAGCCGCGCCTCAGCCCTTTCCTGCGCGGCGCGCCATCGGAGCCTGATCCGGATTCTGCAGCGCCATCGGCGGCCGGTGCCCCGGCGGCCCGGGTGTCTTGTTCAGCGGAGTCAGACAAAGTATTCACTATCGGATGTTGCATATTGTTCAGTTGGGCACGCGCTCATCGTGCTCGTTCGCGTGCGGCGGCGCAGCGTCGTCGTCGCCGGATGGATTGCCGCCGTCCTGATCGCCCGGCGCGTCTTCGGCATGGAAGCCGTTTGCCTCGGAAACGGCAGACGCGAGGTCTGCCACGTGCATGGCATCGGCGGAGGCTTGTGCGACAGCGTCGGCCGCCTCGGCCGGCGACTCATCGGCAACCGGTGCGGCTTCGGCGACTTCAGCCACCTCGCCTGCCGGCGGCGTTGCCCCCGATTCGGGGAAGGCCTCTTCGTCGCCGACCACCGGCTGCGCCGTGGCCAGCTCTTCAAAATCTATTGCCTGCTGGTCAAGCAGCGTCGCCTGGGCCTGCGCCTGGGCGTCTTCGAGAGGAGGCAGCTCATCGAGCGTGCGCAGCCCGAGATCGTCCAGGAACGCCTTGGTCGTTGCATACAGCGCCGGCCGGCCGGGCACATCGCGGTGGCCGATCACTTCGATCCAGCTACGGTCTTCCAGCTTCTTGATCACTTCCGTGCTGACCGTCACGCCACGGATTTCCTCGATATCGCCGCGCGTCACCGGCTGTCGGTACGCAATGATCGCCAGCGTTTCCATGACGGCCCGCGAATACTTGGGTGGCTTCTCAGGATTGAGCCGGTCCAGGTACTCGCGCATCTCGGGGCGGCTCTGGAAGCGCCAGCCACTGGCCAGCGCCACCAGCTCGACCCCGCGCTGGCGCCAGTCCTGGCGCAGTTCATCGAGCAGGACCCGGATGGTATCCGCACCGACATCTTCGGCGAACAGCCGGCGCAGATCGCCTACGCGCAGGGGTTCCTGCGCACAGATCAGCGCGGTCTCGAGGACGATTTTCGCCTCTTGGGTATTCATGTGGGTGTGCAGCCTGTCTTTGCACCTGCTCCCGGACGAACCCGGAGCCCTGGACATTGTGGATTCAGCGGTGCGAATGCCACCACCATCTCGTCGCGCAGCAAACCTGGAAGCGCTTTCGCCTCAAGGTCGTGCACCTTCTTTTTGCATCGATTTGCCGGGTCGATCCGGCAGGAGATCATCCGGTCACCGGCAAGTACCAGTGCACGAACCTCTTGCACGCGCCCAAATGGACGGACATGGCTTCCGGCGAACGTCCGCCTAGGCCGCAAGAAAATAAACGGATATCGGGAGCAGGGCCAGCAATGACCGCACCACGGTCGCAGTGCCAGCCGGACTTTTGAAACCAGATCTTTTGAACCGGATGGACTGCGGAAGGGTTCGGCGCCGAAATGTCAGCTCATTGCCCGAAACCCTGGGCGCGCCCCTTTTTTTGGAAGGGCTGCCAGGCGCCGCTCGGAAAACACGCCGCGCGATACCGCAATGCAGAGGATTGTATGGCATTCCCGCCCACGCCTGCAACCACTACGCGGCGACAGCGCGTCGCCCCGGGCCTTAGAACACCAGGCAGAAGCCATGCTCGGCCAGCGAATGTGGCAATAACACCGCACGGGTGATACCCATCGCCCCAAACGCCATGACTGCTACCCCGGCTCCCATCCTGACCCGTCTCCGGCGCGACCAGGCCCGCAGGAGTCCCGAAAAACTGGACAGCGCCAGAAGATTCGGCAGCGTGCCAAGGCCAAATGCGCCCATCACCAGCGCCCCGGACGGCGCATTTCCGGCCAGCAGCGCGAGCGCCAGTGCACCATAGACCATGCCACAGGGAACCAGGCCCCACGCCAGACCTGTTCCATAGCGCCGGATCAGGCCACCGCGCCGCACTACGCCAACCGGCGGCTTCCGACCAGGACGCGCCATGCCCGCAGCAATGGCCCTGCTGGCCCGCGCCGCAAGCTGTTCCAGCCAGACGATGGAAAACGCCTCGCCACGCAGGAGCCTCCAACCGGACAAGAGCAGCATGGCGCTGCCCGCCCCGAACAGCCAGCGCTGCACCGGCAGATAGTCCTGCCGCCAGGCCGTCGCACCCACCCCGCCGAGCAACGCGCCAAGCACCATGTAGGTGGAAATCCGCCCGAGGTGCATGACGAGCAATTCCACGACCCAGTCCTGCCGCCGGCGCACCATGGCAACCGGTACGTCCCCGGCACGCTGCTCGACAGCCAGCGCAACGCCGCCGCACATGGCAGCGCAGTGAAAGCCACCCAGCAGGGCTAGCATGAAAACACTGAGAAGCACACCAAATGTCAACTGCAACTCCCTACCGCATCACATCGCGCGTTAAAATGCATACATTGCGCCCTCGCCGCTCATTACTCGCAGGTTCCAATTGCTAACATCCATTCCCGTCACCGAGATGTCGCCCCGTTGCTCCACTTGCGGCATGGGGCAACTGTGCCTGCCGGTGGGCATGAACCAGCAAGACCTGCAGAAGATGGACACTCTGGTGCAGGAACGCGTTCGCGTCCACAAGGGCGAGACCCTGTACCGCATGGGCGATCCGTTGACCGCGGTCTATGCGATCCGCTTCGGCACCTTGAAAACGCATGTGACCACGGAAGACGGCCGCTCGCAAATCACCGGATTCCATCTGCCCGGCGAGGTGGTCGGCCTCGACGGCCTCGGCGAAATGCAGCACGCGTCGGACGCAACCGCACTCGAAGATACCGAAGTCTGCGTTGTGCGCCTGTCCGACCTGCAGTCGCTTTCGATGGACCTGCCATCGCTGCAGCAGCAGTTCCTTCGCCTGATGGGCAAGGAAATCTCGAATGACCAACTCATGCTCGTCACGCTGGGCTCCATGCGCGCCGAAGAACGCCTTGCCGCGTTCCTGATCAACCTGTCCGAACGACTCTCCGCGCGTGGCTATTCTTCGACCGAGTTCGTCATGCGCATGAGCCGCGAAGAAATCGGCAGCTATCTCGGGCTTAAACTCGAAACCGTCAGCCGCCTTTTCTCGCGCTTTGCCGAAGCCGGCCTGATCCAGATTCGCCAGCGCCATGTGAAACTCGTCGACATGGCAGGCATCAAGCAGGTCTACAGCCGTTCCTGCTGAAGCAGACGGCCGCCTTGCGTGGCAAGGCGGCCGCCCTCCCTTTTACTCCAGTTCGTCCGTTTCGCTGAGCTTCGTCGGCATCGTGTACAGCGTCAAGCCGCTGGACAACGCGCAGAAGACCCACGCGAGCAGGAATCCGATCGTGTAGACGGCCTCGCGTGAAGCCTCGATGGGCTGGCCGAAGAAATTCAGGTCACCGGGATCGACCACGGAAAACACCGTCGCCGTCGCTACGCCGGCCATCAGGAACGCTGGCCACAGTACCCACATCAGCCAGCGCAGCCTCATGGCTGCCTCGCTTGGGGCGCCTTGGCACCACCCGAGGAAGCCCCTACCTTTTCGACCACCAGACCATGGCGTGCGACACCTTCGACCACAGGCCGGTCGGGATTCGCGGAAGCCAGCCAGATCGTTACGCCGCAAGCCACCATCGCCAGCAACGGGCCGCTCATCAGCAGCCACGGCCACGGCTCCTTCCACCACGGATTGCCCTCTTGCATCGTCTTGCCCCCTTCGTCTGCGCCTTGTCCGGGCGCTCGCGGTTGGTGCGGCACAGCGCCGATGCGCTGCAACCGCCTTTAGCTTTACAAATTGCGCGGCACGATGAAACTGGTAGATTGCCTGATTTGCGCACTACCCTGCCCCGTACCTTCGCTGGTCACTGTCACGCTGATCTTGTGCGTACCCTGCGCGGCATCATCGATCGGCACGCGGATCCGGATCGGCACCAGCTTGTTCGAGGTCGGCGCCAGGGCCTGCGCATCCGGATCGTATTCGACGGTCAGGTTCTTCAGGTCATCGCTTTCAGCACGCACGCTGATACGCATAGGCGCCTCAGTCGTGTTGATGAGCTGCAAGCGATAAACGTTCTCGATCCAGCGTCCATCCACTTCCCGGCCCAGCGCACCACGATCGCGAATGATGTCGACCTTCAACGGCGTGCGCAGCGCAAGCGAGGCTGCGAAGCCCGCCACCAGTACCAGCCAGATGACCGAGTAGATGATGACCCGCGGACGCACCAGACGCTTGCGCGCAACCGCTGCGGACAGCGCCTTGCGCATCGCGTTTTCGGACGTGTAGCGGATCAGCCCGCGCGGGTAATCCATCTTGTCCATGACCTGGTTGCACGCATCGATGCAGGCGCCGCAGCCGATGCACTCGTACTGCAGTCCGTCGCGGATATCGATGCCCGTCGGGCACACCTGCACGCAGATGCTGCAATTGACGCAGTCCCCGAGTCCCGCCTGATGGTGGTCCACCTTGCGCGACCGGCTGCCGCGCGGCTCGCCGCGACCGACGTCGTACGTCACCACATAGGTATCGCGATCGACCATCACGCTCTGGAACCGCGCATACGGGCACATGTACTTGCAGACCTGTTCGCGCATGAAGCCAGCGTTGCCCCACGTGGCGAACGCGTAAAAGAGCATCCAGAATGCCTGCCACGGCCCTAGCGAGAAGGCAAGCACCTGACTGCCAAGGTCGCGGATCGGCGCGAAGTAGCCGATGAACGTGAATCCTGTCCACAGCGCGACCACCACCCACAGGAAGTGCTTCGTGGCCTTGAGCCGGAACTTGCGCACGCTCCACGGATCGCCATCGAGCCGGATCCGAGCGAAGCGATCGCCTTCGACATGCCGCTCGATCCACATGAATATCTCGGTGTAGACCGTCTGCGGACATGCGTAGCCACAGAAGAGCCGCCCGGCAAGCGCAGTGAAGAGGAACAGCGATAGCGCGGAGATCACCAGCAGGACGGCCAGGTAGATGACGTCCTGCGGCCAGAGCACCAGTCCAAAGATGTAGAACTTGCGCGCGCCAAGGTCGAACAGCACGGCCTGTCTGCCATTCCATTGCAGCCAGGGCGTGCCGTAGTAGATGAGCTGGGTCAGGAGAACCATCCAGACCCGCCAGTTGGAGAACGCCCCCGTCACCGAGCGCGGATAGATCTTGCGGCGAACCTCGTAGAGCGTCTCGTCGGAGGTATCGACAGGCGCCGACGCCGGCCCTTGCGGGCCAGCCGTCCGGGCCAGCGATTCTGTCCCGGGTGCATTCATGGGCGCCCCCCCTTATGCAATACGGCGCGCCCCGGGCCTGAGTCTGTGATCATTGCCCTGCGCCTCCGGTATTCGAAAGGCCCCAGACGTAGGCCGTCAGCATGCGGATGCGCTCCGGAGTCAGGATTTCCTCGTGCGCCGGCATGTGGTTGTTGTGGCCCTTCAGGATCGCCTCGACGATGCTGCCTTCCGAGCTGCCGTACAGCCACACATTGTCGGAAAGGTTCGGTGCGCCGAGCGCCTGGTTGCCCTTGCCGGTCGCGCCATGGCATGCCGCACAGGTGGACTTGAAGGTGCTCTCGCCACGTGATGCACGGATCGGATCGGACGACAGGCCCGACAACGAACGCACGTACTGCGCAACGTCACCGGCCAGCTTGCCGTCGATGGTCGACGCAAACGGCGGCATCACACCATTGCGGCCCTTGGTGATGGTCTGCTGGATCGTTTCGGGTTCCCCACCATAGAGCCAGTCATGATCCGTCAGGTTCGGGAAACCGCGGCTGCCACGCGCGTCCGAGCCATGGCATTGCGCGCAGTAGTTCAGGAACAGACGCTGGCCGATCTCGCGTGCCTGCGGGTCCGCCGCCACTTTCTTGATATCCATGTTCAGGTACTTGGCATAGATATCGTGCTGCAGCTTCTCCTGCGCCTGCTGGTTCGCAGCCAGTTCCCCTTGCGTGGAGAACTTCAGCACACCGGCATAGGAGCCCAGCCCCGGATAAAGGACAAGGTAGACCAGGCCAAAGATGCAGGCCAGCAGAAACATCCACATCCACCAGCGTGGCAAGGGGTTGTTCAGTTCACGCAGATCGCCGTCCCAGACATGGCCAGTGTCATCGCCGCCGTTGGCGACCTTGGTGACCTTGCGTTGGGAGAACAGCAGCCACACGCACCACACGATCCCGACCAGCGCGATGGCAGCGATGTAGTAACTCCAGTAATCGGAAAAGAAATCGCTCATGACTAGGTATTCCGGCTCGGTGTTGTGTGGATCTCGTCAGGCAGTGCGAACGGGAGCATCGCGGACTCTTGGTTGGCGGCCTGCCGGCCTTTCGACCAGGCCCACCAGCAGATCCCGAGGAACACGACCATCGACACGACCGTGAAAAACGCAGTCAGCATCGCCATGGCTTACTCCTTTGCAGGCGCGGCAGGGGCCGCTTCCACACGTACGTTGCGACGATTGGTGCCCAGGCCCTGGAGGTACGCGACCAGCGCATCCTCTTCGGTCTTGCCCTTGATTTCCTCGGGCGCCTTGGCGATTTCGGCCTCGGTGTATGGCACCCCAAGGCGAACCAGCGCGCGCATGCGGGCCTGGACGTCGTTGGTCGGCAATTGCGCTGTCTCGAGCCACGGGTAGGACGGCATCACCGATTCCGGCACCACGTCACGCGGATTGCGCAGGTGGATGCGCTGCCAGTCGTCGGAATAGCGGCCGCCGACGCGCGCGAGGTCAGGACCGGTACGCTTGGAGCCCCACAGGAACGGGTGGTCGTAGACCGACTCGCCCGCCGTCGAGAAATGGCCATAACGCTCGGTTTCGGCCTGCAGCGTACGCACCTGCTGCGAGTGGCAGCCGACGCAGCCTTCGCGGATGTAGATATCGCGGCCCATCAGCCGAAGCGGCGAGTACGGCTTGATCCCGACATCGGGCTTGGTCGTGGAATGCTGGAAGAACAGCGGCACGATCTGCACCAGGCCGGCGATGCTGACCACCAGGATCGTGCAGACAATCAGCCAGCCGATGTTCTTCTCCAGCGTTTCGTGGGAAAAGAAGCTTTGTTTTGCGGACATCGTTTCTATCCTGATGAATCAGTGAGCGGAGGCAGGAATGCTGACCGGAATCGGTGCATCCACCGCGCGCTTGCCGATGATGGTTTTCGCGACGTTGTAGGCCATCAGCAGCATGCCGGACAGGAAGCAGATGCCACCAAGCAGACGGATCAGGTAGAACGGATACTTGGCCTTGACCGCTTCAACGAACGCGTAGGTCAGCGTGCCGTCAGGCTGCGTGGCGCGCCACATCAGGCCTTCCATCACACCGGCAATCCACATCGAGGCGATATAGAGCACCACGCCGATGGTCGCGATCCAGAAATGCCATTCGATCAGCCGCACGCTGTACATCTGCTTCTCGCCGAACAGGCGCGGAATCAGGTAGTAGAGCGAGCCGATGGAGATCATCGCGACCCAGCCTAGCGCGCCCGAGTGCACGTGGCCAATGGTCCAGTCCGTGTAGTGCGAGAGCGCGTTGACGGTCTTGATCGACATCATCGAGCCTTCGAACGTGGCCATGCCGTAGAACGACAGCGCCACCACCAGGAACTTCAGGATCGGATCGGTACGCAGTTTGTGCCAGGCGCCCGACAGCGTCATGATGCCGTTGATCATGCCGCCCCACGACGGCGCCAGCAGGATCAGCGAGAACACCATGCCCAGCGACTGTGCCCAGTCAGGCAGCGAGGTGTACTGCAGGTGGTGCGGGCCAGCCCACATGTACGTGAAATTCAGCGCCCAAAAGTGGACGATCGACAGGCGATACGAGTAGATCGGCCGTTCGGCCTGCTTCGGGATGAAGTAGTACATCATGCCCAGGAAGCTGGTGGTCAGGAAAAAGCCCACGGCGTTATGGCCGTACCACCACTGGATCATCGCGTCCTGCACACCGGCATAGGCGGAGTAGGACTTCCACATCGACACCGGCATCTCGATGTTGTTGACGATATGCAGGATCGCGATGGTCAGGATGTACGCGCCGAAGAACCAGTTAGCGACGTAGATATGCCGGGTCTTGCGCTTGACGATGGTGCCGAAAAACACGATGGCGTAGGCGACCCAGACGGCCGTGATCAGCAGATCAATCGGCCATTCGAGTTCGGCGTATTCCTTCGAGCTGGTGATGCCCAGCGGCAGCGTGATGGCAGCCGCGACGATCACCAGTTGCCAGCCCCAGAACGTGAAGGCGGCGAGCGGGCCGCAGAACAGGCGAGCCTGGCAAGTACGCTGGACCACGTAGTACGAGGTCGCGAACAACGCGCTGCCGCCGAAAGCAAAGATCACCGCATTGGTATGCAGCGGTCGCAACCGACCGAACGATAGCCACGGCGTGTTGAAGTTAAGATCCGGCCAGATCAGCTGCGCTGCGAGCAGCACGCCGACGGCCATGCCGACGATCCCCCAGACTACCGTCATGACAGCGAACTGTCTTACGACGCCGTAATTGAAGGTGTCGACGCGTGAAGACGCGGCTGAGACATCCATTCAGACCCCCACAGAAAGAAGAATAAACCGATTGACACTGTGACTGTATGGAAGCAACGCTCTTGCCGCGTTGATCTTTATCAAGTTGCGGAGGTTGCCCCTGAACCTATCTCCACATGGCAAGTCCGTGGCCCCGGTTCAAGGCTTGTCGTTGTCCAGCAGAATGGCCTCTCCCGGCCGGTCCAGATCGTCGTACTGCCCGGCGTGCAGCGCCCACCACAAGGCACCGGCGATGACCACGACAAGGACCAGGCTCATTGGGACCAACAGGTACAGCGTTTCCATTCCCAGACTCCTAGACTCCGTTTCTGCCCGCGCGCAAAAGGCGCCAGGCATTGGCCACCACCAGCAGCGACGACACCGACATGCCGATCCCTGCCATCCACGCCGTGACAACGCCCGTGGCTGCCAGCGGAATGGCAACCACGTTGTAGAAGAAGGCCCAGCCAAGGTTTTGCCGCACCACGCGGCGGGTCTGACGCGCCAGCGCAAGCGCGTGCGCGATGTCGGCGACGTTGCCGTGGGTCAGGACTGCATCGGCACCTGCCTGTGCAAGCGGAGCGCCGCTACCGATGGCGATAGACACCTGCGCCTGCGCAAGTACTGGCGCGTCGTTGATGCCATCGCCGACCGCCAGCACAACGGCGCCCTTGCGCTGAAGCTTCGCGACATAGTCGCGCTTGCCTTCCGGTGATACGGCGCCGATGGCGTGATCCATACCGAAGCGCGACGCCCACCATTGCACGGTCTCGGCGCTGTCGCCGCTGACCAGGTGGCAACGCGCCCCATGTCGGCTCAGTGCCTCCAGCAGTTGCGGCGTCGATTCGCGCGCCTTGTCGGACAATGCGAAGACAGCCAGCATGCCCGCTTCATCGCCGAGCCATACCTGCGTCGACCCTGGAACCGAAACGGTGTCTGCTTCTTTGATCTGCTCCTCACCGTTTACATTGCGGATTCCGGCCACAAAGGCGGTGCGCCCGAGTCGAAAGCGCTTGCCCTGCATTTGAGCCTCGACCCCCTGCCCCGGCACATTGCGTACGGTGGCCATGGACGCGCCGCCGATATCGACACCAGCGCTGCCAGCGGCGCTAACCAGCGCCCGCCCTATCGGATGTTCACTGCCCGCCTCCATGGCAGCCGCCAGCGCCAGGCATTGGGCCGCAGGCTTGGGCCCGAGCGTCTGTTGCCCCGTCAGCGCAAAGCATCCTTCGGTCAAGGTGCCAGTCTTGTCCAGCACGACATCCGTCACGCCTGCCAGCGTCTCCAGCGCATGTGACCGCGTGAGCAACAGGCCGCGTCGCGACAGCGCGGCACCCGCTGCAGCCAGCGCAGCCGGCGTGGCAAGGGAAAGCGCGCACGGGCAGCTGACGACCAGCACCGCGACGGTGACCAGCAGGGCCCTTGAAGGGTCAATCCAGAGCGCCCATACCACGCCGGTCAACGCAGCCAGCACGAGCAACGTGGCCACGAACCAGCCAGCGACACGGTCAGCCAATGCCGCAAGGCGCGGCTTCTCCGCCAGCGCGCGATCAAGCACGGCCACGATCTCGGCCAGCCGCGTGCCAGCGCCAACGTGATCCACCGCGATTTCCAGGGGGCTGGCGGTGTTGTAGCACCCCGCCAGCGCCATGTCGCCCACGGTGCGATGCACGGGCCGGCTTTCACCGGTCAGCATGGATTCGTCAAGTTCACTCGCGCCCGATACGATCGTGCCGTCGGCGGGAATGATTTCCCCCGCCCTGACCCGGATGCGATCTCCGTGCTGAAGGCGCGCGACCGGTACCCGCTCCGGCGCCGCGCCTTCCGCACCAAGCCGCTCGCATGTCGCCGGCAACTGGCGCGCCAGCATTTCGGCGCCGCTGCGCGAGGCTTGCCGTACACGCAACTCCAGATAGCGCGCGGCCAGCAGGAAGGCGACGAACATCGTCACAGAATCGAAATACACCTCGCCAACACCGCGCACTGTCGCCACGGTGCTGGCCACAAACCCGGCGGCAACGCCGATAGCGACCGGCACATCCATGCCTAGATGCCGCTGGCGCAGGCTGCGCCGGGCACCCGAGAAGATCGGCGATGCCGAATAGAAGACGACCGGCAACGTCAGGGCCAGGCTGGCCCAGCGCATCAATTGCAGCATGCCGGGGTCAATCGTGGCCTCGTGCGTGTAGATCGGCCACGCGTACATCATCACCTGCATCATGCCGAGCATGGCTACGGCCATACGCATCAGCAGGCTGCGACGCGCACGACGGTCAGCCTCGTCGCTGCGGGAGACCTCGAACGGCCATGCTACGTAGCCGATCTCGGCCAATGCGGCCAGCAGGCCGGAAACCGTCTGCTCCGCATCGCGCCATCGCACAACGACGCGGCGCGTCGCCACGTTTGCGATCGTGGATTCCACGCCAGGCAAGCGCCCCAGATGCTGCTCGATCAGCCAGGCGCAGGCCGCGCAACGGATGCTTTCGGGCGCCAGCGTGATCTCGGCGCGGCCGCCTTCAAGCGGGCGCACGAACTGGCTGCGAAGTTCAGGCGTATCGTAGGCCGCCCAGACCGGTTCGGATTCCCGCCTGGCGGAGTCATCGATGGGACGGGCAAAGCGTGCCTCGTCCCCATAGAGATGGGCAAAGCCGGCGGAGTGAAGCGTGCGTGCCAGGGTCTGGCATCCGCCACAGCAAAATACGCGCCGCTGGCCGGCCATCTCCTCGGCCAACGCCTGGCCCGCGGGCACTGGCTGCCCACAATGGAAACACGCCGACCGCGCGGCCGGCGCCGTGCGCTTGACGGAAGCGTTCTGGAGGGCGGACGACGGAGGGTCCGCAAGGAGGTTGGCGTGTGGGGCGGACATGGAGATCTTTTTTTACCCGTTGGAGGGTATATGCCGATCTCCAAATCGGCCTTGATATAGGTCAATAATGGCCGGCTGCCTTCGCTAATCCGGCCGCAACGCTCAGGTGAGCGAGGTATCCATAGTGCGCCGTTCGGATTCCAGGTACTCGCGAGACTGCATCTCGATAATGCGCGAGACCGTACGGTGGAATTCGCTGGCCATCTGACCTTCGACGTAAAGCTCATCCGCAGGCACTTCAGCGGACATCAGCAGCTTGACCTTGTGGTCGTAGAATACGTCGATCAGCCATGTGAAACGACGGGCTTCCGACGACATCCGCGGCGTCATGCGCGGAACATCGGACAAAATAACAGTGTGGAACTGGGATGCCAGCTCCAGGTAGTCGTTCTGCGAGCGCGGGCCCCCACACAGCGTCGCAAAGTCGAACCAGACCACGCCATTCGCCTTGCGCAGAGCACGCAGTTCGCGGTGTTCGATATGCAGTACCGGCGACTCATCGGCCACGCCCGCGATGGACGTAAAGGCATCGCGCAGCGCCGAGTTGGCCTTGGCATCGAGCGGCGTGTGATACGCCTCGACCTGTTCCAGTGCGCGCTTGCGATAGTCGATCCCGGCATCGACATTGAGCACGTCCAGCTTCTGCTGGAGCAACGCAATGGCGGGCAACACGCGGTCACGGTGCAGGCCGTCCGGGTACAGCAGGTCCGGGCGGTAATTGGACGTCATGACGAACTGCACGCCATTCTCGAACATCTGTTGCAGCAGCCGGTGCAGCATCATGGCATCCGCGACGTCACTGACGTGGAACTCGTCGAAGCAGATCAGACGGTAGCGCCGGGCGATCCGTTTGGCCAGTTCGTCCAGCGGATCGGGACGGCCACGCAGCTCTTCGAGCTGGCGATGCACTTCGCGCATGAACTCATGGAAGTGCAGGCGGGTCTTGCGCACGACCGGGACGCACGTATAGAAGCTGTCCATCAGGAAGGACTTCCCACGCCCCACCCCGCCCCACATGTACACGCCCTTGGGTACTTCCGGGTGCACCAGCAGCTTGCGAATGGCATTGCTGCGCCGGCTCTTGTAGGCCACCCATTCGTCGTAGCACTGCTGCAGGCGCGCCACGGCGCGCAACTGCGCCTCGTCGGAATGGTAGCCGCGCTCCTTCAGTTCCTTCTCGTAGTACTCGCTGACGTTCATGCTGGCTGTTTCGTTCTGGACTGCGCGCGAAAGGCACCAATACGCCCTTCGCGGCCATGCCCGGCACCGTTTCGATCCGGCATGGTTTGCAAGTGAAAACGGCGCGCCGCTGTTGCGGCGCGCCGGTGCTCAGGCAAATGCAGGCAAATGCCTTACATATTGAGCTGACGCTTGTCGACGGCCAGCGCGGCTTCGCGCATGACTTCCGACATCGACGGGTGCGGATGGCAGACGCGGCCGATATCTTCGCTCGCCGCCTTGAACTCCATCGCCACAACGGCCTCGGCGATCAGGTCCGACGCGTTGGCGGCGACGATGTGCACGCCCAGGATCTCGTCGGTCTTGGCATCGGCCAGCATCTTGACGAAGCCTTCCGGATGACCCATGCCGAGTGCACGGCCATTGGCCATGAACGGGAACTGGCCAGCCTTGAACTCGCGGCCTTCGGCCTTGAGCTGTGCTTCGGTCTTGCCCACCCATGCGATTTCCGGGAAGGTGTAGATCACCCACGGAATGCAGTTGTAGTCGATGTGCGGCTTCTGGCCGGCGATGCGCTCGGCCACAGCCACGCCTTCGTCCTCGGCCTTGTGGGCGAGCATCGGGCCACGCACCACGTCGCCGATGGCCCACAGGCCCGGCACCTTGGTGGCGCAGTGATCGTCGACTTCGATGAAGCCGCGCTGATCAGCGGCCAGGCCGACAGCTTCCAGGCCCAGGTTGTCGGTGTTCGGGACGCGGCCGACCGACACGATCAGGCGATCGACTTCCAGCGTCTGGGCAGCGCCATCCTTGTCGGTGTACTTGACGGTCACGCCGCTCTTGCCGGTCGTCACTTCGTCAACCTTCACGCCGAGGCTGAACTTCAGGCCCTGCTTGGTCAGCTGCTTCTGCGCTTCCTTGGCCACGCCTTCGTCAGCGGCACCCAGGAATGCGGGCAGCGCTTCCAGCACGGTCACTTCAGCACCGAGACGGCGCCACACCGAGCCCAGCTCCAGGCCGATCACGCCGGCGCCGATCACGCCCAGCTTCTTCGGCACTGCTGGGAACTTGAGCGCGCCTTCGTTATCGCTGACCAGGTCGTTGTCGACCGTGATACCCGGAAGATGGCGAGCCTTCGAACCAGTAGCGATGATGACTTGCTTTGCGGTCACGACTTCACCGGCGACCTCGACCTGGAAGCCCTCGGCGGTCTTGCCGACGAACTTGCCGTAGCCCTTGAGCAGCGTCACCTTGTTCTTGCGGAACAGGAACTCGATGCCCTTGGTCATCTTGCCGACGATGTCGTCCTTGCGCTTGAGCATCTTGGACACGTCGACCTTGACGTCGCCCACGGTAATGCCGTGGTCGGCCAGATGGTGCTGGGCGTTCTCGAATTCTTCCGAAGAAGCCAGCAGCGCCTTCGAGGGAATGCAACCCACGTTCAGGCAGGTGCCGCCCAGGCGCGGTTCGTTCTTGGGATCGTCGTAGGCGTTGCCTTCGCAGCACGCCACGTTCAGGCCGAGCTGGCCGGCACGGATAGCGGCGATATAGCCGCCGGGGCCGGCGCCGATCACCAGCACGTCGAATTGTTTGCTCATGGAAATTCCTTTCTGGGCGCCGGCAGCAGCTTGTGCCGGCACTCCCTCAACACTGGGAACACGCCCCGCGCGACCGATTGCGGCAGCGCGCGGGGAAACCGGTTCTTACAGGTCCAGCAGCAGGCGGGCCGGATCTTCCAGCGCTTCCTTCATCGCCACCAGGCCCAGCACGGCTTCGCGGCCATCGATGATGCGGTGGTCATACGACATGGCCAGGTAGTTCATCGGACGGATCACGATCTGGCCGTCTTCCACCACGGCGCGATCCTTGGTCGCGTGCACGCCCAGGATGGCCGATTGCGGCGGGTTGATGATCGGAGTCGACAGCATCGAACCGAACGTGCCGCCGTTCGAGATTGAGAACGTACCGCCGGTCAGTTCTTCCAGCGACAGCTTGCCGTCGCGGGCCTTGGCGCCGAACTCGGCGATCTTCTTCTCGATGTCGGCCAGGCTCATCTGGTCGGCGTTGCGCAGAATCGGCACCACCAGGCCACGCGGCGAGCCGACAGCGATACCGATGTCGAAGTAACCGTGGTAAACGATGTCGTTGCCGTCGACCGACGCGTTGATGACCGGGTACTTCTTCAGCGCGTGGACAGCGGCCTTCACGAAGAACGACATGAAGCCGAGCTTCACGCCGTGTTCCTTCTCGAAGCGGTCCTTGTACTTGTTGCGCAGATCCATCACCGGCTTCATGTTCACTTCATTGAAGGTGGTGAGGATGGCGTTGGTCGATTGCGACTGCACCAGGCGCTCGGCGATACGGGCGCGCAGGCGGCTCATCGGCACGCGCTCTTCCGGACGGTCGCCCAGCGCGGCGAAGTCCACATTGGCAGCAACTTGCGGCAGGGCCGGCTTAGCGGCGGCGGGTGCCGGCGCCGCCTTGGCGGCCGGTGCGGGTGCCGGAGCAGCCGAAGCGCCCAGCACGTCGCCCTTGGTGATGCGGCCATCCTTGCCGGTGCCGGCGACCTGGCCAGCCGACAGGCCGGCTTCGGCCATCAGCTTGGCAGCCGACGGCATGGCGACTGCGCCAGCGGCGGCCGGCGCAGCAGCGGCGGCAGCAGCCGGTGCGGCAGCGGCCGGAGCCGGTGCGGCAGCGGCCGGAGCCGGTGCGGCGGCGGCGGGAGCCGCAGCGCCAGCGGTGGCTTCGGTGTCGATCTTGGCGATCAGTTCATCGGCCACGACGGTGTCGCCGTCGTTCTTGATGATCTGCGACAGCACGCCGGCCGACGGTGCCGGCACTTCCAGCACGACCTTGTCGGTCTCGATCTCGATCAGGATCTCGTCCTGGGCGACGGCTTCGCCAGGCTTCTTCTTCCAGTTCAGCATGGTCGCTTCGGCGACCGATTCGGACAGTTGCGGAACCTTGACGTCAACAATAGCCATGGTTGTGAATTCCTCGTGTATGCGTTTTGTTCTTCAGGCAGGAAAGAACACGGCGGTCACCTGCGAGCGCCGCCGTGCTGCCACATTTACTTGGTCAGGACAAAGCCCTTGAGCTTCGAGAACGCCGCGTCCAGCAGCGCCTTCTGTTGCTCGTTGTGCTTTGCGTAGTAGCCCACTGCCGGCGAAGCGGAGGCGGGACGACCGGCATAACCGAGCTTCTGGCCTTCCGTCATGTTTTCCATGATGTAGTGCTGCACGAAGAACCAGGCACCCTGGTTCTGGGGCTCGTCCTGGCACCACAGGATTTCGTTGGCGTTCGGGTACTTCTTGAGCTCCGTGGCCAGCGCCTTGTGCGGGAACGGATACAGCTGTTCCACGCGGATGATCGCGGTGTCGTTCGCCTCGCGTTCCTTGCGCGTGTTGACCAGGTCGTAGTAGACCTTGCCCGAGCACATGATCACGCGCTTGACCTTGCTGGCGTTCAGTTCCTCGTGGTCGGGGATGACCGTTTCGAAGTGACCCTTGGCCAGGTCGGACAGCGGCGAGACGGCGTCCTTGTTACGCAGCAGCGACTTCGGCGTCATGATCACCAGCGGCTTGCGGAACAGACGGATCATCTGGCGACGCAGCAGGTGAAAGATCTGGGCCGGCGTGGTCGGCTGGCAGACCTGCATGTTGTGGTCCGCGCAGAGTTGCAGGAAGCGCTCGATACGTGCCGAGCTGTGTTCCGGACCCTGGCCTTCGTAGCCGTGCGGCAGCATCAGCGTCAGGCCAGAGGCACGGCCCCACTTCACTTCACCCGACGAGATGAACTGGTCGATCACGACCTGCGCGCCGTTGACGAAGTCACCGAACTGGGCTTCCCAGATCACCATCGCGTTCGGTTCGGCAGCCGAGTAGCCGTATTCGAAGCCGAGCACAGCTTCTTCCGACAGCACCGAATCAATCACGGTGAACGGTGCCTGGTTTTCCGACACGTTCTGCAGCGGCACATACGAGCCGGCATCCCAGCGCTCACGGGCCTGGTCGTGCAGCACGGCGTGGCGGTGCGTGAAGGTGCCGCGGCCGGCGTCCTGGCCGGTGATACGCACGGGATAGCCCGATGCCACCAGCGAGGCGAAGGCCAGGTGTTCACCCATGCCCCAGTCCAGCGGCTGATCGCCGCGACCCATGTTGGCGCGGTCCTTGACGACCTTCTCCACCAGCGGGTGCAGCTTCAGCGTCTCAGGCGTGGTGGTGATGCGCTCGGCCAGGCGTTTCAGCTCGGTCACCGGCACGGCAGTGTCGGCAGCATCGGTCCACTTGCGGTTCAGGAACGGCATCCAGTCCACGGCGAACTTGTTCTTGAAGTTCGACAGGACGGGGTCGGAGGTATGCTTGCCGGCGTCCATCGCGGCGCGGTATTCCTTGACCTTCTGGTCACCGAAGTCGGCCGGAACCAGGTTCTGCGCGACCAGCTTGTCGGCGTACAGCTTGCGCGTGCCCGGATGCTGGCTGATCTTCTTGTACATCAGCGGCTGCGTGACAGCCGGAGTGTCCTGCTCGTTGTGGCCCAGCTTGCGGAAGCAGATGATGTCGACCACGACGTCCTTGTTGAATTCCATGCGGAAATCAACGGCGAGCTGCATGGCGTACACCACGGCTTCAGGATCGTCGCCGTTCACGTGCAGCACCGGCGCCTCGATCATCTTGACCACGTCCGTGCAGTACAGCGTCGAACGGGCGTCGCGCGGGTCCGAAGTCGTGAAACCGATCTGGTTGTTGATGACGATGTGCATCGAGCCGCCCGTGCCGTAGCCGCGGGTCTGCGCGAGATTCAGCGTCTCCATCACCACGCCCTGGCCGGCAAAGGCCGCGTCGCCGTGCACTTGCACCGGCAGCACTTCCTTGTGGCCGGCGTCGCCGCGGCGCTCCTGGCGCGCCTTGGACGAGCCCTCGACCACCGGGTTGACGATTTCCAGGTGCGACGGGTTGAACGCGAGCGACAGGTGAACCGGGCCGCCTTGCGTCGAGACATCGCTCGAGAAACCCTTGTGGTACTTGACGTCACCGGCCGGCAGGTCGTCGACGTGCTTGCCTTCGAATTCGGCGAACAGATCAGCCGGCATCTTGCCCAGCGTATTGACCAGCACGTTCAGGCGGCCGCGGTGGGCCATGCCGATCACGATTTCCTGCACGCCCTTGCTGCCCGCTTCCTGGATCAGCTCGTCCATGGCCGCGATGAAGCTCTCGCCACCTTCGAGCGAGAAGCGCTTCTGGCCGACGTACTTGGTGTGGAGGAAGCGCTCCAGGCCTTCGGCCGCGGTCAGGCGGTCCAGGATGTGCTTCTTCTTTTCCAGCGTGAACACCGGCTTGGAACGCGTGGATTCCAGGCGCTCCTGCCACCAGCGCTTCTGCGCCTGGTCGCTCACATACATGAATTCGGCGCCGATGGTGCCGCAGTAGGTTTCGCGCAGGTTGTTCAGCAACTCGCGCAGGCTCATCGACTCCTTGCCAAAGTAGGTATTGCTGGCATTGAAGACGATGTCGAGATCAGCTTCGGAGAAGCCGTAGAAAGCCGGGTCCAGATCCGGAAGGGGCGGACGCTCCTGGCGCTTGAGCGGGTCCAGGTCGGCCCAGTGCGACCCAATGTTGCGGTAGGCGGCGATCAGCTGGGTGGCAGCGACACGCTTGCGACCCATGTCGGAATCGGCCGAGGCAACGATGGTCTTGATGGGGCCTGCTTTGGCGCGCTCGGCGAACGAGGCAACGATGGGAGCGTGCGGAACGTCACGCGAATTGGAACCATCGACGGCCGGGACGTTCTGCATCGCGTCGAAATACGCGCGCCAGTTGTCGGGAACCGAAGTGGGGTTCTGGAGATAGGCTTCGTACAGCTCTTCAACGTACGGGGCGTTGCCGCCGAAGAGATACGAATTGCTCTGATACTGCTGCATCATGGGACGCTCACTTTTCTCCGGGTATGCCGGAGTTCAGCGGGTTATTCAACCTTCCGCGACACGGCTTGACCGGTTAGCGGATCGCAAACAACTCTTGGGAGCCCAACGAACGGCCCTTGGACAAACGGCACCACTAGGGCGCCGGAGTATAAGTGCCGCCACAAGGCCCGAAAGGGCAAGTTGTGCGGGGAAGGACCTAAGTCTTCACGGCGGTAAGAATAGCACGTTTGCTTATGCGCTATGTGGACTTTTCGCGATGTGGTATTACACGCCGCATTAATTCGCGTCTCAAACAACAGATCCGCAACAATTAGTCGGCCGGGGAAATGGCGTCGACAGCGTCCGTAATCAGTCCGTCGAGCCCCCAGCCGATCAGTTCGGCAGCGCGCCCGGGATCGTTCACGGTATAGCTGAGCACCTTCAGTCCCGCGGAGTGCGCGGCGGCAATGACCTGAGCATCGAGCCCCTTGTGGTTCGCATCCAGCGCGACGCAACCGAGCGCCTGCGCGCGGGCGAGCCAGTCCGGCGGCAGCACATCGACCAGCAAGGCGCGCGGAAGCTCCGGCACGGCCAGCCGCGCCGCGGCGAGCGCCTCTTCCGAAAACGACGACAGCAGGGGCGGCACGTCGGCTCCGCGCCACATGGACCGGGCGTCCAGCGCGACTGCAGCGCCGGTTTCCGTTTCCCGCCCGGGGACAGGCTTGATCTCGATATTGCAGAGAAGCCCGTTGGCTCGCGTATAACGCGCGATGGCGGCCAGGGTCGGCACCGGCTCGCCGGCGTATCCGGGGCTGTGCCAGGCTCCGGCATCGAGCTGAGCCAACTCGCCGAACGTTAGTGCATCGACGCGGCCGGTACCGCTGGTAGTCCGATCCAGCATGGCATCGTGCATCAGCACCGCCTTGCCGTCCGCGCTCAGCTTCACATCGAACTCGAACATCCGGTAGCCAAACGACGCACCGAGGCGGACGGCAGTCAGCGTGTTCTCGGGCGCCAGCTTGCCGGCGCCGCGGTGCGCGATGTGGCGAGGGTATGGCCAGTTGGCCGCCGTGACGGGCGCGAATTGCGGTGCATCCATGCTCAGGCCTCGATGCGCTTGCCCGATTGGGCGTCGAAGAAGTGAAGATGATCCGGCGACGATGTCACCGGCAGCTTGTCGCCGGCGCGCACCCGGGCATGGCTGTCGAGCCGCACGACGATGGGCTGGCCACCCAGTGATCCATAGGCAAAGGAATCCGCACCCAGTGCTTCGACCACGCGCACGTCGACTTCGGCAATCGCATCATGCGCAGCACACGGCTCGATATGCTCCGGCCGCAGCCCGAGCAGCGCTTCGGCCGGCAGATGCAAACCCATCGGCAGGTGTCCAAGCGTCGCGTCGCTGGCGCCCCCCTCCTTCCCTAACACGCGCATCTGCGCCACGCCGCCCGCTCCCGCCATGCCGCCGTTGCGCGCGACCGGGACCAGATTCATCGGCGGCGAACCGATAAAGCCGGCCACGAAAGTACTGGCCGGGCGCGTATAGACCTCCAGCGGCGTACCGATCTGTTCGACACGCCCGCCGTTGAGCACCATCATGCGGTCAGCCAGCGTCATGGCCTCGACCTGGTCATGCGTCACGTAAAGGCTCGTTGTACCAAGTCGTCGATGCAGCTCCTTGAGCTCCAGGCGCATCTGCACCCGCAGCTTGGCATCGAGGTTCGACAATGGCTCGTCAAACAAGAACACCGACGGCTCGCGCACGATGGCACGCCCCATCGCCACGCGCTGGCGCTGGCCGCCGGAAAGCTGCCGGGGCTTGCGGTCCAGCAGCGGCGCAAGTTCGAGAATGCCGGCCGCATGTTTGACGCGCTGCTCGATCTCGGCCTTGGCCATGCCGCGTATCTTGAGCCCGTACGCCATGTTGTCGTACACGCTCATATGCGGGTACAGCGCGTAGTTCTGGAACACCATGGCGATGTCGCGCTCGGCCGGCTCCAGATTGTTGACGACCCGATCGCCGATATGAATATCCCCGCCGGTGATGGTCTCCAGCCCCGCCACCATGCGCAGCAGCGTGGATTTGCCGCAGCCCGATGGGCCGACGATGACGATGAACTCGCCGTCAGCGATCTCCATGTCGATACCGTGCACGACTTTGACGTTGCCGGCATAGGTCTTCTGAACATTGCGAAGCGACAGTTTTGCCATTGTGTGTTCCTGAACAGCCTGCGTGAATCCAGTCTCCGGATCGCGCGCTCACTTCTCGGTTTCGACCAGTCCCTTGACGAACCACTTCTGCATCAGCACCACGACGACAGCTGGCGGAATCATGGCCAGCATCACGGTGGCCATTACGAGGTTCCAGTCCGTTGCCGCATCGCCCGAGCGCGAAATCATCTGCGTCACACCGACCACGATCGGCGTCATCGACTTCTGCGTGGTGATCAGCAGCGGCCACAGGTACTGGTTCCAGCCGTAGATGAACTGGATCACGAACAGGGCCGCGATGCTCGTGCGCGACAGTGGCAGCACCACGTCCCAGAAGAAGCGCAGCGGCCCTGCGCCATCGATGCGCGCCGCTTCGGCAAGCTCGTCGGGAATCGTCAGGAAGAACTGCCGGAACAGGAACGTGGCCGTGGCCGAGGCGATGATCGGAATCGTCAGGCCAAAATAGCTGTCGAGCATGCCGAGGTCGGACACGACCTTGTAGGTTGGCAGAATGCGGACTTCCACCGGCAGCATCAGCGTGATGAAGATCAGCCAGAAGAAGGTCTTGCGCAGCGGGAAGCGGAAATAGACGATCGCGAAGGCCGAGATGATGGAGATCGCGATCTTGCCCAGCGCAATCCCGAGCGCCATGATCAGGCTGTTCATCATCATCGTGGAAACGGGCGACGCGGCATTGCCAACACCGTCCACCAGGACCGTCCTGTAGTTTTCCAGCAAGTGGCTGCCTGGCACCAACGTCATGGGCGCCTGTAGTACCTCGTCCGCGGTTAGTGTCGACGCGACGAAGGTCACATAGACCGGAAAGGCCACGATGCCCACGCCAAGGAGCAGCATCAAATGAGAAAGTACATCGAGCAAAGGTCGTCGTTCTACCATCTTGCAGCCCGCCTCTTAGTATTGCACCTTGCGTTCCACGTACTTGAACTGCACCACGGTCAACGCGATCACGATCACCATCAGCACCACTGACTGCGCCGCCGAGCCGCCGATATCCAGCCCACGGAAACCGTCGTGGTAGACCTTGTACACCAGCGTATTGGTCGCGTTGACCGGCCCCCCGTGCGTCACCGCGTCGATGATCGCAAAGGTGTCGAAAAACGCGTACACCACATTGACCACCATCAGAAAGAAGGTGGTCGGTGATAGCAGCGGAAACACGATCGACCAGAAGCGCTTCCACGGTCCCGCGCCATCGATCGCCGCCGCCTCGATCAGCGACTTTGGAATGCTCTGCAGCCCGGCAAGGAAGAACAGGAAGTTATAGCTGATCTGCTTCCACGCGGCGATGATCACCACCAGCAACATCGCCTGGTTGGCATTGAGCAGAAAATCCCAGTGCAAGCCTGCAGCATGCAACGCATAGGACACGACGCCCAGCGTTGGATTGAAGAGAAACATCCACAGCACGCCGGCCACCGCCGGCGCCACGGCATAGGGCCAGATCAGAAGTGTCTTGTACCCCGTCGCGCCACGCACCACGCGGTCGGCAAAGTAGGCCAGCAGCAATGACACGGAAAGGCCCAGCAGCGTCACTCCCACCGCGAACACAGCCGTGACCTGCAAGGAGTGCAGGTACTCGCCGTCATTCGCCAGCACCCGGAAATTGTCCAGCCCGACGAACTGCAGGTCGATGCCGAACGCGTCTTGCTGGAGCACCGATTGATACAGGGCCTGCCCGGCAGGCAGAAAGAAAAAGATCAGCGTGACCGCCATCTGCGGCAGCACCAGCAGATAGGGCAGCCACGAAGAGCGGAAAACAACCCGTTTTTCCATAAGACATCCCGCGCCGCGACGGCCAGGCGGCCGCCTTGCATGAATACCATGCAGAGGCAGGACGCCCGCACTTGCGGCCGTCCCGGCCCCGCTACAGAACTGGCGAAGCTTACTCGCGCACGGTCTTCTGGAACCGCTCCAGCAGTTCGTTGCCGCGCGCCACGGCGGCATCGAGCGCCTCCTTGGGTTGCTTCTTGCCCGACCAGACTGCCTCGAGCTCTTCGTCGATCACACTGCGGATCTGCGGGAAGTTGCCAAGGCGAATGCCCCGCGACTTATCCGTGGTCTTGACGATCATCTGCTTGACCGCCACGTCCGCGCCCGGGTTCTTGTCGTAGTAGCCCGACTTCTTGGTGAGCTCGTAGGCGGCCACCGTCACGGGCAGATAGCCCGTCGACTGGTGCCAGTCGGCCTGGACATCGGGGCGCGACAGATACGAGAAGAACTTGGCCACGCCCTTGTACTCGTCCGGCTTGCGGCCACTCATGACCCACAACGATGCGCCGCCGATGATCGTATTCTGCGGGGCACCCGGCACGCCCTGCTCGTACGGCAACGGCGCCACTGTGAAGTCGAACTTGGCGTTCTTGCGAATATTGGCAAGCGCTGCCGACGAGCCCGTCAGCATCGCGCACTGGCCGGCAATGAACTTGGCCTTCGGCTCATCCTTGCGGCCGCCGTAGACGAAATAGCCCTTCTGCGACATGTCCAGCAGGTTGGCGATGTGCTTGACATGCAGCGGCGAGTTGAACACCAGGCGCGCGCCCGGTCCGCCGAAGCCATTGTTTTCCGTCGCGAAGAGGACGTTGTGCCAGGCAGAGAAACTCTCCAGGTGCACCCAGGACTGCCAGTCAGTGGTGTAGCCGCACGAAACGCCGGCCGCCTTCAGCTTGGCTGAGTCGGTCGCCACTTCCTGCCAGGTTGCAGGCGGCTTGTTGGGGTCCAGCCCCGCTTTCTTGAACGCATCCTTGTTGTAGTACATCACCGTGGTCGAACTGTTGAACGGGAACGACAGCATCTCGCCCTTGTTCGACGTGTAGTAGCCCGCCACCGCCGGAATGTACGCCTTCGGATCAAACTTTTCGCCCGCCTCCTTCATGACCGTGGCCACGGGCTTGATGGCGCCCTTGGCATTCATCATGGTGGCCGTGCCGACTTCGAATACCTGCAGAATGGCCGGCGCATTGCCAGACCGGAACGCCGCAATACCCGCCGCCAGCGACTCGTCATACTGACCCTTGTAGACGGGCACGATCTTGTAGTCGGACTGGCTGGCATTGAACTGGTTGGCAATGGCATTCACCTTGTCATTCAAGGCGCCTTCCATCGAATGCCACCACTGGATCTCGACCGCTGCCTGGGCGCTGCCCGCCCCGGTAAGGGCGGCCAGCACGGCGATCTTCAGCACACTACGGGAAAAGGACATGGGTGGTCTCTCCTGGTCAAGTTGTTCGCTGCATCGGGAAACAAGCGAATTTATGTGCTTTTTATGACACCGGCATGTTACGCCTGTCGCACCCCGGGCGGCAATTCAGCAAAATCACCAGTACGAGACTTATTGCAGTGCAATGTCGACCGACCCCACCGCTTCCCGCAATGGTGCAGGGCAAGCGGCAGTACAATCCGGCACCATGCAACCGCTCCAAACCCTGGCCGCCCCCGCCCTGCGCCGCGTGCGCGGGATCCTGACCGACATCGATGGCACCCTGACCACGGGCGGCAGGCTGCCGGCGCGAGCAGCCCTCGCGCTGGAGCACCTCCACCAGGCCGGCCTGCATGTGATCCCGGTCACTGGCCGCTGCATCGCCTGGGCCGAGATCCTGGTGCGGCTATGGCCCGTGGACGCCATCATTGGCGAGAACGGCGCGTTCTACTCGCACCTGCGCGATGGCCGATTGCTGACGCGCTTCCTCGATGACGCCCCAACCCGCGCCCGCAATCGCGACCGTATCCGTGCACTGGGCGAGCGCATCGTGCGCGAAGTCCCCGGCAGCACGCTCGCCTCTGACCAGGCCTGGCACGCAGCCGACCTGGCCATCGACCACGCCGAGGATGTCACGCCGCTGCCGCCCGATGCGGTTTCCCATATTGTTCGGCTCATGCAAGACGAAGGCATGACGGCGACAGTCAGCTCCATCCACGTCAACGGCTGGTTCGGCCAGCACGACAAGCTCAGCATGAGCCGGCTGTGTGCGGCGGAACTGCTCGGCGAAGACCTCGACATCCGGCGCGACGAATGGCTGTTCATCGGCGACTCGGCCAACGATGCGAGCATGTTCGCGCATTTCCCCTTGTCGGTCGGCGTCGCCAACGTGCGCGAGATCCTGCCGCAATTGCCGGTGGCGCCGGCCTACGTGACCGAGGCCGTGGGCGGCGATGGATTCGCCGAGATGGCCGAGCGTTTGCTTGCGGCGCGCTCGGATAGTGCATAGCAAGAGAAAAGGCCGGGGCGAACCCGGCCTTTTCGCTGAAAGCCATCATCGGTAGCTTAGTCGAAGCCCAGTTCCTGCAGCTTGCGCGTGATTGTATTGCGTCCGATGCCAAGCCGCGTGGCAGCTTCCACGCGGCGGCCCCGCGTCACACCGAGCGCCGCCTCCAGTACGGCCTTTTCGAAGCGCCGCGTCAGCACGTCCATGACTTCCGGCTGGCCGGACTCCAGCATTGCCTTTGCCTCGCCAGCGAGCAGGGTTTCCCATCCGGCCGCGAGCGACGAAGGTGCTGGCATCGAGGTCGCCGTGACTGGCCTCACCGCGGTCATGGTGTCCGCCTCGGCGACTGGCATGGCCAGTCCGCCGTAATCGGAAAGATCATGGCCGCCCTCGAAATCAGCCGATGGCAAACGCGCCTCGACCGCACGCGGCACCGGCGCGCTTTCCGCACTGCCGGTGCCGATCATCTCGCGCGGCAAGTCCTTGACCTCGATGGTCTGGGCCGGCGCCATCACGGTAAGCCAGTTGCAGAGGTTCTCTAGCTGGCGCACGTTGCCCGGGAACGGCAGCGTGCTCACGTACGCCAGCGCCTCGTCGGACATGCGCTTGGGCTCCACGCCCAGTTCCTTCGCGCTCTTCTGCAGGAAATGCCGTGCCAGCAGCGTGATGTCCTCGGGACGTTCGCGCAGCGGCGGCAGGCGTAGCCGGATCACGTTCAGGCGGTGGAACAAGTCTTCGCGGAACAGGCCCTCCTTGACGCGCAACTCCAGGTTCTGGTGCGTGGCGGCAATCACGCGAACATTGGCGCGCAGCGGATTGTGCCCGCCCACACGGTAGAAGTTTCCGTCGGACAGCACACGCAGCAGCCGGGTCTGCAGGTCGAACGGCATATCGCCGATTTCATCGAGGAACAGCGTGCCGCCCTCGGCCTGCTCGAAGCGACCGCGGCGCATGGTTTGCGCGCCCGTGAACGCGCCGCGCTCATGGCCGAACAGTTCGGATTCGAGCAGATCCTTCGGGATGGCGGCCGTGTTCAGCGCAATGAACGGGCCATTCGCGCGCGGGCTGTGCTTGTGCAAGGCTCGCGCGACGAGTTCCTTGCCCGTACCGGACTCGCCCGTAATCATCACCGTCACATTCGATTGCGACAGGCGGCCGATCGCGCGGAACACGTCCTGCATCGCGGGCGCCTGCCCGAGGATTTCCGGCGCATCGACGAGCCGGTCGTCCATCTCCTCCTCGCGCAGGCTTTCTTCGAGCGCGCGGCGGATCAGTTCGACGGCCTTGTCGACATCGAACGGCTTGGCCAGATATTCGAAGGCGCCGCCCTGGAATGCCGCCACGGCGCTGTCCAGGTCCGAATAGGCCGTCATGATGATGACCGGCAGGCCCGGGTGCTTCGCCTTGATGGCCTGCAGCAGGTCCAGGCCCGAGCCGCCGGGCATGCGGATATCCGATATCAGGACCTGCGGAACATCGTCTTCCAGCGCCGCGAGTGCGTCGCGGACATTGGTAAAGCT
Source organism: Cupriavidus sp. C1SS-2L (assembly GCF_057073735.1). Classification (NCBI taxonomy): domain Bacteria; kingdom Pseudomonadati; phylum Pseudomonadota; class Betaproteobacteria; order Burkholderiales; family Burkholderiaceae; genus Cupriavidus; species Cupriavidus sp. C1SS-2L. The sequence continues at coordinate 2,293,233 of NZ_CP172708.1, forward strand.
GCGCGAGAGCAGGCTTTCACGGGCCAGGGCCTTTTCAAGTACCCAGCGGATTGATTGATCGTCGTCGACTATCCAGATCGGCTTCATGTGCGTCGCTTGTCTGCTCGGTGTCATTTGGTCTTCCGCATGCCCGGCCTGGCGGCAAGTGCAACGATCGATCGCGGATGCCGGCGGACAGCTAGTGCAGCGGCAGCAGGATGCGGAAGTCGGTACAGCCCGGCCTGCTCTCGCATTCGATCAAGCCCTCGTGCTGCTGCACGAAGGTTTGAGCGAGTGTGAGACCGAGTCCGCTGCCGCCGTCCCTACCCGAAACCAGCGGATAGAAGATGCGTTCGCGGATGTCATCGGGAATTCCCGGGCCGTTGTCGATCACATGCAAGTCCAATGCCAGCTTGAACAATCGCTTCGCAATCGTGACCTGGCGGGCGACGCGCGTGCGCAGGATGATCTGCGCGTCGCCGCGCGCAATGCGCTCGGCCAGCGCCTGGGCTGCGTTATGGACGATATTGAGCACGGCCTGGATCAGCTGTTCCATGTCGCCGCGCAGTTCGGGCAGGCTGGCATCGTAATCGCGCTCGATGTCCAGCCCGTTGGGAAACTCGGCCAGCACGACCGAACGCACACGCTCTAGCACCTCGTGGATATTCAGGCTCGACACGATATGCGGATGGCGGTGCGGCTCCAGCAGCCGGTCCACCAGCGTCTGCAACCGGTCCGACTCCTTGATGATGACCTGCGTGTATTCGCGCAGTGCACGTTCGGGCAACTCGAACTCGAGCAGTTGTGCCGCGCCACGGATACCGCCGAGCGGATTCTTGATCTCGTGGGCGAGATTGCGGATCAATTCCTTGTTAGCGGCCGTCAGGTCGAGAATGCGCTCTTCCCTGTCGCTGCGAACCTTCTGCTCGTTGGGCAGGATCTCAACGAGCACGGTATCGCTGAAGGCCTCCAGCGCGCCGATGACCACGTGCGCGTGAATGGGCTCCTGCAATGGTGGGCGCAGCACCAAGTCCTGGCGCCGCACATCGAACTGGCGCGTGATCACCGTGTCGATCATGCCCTGCAGCTCTTCGGACTGCCCGAACAGGTCCGACAACGACAACTCCACCATCGCCTTGCGCGACACTGCGAAGGTCGATTCCGCCGCCGGATTGGCATACATCACGCCCAGACCCGGTTGCCTGACGAGCAGTACCGGGTTAGCGACGACATCGAGGCCGGCATGCAGCGCCACCGCGCCTAGTGGCAACACCTGACCGCTGCCCGGACCATTGGCCGGTGGAGTCCGGCCGGCAGTGTCGCCGCCGGCGCCATCGGCGCTACCGCTCCTGCGCGACACGCTGCGAATCAGGCGACGCATATGACTAGTCCTTCAAGTTGGAAAGCTCGCGGCGCAACGACGCCGCGTTGGCTTCGCTGCGGGCGATGTCATCGCGCATGGCTGCCGTGCGATCCAGATACTTTTGATAATTCCGTTCGTTGCCCTGCCGCTCGGGCTGGCCGTTGTTGTACTCGGCACGCAGGGTGGCCAGCTTGGCGTCCTCGGCCTGCAATTCCTGCTCCAGCACGGTGCGCCGCTCGCTGTCACGGCTCTTCTGCGTGGCGCTATCCACCCGGGGGAAACCGGCCGTGGACGCTGTCGCTGCCGGAGCCGCAGCAGCCTTTGCCGACGCCGAGGTACGCCCGCCTGGCACGGAAACCACATCGGGCAGGTTCAGCCGCTTGCAGCCTTTGCCTGCGTTGCCATTGCGATACTCGGGCACGCCATTGGGGCCGACGCAGACATAGACGTCGGAGGACTGCGCCTGTGCAGTCTGGCTCCACGCAGATGCCAGCAGCACGGCCGCAGACACCAGGATGGGGAGTCGGACACGGGAATGGTGCAGCAGCTTGGCCAGCCGGGCCAGGGGCGCGAACTCGTTCATGAACATCAGCGATAGGGTTGAACGGAAAGCCCCATTCTAGCCATCAAAAGAAAAAGGGACAGCCAAAGCCGCCCCTTGATGGTGCTACTGTTGCCCGACCACAACCTATCGTCATCGCCGGGCAACAACTCGCTTACAGCGAGTAATACATTTCGAATTCGACCGGGTGAGTGGTCATGCGGAAGCGGGTGACTTCTTCCATCTTCAGCTCGATGTAGGCGTCAAGCATGGAGTTGGAGAACACGCCGCCGCGGGTCAGGAACTCACGGTCGTTGTCGAGGTATTCCAGCGACTGGTCGAGGCTGTTGCAGACGGTCGGGATCTTTGCATCCTCTTCCGGCGGCAGGTCGTACAGGTTCTTGTCGGCAGCTTCGCCCGGGTGGATCTTGTTCATCACGCCATCCAGACCGGCCATCAGCAGTGCCGAGAAGCCCAGGTACGGGTTCATCAGCGGATCCGGGAAGCGGGTCTCGATACGGCGGCCCTTCGGGTTGGCAACGTACGGAATACGGATCGAGGCCGAACGGTTGCGGGCCGAGTAGGCCAGCTTCACCGGCGCTTCGAAGCCCGGCACCAGACGCTTGTACGAGTTCGTACCCGGGTTGGTGATGGCGTTCAGCGCGCGAGCGTGCTTGATGATGCCGCCGATGTAGTACAGCGCGAATTCCGACAGGCCGGCGTAGCCGTTGCCCGCGAACAGGTTCTGGCCGTCCTTCCACACGGACTGGTGCACGTGCATGCCCGAGCCGTTGTCGCCGACGATGGGCTTCGGCATGAACGTGGCGGTCTTGCCGTAGGTGTGGGCGACGTTCTGGATCACGTACTTCTGCAGCTGGGTCCAGTCGGCGCGTTGCACCAGCGTGCTGAAGCGCGTGCCGATTTCGTTCTGGCCCTGGCCAGCCACTTCGTGGTGGTGGACTTCAACGGGAATGCCCAGCGATTCGAGGATCAGGCACATTTCCGAACGCATGTCCTGGAACGTGTCGATCGGGGCAACCGGGAAGTAGCCGCCCTTCTTGCCCGGACGGTGGCCCGAGTTGCCGTGTTCGAATTCCTTGCCCGACGACCACGGGGCTTCTTCGGAATGCACCTTCACGAAGCAGCCTTGCATGTCGACGTTCCAGGTCACGCCGTCGAAGATGAAGAATTCGGGTTCCGGACCGAAGAAGGCGGTGTCGCCCAGGCCGGTGCTCTTCAGGTAGGCTTCTGCGCGCTTGGCGATCGAACGCGGGTCGCGGTCATAGCCCTTGCCATCCGACGGCTCGACCACGTCGCAGGTCAGCACCAGCGTCGGCTCTTCGTAGAACGGGTCGATGAAGGCGGTGTTCGAATCCGGCATCAGCAGCATGTCCGAAGCCTCGATACCCTTCCAGCCAGCGATGGACGAACCGTCGAAGGCATGGCCGCTTTCGAACTTGTCGTCGTCGAAATGCGAGGTCGGCACCGAAACGTGTTGCTCCTTGCCTTTGGTATCGGTGAAACGGAAATCGACGAACTTGACGTCGTTTTCCTTCACAAGCTTCATCACATCTGCAACGCTTTGGGCCATGCCAATCTCCTGAAATTCGGCTGAAGTCTAGAAAGCCATTCGTGGGCCGGTCATCGCGTCAACGGCAAAGTGCTGAGCCTCACGGCCGCTGTGCCCGCGCGATTCCTTGCCCTGAAAAGGACGAGGAATGTTAGCAGAAAGCATGCCAAGGAAATGCCTGCCGCATTGCCGCCGTCCCGAAAAAAGTGCGGATCCAAAGCCCGCGCACCGCTGCGGGGGCACGTCGATCAACGGGCGCAGAGCCGCCTCATGACAACGTGATTCAAACGCAACAGAACACCGGCAAAGTACCCCACCCATAAAACACCATAACGGTGCGCACATCAAGATTTGGCACCTTATTAGTGCTTATGCACCAAACAGGTTCATTGCGCACCGCAAACGCCCCATTGCGCTTCATTGCCTCTGCGCAAGCGACGAATCGACCCGCCTGCATCGATGGTCATTGGCGGGGCGCGCTATAGAATAACGGTTTGGCAGCTCCGCCATTCCAACTACCAATCTTGTCAGCCAGATGACCACCCGAGACGAACTCCTCAAGACTGCGCAACAACGTCAGCAACAGAACCAGCTTCCGTATTTCGGCGCGCTGTCGCCTGTGGAAGCCTTCGCGCTGCTGCAGAGCGATCCGTCGGCTGTGCTGGTCGACGTGCGCACGCAGGCCGAGCTCGACTGGGTCGGCGGCGTCGACCTGCCCGACGCGCAATTCGCCCACGTGGAGTGGATGTCCTATCCCGGCGGCGCGCAGAACGCGCGCTTCGTTGAAGAACTGAAGGCGCGCGTGCCGGCCAACGCGCCGGTGCTGTTCCTGTGCCGCAGCGCCGCGCGCTCCAAGCATGCCGCGCGTGTTGCGACCGAAGCCGGTTACCAGTACGCGATGGATGTGCTGGAAGGCTTCGAAGGCAACCGCGACGACAACCACCACCGCAAGACCGTTGAGGGCTGGTGCGTACGCGGCCTGCCGTGGCACGGCGCCTGAAGCGCGCAAGCGTAGAAGCGCAAAATGAAACAGGGGCCGCGGCCCCTGTGTTCTTGTCTCGGAACAACTCAGCGCGCAGCGTCCGCGCCGGCCTGCTCCACCGTTTCGAATCCCATGCTGCGTACCCCTTCGAGCAGCATGGCGTACGCCGGTGCGACCTGCTCCGAGGCGCCCTTGACGCCAAGGTCGATATGGCGCCGGGCAAAAATCTCCCCGCGCTGCGCATCGCCCACTGATGGCAGGCTAAACACGCGGATCCCCGGGAACGCCGCCTCGACCCGCTCCATCAGCGGCGTCAGCGTCGATTCCGGCGCCTCGAACACGTAGAACGCACGTTCCTGCTGGCCAGCCTGATGAAACAGGTGGGCATAGGCATGGTCCAGTACCCATTCCATCATCGGCCATGCCATGACGGGGAAGCCTGGCATGAAATGGTGGTCGGCTACCGAGAACCCCGGAATGCGGTTGTAGCTGTTCGGGATGATGCGCGCGCCCTCGGGAAACTCCCCCATCTTGAAGCGATGCTGGTTTTCGGGCAGGTTGAGGTCGCCCTTGACTGGATCGCCCTGCGCGGTTTCGGCAATCCGTAGTGCGATCTGTTCGCGGGCCTCGGGATGCAGCACCAGCGGCACGCCGAGCGCTGCGGCCGCGCACTGGCGCGTATGGTCGTCGGGCGTCGCACCGATACCACCCGTGCAGAACACCACATCCGGGCCTGCCAGTGTGCGGCGCAGCGTGGCTGTGATGCTTTCACGGTCATCGCCGACATACTGGGCCCAGTCCAGTTTTAGGCCGCGCTCGCCAAGCAGCTCGATGGCGCGGCGCAGGTGCTTGTCCTCCCGCCGCCCGGAAAGTATTTCGTCGCCAATGACGATCAGGCCGAAACCCATGATGCCCCCGCTTCAGGAATGTTCAATGCGGCGCACGTCGGACGGCGCCAGATCAATAACGTCACCGGCCGGCGCCGAAGGCGGCGCGGTCGAGGCCCGTTCGGCACGCAGTTGCGCGAGCGCACGCAGGCAGAAATGGCCGAACCACAGCGCCGAGAAAATGAAGATCAGCACGTAGAGCCACAGCGTACCTGCCAGCACGAACGGAAAAAGGAAAATGACCGCAGCAGACGACACCCACAGCAGCGTCGGGGCTGAGCCGAGCAGCCCGACCACCACGCCCATCGTCAGCAGCGGGACACGATGGCGCTGCATCAGCGTCTTTCGCTCTTCGGCGGACGCGTGATCGGCCAGGGCGTCATAGGTCATTACGCGGTAGGTCAACCAGCCCCAAAGCACGGGCGGAATCAGTGCAAAGAACAGCGGCATCAGCCACAGCGGCAACGTCACCACCACCAGGACCAGGAACACCACCGTGCTGCCGAGCGACTGGAACACGCTGCCCACGACGCTGCCGCCGCGCTTCTTGTCCAGGTCCGGGTAGCTACGCTCGAGATGGCGCACCACCGCAGGCACCGAAAACAGGCTGATGAACAGCAGCATCGACGCAATGACCAACGGCACCGCCAGGGCAACCACGAACAAGGGCGCCACCACGGCTCGCATCGACTGAAGCCCGAACCAGTCCAGCGTGCTGTAGATCCAGCTGGTCAGCACGGAAGTTTCGAGGAAAGACCGCATGGCGCCCATGATCGGGTCCCAGCCCCACCAGAGCAGGCCGCCCCACAGCGCCGTCGCAAGGAGGAAAGGCAGGATCGTCAGCATCAGCATGCGAGGATGCAGCTGGCTCACAAGCGCGCGGCCAAACGAGCGAAAAATATCGTTCATGCAGGATATCGGAAGGGAACAGTGCAATGCGCCGGAAAATGCACGCGCACCGGAACACTAGCATACGCCGCCTGTGCCGCGGCGTGTCGCTCAGCCGAGGCGCAGCAGGCGTTTGATGCCGTACCACTGCTGGGCCAGCAGCCCCGCGCCGTAGTCGCGGCCCTTGCCCGTGGGAGGCGGCATCTGGTCGCGGATGCCGGTCGGATGGTATGCCGGCGTGAAGACAGCGGTGCCGAACAGCATGTCCCACCACGGGAAGATCACGCCATAGTTGCAGCCGCCGAGACGCGCCGGCACGCCGGCCGCCTCATGCCCGATCCCCACGGCATGGTGCGTACGGTGAAAGCGTGGCGAGACCAGCAGGCGTTCGCCGAACGCGCCGAAGTGCAGGCGCAGGTTGGCATGCTGAAGGCTTTGCAGCAGTTGCGACAGCGCTACGAGAAGCACGTATTGAGACGGCTCCACACCCACCGCAATGGCAACCAGGGCGAACACGAGGTCGCGCAGCATGTCGTCGAGCAGATGATTGCGGTTATCGCTCCACAGCGTCATCTGGCGCTGGCTGTGATGCACCGCGTGCAGGCTCCACCACCAGCGGTAGGTGTGCGACAGCCGGTGGTACCAGTAGTCGAGCAAATCGAACAGCAGCAGGTAGACGAAGAAGCTGACCAGCGGGATCGACGTCACGCCGGGCCACCAGTCCTCCACGTTCACACGCTGCCAGCCGACCAGCCGCAGATGCCCTTCCAGCGCATCGGTCAGCGGCGCCAGCATGAAGAACATCGCCAGCCGGAACAGGCCGAGACGGTGGATCAGCGTATAGAGGATGTCAGTGCGGATGCCGGCCCGGTCGGTGACCGGCTCGACCGGGCGCAGCTTTTCCAGCGGGCCCAGAATCAGCACCATCACGGCGATCTGCACCAGCCCCACCAGCAGCCATTCGGTGCCGGTGAACGCGTCTTCGGCATAGCCGCCGAATCCCAGGTTGTAGACAAGCGGCAGCACCACGTCCTGGAACAGCGTGCCTTCGAACTGGGCAATCCACCCGTTGAGGGTTTCCCACATCAGCGCTTGCCCTCCTTGCGCGCACCCTGTCCGGCAGTGGCGATCCAGTCCCGATAAGCCGGGTGCTCGCGCAGCGTGGCGAAACAGAAGCCCTTGTGCTCAAGCCCCGTGATCAGCGGCTCCAGCACGCCGGGTGCCCAAGGGTCCTTGCGCGACCAGATGCCAAGGTGCGCCATGGTGATATCGCCGTCGCGCAGGTCGCGCAGCGCGCGTGAGAGCAGCGCCTGGTTCGGATAGCGCTCCGATGACAATTCGTCACCAAGAAAACCGGCCGGAGCCCATCCCACATGCTTGAACCCGCATTGCTCGGCCCACTGCAGCGTTTGCGGGGCGGTGCGGCCGCCCGGCGCGCGCCACAGCGGCACCATGTCGACACCCGTCATGCCGCGCAGCGCCTGTGCACTGCGTTGCAGCTCGCGGCAAAAACCGTTGGCGTCCATGGTGACATCCTTGCCGGCATCGGCACCGAACTGCGGGCGCATGGTGACCTTGCCATCGCGCACGCTGCGTAGATAGACATGATCGTACGTATGCGTGCCGAATGCATGACCATCCGCTGCCAGCACCTTCCAGTATGGCGCCCAACCGGCCTCCAGCGAGCTATCCTTGTTGATGGTCGGCTCGTTGGCCAGGAAAAACGTGGCCTTGATATGGTGGCGGCGCAGCGTGTCGGCAATCAATTGGGCCTGGCTCATGCTGCCTGTATCGAAGGTCAGGTACAGCGTGCCTGCCCGGCAGGCCTGGCCTGGCGCCAAGGTGGCGTCAGCAGCCTGCAGACCCGTCACCGGCGCGGCCATTGCCGCGATGGCGGCGATCAGCCAGTTGAAGCGAGACACGTTGGACTTGCTCATGATCCTGCCCTGCGGTCGTCAGTAGAGCGGCGCCCGGGTGCGGAAATAAATCCCGTGGGGCGAACGGCCTACGCGGATGGTTTTCACCAGCTTGCGGTTGGCCACGTCGATCAGGCCGACCGCGCGCGCCCAGCGGAACGTCACCCACAGCGTCTTGCCGTCGGCAGTCAGCTCCATGTCGTCCGGACCCGGCGGCAGTCCGGTGATCTCGCCCACCTTGGTCAGCGTCTGCTGGTCGACGATGCTGATGCTGCCCGATACGCGATTGCTCAGGAACAGGTGGCGCTTGTCACCGACGGCACGGAAGTTGTGTGCGCCCTTTCCGGTCTGGATCTGCTTGACGATGGTACGTGTGCGCCAGTCGATCACCGCGACATAGTCGGCGCCCGTCATGCCGACCAGCAGGTAGCGCTGGTCCGGCGTCACCCAGATGCCCGCCGGCGCCGAGCCCGCGTCCATGCGCCACATCACGTTCTGCGTGACAAGGTCGATCGCGACCACCTCGTTGGAGTCCTGCAGCGTGATGAACGCGATACGGCTGTCGGCGGTATAGGCGATATGGCTCGGCGTCTTGGCCAGCGGAAACTGCTTGGCGATCTTCAGCGCCTTGCCGTCCCAGCGATAGAGGTCGACGCGGTCCAGCCGGTTGCCAGTGGCGATGAACCACTTCTGGTCGGGCGAAAAGCCGATCTGGTACGGATCGTCGATGTTCGGGACGCGCTGCTGCACCTTGCCGGTCACCGGATCGAGGAAAACGAGGTCATTGCCCACGGCGTTCGCCACGATCAGGGACTTGTCGTCCGGCGTGGCGATCAGGTGGTGGGGTTCCTTGCCGACCGGGAAGGTCTCCAGTACCTTCTGCGAGTCCTTGTCGATCAGCGTGACGGTAGCATCACCCGAATTGAGCACCACCACGACTTCCGCCGAGGCCGGCGACGTCATCAACCCCAGGGCCAGGGAGCCGACCGTCAACACACCAGCAACAACACGACGCAACACGAGCATAAGTCCAGTTAATCCATAGGCGGAATCGCACATTCTAACGTTTCGGACCGACGCCACGATGACCGGCGAACTGATCAGGAACAAGTCTTTCACAATTCGTTACACATCTTTGTGCTGTTCCTGCCCCATCGGCATGGTCCTGCGGTGGTTTACCGCTGCATCGCCTCCCAGACCTTTTGCAACCGCTTGACCGACATCGGCACAGGCGTGCGCAGTTCCTGGGCAAACAGCGCAATGCGCAGTTCTTCCAGCATCCAGCGGAATTCGTCGAGCCTGGCATCGCCCCCCCCCTTGCCTTGCGTGCGCAACTGCTTTTCTGCGCGCTGCCATTGCTGCAGCAGCGGCATCATTTCCTGCATGCGCTGCGTGTCGCGAGCGGGGTCGCCCTTGAGCTTGTCCACGCGCATGGCGATACCCTTCAGGTACCGCGGGAAATGCACGAGCTGCGGATACGGTGTGTCGATGATGAACTGCTTGCCCATCAGGCGTCCAAGCTGCGCTTCCATGTCGGCGTAGGCCGTGCCGAACGGCTTGGCCTGCAGCAGCTTGCGCGGCAGTCCGGCGTACTCGGCCAGGATGGTGCCCGCCAGCCGCGCGATCTCCTGTGCGAGCAGCGACAACCGGGCCCGACCCTCGTCCTTGCGCGCGGTGAACTCGGCATCGTTGCGGGGCAACGGCGCCTGCAGGCAAGCCCGTTCCAGCGCCAGCAGCACGATCTGCTCCCGCAGCATCTCCTGCGTGCCGAGCGTCATGTACTGCATCGCCATCTGCTGCAGGCCGGGGATATTCTTCTCGATGAACTTGACCTGCTCGCGCAGCTGCAATGCGAACAGCCGGCGCAGGCCCGCATGGTGAATACGTTCGGCCTCCTGCGGATCGTCGAACACCTCGACGTCGCAATGCGTGCCCTTGTCCACGAGTGCCGGGTAGCCGAACAGCGTCTGGTTGCCTTTGCGGATCTCCAGCAGCTCGGGCAGTTCGCCGAACGACCAGGACGTCAAACCCTCGTACTGGCCGGCTTCGGCCGCCGGCACGTCGCGCGCGGCAATGTTCTGGAACGACTGCTGCGCCTGGCCACCGAGTTCGGCGCGAAGCTGCGCCAAGTTGCGCCCCATGTCCAACTGCCGGCCGTGCTCGTCGACCACCTTGAAGTTCATGAAGTGGTGCGCGGACAGCGTCTCCGGCTTGAAATCGGCGCGCCGCACCATCGTGCCGGTCTGTTCGCGGATATCGGCGATCAGCACGTCGGTCAGCTCGCCCTCGCCGAACGGTTGCCGCGCGACGAAGCCGGCGGCGTAGTCCGGCAGCGGCACACAATGGCGGCGCAGCTTCTGCGGCAGCGATTTCAGCAGCAGGTGAACCTTCTCCTTGATCATGCCCGGCACCAGCCATTCGGTGCGCTCCGGGCGTACCTGGTTGAGCGCGTACAGCGGCACGGCCAGCGTCACACCGTCGCGGTGGCTGCCCGGTTCAAAGTGATATGTCAGTCCCATGTCGACGCCGGCCACGGACATGGTCTTGGGGAACAAGTCCGTCGTGATGCCGGCCGCCTCATGCCGCATCAGCTCGTCGCGGTTCAGGTAGAGCAGCTTGCGGTCCTTCGCGCTTTCAGTCTGGTACCACTGTTCGAACGCTGTCTGCTGGCAGACGTCGGCAGGAATCGCGCGGTCGTAGAACGCGTAGATCAGCTCGTCATCGACCAGCACGTCCTGGCGGCGCGACTTGTGTTCAAGATTCTCGATCTCGCGCACGAGTCGCTGGTTATGCGCATAGAACGGCAGCCGCGTGTCGAACTCGCCTTCGACCAGCGCCCGGCGGATAAAGATTTCGCGCGCTTCCTTCGGGTTCATCGGCCCGTAGTGCACGCGGCGGTGCTGGTACACCACGAGCCCGTAGAGCGTGGCGCGCTCCATCGCGAGCACCTGCCCCGCCTTCTTTTCCCAGTGCGGATCGCTCCAGCTGACCTTGAGCAAGTGGCGGCCAACTTGCTCCAGCCACTCTGGCTCGATGCGCGCCAGCGTGCGCGCGAACAGCCGGCTGGTCTCGACCAGTTCGGCGGCCATGACCCAGCGGCCGACCTTGCGCGCGATCAGCGAGCCCGGCCACAGGTGGAACTTGATGCCACGCGCGCCAAGATATTCGCGGCCCTTGCCGTCGCTGTCCTCGATGCGGCAGCCGACGTTGCCTAGCAGGCCAGTCAACAGCGCCTTGTGCAACTGCTCGAACGTCGGCTCACTGTCGTTCAGCCGCCAACCCTGCTCGGTCACCGTGGTCAGAAGCTGCGAATGCACATCGCGCCACTCGCGCAGCCGCACATGCGAGAGGAAGTTGGCGCGGCACTGATCCTGCAATTGCTTGTTCGACTTCTTGTGCGCAACGGCCTCTTCAAACCATTTCCACAGCTTGACCCAGCCCAGGAACTCGGACTTCTCGTCCATGAATTTGCGATGCGCCTGGTCGGCCGCCTCCTGCGCTTCCTGTGGACGCTCGCGCGGATCCTGCACCGACAGCGCACTGGCGATCACCAGGACCTCGCGCAGACAGTGCTGCTCGCGCGCGGCCAGGATCATGCGCGCCACGCGCGGGTCCAGCGGCAGCTTGGCGAGTTGCCGGCCCGTGCCGGTTAGCTGGTTGGCATCGTCGACCGCGCCGAGTTCCTGCAGCAACTGGTAGCCGTCGGCAATAGCGCGGCCCAGCGGCGGCTCGATGAACGGGAACGATTCGATCTCTGTCAGCCGCAGCGCCTTCATGCGCAGGATCACGGCCGCCAGCGACGAGCGCAGGATTTCCGGATCGGTAAAGCGCACGCGGCCCTGGAACTCCGACTCCTCATAGAGCCGGATGCAAACGCCGTTGGCCACCCGCCCGCAACGGCCGGCGCGCTGGTTAGCGGCGGCCTGCGAAATCGACTCGATCTGCAGCTGTTCGACCTTGTTGCGATACGAATAGCGCTTGACGCGTGCGAGCCCGGTATCGACCACATAGCGGATGCCCGGCACCGTCAGCGAGGTCTCGGCAACGTTGGTTGCCAGCACAATGCGGCGCGTGTTCGACGGCTTGAACACGCGTTCCTGCTCCTGCACCGACAACCGTGCAAACAGGGGCAGGATTTCGGTGTGCGGCGGATGATGCTTGCGCAGCGCCTCGGCGGTCTCGCGGATCTCGCGCTCGCCAGGCAGGAACACCAGCACGTCGCCGGGGCCAAGGCGAGCCAGCTCGTCCACCGCATCGACGATGCCATCGTACAGGTCGCGCTCGCGCGCCTGCGCGCTCTTCGGCGGAGCGTCGGCGGGCTTGTCCTGCTGGATCGGCCGGTAGCGGATCTCCACCGGATACAGCCGTCCGCTCACCTCGATCACCGGGGCCGGCTTGCCGTTGGCCGCGAAATGCGTGGCGAAACGCTGCGCGTCGATCGTGGCCGACGTGATGATGACCTTGAGATCCGGGCGCTTCGGCAGGATCTGCTTCAGGTAGCCGATCAGGAAATCGATGTTCAGGCTGCGTTCGTGCGCCTCGTCGATGATGATCGTGTCATACGCGCGCAGCAGCGGATCGTTCTGCGTCTCCGCGAGCAGGATACCGTCGGTCATCAGCTTGACCGAGGCACCGGCGGACAGGACGTCGTTGAACCGCACCTGGTAGCCCACGTGCTCGCCCACCGGGGAGCCGAGTTCCTGCGCGATGCGCTTGGCCGTCGAAGTGGCAGCAATCCGCCGCGGCTGGGTGTGGCCGATCAGCCCGCCGCCTTCGCGCCCGGGCCCACGGCCGATCGACAGGCAGATCTTAGGGAGCTGCGTGGTCTTGCCCGAACCAGTCTCGCCCGACACGATGACGACCTGGTTGGCCTGCAGTGCCGCGGCGATCTCGTCGCGGCGGGCCGAGACCGGCAGTGCCTCCGGGAACGTGATCGGCGGCAGCGGATTGGCCTGGCGCGGCGGCCGTGTCGGGCGCGCGCGCCTGGCCGGCGCCTCCCCGCCGGGCGCGCCCGGTGCAATTTCGGGCCGCGGGCCGGAACGGGATGGCGGGCGTTGCGCGGGACGGCCGTCGGATCGGGGGGCAGGCCGTGCGCCAGCGGCAGGCTGGCGTGGCGAAGAAGGCTTGGCGGGACGTTGTTCTGACATTGGCCGGGATTATAATCCGCGGCATGAATGCCAGAACCGACACGCCCCCGCAGGCGCCCGCTCCTTCCGAGCCGGCCGAGCCACAGCCTGCCACCGAATCGCAGCCCGCCGTGGGCGCGCCCCAGACCGAAGCCGGCGAGCGCGGCGCGCCGGACCATCAGCAATTCGTCGACTGGCTGCGAGCGGTCGCACCGTATATCCACACATTCCGCGGCAAGACCTTCGTGATCGCTTTCGGTGGCGAACTGGTCAAGGCCGGCGTCCTAAATGCGCTGGTCAATGACGTGGCGCTGCTGCATGCCATGGGCATGCAGATCGTGCTGGTGCACGGCTCGCAGCCGCAGGTGGAAGAGCAGCTGGCCCTGCGCCATGTCGAATCTCAATTCGCCAATGGCGTGCGCATCACCAACAACGCAGCGCTCGAATGCGCCAAGGAAGCTTCGGGCGAATTGCGTCTGGACATCGAGGCCGCTTTTAGCCAGGGGCTGCCGAATACACCGATGGCCGGCGCGCAGCTTTCCGTGATTTCGGGCAACTTTGTCACGGCGCGGCCCGTGGGTATCGTCAACGGCGTGGATTTCCAGCACACCGGCATGGTACGCAAGATCGACGGCGAATCGGTCCGCATGTCGCTGTCCCACGGCAAGATCGTGCTGCTGTCCCCGCTCGGCTTCTCGCCGACTGGCCAAGCCTTCAACCTGACCATGGAGGACGTGGCCAGCGCCACCGCCACCACGCTGAAGGCCGACAAGCTCATTTTCATCACCGAAGTCCCTGGCGTACTCGATCCGGTCGGCAAGCTGATGAAGGAGATGTCGCTGCGCACCGCCGTGGACCGCCTGCAGAACAATGACCTGCAGCCCGACGTGGCCTACTTCCTCGAACACCTCGTCAAGGCGCTCAAGGGCGGCGTGCCGCGTGCGCACCTGATTCCCTATGACCTCGACGGCTCGGTCTTGCTGGAACTGTTCCTGCACGACGGCGTCGGCACCATGATTTCCGACACCGACCTGGAAAGCCTGCGCGAAGCCACGCTCGACGACGTCGGCGGCATCCTGCAGCTGATCGCGCCGCTGGAGCAGGACGGCACGCTGGTTCCGCGCGGCCGCCACCTGATCGAGCGCGATATCGGCAACTTCTCTGTGATCGAGCACGATGGCGTGCTGTTCGGCTGCGCCGCGCTGTACGACTATCCGCGCGAGAACATGGGCGAAATGGCTTGCCTGACGGTGTCGCCCGAAGCACAGGGCACCGGCGACGGCGAGCGCCTGCTCAAGCGTATCGAACGGCGCGCGCGCGCGCTGGGGCTCGAACGCCTGTTCGTGCTCACCACGCGTACCGAGCACTGGTTCCTCAAGCGCGGCTTTGTCCACGCCAATGTGGACGACCTGCCCGAGGACAAGCGCAAGCTCTACAACTGGCAGCGCAAATCGATGGTGCTGATGAAAAAGCTGTAGGAAATGTAGGGGCAATGCCGCCGTGGGGCGGCGCCCCGCCCTGCTTGGCTACAATATCGCACCAGTCGTCCACTGAACCACAAAACGGGAGCGCAGGACGCGCGGCATGCCGCGCCGGCTTCCGACCACGCACACAAGGAGTCCTCATGGCCCGCATGGTCCAATGCATTAAGCTGAACAAGGAAGCCGAAGGGCTCGATTTCCCGCCCCTGCCCGGCGAACTCGGCAAGAAGATCTGGCAAAGCGTCTCGAAGGAAGCCTGGGCCGGCTGGCTCAAGCACCAGACCATGCTGATCAACGAGAACCGCCTGAACATGGCCGATGCGCGTGCCCGCCAGTATCTGCTCAAGCAGACGGAGAAGTACTTCTTCGGCGAGGGCGCGGACGAGGCCGCGGGCTACGTGCCTCCGCAGGCCTGATCTTCCTGCACGATTGAAATGAAAATGGGGTGCCGCCGGCACCCCATTTTCATTGTGGCTTGCAGCCACTGGCCGATCAGTAATCGGTGCGCTGCACGCCCTCGCCCGTGCCGAGCAGCAGCACGTTCGCACCGCGCAGCGCGAACAGGCCCACGGTCACGACGCCGGGAATCTGGTTGATCGACTGTTCCAACCCGCGCGGATCGGTGATTTTCAGGCCGCTTACGTCCAGAATCACATTGCCATTGTCGGTCTTGTAAATGCCGCCGTCCTTGTTCATGCGCAGGCGGGGCTGGCCGCCAAGCGCGGCGACTTGGCGCGCGACCGCCGCGCGTGCCATCGGAATCACTTCGACGGGTAGCGGGAAGGCGCCCATCGTTTCGACGAGCTTACTGCCGTCCGCGATGCAGACGAAACGGCCGGCGACCGAGGCCACGATCTTCTCGCGGGTCAGCGCGCCGCCACCGCCCTTGATCATCGCGCCACTGGCGTCGATCTCGTCGGCGCCGTCGACATAGACGGGGATATCGTCGACTTCATTGAGGTCGAGCACCTTGAAGCCATGCTGTTGCAACCGGCGCGTGGACGCCTCGGAGCTCGATACCGCACCCGCGAAGCGATCCTTGAACGCCGCCACGGCGTCAATGAAAAGATTGGCCGTGGAACCGGTGCCAACGCCGAGCACGGCGCCTTCCGGGACTTCCTGCTTCACGTAGTCGGCCGCGGCTTGCGCCACCAGCGCCTTGAGTTCATCCTGAGTCATGACAACAGCCAGATGGCTTTCGGGGAAAAACGCGTAGTGTAGCGGATTGCGATGGCAAGGCTGCCCGCGACGGTACAATGCCTCAACGGCGCCGCGAGTCGGCCGCCTTCCCGCCTCCCCATGACGACTGCAACGACTTACCGATCATGAACCAGCTCGAACAACTCAAGCAGTTCACCACGGTCGTGGCCGATACCGGCGACTTCCAGTTGATGAAGCAGTACACGCCGCAGGACGCCACCACCAACCCGTCGCTGATCCTCAAGGCGGTGCAGAAGCCCGAATACCGCGGACTTCTGGAACAGGCCGTGCGCGACTACCACAACGAAGGCGGTGTCGACGCCGTGATGGACGGCGTGCTGATCGCGTTCGGCTGCGAGATCCTCGCCATCGTGCCCGGACGTGTGTCGACGGAGGTCGATGCGCGGCTGTCGTTCGATACCGAAGCGACGGTCGAAAAGGCCCGCCACCTGATCCGCCTGTACGAACAGCGCGGCGTGGCGCGCGAGCGCGTGCTGATCAAGATTGCATCGACGTGGGAAGGCATCCGCGCCGCCGAGATCCTGCAGCGCGAAGGCATCCGCTGCAACATGACGCTGCTGTTCTCGCTGGTGCAGGCAGTCGCGTGCGCCGAGGCCGGCGCGCAACTGATCTCGCCGTTCGTCGGTCGCATCCTCGACTGGTACAAGAAGCAGGCCGGCGACCAGTGGGACGCTGCCACCAATGCGGGCGACAACGATCCGGGCGTGCGCTCCGTGCGCCAGATCTACGACTACTACAAGAAATTCGGCTACAACACCGAAGTGATGGGGGCCAGCTTCCGCAGCACTGCACAGATCGTCGCGCTGGCCGGCAGCGACCTGCTCACGATCAGCCCGGACCTGCTCGAGCAACTGGCACGCACCGAAGGCACGGTGGAGCGCAAGCTGTCGGTCGATCTCGCACAGGCAGGCAATATTGCCCGCATCCCGGCCGATGAGCCAGCCTTCCGCTGGCAGCTCAACGAAGACGCCATGGCCACCGAGAAACTCGCTGAAGGCATCCGTCTGTTTGCTGCGGACGCAATCAAGCTGGAAAAGCTGGTTGCGGAAATCGCCGGCTAAGGCGCCGACCGAGGCGGCCGCTCAGTCCATCTCCGTATCGGAGCCGGACTGCGGCCATAGCAGCGGCAGGCTTGCACCTGCTGCTGCCTGCAGTACCACATCAGCGGTCTGATCCAGCACCGAGGGCTGCGGATTCACCACGACGACCCGTGCGCCGTGATCCCTGGCCAAACCCGGCAGCCCGGCTGCCGGGTACACCAACCCCGACGTCCCCACGACCAGGCACAGGTCCGCCGTCTCGGCGGCATGTTCGGCGCGGAAACGCGCCACACGCGGCAGGTCTTCCCCGAACCATACCACCCCGGGGCGCATCAGCGCACCACACAGGCTGCAGCGTGGCGGATCGCCGGGAATCGCCGTGGCCTCATCGCAGCGCCCGCAGCCGTTCAGCCATTTGTTCGCGAACAGGTTTCCATGCAGCTCGATCACATGATCGCTGCCGGCGCGCTGGTGCAGCCCGTCCACATTCTGCGTGACCAGCGTCACCGTCTTCTGCGCGGCCAAAGCCACCAGCGCATAGTGCGCAGGATTCGGCCGTGCGGCAGCCACGAGGTCGCGGCGATGCTGATACCACTCCCACACCAGTGCCGGTTGGCGGCGGTATGCCTCTTCGCTCGCCAGCTCCTCGGGATCAAAACGTGCCCAGAGACCGGTCAGCGCATCCCGGAACGTCGGCACGCCGGATTCCGCGGAGATGCCCGCCCCGGTCAGCACGAACACGCTGCGAGCCTGGGCAATCAGTTCCCGGGCTTCTTCCAGGCCGGGCCACGGCGACGACAGGGGGATGAGGGGATCATCGTTCATGGTGTCATTTCCCGCCTGTCGGCCGAGATTGCGGGATATCTGCAATGCACTGCATAGCAATCGCCTTCAGGAAGTCGGACAGGCATGGCACGGCGGCAACGGCCTGCTCACACGTGCTGCCGGCGCGGCCAGGCCAGGGGATGACACAGATTCTAGCCCCGTGCGACGGGGTCAGCGCTGACGGCCGGCATGCCGCGTTACAGCGGCAGCAGATTCAAGGATGCTTTACTTCAAGCGCCGCTGGCGCACCGCTTCGTACAGGCAGACACCGCTGGCCACCGACACGTTCAGGCTTTCGACACCGCCAAGCATGGGGATGCCAACCAGTTCGTCGCAGGTCTCGCGCGTCAGGCGGCGCATGCCCTCGCCCTCGGCTCCCATGACGATCGCCATCGGGCCCTTCAGGTCCACGTCGTAGAGCGTCTTGTCAGTACCGTCGGCCGTGCCGACCACCCAGATGCCCCGTTCCTGCAGTTCACGCAGCGTGCGGGCAAGATTGGTCACGGTGATGTAAGGCACGGTCTCGGCCGCGCCGCTCGCCACCTTGGCCACGGTTGTATTCAGTCCGACGCTGCGGTCCTTGGGCGCGATCACCGCATGCGCGCCGGCGCCGTCCGCCACACGCAGGCAGGCGCCGAGGTTATGCGGATCCGTCACACCGTCGAGCACGAGCAGCAGCGGCGTGCCCTCAATACCATCGAGCAATTCGTCGAGATTGAGTGCAAGCGCCACGTCTTCAGCACGCGCCACCACGCCCTGATGACGGTCGGTGCCCGCCATGCCGCGCAAGCGTTCGGCATCAACGGGGTGCAGGCGCACACCGAGGCTCTCGGCCAGGCGGATGAAGTCCTGCATGCGACGGTCGCGGCGCGAAGCCTCGACATAGACGTCGGTGACGCCCTTGGCGTCCTGGCGCAAGCGCGCGGTGACGGCGTGAAAGCCGATCAGAAGTTTTTGTTTAGCCATGGCGCGATTGTACTCGCCCGGCCCGGCCATCACGCTTGTGCGTGCCGTCCGGGGCGCCGATGTGGAGGCGCCCCGGAGCGGCTCAGGCTCAACGCTTGCGCGGCGTGCGCGAGGTTTTGCCTGCGGTCTTGGCCGGGTGCGTCTTCGAGGCCGGCTTGCGCGACTTGTCCAGATGGGCTGGCTTGGGCTTGGCGGCACGCTTGGCCGGCTTGCCGCCGGTCTTGACGTGCGGACGCAGCGGCGTGATCACGGCTTCGAACACCGGTTGCTCTTCGATCACGCGGTCCAGCGTTTCATCGAACGACTCCTCCGGCTTGGAAGTACCGCCGAGCAAAGCCGCCAGTTGCCGGCCCTTCTTGCGCGCCGGCACCGCATGGGCGGCCGGCACACGCGGCGGTTCGCCAACGCCGGCACGGGCCCGCAGCGTCTTGGCCGATGGCTCCTGCACCAGGCGGAAGTCGATCTTGCGCGCGTCGAGATCCACACGCGACACCTGCACGCGCACGCGATCCGTCAGTCGGTACCGGATACCCGTGCGTTCGCCGCGCAGTTCGTTGCGCGCTTCGTCGTACTGGAAGTAATCGCTGCCGAGTTCGGTGACGTGCACCAGCCCTTCCACGTACAGCTCGTCGAGCTGCACGAAGATGCCGAACGACGTCACGGCGCTGACGGTACCGGCGAAATCGCTGCCGAGCTTGTCGCGCATGAAGTAGCACTTGAGCCAGGCCTCGACATCGCGCGATGCCTCATCGGCACGCCGCTCGTTGGCCGAGCAGTGCAGCCCCAGTTCGTCCCAGATCGCCTCGTTGCGCCGTGCACGCGCCGCCGTCAGTTCCGCCTTCTGCTCGGCGTCCTTGGCTTGCAGGCGCCGCGCCTTCGGCGAGATCGCGGTGTTGAGTTCGGTACCGTGAGCGAAGGCCGGCTGGTACTTGGTGTGCGCAAGGACGGCCTTGATCGCGCGGTGCACCAGCAGGTCCGGATAGCGGCGGATCGGGCTGGTGAAATGCGCGTAGGCTTCGTACGCCAGGCCGAAGTGGCCGATATTGTCCGGGCTGTACACGGCCTGCTGCATCGAGCGCAGCAGCATGGTCTGCAGCATCGGCGCATCGGGCCGCGACTTGATCTTGTCCATCACCTCGGCGTAGTCGGACGCCTGCGGCTTGTCGCCGCCGCCGAGCGACAGGCCCGAGGTCTTCAGGAACTCGCGCAGGTTCTTGAGCTTTTCCTCGCTCGGGCCTGCGTGGATGCGGTACAGCGCCGGGTGCTTGAAGCGCTCGAGGAAATCGGCCGCGCAGACGTTGGCCGTCAGCATGCACTCCTCGATCAGCCGGTGGGCGTCATTTCGCGTGCGCGGCAGGATCTGCTCGATCTTGCCCTGGGCATTGCAGACGATGTAGGTCTCGGTGGTATCGAAATCGATCGCGCCACGCTCGCGCCGCGCCTTGAGCAGGACCTGGAACAGCTCGTACAGGTTCTGCAGATGCGGCACCAGCTCGGCGCGCTTGTGGGCCTCCGGCCCCTTCGTGTTCGACAGGACCGACCAGACCTCGTTGTAGGTCAGCCGCGCCGCCGAGTGCATGACCGCCGGATAGAACTGGTACCCCTTCAGCTCGCCCTTGGCCGTAATCACCGCGTCGCACACCATGCACAGGCGGTCCACCTGCGGGTTGAGCGAGCACAGGCCATTCGACAACTTCTCCGGCAGCATGGGGATCACCCGGCGCGGGAAGTACACGGAGGTGGCGCGATCGAGCGCGTCGGCATCGAGCGGCGTGCCAGGCCGCACGTAGTGCGAAACATCGGCAATGGCCACGATCAGGCGCCAGCCCTTGCTGCGGCCCATCTTCACCGGCTCGCAGTAAACCGCGTCGTCGAAGTCGCGCGCGTCTTCGCCGTCGATCGTGACAAGCGGCACATCGCGCAGGTCAATGCGGTGGTCCAGGTCGGTCTGGCGCACCTCATCGGGCAGCGCCGAGGCTTCCTTGGCCGCGGCTTGCGAGAACGCATGCGGCACGCCGTACTTGCGCACCGCAATCTCGATTTCCATGCCCGGATCGTCGATATCGCCGAGCACCTCCACCACGCGCCCGACCGGCTGGACGTAGCGGTCCGGGAACTCGATCAGTTCGACGCTGACCACCTGGCCAACGCGCGCCTTGCCCTGCGCCTTCGGCGGGATCAGGATGTCCTGGCCGATGCGCTTGTCCTCGGGCGCGACCACCAGCACGCCGCCTTCACTGAGCAGGCGGCCGATCACGTAGCGGTTGGCACGTTCCAGGATCTCGACGATCTGCCCTTCCGGGCGGCCGCGCCGGTCGTAGCCGACCACGCGCACTTGCGCGCGATCGTTGTGCATGGCCTTTTGCAGTTCGCGCTCGGGCAGGAAGATATCGTCCTCGCCATCGTCGCGAATCAGGAAGCCGAAACCGTCGCGGTGCCCCTGCACGCGGCCGGTAACGAAATTGGGTTGATGGGCCAGTTCATAGCGGCCCTTGCGGTTCAGTTCGACCTGCCCGTCGCGTTCCATCGCGGCCAGGCGCTTCTGGAATCCGTCATGCTCCTTGCGCGTGACGGACAGGGCCTTGGCGATATCGCCGGCCGACAGGGGCGACCCCGATGTTCTCAGTACGCCGAGGATTTCTTCACGGCTAGGGATCGGATAGTTGTTTTGATTCAATTTTTTCTGAAAACTATTTGACAAAATTTCGGCGCTCTCTATAATGAGCGCTTCGGTTGTTTCGACACCTGCCCAGGTGGCGGAATTGGTAGACGCACTAGGTTCAGGTCCTAGCGGTGGCAACACTGTGGAGGTTCGAGTCCTCTCCTGGGCACCAGATCAGCGAGAAACCCGCAGCGCTTTCAAAGCCTGCGGGTTTTTTGTTTTCCGCCTTCGCCTTGCGCATCTGATCCGGCAATTTGCACTCCTCGATTTGCAGCCAGTCGCCGCTGCATTCCATTTGTTGATTTATCGCAGCCATACGGACTGCTGCGAACCAGTGTATCAGTTTCAGTGGCGATTCCGGCATTCTGCTGCCACCTTTACGACACAAAATCGCGCGAGTCGCCACGAAGCTGCATTCCGCCACCTTTCCACCGATTGACAATCCCATTCATGTGTAACTATCATGGTTTCACATTCGATTCTCCATCATGACCACCAGCAGCCGGTTCGCCGTCGCCGTCCATATCCTGACCTTGCTGGCCAGCGCCAGCGAGCCGCTGCCGTCATCGCTGATTGCCGGCAGCGTGGGGACCAATCCGGCATTGATCCGGAGGCTGATCGGCCAGCTTGCCGAAGCGGGACTCGTCACCAGCATCATGGGCAGTACCGGGGGCTCTACACTGAGCCGCCCCGCTGAACGCATTACCCTGCTGGACGTATTCCGCGCGGTCGAGACGACGGCGCTGATTACCCTGCACCAGAGCGCGCCCAATCCGGCGTGCATGGTTGGCAGGGAAATCACCGGAGCGTTGCGACAGGTGGCGGACCGCGCCCAATCCGCGATGGATAATGCCCTGGCCGAAATCACGATTGCGAGCATGCTCGCCGATGTCGAGCGCGCTGCGCAGCGTCGTAAGCGCTGAAATTTTTTTTACCCCGATATGTAACTGAAGTAGTTTCATATCGGAGCCTCCACGCCAAACACGTGGCAACCGCTAACCCGCTTTCATCCTGACTTAAGGAGCAACCATGAATATCGCCATCATCGGCGCCACGGGCCGCGTCGGCACCCGCCTGATCGACGAAGCGCTGCGCCGCGGCCACCACGTCACCGCACTGGCCCGCACGGTCAGCCGCCTGCCGGCACGAGAAGGACTGGCCACGCACGATATCGACGCTACCGACAGCCAGGCGCTCGCCGCAGCGCTGGCCGGCCACAATGTGGCCATCAGCACCGCCCGATTCGAACAGCTGAACGCGCAGCAGGTCGTGGGGCCGGTCAAGGCCGCAGGCGTGCCGCGCCTGCTTGTGGTGGGCGGCGCAGGCAGCCTGTTCGTGGCGCCTGGCAGCCAACTCGTCGATACACCGGGATTTCCGGCCGCATACAAGAGTGAGGCATCCGCGGGACGCGACTTCCTCAATGCACTGAGCGGAGAATCGGATCTGGACTGGACGTTCTTGTCGCCGTCCGCCCTGTTCGAGCCGGGCCAGCGCACCGGCAAATACCGTGCAGGCAAGGATCAACTGCTGGCGGATGCCGCCGGCAAGAGCTGGATCTCGATGGAAGACTACGCGATTGCGATGCTCGATGAGATCGAGCAGCCGGCGCATCCGCGCCAGCGCTTCACCGTCGGCTACTAACGCCGATGGTGGACGGCCCCGGCGTGGGGCCGCCCTTTGACACGATAGCGCGCGTTAAGCTTGCGCGCTGTCCTGTCCGTCCTGCGAGCGCTTTCCGCGCTTGAGCCAGGCAGACAGGTTGTGCGGACGCAGCGTGTCGTATTCCTCGAACGGCTGGTGGATCCACGGATTCGAGGGCAGGAACGTCACGTGGTAGTCCGGCTGCACCTTGGAGCAGGCCTTGTACCACAGCACGGCCGAACGGACTTCCGTCACTGCGGGATAGCGCTCCCGTAGATGGCGTCCCACGCGCTCGAGCGTCACGCCCGAATCGACGAGGTCGTCGACCAGCAGAATCTTGCCGGTCAGCTCGCCGCGCGTCATGGTGATGTACTGCGCGATATCGAGATCGCCCTGCTGCGTACCTGCCGCCTCGCGATAGCTGCTGGTGGCCAGAATGGCCAGCGGCACATCGAAGATGCGGGACATCTGGTCACCCACGCGCAAGCCGCCACGGGCAAGGCACAGGATCTTGTCGAATTTCCAGCCCGATTCATGCACGTTCAGCGACAGGCGTGCTACCAGGCGATGGTACTCATCCCAGGATACCCACAGGTTCTCGTCGTCGTTCGTTGGCTGATTCATGATTTGCTCTTTCTGCTTTCTGTCTTCTGGTCGGTTGACCGATATAGTTCGGCCCGCATGCGCGGGCCGATTTGTTCTTGCCAGCCGCAGCGCTTGTGGCGCGCGGCCGTTGCAACGTTGTACGCCGGATCAGGCCAGGTACGGGTGACGCAGCAGGATGGTCTCGTCGCGGTCCGGACCGGTCGAGATCATGTCGATCGGGATACCAACCACTTCTTCCACACGCTTCAGGTAGACACGCGCCGCTTCCGGCAGCGCATCCCACGCCTTCACGCCAAAGGTCGACTCGTTCCAGCCCGGGAATTCCTCGTAGACCGGCTCGCAGCGCGCGACAGCATCGGAGCCGCGCGGCAGGATGTCCACGGTCTTGCCGTCGAGCGTGTAGCCCACGCACAGCTTGATGCTTTCTAGGCCATCAAGCACGTCGAGCTTGGTCAGGCACAGGCCCGACACGCCATTGATCTGCACCGAGCGCTTGAGCGCGGCGGCATCGAGCCAGCCAGTGCGGCGCGGACGGCCTGTGACCGAACCGAATTCCTTGCCGACGTTGGCCAGACGCACGCCGACTTGATCCTGGCGCGCCGGATTGTCGTTGTCGTACAGCTCGCTCGGGAACGGACCAGCGCCAACGCGCGTGCAGTAGGCCTTGGTGATGCCCAGGATGTAGCTCAGGCGGCCCGGGCCGACGCCGGCGCCTGCGGCAGCCGCACCGGCCACGCAGTTGCTGGACGTCACGAACGGATAGGTGCCGTGGTCGACGTCGAGCAGCGTGCCTTGCGCGCCTTCGAACATCAGGTTGCCACCGGCAGCATTGACGGCATAAAGCTCTGCGGACACGTCAGCGACCATCGGTGCCAGGCGCGGCGCAAAGGCCAGGGCGTCATCGAGCGTCTGCTGGTAGTCCACGGCTTCGGCGCCGAGGTACTGCGTCAGCATGAAGTTGTGGAAATCCAGGTTTTCGCGCAGGCGTTCGGCGAACTGTTGCGGATCGAACAGGTCCTGCACGCGCAGCGCGCGGCGTGCCACCTTGTCTTCGTAAGCAGGGCCAATGCCACGGCCGGTCGTGCCGATCTTGGCGGCACCGCGGCGCGCTTCGCGTGCCTTGTCGATGGCCACGTGGTACGGCAGGATCAGCGTTGCGGCTTCCGAAATGCGCAGACGCTTCTGCACTTCCAGGCCAGCCGTCTCGAGTTCTTCGATTTCGCGGAACAGGGCTTCCGGCGACAGCACCACACCGTTGCCGATGTAGCAGACGGTGCCTTCACGCATGATTCCCGACGGGATCAGTCGGAGGATGGTCTTCTTGCCGCCGATGATCAGGGTGTGGCCAGCGTTGTGGCCGCCCTGGAACCGCACCACGCCTTTTGCATGATCGGTAAGCCAATCGACGATTTTCCCCTTGCCTTCGTCACCCCACTGGGTGCCGATCACGACGACGTTGCGTCCCTGGCCTACTGCGGATGCGGACATATTGCTTTGGTCAATAGGTTAAAAACGTATTCTACTCTTGTTACCGGTCGATTCCCGCTTTTTGGGGCAACCACCCGGCGGCAAGTCCTAGCGAGGCGCGACGACCCAGCCTGCTTCCTGGCGTACGAGTTGCCGGTCACAGTTGAATTCGTCGAGTTCCTTGGTGTGGCCGGGCAGCGACTGGATCACAATCTCCCCGGCTGCACGCAATGCCACAATGGCCGCGCGAAGCGCCGGATCGGCGTCCCACGGCGCGAATATTGCCTGAGCGCGCACTTCGATCGGCGACAAGGCGGCAACTTCGCGCAAATCCAGCGAAAACCCGGTTGCCGGACGCGCACGGCCGAATGCTTCACCGACCTTGTCATAGCGGCCGCCACGCGCCACATAATTCGGCAAACCTGCCACGTACGCCGCGAACATCACGCCGCTGTGATAGTGGTAACCACGCAAATCGGACAGGTCGATATTGATGCTGGCCCCGCGCACCTGCGTGGCAAGTGCGACCAATTCATCGAGCGCACGGCCGATCGCCGGGCTGGCGGGCAGCGTCGCCCGCGCGCGGTCGATGACCTCCACGCCGCCATACAGCGTCGGCAGCGCCAACAGCGCATCGCGCTCGGTCTGCGGCATGCCCTGCGTAATCTCGCGCAGCGCCGAGACATCCTTGGTCTCCAGCGCTGCGAACAGCGCGTCCTCGATCCGGCGGATCGATGGCAGGCCGTCCAGCAGTGCCTCCAGGATGCCGGCATGGCACAGGTCGATGCGGATATCTGACAGCCCAGCAGCTTGCAGCGCGGCCAGCATCAGCTCCTGAATTTCGACATCGGCTTCCAGGCCGGCGTGGCCATAGATCTCGGCCCCAACCTGAATCGGCTCGCGCGTTGCGTGGAAGCCGGCCGGGCGCGCATGCAGGACGTTGCCGGCATAGCACAGGCGGGTCACGCCGGGGCGGTTCAGCAGGTGCGCATCGATACGGGCAACCTGCGGCGTGATGTCGGCGCGCAGGCCCATCGTGCGGCCCGACAACTGGTCCACGAGCTTGAGCGTGCGCAAGTCCAGGTCATGCCCGGTCCCTGTCAGCAGCGACTCGAGGTATTCCAGCATCGGCGGCATGACCAGCTCATAGCCGTAGGTGCGGAACAAGTCCAGCATGCGGCGGCGCAATTCCTCGATCTTGCGGGCCTCCGACGGCAGCACGTCGGCAATGTTTTCTGGCAGCAGCCAATGGTTGGACATGATGAATCTCTTCTCTGTATGACACGTTTGCGGGCAGGCCTGGCCTGCACACCCGGCGAGTCCGGTATCGGCCAGCGCGTCCGCGCCGTCACTTCCGGTGCAGACCTCCAGCCGGACAAAACCCCGGCAAGCCGGGGTTTTGTCATCTCGCCACAAATTCCGCGGTCTCGCTAGCGCCGCCCTCCGGACGCGCCGCTTGCCGCCGGCGCCGCAGCGCCACCGCTTGATCGCATGTAGCGGAAGAAGTCCGAGTTCGGCTCCAGCACCATGATGTCGCGCTTGTCGCGGAAGGTATTGCGATATGCCTCCATGCTGCGCCAGAACTGCGCGAACTGGGGATCCTTGCCGAAGGCATCGGCATAGATCTGCGAAGACTTCGCATCGCCCTCTCCCTTGATTACCTGGGCGTCGCGATAGGCTTCGGCCAGCACCACTTCGCGCTGGCGGTCCGCATCGGCGCGGATCTTTTCGCCTTCCGCGGCACCCGTCGAGCGCAATTCGTTAGCCACGCGCTTGCGCTCGGCTTCCATGCGGCGGTACACCGATTCACTGATGGCCGGCAGCAGGTCCACGCGCTTGAGGCGCACGTCCAGGATCTCGACCCCGACCGACTGCGCATACTCCGACATGCCGGCGCGGATATTCTGCATAACCTTCTCGCGCTCGCCGGCGACCACGTCAGCCACGGTGCGCTTGCCGAACTCTTCGCGCGCGACGGCATCAATACGCTGCGTCATGCGGTCCTGAGCGCTGCGCACATTGCCGCCGAACGCGACGTAGAACTTGCGCGGATCAGTGATGCGCCATTTGACGAACCAGTCCACCACCATGCTCTTCTTTTCAGCGGTCAGGAAGCGCTCGCTGGCGGCCACGTCGATGGTCTGCAGGCGGCGGTCCATGAACACCACGTTCTGCAGCGGCGGCGGCAACTTGAAGTGCAGGCCCGGCTCGCGCACCACCTGCTTGATCTCGCCGAAGGCGAACACCACGGCGTACTGGCGCTGATCCACGACGAACATCATCGAAGACGCCACGGCGAGCACGATGAAAGCGCCGATCGCAAAGGAAATCAGTCGGTTCATGACGGTCTCCTCAGCGCGAATCGCGGTCACGGTTGCGCAGGGATTCGCGCGACCGGTTGTCGCCGGGGGAATCCTGCGTGGGCGCTGGCGTGCCGGCACCGCTGGCCGGCTGCGACGGCGTCTGCGCGCCGCGGCCATCGGCCTGACTCTGCGCCATCAGCTTGTCGAGCGGAAGATAAAGCAGGTTGCTGCCCTGGCGGGCATCCACCAGTATCTTGTTCGAGTTGGCGTAGATCTGCTGCATGGTTTCGATATAGATGCGGTCGCGCGTCACCTGCGGCGCCTTGGCGTATTCGCCCTGCACCGAACGGAAGCGCGAAGCGTCGCCCTCGGCCTGTGCCACCACGCGCGCACGATAGGCCTCGGCTTCTTCCTTCAAGCGCGCCGCCGTACCCTTGGCGCGCGGAATTACGTCATTGGCGTAAGCCTGCCCTTCGCTGATCGCACGCTCGCGATCCTGGCTGGCCTTGTTCACGTCGTCGAACGCGGCCTGTACCTGCTCGGGTGGCTGCACGCTCTGCACGTTCACCGAGATCACGCGAATACCGGTCTTGTAGGCAGACAGGATCGACTGGATCGACTTGGCCAGACCTTGCGCAATCTGCTCGCGGTTCTCGTAAAGCACCGCATCCATCTTGTTGCGGCCGACGATCTCGCGCACCGAAGTCTCGGCAGCCTGCGTCACGAGCTCTTCATCGCCACCGCGGTCGGTCTTGTTGAAGAACAGGAATTCGCTTGCATCCTGAATGGCGTACTGCACCGTGAAGCGGACATCGATGATGTTCTCGTCCTGCGTCAACATCGACGAGTCCTTCAGGTTGCTGTCCTTGATGGAAGTGGAGCGCCCCACTTCCACCGAACGCACGGCCGACAGGTTGACGACCTCCGCCGACTGGATCGGCCAGGGCAGGCGCCAGTTGATGCCGGGGCCGGTCGAATACTTGAACTTGCCGAACTGCAGGATCACGGCCGTCTGGCCTTCCTGCACCATGAAGAAACCACTGGCCAGCCAGATGCCGACGATCGCGGCTGCGACGACGCCCACGCCCACGCCTGAGCTCTTGCCCGGCGTCCGCGGTCCGCCAAATCCCTGGTTGTTGCCGCCACCGTTTTCCTTGCGGCCAAGCAGCCCGTTCAGGCGCCGGTTGAAGTCGCGCCAGAGCTCGTCGAGGTCAGGCGGGCCATCCTGCGGACGCTGGTTCTGCTGACGGTTCCCGTCCCGGTCGTTCGCGCGGCCGTCCTTGTCTTCCTCGTCCTGGCCATCGCGTCCCCAGCGGGGATCGTTCAGCGAGAAAATTGCGCGCAGGCGCTGCCATCCCGCACGCAGCGGAAATCGGCCGCCCGGGGTCAGGCTCGATTCAGGATTCCGGGAGAACTGGGGCATGAAGTGCACGGGTCCGGGAAGTTTGTAACAGGGGGATTCTAGCAGTCATCTGCGCCACTTTTGGCCAATGCGCGTAATCCGGCCGCGAATCTCGCCGAAAAGGATCAGGACGGGCGGCGATCTTCGCGATCATCGTGACCCTCGCGCTCATCCCATTCAAACTCCTCGTCGTCCAAGCGCGGCCCCTGCTCCGCCAGCCGTGGATCAAACGGTGCCGGCTCGGGCGGACGGCTCGCAAGCCATTGCGCGACCTCGACGATCGACTGCCGCAACGCATCCAGGCCAATGCCCTCGCGCGCACTGAGGAACACCCGCGTCGGAACGCCCTCCTCGTCACGCTCCACACGCACGCCCTGCTCGAGCAGTTCCGGCGCAGCATCGATCTTGTTCATCACGATGATCTGCGGGATGCCGGACGCTTCGATTTCCGCCAGCACACGGTTGACCTGTTCGATCTGCTCATGCCGCACGGGGCTAGACGCATCGACGACATGCAACAGCAGGTCGGCATGCACAGTTTCGTCCAGCGTTGCGCGGAACGCCTCGACCAGTTGCGTCGGCAGGTCACGGATGAAGCCGACCGTGTCCGACAGCACCACATTGCCAAGCCCGTCCAGGAACATCCGGCGCGAGGTCGTATCAAGCGTCGCGAAAAGCTGGTTGGCCGCGTACGCGCCGGCCTTGGTCAACGCATTGAACAGCGTCGACTTGCCCGCATTGGTATAGCCCACCAGCGAAATGCTCAAGGTGTCGTTGCGCGCGCGGGCGCGCCGCTGCGTGCGGTGCTGCCGCTGCAGCCGGGCAAGGTCGGACTTCAGCCGCTTGGCCCGGTCATCCAGCATGCGTCGGTCCAGTTCGAGCTGGCGTTCGCCCGGGCCGCCCCGCATGCCGATACCGCCCTTCTGCCGCTCCAGGTGGCTCCACGCACGGACGAGCCGCGACGCCTGGTATTGAACCTGCGCCAGCTCCACCTGCACCTTGCCCACGTGGCTCTGGGCACGCTGCGCGAAGATGTCCAGGATCAGGCCGGTACGGTCAATCACATGGCGCTGCAAGAAGCGTTCGAGGTTACGTTGCTGTGCCGGGCTCAGGGCATGGTTGAACACCACGATATCGGCATCCAGCGCGTCCGCCGCTTCCCGCAGCTCTTCGGCCTTGCCCGAGCCGATGAACAGCGCCGGGTCCGGGCGCGAACGTTTGCCGGTCAGCGTATGCACCGGCATGGAGCCGGCAGTGGTGGTCAGCAAGGCAAGCTCGCTCAGGCTTTCCTGGAAATCGTGCTTGCCGAAATCCACGCCAACGAGAATGGCACGCGACGGTTCGGTGTTGGAGGTAGCTCTGGGATCCAAGCGGGGGGCGCTACGCGCGAAGTGAGACGGTTTGGGGAGATGTCCGGATATGAGCCGGACGGAAGGCCGGACGTGTCCCGGTTCAGCGGGACGGGAGCGGGCCTGCACAGGCGCGCGCTCCCTTGCGCAATTGCGGCGTGGGGACAGCTGGCAGCCGTTCCGGTTCACCGCATGCCGGCCGCACTTGCGAACCGGTGACCGGCACCGCGGCAACGCCGGCTGGCATTGGCACGATGTCGGCTGGCAGAGGCCGCAAGCCGTTGCGGCCGGCAGGAAAATCAGCCCTCGGCGGAATCATCCACGCGGAAATTGACCGCGCGAGCCGGGACGACGGTGGAAATCGCATGCTTGTAGACCATCTGCGTCACGGTGTTACGCAGGAGCACGACATATTGGTCGAACGATTCGATATTGCCTTGCAGCTTGATGCCATTGACCAGATAGATGGAAACCGGCACGTGCTCTTTGCGCAGCGCGTTCAGGAACGGGTCTTGTAGCAGTTGCCCTTTGTTGCTCATGGCACACTCCAAATTTATAGGTTTAGTGGTGAATAATGGGGACGGAAGTCCCCGGTTCAAGTCAATCGGCGCAAGCTCGCGCCAGAAAAAAGATCAAAAACGGTACCAAGCTGCATCAGCGTGCAGAGAACCCCTGCTACCGCAAATTTAGCCGCAGTTCCAAACGAACGCAAACGAAAACTTGCCGCGCCAGGCACCCGCCAGGACCTCAGTCCTTCGAGTCCGCATACGGGTTTTTGTTCGTACGAAATTCGATGCGAAGCGGTGTCCCCTTCAGTTTGAACGCCGCGCGGTAGCGGTTCTCGAGATAACGCCGGTAGGTCTCGGAAACGGACGACAAGGCGTTGCCGTGGATCACGATGATCGGCGGGTTGGAGCCACCCTGGTGCGCGTAGCGCAGCTTCGGCCGCGACACGCCGGCGCGCTTGGGCTGCTGGAATTCCACGGCCTCCTGTAGCACCCGCGTGAGCTGCGGCGTGGGCAGCTTGACCATGGCCGCGGCATACGCATCGTCCACGGAACGCATCAGCGCACCGATGCCTGTGCGTTCCCGCGCAGACACGAAATGGAAATTGGCGAAGCTCAGGAATTGCAGCTTGCGCTCGAGATCGTGCTTGATGCGATCGCGGGTATGGCCGTCGAGGCCATCCCATTTGTTGACACCGACTACAAGGGCACGGCCGGATTCGACGATGAAACCGGCAATATGCGCGTCCTGGTCGGAAATATCCTGCTGCGCATCAAGCAGCAGGATGACGACATTGGCGTCGGCGATCGACTGCAGCGTTTTGACCACCGAAAACTTCTCGATTGCCTCGAACACTTTGCCCCGGCGCCGCAGGCCCGCGGTGTCGATCAGCGTGTACGGCTTGCCGCCGCGCTCGAACTCCACGTAGATCGCGTCGCGCGTGGTGCCAGGCATGTCGAACGCAATCACGCGCTCTTCGCCGATCAGCGTATTGACCAGCGTCGACTTGCCGACGTTGGGGCGGCCAACGATGGCGATCTTCACGCCCTTGCCACTGTCCGCGTCTTCCTCGGCCAGCTCCGGACGCTCCTGGACAGCCAGCTCCAGCGCCTCGTCCACGAGCTCTCGAACGCCGTCGCCGTGCGCGGCCGAAATCGCGTACGGATCGCCCATGCCAAGTTCATAGAAATCGGCGGCGACCGAGGTGTACTTCATGCCCTCGGCCTTGTTGACCGCGAGCATCACGCGCCGACCCGTCTTGCGCAGGTAGTCTGCAATGGCGCGGTCCTGCGGGGCCAGGCCCAGCCTGCCATCGACAATGAAGATGACAACGTCCGCCTCGACCACGGCTTGCTTGGTCTGCTTGGCCATCTCGGCGACGATGCCTTCCTTGACCACCGGCTCGAAGCCGCCGGTATCGATGGCAATGAACGGACGATCGCCGATACGACCCTCTCCGTAGTGGCGGTCGCGCGTCAGGCCCGGCAGGTCGGCGACGAGTGCGTCGCGTGAGCGGGTCATGCGGTTAAATAGCGTCGACTTCCCGACGTTCGGGCGGCCGACAAGTGCAATAACTGGTTTCATGCAATAAACGGAAACGGGGGCCGGCACCTGCCGTCCCCCTGGAACTCCGGAGTCAGTTGATCCTACGGCGCCTTATGCAAAATATGCATGGCCAGCCGCTTATCCTGTCGGGCGGAACTGGCGCCAAGCCCGTCCCGCATTTCGCCGCACGACCAGGGATCATGCTACCGGAATTGCGCCGCCCGTACCGACAGGTGTACGGGCAGTCGCTGCCTCATTGACGCTTCAGTGGCTCATCGTCGGCTCAGCCCGGCACATAGCCGTAGACATCGCCGTCGCGCGTCTGGACAACCATGGTTTGCCCCGCCACAACCGGCGCAGCGCTGATGGCGCTGCCATCGGTCTTCATGCGCGCCACCACCGTGCCGTCCTCCCGCGAGAGGAAATGCACATAGCCTTCGAAGTCGCCCATCACCACCGAACGGCCCAGTACCAGCGGCGCGCCGAGCCGTCGATAGCGCAGTTCGTTGTTCTTCCAGCGCTCGTTGCCATTCTGGCGATCGAACGCGAACACCACCGACTGCTCGTCGCTGGCATAGATCGCATTGTCATCCTGCGCCGGGCCGGACGGCGACGAAAAATCCTTGCCCCACTGCGGCTGGCCATTGGCCAGCTCCAGGCAGGCCACGCGGCCCTGGAAGGTGGTCGCGCATACCTGGCGGCCGCTCACCATGGGCTGGCCGGTCACGTCGTTCAGGCGCTCGATTTCCGACACGCCCTTCGGATAGGAAACCGCGCTTTCCCAGCGCAGCACGCCGTTGGCCGGCGTCAGGACGCCCAGCTTGCCGCCGGGGAAGCCCATCACGATGCCGTCGCCGGCGAAGACCATGCCCATGGCCGCACGCAGGTTCAGCGGCGTCTGCGAACGCTGGTAGATCCAGCGGCGCTCACCAGTTTGGGCGTCCAGTGCGAGCACCCGGGTATCGGTCGTCCGCACTACCACGATGCCATTGCCGACCAGCGGCGCCGACAGGACTTCACCGTTGACCTGCTTCTTCCAGATCTGCTTGCCGCTGGTGTCAAACGCGTAGACGGCACCCTTCTCGCCCGCCACCGCCGTCACCGAGCCATCGCTGCCCGGACCGGTGGTGATGTCGACGTCGGTCT
This sequence comes from Cupriavidus sp. C1SS-2L, assembly GCF_057073735.1. NCBI lineage: Bacteria > Pseudomonadati > Pseudomonadota > Betaproteobacteria > Burkholderiales > Burkholderiaceae > Cupriavidus > Cupriavidus sp. C1SS-2L. Next base: position 2,326,646 of record NZ_CP172708.1, read on the forward strand.
TGGCCTTCCACAGCGTCCGGCCGGTTGCGCCGTCCAGCGCCATGATGGTGCCGTTGTTGGCCGACACATACACGTTGTTGCCCGCCGCGGCCGGCTGCAGCGCATACGGCCCGCTCTTGCCGACGTCCGCCTTCCACGCCTGGCGCACGGACAGCGTCGCCGACACCGGCTTCAGTTCGGCCGGCGGATGCTTGTTCTCCTTGCTGAACAGCGAGCAGCCGCCCAGGGCCACAAGGCAGGCGCCGGCGACGAGCGCACGGGCAATCTTGCGGTGGGACTGGCCTTGTTGTTCGGCACCGGAAAGCATGAACGTCATAGGGTTCGAATCCTGGATTGGGTTATGGCGGATGTCCTTCACGTGCAGCGGCGATCAGGCCGTGCCCAGCGCGTCGAGCTTGAACTGGATGATCTGGCGCATCGACTGATCGTCGGCACCGAGCTTGTCCAGCGCCTTGCGGTAGGCGGCACGTGCATCGGCACGCTTGTCCTGCGCGGCGAGCAGATCGCCCCTGCGATCGGCGTAGATCGCGACGAACGCCGCCGGCGGCTCGTCCTTCAGCAGCGCCAGGCCCTGGTCGTAGGCCTTCTCATCAAGCAGCACGCCGGCAAGGCGCACGCGCGCGATATGCGAGTACTCGCCATCGCCGTGGTCCATTGCCCACTGCAACTGGGTTTTTGCACCTGCCAGATCGCCGGCATCGTACAGCACTTTGGCGGCCACCAGCGCACTCATCGGGCCATAGGCGGTCCTGCCGAACTTGTCCTCGAGGTCGCCCGCTGCGCGCTTCACGCGCTCGGCATCGCGGCCTTCGGCGGCCTTCATCACCTGGTCATACAGCACGGCCGCTTCGGAAGCCTGCTTGCGCTCCCAGTACTTCCAGCCGTTCCAGGCAGCGAATGCCAGCAAGGCGGCAATCAGGATCCACGTCAGGGCATTGCCATACTGACGCCACCAGGCCTTCAGATTTTCAAGCTGTTCCTGCTCTTCCAGATCGTATGCCATGTCGAGGCAGTCTTTTTGCGGTTGGTTTGTATCTCAGGCCGCTTCCGGCAGGCTTCGCTTCCTGCCGGGCGGATCTTGCTACGCCGTTACTTGCGTCGTCAGTCGTCGCGTTATTCGCTGGCGCCGACCATCGCGTCGATCAGGTAATCGACCAGGTTTTCAGCGGGCACCTGCGCCTGCTGGCCACCACCTTCAGCCTGCGCGCCCTGGCGAAGTTCCTTCACCTGCACCACGCCCGCAGCGACTTCATCTTCGCCAATGATCACGGCATACGCCGCACCGCTCGCGTCAGCGCGCTTCATCTGCGACTTGAAGCTGCCGCTCTTGCCATCGGGCGTGGCATGCAGCACCACGTCCAGGCCGGCATCACGCAGGCGCTCGGCGGCAACCGTCGCCTGCTGCTGCGCCGCTTCGCCCTGATGCACCAGATAGACGTCGCAACCGACCGCATCAGGCACCACGCCTTCCTCGCGGATCAGCTCGATGATGCGCTCGATGCCCATGGCCCAGCCGCAAGCCGGCGCCGCCTTGCCGCCCATCTGCGCAATCAGCGGGTCATAGCGGCCGCCACCGGCGATGGTGCCCTGCGCACCGAGCTTGTCGGTGATCCACTCGAACACCGTCAGGTTGTAGTAGTCCAGCCCACGCACCAGGCGCGGGTTGATCTTGTACGGGATGTTGTTGGCCTTGAGCAGCCGCTGCACGCCCTCGAAGTGGGCGAGCGATTCCTCACCGAGGAAATCGATCAGCTTGGGCGCGTTGGCGGCCATTTCCTGCAGCGCGGGATTCTTCGTATCCAGCACGCGCAGCGGATTCGTGTAGAGGCGGCGCTTGCCGTCCTCGTCCAGGATGTCCTTGAAGCCTTCGAGGTACTTGATCAGCTCCTCGCGGTGCGCGGCGCGCTCGTGCGCCTGGCCCAGCGAGTTGATCTCCAGCCGCACGCCGGTCAGGCCCAGGTCGTCCCACAGGCGCTGGCACATCAGGATGATCTCGGCATCCACATCCGGGCCCGCAAAGCCGAGCGCCTCAGCGCCGAGCTGGTGGAACTGGCGATAGCGGCCGCGCTGCGGGCGCTCGTGGCGGAACATCGGGCCGGTGTACCACAGGCGCTTCGGGCCGTCGTACAGCAGGTTGTGCTCGATGGTCGCACGCACGGCGGCGGCAGTGCCTTCCGGACGCAGCGTCAGTTGTTCACCGTTGAGCGCATCGGTGAAGGAATACATCTCCTTCTCCACGATATCCGTGACCTCGCCGATACCGCGCACGAACAGCTGGGTATGCTCGACGATCGGCGTGCGGATCTGCTGGTAGCCGTAGGCGCGCAGCATCGCACGCGCGGCGTTCTCGAAATGCTCCCACAGCGGGGCATCGGCGGGCAGCATGTCGTTCATGCCCTTCACGCCCTGCAAGGCCTTCGCGGGGCGTGCCTTGTCTTCTGGCTTGGCGCCGCTTTGCGCGGACGGATTCTCGTTTTGCGTCATTCTGTCGTTATCTTGCTGGGTGGACTGGCCAATGCCGGCTCAGGCCACCGCTTCCTTCTCTGCCCGCGCTGCGCCCGGACCGTAATGCGTGCGAACGTACTCGTCGACGATCGCCTGGAATTCCTCGGCGATGCGCTCGCCGCGCAGCGTCTTGACCTTGACGCCATCGACAAACACCGGCGCCGCCGGCGATTCGCCCGAACCCGGCAGCGAAATGCCGATGTTGGCATGCTTGCTTTCGCCAGGGCCGTTGACGATGCAGCCCATCACGGCCACATCCATCTCTTCGACGCCCGGATAAGCGGTCTTCCACTGCGGCATCTGCTCGCGCAGGTACGCCTGAATGCTTGCTGCCAGTTCCTGGAACGTGGTGCTCGTCGTGCGGCCGCAGCCGGGGCACGCAATCACCATCGGCGTGAAATTCCGCATGCCCATGGTCTGCAGGATTTCCTGCCCGACATAGACTTCCTTCTCGCGCGGCGCACCGGGTTCCGGCGTCAGCGAAATCCGGATCGTGTCGCCGATGCCTTCCTGCAGCAGCACCGACAGCGCCGCCGTCGACGCCACGATGCCCTTGCTGCCCATGCCCGCCTCGGTCAGGCCGAGGTGCAGCGCATAGTCGCAGCGGCGCGCGAGTTCGCGGTACACCGCAATCAGTTCCTGCACCTGCGACACCTTGCACGACAGGATGATCTGGTTGCCCGGCAGGCCGATTTCCTCGGCCTTCTTTGCCGAATCGATCGCCGAAGTGATCAACGCTTCGATCATCACGCTCTGCGCGGGCCACGGCTCCGCGCGGCCGGCGTTCTCGTCCATGATGCGCGCGAGCAGGTCCTGGTCCAGGCTGCCCCAGTTGACGCCGATGCGCACCGGCTTGTTGTACCGGCAGGCCATCTCGATCATCTGCGCGAATTGCGTGTCGCGCTTGGCGCCCTGCCCCACATTGCCGGGGTTGATGCGGTACTTCGACAGCGCCTCGGCGCAGGCCGGATAGTCCTGCAGCAGCTTGTGGCCGTTGTAGTGGAAATCGCCCACCAGCGGCACGTTGACGCCCATGCGGTCGAGCTGCTCGCGGATATGCGGCACCGCTGCCGCTGCCTCGGGCGTATTGACCGTGATGCGCACGATCTCGGAGCCCGCGCGCGCCAGTTCCTTGACCTGGATGGCCGTGCCAATGGCATCGACGGTATCCGTATTGGTCATCGACTGCACGCGCACCGGCGCGCTGCCACCGATGGTGACGATGTTGTCGCCCCACGCGATGCTCGCCTGGCGCCTTTCGCGGCGCGGCAGCGGGCCCGGCAGGACCGGAAGACAAAGCTGTTCGTTCATAGCGTTACCACCTCGCAATGATGCACGGTGTCGAGCCGCGTCAGGGCAGCGTCAACCGCGCCACGTTGTTGCGATTCGCCGCCTTCAGGTCAACCGGCGTGCCGTTCCGGCTCATCGATTCCACACCCTTGACGTTGCCGATGGTCACCTTGTACGGTGCCGTGCCGCCGCCCGCGACTTCCTGGCCGGCCTTGGCGGTACCGCCGAGGACAACCTTGCCGTTGCGGTCGCGGATCTCGTACCAGGTATCGGCGGAGAACTTGATCTGAAGTTCGCCTTGCGCCGCGGGAGTCGCTGCAACAGGCGCCGTATTGGCAACCGGCGTGACCGTCGTTGCCACGGCGGGCACGGCCGTGGTCGCTGCCGCGGACTGTGCGGGCACCGCGACGCCGCTCGCGGCCGGCGCGCTGGCGGGCAATTCCTCGGACGGAGCCGGAGAGTCGGCGGCAGCCATGACCGGCGGCAGTGCAGCCGTCACGGTGCCCGGCTCGCCGCCCTGGCCCGCCGGTTCCTGCACTTCGGCTGGCGCGGCCTGAGCGGCGCTGTTGCGCGCTTCCAGCCATTGTTTCATATGGTCGAGCCCGAACCAGCCGCCTGCCGCCAGGCCGGCAATCACGAGTGCCAGCCAAACCCAGCGCCCACCGGCCCCTGCGCCGCCACCGCGCTTGCCAAAGCGCCTGCGATCGTCAAACGTCTCGTTGAGACCGCCTTCGCGCTGGCGCGCCATTTCGGTGACCTGCACGGGCCGCGGGTGGAAACGCGCAAGCAAGCCGTCAATGTCCACGTGCAACATGCGTGCGTACGCGCGCATCACGCCCTTGGCAAACGTGATGTCGGGCAGCGCCTCGACGTTGCCGGATTCGATCGCCACGAGCTTCGGCGCCGCCACCTTCAGACGGGCGCTCACGTCCTCGACGGACATCCGTTGCGATTCCCGTGCCTGCGCCAACAGGGCGCCGATCTCGCGCGCCACGGCTTCACGTTCTGAATCGGTCGCGCCCCCGCCGACGTGTCCCGTCGATGCGGCCTGGCCTGCGGCGCGCTCTTGCTCACTCATCCCATGCTCCTTGTTCGTACGCGCTCAATTCGCGCGAGTCGGGAAAACGCTGGCGCAGCTGTGCCGCCAGGGCACCCTGCGCCGCCGCGTCGCCCTGACGGCGCGCAATGCGCGCACCCAGCCAGAGGGATTGCGCGCTTGCGAATTTGCTGTTGTTGACACGCTCGGCAAATTGCTGAGCCTGCCTGAGGTCGCCACGCCGGTAATAGACGAGCGCCAGGTTGGTGTTGGCGACAGGATTGTTCCGGTCATAGCCGAGCGCCGCCTTCAGGTTCTTCTCGGCTTCCGCGCCGGCGCCATTGCGCAACTGGCAGGCTCCGAGGCTGATCAGCGGCTTTGCCGGCCCGCCAGCGGAAGGCGCCGACACCGCGCGTTCGAGCATCGGCACCGCCTCGCCATACCGGCCTTCCTGGCACAGGAACCAGCCGTAGTTATTGAGCAGGTCACCGTCATTGCCGCGCATGGAGACCGCGGTGCGGAAACTGTCGTCGGCCAGCGCCTTCTCGTTCATCGCCATGTAGACCAGCGCACGCACATGGTAGGCGTCGGCCATGGCCGGGTCGGCGGCAATCGCCTGCTTCACCTCGTCAAGTGCGACCGAATTCTGGCCGGCCTCAAGGTAATTGGTGGCGAGCTGCAGCCGGATGCTGGCGCGGCGCCTTGCATCGGTCTGGTCGGAAGTAGTCTGGAGGTCCTGCGTCGGTGCGGGCGGCAACTGGCAGGCGGACAACATCAGCAGCCCCAACAGGGCTGCAGCGATCAGACGGATCATGCAGGGCGAGCCTCCCCGGCTTGGCCAGTCGCGGCGACCGGCACCAAAGGCGTGATCTTGCCGAACTTGCCCCGCTCGGCAAGCCGGGTGCGATCCTTGACCTCCCCGGCAAGCTGGCCGCATGCCGCGTCGATATCGTCGCCGCGCGTCTTGCGGATCGTGGTCACGATGCCCGCATCCATCAGTACCTGCGCAAAGCGCCGGATCTGATCGTTGTTGGAACGCTTCAAACCCGATTCAGGGAACGGATTGAACGGGATCAGGTTGAACTTGCACGGCACGTCGGCCACAAGCTTCAACAGTTCCCGCGCATGTTCGACGCCGTCATTGACGCCATCGAGCATGCAGTATTCGAAAGTAATGAAATCGCGCGGGGCGAATTCCAGATAACGGCGGCATGCCGCCATCAGTTCGGCCAGCGGGTACTTCTTGTTCAGCGGCACGAGCACGTCGCGCAGGGCGTCGTTCGACGCGTGCAGAGACACGGCCAGCGCTACCGGCAGGTCTTTCGACAGACGGTCCATCATCGGCACCACGCCGGAAGTGGACAGCGTCACGCGGCGGCGCGACAGGCCATACGCGTTATCGTCGAGCATCAGCCGCATGGCCGGCACGACGGCATCGTAGTTCAGCAGCGGCTCGCCCATACCCATCATCACCACGTTGGAGATGACGCGGTCGTCCTTGGGCCCACGGCCCAGCTGTTCGCGCATGGCGAATTCCGCCATCCACAACTGGCCAATGATTTCGCCCGTAGTCAGATTGCGCGAGAAACCCTGCTTGCCGGTCGAGCAGAACCGGCAGTTGACAGCGCACCCCGCCTGCGAGGAGACGCACAGCGTGCCGCGCGTTTCCTCGGGGATGTACACCGTCTCCACCGCGTTGCCGTTACCGACATCGAGCAGCCACTTGCGCGTGCCGTCAGCCGACAGGTTGTCGGTGATGGCGGCCGGCGAACGGATCTCGGCGCGCGTCGCGAGCTTTTCGCGCAGCGACTTGGCGAGGTCCGACATGGCGTCGAAACGGCTGGCACCGAACTGGTGGATCCAGCGTTGCAGCTGCCGCGCACGAAACGGCTTCTCGCCGAGCTCGCCGCAATAGGCAGTGAGCGCGTCCGCATCCAGGTCGAGCAGGTTGACGAGATCGTTCATGACGGCAAACTCAGCTTCCGTGTCTGTCTAGTCTTGGAATTGACCAGACAATCAACGGGTATAAACGTTCATGCCCGGGAAGAAGAAGGCAATTTCCACAGCGGCAGTTTCAGCAGCGTCCGAACCGTGCACGGCGTTCGCGTCGATGCTGTCGGCGAAGTCGGCGCGGATGGTGCCCTTGTCGGCCTTCTTCGGGTCGGTGGCGCCCATCAGGTCGCGGTTCTTGGCGATGGCGCCTTCACCTTCCAGCGCCTGGATCATGACCGGGCCGGAAACCATGAAGTCGACGAGGTCCTTGAAGAACGGACGCTCCTTGTGGACAGCGTAGAACTGCTCGGCTTCGCCGCGCGACAGGTGCACCATCTTGGCAGCAACGATCTTCAGGCCGGCGGCCTCGAAACGGGCGTAGATCTGGCCGATAACGTTCTTGGCCACGGCATCCGGCTTGATAATCGACAGGGTGCGTTCGATCGCCATGAAAAACTCCGAAAAATGAAGGGGTTACAAATGGATTAAACGTGCAATTCTAGCACGAGACGATGACGGTTTCGAGCGCAGCCAGCCTTTCGCGAAAGTGCAGCTGCATGAGCGGAAAACGCCATATCCGGGGCGTCGAAACCGACACCTTCCGTTGACCACACAATGCACGGAACGCAATACATATAAAACCGTCCAACGTGAGCAACAAATCTGGCCTTTACCGCATGGAAGTGACCAATGTGACACTTTAATCCTCTTGCAATTCCGCAGACGCGGTGCCACATTGGCGTTGCGTCGCTCCGGGTCGCTCCGGCGCCTCACCATTCAGAAACAGGAGTCACCATGGATAACAAGCTGAACACCTACGGTTTCGGCAATGCGTCGACGGTCAGCGATGTCGTCGTGCGTAATCGGGTATTGCGCAACACCTACTGGCTGCTCGCCATTTCGATGATCCCGACCGTGCTCGGCGCATGGATCGGCGTGGCCACGGGCTTCAGCTTCATGGCCGGCAGCCCCGGCTTGTCGCTGATCCTGTTCCTCGGCATCGCATTCGCGTTCTTCTACGGCATCGAGAAGACCAAGAACAGCAGCATGGGCGTGGTCCTGCTGCTCGCCTTCACGTTCTTCATGGGCCTGATGCTGTCGCGCCTGATCGGCGCGGTGCTGCAGTTCTCGAATGGGCCGGCGCTGATCATGTATGCCTTTGGCGGCACAGCGGCGGTGTTTGGCGCCATGGCTACCATTGCGACGGTCAGCAAGCGTGATTTCTCGGGCCTCAGCAAGTTCCTGTTCGTCGGCCTGATTCTGCTGATTCTGGCGAGCGTGGCCAATATCTGGCTGCAACTTCCGTCGCTGATGATCACGGTGTCGGTGATCGCCATCGGCATTTTCTCGGCGTACATCCTGTTCGATGTGCAGCGCGTGGTAAATGGCGGCGAAACCAACTACATCACGGCCACGCTGGCGATCTACCTCGACGTCTACAACGTTTTCACGAACCTGCTGGCCCTGCTGGGCATCTTCGGCGGCAGCCGCGACTGACGCAGTCCTGCGTAAAACAAGAACGCCGGCCACTTGGCCGGCGTTTTTCATTGGGCGCTAGCGTTGTCGCGCGCTCAACGCCGCTCGAAGACGGCAATCGATTCGACGTGCGACGTATGCGGGAACATGTTCACGACGCCCGCCCCTGCCAGGCGATACCCGGCCTCATGCACCAGCAGGCCCGCGTCGCGCGCCAGTGTTGCCGGGCTGCACGACACATAGACGATGCGTTGCGGCAGCACGTCGCTGCCCTGCTGCGACAGCTCGCCCAGCGCCTTGCACACCGCCAGCGCACCTTCGCGCGGCGGGTCGATCAACCAGCGATCGAAGCGGCCCAGCGCGGCGATATCTTCGGCGGTCACTTCGAACAGGTTGCGGCAGGCGAATTCCGTCTTTTCCGCCAGGCCGTTGTAGCCGGCATTCGCCAGCGCCCGGGTCGTCAGCGCCTCGCTGCCTTCAATGCCCATGACCGAGCGGCCCTGCGTGGCGAGTGGCAGCGTGAAGTTGCCGATGCCGCAGAACAGGTCGAGCAGGCGGTCTTGGGGCTGGACGTCCAGCAGGCGCAGTGCGCGGCCGATCAGTACCCTGTTGATGTGGTGGTTGACCTGCGTGAAGTCGGTCGGCTTGAACGGCATACGGATGCCGAACTCGGGCAGCGTATAGGCCAGCTCACGGTCGAGCGGATAGAACGGCACAACGGTATCCGGGCCTTTGGGCTGGAGCCAGAACTGGACATTGTGCTGGTCCGCGAAGGCGCGCAGCAGGTCCTTGTCCGCGTCGGTCAGCGGTTCGAGGATGCGCAGCACCAGCGCCGTAACCTCATGGCCCACCGCCAGTTCGATCTGCGGCATGCGGTCGCGAATGGACAAGCCCGTCACCAGTTCGCGCAACGGCACCAGCATCGCCGAGATATGTGGCGGAAGGATCTCGCAGCTTGTCATGTCCGCCACGTAGCTGCTCTTGCGCTCGTGGAAACCCACCAGTACCCCACCCTTCTTAGCCACATACCGCACCGTCAGCCGTGCGCGGTAGCGATAGCCCCAGTCCGGCCCGGCGATCGGCCGGAACATCACTTCCGGACGAACCTTCGACAGGTGCCAGAGGTTGTCTTCGAGTACCCGCTGCTTGATCGCAAGCTGCGCGCGCGAGTCCAGGTGCTGCATCGAGCATCCGCCGCACACGCCAAAGTGCTTGCAACCTGGCTTGACACGCATCACCGATTCTCGACGCACTTCCAGCAGATGGGCCTGTTCGTAGCTCGGCTTGCGGCGGAAGCTCTTGTAGCTCACGGTTTCGCCGGGCAACGCACCTTCGACGAAGATGACCTTGCCGGGAGTGCCGTCTTCATTGACCAGGCGCCCGACGCCGCGCGCCTCCATGTCGAGGCTGTCAATGGAAACCACGGGATCGGAACCGGGCGCGACGGCAGCCGGAGAGGCAGATGCCGCACGCGGCGCTGCCGGCATTTCTTGTGGGGAGGACACGGCTTGGGACACCAGACGAAACCTGACGTATTGTTTTGCGAAAGCGCGATTGTAGTCCAGACGCGCGCTCCGACGCCCGGGTAATGGTGCCGCATCGCGCAAAGGAGTGATGCAATGGAACTGATTTCATGGAACATTCAATGGGGCCGCGGCGCTGACGGACGCGTGGACCTGTCCCGCAGCGTGGCCACCATGCGGGCGATGGCCGATGCCGACGTCATCTGCCTGCAGGAAGTCACACGCGGCTTCGGCGAGCTGCGCGGCGCGCCCGGGGCAGACCAGGTGTCCGAACTGTCCGCGCTGTTGCCCGGCTATCGGCTGCTGTTCGCGCCGGGCGTCGACCGCTTCGGCAGCGACGGTGGCCCGCGCCAGTTCGGCAACCTGATTGCCACGCGCCTGCCCGTGCATGAAGTCTTCCGCCACGCGCTGCCGTGGCCGGCGGACCCCGACGTAGCGTCCATGCCCCGCGTCGCGATCGAAGCGACGCTGCAGGCCGGCAGCCGGCCGTTGCGCGTCATCTGCACACACCTGGAATACTACTCGGCGCATCAGCGCGCCGCCCAGGCAAACGCCCTGCGAGACTGGCACGCGGAAGCATGCGGCCATGCGCTGCGTCCCGGGCGCAGTGAATCGACGCCGGGGCCATTCACGCCGGCGGTGCGGCCAACGGAAGCCGTCCTTTGCGGCGACTTTAACAGCAAGCCCGACGACATCGCCTACCGGCGAATGCTCGAACCGTTCGACGACGACACCACGCCGTGGCGCGATGCCTGGATGCACATCCATCCGGGCCAGTCGCATGCGCCGACCTGCGCGATGTACGACAAGGAGCAATGGCCCGAGCCGCCCTTCGCGTGCGATTTCGTCTTTGTCACCGAGAACCTGGCGGAACGCGTCAGGCGTTGCGAAGTCAATGCAGCGACGAAGGACTCGGATCACCAGCCCATCGTGCTGTCACTGGATATATGAAAAGGCCCGCGGGATCGCCGACCGTTCGCCAACTTACTCGATCTCTTCGTCTTCTGGCGTCAGGCGCTTCAGGCGGAATGCACGCAGGTATTCCATCCACTGCTCGCCTGGCAGCTCGGCCAGCGATTCCTGCACGAGTTCCATCTCGAGATCGAACTCGCGCGGCAGCAGGCCGCCGCGCATGAGCTGGAAGCGGCAGTACATCAGGTAGGTGTTGACAACGTCGGTCTCGCAATAGGCGCGGATCGCGTCGAGCTGACCTTCCCGGTACGCCTGCCAGACTTTGCTGCCATCCATCCCCATCTTGCCTGGGAAGCCGCACAGCTTGGCCAGGTCATCCAGCGGCGCGCTTGCGCGCGGCTGGTACATGGCAAGGAGGTCCATCAGGTCCAGATGCCGCATGTGGTAGCGGCTGATGTAGTTGTTCCACTTGAAGTCGCGGCTGTCGTCGTCGCGGCCCTCGCCCATTTCCCAGTATCGCGGCGCGGTCACGCCATGGACCAGGCCACGATAGTGCAGCACGGGCAAGTCGAAGCCGCCACCGTTCCACGACACAAGCTGCGGGCTGTAGCGCGCAATCAGTTCGTAGAACTTCTGGATCAGCGTGGCCTCACCATCCTCGAGCGTTCCCAGCGAGCCGACATGGAACACGGCCGAGCCGTCGCGCTGCGTCCGGCGCAACACGCACGAGATCGCCGCGACGCGCTGCAGATAGTGCGGCAGGAAATCGCTTCCGGTCTTTTCGCGGCGGGCTGAGAACGCTTGCTCGGCGACTTCCTCGTCGCTCATCGATGCGGGATGGTCATGCAAACGGCGCAGGCCGTCGACATCGGGAATGGTCTCGATGTCGAATACCAGCACAGGGGTCATAGAACAGCGTCCTTCCTGACACCTTGCGATGCGAAATGCCGCTTGAGCTTGACCAGGGCTTCCTGTTGGATCTGGCGCACGCGTTCGCGCGTCAGGCCCATCTCTTCGGCCAGCTCTTCAAGCGTGGCCGGTTCGATATGGTTGAGGCCGAAGCGGCGCTCCACCACATAGCGGTGCTTTTCCGACAGGCGGGCCAGCCACAGCTTCATCAGGCCTTCGAGCTCGCGGTGCGCGACTTCCTGGTCCGGGGCGGCGTTGTGCTCGTCGGAAAGGAAGTCCAGCAGGCTGGAGCCCGGGTCCAGGTCAAACGGCGTATCGAGCGAGGTGGTATGTTCGTTAAGCGCCAGCACGTCCTGCACCTCGTCAGGCGTCTTGCCCAGCAGGTGGGCAATGTCTTCGAGACTGGCGTCGCGGCCGTCGGTGCCGCCTTTTTCGAGATGCCGCTTGGCGCGCAGCACCTGGTTGAGTTCACGGATCACGTGGACCGGCAGCCGTACCGTGCGCGCCTGGTTCATGATGGCGCGCTCGATGCTCTGGCGGATCCACCAGGTCGCGTAGGTAGAAAAACGGAAACCGCGTGACGGATCGAATTTCTCGATCGCGTGCATGAGACCAAGGTTGCCTTCCTCGATCAGGTCCAGCAGCGGCACGCCGCGATTGAGATAACCCTTGGCGATGCTCACGACCAGGCGCAGGTTGCGTTCGATCATGACCTGCCGCGCGGAAAAATCGCCGTCCTTGGCCAGCGTCGAGAAATGCAACTCCTCAGGAGCGGACAGCAGCGGCTTGATGCTGATGCGATTCAGATAGTGCTGGACCGTATCGGCAGCCAGCTCGGTATGCAGCACGGTACGGAAGTCGTCATGCTCGGGCGCCGCTTCGGCGACGTTCTCGCTTTCGGATTCCTCTTCCTCCTCTGCCTCATCCTCGTCATCATCGCGCAGCTGACGGTCGTTGTCGTCGCTGAGCAAATCGGCTTCGCGCAGGCCGACCGTTGTCGTGGTCGAGATCGGCTCGTCGGTCGGGGGAATCAGGTCGGCACCGACATCCTTGTCGAATGCATCCAGTTCAACGCGATCGTCGGTTTGGGCCACACCAGCCTTCACTTCCGGCTGCTTGGGACGGCGAGCCCTGCTGACGGTTCCGGAGGAGACAGTTTTCTGGCGTGGCATGAACCCTCACTGTGGTGGCAGATACCGCATCGGATCAACCGGCTTTCCGTTCTTGCGAACTTCGAAGTGAAGCTTTACCCGGTCGGTATCACTATTGCCCATCTCCGCAATCTTCTGCCCCTTTCGGACCGTTGATTGCTCTGCCACGAGCACCTTGTCGTTGTGGCCGTAGGCAGTAAGAAATGTCTCGTTGTGTTTGATGATGACAAGATTCCCGTAGCCGCGCAAGGGGCCAACGTGAATCACCCGACCGTCGTCGGCGGCGAGCACGGCATCGCCTTTCTTGCCCGCAATATCGATGCCTTTATTGCTCTTGTCATCAAATTTACCGACCAGTTGGCCGGTTGCCGGCCAAGCAAGTTTCATCGCGGTGTCCGCAACCGGGCCTGACGTGCCCGCGGACGCTGCGGCACCTGCCGCAGGCGCGGTGGTGGCTGCAGGCGGCGGCACCGGCGTGCCGGCCGGCCGCGCCTGATCGATCGGCTGCGACTGGATCGCGCCCGGCGCCACCGGCGTCGTGGTCACGCCCTGGCCGGCGTTGACGTCGGCGCCTGGCGGCACGACACGCAACAACTGGCCGACCTCGATCTGGTTGGCGTTGCTGATATTGTTCCAGCCCGCGACATCGCGGTACGACTGGCCGTTCTCGAGCGCGATGCGGTAAAGGGTATCGCCTCGCTTGACCCGATAGTACCCAGGGGGTGCCGGCTCCAGCGGGGCTGCAGGGGCAGTGCCGGCAGTGGAAGTCCGGTCCACCACGGGTGCCGGCATCGGCGAGTTGGCGCAGGCTGCCAGCATCGCCACCAGCGTGGAAGCCGCCACAAGCTGGCCTGCGCGTGCAAATTGTTGCGAATTCACGATCTTGTGCATAGTTCGACTCAGATGGTGCCCGATTTTAAGGGCACAAAGAAAACGGCTTCAAGCGCGGTCCGGTGAAAACGATGCCGATTGAGCCGCTCGATCAGCAGCAACTGCTGCGTGACCGTCTGGCCCGATCCGCCCGCTGGCGGAACCACCGCCACGGGCGCGATCAGCCTGCCGCCGATGGCAAGCTGCTCGAGCAGGGCCTGCGGCACCTCCATGCCGGCGGCGGCAAGGATGATGGCCGAAAACGGCGCAGCCTGCGGCAGGCCTAGCCTGCCGTCGCCATAGTGCAGCCGCAGGTTCGGCACACGCAGCGGCCGCAGGTTCGCCTTGGCCTGCTCGTGCAACGGCCGGATGCGCTCGATGGAAAAAACTTCACGCGCCACCAGGCTCAGCACCGCGGCCTGATAACCGCAGCCGGTGCCGATCTCCAGCACGCGCTCGACCGGCGTGTCCGCCGAAAGGCCCTCGCGCAGCAGTTCGATCATGCGCGCCACCACGGAAGGCTTCGAGATCGTCTGCTGATGGCCGATGGGCAGCGCTGCATCTTCATACGCCTGCGATGCCAGCCCGGGCTCGACAAACAGATGGCGCGGCACAGTGCCAATGGCGGCCAGCACGCGTTCGTCGCGGATACCCGAGGCGCGCAGCCGCGCCGCCAGCGCGCCGCGCGCGCGGTCCGATGCCATGCCCCCCCCGCCCGCCGTCGCCGCCGAGGCACGCGCCTCTACGGCGCTGGCCGCAGCCGTGGGCGCCGACGGCTGCTTGTCGCGGGCTTTGGCCTGCGCCTGCGCAGGGCCCGGCGCACCGACCGCGGGCATGCCGGCGGTACGCGCCGGTGCTGGCTTGCGCTGGACTACCGCATCCAGCGGCAGGGGAAACTTGCTGCGAGGGGGTGTGGGACTCATCGGCGCTGAGGCACTGCGGCGGGAATGGCTAGTTCAGCCACTGGGCAAGCGCCTCGAGCTGGCCACGATGTGTGAGGTCGAGTTGCAACGGCGTCAGCGAAACATAGCCTTCGGCGGTCGCGTGGAAATCCGTGCCCTCGCTCGCATCGCGTGCGTCCCCGGCGGCGCCGATCCAGTAATTGAGATCGCCGCGCGGATTGACCTGCGCGATCACCGGCTGCGACGGATGCCGCTTGCCGAGCCGCGTGGCACGATAGCCCTTGATGTGTTCGAACGGCAGGTTCGGGATATTGACGTTCAGCAGGAACGGTTCGACCGGCGGCGTCGCAATCGCGCGTTCGACAATGTCGCGCGCCACGCGGGCGGCGGCGTCGAGATGCTCCCAGCCCTTGTGCAGCTGCGAGAAAGCAATGGAAGGAATGCCGAGCAGGTAGCCTTCGATAGCGGCGGCGACCGTGCCGGAGTACAGCACGTCCTCGCCCATGTTCTGTCCCTGGTTGATGCCGGACACCACCAGGTCGGGTTTTTCGTCGAGCAGGCCGGTCAGCGCGATATGCACGCAGTCGGTCGGCGTGCCGTTGACGAAGCGGAAACCCTTCTGCACGCCTTCCCGCGCTTCATAGATCGAAAGCGGTCGCTGCAGCGTCAGCGAATTAGAAGCACCGCTGTGGTTTTGCTCGGGCGCGATCACCGTAATGCGGCCCAGCGGCGCGAGCGCGGCATGCAGGACGGCCAGTCCCGGCGCGAGATAACCGTCGTCGTTAGCGAGAAGAATGTGCATCCCGCGATTGTACCTGACGACGACTGTGCAAGCGGCCTCTCAAGGCACTGCCAAACCGCTCTGCCAGGCGTCGCCGGCGCGTCGGCAAACTCGCGCAAACGGGTGAAAACCCATAACAGAACGATCGTGCTATTTGCGTTACACTTGGTCTTGCCGTCTCGCCGCGCGCGGCGGCACACGGCACGATTACCCGCCCATACATATCACCGGAGACATGATGAAAGCCGTACTGTGCAAGGCCTGGGGGCCGCCCGATTCCCTGACCGTCGAAACCCTGCCGGATCCGGTGCCGGATCAGGGCGAAGTGGTCATCGAGGTAAAGGCCGCCGGCGTGAATTTCCCGGATGTGCTCATCATCCAGAACAAATACCAGGCCAAGCCGGAACTGCCGTTCACGCCGGGCTCGGAACTGGCGGGCATCGTGACTGCCGTTGGCGCGGGCGTCACGCACGTCAAGCCCGGCGACAACGTCATTGCGTATCTCGGCAACGGCGCATTCGCTTCGCACGTGAAGGCGCCGGCCAACAAGGTCGTGCCCATGCCGCCCGGCGTGGATTACGAAACCGCGGCAGCATTCACCCTTACCTACGGCACCTCGCACCACGCCGTCGTCGACCGTGGCGAACTCAAGGCCGGACAGACCATGCTGGTGCTCGGCGCAGCTGGCGGCGTGGGGCTTGCCGCGATTGAAATCGGCAAGGCCATCGGCGCGCGCGTCATCGCGGCGGCGTCGACCGATGAAAAGCTCGCAGTTTGCAAGGAACACGGCGCCGATGCGCTGATCAACTACAGCACCGAAGACCTGCGCGAACGCGTCAAGGCGCTGACCGATGGCAACGGTCCGGACGTGATCTACGACCCTGTGGGTGGCGTCTATGCCGAACCGGCGTTCCGCTCGATCGCATGGCGGGGCCGCTATCTGGTGGTGGGCTTCGCCAATGGCGAGATCCCGAAGATTCCGCTGAACCTGGCGCTGCTCAAGGGGGCTTCGCTCGTGGGCGTGTTCTGGGGCGATTTCGTGCGGCGCGAACCGCGTGCGAACCAGGCCAATATGGCGCAAATGCTTGGCTGGATGAAGGAAGGCAAGCTGCGCCCGCACATCTCCGCGCGCTACCCGCTGGAGCAGGCTCCGCAGGCGCTCAAGGACATGGAAGCGCGCAAGGTGACCGGCAAGGTGGTGATCGTTCCCTGAACAGGCGCCACAAAAAATAAGGACGCAGAGCGTGCGGCAACGCTCTGCATCCCCTGCTGGGGCAAGACGCCCCAAGCTGTCTTCCACCTTCACGCACACCCCTACTGGCAGCGGAAGACAGTTCCCAATCAGGTCAGCCACTCCAACAGTCGCTGACTCGACATGACACTCTCTGATCAGAAGCGGTGCTGCAGGCCGGCCATCACGCCGGTCTGGCTGTTGGCGTACCCCACGAAATCGCGCGACAGGCTGACGTTCTGGCCGTTGCGGGCCTTGGCATAGCCGGCCGACAGATAGGCCAGCGTGCGCTTCGAGAACGAGTACTGCGCGCGCAGCGAGAACAGGATCGGATCGGCGTCGTTACCGCCCTTGATGTTCTGCTTGTAGACCGCGCCGTACAGCGTGAACGCCGGCGTGAAGTCATAGCTTGCGCCGCCCCAGTACATATCGCTGCGCTCCGACGCCGCGCCGGTGGTCAGCGTGCGCTTGTAGTTGCGGTAGCCGGCAAACAGCGACAGGCTGCCGAAGTCATAGCTCGCGCCCGCGTGGATGCCCTGGATATAGTCCGTGGTATCGGCCGGCGTGGTGCTGCTGCCAGCCCCGTTCTGGCGATCCCAGGTCGCCGCGGCGGCGAACTTGCCCGCGTTGTAGCCGACGCCGAGGGCATACTTGGACGCGGTCTTGAAGTCGCCCGCCACTTCCCCCATGGCCGCGGTCGCGCCCAGCTTCAGGCCGCCAAACTTACCGTCATAGCGGACGGCATTCGATGCACGCGAGAACAGGCCGTCCTTGCGACCGCCGGTCGCCGTGGACGACGTCGCCCACGAATAGTTCGGCGCGTAGCCCATCGGGTCGAACGGCAGCATGAAGTCGTACGTCGTGGTGAACGTGCGGCCCATGACCACCTGGCCATAGTTGCTGCTGAGGCCGACCGTGGCGCGGCGATCGAACAGCGTGCCGCTCGTATCGAGATTGCCGGTGTCGATGGCAATGCCGCTTTCCAGGTTGAACACCGCCTTCAGGCCGCCGCCGAGATCCTCGACGCCGCGCATGCCCCAGCGCGAGGTATTGCGCCCGCCCGAGGTCAGCTTGACCACTGAGCCATTGGGCCCGGCATGGTTGACATACTCGACCCCCGCGTCGACCAGGCCATACATGGTCACGCTCGACTGGGCGCAGACCGAACCGGTGCCCGTCAGACCGATGCAGGCCAGAGCCAGTGCCGTACGTTTCATTCTTCTCTCCTTGCTTTGCTTGTTGTGGTTTGTGGTAACAGCCATCGCGTTCGCCTGAGGATCGTGCCCGCCGGTAAAGCCGGCGGCGAATCGCGGTGGCATGACGGCCGCCCCGCGTCGGCCGCAGTACCGGCACGACCGCATGCCGGCACACCCACCACAACCTGTCCCCTGGTCGTTATGGCGCTCCATCCGCTGGCGGTGGAACACTCGAATGAGCGGCATCGTAGGGGACCGGCACTTTCAGTTCGCTTTCGTGCGAAGACGGATTGGCGCGTGATGCACCAACCCGGGGTTGGGAGTTTCCCTAGTTTCAAAGACCGTGCACTTGGCTGTATCTGTCTGGGCCATTCCATCCATTGAATTGCCCCCGGGCTGTGCGCCGTGGCGGGACACGGACATGCACGCCTGGGCGCACGGCTATTGGGCCGGTGCAGCAAGCGCCGCCTTGCCCGTCCCGCAGCGCTGCCTGCCTTGCCGCTTTGAATTACCCCGATGCGTATCCTGCTTGCCGAAGACAACCTGATGCTGGCCAACTCGTTGACCCAGGCCATGACCCAGGCCGGATTCACCGTCGACTGCATGCACGACGGCCGTAGCGCCGACCACCTGCTGGCCACGCAGGACTATGCGTTGCTGATCCTCGATCTCGGCTTGCCACGGCTGGACGGTCTTGAAGTGCTGCGCCGGCTGCGCCAACGCCGCAACCGCATGCCTGTGCTCATCCTGACCGCGCATGGCTCGGTGGAGGACCGCGTGCGCGGTCTGGACCTGGGCGCCGACGACTACCTGGCCAAGCCCTTTGACCTTTCCGAGCTAGAAGCGCGCGCACGCGCGCTGATCCGCCGCAGCCACGGCCATGAATCCACACAGCTGAGCTGCGGCCCGCTGCACTACGACAGCGTGAGCCGCGCGTTCACGATCGACGGCGAACTGCTGCAACTCACGCGGCGCGAGCGATCGGTGCTCGAAGTGCTGTTGCTGCGTAATGGCAAGGCCGTCAACAAGTCAGCCCTCTCCGAGAAGATCTTCGGCATTGACGAGTCGGTCAATCCGGATGCCATCGAGATCTACATCCACCGCCTGCGCAAGAAGCTCGATGGCAGCGGCGTGGCGATCGTCACGCTGCGTGGGCTCGGCTATCTGATCGAAGCGCGGCCACAGCCTGCGCCATGAACATGTGGGGCAGGACACCGAGCCTGCGCCTGCAACTGTCGCTGTGGCTGCTACTGCCGCTGCTGGGATTGCTGGCGCTCGATGCCTGGCTGACCTATGAGCGCGCCATGTCGGCTGCGCACACGGCGTTCGACCGCACGCTCGAGGCATCGCTGCGCGCCATGCGCGAGGGCATTGCCCTGCGCGACGGCCGGCTCGAGATCGACGTGCCGAACCTGGCACTCGAACTGTTCGACGACAAGGCAGGCCCCCACGTCTTCTATCAGGTGCGCGACGAGCACGGCGAGACGGTCACCGGCTACACCGATCTGCCGGGACCGCCCGGCACGCGCCCGCCGCTCTACCGAACCGTGTTCTACGACACGGTGTTTCGCGAACAGCCATTGCGCATGGCCGCGCAGGCGCTGCCAATCCATGACGTGGGCTCGGCCCGCAGCCAGCTGGTGTGGGTCGTGGTGGGCGAAACCATCGAACCGCGCCAGGCGTTGGCGCGCGAGATCCTGGTGGGCTCGCTGCTGCAGGAACTGGTGCTGGTAGCGCTGGCGCTCGGCATCGTCTGGCTGGGCGTGCGCCGCGGGCTGCGGCCACTGCATCGCTTGTCGGATACGGTGGCGGCGCGCAGCGCGAGCCAGCTCGACCCGATCGAGCATCGTGACCTGCCGTCCGAAATGAAGCCGCTGGTGCGCGCGCTGAACCAGTACGTGGATCGCCTGCACCGCATGCTGCAGGCACGCAAGCGCTTCTTCGCCGATGCCGCGCATCAGCTCAAGACGCCGCTCGCCGTGATCCAGGCCGAATCCGAACTGGCGTTGCGCGAGCCCGATGGCGAGCGCGTGCGCGAACACATGCGCCTGCTGCACGGCACCGTGCGCCATGCAGCCAAGGGGGTGCAGCAATTGCTGTCGCTGTCCAGGCTCGATCCGGACAGCGGCTACGCGCCCACGCTGCGCGACGTGCCGCTCGATGCCGCTGCGCGAGCGGTGGCACTGGAATGGGTGTCGGTCGCACGCCGGCATGGCGTGGACCTGGGATTTGAAGGCGATGACACCGTCACGGTGCAGGGGCAGATGGAACTGCTGCAGGAACTTACCGGCAACCTGATCGACAACGCGATCCGCTATGCGGGCGACGGATCGACTGTCACGGTTCGGGTGGCGCAGGAAGCGGACGGCACCGCCCAGCTGCAGGTGATCGACGACGGTCCCGGCATTGCCTCCGCCGAACGCGAAGACGTTTTCCGACGCTTCTACCGTGGCGAAAGCGGCCAAGGCGTGGAAGGCACCGGGCTAGGTCTGCCGATTGTCAGGGAGATCGCCAGGCTGCATCAGGCCACTGCCGGCCTCGACGACACGCCCGGCGGCGGGCTCACCGTGACGGTGCGCTTTCCCGCGCCGGGTGGCGAGCCGCAGGCCTAGTCCATCTTCAGAGCTTCTCGGTCTCGCCGGTCTTCGGCTGCCATTTCATCAGCCGCTTTTCACCGGCGCCGACCATCCAGTCCAGCACCAGCGCAAACGCCGTCAGGACCACGATGCCCGCGAACACGGTGTTGATGTCGAATGTGCCCTCGGCCTGAAGAATCAGGTAGCCCACGCCGCGCGCGGAGCCCAGGTATTCACCGACCACCGCGCCGACAAAGGCCAGGCCGACCGACGTATGCAGCGACGAAAACACCCAGCTCGTCGCGCTCGGCAGATAGACATGGCGCAGCAGTTGCTGGCGATTGGCGCCGAGCATGCGCGCATTGGCCAGCACCACCGGGCTGACTTCCTTCACGCCCTGGTAGACGTTGAAGAACACGATGAAGAACACCAGCGTCACGGCCAGCGCCACCTTGGACCAGATGCCCAGCCCGAACCACACCGCGAAGATCGGCGCCAGGATCACGCGCGGCATCGAGTTCATCGCCTTCACGTAGGGGTCGAGGATCGCCGACGTCAGCGGGCTCAGCGCGAGCCAGAGGCCGACACCCAGGCCGGCCACGGTGCCGATGCCGAAAGCCAGCACCGTCTCCAGCAGCGTCACGCCGAGATGCAGGTAGATATCGCGCTCGACGATGAACCAGTTCCAGATGCGCTGCGCCACCATCAGCGGCTCGCCAAAGAAGAAGGCGACCTCCTGCGACCGCGTGGCAAAGTGCCACACGCCGAGGATCACCACGAGGACGAGCAGCTGCCAGACGCGCAGCATGCCCTTGGAGTCAGGACGGAATGCCATGGAAATTCGGATTCGATGTCAGGTTGAACGCAGCAATCAGGCCGCGTTGCGCTGCTGCGCATAGCCCTTCAGGACCTCTTCGCGCAGCACGTCCCAGATCGCGGCGTGCAGTTCGACGAAGCGCGGATGGTTGCGGATCTCGGCTACGTCGCGCGGGCGCGGCAAATCGATCGCGAACTCGCCGATCGGATGCGTGCCCGGCCCTGCCGACAGCACCACCACGCGGTCGCTCATGGCGATCGCCTCATCAAGGTCGTGCGTGATGAACAGCACAGCCTTGCGCTTGGCGGCCCACAGGTCCAGCACCTCGTTCTCCATCAGCTGGCGCGTCTGGATATCGAGCGCGGAGAACGGCTCGTCCATGAGAATGATGTCCGGATCCAGCACCAGCGTCTGCGCCAGGCTCACGCGCTTGCGCATGCCGCCCGAAAGCTGGTGCGGATAGCGGTCGCCGAAGCCGCCCAGGCCTACGCGACGCAGCCACTCCTCACCTTGCTTCACGGCCTCGGCGCGCGGCACGCCGCGGAATTCGAGACCGGCCACGACGTTGTCTAGAGCGCTGCGCCATGGCATCAGCGCCTCGGCCTGGAACATGTAGCCGGCGCGTTGGTTGATGCCGCGCAGCGGCTCACCGAACACGCGGACCTCGCCGCTCGACGGCTCCAGTAGCCCGGCGCCGACATTGAGCAGCGTGGATTTGCCGCAGCCGGTCGGGCCGACCACCGATAGAAACTCGCCCGGCTGGATGGCCAGGGTAACGTCCTTGACCGCCGTATAGCGCTGGCTGCGGTCGTCGCGCGAGACAAAGGTGCAGGTGACCTTGTCGAGGGAAAGTGCGGGAATGCTCATGGGAAACCGTCTCGTTCGCCGCGCCATGGCGCGCATCGAGGGTGATGATGGCCGCCGGCCCCGCAATGCAAAGGCCGGCTGCACACAGCAGCGGGCCCGGGACGCACGCGGCGCAGGCTTACTTGTACTTCGCGTTGGCCTTCTGCACGAACGCGTTGGTGTACGTGTCTTCGAGCTTGACGGACTTGCCCTTCAGCTCGGCGTCAAATTGCTGCAGCATGCTCAGCGCGGTGCGCGGACCATCGGCCGGCATCATGCCGTCCGGCGAGATCGCTTCCTTGACCTTGTCCCACGCAGCCAGGTACAGCGCGCGATCGCCGAGCAGGTAGCTTTCGGGCACGGTCTTGACGATGTCGGACGGGCCAGCCTTCTGCAGCCACTTCAGTGCGCGGACCATCGCGTTGGTCAGTGCCTGGGTGGTGTTGGGGTTCTGCTGGATGAACGCTGCCGACGCGTACAGGCAGCCCGACGGCATATTGCCGCCGAACACAGTCTGCGTGTCCTTGAGCGTGCGGGTATCCGAAGCGATGCGGACCTCGTTCTTCTGCGTCAGCATCGAGATCACCGGATCCAGGTTGGCCATGGCGTCGATCTGGCCCGAACGCATCGCAGCCACCGCGCCGGCGCTCGCGCCCACGCCGATGAACGACACGTCGGACGGCTTGAGCCCGGCCTTGGCCAGCACGAAGTTCGCCATCATATTCGTCGACGAGCCCGGCGCGGTCACGCCGATCTTCTTGCCCTTCAGGTCGGCGATCGATTTGAACCCCGGCATGGTCTTGTTCGAGACCACCAGCACGATTTGCGGCGCCCTGCCCTGCAGCACGAACTCCTGGTAGCGCTGCCCCTTGGCCTGCAAGCCGATGGTGTGTTCGAACGCGCCGGACACCACGTCCGCGCTGCCGCCCACCACGGCCTGCAGCGCCTTGGCACCGCCGGCGAAGTCCACGATCTCGACGTCCAGCCCTTCTTCCTTGAAGTAGCCCAGCCGCTCGGCAATGGTCAGCGGCAGGTAATAGAAAAGGTTCTTGCCGCCGACGGCGATCGTCACCTTGGTTTTCTCGGGCTTGCCCTGAGCCTGTGCCTGACCGAAGGTGAACCACCCGGCCAGAAACAGCGCCAGCGCGATCAGGAACTGTTTCCAGAATTTCTTGTTATACATTCGATTCTCCTACCCGTTGGGATCTGCAAACGGCGTGCCGCGCTGCGGCCCAGTGCGATGCTAGCGGACCTTTCACCGACCCGCATCGGTGCGAATACCTAAAGCCGGCCAGATTGCTGCCGGCTTCAGCATACGCCCCATTGCTTTCGATCGGCTTGCCGTCCGCGCTTATTCGGCGTGGATGTCCGCGGACTTGATCACCTTGCCCCATCGCGCCAGTTCTGCCTTCTGATACTGCGCCAGTTGCTGCGGCCCCATGAAGACAGCCTCGGCACCCAGCTCCTCGGCTTTCTTGCGGAACGCATCGGTGCGCATGATCTTCTCGATCTCGCCGGCCAGCTTGTCGATCACGGGCTTGGGCGTGCCCGCCGGCGCGTACATCGCGAACCACGACGACACGTCGAGGTCGGGATAGCCGGCTTCCGGCGCCGACGGCACGTCCTTCAGGCTTGGCAGACGGGTCTTGCTGGTCACCACCAGCGGACGCAGCTTGCCCGCGGCGATATGGCCCATCAGCGGCGGCGGCGTGGTCATGGTCAGGTCCACATTGCCGCCGAGCAGATCGGTCATGGCCGGGCCGGTGCCCTTGTACGGCACGTGGGTTATGCGGATGCCAGCCATCTGGTTCAGCAACTCCGTCGAGACGTGCTGCAATGAACCGTTGCCCGACGATGCGTAGTTCAACTTATCCGGATGGCTCTTGGCATAGGCCACCAGTTCCTTGAGCGACTTCACCGGCAGCCCCTGGCGGACCACGAGCACCTGCGGAGCGGACAACAGATTGGCGACCGGTGCGAAATCCTTGACCGGATCCCACGGCAGGTTCTTCACCAGCAGCGGCGTGATAACGTGGAAGCCGGAGTACTGCACCAGCAGCGTGTAACCGTCCGGCTTGGCACGCGCGACGACCTGCGCCGCAATGCTGCCGTTGCCGCCGGGGCGGTTGTCCACCACGACGGCCTGGCCCAGCGCCTTGGCCAGCGGCTCCGAAATCATGCGTGCCGCCAGATCGGTGGTGCCGCCAGCCGCGGCCGAGACCACCAGCGTGACAGGTCGAGTCGGGTAGCTGCCGTCCTGCGCAAAGGCGCGCGGCGCAGTGGTGACGATAGCGCCGCCAAGGGCGAGCATGGCTGCGGCCATGAGCTTGCGGCGCGCCGGCCGTAGGGAAAAGGCTTGCTTCATGGAATGTCTCCGGTATCGGTAAAAGTCTTTTTTTGTCGTCGCGCCGCTTGCCCCGGCGCGCGCATGCCTCAGGAACCTAGTCCTGTCCGGCGAAATGCTCTGCCAGCCAGGCTGGCGGCTGATGCGTGCGCAGGCGCGGGCCGGCGCGCAGCAGTTGGCTGCCGATGTCGCGTTCCACCAGCGCGGGAATGCCGGCGACGACATCGAGCAGCGCAGGCAGGTCCACGCCGGTCTGCACGCCCATGCAGGCAAACATGTGCACGAGCTCCTCAGTACTGACATTGCCGCTCGCACCGGGCGCATAGGGGCAGCCACCAAGGCCGCCGGCCGCGGCATCGAAGCGTGTGACGCCGGTTTCCCAGGCTGCCACGGCATTCGCCAAACCCATGCCGCGCGTGTTGTGAAGATGAATGGTCAGGCCCGTATCCGGCAGGCGTTGCTGGAACTGCTCGCACATCTGCGCGACCTGGTTCGGAAAAGCCATGCCGGTGGTATCGCACAGCGTGATGCCTTGCGCGCCGGCCTCCGCAAAGCTGTGAGCCAATGCCATCACGGCGTCAGTGCTCACCTCGCCCTCGAACGGACAACCGAACACCGTCGACAGCGACACGTTGACCGGCACACCGGCCGCGCGGGCCTCAGCGATCATCGCGAGCAACTGCGCCTCCGATTGTGCACGCGTCATGCGCAGGTTCGCGCGGTTGTGGGTTTCGCTGACCGACATCACCAGGTTGACCTCATCGGGCCGGCACGAAAGCGCGCGCTCCAGGCCACGGAGGTTCGGCACCAGCGCGGTAT
Organism: Cupriavidus sp. C1SS-2L; assembly: GCF_057073735.1. Classification (NCBI taxonomy): domain Bacteria; kingdom Pseudomonadati; phylum Pseudomonadota; class Betaproteobacteria; order Burkholderiales; family Burkholderiaceae; genus Cupriavidus; species Cupriavidus sp. C1SS-2L. The sequence continues at coordinate 2,351,822 of NZ_CP172708.1, forward strand.
AGCGCACGCCGGGCCGGCGATGCATGCGGTGCATCAGCGCTTCGGCATCCGCAAGCGCCGGGATGGCCTTGGCCGATGTGAACGATGTGGCTTCGATGCGCGCGAAGCCACAGGCGGACAGCGCATCGACAAAGGCGACCTTGGCATCGGTAGGCACCACGACCGGCTCGATCTGCAGGCCGTCGCGAGGCGACACTTCGTTAATCTCGATACGGGCTGGGCCGCGCAAGGCCGGGGAGTTGAATTCGGCGGCGCTCATGCGATTACCTTGCGTGCGCGCAGATCGGCGATGGCTGCCGCGTCAAACCCTGCCTGTTCCAGCACCGTGTCGGTGTGCTCGCCCAGTGTCGGCGCGCGGTCATGGATCGCGCCGGGACTGCCCGACAGTTTCGGCATGATGCCGGGCACTTCCACGGTCAGGCCGCCGGCCGACGTGACGGATTCGATCACGCCACGCGCACGGTAGTGCGGGTCTTCAGCGATGTCCTTGACGGTGTAGATGCGCCCAGACGGTACCTCGGCCTCGCGCAGCACGGCGAGCACAGCTTCCACGCTTTGCGTGCTGGTCCAGGCAGCGATCGCGGCATCGATTTCCTCGACACGCTTCACACGGCCATCGTTCTGCGCGAGCGCCGGGTCCTCGGCCAGGTCGGCGCGGCCGATCGCATGCATCATGCGCTTGAAGATGGCATCGCCGTTGGCCGCCACCAGTACATACTCGCCGCTCTGGCACGGATACGCGTTCGATGGCGCAATGCCGGGCAGCGCGCCGCCGGCTGGCTGGCGCACCGCGCCGAATGCCGAGTATTCCGGCAGCAAGCTTTCACTGAGATTGAACAGCGACTCGTACAGCGCCACGTCGATGACCTGCCCTTCCCCGCCACGCGCATCGCGCTGGTAGAGGGCCAGCAGCACGCCCATCGCACCGTGCAGTCCGGCGATCGTGTCGCCCAGCGACAGGCCGGCACGTACGGGAGCCCGGCCCGGCTCGCCGGTCAGGTGGCGCAGGCCGGCCATGGCTTCGGCCACGGCGGCAAACCCCGGTTCGTCCTTCTTCGGGCCCGTCTGGCCATAGCCAGACACACGCAGCATGATCAGGCGCGGATTGTCGGCGTGCAGCACGTCCCAACCGAGGCCCCACTTTTCCATGGTGCCGGGGCGGAAATTCTCGATCAGCACATCGGCTTCGGCGGCCAGCTTGCGCACCAGCGCCTGGCCTTCGGGCTGGCGCAGGTCGATGCAGACTGATTCTTTATTGCGCGACTGCGCTTCCCACCAGACCGATGTGCCCTCATGCAGCATGCGCCATTTGCGCAGCGGATCGCCCAGGCCCGGCGGCTCGATCTTGACCACGTGGGCGCCGAAGTCGGCCAGGGTCTTGGCGGCAAAAGGGCCGGCAATCAGTTGCCCGAGTTCGAGGACGCGGATGCCCTCGAGAATCTGTTGCGCCATGGTTGTCTCCGTACGGTGCGGCCCGCTGAGCGTTGCGGGCGTGTTTGCGTTTCGACGGAGTTTGCCCCAGCGGCGGGCTGGCCGGAATCGGCAATCGGTGAAGCGGGCTTTCTCCGAATGCGAAAGGCCTGCGGCTTGCAGATGTGATTAGAACGGCGCGCGGTCGCCGCAAAGATGTGAAATGAGCAGCCGCGCCGAAACCGTCAGGCCGGCCGGGTCGCGCATGCCGATCAGCAGCGAGCGCTTCGCCCAGGCATCCTGCAGCGACACCAGCGATAGTCCCATCGACTTCACATGCGGTTCGGCCGCGATGCGCGGCAGCACGCCCACGCCAAGGCCGGCCATCACCATGCGGCACATGGCGTCAAAGCTGCGCACCTGGATGCGCAGCCGGAACGGGCGGTCCAGCCGGCTGCTTTCCTCGAGCAGGCGCGCGGCAAGGGAAGTCACCTGCGGCAGGCTGACAAAGTCGAATTCGAGGGTGTCGGCGTAGCGCACCGGCCCACGCTCGGACAAGGGGTGGCCCGGCGGCGTGACCATGACCAGTTCATCCTGGCGGTACTCCACGGTCACCAGGCCCGCGCACGGCGTGCGATCGGCAAAGATGCCGACGTCGGCGCGATTCTCGACCAGCGCCGCGACGATGTCGCTGCTGTTCTGCTCTTCGAGCTCGATGCGAATGGTCGGATGCAGCCGCATGAAAACCGCCAGGTCGTCAGGCAGAAACTGCGTGATGGCGGAGGTATTGGCGCAGACGCGCACCTGGCCGCGCACGCCGCTTGCATAGTCGGACATCACCCCGGCCATGCGCTCCACGTCCTGTAGGATCGTCAGCGCATGGTGGTAGCAGGCCTGCCCGGCTTCGGTCAGCTGCACGCCCGCGGCATGACGGAAAAACAGCGGGGCGCCCACTGCTGCTTCCAGATCCGAAATGCGCTTGCTTGCGGCGGCCACGGCCAGGTGCGACTGCCTCGCTCCCGCCGAAATGCTGCCCTGCCGGACGACGGCCACGAACAAGCCGAGCGTGACAAGATCGAAGCGGGCCAGGTTCATTGCGGGCAGTGCAGGAGTCGGTTAGCGAGAGGCAGTTCGGAGCAGGTCATGATGCGGAGTGCGCCAGCCTCAGAGATTGCGGCGGTCCATCACCGCGCGGGCAATGGTGCCGGCATCGACGTACTCGAGTTCGCCACCGACCGGCACGCCGCGTGCCAGGCGCGATACCTTGAGGCCGCGCGCCTTGAGCATCTCGCCGATGTAGTGCGCGGTGGCCTCGCCTTCGCTGGTGAAATTGGTCGCGACGATGACTTCGCCCACCGGCCCGCCCATCTCCGTATCGGTGGCTCGCGCGAGCAGGCGGTCCAGATGGATTTCCTTCGGGCCGATGCCGTCAAGCGGCGACAGCCGGCCCATCAGCACGAAATACTTGCCGCGATAGGTCAGCGTCTGCTCGATCATGATCTGGTCCGCCGGGGTTTCCACCACACACAGGATCGAACCGTCGCGCCGGTCATCGAGGCAGGTCTCACAGATTTCCTGCTCGGTGAACGTATTGCAGCGCGCGCAATGGCGGATATGGTCAGCCGCCCCGCGCAGTGCATCGCCGAGTTTGCGCGCGCCCTCGCGGTCGTGTTGCAGCAGGTGGTAGGCCATGCGCTGGGCGGACTTCGGACCCACGCCGGGCAGCACCCGCAGCGCCTCGATCAGCGCCTGCAGCGAGGTGGGCGGCGCAGCCTTCACGGCCGCCCTCCCACGTACCGCATGGACATTGCGCGCGTCTTGATCATGCCGTCGGCGTGCCTCAGAACGGCAGCTTGAAGCCCGGGGGCAGCGGCAGGCCCGAGGTCATCGAGCCCATCTTTTCCTGCGTGGTCGCCTCGGCCTTGCGCACGGCGTCGTTGAACGCGGCGGCAACCAGGTCTTCGAGCAGATCCTTGTCGTCGGCAAGCAGGCTCGGATCGATGGTGACGCGCTTCACGTCGTTCTTGCAGGTCATGACCACCTTCACGAGGCCGGCGCCGGACTGGCCCTCGACCTCGATCTGGGCGAGCTGCTCCTGCATCTTCTTCATGTTTTCCTGCATTTGCTGGGCTTGCTTCATCAGCCCGGCCAGTTGACCTTTCATCATGATGGAATGCTCCTGGATTCGATAGAAAGCGGTTGGAAGGCCGCGCCCCGCGCGGCCCGGAAAATTCAGGCCACGCGCGGCTGGATCGAGCCCGGCACGATCTGGCCGCCAAAGTCACGCAGCAGGCCTTGCACGAACGGGTCGGCTTCGATATTGGCCTCCGCCTCGCGCTGGCGCTCGGCACGGGCCTGCGCATCGGCCGCGGCGGCCGTCTCGGAGACCGCGCCGATTTCGCACTGCACGCGCACCGGCACACCGAAGTGGTCCGACAGCACTTGCTGCAGGCGCTCGGCAACGCCGTTTTCGCCGAGCGCCGCAACTGGAATACGCAGGTTGAAGGTACGCCCGACCACCTGGGTCAGTTCGCTCTGGTAGGCCAACTGCTGCGGCAGGCCCTTGAGCGGCAGGTTGGCGGCCAGCGTAGGCCACTCCCCCGTGAACACCGGCGGCGTACCGTCTTCCGCAGCTGCGGGCGGACGCGGCGGAACAGCCTTTGCCACAGGCCGCGGGCGGGGCGCCTCGGGGGCCGGAGCTTCCGGCTTCGACGCGCGCGCCGGCGCTGCTGCCTTCGTCGGCAGGCTCACGGGCTCGTTGTCATAGGGGCCAAAGACCGGCAGGTCAGGAGGCAGGTCTTCCCACGGAGGGATGTCGCTGCCGCCCGACGCCTCCCACGGCGGGGCACTTTCGGCTTGCGGGGCGGGCTTGCGGGCCGGTGCAGGCGCTGCGGCCGGCGGCACCGGCCTTGCCGTGGGCGCAGGCGCAGGGCGCGACGCGGCGGCGGCGGGTGCCGGCGCGCGCAGCGGCTGGGCCGGCTGGCGTGCGGCACCGCCTGCCGGGGTCGACATCGGCGCCGCGGCAAGCGCCCGGCCGCTACCACTACCACCGCCGCGAGCGGCAGAAGCCTGCCGCGCTGCCGCGAGGGCGGCCCGGGCAGGCGACATCGGTGCATCCCCACCAGCGTCCTGCCTGGCCGGCGCAGCCACCGCAGGGGCCTGCGCTGCCGGAGCGGGCGCAGGGGCAGGCGTCGGCGACGCAGCAGATTCCGCGTAGCGCGCCACGGGTTCAGCCACGACCGGCGCGGACGCTGCCACAGTACGGGCACGCGGCGTAGCGCCACCGCCCTGCCCCGGCGCTGATGCAGGCAGCGGTTCCGGCGTCGACGACGGGCGGAACGCCAGCATACGCAGCAGCGTCATGGTGAAACCAGCGTACTCGTCAGGCGCCAGCGCCAACTCGCTGCGGCCAAGGTTCGCGATCTGGTAGAAGAGCTGGACTTCCTGCGCATCGAACACGCCCGCCAGACGGCGCACATCGCCAGCTTCCGGCCATTCGTCCTGCACCGAAGCCGGTACGGCCTGGGCCAGTGCGATCTTGTGCAGCAGCGAGCCAAGGTCCTGCAGCGCGCCGGCGAACGACAGGCTGCGGTCGGCCATGGCGTCGGCAATGCCGATCAGCGCGGCGCCGTCCTCGGCTGCCAGCGCGTCGAGCAATTGCACGAGATAACCCTGGTCGATTGCGCCGAGCATGCCGCGCACGGCTTCCTCGGACACCTCGCCGGCGCTGTAGGCAATGGCCTGGTCGGTCAGCGACAGCGCGTCGCGCATCGAGCCGTGGGCCGCCTGGGCCAGCAGCCGCAGCGCATTGCCGTCATGGCCGATGCCTTCCTGCCCGAGGATATTGTCCAGGTGGGACACGATCTGCGCGGGCGGCATCTGCTTGAGATTGAACTGCAGGCAGCGCGACAACACCGTGACCGGAATCTTCTGCGGGTCGGTCGTGGCCAGGATGAACTTGACGTGGCCGGGCGGCTCCTCCAGCGTCTTCAGCATCGCGTTGAAGGCGTGGTTGGTCAGCATGTGCACTTCATCGATCATGTAGACCTTGAAGCGCCCCGCCGTCGGCGCGTACACCGCCTTGTCCAGCAGCTGCGCCATTTCGTCGACGCCGCGGTTCGAGGCCGCGTCCATCTCGATATAGTCGACGAAGCGGCCGCTATCGATTTCGGTGCATGCCTTGCACTGGCCGCACGGCTGCGCCGTGATGCCGCCGTTGCCGTCAGCACCGGTACAGTTGAGGGCCTTGGCCAGGATCCGGGACAGCGTGGTCTTGCCGACCCCGCGCGTGCCGGTGAACAGGTAGGCGTGGTGGAGCCGTTGCTGTTCCAGCGCGTGCGTGAGCGCGCGGACCACGTGCTCCTGGCCGACCAGCGTGGTGAAATCCCTGGGGCGCCATTTGCGCGCTAGAACTTGATAACTCATGCCGGCGATTGTAGCAAAAGGCGGGGCCGCGACGGCGGCCGCCACGGCAACCGCCGCCCCCGCCAGCCTTGGCGCCGACTGGGCTAGCGCCGGGCACGGTCAGCCGCACTCGCCCACGTATCCGCAGTTGGCGCACTTGGCGCAGCCGTCCACCTTGTGCAGGGCGTGCGCGCCACACTCCGGGCATGGTTTTCCGGTGCCGAGGGCCGGGTTGACAGGGGCAGCGGCGACCGTGTTGCCCTTCCCGCTCTCCGCCCCGGCGGCGCCATTCTCGCGGCGGGCCAGGCGCGCTGCCAGTTCGGCCACCGGCACCTGGATACCTTCGGCATCAAGAAAGCCGCGCTTGATCAGGATGCGCTGGAGCGCATAGCCGATGGCCGCCACCTCGGAATCATGGAAACGCGGCACCTCGGTGCCGTCCTGCCGCGCCAGCGTACCGTAGCGGACCGTGCCCTTGTCCCATACGACATTGCGCATGTCGGCCAGCGCCTTCGCCACCGAGCCGCCGGAGCGCGCCACCATGGACAACAGGCGCATGGTCGACGTGATCCACTGCTGCCCCTCGCTGCGCTGCCCGGCCGGCATGAAGAACTCGATCGGCCGCTCGATCTCGACCGGCTTGCCGTCCACCATGCCGCTGACCCGTATGAAGTTCACGGTCAGGTAGACGGTCTTGTGCCCCTCGTAGGTCATGTAGTCGAGCTTGGAAGTCACCCCTTCGAGGTCGCCCACGGGGCGGCTGCCATACGGCCGCACCAACGGGTCGTCAACGGTCGTCGCCGTCGAGGAGGCCGCGACAGCCGGCACACTGACCGACAACACTGCACCGAGCACGCTATTGGGCCGATAGGTCGCCAGCCCCTTGAGCCCGGCCTTCCAAGCCTCCAGATAGAGGTTCCGGAACGCCTCGTACGGGTAATCCTCCGGCACGTTGACGGTCTTGCTGATGCTGGTATCGATATACGGCTGCACGGCCTGCAGCATGCGCATATGGTCCAGCGCCGACATCTGCAGCGCCGTGACGAAGGCATCCGGCAACTTGTTCATGTCCGCACCCGTGTGACGGTAGCGCCGCCATGCGTGGTCGGCCACTTCGTACGTGCGGTACGTGTTGTCCGGCATGCGCTTCTTGCGCTGGTACGTCCACGAGAACGCCGGTTCGATGCCATTCGAAGCGTTGTCGGCAAAGGCCAGCGTGATGGTGCCGGTTGGCGCGATCGACAGCAGGTGCGAGTTGCGCAGGCCATTGCGCATAATCGCCTGGCGCACAGGCTCGGGCAGCCGGCTCGCAAAACCGCTTTGCAAATAGGCATCGGCGTCGAACAACGGGAAAGCGCCCTTCTCCGCAGCCAACTCCGTCGATGCAAGGTACGCCTCATCCCGCATGCGTTCGGCGATGCGAGCGGCCACCACCCGCGCCGGCTCGCTGTCGTAGCGCAGGCCAAGCATCACGAGCGCGCTGCCCAGGCCCAGAAAACCCAGCCCCACGCGGCGCTTGGCCTGCGCTTCAGCCTGTTGCTCGGGCAGCGGCCAGAAGGTCACGTCGAGCACGTTGTCCAGCATGCGCGTGGACACCCGGACGACTTCCGCGAACGCGTCGAAGTCGAAATCGCTGTCCGGCGTGAACGGCTGCCGCACGAAGCGCGTCAGGTCGATCGAGCCCAGGCAGCAGCAACCGTATGGCGGCAGCGGCTGCTCGGCACACGGATTGGTCGCTTCGATGGTCTCGCAGTAATAGAGGTTGTTGTCGGCGTTGATGCGGGACAGGAACAGGATGCCGGGCTCGGCATGGTCGTAGGTCGCATGCATGACCTGATCCCAGAGCAGGCGGGCAGGCATGCGCCGGTAGACCCACTGGCCGTCGTCGCGCCGGTAGGCGCCGCCGGCGATCAGGTCGGCACCGGGCTCGGCCTCGTGCACGAGTTCGACTTCCTCGTCACGCTCGACCGCGCGCATGAACTCGTCAGTAACGCCGATCGAAATATTGAAGTTGCTGAGATCGCCCTTGTCCTTGGCGTGAATAAAGCTCTCGATATCGGGGTGGTCGCAACGCAGCACGCCCATCTGCGCGCCGCGCCGTGCGCCGGCCGACTCGACCGTCGCGCACGACGCGTCGAACACCTTCATGAACGACACTGGGCCCGAAGCGCGCGAATGCGTCGCGCGCACCAGCGCACCGGCCGGCCGGATGGCCGAGAAGTCATAGCCGACGCCGCCGCCGCGCCGCATGGTTTCGGCTGCCTGCGCGACCGCCGTATAGATACTGGGCCTGCCACCGCGCGGCTCCGACACCGAATCGCCCACGGGCTGCACAAAGCAATTGATCAGCGTGGCCTGGATGCCGGTGCCCGCGGCCGAGTTGATGCGCCCAGCCGGCACAAAACCGCTCTCCTGCGCCCAAAGAAAACGCGCGGTCCAGCCTTCGCGCTGATCCTCCGTCTCGGCCTGCGCGAGTGCGCGCGCCACGCGCTTGCGCACGTCCGTGACGCTCTGCTCCTCGCCTTTGGCGTATTTCTCCAGCAGGACTTCGGTCGAGATTTCCTGCGGCGCCAGCGCGCCGCGCAGGATCTGGTCGTTTGCGTTCATGTCTTGGCTCACCATTCATGTCCGATTGGGCAGCCGGTATGCTCCAGCCACGGCAGGCAAACGCGCCTGCGCAAGATCAATCCGATGCAAGTTCGACGCAGTGCGCCACTCTGGGGTACAATAGCGGTCGGACGGGCCTCCTCGCATGGTGGCGCGGTCAACCTGGTCAGGTCGGGAACGAAGCAGCCATAGCCGTTTTCCACCAGTGCCGAGGGCCAGGCTCGTCCACCTCATTCCTTCCGCTTCCCCCTGCCTCGGTCCGGCTTCACGGGCTGTCCGGCAAAAAAATCCCCTACTTTTCTCAGGCCTTTCCGATACGTCGTCGATACGTCGTGCGTTCGTCCACGCAGGGCATCCCGTCACTGTAGTACAGCAACGCCACGGGCGCCGTCCTCGCCATTCTGCACCGATTCCGGCGAGATGGGAGGACGCGCCCGGCTCTGCTTTCAGAACAGCGAACCCTGCACTGGCTCCGCTGCCGGCACGGACAGCGCTTCGACGGGGATCCATTCCCCCTTCGCCGTGACCACCCCAGCGTCCACGCGCTTGCCGCGGAACATCGGCGTCACGGCCACCACGTAGCGCATGAGCTGGCTGCGGTAAGCGGCATGTTCCTGCGGCAGCAAACGCAGCTTGTAGTCGATGATGACGACCCTGTCGTCGAACTCCACCAGCCGGTCGATACGCAACAGGCGGCCGCGGCCATCGTACAGTTCGACCTCATTGCGCGCGGACACTGCGTCGGCGCTCCGTAGCAGCGGGAAAAGCGCCTCGGCCGACAGCATCGTGCGCACCGCCTCCACCGCCTCTTCGATCTGCGCCTGCCATGCCTGCTTCGCGCCTGGCGAGCCAGCGCCCGCAAGCGGAAACCAGCGCAGCACGGTTTCCACGTCCGGCACGGCATCAAACGCGTCCGGATAGCGTGTAATCCGCTCCAGCAACGCGTGGATCAGTTCCCCGTGGCGCGCCGCGGCGGCATTGAAGACGATGCCTTCGGTCTCGTCACCCGATGTCTCAAGCAGCGGCGCGTCCAAGTCGTCCGCATCTTCGGCAAACCGTGCCACGTCAGCCGCATCGCGATAGCGCAAGCGGAAATCCGTGAAGCGCACGGGCTCGCTCGCGCGGGAAACCGCTGGCACGTTGCCCGCTTCCACCGGAGGACGATCGGCCACGGCCGCGCCTACGCCGGCCGCCTGCAGCCTGACATACCAGCTTCCCGAAATCTCGCTGCCCGACTCCGCCTCGGCATTGCGGCTGGCGCGCCCCTTGACGCCGCTGACGAGCAGGCCTTGCTGGGCCCGCGTCATCGCCACGTAAAGCAGATTCCAGTTCTCCCGCTCGCCCAGCGCGGCCTCGGCTTCGAACAGCGGCGCTCGGGCCAGCCCGCGCTCGCTGCGCTTGCCATATGCGGAAAAATGCCGCGGCACCCGCGATTCCGGCGACCAGTCGATCAGGATGCCGCCGCGATCCGGTGCGGGATCGCTATGGTTCGCGTCCAGCAGCACGACGAACGGGGCCTCCAGGCCCTTGGCGGCATGGACGGTCAGGATATGCACCGCATCGAGCCCGGCCTGCGAAGGATCCTCATCAGTTGGCTCGGCATCTTCGGCCATGCCGCCTTCATCCGGGCTCTCCTGCTCGTCGCCGCGTCGGATTTCCTGCAACTCGTCGATGAACTTCGGCAGGCTCGGATAACGGCCGCCGTCGAGATCCAGCGACAGTTTCAGGAAGGCATCGAGGTTCGCCAGCACCTGCTCGCGGATGTCTGGCGGCGCGGCCTCGGCATAGCGCCGTCGCACTTCGCCGCCGTGGAAAATCTGGTCGATAAGATCGTGCACGGGCTGGTGCGGCGCGAGCCGCAACCAATGCCGCAGCCGCGCCACGCCATCGCGCACGGCGTCCGAGCATGATGCCGGAACACCGCTCGCCTCAATGCGCGTCCACCAGCCGCGCTCGCCTTCCAGCTGCGACAGCGCGATCAGGTCATCGTCCGTGGCGCCAACCAGCGGGCTCTTGAGCACGTGGGCGAGGTCCAGGTCCGACTCGGGCGTCATCAGGAATGCCAGCAGCGCCGACAGATCGAGCGCCTCCAGCGTAGCCAGCAGGCCGCCGCGGCGCGGGCTCAGGCACGGGATGCCGGCCTCGCGCAACGCGCGTTCGTAGTCGGCCAGATGGGTTTTGCGCCGGACCAGCAGGTGCATGTCGCTCCAGCGCGCTGGCCGCTGTTCGCCGCCTTCGTGCACGGGGACAGTGTCATGGATGTGCCGCAGCCATGCCGCTACGCGCCGGCCTTCTTCGAGGCGCAGCGAATCGCCCTCCTGCCGCCGCGGTTGCAGCAGCGTGTCGCGGTGGCCGACTTCGGATGTAGCGTCATCTGCCGATTCCGATGCGTTGGCGAGCGCCTCATCTCCTTTGTCCTCGGCCTCCACGAGAGGCAGCAACCAGACCGGCCCGCCCCCTTCCGGCAGCGCCGTGGTCTGCGTTTCGTAGAGCGGATATCGCCCCTCAGCACGCGCAGAGTCAAACACCGCATTGACCCATGCGAGCACTTCCGCGCGATTGCGCCGCGTGCGATTGGTGCGCAGCACAGTAGCGCCGAACTCCGCTTGCAGCATGGTGCTGGCCGCGCCAAACAGGCGCGCGTCGGCACGGCGGAACCGGTAGATCGACTGCTTCGGGTCCCCTACCAGGAACACCGTCGGGCGCTCGCCAAGACCTGCGTACCCGGCAAGCCAGCCTTGCAGGATGCGCCACTGCAGCGGGTTCGTGTCCTGGAATTCGTCGAGCAGCAGATGGCGGTAGCGCGCGTCGAGACGCACCTGCAGATAGGTGGCGGTTTCCTCGTCCGCCATCAGGCAGGCGGCCTGCCATTCGAGGTCGGCGAAATCCATCGCGCGCTGCTCGCTCTTGTACTGCTGGTAGCGTTCCAGCAGCGCATTGCCCAGCCGGTAGAGCGCAAGATTGACAGCCAGCACCGCGGCTTCGCAGCGTCTGGCGCTGATCTCTTCGAGCATCGCGCACAACTCGCCGTGCTCGGCCAACAGTGCATCCGCCTGCGATTCCCCGCCGGCCGACTTGACCAGCGCGCTGGTCCGGCGTAGCGAGCGCGCACTGCCCGCCGCCGTGAAGAACGCTGTGCGCAGCAGCGCAAACGCCTGCTCGCATGGCTTGCCGGACACCGCGCCGGCTTCGCGCCAATTGCCGATGGCGATCAACGCATCCTGGATGCGGCCCGCATGGGTCTGCTCTGTCTTGCCAGCCGTACCGAGCCGCGATGCCAGCGACTGGCACCGCTCCAGCGAGACTTCATCGCACAGGGCCTGCACAAGCACCTCGCCCTGCGCATCTTCTCCGAGGCACTCGGCCAGGGCCTCGGCCGGATCGCCGCCTTCGCGCATGGCCCACCATTCGCTGCGCGCGTGGAACATCGCATCAAGCAGGCCGCGCGCCTGGAATTCGCCGACCGCATCGACCAGCGCTTCATAAGCCTGCCTGAGTTCGGCGTACTTCGGCGTCGCCAGCGCGCGCCAGACTGGCGCCCAGGCTTCACGCTTCATGCGCAGCGCATCTTCGCGCAACGAAGCGCCCGGCACGACACCTGAGGCGAGCGGCGCGCCGCGCAGCAGCGTGCCGAACCAGCCGTGAAACGTGTCGATGGCCATGCGGCCCGGCGCGGCGAGTACCTGAGCGTGCAGGCGACGCGCGCGCGGCAGCGATTCATGGGCGGCCTGCGCGGTCATGCCACGCATGACAAGCGCTTCGACCACGGCCTCGTCGCTGTCGCGCGCGAGTTGTGCGAGCACTTCCAGCAGACGCTCGCGCATTTCCTCCGCGGCCTTGCGCGTGAAGGTAATCGCCAGAATTTCGTGCGGGGCGGCGCCGGCCAGCAGCAGGCGCACCAGACGTGCCACGAGCAGCCAGGTCTTTCCGCTGCCGGCGCAGGCCTCAACCACGACGGAACTGGCGGGATCGCAAGCGGCGCGGGTAAAATCGGCCTCGGCCACCGGCTGGCCGTCGCGCAGGTAGGCGTGAACTGTCATGTTGTCAGCGCTGGCACGGCGGTGGATTCCCAAAAGCCCTTGCGACACAGGCCGCGGGCACTGCAATACATACAGGCGGATGCGTCGCCGAACGCCGGCAGCCGCGCGCCTTCGCGCAGGCGCATGACGTCGTCGCGCAACTGCCGCTCGAGCCACGCAACGGCGGCGTCGAAATCAGGCAGGTCGACTTCGCGCTGCAGGCTGGCGGCGCCGTCGCGCACGCCCTCCAGCGCCACCCAGCTTCCGCCGACCGCATCCGCGCGCAACAGGCCATAGAACGGCAGCTGGCAGTCCTCCTCGACCTCGCTGGTCTTGCGCTTGAGGCGCGCGGCGCTCTGCGTCTTGTAGTCGAGCACGGCATGCGCGCCGCCCGGCCCCTGGTCGAGCCGGTCGATGCGCCCGTTCAAACGGATCGGCTTGCCGTCCGGCATGGGCAGGTCCACGCCGGCGTCGATTTCGCCGCCCCGCCAGAACCATCCTTGCGCTTCGCGCTCGGTCTGCCAGGTCACGTAGGACGGCAGGACTTCACACCAACGCCGGTAGTAACCGATGGCATTGCCGTCCTCGGCCATCAGTGCGCCAAAGACGTCGTCCGAGATTTCGCGCAGCCGGTCAAGGCGCTCCGCCTCCGGCACCGTCTCGCCGCGCTCACGGCGCGCCAGCAGTTCGCGATGGTAGCGCAGCAGCACGCGGTGCAGCAGCTCGCCGATATCGCGTTTCTCGAGATCATCGCTGACAGCGTCAAGCCCGGCCAGGCCCAGCATGCGGCCGGCGAAGAATTGATACGGGCAGCGCCGCAGCATGTTGTAGGCCTGCGCGCTCCAGCGTGCCGGCACCAGCTGGGGTGCTGCCGGTGCGGGCATGCCCTGCGTTTCGGCGAAGGTCTGATGAACCAGCGGTGCCATGCTGGCTTCAATGGCGACACCAGCGCGCGCGCAGCATGCGGAAAGGCGCTCGATCCAGCCGGATACGTGCTTGGGCTCGCCGCGGCCGCCCAGGCGCTGCCAGGTCAGCACCACGTCGTCGTTGTTAAGCAGGACTTCGGCTAGGTCGCGCGCCTGCTGCGCAAAGCGTGACTCGCGGTCCTCGAGCTGCAGTTCGCGGCGCATCTGGTTGGAAAAGAACATCAGTTCCGCAGCACTCGACGGCAGTTGCGCGTCATCGCAGCCCACCACCACCACGCCGTCGAAACGGCGCATGCGTGCGCCGTTCAGCGGCAAGATGGTGATGCGCGCCGCGCTTGCCGCCGATGGCTCCTTGTACGCCACGGACTCCAGCAAGGCCGACAGCATCGCGCGGAACTCGGCCTGGCTCAGCGTGGCGTGCGAACTGGTTTCATCCGAAGGCAAGTCCTGCAAGCGCGCGAGTGCATCGAGCAATTGCCGACCGGCTTCATCGGCAGCGAGCGCGGCGCGCATGCCGAGCGCGTCAAGCGTGCCGTCCAGGCAACCGAGCCACATCGACAACGGATGCTGCGCGAGGCCACGCGGCCAGCGTGCCGCCTCGTCAGCAAGGATGGTGAGCAGCTCGCCCGCACTGCGGCGCACTGCCTCGGCGCGCTTGATTTCGGTGTCGTCAGCATCGGCGTCGGCCAACGCAGCGGGCAATGCGCGCGGCAGATGGCGCAGCCGGTCCCAACCGCCACTGACATTGTCGCGGCGGACCTGGCGCTCGATCAGCGCGATGGCGGCACCGCGGTCCGGGAAATCGGGCAGGCAGAACGGACTTTTCAGCAAGTCGAGCAGCGCGGCGGTGTCGCCATCGCGCACGAGCAGGTCGAACCAGCGCATCAGTGCCGCGGCCGCACGCGTGGTCGACAGCTTCCAGCCGGTCTCGTCCCGCACCGGTGCACCGGCGCGCGCCAGCAAAGCACGCACGCGCCTGGCCACGACGCGGTCGTGTGCGACCAGCGCGATATTGCGGCGCCCGGCGTTGAGCCATTGCACGAGCTGGTCCGCCGCAGCGGCCGCTTCATCCTCGAAACGGGCGGTACCGATGACGCGGATAGCCGGGCGCCCTTCGGGCAATGTGGGCAACGCTGGCGTGAATGCCGGGGCGTCGGCGGCATCGGAGATCCGTGCCTCGGGCCACAGCGAGATCAGAGTGTCATACCAGCCCGGCTCTTGGGCTTCGGCGGCGCCAGACCAGTCGTAGCCGATCTCCAGCACTGGCACGAGCTCGTCGGCATCACGCAGGAAGGCGCCTTCGATAGGCGTCGGCGGCGTCGGGGCGATCCATACGACCGGCCCGGACAGTTGCTGCGCGAGCCGGCGCAGCGCACGCCGGCGCGATGGCAGCGGATCGTCGGGTCCCGACAGCGCCTGCCAGAACGCGAGCACGATGCGCGACTCCTCGCCCAGCATCCGCTCGGACAGGTGCGCATAGGTACGTTCGAGCGCCCCCTGCAGCAGCGCCGCGCGGTCAGTGCCATCCATGGCTTCGCCGTCGCTCACGGCGACGTCTTCGAGCCAGCGCGTATTGAGTTCGTCGCAGATCGACAGCAGCGTCTGCGCGAGGCCCCACGCGGCAGATTCCGTCTGGGCGCCAAACGATCGCCTGAGCCAGTCCTGCGCGCGCACGGCCTGCTGCACGGCCAGCAGCCTCGCGGCATGGCTGCGCACCGGCGCGCCTTCAGGCGGCAGGTCGAGCAGCCAGTGGCCGAGCGTGAGCACGCGCGGCAGCAGCCGCGGCTGGCCGGCGGCGCGCGCTGCAGCATCGAGCGCCATGCGTACGCCGGGGATCTGCGCCGCCGTGGGAACGATCACGTGCGCGCCCGCTTCGGACACACCGCAGCGGTCAAGGAAAAACCAGGCAGCCGCAGCTGCCTGGTCGAGGAAATCCGGGCCGGGACGAAAGCGCAGCGGCGTCATGGGCGCACCTGCCGCGTGCTACGCGGCCTGCGTGGAGAAAAGGGATACGACAACGAAGGAAAAAACAACGGCAATGGCAAAAACAACAAAATCCCCATGGTCCCCGCCGCAAATGTCGGCGGCGGCTCTGTACAAAAGCCCGGGATCTGCGCGGTCGGGTACGGGCTGGCTCAGTGCGGGCCGCCTTCGATCCGCGCGCGGATTTCGCGAGCGGTTTCCAGCAGGCCTTCGTAGCCAGAACGGGCGTGTTCGGGCAGATCCGGGTCGCCGACCAGCGTGCCAAGGGTCTCGATGATGCTGTACACCAGCCCCTTGGCTGCGCCGCTGGCAATGCTGTTGGTCTCGACCGCGCTGCTGATGTGATCCAGCGCGTCGCTCAGGTGTTCCACATCCGGGGACGGCTGTCCGGCGTCGGGCTCTGTGGGCTTGCGGGAATCGGGAGTCATGTCGATGGCCTTGTCGATGGCGCATGGCGCGCAGGAAGTGCTGCCCTTCCATTCTACGCGTGCGGCCTGCGCATCAGGCACATATGCGGGCAAATCCGGCGCCAGCTGTCGATTCTGACATATGCCGTATGAATCACATCTACGATTGACGGAATCTCTTGGCATCATTGAAACAAGCATTCATGTAAATGCGGGATTCAAGGCAGAATATCCCCACGCCGACGATTTTCCGGAAGGTTTTGAGCCCCTTGCAGACGGGCGCTTGAAAATCCGCAAACTGGTACCATATCCGCGAAACAGAGGCGACCGAGGCCCTGCCGAATCCCGCCGGAGTGCCTCAGGCGAATTCGGGGATTCTCGTGTAAGGTAACGGTTCGGCCATTCCCAGCCATTGACAAACTGAGCGAAACCAGAGGTTTTCCGCCATGAGTGAACAAATCAAGTATGTGAGCGACGCCTCGTTCGATGCCGACGTCCTCCAGTCCGACAAGCCGGTCCTGCTCGACTTCTGGGCGGAATGGTGCGGCCCGTGCAAGATGATCGCCCCGATCCTGGACGAAGTGGCCAAGGACTATGGCGACAAGCTGCAGATCGCCAAGATCAACGTCGATGAGAACCAGCAAGTGCCGGCCAAGTTTGGCATCCGCGGCATCCCGACGCTGATCCTGTTCAAGAACGGCGCGGTGGCGGCCCAGAAGGTCGGCGCACTGTCCAAGTCGCAACTGACGGCGTTCCTCGACGGCAACCTGTAAGCGATTGCCTGCCGGAGCCCTGACGACGCGGGCTCCGGGTTTCCCACGATCCGATGTGCGTGCGCCACGTCCTGGCGCGCCGGTCGGATTGTGCTAAGATGCCACCAACAACTTCCCCGAGCGTTCGCTCATTTCTTCCCCCTTCCCTCTAGGTCTCGCCCGTCCGGGCCTTCTGTACCCTTTGTCTATGCACCTGACAGAACTCAAATCGCTTCACGTGTCTGCGCTTCTCGAAATGGCGGCAACGCTCGAGATCGACAACGCACAGCGGATGCGCAAACAGGAACTCATGTTTGCGATCCTGAAGAAGCGCGCCAAGATGGGCGAAACCATCTACGGAGACGGCACCCTGGAAGTTTTGCCAGACGGCTTCGGTTTCCTGCGCTCGCCGGAAACGTCGTACCTGGCCAGCACGGACGATATCTATATCAGCCCGTCGCAGATCCGCCGCTTCAACCTGCATACCGGCGATTCGATCGAAGGTGAAGTCCGCACGCCGAAGGACGGCGAGCGCTACTTCGCACTGGTCAAGGTCGACAAGGTCAACGGCAATCCGCCGGAAGCGGTCAAGAACCGCATCATGTTCGAGAACCTGACGCCGCTGCATCCGAACCGGCCGCTCCAGCTCGAACGCGACATCAAGGCGGAAGAAAACATCACCGGCCGGATCATCGACATGATCGCGCCGATTGGCCGCGGCCAGCGCGCACTGCTAGTGGCCTCGCCGAAGTCCGGCAAGACCGTGATGCTGCAGCATATTGCGCACGCCATTGCCAACAATCATCCGGAAGCCGACCTGTTCGTGCTGCTGATCGACGAGCGCCCGGAAGAAGTGACCGAAATGCAGCGCTCGGTGCGCGGCGAAGTGGTCGCCTCCACGTTCGACGAACCGGCCATCCGCCACGTCCAGGTGGCCGAAATGGTGATCGAGAAGGCCAAGCGCCTGGTCGAACTGAAGCGCGACGTGGTGATCCTGCTGGACTCCATTACGCGTCTGGCCCGCGCCTACAACACCGTGGTGCCGGCCTCCGGCAAGGTGCTGACCGGTGGTGTCGACGCCAACGCGCTGCAACGCCCGAAGCGTTTCTTCGGTGCCGCGCGTAACCTGGAAGAAGGGGGTTCGCTGACCATCATCGCCACCGCGCTAATCGAAACCGGCAGTCGCATGGATGACGTGATCTACGAAGAGTTCAAGGGCACCGGCAATATGGAAGTGCACCTGGAACGCCGACTCGCCGAAAAGCGTGTCTATCCGTCGATCAACCTGAACAAGTCCAGCACGCGCCGCGAAGAACTGCTGATCAAGCCGGACATCCTCCAGAAGATCTGGATCCTGCGCAAGTTCATCTCGGACATGGACGAAGTGCAGGCGATGGAATTCATCCTGGACAAGATGAAAGCGACGAAGAACAACGCAGAGTTTTTCGATATGATGCGCAGAGGCGGCTAAGCCTCGGCATCTTCGCCCTGCGAACAAAAGGCGTGCCGCGGCACGCCTTTTTGTTTTTTGTCGTGTGGCCCGCGGCAACGTTGCCCCCTAGCACCATGCTCGGCAAACTGACCCAATTCCTGCGCACCCGCTCGAAAGCCCGCAAGCTGGAGCACTACGCGATTCCCGATGCGCTGTGGGACCACACCGTGTCGGCACTGCCGTTCGTCCAGCGCTACCCGGAAGATGATCGGCGTGCACTGCGTGAACTCGCCACGCTCTTCATCGCCGAAAAGGAATATTCGACCGCGCACGAACTGCCGCTGAGCGACGACATGGTCGTCAGTGTCGCCGTGCAGGCATGCGTTCCCATCCTCCGGCTTGGCATCGAGTGGTATCGCGGCTGGCATGGCATCGTGCTGTACCCGGGCGAATTCATCATCCGGCGTACGGTGGAAGACGAGATCGGTCTCGTGCATGGCATCGTCGAAGAGGCGAGCGGCGAAGCCTGGGAACACGGCCCGGTCATCCTGTCCTGGCCCGACGTCGAATCCCCAGGCGGGGGGCTCGATACCGAGCACGACGTTCCCGCAGACACGTACAACGTTGTCATCCATGAATTCGCCCACAAGCTCGACATGCTCGACGGCGAGCCGGACGGCGTGCCGCCGTTCTCGCGGGTGTTGCACCCTGGCGTCGATGCCGAAGCGTGGGCCGAGACATTCCTGACTGAATACGACCGTTTCGCGGAGACCTGGGACCGGCATCCGGTCGAAGCCTGGGAACACCCCGAGCGCTTGCCGGCCGCCTTGCGGCTGATCGACCCGTACGGCTGCGAGGCACCGAGCGAGTTCTTTGCAGTGACGGCCGAAGCATTTTTTGTCGAGCCCGTGGGCCTGAAGCGCCACTGGCCGGTGGTGTACCAATGCCTCGCAACGTTCTTCCGGCAGGACCCGGCTGGAACTTCCGCATAGCCAGCGCCGACGAGCAGGAGACGGTCGGCCGCGAATTGTGGTTGCGCTTCCCCAAGCCATTGTTTTTCTGCCATAATTCCGGTTTGCCCGTAATCGGCAAGTGGTTCGTTGGCCGCCGCGGCATTGTGCCGGCAGCGCGCAGCGGACTGGCTACCCAACCAGTAAGGAATCACCATGAAAGAAGGCATCCACCCGAATTACCGCGAAGTCGTGTTCCAGGACATGTCCTGCGACTTCAGCTTCATTACGCGTTCGACCATCCAGACCAAAGACACGATCGTGAAGGACGGCAAGGAATACCCGCTGGCCAAGATCGAAGTCTCGTCGGAATCGCACCCGTTCTACACCGGCACCCAGAAGATCATGGACACGGCCGGCCGCGTCGAGAAGTTCCGCCAGAAGTTCGGCAGCAAGCTGGGCAAGGTTGCGAAGTAATCGCTCCGGCGAACTTCCGTTTGCGTGGTGCCTGGGGACGGATGTTCCGGTACCGTGCAAACCCGCAAAAGAGGCAGCCGCGGCTGCCTCTTTGCATTTTTACCCTCTGTCATGACAATAGCGCCGCCGTTTCGCTTGCGGCAGCGGCTCGCGCCGCATTGCTGACCCGACCCGCCGATGCGTGAAGCCAAGACTTCCCCCGTCCAGTTGACTGCCGCCGCAACCGGTGCGCTGCCCCGCGTCCTGCTGCTGGCCATCTGTCTCATCTACGGGCTGACCGGCCTGTTCGACCGCGACCCATGGAAGAACGAGGATGCGGCCGGGTTCGGCGTGATGTGGCAGCTTGCAACGGGCGGCGTGCATGACTGGCTGATGCCGAACATCGCCGGGCGCCCGTTCACCGAAGACGGGCCGCTGGTGTTCTGGATCGGTGCCGCCATGATCCGCTTGTTCGGCGGCTGGCTCGGCGCCCCCGATGCGTCGCGCCTGGCCACGGCGCTGTGCTTCTTCGCCACCTGCGCCTTTATCTGGTACACGACTTACCTGCTCGGACGCCGCGACGAGGTCCAGCCCTTTGCTTATGCCTTCGGCGGACAACCGAGCGCGCGCGACTATGGCCGCACGCTCGCCGACGGTGCGCTGCTCGTGTTCCTGGCCTGTGTCGGCCTGGCTGTCCGCGGCCATGAAACGACCGCCCAGGTCGGCCAGGTCGCGCTGATCGCGATGATCCTGTACGCGCTGGTCCGCAGCCTGGACAAGCCCGTGCAGGGCAGCCTGTTGTTCGGCATTGGCCTCGGGGCCCTGACGCTCGCCAGCGGCCCCATCCTGCCGCTGGCCTTGCTGCTTGCGGGCGCGGTCTGCGCGGCGATCTGCGCTCAGCTCTCCTGGCGGCGCCTGGCCGCGATTGGCCTGCCCATGGCGCTCGTGATCGTCGCGGCGTGGTTGGCGGCTGCCTATTTCAGCGTGGCAGACCGGACTGAAGCGGTGAGCTACATCCGCGAGTGGGCACGCTATGACCGCCGCAGCTACGGCGCGCCGAACATGCAGACCTTCGGCTTCAACATGCGCAACTTGTTCCTGTATGCGTGGCCGGTCTGGCCGATCGCAGGCTGGGCCTGGGTTGCCTGGGCCGGCATGCGCCGCGCCCCGCATGTGGCGCTGCCGCTCGCACTGTTGTTGCCGACACTGGTGTTGCTGTTCCTGCAGACCAACGCCAGCGACGTGCAATTCATCCTGCTGCTGCCGCCGATGGCGATTCTCGGTGCCTTTGCGCTGCCGACGCTCGCGCGCGGCGTGATCAACGCGATCGACTGGTTCGCCCTGCTGTTCTTCACCATCTTCGGCGGCACGGTGTGGTTCCTGTGGATCGCCAAGACGACAGGATGGCCGCCGCGCATCGCCCGCAACGTGTTCCGGCAGTTGCCCGGCTTCCAGCACCACTTCACGCTTTCCGCGGTCATCTTCGCGCTGCTCGCGACGGTGGCGTGGGTGCTGGTGGTACGCTGGCGCCTGTCGCGCGCGCCCAAGCAGATCTGGCGCCCCGTCGTGATTTCCGCAGCCGGCACCACGCTGATGTGGGTCATGGCCATGACGCTGTGGCTGCCGTCGATCAATTACGGCAAGACTTACCGTGATGTCGTCGAAGCCGCGTCCATGGCGCTGCCGTCGACCTATGAATGCGTGCAGCCGATCCGCATGGGCAATGCGCAGCTCGCTTCGTTCGCCTACTTTGGACATTTCCGCTTCGGTGGCCCCGAGGATGGCTGCGACATCCTGCTGCGGCACGACAGCGCCGATTACGGCGAGCCGAGCAAGATCTCGCATTTCGAATGGCGGCTGATCTGGGAAGGCCGCCGCCCGGCCGACCGTGACGAACGTTTCCGGATGTATCGCCTGGTCGATACTTCGCACGCCACGCACACACGCCCTGAACTGCCGCGGCGCCGTCTGCCCCAGTAACCCTGAACCCTCCTGCCGGCGGCATGGCTGGCGGCCGCGCCGCCGCTGCCGGCTGACTTATGCGCTCTCTCGCGCTCGTATGAATCCGGCATGAACCTGCTCCACGATCTGCGGCGCATCGCCCATCTTGCCGCACCAGTTTTGGTTGGCCAGCTAGCCGTTATAGCGTTCGGCGTCATGGACACGGTCATGGCCGGTCGCGCGTCGGCCAGCGACCTCGCAGCGGTCGGCCTCGGCGGCTCGATCTATATCACCGTCTACATCAGCCTGATGGGCGTCCTGCAGGCGCTAGCGCCGATTGCCGGCCAGCTATATGGCGCGGGACGCAGCGACGAGATCGGCAGCGAAGTCCGGCAAGCCGCGTGGCTCGGGTTGGCGCTATCCGTCCCTGGCGTCCTGCTGCTCGCCTTCCCGGAACCGCTGCTTGCCTTCGCCAAGGCGCCACCGGAATTGGTCGGCAAGGCGAGCCAGTATCTGCATATCGGCGCGTTCGGCCTGCCCGCCGCGCTGGGCTTTCGCATCTATTCGGCGCTCAACAATGCGCTGTCGCGCCCGGTCATGGTGACAATGCTGCAGATCGTCGGCCTGGCCCTGAAGGTGCCGCTCAATGCGTGGTTTATCAACGGTGGCTTCGGCGTGCCGGCCATGGGCGGCCCCGGCTGCGCGCTCGCTTCGACATTGATCAGCTGGACCTGGTGCATCGCGGGGCTACTGATCCTGCGCTACAGCGCGGTCTATCGGTCCCTGAAGATTTTCTCGGCCTGGAGCTGGCCCGTGGCCACACAGTTGCGGGCACTGTTGCGGCTGGGCGTGCCGATGGGGCTGACTTACCTGATCGAGATCACATCGTTCACGCTGATGTCCATTTTCATCACGCGCATGGGCACCGTCATGCTTGCCGGACACCAGATCATCGCCAACCTGGGTGCCGTGGCCTACATGCTGCCACTTTCGCTGGCCATCGCCACCTCGACGCTGGTTGCCCAGTCGATTGGCGCGCGCGACATGGCTGGCGCCAGCCGCCTCGCGTGGCGCGGCATCTGCCTGGCAGCAGCCTTGGCCATGTTGACCGGCTGCCTGCTATGGCTGCTGAGGGAGACTGTGCTGCACGCTTATACGAAGGATGGTGCTGTCGTGGCCGCGGCACTGCCACTGGTGCTGTTTATCGCCTTCTATCAGGCTTTTGATGCCGTCCAGGTCATGACGGCCTTTATCCTGCGCGCCTACAAAATTGCGCTGATTCCGACGCTGATTTACGCCGGTTCGTTGTGGGGCATCGGAATTGGTGGGGGGTATGTGCTGGGATTCGGGCTGATCGATACCCTGCCCCCGTTCACGCGCGGCGCCTCCGGCTTCTGGATCGCCAACAGCGCGAGCCTGGCAGTGGCCGGCTTTTTCCTGGTTCGGTATTTCATGCGTATCAGTGCAGCGGAACGGCACTGAGCATTATTGGGCGGGTATTGGCTCTCTGCCCGGATGGAGAGTGAATGGCCCGCGCTATTGGCACTGATCCGGTATTTGATATTGAGCCAAGTACAAAAGAAAAAACCCACATGGCATTAACCATGTGGGTTTAGTTTGGCGGAGTGGACGGGACTCGAACCCGCGACCCCCGGCGTGACAGGCCGGTATTCTAACCGACTGAACTACCACTCCTTAGTCGGCTGCTACCTCGAGCTTCGCTCGACGCAGCATATTCAGGCATTTGATTACGCCCGATGTTATGGCGTCCCCTAGGGGATCGAACCCCTGTACTCACCGTGAAAGGGTGATGTCCTAGGCCTCTAGACGAAGGGGACAGAAACTTGTCTCTCAACACGTTCCGTCTCGCGCTGATTAGTCCGCTATTCTAACAAACTTCTCTGCGCTTTGGAAGCATCTTTTTTACTGCGATGCTTCCTGAATTCTGGTGGAGCTAAGCGGGATCGAACCGCTGACCTCTTGCATGCCATGCAAGCGCTCTCCCAGCTGAGCTATAGCCCCGTATTACGGCATTTACTTCGCGGCACTTCGCACTGCATTTACTTCGCTACTGCATTTACTTCGCTACTGCATTTACTTCGCTACTGCATTTACTTCGCTACTGCATTTACTTCGCTACTGCATTTACTTCGCTACTGCATTTACTTCGCTACTGCATTTACTTCGCTACTGCAT
Source organism: Cupriavidus sp. C1SS-2L (assembly GCF_057073735.1). Lineage (NCBI taxonomy): Bacteria > Pseudomonadati > Pseudomonadota > Betaproteobacteria > Burkholderiales > Burkholderiaceae > Cupriavidus > Cupriavidus sp. C1SS-2L. Next base: position 2,375,305 of record NZ_CP172708.1, read on the forward strand.
TTACTTTCGCTACTGCATTTACTTCGCTACTGCATTTACTTCGCTACTGCATTTACTTCGCTACTGCATTTACTTCGCTACTGCATTTACTTCGCTACTGCATTTACTTCGCTACTGCATTTACTTCGCTACTGCATTTACTTCGCTACTGCATTTACTTCGCTACTGCATTTACTTCGCTACTGCATTTACTTCGCTACTGCATTTACTTTCGCTACTGCATTTACTTCGCTACTGCATTTACTTCGCTACTGCATTTGCATTTACTTCGCTACTGCATTTACTTCGCTACTGCATTTACTTCGCTACTGCATTTACTTCGCTACTGCATTTACTTCGCTACTGCATTTACTTCGCTACTGCATTTACTTCGCTACTGCATTTACTTCGCTACTGCATTTACTTCGCTACTGCATTTACTTCGCTACTGCATTTACTTCGCTACTGCATTTCTTTCGCTACTGCATTTACTTCGCTACTGCATTTCACCGTCTTCGGTATTAACACCGCGTTCAGCGAATAAAAGGATTATATACAGCTTCGATATAAACCGCAACAGTTATTTGCCATTACGGTGATTATCAGATAATCCTCTCACTTATAAGAAAAAACCCACATGGCATTAACCATGTGGGTTTAGTTTGGCGGAGTGGACGGGACTCGAACCCGCGACCCCCGGCGTGACAGGCCGGTATTCTAACCGACTGAACTACCACTCCTTAGTCGGCTGCTACCTCGAGCTTCGCTCGACGCAGCATATTCAGGCATTTGATTACGCCCGTTGTTATGGCGTCCCCTAGGGGATTCGAACCCCTGTACTCACCGTGAAAGGGTGATGTCCTAGGCCTCTAGACGAAGGGGACAGAAACTTGTCTTTCGACTTGTTCCGTCTGGGAACATCCAAACTGCAGATAATCCCGCAAATCTTGGTGGAGCTAAGCGGGATCGAACCGCTGACCTCTTGCATGCCATGCAAGCGCTCTCCCAGCTGAGCTATAGCCCCATGGTACTGCCATTTACTACTTTCTGCTCATTCGCCTGAGTCGGCATTAATCCACCGTTTCAAGCGAAGCCGAGATTATATATCAACCTCGATTTTTTGCAAGCACCCAATCTGTCTTTTTCTTGCCTGCTTTTCGCAGTTTTCAGCCTCACGACGCAAGATCTTTTCCAGACCGCCCGCTTGATCACTGACCGCGCTGCAGGGAGAACGAGATTATGGCGAACTCCGGGCCGGAGCGCAAGCCCCTGCCAGGAGTTTTTCGCAGCTTTTTACGCTTCGACGCCCGCGCCGATACGGCGCAGCACAGCTTCCCGGCCGAACAGCTCGAGCACCGCGTCGATGCTCGGCGTCTGCAACTGGCCAGCGACCAGCAGGCGCACTGGCATGGCCAGCTTGGGCATCTTCAGCCCAAACTCCGCAAGCACCGCCTTGAACGTAGCGCTGATGGCTTCGCGCTTCCATTCGGGCAAGGCGCCCAGTTGAGTCGCCAGCGCCTTCAGTGCCGGCTGGATTTCCGGCGTCAGGTGCTCGGCCTTCAGGGCAGCATCAGCCTGTGGCTCGCCGCGGTAGAACAGCAGCGCCGTCTGCGCAACGTCCTTGAGCGTATTAGCCCGGTCCTTGACGAGTGCGATCACCCCAACCAGGTCCGCACCCTCCACCTTGCCGCCGAGCGCCTCGATGAATGGACGCGTCAGCTCGGCCAGGCGCGCATTGTCGCCCACCTTGATGTAGTGGTTGTTCAGCCAGGCCAGCTTTTCCGGGTTGTACTGCGCCGGCGACTTGCCCAGGTGTTCGAGGTCGAACCACTCCACAAACTGCTCGCGGCTGAAGATTTCCGCGTCGCCATGCGCCCAGCCCAGGCGGGCCAGGTAGTTCACCACGGCTTCCGGCAGATAGCCTTCATCGCGATAGCCAGTCACGCTCATGGCGCCATGACGCTTGCTCATCTTCTCGCCGCTCTCGTTGAGCACCGTGGGCAAGTGCGCGTAGACGGGCTGTGTGCCGCCAAGCGCGCGGATGATATTGATCTGACGCGGCGTATTGTTGACGTGGTCGTCACCACGGATCACGTGCGTGATCTTCATGTCGAGATCGTCGACCACCACGCAGAAGTTGTAGGTGGGCGTGCCGTCCGGCCGCGCAATGACGAGGTCGTCCAACTCCTCGTTCGAGATCTCGATACGGCCCTTGACCGCGTCGTCCCAGACTACGCTGCCGTCAAGCGGATTGCGGAAACGCAGCACCGGCTTCACGCCGGCCGGCGGCTGCGGCAAGACCTTGCCCGGCTCGGGGCGCCAGAAACCGTTGTAGCGCGGCTTTTCGCCGCGCTCGCGCTGGGCTTCGCGCAGCGCGTCCAGTTCTTCCGTGCTCATATAGCACGGGTAGGCCAGGCCGCTGTCGACCATCTGGGCCAGCACCTCGCGGTAGCGGTCCATGCGCTGCATCTGGTAGAACGGGCCTTCGTCGATATCCAGGCCGAGCCACGCCATGCCTTCGAGGATCACGTCGACGGCTTCCTGCGAGGAACGCTCGACATCGGTATCTTCGATGCGCAGCACGAAATCGCCCTTCATCCGGCGGGCGAACGCCCACGGATAAAGCGCGGATCGAATATTGCCGAGGTGGATAAAGCCGGTCGGGCTCGGCGCGAAACGGGTGCGGACGCGTTGGGTCATGGCGGTCGGGGAACAAACAAAAAAGCCCGCGCGGACGCGCGCAGGCTGGAATATGTCGGTGCTGCATTATAGCAAGCGAACCCGCTGGCCCACGCCCGCCAGGATGCTCGCCAGCCGACCCGCCACCCTCCCGGACGGAATCATTTATGCTTCGGGCGGTCACAAGAACGGCCAGTGCAAGAATTCCCCATCACTGAGCCGGCCAAGTCACATTTCCGATTCCGCCTGCCTCTGCTTATCCACTGGCACCCGATTCATGCAACGACGTCATTTTCTCGGCGCCTCCGCAGTCGCCTTGCTCTCCGCGTGCTCGTTCGGCCCGCGCCCTTCCACACCGGTTGAGCCCGCTAATCCGGTGGCCACACAGCCAGCGCCACGACCCATCAAGATCGGCCTGGCGCTCGGCGGTGGCGCCGCGCGTGGCTTTGCCCATATCGGCGTGATCAAGGCGCTCGAAGCACAAGGCATCCACCCGGACCTGGTCACGGGCACCAGTGCGGGCTCGGTGGTCGCAGCACTCTATGCCACCGGCATGAGCGGCTTCGAGCTCAACAAGCTCGCCCTGACCATGGATGAAGCCGCCATCGCCGACTGGGCCCTCCCCTTCGGCACCCGCTTTGGCGGCTGGCTCAAGGGGGAGGCCCTGCAGAACTACGTGAACCGGCTGGTTTCGAACCGCCCGATCGAGGCGATGAAGCTGCCGCTGGGCATTGTGGCAACCGACCTCAAGACCGGTGAGCGCATCCTCTTCCGGCGCGGCAATACGGGCCAGGCCGTGCGCGCGTCCAGCAGCGTGCCAGGCGTGTTCCAGCCGGTTTCCATCCAGGGCCGCGATTATGTAGATGGCGGTCTGGTCGAGCCCGTGCCGGTCGATTCGGCGCGCAGCATGGGGGCCGATTTCGTCATCGCCGTCAACATCTCGGCAGACCCGTCCAGCCAGAAGAATGGCGGCCAGAGCGGCGTGTTGCTGCAGACCACGACCATCATGGGCCAGTCGATCAACAAGATGGCACTCGCGCGTGCGGACGTGGTGATCCGACCTGAACTGCCGGACATGGGCAGCAGCGATTTCAACTCCCGCAACCGCGCCGTGCTGGCGGGAGAACAGGCCACGGCGGCGATGATGGCAACCTTGCGCCAGAAGCTGGAACAGGCCCGGCTGCGGCCGGCCGGTACCGTGGCGGCGCAATAGCCGGACTGCCGCACAAAACAAAAGGACTGCCGGGGCAGTCCTTTTGTTTTGGCGCATGGCTGACGATCAGCCGCCGTACAGCGTGCGCGTGCTCGCGTTCGGGTCGAATCGCTTGAGCGTCTCGACCATGTTGCCGAGGCTGTCGCCGCGGCTCGACGACTGGTTGTCGTCGATGCGGCGTGCGCCGTTGTAGCGCGTCACCCAATAGGCGGCGCGCATGTCGTCGACACGGATCTTGCTGCCCGTGGACGGGGCATGCACGAACTTGTTGTCGCCGATATAGATGCCGACGTGCGAAAACGTCTGGCGCATGGTGTTGAAAAACACCAGATCGCCGGGGCGAAGGTCGCTGGCGGCCACGTTGGTGCCGACCTGGCTGATTTCGACGGAACGGCGCGGCAGCATGAAGCCGAAGGTGTCATGGAACACGTAGCGGACAAAGCCGCTGCAGTCCAGGCCGGATTCGGGGCTGTTGCCGCCGAAGCGGTAACGCACGCCGATCAGGCCAAGCGCGTTCATGACCAGGTCACCAGCCTTGCTGGCGACATTGCTGGTGGAAGTCACGACCGACGACAGCAAGCCACGCTTGCCTTCCGCATGCGTGTCCGCGCCCAGTTGGGCCGAAGCGTCGATGCGGGCATCGGGATCCTTGAAGACCGTATCCGCCAGCACTCCATTCGACACAGTCGCACCGCAGGCAATGGCAATCCCTGCGGCAACGCGTGCCAGGGAATGAAGTACCGATCGCTGCATTGGTTCTCCTGATGAATCGTTCGAATCATCCCCATCACGCCGGACGAATACCGCGGCGCGGATGGTGATGCCTGAATCATTGCGGGGATGAACCGAACGCAAGAAGCGCGCCGGTCATATGGGCACAAAAACCGTGCAGGTCTCGCCGCAAAGCGGACGAGCGACCACCCCGAAAAATAGTCCTCGCGGGATGGTATAGGCTTGTCACCCGCCTGTCAAAGTTCGTTACAAATTTGACAGAAAGCGCTTTGCAATCAATGACCTACTTCATTTTTCGCATCTGGATTGTCGTTTTTTTCATCACAAATGCGTGACACCGCCGGGAGGCGGTGTCTTGCTGCACGGCAATGGAGTCAGGCTGCACCAATCTGGGCAGCAGCCATCAGCTTGCGCGTATAGGGATGTTGCGGCGCACCGAGAACGGCCTCGGTCTCCCCTGCCTCCACCACCTCGCCGGCCTTCATGACGATGACCCGGTGGGCCATCGCCCGGATGACCGCAAGATCGTGGCTGATGAACAGATAGCTGAGGTTGTATTTGTGCTGCAACTGGGAAAGGAGACCCAGCACCTGCTGCTGGATCGAGACATCGAGCGCCGATGTGGGCTCGTCGAGCACCAGGATCTGCGGCTTGAGGATGAGCACCCGCGCGATCGCGATGCGCTGGCGTTGTCCGCCCGAGAATTCGTGCGGATAGCGGCCGAGTGCAGTCCGGTCCAGTCCGACCTCGCGCAGCGCTTCGATAACCCGCTCGCGCGTGGTCTCGCGCTTCAGGCCCGGCTGGTGCAACGCCAGCCCTTCCCCGACGATCTGCTCGATCGTCATGCGCGGCGACAGCGACCCGAACGGATCCTGGAACACCACCTGCATGCGCGCGCGCAACTTGCAGCGGTCCTTGCTCGTGGCGTCGTCGAAGCTGCGGCCCAGGAAATGGATCGTGCCCGCGCTCTTGCGCTGCAGCGCCAGCACGGTATGGGCCAGCGTGGTCTTGCCGGAGCCAGATTCCCCGACGATGCCGATGGTTTCGCCTTCGCGCAGCTGAAAATCGACGTCCTTCACCGCAGCGAACTGGTCCTTGCCGAACCAGCCGGCGATGCCCTTGCGCTTGCGCGCGTAGTTGACGCACAGGCCGCGCGCCTCCAGCAGCGTCGGCGCCAGTGGCACGAGCGGCAGCACCTCGCGCCGCGGGCGACTGTCGATCAGCTTGCGCGTGTAGGGATGCTGCGGCGAGGCGAACACCTGCGCGGTCTCGCCGGTCTCGACCAGCACGCCCTTCTCCATGACACCGACACGCTGTGCGAACGAACGCACGAGGTTCAGGTCATGGGTGATCAGCATCACCGCCATGCCGAACTCGGCCTGGAGATCACGCAACAGGTCCACGATCTGCGCGCGAATGGTGACGTCGAGCGCCGTGGTCGGCTCGTCCGCGAGCAGCAGCTTCGGGCGGCAGGCGAGCGCCATGGCGATCATCGCGCGCTGGCGCTGCCCGCCGGAAAGCTGGTGCGGGAAACTGTCGAAGCGGTGTGCCGCATCGCTGATGCCGGTGCGTTCCAGCAGTGCAATCGCGCGTTCGCGCGCAGCGCGCCGGTCGAGCCCTTCGTGGAGCGCCAGCGTCTCGACAATCTGGTTGCCGATCGTATACAGCGGGTTCAGCGCGGTCATCGGCTCCTGGAAGATCATGGCGATCTCCGCACCGCGGATGGCGCGCATGTCACGGTCCGATACGTCGAGCAGGTTGCGGCCCTCGAACCGGATCGCACCCTGGTAGGCAGCGTCCTCGACGAGCCGCAACATGGCAAGCGCGGTGACCGTCTTGCCGGAGCCCGACTCACCCACCAGCGCATAGCGCTCGCCGGCACGCAGGTCGAAGCTGACCTCGCGCACGGCGCGGGTAGCGTCGTCGCCGTGACCAAACGTCACCGACAGCTTGTCCACGCAGATCAGCGTACTGCCCGGCGCCGGGGACGGCGTCGGCTCGAGCGGCATGGCCTCCGCTTCCCGCAGCTTCGGTACCACGTTCATGGCGTCACCCCTGCCGGCGCGCCGGCCGGCACCTTCGGCGCCACGCGGCCGCGCAGCGCAGCCAGGCCCAGGCGCGTATCGAACGCATCGCGCAACGCGTCACCCATGAACGTCAGCAACAGCAAGGTGACCACGAGTACCGTGAAGGTCGACAGCGAGATCCACCAGGCATCGAGGTTGCCCTTGCCCTGCGCGAGCAGCTCGCCAAGGCTCGGCGTAGTCGGCGGCACGCCCAGGCCCAGAAAGTCCAGGCTGGTCAGCGCAAGGATCGCAGCACTCATGCGGAACGGCAGGAACGTGATCACCGGAGTCAGGCTGTTGGGCAGGATATGGCGCCACATGATCTGCACATTGGACAGACCAAGCGCCCGCGCCGCCTTCACATAGTCGAGCGAACGATTGCGGTAGAACTCCGCGCGCACGTAGTCCGACAGGCCCATCCAGCCGAACAACGACAGCAGGATGATCAGCAGCGCCAGGCTCGGCTCGAAGATCGACGCAAAGATGATCAGCAGGTACAGCTCCGGCATGGAACTCCAGATCTCGATGGCCCGCTGAGAGAACAGGTCGAAGCGCCCGCCGAAGAAGCCCATCAGCGCCCCAGTCAGCGTACCGATCAGCACGCCGATCAGCGTGAGCGCAAGCCCGAAGAGCACCGACACGCGGAAGCCATAGAGCAGGCGCGCCAGCACGTCGCGGCCGCGATCGTCGGTGCCAAGCCAGTTCTCGGCCGACGGCGGCGCCGGATTGGGTTCCTTGGCGAAGTAATTGAGCGAATCGTACGAATAGTGGTTCAGCGGGAATACCGCGAAATTGCCGTTGGTGGTGATGCGGTCGCGGATGTACGGATCCAGGTAATCGGCCGGCGTGGCGAAATCACCGTCGAAGGCGGTTTCCGGATAGACCTTGACGATCGGGAAATACCACGCGTCCTTGTACCGCACCACCAGCGGGCGATTGCTCGACAGGACTTCCGCGCACAGGCTGAGCACGAAGATCGCGACGAACAGGATCAGGCTCCAGTAGCCCAGGCGATTGCGCCGGAAACGCTGCCAGGCCCGCTGGCGCGGGGACGGCGAATGCGGCAGGCCGTTCGGCACCGATTGCGAGAGGACTTTCATTTGTGCAGGGCCTCGAAGTGGATGCGCGGGTCGACCAGCACGTAGCAAACGTCGGAAATCAGCCGGGTCACCAGGCCGATCAGCGTAAACAGGTAGAGCGTGCCGAGCACGACGGGATAGTCGCGCCGCAGTACCGCTTCATAGGACAACAGCCCGAGGCCATCAAGCGAGAAGAGCGTTTCGATCAGCAGCGAGCCCGTGAAGAACGCGCCGATGAACGCAGCCGGAAACCCCGTCACGAGCGGGATCAGCGCATTGCGGAACACATGCTTCCACAGCACGCGGCGCTCCGACAAACCCTTGGCCCTTGCCGTCAGTACATACTGCCGGCGGATCTCGTCCAGGAACGCGTTCTTGGTCAGCATGGTCACCACGGCAAAGCTGCCCACCACCGATGCGGTGATCGGCAGCACCAGGTGCCACAGGTAATCCATGACCTTGCCCATCAGCGAGAGCTGATCCCAGTTGTCGGAAGTCAGGCCGCGCAGCGGGAACCACTGAACGAAGGTGCCGCCGCCGAACAGCACGAGCAGCAGCACGCCCAGCACGAAACCCGGAATCGCGTAGCCGACCAGCACGATCATGCTGGTCACCACGTCGAAGCGGCTACCCGCCCGGATCGCCTTCGAAATACCGAGCGGCACCGATATCAGGTAAGTCAGGAAGAACGTCCATAGCCCCAGGCTGACCGAAACCGGCAGCTTGGACTTCACCAACTCCCACACACTGCGGTGCTGGAAGTAGCTCTGGCCGAGATCGAACCGCGCAAAGCGCTTGAGCATCAGGAAGTAGCGTTCGAGCGGCGGCTTGTCGAAACCGTACAGCGCCTGGATTTCCTTGATCTTCTCGGGATCGACCCCGCGCCGGCCACGGTACTCGGCACCGCCGCCACTCGCCTCGCCGCTGCCGCCGCCACGCCCCTTCAGTTCCAGCATCATCTGCTCGACGGGGCCACCCGGCACGAACTGGATGACGACAAAGGTCAGCGTGATGACGCCGATCAGCGTCGGGATCATCAGCAAAATGCGCTTGAACAGATAGGCAAGCATCGGCCGTTCCTTTTGCTCAGCGAGCCTTCGGTTGCACGTCGGTGCGCCACCAGTTGCTCAGAATCCAGCCTTCGGCAGTGTAGTAATAAGGCAGCCGGTCCTTGGGATAGCCCAGCTCCTTGCGATACGCGACCCGATGCGACGCACTGTACCAGTTTGGCACGATGTAGTACCCATGCATCAGCACGCGGTCCAGTGCCCTGCCCGCGGTGACGAGTTCTTCACGCGTGTTGGCATGCAGCACGTTATCGACAAGCTGGTCCACCTGCGGCGACTTCAGCCCGAACAGGTTGTCCGAGCCCGGCGTGTCGGCCGCTTCGCTGGAAAACCGGTCGCGCAGTTCGTTGCCGGGGCTCTGCGAATCGGGGAAACGGATCGACACCATGTCGAAATCGAAATCTTCGAGCCGCTTCTGGTACAGCGCGTAGTCGGTGGTGCGCTGGTTCACCTGGATGCCGAGCTTCTCGAGATTTCGGACATAGGTGGTAATCACGCGGCTCATCGCGCCGCCATCATCGAGGAACTCGAACACCATCGGTTCGCCCTTGGCGTTGCGCAGTGCATCATCGGTATAGGTCCAGCCGGCCTGCGCCAGCAGGCGGCGTGCTTCGCGCAGGTTGTCGCGCAGCGTTCGCGGGGGGTTCGTGGACGGCTGCACGACGTCGGGGCCGAAGACTTCGGGCGCCAGCTTTGCGTGCATCGGCTCCAGCAATTTCAGTTCGCTCGGCCCCGGCTTGCCGTCGAACGTGGCGCTGGCCGCCAGTTCGCTATTGGAGAACCAGCTGTCCAGGCGCTTGTATGCGCCATAGAAAAGCTGGCGGTTGAGCCATTCGAAATCCAGCGCGAGGATCAGCGCCTGCCTGACGCGCACGTCCTTGAAGATGGGCTTGCGCATGTTCATGACAAAACCCTGCATGCCCGCGCCGTTGCGGTGCGGGAACTCCGTCTTGATCAGCTCGCCCTTGGTGAACTTCGTGCCCTGGTAGCTCTTGGCCCAGTTCTTGGCACGGTACTCGACGATCGCATCGAACTCGCCCGCCTTGAACGCTTCGAGCTTGGCGGTTTCGTCCTTGTAGAGCCGGTAGATGACGCGGTCGAAATTGAAGGTGCCGCGCCGCACGGCCAGCTTCTTGCCCCAGTAGTTCGGATCACGCTTGAAGATGATGCCGCGGCCCGCGTCATAGCGATCGATGATGTACGGGCCGCTGGTCACCGGTTCTTCGAACGTCAGCTTCTCGAAGGGCACGGCCTGGGTCCATTTCTTCGAGAACACCGGCAACGAGCCGACGATCAGCGGCAGTTCGCGGTTGCGTTGCTTGAAATCAAAGCGCACGCTGCGTTCCCCCGTGACCACGACCGACTTCACGTCCATGCACATGCTGCGGTAGCCCGGGCTGGACGCCTTGCTCATCAGCATGTCGTAGGAATATTTCACGTCCGATGCGAGGACCGGGTCGCCGTTGGCGAAGCGCGCTTCGGGGCGGATATGGAAGACGACTGAAAGCTCGTCCGGCGCCACCGTGACATCGTCAGCCAGCAGCCCGTAGGCGCTCGCGGTTTCGTCGGCGCTGCTGATCAGCAGCGACTCGAACATCAAGGCGTTCAGGCCGGGCGCGGCGGTACCCTTCAGCGTGAACGGATTGAACTTGTCGAAGCTCGTGCGGCGGTCCGGGTTGGCCAGCACCAGCGTGCCGCCGACCGGAGCGTCCGGATTCACGTAATCGAAATACTTGAAATCGGCCGGGTACTTGAGATTCCCGTGCAAGGCAAAGCCATGCGCCGCATTCGCCGTTGCGGGAATGCCCGCAGCGAGCGCCAGCGCCAGCCCAAACCGCAGTACCGTGTCTCGACGGAAGCACTGCCATGCCGCCTGAAGCGGCCAACGTGCTTGTATAGGCATCCCGCTGGATTCCTCCAATATGACGCTGAGGTCCGGCGTTCTGCAGCCGGGCCAAGTTGTGAGACAATTTTACATGCGTCCGGGTAGGCTCCAGCCATCCGGACATTCCCTCTACACGGCGCAATAAAGTGGCCGTCGGACACCGGGGCATGCCCACGGCCGCGTGGCCGCAGCAGGAAGCGTGCCCGATACAACACCTTGGAGAACTTATGGGATTTCTGGCAGGTAAGCGGATCCTCATCACCGGCTTGCTATCGAACCGTTCGATCGCCTATGGCATCGCATCGGCCTGCAAACGCGAAGGCGCCGAACTCGCCTTCACCTACGTCGGCGAACGGTTCAAGGACCGGATCAGCGACTTTGCCAAGGAATTCGGCACCGATCTCGTCTTCGAATGCGACGTCGGCAGCGACGAGCAGATCGCCGCAACCTTCGACGGTCTCGGCAAGCGCTGGGAAAAGCTCGACGGCCTGGTGCACTCGATCGGTTTCGCCCCGCGCGAAGCCATTGCCGGCGATTTCCTGGAAGGCCTGTCGCGCGAAGGCTTCCGCATTGCCCATGACATCTCCGCATACAGCTTCCCGGCGCTGGCCAAGGCCGCGCTGCCGATGCTGTCGGACAAGGCTTCGCTGCTGACGCTGACCTATCTCGGCGCCGAGCGCGTGGTCCCGAACTACAACACCATGGGCCTGGCCAAGGCCGCGCTTGAGGCGAGCGTGCGCTACCTGGCGGCGTCGGTCGGCCCGCGCGGTATCCGCGCGAACGGCATTTCGGCCGGCCCGATCAAGACCCTGGCTGCGTCCGGCATCAAGGACTTCGGCAAGCTGCTCAATGCCTTCGAAAACTCGGCCCCGCTGCGTCGCAACGTGACCATCGAGGAAGTCGGCAATGTCGCGGCCTTCCTGCTGTCCGACCTCGCCAGCGGCGTGACCGGCGAGATTACCTACGTCGACGCCGGCTTCAACATTGTTGGCGCGGGTCTGCCGGAGTAATCAGCGCAAACAGCGCAAGCTCAAACCCGCCAACCGGCCCTGAAGGGGTGCCAGCGCTTGCTGGCACCCCTTTTTCATTGGGTCAGCCCGGGCGCGTCCGCTGGCGTCAGCGTCCCATGCGCCGATCGTAGCGATTCGAGATACGGCCCAGCAGGTTAGGATCGCGCGAATCGCTCGCATCGAACTGCACCCGCACCGAGCCGTCGGCCTGCCGCTGCACACTGGCGCGGACGACCGTGTTGCCGTAGTTCCCCGCAATGGAGCCGCTCGTGTAGTCCTGCACGCTGACGGCCACGCCTTCATCGCGCATGGCGCCCGCCGCGGCATCGAAGGAACGATCGAAACTCGCCGGCGTCCCGGGAGCGGGAACGCCATAGTATGTACACCCGCCCTGCAGGAGCAGCAGGACGACGGCAAACACTGCCAGCACGATGCGTTTCATGGCGCCACCTTCGTCCGGGCCGGACCGAGTGATGTTCCCGATACGACCTTAGTGCGTCGCTGCCACATTTTCAATTTCTACTGCAACAACGGGATCTGCCGCGGCGCAAACGACGCGCCGTTCCTACCCAATCCCAGTCGCCGCCGTTTGCCTGCCATGTGCCTTTCCTCTGCCTAATATGGGGAAACACCGGGTTGCCTAACGCCTCGCGACCTTGGCGCCATGGCTCTTTCCGCACGCCTCAGACCGCCGCCGCTCGCGCTCTACGCGTTTTCCCCGACTGTCCCGAGATGCAAACAGGTTGTCCCGCATAGTCAAACCGCGACCCGCCAATCTCCGATACTTCGCCAGTCGCTTCCGGGACCATGTCACGGTCCCGGGCCGCCCGATACCGGCATGACCAAAAGGGCGTTCAAGATTCTCAGGAGAAGCATTCATGCTTGGACATTCTTCCACTCAACCCGCCATGGTGACCGGCACGCAAACCGTGGCCGCATCCCGCTTCTATCCATGGCTGGTTTTCGCGCTCAGCTTTGGCCTGCTGCTGTCGGACTACATGTCGCGCCAGGTGCTCAACGCAGTATTCCCGTTGCTGAAAGCGGAATGGGCACTCTCCGACACCGAACTCGGCGCCCTGGGTGGCATCGTGGCGCTGATGGTCGGCCTGCTGACGTTTCCGCTGTCGATCCTTGCCGACCGCTGGGGCCGCGTCAAAAGCCTGACGCTGATGGCCGCGCTCTGGAGCGTGGCGACGCTAGGCTGCGCGCTGGCCAACAACTTCGGCGAAATGTTCATCGCCCGCCTGTGCGTCGGCATCGGCGAAGCGGCCTACGGCAGCGTGGGCATCGCCGTGGTGCTGTCGGTGTTTCCGCGCCACCTGCGCGCCAGCCTGAGTTCGGCCTTCATCGCTGGCGGCGCGTTCGGCTCCGTGCTTGGCATGGCTGCAGGCGGCACGCTGTCGGCCCAGTTCGGCTGGCGCTGGGCGTTCGCCGGCATGGCCATCTTCGGGCTGGTACTCGTGGTGATCTATCGTGCGCTGATCACGGAGCCGCGCCTGCAGGCACAGCGCCGCGCATTGGGCGAAGACGCGGCACCTGAAGTGCAGCGCGAGAGCATGACCATTCGTCCGCTGCTGTCGGCCCTGTTCTCCGCGCGGTCCATCCTTTGCGCCTACGTAGGCAGCGCCCTGCAACTGCTCGTGATGGGCGCACTGCTCGCGTGGATGCCCAGCTTCCTGTCGCGCTACTACGGTATGGCTACGGACCGTGCAGGCATTACCGCTGCGGCGTTCGTCCTGGCCGCCGGTGCGGGCATGGTGGTGTGCGGCGCGCTGACCGACTGGGTCGCCCGTCATTCCCCGTCGCGCAAGTGGCTGATGGCCATCGGCTACAGCGTCACCTGCTGCGTGCTGCTGGCTGTGGCGTTCCGGCTGCCGGCCGGTACGGCGCAGCTTGCGCTGATCGGTGCAGGCATGCTGCTGGTCGGCGGCACGGCTGGTCCCGCCAGCGCCGTTGTGGCCAATCTGACTCGTCCCGCTATCCACGCGACCGCGTTTGCCACGCTCACGCTGGCCAACAACCTGCTGGGCCTGGCCCCGGGCCCGTTCGTCACCGGTGTGCTTGCCGACCGCATCGGCTTGCTTGGCGCGCTGCAGTGGATTCCGCTGACCGGCCTGCTCGCCGCAGTGTGCTTCATCGCCGGCCGCCGCTACTACACGGCGGATCTGGAGCGCCTGGAGCGCCAGCGCGGCGCAAAGTAAACCACTACCTGACCTACTGGAATTCTGGAACTCCAATGAGCCTTACTACTGACACCACCGTCCTGCTGGTTCCCGGCCTGCGCGACCACGTCGCCGAGCACTGGCAGACCCTGCTCCAGGCGCAACTGCCGAACGCCCGCTCCGTGGCGCCGCTGGAACATGACAAGCTGAGCCGGGATGCGCGCGTGGCCGCCCTGGACGCCGCGCTCGCACAGATCGACGGCCCCGTGGTCCTGGTTGCGCATAGCGCCGGCGTGATGATCACCGTGCATTGGGCCGCGCAGCACCACCGCAAGATCCGCGGTGCACTGCTAGCGACGCCCGCCGATCTCGAAACCCCGATGCCGGCCGGCTATCCGCAGCCCGAGGCACTCGCCGACCACGGCTGGCTGCCTGTGCCGCGCAAGCCGCTGCCCTTCCCGAGCATCCTCGCGGCCAGCCGCAATGATCCGCTGGCGAAGTACGAACGCGCCGTGCAGCTGGCAAGCGACTGGGGCAGCGAACTGGTCGACCTTGGCGAAGTCGGCCACCTCAATCCGGCCGCCGGCTTCGGGCCGTGGCCGCGCGCCACCGCGCTGATCGATCAGCTGCTCCGCAAGAACTGAAGCCGGCGCGCAACACGCCGGCTGCAGACCGCAGGGGCCGCTCCGGCCCCGCAAGCTCCCATGCAATCCCCAGCAGTACCCAGCAGTACCCATTTCGACGGGCAGTTCCGCCTTGCAACCCCATCCCCAAAGGAAAAGAAGGAGATTTACCCCATGAAGCTCAGGAGCATGGCCCTGGCCACCTTGCTTGCCTGTTCTGGTAGTGCATTCGCGCAGTCGACAGTGACGCTCTATGGCGTCGCTGACATCAACATCGAGTATGTGAACCACGTCGGCGCCATTCCGACGGCAGCCAACCAGTTCAATCCGGGCGCGGCCCACAGCGTGTTCCGCATGGACTCGGGCGGCGTTTCCGGATCCCGCTGGGGCCTGCGCGGCACCGAGGATCTCGGCAACGGCGTGAAGGCGCTGTTCGTGCTGGAAAACGGCTTCAGCCTGGATTCGGGCGCGCTGCAGCAGCAAAGCCGCCTGTTCGGCCGCCAGGCGTACGTCGGCGTGCAGAGCAGCAGCCTTGGCCAGATTACGCTCGGCCGCCAGTACACCTCGATCTTCGAAGCGCTCGCCAACTTCGTGCCGGGCGCTTATGCCACGCAGTACGAGCCCGCAGCACTGCTGACGGGCGCGAACTTCCGTGAAGACAACACGGTCAAGTACACCGGCCAGTTCGGTCCGGTCACGGCGCTGGCTCACTACTCGTTCGGCACCGGCCTGGCACTGCCGGCCTTTGTCGGCGTGGCAACGCCGATCGGCGGCAACGGCGAAGTCCCGGGCCAGGCCCGGCGCGACAGCGCGTACGGCGCTGCACTGGCCTACACGCAAGGTCCCTTCGGCGTGACCGCAGGCTATGACCAGTGGAATCCGACCATTGGCACCAGCAGTGGTACCGCCAAGAAGGCTGTCATCGCCGCCAGCTACACCTACGGTCCCGCCAAGGTCATGGGCGGCTACCGTTGGGGACAGAGCAAGAATGCGGCAGACGTCCTGATCGGGCGTGACGACTTCTACTGGATCGGCGCCGCCTATCAGGTGACGCCCGCCGTCGCCCTGTCGCTCGAGTACGACTACGACAACCTCAAGAATCAGTTCGGAAATACAAGCCTCGCCAACCCCTGGCAGGTTGCGTTTATCGCGAACTACGCATTCTCCAAGCGTACCGATGTGTACCTGAGCACGGCTTACGCCAAGAACGCCGGCCTCGCGCTCGATTCGGCGTCCAACTTCTATGCCACCAGCCTTGCCACGGGCAACAGCTACGCGCTGCCCAATGGCAAGAACTCGATGCTGGGTGCGGCTGTAGGCGTGCGCCACAAGTTCTGAGCGCACAAGGATTCAACTGATGCTCGTTTGGCCATGCCAGGGAAACCTGGCATGGCGTTTTTTTTGGACCTCGCGGAATTGCGAGGGATCAGCCGACACGCGCTACATCTTCTCCGGCATGGCCGACGAGTGATGACTCGTAATCAGCCACTGCGTGCCATCCCACCGATACGTGTATGTATAGCGTGCCTTGACCACAGCCCCCGTCCGCGCGAAGGTGAACGTGTAGAGGCCGGCGTCCACGGCAGAGTTGCATCCGATTTCGATGGTGCGGAAGTCGATCTTCCCGGATGGTCTGTCTTGCAGGAAGTGATGGAAGTAGTCTTCCCTCTCCGCGACCGTCACGCGGGGCTTGTTCGATACCGTGGGAAGAAGAATGGAGCGCTCTGCATAGTTGGCTGCGACCTTGCGCGGGTCGCCTGTCTGCAATGAGCGGTTCCATCGATCAAACAGCGCCGAAATCTCCTGCTCCGATGTCGCCTTGCAGCTTTCCGTGCGCGACGCCTGCGTACTCCCTGTCGCGCCTGTAGTAGCGGTGGTACCTGCGGTGCCTGGCGTGCCCTGGTTCATGGCACATCCCGCGAGTACAAGCGTCAACGCTGCAATGCGATTGGGGTTCATGACAGAGCTCCTCAATTTCAGTTCTTGGTATTGAGAATGGAGCCTGGGCTCAACGCATGGAGTATGGTACATCCCGACAGCGTTAGCCATTTCCATCTGCCGTCCGCAACGCCAGCCGCCCGCAATGGGGTCTGAGCACCACTCCGGATGAACCGTGCAGATTGGGAGCGAAATTTTTCGCTTGCCGGCATTGCGGCGCACCGCCCCCTCGCTACCGGGCCTGAAAGCGAAAACGCCCCGTCATGGACGGGGCGCATGGACGGGGCGCCGTGTCAGCGGCCTTCTCGCAGGAACTCTCCCACCACCCGCGCCGATTCGCGTGCCGCGGTCAGAAGAAAGAGATGGCCATCGTCGTGGAACACATGCAGAGCCGAGTCCGGAATGCAACCGGACAGGATCTTTGCGTTGATCAGCGGCACGATCGGGTCATCGCTGCCATGCAAGACCAGCGTGCGCTGCTTCAGCGCCCGCAACCACGGCAGGCTGCTCCAGCCCCATGCGGCCAGCAGTTGATACAGGTAGCCGCGCCCGCGCGGCGGACGCATATGCCCCCCATGGACATCGAGCAATGACGGGTCGTCGCGAAAGGCGCCGCCGTAGATGTCCCCACCGACTCGCCGCAGGTACTCCGCATCGGTGTAACGTCGAATGCCGATCATCTTGGTGAGGACGGATGGGCTGCCCGGCACCATGAGCACGCCAGGCGATGTGGCAGCCAGCACCAGGCGGCGGCAGCGCTGCGGATACAGCCGCGCGAATTCCTGTGCCAGTGCGCCGCCCCATGAAACGCCGAGCGTATCGACCGGTCCGGCATAGCCGAGGTGCGACAGCAGCTTGTCTGCCATCACGCAAAGATTGGAGAAACGATAGGGGAACAGGGGCGCCGGAGAGCCGCCGGCACCGGGGATGTCGAAGATGATCACTTCCACATCCGGCAGCGCATCGACGAAGGGTTCGACGAGTTCAAGGTTTGCGCCGATGCCATTGAACATAAGCAGCGGCGGGAGATCGCCGCTGCCGGGCCGGATGCCGACCCTGAGTACCTGCCCGTCTAGGTCTACCGTACGGGTCTGCATGATATGTCCAGCTTCGGGGCTGGCATTGTTAGTTGTCATCAAGTCGTCCCGGAGAGGTTGGCGGTGAAGCATGGCCACCGGGGCCATGCTTCCTTGCGCTTACTGCCTGGGACGCAGGATCCCTTTTGCCTCTTCGACGTTTTCCGCCAGTCGCTTGCCGACCGTGGCAATGCTGTCCGCCTGGACCTTGTACACGGTGTCCGTCACGTTGCGCAGGCCATCGACGGCCTTCTGCAGCGAACGCGGCAGCACTTCCGACACCTTGACGGCCTGGCCTTCTGCGCCCTGGTCGCGACGGGCGAGCGATTGCAGCTCGGCAGCGGTGTCAGTCAGGAACGCAGCCTGCTGGCGAACCAGCGATTGCAGGCCGCCGAGCAGCGCAGCGTTGATGCTGGCGATTGCCTCGATATCCTTGCGGCGCGATTCCAGGATCGCGGCCGGATCCAGGCGGTTCTGCTTGACGAAGTCGAACAGCTTGCGGGACGCAGCGGCTGCGGCATTGGTGGCTTCCATTTTTTACTCTCCTTACAGATTACAGTTGGCGTTACAGAAATCGGTGGCCGGGCTTACGCCTCGGTCACATAGCGTCCCGGCGCGTCGGCGCATGGCGCATGGCGGTCGCTGCCCAGGCGGGACGGCGCGGCGTTCAGGGGGCCAGAACGCGTTTTCAGCCACTCGCTCCAGTGCTCCCACCAGGACGACGGGGTGACCGTGGCACCCTCGAGCCACGCTTCCGGGTCCGCCATCTGCGCGTCGTTCAGGAAGAACTTCGCCTTGGCATTTCCCGGCGGGTTGATGAGGCTCTGCACATGACCGCTGGAGCTGAGCACGAACTCGGTCTTGCCGCCGAACGCGCGCACCGAGCGGTACACGCCCTTCCACGGCGTGATGTGGTCGGTCATGCCGGCAAGCACATACTTGTCGCAATCAACAGCCGAAAGGTCGATCGGCTGGCCAAGCACGCGCAGCGCGCCCGGTGTCGACAGCTGGTTCAGCGTCAGCATGTCCAGCAACTGGCCGTGCAGGCCGGCGGGCAGGCGCGTGGTGTCGTTGTTCCAGTAGAGGATGTCGAACGCCGGCGGCGCCTTGCCCAGCAGGTAGTTGTTGACCCAGTAGTTCCACACCAGGTCATTGGGCCGCATCCAGGCGAACACGCGCCCGAGTTCCCCGCCATCCAGCACACCGCGCGCCTGGCTGCCCTGCCGCGCGGCATCGATGGCTTCCGGCGTGGCAAACAGTCCGAGCTGGGACTGCGAGTCGAGGCCGAACACGGACACCATCAGCGTGGCGGCATTCACGAGCTTTTCGCCGCGCGCTGCGCAGTACCCCATGAGCGCGGACATCGTCATCGCGCCCGAGCACGCGCCATGCAGGTTCACGTCGGGGCTGCCAGTGATGTCGCGGATCGCGTGGATCGCTTCGATCAGCGCACCGACATAGGTGTCGAGGTTCCAGTCGCGGTGCAACGTGGTGGGATTGCGCCAGCTCACCATGAACACCTGCATCTCATTGCGCACCAGGTACTCGACCATGCTCTTGCCCTGCGACAGGTCAAACACATAGAACTTGTTGACCTGCGGCGGCACGATGAGCTGCGGACGGGCATGCACGTTTGCCGTGGTCGGCGTGTACTGGATCAGCTCCAGGACATCGTTGCGGAAAACCACCGCGCCTGGCGTGGCGGCCAGATCCTTGCCGATACGGAACGCGCTCTTGTCCACCTGGGACGGCATGCCCTGGTTCGTCAGCGTATCGGTCAACAGGTTGACCAGGCCGCTGACCAGGTTCAGACCACCCGACTCGAACGTCTTCCGCAATGCAGCCGGATTCCCCAGTAGCGTATTGGTCGGCGCCACGGCGTCGATCAGCAGGTCGGTGAAGTACTGCGCGCGTTCCTTGCTGCGACCGTCCATGACCGAGCCGGTGACGAAGCCGGTCAGCGCATCGCGCCAGGCCTGATATCCCTGCAGGGCCATGCGATAGACCGGGTTATCCTGCCATGCCGGATCGCCGAAGCGGCGGTCACGCGTGCACGGCGGCGGCGCCGAGCCGTCCACGACCGCGAACAGGTCCTGCGCGAGCTTGGTCTGCTGCTGCAGCAGCAAGGTCGGTTCCTGCACGCACTGCGCGCCGATCTGCTGCGCGGTGCTGACCATATCTTCGGGGCGCAGCCCCACGAACGGGTTCGGTCCCGTCATGGCCGGCGCGCTGTCAAAAATTGCCTCCGGAGCGACAGCACTGGCTGCCGGCTTCTTCGCCTTCTTTGTCGTCTTCGCCAGCGTTCTTGTACCCACGGCTGTTGTCATGCTACTACCCTCGTCTTCTTGTTCGTACCTTGTTTGATCCTCAGGCGACCAGCAGCGCAAGCGCTTCAGCCACCAGCGCGGGCTTGCCCTCGCCTTCGATTTCCACCGTGCACTGCGTCCTGACCAGCACGCGGCCATCGCCCTTGCTGTCGGCAGCCAGCAGGACCACGCGGTTGCGCACGCGCGCACCGGCCTTCACCGGCGTCAGGAAACGCGTCTTCTCCAATCCGTAGTTCACCGCAGCGCTTGCGTCATGCGGGACCACACCCATTTCGGTGAGCTGGCTCGCCACGAGCGAAAGCGTCAGGTAGCCGTGAGCGATGGTGCCGCCGAACGGGCTTTCCCGCCGGGCACGCTCCACGTCCACGTGAATCCACTGGTGGTCGCCGGTGCACTGCGCGAATGCGTCGATGCGCGCCTGGTCGATGTCTTCCCACGCCGATACGCCGAGTTCCTTGCCAACGAACGCGCCGAGCGTGGCCATGTTGTAGCCTTCGATTGCCATCTTTATTCCTTCCTGATCTTGTGTGCCGAGCGCTGCGTCAGAAGCAGGCTTCGTCCAGACCCAGGAACCCGTCCTGGCCAGTCGTGCTGATGACGGCTGCTTCGAACGCCGAGGCGCGCGGCAGGACGTGGTTGGCGAAGAACTCGGCCGTCGCGATCTTTGCGCCGTAGAACGCTTCGTCTTCACCGCGTTTCTGCATGGCGACGACCAGCGCCCGCGCCATTTGCCAGCCCGTCAGCACGATGCCAGTCAGCTTGAGATAGGCAACGCTGGCGCCGAACACCGCATTCGGGTCCTTGCGGCCCTTTTCGACTACGTGATCCACCGCATTGCCGAGTGCCAGACGTGCAACACCAAGGCGCATGAGCATGGCGCTGCACGCGCCGTTGCGGCAGCCGTCGGCGTATTCCTTGAGTGCCTCGAGCGTCTTGTCGATGTCCGCGAGGACGGCTTGCGCTGCCGCGCCGCCGTCGCGCATGGTCTTGCGGCCGATCAGGTCATTCGCCTGGATCGCCGTCGTGCCTTCGTAGATCGGCAGGATGCGCGCATCGCGGTAATGCTGGGCCGCGCCGGTCTCTTCGATGAAGCCCATGCCGCCGTGCACCTGCACACCAAGGCTCGTCACCTCCAGCGACATCTCGGTGCTCCAACCCTTGATGACGGGCACCAGGTATTCGTACGCGGCACCATAGTGGGCGCGAGTCTCGGCATCCGGTGACTGGTGCGCCAGATCGGAATAGCCCGCCGCCACCAGTGCCAGTGCGCGTGCGCCTTCCGTCAGCGCACGCATCTCGATCAGCATGCGGCGCACGTCGGGATGCTGGATGATCGTCACAGCGTCCTTCGACGAGCCGTCCACCGGGCGGCTCTGCACGCGCTCCTTCGCATAGGCGACAGCCTGCTGATAGGCGCGGTCCGAGATGGCGATGCCCTGCACGCCTACGCCGAAGCGCGCAGCGTTCATCATCACGAACATGTACTCGAGGCCACGGTTCTCTTCACCGATCAGGTAGCCGATGGCACCGCCGTTGTCGCCGAACTGCAGCACCGCGGTCGGGCTCGCCTTGATGCCGAGCTTGTGCTCGATCGACACGCACTCGACGTCGTTGCGCGCGCCCAGCGAACCGTCGTCGTTGACCAGGAACTTCGGCACCAGGAACAGCGAGATGCCCTTCACGCCTTCGGGCGCGTCCGGCGTGCGCGCCAGCACCAGGTGCACGATGTTCTCCGCCATATCGTGCTCGCCGTAGGTGATGAAGATCTTGGTGCCGGACACCTTGTAGGAACCGTCCGCCTGACGCTCGGCGCGGCTGCGCACCAGTGCCAGGTCCGAGCCGGCCTGCGGCTCGGTGAGGTTCATGGTGCCGGTCCACTCGCCGGCGATCAGACGCGGCAGGTAACGCTGCTTGAGTTCGTCCGAGCCCGCCGTGAGCAGCGCTTCGATGGCGCCATCGGTCAGCAGCGGGCACAGCGCGAACGACATATTGGCCGCGTTCATCATCTCGATGCACGGCGTCGCCACCAGCTTGGGCAGGCCCTGGCCGCCAAACTCGGCCGGATGGACGATTCCCTGCCAGCCGCCTTCGCCGAACTGGCGGAAGGCATCGCGGAAGCCCGCGGTGGTGGTGACCTGGCCATCGTGCCAGTTGCTGGGCTGCCGGTCGCCGGCAGCGTTCAGCGGAGCCAGCACCTCGCCGTGGAATTTCGCAGCTTCCTCCAACACGGCCTCGACCGTCTCGGGGGTGGCGTCTTCGTAGCCGGGCAGCGTGGCAATCTTTGTCAGTCCGGCCAGTTCGCGCATGGCGAACAGCATGTCCTTGGTGGGCGCGGTATAGCTCATCTCATTCCTTTCGCGGAGATGCAGCGTCGGCTCCGGCTTCATGCCCTGCGGCGCTGCGACATCATTGATGGTCCTGATCGTAAGGGTCATCAACGCGAAAGCTATTACCCAAACCCGCCCTTTGAATGACAAATCTTGCCGCATTGCACCATGCCACGGCCGACGCACGTTAAGTGCGGCGTTACAGGCGCTTGATGTGGCAGGATTTGTCAGTCGGCGGCCAGCCTTGCCAGCCGCCTTACACGCTTACAACGCGCGTCGGTAGGCGTTTGGCGTGCTGCCGGTCCAGTGCCGGAAGGCGCGATGGAAGGCGGTGGGATTGTCGAAACCCACATCGAACGCAATGGCAGCGATGGGGTCTTCGGAGCGCGTGAGGCGCCGGATGGCGATATCGCGCCGGACTTCGTCCTTGATGGCCTGGAAGGTGGTGCCTTCGGCCGAAAGCCGGCGGCACAGCGTGCGCACCGAATGGTGCAGCGCCTGCGCCACCTCTTCGATGGTCGGCGATGCCGGCAGGCAATCGGCCACGTGTTGGCGGACCCGGTGGCAGGTCATCTCCTCGGCGAACGAGACGAAGATCCAGTCCTCCGGTGCGCGCGCGAGGAACTTCTCGAGATCGGGCTTGCGCTGCCGGACCGGCAGATCGAGATAGGCGACATCAAAGACGATGCGCGTGTGCTGCCGATCGAAATGGACGGGTCCCGGAAACAGGTAAAGATGGTCGCTGGCGAGCGCCGGCCGCGTATCGGGCAACTCGACCGCCTGCAGCGGTATGCGCTGGCGGATCAGCCACGATGCCACGCCATGCACGAGCTTGAGCATCAGCTCGC
The DNA here is from genome assembly GCF_057073735.1 of Cupriavidus sp. C1SS-2L. Lineage (NCBI taxonomy): Bacteria > Pseudomonadati > Pseudomonadota > Betaproteobacteria > Burkholderiales > Burkholderiaceae > Cupriavidus > Cupriavidus sp. C1SS-2L. The sequence goes on from NZ_CP172708.1 coordinate 2,398,316, forward strand.
GCCCCAGCATGCTCGCGGCCGGTCCGGCCGGGTTGTCCACCAGTTCGACGATGCCGCTCGCACCATCGCGCCGGGATTCCATGCGGAAATCGTCGAGGATCAGGTGGAAGAACTGCCCGAAGCGGCGCAGCGCGACTTCCAGTCTTGGCGCGTCGAGCAGGCTCAGGCACAGGTACTTGAGCACGCCATTGCGCAAGGGCCGGCTGAAGATGCCGGGCATTTCGTCGTCCAGTTCCTTCGCGAGCAGGCGATAAAGCGTCGAGAACTGTTCCTGCGTGACCCGTGCGGCTGGCTCTGCCAGCAATTCGGAGGCAATGCCGGAGCACTCGGCAAGCCGTGCCATGGCCGCAGGATCGGCCCCGGACAAAAAACCGTTGACGACGGAGATGGGGACGGTCGCAGAAAAGTCGTTCACGTCATTCACACGGGACTCTGGCAATGCGTGCGATGAAAAGGTGGCGGCTGGTGCATTCTGTCACAGCCGCCGCGCGGTGAGAATCCGTCAGCGGATCCCTCAACTATGCGGTGTTCCTCCCCTGGCCCTCATGCTGCAAGCGCCATTTCGACACGCTGCAGCCGAACTGGCCGCCGAACCAGCGCGAAAACGCGCTCAGCGACGAGAAGCCCAGCAATGTGGCCACTTCCGACAGCGGCCGCTCACGGTTGTCGATATAGCGCACGACCAGGCTCGCACGCGCTGCGTTGACGATATCGGAATAACTCGTGTTCTCCTGCGCCAGCCGACGGTGTACCGTGCGGCGGTCCACACCAAGATGCTGCGCCACGCGGTCGACCGAGCACATGCCGGACGGCAGCAGCACGTGGACGAGTTCGCGCACCTTGTCAGGCAACGTGGTGTTTGCTTGCGCCAGCAAGGTACCGAGATAGCGCTTGACCTGATGCGCCATGACCGGATCATACGAAGGCAGCGGCGCTTCAAGGTCCGCAGCCACACAGACAATGCCGTCGAAGTCCTGGTTGAACACGCACGGCATGCCGAACACGCGCTGAAAAGTCGCCTGGCTGGCGGGCGCCGCGTGCGTGAAGCAGATGCTGCGCGGTCGCCACGATGCCCCCAGGCACACGCTCAGCAGGCGGTAAACCACGCCGACCGCAAGGTCCGTGGCCTGGCGTAACGTACCCGGTTGGTCGTTGAGGATATGCAGCCGAATCATCAGCAATCCTTCGGACTCCTCCATGCGCATCGCCAGCGCTTCATTCTGGACGCCCATGTATCGCACCATCGACTCCAGCGCGCGCCGCAACGTCGGCTGCTCGCGCACGACGAAAGCGAGCGGCCCGAGGTTGGAGACCTGGCGCAGTTCCGCCATGCGCAGGCCGAAATCATCCACGTGTGCAGCGCGCGCGGAGTCGTCCAGCAGGCGGCCGACCTTCTTGGCCGGTATGCGGATATCAGGATCGAGCAGCACATCGCGGCTGATCTTCGCCGCGCGCAGAAACTGATGCGGATCCAGGCCCACGGCGCGGGCCACTTCCACGTAATTGGTAAGGCTGGCACTGCGAAGGTAGTAGGACATCGCGTTTTCCCTGACTGTCCCGAAATGTAAATCGTGCGTCCCGGATCGTCAAATTTCCCTACACCATTCGCCGATACTTTGACCATCGGAACAACGGTTCCCACGACAAGGCAAAGACGGCAGCATACATAGCCGGCAGCCAACACATTCAGGAGCAACGCAATGCAATTTCTCGACGATTCCCTGCACCCCGAGAACCAGGACAAAGTGGTCATCACCGTGGCCCCGTACGGCCCCGAGTGGATGCCGCAGGACTTCCCGGAAGACATTCCGGTGACCATGGAAGAACAGGTGCAGAAGGCCGTGGATTGCTACAACGCGGGCGCCACCGTGCTGCACCTGCATGTGCGCGAACTGGATGGCAAGGGCTCGAAGCGGCTGTCGAAGTTCAACGAACTGATCGCCGGCGTGCGCGCTGCCGTGCCCGACATGATCATCCAGGTCGGCGGTTCGATCTCGTTCGCACCGGAAGATGACGGCCAGGCCGCCAAGTGGCTGTCGGACGACACTCGGCACATGCTGGCCGACCTCGACCCGAAGCCGGACCAGGTCACGGTGGCGATCAACACCACGCAGATGAACATCATGGAACTGCTGTACCCCGAATACCTCGAGGGTACGTCGCTGTCCCATCCGGCCTACGTCGAGGCCTATCGCGAGATGACCGTGCCGGCCGGCCCGGGCTGGGTCGAAGAGCACCTGCGCCGCCTGAGCAACGCTGGCATCCAGCCGCACTTCCAGCTTACCGGCATCCATGCGATGGAAACGCTGGAGCGCATGGTTCGCGCCGGCAAGTACAAGGGTCCGCTGAACCTGACCTGGATCGGCATCGGCGGCGGCTTCGATGGTCCCAATCCGTTCAATTTCGTCAACTTCGTGCATCGCGCACCGGACGGCTGCACGCTGACCGCAGAGTCGCTGCTGAAAAACGTGCTGCCGTTCAACATGATGGCGATGGCCATGGGCCTGCACCCCCGCTGCGGCATCGAAGACACCATCATCGACCAGCACGGCAACCGCATGACCTCGGTGCAGCAGATCGAGCAGTGCGTGCGCGTGGCCAGGGAACTGGGCCGCGAGATCGCCTCCGGCAAGGAAGCGCGCGAGATCTACCGCATCGGCACGTGGTACGACAGCGCCGAAGAAACACTGGAAGCGCACGGCATGGCGCCGAACCGCAAGGCCGGCCAGAAGAACCTTCCGCTGCGCAAGGCAGCCTGACGCGCACAGACTGTGCCGACCTGGGGCACATCGCCCCGGGTCGGCCTTTTGCCGCAAACGGCGTCTCACGCAAAGGACATCATGAACCCATCTACTTCCGTCGCGAACCCCTGCATCAACATCTGCCGTATGGACCAGGCGGGCAAGTATTGCCAGGGTTGCGGCAGGACCCTGGTCGAAATCGGCCGCTGGGAGCAGATGACCGAACCCGAGCGTGCCGAGGTGATGGCCGCGGTGTCGGCGCGTCGCCCACGGCGCAGCGCCCCGGTGTCCTGCGCCTGAGCGCCGCGCGCACATTTCCCTGCGCCATCCCGCAGTAGCCATGACCCATTCCAATATTCTCTCGGTCGAAGCGTATTTCGACCTGATCTGTCCGTGGTGCCTGATCGGCAAGCGGCATCTTGAAACCGCCATCGACCTGCTCGCGCGCGAACGCCCCGACGTTACCGTGCAGCTGGAGTGGCGCTCTTACCCGTTGATTCCTGCCACACCGCCGGATGGCATTCCTTACCGCGATTTCTACGTAGCCCGACTCGGCAGTCCGCAAGCCGTGGCTGTGCGCCAGGCGCAGGTCATTGCCGCGGCACGCGAAGCCGGCCTCACGCTCGCACTGGACCGCATCGAGACCTTCCCCAACACCATGCTGGCCCATCGCCTGGTACGCTTCGTGCGCGAACAGGACGGCGCTGCCGCGGCTGCCACGCTGGTCGACAACCTGTTCATGCGCTACTTCATGCGCGGTGCGAACATCGGGGATGGACAGGTGCTCCGGGAAGCGCTGACCGAGTGTGGCATTCCGTCCCCGCTGGAACAAGGTACGCCCGTGCAGCACGACATGGACTGGCTGCCGCCGCTGAACGGCCCTGATGATCCGCCACCGCGCGCCGGTCTCGGCGTACCGCATTTCATCTTCAACGGCACGCATAGCGTGTCGGGTTCGCGGCCGCCTGCGGCGCTGCTTGAAGCCATGCTGCGTGCGCTCGCACGGGCCAAGCAAATCGCCACGCGGGCGGTTGCCTGAGTCGCTTCCACGGGGACAGGACCACGTCCGCCCTGCTTCCTGCATCGATCGATTCCGGAGTACCCTGCGCTCGCCTGTCATAACGGCGGGGACATTGAAATCGCCCTCCAATGTGGAGGGCGATTTCGTTGGGGCTTCTGGGTGCGGGTGTCTATCGCGCGTATCTATCGCTCGTAGCAAGCGCCGATGTTTTCGCCGGTGTAGCCCGCGCGGGTTTTGTGGTCGGGATTAAGGCGTCGCTCTTGGCATGCGCCGCTGTTTCGCCGGCGTAGCCGGCGACCTACTTTTGTCCGAGCGACAAGAAGTAGGCAAGAAGCGCGTCGCCTGGCGGCTGGCCATCAACGATGCGCTTCTTGTGTTCAAGCGGCCTTGGTCTCGCGAGACGTGATCGACGTTCGACCCGGCTCACGCTATGTGAGTCAGAACCTGTGCCTGGCGCGGCACGGCTTTTGAACGATCCCCAAGTTGGACTCGGGTACAGCGTTTCAACAACGTCAGTGGTGGGACGCCTTCGGCTGCGCTGGGCGCGTCCTAGTCTGGGTGCAAGCTCATCAACGTCGCTCGCGCCCGTGGTTCGTTCCGAAGCCCCTTTCCTCGACTTCGCGCATGCAATGCGCGGGCCTCGTCACTGAGGCGGACGAACTCTGAAGCCCATACCCGTACAACACCCTCAGCCCACTACGATCAATATTCGCCCGTTAGGGCAAGCCTGACGCGCTTTTGCCTACTTTTGCCGCTCGGGCAAAAGTAGGTCGCCGGCTACGCCGGCGAAACAGCGGCGCTCGCCAAGAGCGACATCCCCTCAAAAACCCCAGACCTCTAAATCCAAACCAAAAAAAAGCGCTGACTCCCCCTTCAAAGAGCCAGCGCACAATCCCTTCCTACCTTTGCCTTCAGGCTGCCTTTTCCCGCAGCTGCTTCTTATTGATCTTCCCGACACTGGTCTTCGGTATCTCCGCCACGAAGGCGATACGTTCCGCTTCGGGCACCGCGTATTTGCTGATGCGACGCGAATCGACATGTCCCAGCAGCTTTTCGCGGATGCTGTCCGCACCGACTTCCGCGCCGGCCTTGCGGACGACGAAGGCCATCGGCCGCTCGCCCCACTTGTCATCCGGTACGCCGATCACCGCGCATTCCTGAACGCCCGGCACTTCGGAAATGAGATTCTCGACTTCGATCGACGACACCCATTCGCCACCGGTCTTGATGACGTCCTTGATGCGATCGACGATCTGCACGAAGCCGTCTTCGCCCATGACCGCGACGTCCTGCGTATGCAGATAGCCGCCCGCCCACAACTCTTCCGAAGCGCCAGGCTTCTTGAAGTACGACTGGGTCAGGTAAGGCGCACGCAGCACGATCTCGCCACGGTTCTTGCCGTCGCGCGGCAGGTCCTGCATGTCTTCGCTGACGATGCGGAAGTCCGCCATCACCACCGGTCGGCCCGTGGAGCAGCGCATGCGAACTTCGTCGGCGCGATTTGCCGGCTTCACATTGGGCGGCAGCTGTGCCAGCGAGACGATGGGGCCGGTCTCGGACATGCCATATCCGGCGAAGATGTCGATGCCGCGATCAAGCGCTGCTTCGCACAGTGACGGCGGCAGTGCGGAGCCACCGATGATGATCTTCCAGCCGGAGAGATCTTGCCCACTGTCCTGCGAGGACTGCAGCAGCATCTGCAGGATAGTCGGCACGCAGTGCGAGAACGTGACCTTTTCCGCTTCACGCAGCTTCAGCAGCACGTCCGGCGCGTAGCGGCCAGGCAGCACGGTGCGCAAACCCAGCGTGACGGCCAGGTACGGTATGCCCCAGGCCAGCACGTGGAACATCGGCGTGATCGGCATGTACACGTCTTCGCGATGCATGCGCTGCCCGTCGCGCGGCGAGCAGAGGCTGGCCGACGTGGACAACGTGTGCAGCACGATGTCGCGATGACTGTAGCAAACGCCCTTCGGGTCGCCGGTGGTACCGGTGGTGTAGAACGTTGCCGCCTTGGTGTTCTCGTCGAACTCGGGAAAGTCGAAATCCGGCGAGGCATCTGCCAGCAGCGCTTCATACTCGCCCGCGAACTGCAGTTCCGTCTGCGGCGCAGCGTGGCCGTCGGCCAGCAGCACGAAGCGCGGATTGCAGGTGAGCTCGTTGCGGATCTGGTCGAGCACCGGAACGAAATCCGGATGGACCAGCACGATGTCCGCGTCAGCATCGTTGAGCGTGTACAGGATCTGCTGCGGCGACAGGCGCACGTTCACGGTGAACAGCGTCGCGCCCATCATCGGCACGCCGAAGTAGCACTCGAGATAGCGATGGCTGTCCCAGTCCATCACGGCCACCGTGGAACCATGCTTGGCGCCGAGCGATGCGAGCGTCGAGGCAAGCTGGCCGACGCGACGACGGAAATCGCGGTACGTGTAGCGCATTTCGCCGCGGTAGCTGATTTCCTGGTCGCCATAGAGGCTCATCGAGTGAATCAGCAGCTGCTTGACCAGCAGCGGATACGAGTACGCCGAGGGCGTCGATACGATCAGGTTTTGCTGCATATTGTTTTCCTCTGGCGTTCGGTCAGTACGGCTTGCTGCCGATGATGCCGGCACGCTCCATCTTGCGGTGGCAAGGCGGGTAATCCATCACGGCGTAGTGCTGCGTGGCGGTGTTGTCCCAAATTGCCATGCTGTTGGGTTCCCAGCGCCAGCGCACCTGGTACTCGGGGATATACGCCTGGCTGATCAGGTAGCGCAGCAGGTCGGGCGCGCCCGGGTTCGCGTCCTGGCCGAAACGCACGCGATTGGCCGTATGGAAATTGGTGAAATGCGTCGTGAACGCGTTCACGTAAAGGATCTTCTCGCCGGTCTCCGGATGCGTGCGCACCACCGGGTGCTCGGCATCGGGATACTGTGCCTTCAGGGCCAGGCGCTTTTCGATCGGCATGGCTGCGCCAAAGCTTGCCTCGATGCTGTGGCGGGCGCGCAAGTCGGCAATCTGTGCCTTGATGTGTTCGGGCAGGCGCTCATAGGCCAGCGCCATGTTCGCCCACATGGTGTCGCCGCCTACCGGCGGACATTCCACGCAGCGCAGCACGGCACCGAACTGCGGCGCCTCGCGCCACGTGGTGTCAGAGTGCCACGCGTTCTCGTAGCGGTCGTTGGGCTGGTCGGGCGTCTTGTAGATGCGAACCAGACCCGGGTGCTCCGGATCGCTGCCGGCAACGGGGTGGTCTTCGAGTTCACCGAAACGGCGCGCGAACGCGACGTGATCGGCACGGCTGATGCTCTGGTCGCGCAGGAACAGCACGCGGTGCTGCAGCAGCAATGCGCGGATTTCCGCGAACAGGCCATCGTCCCTGACGGCGTCAGCGAGGTTCACGCCGACCAGTTCCGCACCCAGCGAGCAGGTGATTTGCTTGACTTGCATGACGCGCTCCCTCAGATGACAAAGATCGACGAACCGGTGGTCTTGCGCGACTCCAGGTCCCGATGGGCTTGCACCGCGTCCTCCAGGGCATAGCGCTGGTTAATCTCGATCTTGATCCGGCCTGCGCCGACATGGCCGAAGATCTCGCCGGCCAGCTCGGCCTTCTCGGCGGGATCCGCGATGTAGTCGGCCAGGGCCGGGCGCGTCAGGAACAGGGAGCCCTTCATTGCCAGCAAAACGGGATCGAACGGCGGGATCGGGCCCGAGGCCGTGCCCACGCAAACCAGGGTGCCGCGGCGCTTGAGCGAATCCAGCGACGCCATGAAGGTGTTCTTGCCCACGCTGTCAAAGACGACCGACACGCCGACGCCGTCGGTCAGTTCACGCACGCGCTTGGCCACGTCTTCGTGGCTGTAGTTGATGATGTAGTCGCAGCCATGGGCACGCGCCACTTCAGCCTTGGCTTCGCTCGATACCGTGCCGATCACCGTCAGGCCGAGCAGCTTCGCCCATTGCGACACGATCAGGCCGACGCCGCCGGCGGCAGCATGCAGCAGGATGGTATCGCCCGCCTTGAAGTTGTAGATGCGGCGCATCAGGTACGCCGAGGTCAGTCCGCGCATGGTCATGGCGGCAGCAGTCTCGAAGCCGATGGTCTCCGGCAGCCGGATCAGTGGCGCGGCCGGCACCAGGCGTTCGGTGCTGTATGCCCCCAGCGTGTTGATGAAGCCGGTATAGGTCACGCGGTCGCCCACGGCAACATTGGTGACGCCCGGACCGATGGCCTGTACCACGCCGGCCGCTTCCACGCCCATGCCGGCAGGCAGCGGCACCGGATACGTGCCATTGCGGAAGTAAGTGTCGGCGTAGTTCAGGCCGACCGCCACATGGCGGATCCGTACCTGTCCCGGCCCCGGCTCGCCAACGTCCATGTCCTCATAGCGAAGGACTTCCGGGCCACCGGTTTCATACATGCGCACGACTTTTGCCATCTTACTTGTCTCCGAAATCTGTGTCGGCGCGAAGGGGCGCCGCTCATGCAGTGAAATGTAGGTGGTGCCGGAACGCACCGCTTTGCATTGGCTTCCGCCAACTTTGCATTTCATGCCACGGCCGCCTATCATGCGGCTGCATGGGACAAAGCAGGCGCAACGCAACGGCGCGCGCTGCACAAAGAACGAGATGGAGACATGCCTTGGACACACTGGTGCGCGCGGGCGCGCTGACCAATTTCTTTGAAGTCGCCCGGGACCTGGGTCTCAACCCACAGCCATTGCTGAGCGAGGTCCGTCTGAGCCGCGCACTGCTCGGCGATCCGGACCAACGCGTGTCGGTCAATGCCTGCGCCAGGCTGCTCGAACGTGCGGCGCAAGCGGCGAACTGCGAGACCTTCGGCCTGCGCATGGCCGAATCGCGCCAGCTGTCCGACTTCGGCGTGATGAGCCTGCTGATCAGCCAGCAGCCGACGCTGCGCGCGGCGCTGGCCACGATCATCCGCTACCGGCACCTGGTCAACGAGTCTCTTGCGATCCTTCTCGAAGAGACGGGCAAGATCGTCACCATCCGCCAGGAAGTGGTGCTCGATACGCCTTCGCGCCAGGCCAGCGAGCTGGCGGTCGGCGTGGCGTTCCGCCTGTGCCGCGCGCTGCTTGGGCCGCACTGGCACCCCCTCAATGTCAATTTCACGCACGCGCCGCCGGCAGACCTTCAGGTCCACCGGCGCCTGTTCGGCTGTCCGATTGAGTTCGAAAGCGAGTTCAACGGGATTTCCTGTCTCGCGGCGGACCTTGATGCCGCCATCCCGACTGCAGACCCTGGCATGGCTCGCTATGCGCAGCGCTTCGTCGACACGCTACCGCGCGTCAATGCGCCGTCGATCGGACGCGACGTGCGCAGTGCCGTCTACCTGATGCTGCCCATGGGGCGCGCCACTTGCGAAGGCGTGGCTCAAGGCCTCGGCCTGAGCCTGCGCACCATGCAGCGACAGCTTGACGATGCCGGCGAAACCTTTACCGACATCCTTAACGAAGTCCGACGCGAGCTGGCGCAGCGCTATGTGGAGAACCCGCAGTATTCCTTGCTGCGCGTGGCCGAATTACTGGGCTACGGCTCGGCAAGTTCGTTCACGCGGTGGTTCTCCGCCCAGTTCGGCGAAGCGCCGCTGGTCTGGCGGCGCCGGCATGACAGCCGCGCTCCGCAGGGAGCGCAGCCGGCGCACGGCACGCTGTAACGCCGGCAGGCGCCGAGCGTCAGCGGCTGGCCTTGGGTGTCACGGAGACAGCCAGCGCTTCGGTGTAGACGGCCTGCACCTGGTCACCCTTGCGGATGCCCTTCAGTTGGGCGGGATCGTCGACATGCAGGTCCACCGTCTTGCCCTTAGGGCCCTTCAGGGTGACCTTGCCGGTCTTCTGGTTCACGGCGACGACATCGGCCGTGACGGTCACTTCGCGCCCGACCATGCCGCCGGGCTTGGCGCCCGGCGCGGCCCGGTCCTCAATCTGCCGCTCGGTGCTGGACCGCACGCCGGTCTGCTTGCTCAGGTTGACCGACAGGGCCTCCTTGTATTCGGCCGTGACCACGTCGCCAACCCGCAGCTGGTCGAAGTTGCGCACCTCGTCGCCGACCTGCAGGTCCGTCACCTTGCCCTGCTTGTTCTTGAGCGACACCGTGCGCGTGGCGGCATCGATCGCGGTAATGGTCGCCGTGGATTTGACGGTGCCGGTCACCATCGCGGCCCCGACGCCCGATGCCATTTCCACGCGGGCTTCCGGCTGGGCCATGGCCAGGTGGGATGCCGCGGCCAGGGCGGCTGCTACCAGTAGCTTGCTGGAATTCATGCTTTTGCTCCTTGCGGGAGTTCAGGAAAACCGCGGCGGCAGGTGCCCGCGGGGCTACAACATGCGTGCTGCCTCGTCCAGCAGCGTAGCCTGCGACAACATGTCGGCCCGCGCGTACCGCACAAGGGAAAACCAGCGCACGAGCGGCGGATCGCCAGGCACGTGCGCGCACAGCAGTTCGAGGTCTTCGCCCGGCACGGTACTGTCCGCGGACAACAGCACGTTTACCTGGCTGAGCCGCACCGTGCGGCTGTCGACGTGCATGCGGTTGGCCGCGTCCGCCAACACCTCGCCCAGGCATTCGAGCTGCCGCTCGAGCGTATCGCCACCGTGGCCCAGCGCCGCGAGTTCTCTGTCGTTGCTGGCGATCTCGTCCTTGACGGCCTGGATTGCCGACGCGTCGGCGACCTCCCCGCCCACCATCGAGCGCAGGCCCGTGCCCTGGCGCTCGTAGAGCTTGAGCTGCGCTTTGAGCAGGATGAGTTCGCGCTCCAGTGTGTCGCGCCGCCCCTTGCCCGCTGCAAACTGCGCAATGGCCTCGATGGCAAGCTGATCCAGCATGCGCAGCAGGATCTCGGCACGGAGTGCCGTATCCGAGGCGGCGCAGATCCTTACCTGGTGGTCGGTGAACGACACGAGGGTCTGGGGAACGTCGGCGCGCATGACATCGCCCTCCAGCGCCACACCGAGCGTGCGCCGCTCGTTCATGGCCATGCCAAGCACTGCATAGGCGTGGTCCGCTTCCGGCGTACGCTCGAAGAATTCACGCAAATCGGGGCAGCGGCTGAAGGCGCGAGGGACATCTGCAGGCGTGCCGAAGTACGCATGGATATGCGGATCGGTCGCCCACGCGGCTTCGCTCGCCTCGCGCGGCGCGGGCAGGCTCGTCACGGTCGGACGAATGGTTTCGAGCGCGGTGGAGAGCCGGGACGCCAGCCGCTTCTCATAGTGCGGGACGAGGCGCAAGCGCGGGCTGAGCGCTGTCAGGCGCTCGGTGAGTGCGGCCAGTTCCTTGTCGTCGCGGCGCCGGGGGGGATCGCCTCGTCGCTGGATCCACTGCAGAAAGCCCATGGCGCGCGTAACGTGAGAACTCGCGATCAGCGGAAACGCTCGGCCATCACCATGGCGTTGATCTTGTGTCCCTTCCAGAACATACCGTGGATACGGGGCTGGAGCTTGCGCAGCGCATCGGGGTCGAGATCGTTGAAGACCACCGTCACGCCAGGATGCGTGCCGTCGCCCGCGACATGCTCGATTTCGTCATAGGCGGGCAAACCGTACTTGACCAGGAAATCCCGGACCTCCTCGTCGGTGGCGGCAGCGTCAACATTCCCGAGAAACAAGACAGCCATGATGAGCTCCCATTCGCAGCGGCGCACGCGGCCGCGTCCTCGTATGTTCTAGATCATCCTTGGTGAAGTACAAGGCTGTTTTGGTGGGGTGGCCGCATTCCGCGGCAACGCACGCCGCTTTGACAGACCGAGCCCGGCATCGCTACCCTTCGTCTTGTCCGACGGTTTTACCGCCGGCGCTGTCACATTTCGGAGAGCCTATGCGCAAGCACTTGCCGCTGTTGCTGACCGCCCTGATGACATTGGGCGTGGCCACCACTTCCCTGGCGCAGTCGGCCCCGAGCGCGGGCGGAGGCGCGGCGAACGCCATATCGGAAGCCGTGCAGGGAGGATCCAATCCCTATCGCCCGCCGTCAGGCGGCAGCACCGATCCGGAGGAAGCCAGGCGCGCCAAGTGCGAGGCACTGAAGGAAGAGTTCAACGCGACGTCAAAGCAGCGTGCCTACGAGTCGTCGGGAACGTCAACGCATAACGCACAGGGGCGGCCCGTCCCGAAGATCGAGCGGGACACGACACGGAAGGATCTGCAGGAGACATACCGGGCCAATTGCACCTGATGGTACGGGCGCGTCGCGCTGGCCAGTCGCGGGCCGGCTTTATGGCCGCAGGGATTTGCGGTGCGGGAGATGGCGCGTCCTAGAGGACTCGAACCTCTGACCGCTCGCTTAGAAGGCGAGTGCTCTATCCAACTGAGCTAAGGACGCGAAGGGCAGCATTCTACCGCAGTGCGATGCCGCACGGCGGATCAGGATGCCGCCCGCCGTTGCCACTGCGCGGAGCCGCCAAGGGTTGCGCCATGCGACGGCTTGGTCGCGCGATGCAGCGAAACGCAGTTGCGACCCCGCTGCTTGGCATCGTAGAGCGCCTGGTCGGCGCGGCGCATCAGACTGTCCACACTCTCCCCTGGCTCTCGCTGTGCCATGCCGATGCTGGCGGTATAGGCAATGGCATCGGGCTCGGACGGGCACGGGGTGTTTCTCACGGTCGTGCTGAGATGCATGCTGACCGCGCGGCCGCGCTCGATTGTGGTGTCCGGCATGACCACGGCGAACTCCTCGCCGCCGAGCCGGCCGATGATGTCCTCTGGCCCCGCCGTCTTTCGTAGCAAGCCGGCGAAATGCCGCAGGACACTATCGCCCGCCAGATGTCCGTACACATCGTTGATGGCCTTGAAGTGGTCCAGGTCGATGAAGGCGACCGTCAACGGCTTGCCGTGCCGGTCCACATGCGTGCTGGCTGCCTCGAGCGCCTGCCAGAATGCGGTGCGTGCCAGCAGGCCGGTGAGATCATCGTGGCTGGCCTTGTGCTCCAGCATCCGGCGCAGACGGTCATGAGCCATCAATGCAAAGCTCACGGACAACCCCACCACGGCAAACACATTCAGTACGACGAGCGATCCGTCCCGCAGCAACGGGCCGGCAACGGCGGGCTGGCCGATCGAACCGGCGAGCTTCCAGGCGTTCAACCCGGCGCAAGCTGCGGCAATCACTACCAGCGACAGCGCAGCCAACCTGCCCGTTCCGCGCTTTTGGGCAAGCAACGGCGCAACGCTGCGCGCGAGATCGAGCAGCAGCAGGACATGCCCGAGCCTGAGCACTGCCGGCATCCATGGACGCAACGGCTCCAGCCAGTCCGCATGCGTCAACCATGTGCCGCCGGCGATGGCCGCAACCAGCAGCACGTTTGCGGCGATGAGCACGGAGGCGCGCCCCGGCTTTCCCGCGAAATGCCGCGTGCCCACCACCATGAGGGAAACAGCCGAGAACAGGCCCATATCGACGGCATCTGCCGCCAGCCAGTAGCCGGCGAACCCCGCCGCGACCGGCATCACTGCCGCCAAGGCGGCCATCAGATCGCCGAGCGCCCAGGAAGTCAGGCCGCTCATCGCCATTCCCGGCGTGCGGCGCAGCACGGCGCAAACCACCGCCATCTGCAGGGCAAACACGCCTGCAATGAGCACAATCATGTGCGACTGAAACATCTTCATTCCCGTCCAGCAACAGGCAGCGCCCCGCACAACGCCACCGTCCCTTTTTGTCGGTCCTGCTTTGGGACCGTTGTTTTCAATTTGCCGCCACACCGGGGTCCGGACGTTCCGCGCAAGGGCGGTCATGCGTCCGGATGCGCCCTTCTAAAAGGAGGCGCTTTCTTGATGATGGTCAGATCAGTCCGTCCGGAAATGGCCCGGCCCTCGAACACAGCGACGACGACGGATTCCGACGGTCTGGCGATTATCGCCGGGCGCGAAGGCAAGTCAAGCCGCAGTTGGCATGCCACAAGGCGGGCCGTCCTGCCAGCCGGCATCGGGGCGCCGCAGAAGGCACCTTTACGCATGGATTGACCGTTTGATGAGAACCCAGCTACAATCGCCGGCTTCGGAGCGTAGCGCAGCCTGGTAGCGCATCTGATTTGGGATCAGAGGGTCGTAGGTTCGAATCCTATCGCTCCGACCAGTATTTGCTTGATGGAACAACGGCCTGGACAGCAATGTCCAGGCCGTTTTTCTTTGCCTCCAAGGAATACGCCACCTTAGTATCGCGGCCCTCCTTGCCAATGGTCCCTGTCTCCGTAGTCGCGATGATCGCCCCGGTCATGGTCCCAATGACCGCGGTCGTGGTCCACCCGACCGTCTCCGTGGTAATACCCGTCCCGGTATCCGTCCTGATCAGGTGCCACAACGCAGCCGCTCAGCAATGCAACGGACGTGGCAAGCAAAACAAGAATGGTCTTCATAAGGCTCTCCTGTTCGTCCTTCGATCCCTATTTTCAGCTTAAGCTCCAGAGTCAGGCTCGAATGTAGGAAAGCAGGCTCCCGTTGCAGGCTCGATTCCTACAAACAAGGGGTGCACTCTGTTTTGTAATCAGCCCACCGTGAACGAACAAGAACGGCTTACGTCGCAAAGACATAAGCCGTACTTCTCTTGCCGCTTTCGGGTTTCTTTTGCTGATCGCCTCGCCTTTACGGCGGCGAACTGCTCTGTGGGGCTCCCGCCGCCGCGTTGCGCCGCTCGAAATGGCAATAGGCATCCGCAGCCACCAGCCCGAACAAGGCGTGGGCAAACAGGCTTTCCCAACCGCGTGCCTCATCGAACCAGTTGAAGTAGCGGCCCAACACGTAGAAGTTCAGCAAATAGGCCGCCACGCCGAACACGATGCCAACGACGGACGCCAGGCCCATGCTGGAATCCAGTCGGAAAGAGCCGAGGATCAGCGCCAGTGCAGCGGCCAGGATGATGGAAAGCGCGTAATGGACAGTCGCTGCCGCCAGCACAATGGTCCAGTTGAAGGCGTCTGGTGACGACAAGGCTTCCCGGCCAAGAATAATGGCCGCCACCATTTTCACGGTGTCCCAGGCACCCAGGTAGAACAGGAAGCGCGCTGTCAGCAGTTCCAGCACCATGTAAGCGGTGCCGGCGATCAGGCCCGCGACGACAGCGGCCCGCCAGTCAGGCCGGCAGCGCACATAATGGTGCGATTGCATGTGGAGTTCCATGGATGCCTCCGTTTGCAAAAGGGAGCCTTTACATGCAGGCCCGTGAGTTAGTTCTAGTTCATATGGCTCAAATGCCAAGGCTACCGCGCCACAATAAGCGATCTACAGATTGCATTCAGCGATTCCCAGCGCCCGCAGACGGCTGAATGCACACTGTTCGCTTTCACGCAACACCGCGCTCATTGAAAATTGCTGCACGTGCTACAATGTATCGTTAGCCCGGGATGTTCCGCGCATCCCTGTCACCGGGCGTTCTCTCCAGCGTGAAGGCCGGCCCTTCAGATCCTTCCGCAACGCTACACCTATGGCGAGCGACCGGTAACACGGTGCCCCCGCATCCGCGACTCGCACGGCCGAGGTTCTGCGGCCGCAATCGGCAAGACAGATCGGCCGGGCAGACTGCGCCCCCTGGACGATTCCCTAACCGGACCGGATGGCACGTGGCCTGTTGCGTCGCCTGGCCCTGTCAGCTTGCCGGGGACCATCCAAGGCGCGACCCGCCGCCGTGCGGCAAACCCGTGCACATGTGCTGGACCGGCATGCCCGCGCGTCGCGTCACATCGGATCGGTAAAACGTAACCATTGCAGCCCCCGGGCTGCCGAAAGAGGAAGATAGATTGGCTAAGGAAGAACTCATTGAATTTGGCGGTGTGGTGTCGGAAGCCCTGCCCGACAATCGTTACCGAGTCCTGCTGGAGAATGGCGTCGAGATCTGGGCCTATGCATCGGGCAAGATGCAGAAGCACCGAATCCGCATTCTGGCGGGCGACCGCGTCACCCTGGAAATGTCGCCGTACGACCTGACCAAGGGCCGCATCAACTTCCGCCACAAGTCCTGAGTCATTGCCAGCGCCGGCGGCAGCGGAACAGCGTCCGCGCCGGCGTCAGCACATTGAGTGCGCACCAGCGTGTGTCACGCGCCTGACACCACGCTCGGAGACACTTGCGGGCTGCCCGACCGGCAGCCCGTATTGTTTGGGCCACGCGCCACCGCGCCCCGCCCCGCTTGCGCCTGTCGGACGGCTTCACCATACTCGAAGCTCGAACTTTGCCTCGTTCCGACATGAACCTGATCCTGTGGCGTCACGCTGAAGCCGAAGAACTCCCCGATCCGCTCAGCCTCAGCCGGCATGCGGACCTGCAGCGTCCGCTTACGCGTCGCGGGCGCAAGCAAGCGGACGCCTCCGCCGCATGGCTGCGCGCCCAGTTGCCAAGCGGCACACGCGTGCTGTGCAGCCCGGCGCTGCGCACGCGCGAGACGGCAGCGGCATTCAGCAGCCACAGCGAGGTCTTGGATGACCTGGCTCCCGGCGCCGACGTCAGCGCCGTGCTTGGTGCAATTGGCTGGCCACAGGGCGACGAGAATGTCGTCGTCGTAGGCCATCAGCCATGGATCGGACGGCTCGCCAGCCTGCTGCTGGCCGGCACGGAAATGGACTGGAGCGTGCGCAAGAGCGGTATCTGGTGGCTGACCAGCCGCACCCGCGAAAGCGAAGCGCAGACCGTGTTGCGAGCGGTCATCAATCCCGAGTTCCTCTGACGCGTTCGATAAGCGAGTGATTCGATAAGCCAATTCCGAATTCCCGCCCACGGCGACGTGGGCGGCCCGGTGGCCACTGTACCGTCCAGGAATATCAAGAAAGTGCGATAGCCCCCTGTTTCTCCGCTCAATAGAGTCGCGTGGTTCGCCGGCCTGTCCGGCACTGGTGACCCGGAGAAGCAAGCATGCCCCACTCGTCCGTCCCGCCCGTTTGCCCTGCCGAGGCCGAGCCGTCGCCGGCGGCCGGGCCACGCGCCCACACCGGGGCGTGCGTCATGGAAGCGTCATCACCGGGTCACGGCACTGTCACCGCCACTGACTACATTGCTTCGCAGCAGTTTCGTCACCAAAAGGACACACTGATGCGAGACCTCCCGACGCCTACCCAGCCGCTTTTCGACTCCTTGCCCAATGGCCTCGGCGGCCAGTCGGCGCGGAGGCGTCTTCATCGCCCGTCGGATACAACGGCAAGTGAATCGCCTGTTCTCAGCGTGGCGTGGGCGCGCCACCAGGATGAAGTAGTCGAAGCGCAACGCCTGCGCTACAAGGTGTTTGCCGAAGAGATGGGCGCACGCCTGACGTCGAAGGTGCCTGAGCTGGACGTCGACATGTTCGACGCCTTCTGCGATCACCTGATCGTGCGCGACATGGCGACGCTCAAGGTGGTCGGCACCTACCGCGTACTCCCGCCGCACCAGGCTAAGCGCATCGGCTGCCTGTACGCCGAATCGGAGTTCGACCTGGTCCGCCTGTCACACCTGCGCCCGAAGATGCTCGAGCTTGGCCGTTCCTGCGTCCATCGCGACTACCGCTCGGGCAGTGTCATCATGGCGCTGTGGGGCGGCCTGGGCGAGTACCTGCAGCGCTGGGGCATTGAATCGATGCTCGGCTGCGCCAGCGTGCCGATGAGCGATGGCGGCCACTATGCCGCAAGCCTGCACCGCCTGTTCAGCGAGCGCTTCTTGGCGCCGATCGAATACCACGCGTTCCCGCGCCTTCCGCTGCCCGTAGAAGACCTCAACCAGCAACTCGATGTCGAGCCGCCCGCGCTGATCAAGGGCTACCTTCGCCTCGGCGCGCGCATCTGCGGCCTGCCGGCCTGGGATCCGGACTTCAACGTGGCCGACTTCCTGACGCTGCTGCGCGTGGGCGACATGAACCCGCGCTACGCCCGCCACTTCCTGGGACTGAACAACAAGACCGCCTGAAACAGGCATGCCTGAAGCACTCCGGCGAAATGAAAACGGCGGCCCTTGGCCGCCGTTTCTGTTGACGTTCGGCGCCGCGACTCAGGCGTACACGACCTTGTAGCGCTTGCCGATGCGCTGCCATTCATCGGCTTCCTGCGCCAGGCTGTATTCGACCAGCGGATTGGCTTCGATCCAGACCTTGGGCACACGCACCTCGAAGCCCTCATCCAGCGCATCCGAGCGCTGCGAGACCTTGATGTCGGGCAGCGGGGAGTCCGAGCGCCGCCGGCACAGCACGAAGGCAAGCCGAAGGCTGAATAGCATGCGCCAGTCGAGGAACTTGCCGCTGCCAGAAAGCTTGCCGAGCTTCCCCGCATGGCCAAGCAGCAGTGCCGCCAGGCGAGCCTGATCCGTCTTGGAGAAGCCCGGCATATCCGCATGCGTCGCGATATACGCCGAGTGCTTGTGGTAGCCGCTATGGGAAATCGACATGCCAACTTCATGCAGGCTCGCGGCCCAGCCCAGCAGCCCGAGGTTGTCCTCGCGCCGCTCATGGCGCGGCTGCGGAAACTGCGACAGCAAGATGGTCGCCGCGCGGCGCACGCGAGTCGCCTGAGCCCGGTCTACTCCGTAGCGTCGCATGAACTGGTCCACCGTCACGGTGCGCATGTCCTCGTGATGACTGCGTCCCAGCAGGTCATAAAGCACGCCGAGCCGCAAAGCGCCGTCGGTCACGTCCATACGATCGATGTCGAGTTCGGCGAATACGCCCAGCATGATCGAGAGCCCGCCTGGCAGCACCGGAATACGGTCGGCCTTCAGGCCGGTCAGCTTGACGCGGTTCGCGTTCTCGGCCTTGACCAACGCGCGCTTGAGCCGTTCGAGCCCTTCGCGCGTGATGCCATGCTCGGCCGCGCTGTCGTTCATGCCATTGAGCTCGATCAGTTCGGCCAACGCACGCGCCGTACCCGATGAACCGACCGCCTGCTCCCATCCCGCCGCGCGATACTGGCGCACCAGCACCTGGATCTCTCGGCGTGCGGCGAGTTCGGCCTGCTTCATCGCATACTCGTCGACGTTGCCGCTCGGAAAGAACTGGCGGCTGTGCGACACGCAGCCGATGTAGAGGCTTTCCATCAGCTTCGACTGGTAGCCGCTGCCGATGATGAATTCGGTCGAACCGCCACCAATGTCCACGACAAGGCGATTGCCCTGGCACACCGGTGCATCGTGCGATGCGCCCAGGTAAATCAGGCGCGCTTCTTCACGGCCTGCGATGACTTCGATCGGGAAGCCAAGCGCCGCTTCCGCCTCGATCAGGAATTCCGATGCATTCTTGGCCACGCGCAGCGTGTTGGTCGCCACGGCACGCACCTGATCCGGGGAGAAGTCGCGCAGCCGGTCGCCGAAGCGGCGCAGCGCGTCGATGCCGCGGCGCCGTGCCGGCTGGTCGAGATACTTGTCCGGTGTCAGGCCTGCTGCGAGCCTCACCGGCTCGCGCAGCGCGTCGACCTGGAAGATCTGGCTGGCCGGGCCGTTGCTAGTGGGGGTTTCGTCCACCCGCCCGATCATGAGGCGGAAGCTGTTCGAACCCATGTCGACGGCGGCCAGCAGGCGTGGAGTGTTGTTCATTCGGTATCTGGAAAACTGAAACGCAGAGGGCGCCGGGAGGCCGCATCAGACGAGATGGACGCTCCGCCCGGGGGCGGCTCGCACCCCAGAAAATTATGTCCTCGGCATGTCCGCATCATGACAAAATCGTAGTGTCATAAAAGTGACATGAATGTATGAAAAAGTCGCCACATTACCAAAAGAAGGTCATGCCCATGTCGACGACACCGTCCAGCACGCTGCTCAATCGCGAGCTGGGCATTCTGGAATTCAATGCACGCGTTCTGGCACAGGCTGCCGACTTCCAGGTACCGCTGCTGGAAAGACTCAAATTCATCTGCATTGTGTCCAGCAATCTGGATGAGTTCTTTGAAATCCGCATGGCCGGGTTGAAGGAACAGATGCGGGACAACGCCTCCGGCCTCACCCCCGACGGTCTTTCCTTCCAGCAAGCCTACCAGCTGGTCACGGCGCGGACGCAGCAACTTGTTGCTTCGCAGTATGACATGCTGCAGAACGTCATTTTTCCCCTTCTTGAGAAGGAAGGCATCTTTTTTCACCTGACAACCACCTGGACCGATGCGCAGCGCGAGTGGGCCAGGGATTTCTTCGTGCGCGAGCTTGGGCCGGTGCTCACACCGATCGCCCTGGACCCCGCGCACCCTTTCCCGCGGGTACTCAACAAGAGCCTGAACTTCGTCGTCGAACTTTCAGGCAAGGATGCGTTTGGCCGCGAGGCGGATCTGGCCATCGTGCAGGCGCCGCGCGCGCTACCGCGCGTCGTGAAGATGCCCGAAAAGCTGTCGGGCTATCCGTTCGGTTTCGTGATGCTGTCGTCGTTCATGCAAGGTTTCGTGCATGAACTGTTCCCGTCCATCGACGTCCGGGGCTGCTATCAGTTCCGCGTCACGCGCAATTCCGACCTCTTCGTTTCCGAAGACGAAATCACGGACCTGCGCGAAGCACTGCAAGGCGAGCTGCCGACGCGGCACTTCGGCGATACGGTTCGGCTCGAAGTCTCGTCAGACACACCACCCGCGCTGTCGCGCCGCCTGCTGCTGGAATCGGGCCTGGGCGAACAGGACCTGTACCGCGTGTCGGGTCCGGTGAACCTGGTGCGGCTTATGCAGATCCCAGACATGGTCGACCGCCCGGCGCTGAAGTTTCCGCCGCATGTGCCGGCACCGGTCAAGCCTTTCACCAGTGGCGCACCGATCTTCGATGTCATACGCCAGCAGGACGTGCTGCTGCACCATCCATACGAAAGCTTCAACTCTGTACTGGACTTACTGCAACAGGCGGCGACCGACCCCAACGTGGTGGCGATCAAGCAGACGGTGTACCGGACCGGCAACGAATCGCTGGTCATGGAAGCGCTGATGACCGCAGCGCGCAATGGCAAGGAAGTCACAGTCGTGGTGGAACTGCTCGCACGCTTCGACGAAGAAACCAACATCAACTGGGCCGAGCGGCTGGAGTCGGCCGGCGCCCACGTCATCTACGGCGTGGTCGGCCACAAGTGCCACGCCAAGATGCTGCTGATCGTGCGCCGCGAACTGGCCGGCGCCAAGGCCAAGCAGGTCAAGCTCCGCCGCTATGCCCACCTCGGCACCGGCAACTACCATCCGCGCACGGCACGCCTGTACACGGACTTCGGCCTTCTGACCGCGAACGAGGCCATCTGCGAGGATGTCCATCACGTCTTCCAGCTGCTGACGGGCACTGCCGGCACGATACGGCTGAACCACCTGTGGCAGTCGCCGTTCAGCATGCATAGCAACCTGGTCGAGCATATCCGTGCCGAAGCGCGCAATGCGCGCGCCGGCAAGCCTGCTCGCATCATCGCAAAGATGAACGCGCTGCTGGAACCGTCCATCATCGATGAGCTCTACAAAGCGTCGCGCTCGGGCGTGAAGATCGACCTGATCGTGCGCGGCGTCTGCGCGTTGATGCCCGGCGTGCCCGGCATGTCAGAGAACATCTCGGTGCGCTCGATCGTCGGTCGCTTCCTGGAGCATCATCGCGTCTACTACTTCCTGGCCGGCGGCGAGGAAGTGCTCTACCTGTCGAGCGCCGACTGGATGGACCGTAACCTCTACCGCCGCGTGGAAGTCGCCTTCCCGGTCCTGGACAAGGCGCTCAAGGCACGCGTCATCAAGGAAAGCCTGCAGGTGCACCTGCGCGACAACGCCTCGGCGTGGATCATGCAGCCCGACGGCAACTATGTACGCAAGCAGACGCGTTCCAAGCATCCACACGTCAGCCAGAACGACCTGCTGGCATCGTTCGGAAACGCATAAGCCAGGCTCCGCCAGAAAGAAATGGCCCGCTTGTGCGGGCCATTTTTCCAAGGGAAAGGATGGTTGCCAGCGGCAAATAGCCGCCAGCAGCGCTCAGGCAGCGCGGCGCGAAGGATCGGCAGTGTCCGCCACCTCGCGCACGCTGCGCTCGATCGGAAAAATGATCCGAAACACGCTGCCCCGCCCCACTTCGCTGTTCACGCGCAGCTCGGCATGATGGCGCGAGACCACATGCTTGACGATTGCCAGGCCAAGCCCGGTACCGCCGGTGTCACGCGACCGGCTGCGGTCGACACGGTAGAAACGCTCGGTTAGCCGGGGAATATGCTCGGGCGCGATGCCCAGCCCGGTATCCGCGACCGAAAACACGGCATGTCCATCATCCCAGCCGAGCCGGACCGTGATTCGCCCGCCGGCGGGCGTATAGCGCACGGCATTCGATACCAGGTTGCCCAGCGCCGACATCAGTTCGGACTCGGTGCCGCGCAGCTCCACGGTCGGATCGATCTCCGCAGCGATATGATGGCGGCCTTGTGACAGCGCCTCCGCATCGTGGACGAGATGATCCACCATCTCGCGGACCGGGACGAGATCCTGCCCGGGCGGTTGCGCATCGCTTTCCAGCTTGGCCAGCGCCAGCAGGTCTTCCACGATGCTCTGCATGCGCATGGACTGCACCAGCATCATGTCGACATAGCGCTGACGGTCTTCCTCGGAAACCGGCAGGTCACGCACGGTTTCCAGGAAGCCGGTCAGCACGGTGAGCGGCGTCTTCAACTCATGCGAAACGTTGGCGACAAAGTCGCGCCGCATGGCTTCCGTATTCTCGAGCTTGGTGATGTCCTGCGTGATGACCAGCTTGCGGTTGTCGCCATACGGCAGCACCTGCACCGAGATCACGCCCTGCTTGTGCTCGCCCATGTCGCGCATGGCCAATGGCTCATCAAAGCGCTGGCGTGTCAGGTAGTGAACGAACTCGGGACGGCGAATCAGGTGCGTAATGCGCTGGCGCACATCGCGCCGTGCATTCAAGCCGAGGTGCAGTTCAGCCACGCTGTTGCACCACTCGATCTGGTCGGCGTCGTCCAGCATCAGCACGCCGTTGGGCGAAGCCTGGATCGCCTGGATAAAGCGCGTGTGCTGCTGCTCCACTTGCAGTACCTGCAGGCGCCAACGCTTGACCAGCCGGTGCAGGCGGTAATAGACCTCGCCCCACAGGCCCGGCGCGCTGGGAATTTCACCATACGCTGGCGCGTCCAGCACTTTCCACAGCCGGTTGATCTGGTACAGGTGGAATGCCACCAGGCAAAGCAGCGACACACTCATCACCGCCAGCGCAGGCACCGCCCCCGCCAGAAGATAGACCCCGACGGCAACCACCACCAGGCTGATCAGGATGGCCACGGAGCGGGCCCAGATGACATTCATGCGCGCAAAGGAGACTCAGGAACCCGCGGTGCGGGCAAGTGGCGGGGGAACCGCCGTTGCGGCAGAGTTTGCCACGAATCCGTGACAACTGGCCACGCAAAGGATGGCCAGGGCCAATCTCAATTGCCTGGCGTGCGAGCCAGCCGGTAACCGCTGCCGCGTACGGTTTCAATCATATTGCTGTAGCCGCCCGGCGTCAGCGCAGCACGCAGGCGCTTGATATGCACGTCGACCGTACGTTCTTCGACGAACACGTGATCGCCCCACACTTGATCCAGCAGTTGCGAACGGCTATGCACGCGCTCCGGATGCGTCATCAGGAAGTGAAGCAACCGGAACTCTGTAGGACCGAGGTCGAGCTTGATCGGGCCGGCGTTGTCTTCGCCGGTCACGCGGTGCGTGGCCGGATCCAGACGCAGGCCATTGATGGCCACCACATCATCGGTGAGCTGCGGCGCACGGCGGCGCAGCACGGCTTTGATGCGGGCAAGCAGTTCCTTGGGCGAAAACGGCTTGGTGACATAGTCGTCCGCACCGGCTTCGAGCCCCATCACCTTGTCCTGCTCTTCGCTGCGGGCGGTGAGCATGATGATGGGAATCTGCTTGGTGCGGTCGTTCGCACGCAACTCCTTGGCGAAGGTGGCGCCTGACTTGCCCGGTAGCATCCAGTCCAGCAGCACCAGGTCTGGCAGCACGTCGCTCATCAGCGACAGCGCCTGTTCGGCGTTGTAGGCCCGGATCGGATAGTGCCCCGCGTGCTGCAGGTTGACGGCGATTAGTTCAGCGATCGCCGGTTCATCTTCGACAACGAGAATACTGCTTGGCATGTGTATGTTTCTCCGGAGATAACGCCGCTCAGCTCAGGGCCTCACGCTCCATGTCCTCGCGCGAGGCGTGGCGGACATCCGTCCCCTTGACGATGTAGATGATGAATTCCGCAATATTCTTGGCATGGTCGCCGATGCGCTCGATCGCCTTGGCCACGAACAGGAAGTCCAGCGCGACCGAGATCGTACGCGGATCCTCCATCATGTAGGTAATCAGCTTGCGCACGAAGCCACGGAATTCCTCGTCGATGGCCTTGTCGTCCTTGACGATGCGCGCGGCCGCCACCGTGTCCAGGCGCGCAAACGCATCCAGTGCCTGGCGCAGCAGCGTGATTGCCATTTCGCCCGACAGCTTCACTTCGGCATAGTTGATATTATGCGCCGCCGCATCTTCCATGATGTGCTTGGTGCGCTTGGCGATCTTCTCGGCTTCGTCGCCCGCGCGCTCCAGGTTCGTGATGGTCTTGGAGATGGCCATCACCAGGCGCAGGTCGCGCGCGGTTGGCTGGCGGCGCGCGATGATGTTGCCGCAGTCGGCGTCGATCTCGACTTCCAGCGCGTTGAGCTGCTGTTCGCGCGCGATGACCTGGTCGGCCAGCGAGGTGTCAAAATCGGCGAGCGCACGCATCGCGAGTTCAATCTGCGATTCGACCAGGCCACCCATCTGCAGCAGCTTGGTATTGATGGCGTTGAGGTCGGCGTCGAATTGCGTTGACAGGTGCTTGTCAGTCATGGGTATCTCCAGACCGCTGTGGGTTTCCGGGGCGTTGGCGTGGCACGGCGGACGGCATCAGCCGAACCGGCCAGTGATGTAGTCTTCGGTTTCCTTGCGGTGCGGCTTGATGAAGATCTTCTCGGTCTCGCCGAACTCGATCAGCTCGCCCAGGTACATGTAGGCCGTGTAGTCCGAGCAGCGGGCAGCCTGTTGCATGTTGTGAGTCACGATCACCACCGTATATTCGTCCTTGAGCTCGGCGATCAGTTCCTCGATGCGGCCCGTGGAGATCGGGTCCAGCGCGGAGCACGGCTCGTCGAGCAGCAGCACTTCAGGGCGGATCGCAATGCCGCGCGCGATGCAAAGGCGCTGCTGCTGGCCACCCGACAGGCCGTAGCCCGACTGGTGCAGCTTGTCCTTTGCCTCGTTCCACAGCGCAGCCTTGGACAGCGCCCACTCCACGCGATCATCCATTTCCGAGCGCGACAGTTTCTCGAACAGGCGCACGCCGAACGCGATGTTGTCGTAGATGGACATCGGGAACGGGGTCGGTTTCTGGAACACCATGCCGACCTTGGCGCGCAGCAGCGCGATGTCCTGGCGGCTGGTCAGCAGGTTTTCACCGTCCATGTTGATCTCGCCCTCGGCGCGCTGCTCCGGGTAGAGGCCGTACATCTTGTTGAACGTGCGCAGCAGCGTGGACTTGCCACAGCCCGACGGGCCGATGAACGCCGTGACCTTGCGGTCCGGGATCGACATATTGATGTTCTTCAGGGCGTGGAACTGCCCGTAGTAGAAGTTCAGGTTACGCACGTCGATCTTGGCGCGCACCGAGTCGGGGATGTCGATGACAGTCGAAGTCATGCTGGTATCTCGCTAAATATTCGGGTTCCGGTCCGATTCCTGGAATCGCGCGCCGGTTACTTCTTGAACAGCATGCGCGCCACGATATTGAGCGCAAGCACACCGATCGTAATGAGGAACACGCCTGCCCAGGCCAGTTGCTGCCATTCCGTGAACGGGCTCATGGCGAAGCGGAAAATCGTCACAGGCAGGTTTGCCATCGGCTTGTTCAGGTCACTGGTCCAGAACTGGTTGGACAGCGCGGTGAACAGCAGCGGTGCAGTTTCGCCGGCAATACGCGCCACGGCCAGCAGCACGCCGGTAACGATGCCGGCGTAGGACGACTTCACCGTGATCGACAGCACCATCTTCCATTTCGGCGTGCCAAGCGCGAAGGCGGCTTCACGCAGAGCGTTGGGCACCAGGTTCAGCATGTTCTCGGTCGTACGGACCACGATCGGAATCTGCAGCAGTGCCAGTGCGCATGCACCCGCCCAGCCCGAGAAGTGCCCCATGCGGGTCACCACCAGGGCGTAGACGAACAGGCCGATCACGATCGACGGCGCCGACAGCAGGATGTCGTTGATGAAGCGGATGAAGCTGGCCAGCGGCGACGCCTTGCCATATTCGGCCAGGTAAATGCCGGCCAGGATGCCCAGCGGCGTGCCGAACAGCGTGGCGACACCAACCATCACGAAGCTACCGAAAATCGCATTGGCGAGGCCGCCACCGGCGGTATTCGGCGCGGGCGTCATCTGCGTGAAGAGGTCCAGCGACAGGCCGCCGACGCCCAGCGTGACCGTGGTGAACAGGATCCAGGCCAGCCAGAACAGGCCGAAACCCATGGCGCCCAGCGACGCGGCCAGTGCAATCAGGTTGGTGCGGCGGCGGCGCGCTTGCAGGCGCGTGCGCACAGCGTCGGCGTCGGGCCGTACAGCGGGAATCGATGCGGAAGACACAGCGTGGCTCGCCTGGTTCATTTTGCACCCTCATTCTTTGCCAGTCGCAACAGCAGCAGCTTGGAGAGCGCCAGCACCACGAACGTGATGAAGAACAGAATCAGGCCCAGTTCCATCAGCGCAGCCGTGTGCAGGCCGGCGCCGGCTTCCGCAAACTCGTTGGCCAGTGCGGACGTAATGCTGTTGCCCGGCGAGAACAGCGACGCGCTGTCAAGCAGGTTGGTATTGCCGATCACGAAGGTGATGGCCATGGTTTCGCCCAGTGCGCGTCCGAGGCCGAGCATGACGCCGCCGAGCACGCCGGCGCGGGTGTAGGGCAGCACCACTTTCCACATCACTTCCCAGGTCGTGCAGCCCACGCCATAGGCGGATTCCTTGAGCAGCACCGGCGTCACTTCAAACACGTCGCGCATCACCGAGGCGATGTACGGAATGATCATGATCGCGAGGATCACGCCCGCGCACAGCAGGCCGATGCCGAGCGGCGCACCCTGGAACAGCTTGCCGATCACCGGCACCTGGCCGATGGTGGCAGCCAGCGGCTTCTGGAAGTACTCGCCGAAGATCGGCGCGAACACCAGCAGACCCCACATGCCGTAGACGATCGACGGCACGGCGGCCAGCAATTCAATAGCAGTGCCGAGCGGACGGCGCAGCCAGGCTGGCGACAACTCGGTCAGGAACAGTGCGATGCCAAAGCTCACCGGCACGGCAATGATCAGTGCAATCAGCGAAGTCACAAGCGTGCCGTAGATCGGCACAAGTGCGCCATAGACGTCAGCGGGAGGATCCCATTCCGCAGTCCAGAGAAATCGGGCGCCGAATGTCTGGATCGAAGGCCATGCGCTGATAGCCAGGGACACGATGATGCCGCCCAGCAGCAGCAGCGTCACGATGGCGGCCCCGCGGGTCAGGCCGCCGAACAGGATGTCGCCAGTGCGGCTTGGTGGCCGGACGGCTGAAATTTCGGACGAAGTCGCCATGGTGCAGAGAATACGGATCGATGGTTTGGCAGGCACCGGCGGCAAGCGCCGGGCCACTCAGCCAGCCGCCGCGCATGCCGCAGCCAGCTGCCATGCGGACAGTAGCTTAGTACTTAGTACAGCGCCTTGCCCGACGCGTCCTTAACGCTCGTCTTCCAGGTCGTGCGAATCTGGTTCACGACCGCATCCGGCAGCGGCACGTAGTCCAGGTCGGCGGCCATGTTGGTGCCGCTCTTGTAGGCCCAGTCGAAGAACTTCAGCACTTCCGCGCCTTGCGCAGCCTTTTCCTGGTTCTTGTGGACCAGGATGAAGGTCGCGCCGGCGATCGGCCATGCCGCCTTGCCCGGCTGGTTCGTCAGGATCTGGTAGTAGCTCTTGCTCCAGTCCGCACCGGCGGCGGCAGCCTTGAAGGCGTCGTCACCGGGCTGAACCACGGCGCCGGCCGCGTTCTTCATGTTCACGTGCGTCATCTTGTTCTGCTTGGCGTAGGCGTACTCGACGTAGCCGATCGCGCCATTCAGACGCTGCACGAAAGCGGCAACGCCTTCGTTGCCCTTGCCGCCCGTGCCACCGCCCGGCCAGTTGACGGTGGTGCCTTCGCCCACCGACTTCTGCCATTCGGGGCTGACCTTCGACAGGTAGTTCGTGAAGATGAAGGTGGTGCCCGAACCGTCAGCGCGGCGCACCGGCAGGATGTCCTGGTTCGGCAGCTTGGCGTGCGGGTTCAGTGCCTTGATGGCCGGATCGTCCCACTTCTTGATCTTGCCCAGGTAGATATTGGCCAGCACTTCGCCCGTGATGGTCAGGTCGCCCGGCTTCACACCTTGCAGGTTGATCACCGGCACCACGCCGCCGATCACAGTCGGGAACTGGACCAGACCCTGCTTGTTCAGATCTTCGTCCTTCAGTGGGGCATCCGAAGCGCCGAAATCGACCGTCTTGGCGCCAATCTGCTTGATGCCGCCCGACGAGCCGATGGATTGATAGTTGACCTTGTTGCCCGTTGCTTTTTGGTATGCGTCGGCCCACTTGGAATAGACGGGCGCCGGGAAGGAAGCGCCTGCACCGGTAATTTCCGCCGCGAACGCAGTACCCGCTACGACCATCGAAACGATGCCTGCCACGGCAGTCTTGACCAGCTTCATATGTCCTCCAGAGAACATTGGTTGGGAATGACAAATTTTTGACAAGACGAACTGTATGCTCCGCACATGACAATTCCGTGACATCGCAGAATCTTCTTGGAAGCCTGTATGGACGCGGCCAAATCCGGTGTGCGCATCCCCTCCGGTAGTGGGGAGAGCCCCTCGGTTAATTGCGCAACGGCGCAAAAAAAACGCCGGGCAAGCCCGGCGTGATGACGTTGAGGTGCGGTCCCGCCTGGTTGGTCAGGCGCGCAATGCCTCCGCGAGCGTCTGTGCGGCGCGTTCGGCCGTCTCGGCGTGCTCTGCCTCTACCATCACACGCACCACGGGCTCGGTGCCGGAAGCTCGAATCAGCACACGGCCGCGCCCTGCCAGTTCAGGCTCCACGACCGCGCGGGCCGCTTTCAGACCGGCATGCGATTGCCAGTCGAACCCCTTCTCAACCCGAACGTTGATGAGCTTCTGGGGAAACAAGCTGACACCGTCAAGCAAGCCGGCCAGCGTCTTGCCGCTACGGCGCAGCGCCGCCAGCACCTGGAGCGCCGAGACAATACCGTCGCCCGTGCTGTGCCGGTCAAGGCACAGCAGATGCCCCGAGCCCTCGCCACCGAGTGTCCAGTGACGCTTGTTCAACTCTTCCAGGACATAGCGGTCGCCGACCTTCGCGCGCACGAATTCCACGCCGATGCGCTTGAGTGCCAACTCCACGGCCATATTGGTCATGAGCGTGCCCACCGCGCCTTCGACCGCATACCCTGCCGCCATGCGATCGCGCACGATCAGGTACAGCAGTTCGTCGCCGTTGTAGAGGCGACCTTCGCTGTCCACCACCTGCAGCCGGTCCGCATCGCCGTCGAATGCAAGTCCCAGGTCGGCGCCGTGCTCCCGGACGGCTTCGATCAGCTTGCCGGGCGCGGTAGCACCATAGCCGTCGTTGATGTTGCGGCCGTCCGGCTGGTTTCCGATCGCGATGACGTCCGCGCCCAGTTCATGGAAGACGTGCGGCGCAATGTGGTAGGCGGCGCCATGCGCGCAGTCCACCACCAGTTTGAGACCGCGCAGGTCCTGGCTGTTCGGGAACGTGCTCTTGCAGAACTCGATATAGCGACCCGGCGCGTCGTTGATGCGCCGCGCACGGCCCAGATCATCGGACGGCGCGCAGGTCATCGGCTCTTCAAGGGCCGCCTCGATCTTGGCCTCGACCTCGTCGGGCAGCTTGTCGCCATCGGCCGAGAAGAACTTGATGCCGTTGTCGTAGTACGGATTGTGGCTAGCCGAAATGACCACGCCCGCCGACAGGCGCAGCGCGCGAGTCAGGTAGGCAATGCCAGGGGTCGGCAACGGTCCGGTCAGCAGTACGTGCACACCTGCCGAAGTAAAGCCGGCTTCAAGTGCCGCCTCAAGCATATAGCCCGAAATCCGCGTATCCTTGCCAATCAGCACGGTGGGCCGTCCCTGCCCGGTACTCGCACCATGTGCCAGCACCTTCCCAGCGGCATGTCCCAGCCGCATGACGAAATCTGGCGTGATCGGCGATTCGCCGACTTTGCCGCGTACGCCATCAGTCCCGAAATACTTGCGCGTCATTCCTTAAATCCTTTCTTGCTTGCTCTGTCTGGCAACTATGAATGTGACTACTGCCGTTCCACTCCTGTCACGGCTTCATTCCGGACTGCCCACCAGGTCTTGAGGGCATCCACCGTATCCTGAACATCATGCACGCGCACGATATACGCTCCGCGCTCTGCCGCACATACCGCTGCGGCAATGCTGGCCGCCACACGCTGCAGCGGCGGCCGGCCACCCAGGATCGCGCCAAGCGTTGACTTGCGGGACAGGCCCACCAGCAAAGGCAGCCTGGCTTTCGCAAGGGCTGGCAATTGCCCAAGCAGGCGCAAATTATGATCCGGAGTCTTGCCGAAGCCAAATCCCGGGTCGAGCGTGATGCGGGCCGTGTCGACGCCAGCCTGGCGCAGCACGGCCACGCGTTCATCGAGGAAAGCAGCGACCTCGGCCACCACATCGGTGTACTGCGGGTCCTCCTGCATTGTCTGCGGGTCCCGCTGCATGTGCATCACACACAGACCGGCCTGCCCCTGCGCCACCGCCTCGACGGCGCCGGGCATGCGGAAGCCCCAGATATCGTTGATGAGATCTGCACCGGCCGCGAGCGATGCGCGCATGACCTCCGGCTTGTAGGTATCGATCGATAGCGGCTTGCCGCAATCGCGCAGCGCCTCGACGATGGGAATCACGCGGGCCAACTCTTCATCCAGCGGCAATGCGTCGGAACCCGGACGGCTCGACTCGCCACCGATATCGATGATGTCCACACCTTCTGCGATGAGCTGCTCGGCGTGCCGCAGGGCAGCGTCCCGGGTGGCATGCATGCCGCCATCGGAGAATGAATCAGGCGTTACGTTGAGAATGCCCATGACAAGCGGGCGGCGGTCCAGCGCAAAGCGAAAGCGGCCGCACTGGAAATACGTGGATGGCGAAGTCTGCTGCAAGGTAGAAGCCGGAAACAAAAATAGAAGATCTGCGCACGCTCCGCGCAGAAACGAAAAAGCCGGTGCCAAGGGCACCGGCTTGTCGGAACAGCTAGGTCGTCACCGTCTCGCTGACAGTGCGATCCGTGCCATCAGGCCGTGGCAGGCGCGTTGGTCGGCGCCACCGGCGAACCACCGGACGGGGCATTGCCACCACCGTTCGGGCCCGACACACCACGCGGCGGACGCGGCGGCTTGCCAGCCATGATGTCGTTGACCTGATCGGCGTCGATCGTTTCCCACTCCATTAGCGCCGAAGTCATGGCCTCGACCTTGTCGCGGTTCTCTTCGAGCAGGCGCTTGGCCAGGCCATATTGCTCGTCGATAATGCGGCGGATCTCGGCATCGACCTTCTGCTGCGTAGCCTCGGACACCGTCTTCGACGACAGCTTGCCGAACATACCGTCCTGCTCGGTGTCGACGTAGACCATGGCGCCGAGTTCGTCGCTCATGCCGAAGCGGGTCACCATGTCGCGGGCAATCTTGGTCGCACGCTCGAAGTCGTTGGACGCGCCCGTGCTCATGGCGTTGAGGAAGACTTCTTCCGCCGCACGGCCGCCGAAGAGAATGGCGATCTCTTCGAGCATGTTGTCCTTGTACTTCGAGTACTTGTCATGCTCCGGTAGCTGCCAGGTCACGCCCAGCGCCCAGCCACGCGGCATGATGGTGACCTTGTGGACCGGATCGGCCTTCGGCAGCAGCTTGGCGACCACTGCATGGCCTGACTCGTGGTAAGCCGTGGCCTTGCGCTCTTCCTCGCGCATGACCGTCGACTTGCGCTCCGGGCCCATGTAGATCTTGTCCTTCGCGTCTTCGAAGTCCTGCATGTCGACCACGCGCTTGCTGCGGCGGGCGGCGAACAGGGCAGCTTCGTTGACCAGGTTGGCCAGGTCGGCGCCAGAGAAGCCCGGGGTACCGCGCGCGATCACCGAAGCGTCCACATCGTTGCCGATGGGCACCTTGCGCATATGGACCTTGAGGATCTGCTCACGGCCGCGAATATCCGGCAGGCCAACGTAGACTTGGCGGTCGAAACGGCCCGGACGCAGCAGCGCCTTGTCGAGGACGTCGGAACGGTTGGTCGCGGCGATCACGATCACGCCTGAGTTGGCTTCGAAGCCGTCCATCTCGACCAGCATCTGGTTCAGGGTCTGCTCGCGCTCGTCGTTGCCGCCGCCCATGCCGGCGCCACGATGACGGCCCACCGCGTCGATTTCATCGATGAACACGATGCACGGCGCCTGCTTCTTGGCGTTTTCGAACATGTCGCGCACGCGGGCCGCGCCCACGCCAACGAACATTTCCACGAAGTCCGAACCCGAGATGCTGAAGAACGGCACCTTGGCTTCGCCGGCAATGGCACGTGCCAGCAGCGTCTTGCCGGTACCCGGAGGGCCGACCAGCAGCACGCCGCGCGGGATGCGGCCGCCCAGCTTCTGGAATTTCTGCGGATCCTTCAGGAAGTCGACCAGTTCGACCACTTCTTCCTTGGACTCATCGCAGCCGGCCACGTCCTGGAACGTGACGGCATTCTGGTTCTCGTCGATCAGGCGCGCACGCGATTTGCCGAACGAGAAGGCACCGCCTTTCCCGCCGCCCTGCATCTGCCGCATCATGTAGAACCAGAACACGATGATCAGCAGGGTCGGCCCGAGGTAATAGAGGGCCTGCACCAGCACGTTGGGTTCGTCGTCAGCCTTGCCGGTCACCTGAACGCCGTACTTCATCAGGTCGCCGACCATCCAGATGTCGCCCGGCGAGATGATGGTGTACTTGGCGCCCTCTTTCGGCGACACCACGAGGTTGCGGCCCTGCACGTCGACACGCGACACCTTGCCGTTCTTGGCGTCATCCATGAACTGCGAGTAGGTGACGCCGTCCTGTGCACGGGGCTTGTCGAACTGCTTGAAGACGGTAAACAACACCAGCGCGATCACGAGCCAGATTGCCGCCTTTTGAAACAGGTTGTTATTCAAGGCCGAACTCCTTTGCGATTGCCTTGCCAACGGATAGCTGCATTGTAATGCAGTGCCCGCCCCGAAGGGGAAACAGCGAAACTATGAAGCCGATAGCCCCGAGCCAGTAACTGCCCTGCACCTGCCGGATCCGTCAATTCACCACTTTCAGGTAACGCCCAAGGATAAAAGTTTCAGAGGATTTGTCGCGCGACGCCTTGGGCTTGCGTGGGGCGACCACCTTGAACTGTCGTTTGAACTTCTCGACGATCTGGCTGTAGCCACTGCCGTGGAAACACTTTACCAGCAATGCGCCGTCCGGCTTCAGGTGGGTCTGGGCAAAATCCAGGGCCAGATCACACAGATATTCGATGCGCGCAGAGTCGGCTGAGGCTACACCAGACAGATTGGGGGCCATGTCCGACAATACAAGATCGATTTTTGCGCCACCAGAAGCGGCCATGACCACTTCCTCCAACTGGCGGAATACGTTTTCCTCGCGAAAATCGCCCTGGATAAACGTGACGTCCGCGACAGGCTCCATTGGGAGGATATCAATGGCCACTACGGCGCCGTCAGGCTTGCCGCCAGTTGCGCGCGGCGACGCAGCCAGCTTGTTGCGCGCGTACTGGCTCCAGCTTCCCGGCGCGGCGCCCAGATCCACGATGACTTGGCCGGGCTGGATCAGCTTGTCCTGCTCGTCGATTTCCTTGAGCTTGTAGGCTGCGCGCGCACGATAACCTTCGCGCTGCGCCATCTTCACATACGGGTCGTTGATGTGGTCGTGCAGCCACGACTGGTTGAACTTGTTCTTGGACTTGCCTTTGGCCATTCTGATTACGCCTGTTTCCTGTCTGCCGTCCCCGCGAAGGCGGGCGCGCCGCAATTTCTTGCCTGTTTTGCCGTTTTTTGCCGCCAACCTGTACTGGATTGGCGGATAATACGCGCCAATCGCATGCCAGCGGCGGCCACTCCGGCCCGCCATTTGCCCGTTCGGGCCGCTGGCAGCACTTATTGCCTGCGCTGTCAGCGCCTATTTATGTCCGCACTCCAACTTATTCCAGCCCAGCGCTCCGAACTCCGCTCCCGTGCCCATGGCCTCAATCCGGTCGTGATGATTGGCGCGGAAGGCCTGACGCGCGCGGTCCTGGCCGAAATCGACCGCAGCCTGGCTGCCCACGACCTGATCAAGATCCGCGTATTCGGTGATGACCGCGAAGCCCGCATCGCCATCTACGAAGCCATTTGCGATGAACTCGACGCCGCGCCGATCCAGCATATCGGCAAGCTGCTGGTCGTCTGGCGCCCGGGCGAGGCTCGCCTGAAGGAAAACCAACCGCAAGACCTGGGCCGCCACACCCCCGCTCGCCGTGGCGCCGCGCCGCGTACCGTCACGGTGAAAAAGCCGAGCGGTGCACCGAACCGCCGCCCGACCCGCAAGGATGTGACCGTGCTCGGCAACGAACGCGTCACGGCGGGTGGCAACGTCAAGCGCTCGCGCGCCCGGCCCACCAGCCAGAAGAAGAAGGCACTCGCCTGAAACCACGGCGGCCCTGTGCGGGCCGCCTGCCCTTCCACGCCGGCTATTCGCCAGCCGAGCGCGGCGCCGAAGCGCGCCACACCAGCGCCAGTGCCAACAGGCTCTGCACCAGATAGAAGGCGCTGGACACGCCGTGCAGCATGCCGAACTGTGCACGGAACGGCGACTCCGACACTCCAACGCCGAGCGCAGTCGCCTTCTCCTTGAGGCTGCCCATGAATGGCTGGGTGCCGAAATATCCCACGAGCACGCAAACGAGCATGGCAAGCACCAGCCAGCGCAAGGCCCTATAGCGGTTGGCGCCACGGCGGATCAGCACATTGCACAGCACGAGCTGCAGCACACCGATGGTCACGCCGAGAATGGCCTCGGTCTGGAACAGGTGGCCAGCGATCATGCCTGCCGTCTCGCGGCTGGGCAGCACGGAAAACAGCGTGGGGGCCACCATGTAGCCCACCGTCCAGAGGCTGCCGGCCCAGACGACCGTCAGCAGCAGGAAAATGCGGTGGGGCAGCGGCGGCAGACTGGAGTAAGAGGACGAAAACACTATCCGGTTCCGTGAGCCTTGCAGCCTCAGACGTAACGGACGGTGATGACTTCGTACTCTCGTTCGCCGCCCGGCGCCAGCACCGTGGCCACGTCGCCTTCGAACTTGCCGATCAGCGCGCGCGCGATCGGCGAGCTGACGGAGATCTTGCCGCTGTCCAGATCGGCTTCATCGTCGCCGACAATCTGGTAGCTGACGGGGCTGCCCGATTCCAGGTCTTCCAGGTCGACCGTGGCGCCGAATACGATGCGGCCGTCCGTGTCGAGCTGGGTCGGGTCGATCACCTGTGCGGCCGACAGCTTGGATTCGACTTCCAGGATACGGCCCTCGATAAAGGCCTGCTTTTCCTTGGCGGCGTCGTACTCGGCGTTTTCGGAGAGGTCGCCCTGTGCACGCGCTTCGGCGATGGCATTGATCACCGCAGGACGTTCGACGGCCTTGAGGCGGTGCAGCTCTTCCTTCAGGAGCTCGGCGCCACGCTTGGTAATCGGAATGGTGCTCATGTCTTCGATTCAACAAAAAAATGAGCCGCAGCGGAGCTGGAACTGTGCCTGGCAACTGGCCAGGGCACTCCCGCTCAACCGCGGCTTTCGGATGGGAAAGGCGCCCGGAATACGGGCGCCGATCGACGAATTCGGAGTAGTTTAGGCCAAGAAGCCCGCCGACAGCAACACCGGCGGACTTGGTGGCCTTGACGGAGCGCAAGCGCCCCTCCCCATCGAAATGTTATGCCAGCGACGCATGCAAGCCTTGCAGGTCGTAGACCTCCAGGCTTTGCATGTGCTTCAGGCCCTCCACCGCGGCGCTCGCGCCGGCAATGGTGGTGTAGTACGGCACGCGGTTGGCCAGCGCCGAGGTACGGATCGAACGCGAATCGGCAATCGCGCCACGGGTCTCGTCCACCGTGGTGAACACCAGCGCCAGTTCGCCGTTCTTGATCATGTCCACGATATGCGGACGGCCGTCCTTGACCTTGTTGACCACCTTGACCGGGATGCCGGCGGCTTCAATGGCCGAAGCCGTGCCGCGCGTGGCCACGATCGGGTAGCCCATGTCGTGCAGCATGCGGGCCACCGCGACGGCGCGGACCTTGTCGCTGTCCTTCACGGTGATCAGCACGGTGCCCCTCTCGGGCAGGCGCGAACCGGCGGCGAGCTGGCTCTTGAACAGCGCTTCGCCGAAGGTCTTGCCCACGCCCATCACTTCGCCGGTGGAACGCATTTCAGGTCCGAGGACCGGATCCACGCCCGGGAACTTGTTGAACGGGAACACCGCTTCCTTGACGCTGAAGTACGGCGGCACCACCTCGGCGGCGACACCCTGCGAGTCCAGCGACTGGCCAGCCATGCAGCGCGCGGCGATCTTGGCCAGCTGCAGGCCGGTTGCCTTCGACACGTACGGCACGGTACGCGACGCACGCGGGTTCACTTCCAGCACGTAGACGGTGTCGACACCGTTGTTCTGCTGGATCGCGAACTGCACGTTCATCAGGCCGACCACGTTCAGCGCCTTGGCCATGGCGGCAGTCTGGCGCTTCAGCTCGGCCACGGTCTCGGCCGACAGCGAGTACGGCGGCAGCGAGCAAGCCGAGTCGCCCGAGTGCACGCCAGCCTGCTCGATGTGCTCCATCACGCCGCCGATGAACACGCGCTTGCCGTCGCTCAGCGCGTCGACGTCGCATTCGATCGCGTCGTTCAGGAAGCGGTCCAGCAGCACCGGCGAGTCGTTCGACACCTTGACGGCCTCGCGCATGTAGCGCTCGAGGTCACGCGGCTCGTGCACGATTTCCATCGCGCGGCCACCCAGCACGTACGACGGGCGCACCACCAGCGGGTAACCGATTTCCTCGGCCAGGCGCAGCGCTTCGTCTTCGGCACGCGCGGTACGGTTGGGCGGCTGGCGCAGGCCCAGGTCCTGCAGCAGCTTCTGGAAGCGCTCGCGGTCTTCCGCGGCGTCGATCATGTCCGGGCTGGTGCCGATGATGGGCACGCCGTTGCGCTCGAGGTCCAGCGCGAGCTTCAGCGGGGTCTGGCCACCGTACTGCACGATCACGCCGACCGGCTTCTCGATCGCGACGATTTCCAGCACGTCTTCCAGCGTCACCGGCTCGAAGTACAGGCGGTCCGAGGTGTCATAGTCGGTCGACACGGTTTC
Organism: Cupriavidus sp. C1SS-2L; assembly: GCF_057073735.1. Lineage (NCBI taxonomy): Bacteria > Pseudomonadati > Pseudomonadota > Betaproteobacteria > Burkholderiales > Burkholderiaceae > Cupriavidus > Cupriavidus sp. C1SS-2L. Next base: position 2,435,475 of record NZ_CP172708.1, read on the forward strand.
CGGGTTGCAGTTGACCATGATGGTCTCGTACCCGTCTTCGCGCAGCGCCAGCGCGGCGTGCACGCAGCAGTAGTCGAACTCGATGCCCTGGCCGATCCGGTTCGGGCCACCGCCCAGCACCATGATCTTCTTCTTGTCGGTCGGGTTCGCTTCGCACTCGCCATGCTCGGCCTCGTAGGTCGAATACATGTACGCGGTGTTGGTCGCAAACTCGGCCGCGCAGGTGTCCACACGCTTGTAGACCGGACGCACGTTGTTGGCCATGCGCGCTTCGCGCACGGCCTTGGCGTTCGTCTTCAGCAGCTTGGCCAGGCGGCGGTCCGAGAAGCCCTTCTGCTTCACGTAGCGCAGCTCGGCAGCCGACAGGGTTTCCAGCGTACGCGCCTTGATCTGGCCTTCCGTCTTGACGATGTCCTCGATCTGGGCCAGGAACCACGGATCGATATCGGTCTCGGCGTACACCTCTTCGAGCGACATGCCGATACGGAACGCGTCGCCCACGTACCAGATGCGGTCCGGGCCAGCCTCGCCGATTTCCTCGACGATCTCGTCGCGGTCGGTCGACTTCTCGTCCAGGCCGTCGACGCCGACTTCCAGGCCGCGCAGCGCCTTCTGGAACGATTCCTGGAAAGTACGGCCCATGGCCATCACTTCACCGACCGACTTCATCTGGGTGGTCAGGTGGCTGTCGGCCTGCGGGAATTTTTCGAAGGCGAAACGCGGCACCTTGGTGACCACGTAGTCGATCGACGGCTCGAACGACGCCGGGGTCGCGCCGCCGGTAATTTCGTTCTTGAGCTCGTCCAGCGTGTAGCCAACGGCCAGCTTGGCCGCGACCTTGGCAATGGGGAAGCCCGTGGCCTTCGAAGCCAGTGCCGACGAACGCGACACACGCGGGTTCATCTCGATCACGATCATCCGGCCATCCTTCGGATTGATCGAGAACTGCACGTTCGAACCGCCGGTGTCCACGCCGATCTCGCGCAGCACGGCCAGCGAGGCATTGCGCAGGATCTGGTATTCCTTGTCGGTCAGCGTCTGGGCCGGGGCCACGGTGATCGAGTCACCGGTGTGGATGCCCATCGGGTCCAGGTTCTCGATCGAGCAGATGATGATGCAGTTGTCCGCCTTGTCGCGGACCACTTCCATCTCGTATTCCTTCCAGCCCAGCAGCGATTCTTCGATCAGCAGCTCGCGCGTCGGCGACAGGTCCAGGCCGCGCTTGCAGATCTCTTCGAACTCTTCGCGGTTGTAGGCGATGCCACCGCCCGTGCCGCCCAGCGTGAACGACGGACGGATCACGATCGGGTAGCCGCTGGTGCCGGTGTCCTGCGCAATGCGGGTCTGCACGGCCAGCGCTTCTTCCATCGAGTGCGCGATACCTGACTTGGCCGAACCGAGACCGATCTTGGTCATCGCGTCCTTGAACTTCTGGCGGTCCTCGGCCTTGTCGATAGCTTCGGGCGAAGCGCCGATCAGTTCGACCTTGTACTTGTCCAGTACGCCGTGGCGATGCAGGTCCAGCGCGCAGTTCAGCGCGGTCTGGCCGCCCATGGTCGGCAGGATCGCGTCAGGACGCTCTTTTTCGATGATGCGCTCAACCACTTCCCAGGTGATCGGCTCGATGTATGTCACATCGGCCGTGGCCGGGTCGGTCATGATGGTCGCCGGGTTCGAGTTGACCAGGATGACCTTGAAACCTTCTTCACGCAGCGCCTTGCAGGCCTGGGCGCCGGAGTAGTCGAACTCGCACGCCTGGCCGATGATGATGGGGCCGGCGCCGATAATCAGGATGCTCTTGATGTCTGTGCGTTTTGGCATTGCACTATCTCTTTTTTGGTCCGGCGGCCATCGGGGCCGCCGTCCGGAAAATCAGGAATCCAGCAGGATTCGGAAAGTTCAGCTCAGGGTGGCCGTCGCCAGCTTCGCGCCGAAGCCGATGAACATGGCGCCCACGCCGCTCGACACGCCCGCCGACAGGCGTCGGCGGCGGCGGAACGCGGCGGCCAGCTTCACACCGACGAAGATCAGCGTCGTCAGGTACAGGAAGCTGAATATCTGCACGACCACGCCCAGCGCCAGGAACGACAGCGCCGCATAGCCGAAGCCCGGATCGACGAACTGGATGAAGAACGAGATGAAGAACAGGATGGCCTTGGGGTTCATCAGGCTGATGACCAGTGCCTTGCGGAACGGGTTGGACTGGTCCGCCGGCGCGGCAACGGCGGCTTCCGCCGCAGCCCGCTCCGTCTTGCCGGCGCTCGTCCAGTTACGGACCGCGCCGCGCAGCATGTTGAACCCGATCCAGCCGAGGTAGGCCGCGCCGATGTACTTCACCACGTAGAACAGTGCGGGGCTTGCCTTGAGCAGCGAGGCCACGCCCGCGGCCGACAGCACCATCAGCACCGCATCGCCAAGGAACACGCCGCACGCACCCTTGTAGCCCGCGCGAACACCGCGCTGCGCCGCCACGGACAGCACATACATCGAGTTCGGCCCCGGCAGCAGCACGATGAAGATCGTGCCCAGCACATAGGTCCAGAAATCGGTGATGCCGAAGGCGGTATGCATAAAGGCGTTCATGGCGTGTCCTTGTTCCCTGCTCGTCTCTGTTCTTCGCTGCTCGTGATGGGCCGCGCTTACTTGCGCGCGTCCGCCATCATCTTCGTGAAGCGGTCGAACAGGTAAGCCACGTCGTGCGGGCCAGGCGACGCTTCCGGGTGGCCCTGGAAGCAGAATGCCGGCTTGTCGGTCAGCGCAAAGCCCTGCAGCGTGCCATCGAACAGAGACACGTGCGTCGCGCGCGCATTGGCCGGCAGCGTTTCCGCATCCACAGCAAAGCCGTGGTTCTGCGACGTGATCATCACGCGACCGTCATCGAGATCCTTGACCGGATGGTTGGCGCCGTGGTGGCCGGCCTTCATCTTCAGCGTCTTGGCACCGATGGCCAGCGCCATGATCTGGTGGCCCAGGCAGATGCCGAAGGTCGGGATGCCGCGCTCGATGAATTCGCGCGTGGCCTTGATCGCGTAGTCGCACGGTTCCGGATCGCCGGGGCCGTTGGACAGGAACACGCCATCCGGATTCAGCGCCAGGGCGTCGGCCGCAGTGGCCTGCGCCGGCAGCACCGTCACCTTGCAGCCGCGCTCGGCCAGCATGCGCAGGATATTGAACTTGACGCCGTAGTCATAGGCGACCACGTGGAACTGCGGCTTGTCCTGCTTGCCGTAGCCCTGGCCGAGTTCCCACTCCGACTGCGTCCAGTCATACGGCTCCTTGACCGACACCACCTTGGCCAGGTCCATGCCAGCCAGGCCGGGGAACGAGCGCGCCAGGTCGATGGCCTTCTGGACGTTGTCCTCGCCAGCCAGGATGCAGCCGTTCTGGGCGCCCTTCTCGCGCAGGATGCGGGTCAGCTTGCGGGTATCGATGCCGGCAATGGCGACGACCTTTTCCTGCTTCAGGTAATGGCCGAGCGTATGCTCCTTGCGGAAATTCGAGGCCAGAATCGGCAGATCCTTGATGATCAGGCCGGCGGCATGGACTTTCGTGGCTTCAACATCCTCACGGTTGACACCGTAATTCCCGATGTGCGGATACGTCAGCGTGACGATCTGCCGGGAATAGCTCGGGTCGGTGAGGATTTCCTGATAACCGGTGATGGCGGTGTTGAACACCACTTCGCCGATGGTATGGCCGGAAGCGCCGATGGAATAGCCACGAAAGACCGTGCCGTCTGCAAGCGCGAGAATGGCGGACGGGAAAGACGGTAACACGGGTAGGCTCCTGCTGGACTCACCCCGTGACCGACCTGATCAACGCCTCGTGCCCCATTGAGATCCCGGTACGGCTGCATTGGCACTGTGCCAAGCGGCGCGACTCGGTCGCTGCATGCTCTTTGCATCACATATCTCAATGCTGGCGAAGGCTGCGCGGACGGGGGCGGCGGAAGGTGGAAAGCGGTTGGCGCTAGGGTGAAGGGTTCTGAAAGCGAAACTTTCGAATTATATCCCGCGCCGACCAATTTCTCAAGTTTTCAAGGACTTGCGTGCGACCGGGCCGCGCCTGCACCGCCCGCTCCGGTCGTCGTCGCCCCGGCACCCGGCCCTATGCCGCCGGCGGCACAACCGCCGTCACCTCTATCTCCACCTTTGCGCGTGGCTCGACCAGATCGGCCACTTCCACCGCGGTCATTGCCGGGAAATGACGGCCGATGATATCCCGGTAGTGCTGCCCGATGACCGAGTACGCGCCAACATACTCCGCCTTATTCTTCACGTACCAGGTCATGCGCGTGATGTGTTCGGCCCGGGCACCGCCGGCTTCCAGCACGGCGACGATATTGCGCAGCGCCTGCGCGACCTGCAGGCCGAAGTCGTCCGTCTCGAACTCGCACTGGCCATTCCAGCCGATCTGGCCTCCGACGAAGATGAGCCGGCTGCCGGCCTGCATCTCAGTCATGATGCCGTTGGAATAGCCGCGCGGAGCGGCCCAGTCGGGCGGCTGCAGAATTTTCATGATTTTGCTTCCTGATAGTTCGGTTACTCGAATTGCCTTGAATCTTCAGAGGCCCGGGCTGCCAGTTGCCGCCAGAGTCTCATCCACGTAGGTCGCCATCGCCTGTCGCACGGGATCCGGCAGCGGCCGTGGCGCGATCTTGTCCGTATCGACGCAGACCAGCCGCTGCGTCACTTCCAGCCGCAAGCCACTGTCGGGGCCCATGAACCGTACCTGCACTGTGAAGCTGGACTGCCCGAGCTTGACCACGCGAAGCTCCCGTGTGAGCGTCTCCCCGAGGCGGCTCGGCGCGACAAAGCGGCAGTGCAGGTCGGCGGTCGGCACGCCAGCCTGTCCGGCGCCATGCATGGCATCGAAGGGCCAGTCCAGCGCTTGAGCGAACCAGTCCTCGATGAAGTCGTTGAGCATCTCGAAGTAGCGCGGATAGAACACGATGCCGGCGGCGTCACAGTGCTTGAAGCGCACCAGCACGGTATTGCGGAATACGGCAGTCATGGCTGCTCCGCCATCTGGCGCAGCCGGAACCGCTGCAGCTTGCCAGTCTCCGTGCGTGGCAGTGCCGGCACGAAGACGATGCGCCGCGGATACTTGTATGGCGCGATCTCGCGCTTCACATAGTCCTGCAGCGCGGCGCGCGTGGCGTCGCTGGCCTCCACCCCTTCGCGCAGCACGACGTAGGCCGTGACGACCTGCCCACGCTCCGCATCCGGCGCGCCGACCACGCCGCATTCCGCCACGTCCTTGTGCTGCATCAGCGTGCTCTCCACCTCCGGACCGGCGATGTTGTAGCCGGCCGAGATGATCATGTCGTCGGAGCGCGCCTGGTAGAAGTAGTAACCATCCTTGTCCATGACGAAGGTGTCGCCGGGCAGGTTCCATCCAGCCTTGACGTAGTTGGCCTGACGGGGGTCGTCCAGGTAGCGGCAGCCGGTCGGCCCGCGCACCGCCAGCTTGCCCACGGTGCCGGGCGGCACGGGCTGCATGTTCTCGTCGACGATCTGCGCGATGTAGCCGGGCACGACCTTGCCGATGGAACCCGGCTTCACATCGGCACCCGCGCTGGAGATGAAGATGTGCATCATCTCCGTGCCACCGATGCCGTCCGTCATCTCAATGCCGGTAGCCGCCTTCCACGCCTGGCGCGTGGCATCGGGCAGCGCCTCGCCGGCCGACACGCTTTTCTTCAGACTGCGCAAGTCGTAACGCGACGCCAGCGCGGCCATCTGACGGTAGAAGGTCGGCGCGGTGCACACGATGGTTGCGCGGAAGTCCGCGATCAGCTGCAGCAGGCTGTCCGGCGTGAGCTTCTCCGCCAGCACGGTGCTGGCGCCGATGCGCCATGGGAAGCACAGGATGCCGCCTAGCCCGAACGTGAAGGCGATCGGCGGCGTGCCGCAGAAGATGTCGTCCGGTTCCGGGCGCAGCACATGGCGCGGGAATAAGTCGCACATCGCAAGCACATCGCGATGGAAGTGGACCGTGCCCTTGGGCTGGCCCGTGGTGCCGCTGGTGAAGGCGATCAGGCAGATGTCGTCGGTCGCCGTATCGCAGGCATCGAAGGTGTCCGGCTTGCCCGCCATGGCGGCTTCCAGCGAGCCTTCGCCTTCGCCGTTGAAGTACAGCGCCTGGGCCAGGCTCGGGCAGTGATATTCCGCGCCCGGCTGCCGGTTGGCCTCCAGCTCCTCGCGCAGGCGCACGTCGCACAGCGCCGCAGTGACCTGCGCCTTGTCGATGATCTGCTTGAGCTCCTTGGCGCGCAGCAACGGCATGGTCGGCACCGCGATCAGGCCCGCCTTGATGGTCGCTAGCCAGCTCGCCGCCATCATCAGGTTATTGGGCCCGCGCAGCAGCACGCGATTGCCCGGCACCAGCTTCATATCCTCGGTGAGCACATGGGCAATGCGGTTGCTCAGCGCCGCGAGCTGCGCGAACGTGATCGTCTCGATGCCGTCGCCGCGCCGCTGGCGGATGGCCACGCGCTCGCCGCGCCCTTCGCGCACGTGCCGGTCAACCAGTTCCACGGCGCAGTTCAGGCGCTCGGGGTAGTCGGTATCCGCATTGAAGCGGAACTCGGGCCACGCCTCGGGCGGCGGCAGCCGATCCTGGGCGAAGGTATCGAGGTGGGCGGTGGTCGCCATGACTTGTCTCCTGTCTGCTGTGTCGCTGACTTGATGATGTGTGTCGGGCCGTGCCGCTTCAGGCGACCTGCGCCGCCAGCGTTTCGCGCGCGATGATGAGCTTCTGGACCTCCGTCGCGCCTTCATAAATGCGCAGCGAGCGGATCTCCCGATAGAGCCCTTCCACGCGCGTGCCGACCTTGACGCCGAGGCCACCGAACATCTGCACCGCGCGGTCGATGACCTGCTGCGCGTTTTCGGTGGCCACCATCTTGGCCATGGCCGCTTCGCGCGTGGTGCGCACGCCCTTCACGTCACGCAGCCACGCCGCGCGGTAGGTCAGCAGCGCCGCGGCATCGATGGCCGTGGCCATGTCGCCAATGGCCGCCTGCGTGAGCTGGAGGTCCGCCAGCACGCCGCCGAACATCGGCCGTGCACGCGCACGTGCCAACGCTTCATCAAGTGCAGCGCGGCCGAAGCCAAGCGCGGCTGCCGCCACTGACGCGCGGAAGATGTCCAGCGTCATCATTGCCACCTTGAAGCCCTGCCCCGCTTCGCCCAGGCGATTGCCTACCGGCACGCGGCAGTTGTCGAAGCGCAGTGTGGCGAGCGGATGCGGCGCCATGACGTCGATGCGCTCGGCAATGCTCAAACCCGGCGTGTCGGCATCGACCACGAACGCGGAGATGCCGCGCGCGCCGGGCGCCTCGCCGGTACGCACGAACACGCAGTAGAAATCGGCAATGCCGCCGTTGGAGATCCACGTCTTGACCCCGTCGATCACATAGTGGGTGCCGCCTGCGTCGAGCTGCGCGCTGCACCGCATCGCCGCCACGTCCGAACCGGCGTCCGGCTCGGACAGCGCAAACGCCGCGATGGCTTCGCCACGGGCAACGCGCGGCAGATAGCGTTTGCGCACGGCGTCGCTGCCGGCGAGCGAGATCGCGCCCGATCCAAGCCCTTGCATGGCGAATGCAAAATCGGCCAGCCCATCGTGACGGGCCAGCGTTTCACGCAACAGGCACAGCGAACGCGAATCGAGCGCCGGCAACGCGCCGCCATGCGCGGCCGGCACGCAGTAGCGAAGCCAGCCGGCTTCGCCAAGCTGGCGCACCAACGTGCGACATGCGGCATCGGTATCGCTGTGGTCCACCTTCAGGTTCGCCTCGCACCACGCATCCAGATCGCGTTCGAGCATGCGGTGCGAATCGTCAAGCAGAGGCAGCTCGAGGTAAGTCTTGTCGGACATCGAAAATCCTTTTGGTTGCGCCTTCGTTTGCGTTCAGTCGCCCTCGAACACCGGCTTGTTCTTCGCCACGAATGCCTCGTAGGCGCGCCGGAAATCACGCGTCTGCATGCAGATAGCCTGCGCCTCGGCTTCGGCCTCGATCGCTTCGTCGAGGCCCATGTTCCATTCCTGGTGCAGCAGCTTCTTGGTCACGCCGTGCGCGAAGGTTGGGCCAGCAGCGAGCTGCGCGGCTAGCACATGGGCCTCGGCCAGCACCTTGTCAGACGCATGCAGCGCGTTGAAGAAGCCCCACTGCAGTCCTTCTTCCGCGGTCATCACGCGGCCGGTGTAAAGCAGTTCGCTGGCCCGGCCCTGCCCGATCACGCGCGGCAGCAACGAGCACGCGCCCATGTCGGCGCCGGCCAGCCCTACGCGCACAAACAGGAAAGCGGTCTTGGCCTGCGCCGTGCCCACTCGCATATCGGAGGCCAGTGCCATCATGGCGCCAGCGCCGGCGCAGATGCCGTCGATCGCGCTGATGACCGGCTGCGGGCACGCACGCATGGCCTTGACGAGGTCGCCGGTCATGCGCGTGAAGTCGAGCAACTCCGGCATGGTCATCTTCGTGAGCGGCCCGATGATCTCGTGCACGTCGCCGCCCGAGCAGAAGTTGCCGCCGGCGCCCGTGACCACCACGGTCTTGATATCGCTCGCATAGCACAGCGCACGGAACAGGTCGCGCAGTTCGGCATACGAGTCGAACGTTAGCGGGTTCTTGCGCTCCGGGCGGTTGAGCGTGATGGTGCCTACCTTTCCATCGTCGGAGACGGACCACAGGAAGTGCTTCGGCGAGTAGTCCGCGAACTTGCGCTTGTGATGGCGCATGTGGAGTGCGATGTCGGTCATGGTTTCTCTCTGTCTTGTCTGATTCGGTGTTCTGGTGCTGCCGCTTGCTCTCAGCACGCAATCATCCTGTCATGACTTCGCCGCCTGCCACGGCGATCGCCTGTCCCGTCATCGAGCTCGCCGATGGCTGGCACAGCCAGGCCACCGCGTCCGCGACTTCGTCGGGTTGCACCAGCCGGCGCTGCGGGTTGCGTGCCGCGAGTTCCGCGCGCGCTTCGGCCTCGCTGCGGCCGGTCTTGTCGACGATATTGGCGACAGCGTCGCGCACGATGTCGGTTTCGGTGTAACCGGGGCAAACCGCGTTGACGGTCACGCCACTGCGCGCTGTTTCCAGCGCCAGTGAGCGCGTGAGGCCGATCACGCCATGCTTGGCCGCGCAGTAGGCACTGACGTAGCCATAGCCGATCAGGCCCGCGGTGCTGGCCACGTTGACGATGCGTCCCCAGCCAGCCGCCATCATCGCAGGCAGCGCGGCCTGCGTGCACAGGAAGGTGCCGGTCAGGTTGACATCCATCATGCGTTGCCACAACGCCAGGCTGGTCTTGCCGAACGGCGCGCTGTGCGCCTGGCCGGCGTTGTTCACAAGCACGGTGACCGGGCCAGCTTTGGCCTCGGCTGCGGCAAATGCCGCCGCCACGCTGTCGGCATCGCTGATGTCGGCAGGCACTGCAGCCAACACGGCATCACCGATCAGCAGCGGACGCAGTTCCTCGACTGCGCGTTCCAGTACCTGCACGTCGCGTCCGACCAGCGTGACGCTCGCTCCGTCAGCCAGCAACCGGCGCGCGATTGCCGCGCCGATGCCGCGCCCGCCGCCGGTGACCAGTGCGTGCCGGCCTTGCAGGGAAAACTCCGCTGCCATCATCAGTGCTCCACCACGGCGCGGGCCAGGGCCGCGGCGCGTTCCAGGTTGGTTTCGAGCTGGCGCTTGCCCGCCTCATACTGCCGCGGCCAGCTTACGTCGCGGTAGCCAAGTTTTGCGGCCTCGTGCAGCGTCCATGCCGGGTCGGCCAGATGCGGCCGTGCCACGGCGCACAGGTCGGCACGACCCGCGGCGATGATGCTGTCGACATGGTCGGCTTCGAAGATCGCACCAACCGCAATCGTCGGAATGTCCGCCTCGTTGCGAATGCGGTCCGCGAACGGCGTCTGGTACATGCGGCCGTAGACCGGCGCCTGGTCCGGGCTCACCTGACCCGACGAACAGTCGATCATGTCCGCACCGACTGCCTTGAAGGCGCGCGCGATCTCCACCGCATCATCGGGCGTGATGCCGCCTTCGACCCAGTCGTGCGCCGAGATGCGCACCGACATCGGCTTGTCCGCCGGCCATACTTCGCGCACTGCCGCGAAAACTTCAAGCGGGTAACGCAAGCGATTGGCGAGCGTGCCGCCGTATTCGTCAGTGCGCTGGTTGCTCAGCGGCGAGATGAAGCTCGACAGCAGGTAGCCGTGCGCGCAGTGCAGCTCAAGCCAGTCGAACCCCGCCTCCGCGGCGCGACGGGCAGCACCGACGAAATCATCGCGCACGCGGTCCATGTCTTCGCGTGTCATTTCGCGCGGCACCTGCGACTCGCCGGGCAGGTAGGGAATCGGCGAGGCCGAAAACAGCGGCCAGTTTCCGTGCGGAAGCGGATGATCCATCTTCTCCCAGCCGAGCTGCGTCGAGCCCTTGCGCCCGGCATGGCCGATCTGCATGGCGATGCGCGCATCGCTGTTCGCATGCACGAAATCGACAATGCGTTTCCACGCATCGCGCTGCGCGTCGTTCCACAAACCCGGGCACGCCGGCGTGATGCGCGCATCGGGCGACACGCAGGTCATCTCGGCCACGACCATGCCGGCACCGCCGAGCGCGCGCGAACCGAGATGCACCAGATGGAAATCGCCCGGCACACCATCCACGCTCGAGTACATCGCCATCGGCGACACGACCACGCGGTTCTTCAACGTGACGCCGCGCACGCGGTACGGCGTGAACATCGGCGGCACGGGCTTGTCTTCGCGCAGCCGCAGCGATTCGGCGGGCACACCGGCCTCTCCGGCCAGCCAGTGCTCGAACTTTCGCACGTAGCCAGCATCACGCACGCGCAGGTTCTCATGCGAGATGCGCTGCGAACGGGTCAGCAGCGAATATGCAAACTGCTCGGGCGCAAGGCTTGCATAGCGCTCGACATTCTCGAACCACTCGGTGGAATTGCGCGCCGCGTTCTGGATCTTCAGCACTTCCACGCTGCGGGTAGCTGCGTAGCGCTCCAGCGCCGCGGGAAGCGCGTCATGCGCAGACGGGCCCGAAGCTGCGATCTCGGTAGCCAGGTCGATTGCGTCTTCCAGCGCCAGCTTGGTACCCGAGCCGATGGAGAAGTGCGCCGTGTGCGCGGCGTCACCCATCAGCACCACCGGCACGCGCCGGCCGTCGGGCAGCGTGTTCCAGTGCACCCAGTGCTTGCAGATCACGCGCGGGAAGCGGATCCAGTTTGCCGAGCCGCGCAGATGCGTCGCATTGCTGATGAGCTTGTTGCCGTCGAGGTATTTCGCGAAGAGCTTCTCGCAGTACGCGATGCCCTCTTCCTGGCTCATCTGCTCGATGCCTGCGGCGCTCCACACTTCTTGCGGCGTCTCCACGATAAAGGTCGAAGTGTTGTCATCGAAGCGGTACGCATGCGCCTGGAACCAGCCGTGCTCGGTCTTCTCGAACGCAAACGTGAAGGCATCGAACAGCTTGTGCGTGCCGAGCCAGACGAAGCGGCACTGGCGCGTGTCGATGTCCGGCTGGAAGGTACCGGCGTAGCGGGTGCGGATGCGGCTGTTCAGGCCGTCCGAGGCAATGACGAGATCGGCCTGGTACTGCATCGCCAGCGCCTGGTCGTCCGAGACATCCGTCTCGAACACCAGCTTGACGCCAAGCGCTTCGCAGCGCGCCTGCAGGATGTTGAGCAGACGCTTGCGGCCGATGCCGATAAAGCCGTGGCCCCCCGAGCGGATGGTGCGGCCGCCGATATGGACGTCGATGTCGTCCCAGTGGTTGAACGCCTCATTGATTTCGGCGGCGCTGACGGGATCGGCAACCTTGAGGTTGTCCATGGTGGCGTCGGAGAACACCACGCCCCAGCCGAACGTATCGTAGGGCCGGTTGCGCTCCGCCACGATGACCTCGTTGGCCGGATCCTGCAGCTTCATCAACAGCCCGAAGTACAGTCCCGCCGGGCCGCCGCCAATACAAAGCACTCGCATCTGTCGTCTCCTGCCGAGCCCCCTCGCATCGGCAGGGAGCGCATCTAAATCAGGTTTAAATATTTTATGCTTCAAATATTAGTCTGCATGCGCTGGCGTTGCAAGATGAATCTGCAATGTGCCCCGATCGGCGCACATTGCAGATGCCCATTAACCGGACGCGGCCGCCCGGCCCGCTTCAGCCCTTCAGGGCGGATACCAGTTGTTCCAACGCTGCAGGGTCTTCGATCGTCGTAAGGTCCCCCGGATCTCGCCCTTCCGCGACAGCCTGGATGGCGCGTCGCAGCAACTTGCCGGAGCGCGTCTTGGGCAGGACGTTCAGGAAGAACACGCGTGCCGGGCGCGCCACCGCGCCAAGCTGCTGCTCGACCGTCTTCATCAGCTCGCCCTCGAACGCCAGCCGGGCCTCCGGCGTAGCCGTGCGCGCGGCGTCGCGGGCAATGCAGAAACCCATTGCCACTTGCCCCTTGAGCGCGTCTTGCACGCCCACTACCGCAACTTCGGCCACGCCGGGGTGCGATGACAGGCTTTCCTCGATCTCCCGCGTCCCCAGACGGTGGCCGGCGACGTTGATGACGTCGTCGGTCCGGCCAAGGATAAACACATAGCCATCCTCGTCGCGCACGCCCCAATCGAAGGTCGAATAGCAGAGCCGGTTCGGCACCGCCGACCAGTAGGTACGCACGAAGCGATCATCATCGCCCCACACCGTGCTCATGCAGCCCGGAGGCAGCGGACCGTCGATGGCGACTACGCCCTTCTGCCCCGGGGCACACTCCTCGCCGGTGCTCTCATCGACGATGCGCAGGTCATAGCCATACGCCGGCACGCCCGGCGAGCCGAGCTTGGGCGGCAGCGCCTCGATGCCGCGCTGGATCGCGATGATCGGCCAACCCGATTCTGTCTGCCAGTAGTTGTCGACCACGGGCTTGCCGATGCCATCCTGGATCCACTGTGCGGTGGGCTCGTCGAGCGGCTCGCCGGCCAGGAACAGCAGCCGGAGGCTCGACAAATCGTATCGCGTCAGGAACGCCGGATCCTGCTTCTTGAGCACGCGGATGGCCGTGGGCGCGCTGAACATCAGGTTGACCTTGTACTGCTCCACCAGCCGCCACAGGATGCCGCCGTCCGGGCGGATCGGCGTGCCCTCGTACATCAGCGTGGTCATGCCCGCGAGCAACGGGCCATAGACGATGTAGCTGTGCCCCACGACCCAGCCGATATCCGACGCCGTGAACATGGTGTCGCCGGCCTTGCCGCAGAAGATGTAATCCATGGAAGTCGCGAGCGCCACGGCATATCCGCCCGTGTCCCGCTGCACGCCCTTGGGCTTGCCGGTGGTGCCGGACGTGTAGAGCACGTAGGACGGTTCGGACGACTCCAGCCACGTGCACGGCACCTGCGCGCCGGCCACGCGTTCGCGCCAGGCTGCGTAGTCTTCATCGCGGCCATCGACGCGCGGCATGTCCGCGAGCTTGCGATCGACCAGCAATACTTTCTCGGGCTTGTGGCTGGACAGGCGGATGGCTTCGTCGAGCAGCGGCTTGTACGGCACCACCTTGCCGGCTCGCGAACCGGCGTCGGCACTGATCACCACGCGCGGCTGCGCATCATCAATGCGCGCGGCAAGGCTGACCGATGCAAACCCGCCGAACACGACCGAATGGATCGCGCCAATGCGGGCACAGGCGAGCATCGCGAACGTCGCCTCGGGGATCATCGGCATATAGACCAGCACGCGGTCGCCCTTGCGCACGCCAAGCCCCTGCAGGATGGCCGCCATGCGGTTGACCTCCTCGTGCAGCTGCGCGTAGGTGTAGGTGCGCTGCTGGTCGGTTTCGGTGGATACCCAGACCAGCGCTGGCTGCTGAGCGCGGGCGGCCAGGTGCCGGTCCAGCGCGTTATGGCACAGGTTGGTGCGGCCGCCGACGAACCATCGCGTGAACGGTGCGCGGCTGTTGTCGAGCACTTGTCCGAACGGGGTTTCCCAATCGATGCGCTGCGCCTGTTCGGCCCAGAACCCCTCAGGGTCGGCCAGCGAACGGGCATGCACGGCATGGCTTGCCGTCATGGCAGGTCTCCTCCGCTTCTGCGGTCGTTATCGTCCTGCTAGTTTGCCACCGGCACGGCGTCCTGTGCGCCTTCGGCCAGATGGGCATGCGGCACTCCGCGCCGCGCCGAGGCAAAAAAAACGGGGCGTGCCCAGGCAACGCCCCGTTTAGTCCGGCGATTTTGGCGCCCTATCGCGCCTTGGCAGCCTTCGAAGCCCCCTTTGACGAGGCCTTGACCGACGGCGCAGACTTGGCGGCGGCCGAACGCGAGGCGCCAGCGCTCTTGCTCGCCGCCTGGCGTGGTGCGGCTTCCACCGTCATGCGCTTGCGGCCTTCCGCCTTGCCTTTGCCCTTGCCGGACGCGGATACGCGTACCACCTCGGGCTTGTCGGCCTCCGGTTCCGCGCGTGCGGTGCGCGTGGCCTTGCCGGCGCCGCCGGCGCGAACCGGCACCATCAGCACCAGGCTTTGCCCTGCGACCAGCTTGGTGCCTGAGAGCTTGTTCCACGACTGCACCTGGCTGGGCGATACCCCGTAGCGGTGCGCCACCGAGGTCACCGTATCCCGGCGCCCTGCGCGCACAACGAGGCGGCGGGCATCGGGCAGGTCCGGCTCCATCGCCAGCATGGCACTGTCGGCGAGCGTGGCGCTGATGTCCTGGTCGTGGTGGCCGGAGCGCGGGATCATCACCGTCGAACCTGCCTTCAGCCGCATGCCGCGTGGGATGCTGTTGATCTCGCGCAGCGTGTCCGGATCGACATTGAGGCGCGCCGCGAGCGCTTCCACGCGTTCTCGGTTGTCCACCGTCACCGCGGTCCAGCTCGACAGCCCGCCGCGGTAGGTGTTCAGGTTGTACTGGAAGCGTTCGGCGTTATCGAACGGCAGCAGGATCTGCGGATTCGACGCCCCCAGGATCACCGGCCGGTTGAACGACGGGTTCAGCGCCTTGAACTCCTCGAGCGACATATTGGCCAGCTTGGCCGCCAGCGTGACGTCGATATCGCGGCTCGTTGTGACCGTCACGAAATACGGATGGTCCGGGATCTCGGGCAGCCTGACGCCGTACGCGGCCGGGTTGGCGATGATGTTCTTCACCGCCTGCAGCTTGGGCACGTAGTAGCGTGTCTCGTTCGGCATGGTCAGGCTGGCGTAGTCCGTCGGCAGGCCGCGCGCCTGGTTGCGCGCAATCGCGCGCGACACCGCGCCCTCGCCCCAGTTGTACGCCGCCAGCGCGAGATGCCAGTCGCCGAACATGTCATAGAGGCGCGCCAGGTAGTCGAGCGCCGCGTCGGTCGACGCCAGCACATCGCGGCGTTCGTCCCGGAACATGTTCTGCTTCAGGTTATAGGTCTTGCCCGTGCTCGGGATGAACTGCCACATGCCCGCCGCCTTGGCGCTCGACTGCGCCTGCGGATTGAACGCACTCTCGACGAACGGCAGCAACGCCAGTTCGGTCGGCATATTGCGCCGCTCCAGCTCTTCCACGATGTGATACAGGTAGCGGCTCGAACGCGCCACCATGCGTTCCATGTATTCCGGTCGCTGCGAATACCACTGCGTGCGGTCGTCAACCAGCGTCCCTTCCAGGTCCTGCATGGCGAAGCCACGGCGGATGCGATCCCAGATGTCGGTGGACGGACCACGCAGCCAGTCCAGCCCGGGCTGATCCGGGTTCATGCTGGCTGCGCCAGGGGCAAGCGTCTTGTCGACGCTGAGCGAGTTGAGCGGGTCCTTGCCGCTGCGCGCGGAGGTCAGGGCGGTCGGGGCGCCGGACGCACTGGCGCCGGGCGGTGTGGGCGTGCTAGCGCAGGCTGCGAGCAGCGCCACGCTTGCAAACACCGCCAGTAATCGACCAAATTTCATTAAATTCTCGAATTGTGACGCTAAAAGGTTGCGTGATGCTAAAAAAAACAGGCTTTCACGTCAATGAGATTTTCCAGAAGACAATTGGCTTTCGACTTGTCGCAGACCCTTGCCGCACGGACGCAAGCGAGCCCGCGAGGTTGATCACTACACTCAGCGGAAGTTGTCTTTCCAGCCACGCAGCGCGCCGAACGCTTCCGCATCTCCTGCCACGCTGCCGCCCTGGGCCTTGACCGCCTCCCGCACCGTCGGTTCTCGCGAACGCAGGAACGGATTGACCTGGCGCTCGAGTCCGATCGTGGACGGCACAGTCGGCTGGCCCGCTTCACGCAGCGACTCGACGCGCGCTTCCCAGTCGGCCAGCGCGGTGTTGCCGGGTTCCACTGCGCGCGCGAAGCGCACATTGCTGCGCGTGTATTCATGTGCGCAGTACACGCGCGTCTCACCGGGCAGCGACGCCAGCTTGTCAAGCGACGCGAGCATCTGGGCCGGCGTACCCTCGAACAGGCGGCCGCAGCCGGTAGCGAACAGCGTATCACCACAGAACACGACCGGGCCAACGCCTGGCAGATCGCCGGCGTAAGCAACATGGCCGGCCGTATGACCCGGCACATCCAGCACGCGAAACTGCAGCGCGGGCGCCGGCAACGTCACCGTATCGCCTTCGCGCACGGCCTGTGTGCGTCCGCCGATGCGTTCCCCGGCGGGCCCGATCACGGGCATCGGCGCGCCGTCGTGCGTAGTCGGATAGGCCGAAAGCAGCTCCGCCACACCGCCCTGGTGATCACCATGGTGATGGGTGATTACAATAGCGCCCAGAGCCAGGCCCTTGTCCTTCAGGAACCGCTCCACCGGCGCCGCCTCGCCGGGATCGACCACGGCGGCATTGCGGCCGTCGTGGATGGCCCAGATATAGTTATCCTGGAATGCGGGGATCGGCTCCACTTTCAACATGCGCGTGCTCCTATGGCTGACCGTCCGATTGTAAGCTGGGAAGACTGGCTGGCTTCGCCCCCCGGGCAATACATGCTCGAGTGGGAGGCGCGGCAATACGACCGGACCGTGCCGGATATTTTCGGCTATCACGCGGTCCAGATGGGCCTGCCCGCCATCGATACCCTGCGCGAGAACCGGATGCCGTTCTCGGCGCTCGCGCTCGATCCTGCCAGTGGCCCACACGGGCCGCGCGCGGCACACCCGGACGCGCGCCAGCTGCTGTGCCGCTTCGACGAACTGCCGTTCGACACCCAGAGCATCGACCTGGCCACTCTGCCCCATGTGCTGGAGTTCGCCGAAGATCCGCACGAAGTCCTGCGGGAGGTATCGCGGGTGCTGATGCCCGAAGGCCGCGTGGTGGTGACGTGCTTCAACCCGATGAGCCTGTGGGGCGCGCGCCAGGGCCTGAACCGCCTTGGCGCCATGCCGTTCCTGCCGACGGATGCGCAGTCCATCGGCTTCGTGCGCATCAAGGACTGGCTCAAGCTGCTCGGCTTTGACATCATCCGCGGCCGCTTTGGTTGCTACTGCCCCCCATACCGTACCGAGCGCTGGCTGCAGCGCGCCGCGTTCATGGAAAAGGCCGGCGACCGCTGGTGGCCGATCTTCGGCGCGGTCTACATGATTTCCGCGGTCAAGCGTGTGCGCAATATCCGCCTGGTCGGCCCGGCCTGGAAGACTGCCAAGGCGGCACTCGCGCCTGTCGCCGCGCCGGTGGCTACGCCGACGGGCACGCACGGCAAGACGCCGGGCGACGAAAGCTGACCCGGCCGGCGCGCACACATAACTCCTGTGGCAGCCCTTGCGGGCTGCCCTGACAAACGACACATGCAAGAAGTAATCATCTATTCCGATGGCGCCTGCAAAGGCAATCCCGGCCGTGGCGGCTGGGGCGCGGTACTCGTGGCCGGCACGAACGAAAAAGAGCTGTTCGGCGGCGAGGCCAACACCACCAACAACCGCATGGAGATGACCGCGGTCATCGAGGCGCTGCGCGCGCTCAAGCGGCCCTGCACCGTGCAGGTGTACACCGACTCGCAGTACGTGCAGAAAGGCATCAGCGAATGGCTGCCGGGCTGGAAGGCGCGCGGCTGGAAGACGGCCGACAAAAAGCCCGTGAAGAACGCGGACCTGTGGCAGGAACTCGATACGCTCGTACAGCCGCACAAGATCACCTGGCACTGGGTGCGCGGACATAATGGCCACCCTGGCAACGAGCGCGCCGATGCGCTTGCCAACCGCGGCGTTGCATCGCTCGCCTCCTGACCTCGCCCTGCCGTCCGCTAGAATGCGCGCCATGCGACAAATCGTTCTCGACACCGAAACCACTGGCCTCAATGCCGCCACGGGCGACCGCCTGATCGAAATCGGGTGTGTCGAACTGGTCAACCGCCGGCTCACGGGCCGCCACCTGCACTTCTACGTCAACCCCGAGCGCGACATCGACGAAGGCGCCATCGCCGTGCACGGCATCACCGTCGAATTCCTGGCCGACAAGCCAAAGTTCGCCGAGGTCGTCAACGAGGTCCGCGACTTCGTGCAGGACGCCGAGCTGATCATCCACAACGCGCAGTTCGACCTGGGCTTCCTGGATATGGAGTTCCGGCTGCTCGGCTTGCCGCCGTTCCGCGAACACGTCGGCAGCGTGATCGATACCCTGCTCGAAGCGCGCCAGATGTTCCCCGGCAAGCGCAATTCGCTGGATGCGCTGTGCGACCGGCTTGGCGTGAGCAACGCGCACCGCACGCTGCACGGCGCGTTGCTCGATGCAGAACTGCTGGCAGAGGTCTACCTGGCCATGACGCGCGGCCAGAACTCGCTGGTCATCGACATGCTCGACGGCGCCGAAGCCGCGGACGGTTCCGTCGCGGAATCAGACCTTTCGCACATCGTCCTGCCTGTGCTGTATGCGAGCGAAGCCGAAGTGTCCGAGCATCTCGCTGTGCTCAAACAACTGGACAAGGCAAGCGGCGGCAAGACGGTATGGCAGGACACCCCCGCAGTGCAATAGCGCCCGGCACCCGTCTTCTGAAAAAAATCTGAGAAAAGGGCTTTACAAGATACAGGAAGGTCTGCATAATCTCGTTTCTCAGCTGCACGACAGTGTCAACGCGAAAGCGAAGCAGCCTGGGGTGGTTAGCTCAGCGGTAGAGCACTGCCTTCACACGGCAGGGGTCACAGGTTCAATCCCTGTACCACCCACCAGATTCGCGGGAAACCGCACGGAAGAAGGCCCTCAGACGAAAGTCGAGGGCCTTTTTTCATTGCCGCAAAACCTCGCGGAATGCCCTTTTGGCGCAAAAGTGGCGCAGTCAGACAATCGGCCCAGACACAACCAATCACTTGTCTGGAGCAGGAATGGCATCGATCTGGAAACGAGGCGACTATTGGCGCGTCGCGATCCGTAAGCGCGGTTACCCACCCCAAGCGCGCACCTTCGATACAAAAGCTGACGCTGAGAGCTGGGCTCGCCAAGTGGAGGCCGAAATGGATCGAGGGTCCTTCGTCGACCGCCGGGAGGCTGAGCGGAACACTCTTGGAGACCTTCTTCTCCGGTACAGCGAAGAGATCTCGCCCCACAAGAAAGGTGGTGAGCAAGAAGTCCTTCGAATTCGCAAGCTACGTTCCGACCCTATTGCCCACTACAAGATTGCCGCCCTTACTGGCAAGGTCCTGGCGGCATACCGAGACCGCCGCCTCAAAGGCGACGGCGAGCGACGCCCGGTTTCCGGATCGACAGTAAATCGGGAGCTAACCCTCATCAGCCATGTCTTGAATGTCGCCAGCAAGGAATGGGACATACACCTGGCTATCAACCCAGTCTCGACGATCAGGCGACCCCGCGAAAGCCGCGGACGCACCCGCAGGCTCGGGGCTGCAGAAGAGGCCCGTCTGTTTGCCGAACTATCTGCCAGCCCACGAAATGAGCGTGGCCACTATGACAAAGGCGGCTCGCGGAACCCGAGCATCTTGCCGTTGACGATCCTCGCATTGGAAACAGCCATGCGCCGCGGCGAGCTACTAAGCCTGCGGTGGTCAGACGTATTCCTTGAAGATCGCTTTGTTCGCTTGCACGACTCGAAAAATGGTGAGTCGAGGGATGTCCCGCTTTCAACCAAGGCTGTGAGCACCCTCGCCCCGCTGGCAGAGCTCGCGACATCGGCCTCGGACAGAGTGTTTCCAACATCTGCTGACGCCGTAAAAAAGGCCTTTACGCGCGCCTGTGAACGGGCTGGCATCGAGAACTTTCGGTTTCACGACCTCCGGCATGAGGGAACGTCGCGAATAGCCGAACGTTTGGACAACGTCCTAGAACTGTCGGCGGTCACGGGCCACAAGACACTTCAAATGCTTCGGCGCTACTACCACCCCCGAGCCAAGGATCTAGCATTGAAGCTCGGCTAAAAGTGCCCCATAGATCCCCCAATTAACTTCGAAGGCTTTGCTATGACGGACATCATTCAATCTACGCATCCCTTACGCACCCTGCCCCAAGACAGCGACCTGTCCTGTGTGCTCGACCTGGAAAATCCGCTCTACATGACTCTGGAGCGCCTCGAGGTCCTAATAGTGGCCGAGCCAGAAGGTGAGGTCCGCGCCTATCTTTTCGGCCTGTACGACATGCGTCGGGCCACCGTCTACGCTCGAGGAGCCTGACATGCGGCGCGTGCTATTGCTTTCCGTCGCCGTGGCCGGAGCTTGCCCAGCCGGGGCGCAGACTGTGGCGGATATCCTGCGGGCTGGCCAAGCCGCTGAGGCAGCTCTCAAAGTCCAACAGCAGGCACAAGAACGGGCCAACGAAGAAGCCATCGACAACACCTTGGTGTGGACGTGTACCTGTGTGAATGGTCGGAGTATTTGGAGCTTCAAGACGGTCAGGCAGATACGAGCCGAGAGCGGGGTCAGAACCGATCGCTCAAAAGCCCTATTTGATGCCTCCCCACAGATGAGCACGCAGCTCAACGCGCAGCTGGCCAACCAATGCCAGTAGTGATCGATGGCGGGTTTCATGTCGCTCGCCATGAAGATGGAGAGCAAATGCTACGACGGCTTGCTCAAGAAATCAGTGATGTTCGAGTCGAACATCCTTAAGTATCACAGACTTAGGATTTTCGATGAGCCAACATATAAGGCGGGAACCGTGCCAACTCGTGATCGCCTACTGCCGTCTTGTTCCACTGGCTCTTGCCGGCCAGGAGCAGGCATTCGCTTATCGAATAGTTTGGACACTCGAATGTCTGCAGTTCCTTGGACACCCGCCACAAGGTGGCCCGGGGGAGCGCCTCCTGCCACTGGTGTAGAGCGCCGGCTGCATGGCGACGCATCTCGAGTTCGAGGAATACCTGCCTGACGCGTCGACGCATTCCATGAGCACCGAGTTATGCCAAATCTGGTGAGGCGATCGAGCTGCCGGTCGGGTCGATAATCCAGTCCCTCTGTCAGGCCGTTATCCGTGGACGATCGTCACGATCTAGGCGCGTCCGAAGTACCTGAAAGCCCTTGAGCAGGCCAGCTCGTTCAACAACGTTCAACCTTTCGTTGATCTGATCTGATTTGCGAACTGATTGAGGCGCAAGCCGTACCGGAACACGCCCCTACAGGCGTTCCCCGAAGAACGGCACGGCGTTGCCTAGCGCCAGTGTCACAGCTCCGGGCTTGTCATACAGGTCGTAGTGCGACCATCCCTCGGCCACCACGATATGCTTGTCCTTCGACGCCGCCCTGCCGTAGATCTCCCAACCGTCGCGATAGGCACCAAAGCCCCCCGGCTTGCCGCCGACCACTACCATCAGCGGCTGGGTCAGCAACACCTCCGCGTGCAGGAACGCATCCCAACTCATCGCGGCACTGTTGAAGGAATACAAGCCACTGGTAGCACCATTGGGCGTCTGGCCGCGCGGAGTCTTGTAGTACTCGGTGGCTTCGAGCACGTCGATATCGGTGATGCCGGCCTTCCGGCCGCCCTCCACCGAATCTGGCAGGTAGTTGATGACGTTCCGCGCCGCGCCCCTGGCTTCCGCCGTCCTCTGCCTGCCCATTTCCTCCATCGCGCTAACGGGGTCGAAGTTGCTGAAGCTCTCGCGGATCAACCGGCCGAAATTGACGCCCGTGATCGAGACCAACGCTTTGATCCGACGATCGGTCATCGCAGCCTGGATGGTATAGGCACCCCCGCCGCAGACACCGAGCGCCCCGATCCGATTCTCGTCGACGTATGGCAGCGTGACCAGGTAATCGATGGCGAAGCGAATGTCCGACACGCGAATCGCCGGATCCTCGATGAACCGGGGCGATCCGCCGCTGGCGCCCTGGAAGCTTGCGTCGAATGCGATGACGACGAACCCTTCCTTCGCCAGCGCCGCCGCGTAAACGGCCCCCGAAGTCTGCTCCTTGCAACTACCGATCGGGTGCGTGCTCACGATGGCAGGGTACTGCCGCTTTTCGTCGAAGTCCGACGGCAGGTAGATGTCGGCCGCCGAGTCCCAACCAAGATTGCGGTATGTGACGTGTCGGATCGTGCTTGATGTCATAGTTGGCTTCCCTTCCGGCCTGACCGGGTCAATTCAGCATTCATGCTAGGCGTCCCGGCCAGTCCACAGCAAGTAGCTACTCGTGAAGCACGACTTCGCGTTACGCGAACCGGCCGCGTGAGTCGCCATTGACGACGCCGCGCAGGGCAGTACGGCGATCTGCCTGGCGTTGTAGCCGCATTCGGACAGCCCTTGGCTAGTGCGCTAGCCAATCCTTGGCGCGCGTTGCTTTCGCCCAATGAGCGCAACGCATGCATTGCGGGAGGTCTCTCGGCGTTGACCGTGAGCATGGTTTCTCAATAGCAGTAACTGTTACCAGAAGCAGCCTAATCGAAGCACAATAGCGCGCGGTCAGGCGGCATACAGGCACAGGAACTGTCGGTTGTCTGGTTCTGCTGCGGCCGTGATAAAACGGCGCATTGTCGCGCCATCGCGATCGGCGCTTCGCAGCCTACTTGCCGCTGCGCTTGCCCCAAATGCTGACTTTGCCGCGCCCGACCATGCGATGCGGCACAGAGGGGCGCGGCCTCTTTCTGGAGCTAGCCGCCAACGTGACGTGCTCCGCAGGGTAGCGGGTCGTCCGAGGCAGCTCGGCCTGATAGGCGGCATGGCCCCGATCTATGCGCTTGATAGCTGACATGACTGGCACCTCCGCAGGAGATTCTAGTCCGAAAAGGCACGGCGATTACGTACGGTCCTGATCGCATTTGGGCAGCCCGGCTTTACAGGATCGAGGTCGAGCTTCTATGTGGCTTGCCTAAATTTGGCACGAGCATGTTTCGGATGCAGCCCCCAAGCGTCCGTGACTCTGAGCACTCCAGTGCAAGAGCCCCGCGGATATGTCACCGATGGGATTCTCGCGGGATCAGCGATCGTCGATTACAGTTGCTGGCCTCGGAAGCGTCAACATTGCCTCCAGGCCTCCGCGTTTCAAGTTGTGCAGTACCAATGTGCCGCCGTGAATTTGAGCGATCGCTCGGGCGATCGTCAGGCCTAATCCGGTGCCTCCGGTATCGCGGCTGCGGGATCTCTCAATGCGATAGAAAGGCTCAAACACGCGCTCGAGCTGCGCCTCGGAAATGCCGGGACCCTGATCCAGAACGCGTATTACGAGTTGCCTCTCGTCGTCCTCGACCAGGATTTCTGCGCGATTTCCATACTTGCATGCGTTATCCACAAGGTTGCTCAGGCAGCGCTTGAGCGCTTGCGGGCGGCCAGGATATGGCCTGTCGGTGCTTCCTTCGATTGAAACGTGCGCACCGACCTCTTCCGCATCGGCCTGCAGGCTCTCGAGCAATGCCATCACGTCAAGGGGCTGGATTGGTTCCGCGCTGTCCCCTCCGCGCATGAACGCGAGCGTGGCCTGCACCATCGACTCCATGTCATGCAAGTCCTGGGAGATCTTTTGTTTCAGCTCTCCGTCGTCAAGCAGTTCGGCGCGCAGGCGCAAGCGGGTGATCGGCGTCTTCAAGTCATGCGACATCGCCGCAAGCGTAGCACTGCGCTCTCGAAGGTAGCGGCTCAGGCTCGCTTGCATGGTATTGAAAGCGTGTGCCGCGCGCGCGACCTCCAGTGGTCCGTCCTCGGGCATGGGTGCGCGGTCGATATTCTTGCCTAACTCGTCGGCCGCATTGGCCAGCGTGTTGAGCGGGCGAACTGTCCAGCGTACGGCCACGAGCGAGACCGCAATGACCGCAGCGAGAAGCACGGCAATGCTTAACAGGAGCCGGTACGGCCAACTGAAGCTCTGCGCCGGCAGGCGTGAATCGAATGTCACGAGGGAGCCGTCGCTAAGGCGAAGCTGCGCCACATAAGAAAATCCCGCCTGCGGGCCGAGGTGCATAGCCGCGCCTGGTGCCATCCATGAGCCGTGCGCGGCGTGGCCCCCCGCGCCGGGCCCCATCGGTGCCGTAGCCGGGATCGCCCGCGCTTCGGTGACCGCGACGGCCACCGGTCGCCCGTCTGCGAGAAAGCGGCGCAACATCGCGCCGAACAGCATCGCCCGAGGGCTGTCAGCCGCACTGCCTTCCTGCGCTTCCCAAGGATGCGTATCGAGGCTGATCGCGAACGGCGGCGCACTAAAGACCCGCACGATCCGATGCCGCTCGACTGGATCGATCGAATCAAGCAGCTTCACGATGTCCGCGATGCGTTGCGCAGCCTGCAGCCCGCTCGCCTGCGATAGGGCCTCACCACGCTCATGCATATGAATCGCGAAGCTGACCAACTGTGCGACAAGAAGGCCGCTGAGCAGGACAAGCACTAGGCGACTAAAGAGCGAGCGCGGTGCGAGACGCATCACGTGCCTGCCTCGACTGTGGCGGCCAGCACATAGCCCTGGCCGCGAACGGTCTTGATGATGCGCGGCTCGCGCGCATCATCACGTAAACGTTGTCGCAAGCGGCTCACCTGAACGTCAATCACGCGATCGTAGGGCTCCGCGTCACGCGAGCTCATCAGCTCGATGAGCTGGTCTCTTGTCACGACACGGTTGGGATGCGCGAGAAATATCCGCAACAGCCTGAATTCGCTTCCGCTCAACGGTATCACCAGACCATTAGGCGAGGTGAGGTTGCGGGTTGCGGCATCGAGCACCCACCCGCTGAACTTGAACCACGCGGCTGCTTCGGGCTCCAGGTTATCAGGTAGCGAGCGGGCGCGTCTCAGTACGCTTTTGATCCGGGCGAGTAATTCGCGCGGATTGAAGGGCTTCACAACGTAGTCGTCGGCGCCCATCTCCAGTCCGACCACGCGGTCGGTCTCCTCGTCGCGCGCAGTAAGCATGATGATCGGCAAATTGGAACGGGTGCGCAGGTCGCGGCACAGTTCCAGGCCATCCTCCCCAGGCAGCATCAGATCGAGGACGATGAGATCCGGGCGCGCCGTACCGAGGGCGGCACGCAAGGCGCGACCATCGGCTACGGCCGTCGCGCGATAGCCCTGCTTTTGCAGATACTCGCGCAGCAGCCTGCGGGTCTCCGCATCGTCATCGACAATCAATACGTGATCTGGCATGGCGAGAGCGTTATACAGGACAGGCAACGCTGCCGGCGCCGCAAAATTGTAACGCACTGCGACAAGGCGGAGAACGGCAAGACTACGCTACAAAACGCCTGACCCGCGACACAGAGCGCTTACAAGTACCTGCTTCAATCGGTCCTGCAGGAGTGTTACTGCGAACCTTTTGAGAGGGACCCATCATGACACGCTCACATAGAGCAGCGGCTGCCGTTACCGCATTGAGCCTGGGGCTGGTAGCCGCCGTATTTGCCCAACCCGCTCCACCCGTCCATGGCACCGAGCCAGGCGCGACCGGGGCAATGAGCAGCGGCATGGGGCACATGGGACATGGCACGGCCGGCGGCATGCACGCTGGCATGGGCCATGGCGCAATGGCCGGACATCAATTCATGACACCTGCAGAACGCACCGCGCTCCGGGAAACGATGCGCAATGCCAAGACGCCCGAGGATCGTCAAAAAGTGGCAAAAGCGACACACGTCGAGGTGCAGAAGCGCACCAAGGAAAAAGGCATCACCCTGCCCGACCATCACGGACCGGGGGCGGTTTCTGGCCCCGGAATTGGCGGTCACGCGGATTGAACGCAATGAAAAGAACATTGATAGGCGCGGCGGGCCCACTAATTTGCGGCATATCGATTGCCTTTGCGGCGCAACCGGGCGACGCGATGTTGCAACACGACATGCACTCGCGCCAGACTGAAGTCGCCCACCGCGGCGCGGCGGTGATGCCGTTTGATCTGGAGCGGACCACGCATTTTTTCGACGATACCGTGAGCGGGGGGATTGAGACGATCACGGCAAACGCCAAGAACGACACCGGGCAGATCGCGCTCATTCGCTCGCATCTGGCAACCGAGGCAAAACGTTTCGGTCGGGGGGACTTCTCTGATCCTGCAAGAATCCACGGTCATGACATGGCTGGACTGGCCGAACTGGCCGGCGCGGGCGACAAGCTTCATGTCGAATACAGGAGTATCCCGGCCGGGGCGAGCTTGACCTTTACCAGCACCGCCCCTGCGGTGATTGCGGCGATCCATGCTTGGTTTGCCGCTCAGCGCTCCGACCACGGGGCGCACGGCCATCGCGAGCCCTAGGTCGGAGTTCGCGCCGGCTGAGGCGAATTGGAATCAAGTTGGGCACGGGTACAGAGATGGGGCCGGCGAACAGACGGCAATTATCGCCAAGCCCGTCAGAGGACGATGGAAAGCATAGCGAATCATTCGCGGGTTTTCCGGCTCTTCTCCTTGACGGTGTTCACAGATATGAAATGGAGATGGATCATGCAAAGCTCGAGCAAACCAAATTTAGCAATCGGTTTGGCGGTGTCACTCGGTATGATCGTAGGTGCCCCCTCAGTTCTTGCTCATCCTGGCGGGATGGGTTCCCGCATGATGTCAGGGCCTGGCAGCGAGATGCACGCGCCAATGCCTGGCATGATGGGTGGCCACATGCAGCAGGGAGATGAGGCGTTTGCCTCCGACATGCGCCTTGTTCGCGACTTGATTCACAATCATGACCGTATCACTCGCACAGTGACCAATCTGCCAAACGGCATCCGGACCGTGACCGAGTCCGAAGAACCGCAGATCGCCCAAGTCATCAAGGCGCATGTCGCAAGCATGGAGGGCCGGCTCAAAGAGGGTAAGTTGTTCAACTTGTTCAGCCCTACGCTTCCCATCCTGTTCGAGAAGAAGGACACAATTAGCACAGTGGTCCAGACAACTGAAAAGGGAGCCATCGTAACGCAGACATCCAGCGACCTGAGGGTTGTCGCGGCGCTTCAAGCGCATGCCGTTGAAGTGAATGACCTCGTTCGCGATGGGCCGCTTGCGATGATGCGCGGCGCAAGGGCAGCGATGGGACGCCTTGGGAAGGCGGCCGACACACAATAGAACGATCCGCAGCGTTTGCAGAAACTAAAGGCAGAGTTTGGCACCAAGCAGGCTGCGTTCGTCGTGCTTGGTAGCCGCGCGACACCACGATAGTGCGGACGCCTTCAAGATAGAGAAGAAGAGAGCGTGCGCCACCTGTCCGTTTCTGCAGGTTGACCTGTATCAATGGCCGTCTCGACGGCCCTTCTATCCTTTTGTTATTGGCCATGTATCCACGCGCGCTGGGGAGATAAGCTTGCTTGCGATGGCATGTTCCTCATTAAAGCACGCGAGGACGGCCTGCGCATTCGCATCCGTGGAATCGCCAGCGCCTTCGCTGCATGTGACACGGGCCCCTAGTATCAAGGTCGACAATGAATAGCCACCTCGCCGACGCCCATCCGGTTTCAGATCGCACGGCGCTGCAAATCTGGATCGCGAGGTGTTGTCGGATGCGCTGGATTCCGAGCTCGGAAGTAGGGACTTGGCGGAGCTGGTGCAGCAACGGTGTCCGTTCATTTTGGCTGCCCAGCCCGTCTTCATCCCGCTCTAACAGTTGCCAGGTATGGCCGTGGTTGTGCACGGCGTTGAGTTGTTGCGCTGCTGGGCTATCGCGAGCAAGTGCAAGCTGGTTCACCCACGAGAGCGACTCACGGAGTCCGAATCATGAATGAATTTGTGATGCGTTTGCCACAACGAGGCCCGCGACTCTTCCTCGTGGCTGCCGCAGCAATCTGGTGGGCGCTGTACCAATCCCTTCTGCCCCTGTCCGAAGCATTGGTGGAGGCATTGCCGGTGGCGCGCGACAGCCGCCTTGGCGGCGCACTGCAGTTTTTTTTGTATGACACACCGAAAGTCTTGCTTCTGCTGACTGGCATCGTGTTCGGGATGGGCATGATTAACAGCTACTTCACGCCAGAGCGCACGCGCGCATTGCTGGCAGGGCGTCGCGAAGGCGTGGCCAATGCGATGGCGGCCAGCCTCGGCGTGGTCACGCCATTTTGCTCGTGCTCGGCAGTACCGCTCTTCATCGGTTTCGTGCAAGCCGGCGTGCCGCTGGGCGTAACCTTCTCTTTCCTGATTGCCGCGCCCATGGTCAACGAGGTAGCGCTCACCCTGCTGTTCGGGCTATTTGGTTGGAAAATAGCGCTGCTGTATCTCGCCTTGGGGCTGACGATCGCCGTGGCCGCAGGCTGGATCATCGGACGGCT
The DNA here is from genome assembly GCF_057073735.1 of Cupriavidus sp. C1SS-2L. Lineage (NCBI taxonomy): Bacteria > Pseudomonadati > Pseudomonadota > Betaproteobacteria > Burkholderiales > Burkholderiaceae > Cupriavidus > Cupriavidus sp. C1SS-2L. The sequence goes on from NZ_CP172708.1 coordinate 2,464,024, forward strand.
CGGGATGGAGGCGTATCTTGAAGACTGGGTGCGCGACATGCCGAGAGCCGCCGCGCATTTCGAAGCAACAGGTGTCGATCTTAGCGATCGCATCGCAGCGGGCATGCGGAGCGTGCGCCAGATCGTCGGCAAGGTCTGGCCTTATATTCTCGCCGGCATTGCCATTGGCGCGGGCATCCATGGCTATGTGCCGCAGGATTTCATGGCCTCGATCATGGGCAAGGACGCCTGGTGGGCCGTGCCGATGGCGGTCATGATCGGCGTACCGATGTACACCAATGCCGCCGGGGTCATTCCGATCGTCCAGGCGCTTCTGGCGAAGGGCGCGGCACTGGGGACGGTGCTAGCCTTCATGATGAGCGTGATCGGGCTGTCGCTCCCCGAGGTCGTCATCCTGCGCAAGGTACTGAAGGTGCGCCTGATCGCCATTTTCCTGGGTGTGGTCGCCACTGGCATCCTGCTGGTAGGCTACATATTCAACTGGGCGCTGTAAGGAGGCCGTATGAAAGACATCAAGGTACTGGGCAGCGGCTGCGCCAACTGCAGGAACACCATCGCACTGATCGAGCAGGTGGCGCTGGACAATGGCATTGCCATCAGTATCCAGAAGGTGGAGGAAATGCGCGACATCGTGAGCTACGGCATCATGCGCACCCCGGGCGTGGTTGTCGACGGCAAGGTGGTGCACGCCGGCGGCATCCCCACCCGTGATAACGTCGAGGAGTGGCTATCGACTTGACGGCATCATTCCCCACGTGCCAAGGGCATGGCGAGACAAGTGAGGGGGGCTGAAAACTGGGCCCGCCAGTGCCGGCAGACCTGTCAGCCCAAAGCGCAAGCGGGAATCCACCATAGGCCCTTGTAATCGGTGCCGCACGCTTCCAGCTGCCGGGTCAGGGACGTAGATCCATGCTTAAAGATGGAGGAACTTCTGCTTGGATCCCACAATAGACAGTTTTTGCGGCCTGTTTCGGCCTGTCGGATTACCGGTTGACGCGGCTTCGAACAACCCTTTCATCGCGACACGTGCCCCGCACCCTATGAATGCCGCTCAACCGGGTACGCTCGTCTTGCGGGCCTCCCGCCGCTTTCCTCGTTGCCTGGCCCTCGGTAAGGACTCCGATTGGGCCAGATTGGCGCCTAGCTTGATGCTTGCCTGTTATGAGCCACGCCGATTCCCATGACCACGGCCCGGCACGGTATGGCTGGGCCTTCGCGCTTGGCACAACGTTGAACGTTGGCTTCGCGCTCACTGAGGCGTTCTATGGCTGGCAAGCTCAATCTCTTGCGCTTCTCGCAGATGCTGGCCATAACCTCAGCGATGTCGGCGGCCTACTGCTGGCCTGGGCCGCCTTCGGTGCGGCGCGCTTGCGTCCGGACAAACGGCACACCTATGGCTGGCGCCGCGGCTCGGTACTCGCGAGTTTCGCTAATGCCATCGTGCTGCTGCTCGCCATGGGATCGCTGGGCTGGGAGGCGGCACACCGGCTGCACTCCCCGACGCCGGTCAATGCTCCCACCGTGATGATCGTCGCCGGCGTTGGCGTCGTTATTAACACAATTACTGCCTGGCTTTTCCGCGCAGGAACCAAAAATGACCTGAACATTCGAGGCGTCTTTCTCCATATGGCGGCGGACGCGCTGGTCTCTCTCGGGGTTGTGTTGGCAGGTGGGCTGTATGTCTGGCAAGGATGGACGTGGATTGACCCGGTCGTCAGCGTGCTAATTGCAGTGATCATCATCGTGAGCACCTGGTCCCTGTTTCGCCAATCACTTCACCTCCTGTTTGATGGAGTACCAGCAGACATTGACCTGGATGATGTGCGCGAAGCCCTTCTAGATTTGCCGGGTGTGCATTCGGTCCACGACCTGCATGTGTGGGCCATGGGAACAACTGAAAACGCATTGACCGCACATCTCGTATGCGGCACTAGTGCACCAGAGGTGCGACACGACACTATCCTCATGCAAGCCGAGCACATCCTCCAAGACGCTTTCGGGATCAACCACGTCACCCTGCAGATCGAATCGGAGGGTTTTGCGGCCCACTGCGAGCTCGCCCCTGCTGCGCATCAAGCCGTCGGTCCTGGCGAGACGAAAGCCGCCGGCGCCTTGCCGTAAGGGCGCCGGTATCTGCGAGACGAGCGGTTCCAAGTTCGAGCAGGTCGACAAGACTCAAACGCCAAGCTAAGCCGCTCGCACGCAGACCATGCCAAGTTGACCGGCGCAAGTAACTATTCTTGCTTGAATCAAAGCAGTTCAAGGGCGAGCGCGATGCCCTGACCGCCGCCGATGCACAGCGTCACGATTCCGCGCCGACCGCCGCCTCGCTGTATTTGGTGCAACAGGCGCGTGGTCAGGACTGCGCCGCTCGCACCAATCGGATGGCCGTGGGCAATTGCCCCGCCTTCTGCATTCACGACATCTTCCGGGAAGCCCAGTTCGCGCTGGCAGACCAACGCAATTGCAGCAAACGCTTCATTGATTTCCACGCGGTCGACATCCGCTACCGACCACTCGGCTCGGTCCAGGGCCTGCCGCACGGCTGGAATCGGCCCGAGGCCGAACAAGCCAGGCTCTACCGCGCCAAGACCATAACTGACGACGCGTGCCATCGGTGGGAGGCTGTTGCGCTCCGCCCAGCCGCGTTCGGCCACGATCATGGCGGCCGCTCCGCTGTTCAGGCCGGGCGCATTGCCTGCAGTGATGGTGCCGTCCTTGCGAAAGGCAGGCCTGAGCTTGGCAAGCGACTCGGCAGTGGTGTCGGGACGGTTGTGTTCGTCCCTGGTAAACCGTACCGGCGCTTTGCGGCCCGGCACCTCAATAGCCACGATCTCGGCATCGAACTTGCCCGCAGCCTGTGCTTGCCCGAAGCGCTGCTGAGAACGCAGCGCCCATCGGTCTTGATCGTCCCTTGAGATGCCATACCGTGTCACCAGGTCCTCGGTATGCCAGCCAGAATGCTGTCCGCTGAACGCGTCGTTAAGACCATCCATCAGCATGCTGTCATACATTGTGACATCACCCATGCGGGCGCCCCAGCGCCCTTGCGGCAACAGGTAGGGAGCACGATCCATGTTCTCCATGCCACCCGCGATTGCACAATCGAGTAGGCCCGCCCAAATTTCGATCGCCGCGCTGGCAATCGCTTGTGCACCAGAACCACAGACACGATTGACCGTGAGCGCGGGCACTTCAACTGGCAAGCCGCCGGCAATTCCCGCCTGCCGCGCTGGATTCATCTTGACGCCGGCCTGAATCACATTTCCCATGACGAGGGCTTGCACCTTCTCTGCTGGCAACCCAGACCGATTCAAACATTCGCGGATCACCGTCGCCCCTAGTGCGGGTGCCGGCATTTCCCTAAGCATGCCCGCGTATGTGCCTATTGCCGTGCGCACGGGATTGCATAACACTACTTCAATCTTGCCCATTGATACGCTCCTTGCAGGTGTGCGGCGTCTTGCCGCGTCGGGAATTGGTGTATTCCCTCCATGGAGGGATAACGCTGATATGGTTCGGTGGACAAGCCCGCCTCCCTCTGGTCACACGATCTTTATGATGGGTCTGCCGGTAGCCATTGCCCTGATACAGATCAAGCATCAGAGTGGCGAAATCCGGCAACATGGGTGAGCTTCCACGCGGCCCATTTCAAGTGGCGTAATCGGCAACACAGTTTGTTTGCTACCCGAGTCATGTGGGCAGCGGAGTGCTCCTCTGCAACGTTTGCGGGAGTTCGACGTCCCAAAGTCATGAGCCGAGCCATCATCATCTAACCGCCCCCAGAAGGAGACGACCATGAAGGATGCCGAGGGAGAGATCGGTAAACTATGGGAACGCGCCAACCTCGTGCAGGCTCAGGTCGACGCCGTCGCGACGTTGGTCCAAGCGGTACTACCATTCGTCCTGGACTCGCCGACGCTTGCCTCAGTGTTGCAGCAGCTGGTCAATGAGCGGAAATCGAACTGGCTCTGTCAGGGAGTGGATACTCAGTTCGCGAAGGAGTACGATGCATCTCTCATCGCGATGTTGCCGCAGAATCTGCGGCACATCGTGTTCTCGGAAGCGAAAGAATAGGGTGGTATCTGACTGTCACGGTTAGGGCAAGATTCTTCTTGCTCCGTGAAGCAAGCGCTGGGAAGTTTAACGGTTCGCCACATTCCAAGGGGCTGGTGCTTTCCCTTCCAGGTTGACGGTTCAGCTTTAGTCAGGCTTGACATGGCTACTTTCCTGCGACGTTGCAGCTTGCCCTTACTACAAACTAGTCCAGTCGCCTGGTGGCGTTCGGCAACCCGTTGGGACTTGCCATGCTTGCTTTCCCGCGTACCGACGGTACTCGCGGCCGCGCCACGACCAGTGGTTCTTCATGTAGTTCGAACGAGATAGCGATTGGCATCTGGTTCTCGCCGATTCGAGTACCGACAAGGCCAGCCCTGTTACGGGGAATCCGCGAACTTCCTTAGCGCAACAGCAGTGTCGGAACGGCGAACGCGCGCAACAGGTCGGTGGTCTTGCTGCCGAACAGCAGGCTGCGCAGCGGCGAGTGGCTGTAGGCACCCATCACGAGCAGGTCGCCTGCCACATCCCCTTTTGGGCGATGCCTGACAGCAGCTTTGGCATCTCAATAGTCACGACGTTTATCAGCGATTCAAGTGTTGCCCTTATCAGCCAGCCAAGCGTCTCAGCCCCATCGCTGCTCGGAGCCTCTGCGCAATACCTCACGATATTGCCCACTGTCGGACTACATTGTCAGAGCGGCTTCGCACGCCGCCGTTGCCAGCAACGCGCGCGCTCCTAGGCTACCGCCGGTCGCACGGCGGGTCCGCTACCGTGGATCCGAGCCAGGTTGCGCCGCTGCATCTCGAGACCGGGCTCGCCCACCGTCGCGAGAGCGCGATGACGACGGGCCAGCGCCGGGGCATGTAGAACCGGAGTTTCGCCGTTAGCACGAATGCAGAATCCTTGCGCAGGCGCGCTGCCAGGCAATGCGGGAGACCTTCTCATGGCCTTCTCCTGCAAGGGGCGAGGGTGGTTAAACGGCGCGGTTCGGTGTTGAACTGCGTCTCATGATCGGTCCGCCCGCCCTCGGAGTACTACGACATTTTTATCTGCTATGGACTGCTGTATCTGAAGCTGTCTTCGTAGAGCCTCGTTGATTGAGGCCAGTGCGCGCACTTGCTGCCGCAACGCTTCATTCTCGATTCGGAGTTCCTTGGTCTTCTTCCTCTGTATCTCCAACACGGTGAGCAGATCATCAGGACGCTGGCGTGGTGGCTTGCCTGCCAGCTGGCGGATCTCTTGCGCGATGTCGGGGTACTTATTATGAATAAGGGCTGCTGATACGCCGGCCTCCCTGGCCACCGCGGCAATTGATGGCGTCGCCCCTATTGCCTGTAGGCGCCCAATCGCCACGCGCAGTTCGAGTGCGGTACGTTGACGACTTCGCAGTCTGGGCGTGTCGTCCGATTCACTCGTTGCTGTTTTTGTACCCATCCGTGTCGCCATCAAGTATCACTCCCAGATCGCTCAACACCTCCCTAGACTTCCGCAGATCGCGCTGAACGCGCTGCATCGCTCCAGCTCCGAGATCATTCGCCTCCGTCATAAGCTCCGTCTGATGCGCATAGATCTCCGACCATGCTGCCGCGAACGTACGATCGATAACTGCGTCGCTACAGGATGTACAACGTGTGGGCTCGTACAGCCCTTGGCCACCACATCCTTCGTCCTGTGCCAGGCACCACGAGTGTCCGGTGCTTCGGATGTTGATCCAGTCAGCGGTCTCTTCGATAAGCGCCTTCCGGTTTGGATAGTTGTGTGCGCGTATCACGGCAATCCGTCGGCCGCCGCCACCTGAGAGCGGCACGTCTTCGCTCATCCACCCTTGTATGAGCTCGACTTTGCTGGTGTCTATTTCGTCGAACAACTCGCCGTAGAGCGTCTCGTCCTGCAGTGGATTCGCGGCGTAGAGCTGTGTCATCTCAATGCTGGAATGCTTGAATTGCTCCTTCAGGAAAAGGAGGTTGCCGAGGCGATGACGCACGAACGTCCATGCATATACCCGCCGCAGTTGATGCGGCGCGAGCGGCCAGTCAACGCCAGCCGAACCGGCAAATACACGCATACGATTGCGGCAGGCGAATCCCGAGATCGCCTGCACGGAATCGTGGCCCACACGCCCCAAAAATAGCCTCCGACGGTCGGCCCGGGCTTGGGTGATTCGCCTCAGCAGGTCGTGCCGAACCGTAGGGTATTCGTCGGCTTCCCAAACAGCAAGGCGCTGCTCCAGCAGCAGCCGCAGCGGCGCAGACCAGCGCTCCATGACTTTCAGAATCCGATGGCCGATCGAAGGCATCAGATATTCGACCCGGCCCTTCTTTGTTTTGTGCTCGATGCTGGCGATCCAGTGGTAAGTAATTCCGTCCTTGCGCTGCGTTCGGCCTGCGCCAAGCTCGATACCTACGATCTCCTCACATCGCATCCCTGTCAATACGCCGAGCATGAAGAAACAGGCGTCACGCAGCGCTGTAACCTCGGGATCCTTGTATGCGGACCGCAGCCCCATGTCGCGCTCGTCGAGCAACACATCAGCGCGATCGAGCAGCCGCTCGGCATGAAGATACAGCTTCTGTAGGATGAGTGGCGGAATTAATGGCGTTTTGCCAGACTGGCGTGCCGCCTTCCCGGTCCAGCCAGCCACGGCGGCAGCTGACAACCCCGGCCAAGGTGGAAAAGCAAGACGGTCCGCATGCTGGTCTCCAAAGCGGTAAAGAAGCTCAATGGCTAGCAAGTTATGGGTGAGAGTGCCCGCCTTCACTCGGTCGACCGTCTTGCGCACGTGCACGAAGTTCGACAGATGGATTTGCTGCACCTGCGAAAGGGAAAGAATCCCGAGTCGCTCCAGGTAGCCGAAAAAGACAGCCAAATGCCATACGCTTGAGACGATGGTTCTGGCTGTCGGTCGCGGTCCTCCAGGCAGACCGACGCGCCAGTACCGGTAGATCACCGCCTTGCTTACCTCACGGAACTCGGCTGGCACGCACGACCAGTCAATACGCTTCTGGTGTCGAGTCACGTTCGACTGCATGAAGAATGGCCACAGCTCCCATATATCATCGCCGAAGCGGCTCAGCACGTGGCTTTCGCCCGCGTCGTCGATCGCTGCGCTAATGATGATGGAGGCGCGTGGCTTGCTGCTCGTCTCTCCGGCGCCGAGAGGCTGTAGGGCCAACATAGAAGAGTCGCTACGTGCCATCAGCAGCTCCCGGATTATTTGCCACGCCGCGGCGGCGCCAGAACATCAGCGGCTCGCATCGTGCCGACTCCTTTGCTTCGCGGACTAGCGCGTGATCGAACTTGTCGAGTGTGAAGGAGTCGATCTGAGACATTACCGACGCGAAGTGTTCCCTCCAGTCGCCAGATCGAATTGATTGTCTCTCACCATCCAGGAACCAGTAGAAGCTGAAGAGCCTGTGCAGGTCCTCTCTTGACCCGACGATTGCGTAGCTCCGACAGCCGAAGCAGCTAAGGAAGTCCATGCAGTGTGTGCCGTCCCTGGGTGCCCGGTCCCCGTTCAGGCTGTCCTTGCAGCGGCCTACTGGAGTTCGCTCGAAATCTTCGCTGGTAGTGCGGTTTCCGGGACTCTTGCGCTCAGCCTCTGTGTCTGCCGTCCGATACACGTCAGGCAGTGCCTCGCCAACGATCGTCGCGTTGGCACGCATCTCGGGTGTCACAGCGAGATAACTCTGATCCGCAACCTTCGGGTCGTGGCCCATGATCGAGGCCACGGTGAACAAGTCACCGTGGCTCAACTGCCAAAGTCGATTCTCCATAGTCTTACGAAGCCGCGACATCGTGAGTTCCAGCGGCTTTCCGTCGTCCCCCACCAGGCTGTGTCGTTGGACGAATCCACGAATGTTGCGTTTCAGCGCGGGCTCGGTGAGCCGTGTCAATTTGCCGCGATGGGCAATCGCTTGTACCCGGTACAGCCACACCGAGTCCCTGAGTTCTGGCGGAGCAACCGCTGCCAGCGACTCGTTGCGCTTCAATAGATGCTCTAACAACGCCACCCCATCCATGGGAATTGATGTCGGGGTGAGCTCGGTTCGTGTATAGCGTAACGACTTGACCTGAGTGGCATTGCCGCGTCGCTTGAAGGTCTCGAGCAGGCGCATTCGCGGCATGAACGGATGCGGCTTCAGGCAATCGCGCCGGAGTTCGAGCAACGGCGTCGTGTTCAGCCCCGTTCGAAGTGCCAACGCGAGCGCATAAACTGCCAGTAACTGGCCATTGGACGCTACGAACGTGCCGGTGTGCGCAGCCACAATGTCGGTGCGCAGTGCTTCAGCAAGGCGGGCTCGCTCACCCGATGAAAGGGGAGTTTGTCCTTGCTTGACACCGTTGATACCAGGAAATGGATTGCGGGGGAAAACAGCTGTGCCGGCTGGAATCACCCCGCGGTCCACCAGCCCAAGTAGCACTGACTTGGTCATTGAGTAGACGTTCTTCGGCGAGGACTGGCTCAACCGTGGGTGCTCTCGCAGCCAAGCGACGAAAAGTTCGAGGTGCCGCAGATCGACATCGACTAGTTGAATCCGCAGCTCGTACCGGACACTCGAACTGGCTAGGAACTCGAAGAAGTATGCGAGACCGCCTTTGGCGTAGGACACGACTGTGCTAGCCGCAACGGACTTGCTCCGCAGGAAGACCCGCAATTGCTGAGCACAAGCCCACACCCAGGCATCAATGCCCTGGCCCAACCAGCGGCTCAAATCGATAGCACCTGTGCCAGATGGGTTCTTTGGGACGTCGATTACGACGTTCAGTTCTTCGCCGCGGGCCGGCTCCGCCCATACGACGACCGGTGGGGATGCCTTGAAACTCTTACGCTTGCCGGTCACGTCATGCCACCTGGTCAGAGAAGAGGGCATCCAGTTCCTCTTCATGCTGCAAGATGAGTTGTGCGTCGAGCTGATTGATGAGGTGTAGGTACACCGACGTGGTGGTGACGCTGCTATGCCCCATCCGGTCACGGACATATAGCAGGGGTTCTCCGGCGAAGCCCAGCTTCCTAAGCCGCATCAGGGTGTAGGTACCGAAGGTATGGCGTAGCATATGCGGTCGTACCCGAAATCCAACCCTCCGTTCCAGCGCTGCAAAGATGTCGGTAAATGAGGTGTCGCCGTACTGTTCACCGCTCTCGGTGAGGAAGAGCGATGCTTGCCGGTGGCTGACGTTGCGCGCGCGTTCGCGATTCTGGCGATGGCGCGCCGCATACCACCATAGATCGTCCATTAGGCGGTACGGCACGTCGATGTCACGTGGCTTATCGTACTTGAGCTTCATATCGCTCGGACTCAATGAGATACGAATCATGCGATCCGGCGTAAGGTCACGGCGCCTGGACGGATTGAAGACGTACTTCAGCGGAAAGGTTCGACACTCAACTTGCCGCAGGCCGGTGCGCACCATGAGCTCGAACATTAGCTTATGCGTTTCGTTGTTGAGCGCGCGCATACAGATGGCGACCTGTTCTGCGGTCAAGTATTTTATGGGGGCTCGTTTTTGGGGGAGGAGTGCGCTTGGCGTGAGGACCTCCCCCTCCGAGATATCGACATGTGCCTGGATCCCGGGCGCACGTGACGTCGAAACGCACACGTATCGGAACGGCAGCGCTTCGATGTGCCCATGTCCAAGTGCCCATTGGTAGAACCGAACGATCAGCCGTAGTCGACAATTGACGGTGCTTGAGTCCAGACCAAGTTCGCCCTTCGACCAGTCACGGTACCAGTCCACCACGCTCGGCATGCCGGGCGCTGGTGGGGCTCGCCAATCAAGTCCGTTCGCGGAGATGAAGGCGAGAAAGTCATAGAGGTCACGGCCATACTTGGCCCATGTGAGACGGCTTTGTACGCGCCCCGTAGTGGTCAACACGTCCCAGAGAAATGTTTGAGCGGGTTCGACAGCGGTTCCATCTTCATTCACTAGTAGCGGAAAGCCAGTGAACGAGCGTCCCTGCACCACGCAGTGATCGTCGGCGAGGATGAGCCTCACAGACCATGCTCCTTCAAGACAGCCGCAGCGCATCTGAACCCGCAGCCCGTGAGGTGCATCGCGAGGTCCACAGCGCCGCCACCGCCACACTGCGCGCGACTGTCCCAAAACTTGGGGCCAGTCAACAATAATTCGAACTCACGCCCTCGCACATTGGCATGCCACCGTCGCGTGGCGGCGCTCTTGGTTGGCACGAAGGAGGCGTCAGGCTTTGCATGTTCTGCAAGAGCGTGAAGCACAGTGGCAGCGTCGAGCTGGCGCCATCGCTGTAGAGTCAAGTTATCCACAGGCATTGCCCCTCCCCCGGCCCCCTCCCGCTACTCGCCTCGATGAGGCAATAGGAAAAAGGCAAAACCAGTCTAGACCATAGTTTGCTGCTAGGTAACTATTGCTACCCCTAAGATCATCGTGAAGGTGGGGCGGCGCGAACTGGCTTTGCACCCTCTTCGCGCGACGCGAAGCGCCTGCTTCGCCAGTTGCCACTTGAATGGGAAGTGCCCCATTCACTAGCATCTGATCCATACAGAACATGGAGACAGCGATGGCATCCGCGGCATTCGTCGAACATGCATGCAGATGGAATTTTGCCTGCACAACACCGCACGATCGCGCATAGGCGTGCATGCCCTAGTCGAAGAGCCTCCGCCGGACTGCGCCCGCTATTGGAACTAGCGCGGACCCTGCCCCAGACAGCGCCACCAGACATCCGCCACGCACCACGCACCATCCCGCCGTCACGCAATGGCCGGGAGGGAGCCGCTTTGCCATACCAACCGGAGACATCGTTTGACCGCAACCCTTTCCCCCTCATACGCCGCTCGGATTGCGCAAGGACAGCATCTCGGCAAGGTCCGCGTAGCGACCTGCACGTTGCCGAGAAAATTCCCGTTGTCGCACTGAAAACAACACTACGCGCAACGGCAACGACAACGACAACGACAACGACACGGAGGAGACCATGAAAAGCAAGCACTACGCGAGCGCCCTGCTCGCACTGGCGGCGGCGCCGTTCGCCGCCGCACAGTCGTCAGTCACGCTCTACGGCGTGGCCGACATCGGTCTGGAGTTTCTGAACCAGACCAACGCAAATGGCAACACCCTAACGCGAATGAGCGCGGGCAACGTCTCTGGCTCGCGCTGGGGCCTGCGCGGCACGGAAGATCTCGGGGGAGGCCTCAAGGGGATCTTCGTGCTGGAAAGCGGTTTCGACCTCGACACCGGCGTGATGGGCCAGGCCGGGCGACTGTTCGGACGGCAGGCGTTCGTCGGCTTAGAGCACGCCTGGGGCCGCCTCACGCTCGGCCGGCAGCAGAACACGCTCTATGACCTGTTGATCAACTACGAGCCAATGGTACTGGCCGCGCGCTATTCCGCCCTCGGCCTCGACCCCACGCTGGTGGGCCGTAACGACAACACGGCCAAGTACACCGGCAAGTTCGGGCCGGTGACGGCCACGGCGTTCTACAGCTTCGCGCGCGGCACGTCGGTGACGACCGCCGGCGTCTCCAGCATCGCAGGAGAGACGCCGGGCGACCTGAAGAGCGATCGTGCGCTCGGCGGCGGGCTGGAGTACGCCAGCGGCCCATTCGGCGCCACCGTCATTTACGACCAGCAGCAAGGCACGCGCGGCATCACGGGCCAGAACTCAGCCCAAACCGACCGCCGCATCGCCGCCGCTGCCAATTTTGCATTCGGCAGCTCTACGATCCTCGCTGGCTACCGCTGGTTCAACGGTGACATTGGCGGCGCGCGCCGCAACGACCTGTTCTGGCTCGGCTATCGCTATCAGGCCACCCCCGCACTCACGCTGACAGGAGCTGGCTACGTATTCAATAACCGCCGCAATGGCCAGGACCCGTGGGAATTGGTCGCCTCCGCCAACTACGCGTTTTCCAAGCGCACCGACGCCTTCCTGACTGTGGGCTACGTGCACAACAAGGATGACTCCAACCTCGGTCTGAATGGATTCGGCAGCACTATCAAGCCGGGCGAGAATCAGACCGGGGTGTCACTGAGCATCCGCCACAAGTTCTGAGGTCCCATGATCGAGATCGACAACCCCGACGTCCTGGATTTCCCCGCGCTGGTGCGCCCTGGCGACAGCGTGGTCTGCAGCCAGGGGCTCGCCGAGCCGGTGGCACTGACCCGCAGCCTGATGGCGCAACGCGCGCAGATCGGGCCGTTCCGGATGGTGATTGGCCCCACGTTTTCCGACACCTTCCAGCCAGGCCACGGTGACACCGTCCGCTTCCAGAGCTATTGCGGAACCGGCGCCAACGCGGCGCTGCACGCGGCCGGGGTGCTCGACATCGTGCCCGCCCATTACTCCGACCTGCCCCACCTGTTCGCCCGGAGCATGCTGGCTGCCGACGTCGTGCTGCTCACCTGCTCGGAGCCGGATGCCGCCGGCGGCTTCAACCTTGGGCTGACGCACGACTACATCGTCGACGCCGCTCGCCGCGCCCGGCTGGTGATTGCCGAAGTCAGCGACCGCGTGCCCTGGGTGTTCGGCGCAGAGTTGCCGCCCGACGTGCGCCCGCACATCGTGGTGCGCACTGGCCGCGAGCCACTGACGCTGCCCAGGCGCAGCCTCGACGAGGCCTCCTTCGAGGAACGCGAGATCGCGCGTTGGGTAAGCGGGTTGATTCCCGACGGCGCGACGCTTGAACTCGGCATCGGCACGCTGCCGGAACTCGTGCTGCAGGCGCTGCGCGGCCATCGCGACATCGGCATCCACTCCGGTGTGATCGGCGACGGCGTGGCCGAACTGATGCACGCAGGCGTGGTTACCAATGCAGCCAAGCCAGTGGACAGGGGCACCAGCGTGGCGGGGCTGTTGATGGGCAGCCGCGCGCTGCTGGACTTCGCCCACTGCAACCCGGCCATCCGCCTCGCCCCGGCCGCCGAGACGCATGATGTAGGCGCCCTGCGGGCACTGCCCAACTTCATCGCGCTGAATGGCGCCATTGAGGTCGATCTGGGTGGGCAGGTGAATGCCGAGAGCCTGAATGGGCGCTATATCGGCGCGGTAGGCGGACAGCTCGACTTCGTGCGCGGCGCCAACCAGTCGCGCGGCGGGCGGTCGGTCATGCTGTTGCCGTCGTCGGCAGCAGGAGGAACCATCAGCCGCATCGTGCCGCTGCTGGCGGACGGGGTGGTCACCACGCCGCGCAGCGACGTCGACGTAGTTGTCACCGAATGGGGCGTGGCAGAACTGCGGGGCAAGGGCCTGCGCGAACGCGCCGACGCCATGATCGCCATCGCCCATCCCCGCTTTCGGGAAGAACTGGGCCGCGCAGCGCGCGGCATGGCGGCGGGCAAGGGCCGCCATGCCGGCACGATGCCGGCGGCCGCCACCAACGCATAGCAAGGAGACCATCCATGGCAAATGTGCTACAGGGCATTCGCGTCCTGGAACAGGGGACGTTCATCACGGGCCCGGCCGCCGGCATGCTGCTGGGCGACCTGGGTGCCGACGTCATCAAGATCGAGCAGCCTGGCACCGGAGACCCTTTCCGCGCCTACCAGGGCAGCTACTACGCACCACACTTCCAGGCATACAACCGGAACAAGCGCAGCATTACGCTGGACGCGAGGAAGCCGGACGACCTTGAGGCCTTCGACGCGCTGGTGCGCTCGGCCGACGTCTACATCCAAAACTTCCGGCCCGGCGTGGCGGAACGGCTGAATGCCGGAGAGGCACGCTTGCGTTCCATCAACCCCGGTCTCGTCTATTGCTCGATCAGCGGCTTCGGGGCGACCGGGCCAGCGGCGGGGCGGCCCGCCTACGACAACGTGGCGCAAGCCGCCAGCGGCTTCCTGAGCCTCCTGGTTCATCCGGACAACCCGCGCGTGGTGGGCCCGGCGCTGGCAGATGCCGTCACCGGCTTCTACGCGGCCTACGGCATCCTCGGAGCGCTGGTAGAGCGCGCGCGCACCGGGGTCGGACGCAAAGTGGAACTGTCGATGCTGGAGGCCATGACGCACTTCAACGTCGACGCCTTCACACAGTTCTACCAAGGGGAGCAGGTGCCGGGACCGTTTACACGAGCGAGCGTGTCGCAGTCGTACGTGCTGGCATGCGCCGACGGAAAGCGGGTGGCGCTGCACATGTCATCGCCCGAAAAGTTCTGGCAGGCGCTGGCCGACGCCATCGGCCAGCCCGGCCTGTTGCGCGATCCACGCTTCGCCAGCCGCGACCATCGCATCGCCAACCAGGAGGCGTTGATCGACCTGCTGGCGCCCATCTTCCGGAGCCGCTCGCGAGAGGCGTGGTGCGCGCTGCTGGAAGCGCACGATGTGCCGCACGCGCCGGTCTACGACGCCAGCGAGGCGCTCGAGGACCCGCAGGCGCGCCACCTCGGGCTGCTGGTGTCGGCCGAGCATCCGCAGATGGGGACGTTCCGCACCGTTCGTAGTCCGGTGACCTACGACGGCGAGCGGCCCGGCGCCGTGCGCCCCCCACCCGTGGTGGGCGAACATCGCGAAGCCATTCTCGCCGAGCTGCAGACCCGCGACGCCTGACACGCGGTCTTGCAGCTTCACTTCCCCGGCATCCGCAATGGATGCCGTATTCATTTGGCCGGTCGCCGCGACATGTATATCATGCTCCACATTGACCCGCTATATGACTCGTGCTAGCGTGGCATCAATTCCCGCGTCACGAGACATTCACCAGGACAGGCTATGAACGGCCTCAGCTTCCAGGCGCTGGTTCGCCGGGTAGACCTATTCACCCTCAAGCTATTCCTCAGCGCAGTAGAGGAAGGCCAGATCGGGCGGGCCGCCGCGCGCGAGCACATCGCGCCTTCCGCCGCCACCAAGCGCATCCAGGACCTGGAGGATCTCGCGGGGCTCAAGCTGTTCGAGCGCAATCCGAAGGGCGTTGTGCCGAGCCCCGCCGGCGAGGTGCTGGCGCGGCACATCCGCATGATGCTGAACAACCTGGAGGCCATGCGTCGCGAGATCGGCGAGTTCGCCGAGGGCGTGCGCGGGCATATCGGCGTGTGCGCGCCGCGCCTGCTGATCGTGCATTTTCTCGCACGTGAAGTGGCGGAGTTCCTGCAGTCCTATCCGCAGGCGCAGGTGGACCTGCGCGAGGACAACAACGCCGGCGCTGTGCGCGCACTGAACCTGGGAGAGGTAGATCTCGCCGTGTTCGTGGCTTCACCGGACCTGCCCACGGAAAGCATCGAAAGTTTCGAGTGCGGCCGTGACCGGCTGGTGGCAGTGGTGCCCCGTGGGCACCACTGGTGCGGGCGAGAGGAACTCACGCTGGAAGAATTGCTGGAGGCGGACATCGTCAGCCCGGCGGGCACCACGCTGCTGCCGAACCTGCGCCGCGCGGCCGCCGCACTTGGACGCGAAGTCCACTCGAAATTCAATGTCAATACGGTCGAGGCGGCGCGCAGCATGGTCGCGGCCGGGCTTGGGGTGACGATCCAGCCCGAGTCGATGCTATCGGCGGAGGACCACGGCCAGATGGGTTCCGGCCCGGTGTGCAGCGTGCCGCTGGACGGCGAATGGGCCATGCGCAGCCATCGCGTCGGCATGCTGCGCGGCAAATCTCTCGGGCCTGCCTGCATGGCGTTCATCCACCAACTCACGGGGCATCACGAAGCCGCTGCCGAAGCGTAGAACGAACCGCCGCACGACACGTTCGCCGGCGGCGCAATCAGCTTACTGCACGGAGATGTCAGCGGCCTTCACCACCTTCTGCAACCGCGCCTGGTCCTCGCGCATGAAGCGCGCAAGGGCCGCGGGGGGCATGTACCGCGCATCGCCCACTAGCTCGGCCACCTTTGCTGCCACGGCGGGGTCGGACAGCGACTTCCTGAGACTATCGCTTAACTTGCCGACGATGGCCGGGTCGGTGCCGGCCGGCGCGAACAGGCCGATCCATCCTTCCATCTGGTAGCCGTGCAGCGTCTCGCCGACCGTCGGCACATTCGGCAGTTCAGGCATGCGCTCGGCCGACGTGACCGCCAGCACGCGCAACTTGCCGGCGCGCACCTGCGGCAACGACGACGCCTTGTTGTCGAAAAGGAAGTCAACCTGCCCGGCGATGACGTCGGTCAAGGCGGGCGCGCTGCCTTTGTATGGGACGTGCGTGGTGGAAACGCCGGCCATCATGTTCAGCATCTCTCCGGCGATGTGGGAGGAGTTGCCCGTGCCCGTGGACGCATAGTTCAGCTTGCCAGGATTGGCCTTGGCGAAGGCGACGAGATCGGCGACGGTATGGAAGCGCGAACTCGCCGGCACCACCAGCAAGAAGGCTCCTGTGGCGAACATGCCGACGGGCGTGAAGTCGGCGATAGGGTTGTACGTCAGATTGCGATACACGCCCGACAGCAGCACGCTGCCCGAACAGGCGAGGATCGTGTAGCCCGTGGGACTCGACCGCGCGGCAATGGCATTGCCGAGATGCCCGCCCGCGCCGGGCCGATTGTCCGGCACGATGGGTTGGCCCAGCAGCGCCGACATGCGCGGCAGCAGGGCGCGGGCCGAGACGTCCACGGCACCTCCGGCCACGTTGGGAATCACGAGCTGGATGGGCTTGTTGGGATACAGGTCCACGGCGGCGCCCGCGTGCGTCGTCAAGGCGGGGCCGAGGCCGATTAGAAGGCCCATTAGCAGCCCGGCGAGGCGGGATAGGCCGGAAAGAGTGCGGCCGGGCGAGTGTGGCAGGCGGAAAGTCATCGAAGGTCTCCTGTGGGCACCGTGTGCCGGCGCCTGTGGTTGTCGTTGTGGTTACGGTTGCCGCTATCGTTGTGGCGGTGTTCGTCGTCGCGGTGGCTTCTTCTGCGGTGCCGTCACCAGCCGCCGAACGACAGCCCACCGTTCACGCTGATGGTCTGTCCCGTGACCTGCGCCGCCTCATCCGACGCCAAGAACACGGCTACCCGGGCCACTTCCTCGGCGGTCGGTGGACGGCCGGACGGGAAGCGCTCCACGAGCTTGGAAAAGAGCCGCTTCTGGAAGTGCTCCTCCGCAAAGATGCGGTCCCACGATGGCGTGTCGGACGTCAGTGTCAGCGCGACGCTATTGACGCGGATGTTCCAGCGCGAAAACTCTTTGGCCAGCGCCTTGGTGATCAGGATCACGCCCGCTCCTGCCGCGCCGACGATGGATTCGCCCGGGGTGGGATGCCGACCGGCATCTGTCCCCACCATGACCACGGACCCGCCACGCTCGCGGAGATATGGCAGCGCAGCGTGTACGGGGAAGATGCGCGCGAAGAACCGCGATTCGAACGCGGTGACGAGCTCCGCGCCCGACATCTCGGCGAACGGCATGGGGCGGATCGCGCCCTGTGCGCCGGAGCTGACGAGAATGTCAATGCCGCCGTGGGCTTCTGCTGCCTGTCGTGCCACGCTGGCCGCCTGTTCGTAGTCGCCGCAGTCCCCCACAGCGATGCTGACCGCCTCCGAAATCCCGCGCAGCTCCGCCGCCGCCTTGCTGGCATTTTCCGCCGAGCGGCTGTTGATCACGACGGTCGCGCCGCTGGCCGCAAGTTTCTGTGCCACGCGCAGGCCCAGCCCTCCCGACGATCCCGTGACGAGTGCCACCTTGTTCTTCAGATTCATGTATTCCGTGGATTGCAATTGCCTCTCCTGTGTCTTCGATTCGATGCTCAAGCCCGGGCGGGCTTCATCGCAACTCTAGGAGCGCGGGTGCGGTCTTGCAATTTGCGACTGACGAAGGGCGGGATTCGTGTATGGCGAAGCGCTGCGTGAACGCCGAGGGCGCTTCGTGCGGCACAGCCGTGACCGGTGCGCGCCCCCTCCCCGCTCACTGGCGTGCCCCGCCTGGCAATGGCCCACGCCGCTACGCATTCAAACAATGCCGGCTCGACGCAGCGCTTGAACCTGTTCAGGGTCATAACCCACTTCGGCCAGCACTTCATCGGAGTGTTCGCCAACCGTGGGCGGTCGGCGCGCGACATCGGGTGGCGTGCGCGACAGCATTGCTGGCGGTGCCACGATTGGGGCCTGACGCGGCAGTCCGGGATAATCGAGCCAAATGTATGCGCCGCACTCCCGGATCGATTCGTCGTCCAGTGCCTCGCGCGGGGAGTAGATCGGCGCCGCGGGGATCTTCGCCCGCTCCAATTCTCTCAGCGCATCGGCGCGGGTGCGGTTGGCGCACCACTTGCCCATAAGTTCGCTCAGGAACGCTCCCTGCTCGCCGCGGCAGAGATCGTCGCTGAAGCGCGGATCATTCACCAGTTCCGGCGCACCGACCAGGGCGGCCCACCGCCGGAACAGCGGCTGACCAATCACCTGCGCAATGATCCAGCCGTCGGTCACGCGGAAAATGTCTGACGGTCCGTAAGAGGGACTGCGGTTGCCGATTGCCTGCCGGTTGACGCCCAGCGCCGCTTCCTCGATCAGCGCGCCGCTCGACAGATTCAACGCGGTCTGCAGCAGCGACGCCTCGACACACTGGCCAAGCCCGCTGATACGCCGTTCGTAAAGCGCCATCACGGTACCGAGTGCGCACGACAGTGCGGTGGAAAAATCGACCACCGGCACCATCGCCTTGGTTGGCTTGTCAGGCATGCCGGACATATGGATCGCGCCGCTCATCGCCTGCCCCGTACCATCGAAGCCGACGCGGTGGCCCGCCCCCTCATGCGAACCGAAGGCTGTCGAAGCGGTAAGAATGATGCCGGGGTTTATAGCGCTCAGCGCGGGGTAGTCCAGACCCAGGGCGGTCAGCGTCTTTGGCGGCATGTTGGCCACGACCACATCGGCGGTCTTGACCAACCGGCGCACCACCTCTCGCCCCTCCTTGCTGTCGATATCCAGTGTGATCGATCGCTTGTTGCGGTTGCATTGCAGGAACAGCGCTCCTTCTCCGGTGTCGGTGACAGGCACGATAAAGCGGTCTTCGCTGCCACCCACCCGGTCGATGCGAATGACGTCGGCGCCGTAGTCTGCCAGCAGTGCGGCGCAAAAAGGGCCGGCAATGAAGCGTCCGAAATCGAGGACGCGGATACCTTCAAGAACTTTGGACATCTCGTTAGCCTTCCTTTCACAGATTGACTCGTCGTATGGGACGACAACTGACGGAATTGGTCGTGACTGCGCCCTCTTCCGGGCAATTCAAATCGGCCAGCTTGCTGCGCCAGAAGGATGCACGCCGGCAATCGTGACGCCGAGGAGTTGGGACCTCAGGCCGCCGATTGATGGCGCTCTGATGAGTGGTGGTTCGCCAGTCGCCTGGCAGATTCGATTGTCAAACCGAAGCGATCATAGAAAGCAGAACGCAGGTCGCCATTTGGAGGCCAGCCGGCAAGGCGTGCCAGGTCGGGGAGCGCTATGTCGTTTGCCATCGCCCAGAACAGTGCCCTCATCAACCGTTGCGTTCGGCAAAGGTCGGTGAGCGCAGTTCCTTGCGAAAAGAGCATGCGGCGCAACTGGGCGGTTGAGATCTTCAATCGCTCAGCAATGAATGCTGCGCTCCATGCGTTCTGGGGCTGCAGGAAAACACGCTCGCAAATGCGTTGGTGCAAAGAGGTCGACAACACTACCGTACCTGCGGCATGAATCAACAGGACACAAGCCGAAGGTTGCGCTGGAGTACCGTCTAGGGACAGGTCGATGCCGTCGAATGGTTCGATAGTGATCTCCTGCCCGGGTGTCAGCAGGCGCTCATACCCGCGCCGCTTGACGACCTGTCTCCCCTGTATGCCCGCCACGGAAAGTGGAAACGCGGGAAATAACCGCTGCAGGCTGACGTGCATTCTCGATTGCAGGTGGACGCGCATCGCACGAAGACAGTCAGGGCATCATTGCGCCTATTGAATCAGGCCGGCTGCCGCCAGGGCAGCTAGTTCCTCTTCCGGGAACCATTCGGCTAGCGCGGCGGCGGCGTTTTCTGGCGTGGCCGCGGCTGGGGGCTTTGGGTCAGCAGCGGGAGTGCGCGAAAATCGCGGGGCGGGCGCAGGCTGCTTGACGTCCGCGATCTCGACGATGGTGCGGCGGGCTTTCAAGTGCGGGTGCTCGCAAGCTTCATCCAGGTCCAGTACGGGTGCAAAGCAGGCATCGCTGCCTTCCAGGAGTTCCCTCCATTCAGCACGTGTCCGGGTCATGAAGTGGTCAGCAAATAGCCGTCGCGCTGCGGGCCAGCTTGCACGGTCCGCGGGGTTGGTCAGTTCGGGGGCATCCAATCCAATAAGCTCCAGCAGGTGCCAGTAGAACTTCAGTTCGATTGGACCGATCGAGATGTACTCCCCGTCGGCGCACGCGTAGACGTCGTAGAACGGCGCGCCGGAATCCAGCAAATTGGTACCCCGCTCCGGCCCCGTCAGGCCGGCCGCGCGGAGCCCCGCGTGGATGGTCAGAAGAGACGCCACGCCATCGACGATCGCTGCATCGACCACCTGCCCCTTCCCGGAAGACCGCGCTTCCAGGATGGCACTCACGATGCCGAGGGCCGCATACAACGATCCGCCGGCATAATCGCCCACGACGTTGAGCGGTACTGTGGGCGGCTCCCCTTTTCGCCCGATCGCGCTCAGCAGTCCCGTGATGGCGATGTAGTTGATGTCGTGACCGGCCGCCTGCGCCAGTGGACCCTCCTGCCCCCAGCCCGTCAGACGGCCGTAGACGAGCCTCGGGTTCCGGGCAAGACAGGTGTCGGGGCCCAGGCCGAGGCGCTCCGTGACACCCGGGCGAAATCCTTCGATCAGCGCGTCGGCCTTGTCGATCAGCAAACGGACCATCTCGAGTCCCGACGCGTCCTTCAGGTCGACACGGATGGATTTTCGGTTACGCAGAACGAGATCGAACTGCAGCGGCCGGGTGAGGCCCAGCCCGGACGGCTCCTTGCGATCGACCCGGATCACGGTCGCGCCAAGGTCGGCCAGCAACATGGCGCAGAACGGGGCAGGCCCGATTCCTGCGAGTTCAACGATCCGCACACCCTCTAGCGGTCCCAAGGCAGTCTCCTCCTGTTGTGTAAGCGGCGCCGTAGCAAGGCGCCTGTACGCCTCAGTACGACTTAGGCAGTCCCAGCACCTTGGTTGAGATGAAATTGCAGACCATCTCTTGCGAAATCGGCGCCAGGCGCAGCAGCCGCACCTCGCGCCACAGCCGCTCGACGTGGTATTCCTTGGCGTAGGCGTAGCCACCGTGCGTCTGCATCGCCTGGTCGCACGCGAGGAAGCCGGCTTCGGCACCGAGGTACTTGGCGGTGTTGGCTTCGGCGCCACAGGGCTGACGGTTGTCGTACAGCTCGGCGGCCTTCAGCGCGACCGCCTCGGCCGCGGTCAGGCGCATCCAGCACTCAGCAAGCGGATGGGCCACGGCCTGGTTCTTGCCGATGGGACGGTCGAAGATCACGCGTTCGTTGGCGTAATTGACGGCAAGGCCCAGCGCCGCACGGCCAATGCCCACGCCCTCCATGGCCACCACGATCCGTTCCGGATTCAGTCCGTCGAGCAGGTAGTGGAAGCCCTTGCCGACCTCCCCAACCACGTCCTCTTCGGGCACTTCGAGGCCGTCGATGAAGACTTCGTTGGAGTCCACCGCTGCGCGGCCCAGTTTGTCGATCACGCGCACGTCGCAGTGCTTACGGTCCATGTCGGCGAAAAACAGCGTCATGCCGTCGAGGGGGCGTTTCTCGTCGCGCGGCGAGGTGCGGGCGAGAATCAGGTACTTGGTGGCGTTTTGCGCGTTGGTGCTCCAGACTTTCTGGCCATTTATGACCCAGCGGTCGCCTTTCTTCTCGGCACGGGTGCGGATGCGCGAGGTATCCACACCCGACGTGGGCTCCGTCACGCCGAACGCCATCAGCATCTCGCCGCGGGCCAGCGCCGGGAGGTAGCGCTTCTTCATCTCTTCCGATCCGTGGCGCAGGATTGGCGCCGGCGGAAAGACGTAGAAATGAATAGCCGACGCGCCGCTCATACCGGCACCCGAAGCACCGATCTCCTGCAGCATCACCGCCGCCTCGGTGAGCCCAAGCCCCATGCCGCCATACTCCTCGGGCATCATGATGCCCATCCAGCCGGCGCCGGCGAACGCCTTCACGAAGTCCCAAGGATACCTCTCGTCCTTATCGCACTCGCGCCAGTATGACAACGGGAACTTGTTCGCTAGCGTGCGGGCGGCGTCGCGGACCTCGCCCAATTCCTGTTCGCGTTGCAGTTGCGCGGCGTAGGATGCGGAAAGAATCTCTGTCATGTTCAGTCTCCGGAATTGCTTACTTATTGCTGCGGGCGCAGCTTCATCAGGCCGGTGCGCACGGCCACACAGATTTCTTCGTCGCGTTGATTCAGACCGACGTGGCGGAAGGTAACGATGCCGGAATCAGTGCGGCTCTTGGACAAGCGCGCGCTGACAATCTCGGTACGTACGCGAATGGTGTCGCCATGGAAGGTCGGCTTGGGAAACTTGATTTCCTGGAAGCCCAGGTTGCCCAATGTGGTGCCCAGCGTCGTCTCGTAGACTGTCACTCCGGCCACCAGCGCCAGCAGGAACATGCTGTTCACGAGGCGCTGGCCATAGATAGAGTCCTTGCTGTACTCGGCGTCGATATGCAGCGGTGCACAGTTGTAGGTCAGCGCGGAGAACAGCACGTTGTCCGTCTCCGTCACGGTGCGACGAATGGCATGTTCCACCACCAAGCCTTCACGGCAATCTTCAAAATACAGTCCAGCCACTTTGTTCTCTCCTTGGGGAATCAGTCGTTGAAAGACTTGGCGAGCGTGACAATTTCGCGCGCGGTCCTGACGTGGGCGATGTCGATGTGTTCGCCGTCGTAGATGGTCGAGGCACGTCCATTGGCCTGCGCCTCGTCAAGGGCGGCGATCATGCCTTCGTAATAAGCCACCTGGTCCGGCGAGGGGCTGTAGACTTCGTTGATCGTGGCGACATTCGACGGATGGAGCGCCAACTCGCCGGACATCCCCAGATTGCGGTCTAGCGACGACGATTTCCGCAGGCCCTCCAGATCGCGCACTTGCTGCCACACACCACCGATGGCCAACTTGCCAGCGGCACGTGCCGCCATCACTGCACGGGACTTGAAGTAGAGGCTTTCGCGACCATCCGGGGTCCAGACATAGCCCAGAGCGCGCGCCACATCCGCGTTCTTGGCTGTGGCGCCGACGATGGCCCCGACGCGTTCACGCGTGGCGATCTCATAGGCCAACTCAAGCGCGCGCGCCGTTTCCAGCAGCGGAATGACGCGCGTCGAACCAAGCTTCACGCCGTTGCGGTACTCTGCCTCGGATAGCATCATCGACGCACAGTCCACATCCTCCGGCCCACAAGGCTTCGAGATCACGATGCCCTCTACATGCTTGCCGACCACGGAGACGATGTCGTCGAAGTCATACAAGTGCGGGCTGCGATTGATGCGCACGAAGATGCGCTGTCCCTGCTGTGCCAGCCACGCCAGCTTCGACTGCACGATGCCGCGCGCTTCGAACTTAAGGTCCGGCGGCACACTATCTTCTAGGTCAAGAATGAGCGCGTCCGCATTGGACGTGACCGCCTTCTCAATCCAATCCGGCTTATTACCCGGCACGAACAGCATCGACCGCACAGGCTTCATGACACCCATACTCATATTTTTCCCCTTCCTATATATCTATCTAAAAAACATTAGTTTTAAAGATTAAATTCGATGACCCGGCATGCGGATCTGCGCTCGCTGGCTACTGAAGTCGGTTTGCTGGCCGGTCCGGCGCTGTACGGTGGTTCAGATCATTCGGCGGCAGCCGCCGCCACTTGCTTTTGGCGTCCAGGGGTCGCGGGTCATTTCGCGTAACGGCGGAAATCCGGCGCTCTCTTCTCCAGGAAGGCCCGCACTCCCTCACGCGACTCTTCGGTGTCGTACATGTAAGACACCGTCTGCATGCCCATCCAACTGATGCCGCGGATGCTCTCACTGTCGGCATTGAAAGAGCGCTTGGCAATCGCAAGCGCCGACGGGCTATGCTCCAGGATGCGCGCGCACCAGTCAGCGACTTCCGAATCCAGCTTGTCATCGGGTACCACGGCATTGACCAGGCCCATCGACTGCGCCTCGCGCGCCGGATAGCGCTTGCACAGGTACCAGATCTCGCGCGCCTTCTTCTCGCCCACGATTCGAGCGAGATAGGCCGTCCCGAACCCCGGATCGACCGAGCCCACTCGCGGCCCGACCTGCCCGAACACCGCCGACTCACCGGCAATGGTCAGGTCGCATACTGTCGCCAGCACATTGCCACCACCAATGGCGTAGCCCTTTACGCGCGCGATGACCGGCTTAGGCACGTCGCGGACTGCCGATTGCAGCGCTTCGACCTGCATGCCGATGGTGCCGCGCCCGCTATACTGGCCGCTGTGCGCGCTCTGGTCGCCACCGGTGCAGAACGCACGGTCGCCGGCACCGGTCAGCACGATCACGCCGATCGCACGGTCCCAGCCTGCAGCAGAAATAGCATCGATCAGTTCGTCGACGGTCTGCGCACGCATGGCGTTCATGACCTGCGGGCGATTGATCGTAATGGTGGCGACACGCCCGGAGACTTCCAGGTCGATGTCCTCGTAGGGCTGCTTCATCATTTCTCCTGAGCTTGCGAAAGACCGTGCGCGCCGGCAGCTCGCGCGATGGCCCCAAGCGTGTCTGGATTGGCCAGCGACGTCAGATCGCCGGCATCCAGGCCCAGGCAGGCCGCGCGCACGGCACGGCGCATTATTTTCATGTTGCGGGTTTTGGGCAGATCGTCGACGAACAGCATTTCCGTCGGACGGAATGCCGAGCCCAGTCCCGTTACCACGGCGGCGGACAGTAGCCTCTCGGTATCCGCATCGGCAGCCACGCCCGGCATCAGCGTTACGACAAGCCAGACGGTTTCGCCCTTGACCGGGTCAGGCATGCCAATGGCGGCCACTTCCGCCACCTTGCCGGTGGCCATCACCAGCGTCTCGATCTCCGACGGCCCAGTACGCTTGCCGGCCACCTTCAGCGTGTCGTCGGAGCGGCCAAGTACATACCAGAAACCGTCGTCATCGATCGCGGCGCGGTCGCCGTGCATCCAGGTACCGGGCAACCGGGTCCAGTAGCTGCTCAGGTAGCGCTCGCGGTCGTGCCACAGGCCACGGGTCAGGCCGATCGAGGGTGCACGCAACACCAGCTCCCCAACACCGCCCGGACCTACCGACTTGCCGTTCTCGTCGACGATATCGGCGCCCATGCCCGGGACGGGACCTGCGAAGGCGCAAGGCTTGAGCGGATGGATCACGGTGCCGGTAACGATGCCGCCGCCTACCTCCGTGCCGCCCGAATAGTTGATAATGGGCTTGCTGCTGCCGCACACTTTCTCGAACATCCAGCGCCAGGCGTCCACGGTCCAAGCTTCGCCGGTCGATAGCGCGACGCGCAGCGACGACAGGTCATAACGCTCGACGTCCGCACCGCCCACCGACATGAAGCTGCGCACAATGGTCGGCGCAATGCCAAGCACGCTGACGCCATGCTGCTCAATCAAGCGCCAGAAGCGGCCGCGATCCGGAAAATCGTGCGCGCCTTCCGCCATGACGATAGTGCCGCCCAGCAACGTGGTGCCGTAGATCAGCATTGGACCGACCAGCCAGCCCATGTCGCTCAGCCACATCATGCGGTCACCAGCGCGCATGTCCGCGCACAGCCCCATGTCCAGCGCCAGCTTGGCAATGAAGCCACAGTGCGAATGCACGGTGCCCTTGGGCTTGCCAGTGGTGCCGGACGTGTACATCAGCATCATTGGCGCATCGGCCGGCATCTCTGTAGTGGGCGCGTCGTCGGACTGTCCCTCGGTCAACTCATGCCACCAGTGATCAATGCCATCCTGCCATGCCACCTCGACGTCCAGGTTGCGCAGCACCACTACGTGCTTCAGCGTCGGTACCTCCGCACGGGCCACATCGACGGTCTGCTTCATTGGGCTAGCCTTTCCACGACGCGTGCTGGCATCTGCCGTCAGCACCGCGACCGCACCGCTGTCGCGCAGTCGGCCGGCGACAGCATGTGCGCCGAAGCCAGAGAAAAGCGGGAGCACCACACCGCCAATCTTGGCGATTGCCAGCAGCGCCGCGGAAGCCTCGGGCACCATCGGCATGTAGACGCCAATGACATCGCCGGGCTGGCAGCCAATCCGGCGCAGTCCGCCGGCAAGCCGGCTGGTCTGCGAATCGAGCTCGGCATAGGTCCAGCGGCGCACGTTGCCGTCCTCGCCTTCCCATACCACTGCTTCCTCCGCATCGCGCGCCGTGCCGCGATAGCGATCCAGGCAGTTGAGCACGGCATTGGTGGTGCCGCCAGTGCACCACTTTGCCCACTCGATCCCCTCGCTGGTATCGACCACTGACTCGTAAGGCTGGTAAAAGCGCAGGTCCATGTGCTGGATCAGCGCATTCCAGAAGCGCGCGGGATCCTCAGCCGCCAGATCGAGCAACGCCTGGTAGCCACTGGGATCAGCACAACCGACGCCAAGTCGGCGCATGAACGCCGCCAGAGAGCTGGCTTTCGCGGCCTTCGGGTCGGGGCGCCATGCCACGTCGTAGGCTTGCCATGTTGCTTCCATCCATGTCTCCCGTACTGGTTGTTGCCGCTTCGGTTTGCTTTGAATGGATGCTAGTGGAGAGAGCCTCTCGCGCTCAAGGCGTCACTGGCGAAGCGAAGATTCGCAATACGCGAATCCTCTCGCGAGCTCGGCGGCAGGCCGGCGGATGGGGCACGTGCGCCACGCCTTGGTCCGGTTGTCTCTGTACGTCGTACTAAGCCGGTGTGCGTGTGAGCGCTGCTAGCTGCCCAAGGGACTTGAAGCAGGACAGCTTCGGGGCAATTTGGATTGGCCGTGGCAGCCGAATGCAAGATGACATGTGACGACATGCGCAATCGCATATCAGTCCGCCAACCTGGCAATCCCAGTATCCGCTCTCGCGAAGGCGAGCATCACGCGCCGGGTAAGCCGCATCCGGCGAGCCCACTTATCTGCTTCGGCAGTCCGCTCTAACCTTAGCTGGATGGCTTTCCCCGCGAATGGCCGAGTTGGCATTGGATACGGCCTTTCGGCGCTTTGGAATCGAACGTCTCTGATGGGTCGTTGGACTAAACCGCTCGCGCGGTACCCCTCCGGCCAAGCGTGAAGTGACTCAACCGTCAGGGCTGTTTCCTATGTTGAGGACCGAGGCAATTCGCCTCGAGCCTCGACAGGAGCACAGCCATGTCAGTCGCGACGCCTACCATCAGCCCGCTACGCCAGCGCATGATCGAAGACATGCGGATGCGCAAGCTTGCGGAACAGACCCAGACCCAATACATCCGCGCCGTGTGCCAGTTCGCGGCCTTTCTCGGCCGCTCTCCCGACACGGCCAGCACCGAGGACCTACGGCGCTATCAACTCCATCTGGTCGATCACGGCATCTCACCGACCTCGCTCAATGCTGCGATCACCGGATTGAAGTTCTTCTTTGAAGTGACGCTCGGCGATGCTCAACGCATGGCCAAGATGCGCCCGGTACGAGTACCACGCACCCTGCCCGTGGTACTCAGTCCCGACGAAGTCGCCCGACTGCTGGCGGCCGCTGGGAACCTGAAGCACCAGACTGCGCTCGCGGTCGCCTATGGCGCCGGCTTGCGCGCCAGCGAAGTGGTGACGCTGAAGGTCACCGACATCGACAGTGAACGCATGACCCTGCGCATCGAACAGGGCAAGGGTCGCAAGGACCGCTACGCGATGCTCTCGCCCGTGCTGCTCGAACGCCTGCGCGTCTGGTGGCGTGTCGCCCATGCCCAGGGCAAGATGCTCGACGGTGGCTGGTTGTTCCCGGGCCTCAACCCGATCGAGCCGCTCAGCCCCCGGCAACTCAATCGCGCCATCCATGCCGCCGCCCAAGATGCACAGATTGAGAAGCACGTGTCCATGCATACGCTGCGACACAGTTTCGCCACCCACTTGCTCGAACAGAAGGTGGATATCCGCGTCATTCAAGTACTGCTTGGGCATAAGAAGCTGGAGACGACAGCGCTCTACGCTCAGGTCGCCACTGATCTGCTGCGCGAGGTCGTCAGCCCGCTCGAGAACCTGCGTTCCGACTAAGAGTCCTGCCGCCGAGCTCATTGTGCTCGAGGTCGCGGATATCTTCCGCCTCCACGGGCCGGCCTGGCGACAGAGTGCCCACTTGAGCCTGGGGCAGTTGCAGGTCATGTCGGCCATCGAACAGTGCCGCACCGGGGCACTGGGAGGGCATGTGCTGCGCTGTTCCGGCTGCGCCAAGCTCGAGGTGTCCTATAACTCCTGCCTTATGGTGACAGTTCCGTTGTGGGGAAAACGGGCGCCCACGCAGCGCGAAAGCTGGACCAGCGCCCGCAAAGCTCTCCATTACATCTTGGTCTTTAGTAGCGCGATCAGCCGATCTGGCGGTCGGAATTTGCCCTTGCGCAGGTTGGGCGGCACCATCGACTCGATTGCCTCCAACTTTTGGTCGGGATCGGCGCGAACGTACACTTCCGTCGTTGCCAAGTTGGCGTGTCCAAGCCAGAGTGACACCTTGCGGATGTCTTGCGTCGCCTGCAGCACCATCATTGCGCAGGTATGCCTCAATACGTGGGGAGACGCCTGCTTGCTGCCCAACGACGCGCATCGCTGACTCGCGGTGAAGACATGGCGCCGGAGAATGTAAGCCACACCCCATCGGCTCAAGGGATCACCGCGGGCATTGACGAACACCTCTGGCGTCGAGAGGTCACCCCGCACTGCCATCCATGCCCGCAATGCGGCCGCCGCTGGCTTCCATAAGGGCAATGCTCGTTCTCGCCGCCCCTTGCCAAGTACATGGACGCTCGCTGACTGCGCGCCCACATCGGCGATACGCAGGCCCGTCAACTCCGACACCCGCAGGCCAGCGCATACCGCCAAATGCAACATCGCCCGATCCCGGACTCCGTCTCGGGTGGTCGGGTCCGGTGCATCGAGTAAGGCCTGAACCTCGTCTCTGTCGAAATGCGCGACCAGCCGTGTATCGGCCCGCTTGAATGGGATCGCAAGGATGCGGCGGATCTGTTCGAGCGCTGCCGGCTCGCGATATTGTAGGAAGCGAAAGAATGATCGAATGGCAGCCAAGCGGACGTTGCGCGTCTGCGCCGAGTTGCCTCGATCAACCTCTAGGTGCCGGAGGAAAGCGGCAATCAATGTCGCGTCGAGTTGCTCCAACCGAAGGGCCGACGGTGCGACTTTGAGCCTAGACGCAGCAAACTCGAACAACGCCTGGAAGCTATAGGCGTATGAGTCACAGGTATGGCCACTCGCACCGCGCTGCTGACTCAGGTGATCACGCAGGAAGGCTTCGATATGAGGTGCGATCGAGGTCATGGCTGCTCCCCAGTGAAGAACCTCTCGCCGGCGGCGGCTGTATCCGCGAGCAACTCGGCAGTACTCTGCAAGTACCAGTACGTCGCGTCGATGTTCACGTGCCCCAGATAGGTCGCAAGTGCCACCATGTGCTGTCCGACGCGTTGACGACCCGCTGGCGCTGACTCCAACGCTCTGACGGCGAACGTATGCCTCAGCTCGTGCAGCCTTAACTGGCGCCCCTGCGAGCCTTGCACACCCGCAGCCTTCAGTACTGTTCTAAAGACTGGATACACCGCGCGGTACGTCAACGGCTGACCGCTGCTTCCGACGAAGATATGGTCGCCTTCAGGATGCATCCTCAGACGCTGCTCGAGGTAACTCTGCAGTGCCACTAAGGCGGTGTCGTGCAGCGGGACTATGCGCGTCTTCTGAAACTTCGTCTTGCGGATCAGCAGCCCCTCCGAAGTTATGTCGTCTAAGTGCAGGGCCAAAGCCTCGGAGACCCGCATGCCGGTGGCAGCGAGCAAGCCGATAAGGGTCAGGTACGTCCACGGCCTTAACGTTCCTTGTGGAGCCAGCCGGCTGGCGGCCAGCATCACCCGGCCGACCTCGGCGGGCGAGTAGATGTGCGGGACGCGACGAGTCTTCTTATAGCCAAAGTAGTTCGGCGGAGGCAATTCATGGCCCGGGTCCTCCAGGCGCACTTGGCTGGCAAATTTACAGACCGCCTGATAGCGAGCGTGCCGCTGTGCAACTGACGGCCCCTGACTGGCCCAGTCGACGAGCGTTGTCACTCGCAAATATTGTTCGCCACGAGCAGCAGCGAATCTGGCAAAACTGCGTAGCAAGTATTCCGCATTGCTCATCGCAAATCCAGCCGAGCGACGCAAGGCGAGATAGGCTTCGACGGCGGCCATCATGATTGCACCTCCGGCCACGGCTGTGCGATGCCCCGAAGCAGCGAGGTATCGACCTTCGCGTAATAGGCGGTCATGTCCAGGCTTCGATGCCGCAGCACGAGGCCAATCTGATCGAGCGGGACACCGTTGCGCAGCATCTGCGTCGCCGCGGTGTGCCGCAGCAGATGTGCTCCTTTGGCGGGCGACTTGATGCCCGCGCGCTGCAACGCGCGCTTGACGACGGAGGACACGCCGTCGCCCGACTTGAAAGGACCGGCTGGGGCAATGCTGCGCAGGAACACCCGATCCGAACATTGGATCTTCGGTCGGTGATGCAAGTATGCGAGCAAAGCGTCGCCGACGTCCTGAGGCAATGGCAAGCGCACTTGGTAGCGTCCCTTGCCCGCCACAACTAGCGTGCCGTCTCTCCAGTCAATGTCACGAAGGCGAAGCTGGGCTACGTCACCGGCCCGAAGCCCCAGTCGCACGAGCAGCAGCAGGATTGCGTCGTCGCGTACGTGGCTGGCACTCGTGCCATTGCATGTGGCGATCAGGCGAGCCACCTCGTCTTCGGACAAACAGCGTGGCAGTCGGGCAAGGCGCCAACCGGCGACGGCGGGAACGGCGTCTACAAGGTCGGTTTGCGACTGTCCCGAAGCGTTCAGGAACCGCAGGAAGGAACGCAACGATGTGATTCGCTTCTGCGTGGTTCGAAGGCCGGATTGAGCAGCGCGGTCGGTGACGAAGTCACGAACAGCACGAACGGTCCACGCGCCGACGTCGTCACCGAGTTCGCGGACGAACTCTGTGGCATCGTGCGCATACAGGCGAACAGTGGACTGGCTCGCACCGCGATGCACTTGAAGCCAGTCGCGAAACGCCGTCACGAGGGCTGGCTCATCCACTCCGTCAACAGTGACTTCGCTGTCGCAGCAAACGCCGATCTGCGTCAGATACCTCTGGAAGAGCTTCGCTCCGAAGTAGTCATGGTAGCCAGTTGAGTCGCCGTTCGATATGGCACAACGGCAACGGGGGAAGTGGTGAGCAAACGCCTCCAGAGTGCTGGCGCCAACAGCCGAGAGATCCGTACGTTCGCGGTGCACGAAGTGACCGAGGTGAGCTGCCGCACGCAGATAATGGACCGCGGTCGTTGCAGAATATCCTGCACGACTGAGTTCCGCCGCGAAGCCATCGATGTACGGGCCGCTGGGGCCGGTTCGAAGGCGGCGAAGGGTCTTGGGTGCGCAATAGAAGTTCTCGAGCATCGAGGTCTCCCAGTGAATTGAGCCATGAGCGGCCCAACACACAGTACCCAGAGCCGGTTCTAATGGGGAGAGTCACTCGCCTTCGCGCTATGGCGGATCCCAGCACTGCTACAACAATCACATCCCAGCTCCCCGCAACGGAACTGTCACCATAAGGCAGGTAATGGGTTGCACTCCATTACCTGCCGCAACCGGCATTGCCCCAAGTGTCAAGCCAGCGCTGCGCATCGCTGGCTCGAGGCGCGCAGTGAGGATTTGCTCCCCGTGGAGTACTACCACGTCGTGTTCACACTGCCTGCGCCGATCAGCGCCATCGCCTGGTACAACAAGGCGGTGATCTATGGCCTGTTGTTCGATGTCGCCGCCGACACCCTGCGGACCATCGCCGCCGACCCGAAGCACCTCGGCGCGCAGATTGGCGCCACTCTGGTCCTCCATACCTGGGGATCCGCACTCACACATCATCCCCACGTGCACGGCATCGTTCCCGGCGGCGGCCTGTCACTGGACGGCCAACGGTGGGTGGCTTGCCGCCGCGGCTTCTTCCTGCCGGTGCGTGTACTCTCCCGCCTGTTCCGACGCCGCTTCCTCGAGGCCCTCCAGGCTGCACATGATCAGGGTCAGTTGCAGTTCTTCGGCGACTACGCCGCGCTCGTCGATCCGGCTGCCTTTGCGCAGTGGCTTGCGCCGCTACGCACATCCGAGTGGGTCGTGTATGCCAAGCGACCGTTCGCCGGACCCGAGGCGGTGCTAGCTTACCTGTCGCGCTACACCCACCGCGTGGCGATCTCCAACCAGCGCCTGCTTGCCCTGGACGAGCGTGGCGTGACCTTCCGCTGGAAGGATTACCGTGCCAAGGGCCGCACCCGCTAC
This sequence comes from Cupriavidus sp. C1SS-2L, assembly GCF_057073735.1. NCBI lineage: Bacteria > Pseudomonadati > Pseudomonadota > Betaproteobacteria > Burkholderiales > Burkholderiaceae > Cupriavidus > Cupriavidus sp. C1SS-2L. The sequence goes on from NZ_CP172708.1 coordinate 2,496,447, forward strand.
AAGACCATGACCCTGGATGTCGGCGAGTTCATGCGCCGCTTCCTGTTGCACGTGCTGCCGCGCGGCTTCCACCGCATTCGGCACTATGGGCTGCTTGCCAACCCGGTGCGCCGCGCCAACCTGGTCAGGGCGCGTGAGCTCCTGGATGCTGCGCCTGCTGTCACCGCTTCACCTGACGACACCGAGCTCGCGATGCCCACGCCCTTCGTGTGCCGGCATTGTGGCGCACCGATGCTCATCATTGAGGTCATTCCGCGCAGTGCCTGTATCCGCGGACCACCACCGCAGCGAGTCATCACATGAGCCCACACGTCCTACGCATCAACCTCGATCGTCGGCTCTTCGGAGACCGGAGCCGAAAGCGGACAGTCGTGCTCGCTGTCTCACGCCACCTCATTAAATGCTCGCAGCGTCCCAAGGATTCTGACCGGCCACCACCTCGCGTCACGCCTACGTCCGCTTCACGTCTCGCTTCCTGCGACATCCCTTGGCATTGCTGATCGAGCAGACGCTTCAATCGCCATAGCCCCGCGCGCCACATCGCTGCATCCCGCGGTTTCCTCCCCCGAGGATTGTTCGACGCCTGCCCACAGGCGCCACCGCGCCTCACCGTCCTGCAGACGAGGGCAGGCATCAAACAATCCTTAACAGCAAGAGTCAGTGCCCAGCAAGAGCACCGACAGCCAGGTCGCACATCGAGGGTTCTGATGAAACACGAAATATGCTTTCACCCAAGCGAGACGTGATCTATGAAGCACTATCACGGGAATCGTACCCCGTCAGTTCGGGTCTGCGGCCTCTCTACTCCTTCCTCGAGGGCCTCGGAGGAAGATAGACAATCGTAGCGCGCCGCTTCTTCGGCGTGGCAAGGATCTGGTCACCGGCGGGAGGCAATCCAGCAGCCTTGGCCTGCGCAATCGCCATCTCAATGCCGCGGCCAACGACCTCCTGGAACCGCTCGCTCATGATGTACTGGGTGAGTTTCGTTGCCATACTGGGCCTCCTCTACTTGGGTCATAGTTTAGGCTCATTTTCGCGCATCAGCTTGCGTGCTAGTTGCCGCCGCCCGTATATTCAACTCCATGGAAGCCGAGATGAGGTGAGCTAAATGTCGATGGACATGCTTTTCCAAGGGCAAGCGCAGCAAAACGCGCGCATCGCGAATGAAAATGCGAGAGCCGCGAGTGCATGGGCTGCGTACGCACGTCAACTCGAAGGCGAGCTTCGTGCGTCGCAAGCGAACCTGAGCGGAGCCCGTGCGGTGAGGGATGCCGCCTTGGCAGAACTTAGCAAGTTGGATCCCAAAAATTGCCTGCTGGCAAAAGAGAATCGAACTCGAATCGGCCAAGCCGCCTACGATGAGAAAATGCACCGGCTTAGCACCTCTTCGTGAGGCGACAGCCAGGAAAGACAAAGAGCCCGAAATTTCGGGCTCTTTGTCTTTCCTGGGATGAAATTATTCCAGGTAGCCTTTCGGACCAGGTGTTTCGCTTTGTGCGGGGCCCCCGGGGTTAGCGGCTCGCTGCGGGCGCCCGCGCCCCATCGCACCTCGCGATGCGTCACGGCCATGCCCAATGCCGCCCAGGAAAACTTGCTTGGTGCGATCATCCGTATCGCGCCCCAACTGACCAGCCATATGTCCACCGACCCACGAAAAGACCTGATCAGGGACAATGTGGATCAAATTGAAGCAGCCATTGATTAACGCCAGGCATAGGGATACGTACAGCGCAATGAAGCCAATGACGCTGACAACGCCTGTCGTGCTATCGAACTGCGCATTAGCCATTGCAACACTGAACATCGTGTTCAGCAGTGTTCCGAGCACGATGACCCCTGCCCCGCCGAGTGCGAATCCGACCATCATCAGAGCGGGTCGGAAAAGGACATTCAGTAGAAAGAGATAGCCGTGTGTTGACCGTTGCCCCAGGCCTTCGCCATCACCATCCAAGTGCGTTAGGCCCCAGAGAGGCGAAGCGATCAACGCTTCGCCGACAACTGCGAACCACGACGTAACACCGCCGAACCAGACGATGAACGGCACCATCGGGATGTAGATCGAGAGCATTGCGCCAAAGAAGAACAACGAAAGAAGCGCGATAATGATGAAGGGGCTAAGAGCATCCAAGACGCCCATCGCAGCCTTCTTGAACGTGTCAGCGTAGCCCAGCGTTACCACATCGGCAGCGGCCGTTACGGCCTTGCCAAGCGTGGATTCTGAGCCTGCTAGCCCGCCCTTGATGGCGGTGTACGTTCCAAGCGCAGTCCAGCCTCCTGTCAAAATGTAATCGCCGAGGTTTTTCATCCCAATCATGGGGTTCGTAGTCCCGCCGCCGCCGTTGTTCCCATTCAGATTGATGGCGGCCTTGACCCACTCTTGCCCACTGAAGATGCTGGCGATGAAGCCCTTTGCATCCGAGGATTCCGTCTTCAATGCGGCGACAGCATTTGCAGCCTTGGATGCGTTCGCCCCGTCCATCGCACGCTGCTGCCGGTAAGCGCTCAAAACCTTTCGGTAGAGCTGGGGGTATGCCAGGTTGTTCGGGTCCGTGCCCGCCACGCCCGACGCTGTGGCATTTGCCAGTGCTGTGGCTTGCGCATTTGCCTGCGCAAAGGTCTGATACCAAGCCCCCGTCATGATCCAGCCATCGCGCTTAAGTTCATGTTCCAGCGTTCCGGCTAGCGCCTCGATAGAGCCGCGCGATCCGGTGACGGCATCACGGATCGTGTTCTCATAGGCTTGTGCGGACGAATTCAGTGTTCCGCTCACATCGGGCGGAGCACTACCTATGTTCACATCCCTTACATACTCCTTCGCGATAACCCCTAGAGTTGACTGCATCGTGGCCAGGCCAGCTTCATGAGCGGATCTCATGGGGCTGTACAGCGTCGACGTGCCGGTCCCGTAAGCTGATATGCTCGGCGAGATCGCCACCGGCTCCGGCAGTTCAAGCTTCGCGCCGCCGCAAGACTGCCCGCGTCCGTTAACGATATAGACGCTCTTACCGGAAATGGTTGGCGCAAATTGCTCCGACTCATCGGCATCCACTCCAATCTCCGAGCGCAACTGCTTGAGCGCAGCGTTCACCGACTCGCCACAGAGATTCGCCTCGAACAGGGCCTGCGCGAGAGTATTGGCTGCAGGAGATGCCGGAGTCGATGCCATAGAGCCACCCGCCTTAAGCACGGCTATGGTCGCATCCTGCGTTAGGTTTGCAATTCCGACCCCCATCGTCGTGCCCCACAGCATGACGACTTGCGCACCGCAATAGCCTCCAAAGATCGGAATCAGGGAACATAAGCCGATGACGGTGCGGATTAAATACCAAGGCGACGATTTCTTTTGCCCTAGGAATTCACCATCCTGCCCAGTGGCGATCAAGCTAACCACGAACTGGTAGATTGCCCAAATCACCGCGACGGCGAGGATGCATGACGTGATGACGAAGAAGATGCTCGCAAGCATGCCTCCGCCTACTCCTCCTGAGGTAGAGAGAGGATTGTGGACGACATCGCCAAATACGAGCTCCAGCAACGCCATCGACTTGTCGCCGGCTCGATTGGCGGCATTCTGGATGTCTCCTACTGATGTTGTCTGCGCGAAAGCCGTCGAGCTGGCGAGTACGCAAGCTATTGCGCCGGCCCATCGCATTGGCACCTGCAAGAATCGGATCATGAGTCGACCTCTTAGTTTCAGTGCGTCGATACGAAAGGTTGCGCTTAGTCGAACAGTTGTGGATCAAGGATTCGCCTCGCAGCCCCCCGTGTATTTAGAAACTCTCGAACGCTGGGCAGTGGCTCGTCAGGCGAAACTTGCCCCATATCGATTTGCCAAGACCGGTGCGCATATTGCGTTGCACTTAACAAGCAAAGCGTCGTAAACAGAAATCCCGTGAATGCGCTGAAGAGATTGCCCGGAACCAAGCTGGCGGCGGAGTACACAAAGGAAAACAGGGAAAAGGCAATCGATATGCGCCTGTTTGTCAAGCATTCTCGCCGAATATCCGACAGTGACATGGCGTCCGCTGGGCGAGCTGCCATCGCCTCCCTAAATGTTCGTATGCGCGGATCCCGCCGCCTCTGCCTTAGCTCCGCTTGCAGTCCTAGGATCGTCGTCCAACCACTGCACACTGTTGTTTTCAGTGAGGCCAGCGGTGCAAAAGGACTCACGGCCCTTGCGATGGTCCGCCACATTGCAGTTTTCTTCGGTTCACTCATACTTTCCTTCTCCTATTCGATTGAGAATTTTTGATAGCTTTCGGCGCATGCACGATGCGGGATCGACACGCGGCCGCCCCCGGAGAGCCGCGGTGTGCCGCAATTACAGTCCATTGCACATCACGGCTTCGGCCTTTTGGCTGTAGGCGTGGGCACCGGAGCGGTGGGTGCCGAGGTCACTGTCACCAGGGTATTAAGCCGGTGCTCGAGTTGCGGCAGACCCGATTCCGACGGATTGCGCCGTTCCTTCGTGGCCTCGGCGTCCCGGCGCTTCCTTTCGCCCTCGGCCGCCTGCCGCAGGTGCTCGGCGCGCGCGCACGTCTCGCTGTCTAGGTCGGGCGACCTGAGCATGTCGGCCAAGCCGGCGTCGAACTGATTCAGTCTCGCCGTCGAAAGTTGCGCGGGCTGTTCCATCTCCCGGCCAACACCGTCCAACACCGCCGTCAACCGTGCATCGTGCACTCGCTCAGCTCCTCGTCGATGAGCGCGTGCATTACCCGGCAGTAGACGCGCGTCGTGCGGCTCGGCATGTGCGATCCCAGGGCGTGCAATTCCTGCCAGACGGCATTCCGACAATCGACGCAGACCGTTCGCGGCTGCTGTCGGCCCGCGTCGGACCGCCAGAACTCCGTGGTCGACCTCGAAGAATTCGGCTCGGTGTTGCTCATTACTCGGCTCCTTGGCGTCACGCTCGGCAAGTGCCGCGCGCAGGTTCGTTGATAGATCGATCAGGCCGGGAGGCTGGGCCTGCTCGGCCCGGCCCAGCGCTGCCGCCTGCTCAATGCGCCGCTGCGCGCGGATCGCCTCGACCTGGTCGAGGCGTGCCCGCCGCGTCTCCTCGTATCGCCAGCCCGCGCCAGGCAGAGCCGGGCCGATCTTCGGCTCCGGCTTCGCCGGGGCGGTCGGTTCCCAGCCGGGTGCGACTTCACGAACGTGCTTGGCAAAGAGCCACCGCACCTCGTGCACTTTGTCGCGCTTGTTCCAGCTGCGGTCCTTTGTCGATCCGTTTCGTTTAAAAAAGCGCTTCGCGTCGAAGTGCCCACCGTCTGTCGGACGGTCCGAGAACATTAGGTGGAGGTGGACATTCCGGCCGCCATCGCTGGCCGTGCGGTCATGCACGGCCAGCCGGTAGGCAAAGCGCCCCCCCAACAGCGACCGAGTGAAATCACGCGCCCAACCGACCGGATCCACAGCTTCACGAGGGATGGCCGCCTCGACCTCGATGTATGCCCGCCCGTTCTTCCGCTCATTGGCGTCCGCCGCAGCAAAGAACTTATAGGCGTCGTTACACGCCCAGGCAGGCAGATTGCCATCGACCACTGCACGCACATCGTCGCGATCGGAGTACTTTCCCTCACCGCGAACGTAAGCAGCGTGCGCTGCGGCGTTACCAACTTTTCCGCGCTTAAGGGACACGTGAGGAGACGCCATATTCTGTTAAAGCACATGAGAAGAAGCCCTCGATCGGGGTGTCGGGGCCATGCCCCGACCGCGATCGTTTGAATGGATTGCGAAGCAAGCCATTCAAACGAGGAATCGCGCATAGGGAGGGACGCCCCTCCCTATGTACCCACCCGTCAACCACCTTCGGCATCGGCTTGCACCTCGAACCCACGCTCACCGTGCCCTTCAACAGTTGCCAGGCTCCGGCCTCCATCCCCGCCGCCGGGCATCGTCGGTTGGCCACCGCGACCAAATACCCCACCAGACTTCTACTTGGTAGCGCACTACCACCAGGTATGCAGAATCATGAACGCATAAATCGGGGCACCGTCAGAGTGCGCGATCTTTTGGTGTAGCCCTGCCGTGGACATGGCGCTGACGCGCCAGCGTGTAGACAAGCCGTGGACTGCGATGGACAACCCTACCGGGTTGCCCACGCGCCGCCCACCACTTGCCCCCACTTGCCCACCGCAGCTGCTGGTTTGCCAGGCACAGGTACGAACGACTAGCGAGACATAAAGCCAATTCACACCTTGCTGGTGACTCCGCCTTCTGGTCTATCACTGCGCCCTCACGGCACCCTTGCTGCACCCTCACTGCCCCTCAGTGCACGCTCACCGCACCGTCACTGCATCGTCATTGCGCCATCATTGCACTATCACTGCACTATCACTGCAGCGACGGCACGTTGTTCCTACGTTCCGCCAATGAGCACATGCTGCGCGGACGGACAACCTGCCCGATAGCCCACACGTAGGCCATCGTCCCTTTCACACCTCCCCGCCGCGGCCAACGGTCTTCCGCGCAATGATGGGAGCCATCCGAGGGAGCAAGCCGCCCTTCTCTGCAAACCGATTACTGGCCACGTCTCGCGCGCCCCGCGCGCCCGGATCGAGGCGCAGGGGTCCCCGCGCCGCCAGGCGCAAGGGAGAGCGCCGACCCTGCAGCGCAATTCGGCCACCGCCGATTCCAAATGAGTTGGACTCTTGGTAGTCTCCACGGGGTACGCCGCCGACGGGGGAAGATGACTACCGCGATCTGGATGTGCGACCAAATCACCCCAGCCGCATTCCATCCGAAATCCTTCATTGCCTCGCAACCGACGCCGGCGAATAAGCAAATACTTGTAGCTGGTAGCCGGCTATGGATTTAATCGACCGGTCCCGTCGCGTGTCTGAAGGAGAGTCCGCACATTCTCGCGCCCCTTCTCCCGGCTAGTAAACGACTCGTGTACCTCTGATCCATACGCAATTGAATCCATCCTCGCATGTTCACGTCGGCGGGCCACGACACGCCCTAAATCGATGACGAAGGTACCCTCCTTGCAGCGACGCACGACCGCAGCAACCCAACCTTGGATACTCGCGATTTCGCCGCGCTTGCCTAACGCTGCCGCCTCCAGGCAACCCGCTAGCTCATCGACGATCATCTGCGCCGCAGGCATGTCCACTTCACTTCGATCAAGACAAGCGACCACCACGCCTTTGTGAGGCTTAACTGATTTGGCCCAAAGCAACTCCCCGTACCGGGAGGCGGTCCAGTCGCCTGCGTCAGCCACGGGCGTCGGAGTCGTAGTGGGTTGTTTTCTACTTAGATGTTTTTTCTTGCCTGGTATTTCTATATTGCCGGCGAAGCCGGAGTCGGCGTTTCCAGCCCCGGATCTACCGGGCTTGCCCTGTCCGGATCCGTGGTCACCATCTCCGGGAAAACCGCCCATGGTCGAAGATTGGCTCATTGGGACTGGATTGAAGACTATGTTCCAAAGCCATTGCCCCCGTGGGCCATGAGCCCGCCGACGCTTCAAGTATCCTGCCGCCTCCAATTCGCGAGAGATCCGCCCCCATCGATCCTTTCCAAGCTCTAGTCGTGACTGAAGAACTCCCACCAGAATCTGCCATCCGGCTGGCTTCACAGCCAGCCAGGCAGCCACGGCCCTAGAATCCAGCCCAAGGCGGCTGTCTTCCAGTAACGCCTCTGGTACAGAGCCATAACGCACAGCGTGGTGAACGTGAACCACCCCGCCACTGTGGTTATGAAAGCGATCGTCAGCCATTACGGCCCTTATGGTTAATTACGGTTGGAGCACGTTCGAGCAGCCCTATGTGACGGACCGCGACCAAATCACCTCAAGACGGGGCGCAAACTTGCGTTGGCGCAGTTGCCCCGTTCCAGTCAGATCGTTGGGAGGAAGAGCGGCGTCAGGCAGTCGGCCGCTGCAACTCGCCATTTCGGGGCCTGCCCCGCCGCTTTGCCGTCGCTATCTCGCGTGGCTTGGCGCTCGACAAACTGTCGATCCAATCTCGCACGTCCCCAGCACGCCAGCGAACGCATCTATTCTGGCGCAGGACTGGTTGAGGAAACGAATCCTCCTCTCGCCGAAGCATGTGGTAAATAGCGTTCCTACTCTTTCCAAGCAACTCAGCAAGTTCTTCGGGCGACAGGAGCGCGCACCTATCCATGCTCGCGAACTCCACGCGGAAATTCACTTTCGGTTTGTCGGCGGTCTTCATCGGTCATATTCCTTCACTCGCAATGTGCTGCTAGGATGCGTCAAGTCGCATCTGTCAGGAAAAAGGGAATTCTGCGAGGTTTCGAATGGGCCGACATCGAGACGGTAAGCACGGTCAGCAACGAATGAAGGGAGCCACAGTGGCGTTGCTCAGCATGATAGAGGGACGTTCGGGGCTATCTCCCGCACAACTGGAGGCCAAATTCGGCTTAGGGTTGCAAGACAGGTTTGATCAGGAGACGGGTCAGGAATGGCTACGCTACAGAAATCTTCACGGCGCCTACAGTAAGTCAGATCAAGCCTTGTCCCTCCGGAGGCTGTTTGAGGTTGCCGCCTTGGCTGTCGAACTTGGCTACGTTACGGAGAATGAACTCTTGCCTTTAGGCCTAGTCGACCTTGCCCACACAGATGCCATCGATGCTCGGCTTGATTGCGAACGGGCTGCTCTGAAGCTATTTCGACGCGGAATATTGAATCTAGCCAATGGCAAACTACCCCTGCCGCCTGGGGGTGCCAAGGGTGGGAAGCCGCGAGCGCCGCGCTCCTCGTCCGAGGCCGTGAAGGCATACCAGGAGTGGACTGAGAAGATTCAAGAGCTCGGATGCTCAGTGCTAGAAGACCGAGCGGATGTCGAAGAGCAAGATCGAATGCTTTGGGAGCAAGCGGTGCTCGAAGGCCGTCTAGTCATTGCTGAAGACTATGAAGATCTCCCAGACTGGATACGACCGTTCGACCCTGCGCGCCCAAACGGCGGTGCGTTGAACCGCCTGCGGTTACGTTTCTCGTTCGGCCAATTGGACCGGCCCTGGTTACCCGAAGACAGACGGCTACACAGGCCGGCCATACCTGCGCTTGATGCGCTGCCATCTACGGATGAAGAGATTGAGGCTTTCTTCGAGCGCTTTCAGCAGAACATGCATCAGGCGTCCCAAAAGCACCCAGAGAGAAGTGGCGGCAGTCATTCAGCGTAGACGACGGCGAATGCCTGCTTCGGTATCCTCCCAGCTCGCCTCGTGATCGTACGTCTTAGCCAGACCAAGTAGAAGTTTCGAAGCAACAAACGGGTGCGAAACCTGAAGCGCTTGGCCCCATTTTCGGTACTTCTCCGCCAGCTCACGCTCTTGGTCGCCACCCTCACCGCGCCAGTGAGTACCTCGAGAGTTGTAAACACCGTTATGCGCACCACGCATTATTGCTTCTGACTGGATCTCCTCCATAACGTCCCGCACTGGCTCACAAGGCCACACACCGTCCCGGCCGATCGGGGCGTGCGACAGCACTTTACCAATACAGACGTCGGCGATGTCTGAACGGCTCCGTTCGGCACACGAATCACGAACGCTTGTAACCCAGTTCGCAAGGCGACCCACCTCTAGCTCGTCCAAGTCATTGTGGCCAGGAATGCGCTCGATAGCTTCCAGAAGCTGGTAACCGCGCTCCGCCATAGCTTCCATGCGCTCCAGCGGAACCTGGAATTCCGCGGGATCGGCGGCACCGTCGTTTCGCTTATAGGCCCAAGACACCGCTTGGACGAAGAACTCAGGATGGGCCTCTACGTACCGTTCGAGATTCGGTATGCCATAGTTTCCTCTGTGCGCTCTCGTCCCCGCTAGCAAACCGATGTAGGCAAGTTCCAGACCGGCCTTTTGCTCGAGCGTCAGCTTCAAGGTGCAGTTCAGGTGCTTGAAAGCCTCCTCGACGTGGTATTGCTCAAGCATGTATTGGCCAGGCTGATCATTGCCGCCTTGTGCCATTGCCGACAACAGGCGGAAGAGAACATGCCCATCGAGCTTGCTCGGTTCAAACCGAATGAACGAGAACGCCGCACGGGGCCGCTCCGCCTTCAACAACCTATCGATGGCCTCGTGGATCTCGGCATCGGAGGTGTGAATGCCGTCCGGCGACACTTCACTCCAATATTTCGCCTGCGCCGACTCGCCCAACGCGTCGACAAGTTGCCAGGTGCTCCTACCAAACGGCGCAAGTAACAATAGCGGCACCACATCCTCTTCAGAAAGATCGGTTGCTACGCTCTTGAGGACCCCTTCGCGTTTGTCGCTCTCAGCCATAGAATGCAATGCACCGCCAATGAGGTTCTTGTACGAGTGAACCTGTTCTTTGCCAGCTAGGATGGGCGTGAGCGCGTTCCGCAGCAGTTCCCGGAGTTCTTGATCCGACAACACGATGCTTGCCATCAGCGCGCCGATTACCCATGAAGCATTCCCGCGTTCGGAAAGCTCCAAGATCCCCGCGAGACCGCGCTGCGAGAAAATTTCGCGCAGCGCGTCGGCCCTCAAGCCCTGGATGCGCTCATCACGTTTTCGAAAGTCGACTTTTTCGATGTCCTCAATTTCGTCGGCTGACTCATCGACCCACCCATTTCGGAATAGCCAGGCATGTTTGTTGAGCAGGTCGCTTGGCTCAAGCGCGGCATAGGCAGCCGCACCAGCCGCCGCAAGGCCCGTCTTCTTCCCCATTTTCCTGGCCCGTATCGTGGCGCGTCGCGAGAGTGTCGAGATGCGGATTTTCTCGCGCATCATGGCCTTCTCAGCATCGCTGGCCATAGTTTTCGCCCATTTCTCGACCAGCGCCCACACGCGGTTTTGATCCGCATCACTCAGGTCGTATAGGCGCTCGACTAGATCGCACAGCATCTCAAGCGAATACTCCCTCCAAGTCAAAGCCATCTCCACCATCTCACGCGCAAACTCGATGGCAGGCCCCCAAGTCGGAAAAGGTTCGCCGAACCCATAGCCATCAGTACGCCAACGCGGCTTGTGGCTGTAGTGGCCGGTTTGATGGTGTACACCAAACTGCGCAACGCAGATCTTCCAAGCGACGTCTGGAAACTTTGCCACCAGTTTCTTCATCAGGTCGACCCTCTGCCCGTGGCTTGCGGCTGTCTGTGGCATCCAAGCGCGGAATATCGACTCCAGGGAGTTTGTAGGCTTGTTTAGCCAGTTGTCGTTGATCTCCACCTGCGCGAGCCGAGCGAGAATTACGGCAGCGCGCGGCAATGTCACCGGGTTCCACGAGAGCCCCTCCAGCGCCCACAACAAACCTGTCCGGCTCGGACTGCTCCCAAAGATGCCGGGATCGACAGGACGGAGAAGACCGAGCACAGCAGGCTTATCGGATTTAAGGTCGCGCTCAAGAATGGAAAGAAACTCATCAGGAGCGGCTTCCGCGTATGTAGGCAGGTCACGGTCATTGGCCTCGAGAATCCGCGTCGTCAATGGCATCGGGAGCAGGTCGCGCACAACTTGTACCACCCCCAGTTCCGGATCAATGCCGAGGCGACTCTTAAAGAGTTGTCCACCGTGAACCGCCAGCAAGACCAACGTTTCCGAAATTCCGTCCCGGAAAGCACTGGAAAATTCACGTGTCTTGCCATGGATTGAGGCAGCCCAGCGCTGATCTTCGTCCAGATCGAGTGCTGGATCGTCTTCGCCCAATACCATGCGCGCCACCTGAAAGTAACGGTTTAAGTCGGCTGCGGTTATGGTGCCAGCGATGGCATAAAGAAGGTCAAGCTTCGAGATCACGCCTCTGTATGCACCGACTGACCAGATCGGCACGTCGTTCAATTGAGCAAGGCTTTGACACTCCTTCTCAAGATCGTCGTACGAACGATCTCCAGCGAGAAGCGAAAGTCCGATCCTATCGGCTTCATTCTGACTGTTCCATGCCCCCACAAAAAGGAAAGGTACAAGGCTTGCCGCCTTCTGGCGATCGGCCGCCCATTCCGGCGTCTGCACCGCAGGGAGCGTCGAAAGACGACGACGCAAAACGGTTAGCGATCGGCCCGAAGCAACCGTAAGCTTAGAGATGTCATCGCGGTTCTTGCCCATCTCTTCGAGCGCCTTATTAAAGGTCTCGTAGTTGGCTGGTTCCAGAACGATGTCAGGATTGACGGCCGTAGCGTTGCGAGGATAGATGACGAAGGCGTGCATCGACTTCGCATAGGGGGCGAGTTCACGTTCGACTTCTCGCGTAAAGACGACCGGGATGAAGGTCTGCGCGCCTGTCGCCAGGCGCGGCAAGACACCAGGCTTGTCAAACACCAGCACGCGGTCGCGGTATGAGGCCAGTTCCGCGCCACCACGCTCACTAAGCAACTGGGCAAGGAAGCCAAGCGCCTCTTCGGTCGAGTCGGCCGCGATCAGGACTGGCCCGTCGGATGGCTTCGAAAGCCGTGAGAGTATAGTGCGCTTGCTTGCTTCGATAGCAGAGCTAAACAAGGCCCCAGTTAGCGGCGGTGCCGAAACGTTGGCCCAGTCTTCCCAGCACTTGTCGAGCGAACGAACCTGCTCCGCAGGGATGTGCGTTTCATTTGCGAACCAAGCTTGCGCCGGCAGTGACTGCTCCAACCACTGCTCAAGATCACTAGCGTCGTAGGCGCGAACATCTTTCCAAAGACCCTTCGCCTTTTTCGTAGCAACCCATGCGGCCTTGCCCGCCCAACGGCGCGGCGTGACGAAAACAAACGTCGTTTCCGCGCACTCCTTACTGCCGAGAGCTCGGATGCTCTTTTCGAAGTCGCCCTCTGCTTTTGCCTTAGGGTCCTCGTTAGTACCAAACTCCCAACCAGAGCGGCCAGCAGGCACCCAAGGCGCCCCCTCGGATGCCTCCACGAATCCATCCCAACCGGGGCGCTCCGCATCATCGTTACCGGGAAACTCGACCTTGGTAAGCCCCCGGCCGGTCGAGTGCACCAGCGTGCGCAAGAAGACCGCCATGCGGATCCGGGCCGAAATGTTGTGCGAGACCCACGCTTCAATAGCGTTGGCCTTAATTGACAGGAAAGGCGGCACATACGCCTTGGTATCTGCCGGGGCATCCTTCTGATTCGCCAGTGCCGCTTCATACTGCGCCTGCATCTGCATCAAATCCTTGAGCGGATAGTTGAATGCCTTTTCCAGTCGCGCTGCCATTTCAGCCGACAAAGCAGCGTTGCCATTGAGAAGGTTAGACAGAGCCGGGCGGCCTACACCCATGATCTGAGCAGCTTTAGTGACTGACATTCCTTGGGGAATGATCTCAGTCTTGATACGCACCCCGGGATGCGGGATATCAGTAAACGCGGCCATGTGCCCCCCCATCAACAAAGTAACACGACGGGAGCCAGTGTATCGCGTAACGCTACACAATACAACTCAATTTTCGCCGAAAGCCGCAGGCCATGGAGTCGGGCGCAAAACTGGCGCACATCGAAGGGCAACTGAACGCGCACAAGCGATATTGAAGGATACAAAAATCGCGTAAACTCAAGTACATACAGGAAAACTGTATGTACAAAGCCGGGCCTTTTTCTGATTCACACGGCAGGGGTCACAGGTTCAATCCCTGTACCACCCACCAGATTCCAAAAAAGCCAGCTTTGTGCTGGCTTTTTTCATTTCCGCCTCCCTGCTGCAAAGCCCCGGTTTCAACTAAGCGGCATCGTCTCATTCCGGTTCCAATCCCGCGTCGATACGGTAGTCCGCTTCACAACCGAGCAGGAGCGGGCTCATGCCGCAACCCTCCCTTCCAACACGTTGGCAACCAGCCGCCACACAGCCAGCATTCGCGTGGACCGGCCGCTACCCAATATCACCTGGCTGGTTCGAAATCCGCCCCGTGCGCATTCCTCGCGACGCCAGGCCAGTCTACGACGAGGACTTTGACTGCATCACGGGCTACCACCGCTGCTTCGGGCGAACCGCGCTCACGTATGACCTGCTGGGTGGTTTCGTGGCGATCGATGAAGTAGGCGAAGCCGGGTTGCTGCAAGCCGCGGCGCCCTACCTCGCCATCGGCGCACTGTGGCAGCCCGGTGCCACTGGCATGACGCGCGCCGGCTTCCATGCCGAAGGCGCCGCGCTGGGCGCGCGTACAGGCGCCAGCCTTCGGCAACGGGTCATTGAACTATCGCGGCTGCCGCTGCATTTCTCTTTGGCAGCCCTGGCCGACATGCAGCAGGCTGAGCGCTTCGTGCCCTTGCATATCCTTCGGCTCGCGATGCGATGCGGCTGCTGCGAGCCGTCGACCGATGACGACGATACCGCCGCCGTACGATACACCGCCGGCATCACGCGCAAACAGATGCCGGCGTTGCTGGAGCTGGCCGTGCGGGTCGCCGACCGCGCCATCCTGCGCATCCGCCAATGGCCGCTCGGCGCTGCGTAGCGCGCCCGACCGTCGCATCGTTGCCACCGATTGCATAGACGGAGTGCCGCATGCCCCACAATGCCGAACCATAAAGTTCCATGTGCGTGGCGACAAGTAGGACATCTGCTACCCTGAACGCCTGGTTCCGTACGAATAGGGCGGGGTCGTCATTCCACATGCCCCTGGGACCGGAAAACGGGTCAGTGCGCAGAAGAAAAGTAACCATGCGTCACTCAATAAAGCTGCGGATGGCGGTGGCAACCGCCATGGTGGTTACGTTGATCATCGTGCTGCGGGCGCTCTACTCGCAGTACTACGCGTACCACACGCTGAAGGAGCTGCTGCAGAACCATCAGGACTCGCAAGTCCGGATGGTGGCCGAACAGCTCGATGGAAAGTTCGAGATTCGGGCGTCCATGCTGCGCCATATGGCCCAGCAGTTTGCGCCCATGCTTGGCAGTCGCCCTGCCGAACTCCGACGCATGGCGGCACAAATGCCGGATTTGCCGGACACCTTCAACGCCGTCTTCATGGCCGCTCCATCAGGCGAAATGATCTTCAGCACGGCCGTGCCGGAAGGCGTGCGTATGAGCCTCAGCGACCGCGACTATTTCCGGGCGATTGTGCGCGGCGCGCCGTTTGCCGTATCCGACCTGCTGCAGGGCAAGCTCACCAGGTCGCCCGGGGTGGTATTGGCAGTTCCGCTGCGCGGCCCCGGCGGCGAACTGCGTGCTGTGCTCGGCGGCGTGATCAACCTTTCTCTGGACAATTTCCTGCGCGAACTGGGGCGCAGTCCGGTCGGCGTCACGGGTAGCTACTGCCTGGTTTCCGCCGGCCCCCGACCGCGCTACGCCATGCACCGGGATCCGGCCAAGCTGCTGACGCCCGCCCGCGCCATCGGCGAGACGTGTGGCGCGGACCAGCCCGAGTCGTTCTGGGAGCCGATCCGTCCGCGCCGGCCGATCGTGGGTCGTTACCTGCTGGAATCGAATGGCTGGGAGTTGGTCGCAGTCCTGCCTGCCAACGAGGCCTATGCGCCGCTGATCGAAGCCAGGCGCCGAATGTTCGCCATTGTCGGCCTCTCGCTATTGGTTGCCGGCGCGCTGATGTGGCTGGCGATGTGGCGCTTGCTGGCGCCGCTGCACCGGCTGCATCGCGCCGTGCGAGGCATCACTGCCAACCCGGCCGCCATCAAGGAACTGCCAGTCGGCCGCGAGGACGAAATCGGCGAACTCGCTTCCACGTTCGCCGAAGTCATGCACCAGCTTTCCGAGCGCGAAGCCGCGCTGAAAGCCGCCAAGGACCACGCCGCCGAGAGCGAGAAGCGCATCGAGGCGATCGCCAACCATGTACCCGACTTTGTCTCGTTCATCGACATGAATGAGCGCTTCGTCTTCGTCAACCAGGCCTACGCACGCCATTTCGGCTTGCCGGCACAGCAGATCATCGGCCTGACGTTGCGCGAGCTATGGGGCACGCAGGCCTATCTGGCCTCGCGGCCCTACCTGGAGCAGGCGCTGGCGGGCAAGGTCGTCAGGTTTACGCGCGAGAGCCCGGACGGCTCCGAATGCATGCAGTTCACCTGCCAGCCAGCCTGGAACGACACGCATGACGCGATCCATGGCATGCACCTGTTCGCACGCAATGTCACGAGCGAGCGCCAGAAGCTGCGCAGCCTGGAAGCGCAGACCGTGTCGGACCACCTGACCGGACTGCTGAACCGCAAGGGCTTCGACCGACGCTTTGCCGAAGCACTGGCGCGCGCCGATGACAGCGGCCAGGCGGCAGCGCTATTGCTGGTCGACCTGGACGACTTCAAGGCCGTCAATGACGGCTACGGGCATTCGATCGGCGATCGCCTGCTGGTCGCTTTCGCGCAGCGCCTGACCCGCAGCGTGCGCAAGAACGATGCCGTGGCGCGCATCGGGGGCGACGAGTTTGCGGTGATCCTCGAAAACGTGGGCGATGTCCGCGCGGTCGAGCGTATCGCCAGCACCATCGTGCAAACTGCGCTGGCACCGGTGATCATCGACGGCCATGAACATGCGGCCACGGTCAGCGTCGGCTCGGCGATCCACCGCCCCGGACAGGGCATGTCCGTGAGCGAGCTGTTCATGCGGGCCGACATGGCGCTGTATGAAGCCAAGCGCCATGGCAAGGCCCGCTACGCGGCGCCGCTGGAAGATTCGACGGCCTGATCCACTGCGACACCGGAGCCTGCCCATCCGGAGAGGCCCCGCTTCCCGCCTCAACGCACGCGCCCCTCCTTCCAGGCCTGCAGCAGCTTGTCGTAGGCGATGGTCTCGCCCTTCGGCTTCTCGTTGTCGAGCTTCTTCCACGGTGCGTGTTCACTCGACAGCCACTTCGACGGATCGCTCTTCGCATTAAGCTTCGGCGCGCAGTTCGTCATGCCCGCACGCTGCAACCGTGCCATGACCTGATCCATCTCCTCGGCCAGGTTGTCCATGGCGGCCTGCGGCGTCTTTTCGCCGGTCACGGCGGTGGCCACGTTCTTCCACCAAAGCTGGGCGAGCTTCGGATAGTCGGGCACGTTGGTACCGGTCGGCGTCCACGCCACGCGTGCCGGGCTGCGATAGAACTCGATCAGCCCGCCATACTTGGCCGCGTTCTTGGTCAGGTACTCGTGGTGGATATCGCTGTCGCGGATGAACGTCAGCCCAACCAGCGACTTCTTCAGCGACACCGTCTTCGCCGTCACGAACTGCGCGTAGAGCCATGCAGCCGCTAGCCGGTTCGGATCGGTGTTCTTGAAGAACGTCCACGAACCCACGTCCTGGTAGCCGTTCTGCATGCCCTGCTTCCAGTACGGGCCATACGGCGACGGCGCCATGCGCCACTTGGGCGAACCGTCGGCGTTCACCACCGGCAGGCCCTTCTTGGTCATGTCGGCGGTGAAGGCCGTGTACCAGAAGATCTGCTGTGCGACCTGGCCCTGTGCCGGCACCGGGCCAGCTTCCGAGAAGGTCATGCCCATGGCCTGCGACGGCGCGAACTTCTTCATCCAGTCGATGTACTTGGTGAGGGCGTAGACCGCTGCAGGGCTGTTGGTGGCGCCGCCGCGCGACACCGACGCACCCACCGGCGTGCACTTGTCCTCCGCCACGCGGATGCCCCATTCGTCGATCGGGATGCCGTTCGGCAGGCCCTTGTCGGCTGTGCCCGCCATCGACAGCCAGGCATCCGTGAAGCGCCAGCCGAGCGATGGGTCCTTCTTGCCGTAGTCCATGTGGCCGTACACCTTCTTGCCGTCGATTTCCTTCACGTCGTTCGTGAAGAAGTTGGCAATGTCCTCATAAGCGGACCAGTTGGTCGGCACGCCGAGGTCATAGCCATACTTGGCCTTGAACTTGTCCTGCAGGTCCTTGCGGGCGAACCAGTCGGCGCGGAACCAGTACAGGTTGGCGAATTGCTGGTCGGGCAACTGGTACAGTTTGCCGTCGGGCGCGGTGGTGAACTTCGTGCCGATGAAATCCTTTACGTCGAGTCCGGGGTTGGTCCACTCCTTGCCCGCGCCGGCCATGTAGTCCGACAGCGGCAGGATGGCGCCGTAGCGGTAATGGGTGCCGATCAGGTCGGAGTCCGAAATCCAGCCGTCATAGATCGACTTTCCCGACTGCATCGACGTCTGCAGTTTTTCCACGACATCGCCTTCCTGGATGATGTCGTGGTTCACCTTGATGCCAGTAATCTCCTCGAACGCCTTGGCGAGCGTCTTGGATTCGTATTCATGCGTAGTGATGGTTTCCGACACCACGCTGATCTGCGTAACGCCCTTGGCTTTGAGCTTGGCGGCCGCGTCGATGAACCACTTCATCTCGGCCTGCTGCTTGTCCTTCGAGAGCGACGAGGGCTGGAACTCGTTGTCGATCCACTTCTTCGCTTCGGCCTCGCCAGCCAAGGCGTGGCCGCATGCCAGCGCGGCCGCGCAGGCAAGGACTGTCATTCCCGACTTCACGTGCACGTTCATCAGTGTCTCCTCAAGAGCCCCCTCCCCGTTTGCTGTCCGGGCGCGGCCCCGGGGAAGGGATAAGCCGCATGTCCCATGACTTCGGTCGCGTGTCGTGCCGCGCTTTCAGCCCTTGCGCATGATCAGCAGCAACACCAGCATAGACAGGCCGAAGCTGATCCAGATAGACGGCTCCTCGGGCAGCGACAACCAATGCGTGATCTTTTCACCCAGCCCCACCCACGCGAGGTTGATCCACGCCGCGCACATCAGGCCGATGAACAGCCGGTCGCCGCGCGTGGTGGCAATCGGCAGGAAGCCCTTGCGCATCACGGCCGGCGAGCGGACTTCCCAGACCGTCATGCCGAGCAGCATGACGACGATGCAGGCGAAGAACACGGCCACGGGCGTGGTCCAGACCATCCAGCTCAGCATGGCGATCTCCTTTCCGTCGGCAACTGCACTACACGCGGCCCATCGCGAAGCCCTTCGCGATGTAGTGGCGCACGAACCAGATCACGATGCCACCGGGCACGATCGTAAGCACGCCGGCAGCGGCCAGCACGCCCCAGTCCATGCCCGACGCCGAAACCGTGCGCGTCATAGTCGCCACGATCGGCTTGGCGTTGACCGACGTCAGCGTGCGCGCGAGCAGCAGTTCGACCCAGCTGAACATGAAGCAGAAGAACGCCGCCACCCCGACACCAGCCTTGATCAGCGGCAGGAAGATCGTGAGGAAGAAACGTGGAAAGGGATACCCGTCGACATAGGCGGTTTCATCGATCTCACGCGGTACGCCCGACATGAAACCTTCGAGAATCCACACCGCAAGCGGCACGTTGAACACCAGGTGCGCAAGTGCCACGCCCAGGTGTGAATCCATCAGCCCGATGGTGCTGTAGAGCTGGAAGAACGGCAGCAGGAACACCGCCGGCGGCGTCATGCGGTTGGTCAGCAGCCAGAAGAACACATGCTTGTCGCCGATGAACTGGTAGCGCGAGAACGCGTAAGCCGCAGGCAGCGCCACGGTAATCGAGATCACCGTGTTCATTGCCACATAGATCAGCGAGTTGATGTAGCCCGAGTACCACGACGCATCGGTGAAGATGGTCTGGTAGTGCTCGAGCGTGAACGCCGCCGGCCATAGCGACAGCGTCGACAGGATTTCCTCATTGGTCTTGAATGACATGTTCACCATCCAGTAGATCGGCAGGATGGCGAACAGCAGGTAGACCAGCAGGAACGCAGGGCGCCACCATGTGGCGCGATCGCTCGTATCAGCCATGGGGCATGTCCTCGCTGCCGGCGGTGCCCGCGCGCTGCATCCAGTTATAGAGGACGAAGCACAGGAGCAGGATGATCAGGAAGTAGACGATCGAGAATGCTGCAGCCGGGCCAAGGTCGAACTGGCCGACGGCCTTCTGCGTCAGGTACTGCGACAGGAACGTGGTGGCATTGCCCGGCCCCCCGCCGGTGAGCACGAACGGCTCGGTGTAGATCATGAAGCTGTCCATGAAGCGCAGCAGCACCGCGATCATCAGCACCCCGCGCAGCTTGGGCAACTGGATGTAGCGGAATACGGCGAAGCGGCTCGCGCCGTCGATCTGCGCGGCCTGGTAGTAGGCGTCGGGAATGGCGCGCAGGCCCGCATAGCAAAGCAGCGCGACCAGCGGCGTCCAGTGCCAGACGTCCATCACCAGCACGGTCACCCAGGCATCGAAGGCGCTGCCGGTGTAGTTGTAGTCAAACCCCATGGCGTCGAGCGCGGCGCCAAGCAGGCCGATATCGGTGCGGCCGAAAATCTGCCAGATAGTACCGACCACGTTCCACGGGATCAGCAACGACAGAGCGACGATGACGAGCACCGCAGATGCCTTCCACCCCTTCGCCGGCATCGCCAGCGCCAGCAGGATGCCCAGCGGTATTTCCACGAGCAGTACTGCGAGCGAGAAGCCCAACTGGCGCAGCAGCGCGTCATGAAGTTCGCCATCGCGCAGCACCGTGCGAAACCACTCCGTACCGACAAACACGCGCCGCTCGGGCGAGATGATGTCCTGCACCGAGTAGTTCACGATGGTCATCAGCGGCAGGATGGCCGAGAACGCCACGCACAGCACCACCGGCAACACCAGCAGCCACGCCTTCTGGTTGATGGGCTTCATGACGGGCTCCCGGGCACCAGCACTTCGTTCACGTAGTAGCACGTGTGGCGGTTGAAGACGGACAGCCACGCGGTGTCGCCGGGGCGCAGTGCCGCGGCCTCGCCGCCCAGCCGCGCGCGCAGCGTGCCGGCCTGTCCGCCGGCTTCCTGCAAGGTGCCGGTCACGAGCCAGTAGGTTCCGATATCCTGTGCGCGCTCGACGCGAACGGGCACCGCCTGTGCATCGTCCTGGCCGGCCAGTCGCAAATACTCGGGCCGCACGCCGACGCGGAAGCTGCCCGCCTCGCGCAGCGCGCCCGCTACGGCATCGGGCAGCGCTGGCAAATAGCGGCGCCCGGCAATTTCCACGGCACCCTCGCGCCAGTCCGCCGACACGAAGTTCATGCCCGGCGAACCGATGAAGTGTCCGACAAACGTGTGTGCGGGCCGCCCGAACAGCGCGTCGGCCGACCCCACCTGCACGGCCTTGCCGCGCGACATCACGACAACCTGGTCGGCAAAGGTCAGCGCCTCGGTCTGGTCGTGCGTCACGTATATCAGCGTCAGCCGGAATTCGTGATGGATCTCCTTGAGCTTGCGCCGCAACTGCCATTTCAGCTGCGGATCGATCACGGTCAGCGGTTCGTCGAACAGAATCGCCGACACATCGTGCCGCACGAGGCCGCGCCCCAGCGATATCTTCTGCTTGGCGTCGGCCGCCAGTCCGCTCGCACGCCGGTCCAGCGATGCCGACAGTTCAAGCATCTCGGCCACCCGCCCTACCCGCTCGCGCACCTGCGCCGCCGGCACGCCGCGGTTGCGCAGCGGAAAGGCGAGGTTCTCGCCCACGGTCATGGTGTCGTAGATCACCGGGAACTGGAACACCTGCGCGATATTGCGCGCCTGCGGCGACTCGGCGGTGACGTCCCGCCCGTCGAACAGGATGCGGCCCTGAGACGGCCGCAGCAGCCCCGAAATGCAGTTCAGCAGCGTGGTCTTGCCACAACCCGAGGGGCCCAGCAGCGCATAGGCGCCGCCGTCCTCGAAGCTGAACTTGAGCGGCAGCAGCGCGTAGTCGTCATCGGAGCGCGGATCGGCCACGTAGGAATGGGCGAGATCAAGGTCGACGCGCGCCATCTCAGCCCCCCGTCGCTGCGCCGGCAGGCGGAACAGTGGCCGCCAGGCCGCCGGGCCGGCGCGGCGCGCTCAAGCGCCGGCCGCTGTCATCGAACACGTAGAGCTGCGCCGGGTCGAGATGCAGCGTCAGTGGCGCACCGAGCCGGAGATCGAACACGCCCGCGAACTGCGCCACCAGGTTGCCGACCGGTGTATCGGCATGCACGAAGGTATCGGAACCGGACAGTTCCGCCAGTGCCACGCGGCCAGGCACGGGGACCGATCCCGGCACGCCATCGAGTCGCAGTGCGGCCGCGCGCACCCCCACAGTAACGGGGCCGGCGTGGCTGCCCGCTCCGGGCACGGGCACCGCGATGTCGTCCGACAATGTGACCCAGCCGCCTCGCAGCGAGCCTTCCATGAGATTCATGGGCGGATCGCTGAACGCGCGCGCGACGCGCAGCGAATCGGGATAGTGGAAGACCTCGGGCGTCGGGCCGTATTGCAGCAATTCGCCGGCATCGAGCACGGCGGTGTAGCCGCCGAGCAGCAGCGCCTCGGCCGGCTCGGTGGTGGCGTAGACCACAGTGGCATCGCCTTGCGCGAACAGGTGGGTCAGTTCTTCGCGCAACTCTTCGCGCAGCTTGTAATCGAGGTTGACCAGCGGCTCGTCCAGCAACATCAGCGGCGCGCCCTTGGCTAGCGCGCGGGCCAGCGCCACGCGCTGCTGCTGGCCGCCCGAGAGTTCTGCCGGGTAGCGGTCCAGCAAGTGGTCGATATGCAGCCTCGCCGCCAGCGACCGCACGCGTGCCGCGATGTCATCGCGACTGGCCTGCCGCTGCAGCCGCATCGGAGAAGCGATGTTGTCGAATACGCGCATCGACGGATAGTTGATGAACTGCTGGTACACCATCGAGACATTGCGCTCGCGCACCGGCACACCAGTCACGTCGGCGCCGTCTACCAGAACGCGGCCGGCGCTGGGGCGGTCCAGTCCGGCCATCACGCGCATGAGGGAAGTCTTGCCGGCTTGCGTGGCGCCAAGCAGCACTGTCACCGCACCCGCCATGGGCGCCAGCGACATTGGATAAAGGCAGGCTTGCGAGCCCGCTTGCTGCGCAATGCCCTCAAGACTCAGCTGCATCCGATCTCCATGTTCGAACTTCCCCTTCCACCAGGAAGCCAGCGCGCTGCGGGCGCCCAATGTGTGGCTTATGCTCGTTTTAGTAAATGAACGAACATAAAACAATAGTGCACCGCATCATTTGTTTTCGTTTGTGTTTGAACTAGAATGCCTCGCATGACCCTGAATCCCCGCCAGACCGCCCTTCTCGAAGAAGTCCGCACCCAGGGCTTCGCGTCGATCGACGCGCTTGCGCGAAAATTCGGCGTGACATTGCAGACCGTTCGGCGCGACGTGAATCTGCTGGCCGAAGGCGGCATGCTCGCGCGATTCCACGGCGGGGTGCGGGTCGAGGGCTCGACGACAGAGAACATCGCTTACCGGCAGCGGCAGGTGCTAAATGCCCAAGGCAAGGTGCGCATTGCGCGCGCGGTGGCCAAGGTGGTACCCGAAGGCTGCTCGCTGATCCTGAACATCGGCACCACGGTGGAAGAGATTGCGCGTGCGCTGATGCATCACCGCGGCTTGCGCGTGATCACGAACAACTTGAACGTGGCCAATATCCTGGCGGACAACCCCGACTGCGAAGTCATCGTCGCTGGCGGCGTATTGCGCTCGCGCGACCGCGGCATCGTCGGCGAAGCGACGGTGGAGTTCATCCGCCAGTTCAAGGTCGATATCGGGCTGATCGGCATCTCGGGCATCGAGGCCGACGGCACGCTGCGTGACTACGATTTCCGCGAGGTCAAGGTGGCACGCACGATCATGGAGCACGCGCGCGAGGTGTGGCTGGCCGCGGATGCCAGCAAGTTCCATCGCCAGGCAATGGTGGAACTGGCGCACCTGTCGCAGATCGATAGGCTGTTCACCGATGAGCCGCTGGTGGCCCCGTTCGGGCAGATCGTGGCGGACAGCGGAGTGAAATGTGTGGTGGCGGACCAGGACTGACCCTGCCGCCGCGGCGGCGCACGCCAGTATCCGCATACCGGCCGGCGCGATGCGCGCCGGCGGCGAATTGCAGCAATTACTTGAAGACGACGGTCTTGTGGCCGTTCAGCAGGATGCGGTGTTCCGCATGCCACTTGACTGCGCGGGCGAGCGCCACGCATTCGACATCGCGGCCCACGGACGTGAGCTGGTCGGGGTCCATGCTGTGATCCACGCGCGCGATTTCCTGCTCGATGATCGGGCCTTCGTCGAGATCGGCCGTCACATAGTGCGCGGTCGCCCCGATCAGCTTCACGCCGCGGTCATGGGCCTGGTAATACGGCTTGGCGCCCTTGAAGCTCGGCAGGAACGAGTGGTGGATATTGATCGCGCGGCCGGCCAGCTTGCGGCACAGGTCATCCGACAGCACCTGCATGTAGCGCGCGAGCACGACGAGGTCGATGTTCTGGTCGCGCACCACTTCAAACACGCGCGCTTCCTGCGCGGCCTTCTGCTCGGCCGACGCGTTCATCAGCGGCAGGTGGATGAACGGCACGTCGTAGGACGCGGCGAGCTGGTAGAAGTCGCGGTGGTTCGAGACGATGGCGGCAATCTCGACCGGCAGGCCGCCCACCTTGGCACGGAACAGCAGGTCGTTCAGGCAGTGTCCGATCTTGGACACCATGATCATCACGCGCGGCTTGGCGGAGGCATCGAACAGTTCCCACTGCATGCCGAACTGGTCGCCGACCGGCGCGAACGCCGCCTTCAGCGCATCCAGGTCCGGACCGCCGGCCGACGGGGTGAAATGCACCCGCATGAAGAAGCGGCCGGTGAATTCATCACCATACTGGTCGGAATCGACGATATTGCAGCCGTGCTGGAACAGCAGGCCGGAGACGGAATGAACGATGCCCGGCTGGTCCGGGCACGAAAGAGTAAGAATGAATCCGGTGTTGCTCATCGTGTGTTGTTCTGTCGGGTGCGTGCGGCACGGGGCCGGGAGAGCGCAGGCGGGGCCCGGGGCCCTGCATCAGGCGGGATTGCCCGCCGGGGCCAGCCAGCCGCGTCGGCGGAGAGCATCCAGCGTCACCAATGTCGCATCGACCGTCATGGCGCCGGCCGACATGATAGCAAGCAATGCGTCGGGACCGATGCGGCGGTGCTCGGCCACCTCGCCGTCCTGGTTATGCGGCGTGAAGTCCGCGGGCAGCTCCAGATCATAGACATAGACGTGCTCCCACTGCACGCCTTCCGGAATCTCGCGCAGCACTTCGATGCAGCCATGAGCCTGCACGCCGCGCGCCAGTGCGGCCGGGATGCCGGATTCTTCCTCGCATTCGCGCACCAGCGTGGCGAGCGGATCGCTACCATGAGGCATGCCGCCGGCGACGAGGTTGTCCCACATGCCGGGATCTACCGCCTTGCTCTGGCTACGGCGCGAGATCCAGAACGTCGGCTCGCCATGAACCACGCCGTTCATGTGAGAAGCAAACGTCAGCAGGCCCAGGAAACGCGCGGCGGCACGTTCGACCACCGCAAGCGCTGGCGCATCCAGGGACGGCGTCACCGCAAACAGCTCGTCGCGCCAGCCGCGCACATGTCCGCCCTCGGCCAATTGCCTTGCCAGCGCCTCGAGCGCGGCACTGCGTACCGCGAAGTCGCCACGTCCCGGCAGCAGTTCGACGCAGGGGCCCGACGGCGTCTGCTCTTCCGGCCCGAGCACGCAACCCATGCCGCGCAGGACATCGGCATGGGCACGCGGCAGCCAGCCGACGTGCTGCCCCGCCACCATCAGGCGCAGCTTGGTGGCGCGGTCGAACGGGCTGCGCGCGGCGATGGACGCGTCAATGGCGGCAAGGGTGTCGGTGGGCATCGGCGGACGCAAGTTACGCAAGTTGAGGATTTTCAGGGACGAAAGGCATGAACCAGCAGACCACGCAGGCCGCGCAGCAGCAGTTCGTACTGGCGCTGGACCAGGGCACGAGCAGTTCGCGGGCCATTCTGTTCGACCACGCCGGCAATGTGGTACGGCTTGCCCAGCGCGAATTCCGCCAATATTACCCACATCCCGGCCACGTCGAGCACGACCCGTACGAAATCTGGCAGACGCAGCTCGCGGTCGCGCACGAGGTCCTGAACGACGCGGGTATCTCGGCCTCGCAGTTGCGCGCAATCGGCATCACGAACCAACGCGAAACCACGGTCCTGTGGGACCGCAAGACCGGCGAGCCCGTGGGCCGCGCGCTGGTCTGGCAAGACCGCCGCACCGCGCCCATGTGCGAGGCACTGCAGGCGGCCGGCCATGCCGGCATGATCCGCGACAAGACCGGGCTCGTCATCGATGCCTACTTCTCCGGCACCAAGCTGCGCTGGATGCTCGACAACGTCAAGGGCGCGCGCGAACGCGCCCAGCGCGGCGAACTGGCGTTCGGCACGATCGACAGCTGGCTGATCTGGCAGCTCACCGACGGCGCGCGCCATGTGACCGACGTGTCCAACGCTTCGCGCACGATGCTGTTCAATATCCACAGCTTCGCATGGGACGATGCGCTACTCGCATTGCTGGACGTCCCCCACAAGGTGCTGCCGGAGGTGGTGCCCTCCAGCGGCGAGGTCGCGCGCACGGTGCCGCGGCTGTTTGGCGCGGAAGTCCCTATTGCCGGCATCGCGGGCGACCAGCAGGCCGCCACGTTCGGCCAGGCCTGCCTGTCTCCGGGCATGGCCAAGAACACGTATGGCACGGGTTGCTTCCTGCTGATGAATACGGGGCCGCAGCCGGTGGTCTCGCGCAACCGCTTGCTGACGACGGTCGGATGGCAGATCAACGGGCAGACGCAATACTGCCTGGAAGGCGGCGTCTTTATGGGCGGCGCCACGATCCAGTGGCTGCGCGATGGCCTGAAGATCATCGCAAGCGCCCCGGAGGTCGAGCCACTCGCGCGCCAGTGCACGGACACGGGCGGTGTGGTGCTGGTGCCGGCCTTTGCCGGCCTCGGCGCGCCGCACTGGGATGCATTCGCACGCGGCACGCTGGTCGGTATGACGCGCGGCACCGGCCGCCCGCAGATCGCACGCGCGGCGCTGGAATCGATTGCGCTGCAGAGCGTGGACGTGCTCGATGCCATGCAGAAGGACGCCGGCATTTCGCTCGCGGAACTTCGCGTAGACGGCGGCGCGTCGCGCAGCGACCTGCTGATGCAGATGCAGGCCGACCTGCTCGGCACGACCGTGGTACGTCCGCGCATCACCGAAACGACGGCACTGGGCGCAGCCTACCTGGCCGGCCTCGCCACCGGGTACTGGAGCGACCAGGAGCAGATTTCCCGGCAATGGCAGGTGCAGCAGCGCTTCGAGCCCAACCTGTCCGCCGATGAACGCGCGCACCGGCTGTCGCGCTGGCACCGCGCCGTGGAACGGGCCCGCGACTGGGCCCGGGAAGATCACGAGGCCACCAGCGGCAAGAGAACCTGACGCGCCGTCGCGGCCACACCTTACGGAACCCTTTATTCAGATTCAGAGAGTGTCATGCCGAAAGCCCCGACCCCGATCCAGCCGCCGTCCCGAGCCGCCCTGCTCGCAAGGCTGGAACGCGAGCCGCGCTGGGACGTGATCGTCATCGGTGGCGGCGCCACCGGCCTCGGCACGGCCGTCGATGCCGCGTCGCGCGGATATCGCACACTGCTGGTGGAGGCCGCCGACTTCGCCAAGGGCACGTCGAGCAAGGCCACCAAGCTCGTGCACGGCGGCGTGCGCTACCTGGCCCAGGGCAATATCAGCCTGGTGCGCGAAGCGCTGCATGAACGCGGGCTGCTCGCCCGCAACGCGCCTCACCTCGTGTGGCCGCTCGGCTTTGTCGTACCGGCTTACCAGCTGTTCGACCAGCCGTTCTATGGCATCGGCCTGAAGCTTTATGACATGCTGGCCGGCGGCCTGAATCTCGATGGCAGCCGCTGGCTCAACCACCGCGAGGTACTGGCCGCCGCCCCCACGCTGGCCGAGCATGTCGGCGGACGCCCGCTGCGCGGCGGCAACCTGTACTTCGACGGCCAGTTCGACGACGCACGCCTCGCCATTGCGCTGATGCGCACGCTGTTCGACGTCGGCGGCACCGCCATCAACTACCTGCCGGTAATCGGCCTGTCGCAGCAGGGCGGCGTGGTCAATGGCGTGACCGTGCGAGATGCGCTTGGCGATACCACGTTCCGCCTGCGCGCGGATTGCGTGATCAATGCCACCGGCGTGTGGGTGGATGCCATCCGCCAGATGGAAGACGGGCAGGCGCGCACCATGGTCGCACCGAGCCAGGGTGTGCATCTGACGCTGCCGCGCAGCTTCCTGCCCGGCGATCGCGCCATCCTGATTCCGAAGACCGATGACGGCCGCGTGTTGTTCGTGGTGCCGTGGAACGGGCATGTCATCGTCGGCACCACCGACACGCCGCGCAAGGACCTGCCGCTGGAGCCTGGCGCAAGCGGCGACGATGTGGATTTCATCCTCGATACCGCTTCGCGTTACCTGGCGCGCGACCCCGGCCGCACCGATGTCACAAGCGTCTGGGCCGGATTGCGGCCGCTGGTCAAGGCGACAGGCGAGGCATCCACGGCTTCGCTGTCGCGCGAGCACACCATCGTGGTGTCGCGCGCCGGGCTGATCACGGTGACCGGCGGCAAATGGACCACGTACCGCAAGATGGCCGAAGATGTCATCGAGACGGCCATCCAGCGCCAGATGCTGCGCGCCGCGCCTTGCGTGACCGCCGATCTGCCACTGCACGGCGCGAGCGGCCTGCCAGCCGACCTGCCCGCGCCGAATTCGGTGTCGCCCGATCGCTACTATGGCAATGAGTTGCCCGCATTGCGCGCCTTGCCCGGCATCGACCATGTCCTGGCGCCGGCGTCCGGGCTGACCGAGGCGCACGTGCGCTTTGCGGCTCGCCATGAACTCGCGCGCCGCGTCGAGGATGTGCTGGCGCGGCGCAACCGCGCGCTGTTCCTGGACGCGCGCGCGGCCGTGGAAGCCGCCCCACAGGTGGCAGCGATCCTGGCGGAAGAACTGGGCCACGACGAAGCCTGGCAGGCCAGCGAAGTGGAAAACTTCCGCAAGCTCGCCGCCGGATACATGCTCGACTGAACGTGACGGATGCCGGATCCACGTATCCGACCGGAAAACTGATATGACCCATCACCCGCACCCGCACCCGCTCGCCCTCCCCGCCCTGCTTCTGGGCGTTTGCGCCAGCGCCAGTGCATTCGCCGCAGGCGCCCCCGGCATCGACAGCGTTCGTTTTCCCGACGTCCGTACCGTGCGGTACCAGTGCGACGGCGGCAAGGACCTGACCGTGCGCTACTTCAACAGCCCGGACAACCAGGCAGCCATCCTGCGGCTCGAAGGCAAGCCGGTGCTGGCGGTCAGCGTCGTGAGCGGTTCCGGCGCGCGCTATGTGGGCGGCCGCTATGAATGGTGGACCCAGGGCGACGACGGCACGCTGCGTGACCTCATGCAGACAGACGCCAGTCCGCCGATGCTGGGCGGGTGCCGCGCGGTGCGATAGCGCGCTCCGCCACTCCGCCATCACCCGCCTTTTGAGGCGACGGCATTCCGGGAGATAATGCGGGCCATTGCAATACGGAGAACACCATGGACGAGATTGAAGGCCTGTCCGACTTGCCGATGCCACGCTTCATCTGGGGCTTCGCGGTCGCCGCGGGCAGGGACGGAGACGTTCTGCACGATGAATTCGAGTACCTGACCCATACGCGCACCCCGCGCTTCACGTGCCGCGTGGTCGAACTCGAAGACGTGCCGAGCGACAACGAAGAAGGCGACATCGACGGACGCATCGTCCACCCCGACGACCCGCGCCGGATGTTCTACATCACCGATGCCGGCATGGCGCTGGTCAACTTCGCGATGTTCGACAAGATGCCGGACCGCCAGAAGCTCAAGAAGATCTGCGACGACGCCATCGCCAATTGGATGCTGCGTCGCGAATTCCTCGAGGACGAGGAAGACGAGGACGACGAAGAGTAAGGCGCCGCCGCCAAGCGGACCGGCTACGCCGGTTCGTCCTTCACCTCGATGAGGTCCGCCGCCACGCGCTGGATCTCCGCGTAAACCGGAATGGCTTCAAGCGGTCCGGTACAACCCACGGCCGTTGCCTGACGGGCATCGGCACCCGGTGGCAGGAACACGAAAGCCATGCCGGGCCGCCAGCCCGGATGGTTGCGCAAACTGTCGTTGAGGATGTCGAGATACTGAGCACGCGTGAAAACATGCTTTGCCATTGTCCGTCTCTCCGTATCCGCGGCCGGCGGACCGCATGGCCTGCTGTTCGCAGGATCACCGCGGACGATCGTAGCATGGCATCCCGCACGCTTGTCATCGTGCGGGCCGAGGCGCCAGCCTGACAACAGTCAAGGCTTCAGCATTCCCCCTTCTTGGCGTGCCCCGGCGGGCAGTGATAGCCCTTGGGACCCTTGCCTTTGCCACGGTGGTCGTCCCACCGGCCCGGCACCAGCACCCAGCCATCGCGCGACTGAATCCAGCGCGGAGACTCATAGACGTAACCCGGACGCTCGTGTTCCCAGCGACCTTTCTTCCACGCGTGCTTGTGGTGGTGATCGTCCCAGTCCCAATAGCCTGGCATCCAGACATAGCCTGGGCGCGGCGCGGGCACTACCTCGTAAACCGGCGCCGGCGGTGGCACGCCAATGGCAATATTGACCGAGACCTGAGCCTGTGCGGACTGGCCAACGGCAAGGCCACCGCAAACGAAGGACGCAAGCAGAATCGCGCGCGGCAAGACGCGGGAACGAATCATCATGGAAACCCTTTCTTGTCTTGGAGATGTGGCCCAAGTCTAACGCTGGGACGGGCACATCCATTGTAAGAAAGGGTATCCGGGCACCGGCCGTCGCACCGGGTTGCGGCGGTGCAACGGACTAGTGGTCCGCAGCCATGGCCTTCAGTTCGGCGTCGCCCGCCACCCGGGCAGCATCCGATGTCGTGAAGGTATCGTCGGACACAATGGTGCGCCGGATCTGCTGCGCACTGAAATCGACCAGTGAAATGATCCAGACATAGCGGCCCGCCTGGGGCGCGGTCTGCACGAAAGCCTTCAACCCGGAACGGGATTCATTCACCATGATCCACCTCCTCGCAATGCGTGTCTGAAAAGACTAGCACAGCGGTGCGACAGTTCCCCGACAGGCGCCGGACACTCAATCTGTCGATCGGCCGGCCATCAGTTGGCCATGCGCCCCAAGGTCGCCACCGCGACATTGAGCAGGCCCAGCACAAGATTGATACCGACCGCCTGACGAATCCGATTCAGCGCAGCGCCGGCAACCGGCCATTCGCCGGCATCCACGGCTTGCCGCAAGACCGGATAGGGCTTGAAGAAAACAAACAGAAAAACCAGGGCCATCACCACGCCGATGCCGGCCATCAGGTGCCAGTTTGGCGGCGCCGCTGCCATGCCCGCATTGGCCATCATGGCGCCGCCGCTGCCCAGTATCAGCACCAGCGCTACCCAGACCCAGCGGAAAAACCGCTCGAAGACGCCGCGCCAGAGCCGCAGCCGCGACGGCGGGTCGAGCACCTGCCCCGCAACCGGGCGCAGGCACAGGTAAGCGAAGAACATGCCGCCCACCCATACGACGGCGGCAACCACATGCAGGAACAGGAGAATCGGCAGGAAAGTCATCGTGATGGTGTGGGATAGGCGCTGCGCGCTGAACCTGCATTCTATGCGCCGCGCGCATTATTGCGCACAGTCAGCGGACGCCACGATCCCCCGGAATTCAGGATTCCGGCGCTTCTGCCGATAACCGGTCCTGACAGTGCCGGCCCCGCCCCAACCCGCATCCCGGCGCGATTCAGAACCAGAACCAGTACAACAACCGCGGCCTGGCGCCGGCTGGTGCATGGCTTGACCGCCCGACGCAGCCACCGGGACAATATTTTCGCCACGCCGCCTGCCCCTGGAACAACTCATGGAAGGAACGCACGTATCCTGCCATGAGTGCCCCCCGGACAACCCGATCAGGCAGTACGCATACTCCGCCACCCATGGCTCGCGCCCCAGCCAGATTCCGAATCATCCGCGACCGCAGCCCGCTTCGCTACTGGCTGCGGCTGCTGACGGCAGCCGTGCTTGCCATCGTGCCGGCCGTGCTGCCTCCGGGCGTCACCGCGCAACCGGCTCCGCAACGCACAGACATGGTGGCGCGCGTGGTCTTCAGCCTGCTTGGCTACGCGCGCTGGCCGTCGGAACGCGAACCGGTCCGCCTCTGCGTCGACAACACCAGCCGGTATCCGGCGCGCCTGCTGGAAGGCGGCACGCTGAGCAACGGCCGCACGGTACGCACGCGCGAAGTCGATGTCATGACGGAAGCGCTCGCGAGCAACTGCGACGCGCTTTATCTTGGCGCCATGACCGACGCACGACGCCAGCGGCTGGGCGCGGAACTGACCGGACGGCCGGTGCTGGTGATCAGCGAAGAGGACTTCGAGTGTGAAGTTGGCAGCATGTTCTGCCTGAACATCCGCGAGAACCAGGTGTCGTTCCGCGTGAATCTCGATTCGCTGGCCCGCAGCGGTGTCCACGTCCATCCGGCCGTGCTGCAACTGGGTCGCCGCAGGGGCGCGTCGTCATGAAGCCCGGATCGAGGCCCGCGGGCGGCCGACAACGCCCTACCCTGTACAGCACGCTGCGACGCATTCATCTTGGCGTAGCGCTGCTGGCGGTCTGCACGGCGGGCCTCTCCCTGACCGCGCTCGGCTTTGCTGCACTTCGGGTCTATGCGGACCACAACCTGCGCCTGGTGGCACGGTCGATCTCCTATACGCTCGAAGCGCCGGTGGTATTCCGCGACAAGGTCGCCACTGGCGAGACGCTGGCCGTGATTGCCGCGTCCGAAGACGTCTCCCGCGCTACCGTCCTCGATCTCGACAACCGCGTGCTGGCCGACTGGCAGCGTCCCGGCCACGAACGCCGAGACGGCTTGCGGTACGCGCTCGGCGAATTGCTCAGCACCGGCGTGATCGAGCAGCCGATCCTGCACGACACCCAGCCGGTCGGTACCCTGCGGATGACCGGCGATCCGTCCAATCTGCTGCAGTTCCTGCTGCAAGGCGCGCTGGGCCTGCTAGCCTGCCTGCTGCTGACCGCCGTCAGCGCGCACTATATGTCGAGCCGCATGCTCGCGCAGATCGTCGAGCCGTTGCGCAACCTGATGCGCGTGGCTCACGCCGTACGTTCGGAGCGCGACTTCGCCCAGCGCACCCCCCCCGCCCGCATCGAGGAACTGAATGCACTTGGCGACGACTTCAACGGCCTGCTCGATGAGCTGGAAACGTGGCAAAACCAGATGCAGCATGAGAACCGCTCGCTCGCGCACCGTGCCAGCCATGACTCGCTGACCGGCCTGCTCAACCGGTCCGCGTTTGAAGAACTGCTTGAGCTTGCCGTTCGCGCCGCGGCTGCCAGCGCTAGCTATGCGGCATTGCTCTATCTCGACAGCGACGACTTCAAAGGCATCAACGACCGGTTCGGCCATGCCGCCGGAGACGTGGTGCTGGTCGCGCTGGCTCAGCGCATCCGAGCAAGCGTGCGCGAAGGCGATGTGGTCGCGCGCCTTGGCGGCGACGAGTTTGCGGTGCTCGTCACGTCCTTGCGCGCTGCGGCGGATATCGTGCCGATTGCCGAGCAGATCCTGCGGCGAATCCCCGAACCTATCCTCTTGCCCGATGGCACCTGCATCACGGCATCGCTTAGCATTGGTGTAGCCGTGTTTCCGATGCATGCGCAGGGCAGCCAGGGGTTGCTGCATGCGGCAGACGCGGCCATGTACGGCGCCAAGCGCCGATGCGGCGGGACCTGGCAGAGTGCCGAGCCACGCCTGGAGGCCAGCCGGGACCAGCGATGACGCCTGCCTACCGTTCCGCTGCGGCAAGCCAGTTGCCGCATACCGGCCCGCGGGATACCCGCGGGCTGGCGGCGGGCGCACTGCTGGCGGCTCTGGCAGCGATGGTTCTGGCTTTGTCGGGCTGCAAGACCGCCCCTCCGGCCCAGGGCGGCCTGACACCGGCACAGGTAGCCGTGCTGCAGCAGGAAGGCTTTACGGAGACAGACGTCGGCTGGGAACTCGGCCGTCCGCTCAAAGTCCTGTTTGGCTTCGACGAAGATGCCATCCCTCCCGATCGGATTGCCGACATCCGGCGCCTCGGCGGCGTGCTGCTAGGCGTGGGCATCGACCATGTACGCGTGGATGGCCACACCGATCACACCGGCAGCACCGAATACAACCTGCGGCTTTCGCTGCGGCGCGCGGAAGCCGTAGCCAGGGTACTGGTCACTGCCGGTTTCGAACCGGCGAACATTGAACTGCGCGGCATGGGCAAGGGCCGGCCGGTGGCAGACAACCGCACCGCCGCCGGTCGCGCGGAGAATCGGCGCGCCTCCATCGTGGTGACGGTGGAGTAACCGCGCGGGACACATCGCGGCAACGACTGCCGGCAACGCCGACAGCCTCAGTCGCCGAAGGGATTGGACGCGCGGTTCTCGATGGAGTCAGACAGGTCGAATTCGTCGCGCACCTTGTCGACGACGGCGCGAATGCTTGCCTCGTAGCCGGTGGACCGGCCGAAGCCCTTCATGTCCCAGTTCCGTCCGCGTGCATCGCGTGGATGAGGCTCAGGCATTGGTGCGCGGATCTTTGCACCGTCCTCGCCGATTTCGTCGATCTGCTGCACTCGCCGGCTTACCTCGTCCTGCAAGGCGCGCCGGCCGCGCTCGCGCTTGGCCATGGCTGTCTCCCGGAAGCGGTTCGGCGGTCATGCTAGCACGGGCATGCCCGTGCGCTCAAAGCGCGGCCTTGGCGGCCTGGTAAGCGTCGTAGAGCTTGCGAAAGACCGGGCCGGGCGCTCCTGCTCCAATCGTCTGTCCATCAATGGACACCACTGGCAATAGTTCCTTGCTCGCCGACGACAGCAATACCTCGTCCGCACCGAAGACCTCCTCGCGCGAGATGCGGCGGGTTTCCAGCGAGATGTCCAGCGCGGCGCACAACTCTTCCAACAACCCGTAGCGGATGCCCTCCAGGATCAGGTTGTCCTTGGGTGGCGCCGATACTCGGCCGCTACGCACCACCCAGACATTGGACGCCGAGGCTTCCGTGAGCCAGCCATCGCGAAACTGGATCGCCTCGGTTGCGCTATGCTCCGCCGCATATTGCGCGGCCAGCACATTACCGAGCAGCGACGTCGACTTGATCTGGCAATTGAGCCAGCGCCGATCCTCCATCGTCACGCACGCCACCCCCTGCGCCACCGCCTCCGCAGCCGGCAGCACCATCGGATTGGTCATGATCAGCACGGTCGGCGTGACTTCCGTTGGAAACGCATGTGTGCGCCGTGCCACGCCCCGGGTGACCTGGATATAGATCATCTGGTCGGACAGCCCGTTCGCCTCCGCCACGCGCGCGATCAGCGCCAGCCATTCGGACGCGTCGTGCGGATCGGGAATACCGATGGCCGCCAGGCTACGCGCGAGGCGTGCCAGGTGCTGAGCGCCCCGGAACGGCTTGCCGTTGTAGATCGGGATGACCTCGTAAATGCCATCACCGAAGATGAAACCGCGATCCAGGACGGGGATGCGGGCTTCGGACAAGGGGGTCAGATCGCCGTTGAGATAGACGAGAGGCTCGGACATGGTAAGTGCTTGCTGAGGGGATGTCCGATTCTTTCACAGGCGCGTGGGATGGCTTATGCAATATGCGCATAAGGCTTCGGAGCTCCGGACGGGTCGCTTCCCAACAGGGTCAGGCGCCCGCTGTCGGACGGCGCCTGATACCGGCGCACCGTTTACCTGTCGACACTGTCTCCATCAACCCAGGGAGACAGAGATGCCCAATAAAAATATCCACGTCGTACCCACCCACAACGGTTGGGCAGTACAACTCGACGGTGGCTCCGGTAACGAACATCGATTCACCTGCCAGAAACATGCAATTGCCACCGGCACCGAAAGAGCCAGGCAGGCGAAAGTCGCGTTACTGATACATGGCCGCGACGGACAGATCGTGGAACGCAGTTCGTTCGAAACGGAAGCGCTCGAGGTGAAGGACTAAACCCGCGGCAAAGGGGCGCAATCAGAGCGTGCAAAAACAAAAAAGCCGCCTACGAGACGGCTTTGGATGGTGCAAGCGGCAACCTCGCTCCGGTCCTTAAAGATAGCGCTCACCATGCTGGCGCGTTCGGATAACCTTCGACGGCAGCCCATAGGCGACCGTCAGCGGCTCTATGTCTCTCGCAACCAACGATCCAGCGCCAATGACCACGTCGTCGCCGACGGTGATGCCGTGAATCAGGTTCGCACCTAACCCTATGGCGGAAAAGACGCCGATCTTGCACTCCCCCCCCTGTGACAACGCCAGGCGCGAGACTGGCATAATCGCCCACCTCGCAATCGTGATCCACGCATGCGCCGGTGTTGATAATGCAATGCCGGCCAACGGTCGAACATGCATTGATCACCACGCCCGCCATCACGACCGAACCTTCGCCGATCGTGGTCCCTCTGCCGATGCTGGTTGCCGGATGAATGGCCGCTGGAAACCGGAGACCCGGGCACAGCGCCATGATTCTTTTGGCGACCTGGGCACGTGCGCTGTTATCGCCGATTGCGATCAGCGCGCCATCGATCCGATATTCCCTGACAAGAATCGGCAAAGCCGCCTCATCACCGAGCACCCGATAACCCATCACTTCGCGCCGGGAAGTGTCGATCAGTCCGACTATGTGATGTTTGCGCTGAGTTTCTACCGCATCGATGACGGACTTCGCATGGCCGCCCGATCCGATGATGACAATGTTTTCCACAGCGGCTTATCGATGTCGGCGAGAGTGTCAAACCCACCGATAATAATAATCCCCCGTTCGGGTCGGAGCCTTCGCAAGGTTGTCCATAATGCGACCTTTCGAACATTCCGTAATGGGAGGACTATGAGTGTCCTGCATAAGGTAGTGTTGGCGCCCCTCAGGCAAACAAAAAGGGGCCGGGGTCAATGACCCCAGCCCCTTTTTTACGGCCTGCTGCGAGCGATTGCTAACCCGCGAAGCCTTAAAGAATCCTGGCGGAGAGAGGGGGATTCGAACCCCCGATAGGCTATTAACCTATACACGCTTTCCAGGCGTGCGACTTAAACCACTCATCCATCTCTCCGGGAAGTCCGCGATTATAGCAGAGCGCGGCGACGCGTCCAGTGTTTCATTGGCCACCCCCTACCCCTTCCGCAAGTAGTTCACCAGCCTGTCGATGACAGGCGCATTCCTCGGTGTGACCAGACTGACCAGGATGGCTGCAGCGAAGCCCGCAGGAACGCCAAAGGCACCTGACGCGATGGGATCGACGCCAAACCACCGGTCACCAAAGATACCCGTCATCCGCGTGAAGAAAGGATAGTTGACGAAGATGTAGTAGACCGAAATGCCCAAGCCCGCCGCCATCCCCGCGACCGCGCCAGCGGCCGTCGTGCGGCGCCAGAAGATGCCGAGCACCAGCACCGGAAAGAAGCTTGATGCCGCCAGCGAGAAGGCCGCGCCCACCAGGAACAGGATGTTGCCGGGACGCAGCGATGTGACGTACGAGGCGAACAGCGCTACGCCGAGCAGTACGATCTTTGCCGTCGTTACGCGCCGCTGGTGGCTCGCCTGGCGGTCGACCATGTGATAGAAGACATCGTGCGACAGCGCATTGGCGATGGTCAACAGCAGGCCGTCCGCCGTCGATAGTGCAGCCGCCAGCGCGCCGGCGGCGATCAGTCCGGATATTACGTAAGGCAACCCCGCAATTTCAGGTGCGGCCAGCACGATCATGTCGGGTTGCAACAGGATTTCGGCCCACTGCACGATGCCATCGGCGTTGACGTCACGCAGCGCGAACACCGGTGGATCGACCTTGCGCCACTGCACGACCCACTGCGGCAGTTCAGCGTAGGGCGTGCCGACCACGTGCTGGAAGAATTCGTACTTGACCAGCGCCGCCAGCGTGGGGGCCGACACGTAAAGCAAGGCGATACAAAACAGCGCCCACGCGACGGAGTTGCGCGTTTCCTTCACCGATGGTGTTGTGTACAGGCGCGTGAGGATGTGCGGGAGGCTGGCGGTCCCCACCATCAGGCAGAACACCAGCAGCACGAAATTCAGGCGCTTGGTGCCACGCTCCTGCTCGGAGGCCGAAGGATAAGGCTCCGTCGATGGCGTGGAAGGCTTGCTGCGTGCGAGCGCATCTTCACGCATCTGGTTCCACTGCAGTTGCGCGGCAGCCGCGTCGGCGGGGAACTCGATCCGTTCTCGCTCCAATGCCTTGATTTCCCGCAGCGGCGCATTGCGAGCGCGCAAGTCGCGCAGGCGCACGTCGAGCGCGTCGCGTTCTTCGGCAAACGACTGGGGCAGACGGGCGATGCGCTCCTGCATCTGGATGGCCTGCTGCCGGTAGAAATCGCGCACGGCCAACTCGGCCGGTTCGCGCTCAAGCTGCCGTTCGCGCTGGTCCAGCTGCGAAAGCAGCGGCCCGTAGCTCAGTTGCGGCACGACTTCATGATGATGCTTCCACGCAATCATCGAGACCGTTACCAGGAACGCGACGATCATCATGATGTACTGCGCGACCTGGGTCCACGTGACGGCGCGCATGCCGCCCAGGAACGAACAAACCAGGATGCCGGCCAGCCCGAAGAAGATGCCGACCGCGAACTCGACGCCGATGAAGCGTGTCACGACAAGGCCCACACCCTGGATCTGCGCGACCAGATAGACAAACGAACACAACGATGCCGCAAGCACCGCAATGGCGCGCACAGGGAGGTTGCCGCCCGGCTTGCCGTTGCCATAGCGTGCCGCGAGAAAATCGGGAATGGTGTAGCCGCCGTACTTGCGCAGGTATGGCGCGAGCAGGAACGCCACCAGGCAATAGCCGCCGGTCCATCCCATCACATACGCCAGCCCCTCATAGCCGGAAGCGAACAGAATGCCGGCCAGGCCGATGAACGACGCGGCGCTCATCCAGTCCGCCGCGATCGCCATGCCATTGAACATCGCCGGCACGCGCCGCGCGGCGACGTAGTATTCGTTGAGGTCGGACGTACGGCAGATCAGCCCGATACAGGCGTAGATCGCGATGGTGACGAAGAGAAAGACATAGCCGAGCCACAGCGCATCGGCATTGGATTTCTCCAGCAGCCCCATCATGCCGACGAAGCCGAACAGACCCAGCGTGAACAGGCCGTAGTACAACATCAGCCGGCGGCGGAAACGCGACTGGGCGTCGGGCATAGGCAAGGATCTGGCTGTGAGGGAAATCTAGAGTAAAGAACCCGCCGGCGCGATTCACGCGGCGGCGGGTTCTGTCGGACGAGCCGTTACCGAATGGTCCGGTTATTGTGCCTGCTTCAACTGATCAAGGATCGCAGGGTTTTCCAGCGTCGAGGTGTCCTGCGTGATTTCCTCACCCTTGGCCAGCGAACGCAGCAGGCGGCGCATGATCTTGCCCGAGCGCGTCTTCGGCAGGTTGTCGCCGAAGCGGATGTCCTTGGGCTTGGCGATCGGACCGATTTCCTTCGCGACCCAGTTGCGCAGTTCGGTGGCGATCTGCTGCGCCTCGGCATCGCTCGGACGCGCACGCTTGAGCACCACGAATGCGCAGATGGCCTCGCCCGTAGTGTCGTCCGGGCGACCGACCACGGCGGCTTCAGCCACGATCGGGTTCGCGACCAGCGCCGATTCGATTTCCATCGTGCCCATGCGGTGGCCCGACACGTTCAGCACATCATCGATACGGCCCATGATGGTGAAGTAGCCGGTCTCCTTGTCGCGGATCGAGCCATCGCCGGCCAGGTACAGCTTGCCGCCGAGTTCTTCCGGGAAGTAGCTCTTCTTGAAGCGTTCCGGATCGCCCCAGATCGTGCGGATCATCGCCGGCCACGGGCGCTTGACCACCAGGATGCCGCCGCTCCCGTTAGGTACGTCATGTCCAGTCTCGTCGACGATCGCCGCCATGATACCCGGCAGCGGCAGCGTGCACGAGCCCGGCACCAGCGGCGTGGCGCCCGGCAGCGGCGTAATCATGTGGCCACCGGTCTCGGTCTGCCAGAACGTATCGACGATCGGGCAGCGCTCATTGCCGATGTTCTTGTAGTACCACATCCAGGCTTCGGGGTTGATCGGCTCGCCCACGGTGCCGAGCAGGCGCAGGCTGGAAAGGTCGTACTGCTTCGGATGGATCTTCTCGTCTGCCTCGGCGGCCTTGATCAGCGAGCGAATCGCGGTCGGCGCGGTGTAGAAGATGCTGACCTTATGGCGCGCGATCATGTCCCAGAAGCGGCCTGCGTTCGGATAGGTCGGCACGCCTTCGAAGATGATCTGCGTGGCACCGGCGGCCAGCGGGCCGTACGCGATATAGGTGTGACCGGTGACCCAGCCGATGTCGGCAGTACACCAGAACAGGTCGTCGGGCTTGATGTCGAAGGTCCACTGCATCGTCATCAGCGCCCACAGCAGGTAGCCGCCGGTGCTGTGCTGCACGCCCTTGGGCTTGCCGGTGGAGCCCGAGGTGTAGAGCACGAACAGCGGATGCTCGGCGCTCACGGGCACGGCCTCGCAGGTGTCGGGCTGGCCGGCGGATACGTCTTCCATCCAGCGGTCACGGCCTTCGACCCAGTTGACCTTGCCGCCGGTGCGGCGATAGACGATCACGTTTTTGACCGCCTCGCAGCCGCCGAGCGCCAGCGCATCGTCGGCAATCGCCTTGAGCGGTAGCGCCTTGCCGCCGCGCATCTGCTCGTCCGCGGTGATCAGCGCCACGGCGCCGACGTCCACCAGCCGCTCCTGCAGCGACTTGGCCGAGAACCCGCCGAACACCACAGAATGCGTGGCACCTAAACGCGCGCACGCCTGCATGGCCACCACGCCTTCGACCGACATCGGCATGTAGATCACCACGCGATCGCCCTTCTTGATGCCAAGCGCCTTCAGGCCATTGGCGAAGCGGCAGACCTTGGCGTGCAGGTCGCGATACGACACGCGCGTCGCGGTGCCGTCATCGGCCTCGAACACGATCGCGGTCTTGTCGGCATTGCCGTTCTGCAGGTTGCGGTCCAGGCAGTTGTACGAAGCGTTCAGTTCGCCATCCTCGAACCACTTGTAGAACGGTGCATTGCTTTCATCCAGCACCTTGGTGAAGGGCTTGTTCCAGTGCAGCAGGTCGCGCGCACGGCTGGCCCAGAAGCCCTCGTAGTCGCGCTCCGCCTCGGCGCACAGCGCGCGGTAGGCGTCCATGCCTGGAATCGCGGCTTGCCGGACGAAGGACTCGGGCGGGTTGAAAACGCGATGCTCTTGCATCACCGATTCGATGGCGGACATAGGCGGGTCTCCTGGTATTTGACTGAACGGCTTGGCTGCAAAAGTACGCGCGGCGGCTTACTTAAACCTGACGCTCCCTTGCGCGGCAAAAGCATGCCCGGTTCTTGCTGCAAAGCAACAAACCCGCATGAAAGGGCGCGGCGCGAGGAATGTGCAGCCTTCTTCATTAGGCTAGCACAGCTATAATGCCGCGGGCCCGATATTCGGCTGCCCGCGCGGCCCCGGCGCGTCCAATGCCAGCGCTCACGAAGCGCCCGCACCCTGCCCGCAAAACCGGCTGCGTGCATACTCCCGAGGCAGTATCCGTGTCCATTTATCCCTTCTTCCTGATCGCCTCGATGGCGCTCGTTGGCAGCAATGTCGGCCTGGGCAAATCGATCATCGTGCATGTGCCCGTGCTGCTGTTCGCACTGCTGCGCTTTGTCATCGCCATCATCTGCCTGTCGCCGTGGTACCGGCCGTCGCGCATGCGCCAGGTGGCGCGCGCGGAATGGCGCAACCTGTTCCTGCAGGCGTTCTTCGGCACCTTCCTGTTCACGCTGCTAATGCTCAATGGCGTGCGGCTGACCAGCGCAATGGCCGCTGGGGTCATCACCAGCACCATTCCCGCGACGGTCGCGATCCTGTCATGGCTGTGGCTGCGTGAGCGGCTGTCGCGCCGGACGATCGGTTCGGTGCTGCTGGCGGTGGCCGGCGTCGCGGTACTGAATATCGCGCGCGGCGGAGCGCACGACAGTGGTGGCGGCGGCCAGGCGCTGCTCGGCAACCTGATGATCCTCGGCGCCGTGATCTGCGAATCGATCTACGTGATCCTGTCGCGCCGCCTTACGCAGACGCTCGCGGCGATCGAGATCTGTGCCTACACGCACCTGATCGGCGGCCTGCTGATGCTGCCGCTGGGCCTGATCCCGCTGCTCGGGTTCGATCCCTCCACCGTGCCGACGCAGACCTGGCTCATGCTGCTGTGGTACGCGCTGTCCGCCAGCGTGTTCTCGTTCTGGCTCTGGATGAAAGGGATCCGGCATGTGCCCGCACAACTCGCGGGCGTTTTCACTTCGGTGCTGCCGGTGGCGGCGGCCGCCTACGGCATCGTCTTCCTTGGCGAGACACCGGGCTGGCCTCATGC
Source organism: Cupriavidus sp. C1SS-2L (assembly GCF_057073735.1). NCBI lineage: Bacteria > Pseudomonadati > Pseudomonadota > Betaproteobacteria > Burkholderiales > Burkholderiaceae > Cupriavidus > Cupriavidus sp. C1SS-2L. The sequence goes on from NZ_CP172708.1 coordinate 2,538,590, forward strand.
GGTGGCGCTGGCGTGCGTGCTGGGCGGCATCGTGCTGGCGAGCTGGCCGGGCCCGGTAGCGCGCCGGGCATGGCGCGACGTCACCTGAAGCGTTTCAGGAAGTGACAGGCGTCGCGGGACGCAAACAAGGCAAGGTACAATCCAGACCCATTTCGGATGTCTGGCGACAAAGACTTTTCACCTGTTTGCTTATGGCCCAAACCCCGATGCGTCCCATCCCCCGCCTTATCTTTGCTTCGCGCTGGCTCCAGCTGCCCCTCTATCTCGGCCTGATCGTCGCGCAGGGCGTCTACGTCTATCACTTCATGGTGGAGGTATGGCACCTGCTGTCGCATGTGACCGAGTACGACGAGAACAAGATCATGCTGGTCGTGCTGGGCCTCATCGACGTGGTGATGATCTCGAACCTGCTGATCATGGTGATCGTGGGCGGCTACGAGACCTTCGTTTCTCGCCTCGGGATCGACAACCACCCCGACGAGCCGGAATGGCTCGACCACGTCAACGCCGGCGTGCTGAAGGTCAAGCTGTCGATGGCGCTGATCGGCATTTCCTCGATCCACCTGCTCAAGACGTTCATCGACGCGGAACAGCGTTCGACCCACACGATCATGTGGCAGGTCGCTATTCACCTGGCATTCCTGATGTCGGCGCTGGCAATGGCCTGGGTAGACCGCATGGTTTCCCATCCGGCCGCCGGCCACGCGAAGTCCGAGTCACACTAAAGCGGCATACATCGTCGGCTTCACCCCGGACCGCGACCCTGTGCCGCGGTTTTCGATCGGGTGTCGTGAATGCCAACATGTGCCGCAATATGCACGGCGAGCCGTGTAGACGCCTGTATGCAGCCGGGCAGAGCGCCCCGGCTCGGTGTATGATTTCGGGCTGTGTTTCACCGCTGCCACCCCCCACAAAATGACCGTCATCAAGCAAGAAGACCTCATCCAGAGCGTCGCAGACTCCCTGCAGTACATCAGCTACTACCACCCGATGGACTACATCACCAGCCTGGGCCGTGCCTATGAGCTGGAGCAGAGTCCCGCGGCCAAGGATGCGATCGCGCAGATCCTGACCAACAGCCGCATGTGCGCGGAAGGCAAGCGCCCCATCTGTCAGGACACCGGCATCGTCACGGTCTTCGTCAAGGTGGGCATGGACGTGCGCTGGGATGGCGCCACCATGGGCCTGACCGACATGATCAACGAAGGGGTGCGCCGCGGCTATACGCACCCGGACAACGTGCTGCGCGCGTCGATCGTCAGCCCGCCCGAAGGTGGCCGCAAGAACACCAAGGACAACACCCCGGCCGTGATCCACTACGAAGTGGTGCCGGGCAACACGGTGGACATCCAGGTCGCGGCCAAGGGCGGCGGCTCGGAGAACAAGTCCAAGTTCGTGATGCTGAACCCGTCCGACTCGATCGTTGACTGGGTGCTGAAGACCGTGCCGACCATGGGCGCCGGCTGGTGCCCGCCGGGCATGCTGGGCATCGGCATCGGCGGTACCGCCGAGAAGGCCATGGTCATGGCCAAGGAATCGCTGATGGAGTCCATCGACATCCAGGACATCATCGCTCGTGGTCCGAAGGACTGGGTCGAGGAACTGCGCGTCGAGCTCTACGAGAAGGTCAACGCGCTGGGCATTGGCGCGCAAGGCCTGGGCGGCCTGGCCACCGTGCTGGACGTCAAGATCATGGCCTGCCCGACGCACGCTGCGTCCAAGCCGGTCGCGATGATCCCGAACTGCGCAGCCACCCGCCACGTGCACTTCACGCTGGACGGCAGCGGCCCGGCCAAGCTGGAAGCGCCGGACCTGTCGCAATGGCCGAAGGTCGAGTGGGCGCCTAACACCGAAACGTCGAAGCGCGTCGACCTGAACACGCTGACGCCGGAAGAAGTCGCCTCGTGGAAGCCGGGCCAGACCCTGCTGCTCAACGGCAAGATGCTGACCGGCCGCGACGCCGCGCACAAGCGCATCGCCGACATGCTGGCCAAGGGCGAAAAGCTGCCGGTGGACTTCAAGAACCGCGTGATCTACTACGTCGGCCCGGTTGACCCGGTCCGTGACGAGGCCGTCGGCCCGGCAGGCCCCACCACCGCCACACGCATGGACAAGTTCACCGAGATGATGCTGGCGGAAACCGGCCTGATCTCGATGATCGGCAAGGCCGAGCGCGGCCCGGTAGCCATCGAAGCCATCAAGAAGCACAAGTCGGCTTACCTGATGGCCGTGGGCGGCGCCGCTTACCTGGTGGCCAAGGCCATCAAGGAAGCCAAGGTCGTCGGCTTCGAAGACCTCGGCATGGAAGCCATCTACGAGTTCGACGTCAAGGACATGCCCGTGACCGTCGCCGTGGACAGCCAAGGCACTTCGGTCCACAAGACCGGCCCTGCGGAATGGCAGGCCAAGATCGGCAAGATTCCGGTCGCGGCGCTGTAAGATTGCGCATCTGCATAAGAAAGCCGGGCTCCGCCCGGCTTTTTTCCATCCCCGCCCTTCTGCTTGCCTAACGTGAACCCCGCACCCATCGGCGTCTTCGATTCCGGCCTCGGCGGCCTGTCCGTGCTGCGCGAGATCCGCGCGCTGCTGCCGCATGAATCGCTGCTCTACCTGGCCGACTCGAAGTACGCGCCCTATGGCGAGAAACCGGAAGCTTTCGTGCAGGCGCGTACGCTGCAGGCGTGCGAGTGGCTGCTCGCGCAAGGCTGCAAGGCTCTGGTGATCGCGTGCAACACTGCCACCGGCCATGCCGTGGAGCTGCTGCGCCAAACACTTCCCGTGCCGATCATCGGCGTGGAACCGGGACTCAAGCCGGCTGCGGCGGCCAGCCAAAGCAAAGTCGTGGGCGTGCTGGCCACGGCCAACACGCTCAAGAGCGGCAAGTTCGCGCGGCTGCTGGCATCACTCGACGGCGAAAGCCGCTTTATCTGCGAAGCGGGACTGGGCCTTGTGCCACTGATCGAGCAAGGCGACATCGATGGCCCCGACATCCGCGGGCGGCTCGACAATTACCTCACGCCGATGCTCGAGGCCGGCGCCGACACACTGGTACTCGGCTGCACTCACTACCCTTTCCTGTCCGACACCATCCGCGACATGGTCGGCAATCAGCTGACACTGGTGGATACGGGCAGCGCGATCGCACGTCAGCTGGCGCGCAAGCTCGTCGAGCACGATCTTGCCGTTGCGCCCGGCGCCGTGCCGCAAGACCGCTTCGTCTCGACCAAGGATGCCGCCCACCTCAGGCAGATGGCCGCCGCGCTGCTGCATATCGAAACGCAGGCGGAAACGGTAGCCATCGAACCCGCCCCGGCTTTCTGACGCCTATCGCAGGAACCCCACCGGACGGTGCGCGCGCACGTCTGGCTTGACTGCATGCTCATGGCGCAACTGCGCGAGGAATTCCTCTGGCGTCAGTGAGTCCCCGAGCAGCACGCACTGGCGCTTGACCGTGGCGAAGTCACCCGGAGTCAGGCAATCCATCGCATCGAGTTCGTGCCGCATGGACTCCGTCAGCCGGGTTTCATCGCCTTCGAGCGCTTCGTCGACGAACATCGTGACTCGCTGCGCGGGCTTCAGCGGCAGGAAGCGGATCTTGAACGAGAACCTGCGCAAGGCGGCCTCATCGATGCGGTCGAACAGGTTGGTCGTGCAGACGAAAATGCCGTTGAAGCGCTCCATGCCCTGAAGCATCTCGTTGACCTCGGATACCTCATAGTTGCGCACGGCCTGCTGGCGGCTCTGCATGAAACTGTCGGCTTCGTCGAGCAACAGCACGGCACCGTCTTCCTCGGCCCGCGCAAACATCGCGGCAATCTGCTGTTCGGTTTCGCCGACGTACTTGCTCATCAGGTCGGAGGCGCGCCGGATCATCAGTGGCATGTCGAGTGCGGCGGCAATGTGCTCGGCAAGCGCGGTCTTGCCCGTGCCCGGTGGGCCGTAGAAACACAGCGTGCCGCGCTCGCGCACGCGCAGCGCCTCGATGATCTTGGCGACTTCGTAGCGGGTTTCCAGGTGCAGGTTGTCGAGGCGGTAATGCGTCACCACCGGTCGCGCCTCGGCTTCCGGTCGCAGCCCCATCGCGCGGTCAGCGTGTTCGAGCTGGCGCAGGATCAGCGCCTCGACGGGTTCGTCCACGTCGGGCCGCGCGAGCTGCACGAAGCGCGCGGCGGATTGCACTTGCGCCGGCGTGAGCGTCTTGCGCCCCGCCAGCGCTGTGATGAAGGCATCGCTGACATCGAGCCCGCCCAGATGCTTGCGAATGATGTTTTCGCGCACCAGCGGCGGCGGAATCTTCAGTTCGAGGTGGAACTGAAAGCGGCGCAGGTACGCCGGATCGATCTGGCGAATCGAATTCGAGATCCAGATCACGGGCACCGGGTTCTGCTCTAGCGTCTGGTTGACCCAGGCCTTGCCGTTGACCGACGCACGCGGATCTTCCTGGGCAAACAGGCTCATCAGTTCGCGCGAGCTCCCGGGAAAAACGTCCTCGACTTCGTCGAACAGCAGCGCCGTGCGCGGCCGCCCGCGCAGGAAAGCCTGCGATACCTGCAGCGACCGGTAGCGGTCCTTGCCCGAAAGGCTGTTACCGTCGCGGTCCAGGCAATCGACCTCGTACAGCTCGCAGCCGGACTCGCAGGCCAGCAGGCGCGCAAACTCGGTCTTGCCGGTGCCGGGCGGGCCATAGATCAGCACATTCACACCAGCCGCGTGCTGGCGCGTGGCATTGGAAAGCAACGCGGAAAGATAGCGCGCGTCGGTTTCCACATGCGGATAGTCGGTCACGGTCAGCGTGGGCGGCGCGGCCGGCCGCGTGAAGACCGCCATCATCTCGGCTTCGTTCGCGTAGTTGCCGAGCAGTACGTGCAGCAGGCGGTCGGACAGGCGCATCAGGTCGCCGAGATCGGTCACGCTGTTCTCGGGCAGCGGCTGTTCGATCAGGTTCAGTGTTTCCAGCCGGGAACCGGGCCGCAGCGACGCAGCGACGTCCGCCGGGCTGGCGCCGGTCAGGCCGGACAGGATCTGGAACGCTTCCTGGCTGTGCGCGACCTTGCAATCGACCATCACCGCACGCAGGTCGCGCTTGTACTTGGCCAGCGCCGCGTACAGCAACAGCTTGCGCTCGTGCTCGGGCAGGTCGAGCACATGGCTGAGCATGTCGATGTTGCGCACCAGCAGCACGCGTTCGCCATCAAGCCGGCTCGCGATGGCCGCAGCCGAGGCGTCGAACACTGCGAACATGTCCTTGGCGTGGTGCTTGACGTACTCATCAAGGTAGTAGAACAGCGCGCTCTCGTCGAACGCGCTGTTCCACTGCCCGTGGCGTTCCAGGAACTCCTCGGGCGTCAGGCGCCCCGCCCCTTTCCACGCCGGCATGTCGGCGCAGCGGGCCGACAGGAAACGCTGCACGCGCAGTACGACACCGTACGGCCATACCATTTCCGGCGCGCTGACCGTGAGTACGTCATTGATATTGCTGCGCAGATTGAACCGAGGGCCCAACGCACATACGACGCGCAGGGCAAACTGGGCACACATCCAGTCCAGCGCCGAACTGGCCGAGATGCCCGGACCGGAGCGCAGTATCCGCGAGCGGTCCTCTTCAGCAAAACGTGTGAAGTCCATCGCATCGTCCCCGTGTACCCGCGGGCGGCGCCGCAACCGGCCCCACCGCCACGCTTGCAGTCTTTTTCCTATGCTACGCGCTTTGCTGCTTGCAGCGCATTCGGCCGCCCTGCCATTCGCCGGTCACTGTGGTACCGGCCACCAATGCGAAATTGCTGCCTGGATTTGGGGGTATAACTGCGCTTCGGACAAATTTCCAGCTGCGACGCACAAATCACAACAAATAAGAATCATTATCGTTTATACTATCCAGCTACACGCCGCGCCGAGAGTGGCGCTCCCCAGCAGACCCATTGCAGGAGCGTTTATCATGGAATTGCTTGTCAGCTTGCTGGTCGGATGTGGTATCTCGCTGATTCTGTTCTATCGCAAGTGACTTGTGCCGTCCGGCAGACCTGTTGTTCATCCCATGTTCGATCAACGCTTCTTCAAGATTACGCTCGCCGTCCTGCTGTTCCACGCCGGCCTGCTTTACCTGATCCAGAGCGGCATGGGCCGCAAGATGACCGAGGCGGTGATCGCCCCGGAAATCATCGCCCGCATCATTCCGCTCGAGCAGCCTAAGCCGGCCGCCCCGGAACCGCCCAAGCCCAAGACGGAAACGCCACCCAAGCAGGTCAAGGTGACCACGCCGCGGCCGACGCCGCAGCAGCCCAAGCCGGTTCCGCAACCAGTCGCCGCGCTGCCGCCATCGCCCACTGCGATCGAGGCCCCGCCGTCGCCCCCTGCTCCGCCCACCCCGGCGCCCGCGCCAGCGCCTGAGCCGGCGCCCGTCGCCGCAGCACCCCGCGCCGTCGGTATCGGCGAGATCCAGTGCTCGCCGCCGCAACCGAGCTATCCGGCCCAGTCGCGTCGCATGGGCGAGACCGGCAAGACCGTGGTCCGACTGACAACCGACGAAACCGGCAAGGTGATCAAGACCTCGGTGGTATCTAGCAGTGGATCGTCACGACTGGATAATGCTGCTGTGGAGGCCGTCCAGCGTATGCGCTGCAAGCCGTACATGGACAACGGCCGCGCCATCGCCGTGACCGCGCAGCAGCCGATCGGATTCGAACTCAACTGATCTCAACCTACAACGCACCTACCAGGAACCAACATGCAGGATCTCGGACTTTCCCACCTCTGGTCGCAAGGCGATTTCGTCATGCGTGCGACGGCCATCATTCTGCTGATCATGTCGCTCTTGTCGTGGATCGTGATCCTCACCAAGGCGTGGGATCTGATTCGGCTGAAGAAGATGGCGCACGGCGCGGAAAAGCGCTTCTGGCACTCCGACGACTTCGACCACGCGCTGGAGACACTCGGTTCCAATGACGCGAACCCGTTCCGCACGCTGGCCATCGCCGGCAAGGAAGCGGCACAGCACCACCGCGCCAGCCAGCCGCAACTGCATGACGTGATGGACATCTCCGACTGGCTGACGCGCTCGCTCAAGAGTTCGATCGACGACGCCGTGGCACACATGCAGTCTGGCCTGGCCGTGCTGGCTTCGGTTGGCTCGACCGCGCCGTTCGTGGGCCTGTTCGGCACGGTGTGGGGCATCTACCATGCACTGATCGGTATCGGTGCCTCAGGCGTGCCGACGATCGACAAGGTCGCCGGCCCGGTCGGTGAAGCGCTGATCATGACCGCTTTCGGCCTGGCCGTTGCGATTCCGGCCGTGCTGGGCTACAACGCACTGACCCGTGGCAACAAGTCGGTCATCTCCAAGCTGAACCGCTTCGCGCACGACCTGCACGCCTATTTCGTGACCGGCGCACGCGTTCGGCCGGCCAGCACCCGCGGCGACGACAACGCCGTACGCCTCGCCTCTGCACGGCAGTAACACTACCGCATCAAGGAAGTCATCATGGCATTTGGCACGCTCGACGGGGACGATGACGAGGTGATGAGCGAAATCAACATGACGCCGCTGGTCGACGTCATGCTGGTGCTGCTGATCATCTTCATCATCACGATCCCGGTCATCAACCACGCGGTGAAGATCGACCTGCCGCGCGCAAGCAGTACCCCGAACGAATCCAAGCCGCAGAACATCAACGTCTCGATCGACGCCCAGGGAAAGGTCTACTGGAACCAGACCGAGGTGGACGATACTACGCTGGCCAACAACATCGCGCTGGCCGCGAAGCAGGAACCGCAACCTGAACTGCACCTGCGCGCGGACCGCGACGTGCGCTACGAGCGCGTGGCCGAGGTCATGGCCGCCGCGCAGCATGGCGGGCTAGGAAAGATTGGTTTCATCACCGAGCCGAAGCAGTAAATTCTGATCGTCCGGCCACACCGGTCGACAGCTTCAGGAAAGGGCATCCCTACGGATGCCCTTTGTGCTTTTGGTGCGTCAACTCGACGAGAGATGTAACGATTGATCAGCACCATTGAAATGGTAATGGTTCTCATTTAATATCCATTTCATCGCCAGCACATGCCTGTCGAAATCGCACTAGACAGTGTGCAAGCCAACCAACCTTACGCCGAACGGAGCCAGATGATGAGCACCCTTTCCCTGCCGCTGTCGCAACCCCGTGAAGTTACCCGCCGCCGCCTGTCGTTGCGCCGCGTGGAAGTTTCGCCCCAGGGCCGACGCGATGCTGCTGCGGCATCCGCCCTCGAATCCGTGAAATCGGCCGTTGCAGCGTTGCCCGCAAGGCTGGAAGCGCTCGTGCGAGACAGCCTGCCGAATACGCCGGCGAGCGAGCCCGTCGCGCTGGAAACGATCATGCGCGGCGCCACGACGCTGCCGATCCGCCACAACGGCGACATCTACACGCTGCGCGTCACGCGCTACGGCAAGCTGATCCTGACGAAGTAAAGGGAATGCACGACGCCTGCACTATGGTGCGGGCTGTGGAGAAATGAGAAGCCGGGGGAGCGGCAGGCCGAACGGCCCGCCGGGAGGATGCAAATGCCAGCCCCGCCGCTGCGGGGCTCTACGACGAGCGATCAGAGACCCAGCGCAGCAATGCCGGCACGGGCGATCTGCGCGTCTTCCGTCGACTTGACACCGGAGACACCCACTGCGCCAACAACCTGGTCGTTGTGGACGATAGGCACGCCGCCCTCCAGCATGCCCTGCAGCGTCGGGGCAGTCATGAACGAATAGCGGCCGTTGTTGATCATGTCTTCGTAGACCTTCGACTCGCGGCGGCCCAGCGACGACGTGCGGGCCTTTTCCGTGGCGATGTAGGCCGAGATTGGCGCGGCGCCATCCAGGCGCTGCATGGCCAGCATATGGCCACCATCATCCACCACCACGATCGAGACAGCCCACTGATGGGTCTTTGCCTCGGCCTCTGCTGCGGCCATGATCTTCTTCACGTCTTCTGCCGTCAGCACGGTCTTTTGCTGCATACCACTCTCCTGATGTTCATACTGTGTGAACCGGAAGTATAGCGCTGCACAAATACCCCAGTCATCGCGCCAGCCGCGTCAGCAAAGGTCAAACACAATTGCCCAAAACGACTTGACCCGCACGAATGCGGGTCAATCTGCGGTCTGCAAGATGAGCGCCCTCAGCCGGCGCCATCCACTGCGGGTCAGGCGCCGTCCGTGAACGGGTCAGGCTTGCTGACGCGGCCGCCATCGGTGTACGGATCGCGCTGGCTGATGCTGGCGCCGTCCGTATAAGGATCGGTCTTACCAACGCGTGCGCCATCGGTAAACGGATCGGGCTTGCTGATCTTCGAACCGTCCAGATACGGGTCCACCTTGCCCGTGCCGGCGAACGAGGGCAGCGATACCATGGAAAGCGCCGCAAGGGCCATTGCTGCCGCCAAACTACGCTTGAGATTCATGAGAGATTCCCCTTTTTTTCACTGACAGAAGGCGCCGGCGGCGACACGAACTTTTCGTGTGACATCGCGGCGTCACAGGTGCAGTTTAGGGGAAAACCCTAATCCGAACATCTGCAACCGTTTGATCAGTCTGTTCAGGAAATTTGACCACACTGATCTCATAGGGAACCGGCGGAGACCCGCCTGCTACAAGCCTCCGATTTGGGGTCAAAATAAAAGAGCCCCGTTTCCGGGGCTCTTTCTTTTCAAAAGCCTTGCAAAATCGGCTCAACGCCAGTGGCCATGGCCGTGACCACGAGGCCCGTAGTAGCCACGAGGCCCGTAGTAAGGCCGCGGGCCATAGTAACGCGCCGGGCCGTAATAACGGGGACCGTAGTATACCGGCGCGGGCGGCCCATAGTAGACCGGCGCTGGCGCCACCACCACCGGCGGTGCGGGCGGATAGTAGACGGGAGCCGGAGGGTAATACGCCGGCGCGCCAATCACGACACCTGGCACACCGACCGCAACGCCAACGCTCACATGAGCCATTGCCGCTCCCGACGCAAGGCCGGCGCCGATACCGAATGCTGCGAGCCACCAACGTTTCATTTCCTGCCCCTCTGTCCCAGGATTCCTCATGACTCTATTTTAATGGCTCGGAAATTTCCGAGTGCAACGGCGCTCGCGACATTGTTACCAGCCGTAACAGAGGGATCACATTTGTCGGAGAATCGGTTTCGACAAGCAGCGATTGCGCCATGTACTTGCATCCCGGATGCGCAACCACCACAATATCGGGCTTTCCGCGCGGCCGTGGAGAAATTGGTAGACTCAGCAGACTTAAAATCTGCCGCCCTTACGGGCTTACGGGTTCGAGTCCCGTCGGCCGCACCAACCCCAGGCTGGGTGCGGCCACTGCCTTAGTCATTCAGCTGGATCCCGTCGCTCAGGCCATCACGTAGCAGAGCGAAGCACCAGCGACCATCAGGAAGATAAACAGCACACCGGCGAGGGCGAGCGGCTTGCGCCCGGCGCGCAGCAGGTCGCCGATCCGCGTGTGCAGCCCGATCGCCAGCATGGCACAGGCCAGCAGCCAGTTGTCGAGCGCAATCAGTCCGCCCTTCCATTCCTGAGGCACCGCACCGACAGAGTTCACCGCCATCACCGCGACGAAGCCGACCGCAAACCACGGCACCGACTTCAGCAGGCCACGCAGGCTTGGGCCGCCAGCCTGGGCTTTTGCGTCCTTGTTCGGCCACAGGGCCATCACCAGCAGCACCGGGCCGAGTGCCAGCACGCGCACCATCTTGGCCACCACCGCGGCGTCCGCCGTGGTGTCGCCGATCATCTTGCCTGCCGCGATCACCTGGGCCACCTCGTGCAGCGTAGCGCCGGTGAAGATGCCGAACATCCGCTCGCTGACATTCCAGTGCCACGGGCCCGTCACCAGATCGAACAGGTACGGATAGAGCAGCATGCCGACGGTACCGAACAGCACCACCGTCGCCACGGCCACGGCCGTCTGCTTGTCATCGGTGCGCACGACGGACGCCACCGCAATCGCTGCAGCGGCGCCACAGATCGCGCTGCCCGAGCTGACCAGGATCGCCTCGCGCCGGCTCAGACCGAACACCTTCGTGCCGATCAAGGTACCGAACAGCAGCGTAGCAAGCAGCATGGCAAGCGGCACCACGATGCCCGGCAAGCCCAGCGCCGCAATCGACGCAAAGGTCAGCCGCAGCCCGTACAGCGCCACGCCGAGACGCAGCAAGTAATGGCGCGCGATCTGCATGCCCGGTGCCAGCGGCTGCAGCCAGTGCTTGGGCATCGTGTTGGCGGCGACCATGCCGGCGCACATCGCCAGCGTCAGCGCGCTCAGGCCGTAACGCGAAATGGCCGGATGATTGGCCAGGACCATTGCGATCCAGGCCACGCCGCCCAGAGGCAGCAAAGGCAGCAGGCGCTGGTGCCACGAGAGCACGGCGGCTGGCGAAACAGCCTGGGCAGAATTGGGAGCGGACACGGTAGACATGGCGGCAGTGGGTTTTGGTTAGTGCTTGCAGCGTAACTGCCCCACTTCAATCTGCAAAACGGGTAATATCGCTATGAATTACCTGAAATGTCGATATGGACCAGCGCCCTCTTCGCCTGACATTGCGCCAGCTGCAAGTCTTCGTGTCCGTGGCCCAGCACGGCAGCACGGTGGCCGCGTCGGAAGCGCTGGCCATGTCGCAGTCAGCTGTCAGCGCGTCGCTGGCGGAACTGGAACGTGCGCTCGACGGCCCCTTGTTCGACCGCGTGGCGCGGCGCCTGAGCATCAACGAGACTGGACGCCAGTTCTTTCCGCGCGCCTTGTCGCTGCTCGACCAGGCACAGGAACTCGAGCGCTTTGCCACGCAGACCGGCGTGCAGCTGCGCATCGCGGCCAGCAATACAATCGGCAGCTATATCCTCCCTGCCCTGCTGGCGGGCTTTCGCGCCTCGCAAGCGGGCCCTTGCCAGCTCGACCTGCGGATCGGCAACACGCGCGATGTGCTGCGCTCATTGATGCAATTCGATGCCGACATCGGGCTCGTTGAAGGCGCGAGCCATGAACGCGAATTGCGGAGCGTGCCTTGGTGCGATGACGAGATGGTCGTAGTCGTGGGGCCGTCTCATCCGCTCGCCGGACCGAATGCACCACTCGATGGCCTGCGCGATGCCGAATGGATCGTGCGCGAGCCCGGTTCAGGCACGCGCGAGATCATCGAGGAAAGGCTTGTGCCGCTGCTCGGAGAGCTGCGCTTCGCACTGGAACTGGGCAATGCGGAGGCCATCAAGCGCGCCGTGATGAGCGGTTTCGGCGTGAGCTGCCTGTCGCTGCATGTGGTGCGCGACGAACTGGAGCGCGGCACGCTGGTCGCAGTGCGGGAAGGCCTGCCGCGCATCATGCGTCCGCTGCAGCTTGTCGTGCACCAGGACAAGTTTCCGACGCGGGGATTGCTGGCCTTCACCGAATACCTGCGTGTCGTCGCAGCGCAAGCCAGCGCACCGGCCTGAACGTCGCAAAGTCGACGCACAAACGAAAACAGCGCCCATCGGGCGCTGTTTTCTTCAACTGGAGGCGGAGGTCGGAATCGAACCGGCGTACACGGCTTTGCAGGCCGCTGCATAACCACTCTGCCACCCCGCCAGGTGACGTGCTGCTGGATTGTATCTGCATTCATCGAACGCTGCCTGACAGCGCCTGCGGATACCAACCCAAACAAAAAGGGAAGCGCTGCTTCCCTTCGGGATGGAGCGGGAGACGAGTCTCGAACTCGCGACCTCAACCTTGGCAAGGTTGCGCTCTACCAACTGAGCTACTCCCGCGTACAACGTTTGCTACTTCGAGCCCGACGCAGGCGATACGAATTACCTGCCATCAAACCCAGAATCAATCTGGAGCGGGAGACGAGTCTCGAACTCGCGACCTCAACCTTGGCAAGGTTGCGCTCTACCAACTGAGCTACTCCCGCATTGCACCGCTACGCATTTGACTGCAAATAACAGCTTCTTGCGTTAAACCGACTTATCTCGCTGCTTTCGTTTGCGTCGTCAGCAGCGAGAACGAGATTATTGCAAAGAATGAATCCGTTCGTCAACACTTTTTTGCGCGGGACTTCATTTTGGCGCGCGCGCTTCGTTGAGCACGCCGCTGCGCTCGCGGATCTGCGGCCACGCCAGCTTCATGTAATAGAACATCGACCACAGCGTCAGCACTGCCGCCAGGTAGATCATCCACGTACCCAGCACCTGCGCGTCGACGCCGAACAGGCGGTCCGTGTAGAGCAACAAGGGGATCGCGATCATCTGCACCGTCGTCTTCAGCTTGCCGAGGAAGTTGACCGCGACGCTCTTGGAAGCGCCGATCTGCGCCATCCACTCGCGCAACGCCGAGATCGTGATCTCGCGGCCAATGATGACCAGCGCCACCAGATCCGCCACGCGGCCCAGGGCCAGCAGCGATAGCAGCGCAGCCGTGACCATCAGCTTGTCCGCAACCGGATCCAGGAACGCACCGAACGCCGAGGTCTGGTTCCAGCGCCGCGCGAGGAATCCGTCCAGCCAGTCGGTGACCGCTGCGATGATGAAAAACGACGCCGCAGTGATGTTCTTCGTGTGCATCGGCAGCCATGCTTCCGGCAGGTAGTACACGCCCACCACGAGGGGAATCATGGCAACGCGCAACCAGGTCAGCAGGATCGGGATATTGAAGGGCATGGGGTTGGGAAACCGACAGTGCAGTGACGAATTCCGCGATTGTCGCCGATTTCCGTACCAATGCGCGCCCGGCGGGACAATTCGCCGGGCACGGGCACATCAATGTAGCTGGCGATAGATCTCTTCGGCCAGACCACGGGAGATGCCGTCGACGCTGGCGAGCTCGTCGATACTGGCCGCCATGACGCCGCGCAGGCCGCCAAACCGCGTCAGCAGCTTCTGCCGCCGGCGCGCCCCCACGCCCTCGATCTCTTCTAGCCGCGACGTGGTACGCGCCTTGGCCCGGCGCGCGCGCATGCCGGTGATGGCGAAGCGGTGTGCCTCATCGCGGATCTGCGCCACCAGCATCAACGCCGCACTGCCCTGCCCCAGTTCCAGCGATGGACGGCCATCGGCGAACACCAGGGTTTCCAGGCCCACCTTGCGGCCCTCCCCCTTGGCCACGCCGACCAGCAGCCCGATATCGAGACCGAGTTCCTCGAACACCTGCCGCGCCACCTCGACCTGCCCCTTGCCCCCGTCGATCAGCACCACATGCGGCATCGGCGACGAAGCCTCGCCAGCCGGATCGAGACCGCCCTGTTCCTGCATCAGCTCGACGAGCTTCTGATAACGGCGCGTCAGTACCTGCCGCATGGCCGCGTAGTCGTCGCCCGGCGTGATGTCCTGGATGTTGTAGCGCCGGTACTCGCCATTCTGCATATCGTGGTGATGGAACACGACGCACGACGCCTGCGTCGCTTCGCCCGCGGTATGGCTGATGTCGAAGCACTCCACGCGCAGCAGTGCAAGATCTTCCAGGTCGATGCCGATGGTCTCCGCGAGTGCGCGTGTACGGGCCTCCTGGCTGCCCTGCTCCGAAAGCCGCCGCGCGAGCGCCAGCGCGGCGCCCTGCTGCGCCATTTCCAGCCAGGCCTTGCGCTGGCCCTGCGGCTGCCGCACCAGCGCGATCTTGCGACCGGCGTGAAGCGCCAGCGCCTCCAGCAACGCCGCATCGTCCGGAACATGGCTGACGACAATGATCGGCGGCGGCGCCTGGTCGAGGTAATGCTGCGCCATGAATGCCGACAGCACGCGTGCAGCAATGCGCTCCACGCCAAGCGGCACTGCCGGCGCCGGCTCGGTTTCCCCGCCTTCAGCGCCTTCGTCACCGTCCTCGACGATCATCGCCGCTTCGTCGGCATGCGCGGGGAAATAGGCTTTGTCGCCAAGATGGCGGCCGCCACGCACCATGGCCAGGTTGACGCACGCGCGGCCACCTTCCACGGCCACCGCCAGCACGTCGATATCGCGTGCCTGGCCGACTTCCTCCACCGCCTGGCGCTTGAGCACCGTCGACAGCGCTGCGATCTGGTCGCGCACCGCGGCGGCCTGCTCGAACTCCAACTGCATGGCGTGCTCTTCCATCTTCGACTGCAAGCCTTCGAGAACCTCCGTCTCGCGTCCTTGCAGGAAACTCGCCGCGTTGCCGACGTCGCGTGCATAGTCAGCCTCGCTGATCGCACCCACGCAGGGCCCGGTGCAGCGATGGATCTGATGCAGCAGGCAGGGCCGCGTGCGGTTGTTGAAGACGGTGTCTTCGCAGGTGCGCAGCTGGAACACCTTCTGCAGGATCTGCATGCTCTCGCGCACCGCATAGGCGCTCGGGAACGGGCCGAAGTACTGGTGCTTGCGATCCGTGGCGCCACGGTAGTAGGCCATGCGCGGAAAGCGATGGCCCGTGAGCTTGAGGAACGGATACGACTTGTCGTCGCGGAACAGGATGTTGTACCGCGGCGCCAGGGCCTTGATCAGGTTGTTCTCGAGCAGCAGCGCCTCGGCCTCGGTGCGCACGACGGTGGTGTCGATGCGCGCGATCTTGGCCACCATCATCGCGATGCGCGGCGACAACTGCGTCTTGTTGAAATAGCTCGATACGCGCTTCTTGAGGTCGCGCGCCTTACCGACGTACAGCACGTTGCCGGCACTGTCGATGTAGCGGTACACACCAGGCAAGCCCGGCAGGCGGGCGATGACCGGCTTGGGGTCGAAGGGCTCTGCCTGGGCAGGATCAGGCGGTTGAGCCGAAGCGTCTGGAAGCTGGTCGGACATGAGGGACGATGACCAAATCGATGCGGCCGGCTCGCGATTCGCGGCAACGGCTCTAAAATCCGGAGTTTAGAGCCGAAGTTTAGTGCAATTCACCGCCCCCCTTGCTTTACCCGCCTTGCCTGACATGCCAATCCGTTCGTGGGACATCTTCTGCACCGTCATCGACAACTTCGGCGACATCGGCGTCTGCTGGCGGCTGGCGCGCCAGCTGGCGCAGGAACACGGCCATGCCGTGCGCCTGTGGGTCGATGACCTGCACAGCTTCGCGCGGCTCGCGCCGACGCTCGACACGGCCGCCCGCAGTCAGCACTTATCGGGCGTGGAGATCCGCACATGGCGCCCGGGCGGCGATGCGGACGACCGGGCGCGGTTTGCAGACGTCACCGTACATGACGCCGTCATTGAAGCGTTCGCCTGCCACCTGCCCGATGTGTTTCTTGCGCGCATGGTGGCGCGCGAACTTGCGCCGGCATGGATCAACCTCGAATACCTGAGTGCCGAGCCATGGGTGCGCGAGCACCACGGCATGCCGTCGCCGCATCCGCGGCTGCCCCTGGTCAAGCACTTCTTTTTCCCGGGCTTCGAGCGTGGCACCGGCGGCCTGTTGCGCGAATCGATGCTCGGCGCGCAGCGCAGCGCTTTCCTCGCCGGACCGGCCGCACAGGCCGCGCTGTGGCACCGGCTGCGTGCGACGCCAGACGGCAGTGCGCTGAAGATCAGCCTGTTTTCATACCAGAATCCCGCACTGCCGGTGCTGCTCGAACAATGGCGCGACGGCCCGGAGCCGGTCCAGTGCCTGATCCCCCAGGGGCTCGCGGCCGAACAGTGGGCCGCATGGTCGGGAGAAGCCGCCGTGCCTGGCAAGGCGGTCACGCGCGGCAACCTGCAGGTCAATATCGTGCCGTTCGTGCGCCAGGAGCACTACGACGAGATGCTGTGGGCCTGCGACCTCAACTTCGTGCGCGGAGAAGATTCCTTCGTGCGTGCGCAGTGGGCGGCCCGGCCACTCGTATGGCATATCTACCCGCAGGACGAGGATGCGCACCATGACAAACTCGACGCCTGGCTCACGCTCTTCGGCCGCAGCGGTGTCGACGCCGGGGCCGCGCAAGCGCTGACGGCTTTCTGGCACGCGTGGAATGCGTACGGCAATGCACCCGACTGGGCCGCGCTGCGCAGCAAACTGCCCGCGCTGACGCAAGCCGCGCAGCAATGGCAGGCGCGCCTGCTCGGATTGGGCGACCTGGCGGCAAATCTCGTGGCGTTTTGCGAAAATCGGGTAAAATAGCGGGTTGATTTGATGGCGACCGGGCCGGGTAACCAAGGCTCCCCATCACCAGCCGGCAGCGATGCAATGCGCGCGCCGCGGTGCGGGAACCTGAGCGAACACTGAGCACGGGGTCAAGAGCGCGTGGGCATGGGCCCACCAGGCGCTGCCGGTAGCGACAGGCTGCCTGCACGGCGCCTCCGCCATACCTCGCCATACCAATTTCCGAGACTTTCTTTTTCAGGAAAACAGTTCAGATGAAAATCGCACAGGAACTCCGCGTCGGCAACGTGTTCATGATGAACGGCGCTCCGATGGTTGTGCAAAAGGCCGAGTACAACAAGTCGGGCCGCAACGCCGCCGTGGTCAAGATGAAGTACAAGAACCTGCTCACCGAAGCCCCGGGCGAGTCGGTGTTCAAGGCTGACGACAAGTTCGAAGTCGTGGTGCTCGAGCGCCGCGAATGCACCTACTCGTACTTCGCCGACCCGATGTACGTGTTCATGGACGCCGACTACAACCAGTTTGAAGTTGAGCAGGACAGCATGGGCGACGCCCTGAACTACCTCGAAGA
This sequence comes from Cupriavidus sp. C1SS-2L, assembly GCF_057073735.1. Taxonomy (NCBI): domain Bacteria; kingdom Pseudomonadati; phylum Pseudomonadota; class Betaproteobacteria; order Burkholderiales; family Burkholderiaceae; genus Cupriavidus; species Cupriavidus sp. C1SS-2L. The sequence goes on from NZ_CP172708.1 coordinate 2,556,168, forward strand.
CGGCATGGCCGTCGAAGTGGTGTTCTACAACGAGAAGGCCATCTCGGTCGAAATGCCGACCACGCTGGTCCGCGAGATTGTCTACACCGAACCGGCTGTCAAGGGCGACACCTCGTCGGGCAAGGTGCTGAAGGGCGCCAAGATCAACACCGGCTTCGAACTGCAAGTGCCGCTGTTCTGCAACATCGGCGACAAGATCGAAATCGACACGCGTACCGGCGAATATCGCAGCCGCGCCAACTAAGCGCACGGCTCGCTCCGCCTCCGTGGCGGAGCCGGTGATGAAAGAAGGCAGCCGCGGCTGCCTTTTTTGTCGTCTGGCGCAAACCCGTCGCGCGCTCAGGCGATCAGATCGTGGTCCTTGAGCAGGCGCAGCGCGGCACGGTATTCGCCCTCCTGCTGCAGCTTGTTCCAGTCGAGCGGCTTGCGGCGCGCGAAGAGCTTGCGGATCCGGCGCTGCGAAGTCTTGCCGATGTTCACGTCGAGTTCGGTCAGCAACTGGTCGGCACGCTCGGGATGGTTGCAGATCAGCACCATGTCGCAACCGGCCGCCAGCGCGGCGCGCGCGGCTTGCGTGACGTTACCTGCAACGCTGGCGCCTTCCATGCTCAGGTCGTCGCTGAAGATCACACCCTCGAAGCCGAGTTGCGTACGCAGGATGTCCTGCAGCCAGAAGCGCGAGAAACCCGCCGGGTTGGGGTCGACCTTCGGGTAGATCACGTGCGCCGGCATGACCGACGCCAACGACAGGCCCATCCAGTCGTACGGACGTGCGTCCTGCGACAGGATATCTTCCAGCGAACGCTCGTCCACGGGAATCGCGACATGCGAGTCCGCTTCCACGTAGCCGTGGCCGGGGAAGTGCTTGCCGCAGTTGCTCATGCCGGCCAGCAACAGGCCATGGTTCAGGTGGCCCGCCAGCATGGTGACCACGCGCGGATCGGCGTGGAAAGCGCGGTCGCCGATCACGGCGCTGCGGCCATAGTCGAGGTCGAGCACCGGCGTGAAGCTCAGGTCGATATCGCACGCGCGCAGTTCGGCGGCCAGCACATAGCCGCACGCGATCGCTGCCTTGGTAGCAGCCAGCACGTCGTGTTCCCACAGTTCGCCGAGCTTGCGCATCGCTGGCAGATGCGTAAAGCCATCGGTCTTGCAGCGCTGCACGCGGCCGCCTTCGTGGTCGATACAGATCAGCACGTCTTCACGCACCGCGCGGATCGCACGCGTGAGCGCCAGCAATTGCGCGCGCGACTCGAAGTTGCGCGCGAACAGGATGACGCCGCCAGTCAGCGGGTGCGCAATACGGCGTGCGTCTTCGGCGTCGAGCTGCTTGCCGACGACGTCAAGTACCACCGGTCCCGGCCGTTTGCCGGAAAGCTTCTTGATCATGGAGTTTGTTCGAGGCTAGGCTGGGTTTTCGGGGACTGCCGCATGGCCGCCCCGCTCGGCGATTGCAAAGGCAACCGCATAGTCACGTTCATCACTGACACTGACACGCACGGTGATGCCGCGTTCCGCGATCCACTGCGCGAGTTCACCATGACAGATCGGCGTCGGCTCGCCAGAAGGCAGGTTCATCAGTTCCATCGCGCGCCAGGTCATCGGCCAGCGCATGCCGAGGCCGATGGCCTTGGAGAAGGCCTCCTTGGCGGCAAAGCGCGTCGCAAGAAAGGCCAGCCCGCGCCGCTCGGAGCGCGCCTTGCGCGCGTGGTACTTGGCCAGTTCATCGGCCCCGAGCACCTTCTCGGCAAAGCGGCCGCGCGTGCGCTCCATCACGCCCTGCACGCGCGCGATCTCGATGATGTCGGTGCCGACGCCGTAGATCACGCCGGCTTGCCTGCAGCGGGGTAACGGGTGCCGAGACGCGCGGCCACCATGATGGCCTTCATCTCGCGCACGGCGTTTTGCCAGCCCACGAACACGGCATGCGCGACGACCGCGTGGCCGATGTTGAGTTCCTTGATGCCCGCCAGCGCCGCAATCGGCTGCACGTTCGTGTAATGCAGGCCGTGGCCCGCGTTCACGACCAGGCCGTGGCGGATGCCGACATCGACGCCGTCGGCAACGCGGCGGAATTCGATGGCCAGCTCGTCAGGCGTATGCGCATCGGCATAGCGGCCGGTATGCAGTTCGATCACCGGCGCACCGCAGGCCGCAGCGGCGGCGATCTGGTCGGCATCGGCGTCAATGAACAGCGATGCACGGATGCCGGCTGCGGCGAGCTGCTTGCAAGCGGAACTGACCTGTCCAAAGCGACCTGCCACATCGAGCCCGCCTTCGGTCGTGACCTCCTCGCGCCGCTCGGGCACGAGGCAGACGTCCTGCGGCCGGATCTCGCAGGCGATGTCGAGCATCTCCTGCGTGATGGCGCATTCCAGGTTCATGCGCGTGGCGAGTTGTGGGCGCAGCGCGCGCACATCGGCATCGCGGATATGGCGGCGGTCTTCGCGCAGGTGCAGCGTGATCAGGTCCGCGCCGGCTTCTTCGGCCTGCAATGCTGCCTCGATCGGGTCGGGATACACCGTGCCGCGCGCATTGCGCAGCGTGGCGACGTGGTCGATGTTGATGCCGAGGTCGATGACGCCCGGATTTGCGTGGAAGATCATGCTTGCGGAATCAGCGGTGGGCCGGCTGCCCGGCGGGTCAGAGATAGTGCAGGTCGATCAGGATCTGCCGCGTCTTGAGCGGCGCTCCCTGCAAATAATAATGCAGAAGGAAGCGCATCAGCGCGCGGCTTTGCAGAGCGGTCTGCGCGCGCCCGTAATCGTCCTGCGACATGTCGAGCAAGGTCTGGCCCGACACCACGGGCCACGACGACGGATCGCTCGGCTGGGCCCGGCGCACACCGCGCTCGGGCTGGTAGACATAGTCCAGATGCGGCTGCACGCGCTCCCCTGTGCTCAGGCACTGGTCGAAGGCCACTGCAAAGCCGGTTTCCTGCAGCAGCACACGCTCGAAGCTGCGCAGCACCAGACCTGCGGCCTCGCCGTGCGCCAGACGCGTGAGCGTCGCCATGTAGTGCCGGAACAGCGCCGGATGGCCGTCCTCGCGCGGGCAGAACCGCATCAGCAGTTCGTTGAGGTAGAACGCGGACAGCAGCGCATCGCCGGCCAGCGGCGGCATGCCGCCGACCCACTCGGCGCGCGTCAGCGTCTTGACCTCGCCGCGGCCGCTCCACGACAGGGAGATCGGATGGAAGTGCTGCAGCACAGGACGCAGCGCCGAATGCGGCCGCTTGGCGCCCTTGGCAACCATCGACAGCCGCCCGTGGTCGCGCGTAAAGACATCGAGGATCAGGCTGGTCTCGCGATACGGCCAGGCATGCAGCACGAAGCCCGGCTGCTCCGACACGCGGGTTTCGCTGCGCGCCGGCACGATGCGCATCGCGCGGTCCATCATCGCGCGGCCGGCAGCGTCGGCCATGCCGGGCAGCGCGCGGCTGTCCAGCAGCTCCGCGGCCTCGTCCACGACCGGATCGGCGCGGCGGGCCTTCGCAGGCCCACGCGCGAAGTCAGGCATTTTGCTCACTCGTAGCCGTATGCGCGCAGTCCGGCTTCGTTATCGGCCCAGCCGCTTTTCACCTTGATCCACATTTCCAGGTAGACCTTGCCGTCGAACAGCTTTTCCATGTCGAGGCGCGCCTCGGTGGAGATCTGCTTCAGCTTGCTGCCCTTGTTGCCGATGATCATGGCCTTGTGCGCGTCGCGCTCGACCAGGATCGTGGCAAACACGCGGCGCAGGCGCCCTTCCGTCTCGAACTTGTCGATGATGACGGTGCTCGTGTACGGCAGTTCGTCGCCGGTCCAGCGGAACACCTTCTCGCGGATAATTTCCGAGGCGAGGAAACGCTCGCTGCGGTCGGTCATCGCGTCGGCGTCGTACATCGGTTCGCCTTCCGGCAGGTAAGGCCGGATGATCTCGAACAGGCGCGCGATATGGTCGCGCGTCTTGGCCGACATCGGCACCACTTCCCGGAACGGGAACAGCTGGCCCATCTTTTCGAGGAAGGGCATCATCACCCCGGCGCGGTCGTCAGTCACGCGGTCGAGCTTGTTGGTCACCAGCAGCACCGGCGTGTTCTTCGGCAGCAGCGCGAGCACCTTTTCGTCATCGGCGCCATAGTAGCCGGCTTCCACGACGAACAGCACCAGGTCCACCGACGACAGCGTGGAGGTGACTGCGCGGTTGAGCGAGCGGTTCAGCGCACTGGCGTGGCGGGTCTGAAAACCTGGCGTGTCGACGAAGACATACTGCGCGTCATCCGTGGTCTGGATGCCGACCAGGCGGTGACGCGTGGTCTGCGCCTTGCGCGACGTGATGCTGATCTTCTGGCCGACCAGCGCATTCATCAGCGTGGACTTGCCGACGTTGGGGCGGCCAACAATGGCCACGGTGCCGCAGCGGAACGCCTTGGCTTGGGTATCCGCAGCGGGCTGCTGCGAATCATGGGATTCGGTCATTCCTTCAACCTGAGAGACAACTGTGGGTCCGGCGGTACCGGCTGCTTGCGGGTCTTGCCGGTGCGCTCGGCGCGGCTGCGCTTGAGCAGCTGCGGCACGAGCTTCTGGACTTCATCGAGCGCCAGCTTGGCCGCCGCCTGCTCCGCGGCTCGGCGGGAGGCACCGGTGCCGAACACCCGGACTTCCAGTTTAGGCACCATGCACTCGACTTCAAACTGCTGGCTGTGCGCGGCGCCGTGAGTGGCGATTACGTTATATTGAGGCAGGGCGATCTTGTGGCCCTGCAAGTATTCCTGGAGCAGCGTCTTGGCATCCTTACCGAGCGTGCGTGGATCGACTTGCTCCAGGATGGGGATATACAACTTGCGGATCAGCGTGCGCGCGGCTTCGAAACCGGCATCGAGGAACACCGCTCCGACAATGGCTTCAAGCGCATCGGCGAGAATCGACGGGCGGCGGAATCCACCGCTCTTCAGTTCGCCCTCGCCCAGGCGCAGCACTTCGGACAACTGCAGCATCTGTGCAATTTCGTACAACGCCTGCTGCTTGACCAGGTTCGCGCGCACGCGCGACAGGTCGCCTTCATCGAGTTTGCCGAACATGCCAAACAGCATGTCGGCCACGGCGCAGTTCAGCACCGAGTCGCCCAGGAATTCGAGGCGTTCGTTGTGCTGGGCGCTGTGGCTGCGGTGCGTCAGCGCCTGCTGCAGCAACTCAGGCTTGCTGAAACGGTAGCCGAGACGTTGCTGCAAGGCGTCGAGGTTCATATCAGTGCTGCGTTCCCGAATAAGTAATCAGTAAGCTCAGTGGACCGTAGACAGGAACTTCGGTCCGGTAGGCAAAATCGACCGACTGGATCGTTCCATTCTCATTTTCGCGAATCTGGAGGTCTTCCCCCTTCACCGCGGCAATCCGGTCGATGGTTGCCTGCTTGTCAAAATACTCCACCACCTCTCGCTTGTTGGTGGCTCGTTGCTTGGCGTAACTTGCCGCCCGCTTGACCGAAAAATATTCAGTCAGGCTCGGTATCGCCCTGAGCGCCGGCAAGGCAACGCCGATCACGAATACGATCACGACCAGCAGCGTCCACAGAGAAAATCCCCTTGCCCGCCGCCGGCTATCTTTCCCGACCCAACCCAATTGACCCATCTGACCCATTTGCGCTTCCCTCGTTCTAGTTGAGTGTTCTGCGCCGCGCAGGTGTTATTTGAATGAACCGACGCGTCCAAAATTGCCGAGGTTCATCCAGATCACGAACGCCTTGCCGACGATATTCTCGTCCGGCACGAATCCCCAGTAACGGGAATCCAGGCTGTTGTCGCGATTGTCACCCATCACGAAATAGTGACCTGCAGGCACCTTGCAGGTCACACCCTGCTGATTGTAAGTGCAGTTTTCCCGGAACGGGAAATCCGGATCGGCACCGGCGACAAATGCCGGTCGATCCACATCATTAAGGATGCCGTGCTCCACGCCGCCGGGCAGTTTCTCCCGGAAATGCTTGGAATAGGCCAGGCGTTCCTCATCCAGATAATCAGGCAGTGGCGTGTAGTCAGCGGGCTTGCCGTTGATTGTCAAATGCTTGTTCGAATACTGCACCACATCGCCAGGCACGCCGATCACGCGCTTGATGTAATCGAGCGAGGGGTCTTTCGGGTAGCGGAACACCATGACGTCGCCGCGCTGCGGCTCGCCGACGTCGACGATCTTCTTGTTCACCACCGGCAGGCGAATCCCGTAGTCGTACTTGTTGACCAGGATGAAATCGCCGATCAGCAGCGTGGGAATCATCGAGCCGGACGGAATCTTGAACGGCTCGACCACGAACGAGCGCAGTACGAACACGGCCAGGATGACCGGGAAGAAGCTCGCCGAATACTCAAGCCACCACGGCTGGCGCAGCTTTTCTTCGGCCAGACGCTTGCGCGTCGAATCAACCTCGCCGGAACCGAAGCGGCCCTGCAGGTCCGACTGGCGCGAATCGAACTCGGCCAGCGCAAGCCGCGCTGAAGCGCGCCGTTGCCGCTCGAACACGAGCTTGTCCGCGACCCACGCGATACCTGTAATCACCACCAGCACAAAAAGGATCAGTGCAAAATTCATGACGGCTTCTGGTTCTTGGATGTCTTGCTACAGCCTCTTCTACTACCGCCGCGCCTCAGACGCGGCAGCCCCGTTCCTGTTCGCGAAACCGCTTACTTGTCGTCGACCTGCAGGATCGCCAGGAAGGCTTCCTGCGGAATCTCGACGGTACCGACCTGCTTCATCCGCTTTTTGCCGGCCTTCTGCTTTTCGAGCAGCTTTTTCTTGCGGCTGATATCGCCGCCATAGCACTTGGCCAGCACGTTCTTGCGCAACGCCTTGACGTTTTCGCGCGCAATAATATTCGAGCCGATCGCGGCCTGGATCGCCACGTCGTACATCTGGCGCGGAATGATCTCGCGCATTTTCGCGGCCACTTCGCGACCACGGTATTGCGAATTCGAGCGGTGCACGATCACCGACAGCGCATCGACCTTGTCGCTGTTGATCAGGATATCGACCTTGACCACGTCGGACGGTCGATATTCCTTGAACTCGTAATCCATCGATGCATAGCCACGCGACACCGACTTGAGGCGATCAAAGAAATCCATCACGATTTCCGCCATCGGAATTTCGTAGGTCAACTGCACCTGCTTGCCGTGGTAGCTCATGTTGATCTGTGAGCCGCGCTTCTGCGTACACAGCGTGATCACCGAGCCGACATATTCCTGCGGCATGTACAGGTTGACCGTGACGATCGGCTCCAGGATGGCCTCGATCCGGCTCGGGTCGGGCATCTTGGCCGGGTTCTCCACGGTCACCATGGTGCCGTCGCGCATCTGTACCTGGTACACCACGGTCGGCGCCGTCGTGATCAGGTCCATGTCGAATTCGCGCTCGAGGCGCTCCTGCACGATTTCCATGTGCAACAGGCCCAGGAAGCCGCAGCGGAAACCAAAGCCAAGCGCCTGCGACACTTCCGGCTCGAACATCAGCGACGCGTCGTTCAGGCGCAGCTTTTCGAGCGATTCGCGCAGTGCCTCGTACTGGTTTGCCTCGACCGGATACAGGCCGGCGAACACCTGCGGCTTGACTTCCTTGAAGCCCGGCAGCGGCGCCTCGGCCTTGCGCGGCAGGGTCGTGATGGTGTCACCGACCTTGGCGGCCTTGAGTTCCTTGATGCCTGCGATGACGAAGCCCACCTGCCCGGCGGTCAGCGAATCGCGCTGCACCGACTTCGGCGAGAACACGCCAACCTGCTCCACGAGGTGCTGCGCACCGGTGGCCATCAACAGCGCCTTGTCCTTCGGACGCAGCGTGCCATTGACCACGCGCACCAGCATGACCACGCCGACGTAGTTGTCGAACCACGAGTCGATGATCAGCGCCTGCAGCGGCGCGCTGGCGTCGCCCTTGGGCGGCGGCACCTTGGCGATCAGCGCCTCGATCACGTCCTCCACGCCCTGGCCAGTCTTGGCCGAGCACGGGGTGGCGTCGTGCGCGTCGATGCCGATGACGTCTTCGATTTCCTGAATGGCATTGGCCGGGTCGGCCTGTGGCAGGTCGATCTTATTCAGCACCGGCACCACTTCCACACCGAGTTCGATCGCCGTGTAGCAGTTGGCCACGGTCTGCGCTTCGACACCCTGCGAAGCATCGACCACCAGCAGCGCGCCTTCGCACGCCGACAGCGACCGGCTCACTTCGTAGCTGAAGTCGACGTGTCCCGGCGTATCGATCAGGTTCAGGTTGTAGACCTTGCCGTCACGGGCCTTGTAGGTCAGCGCGGCAGTCTGCGCCTTGATCGTGATGCCGCGCTCCTTCTCGATATCCATCGAGTCGAGGACCTGGGCCTCCATTTCGCGATCGGACAGCCCCCCACACAGCTGAATGATCCGGTCGGCCAGGGTGGATTTCCCATGGTCGATATGGGCAATGATCGAGAAATTGCGAATGTGGTCCATCTAATCTTCAGGCAGGCGCCGGCGACTTCGCCCGGGCGCAGCGGATTCGTGAACGGCCCCGTCGCGGGCGCCCATCACAGGCGCCCACGTCGAGGCCGCGGGTCTTGGGGCGCGGATTTTGCGCCAATCTGGAATTTTACCGGATTTTCAATGACTTCCGGCCGCTTCGGTGCGATCGGAAGTGGCCGTTCGGTCGCCTGCTGCGACGCATGCCACACCCGAAGGGCCACGACATAGAGGAAGTCGTGGCAAAGCTCACAGGGATCCCTTCCCCGTGAGCGGCAGCATGACGACGGTCAGCGGGCGGCGGTCGCCCCCGGACGCAGCGTCAGGACCTGGGTGGCATCGCCACGACGCACGAACACGGCGGCGATGCGGCTCTTGTCCAACCCCTTCACCAGATCATTGAACTGGCGCGCGCCGGTCACGTCAGTATCGCCAAGCCGCAGGATGATGTCGCCAGGACGAATGCCTGCACGCATGGCCGGGCCATCCGCGACCTCGACCTCCACGCCGGACCTTACCTTAAGCTCCTTCAGGCGAGCGTCGGGAATGTCGTTGACGATCAGACCGAGCGCGTTAGGTTTAGGTGCCTGCGCACTGGCGTCATCCTTGGACGAGGGGGCATTGCGCGCCTTCGCGCGGGCTTCCGGCTCCAACTCCGTCACGGTGATCGACACATCGCGGGTGGCGCCCTTGCGCCACAACTGAATCGGCACGCGCGTGCCCGGCTTGGTATCGCCAACCATGCGCGGCAGGTCGGACGCCTTTTCGATCTCGCGGCCGTTGAACTTCAGGATGATGTCACCGGGCTCGATGCCGGCCTTTTCCGCCGGTCCGCCCGGCTCCACGCTGCCGACCAGTGCCCCGCGCGCACGGCCTAGTCCGAGTGAATCGGCCACTTCCTTGGTCACATCGCCGATCGCCACGGCAATCCGCCCGCGCGTGACGCGGCCCGACGTCTTCAACTGCTCGGTGACGCGCATGGCCTCGTCGATCGGGATCGCGAACGAAATGCCCATGTAGCCACCGCTGCGGCTGTAAATCTGCGAGTTGATGCCGATGACTTCACCGCGCAGGTTGATCAGCGGGCCGCCCGAATTGCCTGGGTTGACCGCCACGTCGGTCTGGATGAACGGCAGGTAGTCGCCGGTATCACGGCCCTTGGCGGACACGATGCCGGCGGTCACGCTGTTGTCGAGGCCGAACGGCGAACCGATCGCGAGCACCCACTCTCCGGCACGAACCTTGTCGGAATCCCCAAGCACCAGCTTTGGCAAGCCTGTCGCTTCAATCTTGATCAGCGCCACGTCGGTACGCTTGTCCGAGCCAATCAGCTTGGCCTTGAACTCGCGCTTGTCAGGCAGCGTGACATAGATGGTTTCCGCGTCAGCCACCACATGGGCATTTGTCATCACATAGCCGTCCTGGCTGATGATGAATCCGGAACCGACGCCGCGGCTCTGTTCCTCGCCCTGCGGCGGCTGGCCGCGGCGCGGCGCATTTGGGGCCCCCGGCGTCGGAGCGCCTGGCATCGGAACCCCGAAGAAACGCCGGAAGAACTCAGCCATCTCGTCGTCGTCGCCGCCTGAACCACCGCGCGAGCGAATGCGCTCGGTGGTCCGGATGTTGACCACGGCGGGGCTGGCCTTTTCCACCAGGTCGGTAAAGTCGGGCAGGTTGTAATTGGACGCGGCGGCCTGGGCGTGGCCCACTTCGGCAACCGCCGGGCCGAGAATCAATATGGCAGCCATGACCACGGCACGCGCCAGGGCTGGGGATCTGAACGTCATCGACAACTCCCGGGATTCAGCAAATGATGAAGTAGCGACTGGAACGAAGCGGCAGGACGCCCTCACAGGGGCCACCGGACACGGGCTTGCGAGCCCCGTATCCGGCACTTCCCCGAGCTCAGTGTAACGCCTTGGGAGGGCGATATTCCACGGCCGACGCGAACTGCCGCACCGTGCTGGCGGGCACTTCGCCCACCACTGTAATCCAGTAGTCCGCAATGCGGCGGACCACAACCTGCGTGGCGCCCAGCGACGCGACGCCTTCGCGGCGCACACGCTGCTCGGAGACCGGTTCGATAAACACCGACAAGCCAGTCAGCCCGTCGCTGTAGACGACCTGGAGCACCTCGAACACCTGGCCGCGTCCGCTGCCCTGCGCAGGCGCGCGCAGTTCACCGAGCGGGCGACGCACCTCGCGGATCTTCTGGAAGCCCTTCAGCGGCACCGCAATGGTCCAGCCTTCGTCCGCGACGTTGGTTGGCTGGTACGTGACCTCATAGTGATTCCAGGAACTGGCGTTCTTGATGGCCCCGAGGATGCGCTGCTTGTCCGACGGCACGCCGATGTCGACCTGCGAAAAGGCAACCTGCTCCAGCACCTTGCCGCCGTCCCCGATGGTCTGCGCCCGCATCAGCAGGCCCGAATTTTTTTCGGCCCACAAGCGTACGGCGTAGCGGGCCGCATCGTGCGGCTCCAGCGAGAACACCTCGCATTCCACGCCGGCCACGCGCTCGCCCGGGAGCTTGCGCATCTCGTAGAGATCGAGCACGTCGCTCTTGGTGGTGGCCAGCAGCGCCGGGAAGCGGTCCTTGGCCTCCTGCTTCTCGACCACCACGAGCTTGGCTTCGGGAATCAGGCTGTGCACCACGTCATTCTGCCGCAGCACTTCGCGCGGCTTGCCGTCGAGCGTCTCAAGCCGTTCGTACTCGTTGTGCACGAGATCGCTGTAGTGCTGGATCTTCGACGCATGCATCACACTGCCGCGCTGATAGATCAGCGTGCCGACATAGTTTTCGCGCTGCGCTGCACGGTGGATCTTGCTGAGCCAGGCGGACGCGTCGCGCCGGTTCAGCGAACTGTCCGAGGGCTGGGCCGTGGCCGCCGCCGCGCTCAGACACAAGGCCAGAAAAAAGGACCTACGCAGGGCCCCCATTCTCGGTGCGCCCGCTACGTTGGCGGGCGACCATCCTTTGTGCATGTCCGGCATTATTCCTGCGAATTGTCCTGAGAGAAATTGGCACCGTTGGCGACCGTACGCATGGTCGGCACGAATGCCTCCGTTGCGACGGACGTGCGGTGGGCACGCAGGTATTCGTCCAGCCGCGGATCGCGGATCATCTGGGCGTTTTCGGCTGCGACGGTAACGATGTTCGCGGCCGCGGCTTTCGCGGCGGCAGGCTGGTCGACGCGCGCAACCACGGCGTCAGGCGTACCCAGGTCGGACGGTCCGCGCAACTGGGGAACGACGACCCAACTCACAGCCGCTACTGCCGCGGCAATCGCGGTGCCCGGCATCACGCGCCGCACCCACGAAGGTCGCACCAGCAGGCGCTGTCGCATGCCAGCGGCCTGGGCCACGGCGGGCACCAGTACGTGCGGCTCGTCTTCGAGGCGCGCGGCGAAGCGGGCAAGAAAATCGCCGGTCGGGCCCGCATGGCTCAACTCTTCCGACCGCAGCGTATCGCCAATCATCTGGAACATGGTCCAGTTCTCCATGCCGGGCTCGCTTTTCGCGAGCGCCAGTACGGGATCGACCTCGTGCGGCGACAACTCGCCATCCATCAGGACGGAGATTTGCTCCGCCGCTTCCACTACATGAACCGACTGCTTATGAGCCTGACCCATTTCCCACCCCAAGACATTCCAATTCCATTGAACACCGATAATCCCGTCACTTGCTGTCGCTTATCGATGCAGGAATAGGCTGCAACGCTGGCCGCACGACATTCTTCTCACTACCATCGCTTGCCCTCTGCCGTTCCCAGCAGCGGGCGCAATTTTTCAGCAATCGCCTCACGCGCACGGAAAATGCGTGAACGCACCGTTCCGATCGGGCAACCCATCGCCTCCGCGATTTCCTCATAGCTGAGGCCTTCGATCTCGCGCAGGGTGATGGCGGTACGCAACTCTTCCGGCAACGCTTCCATCGCTCGGTTCACCGTTTCGGCGACTTGGCGCGTGTGAAGCATCGACTCCGGCGTATTGATATCCCTTAGTTGCTCACCGTCCGCAAAAGTTTCAGCCTCTTCCGTATCGATGTCGGTGGACGCCTCGGGTCGTCGTCCCTGCGTAGCCAGATAGTTCTTGGCCGTATTCACGGCGATCCGGTACAGCCATGTGTAGAAGGCGGATTCCCCGCGGAATTGGGGCAAGGCACGATATGCCTTGATAAAGGCATCCTGCGCCACATCCTCGACTTCGGCGGGATCTCTCACCAGGCGCGAAATCAGGCGGATGATCTTCCGGTGGTACTTTGCCACCAGCAGCTCAAAGGCCCGCTTGTCGCCCTGCTGGACGCGTTCAACTAGGAGCTGATCGGCTTCGCGTTCGCTCACGTATGGTTCACCTGCAGTGTATCTCTTGGTTTGGTCGTCACGACGAACGTTGTATTTTACCTACGAACTGCGATCGCCCAGTGCTTGAAAGTGCATGCTGTGACCGCTGGCTAACAATAACGTTCCCTATGGTCTTGCAAAGGTTGCACCTCTCGTGCAACCGCCAGAGCAAGCCGCGCGGCACGTAGCACTCGATGGGATCGCGCCTGGAACGGCAAAACCAGCAGTCCGCGGCGTTTGCCGGGGCCCTGCGCCAGACTCAGGAAGAGGATGCTGCCGATGTTCCAGCTGCCGGTCACGACCGCGGTTTCACTGCTGGCGCCGGACCGCCGCACCACCACGCGAGGCATGCCGTAGCGCTGCGGCGACGGCAAGACTGCGGAACAGGACTGGGCGGCCCACGACCACCAGCCACGCGTGACCCAGCCAACCAGGACAGACAGACCTAGCCCAGCAGTACAAATCAGGAAGGGATAGACGCTGCCGACCAAGCCCCGAGGCGGGATTGCATTCAGGCACATCCGGGCCAGCAGGCCGAAGGCAATTGCCTCGCCCGCCCAGAGCACGAGCAGGGCCCACCGCAAGCGATGAAGCCCGCCGAGTCGGGAGCCGGCGAGGCGTGTCCGTGACACCGAATCAGGCGCGACGGAAGACCAGCGTGCCGTTGGTACCGCCGAAGCCGAAGTTGTTCTTCACGGCCACATCGATTTTCATTTCACGCGCCGTGTTGGCCACGTAGTCCAGGTCACATTCCGGATCCTGGTTATCGATGTTGATGGTCGGCGGCGACACCTGGTTATGCAGTGCGAGCACGGTGAACACCGATTCCAGGCCACCTGCGCCGCCCAGCAAGTGGCCGGTCATCGACTTGGTCGAATTCACCACCATCTTGTAGGCATGGTCACCGAAGGCTGCCTTGATAGCATCGGTTTCGTTCTTGTCGCCGAGCGGCGTCGACGTGCCGTGCGCGTTCAGGTACTGCACCTCGTCCGCGTTGATGCCGGCGTCCCGCAGCGCGTTGACCATGCAGCGGCGCGGGCCGTCCATGTTCGGCGCAGTCATGTGGAATGCGTCTCCACTCATGCCGAAGCCCACGAGCTCGGCATAGATGCGCGCACCGCGCGCCTTCGCAGATTCGTACTCTTCCAGCATCATGACGCCGGCACCCTCGCCCAGCACGAAGCCGTCGCGGTCCTTGTCCCACGGGCGCGAAGCGGCTGCGGGATCGTCATTGCGCGTCGACAAGGCGCGCGCGGCCGCGAAACCGCCGATGCCCAGCGGCGACACGGTCGACTCGGCACCGCCCGCCAGCATGGCGTCGGCGTCGCCGGCCTGAATCAGGCGAGCAGCCAGGCCAATGCTGTGCAGGCCGGTCGTGCAGGCGGTCACCGCGGCGAGGTTCGGGCCCTTCAGGCCGTGCATGATCGACAGGTGGCCAGAGATCATGTTGATGATCGATCCCGGCACGAAGAACGGCGAAATACGGCGTGGACCACGCTCGGTCAGCGTGGCATGCGTGTCCTCGATCATCGGCAAGCCGCCAATGCCCGAGCCGACCAGCACGCCGATGCGCTCCGCATTGGCATCGGTCACCTCATAGCCGCTGTCCTTGAGCGCCTGGGCGCCGGCAGCAATGCCATAGTGGATGAACGTATCCATATTGCGGGCTTCCTTGGCCGGGATGTAATCCTCGGCATTGAAGCCCTTCACTTCACCGGCAAAGTGCACGGAAAGCGCGGAATGATCGAATTTGGTGACGGTGGCGATACCGGACTTGCCGGCAACCAGGTTGGCCCAGCCTTCGGCAACCGTGTTTCCGACCGGAGACACAAGGCCAAGCCCAGTGACAACGACGCGACGACGGCTCACTATGATTTCCTACGGGTGCGTGATGCAGGATCAGGGACACGTGCCGCCAAGATCGCGGACCCGAGGGTCAGCGGCGCGCGGTACGTGCCTTGATTCTGCGTCTTCGAACAGACGAAAGCCACAGAAAACAGCGAGGCGCGACCGAACGGTGCGCCCACCCGCCTTCTGTGGCTCGGAATTCAGAAACGACTGGCTTAGGCCTTGACGTGCGCGGTGGCGTAGTCGATTGCCTGCTGCACGGTCGTGATCTTCTCGGCTTCCTCATCAGGAATTTCCATGCCGAATTCATCTTCCAACGCCATCACGAGTTCAACCGTGTCCAGCGAGTCCGCACCGAGATCGTTCACGAACGACGATTCGTTCTTGATGTCTGCCTCGGCCACGCCAAGCTGTTCTGCCACGATTTTCTTGACGCGTTGTTCGATATTGTCCATGTAACCCTCCAGGGAAGTTCGACAAAAAGTGGGCGCATTTTAGCAGGTTTGGGGCGTCAGAAATGCCGCCTGCCAAGCTTTGCAAGAATCGCGCCCGATTGGTTCGGAAAACTACGACTTCAGGCAGCTTCTTCCGGCTTCTGCACCGAACGATCTGCCCAAAAACTCATTAATTCATGTACATGCCGCCGTTCACATGCAGCGTGGTGCCGGTGATATAGGCGGCTTGCGGACCAGCCAGGAAAGCGACCGCATTGGCAATATCTTCCGGCTGGCCCAGGCGGCCAAGTGGAATCTGCTGCTTGAGCGAAGCATGCTGCTCTTCCGACAGCGCCTTGGTCATGTCGGTATCGATAAAGCCCGGCGCGACGCAATTGACGGTCACGTTGCGGCTGCCGATCTCGGCAGCCAGCGAACGGGTCATCCCGGCCACGCCGGCCTTGGCCGCCGAGTAGTTCATCTGGCCGGGGTTGCCCACCGAGCCGACCACCGAAGTGATGTTGATGATTCGGCCCTGGCGTGCCTTCATCATCGGGCGCAGCACCGCGCGCGACAAACGGAACACGGAAGTCAGGTTGGTCTGGATCACGGCGAGCCAGTCCTCATCCTTCATGCGCATGGCGAGCTGGTCCTGCGTGATGCCGGCATTATTGACCAGCACGCCGATGCCGCCGTGGGTCTTCACGATCTCGTCGATCAGCGCGTCGCAGGCTGCCGCGTCATTGACGTTCAGCACTGCACCCTTACCCTTCAGCCCGTCGGCGCCCAGGTATTCGGTGATACCCGCTGCACCGGACTCGCTGGTAGCGGTGCCGATCACCGTGGCGCCCTGACGAGCCAACTCCAGCGCGATGGCGCGGCCAATGCCACGCGAAGCGCCGGTGACCAGTGCGACCTGGTTCTCGAGAAGTTTGGTCATGCTAATTATCCTTTTCTTGCGTTCGCTTACTTCAGCAGCGCCAGGGTTTCCTGCAGCGAGGCCGGATCGAACACCGCGCCGCCGGTCAGGCTGCCGTCGATACGCTTGGTCATGCCGGCCAGGACCTTGCCCGGGCCGCATTCGATCACGTGCGTGACGCCTTCGGCGGCCATCTTCTGCACGCACTCCACCCAGCGCACCGGCGCGGCGGCCTGGCGAACGAGCGCGTCCTTGATCGCTTCCGGATCGTTGACGATGGCGACGTCCACGTTGTTGACCAGCGGAATGGTCGGTGCCGAGAACGTCAGGCCGGCCATGCGCTCGCGCAGGCGGTCCGACGCCGGCTTGAGCAGCGACGAGTGGAACGGCGCCGACACCGGCAGCGGCAGCGCACGCTTGGCGCCCTTGGCCTTCGCGACTTCGCAGGCCTTCTCGACGCCGGCCTTGCTACCAGCGATCACGACCTGCGACGGTGCGTTGAAATTGACGGCCTCGACCACGCCAGCAGCCGACGCTTCGGCGCAGGCAGCACGCACGTCATCGTCGGACAGGCCCAGGATGGCGGCCATGCCGCCCTGGCCCACCGGTACCGCCTCCTGCATGGCTTGTGCACGGAAACGCACCAGCGGTACGGCTTCGGCGAACGGAATCACGCCGGCCGCGACCAGTGCCGAGTATTCGCCCAGGCTGTGGCCAGCCACCATTGCGGGCGCCGGACCGCCGGCGTCGAGCCATGCGCGGTAGACCGCCACGGCGGCGGTCAGCATGACCGGCTGCGTGTTGGTGGTCAGGTTCAGTTCTTCAGCCGGGCCTTCGGCGATCAGGCGGCCGATGTCCTGGCCGAGTGCCGTCGAAGCTTCCTCCAGGGTAGCGCGCACCACGGCGTTGTCGGCGAACGCATTGAGCATGCCGACCGACTGCGAGCCCTGGCCAGGAAATACGAATGCAAATTTCATCGGAGTGCAATCCTAGATTTGAATACCGGTAGCCGCGCGTCCGGTCTCGCCCGCCGCGCCGGCTGTCGTTACATGCGCAGCAGCGCAGCGCCCCAGGTGAAGCCCCCGCCCACGCCTTCCATCAGCACGGTCTGGCCGGGACGGATGCGGCCGTCGCGCACCGCGGCATCCAGTGCCAGCGGAATTGACGCGGCCGAGGTATTGCCGTGTTCATGGACGACCGCAATCATGCGCTCGGCGGGCAGGCCGAGCTTGCGCGCGGTGCCCTGCATGATGCGGATATTGGCCTGATGGGGAATGAGCCAGTCGATCTGCTCGGGCTGGATCTCGGCCGCCGCCATGGTTTCGCGCGCGACCTTGTCTAGCACGGTCACGGCAAGCTTGAACACTGCCTGGCCGTCCATGTGCAGGAAAGCATTGCCTGCGATCGCGCCGCCGTGGACGTTGCCCGGCACGCACAGGATGCCCACATGGCTGCCATCGGAATGCATGGCCGTCGACAGGATGCCGGGCTCGTCGGATGCCGACAGCACGACTGCACCGGCGCCGTCGCCAAACAGCACACAAGTCGTACGGTCGTTGAAGTCCAGGATCCGCGAGAACACTTCGGTGCCAATCACCAGCACATTGCGGTGCGAACCACTGCGGATGAACTTGTCGGCCGTGGCCAGCGCATACACGAAGCCCGAGCACACCGCTTGCAGGTCGAAGGCGGCGCACTGGTTATTGATGCCCAGCTTGTTCTGGATGATGCACGCGGTGCTCGGGAACACGAAGTCTGGCGTCGACGTCGCGACCAGGATCAGGTCGATGCTCTGGCGGTCGATGCCAGCCGCTTCGATTGCCTGCTCGGCCGCCTTGACAGCCAGGTCGCTGCTGGCCACGTCCGGGTCGGCCCAGTGGCGTGCCGAGATGCCGCTGCGCGAGAATATCCACTCGTCGCTGGTCTCGATGCCCTTCTCGGCCAGTTGCGCCGCCAGATCCTGGTTGGTCACACGCCGCGGGGGCAGGTAGCTCCCGGTACCGATGATTTTTGCGTACTTGGTCATGTAGTGTCGGATCGATTTGTCCGTATGGCAGCCTCAGGCGCCGGCCGGATGCATCAGGCGGCGCGGGTGCTGGGGTGCGGGGTCGGGGCTGTCTCCGGGCTGGCCGGCGCAGCGCCCGCAGCGCTGGTCTTGTCGGCAAATGCCCTTGCTATGCGTTCGATGACGCCGTTCTTGGCGGCATCATACCCGCGTTTGATCGCCCATTCAAAAGAATGGGCATCCGCCGACCCGTGGCTCTTGATCACCAGACCGCGCAGGCCGAGCAGCGAGGCGCCGTTGTAGCGCGCCGGGTCGAGCCGCTTGGCCAGCCGCGACAGCACCGGCATGGCAATGCCCGCAAGCAGCTTGGTGAACCAGGAACGCGTGAATTCTTCCTTGATCATGCCGCCGATCATCTTCGCCAGGCCCTCGGTGCTCTTGAGCGCCACGTTGCCGACGAAGCCGTCGCAGACGACGATATCGGTCGTGCCCTTGAAGATGTCGTTGCCTTCCACGTTGCCGTGGAAATTGAGTTCCGAGGCGCGCAGCAACTCACCGGCGCGCTTGACCACCTCGTTGCCCTTGATGACCTCTTCGCCGATGTTGAGCAAGCCTACCGTCGGGTGTTCCTTGTGGTCCACCACGGCCACCATGGCCTCGGCCATGCGCGCGAATTGGAGCAGGTGCTCCGGCTCGCAGTCCGCGTTGGCGCCGAGGTCCAGCACCGTGGTGCCCCAGCCCTGCTCGTTCGGAATCGTGGTGGCAATGGCCGGGCGCTCGATGCCTTCGAGCGTCTTCAGCACATAGCGCGATACCGCCATGAGCGCGCCGGTGTTGCCTGCGGAAATGCACGCGCCGGCCAGGCCTTCCTTGACCTGGGTCACCGCGACCCGCATCGAGGAATCCTTCTTCTTGCGCAGTGCCACTTCCACCGGGTCATCCATGGTGATGACCTCGGTTGCCGGCACGACGCTGACGCGCGGATGATCCTGCGCGCGCAGCTTTTTCAGCTGCGCCTGGATGGCGTCGGGCAGGCCGACCAGCACCACCGCGGCATCGTCGTGGCTGGCGAGAAAACTGATCGCTGCCGGGACAGTCACGGAAACGCCGTGGTCGCCGCCCATGCAGTCGATAGCGATTTTGATCGTCATTGTTCCGGATACGGATTACGCATCGGCGCCGGCAAAAAGCCGGTGCGCGTCCCGAGCGCCCAACAAAAAAGCGGCAACGATCTTGCCGCTTTTTTGTTTCTGATCTACAGGCATGCGCGAGCGAGACGCAATGTCACGCCGAACGAAGCGATCAGTCGTTCTTGGTCTTGATGACCTTGCGACCACGGTAGTAGCCGTTCGGGCTCACGTGGTGACGCAGGTGGGTTTCGCCGGTGGTCGGCTCAACGGCCAGCGGGGCGACCGACAAGTGGTCGTGCGAACGATGCATGCCGCGCTTGGACGGCGACTTCTTGTTCTGTTGAACAGCCATGATGACTCCTTCGAGAATTTTTCAATATTAACACACGCACCCTGCACTAGGCGTAGCCGGGGCCCGGCCGGATGCTTCAACCACTACCTGCAAGACCTTGCGTCGTGCCGCATCGCGGCATCAGTGCTTGGTCTTCAGGCCGGCCAGCGCCGCGAAGGGCGATGGCCGCTTTTCCTCTTCTTCGGGTGCAGCCTCAGGCTCCACCTCGCCGTCCACGCCCGTCACGAGACTCTCGTGCACGGTCGGGCAGACGGCATGCTTGGGTGCCGCCGGCAATGCCAGCAACACCTCATCTTCAATCAGTTCCAGCAACGCAAACCGCTTCGAGCCAGCGATTGCATCGAGCTCGTCGTCATCCATCGGCGCGGCATCGGCCGCTTCCTCGCTGGAGAAAACCTCGAAGCGCATTGACGTGGCAACAGGCTCGGCATAGGCCGCCAGGCAACGCTGGCAATCCAGCCAGACCTGGCCATTCACTGCGAGTTCCAGGAACAAGCGCTGCACCATCGGCGCGCCGGGCTCGGTGGCCTCTTCATGCACGAAGCCGGTAGCCGTATAGGTGAATACCTCGTCGGGCGCAGAAGCTGGCGCTTGCGCGGCCGTCTCGGCTAAGATGCGCGGCAAATCCCGCACCGCCACCTCGCCGGCTGCGCTGCTGCCTTTGCGGCAGAACGCAAAGAGATCTAGCTCGCGCAGGTCGATCGGCTGGGTCATATTGCTGCTCATGCTTGGCTCGCCACACCCAGGGCCCGCCGCCTGACCGGCAACAAGGCAACCGATATTCGGATGCAGCTAAACGCGCGATTATAAGATGAAATCTGCCCTGTGGTCAAAGGCCTTGCCTGCATTGCCCATGGAATTCCTGTTCCGCTTCAATCACTTATGACTTCAACACCGCTTCCCAGGCTGATCCTGGGCTCCAGTTCCCCCTATCGGCGCGAGTTGCTCGAACGGCTGCGCCTAACTTTCGAGGTGGCGGTGCCCGATATCAATGAAACCCCTCTGGCCGGCGAGTCGCCGGAAGCCACCGCGCTGCGTCTCTCGTTGAACAAGGCCCAGGCCATCGCGCAGCGGCACCCGGACGCCCTGATCATCGGATCGGACCAGGTCCTGACGCTCGATGGCCGGCAGATGGGCAAGCCCGGTTCCCACGACAAGGCCCGGGAACAACTGCGCCTGATGCGCGGACGCACGGCCACATTTCATTCGGCGCTGTGTCTGCTAGATGGCCGCACCGGCCAGTCGCAGCTTGCCGATGTGCAGACCCGCGTCACCATGCGCGACCTCACCGATGCCGAAATCGACGCCTACCTGCGTCTGGAAAAGCCGTACGATGTCGCCGGCAGCGCGAAGTCGGAAGGCCTGGGCATTGCCCTGCTGTCGCGCGTCGAGTCGGATGACCCCACCGCGCTGGTCGGCCTGCCCTTGATCGCACTCACGTCGATGCTGCGTCAGTCCGGTTACCCCTTCTTTGCCGCATGAGCGGTACGCATACGATGAGCGGCACTCTTTATCTGATCCCCAACACCCTCGGCAAGCGCGACGAAGCCGACCCGCTGCCCGACGTCATCCCGGCCGGCGTCCAGCAGATCGCCGCGAAACTGGACTATCTCGTCGCGGAAAACGCCAAGACCGCTCGCGCCTTTCTCAAGAAGCTGGGCGAAACATGCCCGCTGGCGCGCCCGATCCAGCAGATTGAAATCCGCGAACTGAACGTCAATACCCGTACCGATGCGCTGGCCGACCTGCTCGCCCCGCTGGCGACAGGGCGCGACGGCGGCCTGCTTTCCGAAGCCGGCGTGCCCGCCGTGGCAGACCCGGGTGCCGAACTGGTGCGGCTGGCCCACGCACGCGGCATCCGCGTGCGCCCGCTCGTCGGACCGAGTTCGATTTTGCTCGCTGTGATGGGATCCGGGCTGAACGGCCAGAGCTTTGCCTTCAACGGCTACCTGCCGGTGGAGCCGGACGAGCGTGCGAAACGGCTGCGTGAACTGGAACAGCATTCGCGCAAGTTCCGCCAGACGCAGGTGTGGATCGAAACCCCTTATCGCAATGGCGCGCTGCTTGATGCGCTGCGCCAGCACTGTGCCGGCACGACGCTGCTGTCAGTTGCCGTGGATCTCACGCTGCCCACGGAGACCATCGTCACTCTGCCACTCTCGGACTGGCGGCCGGACCGGCTGGACCTGCACAAGCGCCCCGCCATCTTTTCGCTGCTTGCGGGCTGAAATACAAGGCAAACAGAAAAGAGGAAGGCTCCCGAAAACATCGGGGAGCCCCGCTGTATTGCCTGTTACCGCATGCCCTGCATCCCGGTGCTCCAGAGCATCGTTTTCATCGCCGCCGTGCCCACGGCCGCGCCAAAACGCTTGGCCACGCGTTCGGCGATGTTCTCCTTGACGGTGTAGTCGACGATGTCCTCGGCCTTGAACAGGTCGCGTGCGACGTAGTCAGCACTGCCCAGCCCGTCCGCCAACCCCAGTTCGACACTGCGCTCGCCCGACCAGAACAGCCCCGAGAACAACTCAGGATCGCTCTTGAGGCGATCGCCCCGCCCTTCCTTCACCACATCGATGAACTGCTGGTGGATTTCCTTGAGCATCGTCTCGGCATAGGCCTTCTGCCGCGGCACCTGCGGAGAGAACGGATCGAGCATGCCCTTGTTGGCACCCGACGTATACAGACGGCGCTCGACGCCGAGCTTGTCCATCAGACCCGTAAAGCCGAAGCCATCCATCAGCACACCGATCGAGCCGACGATGCTGGCCTTGTCGACGTAGATCTTGTCAGCCGCCGCCGCCACGTAGTAGCCGCCCGACGCGCAGATTTCTTCCACAACCACGTAGAACGGCTTGGACGGATACAGCGTACGCAGCCGATGGATTTCATCATTGATGATGCCGGCCTGCACAGGCGAGCCGCCCGGCGAGTTGATCTTGAGAATCACGCCGGCCGCATTGCTGTCGGCAAACGCAGCCTGCAGCGATGCGTTGATCGATTCCGCGCTGGCCGGTGTCCCGGCAGCGATTTCGCCGTCCAGCGAAACCATGGCGGTATGGCGGCCAGATCCGATCCCGCTGTCGCCCTTGAAATCGAACACCGCGAAGAAGACCACCAAAAGGATACCCAGCACGGCAAAGCGGAAGAAAATGCGCCAGCGCCGCGCGGCGCGCTGTTCGCGCAGCGTCGCCATCAGCACCTTCTCAAGCACATCGCGCTCCCAGCCCGCGCCGCCGCCCACCGGCGTGCTGGCCTTGCTGCCCTCCAAGCGCGCCTTGCGCTCGCCCGCCTCGCGGCGCGCGGCATCGTCGGCGGCTCTCAGTTCGCGTTCGAGCGGATAGTCGGCCTTGTGAGCCGTCTCCAGACGTTCCGATTCGCCGTTACTGCCCGTGCCTTCCGGCGCTGCCGCCGGGCTGGCCACCCCGTGTTCATCCGGCTGACCCGATTCGCCAAGCGGCGGTTTCTGCTGTTCTGTCATGCAAGTGGCTCGTGGAAAGGCTCTTGGAATGGCTGGTGCGACAGCACCCTGGCCAAGTTACGCGTTATCCGCCGTGTCGGCCGGATGATATGGCGCTTCGGGCACCCAGAATACATTGCCGTCACGCTCTTCGATCCGCAGTTTGGCCAGGGAAGCACCCCGGCACGGGCCGCCAACGCACAGTCCGCTATCAGGCTCGTACATCGCCCCATGTGTCGCACAGATCAAGTATAGGCCCGAGGACTCGAAAAACTGACCCTCCAGCCAGTCCAGCTCCATGGGCACGTGGGCGCACTGATTCAGGTAGCCGTGCACGGCGCCGTCGAAACGCACCGCGAACGCGCCAACCTGGCGCGTGTTGAGTTCAACGGTGAAGCGCACGCCGGACCCGCCATCCACCAGCGCATCAGCCGGGCACAGAAACCGGGCGGCCGCCATGCCTTCAATACCGGACTCAGGCATTCGCCAGCAACCATTCGGTCAGGTCGCCGATCGACCCCGCGCAGTGCAGCGGGGTCATTGCACGCAAGGAATCTTCGGGATGCGCACCATAAGACACGCCGATGCCATGAGCGCCGGCATTGGCTGCCATCTGCAGGTCGTGAGTCGTATCGCCGATCATGACGGTGCGGCCCATGTCCTGGCCGAGTTCCCGCGTGAGCTCCTGCAGCATGGCCGGGTGCGGCTTCGAGAAGGTTTCGTCCGCGCAGCGCGTGGCATCGAACCACTGGGTCAGGCCGCTGGCGGCCAGCGCGCGTTGCAGCCCGACTCGGGTCTTGCCCGTTGCGACACCAAGGAAATAGTGCTCCCCGTGCAGGGCTTCGAGCATCTCTCGCACGCCGGCAAACAGCACCAGCTCGGCATCGCGCGTCAGAAAGTGATAGCGATAGCGCTCGGCAAGACGCGGATAGTCAGACGGATCCAGCGTCGGCACGGCATAGGACAGCGCGTCCTTGAGGCCCAGGCCGATGACGTGGCTCGCAGCGCTGTCATCGGGCACCGGCAGGCCCAGGTCCTTGCTGGCCAGCTGGATGCACTTTGCGATGGTCGGGGTGGAATCCATCAGGGTTCCATCCCAATCGAACACGATCAGGTCAAATTGTTGCCTGGCCATTGGTTTCCTTGTTGGCTGGGTAGGCACCCGGCTTCGGAGTGCCCTGATTGCTCTGGCTGCGCAATTGTTGCAGGAATCCGGTGCATTCGTCCGGCAGTGGCGCCGCCACCACAAGAGGCTCGCGCGTACCCGGATGGACAAACGTCAGCCGGTGCGCGTGCAGGAACATGCGCTTGATGCCCGGCCGCGCGCCGGCGCGGGCCAGTTGCTTGTTGAGCGCGAAGTCACCGTATTTTTCGTCGCCAATGATCGGATAGCCCGAATGCGCCAAGTGCACGCGGATCTGATGCGTGCGGCCGGTCTTCAGTTCCGCCTCCAGCAGCGTGAAGCCGGGAAATGCCTCGACCCGGCTGAATACGGTATGCGAGGGAAGGCCATCTTCCTGGACGCGGACCCGGCGCTCGCCGTCCGGCGTACTGTACTTATATAGAGGCAGCTTGACGTGCTGGCGGTTGTTGGGGAATTCGCCGGCCACGCAGGCAAAGTAGCGCTTGTCCATGCTGTTGCCGCGGATCTGCTCGTGCAGGTCGACCAGCGCCGAGCGCTTCTTGGCCAGCACCAGGATGCCCGACGTCTCGCGGTCGAGTCGATGAACCAGTTCGAGAAACTTGGCCTGCGGCCGCGCCTTGCGCAGTTGTTCGATGACGCCGAAAGCCACCCCGGAACCGCCGTGGACGGCCACGCCGGCCGGCTTATTGATGACCAGCAAGTGCGCGTCCTCGAACAGCACCGGAAAGTCGGCTGCCGGCACGGGATGCCGCGTCGTTTCTGAAGGTTCCGCCACCCGCATCGGCGGAATACGCACGACATCCCCGATCTGCAGCCGGTAGGTAGCATCGACGCGCCCCTTGTTGACGCGAACCTCGCCCGAGCGCAGCACCCGGTAGATATGGCTCTTCGGCACCCCCTTGGAAACCTTCAGCAGGAAGTTGTCGATACGCTGCCCTTCGGCGCCTTCGTCAATCGTGACATACGCCACCTGGGGGCCCGCGGGCGCAGACTTTGTCCCTGTTTCAATTTGATGGCGTAACTCATTCATTTTCAATATAATTTCCTCGCTGATCCGGCCAATGACCGGTAGCGCAAGACCTGTGTAAGCGATTTATCGCATTTTACACTTGGGGCTGCCGCCAGCCCTTCCGTCTCCCGCTTATTCGCGTAACCCGCAAAGCGCCAGACGGGCAAATGGCGGCAAAGCAGCACGCGCGCAGTTGCCGGCGCGCAGGAAGTCGCCCATAGGTGGCTTCGGCAAGGCCGGCAATTACGTGGGAACAAAGTGTTCAGGTAATACAGAATTCAAAGGCGGATGCCACGTGGCATCCGCTTCGGTGAGAGAAAGTCCCGCCGCACCGGGAAACGGTGCCGGCCGGCAGGCGGTGCCTGCCCCCTGACTAGATACACCGGCGCCCGGTCGCAGAACTCCAAGAAGTAGTAGGTGCGCCCGCCAGGAGATGTCAGGTGGCAAATGGCCGCAGTGCCGTGTCCGAAAAACTTGCTCTTTGACGCGCCCAGGCCTTCCGTGGCCGGCCGCGATGCCGCCGGCGCCAGTTGTGCCGGCCCCGCATCGCCACCGGCATCCGGGAACGCGCCGGATGTCTGCGACAAGAGCAGCAGCCGGTGTTCTCTCCCGCCACGCGGACGTCCTCCCGGCGTCGTCGCCTTTCTTTCACCCGCGCCCAGCCGGTTGTGTTCCAACGCAATCTGGCGCTTTTCGGCAATTCTCGCGCCTCGCTTCGCTCCCTTGCGTGCTTCATCGATAGCCGCGGACACCGCTTGACGGTGAATCCGCGACACTGGAGTGAGGTATTGCGATGAAACGCATGCTGTTCAACGCGACGCAACAGGAGGAGTTGCGCGTCGCCATCGTCGACGGTCAGAAGCTGATCGATATCGACATCGAAACTGCCGGGCGCGAACAGCGCAAGGGCAACATCTACAAGGGTGTCATCACCCGCATCGAACCCTCGCTGGAAGCCTGCTTCGTCAACTACGGCGAAGAACGCCACGGCTTCCTGCCGTTCAAGGAAGTGGCCCGCGCCTTCTTCAAGGAAGGCATCGATGTGCGCAACGCGCGCATCCAGGACGCCCTGCACGAAGGCCAGGAACTGATCGTCCAGGTCGAGAAGGAAGAGCGCGGCAACAAGGGCGCGGCCCTGACTACGTTCATCTCGCTGGCTGGCCGCTACCTGGTGCTGATGCCCAACAACCCGCGCGGCGGCGGCGTGTCGCGCCGCATCGAGGGCGAAGATCGCCAGGAACTGCGCGAAACCATGTCGCAGCTGCAGGTACCGGACGGCATGAGCATCATCGCCCGTACCGCCGGCATCGGCCGCTCGGCCGAGGAACTGCAGTGGGACCTGAACTACCTGCTGCAACTGTGGAAGGCCATCGACGGCGCCGCAGGCGACAACAAGGCCCCGCTGCTGATCTACCTGGAATCGAGCCTGGTGATCCGCGCGATCCGCGACTACTTCCAGCCGGATATCGGCGAGATCCTGATCGACACCGACGAGATCTACGAACAGGCCCGCGCGTTCATGAGCGTGGTGATGCCTGACAACATGAACCGCGTGAAGAAATACCGGGACGACGTGCCCCTCTTCTCGCGCTTCCAGATCGAACACCAGATCGAGTCGGCGTACTCGCGCATGGTCATGCTGCCGTCGGGCGGCGCCATCGTGATCGACCACACCGAAGCCCTCGTTTCCGTGGACGTGAACTCGGCCCGCGCCACCAAGGGCGCCGACATCGAGGAAACCGCGCTGCGCACCAACCTCGAGGCCGCCGACGAAATCGCCCGCCAGTTGCGCCTGCGCGACCTGGGCGGCCTGATCGTGATCGACTTCATCGATATGGAGTCGGGCAAGGCCCAGAAGGATGTCGAAACCCGCCTGAAGGATGCGCTGCGCCACGACCGTGCGCGTGTGCAGATGGGCAAGATCAGCCGCTTCGGCCTGATGGAGCTGTCGCGCCAGCGCCTGCGCCCGTCGCTGTCGGAGGGCTCGCACATCACTTGCCCGCGCTGCAATGGCACGGGCCATATCCGCGATACCGAATCGTCCGCCCTGCAGGTGCTGCGCATCATCCAGGAAGAGGCGATGAAGGAAAACACCGCCGCCATCCACTGCCAGGTGCCGGTGGAGGTTGCTGCCTTCCTGCTGAACGAGAAGCGTCAGGAAATCAACCTGATCGAACTGCGCTTCAAGGTCAACGTGCTGCTGATCCCGAACAAGCATCTGGAGACGCCGCACTACAAGCTGGAGCGCTTGCGCCACGACGATCCGCGCCTGGAAGAAGGCATGGCCAGCTACCGCATGGCCGAAGCCGCCGCCAAGGAACTGGAGGCGGACACCAGCTACAGCGCCCGCAAGAAGGAAGACGCCAAGCCGCGCCAGGAAGCCGCCGTCAAGGGCATCACCCCGGAGCAGCCGGCGCCCGTGTCGGTGCCGCGCCCCGAGCGCGCGCCGCGCCAGGAAGCCGCTCCTGCGGCGCCGCCGGTCCCGGCTACCAAGCCCGTGGAAAGCGGCGGTTTCATCGCCTGGCTGAAGGGTCTGTTCGGCGCACGCCCGGCTGCACCGGTCGTCGTGGAGCCGGCCAAGCCGGCCGCCAGCGAGGCGCGCAGCGCCGATGGCCGTCGTGAACGCGGCCAGCGTGGCGAAGGCCGTGGCCAGGGTCAGCGCGGGGACCGCGCCGAGCGTGGCGAACGTACCGAACGCGGTGAGCGTGGCGAGCGCGGCGAACGCCAGCGCGGCGATCGCGGCCCGCGTGGCGAGCGCGTCGAGCGCCAGGGCGGCGAGCGTGCCGAACAACGCGAACAGCGTGAGCCGCGGGAACAGCGCGAGCCGCGTGGCGAGCGCCAGGGCCGCCAGCCGCGTCAGGGTGAACAAGCGACTCCGGCGCTGGCTCGCCAGCCTGAAGCCGCACAGGGCGAACGTGCCGAGGCGCGCCAGGAAGGCCGCCGCGACCGCAACCAGGAGCGCCGTGAACGTCAGCGGGAACGCCAGCGTGATCGCGGCGACGCACGGGAAACCGAAGCCGGCGAAGCCGCGCCGGCCGAAGCGGTAGCCGCCATTCAGGCCGCCGCCAGCCTGCCGGAAGCCGCGTTCGAAGACACCCAGCCGGCCGGCCAACGCGCTGAACTGCCGGAAGGCGCGGAAGCCGTGACCGAAGGCGGCGAAGGCGAGGAACGCCGCCGCCGCAACCGCCGCGGTCGCAACCGCTATCGCCGCGAACGCGACGACTCGGTGCAAGGCACGCAGGATGACGCCGAGGACACCACGTCCGCCGAGGTCGTGGCAGATGCCGCACAAGCCGTCGCCGTCGAAGCCAGTGCCGCCCCGGCCGTGGCGGCCCCGGTGGCCGACGAGCGTGAAGTGGAACCTGTCGCGCTGGCCGCTGAAAAGCCGGCCCAAGCCGTGGAAGCTGTCGCTGCCCCTGTTGTCACCGTGACTGAAGTGGCTGCCCAACCGGCTATGACGCAGGTGGCGGCGCCGGTGGTTGCCGAGGCCCCGGCTGTCGAAACTGCACCGGCTGTCATCCCGGCCGTGACCATGGCCGAGCCGGCACCGGCTCCGCAAGCGGCACCGGTCGAACCGGCCGCACCGGCGGTGCAGCCTGCCGCAGCCGAGCCTGTGGCGGTCGAAGTGGCTATCGCAGCGCCTGCCGTCCCGGTTGCCGCGCCTGTGACCACCGTTGCCGCTGCTGCGGCCAGTCCGTCGACCCAGTCGCTGGAAGGTCTGCAGCCGATGCTGGCAACGGCCGGCCTGGAATGGGTCAGCACGGACAGCGAAAAGCTGCGTGCCGCGCAGGAAGCGGCTGCTCGCATCGTTCCGGCGCCGCGCGTGCCGCGTGAACGCAAGCCGCTGCCCCCGCTGCCGGAAGGCCCGATGGTCCTGGTCGAGACCAGCGCCCGCGAAGTCGAGAAGGCTGAGCAGCACTAAGCACCACATCCGCGTCAGTGGAGAATAAAAGGGGACGGCCGAGGCCGTCCCCTTTTTTCGTGCATGGGCAATCCCGATGCCGGTGGCCCGCCTCGGCTAGAATGGCACCAGAATGCATCCGGTTCCCCCGAGCCTTGCTCGCCGGAGGCATCGCCCACCCACAGGCCATGACCGACACCGTCATTCCGATCTTCGACCTGCGCGATCATCGCTACCGCTCGATGACGCCCAGCATCCCCGAAACGCTGGTCGAGCCTTCCGGGCTGGTCGCCGATACCCGTGCGCGGCCGCTGCACGACCTGCGCATCTCGGTGACGGACCGCTGCAATTTCCGCTGTGTGTATTGCATGCCGAAGGAAGTCTTCGACAAGGACTACACCTTCCTGCCGCATTCGGAGTTGCTGAGCTTCGAGGAAATCGAACGCACCGCGCGCCTGTTCGTGAGCCTTGGCGTCGAGAAGATCCGTCTGACCGGCGGCGAACCGCTGTTGCGCAAGAACATCGAGAAGCTCGTCGAAATGCTCGCGCGCATCGACACCGTCTCGGGCAAGCCGCTGGACCTGACGCTGACGACCAACGCGTCACTGCTCGCGCGCAAGGCGCAGTCGCTGCGCGATGCCGGCCTGCGCCGCGTGAGCGTGAGCCTCGACGCCATCGATGACGTCACCTTCCGCCGCATGAACGATGTGGACTTTGCCGTGGCCGATGTGCTGCACGGCATCGAGACCGCTCAGGCCGTTGGGCTGGCGCCGATCAAGGTCAATATGGTGGTCAAACGCGGCACCAACGATGCCGAGATCGTGCCGATGGCGCGCCACTTCCGCGGCAGCGGCATCATCGTGCGCTATATCGAGTTTATGGATGTCGGCGCCAGCAACCACTGGCAGATGGATGAAGTGCTGCCGTCCGCCGAGGTGGTTCGCCGCATCGACGAAGTTTTTCCGCTGGAGGCCGTTCAGGCGAACTACGCCGGCGAAACCGCCGAGCGCTGGCGCTACCGCGATGGCGGCGGGGAGATCGGCGTGATCTCCAGCGTGACGCACGCGTTCTGCGGCGACTGCAGCCGCATCCGGCTGTCCACCGAAGGCCGCCTCTACCTGTGCCTGTTCGCGACCGAAGGCTATGACTTGCGCGCACTGCTGCGCGGCGACTACAGCGACCTGCAGGTTGCGAATGCGATCGCGCAGGTCTGGCAGGGCCGCACCGACAATTACTCGGAGCAGCGCAGCAACCCGGCGGTACGGCAGGCGCGCGCCGAGCGCAAGATCGAAATGTCATACATCGGTGGATGACCCGCCGACTTCCCTTCCTCCGATGATTGCACGCGACGACATTACCGGCCTGATCCTCGCAGGCGGCAGGGGCAGCCGCATGGGCGGCACGGACAAAGGCCTGCAGCCCTTGCGCGGCACGCCCATGGCCATGCACACGATGATGCGCCTGACGCCGCAGACCGGTGCGCTGATGATCAACGCGAACCGGAACCTGGCAGCCTACGAGTCTTTCGGCGTACCGGTGGTGACCGATTCGGTGCCGGACTTCGCCGGCCCGCTGGCCGGCATGCTGGCCGGACTGGAGCAATGCCAGACCGGCTGGATGGTCACCGCGCCATGCGATTCTCCGTTCCTGCCGGCAGACCTCGTACCGCGGCTTGCCCAGGCCATCGAAGCCGAAGGCGCGGAGCTGGCCATCCCGGTCACCGTGGATACGGATGGCCGCCGCCAGCTCCAGCCGGTGTTCTGCCTGATGCCGGTCAGCATGCTGGACAACCTGATTGCCTACCTGAACGGCGGCGGGCGCAAGATCGAAACGTGGGCCACGTCGCACCGGCTGGCGGAAGTCCTGTTCGATGACGCTGGCGCCTTTGCCAATATCAACACTCTCGACGAGCTGCGCACGCACGAAGCCGGCTGAACGCCCGTTCCCACCATGCCATCCCTGCAATCCGTCATTTCCTGCCTGTCCGATTACGATCCCGCCGCCCTGCCCGTGGACCAGGCCAACCGCATCATCGGCGAAGTGGTCGAACCCGTGCGCGGCATCGAGCAAGTGCCGATCCGCAGCGCGCTGGACCGCGTGCTGGCCGAGGACATCATCTCGCCGATCGATGTCCCCGCTCACGACAACTCGGCAATGGACGGCTACGCGATCGCCAGCAGTGCACTGCTGGCCGCCGATGCAGGACAAGTGGAACTCGAAGTCGTCAGTACCGCATTCGCGGGCGGCGGCTTGAGCAGCCAGCCGGGCGCGGGCCAGGCCGTGCGGATCATGACCGGCGCCGTCATGCCGGATAGCTGCGATACCGTCGTGCCGCAGGAATTCGTCGACGTGTTGGCAGACGGCAGCCGGATCCGCTTTGCCGCGGACACTGTGCGTGCCGGCGACAACCGCCGCCTGCGCGGCGAAGACCTCGCGCGCGGCCAGTCCGCGCTGCAGGCCGGCCGTATCATCCAGCCTGCCGACCTGGGCCTGCTCGCCTCGCTCGGCTTCGCCGAGGTACGCGTGCGCCGTCGTTTGCGCGTGGCGTTTTTCTCGACCGGCGACGAGCTGCGCTCGATCGGCGAGCCGCTGGACGCCGGTTGCGTCTACGACTCGAATCGCTACACGCTGCACGGCATGCTGCGGCGCCTGAATGTCGATCTGATCGACATGGGCGTAGTGCGCGACGACCCCGCGGCGCTGGAAGCCGCGTTCCGCACGGCCTGCGAGACGGCCGATGCGGTGATCACCTCGGGCGGCGTCTCGGTCGGCGAAGCCGACTATACCAAGCAGATCATGGCCAGCCTCGGCGATGTCACGTTCTGGAAGATTGCGATGCGCCCCGGGCGGCCGATGGCGTTCGGGCGGATCGCTTCGGGCGGGCGCGACGCGCTGCTCTTCGGCCTGCCGGGCAACCCGGTCGCCGTCATGGTGACCTTTTACCATTTCGTGCGCGCCGCGCTGCATCGACAGATGGGCGCCAACGTGCCGCCGCTGCCGCTGATGCGCGTGCGCAGCGCCCAAGCCATCCGCAAGAAGCCCGGCCGCACCGAATACCAGCGCGGCATACTTGCGCGCGCCGATGGCGGAGAGTGGGAGGTGCGCATCACCGGGCAACAGGGCTCCGGCGTGCTGCGCTCGATGAGCGAGGCCAACTGCTTCATCGTGCTGGCCCATGAACAGGGTGCGGTCCGGGCCGGCGACATGGTCGACGTGATGCTGTTCGACGGGCTGGTCTGAAGGACGCACGCCCACCCCGATCTGTCGTTTTTGCGCCGCATATTGATGCCTGCCGCCGAGCCGCGGCAGGTGAAATGCACGCCACCTCTCTGCCGGACTATGCTTGCGTCCGGGCAATCGCTACACTTGCCGCACGATTTTGAAACAATGTCCTCCCCCGTCATGAATCAGGAGATTGCCTACCTCCACCCGGTCAAGACCGCCCGCGCGCTGGTGCTGGTCTACCTGTGCTTTTCGGTGCCGATCGTCTCGCTGGGCCTGTTTGTCGCGTTCGTCCGCTACGGCGACCTGCCCGGCATTACCGTGTTCAGTGCATTGATCCTGAACGCGCTGATCGGATTCGGGCTGCTGTGGCTCGCCTGCAAAGCCTACAACTGGGTCGCCGCGCGTTTTGGCGGCATCGAAGTCCACGTACGCGAACTCGCTCCCGAAGAAGCGGAGCACTGATCAGCCCCCCGAAGGCCGGCGCGCATCACGCGCCGACCGGTCTCAGCCGCCTGCGTCTTCCGGCACCTCGGGCACGGCCGTGCCCAGTAACTGCTGCGCAGCCTCGCCAGGCAAAGCCTCTACCGTCCGCAGCTTGCGCGCCATCTGGCGCGTGCGAACCTCGGCCTGCTCGATATTCCGCGCCGCGCGTTCGAGCGTATCGCGGGTCTTGGCCAACACTTCCCCGAACTTCCCGAATTCCGTCTTCACGGCGCCCAGCACTTCCCACACCTCGCTCGACCGCTTTTCCAACGCGAGCGTACGGAAGCCCATCTGCAGGCTGTTGAGCAAGGCCGTCAGCGTCGTCGGCCCCGCCACCGTCACGCGGTAGTCGCGCTGCATGACGTCCGTCAGCCCAGGCCGGCGCAACACTTCGGCATACAGGCCTTCGGTCGGCAGGAACAGGATCGCGAAGTCGGTCGTGGCCGGCGGCGACAGGTACTTCTCCGAGATGGCCTGCGCCTCGCGCCGCAGTGCCACTTCGAGCTCGCGGCCAAAGGCAGCCACGCCGTCGACATCGCCACGCTCCTGGGCATCGAGCAGCCTCTCGTACTGTTCCTTGGGGAACTTGGCGTCGATCGGCAGCCACACCACGCCCTGTGCGGGATCCTTGCCCGGCAGACGGATGGCAAACTCTACGCGTGCGCCCGAGTTGCGCACAGTTTCCACATTCTTGCCGTACTGATCCGGCGTCAGCATCTGTTCGAGCAGCATTTCTAGCTGCACCTCGCCCCACGTGCCGCGCGACTTCACGTTGGTGAGCACCTTCTTCAGGTCCCCCACGCCCTGCGCGAGCATCTGCATCTCGCCAAGACCGCGATGCACCTGTTCGAGCCGCTCGGAAACCAGCTTGAACGATTCGCCGAGCCGCTGCTCCAGCGTCGCATGCAGCTTCTCGTCGACGGTCCGACGCATCTCGTCCAGCTTGGCGGCATTGTTCGCCTCGATATCGCGCAGCTTCTGCTCGAGCGTCGTGCGGACTTCCGCCAACCGGCGTTCGTTGGCTTCCGACATCTGCGCAAGCTGCTGCTGCAGGCCGTCGCCAAAGCGGCGCAGCGACACCGCCTGCTCGTCACGCGCCTGCTGCCCCTGCAGCAGCAGGTTCTGCCTGACGTGTTCGAGCTGCTGCGTGTTCGATTCCGTCAGCTTGGCGAGCTGCTGGGCAAAGGTGTCGATCTGGTTGTTCTGCAGCGTTGCGATGCTGGTCAGTTGCGACGACAGCGTCTGCTGGAAGCGCAGCATCTGCTGGGCAGACTCCGAACGGCCGCCGCGCGCGGCTTCGGCCACGTCGTTGCGCAGTTCGCGCTCGAGCCGCTCCATGCCGCGCTGGCTATCGGTTCGAGTATCGGCAAGCTCGCGCATCAGCTCCTCAGCCGCGGTAGGTGTCGCCTGCTGGCGCAGCAGCAGAACAACAAGCAGGGCGAGCGCCAGCAGCGCTACGCCCAGCGTCAGCAAGGGAATCCAGGTCATGAGTAAAACTTCAGCGGCGATGCCCCATCACGGCAGGGTCGATCACCGAAGGCGGATGGCCGGCATTGGGACCGGCGTCGAGCGCGGCGATCAGGTTGTCCGCGGCCAGCATCGCCATGGCGCGGCGCGTCTTCTCGGATGCGCTGGCGATGTGCGGCGTCAGCACCACGTTCGACACGGTCAGCAGGTCCGGATGGACATCGGGCTCGCCTTCGAACACGTCGAGGCCTGCGGCAAAGATGCGGCGAGTCTTGAGCGCATGGGCCAGCGCCTCGTCATCGACGATACCGCCGCGCGCAAGGTTGATCAGCGTGGCCGTCGGCTTCATCTGGGTCAGCTCCGTGGCGCCGATGGCATGGTGGCTTTCCGGCCCGTATGGCAGCACCAGCACCAGGTGATCGGACTGCTGCAGCAACTCGGCCTTGCTCACATAGCGCGCGTTGAGCGCGCGCTCGGTCGCCTCGGGCAGCTGGCTGCGGTTGTGATAGAGCACGGTCATGCCAAACCCGGCCGCGCGGCGTGCGAGCGCCTGGCCGATCCGCCCCATGCCGAGGATACCCAGCGTGCTGCCGTACACGTCCATGCCGACCAGCATGTCGTAGCTCCACCGCTGCCACCTGCCATCGCGCAGGTAGTGCTCGGACTCGGTCACGCGGCGCGCGGTGGCCATCAGCAGCGCCCAGCCGAAGTCGGCCGTGGTCTCCGTCAGCACATCGGGCGTATTGGTGGCGACGATGCCCGCCGCCGTCAGCGCGGGGATGTCGAGGTTGTTGTAGCCGACCGCCATATTGCAGACGGCACGCAGGTCGGGCAGTGCGGCGACCACGCCGCCATCGATGCGGTCGCCAGCGTTGGTGAGCACGCCCGCCTTGCCGGCCAGACGCGCCTTGAGCGCCGCAGCGTCGAGTACGACATCCTGCTGGTTGTCGTCGACCTCGAAGTACTGCGCAAGATGGTCGATGACATCGGGAAAAATGGCACGGGTGACAAGAATGGACGGCTTCATGGCATCACACACGGAAAAAGAGGAACGTCATCACCAGGAACAGCGGCAACAGGATGGAGCCAGACCATAGCATGTAGCCGAAGAAACTGGGCATGCGCAGGCCGCGGTTTTCTGCGATGGCCTTCACCATCAGGTTCGGCGCATTGCCGATATAGGTATTGGCGCCCATGAACACCGCGCCGGCCGAGATCGCGGCAAGTGTCGACGCGTCGCGTGTCATCAGCGTGGCGGCGTCGCCACCGCCGGTATTGAAGAACACGAGGTAGGTCGGCGCATTGTCCAGAAATGAAGAAAGTATGCCGGTTGCCCAGAAGTACATGCTGTCGACGGGCTGACCGTGGGCATCGCTCACGGCCCGCACCACGACGGCGAACGCACCATCGGTACCCGCCTTGAGCATGGCGATGACAGGAATGATTGTCAGGAAGATGCCGGCAAACAGCTTGCCCACCTCAAGAATCGGCTCCCAGCTGAACTCGTTGCCGCTGCGCGCGGTGTGCGGCGTCACCAGCAGCGAGACGATCGCCACCACCACGAGCAGTACGTCGCGCACCGCCGCCTGCAACGGCACCTCGGTACCGAGCACGTCGAACGAAATGCCAGGCTTCCACAGGCCGCTCATCAGCACCAGTCCCACCACCGCGAGCAACAGCACGAAATTGATCTTGCCTTCAATGCGGATGCCCAGCGTGTCTGGCGTCGGATCGCTGCGCTCGGGCAGCGCTTCTTCCTTGTTGAGGAAGTAGTGGCGATCGATCAGGTAGAAGATCGCAAGCAGCGCGGCACACAGGAACAGCGTCTCTGGAAGGATATTGCGCATGGTCCAGAAGAAATCCACGCCTTGCAGGAACCCCAGGAACAGCGGCGGGTCGCCGAGCGGCGTCAACGCCCCGCCCGCATTGGCCACGAGAAAGATGAAGAACACGACCACGTGGGCCACATGGCGGCGGTTGTCATTGGCGCGCAGCAGCGGACGGATCAGCAGCATGGCCGCGCCCGTTGTACCCATGAAGCTGGCCAGCAACGTACCCAGCGCCAGGATGCCGGTATTGAGGCGCGGCGTTCCATGCAGGTTGCCGCGCACGCAGATGCCGCCAGCAACGATATACAGCGCCGCGATCAGCGCGATGAACGGGATGTACTCGCCGAGCAACGCATGCACAGCACTTGCCAGCGCTGCATGTATGCCGAATACGGCGGCAAACGGCAGCAGGAACAGCAGGCCCCAGACCGCCGCGATCTTGCCGTAGTGGTGGTGCCAGAACCGCGGCGCGAGCAGCGGGACCAGCGCGATCGACAGCAACACGCCGGCGAACGGCAACCCCCACCAAGCGGACAGGGTCGCGCCGTCGACGTCGGCGGCGTGGGATAGCGAAGGAACGATGGCCAGCATTGCCGGCAGCGGCAACAGCACGCGGGCGCGTTGCATCAGATGGGCTCTCCTTTTGACAGTGCACGTGGCCGGCATTACCGCAGCGGAGTTTCCCCTGCGGCAATGCCGGCGCCTCGCGCGTGAACATGCCAGTGTAAATCAGGCGCCACTGCGTCCCGCGCGGCGCCGGCCGGACAGGCGCGGCGAGATCAGGCCTGGTCGACCAGGATCACGTGGACGCGGTACGGCCCGTGAGCACCGAGCACGATGGTCTGCTCGATGTCGCCGGTACGCGACGGACCGCTGATGATATTGGTTGCGCGCGGCAGCTCGCCGCGTTCGCTGCGCACCAGTGCAAAAGCGTCTTCGAGGCTGTCGACGATGCGCGATACGGGCACCACGGCGATATGCGTTTCGGGCAGCAACGCGGCCGAGGCAAACGTTTCGGGCCCAGACAGCAGCATCAGCGAACCGGTTTCGGCAATGGCGCAGAAGCAGCCGGTAATGCCGACCAAGTCACCATGGTCGTGATCGGCCTGTGGATCGCGCACCGGAGGCCGGCATTCGACCGTCATGCCGCTTTCCTGCCATGGCAGCGCGCCGAACGCATCCCACGCCACGGCGCGATGCGCGAGGTTCAGGCTGTCGAGGAAGCGCACCGTTGCGGCAGGCACGTCGTCGAGCGTGGCAACGCGATCGACTGTGGAAGCCATGCGCTGCGCCCAATCCATGAACGCTTCGGTACGGTCCGGCCGAGGCGTCGGGCGCGGCCCCTGCGGATGGCGCGCCAGATAGTCGGCCACGGCCTCGCGTTCGCCGCTGGTCACCTTGGGCGAACGCCCCTGCGCGGCGCGGATACGGGCAAAGATGCGATCACGGGCGTTGTTGGTTTCCATATGGCTTGGACAGGTTCAGAAAATGCGGTGCGATGCACGCCATTATAGAGACGCACCCTACCGCGCCCGTCTCTCCGAGCCGCTGAAAATGGCTACGCGGACGCCTTAACGTCGAATACCTGACGCAGGTAGGCCAGGTAGCCGGGGTCGTCGCACATGGTCTTTTCCGGGGTATCCGACAGCTTGGCCACCGGCTGGCCGTTGCAGCGGACCATCTTGATGACGATCTGCAACGGCGTGTAGCCGAGGTCGTTGGTCAGGTTGGTGCCGACGCCGAATGCCAGCTTGCAGCGGCCATGGAACCGCTCGTACAGCTCGATCACGCGCGGGATATCGAGGCTGTCGCTGAAGATCAGCGTCTTGCCGAGCGGATCGACACGATTGGCCGCGTAGTGCGCGAGCATCTTCTCGCCCCACAGGAACGGGTCACCGGAATCATGCCGAACGCCATCGAACAGCTTGCAGAAAAACAGATCGAAGTCCCGCAGGAACGCGTCGAAGCCGTAGGTGTCCGACAGCGCGATGCCCAGGTCGCCACGGTATTCGCGCGCCCAGTTCTCCAGCGCGAATACCTGTGAGTCGCGCAGGCGCGGACCCAGTGCCTGGCACGCCTGCAGGTACTCATGGGCCATGGTCCCCAGCGGCACCATATTGTGCCGGTATGCAAAAAGCACGTTGCTGGTGCCGGCCAGTTGCGCCCCCAGCGTCTTGCGTGTCGCCAGCAGGATTTCCTCCTGCCAGTCGCGCGAGAAGCGCCGGCGCGTGCCATAGTCGGCAATCACGCAGTCGCGGTACTTCGGCGCCCGCAGCAGCGTCAGCTTCTGTTCCAGCCGGCGACGCCCCTCGGTGAAGTCCGGCTGCGGCTGGGTGGCCCGGAAATAAACCTCGTTGACGATGGCCAGCAGCGGCACCTCGAACAGGATCGTGTGGAGCCACGAGCCGCGGATCGCAATCTCGATTTCACCATTGCCCTGCGGCGCCGGCTCGATCGACACGTATTTCTCGTTCAGGTGGAACAGCGCGAGGAAATCGACGAAATCGCTCTTGATGAAGCGCATGCTACGCAGGTAGGCAAGTTCGTCATCCGAGAAGCGAAGGCTGCACAGGTGGGCCACTTCCGCGCGGATCTCGTCGACATACGGAGTCAGGTCAACATCCGCGTTCCGGCACTTGAAGCGGTACTCGACCTGGGCCTGCGGGAAATGGTGCAGCACCACCTGCATCATCGTGAACTTGTACAGGTCGGTGTCGAGCAGGGATTGGATGATCATAACGGGCCAGACGGCGATGCCGGTTCAGGCACACATGCTAACCGAAGTCCGCGCTTGCCGGCGGGCGTGCGCCAGGATGGCAGTTCAGCCGCCATCGAGAAAAGGTTGTGGACGCCGGAGGACCCGAGCGCCTTGCACGCACCACAGGGGGCGCCCGTCGGTGGCCTGGCACGACACCAGCGTAGCCGACGCGCGCGGCACGTGTACGGGCAACGGATCGGCGAAGGCACCATTCTCGGCCATGATGCGCTCGGAATAAACCTGCCGTCCCGAACGTTGGAAGGTCAGCACCTGCACCATCTGCCCCGCTTCTGGCTGGAGCTCGGGCCCGCACGGCAACAGGCCGGCTCGCCCGCAACTGGCCATGGCATCTCCGGCGGGGGCCCGCGTGACGCTGAAGCTTTCCCAATCGAAGCTCGTCAGTGCCGCCAGCGTCACCGGCTGATCCGACCGCGTGCGCCAGGCCACCAGGCGGGATACCACGCTATCGGCCATGGCCGGCTCGGACAATGTCTGCGCAGTCGCAGCGGGCGCAGTTCCCAGCATATGGAGCGCGATTAACCCGTACAGCGTCAGGCGAAACACCCGCTTCCCGAACCCCGACGAACCAAAGCGCTGCTGGCAAGGCATGGTGAGTTTCTCCTGGTGGATCACGACGGCGGACGCGGCGCGCAAAGTGCTTCCGGCTCCATGGCATCGTGCCAGTACTGCACAGCCTGGCACAGACCTGTTCGCAATCAAATATACATAAAGAAATAAGAAAACTATCTGATCCAGCTATATAGACCCGCTATTCTTGCCAGAAGGCTCGGATACAATATCGGCTTCTGAAAGGCCACGGCACTCGCTCGTCCCGTGCAGCTCGCCCTCGGCGGACATGCACGGCCGTGCGCTGACATATAAGTGGCCGAAACCAGTTTCCCATTCAAAAGCCGACCCGTTTTCCTGGAACCGAAATGACTCACGTTGTCACCGAATCCTGCATCCGTTGCCGCTACACAGACTGCGTTGACGTATGTCCGGTGGATTGTTTCCGTGAAGGCCCGAATTTCCTGGCCATTGACCCGGATGAGTGTATCGACTGCGCCGTGTGCGTGGCCGAATGCCCGGTGAACGCCATTTACGCCGAGGAAGACGTTCCGGGCGACCAGCAGCAGTTCATTGACCTGAACGCCGAGCTGGCGCGCAACTGGCCGTCCATCACCAAAACCAAGGCCCCGCTGGCCGAGGCCGAAGAGTGGAAGGACGCGACCGACAAGCTGCAATACCTGCAGCGCTGAGCTGACTAGAAAGCCGTCCCCACGCGCTTTCCGCAATGCCGGGCACGCGGTGCCCACAACGTATCAGGACGATTATGGACTTGAGCATTCCCAATCCCGTTGCCGACACGACGAAGGCCGCTGACGCCGGTACCGCTGGCGGCCAGCCGCTGGAAATCGATGCGCTGATTGTCGGTGCCGGCCCGGTCGGGCTGTTCCAGGTGTTCGAGCTGGGCCTGCTCGAAATCAAGGCGCACGTCATCGACTCCCTCAAGGTGGTCGGCGGCCAGTGCGTCGAGCTGTATCCGGACAAGCCCATCTACGATATCCCGGCCGTGCCGAGCTGCACCGGCCAGGAACTGACCGACAACCTGCTCAAGCAGATCGAGCCGTTCGGCCCCACTTTCCACCTGGGGCAGGAAGTCGCCGTGGTCGAGCGCCGTGATGACGGCCGCTTCTTCGTCGAGACCTCGCTCGGAACGCGCTTCATCACGAAAACCATCTTCATCGCCGCGGGCGTGGGCTCGTTCCAGCCGCGTACGCTGAAGGTCGACGGCATCGACAAGTTCGACGGCAAGCAGCTGTTCTACCGCGTCAAGGATCCGAGCCGCTTCCACGGCCGCAACCTGGTGATCGTCGGTGGCGGCGACTCCGCCCTTGACTGGACGCTGGACCTGGTTGGCAAGGCCGAGTCGGTGGTGATGATCCACCGCCGCGACGGCTTCCGCGCCGCGCCGGCATCGGTCGCCAAGATGAAGGAACTGTGCGAACAGATGGAAATGCAGTTCCTGGTCGGACAGATCGGCGGCTATGAAGAAAAGGACGGCGTGCTCACCGAGATCAAGGTGACCGGCGCCGACGGCGTGACCCGCCGCCTGCCGGTGGACGACGTGCTGGTGTTCTTCGGCCTGTCGCCGAAGCTCGGCCCGATCGCCGAGTGGGGCCTGGACCTGGAACGCAAGCAGATCAAGGTGGACACCGAGAAGTTCCAGACCAATATCCCGGGCATTTTCGCGGTGGGCGACATCAACACCTACCCCGGCAAGAAGAAGCTGATCCTGTCTGGCTTCCACGAGGCCGCACTGGCCGCGTTCGGTGCTGCGCCGTATATCTTCCCGGAAAAGAAGATCCACATGCAGTACACCACCACCTCGCCGAAGCTGCACAAGGTGCTTGGCGTGGAATCGCCGGTGTTCGACTGATCACGGCGCGACCCGCCGCGATCGAAGAAAAAGGCCGCCGAAATGGCGGCTTTTTTCTTTTGGCTGTAAGTCCGGCGCGCCGCTATAATGCGGCCTCGCTGTTGGATGCGACGCTGCGGAGAGCCAAACAGGCCTTCTCTGCACAGCGCCCGCGGCAGCCAGTCATCTCGCCATTACAAACCGGCGGCAACAAAAAGATGCCGAAGGGTATTGACGAAGGAATGAGAAGCTGGCTATAATTTCTTGCTGTTCCCCGATAGCTCAGTCGGTAGAGCGCCGGACTGTTAATCCGTAGGTCCCTGGTTCGAGCCCAGGTCGGGGAGCCATCCGATACAAGACGAAGGCCGATGCGAAAGCATCGGCCTTTTTCTTTTTCTCACTTCAGCGTGCTTGCGGCACTTCCCGCATCGTTGCGATCGAAGTAGCGCCCAGGCGGCGGCATTGGAGTCGCCTTTACGCCCTCCCCCCCGCATTAAGAGCCCATCCAGACGTTTCAGAACGTCTTGCTGATCGACGCCCATGCCGTCGCCTTGCCCATGTAATTTCCCCTGGCATTGGTATAGACG
Organism: Cupriavidus sp. C1SS-2L; assembly: GCF_057073735.1. Classification (NCBI taxonomy): domain Bacteria; kingdom Pseudomonadati; phylum Pseudomonadota; class Betaproteobacteria; order Burkholderiales; family Burkholderiaceae; genus Cupriavidus; species Cupriavidus sp. C1SS-2L. The sequence goes on from NZ_CP172708.1 coordinate 2,597,932, forward strand.
GTTTTGTCGGCATTCGTGTCGATATACGCCGCCACCGACACCGAAAAGCCCTTGCCCAGGTCCTTGGTCAGGCCTAGCTTCCAGTCCGTGTACGACGCATCGGTGATCTGCACCTTCTGGTAGCCCACGTGCGCGTTCAGCGTCAGTCCCCACACATTGAGCGGCACGTTCGCCGACAGGTCGGCATACCAGCTGTGCTTGCTGTCGGCAAACCCGAACAGGTTCGTCGGCGCGTAGGAGTATTTCAGGAACACTGGGCCATAGCCGATGCCCGCGTACAGCTCGGTGGAAGTGATTGCAATAAAAAGCGCTGCGCTGCCCTACCCTGCAAATCGGTAGCCTACGCCGACTTCAGTGAGCAGATGCGCTGGCTGCGCAGGGTCTGCCTCGAGCTTGTGACGCAGATGGCCCATGTAGACGCGCAGGTACTGGCTGCTCTCGGAATGCGATGGTCCCCAGACCTCCCGCAGCAACTCGCGGTGCGTCATCACCTTGCCGCGATGCGCGATCAGCACCGATAGCAGGCGGTATTCGATCGGCGTCAGGTGCACGGGCTCTCCGGCACGCGTGACCATGCGGTTGGCAAGATCAACCTGCACCTCGCCAAAGGCGATCTGCGCAGAGCCGTGCGGATTCGACCGCGCATGCCGGCGCAGCAGCACGCGCAGGCGCGCCACCAGTTCGCCCACGCCGAACGGTTTGGTCAGGTAGTCGTCGGCGCCTGCATCCAGCGCGCCGATCTTGTCTTCTTCTGCACTGCGGGCCGACAGCACCAGCACCGGCACTTCGGTCCAGGTGCGCACTTCACGGATCAGGTCAACGCCATCGCCGTCGGGCAGGCCAAGATCGAGGATCACCAGGTCGGGCTGGCGCGTGCCGGCCTCGATCAGCCCGCGCTTGAGCGAATCGGCCTCGTGCACCGTGCAGCCCTCGGCCTGCAGCGCCGCACGCACGAAACGGCGGATATGAGGTTCGTCCTCGACGAGCAGCACCGTGGGCGAAAACTCGAAAGGCATCTGTTGCACTCCATCTATGTGTGTCCGCGCGGATTTATGCGGGAATGTCCGCGGCTTCGGGCTCGATCACCGGCGGATTGCCGCGCGGCAAGGCCACTATGAATCGTGCACCGATGCCAGCCCCTGCCGTGGCAGCATCGCGCACAGGCTCGACCCAGATCCGTCCGCCATGCGCCTGCACGATCGCGTCGCAGACGGCAAGGCCCAGGCCCACGCCAGTTGTCACCGATTCACGTTCACCGCGCGTGAACTTCTCGAAAATCTGCCGTTCGCTGCCGGGGGGCACGCCGGGGCCATCATCTTCCACCACGAGGCGCACCTCGTCGTCCACGACCTCCGCGCGGATGCGGATTTCGGTTCCGGCAGGCGTGTACTTGGCGGCGTTCTCCAGCAGGTTGCACAGCACGCGATCCATCAGCACGGCATCGCACTCCACCAGCGGCATCTTGTGCAGATCCGCCACCGCGACACGATGTCCGACAAGCGCATCGCGCAAGGCTCCAAGCGCCGCGCCAACAAGCTCCTCGAACGACTGCCACTCCTTCTGCATGCGCACGTCCCGCCCTTGCAACCGCGCCATGTCGAGTAGGTTGACGACCATCGTGCTCATGCGCCTGGCCTGGTCACGCATCGCCGAGACCGTATCCGCTACGCGCGGCGCGAGCGGCGGATCGCCGCGCTGCAGGGTCTCGGCCATGCCGATCAGGCTGGTCAGCGGCGTGCGCAGGTCATGCGACACCGCGGCCAGCAGCGAACTGCGCAACCGCTCCGACTCCATCGACAACAGCGCCCGCTGCGCGACGTCTACGTAGTGCAGCCGTTCGATGGTGATGGCGATCAGCGTCGCGAATACATCGACCTGGCGCCGCAGTGCCGGCTGCGCAAATGCGCGCCACGCCTGCGGCTCGACGGCCAGCACGCCACGCGTCTGCATCGGCGCCTTGAGCGGCAGGTACAGCACGGTACCGGCCGGCAGCGTATGGGTGCCTGTGCCGGCCGGCTGGCCATGGTCGAACACCCACTGCGCGAGCACGCGGTCGATCGCGTCGCTGTGCCCGCCGGCCTGTCCCTGCGTATCCACCACAGGCGGCAGCAGCCGGCCGTCCGGTCCGACGAGGAAGAATGCCGAGCGTGCGTCGAAGGCCGCGCGCAGGAAGCGGCTGCCAATCGAGACGATCTGCTCGTTCATCAGGGCCGACGACAGTTCGCGCGCGAGCTCGTACAGCGTGCGCGCATCGGTCTCGCGTTGCACCGCGACTTCGGCCTGTTCGCGCAGTCCGGCCGTGAGCTGACCGATGACCAGGCCGACCGACAGCAGCACCAGGAAGGTCAGCAGGTACTGCACGTCGCTCACGCTAAACGACATTCGCGGGGGCACGAAGAAGAAATCGAATGCGCCCACGGCAACTACCGAGGCCAGTGCCGCCGCCGCGCGGCCATGGCGCAGCGCCACGCCGACCACCGCCACCAGGAACAGCATGGCGATGTTGACAAGGTCGAACCACGGCCGTGCGAGCATCGACACCGCCGTCGCGCCGGCGCACCACGCAATGGCCCACAGGTACGACTGCATGCGCACGCGACGCTCCTGTGCGTGCGCGGCCTCGCTTTCGTCGAGCGGGATCGGCGCGCTGGCGGGCTTGACGTCTACGCGCGTGGAATCGGCCGCGACGCGTATCACGTCGATCTCCGGGCACGCGGCCGACAGTGCATCGGCAAAGCTCTTGCGGCCGAACAGCCATGCGCGCGCGCCCAGGAATGGAGATAGTACCCAGGCCAGTAGCGAACGCCCCTGCATCAGCAGCGAGTCATCTTCGCGCCGCCATCGCGTCGGCGTGCGGCCAAGCACGACCTTGGTCAAGTTGTGCCGCCGGACATAGCCGGCCACCGCCTGCACCATGTCGCTGCCGGCCAGCGTCTCGGTGCGCGCGCCGAGTTCCTCGGCCAGCCGCATCGCCGACTCCAGCCGCACGCGCTCGGCATCGGGGACGGATGCCAGTCGCGGCGCCGCTACCGTGATCACATGGCAGTCGCAATCGAGCTGGCCGGCCAGCCGGCGCGCGCTCCTGACGACCTGCTCGGCATCGCTGCCAGTGCCGATGCAGGCGAGCACCGCCTCGCGCGTGCGCCACACCGACTGGATCGATTCGGCGCGGCGATAGGCACGCACATCGTCATCGACACGGTCCGCGGTACGGCGCAATGCCAGTTCACGCAGGGCAATCAGGTTGCCCTTGCGGAAGAAGTTGCGCACCGCATGGCGGGCCTGCTCGGGCAGGTAGACCTTGCCTTCACGCAAGCGCCGCAGCAACTCGTCGGCCGGCAGGTCAACGAGGATCACTTCGTCGGCGCCGTCGAACACGGCGTCCGGCACGGTTTCCCAGACGCGAATGCCGGTAATGCCGCCGACGGCTTCATTGAGGCTGTCCAGGTGCTGCACGTTGACGGTCGTCCAGACGTCGATGCCAGACGACTGCAGTTCCTGGATGTCCTGCCAGCGTTTCGGGTGGCGGCTGCCCGCAGCATTGGAATGGGCCAACTCGTCGACGAGAACCAGCGCCGGACGACGCGCCAGCGCACCGTCGAGATCGAACTCCTTGAGCACGCGGTCGCGGTACGGCACGTCCTTCATGGGCAGGCGCTCGATGCCATCGATCAGTGCCTCGGTCTCGGCGCGGCCATGCGTTTCGACCACGCCGATGACCACGTCCACGCCCTGCTCTCGCAGCGACCGCGCCGCGGCAAGCATGGCAAAGGTCTTGCCCACGCCGGCCGAGGCACCGAAATAGACGCGCAGCTTGCCACGCGCGGCGCGCGCGCCCTCCTCCTGCATGCGTTGCAGCAGGGTGTCCGGATCCGGACGTTCGGCGGGAGATCGCAATTCGGGCATGGTCAGCTGCGCCGCCCGGCGTGGGGGCAGCCGCAGTCAGATTGTGCCACGCGCACCGCGTGCCTATTTGCCCGATGCCGCATCCAGCGCCAGGTTCAGTTTGAGCACGTTGACGCCTGGGGCACCCAGCACCGCCAGCCGGGGCGATTCCATGTTCGCCTTGATCAGATCCTGGACCTTTTCGAGCGGCAGGCTACGCAGCCGCGCGACGCGCGGCGCCTGGTAGTCCGCTGCGGCGATGCTGATGTGCGGATCGAGACCGCTGCCGGAAGCGGTGACCAGATCCACCGGCACCGCTGCCTTGTTGTCAGGATCCGCCGCACGCAACGCATCGATGCGCGCACGCGCCGCATCGGTCAGCGCCGGGTTGGTCGGCCCAAGGTTCGAACCGGCCGACGCTCCGGCGTTGTACGGCATTGGCGCGGTGGCCGACAGGCGACCCCAGAAGTACTTCGGGTCCGAGAACGGCTGGCCAATCAGCGACGAGCCCACGGCCTTGCCGTCCCTGACGATCAACGAGCCGGCTGCCTGCTCCGGGAACACGGCTTTCGACACCGCCGTGATCACGCCCGGGTACAACAGCCCCGTCACCAGCGACAGCACGACGAAAACCACCGCCACGGGCCGCAACAGTCCGCCTTGCAGCGGTGCCGCCGGCGCGGATTGCGTGGATTGCGCTTGCATATTCATGAGTTCCTCTCAATGCAGGAATAGGGTCAGACCCAGCCCAGCAGGGCCAGCGCCATGTCTATCAGCTTGATCCCGACAAACGGCACGAGAATGCCGCCAAGGCCGTAGATCAGCAGGTTGCGACGCAGCAGCACCGCCGCGCCGAGCGGCCGGTAGGCGACGCCCTTGAGCGCCAGCGGGATCAGCGCGACGATGATCAGCGCATTGAAGATCACCGCCGACATGATCGCGGACGCCGGCGTGCTCAGCCCCATCACGTTCAGCAGGTTGAGCTGCGGATAGGTCGTGGCAAAGGCAGCCGGAATGATGGCGAAGTACTTGGCAATGTCGTTGGCCACGCTGAACGTGGTCAGCGAACCGCGCGTCATCAGCATCTGCTTGCCGATCTCGACGATCTCGATCAGCTTGGTCGGGTTGCTGTCGAGGTCGACCATATTGCCTGCCTCCTTCGCCGCCTGCGTGCCGCTGTTCATCGCCACGGCGACGTCGGCCTGCGCCAGCGCGGGCGCGTCGTTGGTGCCGTCGCCGGTCATCGCCACCAGGCGTCCCTCGCCCTGGTACTGGCGGATCAGCTTGAGCTTCGCTTCAGGCGTGGCCTCGGCAAGGAAGTCATCGACGCCCGCCTCGGCCGCGATGGTCGCCGCGGTAAGCCGGTTGTCGCCCGTAATCATCACGGTCTTGATGCCCATCTTGCGCAATTCGGCAAAGCGCTCACGGATACCGGTCTTGACGATGTCCTTGAGCTCGACCACGCCGAGCACGCGCACATTGCCGTCGGATCCCTCGGCCACCACCAGCGGCGTGCTGCCGGCACCGGCAACGTCGTCGACGGCCTGCATCACGGCTTCCGGGAACTTGCCCGCGCGTTCGGTCACGAAGCGGCGCACCGCGTCGGCAGCGCCCTTGCGTACGATGCGTTCGCTGTCTCCATTGCGCAGGTCCACCCCGCTCATGCGCGTCTGCGCCGTGAACGGCACGAACACCGGGCGCAGCTCCGCCATGTCCGGCGCGGCAACCCCTTGCTGCTGGCGCGCCAGCGTCACGATGCTGCGGCCTTCGGGCGTTTCGTCGGCGAGCGACGACAGCCACGCTGCCTGCGCAAGCTGCTGCGCCGAGATGCCCGGTGCCGGCACAAAGCGCGCGGCCTGGCGGTTGCCATGCGTGATGGTGCCGGTCTTGTCGAGCAGCAGCACGTCGACGTCGCCTGCCGCTTCCACGGCACGGCCCGAGGTGGCGATGACGTTGGCCTCCATCATGCGGCTCATGCCGGCCACGCCGATCGCAGACAGCAGGCCGCCGATCGTGGTCGGAATCAGGCAAACGAGCAGCGCGACCAGTACGGTGATCGTGACCGGCATGCCGGCCTTGGTGACCAGCACGCTGTAGAGCGAGAACGGCAGCAGCGTGGCGGTCGCCAGGAGCAGCACGATGGTCAGGCCCACCAGCAGGATGGTCAGCGCGAGTTCGTTCGGCGTCTTCTGCCGCTTGGCGCCCTCGACCATGCTGATCATGCGGTCGATGAAGCTCTCGCCCGGGTTGGTGGTGATGCGCACCACGATCCAGTCGGACAGCACGCGCGTGCCGCCGGTCACCGACGAGAAGTCGCCGCCGGATTCGCGGATCACGGGCGCCGATTCGCCAGTGATGGCGCTTTCGTCCACCGACGCCACGCCCTCGATCACTTCACCGTCGCCGGGGATCATGTCGCCGGCCTGGACCTGCACGATGTCGCCGCGCCGCAGGGTTGTAGCCGCGCGCGTTTCCATCGCACCGCCTCGCTTGCCGTCCACGAGTACGTGCGCCATGGCGGTCGTCTTCAGACCACGCAGCGATTCCGCCTGCTGCTTGCTTCGCCCTTCGGCCAGCGCCTCGGCAAAGTTGGCGAACAGCACCGTGAACCACAACCAGACCGAGACGGCCAGGATAAAGCCGGCGCTTTCGCCTCCCGCCACCGGCGAAGCCAGCGCCTTGAGGAACAGGACAGTGGTCAGGCTGCTGCCGACATACACCACGAACATCACCGGGTTGCGCACCTGATCGCGTGGCGACAGCTTCTTCACTGCGGCCAGCAAAGCCGGCTTGACGAGTTCGGCAGCGAACATGCCGCGGCGCGGCGGACGATGCGGATGCTGGCCATGCGGACGGTTGGCGGCGCCCGATGGCTGGGCGGCCTTGGCCGCCGATGCATTGGTTCTGGATGCGGCGCCGCCGGTCTTGCCTTGCGTCGCCATGGATTCTTGTTGCATGCGTTTCTCCGCAATACGCTTACTTGGCAATTGCCGTCACCGCGCCCTGCAGCTGCTCGGCGATGGGTCCCAGTGCCAGGGCCGGGACATACGTCAGCGCGCCCACAAGCAGCACCGAACCGACCAGCAGCACCACGAACAACGCGCCGTGCGTGGGCATGGTGCCGCCCGTCACCGGCAGGCGTTTCTTCGCCGCCAGTGAGCCAGCCAGCGCGAGCACCGGGATGATGATCCAGAAGCGGCCAAACCACATGGCCGCGGCGAGCAGGGTGTTGAAGAACGGCGTGTTGGCGGACAGGCCTGCAAAGGCGCTGCCGTTGTTATTGGCCGCCGAGGACAGTGCATAGAGGATCTCGGAGAAGCCGTGCGTGCCCGGGTTGAACACGCCCGCCCTGCCCGCCTCCGTCATCACCGCGATCGACGTGCCGACCAGCACCAGCAGCGGCGTGACGAGGATGGCCACCGCGGTCATCTTCATCTGGTAGGCTTCGATCTTCTTGCCGAGGTACTCCGGCGTGCGGCCGATCATCAGGCCGGCGATGAACACGGCCAGCACCGCGTACACGAGCATGCCGTACAGTCCGGAGCCGACGCCGCCGAACACGACTTCGCCAAGCTGCATCAGCAGCATCGGCACAAGCCCGCCGATGGCGGTGAACGAGTCATGCATGGCATTGACCGCACCGCACGAGGCCGCCGTGGTGATGGTGGCGAACAGTGCCGACGCCGCCATGCCGAAGCGCGTTTCCTTGCCCTCCATGTTGCCGCCGCCCTGCAGTGCCGATACGGCATGGTCGACCGGGAGGCCGGATAGCGCAGCATTCACCTGCAGCTCGGAAATGGACGTCACGCAGGCCATGGCGATGAAGATCACCGTCATCGACGCGAGCACCGCCACGCCCTGGCGCCGGTCCTTCACCATCTCGCCGAACGTAAAGCACAGCGCTGTGGGGATCAGGAAGATGGCCAGCATCTGGATCAGGTTGGTGAGCGCGGTGGGGTTCTCGTAGGGATGCGCCGAGTTCGCGTTGAAGAAGCCGCCACCGTTGGTGCCGAGCATCTTGATCGCTTCCTGGGAGGCCACCGGACCCATCGCCAGCGTCTGCTTGTCCGTCTTCAGATCTTCGGTGACCGGCTTGCCTTGCGCGTCGAGCAGCGGCTGTCCGGCCGCATCAACCTTGGGCTGGCTGTATTCGACCGGTGTCACCAGGCTGACTTCCTTGTAGCTGTCGAAGTTCTGGATCACGCCCTGGCTGGCCAGCGCGAGCGCGATCACCGTCGAGATCGGCACCAGCACATACAGCGTGCTTCGGACTATATCGACCCAGAAGTTGCCGATGGTCGCACTGCTCTGCCGCGCGAAACCGCGGATCAGCGCGAACACCACGGCAATGCCCGTCGCCGCGGAGAAGAAGTTCTGCACGGTGAGCGCCAGCATCTGCGTCAGGTAGCTCATCGTCGATTCGCCCGCGTAGCCTTGCCAGTTCGTGTTGGAAACGAAGCTGATGGCGGTGTTGAAGGCCGAGTCCGGCGTCACCGCGCCAACGCCCTGAGGGTTGAACGGCAGATAGGCCTGCAGTCGCTGCAGGGCGTAGACCACGATCACGCCAAGCAGGTTGAACGCCAGCACGGCGATCGTGTACTGCCTCCATCCCATCTCGGCATCGGCGCGCACGCCGGCGAGCCTGTAGATCACGCGCTCGAACGGACGCCCCCATGCGGTCAGCTTGTAACTGCCATCTTCCATTGCCCGCCGCATATAGCGGCCGAGAAACGGACCTGCGGCGAACAGGATCGCCAGATACAGGGCCAGCAGGCCCAGGAACTCGTTCGACATCAGAATTTCTCCGGGCGGAAGAGCGCGATCAGAAGGTAGATGAAAATCAGCGCGGCGAGCGCGCCGCTCAGCAGGTCAGCCCAGTCCATCACATCCCCCTGTCGGCAGCGCTGTGCTTGCCAGGCGCTGCGTGGTAGTGAACATCGCCGTGCTGTGTGCCGGCATCTGGTGCCTGGCTTCCCAGCGCATCGCAGAGCCGCAGCAGTGCCGCGGTGGCGGCGGCGAATACGATCAAGGCGATCAGAAAAACTCCGTCCATGACTTCTGCCATCCGTGAGTATTTGGTGTCTGGCAGCTTATGGATCGGGCGCTAAAAACGGGGTAGAAAGTGGCGCAAGCGGTATAAAGAACGCATAAAGACGGGCGCGTTGCCGTGCTCGTCGATGCCGCGCTTCGGTATCGCCGGACGCAGTCGCCGGTTCTCGCGTATCATCGGCGCCGCGCCCGCAAGAGCTCGACGAATTGATGTGCAGCGAGCGTCGCAACCCGTTTCCGGAAGACCCGCTCACCGCTGCCTCGTTGCGGCACATTCTTGACATTTGCGTCGTATACGTGCCATAGTTACGGGCGTATAGCTTTTTACGGAAACCGGTACTGCCAGGCTCCCGCTGTTCAAGGAACCCGGCGCTATCAGCCCCTGACACTGGTTGCACGGACTCACAGGTCCACATCTTTCAGGTTCGCGGGGGTGCACCAGGGCAAATCGCTCCTCGTGCAATACCAGCTGCTCCGGCGGCCGCAGTTTCCCCCTCGTTTGAACCAGCCGCATGTGCGGCACTCCCCTAAAGGACTGAATTGACTAAGATCGTCTTGAAACCCGGTGAGCCGGTTGAAGTTGCAATGCGTCGCTTCCGTCGCGCGATTCTGCAGACCGGCCTGATCGTCGAACTGAAGAGCCGCACGGCCTACGAAAAGCCGACGACCGAGCGCAAGCGCAAGAAGAAGGCTGCCGAAGCGCGCCTGCGCAAGCGTCTGCGCATGCAAATGCTGCCGAAGAAGCTCTACTGATTCGGTTTCGCGCTCAGAAAAAACCGCCAGCATGCTGGCGGTTTTTTTATGCCTGGATGTCGACTGGCTGACCGGCGCGCAATGGTGCAGTGCATCACAGGTCATGCGCGGCGATGACCGGCATAATGGTGGATATTGCGCCCCGCCGGCGCGCCTACCGGTTCCTGCCTTGACTGCCATCCTCGAGTTGCGCAAGGTGCGCAAGCAATACGGCGACACGGTTGTCGTCAACGATCTGGATCTGCAGGTGCACCGTGGCCAGTGCTTCGGCCTGCTCGGCCCCAACGGCGCTGGCAAGACCACCACGCTGCGGTTACTGCTGGGCCTGACCACGCCGGCAGGGGGCTCGCTGACGCTATGCGGAGAGCCCATTCCCGAGCGCGCGCCGCAGGCACGCATGCGCGTCGGCGTGGTTCCGCAGTTCGACAATCTCGATCCGGACTTCTCCGTCATCGAGAACCTGCGCATCTTCGGCCGCTACTTCGGCCTGTCCTCTGCCGTGATCGAACGCCGCGTGCCGGCCCTGCTGGAATTCGCCCGGCTCGAAAACCGCGCCAACGCCCAGGTGCGCGACCTGTCCGGCGGCATGCGCCGGCGCCTGACCGTGGCGCGTGCGCTGATCAACGACCCGGACCTGCTGATCATGGACGAGCCCACGACCGGGCTCGATCCGCAGGCCCGCCACCTGATCTGGGAACGGCTGAAGTCGCTGATGGCCAGCGGCAAGACCATCCTGCTGACCACGCACTTCATGGAAGAGGCCGAGCGCCTGTGCAATTACCTGTGCGTGATCGATGGCGGCCGCAAGATTGCCGAAGGCAAGCCACACGACCTGATCGACAGCCAGATCGGCTGCGATGTGGTCGAGGTCTATGGCGATGAACTCGACACGCTGCGCGGCAGCCTGACACCGCTGGCCGAGCGCACCGAAATGAGCGGCGAGACGCTCTTCTGCTACGTGCGCGAGCCAGCCCCGCTACTCGCCGCCCTGCATGGCCAGAGCGGCGTACGCTACCTGCACCGTCCGGCCAACCTCGAGGACGTGTTCCTCAAGCTGACCGGCCGCGAGATGAGGGACTGACATGAGCGAACAGGATCCGCGTCCGGACACGGCAACTGCCGCAGCGACGCAAACCCGCACCCGCAACGGCAGCGCCGCATCGGCACAGCACTATCCGCAGCCACTGCTGCCGCGCAATCTGCGCAACTGGATGATGGTCTGGTACCGCAACTACATGGTGTGGAAGAAGCTGGCCATCCCGTCAATGATCGGCAACCTGGCCGATCCGATGATCTACCTGTTCGGCCTTGGCCTCGGACTCGGCCTGCTGGTCGGGCAAGTGCACGGCGTGTCGTACATCGCCTTCCTCGCCGCCGGCACCACGGCATCGAGCGTGATGATGTCGGCGAGCTTCGAATCGATGTACTCGGCGTTCTCGCGCATGCACGTGCAGCGCACGTGGGAAGCGATCATGCATGCGCCGCTGACGCTCGGCGACGTGGTGCTCGGAGAGATCCTGTGGGCCGCCAGCAAGGCGGTGCTGTCGGGGCTGGCGATCATGCTCGTGGCCGGGGCGCTCGGCTATGCGCACATGCCGGGCGCGCTGCTGGCACTGCCGGTGATCGTGCTGGCGGGCATCACGTTCGCGAGCCTGGCGATGATCGTCACGGCGCTGGCCCCCGGCTATGACTTCTTCATGTTCTACCAGACGCTGGTGATGACGCCAATGCTGCTGCTCTCGGGCGTGTTCTTCCCGCTCGAACAGTTGCCCGAAGGCGCTCGCGCGGCGACCAATGTCCTGCCGCTCGCGCATGCGGTTGCACTGATCCGTCCGCTGATGCTGGGGCGGCCGATCGACAATGCCGGGTTGCATATTGCCGTGCTGATGGCCTACGGTATTGTTGCCCTGGTGCTTTCGCTGGTACTGTTGCGGCGCCGCTTGCTGCGATGAGCTTCGCAGGCGGCCGGTTGCCGGGGCCCGATGTCCTGGCGCCTATTTACGTGCCCACCGGGCAGCCTTGCATGCCGTTTTCGTTTTCCGGTTTTCCCCGACCCTCATACCGCGTCGCCGCACGGCTAGTCGCGATCGCGACAGGCGCCTTGCTGGCAGGATGCAGCGTCGTTGGGGCGACCATTGCGGTAGGCAGCGCTGCCGTTTCCACCGTGACAACGGTGGGCTCCGCAGCCGTCAGTGTCGCTTCGACGGCGGTGGAAACCACTTACGACGTGACCAAGGCCGGCGTCAAGGCCGTGGCTGGCAGCGATAACGCAGCACCAGCCCAGACGCCCTGAGCCGGCGCTATCCTTCCGCGGCTGTCGTCTTACTCGCCGAGCCCGCGCAGCAGATCGGCCTTCAGATCGGCCACCGTCTCAAGTCCCACCGCCAGGCGGATCAGGCCTTCACCGACACCCGCAGCTGCCTTGGCCTCCGGACTCACACGCGCGTGCGTGGTCGTGTACGGATGGGTAATCGTCGTACGCGTATCACCGAGATTCCCGGTGATCGAGCACAAGCGCGTGTTGTCGATCACGCGCCAGGCATTCGCACGCTGCTGCTCGGGCGTCGCACCCTTGAGCTCGAACGACACGATCGCGCCACCACCGCTCTGTTGACGCATGGCGATCTCATGCTGCGGATGCGACTTCAGCGCGGGATGGAACACGCGTGCCACTGCCGGATGCGATTCCAGGAACTCGGCGAGCGCCAGCGCATTGGCAGAATGCCGCTCCATGCGGATGGCCAGCGTCTCCATGCCCTTGAGGAGCACCCACGCGTTGAAGGCCGACAGCGTCGGACCCGCGGTACGCACGAACGGGAAAACCTTGCCCATGATGAAATCGTGCGAACCGACTACCGCGCCGCCGAGCACACGGCCCTGCCCGTCGATATGCTTAGTGGCCGAATGCACCACGATGTCGGCGCCAAACTTGATCGGCTGCTGCAGCGCTGGCGAACAGAAGCAGTTGTCGACGATCAATTGGGCGCCGGCGTTGTGCGCGATGTCGGCCACGGCCGCGATGTCCGCTACCTCGGTCAACGGATTCGACGGGGTCTCCAGGAAGAACAGCTTCGTGGTCGGTCGCACTGCCGCGCGCCAAGCGTTCAGATCGCCCGGGTCGACGAAGGTCGTCTCGACGCCGAACTTCGAGAAAATGTTCCCGAACAGCGTCATGGTCGACCCGAAGATCGCGCGCGAGCTCACCAGGTGGTCGCCCGCCTGCATCAGCGACATCACCACCGACAGGATCGCGCTCATGCCCGACGCGGTCGCCATGCACGACTCCGCGCCTTCCAGCGCCGCCAGGCGCGACTGGAACATCGAGACGGTCGGGTTGGTGAAGCGCGAGTAGGTGAAGCCCTCTTCCGAGTTGGCGAAGCGTTCCGCGGCTTCGGCGGCGCTGTGGAAGCAGAAGCTCGAGGTCAGGTACATCGCCTCGGAATGCTCCATGTATTCGCTGCGCAGCGTGCCGGCGCGCACGCCAAGGGTATCGATGCCAAGCGATTCAGGATTGAGCGGTTGGTTCATGCTGGTGGCGCGGTCGTACCCGCGCGAATGCAGTGGTCTCGACAAGCCGGCGGCAAACGGCCGGCCATGAAAAAAGCCCGTGCGATCGGAGAGTCGGATCGACGGGCTTGCGTATTCTGCGGATACCTAGGGATTTCACGGCGGCTGCGCCGGAATTTCCCTTCTGACGGCTATCTCTTTAGCTGTTTCGGGCAGGACCCGCGTCCGCAAGCTGACTCTCAAATCGACGCCCGGCCATGTTACGGCCGGGCCTCGCATTCGTCAACGCGCACGGACGCGGCGCGGCTTACTCGTTGCCGCCCGAACGCTGCAGGTGCAGTTGCGAGCGCTCCATGTCTCCGGTGCCTTCGCGATCAGCCAAGCTGCGCGCCGTTTCCAGGCGATCCAGGTAGGCCTCGTCGATGTCGCCGGTAACGTAGCGGCCATCGAAGCACGACGCGTCGAAGTCGTTCAACGCGGGGTTGATGTCGCGTACAGCCTGCTTCATCGCTTCCACGTCCTGGTACACCAGCTTGTCGGCGCCGATGATCTTGGCGATCTCTTCGTGCGTGCGGCCATGGGCCACCAACTCGCTGCGCGTCGGCATGTCAATGCCGTACACGTTCGGGTACTTCACCGGCGGCGCGGCCGAGGCGAAGATGACCTTGTTGGCGCCGGCGTCGCGCGCCATCTGCACGATCTCGAACGACGTGGTGCCGCGCACGATCGAGTCATCGACGATCAGCACGTTCTTGCCCTTGAACTCGACGGCCATCGCGTTGAGCTTCTGGCGCACCGACTTCTTGCGCACCGCCTGGCCCGGCATGATGAAGGTGCGGCCCACGTAGCGGTTCTTGAAGAAACCTTCGCGATAGCCCACGCCCAGCCGGTTGGCTACCTGCATGGCGGCCGGGCGGCTGGAATCGGGAATCGGCATGACCACGTCGATGTCGCCGGCCGACACTTCCTGGCGGATCTTTTCGGCCAGGTAGTCGCCCATGCGCAGGCGGGCGTCATAGACGGGCACGCCATCGATGCACGAATCCGGACGGGCCAGGTAGACGTACTCGAAGATGCACGGCGTCAGCACGGGGTTGTCCGCGCACTGCTTGCTGTACAGCTTGCCGTCGAGGTCGATGAAGATGGCCTCGCCGGGCGCCACGTCGCGCTCCATGCGATAGCCGATGCCTTCCAGCGCCACCGACTCCGACGCCACCATCCATTCCTTGCCGGTGGGCGTGTCCACGCTGCCAAGACTCAGCGGGCGGATGCCGAACGGATCGCGCACGGCAAGCATGCCGTAACCGGCGATCTGCGCGGCAATGGCGTACGAGCCCTTCACGCGGCGGTGCATGCCGGAAACGGCCTTGAAGATCGTTTCCGGATCCAGCGCCATGCCCTGGCTCGCGCGCTGCAGTTCGTCAGCGAGCACATTGAGCAGCACCTCGGTATCCGAGTGCGTATTGATGTGGCGGCGGTCGCGGCGGAACATTTCCTCGCGCAGTTGCTGCCAGTTGGTCAGGTTGCCGTTGTGGGCCAGGATGATGCCGTACGGCGCATTGACGTAGAACGGCTGTGCCTCTTCTTCGCTGGAGGCGGAGCCCGCGGTCGGGTAACGCACCTGACCGATGCCGGCGGTGCCCGGCAGGCCGCGCATATTGCGGGTCCGGAACACGTCGCGCACGAGGCCGTTGGCCTTGTGCATGTGGAAAGTACTGCCGTTGGCGGTGGCGATGCCGGCAGCATCCTGTCCGCGGTGTTGCAACAACAGCAGGCTGTCGTAAATCAATTGGTTGACGGGCGAGGTAGAGACCGCGCCGACGATACCGCACATGCCATGCTCCCAGGAAAGGCTTTGAATCAGGGGCGCAGCCCGGTCCTGAGGACAGGGCCTGCGTTTCGTACCGGCCAGGCATCGGTGCCGGGCCTCAGTGTCATGTCTTGACGTACTTCGCCAGCTCCGGTGGCAGCCATGGTTTCAGCGATTCCATAGCCTGCATCACATAGGGGCGGCTCAACGCGTCGCGCCAGAATTCCTCTTCCGGCAATTTCGTCAGTCCGGCCAGCGTGACCAGCAGCATCACGATCAGCGCGCCGCGCAGCAGGCCGAACACCAGGCCGAGTCCGCGGTCCGCCGGCTTCAGGCCGGTGCTTTCCAGCAGCTGGCCGACCACCGTGCCCGCCAGCGCCGCGCCGATCACCGTGCCGATCAGCAAGGTCACGAAGCCCAGCGCGTGGCGCGCGATCTCGCCGCCGGGCAGCGATTCCGGCATCCATCCGGCGGCCACGCCACCAAACCGGTAGGCAACCCAGAACGCCACCACCCAGCCGATCAGCGACAGCACCTCGCGGACCAGTCCGCGCAGCACGCCGATCAGGCCGGAAGCAAGCAGGATGAAGACGACAGCGTAGTCGAAGAAAGTCGGCTGCATCGTTGCAGGCGGCCGCATCGCGCGGCCACGCAGGCTTACTGTTCCACCACCTTCGACGCGAGCCCGGTCGCGCGTACGCGCTTGTCGGCGGCGTCGGCGGCATCACGGTCGTTGAAGGGGCCCGCGCGCAGCAGGATACGCTCGCCGTCAGCCAGGACTTTCCGTTCGACATACGCCGGCACCTTGCTCGCCTTGAGCTTGGCCAGCCAGTTCTTTGCCCTCTCTTCCGAAGAGAAAGCGCCAATCAGGATCAGGTACTTGCCGCTGCCTTGCGTCTTGGCATCCGCCGTCTTGGTCTCGGCGGGCTTGGTATCGGTACGTGCCGCGGGCTTGTCCGCGGCGGGGGCCGGCTTTGACGGCGCGCTGACCACTTCTTCGCCAGCGTCGAGTGCTTCCGCGGTGTCGCCCCGAGCCTGCTGGGACTGCGGCGCCGGCGGCAACGGATCCGCCTTGCGGGCTTCAACCTTCGGCTTCTGTGCACCCTGGCCGCCTGTGACTTTCACCGACACATCGTCGGACACCGGGCGCGGCTTGGTTTCGAAGATGATGGGCAGCACGATGACCGCGGCCACCACCAGCACCACGGCACCGATCAGGCGGCGGCGTGCGCGCTGCTTCTGCGGAAATTCGGGATCCAGCGTGTCGTCGGCATATTCCTCCGCGAGTCGACGCGACGAGGCGATGCCTGCACCAGGGTCGGTACGCTGCCTGCGCGTACGCTCGGGTGCCGGGTCGTTGCCCTTGCGGGAAGAAAACAGCGAAAGCAGGCCCATAGATTGGTTCGGTGCGGCGGCCGTCGGATTCGCTCCGTGCCGGCCGCTGGTTTGTCGCTCGATTGCCGCGAACTTGTGCCGCACTTTCGTGTGCGGCGCTGCGCTAGTTTGCCTGCGTGGCGCGGTATGCCATTACGCCGGCAACGGTATAGAACGATCCGAAGACCAGAATTCTATCATTCTCGGTCGCTCTCTCGATGGCATCGCGGTAAGCGGCTTCGGGGCTGGAAAAACAGGCCGCCGTGGCATCCGGCCCCGGCTGGAAACCGCCCTCTTCGAGCTTCTGCAGCAAATCGGCGGCAGTTGCCGCGCGCTCGGTCGGCAGGTCGCACAGGCACCAGTGATCCACCTTGTCGGCCACCTGGCGCAGGACACCCGCGAGATCCTTGTCCTGCATGGCGCCGAACACCGCGTAGGTGTAGCGGAAGAAGCCCATGTTTTCCAGGTTCTGGCCCAGCGTGGCGGCCGCATGCGGGTTATGCGCCACGTCGAGGATCACCGCCGGGCGTCCCGGCAGCACCTGGAAGCGCCCGGGCAGCTCCACGAAGGCCAGGCCGTTGCGGACTTCCTGCGCACTCACGGGCAACTGCGCACGCATCGCCTGCAGCGCTGCCAGTGCAGCCGAAGCGTTCAGCAATTGATTCGCGCCGCGCAACGCCGGATAGCCAAGCCCGTTAAGCTTGCGCTCGCGTCCGCTCCAGTCCCACTGTTGGCGCTCCTGACCCTTGGCGGCCTGGTGGCGGAAATCGCGCCCGACCAGCCACAGGTCGGCGCCGATCGCCTCGGCATGGTCGATCAACGACTGTGGCGGCACCGGATCGCCACAGATCGCCGGCACGCCCGGACGGAAAATGCCAGCCTTCTCGAAGCCGATCTTCTCGCGCGTGTCGCCGAGGTACTGCGTGTGGTCGATATCGACGCTGGTGATCACGGCACAATCCGTATCGATCACGTTGACCGCATCGAGTCGCCCACCCAGGCCCACTTCCAGGATCATCGCGTCCAGCCCGGCCGCCGCGAACATATGGATGATCGCCAGCGTGGTGAACTCGAAATACGTCAGGCTGATCGGGTCTGCAAAGCTGGTGCGGGCACGCTCCACGGCCTCGAAGTGCGGCAGCAGTTGCGCATCCGTCGCCATCTCGCCATTGAGGCGCGCGCGCTCGTTGAACGTCACCAGATGCGGTGAGGTATGGCAGCCCACCTTGTAGCCGGCTTCCAGCATGATGCGCTCCAGCATGGCGCAGGTCGAGCCTTTGCCGTTGGTACCGCCGACCGTGAACACCACGGCATCAATGCGCAGGCCCAGCGCTTCCTTGACGCGCGTGATACGGGTCAGGCCCATGTCGATGCCCACGGGATGGGCGGTTTCGAGATGGGCGAGCCATTCGGGAAGGTTGTGGAAGACAGGCATGAAGGGGGGTGGAAATGCTTTGCTTCTAGATTTGGCCAGCCGGCCTGAAAGTCAAGGCCGGAGCTGGCATTGCCTCGGCGCCAGGAAAAACAAAAGGCGCGTCAACCGCCCGCGCCCTTGCCTGTGCCATCCGGCCGCTCTTACGCGACCGCGTCCGCCGGCTGCTTCTGCAGCAGCGCAAGCAACTGCGCCAGCTCGGCGCGCAGCTTGCGGCGGTCGACGATCATGTCGATGGCGCCCTTCTGCAGCAGGAATTCGGCGCGCTGGAAGCCTTCCGGCAGCTTTTCGCGCACGGTCTGCTCGATCACGCGCGGGCCGGCAAAGCCGATCAGCGCCTTCGGCTCGGCGATCACGACATCGCCGAGGAACGCGAAGCTGGCCGACACGCCACCCATGGTCGGGTCGGTCAGCACGCTGATGAAAGGCAGCTTCGATGCCGAAAGCTGGTTCAGCATCGCCGTGGTCTTGGCCATCTGCAGCAGCGACAGCAGGCTTTCCTGCATGCGCGCACCGCCCGTGGCGGTAAAGCAGATGAACGGCACCTTTTGCTCGAGCGCCGCCTGGGCGCCACGCACGAAGCGCTCGCCGACCACGGAGCCCATCGAGCCACCCATGAACTCGAACTCGAAGCAGCTCGCCACCACCGGAATGGTGTGGATCGCACCGCCCATCACGACCATCGCATCGGTCTCGCCGGTCTCGTCCATGGCGGCCTTGATGCGGTCGGGGTACTTCTTGCTGTCCTTGAACTTGAGTGCGTCCACCGGCACGATTTCCTGGCCGATTTCATAGCGGCCTTCGGCGTCGAGCAGCGCGTCCAGGCGCGCGCGCGCGCTGATGCGCATATGGTGGTCGCACTTCGGGCAGACGTGCAGGTTGGCCTCGACGTCGGTCCGGTACAGGGTGGACTCGCACGACGGGCACTTGACCCACAACCCCTCGGGAATGCCCTTGCGGGTACGGGGGTCGGTCTGTTGAATCTTGGGAGGCAGGAGTTTATCCAACCAGCTCATGAAAGCTCCTTTCGGATGACTGCCGCTCGCGATGCGCGACTTGCGCTACGCATTGGCCCGGTGAAACCGGAGGAACGGCAGGGAATCAACCCGAGAATTTACCATGCCGGCATGGTTCGGCCGAAGCAGAACACGCATGGCGCGCAGGCTCCAGCACTTTTTCGCCACCATCAGGCAGCCAACTCATCACTTCAGGCGTCCAGCGCCTCGCGAATTCCGGCGATGAACGCACGCAGCGATTCTACCGCCTGTCCGCGCGGCGCATCTTCGAGCAGCTGCACCAGCCGGCTACCGATCACCACGGCGTCCGCCACGCTGCCGATCGCGCGTGCCGTCTGCGCATCACGGATGCCAAAGCCCACGCCAACAGGCAGGTTCACGTGCTTCTTGATCAGTGGGAGGCGTGCCGCGACACTGTCCAGATCCAGCGTGGCCGAACCGGTCACGCCCTTGAGCGAGACGTAGTAGACATAGCCGCTCGCCACCTTGCCAACGGCCTCGATGCGCGCATCCGTCGAAGTCGGCGCCAGCAGGAAGATCGGATCGATGCCGTTGTCGCGCATCAGCACGGCGAACGACTCGCACTCTTCCGGCGGATAGTCGACCACGAGCACGCCGTCCACGCCAGCAGCACCAGCGGCCTTGGCAAATGCGGCCTCGCCCATGCGCTCGATCGGGTTGGCATAGCCCATCAGCACGACCGGCGTATCGGCATTGGTCTGCCGGAATTCGCGCACCCACTGCAGCACCTGCGTGAGCGACACGCCATTGGCGAGCGCGCGCTCGGAGGCGCGCTGGATCACCGGGCCATCGGCCATCGGATCGGAGAACGGCACGCCGAGCTCGATCACGTCGGCGCCGCCGGCAACGAGTGCGTGCATCAGGTCCACCGTCAGCCCCGGTTCCGGGTCGCCTGCGGTAATGAACGGAATCAGGCCCTTCTTGTTCTGCGCGGCGAGTGCCGCGAATGTCTTCTGGATGCGTGACATATCAGGGAATCAGGTGAGGCAGCTGCGCCGACGAATCCTCGTCATTGGCAGCCGCCGATGTTGGGTTGCGGTCCGCCTCGGACCTGGCCAGTTGCGCGGCCGCGGCCACACGCCCGCGCGCCACCTCGACATACTCGGGATTGATCTCGAAGCCCGCGAAGCGCCGGCCATGGCGCAGGCACGCCACCGCGGTAGTGCCGCTGCCCGCGAACGGGTCCAGCACCAGCCCGCCCGGCGGGCAGCTCGACAGCACCATGCGCTCGACGATTTCCAGCGGCTTCTGCGTCGGGTGATTGGCGCGCTCGGGATCCTGGCGGTGGATGCGCGAGATGCTCCACAGGTCCTTCGGGTTGTAGCCCATCTCGAGCCACTTCTTGCCCTCGAAACGCGGGCGGCTGCGC
This sequence comes from Cupriavidus sp. C1SS-2L, assembly GCF_057073735.1. Taxonomy (NCBI): domain Bacteria; kingdom Pseudomonadati; phylum Pseudomonadota; class Betaproteobacteria; order Burkholderiales; family Burkholderiaceae; genus Cupriavidus; species Cupriavidus sp. C1SS-2L. The sequence continues at coordinate 2,618,148 of NZ_CP172708.1, forward strand.
GCCTTCTTGGTCTCCGGGTCGTACGGAATTCGCACCGGGTCCAGGTCGAAGTAGTAATCGCGCGCCCTGGCGAAGAAGCCGATGTTGTCGTGCACCGACGAATACTTGCGCGTGGTGCCGCCCATGCTCGGCACGCGACGGTCCCAGATGATCTCGTTGATCATCGTCAGGCGGCGCTTGAGCATCACGAACAGCTCGGGCGAATACTGCCAGGTGCAGAACAGGTACAGCGTGCCTTTGGGCGCCAGCTTCGGGCAGACGGCATCCATCCAGCGCTCGGACCACTCGAGGTAGGCATCACCCGACAGCAAGTCGGAGTCATTGCCGTAGTCCTTGCCCAGCCCGTAGGGCGGATCGGCGACGACGAGGTCGACCGAGCCGTCCGGCAGGCGTGCAATGCCTTCGAACATGTCTTCCTGGAACAGCTGCAGCGCAGGCGCGTCCGGCGCACCGGGCAGGTCCGAAGCCCCGCCCAGGGCCAGCTCCGACGGTACGGAAGGTGGCAGCGCGCGCATCAGAGCTTGAGCCCCGAGCGTTCGGCGACGGTGTGCATGTCCTTGTCGCCGCGGCCGGACAGGTTCACCAGCAGCAGCTTGTCCTTGGGCAGTGTCGGCGCGAGCTTGCACGCGTAGGCGATCGCATGGCTCGATTCCAGCGCGGGGATGATGCCCTCGATGCGGCAGCAATCGTGGAAGGCCTTGAGCGCCTCCTCATCGGTGATCGGCACATACTGCGCGCGGCCGATGTCCTTGAGCCACGCGTGCTCGGGACCGACGCCCGGATAGTCCAGACCGGCCGACACCGAATGCGTCTCGATGATCTGCCCATTTTCGTCCTGCAGCAGGTAGGTGCGGTTGCCATGCAGCACGCCCGGCGTACCGCCGATCAGTGCCGCTGCATGGCGCCCCGTATCCAGCCCATCGCCGGCGGCTTCGACACCGATCAGCTGGACGTCCTTGTGCTCGATGTACGGATAGAAGATGCCCATTGCATTCGAGCCGCCGCCCACGCAGGCGATCACGGCATCCGGCTGGCGGCCAGTCATCTCGGGCATCTGCACCTTGGCTTCCTCGCCGATCACGCACTGGAAATCGCGCACCATCATCGGGTACGGGTGCGGGCCGGCCACGGTACCAATGATGTAGAACGTGGTTTCGACGTTGGTCACCCAGTCGCGCATCGCTTCATTGAGCGCATCCTTGAGCGTGCGCGAGCCACTTTCCACCGGAACGACGGTCGCGCCGAGCAGCTTCATGCGATAGACGTTCGCGGCCTGGCGCTTGACATCCTCGGAGCCCATGTAGACCACGCACTCCATGCCGAAGCGTGCGGCGATAGTGGCCGTGGCAACGCCGTGCTGGCCGGCGCCGGTCTCGGCGATCACACGCTTCTTGCCCATGCGCTTGGCCAGCAGCGCCTGGCCGATCACGTTGTTGATCTTGTGGGCACCGGTGTGGTTCAGGTCCTCGCGCTTGAGGTAGATCTGCGCGCCGCCGAGCAGCTCGCTCCAGCGCTGCGCATGATAGATCGGCGATGGACGGCCGACGAAGTGCTTCAGCTCGCGGCGGAATTCGGCGTCGAACTCGGCGTCTTGCTGGTAATGGGCATAGGCCTCGCGCAGCTCATCGAGTGCGTGGACCAGCGTCTCGGAGACGAAGGTGCCGCCATAGGGGCCGAAATGGCCACGGGAATCGGGCAGGTCGTACATGTCTGGGCTCTTCAGGTCAACGGCCTTGCCTCACGGGCAAGGGCGCAAATTTTGACTGCGATGCGAGCGGCGCTACTGCAATTCGCCGGGGCCATGGTGAAGGGGCCGATCTTGCGACCGCTTCATCCTGCCTCGGCACTGCGGACTGCGCGCACGAACGCGGCGATGCGGGCGTGGTCCTTCACGCCCTTGGCGGCCTCGACTCCGCTGCTGACATCCACAGCGTAGGGCCGCACGCGTTCAATCGCGCCAGCGACGTTTTGCGCGTTCAACCCACCACTCAAAACGATGCGAGGAGCGCCGTTTGCGTTCGGGTTGCCGGGAGACGGATGGTTGGAAGCAAGCCATGCCGGAGGGATCAGGGTCCAGTCGAAGACGTGGCCGCCGCCGCCATAGCCCTCGACGAAAGCGTCGAGCAGCAAGCCAGCGGCATCGCGGTATTGACCGGCGAATTCTACCAAATCGAGCCCTGGCCGCACACGCGCCGCGCGCAGAAAAGGCAGGCGGCAGCGCTGGGCGGTCTGGGTGCAGGACTGCGGGGTCTCGTCGCCGTGGAACTGGAGCATCGTAAGGGGCACACGCTCGGCGACGTGAGCCACGTCTTCCATCTCGGCATTGACGAACAGGCCGACCACGGACACGAACGGCCCCGCGACCTCGGCAAGTTCCGCTGCGCGGGCCAGATCCACATAGCGCGGACTGGGCGGATAGAACACCAGCCCGATTGCGTCAGCACCCGCGTCAACCGCGGCGCGGACGTCGTCCTCGCGCGTGAGGCCGCAGATCTTGATGCGGGTGCGGGCCGGTGCCGCGGCGTCGGCACGCTCAGGCTGCGTCATGGCGGAATACTCCGTGGAACAGGCTGGCGGATGGGTCCGCCGCCGGAATCTTGTAAGCCTCAGGATACTTCACGTCCGCGAGGTAGAGACCGTCCGGCATGAAGGTGGGCGCTGCGAGCTTGCGATCACGGGCGGCGAGCACTTCGGCCAGCCATTCCGGCGGATAGCGTCCGCGCCCTACCGCCACCAGGCAACCCATCAGGTTGCGCACCATGTGATGCAGGAAGGCGCTCGCGCGGAAGCGCAGGAAGACCCAGTTGCCGTCCGCCTTCAACGTCACGTCATACATGGTCTTGACCGGTGACTTGGCCTGGCACTCGGCCGCACGGAACGACGAGAAATCCTGCTCGCCAAGCAGGCAGCGCGACGCGGCCTGCATGGCATCCACGTCAAGCCTCTGGCCCGGCGGCAACATAAGGTACCCGGCCCGGCCATGCGCGAGTGGCACGCGGTGCGGGCCAGTGTAGAGCGCGTAATAGTACATTCGCTCAAACGCCAGGAAACGCGCATGGAAACTCTCGTCGACCGGCCGAGCCCATTGCAGCGCGATCGACGGCGGCAGGAATGCATTGATGCCGCGCACCCATGAGAACGTGGTGCGATCCAGCGTCGTGTCGAGATGGATCACCTGCCCCAGCGCATGGACGCCGGCATCAGTGCGCCCGGCAACGGTCGTCAACAGGCGCACGCCCGCGAAGCGCTCGATGGCGTCTTCGAGGTAATCCTGCACGGTGTTGCGATGCGGCTGCGACTGCCAGCCCGAAAAGGCGGCACCGTCGTAGTGGAGGCCGATGGCGATGCGGTTCATGGAGCGGGAAACTGGCCTGCGATGGCCGACAAAAACAAATGCGCCGGAAGGGACGCTTCCGGCGCATCACTTCGGGCCGCGGCATGACTGCCGCCTGCCCGGATCGTCGATGATAACTCAGACCACCTCAAGCAGCAGCGAACGCGCCTCCGCCTGCAGGTCGTCCTGCGACTGCTCCACGACTTCCTGCAGCAGCTCGCGCGCCCCTTCCTTGTCGCCGATCTCGATATAGGCGCGGGCCAGGTCCAGCTTGATCTGCATGTCGCGCCCACCGTCCATGCCGTCTGTCGACAGCGTGCTCGGCGAAACGCCCGGCGTGGTGTCGGGACCGGTGTCGCCCAGGGCGGCCAGATCGATCGGCTCTGGCAGTTTGCCGTCCCGGATCATGGTCGGCGAAGGAAGCTGCGTGGTCGCATCGGCTTCGTCCCTGGACTCGGTGGCGGCGTCGGCATTGAAGTCGAGCGAGAGGCCCGACATGTCGAATTCCATCATGCGAGAGCGGGTCGGCGTGTCCAGCCGGGGCACGTCTGCGAGGGTGTCGTCACCGTCGACCGGCAGCGTCAGGTCCAGGTCACCGTCGAACTTCGCTGCAGGCTCCAGCGGTGCGTCGGCGCGCATGGCGGTGTCGCTGAAGACCAGCGACGCCGACTCCGGCGCAATGATCGGATCACCAGCCGCCGGTGCCGGGAAGGCATCCAGCGGCAGCGCCAGATCACCCAGCGAAGGTTCGCGCGGCGCCACGGCCGGATCGTGCGACGGGTCCTGCGTGCGCCACTGGTCCGACGCCGGCGTGGACGTTTCCGGCCCGCTGCTCGTGTCCGGCGACACCGCCAGGTACAACGCATTGCCCGCATCGAGTGCGCGCCCCATTTCCGCGGCCTTGAGCCATTCCGCCCCTTGTCCGCCGGTCTGGGCGAACATCTCTTCTGCAATCACGCGGAAACCTTCCACATCCTGACGATTACTGTAAATCTCCAGGAGCTTGAGCCGGATCGGCTGCTGCTCCGGGTCCTTCTCGAGCGCTTCACGCAGGATCTCTTCCGCCTGCACGTCGCGCCCGTAGGCGATATAGACCTCCGCCTCGGCGATCGGGTCGACCTCGCTGGCTTCCGGCATGTTGTTGCCGATGCGGAAATCCGCGCCGAACACGCTGTGCTGCGACGTGTCCACGCTCTGCCCGCCGGCTGCACCGAACAGCGAATTGGCGCCGGCCATCACGGTGCTTTCCTGCGACAGGATGGAGTCACCGAAGGCTCCGCCATCCGCCGACTTCTGCTGCTGGCGGCGACGGTAGATCGCATAGCCGCCAAGCAGCGCCACCAGCAGGCCACCACCGGGCAACAGCATAGGATTGGCCAGCAGACCGTCGAGGAACGACGGCTCCGGCGCCGGCTCGGCCTGGACCACGACCGGTGGACGCTTGGGTGCGGGCGCTGCAGCCTGTGCAGTGCTGGCACCGGCAACCGGTGCCGAGGCAGCCGGAGTAGCCGGACTAGTAGCCACCGCAGCGGTTGCCGCCGCTGCAGCCTGGGCCGGCGCGGCACTTGCGGCATCGACTTGTGCCGTCGGTGTGGCCGGTGCGGCCTGGGCCGGTGCATCAGTCTTAGGCGGTTCGGCCGCGACCACGGTCGGCGCCTTGGCTTCCGCCGGCGCAGCCTTTTCCGCCCTGCCCTTGTCGGCCGCAGCGGCCTGGTTAGCCTGGTTGGCCTGGTTGGCCTGGGATAGCTTGGCGATCTCGCTGTTCTTCAGCTCGAGCAGCTTCTGCATGTCGCCAACGTTCTTCTGCAACTGCGCCAGCCGCGATTCGGCTTCCTTCAGTTGCCGGTCGCGCGCGACGTTTTCCTCGGCCTGCGCGGTGGCATTAGCCTGGCCCGCGCGCTCGCCCTTGCTCAGCTTGAGTTCGTTCTGCGGACCAGCGGCCGGAACGGCCTGGTCCTGCACGCGCGCCGTGACATTGCCCGACTGCTGGCGCCCGCTGTCCGCCTCGACCGACTTCGCCGCGGCAGCACCAGCCAGCCGGCTGCGGTACGCGTCAAAGCCCTGCGTACGGGCCACCACCTCGCGGCGAGCGGCCTTGGGCGTGAGCGACTGCGCCTGCTGGCGCGAAGGCACCTGCAGCACCGTGCCGGATTTCAGGCGGTTGATATTGCCGCCGATGAAGGCATTAGGATTATTGCGGTACAGCGCGACCAACATCTGATCGAGTGATACGCCCTCCTGATCGAGCAGCGCATCGTTGGCGATCGACGACAGCGTGTCCCCGCGCTTGACCGTGTACGCTCCGCTTGCCGGTGACTCGCCCCCGGTGACAGCCTGAGCCGCGTGGCTACGACGACTGGCGGGCTGCCTCGCGGGCCTTGCGGCCTGCGCCTGCGCTTGGGCAGCGGGCTGCGTGCTCTGGGCGGCAGCCGGTGCGGGTTCCTGCAATGGCACCGGCGCCGGTGCGGCAGCCGGCGAGGCATCCGGCGTGGCGGCCTGCACGACCGTCGCCGGCGAGAAAGTCTGGTTGGAAGGCTTGGCCCCGGCGGGGTCAAGCAGGAAAGTATAGGCCCGCGACACCTTGCCGCTGGACCAGCTCATGTCGATCAGAATATCGACGAACGGCTCGCTGATCGGCTGGCTGGACCGGACCTTGGCCACGTAGCTGCCATTGGGACGGCGCTCGATATCGAGTCGCAAGCTGCTCACGGCCGGCAGATACGTCAGCCCCGCGCTTGCATACGCCGCCGGCGAGGCCAGCTTGACGTTCAATCCCGCTGCCTCTTCGGCAGTCACCCCGCTGATGTCGATCTCCGCCTGCAGCGGTTGCCCCAGATTCGACTGTACCCGCAATTGCCCGAACCCCGCGGCATACGCAGCTGGCTGCGCAAGCAGCAGCCCGAGAGCCGTGACGGCCAGCGTTGACCAGCGCTGACGGACGGTTGGCGCATTCTTCCGGCGATGTTGGCTCACACTCACCTTATGCTCCGTTATGTTTTAGTAGCGATAGAAACCCGACCCCAAAGCATTCACTCCGGCCAGCGGGCATTCTAGTGTGCCTCTCACCGGATTGCGCAAGCGTGCCGACGGAGGGCCGGCAAGCGGTCGCATGCCGGCGTATTGTGACGCATCGCCCGAAAAAATAGGCGTTCAGATGTAACAACGCCGCGCACGGGCGCGGCGTCACGGACAAAGCTGTTGTTTCTGTTGCCTGGCTGCAACGAAAGCCTCCAGGCATCAGCAACGTCGCTCCCCGGGATCAGGACTCGATCAAAATGCGCAGCATACGGCGCAGCGGCTCGGCCGCGCCCCACAGCAGCTGGTCGCCAACCGTGAAGGCCGACAGGTACTCGCCGCCCATCTGCATCTTGCGCAGGCGCCCGACCGGAATGGTCAGCGTGCCCGTCACGGCAGCCGGGGTCAGGTCGGTCATACTGGCTTCACGCGTGTTCGGCACCACCTTGGCCCACTGGTTGGCCGCCGCGAGCATGCCTTCGATCTCGTCCAGCGGCACGTCCTTGCGCAGCTTGATGGTCAGCGCCTGCGAATGGCAGCGCATGGCGCCAATGCGCACGCACAAGCCGTCGACGGCGATCGGCGTGGCGCCGGTCGCACCCAGGAAGCCTTCGCCGCGACCCAGGATCTTGTTGGTCTCGGCGCCGCCCTTCCATTCTTCCTTCGACTGGCCGTTGCCCAGGTCCTTGTCGATCCAGGGAATCAGATTGCCGGCCAGCGGCACGCCGAACTGCTTGGTTTCTTCGGCGGACAGGCCATGCTGCGTCGCCAGGATCTGGCGGTCGATTTCCAGGATGGCCGATGCCGGGTTATCCAGCAGCGACTTGACCGATGCGTTCAGCGTACCGAACTGCGTCAGCAGTTCGCGCATATGCTGCGCACCGCCGCCCGAGGCGGCCTGGTAGGTCATCGAAGTCATCCACTCGACCAGGTCGGCCTGGAACAGGCCGCCGAGGCCGATCAGCATGCAGCTGACCGTGCAGTTGCCGCCGATGAAATTCTTCACGCCCTTGGACAGGGCATCCTTGATCACACCCTGGTTCACCGGATCCAGCACGATGATGGCATCGTCCTTCATACGCAGCGACGAAGCCGCGTCGATCCAGTAGCCCTTCCAGCCCGCTGCGCGCAGCTTCGGGAAGACTTCGTTGGTATAGTCGCCGCCCTGGGCGGTCAGCACCACGTCGCACTTCTTCAGCGCGTCGATGTCGTTGGCATCCTTGAGCGTGGTTTCGTTCTTGGCCATGGCGGGCGCCTTGCCGCCGGCATTGGACGTGCTGAAGAAGACGGGCTCGATATGGTCGAAATCACGCTCTTCCTGCATGCGCTGCATCAGGACGCTGCCGACCATTCCCCGCCAACCGACGAGACCTACAATCATGATTTACCTCGGATGTGATTTTTACTTCCCCGCCATTTTCCTCGCCCGGCGTGGCTGCGCGGGGAAGACGGGCAGGCACGACGAACGGATCTAGGCGATCGCGGTTTTAATAATCGTTTTAATCGTCGTTGCGGTCTGGCCGAGCGAAATCGTGCCGACCGGGCCGCGGGTAACGGTCAGGGCAGCAACAGCAGTCAGGGTGGACTGGGAAAATCGGGCCATTCGCAGAGTCTACACGATTTTGCGGCGGTGCCGCAGCGTGGAAAATCGGGGACAAATAAAAGAAAAGGCGTTGCAGCGCAGCGCCTTTTCCGGATTGTGACTTACAGAGCGGCCAGTACGGCCTCGCCCATTTCGCGCGTGCCGACCTGCTTGCAGCCCGGCGTCAGGATGTCGCCGGTGCGATAGCCCTGTGCCAGCACCTTCTTCACGGCGTTCTCGATGCGGTCGGCCTGTTCGGCCTTGTTCAGCGAGTAGCGCAGCATCATCGCCGCCGACAGGATGGTCGCCAGCGGATTGGCGACGCCCTTGCCCGCGATGTCCGGGGCCGAACCGTGCGACGGCTCGTACAGGCCCTTGTTGTTCGCATCAAGCGAGGCCGACGGCAGCATGCCGATCGAGCCGGTCAGCATCGCGGCCTCGTCCGACAGGATGTCGCCGAACATATTGCCGGTGACGATTACATCGAAGCTCTTGGGCGCCTTGACCAGCTGCATCGCGGCGTTGTCGACGTACATGTGCGACAGCTCGACGTCCGGATACTCCTTGCTGACATCGATCACGATGTCCTTCCAGAACTGAAAGGTCTCGAGCACGTTGGCCTTGTCGACGCTGCACAGCTTCTTGCCGCGCTTGGCCGCGGCCTGGAACGCCACATGCGCGATGCGGCGGATTTCCGGCTCGCTGTAGCGCATGGTGTCGAAACCTTCGCGGGCGCCCTTGAACAGGCCGTCCGGCGCCTCACGCACGCCGCGCGGCTGGCCGAAGTAAATGTCGCCATTCAGTTCGCGCACGATCAGGATGTCCAGGCCCGCGACCAGTTCCGGCTTCAGGCTCGATGCGCCCGTCAATTCCGGATAGCAGATCGCCGGGCGGAAGTTGGCGAACAGCTGCAGGTGCTTGCGCAGGCCCAGGATGGCCTGCTCGGGGCGCAGCGCGCGCTCCAGGCTGTCGTACTTCCAGTCGCCCACGGCGCCGAACAGGATGGCATCGGCTTCCTTGGCCAGCTTCAGCGTGTTCTCCGGCAGTGGGTGGCCTTCGGCCTCGTAGCCGGCGCCGCCCACCGGGGCGGTTTCCATCTCGAACTTCTCGTCGAGCGCGTTCAGGACCTTGACGGCCTCGGCAACGATTTCCGGACCGATGCCGTCACCTGGCAGGACTGCAATCTTCATGCTGTGTTTTCCTTGTTTGATTTCCGCTGTGGCGTTCAGCCGACCACGCGGTTGTTCAGCCACGGCATCTTCGCCACGCGCTCGGCTTCATAGCTCTTGATCTTGTCGGCATGGCGCAGGGTCAGGCCGATATCGTCAAAGCCATTCAGCATGCAGTACTTGCGGAACGGGGCAATGTCGAACTCATAGCCCTGGCCCGACGGCGTGAGCACGACCTGCTTGTCCAGGTCGATGGTCAGCTTGTAGCCGTTGAACGCGTTGGTCTCGTTGAACAGGTGGTCGATTTGCTGCTCGCTCAGCACCACCGGCAGCAGGCCGTTCTTGTAGCAGTTGTTGAAGAAGATGTCGGCGAAGCTCGGCGCGATCACGGCGCGGAAGCCGTATTGCGAGAGCGCCCACGGCGCATGTTCGCGCGAGCTGCCGCAGCCGAAGTTGCGGCGCGCGAGCAGGATCGACGCACCCTGGTAGCGCGGCTGGTTCAGCACGAAGTCCGGGTTCAGCGGACGCTTGCTGTTGTCCATGCCGGGCTCCCCGACGTCCTTGTAGCGCCATTCGTCGAACAGGTTCGGGCCGAAGCCGGTGCGCTTGATCGACTTCAGGAACTGCTTCGGGATGATGGCGTCGGTATCGACGTTCTCGCGGTCCAGCGGCGCCACGAGGCCGCTGTGTACAGTGAACTTGTCCATGTCTCTTTCCTTACTTCTTGGCCGCGCGCTCGAGCGAGCTGCCGGCGGCCTGCGTGTCCTTGCCCAGACCGGCCATGGTGTTGCAGCCGGCCAGTTGCAGCATGCCGAAGCATGCCAGCAGAGCGATCAGGGTTCTCATCTGCAGCACTCCGCTCAGCCGAGCTTGCGGATGTCGACGAAGTGGCCTTCGATGGCGGCCGCGGCGGCCATCGCCGGGCTCACCAGATGGGTGCGGCCACCCGCGCCCTGACGGCCTTCGAAGTTGCGGTTCGACGTGGACGCGCAGCGCTCGCCCGGCTCCAGGCGATCGGCATTCATCGCCAGGCACATCGAGCAACCCGGCTCGCGCCATTCGAAGCCTGCGGCCTTGAAGACCTTGTCGAGCCCTTCGCGCTCGGCCTGTTCCTTGACCAGGCCCGAACCCGGCACGACCATCGCCAGCTTCACGTTCGAAGCCACCTTGCGGCCCAGCTTCTGCACCACCCACGCGGCGGCGCGCATGTCTTCGATGCGGCTGTTGGTGCAGGAACCGATGAACACCTTGTCCACGTTGATGCTTTCCATCGGCACGTTGGGCTGCAGGTTCATGTACTCGAGCGCGCGCTCCATGGCGTTGCGCCTGGTCGGGTCCTTTTCCTTTTCGGGATCCGGCACGCGGTCTTCGATGCTGACGACCATTTCGGGCGACGTGCCCCAGGTCACCTGCGGGCGGATGTCCTCGGCACGCAGCTCGATCACCTGGTCGAAACTGGCGCCGGCGTCCGAATGCAGCGTGCTCCAGTAGGCCACGGCCTGGTCCCACTCTACGCCCTGCGGCGCATACGGACGACCCTTCACGTATTCCAGCGTGACATTGTCCACGGCCACCAGCCCCGCACGTGCGCCGGCTTCGATGGCCATGTTGCAGACCGTCATGCGGCCTTCCATGGTCAGGTCGCGGATGGCCGACCCGGCGAATTCGATCGTGTAGCCGGTACCGCCGGCCGTGCCGATCTTGCCGATGATGGCCAGCACGATGTCCTTGGCGGTGCAGCCGCGCGGCAGCTTGCCTTCCACCTTGACCAGCATGTTCTTGGCCTTCTTGCCCAGCAGCGTCTGCGTGGCCAGCACGTGCTCGACTTCCGACGTACCGATGCCATGCGCGAGCGCACCGAATGCACCGTGCGTGGAGGTATGCGAGTCGCCGCACACCACCGTCATGCCCGGCAGCGTGGCGCCCTGCTCCGGCCCGATCACGTGCACGATGCCCTGGCGATGATCGTTCATCTTGAACTGGGTGATGCCGAAACTGTCGCAGTTTGCGTCCAGCGTATCGACCTGCAGCTTCGACACCGGGTCGGCGATACCTTCGCTGCGGTCAGTGGTCGGCACGTTGTGGTCCGACACCGCCAGGTTCGCGCTGATGCGCCACACCGGACGCTCTGCTATCTTCAGGCCTTCGAACGCCTGCGGGCTGGTCACTTCATGCAGCAGATGACGGTCGATGTAGAGCAGCGTAGTGCCGTCTTCCTCGACGTGGACGGTGTGGTCATCCCAGAGTTTGTCGTAGAGCGTCTTGGCCATGATGCATGGGGCGGCCAGCGTGCCATTCCGGCGGAAATGGCGCACGGTACCGCGCAAGTAGTTTGCAGGGATCTTTGTGTGGTCCGGCCGCCTCGTTACCGGGGCAGGACACGGCGACGGCAACCGCGATGATGACGCTGGAGGCCGTCGGAAGCGAGCGCTTTTTGCAATGCTTGACTTCTCAAGCGATTATGCCACGGGTGAGGCGCCGGCCTGCCCCGGCACAGCCTTGCGCTGCGCCGCGATTGGCGAAAGGGGGCTTTCGTGGATGGCGAAAGCCATACCGTCGCCCCCGCGACGCGGGAACGACGGCATGGGATCAGCCGCCCAGATAGGCTGCCTTGATCCGGTCGTTGGACAGCAGGTTGGCGCCGGTATCGGCCAGCACTACCTTGCCGGTTTCCAGCACGTAGCCGCGGTCCGCGACCTGCAGCGCCTTGTTGGCGTTCTGCTCGACCAGGAACACAGTGACGCCTTCGTCACGGATCGTGCGGATGATGTCGAAGATCTGCGCGATGATCAGCGGCGCCAGACCGAGCGTGGGCTCGTCAAGCAGCAGCAGGCGCGGCCGGCTCATCAGCGCGCGGCCGATCGCCAGCATCTGCTGCTCGCCGCCCGACATGGTGCCGGCGCGCTGGGCCGACCGCTGGTTCAGCCGCGGGAACAGCTTGAACACGTGCTCGATGCCCGCCTCGATGTCTTCGCGCTTGGCGAAGAATGCCCCCATCTTCAGGTTTTCCAGCACCGTCAGGCTCGGAAACACGCGCCGCCCTTCCGGCGAGATGGCCATGCCCATGCGCATGATCTCGTGCGTCGAACGGTTCGTGATGTCCTGCCCCTCGAACAGCACGCGGCCGCTCGACGCGCGCGGCGATCCGCACACGGTCATCATCAGCGTCGTCTTGCCGGCGCCGTTGCTGCCGATCAGGGTGACGATCTCGCCCTTGTTGACTTCGATCGATACGCCCGACAGCGCCTCGACGGCGCCGTAGTGGGTATGGACCTGTTCCAGCTTCAGCATCAGTCCTCTCCCAGGTAGGCCTTGATCACGCGCGGGTCGTTGCGCACTTCCTCGGGCTTGCCGATCACGATCGGCTTGCCGTGCTCCATCACCAGGATGCGGTCGGACACGCCCATCACCAGGCTCATGTCGTGCTCGATCAGCAGCACGGCGATGCCGTACTCCTTGCGCAACTGGTCGATGAGCTGCGACAGCTCGATCTTCTCTTGCGGGTTCAGGCCCGCAGCCGGTTCGTCCAGCATCAGCAGGCGCGGCTTCGTGATCATGCAGCGCGCGATCTCGAGCCGGCGCTGGTGACCGTACGACAGCGTGCCTGCCTCTCGGTTGGCAACCTTGGTCAGGCCCATGCGCTCCAGCCATTCGGCGGCACGCTCCAGCGCTTCACGTTCGGCGCGGCGATAGGCCGGCGTCGCGAACAGTCCGCGCAGGATGCCCGCCTGCACCTGCAGGTGCTGCGCGACCAGCAGGTTCTCCACCACGGTCAGGTTCTTGAACAGGCGGATGTTCTGGAACGTGCGCACCAGGCCCTTGCGCGCCACCATATGGCTCGGGAGGCCGGCGATGGCATGGCCGTCCAGCGTGACCTCGCCCGCCGTCGGCTTGTAGAAACCGCCGACGCAGTTGAACACCGTGGTCTTGCCGGCGCCATTCGGGCCGATGATCGCGAAGACCTCGTCGCGCCTGACATCGAACTCGATGCCATCCACCGCCAGCAGGCCGCCGAAGCGCATCTGCAGGCCGGAAACTTTCAGCAATTCCGCATTTGCATTCATCGCCGTACTCATCGGGGAAGCTCCACGTGCGGACGGCTCGCGGGCAGCAGGCCCTGCGGACGCCACATCATCATCAGCACCATCACCAGGCCGAAAATCAGCATGCGGTATTCGGCGAAACCGCGCGCCACTTCGGGCAGCACGGTCAGCAGGATCGCGGCGAGGATCACGCCCAGCTGCGAACCCATGCCGCCCAGCACCACCACGGCCAGCACCAGCGCCGATTCGATGAAGGTGAACGATTCCGGATTGACCAGTCCCTGGCGGGCCGCGAAGAACGCGCCGCCGATGCCCGCGAACGCCGCCCCCAGCGTGAACGCCGACAGCTTGATGCGGGTCGGGTTCATGCCCAGCGATCGGCACGCGATCTCGTCCTCGCGCAGCGCTTCCCACGCACGGCCCATCGGCATGCGGATCAGGCGGCTGGTTACGAACAGCGTGAAGCCCACCAGCAGCAGCGCGAGCAGGTACAGGAAGATCACCATGTGCTCGCCCTTGTAGTCCAGCCCGATCAGCTCATGGAAAGTGCGTGCGCCTTCGACGGTGGCGCTGCGCGCCATCTCGAAGCCGAATACAGTGGGCTTCGGAATGCCCGAGATTCCGTCCGGGCCGCCGGTGTACTCGGTCAGGTTGCGCGCGAGCAGGCGGATGATCTCGCCGAAGCCCAGCGTCACGATGGCCAGGTAGTCACCGCGCAGGCGCAGCACAGGGAAGCCGAGCAGGAAGCCGAAGGTGGCAGACATCGCTGCAGCAATCGGCAGGCATTCCCAGAAGCCGAGGCCGAAGTACTGGTTCAGCATGGCGTAGGTATAGCCACCCACGGCGTAGAAGCCCACGTAGCCAAGGTCCAGCAGTCCGGCGAAGCCGACCACGATATTCAGGCCAAGCCCGAGAATCACGTAGATCAACGCAAGCGTCGCCACATCCACCGCACCGCGCGAGCCGAAGAAAGGCCACACGAGGCCCACGGCCAGCAGCACCCACACCGCCGCGCGCTGCTGGCCGACGCCGAGTTGCGGCATGGCCGGCATGCGCACGGCGCTGCCGGCACGCGACAGCAGCGGCTTGAACAGCTGGAACAGGAAGACCGCCGCCACGGCGATCCACACCGGCCGCCAGTGCGGCTCCAGCACGACCTTGTAGCCGTCCAGCTTGAGTTGCAGGCCGAGCACGGGAATGGTCAGGATGGCCGTCATCACCGCGGCCACCACGGCATTCTTCAGGGATTGCCCTGCGGGCAGGGCAGAAGCCCGGTTTGCGGGCATTGCAGAAGTCCGGTTTGTCATGTCGCGTCTCCCTCAGACCTTTTCCACGTCTGGCTTGCCGAGCAGGCCGGTCGGGCGGAACAGCAGCACCAGCACCAGCAGGCTGAAGGCCACCACGTCCTTGTATTCGGCCGGCATGTAGCCCGACGCGAAGGTTTCGACCAGGCCCAGCAGCACGCCGCCGAGCATCGCGCCCGGGATGCTCCCAATGCCTCCCAGCACCGCGGCGGTGAACGCCTTGATGCCGGCGATAAAGCCGATAAACGGATTGAGCTTGCCGATGGTCAGCCCGATCAGCACGCCGCCGACCGCGGCCAGCATCGCGCCGAGCACGAACGTGAACGAGATCACGCGGTTCGTATCGATACCCAGCAGGTTGGCCATGCGCATGTCCTCAGCGCACGCGCGGCACGCGCGGCCCATGCGGGAATGGCCGATGAACAGCGTCAGCGCGATCATCAGCACCAGCGTCACGCCGACGATCAGCAGACGGGAATATGGCACTGTGACGGTGAAATCGCTGCCCATCTGGAATTCGATGGCGCCCGAGATCAGGATCGGCACGGACACGTCGCGCGCACCCTGCCCGATCTGCACGTAGTTCTGCAGGAAGATCGACATGCCGATGGCCGAGATCAGCGGCACCAGCCGCGGCCCGCCGCGCAAGGGCCGATACGCCACGCGCTCGACCGCGAAGCCATAGCAGCCGGTGATCACGACGGAGACCAGCAGAGCGGCACCCAGCACCAGCGGCAACGGGTAGCCGGCCTGCACGCCGATGGCGGTCAGTGTGACCAGACCCACGTACGCACCGATCATGTAGATCTCGCCGTGGGCGAAGTTGATCATGCCGATGATGCCGTAGACCATCGTGTAGCCGATGGCGATCAACGCATAGATCGCACCCAGCGTCAGGCCATTGACCAGCTGCTGGGTGAACTGTGGAAGAAATTCGTTCATGGGGGGAAGCCTCAGGAAGTCGAAGCCCGGATGAAAGCCCGCGCCGAAGCCCGATAGCGGACCATCCCGCGGCCCCTTGTGGAGGCGCGGGATGGCTACGAAGGAAAGGCCGGGATCAGTTGGCGGCGGTCTTGCTGGCGTCCTTGTGCCAGGTGTAGACCACGAACTTGAAGGACTTCAGGTCGCCCTTGTCGTCGTACTCGACCTTGCCGATCGGGGTCTGGAAGGCGTTCTTGTGCATGTACGCCGCGACCTTGGTCGGATCGGTGCTCTTGGCGCCGGCGATGGCGTCGCCGAGGATCTTGACGGCGGCGTAGGACGGCATCTGGAACGGGCCGTTGGCATCACGCTTCTTGTCGGCGAACGCCTTCACCAGGCCTGCGTTGGCAGGGTCGGCCGAGAAGTCGGCCGGCAGCGTCACCAGCATGCCTTCGGAAGCCGGGCCCGCAATCGCGGTGACGTCCTTGTTGCCCACGCCCTCGGGGCCCATGAACGTGGCCTTCACGCCCTGCTCGCGCGCCTGGCGCATCAGCAGGCCCATTTCCGGGTGGTAACCGCCGAAGTAGACGAAATCCACGCCCTGCGACTTCAGCTTCGTGATCACGGCGGAGTAATCCGAATCGCCGGCGTTGATGCCTTCAAACAGCGCCACCGGGATCTTGGCGGCTTCCAGGTCCCTCTTCACCGAGGTAGCGATGCCCTGGCCGTAGGACTGCTTGTCGTGCAGCACGGCGACCTTCTTCGGCTTGACCTTGCTGATGATGTACTGGGCGGCAGCCGGGCCCTGCTGGTCATCGCGGCCGATGGTGCGGAAGATGAACTTGCGCTTTTTCGCTTCGGTCAGTTGCGGTGCGGTGGCCGACGGCGTGACCATCACAATGCCTTCGTTCTCGTAGATATCCGAAGCCGGGATGGTCGAGCCCGAGCACACATGGCCAATGACGTACTTAATGCCCTGGCTGACGATCTTGTTGGCCACGGCCACGGCCTGCTTCGGCTCGCAGGCATCATCCATCATCACCGCCTCGAACTTGTTGCCGCCGGCACCACCGGCTGCGTTGATCTGTTCAATGGCGGTCAGCGCACCGGCCTTGACCATATCGCCATACTGCGCCACGGCGCCGCTCATCGGGCCGGCAATAGCGATCTTCACGGTTTCGGCGTTGGCGGCAGCGCCAAGGGTGGCCAGCACGGCGGCCAACGAAATGGACGTAAGGCGGGAAAGCGTCATCAGGAGCTCCTCGATTGGTATTGTGGTCATACGGGCAAGAGACGGCATGACCTGCGCAATCGAACTACACCCCGCGGACGACAGAGAAACCAGGTCCGAGACGCGGAAGACGGGTCCGGCAAGAAGACAGCGAATGCGGGGCCCGGCATGTGTCAGCCCCCGGAAGGATCAGGGGAGCATGGTTCGGAAAGACAACGTTTGATGCGTTCTCTATTGCGCAAGCGCTGTCGCCTGCCCCGCTTGCCGCACGGCTTGCCGGAAGGGTGACCCGGCTGCCATCGGCAGAGCAGCCCGCATTATAGGGTCAAATTCCCTGCCGGATACGAAAATCGCACAACAAATGCGGAACCCGTTTGGTCGATCGCGACACAATTCACCACAAATTGCGCTTCTGACCACTCGAGGTGCAACTTCCTGCTACTGCGATCGCTGCATCGCACAAGACGCGTGACGCCGGAAAGACAAACGCCCCGGCGAGCCGGGGCGTTTGGGATTGCTGCGGTGCGCAGCCAGAGCGATTCCCGCGCTTAGCGCTTGGAAATGTCCGGCACGTCGCGCGAAGCGGCGCCGTTGAACAGCTGGCGCGGACGGCCGATCTTGTATTCCGGATCGGTGATCATCTCTTCCCACTGCGAGATCCAGCCCGGGGTACGAGCCAGCGCGAAGATGCAGGTGAACAGCGACGTCGGGATACCCAGCGCGCGCTGGACGATGCCCGAGTAGAAGTCGACGTTCGGGTACAGCTTGCGGCTGACGAAGTATTCGTCTTCCAGCGCGATCTTTTCCAGCTCCATGGCGAGCTTGAACAGCGGGTCGTTGTGCAGGCCCAGTTCGTTCAGCACTTCATGGCAGGTTTCGCGCATCAGCTTGGCGCGCGGATCGTAGTTCTTGTACACGCGGTGGCCAAAGCCCATCAGGCGCACGCCCGAGTTCTTGTCCTTGACCTGCTTGATGAACTCGCCGATGTTGTCGACGCTGCCGATCTCTTCCAGCATCTTCAGCGCGGCTTCGTTGGCGCCGCCGTGAGCCGGACCCCACAGGCAGGCCACGCCAGCGGCGATCGCTGCGAAGGGGTTCGTACCCGACGAACCGGCCAGACGCACGGTCGAGGTCGAAGCGTTCTGCTCGTGGTCGGCGTGCAGGATGAAGATTCGGTCCAGCGCACGCTCCAGCACCGGGTTCACGGTGTACGGGGCGCACGGCGTGCCGAACAGCATGCGCAGGAAGTTGCCCGAGTAGGACAGGTCGTTCTGCGGGTAGATGTACGGCTGGCCGATGTTGTACTTGTACGCCATGGCGACCATGGTCGGCATCTTGGCGATCAGGCGGATGGCCGAGATCTCGCGCTGGTGCGGATCATCGATGTCCATCGCGTCGTGGTAGAACGCGCTCATGGCACCGACCAGGCCGGTCAGCACGGCCATCGGGTGCGCATCGCGGCGGAAACCGCGCAGGAAGAACTGCAGCTGCTCGTGAACCATGGTGTGGTTCATGACGTGGCCGGTGAATTCTTCCTTCTGCTTGGCGTTGGGCAGTTCGCCCTTCAGCAACAGGTAGCAGGTTTCGAGGTGGTCGCACTTCTGCGCCAGTTGCTCGATCGGGTAGCCGCGGTACAGCAGCTCGCCCTTGTCGCCGTCGATGTAGGTGATCTTCGAATTGCACGAAGCCGTCGACATGAAACCGGGGTCGTAGGTGAACTTGCCGGTCTGGCCGTACAGCTTGCGAATGTCGATCACGTCCGGGCCTACGGTGCCCTTGTAGATCGGCAGCTCAACGCTGGGGGAACCATCGGAGAACGATAGCGTGGCTTTCACATCGGACGGCGTCATGTCGGATCCTTCAAATGCTGTGAATAATAATATTGACCAAATACTCAGACCGAACGCAGCAGGCCAATGATGCGCTGCATCGGGGGCGTGTCGAGCTCACCGTCTAGCTCCTTGCGGGCAAGGAGCAGGTCCATCAACTCGTTGTCGCTGAGCTCGAACAGCTCGCTCAGCGAAGCCACATCCTCATCGGACAGGCTCTCCTCGTAACGGTTGAAGAATCGCTCGACGATGATGTCGTTCTCCAGGAGGCCGCGACGCGCACGCCAGCGCAGGCGCGCACGCTTGTGCGGATCGGCCTGATGGGAGAAGGTGGTGGAGAGACTCTCGGTCATGGCTTCCTGCTTTCCGGCGCGCCCGCCTGATATAGCCGCTCAGGCTGACGCGCCGCTTACAACTACTGCTCTTTACTGCAAACCACCGTCGGATCAGACCGCGCGGCGGACCATCAGCTCTTTGATCTTGCCGATGGCCTTGGTCGGGTTCAGACCCTTCGGGCACACGTCCACGCAGTTCATGATGCTGTGGCAACGGAACAGGCGGTACGGGTCGTTCAGGTTGTCCAGACGCTCACTGGTGGCCTGGTCGCGGCTGTCCGCGATGAAGCGGTATGCCTGCAGCAGACCGGCCGGGCCGACGAACTTGTCCGGGTTCCACCAGAACGACGGGCACGACGTCGAGCAGCTCGCGCACAGAATGCACTCGTACAGGCCGTCGAGCTCGTCGCGCTCTTCCGGCGACTGCAGACGCTCTTTCTCGGGCGGCGGCTCGTCGTTGATCAGGAACGGCTTGATCGAGTTGTACTGCTTGAAGAAGTTCGTCATGTCGACGATCAGGTCGCGCACGACCGGCAGGCCGGGCAGCGGACGCAGCACGATACGGTCCGGCAGCTCGCGCATATTGGTCAGGCAGGCCAGGCCGTTCTTGCCGTTGATGTTCATCGCGTCCGAACCGCACACGCCTTCACGGCACGAACGGCGGAACGAGATGGTCTCGTCCAGCTTCTTCAGCTTGACCAGCGCGTCCAGCAGCATGCGCTCGTGACCGTCGAGCTCGACCTCGTAGGTCTGCATGCGCGGTGCCGCGTCCTTGTCCGGATCGTAGCGGTAGACTTCGAAAATACGCTTCATTTCTGTAGGTCCTGTTTTCTCTACGATGCGGTGCTCAGAAAGTACGGGCCTTCGGCGGAACGCTTTCCACCGTCAGCGGCTCCATCTTCACCGGCTTGTAGTCGAGGCGGTTGCCTTCGCTGTAGAACAGCGTGTGCTTGAGCCAGTTCTGGTCGTCGCGGTTCGGGAAATCGCTGTGGGCGTGCGCACCGCGCGATTCCTTGCGGGCAGCGGCCGAAATCATCGTTGCCTTGGCCACTTCCACCAGGTTGGCCACTTCCAGGGCTTCAACCAGCGCGGTGTTGAAGACCTTGGACTTGTCCTTCAGGTGGATGTTGTTGGCGCGCTCCGACACTTCCAGGATGCGCTCAACGCCTTCGTCCATCAGCTTTTGCGTACGGAACACGCCGGCATGCGACTGCATGTTCTTGCGGATGTCGTTGGCGACGTCCTGCGTGTATTCGCCCGACGACGTGGCCTGCAGCTTGGCCAGGCGCGACATCGCGAGGTCCGCGGCATCGGCCGGCAGCGGCTTGTGTTCCTTCTGCTTCAGGTTCTGGGCGATGATGTGGTTGCCGGCGGCACGGCCGAACACCACCAGGTCCAGCAGCGAGTTGGTGCCCAGGCGGTTCGCGCCGTGGACCGACACGCACGAGCATTCGCCGATCGCGTAGAAACCGTTCAGCACCTCGTTCGGGTTACCGTTCTTCGGCACCACGACCTGGCCGTGGAAGTTCGTCGGAATGCCACCCATCTGATAGTGGATGGTCGGGACGACGGGAATCGGTTCCTTGATCGCGTCGACGTTGGCGAACTTCATGCCGATTTCGCGGATCGACGGCAGGCGCTTCATGATGGTCTCGGCACCGACGTGGGTCAGGTCGAGCAGCACGTAGTCGCCGTTCGGGCCGCAGCCGCGGCCTTCCTTGATTTCCTGGTCCATCGAGCGCGACACGAAGTCACGCGGCGCCAGATCCTTCAGCGTCGGGGCATAGCGCTCCATGAAGCGCTCGCCGTCCTTGTTGCGCAGGATACCGCCTTCGCCGCGCACGCCTTCGGTGATCAGCACGCCCGCGCCGGCCACGCCGGTCGGGTGGAACTGCCAGAACTCCATGTCTTCCAGCGGCACGCCAGCGCGAGCGGCCATGCCCAGACCGTCACCGGTATTGATGAAGGCGTTGGTCGACGCAGCGTAGATACGGCCGGCACCGCCCGTGGCGAACAGCGTGGTCTTGGCTTCGAGGATGTAGACCTCGCCGGTTTCCATTTCCAGCGCGGTCACGCCCAGCACGTCGCCGTCCTGGTCGCGGATCAGGTCCAGCGCCATCCATTCGACGAAGAAGTGGGTCTTGGCGCGCACATTGCGCTGGTACAGCGTGTGCAGCAGTGCGTGGCCGGTACGGTCAGCCGCGGCGCAGGCGCGCTGCACGGGCTTTTCACCGTAATTGGCCGTATGGCCGCCGAACGGACGCTGGTAGATCGTGCCGTCCGGGTTACGGTCGAATGGCATGCCGAAGTGTTCGAGCTCGTACACGACCTTCGGGGCTTCACGGCACATGAACTCGATGGCGTCCTGGTCGCCCAGCCAGTCGGAGCCCTTGATGGTGTCGTAGAAGTGATAGTGCCAGTTGTCTTCGCTCATGTTGCCGAGCGAAGCACCGATGCCGCCCTGCGCCGCCACGGTGTGCGAGCGGGTCGGGAACACCTTGGACAGCACGGCCACGTTCAGGCCGGCTTCCGCGAGCTGGAGGGATGCGCGCATCCCGGCGCCGCCAGCACCGACGATGACCACGTCAAAGCGGCGACGCGGCAATCCAGTCTTGACTGCGACCATTTATTACACCCTCCAGAGAATCTGAGCAGCGTAGCCCGCACAACCGACGAGCCACAGAATCGTAAGAACTTGCAGCACGAGGCGCACGGCCATCGGCTTCACATAGTCCATCCAGATGTCACGTACGCCGATCCAGGCGTGATACAGCAGCGACAGGATGGTCAGGAACGTGATGATCTTCATCCACTGGTTGGAGAAGAGCCCTGCCCACGCTTCGTACGAAGCGCCGTTCGACAGCAGGAAGGCAATAGCCAGGATCACGGTGAACACCACCATGATCACAGCCGTGACGCGTTGCGCGAGCCAGTCTTTCAGGCCGTAGTGGGCACCGACGACAAGACGCTTGGGACCGATATTATTGTTTGCCACCTTGATTCTCCTCAGAACAGGCCGAACAGCTTCAGGCCGAAAATCAGGGTAAGCAGCAGGCTGACAACCAGCACGCTGATGGCAGACTTAGCCGAAGCGGGCTTGGAAACGCCGACGTGCACGTCCAGCAGCAGGAAGCGGATACCAGCGCAGAAGTGATGCAGATAACCCCAGATCAGGGCCAGCACAACCAGCTTGACGAAGCCACCGGACAACAGGGCCGAGAACTTTGCGAAGCTCAGTTCGGAGGTAATGCTCTGCTCAAACAGGTACAGAACAAAGGGAAGAAGAAGGAACATCATTGCGCCGCTCACGCGATGCAGGATGGACACCTTGCCGGCCCAGGGCAACCGGTATTTCGCGATCTGCGAGATACCGATATTCCGGAACTCCGGCCTGGCTTTGTTGACGGCTTCAGCCATGCGAGACCCCATTTTGCGGTAAACAAAAAACGAAACTGCCATTGCCCTGCATGCAAAAGAATGCATTGGGGCAAATCCATGAGATTTTAGCGCCTTTGTTGCGCGCCGCACCAATAATTTTCAGCTATCAGGCCCGGACAGCCGGCGCGCGACAATCGCACACGGCGCGTCGCGATGCGCCAAATCCACCCCTGCCACGCAACAGCTACCGCGATCATGACAATTGCCGCAATAATCCCGGCGGCATTCAGCTCAGGTCGTTCTGGTAATAGTGGCGCGTCGTCACATACAGGCCGCGCCGCACTTCGACCGGACGGTCGCCATACGTGTACGACACACGCTCGACTGACAGCAGCGGTGACCCGACCGGGACGGAAAGCAGGGCGGCCGCCGTCTCGTCGGCAGCCACCGCGCGAATCTTCTCAGAGGCCCGAATCATGCGGGTACCGAATTCGGCCTCGAACAATGCGTACATGGGGCCCTTCCACTCAGTCAGCTTCTCTGCCGTGAGCCCCTTGAAGTTGGCGCCGAGCAGCCAGATCTCGTCCAGCACGGTCGACTCGCCCGAAAATGTCAGCACGCGGCGAATCTGCACGACGCTGTCGCCGGTGCGGATATCGAGCAGCCGAGCGATCTCGGCGGGCGCGCGCAGCCGCTTGCATTCGAGCACGTGGCTGGCGCCATAATGCGGTTCGCCTTCGTCCGGCACCAGCCGCAGGAAGCGGAACTTGACCACGTCTTCGTGGTGGGTGGTGACGAAGGTACCCTTGCCTTGCCGCCGCGCCACCAGGTTTTCGGCCGCCAGTTCATCGATGGCCTTGCGCACGGTGCCCTGGCTGACCTTGTAGCGCGATGCCAGCTCCATTTCGCTGGGTATCATGTCACCCGGTTTCCACTCGCCCGATTGCAGGCTGCGCGTGATCAGGGCCTTGATCTGCTGGTAAAGCGGACTGAAAGTCGGCGACGGCACGGCGTGGACAGCGGTGGAAGGCGGCTGCTGGGAAGACGATGAGGAAGACGACGGCTGCGCCCCGGCGCCGGAGGTGGCGGCGGCAGAATCCTGCGCTCCGGGTAGGGCAGCGCCGGTCAGGGACGTAGGCAGGGAGGACATAGCCGGATTTCACCACAAAACGGCGAAGCCCGTCCAGCCTGACGTTAAACGTCTTATGTCTTATATAAGACATATGAATTGACATGAGGGGGAGCCCCGGCCTACACTCGCGCTGGTCCACGCCAGCGGCGCGCGTGACACAGACATGACAGCCGCTCAATCTGGCTAATGCGCCCCGCTTCGCAGTAGACTTACGCTTCGTTGCTTCACCATGACCCGTTGTGGCTACCCTCACCGGTTCCCCCAGTGGCTTTGCCACCTGGTTCCGGCAGAGTGCCGCTCCCCGCTGTGGCGACAACCAGCACGTGGTGACGAGCCTCCCCCTACGCGGCACGCCACCCACCGGTTTCCCCCATCTATTCGTTTGGAGATTTACTCATGGCTAAAGCCCCAATGCGCGTCGCAGTGACCGGCGCCGCTGGCCAGATCGGCTACTCCCTGCTGTTCCGCATCGCCAACGGCGACATGCTGGGCAAAGACCAGCCGGTCATCCTCCAACTGCTCGACCTGCCCCAGGCCCAGGCGGCCGTCAAGGGCGTGGTGATGGAACTGGAAGACTGCGCCTTCCCGCTGCTGGCCGGCGTGGTCATCACCGATGATCCGAAGGTTGCGTTCAAGGACGCCGACGTTGCCCTGCTGGTGGGCGCCCGTCCGCGCAGCAAGGGCATGGAACGCAAGGACCTGCTCGAAGCCAACGCCCAGATCTTCACGGTGCAGGGCAAGGCACTCGACGAAGTCGCCAGCCGCAACGTCAAGGTGCTGGTGGTCGGCAACCCGGCCAACACCAACGCCTACATCGCCATGAAGTCGGCACCGAGCCTGCCGCGCGAAAACTTCACCGCCATGCTGCGCCTGGACCACAACCGTGCCCTGTCGCAGATCGCCGCCAAGACCGGCAAGCCGGTGGCCTCGATCGAGAAGATGTTCGTGTGGGGCAACCACAGCCCGACCATGTACGCCGACTATCGCTACGCGACTGTCGACGGCAAGAGCGTCAAGGACATGATCAACGATCCGGTGTGGAACAACGACGTGTTCCTGCCGACCGTTGGCAAGCGCGGCGCCGCCATCATCGAAGCGCGTGGCCTGTCGTCGGCTGCCTCGGCTGCCAACGCCGCCATCGACCACGTGCATGATTGGGTGCTGGGTACCAACGGCAAGGTCGTCACCATGGGCATCCCGTCGAACGGCGAGTACGGCATCCCGGCCGACACCATGTTCGGCTACCCCGTGACCTGCGCCAACGGCAAGTACGAAATCGTCAAGGGTCTGGAGATCGACGCCTACAGCCAGGAAAAGATCAACATCACCCTGAACGAACTGGAAGAAGAGAAGGCCGGCGTGCAGCACCTGCTCGGCTGATCCTCGGACCCTGTCCGCATAGGAAACCGGAGCACCGCAACGATTCACGAATCGGCGCGGGCTCCGGTTTTTTTGTATTGGGCCCCTACCCTCGACTGTTTCGGCCCATCCCACAACCTTTCCCCACTGAAATCCAAGTGCATCCCTCCGAGGTCTTGTTCCAGGGCGAAGCCATCCCCATCCAGTTGCCGGTGTGTGACCACTACGCGGGCAGCGAAAAGCTGATGCTCAAGTCGCTGGCCCTGCAGCAAGAGCTTGGCCCCGTTTTCGACATCACGTTCGATTGCGAGGACGGTGCCGCCGTCGGCCTGGAACGCGAACACGCCGAACTGTGCGCAAGCCTGATCAACGGTCCGCTCAACGCCCACAACCGTGTGGGCGTACGCATCCATGACCCGGCCCATTCGTGCTGGAAGCAGGATGTCGACGTGCTGGTGCGCGCGGCAGGTACCCGGCTGGCCTACGTGGTCGTGCCCAAGGTGACCGACGTCGTCGAAGTGGCGCGCGTGACCGACCACGTCAACCAGGCAGCCCGCGCGGCAGGCATTGCCCGTCACATTCCAATCCATGTGCTGATCGAGACGCACGCGGCGCTAGAGCAGGCATTCGACATCGCTTCGCTGGTGCAGGTGGAGTGCCTGAGCTTTGGGCTGATGGACTTCGTGTCGGCCCACCATGGCGCCATTCCCGGCGAGGCCATGCGCTCGCCGCAGCAGTTCGAACATCCCCTGGTCCGCCGCGCGATGCTGGAGATCTCCGCAGCGTGCCACCGCCACGGCAAGGTGCCTTCGCATAACGTCAGCACCGACGTCCAGGTGCCCCAGCGCGCGGGCGATGATGCGCACCGCGCGCGCAGCGAGTTCGGATACCTGCGCAAGTGGAGCATCCACCCGGGACAGATCGAGCCGATCGTCGCCGCGTTCCGACCCGGCATCGAGGAAATCGGCGCGGCCAGCCAGATTCTGCTGGCCGCCCACGAAAACAATTGGGCCCCGATCCGGCACGACGGCCAACTGCATGACCGTGCCAGCTACCGTTACTACTGGTCGCTGCTGCAACGCGCTCACGCCACCGGCACGCCGCTGCCGAAGAACGTGGCCGAGTTGTTCTTCGACTAGCCCTGCACGCGCACAACAAGCATCCGGCATAGACCGATTCCAAAGGAGAACAGGATGTCCGCAGCCAATCACACCACCCCGGCAGACGCTCCGCAATCGGCGGGACCGAAGCCCAAGAAGTCCGTTGCCCTGTCGGGCGTGACCGCCGGTAATACCGCGCTATGTACCGTCGGCCGTACCGGCAACGACCTGCACTACCGCGGCTATGACATCCTGGACGTGGCCGATGCATGCGAGTTCGAGGAAATCGCCCACCTGCTGGTCCATGGCAAGCTGCCGAACAGGGCCGAACTGGCCGCCTACAAGACCAAGCTGAAGTCACTGCGCGGCCTGCCCGCCAACGTCAAGGCCGCGCTGGAATGGGTGCCTGCCTCGGCCCACCCGATGGACGTGATGCGCACCGGCGTGTCGGTACTGGGCACCGTGCTGCCGGAGAAGGACGACCACAACGCCCCGGGCGCTCGCGACATTGCCGACCGCCTGATGGCCAGCCTGGGCTCGATGCTGCTGTACTGGTACCACTACAGCCACAACGGTCGCCGCATCGAAGTGGAAACCGACGACGACTCGATCGGCGCCCACTTCCTGCATCTGCTGCATGGCGAAAAGCCGTCAAAGCTGTGGGAACGCGCCATGCACACCTCGATGATCCTGTACGCCGAGCACGAGTTCAACGCATCGACCTTCACCGGCCGCGTGATCGCCGGCACGGGCTCGGACATGTACTCGGCCATCTGCGGCGCGATCGGCGCGCTGCGCGGCCCGAAGCACGGCGGGGCCAATGAAGTGGCCTTCGAGATCCAGAAGCGCTACGACAGCCCGGACGAAGCGCAGGCCGACATCACCCGCCGCGTCGAGAACAAGGAAGTCGTGATCGGCTTCGGCCATCCGGTGTACACCATTGCCGACCCGCGCAACCAGGTGATCAAGGAAACCGCGCGCAACCTGTCGAAGGACGCCGGCTCGATGAAGATGTTCGACATCGCCGAACGCCTGGAAACGGTGATGTGGGACATCAAGAAGATGTTCCCGAACCTGGACTGGTTCAGCGCCGTGAGCTACCACATGATGGGCGTGCCGACCGCAATGTTCACGCCGCTGTTCGTGATCGCTCGCACTTCGGGCTGGGCTGCGCATATCATCGAGCAGCGCATCGACAACAAGATCATCCGCCCGAGCGCCAACTATACGGGCCCCGAAGATCTGAAGTTCGTACCGATCGGCAAGCGCAAGTGATTGGCATGTGAGGCCCAGGCACCTGAGGCGCGGCATGTGAAGCGCGCCTCCGCCACATTCCCGCAATATCGTCCGGATTATGTAACGAAAGGACAGGCTGCTTGCCCTACTCCGCAAATCGTAGAGAATAGCGGCGGAATCTTGCCCAGGCTCCGGACTCTCCGGGGCTTGCCAGACCATAAAGACACAGACCCTGAAAGGTTATTCCCATGAAAAAGCTCATCCTCGCTGCGTGCATCGGCGCGTTCACCCTTGGTACCGTCGGCACCGTGATGGCCCAGGAACCGGCCAAGAAGACGACCACCAAGAAGGCGACCGCCAAGAAGAGCAAGGCAGCCCCGGCTGCCGAGACCGCCTCCACGCCGACGGGCGAGAAGTGGCAGTGCGAACTCGGCAACGTCCTGTACATCTCCGGCAACATGCTGCGCGATGAAGTGCTGACCGTGCACTGGCAAGGCCGCGACTACAAGCTGCCGCGCCAGTCCACCGTGACCGGCGCTGACCGCTACTTCGACGCCCGCTCCGGCCTGGACCTGGTGGTGATCCCGAGCAAGGCCATGTTGTTCAACAAGAACCTGGGCCAGCGCCTGGCCGACGAATGCCAGAACGCCGAGATGCAGGCCGGCGGCGCCGCGCCGACGCAAGCCGGCGGCCTGCGTGCGCCGGTGGCCTCGCCCCTGCTGGCCACGCCGCAGCAGCAACCGCAATCCGACGCCACGCAGCAGTCGGCGGCACCGAAGCAGTAAATCTCGCAGTTTCCCGGCCCAGCCTCCTCGAGGTTCAGGCCGGACCCGGCTTGCCATGCCGGCGGGGAATGGTTGCCGGCATGGCGGTCATGGCGCGAACACGGCGTTCGCCGGCCCGGCGCTGGCGACCCGTGAGCGCGGCAGTTAGAGTATCGGTGCGCAGCCGACATCGGACCGCGGTGATCGCCGTGGCGGCGCACCAAGGGGTCAGGTCCGAGTCAACGCCACTGCATCATTCCTCGCTAGGTTCCTCGATCGGAGTATGGCAATGCCCTACAACCTCAATAAGACGCTAAAAGAATTCAAGATCGGCTCTTCAGGCAACGGCCAGTTCTATTCCCTCCCCCAACTGGGCGAGGAACTGAACGTGGCGATCGAACGCCTGCCGGTGTCGATCCGCGTGGTGCTCGAATCGGTGCTGCGCAATTGCGACGGCAAGAAGGTCACCGAGGAACATGTCCGCCAGCTTGCCAACTGGAAGCCGAACGCGGAACGCGTCGACGAGATTCCGTTCGTGGTGGCGCGTGTCGTGCTGCAGGACTTTACCGGCGTGCCGCTGCTGGCCGACCTCGCCGCCATGCGTAACGTGGCCGAGAAGATGGGCAAGAACCCCAAGCAGATCGAGCCGCTGGTGCCAGTGGACCTGGTCGTCGATCACTCGGTCCAGGTCGACCACTTCCGCGAAAAGAAGGCGCTCGACCTGAACATGCAACTGGAATTCCAGCGCAACAACGAGCGATACCAGTTCATGAAGTGGGGCATGCAGGCGTTTGACACCTTTGGCGTGGTGCAGCCGGGCTTCGGCATCGTGCACCAGGTCAATCTCGAATATCTCGCGCGCGGCGTCCATAAGAAGGACGGCGTGTACTACCCCGACACCCTGGTCGGCACCGATAGCCACACCACCATGATCAACGGCATCGGCGTGGTGGGCTGGGGCGTTGGCGGCATTGAAGCGGAAGCCGGCATGCTGGGCCAGCCGGTGTACTTCCTGACGCCGGACGTGGTGGGCGTGGAACTGACCGGCCGCCTGCGCGAGGGCGTGACTGCGACCGACCTCGTGCTGACCATCACCGAGATGCTGCGCAAGGAAAAGGTCGTCGGCAAGTTCGTCGAGTTCTTCGGCGAAGGCACGGCCAGCCTGGCGCTGCCGGACCGCGCCACGATCGGCAACATGGCGCCCGAGTACGGCGCCACCATGGGCTTCTTCCCGGTGGACGAGAAGACCATCGATTACTTCAAGGGCACCGGCCGCACGGAAGAGGAAATCGCCGCGTTCGAAGGCTATTTCCGAGCGCAAAACATGTTCGGTATCCCCAAGTCCGGCGAGATCGAATACAGCAATGTGGTCAAGCTGGACCTCGGCACCGTCGCGCCGTCGCTGGCAGGCCCGAAGCGTCCGCAGGACCGCATCGAGATCGGCAACGTCAAGAGCACGTTCAGCTCGCTGTTCAGCAAGCCCGTGGCCGAGAACGGCTTCAACAAGGAGCCGGCCGAACTCGATCGCACCTACCAGACCACGGACGGCATCGACGTCAAGAACGGCGACGTGCTGATCGCCGCCATCACGTCCTGCACCAACACGTCCAATCCGAGCGTGCTGCTTGGCGCCGGCTTGCTGGCCAAGAAGGCCGTGGAAGCCGGGCTGACGGTGGCGCCGCACATCAAGACGTCGCTGGCGCCCGGAAGCCGCGTGGTGACCGAGTACCTGACGGCCGCCGGCCTGCTGCCGTACCTCGAAAAGCTTGGCTTCGGCGTGACCGCCTACGGCTGCACCACGTGCATCGGCAACGCGGGCGACCTGACGCCGGAACTGAACGAGGCCATCGTCACGAACGACCTGGTCGCGGCCGCCGTGCTGTCGGGCAACCGCAATTTCGAGGCCCGCATCCATCCGAATATCCGTGCCAACTTCCTGGCTTCGCCGCCGCTGGTGGTGGCCTACGCCATCGCAGGCAATGTCACGCGCGACCTGATGACCGAGCCGGTCGGCAAGGGCAAGGGCGGCAAGGACATCTGGCTCGGCGACATCTGGCCGAGCTCGGAGGAAATCCACGCGCTGATGAAGTTCGCGATGGACGCCAAGACGTTCAAGGGCAACTACGAGCAGGTCAAGAAGCCGAGCAAGCTGTGGGGCGCGATCAAGGGCACCAAGGGCCAGGTCTACGACTGGCCCGCGTCGACCTACATCGCCGAGCCGCCGTTCTTCCAGGACTTCAGCATGGAGCCGTCCGGCGCCACTGCGAGCGTGCGCGGCGCACGCGCGCTCGGCGTCTTCGGCGATTCCGTGACGACCGACCACATCTCCCCGGCCGGTTCGATCAAGGACACCTCCCCTGCCGGCAAGTACCTGCTGTCGCATGGCGTGCTCAAGGCGGACTTCAACAGCTACGGTTCGCGCCGCGGCAACCATGAGGTGATGATGCGCGGCACGTTCGCCAACGTGCGCATCAAGAACCTGATGATCCCGCCCAAGGCCGACGGCTCGCGCGTCGAAGGCGGCCTGACGATCCACCAGCCGACCGGCGAGGAAATGTCGATCTACGACGCCGCCATGAAGTACATCGCCGAAGGCACGCCGACGATGGTGTTCGGCGGCGAGGAATACGGCACCGGCTCGTCGCGCGACTGGGCGGCCAAGGGTACGCAGCTGCTGGGCGTGAAGGCCGTGATCGCGCGCAGCTTCGAGCGCATCCACCGTTCCAACCTGGTCGGCATGGGCGTGCTGCCGCTGCAGTTCAAGGGCACCGACAGCGCGCAGACGCTGGGCATCACGGGCAACGAGACCTTCGACATCGAGGGCATCGAGGGGGATCTCAGGCCGCAGCAGGACCTGGTGCTGGTGATCAACCGTGCCAATGGCGACGTGCAGCGCGTGCCGGTGCTGCTGCGCATCGACACGCCGATCGAAGTCGATTACTACAACCACGGCGGCATCCTGCCGTTCGTGCTGCGCCAGCTGCTGGCCGCCTGAACCGGCTGAGGCAGCACCACGCCGCCCGCCATGCCCGGCCTACGCGCCGGGCGCGGCGGGCGGTTTTCGTTGGTTCCGAAGCGCCCCTCCCATCACCTGGCGCCATCGCCGGCATGTAAGTTCCACGCAAGCCGGGGCTGCCACACTGTCCCTCACAAGAACGGCGCTCAGCGCCCGCGGGACGGTGGTACGACCATCGCTTCCCCACCCATCATGACAGGAGACACCATGGTCAAGATCATCATCGCATTCGTTGTCGTCGCCGGCGCTGCCTTCTACCTGCTCAGCAAGGGCGGCGGCGACGTATCGATGGGCGGCGAGCAGCACGGCACCGAAACCCACGCCCCGGCCGCGCCCTCGCAAAAGTAAGATCGTTTGCAGGAGGTGCCGGCGGTATCGGGCTGGCATCATTCCTGTCGACGCAGCGAGTAGAATACCGTTTTACGCAAAAACGGATAATTTCACTCTATGGCAGGTTTTCGCCCCAAGGCTTCCCCGCGTCTTTCGCCCGATGCCGAGCGACTGGTGGCCGATGCGCTCGCCCTTGACGCATCGGGCAGCCGCATGGAGGACGCATACTGGGAACGGCGGCTCTCGCAACGCCTGGGCCGGCTGCTGAAGAACGGCAGCCAGACCGCGCTTGACGCGGCGCTCGAACACCTGTTCAAGCACAATGCGGATGCCTCGGACGTGCTGGCCGAACAGGCCGAGACGCTGGCCGAATCCGCCATGGTGGAAGTCGACGGCGTGCGCTATGACGCCCTGCTGGTGGCTGCCCCCATCCTCGCGCATACACGTTACGCGATTCCGTCCGGCTCGCTGAAGCCGGACCTCGCGCAGACGTTGGCTGTGCACCTGCAGGCGCATGTGCTGGCCACCGGCACCAAGGTCGCGCTGTCGCCGTACCTGTACAGCATCGACCAGCTGCCGCGCACGCACAGCGACACGTTCGCGCTGACACACAAGCTCGCGGCTGCCGCCCTGAGCGGTACCGTGCCGAAGGTCGACCTGCGCGACCTGCCTGAGACCGCACCGATCCTGGCTGATCCCCGCTACCTGCTGGCGGTGGTCGTCGCTCCGCACGAACAGGCGCTGTTCCGCTGGCAGGAAGATGCCAAGGAGCATCATGCCGAGCGCTCCACCTGCCTCGAGCAGTGGCGCAGCCAGGTGCAGGCCACCGTGGCGCTGCTGCTACCGGGCTGCGAGTTCGAGCTGCTGCTGCCGGATGCGTTCTTCCTGTCCTGCCGCGAGTCCGACAAGAGCATCCGCCCGCTGACCGTGCGCGCGGCCGTGAATTACCTGAGCGGCACGCTCGACGTTCCCGCCGGCCAGCTGGCGGCCGTTGTCGCGGCGTTCGGCGAGGAAGTGGTGGAAGAGTACCGTGTCGGCTTCACGATGCGCGGCGAGAAGGATGTGATCTACGGCATCGTCTGGCCCGTCTACGGCCGCGAAGCCGGCGAAGTCGATGCCGACGAAAAGGGCAACCCGCTCGAACAGATCTGCGAGGAACTGCGCAATGCCGGCGTCGAAGACATCTTCCGCCACGCCGCACTGTTCGATCCCGAGTACTGCGAAGACTGCGGCACGCCGCTCTATGCGGACCGCAACGGCGAGATCGTTCACGCCGAGCTGCCCGAAGATGCGCCGACACAGCAGCCGCTGTTCCACTGACGCGGAACGGCGCCACGGCGCCGCTTCAGCCCCATGCAACGGCCCGCACTGCGGGCCGTTGTGCTTTCCGCTTACCGCTGGGCTACGCAGCGCCAGAGGCCATGCCCTGAAGCCGCATACTTGCGCTCGAACGGCGTCATGGCGGTTTCAGGCTGCCACGCCTCGGTCACCGACGGCCGGCCCAGCATGCCCAGCGCCGTTACGAATTCGTCGACATAGACCTTCCAGTTGCTGCGGCACTCGAGATAATCGCCACAGGCCGCCAGCGCGGGAAAGACCGCATGCCCTTGCCAACGCCGACCCAGGTGGCCGATTTTCGGCCAGGGATTGGGATAGAGCACATAGTGCCGCGCCACCGGCACGCCATACTCCTGCAACACGCGCCACACATCGACCAGATCGGCCCGCGCCCAGCAGAAGTTGCCCGGTATCGGCGCGTCACCCCACCAGTCCTTGCCGGCGCCAAGGCGCTTTTCCGACTGATCCACGCCAATCACGAAATGGTCCGGGAAGGCCGTGGCCAGGCGCAGCGTGCTTTCGCCCACGCCGCAGCCTGCGTCGAGGATCAGCGGCACGTTGCCGGCTTGCCGCCAGCGCGCCAGCGCCTCGTCCAGCGCACGCCGGCTCACCTCGCCGATCGGCTTGCGGAACGGCTCGGCAAGATGGCGCGTCACACGCGCCGCGAGATGTTCGTGGATGTCGGACTGCGCCGAGACAATGGTGGGGGAATTGGCAAACATGGCCGCCATTTTACCGGCGCCAATCAACCGCATCTGATCGGAAAGCCTGCAGGGATGTCGTTTTGCCGGCACAATGCGGGCAAATTGCCTGACAACCGCTTGAGAACAGCCCATGGCCGCGCGCCCTCCTCGCCCGCGGCCGCCCGGGCCAGCATGAGGAGCCTAGCGCCATGAATTCCCGCCGCCCGTCCATCGTTTCCGGAGTCGCCCGCACCGCACTGCTGTGCGGCGCCTTGTTCGCGTTGTCGCCGGTTGGCAGCGCATACGCCGAAGACCTGCGCGTCGGCCTGGCGGCCGATGTCACCTCCATGGACCCGCACTGGAACAATGCCGGGCCGAACAATGCCATCGCGCTGCATATCTTCGAGTCGCTCGTGTTCATGGACAAGAATGCACGCTATATCCCGGGGCTCGCGCTGTCGTGGAAGCCCGTCAACCCGACCACGTGGGAAATCAAGCTGCGGCCGAACGTCAAATGGCACGACGGCTCGCCGTTTACGAGCGCGGACGTCAAGGCATCGCTCGAGCGGCCCGAGAAGCTGACCAACAGCCCCGGCTCGTTCACGAGCTACACCAAGCCGATCGCGCGCATCGACACGCCCGACGCGCTCACGGTGCGGCTGACCATGAACGTGGCCAACTATGCCAACCTGGCCAATGACCTGAACAGCGTGCCGATCATGCCGAAGAAGGTCGCCGCGACGCTTACGCAGGCCGATTTCGATTCCGGCAAGGCCATGATCGGCACTGGCCCGTTCAAGTTCGTGCGCTTCGCCCGCGGCCAGGAAATTGTGATGGCGCGCAATCCCGACTACTGGGGCGCCAAGCCTGAGTGGGATCGAGCCATCTTCCGCATCATCACCGACAACGGCGCCCGCACCTCCGCCCTGCTCGCCGGCGATGTCGACGTGATCGAAAGCGTGCCCGCCGCCGACGTGGCCAAGCTCAAGCAGAACCCGAAATTCCGCATCGAGCAGACCGTGTCATGGCGCACGATCTTCTGGCAGATGGACCAGTCGCGCGACAACCCGCCCTACGTCACCGACAAGGCCGGCAAGCCGCTGGGCAAGAACCCGTTCAAGGATGCACGCGTACGCGCGGCAATCTCCAAGGCCCTCAACCGCGACGCGATCGTCAGCCGCATCATGGAAGGCCTTGCGGTGCCGGCCTCTTCGCTGGTGTCGCCGCAGATCTTCGGGCACCCCGGCACCAAACCCGACGCCTACGATCCGGAAGGCGCGAAGAAACTGCTCGCCGCCGCCGGCTATCCGAACGGTTTCGGGCTGACGCTGCACGCAACCAACAACCGCTACCTGAACGATGCCGCCGTGGCGCAGGCTACCGCGAGCATGCTAACGCGCGTAGGCATCCAGACCAAGGTGGAAACCTTGCCCGTGGCCGCGTACTTCACGCGCGCGCGCCAGGGCGATTTCTCGTTCGAGATGCTGGGATGGGGTTCCGCCGCCGCCGACGTGGCGCTGCGCTCGATCGCCGGCACGCCTGACCCCAAGACCGGCTACGGTACGTGGAACTGGGGCAAGTACAGCAATCCGCAGTTGGACAAGCTGATCGAGAAATCACTGACCACCGTCAGCAGCGACAAGGCGCGCGAGGATAACGCCAAGGCCGCCGCGAAGTTCGCGCTGGACGACCATGCGGTCATCCCGTCGCATAGCCAGCTCGCGATGTGGGCGATGAAGACCGGCCTGAAGTACGAGGCGCGCACCGACGAATGGTCGCTGGCGCAGTTCTTCCACAAGCAGTAACGGCCGCGAGCCCGGAGCCTGGCTCCGGGCAGCGGACCGATCAGATCACCAGCTTTTCTTCCTGCCGCGCATTGGCGGCACGCAGCTTCTTCACCCAGTCACGCGCCGGCAGCTTGGTGTTTGTCTCTACCACGTCGGCGCGCGCTTCCAGCGTTTCCCACGACACATCGATCGCCGGGCCGTTGAACGCGAGCGCGATGACGTTGCCGTCGTGCACCTCGGGGAACACCAGCACGCGGTTGTCGAAGGCATCGCAGATGCGTTCGATGTTCTTCGGGAAGCTGTCGTGATCGCCGAACAGGTTGATAGTCATCACGCCCGGCGCCTTCAGTGTGCGGCGGCAGGCGCGATAGAAGGCCGTGGTGTCCAGCACCGGGCCGCGTGCCGTGGCGTCGTACAGGTCCACCTGCAGAGCATCGACCGAAGCCGTGCTCGCGGCATCCATCACGTAATCCCACGCGTCCTGCTCGCGCACGCTAAGGCGCGCATCGTCCTCGCGCAGGCCGAACATGCTGCGGCCGGCAACGATCACCGCCGGGTTCAGCTCGACCGCGGTCACGCGTGCCCGCGCGAAATGCCGGTGGGAGAACTTGGTCAGCGCCGCCGCCCCGAGTCCGAGCTGCACGACGTGAAAGTCCGGCGCCGATGGCGACAGGAACAGCAGCCAGGCCATCATCTGCTGCGCGTATTCGAGTTCGATGGCATCGGGCTTGCGCAGGCGCATCGCACCCTGGACCCATTCGGTGCCGAAGTGCAGGTAACGCACGCCATCCATCTCGGAAAACGTGACGGGGGCAAAGCGCGGCGTCATGCGCTTTTCTTCCTTGGCCGGGCGTTCGCCACGAGTCCGGGTGCCGCGCGCGGGGCGGCGCGAGGCGACGGCCTCGATCGATTTGCGTTTCAGTAGGGTCATGTCTTGCTTGTTCGGGCGGGCTGGACGCAGCCAGCGCAGGAAAGCCGCGATTGTGACAGAAACGCGCGCGATCATTGTCCTGCGCTGCCGGGAATGCCGGAACCGGCCTCTGCCAGCCCGGCCACCGCGTGCGGAGTCAGCACCGGCTCGCCCTTGACCGCACGCCCGATCAGCGCATCCGCGACATCCACGGCAATGCGCTGCTCCTGGTACCAGTCATCGTCGTAATACGTCGTCGCGTACCGCTCGCCGCTGTCGCAAAGCAGCGTGACGATCGCGCCGGCCTGCCCCGCCGCGCGCATGCGTTGCGCGAGGTACAGCACGCCGACAAAGTTGGTACCGGTCGATCCGCCTACGCGCCGCCCGAAGCGTTGCGCCAGATAGCGCATGGCCGCAAACGAGAGCGCGTCGGGCACCTTGAGCATCGCGTCGACGCACGTCGGGATAAAGGAGCGCTCCACGCGCGGGCGGCCAATGCCTTCGATGCGAGAGCCCGTATCAAGCGTCAGCGCCAGGTCCGGCTGGCCTTCCAGGCAACCCTGGAAATGGTCGAAGAACACCGAGTTCTCCGGATCGGCGCACAGGATGCGCGTCTGATGCCGCCGGTACGCCACGTAGCGGCCGAGCGTCGCTACCGTGCCGCCCGTGCCCCCGCTGGCCACGATCCATGCGGGCACGGGGTGCGCCTCCTGTGCCATCTGCTTGAAGATGGACTCGGCAATATTGTTGTTGGCCCGCCAGTCCGTCGCGCGTTCGGCGTAAGTGAACTGGTCCATGAAGTGCCCGCCCGATTCGCGCGCGATGCGGTGTGACTCGGTGTAGATCTCCGACGGATTGGCGACGAACTGGCAGCGCCCGCCGTAGAACTCGATCGCCTCCACCTTCGCGCGCGAGGTGCCGGCAGGGATCACCGCCACGAATGGCAGTCCGAGCAGGCGCGCGAAATACGCTTCCGAAATCGCGGTCGAGCCGCTGGAAGCCTCCACCACTGTGCTGCCTGCGTGCAGCCATCCGTTGCACAACGCGTAAAGGAACAGCGAACGCGCCAGCCGGTGCTTGAGGCTGCCGGTCGGGTGGCTCGATTCGTCCTTGAAGTAGAAACGGATATCCGGATAGCCCGGCAGGTCCAGCGGAATCAGGTGGGTATCGGAAGACCGGTTGAAATCGGCCTCGATCCTGTGGATCGCTTCGTGGGTCCAGTCCGAATGCGGCATGGCACTTCCCCCGGTAAAACTGCAGATGGCGGGCCGGGCGGCAGGCGGCCCGGAACTGTGGGGCGAGCCGTCATCGTACAGGAAGTGCCGTGGCGTTCCACTACAGCAATGCCGTGGTGCCTCTCTTCATCATCATCTGGCGCGCTTCAACACCACCTCACCCGAACCGCCGCCAGAAGCGGCCGGCGTGGTCCACCGCAATTCATCTCCCGAAAGGACGAACGGTCTTCGTTGCTCGACACCGTTCCAGTTCGGAAAAGTACTAGAGTCGATGCGAAAGGTGATGGTCTTGTCGGCCTCGTTGACGACATACGTACCAAAGTGCGCGATCGAACCTTGCGCGACGGCGCGATACTCTTCCGCACTGCCTTTCATTCGATCGTTAGATGCGTACTTTGGCAGGTCGCCGCGCGCATTGACCAGCGCGTAGTGACCACGACCGTCAAAGATCACGAGACCATGGGGGTTGGGCCCGTACATTGGCGTGCGGCTTCCGTCTGAGCGGACGGTATCGACTGAGACATAGGTCCACGCGCCAGCCAGTTGGTCCAGCGACTGTTGAGCCAACGCAGCGCCAGACTGCAGCGCGAGTCCCAGGAACACCATCCGCAGGATGGTGGAACCGCTATGGATGCATTTCATGGTTCGCCTCGTGGAAGCATCGCCCCGTGTCAGGCCTTGCCGGTACAGCGCGTCACCGGCAACGCTGGCCAACCTACTCGTCTCGTGGCATGCGCTCTGTTCGCTTCCCGACAGTTCGGCGTAGTTCACCGCCTCCACGAACCACCAGATGTAACAGCCCTTGACCTTCATTTAACCAATGCGTTAAATGACATCATGCCAAACGCAGACGACCCGCTCTCCACCATCTTCGCCGCCCTGGCCGACCCGACGCGACGCGCGATTCTTGCGCGGTTGTCGGAGAGCGACGCTCCGGTCAGCGAACTGGCGCGGCCGTTCGACATCTCCGCCCCGGCCATCTCCCGTCATCTGCGGGTGCTGGCCGATGCCGGGCTGATCGAGCGGGAAATCAACGCACGCTGGCGCATCTGCCATCTGCGCCCCGGCGCATTGCGCGATGCGCATGGCTGGCTGGAGACCTATCGCCAGCTTTGGGAAGGCAATCTCGACAGGCTGGTGGCCTTCGTCGAGCAAACGGAATCCGAGACCGCTGTTACCCATCGAAAAAAGGGGACCAAGTCATGACCCAAGCCGCAACGTTTCATCTGGAGATGACCCGCCAGATCCGCGCGCCGCGCGAGCGGGTGTTCGATGCATTTACCGACCAGGCCGCGCTGGCTGTCTGGCATTGCCCGCGCGGCATGCAGGTGCGGGAAGCCAGCGCCGACGCGCGCCTGGGGGGCCGCTACCGGCTTGTGATGGGCGCGAAGGACGGCGAGCAACACATCGTCGGCGGCGAGTATCAGGCCATCGATCGTGCCAACTTCCTGGCGTACACGTGGCAATGGGAAGGCAGCGAACTACCGGCCGGCGTGCGCACGCTGATCGAGATCACGCTGACCGACAAGGATGGCGGCACGCATCTGCATATGCGCCATTCCGGCTTCCCCGACGCAGCCACGCGCGATTCGCACGACAACGGCTGGCAATCGGTCTTCAACAACCTCAGCGACTATCTGGATGCCGAAGGCAGCGCCGGCACGCTGACCGTCTACGGCGATGCGCGCAGCACCTACGTGCGCACGGTGCGCCTGGCGCTCGAAGAGAAAGGCGTGCGCTACACGCTCAAGCCGGTCCCGCCGCATAGCGACGAACTGCTGTCCCACAACCCGTTCGGCCGCATTCCCGCATTCAGCGACGGCCCGATCGATTTCTACGAAACGCGCGCCATCCTGAGCTACATCAACGAAGTCTTCGGTGGCCCGAACCTGATTCCGCAGACCGGCCCAACTGCCCGCGCACGCTGCGAGCAGTGGATCAGCCTGATCAACTGCCACGCTTACGATGCGATGGTGCGCCGCTACGTCTTGCACTATGTGTTCCCTAAAGGCAAGGACGGCCAGCCCGATCGCGCGGTCATCGATGCGGCACTGCCCGATATCGAAAAGCAGCTCGATGTCCTGGAGCAGGCATACGGCGGACGCGATTTTCTGGTCGGCAATGCCTTGTCGATGGCCGACCTGTTCTTCGCGCCGATCGTCGAATACCTGGGGCGATTCCCCGAAAGCGCGGCGATGCTGGAAACGCGGCCGAATATCCGGCACGCTCATGCGATCATGCGTGCGCGGCCGAGCTATGCGGCTACGCAGCCGGAGTTGGGATAGGCAGCCGGGTGAATGTCAGCGCGACCCGGCAGGCAGCCACGTTTGCAACGCCTGCCAGGCGCTCAGCTTTTCCCCGTAGGACCTGGTGTGCGCAGGGCTGCTGGAGGGCAGCCTGACGATGTGATGGCGATCGCCATGCTCGCGCAGTGCTTTCAATCCAATACGCTCGGCGGTACCGCCGTTGAACGCAATCACGGCAAGGCTCGGCAGCGAATCGATCAGGCCGATCAGGTCATTGCCGGCGTGATCGCGGATGTTGCTGTCGAGACTGCCTTCGCGCTTGGCTTCGGCCACGACATCCCACAGGCCGATGTGGTGAGCCAGCAGTGTCTGCAGGCGCAACGGGTAGTCCATCTGCACCAAAGCTTCGCCGATCGTATCGCCAACGAGGCGCCAAAACTGATTCTGCTTGTGCGCGTAATACTGGCCTTGCGCCAGCGACGCCTCCCCCGGCAGGCTTCCAAGAATCAGCACCCGTGTTTCGGCATCGACTACAGGAGGAAAGCAGCGCTTCAGCATCGTCAATCGACTTCAGTTGTATCCTTCTCCTTCACGCAGGCCAGAAGCAAAAAAGGGCCGGTCGCCCGGCCCTTCTCTTCACGCCTATGTTCAGGCCAGCAGCTTGTTCACACGCTGCACGTAAGCGGCGGGATCATCCAGCATACCGCCTTCCGCGAGCAGTGCCTGGTCGAACAGCACCAGCAGGCGGTCATTGAAGCCGTCGCCTTCCGGCAGGTCGCGCAGCTTCTTCACCAGCGCGTGCTCGGGGTTCAATTCCAGGATCGGCTGGGCGTCCGGCGCTTTCTGGCCGGCCTGCTTCAGCAGGCGCTGCAGGTAGCCGCTCATATCGCCTTCGTCCGAGACCAGGCACGATGCCGATGCGGTCAGGCGCAGCGTCACGCGCACGTCCTTGGCCTTGCCTTCGAGCACGGTCTTGGCGCGGGCGACCACGTCCTTCCATTCGGTTTCGGCCTTTTCCTGCTCTGCCTTTTCGGCTTCGTCAGCGAGGCTGCCGAGGTCCAGGTCGCCGCGGGCCACGGAGACCAGCTCCTTGCCGTCGAACTCGCGCAGGAACGACAGCATCCATTCGTCGACGCGGTCGGTCAGCAGCAGGACTTCGATGCCCTTCTTGCGGAACACTTCGAGGTGCGGGCTGTTCTTTGCAGCGGCCCAGGTGTCGGCGGTGACGTAGTAGATCTTGTCCTGGCCTTCCTTCATGCGGCCGACGTACGCAGCCAGCGATACGCTCTGCTCGGCGTTGTCATTCTGCGTCGAGGCAAAGCGCAGCAGCTTGGCGATACGTTCCTGATTCGCGTTGTCTTCGCCCAGCCCTTCCTTGAGTGCCTGGCCGAACTGCTGCCAGAAGGTCGTGTACTTGGCGCGCTCGGCTTCTTCCTCGCTGTCGGCCAGCGATTCGAGCATCGACAGCACGCGCTTGGTGCTGCCTTCGCGGATCGCCTTGACGTCGCGGCTTTCCTGCAGCAATTCGCGCGAGACGTTCAGCGGCAGGTCAGCCGAATCGATCACGCCCTTGACCCAGCGCAGGTACGACGGCAACAACTGCTCGGCGTCGTCCATGATGAAGACGCGCTTCACGTAGAGCTTGAGTCCGTGCTTGTGGTTGCGGTCCCACAGGTCGAATGGCGCGCGTGCCGGGATGTACAGCAGCTGCGTGTATTCGCTGCGGCCTTCGACGCGGTTGTGCGTCCAGGACAGCGGCGCTTCATTGTCGTGCGCGATGTGCTGGTAGAACGCGATGTACTGCTCGTCGGTAATGTCCGACTTCGGACGCGTCCACAGCGCGCTGGCCTGGTTGACGCTCTCCCACTCGTCGGTACGCTTGTAGGCGCTGGTGTCGGCATCCCACACTTCCTTGGGCATGCGGATCGGCAGCGAGATGTGGTCCGAGTACTTCTGGATGATGCTCTTCAGGCGCCAGGCCGACAGAAAATCGTCCTCGCCTTCGCGCATGTGCAGCGTGATGGTGGTGCCGCGCTCGGCGCGCGTGATGGCGTCGACGGTGAACTCGCCGTCGCCGGTGCTTTCCCAGCGCACGGCTTCGTCGGCGGCCACGCCCGCGCGGCGGGTCTCGACGGTGACCTTGTCGGCCACGATAAAGGCAGAGTAAAAGCCGACGCCGAACTGGCCGATCAGCGCGGCGTCCTTCTGCTGGTCGCCGGAAAGCTGCTGGAAAAATTCCTTGGTACCTGAACGGGCGATGGTGCCGAGGTTGCGGATGGCCTCGTCGCGGCTCATGCCGATGCCGTTGTCGGTGATCTTCAGCGTGCGGGCAGCGGTGTCTGCCTCGATGCGGATGGCCAGGTCGGCGTCGTTCTCGAGCAGGGAGGGATTCGCGATCGCCTCGAAGCGCAGCTTGTCAGTGGCGTCCGAAGCATTCGATACCAGCTCGCGCAGGAAAATTTCCTTGTTGCTGTACAGCGAGTGGATCATCAGGTGCAGCAGTTGCTTCACTTCCGCCTGGAAGCTCATCGTTTCGTGCGGTGCGGACATGGTTCTCCTCTTCGAATCCGGAAAATCAGGGAATGGGGTCTGGCGCGTCGCCAATGCCTCCCGAAATAGGGCCGGCACCGGCGGATTTCAAGACCCCGCTTTCCTGTAAGAGCCGAATCAGTGGCTTGTCAGAGGCGTTCGAGCTGCCGGGACAGGAAATCGAGCATGTCCGGATCGCCGCTACTGGCGACGTTGAAGCGCATCCATCCGGACGGCATCTGCGACGGCGAGAACAGGCTGCCGGGCGCGAACAGGTAGCCTTCCTCGTGCCCGGACGTGGCGATGGCGTTGGTGTCACGACCGGTGTCGGCCCACAGGTACATGCCGGCGTGCTGCCCCGGGAACAGGCGCAGGCCACGGCGCTCCAGCTCGCGACGGGTCTCGTCGCGGGCCCGGTCCAGCCGCCCGCGCACGCGCTCGACGTGCTTGCGGTAGTGGCCTTCGGTCAGCACCTTGTACAGCACGCGTTCGTTGATCTCGGGCGTGGCCAGCCCGGCCAGCAGTTTGCTGTCGGTCAGCGTCGCAGCCAGCTCCGGATGGGCGGCGACGAAGCCGACGCGCAAGTTCGCAGCGAGCGTCTTGGAGAAGCTGCCCAGGTAGATCACGCGGCGAAGCTGGTCGAGGCTGGCAAGCCGCGTCGCGGCATGGCCCGGCGGGCACAGGTCGCAGTAGATATCGTCCTCGACGATCAGGAAGTCGTACTGCTCGGCCATCTGCAGCAGCCGGAACGCCTTGGCGGCCGACAGCGACGTACCTGTCGGGTTATGCAGCACAGAGTTGATGACGAAGAGCCGCGGCCGGTGCGCCTGGACGATGCGTTCGAGCGCTTCAAGATCGGGGCCCTCGGCCGTATAAGGCACACCGATCACCTGCGCACCCTGCGCGGCAAAGCGGCCGAACATCACGAACCAGGCAGGGTCCCCGACCAGCACGGTGTCGCCGGGGCGCAGGTAGAGCCGCGCGATCAGGTCCAGCGCCTGCGTGATGCCCGACGTCAGCACGATCTGTTCCGCCGTGGCGCCGATCTCCAGTTCCTCGAGCCGCGTGCGCAGTTGCTGGCGCAGCGGCAGGAAGCCCTGTGGCGTACCGCTGGCGAGGAAATGGTTGCCGGGCTGGCGGCCGAGCCCGCGCAGCGCACTGGCAATCAGTTCGCCATCGAGCCATTCGTTGGGCAGGAAGCCGAGGCCGGGCGCCTTGTGGGTCTCCGCGGTATGGAACATGCTGCGCAGCAGCCAGGTCACGTCGATATTGCGCGCGGCCACCGCCACCGGCGCCACCGGGACCGCCGACGCCTGCGCCACGCGCTCGCGCACGTAAAAGCCCGAGCCGCGACGCGATTCCAGATAGCCGAGTGCCACCAGGCGTTCGTACGCCTCCACCACGGTGAAGCGGGAAATCCCCTTCTCCTGCGCCAATTGCCGGATCGACGGCATGCGCATGCCCGCGCGGAACACGCGTTCGTCGATGCGCATGCGGGCCCATTCGGTCAGTTGCTCCACCAGCGTCATCTGCGCCGACGGCACCGGGTCTGGCATGCGTTCCGTGCTGCCCGTCGCGCCTGGCGGCACGACCAGCCGCAGGCCACGCGCCGGGGCATCCTGCAAGCCGCCTCCGCTATCCTTGCGCTCTGGCGTGGCCGATGAATCTTGCTGCTGGCTGCCGTCCATGTGGTGCTCCTGCAACTGTACTGAATACGATCGGCATAACTGTACCGGTACTGTACCG
This sequence comes from Cupriavidus sp. C1SS-2L, assembly GCF_057073735.1. NCBI lineage: Bacteria > Pseudomonadati > Pseudomonadota > Betaproteobacteria > Burkholderiales > Burkholderiaceae > Cupriavidus > Cupriavidus sp. C1SS-2L. The sequence continues at coordinate 2,661,700 of NZ_CP172708.1, forward strand.
ACTACCTTGTCTACCATCAAGCCACGATGAAGCTCGCTCTCGATCACCTCGTCATCGCCGCCCAGACGCTCGACGCCGGCACGGAGTACGTCGCCGACGCGCTAGGCATCGCCCCTCAGGGAGGCGGCGCCCATGCGGCCATGGGCACGCATAACCGCGTGCTGGGCCTGTTCGGCGGCATGTATCTCGAGGTGATTGCTGTCGATCCCGATGCCTCGGCGCCGCAACGTCCGCGCTGGTTCGGGCTCGATAGCGACAGCGTGCGCGAACGTCTGCAGGCCGGACCCTGCCTGCTGCACTGGGCGGCCCGCGTCGAGCGGCCCGCCGACCTGTCGCGCTGGCAAGCGCAGTATCCCGACCGGATCGCCCGGGTCATTCCGATGCAGCGCGGCGACCTGCGCTGGCGCATCACAGTGCCGGAAGACGGCAGCCTGCCCGCGTGGCAAGGCGAAGCTGCGAGCGCCGGCGGCGGCCTGCTGCCGAGCCTGATCCAGTGGGATGTGTCCCCGCATCCGGGCGCGATCCTGCCGCGGCAGGATCTGGCGCTGCGCAAGCTCACCGGCCGTCATCCGAATGCCGAACTGCTGCGCCAGGGCCTGGCGTGGCTCGGCGCAGAGCCGTTGATCACGATAGAGCAGGCCGACGGCCCGCCAGTGCTTATCGCCGAAATCGAAACGCCGCAGGGCATCCGCACCCTGCGCTAGAACCCGACATCAACAAGAACAAGACCACGGAGACACCCACCGATGACCGTCACCCGCAAACGCTTCGACGACGATCCCTATCTCGACCATTGCAGCGCCACGGTGCTGGCAGTGAGCGATGCCGGCATCGAACTCGACGAGACCATCTGCTATGCGCGCAGCGGCGGCCAAGCCGGCGACACGGCCACGCTGACGCTGGAGGACGGGCGCACCATGTCGATTACCGACACCGTCTACGCCGACGACCGCGCCCGCATTCTGCATGTCCCCGCGGAAGGCACGGCGCTGCCGCGCGTAGGCGAGCGTGTCACGGTCACGATCGACTGGGAGCGACGCCACCGGCTGATGCGCCTGCACACCTGCCTGCACCTGCTGGGCTCGCTGATCCCCGTGCCTGTGACGGGCTGCGGTATCTCGCCGGATTCGGCACGTATCGATTTCGACCTGCCTGAATCGACGCTCGACAAGGCCGTGCTGACCGAGCAGCTCAACGCGCTGATCCGCGCCAATACGGCCGTGCGCGTTACGCTGATCACGCCGCAGGAACTGGCCGCACAGCCGGAACTCGTGCGCACCATCGGCGCCGCGCCGCCGGCCGGTACCAGCAGCATCCGCATCATCGAGATTCCGGGTGTCGACCGCCAGCCTTGTGGCGGCACGCATGTGGCCAACACCAGCGAGATCGGCGCTGTGGTGGTGACCAAGATCGAGAAAAAAAGCCGCACCAACCGGCGCGTGGTCGTCAATTTCGCCTGACCGCCATGACCGGAGATTTCCTGACCGGCCTGTCGGCCGCGCAATTCCTTGCACTGGTTACGCTGCTGGCGGTGGGTTCGTTCACGCCCGGGCCTAACACCACGATCGCGGCGGTGACAGGCGCGAATTTCGGCCTGCGCGCAACGCTGCCCCATTGCGTGGGCGTGGCGTTCGGCTTTGCCAGCATCCTCGCGTTGTGCGCCGTTGGTGTCGGCGCGCTGATCCTGAGCACTCCGGCACTGGCCACCATCGTGCATATGGCCGGCGTGGGTTACCTGTTGTGGCTTGCGGCAAAGCTCGCGCGCAGCACGGTGCTGGCGGAGAAACAGGTGCTGCGTCCGCTCAATGTGTGGCAGTCGGCCGTGCTGCAGTACGCCAACATCAAGGCCTGGATGATGGCACTTGCCACCGCGGCGTCGTACATGGCCGGCGCCCCATCGCCCGCGCAGCGCGTGCTGCTGGTGTGCACGACGTTCGGCATGTTCGGCTTCGTCAGCAATAGCGTGTACGGCGTGCTCGGGGCATCGCTGCGGCAATGGCTGATGCAGGGCAACCGCGTGCGCTGGTTCAACCGTGCCATGGGGCTGGCGTTGGCGCTGACTGCCGTGTGGATTGCCGTCAGCGTGCGCCCCGCTGCAGCCTGATCCGACTCTCGTCGCCGACACGACCATGACTGCTTCGCACATCAACAACACCTCGCACCCGCCGCATTCCGGCGGCATGCTGCTCGGCTTCATCGGCGTAGCCATCTTCAGCCAGACGCTGCCGTTCACGCGCATGGCCGTGGCCGAACTCGACGCCACCTTTGTCGCCTTGGCCCGCGCCGTGATTGCCGCCGTGCTGGCGCTGGCACTGCTCGGCATGCGCGGCGCACTGGACGCTCGGCGCCGTCCGCGCGGAACCCAATGGGCTCGGCTTGCGGTGACGGCGCTGGGCGTGGTGGTCGGTTTCCCGGTGTTCTCATCGCTGGCCATGCGTGAGGTACCGTCGAGCCATGGCGCCATCGTGATCGGCCTGCTGCCGCTTGCCACCGCGGTGTTCGCCGCATGGTTCGGGCGCGAACGGCCATCCGTGGCTTTCTGGCTGTCGGCCGTCGCCGGCAGCGCGCTCGTCATCGGCTTTGCCGTATGGCAGGGTGCGGGTGCACTGCAGCATGCGGACTGGTATCTGTTCGGCGCCGTGTTGCTGGGCGCGCTCGGCTATGCCGAAGGTGGCAAGCTGTCGCGTGAACTCGGCGGACTTGAAACCATCAGCTGGGCGTTGGTGGTGTCGCTGCCGGTGCTGCTGCCCGTGGTCGGCTGGCTCGGCTGGCGGGACAGCGCCGCGCTTGCCGCCGCGTCGCCACGCGCCTGGCTGGGCATGGCCTATGTGTCGGTGTTCTCGATGTTCATCGGCTTCCTGTTCTGGTACGCGGGGCTGGCAAAAGGCGGCGTGGCGCGTGTCGGGCAGATACAATTGCTGCAGCCGTTCCTGACGCTCGCGGGCGGCGCCGTGCTGCTGGCCGAGCCGCTCGACCCCGCCACCATCGCCTTCGCGGTGGCCGTGATTGCCGTGGTGGCCCTGGGCCGCCGCGCCGCCGTGCAACAAGCGGCCCCCATGACAAATGCGGGCACCGGACCCGCTGCGAAAACTACCCCCGTCCTCACCGAACGCCCTCACTGACAGGAGATCACATGTCCGTTTATGACACCCTTGCACGCCTCGGCGTGGAACTGCCCACCGCCGGCGCCCCTGCCGCCGCCTACGTCATGGCCGCGCAGACCGGCAATACCGTTTTCCTGTCGGGCCACATCGCCCGCAAGGACGGCAAGGTATGGGCTGGCAAGCTGGGCAAGGACATCGACACCGAGTCCGGCAAGGCCGCCGCACGTTTGATCGCGATCGACCTGCTGGCCACGCTGCACGCGCATATTGGCGACCTGAACCGCGTCACGCGCATCGTCAAGGTGATGAGCCTCGTGAACTCGACGCAGGAATACACCGAACAGCATCTGGTCACGAACGGTTGTTCGGAATTCCTGGCTGAAGTGTTCGGTGACAAGGGCAAGCACGCACGCAGCGCGTTCGGCGTCGCGCAGATTCCGCTCGGCGCCTGCGTCGAGATCGAGATGATCGTCGAAGTGAACTGACGGACGGCCGTTCCGCCATGCGCATCGACAACCTGCCTTTCGGCACAACCGACTGGTCCGCCGTCGAGCCCACGCGCCATCCCGGCGAACGGGGCGAGGCGCTGTGGCGCACGCGCCAGTTCGGCGATATCCGGGTGCGGATGGTCGAGTATTCGGCCGGCTACCTCGCGGACCACTGGTGCACCAAGGGGCATATCCTGTTCGTGCTGGATGGCGAACTGCATACCGAGCTGGAAGACGGACGCCAGTTCGTGCTCCGCGCCGGCACGAGTTATCAGGTGGCTGACCAGGCGGAACCGCACCGATCGTCCACGCCGACTGGTGCGAGACTATTTATCGTTGACTGAGCCGCCCGCCAGGCGGCTCTCCCCCAGAGAAAAGAGAAACATCATGACATGGGCCATCTCCCGCCGGGCGCAGCAACTGACCAGCTCGGCCATCCGCGAAATCCTGAAGGTCACCGAGCGTCCGGAAGTCATTTCGTTCGCCGGCGGCCTCCCCTCGCCGGCGTCGTTCCCGGTCGCGGCCATGGAGGCGGCGACGGCCCGTGTATTTGCCGACAATCCGGCCGCCGCGTTGCAGTACGCCGCCACCGAAGGCTACCTGCCGCTGCGCGAGTTCATCGCCAAGCGCCATAACGTTGGCGTGGAGCGCGTGCTGATCACCACCGGTTCGCAGCAGGCGCTGGACCTGATCGCCAAGGTGCTGATCGATCCGGGCAGCAAGGTGCTCGTGGAAACGCCGAGCTACCTTGGCGCGCTGCAGGCGTTCTCGCTGTTCGAGCCGGAGTTCACGTCGGTGCCCACGGACGAGAAAGGCCTGCAGCCGGAAGCCCTGACCGCCGCGCTGACCGCTGGCGCACGCTTCCTGTACGCGCTGCCCAACTTCCAGAACCCGACCGGCCGCCGCCTGCCGCTGGAGCGCCGCCAGGCGCTGGTGGCGCGCGCCAAGGAACTGGGCGTGTTGATCGTGGAAGACGATCCCTACGGCGAACTGAGCTACACCGGCGACCAGCTGCCGACGCTGCTGTCGATGAACCCCGACGGCGTGATCTACATGGGCTCGTTCTCGAAGATCCTGGCACCGGGCCTGCGGCTCGGCTTCGTGATTGCGCCCCCGGAACTGCATTTCAAGCTGTGCCAGGCCAAGCAGGCTTCTGACCTGCACACCCCTACCTTTACGCAGCGCGTGGCCTACGAGACCGTGCGCGACGGGCTCCTCGAGCGCCACATACCGACCATCCGCGAGCTGTACGGAAAGCAATGCAAAGTCATGCTCGACGCGCTGGCGCGCCACATGCCCGAAGGCGTAAGCTGGAATGCACCCGAAGGCGGCATGTTCATCTGGGTGCAGCTGCCGCAGGGCCTGGACAGCATGGCTATCCTGGAAGAAGCGGTGAAACGCAATGTGGCCTATGTGCCGGGCGCGCCGTTCTATGCCAGCAACCCGCAACGCAATACGCTGCGCCTGGCGTTTGTCACGGTGCCGCCGGAACGCATCGAGCAGGGTGTGGCAATCCTCGGCACGCTGTTCCGCGAAGCCATCACTGCGGCATCGCAGGCCCGCGCTGCCTGAAATACCACACTGAGATGCCACACTGAGGTGTAACACTGCAGTGCAACAATGAGGCGAAACAGCCAACGCAAAAGATCAGGGGAGAGTCTTCATGCTGCGGATCTGGGGTCGACTGTCGTCGATCAACGTACAGAAAGTGGTCTGGTGTGCGCGCGAACTGCACCTGGACCATGAACGCGTGGACATCGGCGTCAGCCAGGGCGACCTGGACACCGAGGCCTATGTCCGCTTGAACCCCAACCGGCAGATCCCGGTGATCGAGGATTTCCGGGGCACGGACGTGGGCGGCGAGCCCTTCGTGCTGTGGGAATCCAATGCCATCGTGCGCTACCTGTGCGCGCAGTACGGCGAGGGCACGCTGTGGCCCGAAGACGTCAAGGCGCGCGCATCGGCCGACCGCTGGATGGACTGGCAGACCACCACCTTCAGCCCGGCCATGGTCACTGCGTTCCTGAACATGGTTCGCGTTCCGGCCGAACAGCGCGACGAGGCCGCGATTGCCGCATCGTGCAAGCGCACCGAACCGCTGGCCGCGCTGCTCGACAAGGCGCTGGCCGGCCGCGAGTTCATCGGCGGCGACCGCTTCACGATGGCGGATATTTCGCTGGCCTGCGCGGCGCACCGCTGGATGGGCACGCCGGTTCCACATGAGCCGCGTCCTGACCTGGAGCGCTGGCTGGCTGCCATGCGCGCCCGGCCTGCGGCGGGCGGCATCCTGGAACTGCCGCTGCGTTGACGACGCGGCGGCAAGCCTGCCTCACTTAGCGGCGCGCGATCCCGACGCCGCCGTGAACACACCCAGTCCGATGAAGGCAGCGGCCGTCAGGTAGCGGCCCGCCGCACGCGCGCGACCCGCGCGGCGCAGTGCCGGCATGACGGCAGCTGCGGCGGTCACGTAGCAGATGTCGGTACCGGCCGCGATCAGCACGAAGCCGATGCCCAGCGCAAGGCTCTGCGCCAGCGCGGAGCCGGCCGGGTTCATGAACTGCGGCAGGAAAGCGGCAAAGAAAATGGCCGTCTTGGGATTGAGCAAGGCTACCACGAAGCCATCGCGGAGCACCTGGCGCAATGGCCGTGCCGGCGGCGGCGTGTCCGTGGCGACCGCCGGCGCTGCACGCAAGGTACGGATGCCAAGCCAGATCAGGTACGCGGCCCCCGCGTACTTCACCACCGTAAAGGCCAGCGCCGAGACCGAAAACAAGACCGCCAGCCCGAGCGCCGCGCCGGCCGCGTTACCCAGGTTGCCCAGCGCTACGGCGCCGACCGACGCCAGCCCCGCGCGACGTCCCTGCGCGAGCGTGCGCGTCACGATATAGACCACGGCGGGTCCCGGCGTTACCGCCAGCGCAAGGCTGGCCAGCACGAATGCGCCGAGCAGTGGCCAGGGAGGAAGGAATTCGGGCATGGGAGTCTCCTGCTTCTTTGTTTGTCGTTTTCGCGGTAATGCGGGAAACAGACTACGCAGCGCGTACACGGTTGCCAAGCAACATTATGCGCATTGGCTCGCAGGCATACATTTCTAATAGGCGCCGTTTAGAGTACTCTGCCCCTAGGACAGCACGTGCGCCATGCTGCCCCCCAGGCAAACCCTGATCCCTGAATCCGCTTCATGTATGCCATGACGGGATTTAAGGTGGCGCTGCGGGAACCCATCCTTACAATCCTTGTTCGACTCGCGTGTGCGGTTGACGCCGCACGTCTGTACGCGTTGTACACCGGCAGCCCAGGGCACGTAGATCGCCCGGGACGCCCGAGCCAAACCTGAGGAGGATTATCAATCGTGTGGAGTCAAGTCTATGACCCGCTAGGCAATATGGCGCTGTCGACCATTGCTGCGGGTGTCCCGGTGGCCGTGCTGCTTGCAGCGCTGGCTTTCTTTCACATGCAGGCCCACCTGGCCGCCGGTCTGGCGCTGGTCGTGGGCGTCGTGGTTGCTGCAGCAGTCTTCGGCATGCCGGCAGCCATGGCTGGCAAGGCCGCGGGCCTCGGCATCGTATCGGGTCTCTTCCCGATTGGGTGGATTGTCCTCAACATCATCTTTCTGCATCGGCTGACGACGCTGAACGGGTCATTCAAGGTCTTGCAGAACTCGATCTCCGGCGTGACCGAAGACCGTCGCCTGCAGCTGCTGCTGGTTGCCTTCAGCTTCGGCGCGTTTTTTGAAGGCGCGGCCGGCTTCGGCACGCCGGTGGCCGTGACCGGCGCCATCCTGATCGGCCTGGGCTTCTCGCCGCTGGCCGCCTCGGGCCTGGCGCTGATCGCCAACACCGCGCCGGTGGCCTTCGGCGCGCTCGGGGCCCCGATCATCGGGCTGTCGTCGGTGACGGGCATCGACCAGGTCACGCTGTCGGCCATGATCGGCCGCCAGTTGCCCTTCTTCTCGGTGCTGGTGCCGTTCTGGCTGATCTGGGCCTTTGCTGGCTTCCGCGGCATGCTCGCCATCTGGCCGGCGATCCTGGTCGCGGGCGTGACCTTCGCGGTGCCGCAGTTCCTGGTCTCGAATTTCCATGGCCCGTGGCTGGTGGACGTGATCTCGTCGCTAATCTCGATGGGCTGCCTGACGCTGTTCCTGAAGATCTGGCAACCGAAGGAAGTCTGGACGTCGACCAAGATCCTCGGCCGCCACGACGACTCCAAGGTCGACCACCCCGAGGCACTGGCCGCCGACGCCGCCGCCAGCGCCGCCTCGGCCGGCATCTCGGTCGCCAAGGCCTGGCTGCCGTGGATCATCCTGACCATCTTCGTGTTCGTCTGGGGCATCCCCGAGTTCAAGAAGTTCATGGATAACTTGTGGGCGTTCAAGTTCCCGATCCCGGGCCTGGACAAGGCAATCATCAAGCATCCGCCGGTCACGCCGAAAGAAATCGCCGAACCGGCGGTGTTCCTCTTCAACGTGCTGTCGATGGCCGGCACCGGCATCCTGGTCTCCGCCATTCTCGGCGGCCTGCTGATGGGCTACTCGGTGCCGCGTCTCGTCAAGGAATACTGGGAAACCATCAAGCTGACCAAGTTCTCGCTGCTGACCATCAGTGCGATGTTCGGCATCGGCTACCTGACCCGCTACTCCGGGCTGGATGCCACGCTGGGTCTCGCCTTCGCACAGACCGGCGTGCTCTACCCACTGTTCGGCACCATGCTGGGCTGGCTGGGCGTGGCGCTGACGGGCTCGGACACCGCGTCCAACGTGCTGTTCGGCGGCCTGCAGAAGACCACGGCCGAGCAGCTTGGCCTGTCGCCGGTGTTGATGGCCGCGGCCAACAGTTCAGGCGGCGTGATGGGCAAAATGATCGACGCGCAGTCCATCGTGGTGGCCTCGACGGCTACCAAGTGGTATGGCCATGAAGGCGACATCCTGCGTTACGTGTTCTTCCATTCGATCGCGCTGGCGATCCTGGTTGGGATCTTCGTCACGCTGCAGGCGTATGTGGAGCCGTTCACGCATATGGTCATTCATTAACGAGCCACAACGAGCCGTCCCGCACACCAGGCGGGCGTTTCGCCTGCGCCATGCAGCCCCGCTCCCAGCGGGGCTGTTTTTTTGTCCGGTCAGAGCACGCCAAGTAGGCCCGCCACCCCGCCGAGCCCCACCAGCACGAGCGGATGCACGCGTGTCTTCATCATCAGCAACACCGTCACCACGGTAACCGCGGCGGCGCCCCAGCCGTGGTCGACACTGCGCGCCAGTACCCAGCCCGACGAGAACAGCAGTCCGATCGTCAGCGCCGCCAGCCCGCGCCGGATCAGGCCAGGCCACGTCGCGTGCGGCGAACGGCCCGAAAAATACTCGAACGCGAGCGCGATCAGGCTCGATGGCCCGCACATGCCAAGCATGGCCGCGAGCGAACCGGCGAAGCCCGCGACCTGCCAGCCGAACAGCGAGACGAATAGCACGTTGGGCCCTGGCGCGGCCTGCGAGATGGCATACATCGCCGAGAATTGCGCATCGGTCAGCCAGCCGTTGGCCTCGACCAGGTAGCGGTGCATGTCAGGCAGCGTAGAACTGGCGCCGCCGATCGCCAACAGCGACAGTGCGCTGAAATGAGCAAACAGGCTGCCCAGCACCTCGGCCGCGCTCATTGCCGCCCTCCCCGGTTCGCGCGCCACTCGAGCACCAGCGCAAGCGGTACCAGGACCGCCATCACCGGCACGAGTGGCCAGCGCAGCAGGCCGATGACAAGGAATGCCGCGCCGCCGATCAGCACGGCGCGCGTGGTCAGCGACTGGCTCTGCGCGAGCCGGATCGCGGTGGCCAGCATGAGTCCGGCCGATACCGCCGTCATGCCGGCCAGCATGCGCTGCACGGCCGGCACGTCCTGATAGTGCTGGTACAGCAGCAGCAAGCCGAGCACCAGCCCCATCGGCACCATGACCAGCCCGCTGAACGCCGCCAGCGCGCCACGCCAGCCGGCAAAGCGCAGGCCGAGCATCAGAGCGAGGTTGATGACGTTGGGCCCGGGCAGGACCTGGCCGAGGCTCAGCAACTCGACAAAATCGCGGTCATCGAGCCAGCGGTTGCGCTCCACCACCGCGCGGCGCACGAACGGCAGCACGCCGCCAAAGCCGGACAGGCCCATGCGGGCGAATTCGATGAAGAGGGCGCGGGGAGTAGGAGGTGGGGCGAGGGAGGACATGAGGGGAGAAGGACAGCAACGGCAAGCAACAGCGGCAGCGTTAAATCTGCCGCTGCGGCACTCCCCTCTCCCACGACCGGGAGAGGGGAGAAAGAAACCCGGCCGTGTCGGGGTTAGTTGCCCGACGGCGGCACAACCCTGAACGGATCGATCCGCACACCCTTCAGCTTGGTCTCCAGCGCCTTGCCCTTGCGCGCCCGCTTGCCGACATAAGGCATCAGGTTCGCCCCAGCCAGCTTCTGCGTGTCAGGCTTGCCACCTCGCGGCGTCGTGCCGGACACCACCAGCCCCGGCGCACCAACGCCAACGGCCTGCAGCAGCTTCTCCTTCGGCTCCAGCTCCATCAGGATGACGCCGCGGCCGCCGGCCGACAGCACCTTGACCTCGTCGAGCGCAACCAGCAGCAGGCGGCCGTTGCCGGACAGGCAGGCCACATGCGTGGCCTCGCTCGCGATCGGCGCGGGCGTCAGCGGTGCATCGCCGTCATCGAGCGTCAGGAACGACTTGCCGCCCTTCTGCCGGCCCGTCATGTCCGCGATCTTGGTCAGGAAGCCGTTGCCGCCCTGCGTCGCGATCAGCATGCGCTGCTCGGCGCTGCCCGCAAACGTATGCGCGATCTGGCTGCCCGGCTGAAGCTCGATCAGCGTGGTCAGCGGCACGCCGTCTCCACGGCCGCCCGGCAGGCTCGCCACGGGCACCGAATACACGCGGCCGTTGGTGCCAAAGGCCAGCAACACATCGATCGTGCGGCATTCGAATGTGTCGTACAGCGCATCGCCAGCCTTGAACGTGAACTGCTGCGCATCGTGACCATGGCCCTGGCGCGTACGCACCCAGCCCTTCTGCGACACCACGACCGTCACCGGTTCATCGACCACGCGCACCTCGGCGGCGGCGCGACGCTCTTCCTGGATCAGCGTGCGACGCGGGTCCTTGTCTTCGGGGCTGTATTGCTTGGCGTCGGTCTCGATCTCCTTGATGATGCGACGGCGCATCATGGTGTCGGACTTCAGCAGCACGTCGAGGTCGGCCTGCTCTTCGCGCAGGTCCTTGAGTTCCTTCTCGATCCGGATGGCTTCGAGCCTGGCCAGCTGACGCAGGCGGATTTCGAGGATGTCCTCGGCCTGGCGATCGCTCAGTCCAAAACGCTCCATCAGCGCAGGCTTCGGCTCGTCGCTTTCGCGGATGATGCGGATCACCTCGTCGATGTTCAGCAGCACCAGCATCCGGCCTTCGAGGATATGGATGCGGTCTTCCACCTTGCCCAGGCGATAGCGCGTGCGCCGCGTGACGGTGGCGAAGCGGAAGTCGATCCACTCGCGCAGGATGTCGCGCAGGCCCTTCTGGCGCGGACGGCCATCCGTGCCGATCATCACGAGGTTGACCGGCGCGCCCGACTCCAGGCTCGTGTGCGCGAGCAGCGTCTGGATGAATTCCTGCTGCTCGATGTTCTTGCTCTTGGGCTCGAACACGAGCCGCACCGGCGCATCCTTGCCCGATTCGTCGCGCACGGCGTCCAGCACGGCCAGCACCGAGGCCTTGAGCTGCTGCTGTTCCGGGGTCAGCGCCTTCTTGCCGGCCTTGACCTTCGGGTTGGTCAGCTCCTCGATTTCCTCCAGCACCTTCTGCGCCGACGTGGCGGGCGGCAGTTCGGTCACCACGAGCTGCCACTGGCCGCGCGCCATTTCCTCGATAGTCCAGCGCGCGCGCACCTTGAGGCTGCCGCGGCCGCTCTCGTAGATCTGGGCGATATCGGCTGCCGGCGAGATGATCTGCCCGCCGCCGGGATAGTCCGGGCCCGGCATCAGCGCGAGCAGTTCGGCCAGCGTGATGTTCGGGTTGCGGATCATCGCCACCGTGGCGCCGGCCACTTCGCGCAGGTTGTGCGGCGGTACTTCGGTCGCCATGCCCACGGCAATGCCCGACGCGCCGTTGAGCAGCACGAACGGCATGCGCGCGGGCAGCAGCTTCGGCTCTTCCATCGAGCCGTCGTAGTTGGCGATGAAGTCGACCGTACCCTGGTCGATCTCGTCGAGCAGCAGGCGTGAGATCGGGGTGAGGCGCGCTTCGGTGTAACGCATTGCCGCCGCACCGTCGCCGTCGCGCGAGCCGAAGTTGCCCTGGCCGTCAATCAGCGGATAGCGCAGCGAAAAGTCCTGTGCCAGGCGGACCAGCGCGTCATACGCCGACTGGTCACCGTGCGGGTGGTACTTGCCGAGCACGTCGCCGACCACGCGCGCGGACTTGACCGGCTTGGCGTCGGCGCGCAGGCCCATCTCGTGCATGGCGAACAGGATGCGCCGCTGCACGGGCTTCTGGCCATCCGCGACCTCGGGCAACGCGCGGCCCTTGACCACGCTGACGGCGTAGTCGAGATAAGCCCGCTCGGCGTAGCGCGCCAGCGTCAGCGAATCCGCGGGCTCTTCGGGTTGAAACGTGATGTCTTGTTGTTCCATGGATTGGCAAGAAGACGGCGCGCCATGATGTGAAGCAGGCGCGCCGGGTGGCTTGTTATTCGGGTATCTCGGTCAGGGCATGTTGCGCCGTCCGCCGATCACCATCTTTACGCGTGAAGGCCCGCCAACTGCCGCGCTGGTGCGGGTCACGACCGCACCGCCGCCGGGCTTGTAGAGCCGGTAGAACTGCAGCACGGTGCTCACGTATTGCTGCGTCTCCGGGTACGGCGGAATCCGGTTGTTGTAGCGCTGCACCGCGCCCTCGCCCGCGTTGTAGGCGGCCAGTACCAGTTCGATGTTGTCGGGGAACAGTTCCATCAGCCAGCGCAGATAGCGCACGCCGGCAGAGATATTGGTACGCGGATCGGCCAGTTTTTCCTCGACGCTGCGGCGCGCATCGCCGCTCACGCCGAAACGCGCGCCGGTATCGGGAATCACCTGCATCAGCCCGATGGCGCCCTTGGGCGATACGGCCGATGGATTGAAGCCGGACTCCACGGCCATCACGGCCTTGACCAGCGCCGGGTCGACATCCTGCTTGTCCGCGATCTGCCGGATCATCGGCTCGACCTTGGCGATATTCGGGTGATTGACGACGTAGCGGTACAGCTTGTGCTGCTCAAGGTCGCTCTTTGGCGCGGCGCTCGACTCGCGCGAAGTATCGAAGCTGCCGCCTTCCCGCATGAAAAGCTTGTAGCGCTCGTCGAGCTTGCGGTCTGCAAAGTGAGCAATGCCATCGGCATCGACGAAGCCGTAGAGTTCGGCATGCGCCGCCGGCGCGCAGGCGAGACCAGCCACCATCAGCGCGGCTGCGGCCGCCTGTTGCCATGGTTTGCGGGTCGGTCTCGTTCTCATCTTGCGTTGCGGCTTGCGGGCGAGGACGTCGAAGCGCGCATTATCCCCCAATGTCGGACGGCGTACAGACTGGCGCTCAGATGTCCGCCTCGACTTCGTTGCCCTTCTCCTCGAGCCAGCTGCGGCGCTGGGCGGCTTCGCCCTTGCCCATGAGCATGTTCATCATCTCGACGGTCTGCGGCAGGTCGTATTCGCCGAGCGCCACGGGCAGCAGGCGGCGCGTATCCGGGTTCATGGTGGTTTCCCAGAGCTGTTCGGCGCTCATTTCGCCAAGGCCCTTGAAACGGGAAATCTGCCAGCTGCCTTCCTTGACGCCGTCCTTGATCAGCTTGTCCTGGATGGCTTCGAGCTCACCTTCGTCGAGCGCATACAGCTTCTGCGCGGGCTTCTTGCCGCGCGCAGGTGCGTCGACGCGGAACAGCGGCGGGCGCGCCACGCAGACATTGCCAGCCTCGATCAGCTTCGGGAAGTGGCGGAAGAACAGCGTCAGCAGCAGCACCTGGATGTGCGCGCCATCCACGTCCGCGTCCGACAGGATGCAGATCTTGCCGTAGCGCAGGTTGGACAGGTCGGGCTCATCGTTCGCGCCGTGCGGGTCCACGCCGATCGCCACGGCGATGTCGTGCACCTCGTTGTTGGCGAACAGGCGGTCGCGCTCGGTCTCCCAGGTGTTGAGCACCTTGCCGCGCAGCGGCAGGATGGCCTGGAATTCCTTGTCGCGGCCCATCTTGGCCGAGCCGCCGGCCGAGTCGCCCTCGACCAGGAACAGCTCGTTGCGCGTGACGTCGGTCGATTCGCAGTCGGTCAGCTTGCCCGGCAGCACGGCGACGCCGGAGCCCTTCTTCTTCTCGACCTTCTGCGCGGCGCGCGTGCGTGCCTGCGCCTGGCGGATCACGAGTTCGGCCAGCTTCTTGCCGTACTCAACGTGATGGTTCAGCCACAGTTCCAGCGCCGGACGACTGAACGTCGACACCAGTCGCACCGCGTCGCGGCTGTTCAGGCGCTCCTTGATCTGGCCCTGGAATTGCGGGTCCAGCACCTTGGCCGACAGCACGAACGAGGCGCGCGCGAACACGTCCTCACTCATCAGCTTGACGCCCTTGGGCTGCAGCGCGTGCATCTCGATAAAGCTTTTGACTGCCTGGAACAGGCCTTCGCGCAGGCCGGACTCGTGCGTGCCGCCGGCCGGGGTCGGGATCAGGTTGACGTAGGACTCCCGCACGGGCGCGCCCTCTTCGGTCCAGGCCACCACCCAGGAAGCGCCTTCGCCGTCGGCGAAGCCTTCTTCGCCGGGGTTTGCGTCCGGATCGGCGAAGTGCTCGCCTTCGAACATCGGGATCACAAGCTCAGCGCCGCTGCCTTGCGCCAGCGCCTCGACCAGATAGCCCTTCAGACCCTGGTCGTACTGCCACGTCTGGGTTTCGCCAGACTTCTCGATCACCAGCGTGACCTTCACGCCCGGCAGCAGCACCGCCTTGCTGCGCAGCAGACGTTGCAGTTCAGCCTGCGGAATCGCGGCCGAATCGAAATACTTGGCGTCCGGCCAGACCTGGACGCGCGTGCCGTTCTTCTTCTCGCCGCGCTCGAGCTTGCGCGAGGTCAGCGGCGCGGTCACGTCGCCGCCCGAGAAGGTCAGCGTGGACATCATGCCGTCGCGCCAGACCGACACATCAAGCTGCGTCGACAGCGCATTAGTCACCGACACGCCCACGCCGTGCAGGCCGCCCGAAAACGCGTACGCTCCGCCCTTGCCCTTGTCGAACTTGCCGCCCGCGTGCAGCCGCGTGAACACGATCTCGACTACCGGCACGCCCTCTTCCGGGTGGATGCCGACCGGGATACCGCGGCCGTCGTCCTCCACGCTGACGCTGCCGTCGCGGTGCAGCGTGACCAGGATCTCGGAACCGAAGCCGCCCAGCGCCTCGTCGGACGCGTTGTCGATCACCTCCTGCACGATATGCAGGGGGTTGTCGGTGCGGGTGTACATGCCGGGACGCTGCTTGACCGGCTCCAGGCCCTTCAGGACCCGGATGGAAGATTCGCTGTACTGACTGGTTTTGCTCGCCATGGAGTCGCTACGAAAGTGGAGATCCCGGCCACTGCGGCGCGCATTCGTGGCTGCGCCGGGGTGCCGGGCACTGCATTGTAATGGAAGCCCGGACCGGCAATCGTGGCAAAAAGGCAGCGGCGTCAGCGCCCTTCCTTGCGGGCCGTCCGGAGCGCCTCCGGATTACCATGCCGCCCGTCCGGACTTGCGGGCAGCACCCGACGCCTTCCGGCGAGCCGGAGTAAACTCGCGCAAACCCGCTCCGGCTTCCCTATGCCGCGCCCGGGCAACACAACAAGAACACGACAGCGGCACTCCTCCGCCCGCAGCGAGCCCGATATGCAGAACCGACAACTCTCCCTGACCACCGTGCTTGTGTGCGGCGGCCTGCTCGTCACCCTTTCCATGGGTATCCGGCATGGCTTCGGCCTGTTCAACCTTCCAATCACCCAGGCCCACGGCTGGAACCGCGAGACCTTCGCCTTCGCGCTGGCGCTGCAAAACCTGATGTGGGGCGCGAGCCAGCCGTTTGCGGGTGCGCTTGCCGACAAGTTCGGCGCGCTGCGCATCATGCTTATTGGCGTGGTGCTGTACGTCGGCGGCCTCGTAGTCATGGCGCTGTCGACGAGCGGCACGGCCTTTGCGACCGGTGCGGGCGTCATGATCGGTATTGCGCAGTCGGGCACCACGTACAGCATCGTCTACGGCGTGATCGGACGCATTGCCAGCCCCGACAAGCGCGTCTGGGCCATGGGCATTGCCGCCGCGGCGGGCTCGTTCGGGCAATTCCTGATGATCCCGGCCGAGCAGACGCTGATCTCGGGCATAGGCTGGCAGAACGCGCTGTTCGTAATGGCGCTGATGGCCTGCGTCATGCTGCCGTTGGCGTTCACGCTGCGGGAACCGAAGATGACTGCGCACGACGGCGGGCATCACCAGACCATTGGCCAGGCTGTGCGCGAGGCGTTCGGCAACCGCAATTTCCAACTGCTGACGTTGGGCTACTTCGTGTGCGGCTTCCAGGTCGTGTTCATCGGCGTGCACCTGGCGCCGTACCTGAAGGACAAGGGCCTGACCGATCCGAAGATCGCCACCGTGGCGCTCGCGCTGATCGGCCTGTTCAATGTGTTCGGCACCTACACCGCCGGCGCCATGGGGCAACGCATGCCCAAGCGCTACCTGCTGTCGGCGATCTACCTGACACGCTCGGTGGTGATCGCGGGCTACCTGCTGCTGCCGCTGACGGCCGCCAGCACCTGGGTGTTCGCGGCGATGATCGGTTTCCTGTGGCTGTCGACCGTGCCCCTGACTAACGGCATCATCGCCCAGGTGTTCGGCGTGAAATACCTGTCGATGCTGTCGGGCGTGGTGTTCTTCTCGCACCAGATCGGCAGCTTCCTGGGCGCGTGGCTAGGCGGCTATCTGTATGACCGCACGGGCGGCTACACCACGGTGTGGATGATCGCGATGGCACTGGGCGTGATGGCAGCGCTGGTCAACCTGCCGATCCGCGAGCAGGCGGTCGCGCGACCGCAGCCGGCCGCGGCATGACGACCATTGCCCGCCAACGCCTGCTGCGCGCCGCCGGCCTGCTTGGGCTGGCGGCAGCGCTGGTGCTTGGGTTTATCGGGTATCTGCGGCCGTCGTTTATGGTGGACCTGACGAATATGGTGCTGGCGTGGTGTGGTTAGCCCGCCTCGCCCTTCGTCTTCGCCTCCAGCACTTCCCAGCGCTCCAGCGCCTCCAGCAGTTCCATCTCGATCTCGTCGTGCCGGGTCGCCAGTTCGGCGGCCTTGGCCGCATCGCTGACATAGAGCGAACCGTCCTCAAGCTGCGCGGCGATCGTCTTCTGTTCCGTTTCCAGCGAAGCGATCCGCTCCGGCAGCCCGTCCAGTTCACGCTGTTCCTTGTATGACAGCTTGACGGTACGGTTGGCGCCGCGCGCGTCGCGCGAATCCTTGGTCTTGGCAGCCTCGGCCGCCTTCTGCTCGGTCTTTCGCGCCGCCTGCAGCGCCGCGCTGCGCTCGGACTGCGCAACCCAGTCGGAATAGCCGCCGACCGATTCGCGCCACAAGCCGTCGCCTTCGGCGGCAATCGTCGAGGTCACCACGTTGTCGAGGAACGCCCGGTCGTGCGAGACCAGGAACACGGTGCCGCTGTAGTCCTGCAGCAGCTCTTCGAGCAGTTCCAGCGTGTCGATGTCGAGGTCGTTGGTCGGCTCGTCCAGCACCAGCACATTGGCCGGGCGCGCGAACAGGCGTGCCAGCAGCAGTCGGTTGCGCTCGCCGCCGGACAGCGACTTGACCGGGGAGCGCGCGCGCTCGGGCGCGAACAGGAAATCGCCGAGATAGCTCATCACGTGCTTGCGCTGGCCGTTGACCTCGACCCAGTCGCTGCCCGGGCTGATGGTGTCGGCCAGCGATTTCTCGAGGTCGAGCTGCGTGCGCATCTGGTCGAAGTACGCGACCTGCAGGTTGCTGCCATTGCGCACGGTGCCGCTGTCGGGCGCCAGTTCGCCGAGGATCAGGCGCAGCAGCGTGGTCTTGCCGGCGCCGTTGGGGCCGATCAGGCCGACCTTGTCGCCGCGCATGATGGTGCCGGTAAAGTCGCGCACCACGACCTTGTCGCCGTAGGATTTGTTCACGTCGATCAGCTCGGCCACGATCTTGCCGGAGCGGTCGGCCTGGGACACCTCCAGCTTGACGTTGCCCTGTGCCTCACGCCGCGCCGCGCGCTCGGAGCGCATCGCCACGAGCCGCTGGATACGCGCCACGCTGCGCGTGCGGCGTGCCTCGACGCCCTTGCGGATCCACACTTCTTCCTGCGCGAGCAGCTTGTCGAACTTGGCCTGCTCCACCTGCTCGGCGGCCAGCAGTTCTTCCTTGCGGGCCTGGTAGGCCGCAAAGTTGCCCGGGAAAGACAGCAGGCGGCCGCGGTCGAGTTCAACGATACGGGTCGCCACGCGGTCCAGGAACGCGCGGTCGTGGGTGATCAGCAGCACGCTGCCGCGGAAACCGAGCAACAGGTCTTCGAGCCAGCGGATCGCTTCCACGTCGAGGTGGTTGGTCGGCTCGTCCAGCAGCAGGATGTCCGGTTCCGCGACCAGACCCTGAGCAAGCGCCACGCGCTTCTGCAAGCCCCCGGACAGCGCACCGACGGGCGTATGCGGATCGAGCCCCAGCCGGGCCAGCGTGGTTTCCACGCGGGTGCGCAGATGCCAGGCGCCGGCGGCATCGAGCTCCGACTGCAGCCGGTGCAGTTCGGCCAGCGCGGCTTCGTCATGGCTGTCGGCCAGCCGCTCGGCGGCGGCCTCGTAACGCATCAGCAGGTCATGCGCCTGGCCCATGCCCTGCGAAACGGCATCGAACACGGTGATGCCCGGATCGAATTGCGGCTCTTGCGGCACGTAGGCCGAGGTCACGCCCGACTGGCGCGCAATCAGGCCGTCATCCGGCGCCGCCAGCCCCGCCACGATCTTCAGCAGCGAGGATTTGCCCGAGCCGTTGCGGCCAATCAGGCCGACACGCTCGCCGGCTTCCAGCGAAAAATCGGTGTGGTCGAGCAAGGCCACGTGCCCGAAAGCAAGCTGGGCATCGTTAATGGAAAACAGGGCCATGGGAGGAATGGGGCAGCGGAATTGCGGAATTGCGGAATCGGAATGGGTCGCCGGCGCCTGCGTGCACGGCGGCGACAAGGCGAAGCAGGCCGCATTGTAGACCACAGGTATGGGCAGCCGCTCCGCCGAGAGCGCGATGTACCGCCGACGCAAAAGAAAGGGCCCGCATAGCGGGCCCAAGAGTCTCTCCTCGGTGCCCTGCTCGCAAGGCACCGAGAAAGCATAACAACGGCATGCCGGTCACTCCAGTTCGGAAATATCCGTAAGGGAAAGCCCCCGTCAACTGGCCTACTGGCGCTCCGTTGCATGCGTCGCACGCCTTCACTTCAGAGAATTTGTCTGCAACTGGGCGCACATGGAACAATAGTCCGCGCAGCAGTACTGCTTCAGGGCGACAAGCCTGCCGGCAGAGCGCCTGCAGGGGGTACAGCGCGATAACGACATATCAGAGCCGCAAGGAACCAGACTTAGCGGCCGCCTTTGCTTTTCGTTCCATTTGACGGGGGTTTCCATGATCGAAACGGGTCTGCCGCGCCGGGTTTCATGCCCGAACGCTGTGCTTGTCTTGTCCTCCCTTTCCTGCGCTGCCATGCTGGCCACCGGCGCAGCTTCCGCCGGCGCTGCCACCGCGCCGGTCCTGAATCACATCCAGCAAACCGGCGTTATCCGCATTGCGCACCGCGAAAGCTCGGTACCGTTCTCGTTCGTGGCCGACGGCAAGCCGGTCGGCTATGCCGTCGACCTGTGCCTGAAGATCGCCGATGCGGTACGCACCTCGCTGCACCTGCCCGGCCTGCGCGTCGAGTGGGTCCCGGTCACGCCGGCCAACCGCATTCCCGCTATCGTCGAGGGCAAGGCGGACCTGGAATGCGGCTCGACCACCAATAACCGGGAACGGCGCGAGCAGGTGGCCTTCACCATCCCGCACTACATTGCCGGCAGCCGCATGATCGTGAAGACCGATTCCGGCATCAGCAAGTGGGCGGATCTGCGCGGCAAGACGGTCGTCTCCACGTCAGGCACCACGCCGCTGGCCATGCTGCGCAAGATGGACGAAGGCAAGGTCATGCAGTGGCGCCTGGTCGAGGCCAAGGACCACGCCCAAGCCTTTGCCATGGTGGAAGCCGGCAAGGCCGATGCCTTCGTGATGGACGACGTGCTGCTGTACGGCCTGCGCGCGAACGCCAGCCGACCGGGCGATTTCAAGGTCACCGGCGAAATGCTGACCATCGAGCCGTACGCCATCATGCTTTCCAAAAGCGACCCGGAGTTCAAGAAGCTCGTCGACAAGACGCTGATCGCCGCAGTCTACGACCAGGAAACGCCGAGGCTCTACAAGAAGTGGTTCCAGGCACCGATTCCGCCGCACGGCATCACGCTCGACATTCCGATGAGCTACCTGCTGCGCGATTCCTTCAAGTTCCCGAGCGACAAAGTGGCGGACTGAGGCGGCGGACTCGGCAGCGAAGCAGCCAGGGACAACGGGCGGCAGCACTCATGCGAAGATGTCGGCCGTGCCGCTCAGGTCTCCTTCCCGTCTCCTTCCTGACTCATGCCTGCCACCTCCCTGAAGCTGTCCGATCTTTCCGTTTCCGCGCTCGTTGCGGGCCTGATTGCCACGCTGACCGGCTACACCAGCTCTCTCGTGCTGATGATCCAGGCCGGGCAGGCTGCGCACTTGAGCAGTGCGCAGATCTCGTCCTGGCTGTGGGCACTGTCGATCGGCATGGGCGTGACCACGATCGGGCTGTCGCTGGCCATGCGCGTGCCCGTGGTGGTGGCATGGTCCACGCCCGGCGCCGCACTGCTGATCGCGAGCCTGCCGGGCGGTCCCTATGCGGAAGCGATCGGTGCCTTCCTGATGGCGGCGCTGCTGATGACCGCCGCCGGGCTGACCGGCTGGTTCGACAAGCTGATGCGGGCGCTGCCGGCGAGCATTGCATCGGCGCTGCTTGCCGGCATCCTGTTCCGGATCAGCGTGGATGTGTTCGTACAGGCGCAGGACCAGACGCTGCTGATGCTGGCGATGTTCGCCGCCTATCTCGCTGGCCGGCGCTGGTGGCCACGCTACGCGGTGCCCGGTGTGCTGCTGGTTGGCGTGGCACTGGCCGGCACGCTGGGCCAGTTGCACTTTGAAGGATTCCACCTGGCGGTGGCGGTACCGGTCTGGACTACGCCGGCATTCTCGTTCCAGGCCTTTGTCAGCATCGCCATTCCGTTGTTCATCGTGGCGCTGGCCTCGCAGAACATTCCCGGCCTGGCGGTACTGCGCGCGGACGGCTACCACGTGCCGGCATCGCCGCTGATTACCGTCACGGGCTTCGCCTCGGCCGTGCTGGCGCCGTTCGGCTCGCACGGCATCAACCTGGCCGCCATCACGGCCGCCATCTGCACCGGGCCGCAGGCCGACGCCGACCCGGCACGGCGCTACACCGCTGCCGTGGTCTGCGGCGTGGGATATCTGTTGGCCGGCATCCTCGCGGCCAGCATTGCCGCGCTGTTCGCGGCCTTCCCCAAAGCCGTGGTGGTGGCGCTGGCTGCGTTCGCGCTGCTCGGATCGATCGCCAATGGACTGACCGTGGCCATGCAGACGCCGGACGAGCGTGAAGCCGCGCTGATCACTTTCATGATCACCGCGTCCGGCATGACGCTGGCCGGCGTGGGCTCGGCCTTCTGGGGCGTGGTGGGCGGCATGCTGACGCTGCTGGTGCTGCGCCGCAAGGCCGCCTGACGACCCCTGACCGGTCAGCGGCTAATGGACTAGAGCAGCAGGAAGCCGATATCGCGAGACCGGACCTCTTCGAGCGCTACGCCCTTGCGGCGCTGGAACAGCACGTGCTGGAGCACGCGGTCGCGGTGCTCGCAGAATGTGGCGGTGTCGAAGCGCAGCGCCGCGGTGCCGTAGTGCTCAGCCAGTAGTTTGTAGACGCGATGGCGCACCAGCAGCATCTCGTTCTCTGTCTGCAGCCGGCCCATCTCGGCCGCATGCTCCTCCTCGAGCTGGCGCATGCTGACCACCACGCGCGCGTGCATGCCCCGGTAGCGGTCGACTTCCGCGTGGGCCTTGCGCAATTCTTCGCGCAGCGCCCGGACTTCCTGCATCAGCTTGAGATTGCTTTGCACGCCGCGGTGGATGCGGCTCGCCTCCTCAAGCGCGTAATCCGCCACCGCGATCGTGTTTTGCCAGACGCCCGATTCGTCAGCCTCCGCGGCTGCCATGCGTGTGGCGGGCCAGACGGTAGCTCCGTCAATGCCTTGATTGCTCATACTGCTCCCCCAAAAGCCGGAAAGAAAAACGCCCGCCGCCGTACGTTGTTGTGGATTGCCGGCCTGGTCGGGTACTGCCGAAACTGCCTTGGCAGTGGGCCAATGTATCGCACACCGCACACTATCATTCAAGACTGCCACGCCACTTTGCACAACCACCGCAAGGGAGGGCATAACGTTTCACCAAAGCGCCGCTTACGCTACATTGCCGCCTGCCGTCTGTCCTTCCACCCCTTCGCCATCGCGTTTCGCCTATGAACGGATACCTGCTCCTTGCCCTGGCCATCGTTGCCGAGGTCATCGCCACCAGTAGCCTCAAGGCCGCCGAGAACTTCACGCGCCTGCTGCCCAGCATCCTCGTGGTAGCGGGCTATGCCTGCGTCTTCTATCTGCTCATGCTGGTCATGAAGACCGTACCAGTGGGCGTCGCTTATGCCATCTGGAGCGGCGCGGGCATCGTCCTGGTCACGCTGATCGCCATGGTGCTGTACCGCCAGGTACCCGACCTCGCCGCCTGCGCCGGCATTGGCCTGATCATCGCCGGTGTGGCGGTGATCCAGCTATTCTCGAAAACCAGCGGGCATTGACAACGGTGCGGCCTAGAATGGATGTGGTTCCTGCCACGGGAGACCGCCATGCTTACCGCCCTGCTCCTCGCCGCAATCATCGTCGCGCTGTACATCCTGGCTGTTCGCGCCGAGTTTTTCCATAAATCGCCGTTCTATCCGGAGCATGAACATCCGGTGCAGTACTGGTGGAACCGGTTGGTGCATCACAAGAAATAGCTGGCGAATCTGACGCGGTGGCAAACAGCCATCGCGTCGAGCGGTGCCGCACGGCTTGTACAGGCAACCGCCAATCCGGACCTTTCCGCAGCCGCTTGTCGCCGGGCGCGCTGCGTCTGGCGCTTGCGCGCCTCCACCCCTTCCTCTTTCCCCCAAAACGCCTCCGGCGGGAGGATTTTGATATACTCCGGCCCGTCTTCAGGATCACCGCTGCCCCGCGGAACGACGGTCCTGACAGCTCTGTCCCTCGCCGTAGTTCAATGGATAGAACGAGCGCCTCCTAAGCGCTAGATACAGGTTCGATTCCTGTCGGCGGGACCATCTACTTCCATCTTCCCGCCCCCGATTCAGTGCATCACCGCCGCCGGCACTCGCCTGTTACCGGTGACCGCCCCTGCGAAGCGAGTCGCGCGCGACGCGGCTCATGGCGCCCGGCCCTGACGCCGGCATGGCGGCCTCTGGCTGCGGCGACGGCGGGCTGGCCGTTGCGGTGGCTCTGGCGGCCGCTATAGACGGCGCAATCTGCTCTGACGATCAGTCCGGACATGGCTGGCTCCTTCGTGTTCTGAATGGAAAACGTTTCAGGCGGTTCGCAGGCTGACCTGCAGGAAACTGGCGCAGAGCCGTAGCATCGTCTGCAGCGCGGCGCGCGGATGGCGCAGGCCGGCTTCCACCTGCTCGCTGCGGCTTTCGCCGGACAGGCACCATGAGCAGAAGTGCTCGCAGTTGTTGGAGAACAGGCAGTAGCGGTTCTCGCCCAGACGCGACCGCGCACGCGACACCGCCTCGAGGCCGACAAAGCGGGCACACGGTTCCAGGCGGATGGCGACGGCACGGCCCGCGGCAAATGCCGCCAGGCTGATTTCCTCGACCGGCCCGGTCTGCAGCGCGCGGGCGAAGCCGGCATAGTGGATCACGCGGCCGTGGCCGGCATAGATGCCGTGATGCACATAGCCCTGGCGTCCCGTCACCAAATGGGCGCCCAGCGGCAAGTCGGCGTCATGGCTCGCGCCGTCGCGGCGTTCGTCTTGTTGTGCGGGCTGGTGTGGCATGGCTGTCTCGGGTGTCTGGTGGCGGCAGTCATTGCTGCGTGGTTGCCAGACCTCTGCATGCGCCATGCCAGGACATCGATTTCCCTGCCAGGACCAGCGTTTACGGGAAAGCGGCGCTGTCGGATCTGGGGAAACTGTTGCCGAATGACCAACGTCATCACCGACATTCTGTTGGTTAGCCACCACCATTGCGCCGTTCCACCGTCGCTCGGATCGACACCCATGAGCCGGCGCCAACTTGCAGATAACACCCGCCACTGCGAACTTCCCGGGTCGACGCGTCCCTGACGAGCGGCAGGACCACGGTGATCAACTTTTACGAGACGAAGAACAACTTCTATGCTGGTCAGATGAACAACGCGTTCCAGACATGGAATCCGGAAACGACCCGATTTCACGCGGAAGGAGGGTATCTTGACTGGCGTGACGCAATTCCGCTGGGCTTCGGCAGCCTGCACCGACGTTGGGCGCGTACGCGAGCGCAATGAGGACGCTTGCCTGGATCTGCCGGACCTCGGGATCTGGGTCGTGGCCGATGGCATGGGGGGCCATGCCGTCGGCGATTTCGCGAGCCAGGCCGTCACGCAAGCGCTGGCGGCGCTTCCGCCCCGGTCAACGCTGGAAGAACGGCTCGCCGACGTCGGCGCCGCGCTGCAGGACGTCAACCGCGCGCTGATTGCCGAAGCCGCACGCCTGCAGGTACGGTGCGTGGGCACCACCGTCGTGGCGCTGGCCACCGGCGACCGCCGTTGCGGCTACCTGTGGGCCGGCGACAGCCGTCTCTACCGGCTGCGCGCCGGGCACTTGCAGCGCCTGACCCGAGACCACAGCCAGGTGGAACGGCTGCTGGCACGCGGCCTCATCACCGCCGAAGAAGCGCGACATCATCCGGCGCACAACACCATCACGCGTGCCGTTGGCGCGGCCGATACGTTATTGCCCGAGCAACTGTTCGTCGATGTCGCCGACGGCGACGTGTTCCTGCTTTGCAGCGATGGGCTGAGCAACGAGGTCGAGGACGACACCATCGCATCCGTGCTTGCCGCAGGGGGCGACCTGAACGCCATTGCACAGACACTGGTAAAGACAGCGCTGGACCACGGCGGGCACGACAACGTCACCGTGGTGGTGGTGCGGGCAGAAGACCCATATGGGTCAGATATGACGCTGGTAAATCCGGAAGTCGAGGGGTAATACCACACCAAAGGCAGCCACCTCTATCCCGCCTCCGCCTCCAACCTCGGCAACTGCGGCAAATCCGTCGCCACCTCCGCGATCATCCTCCGCATCCACATCACATCCGGGGCCGCATGGCACCGCTCATGCCAGAGCTGGTAGAACCGCATGCGCGGGAACGTCACCGGAGACGGCACCATCCGGATCGGCAAATACTGCGCATAGTGCGCAGCAAACTGGCGGCCGGTGGTGAACACCATATCGGTTTTCATCAGCACATACGGCACCAGCCCAAAGTACGGTAGCGTCACCTGGATATTGCGCTTGTACCCCTGCTCGGCGAGCGCCTGATCGATCATGCTGCGTTGCATCGAAGCATAGGGCGCAGGTGCCAGATGAGGCATCTCCAGGTAGTGCTTCAGCGTCAGGCCTTTGCGCGCCAGCGGATGCTGGGCACCGAGCATGCAAACCACCTCGTCATCAAATAACGGCGAGATATGCAGATGCTCGGGCGGCGACAGCCAGTTGCCAATGACGATGTCGAGCTGCCCCTGCTCCAGGTCCTCCAGAAAGTCGCTCGACGACGTCATAGGATGTACGAACAGCTTGGCGCCGGGCGCCAGCCGGCGCACGCGCTCGACGATGTTTGGCAGGAAGAAGGCATCCAGGTAATCCGGGGCGCCAAGGTGAAACGTCCGCGTGGTCGTGGCCGGATCGAACTGCTGCGGAGGACGCGCGATACGGTCCATCGCCGCCAGGCTCTGCTCGGCCAGCTCCAGCAATTCCCGCCCCCGTTCGGTTGGCACCATGCCGCTTTTGCCCCGCACCAAGATGGCGTCGCCGGTGATCTCGCGCAGGCGCTTTAGCGTATTGCTGATGGCCGGCTGCGACTGGCCCAGGCGCACAGCCGTGCGCGTCACGCTCTGCTCGGTCAGCAGGGTGTGGAGCACCCGCAGCAAATAGGTATCGAGATGGTCGCGTCCGTGCATGGCAATAGGGGCCCTGCCGGCGTGCGGCCGGGAGGCTGGCGTGGGGGAAGGGAACGGCGCATAGTGTATGTCACGCAACCCGCCATTGGTCAATCCGCCGTGATAAGGGGACAGCGGAACCCCATGGACGGGCATCCTGATGGGGCATATCACCTGGGCCGAATATTGCATGAAACGCGCCGGTGCTATGTTTCCGCCATCACAGAACGAGATGAAGACCATGGAGACGCAAACCATCCGCTTTTTCCACCGCGGCCAGGTCAGGGAAGTATCCGACGCCCCCGTTACCAGGACCGTGCTGCAGTACCTGCGAGAGGACGCGCGCTGCACCGGCACCAAGGAAGGCTGCGCTGAAGGCGACTGCGGCGCCTGCACCGTCGTGATCGGCGAGCTGCAGGACGGCGGCGATGTCGAATTCAAGGCCGTCAATGCCTGTATCCAGTTCCTGCCCACGCTCGACGGCAAGGCGCTGATCACCGTCGAGGATCTGCGCCAGGCCGACGGCGCCCTGCACCCAGTGCAGGAAGCCCTGGTCGAGTGCCACGGTTCGCAATGCGGCTTCTGCACGCCCGGCTTCGTCATGTCGCTGTGGGCGCTGTACCAGCAGCACACCCCGGGCGGCGAAGCGCCGACGCGCCAGACCATCTGCGACGCGCTGACCGGCAACCTGTGCCGCTGCACTGGCTACCGCCCGATCATCGACGCCGGCGAGCGCATGATGGCCCTGCCTGCGCCGCACGCGAGCAAGCTCAACCCGAAGCAGATCGCCGACACGCTGCGCAATCTCAAGCGCGGCGAGACCTTCCGCTACAGCGCGAAGGGCCAGAACTTCTTCGCGCCACGCACCGCGGCCGAGTTCGGCGCAATCAAGGCGGCCGAGCCCGGCATCCGCATCCTTGCCGGCAGCACGGACGTGGGCCTGTGGGTCACCAAGCAGTTCCGCGAACTCGGCAACCTGCTCTATATCGGCCAGGTCGAAGACCTTCAATCGATCGAAGAGCGCGACGGCATGATCGAGATCGGCGCCGGCGTGACGCTCGAGAAGGCCTACGCTGCGCTGACCGCCGCGCACCCCGAACTCGAAGAGATGTGGAAGCGCTTCGCCTCGCTGCCGATCCGCAATGCGGGCACGCTTGGCGGCAATATCGCCAACGGCTCGCCGATCGGCGATTCGATGCCGGCGCTGATCGCGCTCGGCGCCGAAGTGGTACTCCAGCTCGGCGCGACGCGCCGTACGCTGCCGCTCGAAGACCTGTACCTTGCGTACCAGAAGACGGCCATGGTGGAAGGCGAGTTCGTCGCAGCGCTGCGCGTACCCGTCAAGGGCCCGCAGCACTTCAGGACCTACAAGCTGTCCAAACGCTTTGACGAGGATATTTCGGCCGTGTGCGCGGCATTCGCGATCACAGTGGAGAACGACGTGATCACGCAGGCACGCGTCGCGTTCGGCGGCATGGCCGCCACACCGAAGCGCGGCGCGGCCACCGAAGCTGCATTGATCGGCCAGCCGTGGAACGAAGCCACCGTGCGCGCCGGCATGGCCGCGCTGTCGCAGGATTACACACCGCTGTCCGATATGCGTTCGACCGCCTCGTACCGCACCCGCGGGGCGGCCAACCTGCTGTACCGCTTCTGGCTGGAGACGCGCGCCGATGCGCTGCCCGCATCCGCTGTCAACGTCCGCGCGCCTGGCGCTGGCGCCACTGCAACCGTCACGGCCTGAGGAGAGATCGGCATGAACAAGCAAACCGAACCGTTCCTGCTCGACGCCAGCGTGGCCGACGAGGCCGTGCCCCAGGTCGGCATCTCGCGTCCGCATGAATCGGCGCACCTGCACGTGGCAGGCACCGCCACCTATACCGACGATATTCCCGAGCTCGCCGGCACGCTGCACGCGGCGCTCGGCATGAGCAGCCGCGCCCATGCGCGCATCAAATCCATCTCGCTCGACAAGGTGCGCACCGCGCCCGGCGTGGTGGACGTGCTGACCGTGGATGACATTCCCGGCGTCAACGACTGCGGCCCGATCATCCACGACGACCCGATCCTGGTGCGCGACGTGGTGCAGTTTATCGGCCAGCCGATCTTCGTGGTGGTTGCCACGTCGCATGACGCGGCACGCCGCGCTGCCCGCCTGGGCGTGATTGAATACGAAGACCTGCCACCGGTACTCTCGCCGGAGGCCGCGCACGAGGCCGGCAGCTACGTGCTGCCGCCGATGCACCTGACCCGGGGCGAGCCGCAACAGCATCTGGCAGCCGCCGCGCACCGCGATGCGGGCAAGATCCGCCTCGGCGGACAGGAGCAGTTCTATCTGGAAGGCCAGATCGCCTACGCCGCGCCGCGCGAAAACGACGGCATGCACGTGTGGTGCTCGACCCAGCACCCGACCGAGATGCAGCACGCCGTGGCCCATATGCTCGGCTGGCACGCGCACCAGGTGCTGGTGGAATGCCGCCGCATGGGCGGCGGCTTCGGCGGCAAGGAATCGCAGTCGGCCATGTTCGCGTGCTGCGCATCGCTGGCGGCATGGAAGCTCATGTGCCCGGTCAAGCTGCGTCCGGACCGCGACGACGACATGATGATCACCGGCAAGCGCCACGACTTCGTGTTCGATTTCGACGTCGGTCATGACACTGATGGCCGCATCGAAGGCGTGCAGATCGAGATGGTGTCGCGCGCCGGCTTCTCGGCCGACCTGTCGGGCCCGGTGATGACGCGCGCGATCTGCCACTTCGACAATGCCTACTGGCTGCCGAACGTGCAGATCGACGGCTACTGCGGCAAGACGAATACGCAGAGCAATACCGCATTCCGCGGCTTCGGCGGCCCGCAGGGCGCGTTCGCGATCGAGTACATCCTCGACAACGTGGCACGCAATGTCGGCAAGGATTCGCTCGATGTGCGCCGCGCCAACTTCTATGGCAAGACCGAGCGCAACGTCACGCCGTATGGCCAGACCGTGGAAGACAATGTCATCCACGAACTGATCGACGAACTCGTGGCCACCAGCGAATACCGTGGGCGCCGCGAGGCCACGCGTGCGTTCAATGCGACGAGCCCAATCCTCAAGAAGGGCATCGCGATCACGCCGGTGAAGTTCGGCATCTCGTTCAACGTGGCGCACTACAACCAGGCCGGCGCGCTCGTGCACGTGTACAACGACGGCTCGGTGCTGGTGAATCACGGCGGCACCGAAATGGGCCAGGGCCTGAACACCAAGGTTGCGATGGTGGTGGCGCACGAGCTCGGTATCCGCATGGAACGCGTACGCGTGACCGCAACGGATACCAGCAAGGTGGCCAACACCTCGGCGACTGCGGCATCGACCGGCGCTGACCTGAACGGCAAGGCCGCGCAGGACGCCGCGCGCCAGATTCGCGAGCGCCTGGCCGAGTTTGCCGCGCGCAAGGCCGGCGTGACGCCTGACAGCGTGCGCTTCAACGACGATCTCGTGATCGCCGGCGAGCTGCGCGTGCCATTCGGCGAACTGGCCCGCGAAGCGTACCTGGCACGCGTGCAGCTCTGGTCGGACGGCTTCTACACGACGCCGAAGCTGCATTGGGACCAGAAGAAGCTGCAGGGCCGCCCGTTCTACTACTTTGCCTACGGTGCGGCGTGCTCCGAGGTGCTGGTCGACACGCTGACCGGCGAATGGAAGCTGCTGCGCGCCGACGCGCTGCACGATGCAGGCAAGTCGCTGAACCCGGCCATCGATATCGGCCAGGTCGAAGGCGCCTTCATCCAGGGCATGGGCTGGCTGACGACCGAGGAACTGTGGTGGAACAAGGACGGCAAGCTGATGACGCATGCGCCGTCCACCTACAAGATCCCGACGATCAACGACTGCCCTGAAGACTTCAACGTGCGCCTGTTCCAGAACCGGAACGTGGAAGACAGCATCCACCGCTCCAAGGCTGTGGGCGAACCGCCGCTGCTGCTGCCGTTCTCGGTGTTCTTCGCGATCCGCGACGCGATCGCGGCCGTGGCTGACTACCAGGTCAACCCGCCGCTGCGCGCGCCGGCTACCAGCGAAGCCATCCTGGACGCGGTGGAAGCAGTACGCGCGACATGCGCGGCGAGCGCGGTCGGCGAAACCGCCGCACAGCCGGCCTGACGCGCGCGCCTGCCGGGCCTGCCGGACTTTCCCCCCTGTTCCGCTCTTGGCGGATCAGGGGCCGGCCGCCCGCGCAGGTGCGCGCCACCCCCGGCGCAAACAGCAAGACAGACAACGAGACCGGCAACAGCCGGCCTAACTGACCAAAGGCCCGACATGCAGGATGCACCGCTCAAACCCTTCCGCTTCGCCGACGCCGCGCGCATGGTGCGCACGGGCGTGCCGGTGGCGATGGTCACCATCGTCGAAGTCAAGGGCTCCGCGCCACGCGAGGCAGGTATCCGCATGCTGGTCAGCGCCAACGATCTGGTCGGCACCATTGGCGGCGGGCATCTCGAATGGCGCGGCATGGATATCGCGCGCGCCATGCTGAACGAGGGCAAGGAACAGCGCCGCATCGAGCGCATTCCATTGGGCCCGGCGCTGGGACAGTGCTGCGGCGGCGTGGTGCAACTGGCGTTTGAAGTGCTCGGGCCGGACGATCTGCACTGGCTGGATGCCGTGGAGGCCGCTTTTGCCGCGGGCAAGTCGCTGGAACGCACGGTGCCGGTTCGCGGTGCCGTCACCGCGACGGAAAGCCGTGCGGTGATCGCGTCGGTCACGCTGGAAGCGGATGGCGCCTGGACCGACACGCTGGTTCCCGACGACATGCATGTGGTGCTGTTCGGCGCGGGCCACGTCGGCCATGCGCTGGTCAAGGTGCTGGCCAATCTGCCCTGCCGTGTGCACTGGGTCGACGAACGCGACACGCTGTTCCCGGCCGGACTGCCCGATAACGTCGAGCCCGAGGCCAGCGATACGCCGGAAGCCGTGGTAGCGCAGGCGCCCGCAGGCAGCTATTTTCTCGTCATGACGCACAGCCACGCGCTCGACCAGACCTTGTGCGAGGAGATCTTCCGGCGCACGGACTTTGCGTATTTCGGCCTGATCGGCTCCAAGACCAAGCGCGCGCGCTTCGAACACCGGCTGGCGGACCACGGCGTCGACCCGGCCCGGTTTCCGGAAATGACTTGCCCGATGGGGGTATCAGGGATCACAGACAAGGCACCGGCTATGATTGCGGTAGCCATCGTCGCCCAGTTGCTGCAGGTCCGCGACCAGCGCCTCGCCGCGCTGCACGCGAGCCACGGGGAGACGGTGCATCCGTAACCACAAGACCGAGGCCCCACATGACCATCGATGCCGCGCTGGCGGACAAGATCCGCCGTACTCCCAAGGCAGAACTGCACGTGCATATCGAAGGCACGCTCGAACCCGAGCTGATCTTCCGGCTGGCCCAGCGCAACCACGTGAACCTGCCCTACCCCAGCGTCGAGGCTCTGCGCGCGGCCTATGCGTTCACCGACCTGCAGTCGTTCCTGGACATCTACTACGCCGGTGCCAGTGTGCT
Source organism: Cupriavidus sp. C1SS-2L (assembly GCF_057073735.1). NCBI lineage: Bacteria > Pseudomonadati > Pseudomonadota > Betaproteobacteria > Burkholderiales > Burkholderiaceae > Cupriavidus > Cupriavidus sp. C1SS-2L. Next base: position 2,693,245 of record NZ_CP172708.1, read on the forward strand.
GCTGACCGAAGAGGATTTCTTCGACATGACCATGGACTACGTCAAGCGCGCCGTCGCCGACAATGTCCGCCATGCCGAGATCTTCTTCGATCCGCAGACCCATACGGCTCGCGGCGTGCCAATCGGCACCGTGATCGACGGCATTTCCGATGCACTGGCCCAGGCGCGCACCGAATATGATTTCTCGAGCAGCCTGATCCTCTGCTTCCTGCGCCATTTGTCGGAAGAAGACGCGTTCGCCACGCTGGAAGCCGCGCTGCCGTACCGGGACCGCTTTGTCGGCGTCGGGCTGGATTCGTCGGAGAAGGGCAACCCGCCCGAAAAGTTTGCACGCGTATTCACTCGTGCCCGCGAACTCGGCCTGCACCTGGTGGCCCATGCCGGCGAGGAAGGCCCCGCCCAGTACGTCACCGATGCGCTGGACATCCTCAAGGTCGAACGTATCGATCACGGCGTACGTTCGATCGACGATGCCGCGCTGATCGAGCGCCTGGCGCGCGAACGCGTGGCGCTGACCGTGTGCCCGCTTTCGAACCAGAAGCTCAAGGTGCATCCGGACCTGAGCGAGCATCCGCTCAAGCGCATGCTCGATGCCGGCGTTGCGATCACGCTGCATTCGGACGACCCGGCCTACTTCGGCGGCTACATGAACGCCAACTGGGAAGCCACGTTCGCAGCGCTGCCGCTCGACGCCGCCGATGCGCACAAGCTGGCGCGCAATAGTTTTGAAGCGGCCTTCCTGCCCCCGATGCAGAAGGCCGAGTTCCTGGCGGAGGTCGACCACTTCTGGTCGGCCACGCCGACGTCCCCGCCTGCCACGGCCCCCGCGGCCTGAGCGGCACATACCAATGGCCTGGCCCTGCGCGTGCGCGCCGGCCTGGCCCGAGAGACAGACCATGACGACCACTCCTCCGACTCCGTCCATTACTCGCGCGATCCGCGGCCGCGTGCTGCATTTCCTGCACGACCCGCAGTTCCATGAGGACGCCTATCAGTATTGGGAGGATGGTCTGCTGCTCGTCACCGCTGGCCGCATCGTCGCGGCCGGCGACTACACGTCGCTCGCGTCGCGCATTCCGGCCGATGCCGAGGTGATCGACCACCGCGGCAAGCTGATCGTGCCGGGCTTTATCGACACGCACGTGCACTACCCGCAGACCGACATCATCGCGTCGCCGTCGCCGGGCCTGCTGCACTGGCTGGACACCTACACCTTCCCCGAGGAACGTCGCTTCGCCGAGCCTGAATACGCGCGCGCGGTCGCCGGCTTCTTCACCGACGAACTGCTGCGCAACGGCACCACCAGCGCGGTGGTCTGGAGCACGGTGCACAAGGCTTCAGCCGACGCACTGTTTGCCGAGAGCGAACAGCGCAACCTGCGCATGATCACCGGCAAGGTGATGATGGACCGCAACTGTCCCGAGTTCCTGCGCGATACCGCTGAAACCGGCGCGCGCGATTCCGCCGACCTGCTGTCGCGCTGGCATAACAAGGGCCGCCTCGCCTACGCCATCACGCCGCGCTTCGCGCCGACGTCGACCGAAGCGCAGCTCGCCGCCTGCGGCGAACTGGCCAAGGCCTATCCGGACGCATTCATCCAGACCCACGTCGCAGAGAACCGCGACGAAGTGAAATGGGTGGCCGAACTGTTCCCGGACGCGCGGAGCTACCTGGACGTCTACGACCGCTACGGCCTGCTGCGCCCCGGCGCGTTCTACGGCCATGCGATCTACCTGGACCAGGACGACCGCCGCCGCCTGGCCGACAGCGGCGCCGCCGTCGCGCACTGCCCGACGTCGAACCTGTTCCTCGGCAGCGGCTTCTACGACTTCCACCAGTCGGACGCCAACCGCCTGAACGTGACGCTGGCGACCGACGTCGGCGGCGGCACCTCGTTCTCGATGTTCCGCACCATGAACGCCGCGCACAAGGTCGCGCGCATGGGCGGCTACCACCTGACCGCGCTGCGCATGTTTTACCTGGCCACGCGCGCGGCCGCCGAAGCGCTGGGCTGGTCCAACCGCATCGGCAGCTTCAGCGAGGGCTGCGAGGCCGACTTCATCGTGCTGGATCCGCAGGCCACGCCGCTGATCGCGCGTCGCAGCGGCCGCTCGGAGACGCTCGAAGAGCAATTGTTCGCATTCGCCATGCTCGGCGATGACCGGGTCATCGACAGTGTCTATGTGATGGGCGAGGCGGTACAGGTACCGGTCGTGTGACGCCCTCCATACCTGTGGCCGCCACTCGTGCGGCCGCGATGGGTTAATACCCGGGAGCGCTCCGGCGCGGCTTGACGGTGGTCAAGACTCGTAACGGCAAAGCCCTCTAACCTTTGCGGTTCCGTTGCAGGCCTTGCGAGGCCGACCCGCAACGCCAGCAACCTGAAGGTTTCCATGACCACCACCGCTGCCACGCATCCCGAGGTACCGCTGCACGCACCGGCGCCTGCCAACCAGCCGTTTCCCGAACCGATTTCCCCAGACCAGCCGCTGCCATCCCGCAAAATCATCCGCGGCTGGCTGATTCCGCTAGGCCAGCGCAGCACGCCGCGCGCGCTGGCGCTGTTCGCCTTCGACTACCTGCTGTTCGCGGCCACGCTGGCGGGCGTCGTGCTGGCCCCGCACTGGGCCGCCAAGGTGGGCCTCGGCGTAGTGGCGGGCCTGATCATCGCGCGCCTGTTCATCATCGGCCACGACGCCTGCCACCAGAGCCTGACGCCGCGCCGCGGCCTGAACAAATGGCTGGGCCGGCTGACGTTCCTGCCGTCGCTGACGCCCTACAGCCTGTGGGAAGTCGGCCACAACGTGGTCCACCACGGCTACACCAACCTGAAGGGCTTCGACTTCGTCTGGGCGCCGTATTCGCTCGAAGAGTTCCAGGCGCTGCCGCGCTGGCGCCGCGTGATGGAGCGCATCTACCGCACCGGCTTCGGTCCAGGCCTGTACTACCTGGTCGAGATCTGGTGGTGCAAGCTGTTCTTCCCGAACAAGCGCCAGATGGCCACGCGCCGTCCGATCTTCATGGCCGATTGCACGCTGGTGGCCACGTTCGGCGCCGCGTGGATCGGTGCGCTGATCTGGGCCGCTTTTGCCACCGGGCAATCGGCATGGATGATGGTCGGCGCCGGCTTCGTGCTGCCTTTCCTGGTCTGGAACGTGACCGTCGGCTTCGTGCTGTACGTGCACCACACCCACACCAGCGTGGCGTGGTACGACACCAAGTCGATGTGGGCCAAGGCCCAGCCGTTCGTCTCGACGACCGTGCACCTGCGTTTCCGCCATGGCATCGGCGCCGCGCTGCATCACATCATGGAACACACCGCACACCACGTGGACATGAGCGTGCCGCTGTACCGCCTGAAGCGCGCGCAGGCGCTGCTCGAACATGCGCTGCCGGGCCGCATCATCATCGAGAATTTCTCGTGGCGCTGGTACTTCGACACCGCACGCCGTTGCAAGCTGTACGACTTCAAGGCCCTGTGCTGGACCGACTTCCGCGGTCGCCAGACCAGCGAGCAGTCCCCCGTGCCGGCCTGACACGGCACATTTTCCCGGGCGGTGGACGCTCACCGCCCCCGCCGCTATAATCGCGGCTTCCATTGGGGAGTAGCCGCCCTGCTCTCACCGCGCCGCGCAATGCGGCAACCGGAAGACAGGGGCGTACGTCAACAGACTTGACCGCTTGCGGTTATGGCGTGCGCAGCTCCGGACCCGGCTGGCCATCAGGCCCAGACCGATCCAAGGCCTGGCGAGACCGATGACCATACCTTTCTGGCCGGGCCGGGAAAGGTGTGCGTCATTGGCATCTCGCGATGCATGCGGCCCGGGTTACTCACACAACAACATGGAAGCCTTCCTCGTCTCCACAGGCATCGTCGCGCTCGCTGAAATGGGCGACAAGACGCAGTTGCTCTCGCTCGTCCTGGCCGCGCGCTATCGCAAGCCCCTTCCCATCATCCTTGGCATCCTGATCGCCACGATCGTCAACCACGGCTTTGCCGGCGCGCTCGGCGGCTGGATCACCCATGTGCTCGGCGAAAACCTGCTGCGCTGGATTCTGGGCCTCGGCTTCATCGCCATGGCCGCCTGGATGCTGATCCCCGACAAGTTCGACGACGAAGAAGGCGCCAAGCCGGTGAAAGGCACGCTCGGCATCCTGATCGCCACCATCGTCGCGTTCTTCTTTGCCGAGATGGGCGACAAGACCCAGATCGCCACGATCGCTCTGGCCGCCCGCTTCAACGGCGCGGTGCTCGCCGTAGTGGCCGGCACGACCTTCGGCATGATGCTGGCCAATGCCCCGGCCGTGCTGCTCGGCGACAAGTTCGCCAACAAGATGCCGATCGCGCTGGTGCACAAGATTGCCGCCGGCATTTTCCTGGTGCTGGGCGTACTGGCGCTGCTCAATATCGGCGGCTGACGGCTGCCCCCATCCGGCAATCCGGGACGCGAGACCCGGGTTGCCGGCGACAACCGCGCGATCACCGGCCTGGCCGGCTGCACGCTGCGCCGGGTGTGGGATAATCGCGAGTTCTGCCCAGGGCGCAGCTCAAGAGGTTGTTCGCACGGGCGCATGAGGGGCCCCTATTCCCGTGGCCCCGCATCCTTTCCGCGATACTGATTTCACAACCCCACAATGCCCGCATACCGTTCCAAGACCTCCACCGCCGGCCGCAACATGGCTGGGGCCCGCTCGCTGTGGCGCGCCACCGGCATGAAAGACGACGATTTCAACAAGCCGATCATCGCGGTGGTGAACTCGTTCACCCAGTTCGTGCCCGGCCACGTCCACCTGAAGGACCTGGGCCAGCTCGTCGCGCGCGAAATCGAAGCCGCTGGCGGCGTGGCCAAGGAGTTCAACACGATTGCGGTCGATGACGGCATCGCCATGGGCCACGACGGCATGCTGTATTCGCTGCCGAGCCGCGACATCATCGCCGACTCGGTCGAGTACATGGTCAACGCGCACTGCGCCGACGCCATGGTGTGCATCTCGAACTGCGACAAGATCACCCCGGGCATGCTGATGGCCGCCATGCGCCTGAACATCCCCGTGATCTTCGTGTCGGGCGGCCCGATGGAAGCCGGCAAGACGCGCCTGGCCAACCCGGTCACCAAGGCCGTCGAATTCAAGAAGCTCGACCTGGTTGACGCCATGGTGATCGCGGCCGACCCGGCCTATTCCGACGCCGACGTGGCCGAGGTCGAGCGCTCCGCCTGCCCCACCTGCGGCTCGTGCTCGGGCATGTTCACGGCCAATTCGATGAACTGCCTGACCGAAGCACTGGGCCTGTCGCTGCCCGGCAATGGCACCGTCGTCGCCACGCACGCGGACCGCGAGCAGCTGTTCAAGCGCGCGGGCAGCCGTATCGTCGAACTGGCCCGCCAGTACTACGAGCAGGAAGACGCGCGCGTGCTGCCGCGTTCGGTCGGCTTCAAGGCGTTCGAGAACGCGATGACGCTGGACATCGCCATGGGCGGTTCCACGAATACCATCCTGCACCTGCTGGCAATCGCGCAGGAAGCGGGCATCGATTTCTCCATGAATGACATCGACCGCCTGTCGCGCGTCGTGCCACAGCTGTGCAAGGTGGCGCCCAACACCAACAAGTACCACATCGAAGACGTGCACCGCGCGGGCGGCATCATGGCCATCCTGGGCGAGCTCGAGCGTGCCGGCAAGCTGCATACCGACGTGCCGACCGTACATGCCCCGTCGCTCGGCGACGCGCTGAATCAGTGGGACATCGTCCGCACGAAGGACGAGGCCGTCCGTCATTTCTACATGGCTGGCCCGGCCGGCATCCCGACGCAGGTGGCGTTCAGCCAGAACACGCGCTGGCCGAGCCTAGACCTGGACCGCGCCGAGGGCTGCATCCGCTCGTACGAGCACGCCTTCTCCAAGGAAGGTGGCCTGGCAGTGCTGCGCGGCAATATCGCGCTGGACGGCTGCGTGGTGAAGACTGCCGGCGTGGACGAAAGCATCCTCGTGTTCGAGGGTTCGGCTCACGTGACCGAATCGCAGGACGAGGCGGTCGAGAACATCCTCAACGACAAGGTCAAGGCCGGGGATGTCGTGATCGTGCGCTACGAAGGTCCCAAGGGCGGCCCCGGCATGCAGGAAATGCTCTACCCGACGAGCTACATCAAGTCGAAGGGCCTGGGCAAGGCTTGCGCGCTACTCACGGATGGCCGCTTCTCGGGCGGCACGTCCGGGCTGTCGATCGGCCACTGCTCGCCGGAAGCAGCCGCCGGCGGCGCCATCGGCCTCGTGCGCGACGGCGACAAGATCCGCATCGACATTCCGAACCGGACGATCGATGTGCTCGTGTCGGACGAAGAACTGGCGCGCCGCCGCGAAGAGCAGAACGCCAAGGGCTGGAAGCCGGCGAAGGCACGTCCGCGTAAAGTGTCGGCCGCACTGAAGGCGTATGCCAAGCTCGTCATGTCGGCGGACAAGGGCGCAGTGCGCGATCTGTCGTTGCTGGACGATTGATATCGCGGCGGTCTTCGTGCCCGGCTGCGAACAAAGGCCGCTCTTCGGAGCGGCTTTTTTTTGTTTGTTGAGCCCGCGAGAACTTAAAAAAAACGGAGCCGAAGCCCCGTCCAAACCCTCGCCGGCCCGGTACAAACGACTGCCAACTGCACAGCCTCCGGACCGTCGATCACCGATGCTCGGTTTTCACGGACCCGCTCGCTGGCGAGCGGGTCCGAGTACTACAACATTCAGTTAGTCGTCTTGGCGCCGCCTTCAAACCACTGGCCCAACAAGGCACGTTCATCGTCCGTGATCTGCGTGACGTTACCCAGCGGCATAGCCTTCTGCTGCACGGCCTGCTGGTAGATCAGCTGGGCGTGGGACTTGATGTCGTCCGCAGTGTCCAGCTTGATGCCCTTGGCAGCCGTCGGCATCATCTTCGGTTGCGCAGCGTGGCACTGCACGCAACGGGCGTTCACCACTTCCTGCACCTTGGCGAAGCTGACGGCGGCGGAGGCCTCGCCTTCGGCCTTGGCGACCGTGGGGCGCGGCTGCGGTGCGATCAGCACGGCGACCACACCCAGCGCGGTGACGCCGGCTGCCGGCCACAGCACATTGATCTTGCCCTTGTGCTTCAGGATGAAGAACTGGCGGATCAGCACGCCGGCTAGCATGATCAGGATCAGCACCAGCCAGTTGTTCTTGGCGGCGTAGGTCATGCTGTAGTGGTTCGACAGCATGGCGAACAGCACCGGCAGCGTGAAGTAGGTGTTGTGAACGCTGCGCTGCTTGCCGCGCTTGCCGTGGATCGGGTCCACCGGCTGGCCGGCCTTCAGGGCGGCCACGACCTTGCGCTGGCCCGGGATGATCCACACCAGCACGTTGGCGCTCATGATCGTCGCCACCATCGCGCCGGTCAGCAGGAATGCCGCGCGGCCCGAGAAGATGTGGCAGGCAACGAACGCCGCGGCCATGATGTAGACCGCCACCAGAATGCCGACGAGACGGTCGTTCTTGCCGAACAGGCGGCAGATGCTGTCATAGACGATCCAGCCGATCAGCAGGTACGAAACCGCGAAGCCGACTGCCGCGCCGGGCGACATATCGAACACATTCTTGTCGATCAGGAACGTGCTGGCGTTGAACAGGTACAGCACCACGAGCAGCGCGAAGCCGCTCATCCAGGTCGAATACGACTCCCAGTAGAACCAGTGCAGGTTCTCGGGAAGTGACTTCGGCGCGGTCAGGTACTTCTGCGGGTTGTAGAAGCCGCCGCCGTGCACCGCCCACAACTCGCCATCCACGCCCTTGTCCTTCAGGTCGGGGGCGATGGGCTTGGTCAGGCTGTTGTCCAGCCAGACGAAATAGAACGAGGAACCGATCCATGCAATGGCGGTGATGACGTGCACCCACCGCAACAGCATATTGGCCCAGTCGAGGATATAGCCTTCCATGTCTTGTCTCCTGTTTCCCTAGACCACGAATTCAGCTGCCGCGGTAGGTCGAGTACGACCAGGGCGAAACCAGGAGCGGCACGTGGTAGTGCGCGTCGGTGTTTGCAATGCCGAAACGCAGCGGCACGACGTCGAGGAAGGCCGGTTCCGGCAGCTTCACGCCTTGCGCGCGGAAGTAGTCGCCGGCGGCGAATTCCAGCTCGTACACGCCGGCAACCAGGTCGGCGCCTTCCAGCAGGGGTTGGTCGCAGCGGCCGTCGTGGTTGGTGACCACGGTTTTCAGCGTTTCGCGGCGATTGTCGACAATTTTATGGAGAGTAATCGACATGCCCTGGCCCGGGGTGCCGGCAGCGGTGTCGAGAACGTGGGTGGTCAAGCGTCCCATCGTATTTGTCCTTTTGCGATTGGGTTGTGAGGGGCGCCGCTGCCTTCACTAGCACCATATCTGGGAATGGTGCCCGCTCGGTACGTCATGTAACGCATCCCGGCGCTGGGTTGGTGCGTGGCGACAATGCGCCTGCACCCACCCGGTTGACAACTGGGGGATAACCCTTAGTTGTCGAAAACCTGATTCGGTTTTGTTGACAATATTGAAGGCGTAACCAAATAATTGTCAACAATTTTTGGATCACCGCTTGCTGATAGCCCGCATTTCCGGCGCGACAGACGGTGGTCCCGCAGGGGCCGCAGCCCGCTGTTTCCGTCCTACCGCTTGGTGCCAAGATGTCCAAGAGCCTGAAGCTGATTGCCGGTGTCGCCGATGCCGCGCTGACCGAACAGAAGTCCGACAAAAGCGAGCGCCCCGCTCGCAAGGGCTCGGTCGAAGATCGCATGTATCACGAGATCTATGACGCGATCATGGAGCACCGGCTGCCCCCGCGCACCAAGCTCACCGAGCATTCGCTTTGCGAAATCTATGCCACCGCGCGGCACACGGTACGCAAGGTGCTGTCGCACCTGGCTGCCGACGGCATGGTGGACCTGGAACCGAATCGCGGCGCGTTCATTGCCAGCCCGTCCACCGATGAGGCGCACGACATGTTCGAACTGCGCCAGATGCTGGAACGCGCGGTGCTCGACAAGCTCGCCGCCATGCCTGACGTCAAGACCGTGATCGCCCCGCTGCGCAAGATGGTGGCCAGCGAACGCAAGGCCTTTCTCACGCATGACCGACCCACGTGGATCCGCCTCTCGGCCGAATTCCACACCGCGCTGGCCGAGTTGTCCGGCAACGCGCTGCTCGTGAACATGATGCGCCGGCTGGTCTCGCGCACGACGCTGATGATCGCCAGCGTGGAAGCCCCCGGCAACAACGCGTGCTCGTTCGACGAACACGAGGAAATCCTCGACGCCCTCGAACAGGGCGACGCCGCACTGGCGCAGTCGCGCATGGCGCACCATCTTGGCGCGTGCGCCGACCGCGTACAGCCCGACGATCCGGGCGCCTTCGATCTTCGCAGCGTGCTGGGCCGCTCCACCTAGCACGGTGTTCCCGCCGGCATCACACCGAACGAGGCCTGGCTGCACTGCCCATGACAGCGTCCTGAAGGATGCGGCGGCGGTGCTGTCCCAAAAGGAGGCCACGGATGCCAGTGTTCCCATCAAACCAAAGGAGAGGAGACGCACCAATGACTTCCGCAAGCACCACGGTCCCCACGGACCTGACTAACGAGCGTCTGCCTTCCGGGCGTCTGCTCGCGCTCGGGCTGCAGCACGTGCTGGTGATGTATGCCGGCACCGTGGCGGTCCCCCTGATCGTCGGTGGCGCCCTGAAGCTGCCCAAGGACCAGCTGGCTTTCCTGATCAACGCCGACCTGTTCGCCGCGGGCCTCGCCACGCTGATCCAGGCCTTCGGCTTCTGGAAGTTCGGCATCCGCATGCCCGTGATGATGGGCGTGACCTTTGCCTCGGTGGCGCCGATGATCGCCATCGGCACCGACCCGAACGTCGGCCTGCTCGGCATCTACGGCGCGGTGATCGCGTCAGGAGTGTTCGGCATCCTGGTTGCACCGATGATGGGCCGCATGCTCGGGCTGTTTCCGCCCGTGGTGACGGGCACGGTGATCACGCTGATCGGCGTGTCGCTGATGCGCGTGGGCATCAACTGGGCAGCCGGCGGCCAGCCCACCACCCGCGCCGTGATCGACGGCGTGGTGAAGGAAGTGCCCAATCTCGCCTACGGTGACCTGGCCAACCTTGGCATCGCCGGGCTCACGCTCGCGGTCATCCTGCTGCTGACCAAGTATGGCCGCGGCCTGGTGGCCAACTGCGCGGTGCTGCTCGGCATCATCGCCGGCACGTTCGTGGCCATGGCCATGGGCAAGGTGTCGTTCGAAGGCCTGAATGAAGCGAGCTTCGTCGCCGTCATCACCCCGCTGCACTTCGGCATCCCGACCTTTGAACTCAGCGCGATCCTGTCGATGTGCATCGTCATGCTGATCACGCTGGTGGAATCCACCGGCATGTTCCTGGCCCTGTCGGACATCACCGGCAAGAAGCTGAGCAATGAAGACCTGACCCGTGGCCTGCGCGCGGACGGCCTGGGCACGGTAATCGGCGGTCTGTTCAACACCTTCCCTTACACCTCGTTCTCGCAGAACGTGGGCCTGGTGACCGTGACCGGCGTGCGCTCGCGCTACGTGGCGGCAGCCGGCGGCATCATCCTGATCGCGTTCGGCCTGTTCCCGAAGATGGCCCACGTGGTCGCCTCGGTGCCGCAGTTCGTGCTCGGCGGCGCCGGCATCGTGATGTTCGGCATGGTCGCCGCCACGGGCATCCGCATCCTCGGCAGCTGCGATTTCAACCGCAACCGCCACAACCTGTTCATCGTCGCCATCTCGATCGGCTTCGGCATGATCCCGACGCTGGCGCCGACGTTCTTCCAATACCTGCCGAAGTGGACGGTCCCGTTCACCCACAGCGGGATCGTGCTCGGCACCATCGTGGCCGTGGCGCTGAACCTCTTCTACAACGGCATCCAGTCGCGCGAAGAGGCCATGCGCAACGCCGCCGCGAACACGCACGGCACGGAGTAACCGCGGTTCCCGGCAGCCTCCTCGCAAGACGGCGCTGCCGGTGCCCTGAAGCAGAAACGAACCATGACAGACAAGAACTATCCACGCGATCTCATCGGCTACGGTGCCCGGCCGCCGCACGCACGCTGGCCCGGCGGCGCGCGCGTTGCACTGCAGTTCGTCCTCAACTACGAAGAAGGCGGCGAGAACTGCGTCCTGCATGGCGATGCCGCGTCCGAGCAGTTCCTCTCCGAAATCGTCGGCGCGGCGGCTTATCCCGACCGCCACATGAGCATGGAGGGCATCTACGAATACGGCTCGCGCGCGGGCGTCTGGCGCATCCTGCGCGAGTTCGAGAAGCGCGGCCTGCCGCTGACCATCTTCGGCGTGTCGATGGCGCTGCAGCGCCATCCGGAACTCACGCGCGCGTTTGTCGAGCTGGGCCATGAGATTGCCTGCCACGGCTGGCGCTGGATCCACTACCAGAACATCGACGAAGCCACCGAGCGCGAGCACATGCGCATCGGCATGGACATCATCAAGGAGTTGACCGGCTCGATGCCGCTCGGCTGGTACACGGGCCGCGACAGTCCCAACACGCGCCGCCTTGTGGTCGAGCACGGCGGCTTGCTGTACGACTCGGACTACTACGGCGATGACCTGCCCTTCTGGACCGAGGTCGAAGTCACCGGCGGCGGGAAGAAGCCCCACCTGGTGGTGCCTTACACGCTTGATTCCAACGACATGCGCTTTGCCACGCCGCAAGGCTTCAACACGGGCGAACAGTTCTTCCAGTACCTGAAGGACGCGTTCGACGTGCTGTACGAAGAAGGCGACCCCAGCGGCCTGGACCAGCCCAAGATGCTGTCGATCGGCATGCATTGCCGCCTGCTCGGCCGACCGGGGCGCTTCCGTGCGCTGCAGCGCTTCCTCGACTACGTGCAGGGCCACGACAAGGTATGGATCAGCCGCCGCGTCGATATCGCCCGCCACTGGATCGAGACCCATCCCTACACTCCGCGCAACAAAGCATGAGCCAGACCTACACCATCGCCCAACTCAACGCCATGCCCACCGCCGAATTCGTGCAGGTGCTGGGTGGCCTGTATGAACACTCGCCGTGGTTCGCGGAAACTGCCGCGGCAAAGCGCCCGTTCGCGAACGTGGCGGAACTGGCTGACGCGCTGCGTGCCGCGGTCGATGCGGCCGGTACCGAAGCGCAGGTCAAGCTCGTGCGCGCTCATCCGGAGCTTGCCGGCAAGGCCGCCGTGCGCGGCGAACTGACCGCCGAATCCACGCGCGAGCAGAGCGGAGCGGGGCTGAACCTGTGCACGCCTGAAGAGTTCGACCGACTGCAGTCGCTCAATGCCGACTACAACCAGAAGTTCGGCTTCCCGTTCATCCTGGCCGTACGTGGCTACGACCGCGCCGGCATCATCAACGAGTTCGCACGCCGCATCGACAACACCCCGGAGACGGAGTTGCAAACTTGCATCAACCAGATCCATCGCATTGCACAGTTCCGGCTTGACGACTTAGTATCCGGCTGAGCCAAAAAAGCGGCACCTGTATAACAAAAACGCTGTACCCGATGCTACCGGCACCCCGGCCCGCAATCGATCAGAATGCGGGCCCGTCAACCGAGCCCTGACCAGGTGGCACGAACAGAAGCGCAAAGAACAGAACAAGAACCCGACAGGGACCCAGTACACAACGTTCCAAGCAGGATCAAACCACGGAGGTCTAAAAATGCAGAAGCAGTACAAGCCGGCACTGAAGCTGGCAGCCGTAGCAGCTACCCTTCTTTCCGGCGCGGCCATGGCACAGTCGAGCGTGACGCTCTACGGCCAGGCCGATATGTTTGTTGGCGGCTTCAAGGACGTGGGCGGTGCGGACCGCGCATGGGTGGCCAACTCGGGCGGCATGCAGACGTCGTACTGGGGCATCAAGGGCACGGAAGACCTGGGCAGCGGCAACAAGGCCATCTTCGACCTGAACGGCTTCTTCCGCACCGACAGCGGCAGCATGGGCCGCTTCAACGGCGACTCGATGTTCAGCCGCAACGCCTATGTCGGCCTGCAGAACGACAAGTACGGTACCGTCAAGCTGGGCCGCAACACCACGCCCTACTTCATCTCGACCATCCTGTTCAACCCGCTGGTCGACTCGTACGTGTTCTCGCCGACCATCTTCCACACCTACCTGGTGTCGGCAGTGCCGGGCAAGCTCAATGACCCGGGCATCATCGGCGATTCGGGCTGGAACAACTCGGTGCTGTACAGCACGCCGAACTTCGGCGGCCTCACCGCGAACGTGATCTATTCCTTCGGGGAGCAGCCGGGCAAGACCAGCGAGAACAAGTGGGGCGGCAACCTGATGTATTTCAACGGCCCGTTCGCAGCAACGCTGGCCTACCAGCAGGTCAAGTTCAACATCCAGCCTGTCGGCGACCTCGGCGTGCCGACCGGCTTCGATCGCCAGGACGCCGTCCAGGGCGGCATCACGTACGACTTCCAGGTCGTCAAGCTGTTCGCGCAAGCGCAGTACATCAAGACCCGCATCAACGGCGCCGGCAACGGCGGCGACCTGAAGCACACCAACGGCCAGATTGGCGCGTCGGTTCCGGTTGGTGCAGGCAACGTGCTGGTCTCGTACTCGTATGACAAGACCAAGAACGACGTGACCGACTTCAAGCGCAACACGGCCGCCATCGCCTACGACTACAACCTGTCCAAGCGTACCGACGTCTACGCCGCGTACTACTACGACAAGCGCAACGACGCCGAGCACGGTGATACGTTTGGCGTCGGTATGCGTCACAAGTTCTGACGCACTGTAACTGTAGATCGCGGGAATACCGCATGCAGCCCTGAGCCCGCCCCTTGGCGGGCTTTTTTGTTGCCGCGCCGGGATCACATCTGGCACGGTCTTGCCGCCCGTATGTTGCGGCGCCGCATAATCTGCCACGCCACCTGCGGATCGGCGGACATCAATCCATAGGCTGATTCAATTGGAACACGGCCGGCACGGTGCCTAGATTGGTTCTCCGGACTACGAAAACCACAGCGAGACAGGTGACTCATGCGGCGAAATGCGAAGACCCGTTCCGAACTGATGGCCATCCTGAACCAGTGCCTGGATAACAACCCCGAGTGTGGGGAATGTGAGCTTCACGCGGTGCGAATGCATCAGCCGGACCATACCGGCTGCAACTGGAGCGCTGAAGTGAATTTCCCGCAGGAGTATGTCGAGCACCTGGATACTCAGCTTGCGGCCGCCCGGTCGATCATCGTGGTCATGCGCGAGCAGTACAACGTGCTGCAATAACAACCGGGTGTGGCGCACCTTTGATGCGCCACAGCAAGAAAATAAGGCCGGGTCATTGACCCGGCCTTTTTCATGCCTGTGTGACGCCGCGCTTACTGCTGCACGCTGGCGTTGGCGTTGGCCTCAGCCACCGCGACTGCCGTCATATTGACGATACGGCGCGTCGTGGCCTGCGGGTTCAGGATGTGCACCGGCTTGGCCGCGCCGAGCAGGATCGGGCCCACCGTCACGCCCTGCCCGCCCGTCATCTTGAGCAGGTTGAACGCGATATTGGCAGCGTCCAGCGTCGGCATCACCAGCAGGTTCGCGCTGCCGGCCAGCTTGGTCGACGGCAGGAAGTGGCGCCGCACGTCCTCGTCGAGCGCGGCGTCGCCCTGCATCTCGCCTTCCACCTCGAGATGCGGCGCCACCTTGGCCAGGATCTCGGCCGCTTCGCGCATCTTGCGCGCAGACGGACGCGTCGACGAGCCGAACATCGAGTGCGACATCAGCGCGACCTTCGGGTGCAGGCCGAAGCGGCGGATTTCCTCAGCGGCAAGCTGCGTGATCGCGGCCAGCTCTTCGGCGTTCGGATCGTCGTTGACGAAGGCATCCGTGATGAACAGCGTGTGCTTCTCGAGCATCAGCGCGTTCAGCGCAGCGAAGACCTTCGCACCGGGTGCCAGGCCGATGACGTCGCTCACGTGTTCGAGGTGCGCCTCGAAGCGGCCCACCGTGCCACACAGCAGCGCGTCGGCATCGCCCATATGCATGAGCATGGTGCCGATCAGCGTGTTGGAGCGGCGCAGCGCCACCTTGGCCATGTCGGGCGTCACGCCGTCGCGGCCGCGCAGCGCGTGGTAGGCCTCGTGGTAGGCGCGGTAGCGCGGATCGTCTTCCGGGTTGATCAGCTCGAAATCGACGCCGGCCTTGAGACGCAGGCCGGCCTTTTCGATGCGCATCTGGATCACGTGCGGACGGCCGATCAGGATCGGACGTGCGAGGCCTTCGTCGACCACGCTCTGCACCGCGCGCAGCACGCGCTCTTCTTCGCCTTCGGCATAGGCGACGCGCTTGGGCGAAGCCTTGGCGGCCGAGAACACCGGCTTCATGATCATGCCGGTGTGGTAGACGTAGGTCGACAGCTGCTGGCGATAGGCGTCCAGGTCCTGAATCGGACGCGTTGCCACGCCCGATTCTTCGGCAGCCTTGGCCACGGCCGGCGCGATCTTTTCGATCAGGCGCTGGTCGAACGGCGTCGGGATGATGTAGTCGGGGCCGAACTTCAGTTCACGGCCACCGTAGGCAGCGGCGACGGCGTCGTTGAGCTCGGCTTCGGCCAGCTCGGCGATCGCCTTCACGCAGGCCAGCTTCATCGCTTCCGTGATCTTCGTCGCGCCGCAGTCGAGCGCGCCGCGGAAGATGTACGGGAAGCACAGCACGTTGTTGACCTGGTTCGGGTAGTCCGAACGGCCCGTGGCGATGATGCAGTCCGGACGCGCGGCCTTGGCCACTTCCGGGCGGATTTCCGGTTCGGGGTTAGCCAGCGCCAGGATGATCGGCTTGTCGGCCATGGTCTTGACCATGTCGCCGGTCAGCACGCCGGCGGTCGAGCAGCCCAGGAAAACGTCTGCGCCGTTGACGATGTCGGCCAGCGTACGGGCCGAGGTGTCCTGCGCGTAGCGGGCCTTGTTGGCTTCCATGTTGGCGTCGCGGCCGACATAGATCACGCCCTTCGAGTCCACCACCGAGACGTTTTCGCGCTTCACGCCCAGGCTCACCATGGTATCCAGGCAAGCGATGGCCGCAGCGCCGGCACCCGACACCGCCAGCTTGACCTTGGCGATGTCCTTGCCGACCACCTTCAGGCCGTTCAGCAGTGCCGCGGCCGAGATAATGGCAGTGCCGTGCTGGTCGTCATGGAAGACGGGGATATTCATGCGCTCGCGCAGCTTCTGCTCGATGTAGAAGCATTCTGGCGCCTTGATGTCTTCGAGGTTCACGCCGCCGAGCGTGGGTTCCAGCGCGGCGACGATTTCCACGATCTTGTCCGGGTCGCGCGCGTCGA
Source organism: Cupriavidus sp. C1SS-2L (assembly GCF_057073735.1). Classification (NCBI taxonomy): domain Bacteria; kingdom Pseudomonadati; phylum Pseudomonadota; class Betaproteobacteria; order Burkholderiales; family Burkholderiaceae; genus Cupriavidus; species Cupriavidus sp. C1SS-2L. The sequence goes on from NZ_CP172708.1 coordinate 2,709,564, forward strand.
GCTCGATGTCGAACACGTCGATGCCGGCGAACTTCTTGAACAGGCAGCCCTTGCCTTCCATCACCGGCTTACCGGCCAGCGGACCAATGTCGCCCAGGCCCAGCACCGCGGTACCGTTGGTGATCACGGCCACCAGGTTGGCGCGAGAGGTGTATTCGGCAGCCGTCGACGGATCCTTGGCAATCTCCTCGCAGGCATAGGCCACGCCCGGCGAGTACGCCAGCGACAGATCGCGCTGGTTGGACAGCGCCTTCGTGGCGGTTACCTGGATCTTCCCCTTGGTGGGACTGCGGTGGTATTCCAGCGCAGCGAGGCGCAATTGCGCTTCAGGACTGTTCGGGGCGTGTTGCGGTGCGTCACCGCTGGTCTTGCTGCTCATTGGCTCGTCCGGAAAATGGCCTTCTTGCCGGGGCCCGAGCGCATCCCGCCAACGACGCAGCAGGCACGACGGCCGGCAGCGAGGGGCAGCATCCTGACGGGCTCCGGTGGTTGTGGGCCGGAAAATCGAGCGCCTATTCTAGCCCACGGTTACGGCACAGAACCCACCCGTTTCAACGGTTAAGTCGCGTTTTCGGCCGAATATCGCAGCAAAACAGCTTTTACCAATGCGTATGCAATGGCACGCGAATGTATATGCTCCGCAGACGTTACTTTGCGGCCGGTTTTGCCTCCGCCGGCGCCGCTGGCGCGGTGCCCTGATCGACGGGCAAGGTAACGCGCCGGGGCCGGCCGCTCTCGGCCGGAAACTCGGTGAAGGCGCTGCGGATCAGGTAGGGCATCATCGCTGCCGGGTTGCCGTCCTCGGTCTGGTTCTGCGCGCTGACCTGATAGACACGCTGCCCGGTTGCCGCATCCTTGAAATAGACACGCAGACTGGCAAAGGTCACCGGCACGTCGCGCACGACGGTCTGCGGCGGCCAGTAGCCGGGCCAACCCCAAGGCCCCCAGGGCCGGTAGAAGCCGTACGGCCCCCAGTACGGTCCCCACGGGCCGTACCAGGGATCCGGGTAGACGGTTTCGGCCACGCGCACCATGCCGGGCGCCGCGTTGTACTCCATGCTGACCCGGTAGCGCGCCTGCTTCTCGGGTACCTGCTCGAAGCCGACCCGGGCCAGCGCGTCGGCCAGCCACAGTTCATAGGTCTGGCGATCCAGCTGCGCGGCCTGCTCGGGCGTGTGCTCGAAGCTGTAAGTGCGCGGCGCCTCGTTCTGCCAGCCCGGCTGCCGGAATGCGGTGACGTCCGTCACTACGGTGCTTGCGCAGCCAGTCAGCAGCATGGCGCCCGCCGCCGCCACCCACGCGGCCAGCCTGCGCCACATCCCGTTCCCGTCATTGCGGTGGCCGCCTGTGCCACGGCCCGCCCATTGCCACATATAGATGCCTCTCTTGTTGTTGATCTGACGTGTCTCTGAGACCACGCGGCCGGGCCGGAATTCCCTGCCAGCCGGGCTGGCGACCCCTTGGCTACAATGAATACTTCAGCGCCGTGCCGCGGCACGACCCGCACGACCCTTTTCCACGGTCTTCCGAAGACAGGACTCCCCATGCTGCGCACCGATACGCCCGTTACCGTCTATCGCAAGGACTATACCCCGCCGGCTTTCACCATCGACCACGTCGAACTGGTGCTGGACCTGGACCCGCAACGCACTGTCGTGACCAGCACGCTGCGCTTCGCGCGCCATGCGTCCGCGGCCGCCGACGCACCGCTGGTGCTGGTCGGCGAGGATCTCGAACTGGTCGGCGTAAGCGTCGATGGCAAACCCGTTGCCAACGCCAGGCAGGAGGCGGGCACCCTGACGCTGCCTGGCCTGCCCGCACAGGGCACGCTGGAAATCACCGCGGCCTGCCAGCCGGCGGCCAATACCTCGCTGTCGGGGCTTTACGTTTCCAACGGCAACTTCTTCACGCAGTGCGAGGCCGAGGGCTTCCGCCGCATCACCTATTTCCTCGACCGCCCGGACGTGATGGCTACCTACCGCGTCACGCTGCGCGCCGACCGCGCGGCCTGCCCGGTGCTGCTGTCGAACGGCAACCTCGTCAGCGAAAGCGAGCTGCCTGGCGGCCGCCATGAAGCGGTATGGGAAGACCCGTTCCGCAAGCCGTCGTACCTGTTCGCGCTCGTGGCAGGCAAGCTCGAGTGCATCGAGGAACGCATCCAGTCCGCGTCCGGCAAGGACAAGCTGCTGCAGGTCTGGGTCGAAGCGCGCGACCTCGACAAGACCCGCTACGCGATGGATTCGTTGATCCACGCAATCCGCTGGGACGAGCGGCGCTTCGGGCTGGAACTGGACCTGGATCGCTTCATGATCGTCGCCGTCAGCGACTTCAATATGGGCGCGATGGAGAACAAGGGCCTGAACATCTTCAACACGAAGTACGTACTGGCCAATGCGCAGACCGCGACCGATGTCGACTTCGCCAATATCGAAGCCGTGGTCGGCCACGAGTATTTCCACAACTGGACCGGCAACCGCGTGACCTGCCGCGACTGGTTCCAGCTTTCGCTCAAGGAAGGCCTGACCGTCTTCCGCGACCAGGAATTCTCGGCCGACATGATGGGCTCGGAATCGGGCCGCGCGGTCAAGCGCATCGAGGACGTGCGCGTGCTGCGGCAGGTGCAGTTCCCCGAAGATGCCGGCCCCATGGCGCACCCGGTACGCCCGGACAGCTATGAAGAGATCAACAACTTCTACACCGTCACGGTGTACGAGAAAGGCGCCGAAGTCGTTCGCATGTACCAGACCCTGCTCGGCCGCGACGGCTTCCGCAAGGGCATGGACCTGTATTTCAAGCGGCACGACGGGCAGGCGGTGGCCTGCGACGATTTCCGTGCCGCGATGGCGGATGCCAATGGCCGCGACCTCACGCAGTTTGGGCTCTGGTACAGCCAGGCCGGCACGCCCGTGGTCACCGCGCGCACGGCGTGGAACGCGGATGATGGCAGCCTCACGCTGACGCTGTCGCAGCGTTGCCCCAAGGTCGGTATCGAGACGCGCGCCGGCACGCCCGAGAAGCAGCCGTTCCACATCCCGTTTGCAATCGGCCTGCTCGGCGCCGACGGCCACGACTTGCCGCTGCAACTCGAAGGTGAAGCGGCTGCCGATGGCACGACGCGCGTGCTGGACTTCACGCAGGCCGAGCAGACTTTCCGCTTCGTCAACCTGCCGCGCGGTACTGCGGCCCCGCTGCCCTCGCTGCTGCGCAATTTCTCGGCCCCGGTGATCGTCGATGCCGAGTACACCGACGCACAACTCACGTTCCTTCTGGCCCACGACAGCGATGCGTTCAACCGCTGGGAAGCCGGCCAGCGCCTGGCCACGCGCGCACTGCTGCAACTCGTGGCCGATGTGCAGGCGGGGCGCGACCTGAAGCTCGACCACGCACTAATTAGCGCCATGCGCACGGTGCTCAATGACGATCGCCTCAGCCCGGCGTTCCGCGAACAGGCATTGGTGTTGCCGGCCGAAGCTTATCTGGCCGAACGCATGGGCGTAGCCGATCCGGCCGCCATTCATCAGGCGCGCCAGTTCATGCGCGCGGGCCTGGCGCATGCGCTGCAGGCCGACTGGCTCGCGGCCTACGAATCGAACGCCACGCCGGGCGCCTACAGCCCCGATGCCGACTCCGCTTCGCGCCGCGCGCTGCGCAACCTCGCGCTGGGCTACCTCGTCGAGAGCGGCAGCGATGCGATGCTGCAGCTCGCCGGCGAGCAGTACCAGAAGGCCGACAACATGACCGACCGCTTTGCCGCGCTGTCGGCACTGGTCAACAGCTTCGCCCCGGGCCGCGAGGCCGCGCTCGCCGATTTCTACGAACGCTTCGAGGACGACGCTCTCGTCATCGACAAGTGGTTCTCGCTGCAGGGCATGCAGCGTGGCGAGGTTGGCCCGCACGCCGGCAAGCGCACCATCGACACCGTGCGCGCGCTGATGGAGCACCCCGCCTTCAACCTGCGCAACCCGAACCGCGCGCGTTCGCTGATTTTCAGCTTCTGCTCGGGCAACCCCGCGCAGTTCCACGCCGCCGATGGATCGGGCTACCGCTTCTGGGCCGACCAGGTGCTGGCGCTCGACGCAATCAACCCGCAGGTCGCGGCACGTCTCGCACGCGTGATGGACCGCTGGCAGAAGTACGAGCCGGCCCTGCGCGACCGCATGCGCGCGGAACTGGAACGGGTCTCGGCATCGGCTTCGCTGTCGCGCGACGTGCGCGAGATCATCGGCAAGGCGCTGGCCGCCTGACGCCAGGGCAGCCGGCGCCCGCGCGGCGCCGGCCCTCGCGGCACATGTAGAATTGCGGCCATCCAAGGAGAACCATCATGACTCGCATCAGCCTGACCCGCTATCTGGTCGAGGAGCAGCGCAAGCACAACACGATCCAGCCCGAACTGCGGCTGCTGATCGAAGTGGTGGCGCGCGCCTGCAAGGCCATTTCCAACTCTGTCAACAAGGGCGCACTGGCCGGCGTGCTCGGCTCGGCCGGCACCGGCAATGTGCAGGGCGAAACCCAGCAGAAGCTGGACGTGATCGCCAACGAAGTGCTGCTCGACGCCAACGAATGGGGCGGCCACCTCGCCGCCATGGCTTCGGAAGAAATGGAATCGTTCTACGAGATTCCCAACCGCTATCCGAAGGGCGAATACCTGCTGATGTTCGACCCGCTCGATGGTTCGTCCAACATCGACGTCAATGTCTCGATCGGCACGATCTTCTCCGTGCTGCACATGCCCAAGCCCGGCCAGACCGTGACCGAGGCTGACTTCCTGCAGCCTGGCACGCACCAGGTCGCCGCCGGCTACGCCGTGTACGGCCCGCAGACCACGCTGGTACTGACCGTCGGCAACGGCGTGCACGTCTTCACGCTGGACCGCGAGGCGGGCAGCTTCGTTCTGACCCAGTCCGATGTGCAGATTCCCGAAGACACCAAGGAATTCGCCATCAACATGTCCAACATGCGCCACTGGGCCCCCCCCGTGCGCAAGTACATCGACGAATGCCTGGCAGGCGACGAAGGCCCGCGCGGCAAGAACTTCAACATGCGCTGGATCGCCTCGATGGTCGCCGACGTGCACCGCATCCTCACGCGCGGCGGCATCTTCATGTACCCGTGGGACAAGCGCGAGCCAGAAAAGGCCGGCAAGCTGCGCCTGATGTATGAGGCCAACCCGATGGCGATGCTGATCGAACAGGCCGGCGGCGCGGCCACCAACGGGCACATCCGCATTCTGGACGTGCAACCGGAAAAGCTGCACCAGCGCGTGTCGGTGATCCTGGGGTCGAAGAATGAGGTGGAGCGGGTTACGCGCTATCACCATGAGGCGGCTGGCCAGCAGGGCTGAGGCCCACAGGCCGTTCCGGTCCGCAAGGACGATCGGCCTGGCAAAAAATGATTGCAGCGCCGTAATAGCGCTGCTATGATTGCGGGCTGTTCCAGTTCACCGGAACTTGTTGCCGAAGTAGCTCAGTCGGTAGAGCAGCTCATTCGTAATGAGAAGGTCGGGGGTTCGATTCCTCTCTTCGGCACCAAAAGAATCAAGCACTTAGCCCAGCCAGCCCGGTTGGGCTTTGTTGTTTCTGGGTGTCATGTAGCTGCCTGCGGTGCCCATGGGCACGAATGGAGAGCGCACAGTGAAATTCCTGAGAATCGCGGCGGCACTCGCCTGCCTGGCGTCAGCCGCTTGCACCACCACGGCCCCCCATTACTCCGGCCGCCAGATGTCAACGTATGACATGGCGACGGAGTACACGGTGGAATATGTGCCCGATGGCTTCACGCTCAGGGTCGACTACCGATACCTGCAATTCACGATGCTGCCCGGTACCGCCGCGGCCGAGTGCAAGGCAGTTGCCATCAATGTGGCCAACAGTCTGGCCGACAGAAGGCAGCGGCAGATCGAGCCAATCGATGAGCCACGCATCAAGCTGAACACCAGCAGGAACTGGTTCGGCAAGGTAACCACCTGCACCGCGACCGCGCCGGTCGTCTGGAAGCACTGAATTGCCGGCTGCGCGGAAGCACTATGCGTGCGACCGAAGCGGAACAGCCCCACCTCTTTGATATAGCGATTCGCGCCGGATGCAACGGTTACGAATGATTACAGGATTCACCCCTGTTTCTTCGCGCTGAACGGCTACAGTTACCGCCGTTCAGAGTCGAGACAGAGATGAAACACCTTGCAATCATCGCAGTACTAGCCGGTGGACTGAGCACCGCTGCCACCAGCGCCCAGGCGCGCGTGAATGTGGATATTGGCATCGGCATCCCCGGCGTCGTCTACGCCGAACCTGCCCCCGTCTATGTAGCGCCCCAACCGGTCTACGTCGCGCCTCAACCGGTTTATGTTGCGCCGCGGCCGGTTGTCGTCGCACCGGCGCCGGTCTATGCGCCCTATTGGCGCGAGCGCGGGCGCGACTACGACGATGATGATGACCGGGGCGGGCGGAAATGGCACGGGCATGGCCACGGGAAGCACGGGCACCACTGGGACGACGACTGATTCGCCGTGATGCCCCCCCCCCGAAATCACTGCAAAGCTATTGCCGTACTCGACGCGCCCACCAGTAACGGAAGGGATGATCGAGGTCCGGATAGAGCACCGGCCGGTCAAAGCAGCCGGCCCGCTCCATGAGGCAATGGGCGACAACGATTGCGCCCAGGTACAGTAGCAACTCAAGCATGGCAGCCACCCTCGTGACTTCAGTGGCCTGCCTTCATTCTAGTGCGCTGCAGCCCCCTGCCGCCCCCTGAAGGAACCGTCTCCAGCTCCGTTTCAGCGCGCGTTGAACACCGGATGCCGCGCACAGGCCGCGAGCACGATCCGCTCCGACTGTCCGAGATAGTCGTGAAGCGCCGTGGCCGCCTCGTCGAGCTTGCCGGCCTCGAACAGCTGCAGGATGCGACCGTTCATGTCCACATAAGGCGCGTGGAGGAACTCGGGATCTTGCAGCATCCCGAAGGCCAGTCGCAGTTCTGCGAGCAGGCGCGAGAACATCTCATTCAAGCGCTCGCTGTCCGCCAGTTCCACGATGGCCATATGGAATTCCATATTGGCCGACCCTACCCCCATCCAGTCGCCCTGGTCTCGGCATTGCGCCGCCAGTTCCACCGCCTTGCGCAGATGCTTCCCGGCCGGATGCCGCGGATACGCCTGCCGCAACGCCTGGCACTCGATCAGCCGGCGCACGCGGTAGATATCGATGATGGCCGCAATACTGGGAATCGCCACCGAGACACCGCGATTGGGCTCATGCTTGAGCAGCCCTTCCTTGGTCAGCAGCCGGAAGATCTCGCGCAAGGTATTCCGCGAAATCTGCAGGCTGTCGCTCAACGCCGCTTCCGACAAGCGCTGTCCGGGAGAAAACTCGCCATGCACGATCTTCTGGCGAATGTCTTCGGCCACACGTTCGGTCAGGTTCTTCGTGTCAGGACTGGATGTCATTTCGGGTGGAATTCACGTTGGCGGATCAGCCCCTGCGCGGGGCTCCGATCCTCGGCATGTTAGCGCACCTCCATGATCCCACCGCCCCGCTTTGATGAACGGAATGCACCACTTCGGTGACAAAGCGGCCCGCGTTGTCTGGCTAGGTGTATACCACAACTGAAAATCGCTCTAGATTGTTCAACAATATATTCACTCTGGTTGAGCTATATGTGAGTGATAGACCAACATGGCACGCAGATTGCTAAACCGGACCACATGACCGCAGCGCTGTTACCCGGCGCCGCAGGCTGACCCGGACATCGTTGAGAAAGTGGGTGCACGACGACGTCCTCCCTACATCCGCCGTCTTCCTGGAAGGAGAACGCAACCATGTGGCTTAAGGAAACAAACCGAGAGGAGCGCAGGACGCTCTTCGCCGCCTTCGTCGGCTATGGCGTCGATGCCTTCGACTACATGATCTACACGTTCATGATCCCGACCTTCATCCTGGTCTGGGGCATGACGAAGGCCGAGGCCGGCTACATTGCCACCGGCGCCCTCATCAGTTCCGCGATCGGCGGATGGCTGGCCGGCATCCTGGCCGACAAGTACGGCCGGGTCCGGATCCTGCAGCTCACGGTGCTCTGGTTCAGCCTGTTCACGTTCCTGAGCGGCTTCACCCAGTCGCCCGACCAGCTGTTCATCACGCGCATGCTGCAGGGACTCGGCTTCGGCGGCGAATGGTCCGTGGGTTCCGTCCTGATTGCCGAGATGATCCGCGCTCGCCATCGCGGCAAGGCCGTGGGGCTGGTGCAAAGCAGCTGGGCCGTGGGTTGGGGGATTTCCGCCATCGCCTTCTGGGCGGTCTACGCGCTGATCGATCAGCAACATGCGTGGCGCGTGCTGTTCTGGCTCGGCGCGCTGCCGGCCCTGTTCATCCTCTATATCCGCCGCAACATCAGCGAGCCGGAGGTGTACCGCGAGACCAAGGCCAAGCTCGCCCGCACAGGCGAAAGTAACAGCTTCATGCTGATCTTCAAGCCGGGCGTGCTGGGTGTCACGCTGATGGCAAGCCTGCTGGCTACCGGCATGCAGGGCGCCTACTACTCCGTCACGACCTGGTTGCCGACCTACCTCAAGATGGAGCGCCATCTCTCCGTGCTCAACACCAGCGGCTACCTGATGGTGCTGATCGCGGGGTCGTTCGCGGGCTACCTGACCAGCGCATGGCTGTCCGACCAGCTTGGCCGCAAGCGCTGCTTCATGCTGTTTGCCGTGAGTGCCGCGGTGCTCGTGACCTGCTACACCCAGTTGCCGATTACCGATGGAGCCATGATGGTGCTGGGCTTCCCGCTCGGCTTCTTCCTGTCGGGCATTTTCTCGGGCATGGGGGCCTATCTCACGGAACTGTTTCCCAGCCATATTCGCGGCTCCGGCCAGGGCTTTTGCTACAACTTCGGGCGTGCCGTGGGCGCGGTATTTCCCGCGATGATCGGCCACATGAGCACGTCGATGCCATTGGGCACGGCCATCGGTTACCTGGCCGCCGGCGCCTACACGCTGGTCGTGATTGCCTGCCTGCTGCTGCCGGAAACCCAGGGACGCGATCTGACCAACGACTCGGAGCCGTCGAATCCGCAATTGGCACCGGCCGGCGCCACGCAAGCCGCCGAGCATTGACCCGGGACGGCACGCGATTCGGCTGACCCATGTCTGCCCGCAACACGAAGAACGGATATCACCATGACAAACCACATGCTTGACGAGGTCCGCTCGGCCGCTGTCGCGGCGGCAAGGACCGCGCGCGAGAGTTATCGCGCCGGCAAGATCCAGCCCACGGCAGGCGTCGCGCCCGGCATGACGCAGGCCAACATGATCGCGCTGCCGCGCGACTGGGCGTGGGACTTCCTGCTCTACGCCCAGCGCAATCCCAAGGCGTGCCCGGTGCTCGACGTGATCGAAGCCGGTGCGCATCACACCGTTCTGGCCGAAGGCGCCGACATCCGCACCGACATTCCGCTTTACCGGGTGTGGCGCAATGGCCGGCTCGTGGAAGAGGTCGCCGACGCCACGCCGCTGTGGCAGGAGCACCCCGACCTGGTCACGTTCCTGATCGGCTGCAGCTTCACCTTCGAGACACCGCTGCTGGAAGCGGGCATCGAGGTGCGCCACATCACGGACGGGTCCAACGTGCCGATGTATCGCACCAATCGCCAGTGCCGCCCCGCCGGGCGCCTGCATGGCGAGCTGGTGGTGTCCATGCGGCCCATTGCCGCCAGCCGCATCGCCGATGCCGCCATGATTTCCGGACGCTTTCCGTCGGTGCATGGCGCACCGGTGCACGTGGGCAACCCCGAAGCGCTGGGCATCGCCGACATCCACCGCCCAGACTTTGGCGATGCGGTGCGCATCGAATCCGGCGAGATTCCTGTCTTCTGGGCCTGCGGTGTCACGCCGCAGGCCGCGGTGATGGCTTCGGGTGTTCCGTTCGCCGTGACCCATGCCCCGGGCCATATGTTCGTCACGGACGTGCCCGACAGTACCTATCACGTCTGATCGCTTGCGGAGTCTCAGTTGCGTTTCCTTCCTGTCTCACTGAACGCCGTGCTGGTGGAGCTGGCCGACCTGGACCAAACGCTGGCCCTGCTGGCCTCGCTGCAGCGCGATCCGCTTCCCGGCGTGGAAGAACTGGTCCCCGCCGCGCGCACGATCCTCGTGCGCTTTCGCCCCGCATCCTGTGGCCTGTCACAGCTAGTACACGCCATCTCCACGCGCGATGTGGCATCGCGCGCGCAGCGCGGCAGTACGCTGATCGAAATCCCCGTGCGCTACGACGGCGAGGATTTGGCAGAAGTCGCGCAACTGCTGGGCATCACGCAAGAAGAAGTCGTGCGGCGCCACACCGGCAGCGAATACACCGTCGCTTTCACCGGCTTTGCACCGGGCTTTGCGTACCTGTCAGGCGGTCACCCAAGCCTCGATGTGCCGCGCCGCAGTACCCCGCGTACGCGCATTCCGGCCGGCGCGGTGGGCCTGGCCGGCACCTTCAGCGGCGTGTACCCGCAGGCTAGCCCCGGTGGCTGGCAGATCATCGGCGTGACGCCCGTCGCCATGTGGGACCTGGGCCGCGAGCAGCCCGCGCTGTTGCAGCCCGGCTACCGCGTGCGCTTCGTCGATATCGCCACGCTGGATGCCACGGCGGAAGCCGCCATCCGGGCCGAGACATTGCAAGGCACCGTCCCCGCGCCCGCCAGCGACCGCACCCGCGACGCGCTGGCGCCAGGGCAGACCGCTCTGCAGGTCAAAGCGACCGGCCTGATGACCATGTTTCAGGATCTGGGCCGCCACGGCCAGGCAGGCCAGGGGGTCTCGGCCTCCGGCGCCATGGATCAGGCCGCCCTCAAGCTGGCCAACCGGCTCGTGGGCAATCCCAGCGACATTGCTGCGCTCGAGACCGTGGGCGGTGGCCTGCAACTGCAAAGCCTCGGCGAGACCGTGGTTGCCGTGACCGGTGCCGACGCGCCGCTGACGCTGCGCACGGCGGATGGCCGCCAGTGGAATCCGCCTTCCCATCAGGCGCTCGCGCTCGCCGACGGCGACGTACTGAGCATTGGCCAGCCCACCGCCGGGGCGCGCAGCTACGTGGCCGCGCGCGGCGGCTTTGCAGTCGCGCCCGTGCTGGGCAGTTGCGCCACCGACACGCTCGCCGGCGTGGGCCCCTTGCCGTTGGCCGTGGGAAATGTCCTGGGCCTGCACCCCGCATCGGCCGGCATGGTGGTGAGCGAGCCAGCCCTGCCTGCCGCGGATCTGCCCACGCTGGAACACGAGGTGCTGCTCGATGTGGTCATGGGCCCCCGCACCGACTGGTTCACGCCTGAAGCCGTGGCACGCCTGGCCGCGCAGCGCTGGCAGGTGACGCCCCAATCCAACCGTGTCGGCCTGCGACTGGCCGGCGATACGCCGCTCGACCGCGCCATCGGCGGCGAACTGCCCAGCGAAGGCACGGCCCTGGGCGCGTTGCAGGTGCCACCGAGCGGCCAGCCGGTGCTGTTCCTGGCCGACCACCCGCTCACCGGCGGCTACCCGGTGATTGCCACGGTCGCCCCCTATCACCTCGACCGCGCTGGTCAGATCCCCGTGGGCGCCTGGCTGCGCTTCAACCCGATCCGCGCGTTTGAAGCACTCTCTCCGGCCGCCGCCCAGCGCGAAGCCGGCACCTTCCGAGATCTCCGATGAAAAAAGTCCTGATTGCCAACCGCGGCGAAATCGCCGTCCGCGTCGTCCGCGCCTGTGCCGACTACGGCGTGCAGTCCGTTGCCGTGTACGCCAACGCCGACATCGACGCCCTGCACGCGCGCATGGCCGACGAGGCCTACGGGCTCGATGGCGATCGCCCGGCGGACACTTACCTGAATATCGCCAAGCTGCTGGAGATCGCACGCAAGAGCGGTGCCGATGCCGTGCACCCCGGCTATGGCTTCCTGTCGGAAAGCGAGGCCTTTGCCCAGGCCGTGATCGACGCGGGCCTCCGCTGGATCGGCCCGTCTCCGGCCACCATCGCCAAGCTGGGCGACAAGGTCGAAGCGCGCAAGATTGCGCTGCAGGTCGGCGCGCCGCTGGTGGCCGGCACGCCCGATCCTGTCAAGGATGCCGGTGAGGTACTGGCCTTTGCCGAGCAGCACGGCCTGCCCATCATCATCAAGGCCGCATTCGGCGGAGGCGGTCGGGGCATGAAGATCGCCTGGCGCATGGATGAGGTCGAGGAGCTCTATCACTCGGCGGTACGCGAAGCCGTTGCCGCATTCGGCCGGGGTGAATGCTTCGTCGAACAGTTTCTCGATAAGCCCCGCCATATCGAGGCCCAGGTGCTGGCCGACACCCACGGCCATGTCGTGGTGCTCGGCACGCGCGACTGCTCCCTGCAGCGCCGCAACCAGAAGCTCGTGGAAGAAGCCCCTGCGCCGTTCCTGACCGATGCGCAACGCGCGCGTATCCACATCGCCGCCCGCGACATCTGCGCCGCGGCGGGTTACACCAGTGCGGGCACCGTGGAATTCCTGCTTAGCGCGGGAGGCGCGATCTCCTTCCTGGAGGTCAACACCCGCCTGCAGGTGGAGCATCCGGTGACCGAGCAGACCACCGGCATCGATCTCGTCGTCGAGCAGTTGCGCGTGGCAGACGGCCTGCCGCTCACGATCACGGAAACGCCCGCACCGCTGGGCCACTCGATCGAATTCCGCATCAACGCCGAAGATGTCGGCCGTGGCTTTCTGCCGACGCCGGGCCCGGTACAGTGCTTCGAGCCGCCGTCCGGCCCGGGCGTACGCGTGGACGCGGGCGTGCAATCGGGCTCCGTCGTACCGGGCACGTTCGATTCGCTGATGGCCAAGCTCATCGTCACCGGGGCCACGCGCGAACAGGCGCTGACCCGTGCCCGCCGCGCGCTGCGCGAATTCCGGATCGAAGGCGTCGCCTCGGTGCTGCCGTTCCACCGCGCCGTGATCGACAACGCCGACTTCGTGGGCACCCATGGCTTCAACGTGCACACGCGCTGGATCGAATCCGATTTCGCCGAGCCGCTGGCCGCCGCCGTCCGTGCGGAGCCCCAGCCCGACAGCAGCCTGCTTCGCACTGCCATCGAGATCGATGGCCGGCGCGTCATGCTGGGCCTGCCGGCTCAACTGCTGGGCGGACTGGCCAATGCGCAGGCGGCAAGCCCGGCCACTGCGCCGGCCGAGGCCGCCGAAGCCGACGTCAGGGATGTGCCGGCCCCGGTCGCCGGCACCGTGCACGCCTGGAAGGTGGCCGACGGCGACGAGGTCAAGGAAGGGGATCTCATCGCCGTCATGGAAGCCATGAAGATGGAGATGCAAGTCCACGCGCATCGTGCCGGCCGCATCGTGCTGCGCGCCGCAGCGGGCATCTTCATGGCCGCGGGCGTGCCGATCGCGACGATTGGCTGAGCCACCGCCGATCCGGTGGACTAGCTCGCCAGCACGTTCACCGCATCCTCCAGCGCCTGGGCCTGCTGCTTCAGCCCTGTCGCCGCCGCGGCCGATTCCTCGACCAGGGCCGCGTTCATCTGCGTGATGTGCGCCATCTGTTCCACCGCCGCGCTGGTCTGCTCGATCTCCACGCTCTGCCCGCGGCTGGCGTTGGCGATCGCGGAAATCGTTCGCGTCAGCGCCGACACCGACTGCTCCACGCGGTCCATCTCGCTGCCCGCGCTGATGGCAGCATCGCTGCTGGCCTGCACGACTTCGAGCGAGTTCTCGATCAGCGCCTTGATCTGCTTGGCAGCCGCTTCGGCGCGCTGCGCGAGCGATCGCACCTCACCCGCTACCACGGCAAAGCCACGGCCGTGCTGACCCGCGCGCGCGGCCTCGACCGCAGCGTTCAGCGCGAGCAGGTTAGTCTGGATGGCGATGTCGTCGATCACCGATGTGATCTCCGCGATCCTGCGGGACTGCGTGGTCACCTGCTCCATCAGCGAAGCCGAGCGGCGCACGCCGCCTGCCGCCGCCGACGCGGCGTCTGCAGTACTGCGACCTTCCTGATGCGCACGCTCCGCATCGCTCGCATTCTGCCGCGCGGTTTCGGTGATCTGCGCGAGCGTCGCCGTGGTCTGCTCGATGGCGCTCGCCTGCTGTTCGGTACGCTCCGACAGGTCGGCATTGCCGCTGGCAAGGCCGACTGAAGACTGCCACACGCGTTCGATCGAATTCCGGGTGTCCAGCAGCACGCCCACGAGCCGCGCGTTCATCTGGTTCAGGAAGCGGCCGAGCAGTCGTGTCTGCGCGTCGCCGCATTCGGGGAAGCGGTGCTGCAACTGTCCGGACAACACGGCCAGCGCGCTGCGGTTCAGGCGCATCACGGGCTGCAGGATGTTGAAGGCGAGGTAGCAAGCGGCAGCGCCGCACATCGCCACTGCCGCGCCCGCGAGCGACCACGTAACAATGGGCGGCGCCGTCCAGAGCGTTGCGCTCGCCGCGGCCAGCGCGATCAGGACGACTTGCGCGGCCTGTACCACGAGCAAGCGTGCCACCACAGGCAGCCTCAATACCCGCTGAACGACACCGGCTGCGCCCTTGCGGAAGGCCTCGCCGCCCGACAACCGCCAGCGCGACTGGGCGTCACGCTTCAGGTCGGCATAGAGCGTGGCCGCCGCCGTGACCTGTGCCTTCGTGGGCGCCGTTCTCACCGACAGGTAACCCGATGGCTTGCCGTCCTGGAACACAGGGGTGATATTGGCCAGCACCCAGTAGAAGCCGCCGTCCTTGCGCCGGTTCTTGACCACACCAGTCCACGGCGTCCCGCCTCGGATCGTGGCCCACATATCGGCGAATGCGGCAGCCGGCATGTCGGGGTGGCGGACAATGTTCTGCGGCTGGCCAATGACTTCGGCACGGTCGTAGCCGCTGCTGCGAAAGAACGCCTGGTTGGCGTATTCGATATTGCCTTGCGCATCGGTCCTGGTGATGATGACTTCGTCCGATGGCAAGCGGTATTCGTTGTCGGTGACCGGAAGATTCAATCTCATGATGCTGGTTGTCTGTGCTGTTGCAACCTTGACTCCGACTTCGCTGCGGAAGTCGCCCCTGATAGTTCCCGCCCGGCCGGCATTGCCTGGCCGCGGGCGAGTATTCCCGAAGGACTGCCTCAGGACGATAGGTCCGCTTCGAACATCGCCGCGGTTTGACGGTGCGCAAAGGAACGCAACACCTACCCCTTCCGACGGATTGCATTCACGCGCGCATTGACCGGACTGGAACACCGGCACATGGAAAGAAAAAGGCCTCGGAAGCACGAAGCTACCAAGGCCTTTCTCTGTCTGCGGCAACCAACACCAGCACTGAAGCCAGTGCTGTCTCAGCCGCTATTTCAACGACTGCGCATACGCTTCGAGCTGGGTGATGCAGGTTCCCCATCCGTCAAAGAATCCCATCTCCTCATGCTGGTCGCGCGAAGCCTTGTCCTTGTGCAGGACCCTGGCCACGTAGCGCGTATGTTCGCCCTCGTCGTCCATGGTGATGTAAGCGGTCATCGGCAGCCACGGGTTATCCGCCGGGCGCCACTGCGCAACCAGTGCCGTGGTCCAGACGATGCGCGAGCGCGGCACCACATCAAGGAAGGAACCCGGGTTGTCGCTGATGCCGCCATCGGGGCCGCGCATCAGCGTGTGGAAGGCGCCGCCCGGGACGAGGTCGAAGGCCAGGACTTCAGTCGTCCACGGCTTCGGGCACCACCATTCCTTCAGGTGGCTCGGGTCGGTCCAGGCTTTCCAGACGAGGTCCCGCGGCGCTTTCAGCAAGCGCGAAATTTCGAGGTCGAGATCCTGCTTACTGCTCATTACGAGTCTCCTTGGCATGCAGCGCTTCCACGTAGTCAGCCAGGCGATCGGTGCGCGCTTCCCAGATCGCCCGCTGTTCCGCCATCCAGGTCTCGGCGGCCTGCAACGTTGCCGGTTCCAGCTCGCACATGCGCACGCGGCCCTGCTTGTGCGAGCGCACCAGCCCGCTGCGCTCGAGCACGCTCAGATGCTTGAGGAACGATGGCAACGCCATGGCAAACGGCGCCGCCAGCTCCTTGACCGAGGCGGCGCCCAGTCCGAGCCGTGTGACGACGGCGCGACGCGTGGGGTCTCCCAACGCGAGGAAGACCTGGTCGAGCGGAAAACAGTTAGCCATAAGGCTAACTATATAGGCAAACACATCGACGTCAAGGTCGGCGATGGCCGACAGCGAAAATGCGGGAGTCAGCGAAGATCAGGCAACCGCACGTTGGCCAGGCGGGCAACGCGCAGAAGTACGAAGGCCAGCCCGTGGGCTGGCCTTCCATGATTCAGTGCCACGTGAGTCGGTTCCGTGTAACGCTTCTACAGATTGCTGGTCCGCTTCTGCATTCACTGCCCAACACTAGCCATCGCCTATCCTGCGGCACCCCAGGACACGACTGCAGCTTAGTACAAATTCCGGCAGATGGTATCCATCGGATGCCGCCATGCCGGTCAGGTCACTGCGATGCGGTCATCCACGAGGCGGATGTTGCCGCCAGGCTTGTCTTCCATCACCTTGAGCACCCGGTTGCCAACCTGCAGCGTAACGCCGCCGTGGATACGCCGGCCGGCCTCGATGACCGCGCCAGCGGCGGGGTTCATCTGCGCGCCCAACTCGGCGATCTTCGCGTCGAGTTCGAACAGGTCGCTCGATGACTTGAACAGCGTGGCGCGCGCCTTCTCGCGCAGATCGCCCACCGCGCGTTCCGGGTGCTTGGCAAAGAAGGCCACCAGCTGCTTGACCTTGTTCTGCTCTTCCAGCAGGCGCCGGCGCTCCGCCTCCAGCGCGGCGCGCTGGGCATCCGCATAAGGGTTCAGTCCGACCTGCACGATGGTGGCGCTTCCCGCGGGCGCGCCGAGCACGGCCGCACGCACGCCCAGCAGCGCACGGCTGCGCCCGCCGCTGATGCTGCCCATGCCGCTGGTGCCGCCCACGACGATGCGCTCGCCCGCCGCCACATCGCTCTGGCGGATGCCACTTTCCACGGCCACCTCGGTGCCGGCCTCGACAACCGCGTTCTCGATGAAGCGCGCCTGGACGGCGCCCTGGCAGCGCACGCTCGCGCGGCTGATGGTGCCGCTCGGTTCCGCATGCCCGGTTTCGGACTTGCCGATGATGCCGCCCTTGACCACGATGCTGCCGCCGGCCTCGATCGTCGCGGCTTCGATCGTGCCCTCCACGAGCACGTCGCCGGTGACCTTCACCGACATGCCGGTGCGGATATCGCCGGAGACGCGCAGCGTGCCGTCGAACGCCACATTGCCCGAATGCAAGTCCACGGATTCCACCTGCACCACGGGGCTGACGGCGATGCCATGCATGCCCACCACCGGAGCACCGGCAAGGACCGCCACGAGCAGGTTCGGATCGTTGGGATCAGCAGCGGCGCCGGTCAGGCCTTCGGCAAACGGCGTGTCCTCGACAGGATCGGCAGGCAGCGGCTTGCCAAAGACGTCGACGCCGTCATTGCCCGGCTCGGCCGGTATCCGGCGCATCAGCGGCGTGCCGGGGCTGACCAGCATCAGGTTACCCAGCTCGCGCAGATCCATGGGGGCGTCGTCGTCGGACTGTACCGGCTTGCGCGGCTCCAGCAGGTTGACGAAGCGCGCCGGCTGGCCCTGCCTGGGTGCCATGCCCGCGGCAATCTCACGCAGCTCGCAGCTCCGTTCCGCCAACGCGGCTTCGAGCACCAGCGCCTTGATCTGGGCGGTTACGCCGCGTTCGGCGACGGCGCTCCGGATCTCGGCCTCGGTCACCGGGCGGCCACCTTCGGGGCGCATCAGCGTCAGGCGAACGGCCAGGCCGTCGTCGCTGATGTCGAGTTCAAAGGCACCGTCAATCAGCGCGCCGACCGTGGCATCGATTTCGCGGTCGGCCTGCTGGCACTGGCTCAGGAATTGCGCGACGGCGCGCTGGTCCAGCCTGGCTTCGCTCCAGCCATGGCTGGCCAGGCATTCGCGGAATGCGGTGTGATCGGGCGGCATCCTCCCCGCTTCGGGCACGTAGCACGCACGCACCTGCTCGCCCGGCTCGCTAAGCTCCAGGCGCAACCCCGACTCGTGACTCATGAGTCCCCCAAACTGTTCTTTTGTGCAGCGGGCCAGTCCTCTGTCGCCGCTGGCAAGGCGCAGCGGCGCAGGCTGGCGTGGACGTGCGCCACCCCCGCTTGTTGTCAATGGATTACCTACGGCAATTCACAATAAAACTTGAGGCAAAACAAACCCGGGACTTGCGGCCCTGCCGTCACCAGATGCGCGGACTGTGCCGGCGTTTTCGGTAAACTGTCGGTCTTCGAGGCGTTTGCCGCCTCCCGCATTCCCCGCAGTCATGCCAAATACCCACGAAATCCGCCCCGGCCAGTCGATCGAGCTGCTCAAGGAACTCCATATCCTGACGCGCGACGGCAAGATGAACCAGGACAGCCGGCGCAAGCTCAAGCAGGTCTACCACCTGTTCCAGTTCATCGAACCGCTGCTGCAGGAGGTCAAGGCCGAGCGCGACGCCGTCACGCTTGTCGACCACGGCGCCGGCAAGTCGTATCTCGGCTTCATCCTGTACGACCTGTTCTTCAAGACCCTGCACGACCAGTCGCACATCTTCGGCATCGAAACGCGTGAGGAACTCGTGCAAAGCTCGAAGGCGCTGGCTGAGCGCCTCGGCTTTCCGGGCATGTCCTTCCTGAACCTGTCCGTGGCGGACTCCATCACCTCGCCGGCGCTGCCCGAGACCGTCGACGTGGTCACGGCGCTGCACGCGTGCAACACAGCGACTGACGATGCGATCCGCTTCGCGCTGGCCAAGCGCGCTCGGCACATCGTGCTGGTGCCGTGCTGCCAGGCCGAGGTAGCAAGCGTGCTGCGCAAGAACAAGGGCCGCCTGCTCGCCGGCAATCCGCTCACCGAAATCTGGCGGCATCCGCTGCATACGCGCGAATTCGGCAGCCAGGTGACCAACGTGCTGCGCTGCCTGCAGCTTGAGGCGCACGGCTACCAGGTCAGCGTGACCGAGCTGGTCGGCTGGGAACACTCGATGAAGAACGAGCTGATCATCGCCCAGTTCAAAGACCTGCCGCGCCGCCGCCCTGCCGAGCGGCTCGAAAACGTGCTGGGTACGCTCGGCCTCGAAGAGATGCGCGAGCGGTTCTTCACTGCGCCTGCGTAGGCCGCAGCGTTACTCGTCCGTCTTGCGCGGCGCGGCTGCGTCGTCGTCGCCATCCATCCAGCGCTGCCAGCCTTCATGGCCAAGGCGGCGCACGGTTTCCATATTGCGCTCGTAGATATCGGCCGCGTCGGGGAATGCGTCGGCCGCACGCGCAATGCTGTCCTCGCGCAGCAGATGCAGGATCGGATACGGCGCGCGGTTGGTGTAGTTCTCGATATCGTCCGGCTCCGTGCCGTCGAACTGGTACTGGGGATGGAAGCTCGCAATCTGCAGCGTGCCTTCCAGGCGCAGGCTTTTCAGCAGGCGTTCGGCGAAATAGAGAAAGTCGTTGTAGTCGATGAAATCGGCCAGCGCATCGGGCACGATCAGCAGCGTGGTATCGACCCGCGCCGCGTCGGTCTCGGCCAGCAGCTTCAGTTCGCGTTCCAGGTCGTCGAGCACATCAGGCGCTTCCGTCGCGGTGCTGACCACGTAGCGGACCTGCTCCTTCACATACACGCTCTTGGCAAACGGACAGAGATTGAGCCCGATCACCGCGCGCGCGAGCCAGTGGCGCGTGGCGGCAATGACGGCGTCGGGATGGCTGGCGGAGGACGGCATGGCGGCAAGGCAGGGACAAAGCACCATTTTAGCGCTCGCGCACGCTCTATAATCCGCGGCGTAGTGCGCCCTCCTCTCTATTGCCATGCCGTCCACCGATATCCCGTCCTCCACGCCCACCATCCTTCCGGTCGAAGCCGCCGTGATCGGTGGCGGCCCTGCAGGCCTGATGGCGGCCGAGGTGCTGGCGTCTCGCGGCGTGCGCGTGCATGTGTTCGATGCCATGCCGTCGGTGGGCCGCAAGTTCCTGATGGCCGGCAAGAGCGGCATGAACCTCACGCACGCCGAGCCCGAGCCGGCATTCACCGGGCGTTATGGCGAACGTGCGGATGTCATCGCGCCAATGCTCGCGGATTTCGGCGCGCAAACGCTGCGCGAGTGGGTACACGGGCTCGGCATCGAAACCTTCGTCGGCAGTTCAGGCCGCGTCTTTCCGACCGACATGAAGGCCGCGCCGATGCTGCGCGCGTGGCTGCATCGCCTGCGCGACAGCGGCGTGGAGTTCCATATGCGGCACCGCTGGGTCGGCTGGACGGACGATGCATCGCGCGCGCTGCGCTTCGCCACGCCGCAAGGCGAACAGCACGTGCAGGCGAACGCCGTGATCCTCGCGCTCGGCGGTGCAAGCTGGGCGCGACTCGGTTCGGATGGTGCATGGGTGCCGCTGCTGGCGCAGCATGGCGTCGATATCGCCGCGCTGCGGCCGGCGAACTGCGGTTTCGACGTGGCGTGGAGCGCGATGTTCTCCGAGCGCCATGCCGGCAACCCGGTCAAACCCGTCGCGCTCGCCGTGACCGACGTGAACGGCAACGCGCACTACCGGCAGGGCGAGTTCGTGATCAGCGCCGGTGGCATCGAAGGCAGCCTGGTCTATGCGCTGTCCGCGCCGATCCGTGATTTGATCGAGCGCGATGGTGAAGCGGTGGTTCACCTGGATCTGCTGCCCGACCGGGACGCGCAGCGCGTGCTGGCCGAGGTATCGCATCCGCGTGGCTCGCGCTCGCTGTCGAGCCATTTGCAGAGCCGGCTAGGCATTACGGGCGTGAAGGCCGGGCTGCTGCGCGAGTGCCTGTCGAAGGAAGCAATGCATGACACGGTCACGCTGGCGGCCGCTATCAAGGCTTTGCCGCTGCGCCTGTTGCGTGCGCGGCCCATCGATGAAGTCATCAGCAGCGCAGGCGGCGTTCGCTTTGAAGCGATGAACCCGCACCTGATGCTCAATGCGCTTCCCGGCGTGTTCTGCGCCGGCGAGATGCTGGACTGGGAAGCGCCGACCGGCGGCTACCTGCTCACGGCGTGCTTCGCGAGCGGCCGCACCGCCGGTCAGGGCGCGGCCGACTGGCTGATCAGCGGCCGTTGACGATGGCCAGGGCCACGGCCTCGGCCACTTCGATGCCGTCGATCGCGGCGGAGTAAATGCCGCCTGCATAGCCGGCACCCTCGCCTGCGGGATACAGGCCTTCGACATTCACGCTCTGGTAGTCCGCCTTGCGCTCGATGCGCAGCGGCGACGACGTGCGCGTCTCTACGCCGGTCAGCACCGCGTCGTGCATCGCGAAGCCGGCGATCTTCTTGTCGAGTTCGGGCAGCGCCTCGCGGATCGCTTCGATGACGTAGTCGGGCAGCGAGGTGCTGAGGTCGGTCGGCGTCACGCCCGGCTTGTACGACGGCTCCACCGAACCGAGCGAGGTCGACGGACGGCGCGCGATGAAGTCACCGACGAGCTGGCCCGGTGCGCTGTAGTTGCGGCCGCCAAGCTCGAACGCGCGCTCTTCCCACTTGCGCTGGAACTCGATGCCGGCCAGCGGGCCGCCGGGATAATCGTCCGGCGTAATGCCCACCACGATGCCCGCGTTCGCATTGCGCTCCGCGCGCTTGTACTGGCTCATGCCGTTGGTCACCACGCGGCCCGGTTCCGAAGCTGCCGCGACCACGGTGCCGCCCGGGCACATGCAGAAGCTGTAGACCGCACGGCCGTTGCTGCAGTGATGCACGACCTTGTAGTCGGCCGCTCCAAGCAGCTTGTTGCCGGCAAACTTGCCGAAGCGGCTGCGGTTGATCAGCCCTTGCGGATGCTCGATACGGAAGCCCAGCGAGAACGGCTTGGCTTCCATGAACACGCCGCGGTCATGCAGCACGTGGAAGGTATCGCGCGCGCTGTGGCCGACGGCCAGGATAACGTGCTCGGCCGGCAGGTAATCGCCGGTGGAAAGCTTCAGGCCGCGCAGCTTGCCCTGTTCGATGTCGAAGTCATCGACGCGAGTCTCGAAGCGGACTTCGCCACCAAGCTCGCGGATCTCCGCGCGCATCTTCTCGACCATGCTGACCAGTCGGAACGTGCCGATGTGCGGGCGCGCCTTGAACAGGATGTCTTCCGGCGCGCCGGCGCGCACGAACTCGTTGAGCACCTTGCGGCCATAGTGCTTCGGATCCTTGATCTGGCTGTACAGCTTGCCGTCCGAGAACGTGCCTGCGCCGCCCTCGCCGAACTGCACGTTCGACTCCGGGTTGAGCACGCTCTTGCGCCACAGGCCAAAGGTGTCCTTGGTGCGCTCGCGCACTTCCTTGCCGCGTTCGAGGATGATCGGGCGGAAGCCCATCTGCGCGAGCAGCAGCCCCGCAAGCAGGCCGCACGGGCCCATGCCGATCACGACCGGACGCGGCGTGTTACCGCCCTGCGGCGCCTGCGCAACGAAGCGGTACGCCATATCGGGCGTGACGCTCCAGTTCGGCTTGCCCGCCATGCGACGGATGGCGGCGGGCTCGTCCTTCACCTCGATGTCGATGATGTAGGTGAACTTGATATCGGCGCGCTTGCGCGCGTCGTGCGCGCGGCGGAACACGGTGTATTGCACAAGCCCATCGCCCTTCACGCCGATCTGGGCCAGCGCGCTGCGCACGGCACGATCGAGATCGTCTTCGGTGTGTTCGAGGGAGAGCTTGAGTTCGGAAAGGCGAAGCATGGAAACCTGCGAGGATGCGACCACAGTGGTGGCCGGAACGACCGCGTCACCCGTGCCACGTGGCATCAGGAGCGGGCCAGAAAAGGGCACCGGCCGTGCAAAGCCGGCCGGTGCGCCATTCTATCGGGTTTCCGCTTCGACAGGGCTGGTGGTGGCCTGCCATTGGCGGCGGTGTAGTCGTGCAAGCAGTCCATTCCACAAGCGCTGCCAGGCGCCCGGCCCGGGTGCATGCAACATCACCTCTGCGGCACCCGATGCGGAAACAATGATCCATCCGCTCTCGCTGACGACGATCACGTCGCCGGCAGTCAGCGAGTGCCTCAGCGCGAAGGCTCCGACAGCGGCCCACTGCGGCGGCAATGTGATCTTGACTCGTCCTTGGGCCACATGGAGGACGGTGCCGCGTGCAGCATGGCGGCGCAGGGCTTGCCCCGGGCCAAGCGTGTAGCGAAGCGGAGGCATAGGGTGGGAAGTCGGGGCTGGCATGAGCGGCTCCTGGGCAGGGTTCAGACAGGGTCCAGCGTATCGGCGCCCCCTTCCCCCACACAGCCACAACAGACTCAGCCGCGGACCGGAACAGTGCAGATTTTTTCTGTCTGTTACGATGCAGATGCCTGCCGTCTGTATCTGTTCACGCGCCCGCCCGCCGGGCGATCATGCCGCATGGACTCCGCCCCGCTCTACCAGCAACTCGCCGACCAGTACCGCCACGCCATTCGCGCCGGCACGCTGGCGCCGGGGCATCGCATGCCGTCCGTGCGTGCGCTCATGTCTACCCATGACGTAAGCCTGTCGACCGCGCTGCAGGCGTGCCGGCTGCTCGAAAGCGACGGCCTGCTCGAAGCCCGGCCTCGCTCGGGCTATTTCGTGCGGACGACTACGCCGCTGCGCCTGGCGCCCATCACCGAACCGGCGCCCACGCTGCCCGATCCGGCGCAGTACATCGGCATGCACCAGCGGATCTCGTCCGTACTCGCGCGCAGCCAGCAGGATCCGTCGACCTTCAGCCTCGGCGGCGCCCGCGGCGCGCCGGCGCTCTATCCGCTTGCCGCACTCCAGCAAGCGGCCGGACGCATCCTGCGGCGCGATCCCACGCTCTTCGGCGAAGCCGCCGCCCCAGGCGGCCACCCAGCATTGCGCGCCGCATTGGCGCGGCTGGCGCTGCGGCACCGCTTCACCCTGTCGCCCGATGAAGTGCTGATCACGCACGGCTGTACCGAGGCCTTGCAACTGGCGCTGCGTGCCGTCGCCGGTCCCGGCGATGTGATCGCCGTGGAATCTCCGACCTATTACGGCCTGCTCCAGATCCTGGAAAGCCTGGGCATGCGCGCGCTGGAGATTCCGTGCAGCGCGCAGACCGGACTCTCGCTGGAAGCGCTGGAACTGGCCGTGCGCACCTACGACAACATCCGCGCCGTGGTCGCCATGCCGAATTTGCAGAACCCGCTAGGCTCGATCATGCCGGACGCGCACAAGAGCCGGCTCGTGCAATGGTGCGAGGATCACGGCGTGCCGCTGATCGAGGACGACTGCCTGTCCGGCACCGCCGACTTCGACACGCCGCTGGCCGCGGCGAAAGCATGGGACCGCACCGGCAACGTGATCTACTGTTCGTCCGTTCACAAGACCCTGGCACCCGGCGTGCGGCTGGGCTGGATCGCCGGCGGCAAATGGCATGCGCGCGTGGAGATGCTGAAGTTCGCGCTGTCGCGTCCCAACGAAATGCTGTCGCAGGCGGCGGTCGCCGAGTTCATGGCCGCTGGCGGCTATGAGCGGCACCTGCGGCGCTTGCGCGTGGCCCTGCGCCAGCAGCGCGAATGGACAGCGCAGGTGATCGCGGCGAGCTTCCCCACCGGCACCCGGCTGACGCTGCCGCGCGGCGGCTTTCACCTGTGGGTAGAGCTGCCGCCAGGCGTAGCGTCGGAAGCCGTGTTCGAGCACGCACTGCGGGAGGGCGTCTACGTCGCTCCGGGCCTGATGTTCTCCAATTCCCCGCGCTGCGACGGCTTTATCCGCATCAATTGCGGCACGCCGCGTTCCGCACAAGTCGAGCACGCGCTCGCTACCCTGGCTGCAGTGGTTCATCGGCTGGCGGCATAGTCGGTGCGTCGGAATCTCACGAGACCCTGATGCAGGACAAGTCGGTCTGGCGGGCAAGCCGATACCATCGCGTGATCCCCTTCCCGGCTTGACCAGGCCGCGCCATGTACGAACCCGACGCCCCCCACTCCTTGCTTCAGAACGAATTGCGTGCCCTTGCCCCGGTGCTGACCGAGGGCTCCCTGCTCCAAGCCATCGCCCTCCAGTTGCTCGCCGAAAGCGAACAGGCTGCCAGCCGGCAGGTGATCGTCCGCGTCGAGCACGTCCTGGCCGCCTGATTCAGCGGCACTGCCGTGGCCCGCGGCGTGCCCCTCCCCTTTTTGCAACACCGCTCCCTTTTTCGTTTGCGCTGCCCTATCCTTGTCCGCTGGCGCGGCTGACGGGGCCGCCGCAGCACCACAGCGATCAACGGGAATACAAGAAGAAGGGAGAATGGCCTTGCGCAGTGCAACCGCCGCGTCGTGCGTCGACGATGACTACCAAACCCTGTTTCAACTCGCGCCGGTCTCGCTCTGGCTGGAAGACTTCAGCGCCGTGCGCCAGCACTTCGAGCGGTTGCGCGCCGAAGGCGTGACGGACTTGCGGGCCTACCTGCGGGCCAATCCGGATGAAGTCGCGCACTGCTCGTCGCTGATCCGCGTGATCGCGGTGAACCGCCGTACGCTCGACCTGTTCCGCGCGGCCGACCTAGCCGACCTGGTCGCCAATCTCGACACCGTGTTCCGCGACGACATGTTCGACCAGCACGTCGAGGAACTCGGCCAGCTTTGGGACGGCGGCAACCGCTTCGCAAGCCAGACCGTGAACTACACGCTCGAAGGCGAGCGCCTCGACATCCGGCTCGAAGCCACCGTCATGCCCGGGCATGAAGCCACGTGGGAACGTGTGCTGCTGTCGATCGAGGACATCACGGCGCGCGTGCGCACCGAACGCGACCTGCGCCGCAGCGAGCAATACGCGCTGGGGCTATTCGAGCATTCGCCGGTGTCGCTGTGGGTGGAGGACTTCAGCGTCGTGAAGATGCTGCTCGACGAAGTGCGCGCGGCCGGCATTACGGACTTTCGCACTTTTCTCAACGTGCATCCGGATTTCGTCTCGCGCTGCATGCAGGAAATCCGCGTGCTCGACGTCAACCAGCAGACGCTGCTGATGTTCGGCGCCGAATCGAAGGAAATCCTGCTCTCGCGGCTGGGCGACGTGTTTCGCGACGACATGCGCATCCACTTTGCCGAGCAACTCATCGACCTGTGGCACGAGAAGCTGTGGCAGCAGCGTGAGGTCATCAACTACGCGCTGGACGGTCGTTCTGTCGACGTCTTCATGCAATGGTCGGTGTTCCCCGGATGCGAGCAGGAGTGGGACCAGGTGCTGGTGTCGCTGACCGACATCACGGCCCGCAAGAAGGCGGAGGCCTATGTCGAATTCCTGGGCAAGCACGACGTCCTGACCAAGCTGTACAACCGCGCTTTCTACGAAGATGAACTGGCCCGCCTGGGCCGCAAGGGCCCGTGGCCGGTCAGCGTGGTTGCCGTGGACCTGAACGGGCTCAAGACGGTCAACGACCAGTTCGGCCATGGCGATGGCGACGCCCTGCTGCGGCGCACCGGCGAGGTACTCAAGAAGGCCGTGGGCGAACAGGTCTGCGTGGCCAGAATTGGCGGCGACGAGTTCATGGTCCTGCTGCCCGGCCGCGACGAACGCGGCGCGGCGACGGTGGTGGAGCAGATCGAAAAGGTTGTGGAACTGAACAACCAGTTCTACCCGGGAACAGCGCTCAGTTTCTCGATCGGCCATGCCACTTGCCACCAGGGCGAACGCCTGAGCGACACGGTCAAGATCGCCGACAGCCGCATGTACGAGGCCAAGCGCGCCCACTACGAAGGCCTGGGGGATCGCCGGGGGGATTGATCGGCAGCCTCATCGCAAAAGAGCCGGCAAATGCCGGCTCTTTTCGTATCCGCACCGGTCTGCCGGTGCTTACAGGTAGATGATCAGCGCGATGCCCGCGATGATCAGCCCGAACTTCGTCACGTAGTACAGCTTGCGGTTCCACGCCTTGTAGCGGCGCCGATACTGCCCGGCCAGCCAGACGAAACGGAACAGCTTGTTGATCATGCCGGTCTGGTCGTTCTCGTCATTGGGCGAGCTTGCCGCGGTCATGACCTTGCGGCCCAGCCAGTGGTTGATCTTGCTGGCCCAGCCAAAACGCATCGGGCGTTCGATATCGCAGAACAGGATCAGGCGGTTGGCATCGCTCTTGTTCTCGGCCCAGTGCAGGTAGGTCTCGTCGAACACCACGCCCTGCCCGTCGCGCCAGCTATGGCGCTCGCCATCGACTTCGATGAAGCAGCGGTCGTCGTTCGGCGTGGCCAGGCCCAGGTGATAGCGCAGCGAACCGGCGAACGGGTCGCGGTGCGGGTTGAGCTTGCCGCCCGGCGGCAGTTCCGCGAACATCGCGGCCTTCACGCTGGGGATATCGCGCAGCAGCGACACCGTCTTGGGGCACAGCACTTCGGCCGACGGATGCTGGGCTTCGTACCACTTCAGGTAGAAGCGCTTCCAACCGTTCTTGAAGAACGAGTTGAAGCCAGCGTCGTCGTTCTTCTCGGCAGCCTTGATCTTGCGCATCGCGGCCAGGGCCAGGCCCTCGTCACGGATCTCCGGCCAGGCGGCACGGATCCGTTCCAGATCGGGGAAGCGTTCGACCGGAATATACGGCGTGCGCGGCACGCCCGAAAACGCGTACATGAAGCAGTTGACCGGCGCAACGAGCGCCGAATGGTCGAGCAGCTGTCGCCAGATGCGCAGCCGGGCCTTGCCACGGAAATGCACATACAGGATGGCGCCGAGATACCCGGCGACGATTATCCACTTGATCACCCGAAGTTCTCCAAGGAGCCAGGGACCGCGCGCGTAGTCACGCCGCCGGCCGTGGCCAAAACGCGTATTTTAAGCGAAATGGCAGGCCCGCCGCACCGTGATACCGCGGCGCAACATAGCTACCTTGCTGGCAGGCGGCGTGTTAGCCGCGCGACTGGCGCGAAATGCGCTCGATCAGCGCGCGCGCATCGTCGGGCATGCCCTGCAGGGTCAGCAGTCTTGCGTTGAGTACAAGGTTTTCCAGCACCAGCTTCGCGGTGGAGGCCCACATTGTCGCCAACTGCACTTCGGCGGGCATGCCGGAGGCCTCAAGCTCGTTCGAACGCTCGGCAATCAGCCGGCACGCGAGCTGGCGCAGTGCGGCATCATCGAACGGCAGGTTGGCGTAGTCGATGGGGTCTTCCTTTTCCACCTCGACCATCAGTTGCATCAGGATGTCTTCGGTCATCGGCAAGCGCTCCCGGCAATCCACTTCTGATCCACTATGCATCCGCGTCACACGCGGAAATCCGCAGCCATGTCGGCATCGGTGCGCGCCTCGAGCCGGCCGGAACGGCAGGCGGCCACGAAGCGCTCGTAATCCTTCTCGACCTGATCGGCATAGCTGTTGGAGTAGCCTACCATCACTTCGGCCATGCGGTCGCTGGTGCCGAGATAGCCGCTGATTTCCGCGGCCAGGCCGCCTGCCTTGGCGTGCGCGCGTGCCAACACCCAGCCGCACAGCGCGCCGTATCTGCCGAGCGCCTCGACATCCATCAGCTCGATCTGCGGTGACAACTTCATGTCGCGTAGCTGGCGCACATAGAAGTCGCGGCCGAAGGGGCCTTTGGTCCACCCAAGGAAGAGATCGCTCGCGGCCTGCATCAGGCGCTGGCCTTCCACGACGCGGCGGCCATCGTGCGACACCGCAGGGCCCTTAAAATAGCGCGCGACGACGGAGCGCGTCGCTTCCTTGATCTGCAGGAACATCGGTTTGCCATGGCTGTCGATCATCAGCTGGATCATGCAGCGCGTGCCGACGCTGCCCACGCCCACCACCTTGAAGGCCCGGTCATGGAGCGTGAAATGACTGAGCAGGCGCTGGCGGTCAGGGGCCAGCGTGCCGAGATACTCCTTGTAGACTTTCTCCGCGGCTGCCTGGATGTCCTTGGCGGTCATCCAGTCATCGTCCGCATCGAACAGCGTATGGGCACCGCGCACGTGGAAGACGGCCGGCGGCGCATCGAGGATGGTCCATTTATCGCCCACGCGCTCCGCCAGCTTGGGCAGCAGCGCCTCGCTGGTGCGATCCGCTGCGCGCTCCATTCCCCGCCGGATGCGGCGTTGGATATTGGGCGACGTCTCTTCCCCAAGCAGGCGTTCGAAGGTGATGTGGTCGTACCAGGTGTCGAGGATGCCCATCTCGCCATAGCCCTGCATGCGTGCCTGGTAGCTGCGCACGAGCTGGTAGACGAGGTCATCGGCAACCCCCTGCTTGTGGCGCAGATGCCTGGCCGCCACGACGAAGCTGGCGGCCAGGCGCTTGAGATCCCATTCCCACGGCCCGCGGCTGGTTTCGTCGAAATCGTTGAGGTCGAACAGCAAGGCCCGCTCGGGCGTGGCAAAGCCGCCGAAGTTTGCGAGGTGGCAGTCGCCGCAGATCTGGATGTGCAGGCCAGAGTTCGGGGTACCCGCCAGATCGTGCGCCTGCACGATGGCGCTGCCGCGGTAGAACGCGAACGGCGATTCAATCATGCGCCCGTAGCGCAGCGGCACCAGTCGCCGCACCCGGCCTTCGCTGCTGATCTTCAGCAACTCGACCGGATCGCGGTCCACATTGCCGATTTCCGCGTGCGCGCCGCGCGGCAACTTGCGGCGTACGGACTTGCCGTTGTCACGCCGATCGCCGGTATCTACCGTTGTCGCCACAATGCCTCCATGCCGGGGGGCCGGCCATCGCCATTTGTGCAGCATCTGCAACAGAAACTAGTTCACGCCCTGCGGCTTGTCAATTGCATGGAGGATGGGACAACGCGAAGAGAAAGCCACTCGCACGGCCAACGAACGTCCTTCTCAGGGATATCACTCTCTCCACTTCGCGCGGCAGATGGTACTCTGCGCGCTGTTCCCGAGACCGCCAGGCCGGGACATGACGCACTCCGCACTAAGTTGGCGGCGGTGTTGCGTATCAGGAATTTCCGCGCCTTTTGCGAGCGCATCAAAAGATGCACTGAACAAAGCGAGCGAGCTGCAGTCTCATTCGCTTTCCACACGAAGAGTCGCGTCCATGACCAAGCGTTTGTTGTCCGCCATGCGTCAGTACGCATGGTTTACCGGTGTCAAGCACCATGTCGTCCAAGGCGTCGAAGCCCTGGCCGAGTTGCTCAAATCCCCTTCTGCCGCGGCACGCGCCGTTGCCGCCGTGATTTCCGAGACCGAACACGGTGTTCAGGTCTGGGTGTCGTACTTCGGCAAGCCGCTGGATCCGCATACGAACTATGTGCTCTGGCCCGGCCGCGCTCTGCGTCCGGCGCGCCGGCGCGTACAGCCCACGCCGCTCGAGTACATGCAGCGCAGACGGGACGACTGAACGCAGGCCTTCGGGCCTCGGCATCACGCGGACTGGAAGGGGCTCGCCCCTTCACTACAATGACTGTTGTGTTCCCGTCGTAGACAAGGAGCGGACATGCCCGAACCGAAACATGACGAAGCGCTGGTCAATCTCTACCTCGAACGTATTTCGGCGCTGTCGGTCAGCGCGTTCGACGGGGCCGATGTCAGTAATGAGCTCGATGAAGTCATGCGTGAAGCCACGTCACGCAGCGGCGGAGACAGCGGCACGCTGAGCGTGCTCGCAAGCCGGCTGCGCGAGCGCGCCGAAGCCGCCGATCGGGAAGGCCAGCCGCTCGTGCGCGATACCTTCGTACAGGCGGCAAGGCTGATTCCATTGAAGTAGAAGAAAAGCAGATTCGCTCGTTCTGTGCGCATGCGACAAGGCGAATGGCATCAGCTCTTGCTATGCAAGCAAGGACGGGATTTACGCGAATTGCTTTTGGGAAATTTGGCCGATCGGCCTGAGGACCCAGACACCCTGAAGGGTGTTGGTTGCGGGGGCAGGACTTGAACCTGCGACCTTCGGGTTATGAGCCCGACGAGCTGCCAACTGCTCCACCCCGCGTCTGAAGAATGAGATTATGCAGGGTTCGCACGCAGTTGGCAAGCTCTTTCTTGCCTACGCGGGAATTTCTCATACAAGGCATACGTAAGCGCCTTCGCGACCGATCCACGCATCATGCGATGCGCCGCTGCTTGCCTTCAGCTTCTGCTTCAGCAAGCACGGTTTCGATGTACTGGTTCACCTGGTCAAGCGCTTCAAGCTTCGTGTCGAAAGGATGATTGGGAAACGGATTGTGCCGTGGTGCCAGTGCCTCGCCGTCCAGCCTGCGGATAATCTCCACCATGATCGACCACTTGCCTTTCGGCAAGGCGATCACTTCATAGACGATCTTGTAGCCTTCAAATTCCGGCATGACGTGTACTCCTTTACTGCGTGGCGGACCGGACATCGCCCGCCTCCACATCCAGAGTAGGAGTGCACCCCGAAGACAAAAATGATCTGCATCAATAGCCGACGATCAAGGTAGATCACGGCATGATATAAGCCATTGCCAGCATCGGAATAATACAAAGATGCGCCGGACGGTGCGCATGGATTGCGCACAAGCAACACGTGCGAGCAAGCGTTACCTCGCGGAGCCGATGATCCGATCGACAAGCGCATAGCCCGCACTGAATGCGGCAACCTCCGCCGCATGGCGCGTCGCGAAGTGCTGCGTGCCGCTGACAAGCAGCTCCATGTCGCCGGCATCGGCGGGGTCCGCGCCCTCCTGGCCCACGCGAACCTCATATCCCCAGTACGTCGATGATGACCCCACACTGACCACACCATCATCGCTTTCATGCTGCTGCGTCACGAGGACGTACACATCCATGTCGCGATACGCCTCCACACGCCATTCGGTCTGGGCCATGCCGGTCTCCTTTCGCGATGCTACGCCCTGATGTTCGAGCCTATGCGCACACGTGACAGATCGCAAGACTAGCCCCTCCACGCGCAAGACAAGCGCGTGGACTGCATCGATGCCAAAGATGTGGCGCGAGATGCGCGGCGAGCAAAGCAGGCCGCGAGAGCGCGATAATGAAGAGAAACCGATGGGAACGCGGAAATAAAAAGGGCTTCCGTTTCCGGAAGCCCTTTTCTTTCTGCATAGGTGGCGCGGCTGGCAGGATTCGAACCCACGACCCCTTGGTTCGTAGCCAAGTACTCTATCCAACTGAGCTACAGCCGCACTCGAGAAATGAGATTATATCTGAGTTTTGATTTTTGTGAACCCCCTGCGGCACATTTTTTCGTTTTTTCTCGCAATCGTGGCCTGCCCGCGCGGTTTTCTATAATGGCTGACCGAAGATGTGATCCCGACCATGAACAAGGCATTTGTCAAAGAGTCGTCCGGTGACGACGAAGACGATCTTCCCGAAGGCGCGGCGCCGCTGCCTGCCGGCAGCAAGAACTACATCACCGCCGACGGCTACAACCGCCTGCGCAATGAGCTGATGCACCTGATCGATGTCGATCGCCCCGATGTCGTGCAGATCGTGTCGTGGGCCGCCTCCAACGGCGATCGCTCAGAGAACGGCGACTATCTCTACGGCAAGAAGCGCCTGCGCGAGATCGACCGCCGCATTCGCTTCCTGACGCGCAGACTGGACAAGGCCGAAGTAGTCGACCCATCCCTGCAAGGCGACAACGATCAGATTTTCTTCGGCGCGACCGTCACGTACGCGAACCAGTCCGGCGAAGAAACGACCATCACGATCGTCGGCATGGATGAAGTGGATCTCGACACGAACCACGTGAGCTGGATCTCGCCAATCGCCAAGGCGCTGATCAAGGCGCGTGAAGGCGATACCGTGGCGCTACGCACCCCGGCCGGCGTTGAACAGATCGATATCCTGGATGTCAGCTATCCGCCGCGCAAGGCGGGCTGACCACGCAACGGCGGCGCTCAGCCGTCGTTGCGGTCGCGGAAGATGCGGATTACGTCCGGGTTCCGCCGCAGGGCACGCATCACGTTAGCCAGGTGCAGGCGGTTCTGTACCTGGATGATGAACTGCATGTAGGTCGCCTCCTGATGGCCGGCGTCTTGCTGCTCCATCGACACGTGCGCGACGTTTGCATCCGCCGAGGTCAGATCCGCGGCCACGCGGGCCACGATGCCCTTGACATTACGCACCATCACCTTGATCGACACGTCGAATGCGCGCGCGGTCTTCTTCGCCCACATGACGTCGATCCAGTGCTCCGGATCCTTGCTGTGCAGGCGCTTGGCCACCTTGCAGTCCTGCACGTGGATCTGCAGGCCTTCGCCCTTGCCCAGGTAGCCGACAATCGGATCGCCGGGAATCGGGCGGCAGCATGCCGGGAACAGGATCGACATGCCCTCGTCGCCCGTGATCGGCACGGCCGGCGCTTCTTCGCCCGAGAATGTCTGCACGGCGGCCAGAAGCGCGCTGTCGACATCGCCTGACAATTCCTGCAGCAGGATCTCCATGCGCTTGGCCACCACGGCCGGCACGCGGCGGCCGAGCGCCAGGTCGGCGAAGATGTCTTCGCGGTGCTTGTTGCCGGTCCACTGGATCATGCGATCCCACACGGTCTGCGGCACGGCCTTCAGTTCGATGCCGAGCTGGCGCGCCGACTGCTCCAGCAGCCGCTCGCCAAGCTGGATCGCTTCGTCGAGTTTCGTGGTCTTCAGGTAGTGGCGGATCGCCGCGCGTGCCTTGCCGGTGCGCACGAACGACAGCCACGACGGGTTCGGCTTCGAGTACGGCGCCGTCACCACTTCGACGATGTCGCCGCTCTTGAGCTCCGTGCGCAGCGGCAGCAGCTCGTTGTTGATCTTCACCGCGACGCACTGGTTGCCCAGGTCGCTGTGCACCGCATAGGCAAAATCCAGCGCCGTGGCGCCGCGCGGCAGCGCGCGGATATGGCCCTTGGGCGTGAACACGTAGACCGCGTCCGGGAACAGGTCGATCTTGACGTGTTCGAGGAATTCCTGTGAATCGCCAGTCTGGCTCTGGATATCGAGCAGCGACTGCAGCCACTGGTGCGCCTGCTGCTGGATATCGTTGGCATGGTCCGCCTGCGTCTTGTACATCCAGTGCGCGGCCACGCCGGCCTCGGCGATCTGGTGCATCTCGCGCGTGCGGATCTGGAACTCCACCGGCGTGCCGAACGGACCCACCAGCGTCGTATGCAGCGACTGGTAGCCGTTGATCTTCGGAATCGCGATATAGTCCTTGAACTTGCCGGGCATCGGCTTGTACAGGCTGTGCAGCGCGCCCATCGCCATGTAGCAGTGCATCTGCGTTTCCACGACCACGCGGAAACCGTACACGTCGAGCACTTGCGAGAACGACAGCTGCTTGTCGTGCATCTTGCGGTAGATGCTGTAGAGCGTCTTCTCGCGGCCGGAGAGTTCGGCGACGATGCCCGCATCGGCCAGCGCCTTCTGCGCGGCCTCGAGAATGCGCTTGACCACCTCGCGGCGGTTGCCGCGCGCGGCCTTCACGGCCTTCTCGAGCGTCGCGTAGCGGAACGGCGAGCCGACCTTGAACGACAGTTCCTGCAGCTCGCGGTAAATCGTATTGAGACCGAGCCTGTGCGCGATCGGCGCATAGATCTCCATGGTCTCCAGCGCAATACGGCGGCGTTTCTCCGGCGGCACGAAGTCGAGCGTGCGCATGTTGTGCGTACGGTCGGCCAGCTTCACCAGGATCACGCGCACGTCGCGCGCCATCGCGAGCAGCATCTTGCGGAAGCTCTCCGCCTGCGCCTGCTCGCGGCTCTGGAATTCGAGCTTGTCCAGCTTGGTCAGGCCATCGACCAGTTCAGCAACCTTGGGACCGAATTTCTCGGCCAGCTCGCTCTTGGTGATGCCCTGGTCTTCCATCACGTCATGCAGCAGCGCCGCCATGATGGATTGCACATCGAGCCGCCAGTCCGCGCACAACTCGGCCACCGCCACCGGATGGGTGATGTACGGCTCGCCGCTCTGTCGGTACTGGCCCAGGTGGGCCTCGTCGGAAAACTGGAAGGCCTCGCGCACGCGGGCCTGGTCGGGTGCCTTCAGATAGGCCAGTTTCTCCATCAGCCGCGTGATGGAGATGACCTGCTGGCGCGGCGGCACCGCGGGCTGTGACGTCGGCCCGAAGAAATGCCGGTATGACTGCGCCAGCACAGCATCGATAAACAGGCTATCGGCTGCCAGTGCCGCCGGCGCCTCCTCCACGGCCGTCAGCTCGTCGTGCATGGCCGATGCGGCCATGCGTGCCTTGCCCTGCGCAATCGGCGGCACGACGGCACGTTCCCCGACAACATCGTTGCCGAGCGGATCGGGAAGATTGGGAGCGCCGGTGCGCGCGTTCACGGATGCCTGGCCGGAATGAGAGCGCTTACGCGCGGACGCCGCTCCGGCATCGCTGCCCGTCTCGCCGCGCGCTGGCGCGCCGGGGGAGTCGGTTGACGAGGATGGCTGTGACGAAGGCATGGGGACGGCCCCTGGAATCCGGTTGCTGGATGCGTATGCACACGATGCAAGGACGAACCACAGGCCGCCCGGGGAATCAGGTCGGGACCTTCTTGAGCATCTCGATGCCGACCTGGCCCGAGGCGATTTCGCGCAGGGCAACCACAGTGGGCTTGTCCTTCGCTTCCACCTTCGGGGTGTGGCCCTGCACCAGCTGGCGCGCACGGTACGTGGCTGCCAGGGCGAGCTCAAAGCGGTTCGGGATGTGTTTCAGACAATCTTCGACGGTAATACGCGCCATATCAAATCCACCTTGGGACAAAACCTGTTGGGTTGCTATTTTACAGCACCGCGCGCGAATCGCCCGGCAGGGCCCCCGCGCGCACTGGCGCTCAGTGAATGCCAAGCTCGATGAAGAGCTCGGTATGGCGCGCTCTTTGCGACGAAAAGCGCAGGCGCGTGGCACGCACCACGTTGCGCAGTTCCTCGAGCGCGTTGTCGAAGACCTCGTTGATGATGACGTAGTCCGATTCGGACGCATGCGACATCTCGCTGCCAGCCGCCAGCAGGCGCCGCACGATCACGTTGGGCTCGTCCTGGCCACGCTTCTTCAGGCGGTCTTCCAGCGCAGTCAGCGACGGCGGCAGGATGAAGATCTCGACCGCGTTCGAGAACCGCTGGTGCACCTGTTGCGCGCCCTGCCAGTCGATCTCGAGCAGCACGTCATTGCCCTGCGCCATCTGCTCCTCGATCCACACGCGCGACGTCGCATAGTAATTGCCGTGGACCTCGGCCCACTCGAGGAACTCGCCGCGGTCGCGCGCAGCGCGGAAGGAGTCCACTGTGCAGAAGTGATACTCGCGCCCATCCTGTTCGCCGGGGCGCGGCGCACGCGTGGTATGGGAGATCGACAGGCGGATCGCCGCGTCCTGCGCGAGCAGCGCGTTGACCAGCGTCGACTTGCCGGCTCCGGAAGGTGCCACCACCATGAACAGGTTGCCGGGGTAGACGGTATCGATGGCGGTGTGAGGCGTATCGCTCATGTGAATTCTTTGGTTCTTCAGGCGCCGTAGCGCCGGGTGAAACGGATGCGTTGAACGGGGCGTTACTCGAGGTTCTGGACCTGCTCGCGCATCTGCTCGATCAGCAGCTTCAGTTCCATCGAGGCATCGGCCAGTTCCTTGGCGGCGGCCTTGGAACCAAGCGTGTTGGCCTCGCGGTTAAGCTCCTGCATCATGAAGTCGAGGCGCTTGCCGACCTGGCCGCCCTTCTTCAGGATATGCCGGGTTTCGTTCAGGTGTGCCTGCAGGCGCGACAGCTCTTCGGCAATGTCGATCCGAATGCCATAGACCGTGGCTTCCTGGCGAATGCGCTCGGCGATCTCGTCGCGGCTCATCGACGGCATGCCGGTCGGCGCTGCAAGGTTGAATGCTTCCTGCAGGCGCTCCGTCAGCTTTTCCTGATGGTGCGCGATCAGCTGCGGGATGGTCGGCGTGAGCCGTTCGACGATGCCGAGCATGGTGTCGATGCGTTCCATCAGCGTGGCCTTGAGCGCATCGCCTTCGCGGCGGCGCGCCTCGCGCAGCTGGTCCAGCGCTTCGCGCGCGGCGCCCGTCACGGCTTCGCGCAGCGAATCCTGCGACAGCTCCGGCTCGACCAGCACGCCCGGCCAGCGCAGGATCTCGCCCATGCGCAGCGTGCCAGCCGTCGGGAAGGTGTTCGCGACCGTCGATTCCAGCGCGCGGATCTGGCCGAGCAGGCCTTCATTGAGCGCAAGCGTGGCACCGCCGGTGTCGGTGCGCTGCAGGTTGATGCGGCACTCCAGCTTGCCGCGCGACAACTCGGCCATGAGCATCTCGCGCAGCGCTGGCTCGAACGCACGGCACTCTTCAGGGGCACGGAACAACAGGTCGAGGAAACGCGAATTGACAGTCCGGAATTCCACCGAAACGGAAGCCGTCCTGCCGCTGGGCTCACCCTGCGCGTTTGTCAGCGGCGCCTGGCGGGTAGCCAGGCCATAACCTGTCATGCTGTGGATCATTGAATGTTCTCGCGAAATGGCGCGGGCCGGGGGTAGGCTGGCCCGCCGCAAAGGCGTCTTGTATCCGCCGAAAAGGGGCAACAATGCCCGCTATTGTGTTCTTTACAAGTGACCGATTAGCCGTGACAATCCCGAGGCATATCCGGTCCGATTCCTATGACAGAGCCCAAGGGCGCTACACAACCCAAGAGTGCACCGCTGCCCGTCGGCACGCTGTTGTCCAACTATCGTATTGTAAAGAAGTTGGCCAGCGGGGGGTTCAGTTTCGTCTACCTGGCCACCGACGAGACCGGCGCCCCCGTCGCCATCAAGGAATACCTGCCATCGTCGCTGGCACGTCGCAGCCCCGGCGAACTGATCCCGGTAGTGCCCGAAGAAAACGCCGCGTCGTTCCGCCTGGGCCTGAAGTACTTCTTCGAAGAAGGCCGCTCGCTGGCCCGCATCTCGCACCCGAGCGTGGTGCGCGTCGTGAACTTCTTCCGCGAGAATTCCACCGTCTACATGGTCATGAACTATGAGATGGGCAAGACGCTGCAGGAACATATCCTGGCCGCGCGCCAGCAAGGCCGCGCCAAGGTCCTGCGCGAGCATTTCATCCGCAAGGTCTTCCATGACCTGATGAGCGGCCTGCGCGAAGTCCATATCCACAAGCTGCTGCACCTGGATATCAAGCCCGGCAACATCTACCTGCGCGAAGACGAGTCGCCGATCCTGCTCGATTTCGGCGCCGCGCGGCAGACGCTCACCATGGAAGCGAAGCGCTTCCAGCCGATGTACACGCCCGGTTTTGCCGCGCCCGAACTCTACGGCAAGCATAATGAGCTTGGTCCGTGGACGGACGTCTACAGCCTCGGCGCAACGCTCTACGCATGCATGGCGGGCATGCCGCCACAGGAAGCCAACCAGCGCGAGAAGGACGACCGCATGGGCGATGCTATCGCGCGCCTGCGCAGCAGTTATACCAATGGCCTGGTCGACCTGGTCGAATGGTGCCTGCGACTGGTTCCTTCGGAACGGCCGCAGAGTGTGTTCCGTTTGCAGAAGGAACTGCGCGAGCAGACCAATGCGCTTGGCGAACAAGCGGCTCAGGCAGCGCCGACGGCCCCGCTGGAGCGGCCCGAGCGTACCGGCCCGTCGAGCCGTTTCCTGACCTTGCTGCGCCGACGCGACGATACGGTGGCGCCGCCCCCGCGACAGCCCGCCAAGACAAGCGGCGATTGAGTCACCCCACTTCACGGCGTTAGCGTACTTCCGCCCCAAACCCATCCGAATAGCCAGACAGCCAACATGCGATTCTCCGTCTATCAGGAAAGCAGGAAAGGCGGCCGCCGCATCAACCAGGACCGCATGGGCTACTGCTTTACGCGTGACGCCCTGCTGATGGTGCTGGCAGATGGCCTCGGCGGCCACGCGCTCGGCGAAGTCGCCGCGCAGCAGGCGCTGCAGACCCTGGCGCGGCAGTTCCAGACCCAGGCCCGCCCGACGATCCGCAATCCGGCGGATTTCCTGCAAGACACCATCATGCTCGCGCACCGCGAGATCCACCGCTACGCGGAAGCCCACCGGCTTTCCGATGTGCCCCGGACGACGGTCGTTTGCTGCCTGGTGCAGCAAGGCCACATCCACTGGGCTCATGCCGGCGATTCCCGCTATTACCTGGTCCGCAAAGGACGGCTGCTGACGCGCACGCGCGATCACTCGAAGATCGAAAACCTGCTGCAGCAGGAACGCGTATTGCCGATGGAGGTCGCCAACCACCCGGAGCGCAACAAGCTCTACAACTGCCTGGGCTCGCCGAACTTGCCGCTGATCGACATCGGCGGCCCGTTGCGGCTGGAACCGGGCGATGTTGCACTGCTGGGCTCCGACGGCTTGTGGGGACCGCTCGACGAGCCGGAGATCGTCGACAGGCTCACGCGGCTGTCGGTCGTCCAGGCCGTGCCCGAACTGATTTCGCGCGCCCTCGAAAAGGCTGGCGAAGGCGCCGACAACACCACCGGCATCGCCATGATGTGGGAACTGGACGCGAGCGTCACGGGTGACGAATCCGTCATGACCGACACGCTGCCGCTGAACGCTTTCACGACCTCCATCCTGGAGCGTCCCGGCGCGGAGAACGACCTGCTCTCCGAGGAAGAAATCGAGCGCTCGATCGCCGAGATCCGTGCGGCCATCGACAAGACCAGCAACCTGATGCGCTGAACGCAAACCCCGGGACGGCGGGCACGTGAGGCCCGCCGGCGTTAGAATCGCGGTCTCTACCCGATTCGAGCGAACCATTCCCATGCGACCCAGCGGACGCGCAGCCGATGCGCTGCGTTCTATCAGCCTGACCCGTCACTACACCCGCCACGCCGAGGGCTCCGTGCTGTGCGCCTTTGGCGACACCAAGGTTCTGTGCACCGCCAGCGTGCTGGCCAAGGTGCCGCCACACAAGAAAGGCAGCGGCGAAGGCTGGGTCACGGCCGAGTACGGCATGCTGCCCCGCGCCACGCATACGCGCTCGGACCGCGAAGCCGCGCGCGGCAAGCAGACCGGCCGCACCCAGGAAATCCAGCGCCTGATCGGCCGCGCCATGCGCTCGGTGTTCGACCTTGCCGCGCTGGGCGAATATACGCTGCACCTCGATTGCGACGTGCTGCAGGCCGACGGCGGCACCCGCACCGCTGCCATCACCGGCGCGTTCGTGGCCGCGCACGATGCCATCTCGACCATGCTGCGCGATGGCCTGATCGCCGCCAGCCCCATCCGCGATTTCGTCGCCGCCGTCTCGGTCGGCATGGTCGACGGCGTGCCGCTGCTGGACCTCGACTACGCCGAAGACAGCAACTGCGATACCGACATGAACGTCGTCATGACCGGCAGCGGCGGTTTTGTCGAGGTGCAGGGCACGGCCGAAGGCGCCCCCTTCAGCCGCGCCGATCTGGACGCCATGACGCGCCTGGCCGAAGACGGCATCGCGCAACTGGTCCGCCACCAGCGCCAGGCGCTGGGCCTGGCCTGAAGGACGGAAGTCGCCATGCAACGCCTGGTTCTGGCCTCCAACAATGCCGGCAAGCTGCGCGAATTCGGCGCGCTGCTGGCCCCGCTCGGCTTTGACGTAGTGCCGCAGGGTGAACTCGGCGTCCCGGAAGCCGAAGAGCCCTTCGCCACCTTCGTCGAGAACGCACTGGCCAAGGCCCGGCACGCGAGCCTGCTGGCAGGCATGCCGGCACTTGCGGACGACTCCGGCATCTGCGTGCAGGCACTGGACGGTGCGCCCGGCGTCTACTCCGCGCGCTACGCGCAGATGGCCGGCAAGCCCAAGTCCGACCAGGCCAACAATCTGCACCTGATCTCGCAGCTCGCCGGCAAGCTGAACCGCCGCGCGCACTACTACTGCGTGCTGGTGTTCGTGCGCCATGCCGCCGATCCGTGCCCGATCATCGCCGAAGGCGTATGGCATGGCGAAGTCGTCGATGCGCCGCGCGGTGCGGGCGGCTTCGGCTACGACCCGCACTTCATGTTGCCGGACCTCGGCAAGACCGCAGCAGAGCTGCCGGCCGAAGAAAAGAACGCTGTCAGCCATCGCGCGCTCGCGCTGCGTTCGCTGGTAGCGCGCCTGCAGGCCGAAGGCCGCGGCAAGGCCGCGCGATGATCCCGATCGTACCGGCCGGCGCCGCGCCGGCCACCACGCCCGACAACACGCAGCTCTGGCTCAAGCCCGGTCAGATCGCACTACCGGGCTCGCCGCCACTGTCGCTCTATGTGCATGTGCCATGGTGCGTGCGCAAGTGCCCGTACTGCGATTTCAATTCGCATGCCGTGCCGGGCAAGGACGGCAGCCACGACATTCCGGAAGACGCTTACCTCGACGCGTTACGTGCGGACCTGGAGCAGTCGCTGCCGCTGGTCTGGGGCCGTCCGGTCCATACCGTGTTTATCGGCGGCGGCACACCGAGTCTGCTGTCTGCAGCTGGCATGGACCGGCTGCTGTCGGATATCCGGGCATTGCTGCCGCTCGATGCCGATGCCGAGATCACGATGGAGGCCAACCCCGGCACCTTCGAAGCCGAGCGTTTCGCGAGCTATCGCGCGAGCGGTGTGAACCGGCTTTCCATCGGCATCCAGAGTTTCAACGACAGCCACCTGCAGGCTCTCGGCCGTATCCATGGCGAACGCGAGGCACGAGCGGCCATCGATATCGCGCAACGCTGCTTCGACAACGTCAACCTTGACCTGATGTACGCGCTGCCCGGCCAGACGCTGGAACAGTGCCGCAGCGACCTGGAAAGCGCGTTGTCGTATGGCACCACACACCTGTCGCTCTACCACCTGACGCTCGAGCCAAACACGCTGTTCGCGAAGTTCCCGCCCGCGCTGCCAGACGATGACCTCGCCTACGAGATGCAGGACCTGATCGAGGCCCGCACCACAGAAGCCGGCTACCGGCACTACGAGACCTCGGCCTATGCACGCGCGCATCGCGAGGCGCGGCACAACCTGAACTACTGGCGCTTCGGCGACTACCTTGGGATCGGCGCCGGCGCGCACGGCAAGTTGTCGTTCCCCAACCGCATCCTGCGCCAGATGCGGCACAAGCACCCTGCCACCTACATGGCGCAGGCGATGGCCGGCAATGCGGTGCAGGAAGCGCGCGAAGTCGGCGCGGACGAACTGCCGTTCGAGTTCATGCTTAACGCACTGCGCCTCACTGATGGCGTGCCGGCCTCCAGCTTCCACGACATGACCGGCCTGCCGCTGCATGCGATCAGCCGGCAGCTCGCGGCGGCGGAGAAGAAGGGATTGCTCGATGCCGATCCGACGGTGATCCGCCCTACCGAACTCGGCCGGCGCTTCCTCAACGACTTGCAGGAGATGTTCCTGAAGGACTGAAGCGTCAAGACAGGGGCACGAAAGCACGAAGGCCACGGCATTGCCGTGGCCTTCGTTGCTTTGTGGACCCGATCCAGGATCAGTACGGCACCGCCATGTCGTTCGCCACGCGGGCGCGCATGCCGACCTGCAGGTTGCCCAGGTTGCTCTGCGTCACCGTAGCAACACGGCCATCATCAAGACGAACATTGACGCGGTATGCGGTCTGCGTATTGCTGCCGGCACGCTTCTCGATCTGGTTGCCGGCCACCGCGCCGACCACGGCACCGCCGATCGTTGCCGCAGTCTGTCCGCGCCCGCCACCGACCTGATGGCCAAGCAGGCCACCGGCTGCGCCACCGATTACGGTGCCCAGCAGGCCCGAACTGTTCTGGGTGTTGGTGATCGGCTCAATCGACTCCACACGGCCGTAATAGACGGAACCTGACGGTGCCTGCGTGGTGTAGCCTCCGTTGCTCGCCGGCGGCGGAGGGGGGGCGTTGTAGCCGGTGTTGTTATAGCCTGTGTTGTAGCCCGTGTCGTAGCCGTTGTTGTAAGGGGCCGCGCAACCGGCCAGGCCGATCGCGGCCAGCCCCGCCACGATCGCGATCCGATTCTTCGACTTGCTTTGCATCTGGGGTTCTCCTCTGTTGCCAGGTGAAGCCGGGAATGCGGCACTTGATGCGAACGAGCGCAATTCCCGGCACACCGGTATGAGCCATGCCACGGCGGTAAGGTTCCGCCGTGTCGGACAGCCACCGACAACAGGATCAGCAGATTTGCCCAACGATGCGCACGGCCTTGTATAATGCGCGGCCGTACTGGTCCTTGCGCCAGCGGCATGTCGCGCAATCCGCGCTACAATGCCGGCACTCCAAGGAAGCGTGGCCGAGTGGTTTAAGGCAGCAGTCTTGAAAACTGCCGATGGGGTGACCCATCCGTGAGTTCGAATCTCACCGCTTCCGCCAGTTTCTTTCTCCTGCGTCGTTGTATCGGCTGGACAGCCTGGCGTGCCAATCCTGCACGCGGACCAGACAACGACTGCCCCCTGCCTCAACCCCACTCCATCCACCATGAA
Source organism: Cupriavidus sp. C1SS-2L (assembly GCF_057073735.1). NCBI lineage: Bacteria > Pseudomonadati > Pseudomonadota > Betaproteobacteria > Burkholderiales > Burkholderiaceae > Cupriavidus > Cupriavidus sp. C1SS-2L. Next base: position 2,752,788 of record NZ_CP172708.1, read on the forward strand.
GAAAGCAGGTCGGGTCAAGTCATGGCATGCCGATAAGGGCTATGGCTTTATCGACATCCACGCGGACATGAAAGACGTCTTTTTCCATGTTTCGGCACTGCAAACGCGCGCCGTTGCGCCGAAGCCGGGCGACCGCGTGAGCTTCGAACTGGCTAAGGGCAAGGATGGCCGAATGCAGGCTCTGAATGTAGCGATAGCCGGCGCACCGAAATCTCGGGCACCGTCCAGCGCAAGCTGGCGGCCGGCATTGGTGGGGCTGTTGGCCCTGGCGATCATGGTGGGAGGCGCGCTTGCCGGTTACCTGCCCCGGCCTGCCGCGATTGCCAGCGCGCTAGCCAGCGCCGTCGCATTTCTCGCCTACGCCACAGACAAGGCGCGAGCGAGCCGTAGCGCCTGGCGCATACCTGAGGCTCATCTACACCTGCTTGCGCTGTGCGGCGGCTGGCCGGGCGCCCTTGCCGCCCAGCATCTTCTGCGGCACAAAAATCGGAAGCAGGAATTCCAGATCGTTTTTTGGGCGACGGTCGCCCTGCATATTGGCGCGCTGGCCCTTTGGAGAACCACCGTATCGACGTAGCCAGGCGCGCCGTGCCATGGGCCCGCAGGTCAGCGAATCTGCCTGCGAGCCACATACGCGTGTCCAATGCCCCTACTCCGCATTGTGCTCCGCGGCCTGGAGAACGCTTCTCGCATGCAGGCTGCCGCCTGTTCGACCATTGGCGAGCTCAGGCGTGATGGCTTGCGGCGGCGTCACGAATCTTCCGGCTTCCTGTTTGAAGCGCGCGGCAATATGCCGTGACACATGGGGAACGGCGTATCGCGCGCCGTAGATAAAGCGCAACGCAGGACCAAAGCTCATCGCGGCGGCGGGTCCAAGCACATACAGGTCACGCACGCTGGTTTCGAAGTTCGATGTCAGGCTTGGCGAGCCATCGATGAGCGACAGCGAGCTCAGGATTTCCGATGACATGAACGGGTGCCTGGCCATGTCGACCTTGAAGCCAGTCGCAAGCACGACATGATCGGCGCTGAGGGCAGAAGTGCGATTTGCGGAATCGACCTCGATCACGATCCGGCCGTTCCTGACCTCAGCGCTCCTCACTTCTGTCTGCGTCGAGATCTCGAGCTTGCCTTCGACGCGATTGCGCAGCCACCATGCCCCGGACGGACCCCACGATGTCTCGAGAATCCTCTGTCGCTGCGCGAGACTGAGCTTGTGGAATGTCGCGGGATACTCGGACAACAGGTAGGACATCGCGAGCAGCCAGGGCCTGTTCGAATCCCATCCACGCCCGAGGCCGACACGGGCTCTGAGCAGGCGTGAGACCAACCCGCTGGACGTCCGCGGCTCCCGGCTCCAGTTGACGGCGTCCCCGCGCACGAGCAACCTCACTCGCGCACCGACTTCGCTCATCAGCGCAGCCAGTCCGATCGCCGACTGCCCGCCACCGACGATAATGATCTCCTTGCCTTTCGACCACATCAGATCGCCAAAATCACCGGAATGCAGTACGTAGGGCTTGGGCACCGTACGCAGCGCGGAAGGTGCCTGACCGAACGATTTCAGGCCCAGCGAAAGCACCACACGCCGCGCCACGAGCGTGCTTCCATCGCTGAGGCCCAGCCGGAAGTACCCATCCTTGCGGCACAGGTCCGCCACTTCCACGGGGCGGATATGCCCGACCAGTTCCGACTGGAACCACTGGCCGTAATCCACGAACGTTTCCACCGGCAGATGCAGGCCCACCGGCTTGTATTCCATACGATTGTGCCGGCAGTAGTCTTCGACCGTATAGCCAGCCCACGGCGCGTAGAGGTTCGACGCAAAAGCCTCGGAGCGCAGCAGCATCCCGGGCGGCGTGAAGTTCTTCCAGGCATGCATGGGATGCCCCAGGATCTGATGGGGCACCCCAGCCTCTGTCAGATAGGTCGAAGTCGACAACCCGTAGGGCCCTGCCCCGACAATGACAGTATCTGTGGACGAGATCATTATTGCTCTTCCCGATAAATTTGCCCGGCACGACGCAACCAGGTGGCCGCAGTCTGAAACCGGCGCGTCGTACAGTCCGTACGGACCCGCACACTGGCTCTTCTGCTTTCGGTGGATTGGCCCACCCCAAGGGACAGGCAAGCGGCGTCTGGAATTAATTGGTACGACGCAACGAAGCATGGCCGGCACTTCGAAATGTTCGCGTGACCACATTGGGCGCTTCCAAGGGATACCGCATCTTGGTTAGATAGACGGTGGCGAAATTCGGGCTCAGTCAGCGGACGACCGCAATTTCCGCTATCTCTACGCTCCGGACGAATCGATCATGAAGCGCCTGTTCGACATATTTTTCTCGGCCACTGCCCTGCTGACGCTGGCCATCCCGCTGCTGATCCTGGCATTCGCGGTACGCTGGAAACTGGGACAACCCGTGCTGTTCCGACCAACACGTGTGGGGCTCGGAAACAAGCCAATCAAGGTTGTGAAATTCCGCACCATGACCGACGATCGCGGCCCCGATGGCGAACTCTTGCCGGACGAGGCGAGGCTCACGCCGTTCGGACGTTTCCTGCGCCGCTCCAGTCTTGATGAATTGCCGCAGTTCTGGTGCGTGCTGATCGGAGACATGAGCGTGATTGGGCCCCGCCCATTGCCTCCGAAGTACCTGCCGTTTTATTCGCCAGAGCAGGCACGCCGCCACCTTGTCAAACCCGGAGTTTCCGGCTGGGCCCAGATCAACGGGCGCAATTCACTGAGTTGGGAGGAAAAATTTCGCCTTGACACTTGGTACGTCGATCACAGCTCTCTCTGGCTGGACTTGAAGATCATCTGGCTGACGATCGGCACCGTCATTCAACGACAGGGAATCAACGCTGCTGGCGATGCCACCGTTCCTGACTTCACTGGCAGCCATGCGCCGCAATCGGCAACGGGTGAAGCTGCGCTGGCACAGAACGAAGACCTCCAGAGCCATTCCATGCTCTGACAATCGCCGCCATTCAGCAAATGACGTAGAGGCAACACAGGTTCCTTGTCTGGGTGGACCACCCAACATATCGCACTACTTTTTTACAAGCCGTTCTGGTTAGATGACTCCTGTCTTTGTTGGGTGTGCAGAATGCTTGCAATCTGAGTTAACCGCAGAAAGATGTGCAGCATTCAAAGCAAAAGTAACTGCCGCAAGCCGCTCGACGAGAGCATCGAAAAGAAGTACAGCTGAGCCTGACCAAAAGGGACAGGATCATGTGATCTTAATGGCGCTGAGGTAATCATGAATGTGCTGCTGACATGCGTAGGTAGAAGGCGCTATCTGGTGGATTACTTCAAGTCCGAGCTGAATGGCGCCGGCATGGTGTTTGGCGTGGACAACCAACGCAGCGCCCCTGCGGCGAACGTGTGTGACGCGTTTCTCGTCGCGCCGGACATTTATGCGGAGAGCTACATCGATTTCCTCGTCGATGTCTGCCGCAATCATCGGATTTCCGCCCTGCTGTCGCTGAACGATCTTGAGCTGCCACTGATCGCTCGACATGCCCAGCGCCTGCGCGAAATCGGCACAGTCCCGATTGTCTCGTCACCGGAGGTCGTCCATCTTTGCGCCGACAAGTTCGTGACGTCGCAATTCGCGGAGTCGATTGGCATAGCCACCCCACGCAGCTACGCAACACTCCAAAGCGCCGAGGAGGCACTCGACACGGGCGAGGTCTCGTTTCCCCTCGTGGTCAAGCCACGATGGGGCAGTGCCAGTTTCGGCATCTTCTTTGTCGAAAACCGCGACGAACTCCGGTTTGCTCACGCTTACTGCGCTCGCATCTGGAAGCAGTCCAAATTCACGCGGATGGGGGAGGCTGATGCGCTCGTGCTGGTCCAGGAAATGATCGTGGGCCAGGAGTATGGACTCGACATCTTCAACGATCTGGAGGGTCAGCCCCTCGGACTGGCAGCGCGATTGAAACTGTCGATGCGGGCGGGCGAAACCGACCGTGCCATTACCGTCGAAAACGGACCGTTCAGCGACATGGCGGCCCGGATCAGCCGAGCCCTGCGCCATATCGGCAACGTCGACTGCGATGTCATTGAGCGCGATGGGCGACTCTACCTGCTCGAGATGAACCCGAGGTTCGGCGGCGGCTACCCTTTTAGCCATATCGCAGGAGCAAACCTGATACGCGTCTTGCTGAGTTGCCTGCGCGGCGATTACAACGGAGAAGAAGTCCGCTACCAGAGCGGCCTCGAGTTCGCGAAATGCGATATCCTGGCCAGCGTGGAGCCGCCGGTGCTGCAACGGCCGCAAGCCGCCGAATCGGTGACCTGCGAAGGTCAGGGATACGCCTGAAACACCCTGGCCCTTCCGTCTCCCATCACCAGCAGGACGTCGTACGGCGTCCTGCGCCCGCCATACTCGGGCCCGTCCATGCCGGGCGACCCCAACGGCATGCCGGGCACGGCCAGTCCGACAGCCGTCGGCCGCTCGCGCAACAGGCGACGGATCTCGCGTGCCGGCACGTGGCCCTCAAGCGCATAGCCTTCGACCACCGCCGTATGGCATGAGGCGTAGCGGTCGGGCATGCCCGCCTTACTGCGTGCGGCGGTAAGGTCGTCCACTTCGTACGTCGTGACATCGAAACCGTTCGACTGCAGATGCGCGACCCAGTCCTTGCAGCAGCCGCACGTCGGACTCTTCCAGACTTTAACGGTAGTTGCCGACTGGGGCGAAGCGGCCCACGCGGCGGCGGGCAACAGCGCCAGGGCAGCAAGAATGGTTCTGCGTCGGGAATCGGCACCAACAGATTCAGTGGTCATGGATGGAAATGGATAGCGGGTTCAGAAAATCGGCAGCTAGATCAGGGCAAGGGGGACAGCGTGCCGAGCCATGCCACAAGGAACAGCACAAGCATGGCACAACCAGACTCGAACCGCAGGCTTCGGCGCAATGCAGCCAGGGCGGTCCTGTTATCGCCGGTGCGCACGTCGTGCGCGAGCCGCGGGCCCAGGCGGTAGCGATTGACGGCTGCCAGCGCCAGCATGGCACCGAACAGCGCGAGCTTGGCCAGCAGCAACGCGCCGTAGCGCGTGGTCAGCAGGCCGGACAATGTCGGGCCTGCGATCATGACGTAGTTGACAGTCCCTGTCAGCACCAGCGCAACCACGATGCCGGTACCGATGTGCGCAAAGCCGTTCGCGGCCCGGCTCAGTTCGGCAACGCCGTCGTCCGTCGCCGTGCAGTCCGGCGATGACATCCGTACGAAGGTGACCAGCGCACCGACCCACGCGCCCGCCGCCAGCAGATGGATGATGTCGGCGCTCAAATGGACGGTGTGCCGAGTGCCTTCGTCCATGACGCCATGTCCACCCCAAGCCAGCGTGGACAGTGCGATCGCGGCAGCCAGCAACTGAATGACCCTGCCCCGCCGAAGGCACGGGGCCAAGGTGGCAAGCAGGCACGCCAGCAGTGCGAACACCCTCACTTGCCACGCAACGCCAAAGCCGGTCTCGGTCGCGATCATCCAGACAGTATCGCTGTCGATCGCCCCGTATGACTCCACACCGGTCATCGTTTTCACAGCGAGCACCAGACTGGCGACCGACAGCACAATGCCCGCCCCCGCCGCCCCTGCGGCAACCCGACCGCAATGCCAGCCGGGACGCCCCTCGACGCGCAACCACAACTTCGCGGCAAGCGGTACACCGAACAACAGCATCATGTCCGCATAGAGCGCAAAGCGCACGGCGATGGTTGCCCAGTCGGCCTCCATGCGATCACTTGACGGTAAAGGAGAGCTTGCCGGTGATCGGATGCGTATCGGCCGATACCGCGCGCCAGTCCACGCGATAGGTGCCCGGCACAAGCGGGTTGGCCGGCGTGATCACCATCGTCTTCGGGTCGTCGCCGGCAGATACCCGCGTCGTCACGTTCATCGGCGCATGGTCGGCCATGCCAGGCATCCCCGTCATGACGAGCTTCGCCCCCGAGACACGCGCTACCAGGGTCTCCGAGAAATGCAGTTCGATGCGCGCCGGCGCCGCGATCTCGGCGTTCTCTGAAGGCGTGGAGGCAAGCAATTGCGGATGGGCGAGAGCCTGCCCGGCAGCGAGCAGCGCCGACGCGGCGAGCAGCGCAGCTGCTGTGGTACGAATGGGGGTCATAGGGGTACCTTGATGGGGGATTGGATGGACTGCTTTCGCATGGTTCAGAACCAGAGCCGCACACCAGCCACGAAACGCGTCTCGCCACTGCGGCCTCCGGATGCCCTGACCATGTCGGACGTGTTGCCGAACGTCTGGTACCGCTCGACGCCGATATACGGCGCGAACTGCCGGTTGATCTCATAGCGCAGGCGCAGGCCAACGGCACCGTTGGACAGGCCGCTGCCCGTGCCGGTCTCGGGATCGTTCTTGCCATAGAGATTGGCCTCGATGCGCGGCTGCAGGATCAGGCGTTGCGTGATCAGCAGTTCGTACTCTGCCGACAGGCGCAGCGCAGTGCGGCCGCTGTCGCCCACGTAGGCCGTGGCATCGACTTCGAACCAGTAGGGCGCCAAGCCTTGCACGCCGAATGCGAGCCAGTTTCGCGCCGGGCGTCCGCTGCCCACATCATTGCGCCAGCCGAGTTGTGTGTCCCAGTACGGGGCGATAGCGTGGCCCCACAGCAGTTCGGTACGCGCATCGTGCACCTTGCCGCCAGCGGCTTCGCCCTCGGTCTTGATGACGAGCCGGTTGTAGGTGCCACCGAACCACGCCTGTGCTTCCCAATTCGCAGCGTTCGCGCCGTTTGCATGCGCCCATTCCAGCCGGTCGACCAGAACCGCGGCGAACGTATGCTCGTCGGCCATGTGGAGGTGGCGTGCGGAACCCACTGCATACTGGCCGACTCCGAGCTGATAGCCATCGGCGTACGCGTGCGGGTCGCGCGCATCGGGTGGCGCGCTGCCGCCCTGCATCTTCATGTCGCCATGGTCCATGACCGGCGCTGCATTGGACTGCGGCATGGCAGCGGCAGGTGCCGGACCCTCTTCCATGCCCTGCATGCCGTCATCTTCTGCAGCCGGCGAAACAGTTGCGGCGTCGGACGATTGGTGGCCGTGATGTCCGGCATGCGGGTCCTGCGCCCAGGCCGATCCGATTCCTGCCGTAGCGAGGATCGCCGCAAGCAGGTTCCTTGCGTACGCATGCGAGGCCGAAAAGCGTGCAGCGGTTCTTGTCATCACGACACCACCACTTCGCGGAACATCCCCGCATCCATATGGAGCATCAGGTGGCAATGCCAGGCCCAGCGGCCGGGCGCATCCGCCGTGACCAGGAAGCTGATGCGCTGCGCCGGTTGCACCGGGATCGTGTGACGGCGTGCCTGGAAGGTGCCGTCTGGCGCTTCAAGATCGCTCCACATGCCGTGCATGTGCATCGGGTGGGTCATCATCGTGTCGTTGTGCAGAATGACGCGCAACCGCTCGCCATGGCGGAAATGCACGGGCGTCGACTTGCCGAACTCGACGCCATCGAACGACCACGTGTAGCGCTCCATATTGCCGGTGAGATGCAGTTCGATCTCTCGCCCCGGCCCGCGCGGATCCGGCGGGCCACCGAGCGTGTGCATGTCCGCCAGCGTCAGCACGCGCCTGCCATTGTTGCGCAGGCCGATGCCGGGGTCGTCGAGATTCGTGCGCGGCGTGTCCACGCGCATGTCGGTACTGGCGCCGTATTCCGTGCGTGCGTGGCGCACGGCCTTGCCGGGGACCTTGAGGGGGTTGTCTGCTGCCGCGCCGTGCGTCGCATGCTGGCTGTGGTCTATCGCGTGCTGGCTGTGATCCATGGCCATGCCGCCATGGTCTGCGCCATGCATGCCGGCCATGTCACCCATCATGTCGCCCATCGTCAGCCACTCGGCCTTGTCCAGCGCCGGCACCGGTGCCGGCAAGCCGTCGCGCACGCTCAGCGTGCCCCTGGCATAGCCGGTGCGATCCATCGACTGCGAGAAGATCGTGTAGGCGTCGTCGCGCGGCTCGACCACGACGTCGCAGGTTTCGCCGGGTCCGAAGCGGAATTCATCGACCGTGACCGGCTCGATGTTGATGCCATCGACCTGCACCACCCGAAGCTCCAGGCCCGGAATGCGCACGTCGAAGAAGGTATTGCCGGCGCCGTTGATGAATCGCAACCGCACGCGCTCGCCTGGCCGGAACAGGCCCGTCCAGTTGCCCGCCGGTGTGAGGCCATTGGTCAGGTATGTCAGCGTTGCACCCGACATGTCCGCGAGATCGGTCGGGTTCATGCGCATCTGGTTCCACATGCGGCGCTTGTCGAGCGCGGCCTTCAGGCCGTCGTTCGACACGTCGCGGAAGAAATCGACAGCGGTGGGCTGGTTGTAGTTGTAGTAATCGCTCTGGACCTTCAGCTTCGACAGCACGCGCATCGGGTCTTCGTCGGTCCAGTCGGACAACAACACGGTGTAGTCGCGGTCGGCGCGCACAGGATCTTCCCCGGCGGGGTCGACGATGATGCCGCCGTACAGCCCGATCATCTCCTGGAAGCCGGAATGCGAGTGGTACCAGTAGCTGCCGCTTTGCGCGACCTTGAAGCGGTAGGTGAAGGTCTCGCCGGGCGCGATGCCGCCAAAGCTGATGCCGGGCACGCCGTCCATCTGGTACGGCAGGATGATGCCGTGCCAGTGGATCGACGTGTGTTCGCGCAGGCGGTTGGTCACGCGGATGGTGACCGTATCGCCCTCGCGCCAGCGCAGTGTCGGTCCCGGCAACATGCCGTTGATGGTCGTGGCCAGGGCAGGCTTGCCCGTGAAGTTGACCATCGATTCGGCGACCACAAGGTCGAATTCGGTGCCACGCAGCACGGGCGCCGTGCCGAATGCCGTCGCCGCCGGCTGCGCGTGTGCGCTCCCCTGCCACACCCGCAAACCGGCCAGCACGCCACCGGCCGCCAGCCCTTGCACGAAGCGGCGCCGGGACAGGTTGGGCAGCAGCAAGCCGGTCGTGGGATCGCGTCGCATCGAAAGTCAGTCCTTGAAGAGTCGATCGCCGCACATGACGACGGCAGGCAAAGCATACGGAATGCCGGCGAACTTGCACATGACCCCGAAATTACAATCCGGTAATCTTGACGTCATCTTGATGTTCATTGCCCTGCGCTACAGTCGCCGCTCGCCTGCGGCGCGGGCCGGCAACAAGGAAAGTGCAGATGAAACTGCTAGTAGTGGAAGACGAGGCCAAGACCGGCGAATACCTGCGGCAGGGCCTGACAGAGGCCGGCTTCGTGGTGGACCTGGCCGCGAATGGACTCGATGGCCACCATCTGGCCATGAGCGAGGCCTACGATCTGATCATCCTCGACGTGATGCTGCCGGACGTGGACGGCTGGCGCATCGTGCAGACGCTGCGCGCGGCCGGCAACCGCGTGCCGGTGCTGTTCCTGACTGCGCGCGACAGCGTGGCGGACCGCGTCAAGGGGCTCGAGCTGGGCGCGGACGACTACCTGGTCAAGCCATTCGCGTTCGCCGAACTGCTTGCGCGCGTACGCACGTTGCTACGCCGTGGCAGCGTGCAGGCGAGCGTGGATCGCGTACAGGTCGGCGACCTGGTACTGGATCTGGCGCGCCGGCGTGCGTCGCGCGGCGGGCGCCGCATCGTGCTGACGAGCAAGGAGTTCTCGCTGCTCGAGCTGCTCGTGCGCCGGCGCGGCGAAGTACTGCCGCGCTCGCTGATTGCGTCGCAAGTCTGGGACATGAACTTCGACAGCGACAGTAATGTGATCGACGTCGCCATCCGCCGCCTGCGCGCGAAGATCGACGACGACTTCGACACCAAGCTGATCCAGACGGTGCGCGGCATGGGCTACGTGCTGGAAGGTCCCGAGGACACGGTGTGATGCGCCGGTTCTCGCTGACCACGCGACTGACCGCGCTGTTCTGCCTGTCGTCGGCCGGCGTGCTGCTGGGCCTCGGCATCCTGATCGCGACGGCCATGGACCAGCACTTTGCGGAAGAGGACTTCGCGAGCCTTGGCGACAACGTGCGGCTGATCGAGCGGATCGCCACCGAGAACGCGGCAGCGTCCGTGTCCGAACGGCTGGCCGTGGCACTCGAGCATCATCCCGGATTCATCGCGCATGTCAGCGCGGCCGACGGAACGCTACTGTATGCGAGCAACGGTTTTGATTTCCGCACGGTGCTGGGCACCGCTTCGGTACTGCCGGCCGGGCGCGAAAGTTTTGACTGGGAACAGGACGGCAAGTCGTATCGAGGCATGCGCGCCACCGTGCAGGCAACAGGCGACAAGCAGGTGCCGCTGACCATCGTGGTCGGCATGGACACGGAAATCCACGCGCATTTCATGCGAGCGTTCCGCCGCTCGCTGACCTTCTACGTCACGCTGGCCGCATTGGCCAGCGGCCTGCTCGGCTGGTGGGCGGCACGTCGCGGGCTGGCGCCGTTGCGCACCATGGCCAGCCGCGCGCGTGCCGTGACCGCACACAAGCTGGACGCGCGCATGCCTGTGGACGCAGTGCCGGTAGAAATGGCAGACCTGGCAGGTACGCTGAACGCGATGCTCGAGCGCCTGCAGAGCGATTTCCAACGGCTATCCGATTTCTCTTCCGACATCGCGCACGAGTTGCGCACCCCGCTCACCAACCTGATGACGCAGACGCACGTGGTGCTCTCGCAGCCGCGCGCTGCCGAAAAGTACCGCGACGTGCTGGCGTCCAACGCCGAGGAGCTGCAACGCCTTTCACGCATGGTGTCGGACATGCTGTACCTGGCCCAGATGGAACACGGCCTGACACTGCCCAGCGCCGAGCCGATCGACGTCGCGGTCGAGGTCCATGCCTTGTTCGAATTCTATGATGCGCTGGCCGAAGACAAGGCGGTGCGCCTGCAATTGCGCGGCGAAGGGCATATCGTCGGCGACCGCCTGATGCTGCGCCGCGCGCTCAGCAACCTGCTGTCCAACGCGCTGCGCTATACGCCGCCCGGTGGCGTTATCGTGATCGAGATCGGCGGCAGCGCGGATACCATTACGGTCTCGGTAGAGAATGATGGTCAGGACATCCGCCCGGATTTGCTGCCCGTGATCTTCGACCGCTTCTCGCGCGGCGATAAATCGCGGGTGCGGCCGGAGTCGGACAGCGTGGGGCTTGGGCTGTCGATCACGCGCGCGATCATGGCCGCACATGGCGGCACCATCGCCGTGCAGTCCGCGAGCGGCAAGACGCGCTTTACGCTCGCGTTCCGACGACAGGCGGCGCCTGCTGCAGCGACGGCCTGAGACGCGTCATTCGCTGCCGGTCAGCAGGCGATACGCCTCGTCTTCGGTAATCCTCAAGCGGTATTTGGTGGACAGCATCCGGGCCATCGAATGCGCGGTGCCGGGCGGGCAGTGCCGGAGCTGCTCGCGATAAGCCTCGACTTCGTAGCGCAGGCGCCAGCGCCGGCTCAGAAGATAGAGCACGCCCATCAGCCCCCAGCTGCGCCAGAACTGGCGCACGTGCATCTTCTCATGCTCGATCAGCGCGTGGCTCGCGCCGGGCCGCAGCAGGATCAGCGGCCCGGGCGTGAAGCCATCAAACCCGCGTGGCACGAGCCAGCGGGTTTCGATCATCAGGCACAGGGGTGAGCGGCAATAGCGCACTTTGCGGACCATGGCCCGAGCATAGCGCGAATCGGGCTGACGCTCACGCCGCGGCGCGCAGTGCCTCCTGCGGCCGCTGGATGGTGGTCGCACCGCCGCGCGAGCGGCCAGAACTCAGATAGCCCGCGATCGAATCCTGCGTCACTTCGCCCAGATAGGCGCCATCGGCGTCGACCACTGGCAGCCAACTCGTGTTGTGCTGGTACATGCGCGACAGCAGGATGCGCAGATGCTCGTCCGACGTGGCGGTCGCGGGGAATTCGCGCACCACATCGCTGCAGCGGCCCTTGCCCGCCCGGGCATCGCGCCGCGTGACATAGCCCAGCGTGCGCTGCGAGTCGTCGACCACCGGCAGGTGGCGCACGTCGGCATCGTCCATCACGCCGAGTGCATCGGACAGGGCCATGTCGGGATCGCAGCTCGGCGGCATGGTGGCCGCATCGCCGGCGTTCACCAGCAGCAGGCGCTTGAGCGTGTTGTCGTGGCCGACAAAGGCCTGCACGAACTCGTCGGCCGGCTGCGCAAGCAGCGCATCGGGATGATCGAACTGCACGAGCTTGCCGCCCCGGAACACCGCGATCTTATCGGCCAGCTTGATGGCCTCGTCGATATCGTGCGAGACCATGATCACGGTCTTGCCGAGCTGGCGCTGCATCTGCAGGAATTCGTTCTGGATGCTTTCGCGATTGATCGGGTCGACCGCGCCGAACGGTTCGTCCATCAGCAGCACGGGCGCGTCGGCCGCGAGCGCGCGGATCACGCCGATACGCTGCTGCTGCCCGCCGGACAGTTCGCGCGGATAGCGCGACAGCATGCGGTCGGGGTCGAGCTGCACCATCGACATCAGTTCGCGCGCGCGTTCACGGCACTGTTTCTTGTTCCAGCCGAGCATGCGCGGCACGACCATGATGTTCTCTTCGATGGTCATGTTCGGGAACAGGCCGATCTGCTGGATCACGTAGCCGATCTTGCGGCGCAACGCCACGCCGTCGATGCCGATGGTGTCCTCGCCATCGATGCGCACCGTGCCCGACGTGGGCTCGATCAGCCGGTTGATCATCTTCAGCGTGGTGGTCTTGCCGCAGCCGGACGGCCCCAGGAACACGCAGATTTCCCCGCGCGGCACTGTCAGCGAGACAGCATCCACTGCCCGCACTTCAGTGCCGTCTTTCTGGGGGAAGGCCTTGGTGAGTCGGTCGAGTTCGATCATAGTCGGATTCCTTTTGGCGTCAGCACCTTCTGCAACCATTGCAGGAAGGCATCCGCCACGATGGCGAGCACGCTGACCAGGACCGCGCCCACGGCCAGCTTGCTCATATTGCTCTGGCTGATCGCTTGCAGGATCAGCACCCCAAGGCCACCCGCGCCGATGATGGCGGCAATGGTGGCCACGCCGATGTTCATCACCACGGCGGTACGTACGCCGCCCAGGATCACGGGCACGGTCAGCGGCAGGTCCACGCGGCGCATGCGCTGCCACGTGGTCATGCCGATGCCCCGCCCGGCTTCCTGGATGCCGGGGTCGATATTGACCAGCGCCGTGTAGGTGTTGCGCATGATCGGCAGCAGCGAATACAGGAACACCGCGGTCACGGCGGGCAGATAGCCCAGCGCATGCCCGAAGCGCGCGAAGATCGGGATCATCAGCCCGAACAGCGCGATCGACGGCAGCGTCAGCACGATCGTCGCGAGCGTCAGCAGCGGCGTGGCCAGCCAGCGGAAGCGCGTGATCGCAATGCCCAGCGGCACGCCGATCAGGATCGCCATGCCCACGGCCGAGCCGACGAGCGCCAGATGCTCGGCAGTGAGCTTCAGCAGCGTCGGCCAGCTATGTTGGAGGTAGGTCAGCAAGTCCATGCGTGCCTCCTCAGATCAGGCCATGGCTGCGCAGGAAGTCTGCGGCCACCTTGTCCACCGGCTGCTGGCCGATGTCCACCTGGTAGTTCATCTCGGTCATCGATGCGTTGTCCAGCTTCGCCGACAGCGCATCGAGCAGCGTGGCGAGTTCCGGATGTTTGTCCAGCACGGCCTTGCGCACCACGGGCACCGCGCTGTAGTCGGGGAAGAAGTGCAGATCGTCTTCGAGCAGCACGAGCTCGAAGCCCTTCACGCGGCCATCGGTCGTGTACACCAGGCCCATGTCGACCTGATTGTTCTTGAGCGCCGTATAGACCAGGCCAGGATCAAGCTGGATCACGTCGCGGCGCTTGAACGGCAGCTTGTACTGGGCCTTGAGCGGCTCCAGCCCGTCAGGGCGCGCCGCGAATTCCATGTCGACGGCAAACGGATGCTGCGCGTCCTCGCCGGCCTTGCGCATCTTCTCGGCATAGGCCGACAGCGTGGTGACGCCGCTGGCCTGCGCGCGCTGCTTCGGCATGGCCAGCGCATAGGTATTATTGATGCGCGACGGCTCCAGCCAGACCAGGCCGCGTGCGGCGTCCAGCGTCTTCACACGCGCGTAGCTTGCCTTTGCGTCGAGCTTTTCCTCGACCTTGTTGAAGACGATCAGCGCCGTGCCGGTGTAGTCCCACACCACGTCGAGCTGGCCGTTCTCCATCGCCTGGCGCATCAGCGTGCTGCCCAGGCCCGAGGTCAGCTCGGTGCCGAGGCCCTTGGCGCGCAGGTACTGCGACGTCATCGACGACAGGATCAGCTGCTCGGTAAAGTTCTTGCCGCCCACGCGCACCGGCGCGGCATTCGCTGCTGGCGCCTGCGCACGGGCCGGCGCGGAACTCAGCAGCACGGCGGCCACGATGGTGCCCAAGAGCATGAAGGCCCAGAAGGCACGGCCTTCGCGGTCTCGTTTCGATTGCATTGGTTTTCCTCTCGGCCGCCGCTCAGCGCGCCAGTCCGCGCCGGCGCAGGTACAGGCTGCCGGCGCCGGCAAACAGCGCGTCGAGCGCCAGCGCCAGCAGCGCGGTCGCGGCGGCGCCCAGCAGCAGCAGCGGCTGGTTATTCAGGTAGATGCCCGGGAAGATCAGTTCGCCGAGGCTGTTGGCGCCGATCAGGAACGACAGCGGCACCGTGCCTACGTTGATCACCAGGCTGATGCGGATGCCGGCCAGCATCACCGGCAGCGCGTTCGGCAGCTCCACGCGCAGAAGCCGCTGGAACGGCGTCATGCCGATGCCGCGCGCGGCTTCGAGCAGCGTCGGCGAAACATTGCGAAGACCCTCGTAGGTGTTGCGCACGATCGGCAGCAGCGATGCGAGCCACAGCGCCAGGATCGCGGGCCGCTCGCCGATGCCCAGCAACGCGAGCGCCAGCGCGAGTACCGCCAGCGACGGCACCGTGTTGCCGACGTTGAAGATCTGCATCAGGCGGTCGGCCCAGCGGCGCATGCGCGGCCGGCTCAGCGCGATGCCGGCCGGAATGCCGGTGGCGAGCGCAAGCGCCATCGAAAACACGACCAGCCGCATGTGGTCGGCCACGTCGTAGAGCAGGCGGTCCTGATGTTGACGGATGACGTCCACGCCGATCCAGGCGGCCAGTCCGCCCAATGCCAGCACGGTCAGGCATCCCCAGGCGGCGACCCGCACGGATTGCTTTGACATATTGCCTCTCGCTCCGTCTGAAAAGCGCGCAAAACAGCACTTTCCGATCACGGAAAACAAAATGGGCTAGGCGGCCGTGAAGTGGGGAGCCGCCGTCCCGGTTCAGATTACATTGCCGCCATGACCGGCACGATTGCCAGCGGACGGGCTTTTGGACCTCCACGCCAGAGGCGGGAAGACCGATTGACGGGATGCCACGGCACTGTGTCCGGGCGCTCCCTGTAGCGGCGCACCCGGTTCGGTCTGGGACCGGTGAGCGAGTGGCCAGGGCGGCGCAAAAAAGTGAACAAATGGGCGCGCCGCCGAATTCATGAACCGTTGCCTGACAAGGCCCGGCGGGATCGCCCGGCGAATCAATCCACAGCAACGGATGACAAAGAGAGCGCTATTATACTCATCTTCATCGATCTTGTCATTTTCGCCTATCTTGCTGCTTTTTCGGGGGCTTTTTGCCGCAGCTTGGGCGAGCCCGGAGCAGACCGAAAGACTCGCCTGAGGGCCGCCCATGATCATCACCATCGGCGTCTTGAATCCGGACAGATTGCACTGATGGATAGAACAATCTGTTCTCCACCCACCCTCTACTCTTTCCCCACCAAACCTCTACATTGTCGGAGTACCTGAACACGACGTGGCCCGATGACGGCAGCTCCAATGCCGCCACAATGGCCCCGCGAACCGGAGAAAGAATGATGGAAACCCGCACCGCTCTGCCCACCGTTCCGGCCACCGCGCAGGAAACCGTGCAGCGTTCGCGCACGGTGGATCGCGTCGTGCGCGGCATCGCTACCTCGGACGGCGCCGGCGTCAAGCTGACGCGCGTGCTGACCCAGAACCTGCAACGCCGGCTGGACCCGTTCCTGATGCTCGACGCCTTCGGCACCGACAGCAAGGACGACTACATCGGCGGCTTCCCCGATCACCCGCACCGCGGCTTCGAGACCATCACCTATATGCTGGCAGGCCGCATGCGCCATCGCGACAGCGCCGGCAACGAAGGCCTGCTGCAGAACGGCGGCGCGCAGTGGATGGTGGCTGGCGCGGGCGTCGTGCACTCGGAAATGCCCGAGCAGGAAGACGGCCGCATGGAAGGCTTCCAGCTGTGGCTGAACCTGCCGGCCGCCGACAAGATGACGGCGCCGTGGTATCGCGACATGCCCGCCGATGCCATTCCGACGGTGGCGCTGGATAACGGCGGCACGGTGCGCGTGCTGGCCGGCGCCTCGCACGGCGTGGCTGGCGCGGTCACGCGCCCGGTGACGGAACCGATCTACCTCGACGTGCATTTGCCGGCGGGCCAGCAGTTCCGGCAGGCATTGCCGGCGGGGCATAACGCCTTCGTCTATGTGTACCGCGGCGAGTTGTCGATCGGTGAAGGCAGCGAAAAGGCGGTGGTCGACGCACAACGCATGGGCGTGCTCGACAACGCGGACAACGCAGACGGCGTCATCGTCAATGCCGAGTCCGAGGTGCGCTTCCTGCTGATCGCCGGACAGCCGCTGGGCGAGCCGATCGCGCAGTACGGCCCGTTCGTGATGAACACGCAGGAGCAGATCTACCAGACGCTGGCGGATTTCCGCGATGGTCGGTTTGCGACGATTGCGGCGTCCACGGGAGGCTGAAGGCGAGGCTTAGCCGGGAACCCGCTGCCACACCGGACCGCCGTCCTCCGAAAGGAGGGCGGCGGTTTTTCTTTTGCCTCCCCCGGCATGCGACTTGCAACTACCCGCCAACCGTTGCGCGGCTTGGACAAACGCCGCAAACCGGCCGCCACAAAGCCGCACACTTATATAATTCGTAACCAATATCCGGCATCAAGAAATCATGATGAATGCTGCAATGCGTCGCGGCGATGCTGCGCCACGCACTGCCGCTGACTGCCTGCCTTCCACGTTGCTGCCATAACAACCCGAGCCGCCTCAGTGACATCACAACTCCCCCCCAGGCTGGCGCTAGCCCATATCAGCAAGCGCTATCCCGGCGTCATCGCGAACGATGACATCAGCCTTACCGTCGCCCCCGGCGAGATCCACGCCGTGCTTGGCGAGAACGGCGCCGGCAAATCCACGCTGATGAAGATCATCTTTGGCGCAGTCCGTCCGGACGCCGGCGAGATGCACTTCAACGGCGCCCCTGTCACGATCAACAGTCCGCACGACGCCCGCAACCTGGGCATTGCGATGGTGTTCCAGCATTTCTCGTTGTTCGACACGCTGACCGTGACCGAGAACATCGCGCTGGGCCTTCCCGGCGGACACAAAGGCGCAGGCAGCAGCATGAAGCAGCTCGCCGAACGCATCCGCGCGACCGCCGAGCGCTACGGCCTGCCGCTGGAGCCGAACCGCCATGTCCACACGCTGTCGGTGGGCGAGCGGCAGCGCGTGGAAATCGTGCGCGCGCTGCTGGCCAACCCGCAATTGCTGATCCTGGACGAGCCGACTTCGGTGCTGACGCCGCAGGCCGTGGAAACGCTGTTCGTCACGCTGCGCCAGCTCGCGGCCGAAGGCACCAGCATCCTCTACATCAGCCACAAGCTCGACGAGATCCGCGCACTCTGCCATCACGCCACCGTGATGCGCATGGGCAAGGTCACCGGCGTGTGCGATCCGCGCCAGGAAAGCGCGGCCTCGCTGTCGCGCCTGATGATCGGTGGCGAGCCGCCGCGCGAAGCGCGCGTGGCCACGCAGCGCAGCGAGGTGCGTCTGGGCGTGGAAGCCCTGTCGCTGCCGCGCGCGCATGCGTTTGCGACCGAGCTGCAGCAGATTTCACTCGACGTGCATGCCGGCGAGATCGTCGGCATTGCCGGCGTGTCGGGCAATGGCCAGCAGGAACTGCTGGCCGCGCTGTCCGGCGAGGACATGCGCGTGGACCGCACCGCAGTCCACATCGCGGGCAAGCCGGTCGGCCGGCTCGATGCACGCCAGCGCCGACGCGCCGGCCTCGCCTTCGTGCCGGAAGAGCGGCTCGGGCGCGGTGCGGTGCCAGGCATGAGCCTGGCCTCGAACACGCTGCTGTCGCACCAGACGCCACCGTATGTGCGCAACGGCATGATCTCGCCGAAGGCGGCGGCTGGTCTGGCCGCCGCGGTCATCGGCCGCTTTCGCGTAAAAGCGAGCGGGCCCGAAGCGCTGGCCCGCAGCCTGTCGGGTGGCAACCTGCAGAAATTCATCGTCGGCCGCGAGATCGAAAGCGGCCCGAAGGTGCTGATCGTTGCC
Source organism: Cupriavidus sp. C1SS-2L (assembly GCF_057073735.1). Taxonomy (NCBI): domain Bacteria; kingdom Pseudomonadati; phylum Pseudomonadota; class Betaproteobacteria; order Burkholderiales; family Burkholderiaceae; genus Cupriavidus; species Cupriavidus sp. C1SS-2L. Next base: position 2,771,182 of record NZ_CP172708.1, read on the forward strand.
CAACCGACATGGGGCGTGGATGTCGGCGCCGCCGCGCAGATCCACAACGAGATCCTCGCGCTCAAGGCCTCGGGCTGCGCAATCCTGGTGGTATCGGAAGAACTCGACGAGCTGTTCGCGATTTGCGACCGGTTGTACGTCATCGCCAAGGGCCACCTGTCGCCGTCCATTCCGACCGAGACCGCCACGCGCGAACAAATCGGGCTGTGGATGAGCGGCCTGTGGGAAGGCGGCCCCGCGCAGTCGCGCGACGCCTACGTAGCGGAGGTGAACCATGGCTGAACTGCGCTCGCTCCTACCCCTCTCCCCCATCACGCTCGCGCCGCGCGGCTTGCCGTCGCGGACCATGGCTTATGCCTCGCCAGTAATCGCGCTCGCGCTTACGCTGCTGTTCGGTGCGCTGCTGTTCATTGCACTCGGCAAGGATCCGATGGCTGCGCTCAAGGTCTTCCTGGCCGATCCGCTGCGGGACAAGCGCGCCATCGGCGAAGTCCTGCTAAAGACGGTGCCGCTGGTGCTGTGCGCGCTGGGCCTGTCGGTCTGCTACCGGGCCAACGTCTGGAACATCGGTGCGGATGGACAACTGATCCTCGGCGGCATCTTCGCTGGGGCGACGGTGCTGTACTTCGACGTGCCTGGCCAGACGCTGAACGGTACGGTCGTGCTGATGCTGGCATCGCTCGCCGGCGTGATCGGCGGCATGTTCTGGGCCGCGATCACGGCGCTGCTCAAGGACCGCTTCAACGCGAACGAGATCCTGGTCTCGCTGATGCTCACATATATCGCGCAGCAGCTGATGCTGTGGGTCGTCAACGGGCCGCTGAAGGATCCCAACGGCATGAACTTCCCGCAGTCGAAGGTGTTCTCGTCCGAATACCTGCTGCCCAACCTGATGTCGGGTTCGCGCCTGCATGCGGGCTTTGCCGTGATGCTGGTGCTGGTCGTCGTGATGACGGTCTTCATCTTCCGCAGCTTTGCTGGCTACCGGCTGCAGGTCGGCGGCACGGCACCGGCTGCGGCGCGCTATGCGGGCTTCTCATCGCGCAGCGCGCTGTGGAGCGCGCTGCTGATTTCGGGCGCTACGGCGGGACTCGCTGGCGCGTTTGAAGTCACCGGTCCGATCGGCCAGTTGCTGCCGTCGATTTCACCGGGCTATGGCTTCACCGCGATCATCGTCGCATTCGTCGGCCGGCTGCATCCGGTCGGCACCGTGCTCGGCGGCATCATGATGTCGCTGTTCTATATCGGCGGCGAGATGGCGCAATCGCGCCTCGGCTTGCCGTCGGCCATCGGCTGGGTGTTCCAGGGCATGCTGCTGTTCTTCCTGCTCGCCTGCGACACCCTAATCGAAAACCGCCTGCGCTGGCGCGCCACGGCAGCCTGAGCGGAGCAACGTAAAACATGGAACAACTCGCTCCCCTGATCGCCACCGCGATCAACGCCGGCACACCGCTGTTGCTGGCCGCGCTGGGCCTGCTTATCAACGAACGCTCCGGCGTGCTCAATCTCGGCGCCGAAGGCATGATGCTGGTCGCCGCCGTGGCCGGATTCATGGTCGGCTACCAGACGCAGCAGCCGCTGCTCGGCTTTCTTGCCGGCGCCGTGGCCGGCATGCTGATGGCCACGCTGTTCTCGTGGCTCGCGCTCGTGCTCGCGACCAATCAGGTGGCCACGGGCCTCGCGCTGTCGATCTTCGGCACGGGCCTGTCGGCCTTCATGGGCCAGCGCTTCGTCGGCTTTGCGATGCCGGCTCAGGCCAAATCGGTCCCGTTCCTTGCCGACATTCCGTTCATCGGTCCCGCATTCTTCCAGCACCACTGGATGGTGTATTTCAGCCTGCTGCTGTGCTTTGCGATCATGTGGTTCCTGTTCCGCACGCGCGCCGGCCTGACGCTGCGCGCAATCGGCGAATCGCCAGAATCCGCGCATGCGCTCGGCTATCCGGTGCGCACCATCCGCTTCGGCGCACTGCTGTTCGGCGGCGCATGCTGCGGCCTGGCAGGCGCGTACCTGTCGCTGGTGTACACGCCGATGTGGGTCGAGAACCTCGTCGCCGGCCGCGGCTGGATCGCGCTTGCGCTGACCACGTTCGCCACCTGGCGACCGGGCCGCGTACTCGTGGGCGCGTGGCTGTTCGGCGGCGTGACCATTCTGCAGTTCTACCTGCAGGGCATCGGCGTGTCGGTGCCGTCGCAGTTCCTGTCGATGCTGCCGTATGCGGCCACCATCGTCGTGCTGGCGCTGATCTCGCGCAACCCGGCCTGGATCCGGCTCAACATGCCTGCGTCGCTGGGCAAGCCGTTCCGTCCGGGCAATGCCTGATGCCGCTGCCGCACACCCATTTCAACGAGCCATCGAACGCAGTCAATATTCATCACAAGGAGAAATCATGATCGTCACGCGCAGGAAGACCCTGGCGGCCCTGGCCGCCACCGCGCTGCTGGCCCTGGCCGGCTGCGGCAAGAAGGAAGCCGAGAAGCCGGCCGAGACGGCCGCCCCGGCCTCCGCGCCCGCCGCTGAACAGAAGGCCGAACCGCTCAAGGTCGCCTTCGTCTACATCGGCCCGGTCGGCGATGCGGGCTGGACATACGCGCACGACGCCGGCCGCAAGGCCGTGGAAGAGAAGTTCGGCGACAAGGTCAAGACCACCTTCGTCGAAAACGTACCCGAGTCCGCCGCTGACGCCGAGCGCGTGTTCCGCGACCTGGCCAGCCAGGGCAACAAGCTGATCTTCGGCACCACCTTCGGCTACATGGAATCGATGCTGAAAGTCGCCAAGGAATTCCCGGACGTGAAGTTCGAACACGCCACCGGCTTCAAGACCGCCGACAACCTGGCCCAGTACGATGTGCGCACCTATGAAGGCGCCTACCTCGCCGGCGTCGTCGCCGGCAAGATGAGCAAGACGGGCAAGATGGGCGTGGTGGCTTCGGTACCGATTCCCGAAGTGATCCGCAACATCGACTCGTTCACGCTGGGCGCGCGCAGCGTCAACCCGAAGGCCACCGTGAAGGTGGTCTGGGTGAACAAGTGGTTCGATCCGGGCAAGGAGCGTGAAGCCGCCACCACGCTGATCGGCCAGGGCGTGGACATGCTGATGCAGAACACCGACTCCGCCGCCGTGGTGCAGACTGCGCAGGAGAAGGGGGTCTACGCATTCGGCTGGGACAGCAACATGAGCAAGTTCGGCGAGAAGGCTCACCTTGCCGCATCGGAGATCCAGTGGGGCGTCTACTACAACAAGGTCGTGGACGACGTGCTGAAGAACCAGTGGAAGAGCAACACCACATGGTGGGGCCTGAAGGAAGGCATGATCGACCTGAAGGACTTCAACACGGTCGTGCCTGACGACGTGAAGGCACTGGTCGAAGAGCGCAAGAAGGGCATCGTCGACGGTTCCGCGCCGATCTGGAAGGGTCCGATCAAGGACAATACCGGCAAGGAGCAGATCGCCAAGGACCAGACCGCCGACGACAACTTCCTGCACGGCGTGAGGTTCTACGTCGAAGGCGTGGAAGGTAAGATTCCGGGCTGATTTTCCGGTCCGTTTCCGGCATGCCGTGCTAGCGTGCCGGCCCGCCCCGGCCCTGCCGGGGCGCACCCCTCGTCTCTTTCCCCGCCCCCGTTTTCCTGCGGAACTTGAAGCCGATCGGATCGGCCCAAGCTATCTGTGCATGCGCCGATGGCTGGCGCCTGCAATGTGAAGGAGGCCTCTCATGTGGAAGCGTTTTTCGGCCCTGTGGACGTTGGTGCGTCGCGATGGTCGGCTGTTCTGGTATGCGCTGCGGCATCCGGATGCGCCGGCGTGGCTGAAGCCGGCGGCGTTCGGGTTGCTGTTCTATGCGATCTCGCCCATCGACCTGATTCCCGACTTCATTGCCGGACTAGGCATCGTCGATGATGTCGTGTTGATCCCGCTCGCGATCCACCTGATCCTCAAGCGCCTGCCCCCGCATATCCTCCGGCAGGCCGAGGCGCGCGCGACTGCCACCACCGTCCGCGCGCGCTGAGCGCCCGGACGGAAAAGCCCCCGGACGGCATGCCGTCCGGGGGCTTTCTCATGCAGTGCGTGATGCTTCAGCGCGGCAGCAGAATGGTCGATCCGGTCGTCTTGCGCGATTCGAGATCACGGTGCGCCTGCGCCACATCCGCCAGCGCATACCGCTGCCGCACATCGATCTTCACCTTGCCACTGCTGACCACATCAAACAGATCCGCAACCATCGGCTCCAGCAATTCACGATGTACCACATACGTCATCAACGTTGGCCGCGTCAGCCGCAGTGAACCCTTGTTGCCAAGCACCGAGATATCAAACGGGGGCACCGGTCCGGAAGCACTCCCGAAGCTCACCATCGTCCCACGCGGCGCCAGGCAATCCAGCGAGCCACGGAAGGTGTCCGCGCCGATCGAGTCATACACGGCCGGCACGCCCTTGCCGCCAGTGATTTCCTTTACCCGATCCACGAACGATTCACGCGTGTAGACGACGGTATGCGTGCAGCCATGCGCGCGCGCCAGCTCCGCCTTCTCGTCGCTGCCGACCGTGCCGATCACCGTGACGCCAAGCGCCTTCAGCCATTGGCAAGCGATCAGCCCGACGCCGCCGGCCGCGGCATGCAGCAGCACCGTGTCGCCAGCCTGAACGCGATAGCTGTCGCGAATCAGGTACTGCACGGTCAGACCCTGCAGCATCATCGCCGCGCCCTGCTCGAACGAGATCGATTCGGGCAGGCGCACCACGATATCGGCCGGCATCACACGCACCTGCGAATAGGCGCCGTTCGGGCGGCCAGCGTAGGCCACGCGGTCGCCCACGCTCAGGTGTGCCACGCCCTCGCCCACCGCTTCGACCACGCCCGCGCCTTCCATGCCCAGCCCACCAGGCAGCGGCTGCTTGTAGAGGCCGGTGCGGAAATAGACGTCGATAAAGTTCAGGCCCACCGCTTCATGACGCACACGAACTTCGCCCGGGCCGGGCTCGCCCACTTCCACATCGACCCACTGCATCACTTCCGGTCCGCCGGTCTGTTCGATCCGGATGGCTTTGGTCATTGGCATGTCTTCTGTCTCGATATGGGCTTCGTTCAGGGCTGCGCTTCGACGCGGCTCAGCTCGGCGATCAGCAGGTCGGCCGTGGCCACGTTGGTCGCGCACGGCACGTTGTGCACGTCGCAGGCGCGCACCAGCGCATTGATGTCCGGTTCGTGCGGCTGCGGCGTCATCGGATCGCGCAGGAAGATTACGGCACGCACGCGCCCTTCCGCGAGTTGCGCGCCGATCTGCAGGTCGCCGCCCCACGGCCCCGACAGCATGCGGGTCACATCGAGCTTGACTTCATCGATCAGCCGGCCGCCGGTGGTGCCGGTCGCGAGCAGTTCGCACTGCGAAAGGAATTCGCGGTGACGCGTGGCAAAGGCAACGATGTCGTCTTTCTTGTGGTCGTGTGCAATCAGGGCGATACGTGGGCGGGTCATCAAGAATCCTTGTTGCGGTAAGCGACTGCGGGTGGAGTGCGGCCAGTAGCGGGGCCGCGCCGGGTTCAGAACGTGCCGGGGTAGGCGCCGCCGTCGAGCAGGATGTTCTGCGCCGTGATGTACGCGGCCTGTCGGCTGCACAGGAACGCACACGTTGCACCGAACTCGGCCGGGTCGCCGAAGCGCCGCGACGGGTTCAGCGCGGCGCGGCGTTGCGCGACTTCATCCACGGTCAGGTTCGCCTTCTGGGCGGCGCCTTCCATGGTCTTGAACAGGCGGTCGGTATTGAACGGCCCCGGCAGCAGGTTGTTGACGGTCACGCCGTGCTGCGCCACTTCGCGCGCCAGGCCGGCGATGAAGCCGGTCAGGCCCGAGCGCGCGCCGTTGGACAGGCCCAGCACATCGATCGGCGCCTTCACCGCGCCGCTCGTGATGTTGATGATGCGGCCCCACTTGCGCGCGATCATGCCGTCGACGGTGGCCTTGATCAATTCGATCGGGGTCAGCATGTTGGCATCGAGCGCGGCCAGCCACGCTTCGCGGTCCCAGTCGCGGAAGTTGCCCGGGGGCGGGCCGCCGGCGTTGTTGACGAGGATATCGAGGTCGCCGAGCTTGGCCACGGCGTCCAGCGCGGCCTTGCGGCCTTCCGGCTTGGTGATGTCCGTGGCCACGGCGACCACGCGGCGGCCATGGCGTGCACGCAGGCCCGCGGCGGCCTTTTCCAGCGCCTCGGCGCCGCGCGCCACGATCACGACATCAACGCCTTCGGCCGCCAGCGCGTCCGCGCAGGCGAAACCAAGGCCCTTGCTCGCGCCACACACCAGTGCATGCTTGCCACGCAGTCCCAGATCCATTTCTCGCTCTCCTTGTTGGCTTGTTTGCTTGTATAGCTTTCAGGTTCGCTGTCGTCGCGCGGCTTGGTGCGTTATCACGCTTTGCGCGCCGACAGCAGGTACATTCCGCCCAATACCAGTGCACTGCCCGCGAGCTGCACGCCGCTGACCGGTTCGTCGAGCAGCCAGAACGCGAGGAACAGCGTCGACACCGGGCCGACCATGCCGGCCTGCGAGGCCATCGGCGCGCCGATGCGGGCCACGGCCACCATCGTCATCGACACGGGCAGCACGGTGCAGAACACCGCGTTGACGAGTGACAGCCACATCACTGGCGCCGGCTGCGCGAGTTCGGCCACGGGGCGCCCGAGCGCCAGGTACTGCAGTACGCAGCATGCCGTGGACACGCACATTGCGTAGGCCACCAGCCGCAGCGAGCCAATGCGCTGCACCAGCTCGCCGCTCAGGATCAGGTAGATACCATACGTCAAGGCGCTGCCCAGCACCAGCGCGCCACCAAGCCACACCCTGGCGCCGCTGACATCGAGATCATGCGCAAACACCAGCACAATGCCCGCATAGGCCAGCAGCAGCGATATCCATTGGCGCGCGGCGATCGGACGCCGGAACAGCAGCGCCGTGGCCAGCAGCACGAACGACGGCGTCAGGAACAGGATCAGCCGTTCAAGCCCTGCGGTGATGTACTGCAAGCCCAGGAAATCCATGAAGCTCGACAGGTAATAACCGATGAAGCCGAGGAACACCACACGCGCACGGTCCGCCCACGACAGCGCGGGCAGGCGCCGCGACTGCCACCAGCCGATCGCCATGAACAGCGGCACGGCGAACAGCATGCGCAGCGTGATCACCATGACGGCATCGACGTTGTAGCGGTACATCAGCTTGGCGACGATGGCCTTGGCGGAAAACAGCATGGCGCCAATGGCCGCGATGGCCAGGCCCGAACGCTGCGACGACGGCAGCGCGGCGGGCATGGCAAGGGATTTCTGTGAAGCTGGCACGGGGAAATACGAGGGGACAAAGCGGCCGCCGCAGCCGTGGCCGGCCGGGTCGGCAAAGACGACCAGACGATTGTATGCGAAAAGAGGCATTGGCATCGGCCTACCACCGGGTATGCCTCCGCGCGGGCGCATTTGCCTACAATGGGCGCTTCCGCGCGCGGCCGGCAAGCGGCCACGCGCGGGCAGAACAACACAACCCGTACGAGGAGATTCCCGCACCATGCCGCAACGCCCTGCCCTTCGCCGCCGCCGCACTACGCTGATCGCCCTGTCGCTCGGTGCCGCCGCGGCCGCCACGCTCGGCACCCTGCCGCTGGCTGCCAGCGCGGCCGACGCGTTTCCGTCCAAGCCGATCCGCTTTGTCGTCCCGTACGCGGCCGGCGGCACCACGGATCTCGTGGCACGCACCGTCGGCCAGCGCGTCGCGGAAAAACTGGGCCAGCCCGTGGTCATCGAGAACCGGCCAGGCGCCGGTGGCAACATCGGCATGGAAGCCGTGGCCAAGGCCCCGGCCGATGGCTACACCATTGGCTTCGGTGCGATCTCGACCAACGCGTTGAATCCGCATATCTACAAGCACGTCCCGTTCGACCCGCGCAAGGACTTCACGGCCATCAGCCTGCTCGGCACGTCGACGATCGTGCTGGAAGTGAGCGCGTCGCTGCCGGTCAAGACTGTGCCCGAGCTGATCGCTTACGCCAAGGCGCATCCGGGTCTCACGTACGCAACCGCCGGCACCGGCACGTCGATGCACCTGGCCGGCGCGATGTTCTCGCAGATGACGCAGACGGGCCTCACGCACGTGCCGTACAAGGGCAGCAGTCCGGCGATCAACGACATGCTGGGCGGCCATATCGGCGTGATGTTCGACAACTTGCCCGCTTCGTTGCCGCATATCCAGGCAGGCAAGCTGCGCGCGCTGGCCGTCGCTGGCAAGAGCCGTTCGCCGTCGCTGCCTGACGTGCCCACGCTAGCGGAAGCCGGCCTGTCCGGCTATGCGGTGGAACCGTGGTTCGGCGTCTATGGTCCGGCCAAACTGCCCGCGTCCGTGGTGCAGGCACTCAACGCCGCCTTCGTCGAAGCGCTGGGCCGCGCCGACGTGCCCGAAAAACTCACGCAGGCCGGCTTCAACCCGAAGGGCTCGAGCGCCGTGGAACTCCAGACCCTGACGCTGCAGGAGTACGACCGCTTCGGCAAGGTGGCGAAATCCGCTGCCATCACGGTCGAATAAGCAGGTTCGCCGGTATACTCGGGGGCACACTTTCCATCGCAGTACGATCGACGTGCCCTCCTCTTCCGACCAGCCTGCCGGCAGCGACACCGGCTACGACTTCACCGAACAGGTGGGCCATCTGCTGCGCCGCGCGTATCAGCGCCACGTGGCCATCTTCCAGCAGACCATTCCCGATTCGCAGCTTACGGCTGCGCAATTCGTCGTGCTGTGCGCGGTCAGGGACCGGCAACCGTGTTCACTGAATGAAGTGGTACGCGCCACGGCGATCGACCAGGCGACGGTGCGCGGCATCATCGAGCGGCTGAAGGCACGCAAGCTGATCTCGGTGTCGCACGATCCGAATGACCGGCGCAAGGTGGTGGTGACGGTGACGGACGATGGCCTCGCATTGATCGACGAGACGGTGCCGTTTGCGAAGCAGATCTCGGAGCAGACGTTTGGTGCCCTGAATCCGGCGGAGCGGGTGGCGGTGACTTATCTGCTGCGCAAGATGAGCGAGATTGATGAGGGGAACGGTGGGAGTTGAGCAGCCCCGCTAGTAGTGCCGCCGGTTTGCTCCCCTCTCCCGCCAGCGGGGAAGGGAGCAAGACAGCGGATTGCTAGGGGCGTCGGCCTTGTAGCGCCGCCAACACCGTCTCCGGCACAAACGGCGGCCGTCTCAGCCGAACACCCGTCGCATCAAACAGCGCATTCGCAATCGCCGGCGCTCCCGGCAATGATGCCGATTCGCCCGCTCCCATCGGCGGCTCTGACTGCCTCGGCATCAGCAGCACCTCGATCGGTGGAATCTCCGGAAAGGTCAGCAACGGATAGCCGCCCCATTCGCGACTGGCCACACCGTCGCCATCAAAGCGCACCTGCTCCTTGAGCACGCGGCTCAGCGTCTGCAAGACGTTGCCGTGGATCTGGTGACGTACGCCGTCCGGGTTGACCATCATACCGGTGTCCTGACCCACGAAGATCTTCCTGACGACGATCTGTCCGCTGGCGACATCGACCGACAGATCGAGAATCCACGCAGCCCATGCCGCGCCGAAGCCTGGGAAACGGCTGTGGATATATCGCGCATACGCGACGCCGCGGCCGTGCAGTTTTCCGTTCGCATCGGGCACGCCGCGCGAACCGTTCGCACCGCGTTGCCAGCCCGCGGCCTCTGCCACGGCACGCAGCAGGTCAGCCGCGCGATCGTCGGGCAGATGTCGCAAGCGGAAATCCACCGGGTCCACACCCGCTTCGGCCGCCAGTTCATCGATCATGGATTCATGCGCGAACGTATTCGGCAGCGCCGATACGCCACGCAACCACGATGCGCGCACGATCGCCGGGGTGTCGTCGCAGTGGATGCGGCGGCCGGAGTAGGCATACGGCGGTACCGCGGTGCGATCGCCCATCTCAAGCATGCGCGGCGCATTCGGCAACTGTCCGGTGAGCAGCAGCGCGAGCGTCGGTGCATCGTTGGACGGATAGCGGCTGACGAAGTCGTAGCCAAGCAGTTCACCATTGCTACCGAGCGTGGCGCTGACATCCATGAGCTGCGCTGCGCCCTTGGGCTCCCACAGGTGTTCCTGCTCGCGCGATAGCTGCACGCGTACGGGACGGCCGACCGCGCGCGACAGCAGCACGGCATCGGCGCAAACGTCGTCGGCACAGTTGCGACCGTAGCAGCCGGCGGCATCCATGCGGACGATCTCGATGCTGCCCTCGCCCAGCCCGGAGAGGCGCGCCAGATCGATACGCAGTACATGCGGATTCTGCGTGCCGGACCACACGGTCAGGCCATCTTCGCGCCAGTCGGCTACGGCACATGACGGCCCGATCGAGCCATGCATCTGGTAAGGCCAGGTGTAGTGGCGTTCGAGCGTGGTGCCAGCGTCGGGTGCGGGTATCTCGCCATCATCGAGCAGTTCACGGCGCGTGGCAGGGTTGGCGCGCAGCGCGGGCTCGGGATCGTCGAGCGCAGGCAACGGGGGCACCGGCTTCCAATGCACGCGCAGGCGGCGCGCGGCCATCACCGCATATTCCTCGCGCTCGGCTACCACGCCGATGAAGTCGCCCTGCACCACGATGTCCACCAGCCCCGGTACATCGCGCACGGAATTGCGATCGACGTCGAGCAAGCTCGTGCCGACGAAATCGCCGCTGTCGCGGCCGGCGTACGGCGGGCGCACCACGCGGCCGTGCAGCATGCCGGGCACGCGCACGTCATGCACGAAGGTCAGCACGCCGCGCGCCTTGTCGGGGATATCCACACGGCCTGCGCCGCGGCCGACGATACGGTACGACTCGACAGGCTTGGTCTGTACATCATCCGCGAGTGGCAGCTCGACGTGCTCGTCGGCCACCAACGCACCGAAGCCGATACCGTGCTGCGTCCCCTTCACGCGGAACACACCGTCGTCGGCTTCGAGCGCATCCGCTGCTACGCCGAGCTGGTTCGCCGCGCGCGCCTGCAGCCACGCGCGAGCCTGGGCCGCTGCACGCCGCAATGGAATTGCCGAAATCTGGATCGATGCGCTCGCGATCGTCGGACCCTGGTTGGGCGTCGCGTCGGTATGGCCGAGCACCATGCGCACGCGCGCGAGCGGCACGTCGAGTTCTTCTGCGACGATCTGCGCGAGTGCGGTACGGATGCCAGTGCCCAGATCCACGTGGCCATTGAAAGCCAGCACTTCGCCGGTGTCACGTACGGCCACGAAGATATCGGGCAGCGCCGGCACATAGTCGGAAGCCGCACCGGGCTGGCCCGCCGCCGGTCGCGCCGCGGCCTGCGGCGCACGCGTGATCAGCAGCACGCCACGCGCCTGCAGCAGCGCCAGGCGCTGCACGCGCGGGGTGGGGGCCTCCGCCTCGCGAACGGTATCGAGGATGGTCGAAGTCATGGGTCGATTATTTTTGCCGCTTTGCGTGGGGCGGCACCCGCTATGCCACCGTTATACTGCCTTCCAACAGACATCATGATGCCGAGCCATCCAACATGACCATCAAGACCGCAACCCAGCGCGCGGCAGTCGGAACGCGCGCCCGGCAGGCGCAGGACAGCCGTGACCGGATCCTGAAGGCGGCCATCAAGGTCTTTGCGCAGCGCGGTTACGACGGCGGGCGCATCGAACGCATTTCCTCGCTCGCCAAGACCTACGACCGGATGATCTATTACTACTTCGGCAGCAAGGAAAAGCTGTTCGTCGAAGTGCTCGAGACCATCTACCTGCAGCTCAACGAAGCCGAGCAGAAACTCGAAGGCGAACTCGACGCTGCCGATCCGGTGCGCGCCCTGTCGCAACTGATCGACTTCATCTGGCACTACTACCTGGAGCATCCGGAGTTCGTCGCGATCCTGACCAGCGAGAACATCAGCCAGGGCAAGCACGCGCGCAAGTCGGTGCGGTTGCGCGAGATCTCCAGCTACGCGTTGTCCGTGCTCGACGGCATTCTGTCGCGCGGCAAGGCGGCGGGACTGTTCCGGCCCGACGCCGGCGCGCGAGACGTCTACATGGTCATCGCCTCGCTCGGCTACTTCTACAACTCGAACCATCATACGCTCAGCGCCTTCCTGGGCGAGCCGATGATGGGCGCGCCCGCGCTCGCGCATTGGCGCGATGTGATCCAGCAGACAGTGCTGCGCGCGGTGGCAGTGCCGGGCGCCGTTCCCGACGCCCCGCCCGCGCCGCCTGCCGGCAAACCGGCGAAGGCCAGGCGCGCCGCCGCAGGCTGAGCGTCGCATCAGGCGCACGGCCGCGGGTCGCAACGCGACTCAGGCTGCCGCGCTCACGCCGGCCGGCGCCGCCTTGGCGATCTGCGCGAGCGCTTCATCCCGGGTCAGCACGGTGGCGTACTTCTGCCCCATGTCGAACAGGTTCGCCGCATGCGGCCCGAGCGCGCGGTCGCCCACGCAGTCCGACACCACCAGCGGACGAAAGCCGAGCGACATCGCGTCGACCACGCTCGCGCGCACACATCCGCTGGTCACGCAACCGGCGACCAGCAGCGTCTGCACGCCACGCTGCGTGAGCCACGCCGCCAACGACGTGCCGAAGAACGCCGAGGGCACGGTCTTGCGCACTACATACTCGCCCGCAGCGGGTGCCAGCTCCGGCACGATGGCGCTGTTGTGGCTGTCTTCCTTCAGCGTCAGCATGCCGGGCACCTTCAGCGTGAAGATGTTGTGGTCCGCATCGTCATCGGCAAACACGATCCGGCTGTGCGCGACCGGCCAGCCCTCCTGGCGCGCCGCGCGCAGCAGTGGCTGCGTATTGCGGATCGCCTCCGGAATATTGCCGCCGCCGAACACCGCCGGATCGGCAAAGCCGTTGACGAAATCGATGATCAGCAGCCCGTATGGCGGGCGCAGTTCCATGGCGGTGCCGAAGCCTTGCCGCTGGTAGGTCTGGACTTCGTCATGCATGGCGTGCTTCCTTGAACAGTGTGTTGACCGTGGCGTGGTGGCCGTCCGTCACCTTGCCGCGAACCACCACCGGCTCGCCGTCGAGCGTGACGGTGCAGTGGCGTACGGGAATATCGATATGGCAGGCCGTGGTACGGCTTCCACCGGCTTCGTTGTTGGGGCCGAACGAGCACAGGAAGTTGCCCTCGTACGCACGCGCATCCATGCCGATGGTGGCTTCGCGGTCGTACATGGCCAGCGCCGACCAGCTCGCGCGCGGCTGCAGGCCCCAGCCGATATGCGACATCGCATAGGCTTCCGGATCGTTGAACGACGCCATGTAGTTGGCCAGCAGCTCGGCATCGAGCCCGCCTTCGATGGCCCTCACGTAACCGGCCTCGAGCGTGATGCGGATCGGCTGCTGGATATACGACTTCATCGGCAGCAGGATGTCGCCACGATCCAGCACGATAGTGCCGTGGGTGCCGCCCTCGTTCGGCCACGTCAGCACGAAGCCGCTCGGCCAGTGGTCCCAGCGGCCGGGCTCGTCGACGAAGCCATATTCGCTGATCGCCGGGAATTCCCCAAGGCTGCAGCGCAGGTCCATGCCCGCGTGGGACACGATATGCATTTCCCGCGCGCGCGAAAGCCGCGCCGTTGCCGCCTTTACGCGCTTGCGGTCGGCTTCCGTCGGGACCATGCGCGCGAGCACCTCAGGCGGCTCCACCGCGAGCAGGATCTTCGTGCCACTGCTCAGGATGTCATGCTGCTCGGGCGAGAACAGCAGCGTCATCAGGTCGAGCACAAGATCGCTCGCCTTGAGCGCGGCGATCGCGGCCGGGTTACCGGTCAGCGGCGTGGTGCCGAGATAGGCCAGCGCATCGCGGCTCAGCGCCTTCTCGCCATTGACGGGCGGCAGGTCGAGCCGGTTGACGATGGCACCCATCGACGCCGCCGCCACCATGGCGGTGCGCAGCGTCTGCGGATGCGTGGCGGCACCGGTCAGCACCGTGACGGTCTGGCCGGCTTCGAGCTTCGACAGCGTGAGCACCTGCTTCCACGCCTGGGTCAGGTCGTAATCGCTTACGGGCATGTTCGCTCCTCCGATCGCGGATATCAGGCCGCAGGCAACGCGGCGCCGAGGAAATCGCCGAAGGCACGGTAGAAGCCGGCCTCGTCGTCCCACGGGATCATGTGGCCCGCATCTGGCACGTGACTCACCAGTATGCCGGGCACGAGCTTGCGGATTTCCTCGACGTCTTCGGCACGGATTACGTCGCCACGCCCGGCAGTCATCAGCAGCGTGGGTACCCTCACGTGCGGCAGGTCCGCGTGGATGTCGTCTTCGTGAAAGCCATTGAAGCTGGCGAGGATGGCGCGCTCGTCGCACGTGTGCAGCCATTCCGCGCGCAGGCGCAACTGATCTTCGGTCCACGTCGGGCAGAAGCGGCGCATGCCTTCGGCGTCGATACCTGCGCGGGCAAGGCAGATCGAATCGATGTACCACGGCAGTTGCGCGGGATAGGCGCGTCGGCCGGGGCCGGAGACAGGCGGATCGACCATCACCAGACGCGTAAGTCCTGCTGGATGCTGGCGCGCGGCACGCACGCCAATGCGACCGCCCATCGAATGACCAACGATGGCATAGCGCTGTAGGCCCAGTGCCTCGGCAAACGCAATCACGTCGGCAGCTTGGGCGTCCAGGCTGTAGTCGAGCGTGTCGCTGGCCTCAGACAACCCACGGCCGCGTACATCCAGCACATAGGTATCGAAGCGCTGGCCGAACTGCTCGCCGACGAAGCCCCACGTAATAGCCGGGCTCGTGATGCCCGGCACGATGATCACGGCATCGCGCGATGCCCGTTCGCCATCGTTGCCGCCATAGCGCAGGTAATGCTGGCGGATGCCGTTGGCATTGACATTGCCGCCGTAGAGGAAGGTGCTCATGGCGCAGGCCTCAGTAGGCGCCGGACAGCAGCGCACCGGCGCCCGGCACGACCGGCTCGAGGTCCAGCGCGCGAAGCATGGCGTAGGTCGTGGCAATGGCCGCGGTGATCACCGGCTTGCCGGTCATCGCTTCGACCTTCGCCACAGCCGGCAGCGAAGGCATCTGCACGCAGGCCGACAGCACGATGGCATCGACATCGGCAATGTTCATCTGCGCGACGATGCCGGGCAGCTTCGCCGGATCATGGCGACCGACTTCCAGGTTGTCCGGAATCTCGAGCGCGCGGTAGTCGACGACTTCATAACCCTCATTGCGGATGTAGTCGACGACCAGTTCGGTCAGCGGCTTCATGTACGGCGCCACAACAGCGATACGCTTCGCACCGATCACCTTCAGTGCATCGACCAGCGCGCCAGCACTGGTAATCACCGGCGCATCACCGCCGTTCTCAGTCGTGTGCGCTTTCAGGCGCTGCTCGGACGTGCGGTGGTAGCCGTGGCCCATCGCCATGATCGCAACCAGGCAGGCATAGCCGAGTACGTCGACGCGCGCATCGGAAAGCTCGACGGCGCAGCGATCGGATTCGGCATCCATCGCGGCCAGTTCTTCCTTGACCACCTTCTTCATGCGCATGCGGCTCGAATGGAAGGTGAACCGTTCGGGGCGGATCTGCTGCCGTGCGGTCAGCATGGCCGGGATCTCGGTTTCCATCGTGGTGTTGGAGCTCGGCACGATCTGGCCGATTCGGAAAACTTTCTGCACTGTCGACTCCGTCATCTGAGTGTCTGGGGAATGCCTGTCTACCCGCCGCTCCCGGCATCGATTGCGCCGGACGTCCGCGGTTGCGATTGATTGTAGTGTACACACTCTATATCCGCAAACAGATTCTGCGCGTGGCCAAGAGCACTCATTCAGTGCACGCTGAACATATAAATCCCCATATTCGCGCATGATTTAGCCGTCTCAGAGCATCATGCTATTTCCATCACATCAACCTAAGGGTTTTCCATAGGTTCAAGAAAATCTATCTTTACCTCGCATTTTTGAGTGTGTACACTCGTTTTCAACAACTGGCCGAGAACGGCCCTCACACTCATCGACCCATGTGTCATTGCCAGGAGAAAGAACGTGCAAGGCAAAACGCGAATCGCAATCATCGGCGCCGGACTCGGAGGGACGGCCGCCGCCGCCCTGATGCAGCGGGCAGGCTTCCAGGTCAGGCTCTATGAACAGGCGCCGGCGTTTTCGCGTCTGGGTGCGGGCATCCACGTGGGGCCGAACGTCATGAAGATCATGCGGCGCATCGGCATCGAGGACGCGCTCAATGACATGGGCTGCCACCCGGACTTCTGGTACAGCCGCGACTGGGACAGCGGTGAGGTGGTCGCGCAGATTCCGCTGGGCGACTACGCACTGAAGCACTACGGCGCGAGCTACCTGACCGTGCACCGCGGCGACTTCCACAAGCTGCTTACCGATGCCGTGGCGCCGGGCACGCTGTTCTTCAACAAGAAGCTCGAAAGCGTGACCGACCACGGCGATGTCGTGCAGCTGCGCTTCACCGACGGCACGGTCGATGAGGCCGATATCGTGATCGGCGCGGACGGCGTGAACTCGCGCATCCGCGAAACGCTGCTCGGCGCGGAACCGCCCAAGTACACGGGCTACGTGGCGCATCGTGCGGTGTTCCCGATCTCGCGCGTCAAGGGCTTTACGCATGACCGCTGCACCAAGTGGTGGTCGGATGACCGCCACATGATGGTGTACTTCGACACCAGCAAGCTCGACGAGATCTACTACGTGACCGGCGTGCCGGAGCCCGAGTGGGACATGAGCAAGAGCTGGGTGTCCAGCAGCATCGAGGAAATGCGCGCGGCGTTCGACGGCTGGCATACGGGCGTGCAGTCGCTGATCGAAGGCACCGTCGAAGTGACCAAGTGGCCGCTGCTGGAGCGCGATCCGCTGCCGCTGTGGAGCCGCGGCCGCCTGGTGCTGCTCGGCGACGCCTGCCACCCGATGAAGCCGCACATGGCGCAAGGCGCCGCGATGGCGATCGAGGACGCGGCCATGCTGACCCGCTGCTTTACCGAGGCCGGCACGGACGACTTCGCCGCCGCGTTCGCGCTGTACGAAGCCAACCGCTCGGAACGCGCCAGCAAGGTCCAGCTGGTCTCGCACAACAACACGTGGCTGCGCACCAACGAGAATCCCGACTGGTGTTTCGGCTACGATGTGTACAACGTGCCGCTGGTCTCGGCCGGACGCACGCCGCTGTCGGCGGCGGCATGATGTCCGCCTGAAACCGAACTGCCTGCATGGCGGCCTTGCCGCCGTGCGGGTCCGAAGCGCCGCAGCCCCTCGCCATGAAGGGGCGCGACGCAGCGATGCGTGATGTTCAAAACCGCCCCCTGCCCCCGATGAACGCGCCCCGCCCGCTGACGCTCCATGTCAACCACGCCGAGCACACGCTCTGCGTGGCGCCAGACACGCCGCTGCTCTATATCCTGCGCAACGACCTGGCCTGCAATGGCCCGAAGTATGGCTGCGGACTGGGGCAGTGCGGCGCGTGCACGGTACTGGTGGACGGCACCGCCGCGCGATCGTGCGTGCTGCCGGTGAAGGCGGTGGTGGGCCACGCCGTGACCACGCTGGAGGGTCTCGGCACAGCCGCACAAGCCGACCCCGTGCAGCAGGCATTCATTGACGAGCAGGCCGCGCAGTGCGGCTATTGCCTCAACGGCATGATCATGACCGCCAAGGCGCTGCTGGCCGACAACCCCGACCCGAGCGAAGCGGAGATCCTCGAGGCGCTGCGCTTTAACCTGTGCCGCTGCGGCACACACGTGGAAATCGTGCGTGCGGTGCAGCGCGCCGCCGTGCTGCAGCGCGAGCATGCGCAAGGAGCACAACGGTGACCGACGCGCTGGCGCCCCGCATGACTGCCGCCACGCCTGCGATGACGGACAGTCGGCCACCCTTTGCGCAATGCCTGGCCGCACATGTGTTGCGACCGCCCGGACTGCGCTGGGCCGGTGGCCAGCCGCTGGTAGCGCGGCTGCTCGAAGCGAACCGCGACGCTGCAGCCGGCATGCCGGGCGTGCGTGCCGTGGTCATACGCAACAATTTCGCCGCCGCAGTAGCGGATTCGGCAGAACAAGCTGCACAGGGGATCGCTGCATTGCAGGCGCGTTGGGCGGCGCCGCCTGCGGCGGAAAACTCCCCCGTTCGTCGAGAGACGCTGGCGCAGCGGGGCAATGCATCCGCCGCGCTCGAACAATCGCACGCCCGGCAAGCGCAGCACTATCAATGGCCGTTGGCGGGCATGCAGGCGACCACTGCAACGTGCACGGCGATCGCCGACTGGCAAGACGGCGCGCTGCGCGTCTGGCTGCCGAGCACTCGCCCGGGCGGGTTGCGTGCCGAACTGGCCGCGCTGCTTGGCATCACTGAACAACAGATCACGCTGGTGTGCTGGCAAGATGCGGACGACACCGCCGACGCCGGCTTGCTTGCGCATCACGCTGCCGCCGACGCCGCGCTGCTCGCGCATGCCACAGGCGCTTGCGTTCGCCGGACCATCACCGCTGACGACGTTGGCCTGGCCGACGCCATGCTCCACTGGCAGATCGACAGCGCGCGCGGCGGCGCCAACATCGACGCCTACGCCGCAACGCTGGGCGGCACCATTGCCCCGTCCGTGCCGCTCGCGCTGTGGCTGACCCGCACGGCCGCGCCGGTGGCCGATGTAGCCGCCGACACCGAAGCCGCAGATCACGTGCTTCCGCCCTATCGCATTCCCAATATCGACATTGGCGCTGCCGGGCCCTATGCAGCCGGCGCGTCGCTCGCGGACGCCCGCGCGCAAGTGTTCGCCCGGGAATCGCATCTCGATGAGATTGCCGCCAGCGCCAGCACCGATCCGGTAGCGCTGCGACTCGGACACCTCGACGACGCGCGGGGCGCGGCGCTTGTCCGCGAAGTCGCGGATCGCGCGGGATGGGTACCGTCGGCGCCGGGAGCCAGGACATCGCGCGGCGGCAATGTGCGCCGTGGGCGCGGCTTCGCCTATGCGCAAACGGCCGAAAGCGATACTGCGCAAAGCTGGTCTGCCTGGGTTGCGGAAGTCGAGGTCGACGGTAACACTGGCGAACTCGCCGTGACGCGCGTGACCGTGGGACACGACAGTGAAGCAGCCGTGCCCGCACGCTCGACGCCTGTATCGCCGGCGCTGGAAGCCATGGTCGCGCAAACCGCGCGGCAACTGACAGCGCAATCGCCGGACTTCGATGCATGGCCTGCCGAGTTGCCCGAAACATCGGACAGCGCACTGCCGGCCGTGACCGGCATCAACGTGCCGGAGATCCGCGTGGCCGGGACGCTGGCTATGGGCAACACGTTGGCTGCCGGTCCCGCCGCCACGCTGCCTGCTGCGGCGGCAGTCGCCAACGCCATCTACGATGCCACCGGCGTGCGCCTGCGCGAACCGCCTTTCAGCGCAGACCGGATCCGGCTGGCGCTGGACGCGCAACAACCCGAGAAGCGGCGCAGCAAACGTGGCTGGTTCGCCGCAGCGGCTGCCGCGGCGGCTGGCTTGTGCGCTACGGTACTGCCGTGGCGCGCGCCGATCGCGCCCGTGACGCCACAGGAACCGGGCTTCTACTCTGCCGCCACACTGGAACGTGGCCGACTGGTTGCTGCGGCAGGCGATTGCGCGGTTTGCCATACGGCACCAGGCGGCGTCAAAAACGCAGGTGGTCTGGCTCTGGAAACACCGTTCGGCACGGTC
Organism: Cupriavidus sp. C1SS-2L; assembly: GCF_057073735.1. Classification (NCBI taxonomy): domain Bacteria; kingdom Pseudomonadati; phylum Pseudomonadota; class Betaproteobacteria; order Burkholderiales; family Burkholderiaceae; genus Cupriavidus; species Cupriavidus sp. C1SS-2L. The sequence continues at coordinate 2,790,863 of NZ_CP172708.1, forward strand.
TACAGCACCAACATCACGCCCGATGTCGAAACCGGCATCGGCAACTGGTCGTTCGCGGCATTCGAGCGCGCAATGCGCGAAGGCATACACCGCGATGGCCGCCGCCTGTATCCCGCGTTCCCGTACACCGCGTTCGCGAAGATCAGCGATGCCGACATGCAGTCGCTGTATGCCTACCTGATGTCGTCCGAGCCGGTGAAGGCCGACGTGCCGCGCACCGAACTGGCCTTCCCGTTCAATATTCGTCCGCTGCTGGCGGGTTGGAACCTGCTGTTCCATCGCAACGAGCAGTTTCAACCCGATGCTGCGCGGTCGGCGCAATGGAACCGCGGCGCCTACCTGGCCGAAGGCCTCGGCCATTGCAGCGCGTGCCATTCGCCACGCAACCCGCTTGGCGGTGAAAAAGGCGGCCGACACTATCTGACCGGCAGCACGGCCGAAGGCTGGGAAGCGCCTGCGTTGACCGCGCTGTCGCGCGCGCCGGTGCCGTGGACCGAAGATGCACTGTTCACCTATCTGCGCGGCGGCTACGCCGTGCATCATGGCGCCGCTGCGGGGCCGATGGCACCCGTGGTCGAAGAACTCGCACTGCTGCCCGAATCCGATGTGCGGGCCATTGCGCACTACGTTGCATCGTTCAGCGCGCCGCCGCCGGCACCCGCCGAGATTACCGCGCAGGCCATGCAATACGAACGGCGCAGCGCAGAGGCAGCCACTACGCTTGGCGGTCCCGCTGCGCGCCTTTACCAGAGCGCCTGCGCGGTGTGCCACCAGTCCGACCAGGGCATGCGGCAGTTTGGCGTGAAGCCTTCGCTGGCACTCAACACGAACCTGCACAGCGACCGGCCCGACAACGTGATCCAGGTGCTGCTGCAAGGCATGCCGGCACCGCCGAACAGCACGCTCGGCGCCATGCCGTCCTACTCGGACAGCCTGGATGACCAGCAAATCGTGGCGCTTACGCAATACCTGCGCGCGCGCTTTGCCCCCGACAAACCCGCGTGGCAGGACGTGGAAGCCACCGTCGCGCGCCTGCGCGCAGCGCCTGCTCACTGAGTTAGCCGAGACCTTCCTGCGCACGTTACGTCGCGCGGGAAAACCCCAAGGAGAAAACCGCACATCGGCCTTGCCGGCCCTTTTCATGTAGCTTACGCTGAACGATCATGTAGTGCGCACTACATGAGTGCGACAGCAGCGTGCGGCGGTGCATTCGGGCACAAGAACGGAGCCACCGTGAACCGCGCGCGACGATGAATACAAGACCAGAAATCCACCCAGGGTAGACAAACAGGAGCGACGATGACGTATTCGTACCAAGCCCGCAGGGCGCGAGGACTCCCGGCATAGTTCTCGCTTCGCCAGATTCAAGTAGCCCCCACGCTTCGCAGCAAACCGGCGCGACTGCATCCCGCAGTCAATGCGCACCACGCATCCGTAGCCGCGATCCGGCCCTGCTTCGACAGACGTGCGCTTCCGAGTTCAGGAATCAGCCTTTACAGACAGGTAGACAACATGTCGTCATCCATTTCATCCATGCCATCCACGCCCATCGCCGAAGCTGCGATAAGCTCTGCCCCACAGCCAAGCACGAGGGCAGCGATGTCTCCAACCATCACCATCGAGCAGGGCATCCGCGCGGCCGGCGTCGGCCGGTTCCAGTACCGGCTGTTCGTGATCTTCGGCCTCGTGTGGCTTGCCGACGCAATGCAGGTGCTGTCGATCGGCTTCACGGCGCCGTCCATCGCCAAGACGTTCGGCATTCCCGTGCCGACGGCACTGCAATCCGGCACGATGTTCTTTGTCGGGATGCTGATCGGCGCATTCGTGTTCGGCCGCCTGGCGGACCGGATCGGCCGCCGCCCCGTGCTGATGATGGCCGTGGTCATCGACGCCATCTGCGGCGTGGCCTCGTCGTTCGCGCCTGATTTCCAGTGGCTGCTGGTGCTGCGTTTCCTGACCGGCATCGGCGTCGGCGGCACACTGCCCGTCGATTACACGATGATGGCCGAGTTCCTGCCGTCCGACCGTCGTGGCCGCTGGCTGGTGCTGCTGGAATCGTTCTGGGCGATCGGCACGATCCTGCTTGCCGTGCTGGCACTGATCGCTGTTTCGCGCGGCGATGCGGCCTGGCGCCTGATCTTTCTCGTCACCGGCATCCCGGCACTCGTCGGCGTGGTGTGCCGCTTCTTCGTACCGGAGTCTCCGCTCTACCTGAACAAGTCGGGACGTTCCGCAGAGGCGCGCGCGGTGCTGCAGCGCGTGGCCACCGCCAATCGCGTTTCAGTGGAAATCGGCGCGCTGGAGCCCCAGCAGATGGAGCGCAAGTCGGTGCTGGCGCTGTTCGCGAGCGGCTTCCGTCGCCGCAGCATCAGCCTGCTGGTGGCCTGGGCGCTGATCTCGATCGCCTACTACGGCGTCTTCGTCTACCTGCCGGTGAAGCTGGCGGGCCAGGGCTTCGGCTTCATGCGCGGCCAGGTCTTCCTGATCCTGCTCGCGCTGGTACAACTGCCGGGCTTCGCGCTGGCTGCGCATGGTGTCGAACGCTGGGGCCGCAAGCCGACGCTGATCGGCTTCCTGCTGCTCAGCGCCGCTGGTTGCATGCTGTACAGCCTGGGCCAGTCCCCGGCGCTTGTCGTCGGCTCCACGTTGCTGATGAGCTTTTCGCTGCTCGGCACCTGGGGCGCGCTCTACGCCTTCACGCCAGAGGTGTATCCGACCGACCTGCGCGCGAGCGGCATGGGCACCGCAGGCGCCATGGCACGTTTCGGCGGCCTGTTCGCACCGGCCATCGTCGCGCCGGTCATGGCCACGCAGTTCACGCTTGCGCTGGTGCTGCTGTCCACGTGCCTGGCCGTGGCAGCACTCGCGATCTACATGGTCGATATCGAGTCGAAGGATCGCGCGCTCGATTGACGCACGGCGCGGCGGTCGGCTTCCATTACAATCCCGCTACAACGGCGCGGCGCCCCGGTCCACAAGATCGGGGCCGCCCGCTTCCCCCTCCTGCCGCCGAGCCATCGCCGCCGCCATGAAACAAGACCCGCGTTTCCCCAGCCTGTACATCCTCGACCACCCGCTGATCCAGCACAAGCTCTCGCATATGCGCGACAAGGACACGTCCACGCGCACCTTCCGCGAATTGCTGCGCGAGATCACGCTGCTGATGGGCTACGAGATCACGCGCCACCTGCCGCTCACCACGCGGCATATCGAGACGCCGCTGGTGCCGCTGGAAGCGCCGGTGATCGCAGGCAAGAAGCTCACGATCGTGCCAGTGCTGCGCGCGGGCGTAGGCATGAGCGATGGCCTGGTCGAACTGATCCCGTCGGCACGCATCGGCCATATCGGCGTGTATCGTGACGAGCAGCACCGCCCGGTGGAATACCTGGTGCGCCTGCCCGACGTGGAAGACCGCAGCTTTATCCTGTGCGATCCGATGGTGGCCACCGGTTACTCGGCCGCACATGCCGTGGACGTGCTAAAGCGCCGCGGCGTGAAGGACGAAGCCATCACTTTCGTCGCACTGGTCGCTGCGCCCGAAGGCGTGGAGGTATTCCACAAGGCGCATCCGAACGTGAAGCTGTACGTGGCGTCGCTCGACAGCCACCTGGACGACCACGCGTACATCGTGCCGGGCCTCGGCGACGCGGGCGACCGGCTGTTCGGTACCAAGAACTGATATTGCGGCGGGCCGGAAAGGCCCGCCTGATTTTTTTCCATGCCGGCGTGGCTTGATCCTACTCAATAGCCCACCCGGTGCGGCTCCCTACACTCGACGTGATACGGCTATCGCCGCAAAACGTCACCATCTCAAAGGGAGACCCGCATGGAAGCCTTCAAGATCCTGTTCACGACCGGTACCGGGCTGATGAGCCTCGGGGTGATCGTCTTCATCATTGGCATGGCGTGGTTCTTCGCGCGGATGTTCAGCCGCAAGATGCGCGAAGACGCGGCAGCAGCGAAGGCCGCCGCGGGAAACCGGCCTGCGTCGCAGGCCGGCTCGCACTGAACGGGCTTACTTCTTCTTGCCGCCGCCCAGCAGGCTGCCCAGCACGCCACGGATCAGTTCGCGGCCGACCTGAGAACCGACGGTGCGTGCGGCGGACTTGGCCATCGACTCGAGGATGGAATCGCCACGGCCGGTCTTGCCCGTGCCCTTGGTCAGCGAGCCGAAGATCTCGCCGGCGGTACCAAGCCAGCCGCCCTCTTCGGCCGGCGCGCCGCCTGTCGGCTTTTGCACGGAAGTGCCGCCGTTGCCACCACCGTTTGCCGCCGACGCCACACCGCCGCGCAGTTTCTCGTAGGCCGATTCCCGGTCGATCGCCTTTTCATACGTACCTGCCACCAGCGACGTCGCGATCAGCTGCTTGCGCTCGTCCTCCGTGATGGGGCCGATGCGGCTGCCCGGTGCCAGTACCCATGCGCGCTCGGTCACGCCCGGCGTGCCCTTGGCGTCGAGCAGCGACACCAGCGCCTCGCCCACGCCCAACTCTCCAATGACCGTTTCCAGATTGAGCTTCGGATTGGCGCGCATGGTCGTGGCCGCGACCTTGACTGCCTTCTGGTCGCGCGGCGTGAACGCGCGCAGCGCATGCTGCACCCGGTTGCCGAGTTGGCCCAGCACGGTGTCCGGAATATCGACGGGGTTCTGCGTGACGAAATACACGCCGACGCCCTTGGAGCGGATCAGCCTCACCACCTGCTCGATCTTGTCGAGCAGCGCCTTGGGCGCGTCGTTGAACAGCAGATGCGCCTCGTCGAAGAAGAAGACCAGCTTGGGCTTGTCGAGGTCGCCGGCCTCTGGCAGCTTCTCGAACAGCTCCGACAGCAGCCACAGCAGGAACGTGGCATAGAGCTTGGGCGAGTTCATCAGCTTGTCGGCCGCCAGGATGTTGACCACGCCCTGGCCCTTCTCGGTCTGGATGAAGTCTTCCAGGTTGAGCATGGGCTCGCCAAAGAACACGTCCGCGCCCTGCGACTCCAGCGCGACCAGCCCGCGCTGGATGGCACCGATGGAAGCCGCCGAGATATTGCCGTACTCGGTCGTGAATTGGGCCGCGTTGTCGCCCACATACTGAAGCATCGCGCGCAGGTCCTTGGCGTCGAGCAGCAGCAGGCCGTTCGCGTCGGCAATGCGGAACACCAGATTCAGCACGCCCTGCTGCGTGTCGTTGAGTTCCAGCATGCGCGACAGCAGCAGTGGGCCCATGTGCGAGATCGTCGCCCGGACCGGGTGCCCCTTCTGGCCGAATACGTCCCACAACGTGGTAGGGCAACCGCCCCAGGCCGGTTCGGGCAGATTCAGCTCTGAGAGCCGCGCCTTGAGTTTGTCGCTGGGCTGTCCCGGCTGAGAAATGCCGGTCAGATCACCTTTGACGTCAGCCATGAAGACTGGCACGCCGAGCCGGGAGAACCCCTGCGCGAGCGTCTGCAGCGTCACGGTCTTGCCGGTGCCGGTGGCGCCGGTGATCAGGCCATGCCGGTTGCCCATTTGTGGCAGCAAGGCCAGTTCAAGCTCGGCATTTTTGGCGATCAGGATAGGTTCGGCCATGGTGTCTCGGAACGGGAAGCGTGGCAGGCGGCCACAGGCGCGGCGCGAACAGGGCCGCGTGATAAAATCATGGGCTGATTATAGCCAGCAGCCGGGCCTATCCGTCACCCGGCGCGCCCGTTCGTTGCCGTGTACACCGGCGCGCGCAAGCTGCAGCCTTCCCGCATAACTTCACGTTTTCCGCTTCGGAGAGAATCATGGCCGGTCACTCGAAATGGGCCAATATCAAGCACAAGAAAGCCGCCGCTGACGCCAAGCGCGGCAAGATCTGGACCCGCCTGATCAAGGAAATCACCGTTGCCGCGAAGCTTGGCGGCGGTGACCCCGACTCCAACCCGCGCCTGCGCCTGTCCATGGACAAGGCAATGGACGCCAATATGCCCAAGGACAACATCCAGCGCGCGATCCAGCGCGGGGTGGGTGGCCTGGAAGGCGTGAACTACGAGGAAATCCGCTACGAGGGCTACGGCCTCAGCGGCGCCGCGATCATCGTCGACTGCCTGACCGACAACCGCACCCGCACCGTCGCCGAAGTACGCCATGCATTCTCGAAGCATGGCGGCAACATGGGCACCGAAGGCTCGGTGGCGTTCATGTTCACGCATTGCGGCCAGTTCCTGTTCGCGCCGGGAACGCCCGAAGACAAGCTGATGGATGCCGCGCTCGAAGCCGGCGCCGACGACGTTGTCACTAATGAAGACGGCTCGATCGAAGTCACTTGCCCGCCGAACGACTTTTCCGCGGTCAAGGCGGCACTGGAAGCGGCCGGCTTCAAGGCCGAAGTGGCCGACGTGGTGATGAAGCCGCAGAACGAAGTCGATTTCACGGGTGACGACGCAGTGAAGATGCAGAAGCTGCTGGACGCCCTCGAAAACCTCGATGACGTGCAGGAAGTCTTCACCAACGCGGTCATTGAAGAATAACTAGACTGAATTAGCCCCGGGCGGCAGCACACTCACGCTGCCGCCCTTTTGCATGCGTTTCTTTTCTGGCAGTGGATCATGAAAGTATTGGTTGTCGGCTCGGGTGGACGTGAACACGCGCTGGCCTGGAAATTGGCCCAATCCCCCAAGCTACAGGTGGTGTACGTGGCACCGGGCAACGGCGGGACCGCGCTCGACAAGCGCCTGCAGAATGTTCCGCTGACGGATCCGGAAGTGCTGGCCGCGTTTGCCGAGCGCGAAGGCGTGGCCTTTACCGTGGTCGGCCCCGAAGCGCCGCTGGCTGCGGGCATCGTGGACGTGTTCCGCGGCAAGGGCCTGCGCATCTTTGGCCCGACCAAAGCTGCCGCGCAGCTCGAGTCGTCGAAGGATTTCGCCAAGGCCTTCATGCATCGTCACGGCATTCCGACGGCGGCCTACCAGACCTTCTCCGATGCCGCCCAGGCGCACGCCTATATCGACGCGCAGGGCGCGCCGATCGTGATCAAGGCTGACGGCCTGGCCGCCGGCAAGGGTGTGGTCGTCGCCATGAGCCTGGAAGAAGCGCACTCGGCGGTCGACATGATGCTGGCCGACAACAAGCTCGGCGACGCTGGCGCGCGCGTGGTGGTCGAGGAATTCCTCGAAGGCGAGGAAGCGAGCTTCATCGTGCTGGTCGACGGCAAGAACGTGCTGGCGCTGGCCACCAGCCAGGACCACAAGCGCCTGCTGGACGCCGACGCCGGCCCCAACACCGGCGGCATGGGCGCCTACTCGCCCGCGCCGGTGGTCACGCCGGCCCTGCATGCGCGCGCGCTGCGCGAGATCATCATGCCGACCGTGCGCGGCATGGAGAAGGACGGCATTCCGTACACGGGCTTCCTGTACGCAGGCCTGATGATCGACAAGGACGGCAACCTGAAGACGCTGGAATTCAACTGCCGCATGGGCGATCCGGAAACCCAGCCGATCATGGCTCGCCTGAAGACCGACCTGGTCGACGTGATGGACGCCGCCGTGTCGGGCAAGCTTGACGAAGTCGAGCTGGACTGGGACCGCCGCACCGCGCTGGGCGTCGTGATGGCCGCTTACGGCTATCCGGATGCGCCGCGCAAGGGCGATGCTATTACCGGCATCCCAGCCGAAACCGACGACAGCGTGACCTTCCACGCCGGCACCACGCTCAAGGACGGCACGCTGCTGACCACGGGCGGACGCGTGCTGTGCGTGGTCGGCCTGGCCGATACCGTCAAGGCTGCGCAACGCGCCGCCTACGCCGCCGTGGAGCAGATCCGCTTCGATGGCATGCAATACCGTACCGACATCGGCTACCGCGCCATCAAGCGCTGACCGCCGATATGGCGCCGCCATGGGGCCGGGCGGCTCCGGGCGGCCGGTCACGTTCCGACGGCACGCGCGGGCCAGAGGCTCGCCAGCCGTTACAATCGTGACACCCTCATGACGGCCGGGCTGGCCAACTGCCAGCCCGGCCGCCCTTGCATCCGGGGCTCGCGCCCCTACACGCCATGATCGATTCCCAGGCAGTCCGTGCCTATCTGCTCGGTCTGCAAGACCGCATCACCGACGCCGTCGCTGCCATCGACGGACAGCCGTTCCTGACCGACGCCTGGGAAAAGCCGCCCACCGAGCGCCTGCGCGGCAGCGGCCGCACCCGCATCCTGGAAGGCGGCGCCGTAATGGAGCGTGCCGGCGTGGGCTTTTCGCACGTCATGGGCGACACCCTGCCCCCGTCGGCCAGCGCCAGCCGGCCCGAACTGGCGGGCCGCAGCTTCGAAGCCATGGGCGTGTCGCTGGTCTTCCATCCGCGCAACCCGTACGTGCCCACGGTGCATATGAACGTGCGCTGCTTCATCGCGGTCAAGCCCGATGCCGATCCCGTCTGGTGGTTCGGCGGCGGCATGGACCTGACGCCGTACTATGGCAATGCCGGCGACTGCACGCATTTCCACCGCACCTGCAAGCAGTCGCTCGCACCGTTCGGCGATGACTTGTACCCGCGCTTCAAGCAGTGGTGCGACGAGTACTTCTTCCTCAAGCACCGCGGCGAGGCGCGCGGTATCGGCGGCATTTTCTTCGACGACTTTTCGGCGCTGGGTTTCGACCGTAGCTTCGAGATGATGCGCAGCGTGGGCGATGCCTTCCTGGACGCCTACCTTCCCATCTTGCAGGGCCGCAAGGACACGCCGTTCGGGGCGCGCGAACGCGACTTCCAGGCGTACCGCCGCGGCCGCTATGTGGAATTCAACCTCGTGTTCGACCGCGGCACGCTGTTCGGACTGCAGTCCGGCGGCCGCGCCGAATCGATCCTGATGTCGATGCCGCCGCAGGTGTCATGGCGCTATGACTGGAAGCCGGAGCCCGGCAGCGCGGAAAGCGCGCTGTACACCGACTTCCTGCCTGCGCGCGACTGGGCCTGACGGCAACCGTATGGCACATACCGACCAAGACGCCGTGCCGGCCGTAGCCGACAAAGACGCCCGCCCCTACCGCCTGGGTATCCTCGGCGGCACTTTCGACCCTCCTCATATTGGCCACCTGGCACTCGCCACGTTGTGCATCGACCATCTCGGCCTTGATGAACTCGTGTGGATCCCGACCGGCCAGTCCTGGCAGAAAAGTGCCGACGTCACGCCCGCCGCGGACCGGTTCGCCATGACCGAGCTCGCGGCCGCCGCACTGACCGGCACGGCCGCGAAGATCCGCGTGAGCCGCATGGAAGTGGATCGCGAGGGGCCCAGCTACACCATCGACACGGTACGGCAACTGCGCGACGAATACGGCCCCGAAGCCTCGCTGTGCTGGCTGATGGGCGCCGACCAGCTGCTGCGCCTGCATACCTGGCACGGCTGGCAGGAATTGTTCGCCCACGTGCACCTGTGCACGGCCACGCGCCCGCGTTTCGACCTGTCGGAGCTCGAAGGCCCGGTGCTGGAAGCGCTGGCAACGCGCCAGGGGGACACGCAACTGATACAATGCACGCCCTCCGGCCGGATGTGGATCGACCAGACCCTAGCCGTCGACCTGTCCTCCACGCACCTGCGCCAGCGCCTTGCCGCCGGCCAGCCTGCGGATGACCAACTGCCAGCCGGCGTGGCACACTACATTGCGAGCCACGGGCTCTACCGCCCCGCCTCAGGCCAGTCCTGACCTGGCCGCTCCCCAACGATTTCAGCTGAACAAGAACGCACCATGGATATTCGCAAACTGCAACGCGCCATCGTCGACGGCCTCGAGGATGTCAAAGCGCAGGACATCAAGGTGTACGACACCACCCACCTGACCGAGCTGTTCGATCGGGTGGTGATTGCCAGCGGGACATCCAACCGTCAGACCAAGGCGCTGGCAGCGTCGGTGCGTGACACGGTGAAGGAAGCCGGCGGCCATATCGTTGCGGTGGAAGGCCTGGAAACCGGCGAATGGGTGCTCGTGGACTGTGGCGACGCCGTCGTGCACATCCTGCAGCCGCAACTGCGCCTGTACTACAACCTCGAAGAGATCTGGGGCGACAAGCCGGTGCGCATGAAGCTGGCCGCCGCCAAGGGCCTCCCCAGGGCCAGCGAGCCGATGGACGACGACGAGGACGAAGCGCCGGCCCCGCGCGCACGCCGCGCGAGCAACCTGCGCCCGGCTCTGGCCCGCCTGCCCGAAGGCATGAAGGAACCCTCGCCGCCGATGGGCCACGAGGACACCGATCCGGACGCCATCGCCACCATCCGCAAGCCGGCCCGCAAGACCACGGCGACCAAGACCACTGCCACCAAGACGGCTACGAAGACTGCCGCTACGCGTGCCTCCGCCCCCCGCAAGACGGCTGCAGGCACTACCACGGCACGCAAGACCACCACGCGTACCGCGGCGGCCAAGACCACCGCTGCCAAGCCGGCCGCCCGCAAGCGCACCACGCGCTCGGCCTGAGCCTGATCCGATAGCTCGCGCGGCCATGGCCGCGCTGCAACGCACCCATGCAACTGGTCATCGTGGCAGTCGGCCACAAGATACCTGGCTGGATCGAAACCGGCTTCAACGAGTATGCCAAGCGCATGCCACCGGAACTGCGCATCGAACTGCGCGAGGTCAAGCCCGAAACCCGCTCGTCGTCCAACAACGCCGCCACCGTGATGCAGCGCGAAGCCGCACGCATTGACGCGGTGCTCGGCTCGCTGTCGCGACAGTGCCGCATCGTCGCGCTCGACGAGCGCGGCCGCGACTTCACCACGGTGCAGCTCGCGGGGCAGCTCACCGACTGGCAGCGCGAAGGCGGCGACGTGGCATTCCTGATTGGCGGGGCGGATGGCCTCGATCCGGCACTGAAAGCCAGGGCCCAGACGCTGCTGCGCCTGTCCAGCCTGACGCTGCCGCACGGCATGGTGCGCGTGCTGTTGGCCGAGCAGCTCTACCGCGCGTGGTCCGTCACCCAAAACCATCCCTACCATCGGGCCTGATCCGGTCAGGCCCGGCGCCGGCAGTACAATGCGGGCCTTGAGCAGCCGCCCTGGCTTCCTCGCGCCCCAAATCTTACTCGCCCGCCGTGATGCACGATTACCTTTACCTCGCCTCCCAGAGCCCGCGTCGCCGCGAACTGCTGACGCAGCTCGGCGTGCGCTACGAACTGCTGCTCGCCGACGATGAAGAAGATGCGGAGGCATTGGAAGTCGTGCAGCCCGGCGAAACGCCCGACGACTACGTCCAGCGCGTCTGCGCACTAAAGGCCGAGGCCGCGCTGCGCCGCCGCGAAAGGCGCGCGCTGCCCGACGCGCCAATTCTCACGTCCGACACCACGGTCTGCCTCGGCGGCGAGATCCTGGGCAAGCCAGGCGACGGTGCTGATGCCTCAGCTATGCTGAAGGCGCTGTCGGGCTCCACGCACCGCGTGCTGACCGCCGTGACCGTGGTCTCGACGCTCGGCATGCATCACGCGCTGTCGATCTCACGCGTCACATTCCGAGCGATGACCGCGGCCGAGATCGAGCGGTACGTCGACAGCGGCGAACCGCTCGGCAAGGCAGGCGCGTACGGCATCCAGGGCCGCGCTGCCGAGTTCGTCGAGCGGATTGAAGGCAGCTATTCAGGTATCATGGGACTGCCCCTGTTTGAGACGGCTGCGTTACTCAGACAGGCCCGCCTGCGGTTCTGAACGGCACGTCCCGAGGCCGGCCAGCCGGGGCACACAATACATCGCCGGTACACCGGCAACGCGTTTCATCTGCCATGACTGAAGACATCCTCGTCAACATCACGCCCCAAGAGACGCGCGTTGCCATCGTGCAGCAGGCTGCTGTCCAGGAATTGCATGTCGAACGCACGCTGACGCGCGGGCTAGTCGGGAACATCTACCTGGGCAAAGTCGTGCGCGTGCTGCCCGGCATGCAGTCCGCGTTCATCGACATTGGCCTCGAACGGGCCGCGTTCCTGCACGTCGCCGACATCTGGCATCCGCGCGATCCCGACAAGAACGGCACCCAGCTCGCCATCGAAAAGACCCTGTTCGAAGGCCAGGCGCTGATGGTGCAGGTCATCAAGGATCCGATCGGCACCAAGGGCGCGCGCCTGTCCACGCAGGTCAGCATCGCCGGGCGCACGCTCGTCTATCTGCCGCAGGATCCGCATATCGGCATTTCGCAGCGCATTGAAGGCGAGGTCGACCGCGAGGCGCTGCGCAGCCGCGTGCAGGGCCTGGTGCCGGCGGACGAGCGCGGTGGCTTCATCGTGCGCACGATCGCCGAGGAAGCGAGCGACGAAGAACTCGGCAACGACATCGCCTACCTGCGCAAGATCTGGGCGACGATCCGCCAGAACGCGACCACGCAGCCCGCGCCTAGTCTGCTCTATCAGGACCTGGACCTGGCCCAGCGCGTGCTGCGCGACTTCATCAACGACGCCACCGGCGTGATTCAGATCGACTCGCGCGAGAACTACCAGCGGCTCGTGGAATTCGCGCAGGAATACACGCCGGCGGTGCTGGCGCGGCTGTCGCACTACACCGGCGAGCGGCCGATCTTCGACCTGTTCAATATCGACGCCGAGATCGAGAAAGCGCTGTCGCGGCGAGTCGATCTGAAGTCGGGCGGCTACCTGATGATCGACCAGACCGAGGCGATGACGACGATCGACGTCAACACCGGCGGCTACGTCGGTGCGCGCAACTTCGACGACACGATCTTCAAGACCAACCTCGAAGCCGCGCACACCATCGCACGCCAGCTGCGGCTGCGCAACCTCGGCGGCATCATCATCATCGACTTCATCGACATGGAGAATGTCGAGCACCGCGAAGCGGTGCTGTCGGAACTCAAGCGCGCGCTGTCGCGCGACCGCACGCGCATCACGGTCAATAACTTCTCGCAGCTCGGCCTGGTCGAGATGACACGCAAGCGCACGCGCGAGTCCCTCGCGCACGTGCTGTGCGAGCAATGTCCGGTGTGCCAGGGCAAGGGCCAGGTCAAGACGCCGCGCACGGTGTGCTACGACATCCTGCGCGAGATCATGCGCGAATCGCGCCAGTTCAATCCGCGCGAGTTCCGCATTCTGGCGTCGCAGGAAGTCATCGACCTGTTCCTCGAAGAGGAAAGCCAGCACCTTGCGATGCTAGGGGACTTCATCGGCAAGCCGATTTCGCTGCAGGTGGAATCTACGTTCCATCAGGAGCAGTACGACATTATTCTTATGTGACCTGTCAGGCTATTACAAAGCCGGTTGAAGCGCCTCTTGTCCGGCGCACCTATTGACCTAGCTTCGTTCGGCGGGGTTCACTCGCCATATCACCGCACGACTGGAACGGCCTGCACCGATGGCCGGGTACGCACCAGAGCGTGCCGCGATGTGGCGATAAAAAGAAGAAGCATTCCCAGAACGCCCCATTTCGACAGCAGCATGAGACCCAATTTTCCAACCGGTGGTCCAAAAACTGCCAGCAATACCACCATCGGCGATGCCCAGACAATTATCACTATCGCGCGATCGACGTTATTCCATGTGCCACGCCTGGCATGGTCAATAGCCAAATAACCCAGCGGAAAAATCAGCCACGCGAGGTCATAATACATAAGATAAGGTTGAACAAGTAGCGTCGAAGTTCCAAATGCGGCAGCGCGCAGCTCGAAGTTGCAGCGAGAGTTACGGGTCCACAGAAAAGCGGTCGTTGCGACGACGGGCAGGGCAATCGCGGCATGAATCGCATAGGCGACTGGAATATTCGCACCTAGTTGCCGTGCGAAAGCAAACACGGTGGACATCCCGTTCCACATACCGCCCTCGCCACGCTCCACTATGGCAGAGCTGAACCATGACGCCGCCTCAAAGAACCTGAACCACAGTTGAGGGCCGAAGATCAATCCGCTCAGTGCACAGGAAAAGATGCACATCACCACCATTGCGCCTAGTGCCCGGAAATGCCCGCCACAAATAAACAACAATGGAAAAAGCACGGCGAGTTGAGGTTTAATCGCAAGTGACCCGGCACATAGGCCCGCCAACAATGGACGTCGCTCGAGCAGGGTAAGTGCTGCCATCGTCAGGGCCAGAGTCAACAAAGAATTCTGGCCGGTCATGATGGCAATCCAGATGCCAGGAAATGCTATGACGGACACCCATGGCAACGCACCCGGCTTTACCATCGGTGTGCAAGCAAGCAGGCAGCACGCAAGACCTGCCGATATAAATAGCACGTACGATGCCGGATACGGCAACAATGCCAGGGGGTAAATCAATAGTTGAAAACTTGGTGGATAAACCCATGGGGCATAAGGGGGCTCCATCGCAACGCCGGCGAGCAATTGGGCCTCTACGGACAGCAGCTTATTATGATCAAAAGCTGCGAGAGCTCCTTCATAGAGGGTAACGTAGGACGCGCTCCAATAGACCCTGAAATCGACCCCTAATGGCGGGACAGCCGGAACATGCAAACCCCAGTGGGCCACTGCCCAGATCACGAGCAAAATGACCTGTGTGGCCAGAAATGCCCCACTGTAGATGACGACCCGCTCCCGCGTCAGCCACCGGCGCCTCGCGGGTTCGTCTGCAATTGTCGAGTTAGTCGTCATGGGCAACCGATCCTCGATTTTCTTGGCGACAAGGTAAGGGCTACAAAATCTCCGAAGGCCGGAGGTTCATCGACCGCACAATAGCATTACTTTTACTGCCGTCGAAATTGATATACATCCCACGAAAGAAGGGTTTTCAAAGCAATTCAGTCATCAGCTTCATGTGCATTGAAAAGGTCTCCTCTGATTCGGTGCAAGTCTAAGAACGGGCAAAAAACGCCGAGCTTTGTGTGGCCCCTTTGAATGTGCCGCATGAAGGCATCGCGTTGAGGCTGAGACGAATGGTTGCCATTTCCGTACCAATGATCCTAGCGCACGCAGAATTGGCATCCAGATGGGTAGTTAAAAGGAGTGCGAGGCAATCATGCCTCCGGCAAACGCATCGGCTTTGGGCAATACGACATCATCCTGATGTAGTCCGCACGGCGCCGCCGCTCACTTCATTCACTCCGCCACAACCACCCGCACACGCGGCGCTACCGCGCACATCAGCTCATACCCGATCGTCCCCGCCGCCGCGGCAACATCGTCGATCGGAACATGCCGCCCCCAGAGTTCGACCGGCGTGCCAACGTTAGCTTCAGGACACTCGCTGAGATCGACGGCCAGCATGTCCATCGATACGCGCCCGACCGTGCGCGTGAGCCGGTCGCCCACACGAACGGGCGCAAAGTGATCCGCATGCGACGAACTTGTACGCGGATAACCGTCGGCATAGCCGCACGCGACAATGCCGATGCGCTGGCGGCGCGTCGCCACGTAGTGCGATCCATAGCCGACCGATTGGCCGGGCAGCAGGTCCTGCACGCCGAGTATGCGACTCGTGAGCGTCTGAGCGGCCTGCAGTCCGGTGCCGCTCAGGTCTGCCGCGCAGCCCGATGGCGCGGCGCCGTATAGCATGATCCCGGCGCGCACCCAATCGGCGTGGCAATCCGCGTGCCGCATGGTGGTCGCCGAATTGGCAATGGATATCTGACCGGGCAGACCACGTGTAACGGCACGGAATATCGCCGCCTGTTCGGCGACCCCCTTCTGCGTATCAGCGTCCGAGAAGTGGCTCATGTGGGTCACCGACTTCACTGCCGCGACATCGCGCAGGCGGCGCCAGGCCGCGCCGTAACTCTCGGGACTAAAGCCAAGTCGATTCATGCCTGAATTCAGCTTCAGGCAGATATCGATCGACCGTGGCGGCAGCCGGCCATCGCGCGACGCGATCTCTAGCATCCGCAGCTGCTCCTCGCCATGCACCGCCGTGGTCAGGCGCAAAGAAGCGAGTAACGCGATGTCGCTTTCGTCGAAGAAGCCCTCGAGCAGCAGGATCGGTCCGGTCCAGCCGAGTTCGCGCAATTGCACCGCCTCATGCAGATCCAGTAAGGCGAAACCGTCCGCGGACGCGAGGGCCGGGTAGACTCGGGCGATGCCGTGCCCATAGGCATTGGCCTTGACGACGGCCCAGACTTTCGAGGCGGGAGCGAGACGCCGCGCAACGGCCAGATTGTTTGCGAGCGCAGCGCGGTGAATAGTGACGGAGATGGGGCGTGGCATGTCTTTGTCGGGATAGCCGGAAAAGCGCCGCGAAGCGCGCAGTAGCCAGATCACCGGACAATTGACTGACAATTCATCCGGATCCGGCAACAGTGACTATCGTATCGGCCACCTTAAAGGCTTTGTTACTGAAATTCCGCCAGTTTTCAGTAACCTCTGCCAAGCCTTACGATGTCTGGCGATGCGCCAAGGCCACGAACTCCGCATGACCCGAGGGTTAGTATTTCCACCTATGCGCGCAACGGCTCCGCTGCCCCACACGTTTTTGGCGATCCGCTATAACTCAGTAAACGCCATCCGATCCGCAAGCCCCCCGGTCCGGCAGTTCGCATGCCGCAGGCGTTCCGTAGTGAGGTACCCGCATGAAAGCCGCGAACCTGGCCCCCTGTTTGATGGCCATGCTCCTGTGCACTGCCTGCGAGCAGTTGCCGATCGCCCGTAAGGCCCCCCCGCCACCGCCGCCAGCATCAACTGCAGCAAAGCCCGCCGAACAGCCCCGCCCCACACCGATCGCCGCGCACGATATCAGCCTCGCCGGCACATGCCGGCGGACCGAGGATGATGGCTTCCGCGAAGACGCCGTGATGCGTGTGGTCTCGAATGACGTGAAGAGCCTGAAGTGGAAGCTGTGGGTATCGAAGCGCGGTACGTGCCAGTTCGACCTGGCGGACTTCAAGCAAGTCCAGAAGACGCCGCACATCGTGCTGGAAGCGACCGACGGCACGCAATGCAAACTGCTGATCTGGCAGGACCCGCGACGCGTGACGCTAGCGCACGCCAATTGCCAGCAGCGCTGCACGCCGGGCATCTATGAGCAGGCGTGGCCGGTCCTGTTCAATCCGAGGAACGGAGACTGCGCCGAGATCCGCTGATTGCGCACCTCGGCGGGAAAGGACGCACTTACTTGCTCTTGGGCACGCGGCCCATCAGGAAGAACTCGTCGTTCGGGCGCATGCCGATGGTATTGGCCATCCGGTTCGACAAGCCGAAGAAAGCCGTGATGGCGGCGATGTCCCACGCATCTTCGTCGGTGAAGCCGTGCTCGCGCAGCGCCTCGAAATCCGCCTCGTTGACCTCGTGCGAGGCCTTGCAGACCTTGAGTGCGAAATCGAGCATGGCGCGCTGGCGCGGCGGGATATCGGCTTTCAGGTAGTTCACCGCGACCTGGTCGGCGACCAGCGGCTTCTTTTCGTAGATGCGCAGGATCGCGCCATGCGCGACCACGCAATACAGGCACTGATTGGCCGCCGATGTGGCGACCACGATCATCTCGCGTTCACCCTTGGTCAGGCCACCGTCCTTGAGCATCAGCGCGTCGTGATACGCAAAGAACGCACGGAACTCGTCAGGACGATGAGCCAGCGTCAGGAAGACGTTGGGCACGAAGCCGGCCTTGTCCTGGACTTCCAGGATGCGCTGCCGGATGTCGTCGGGCAGCGCCGCCAGTTCGGGAACAGGGTAACGGCTGATGGGATGGGCCGGGCGGGTCATGGCTGTCTCACTCACGTCGTTGTTGTCGCCCCATTGTAACGAAGGCGCAACGCGCGAGCCGGGCAGCCGCCCGGCCAGAAGAATCAGTGCGTGGCGAACTGGATCCGGTGCAGCCCGGCGTACAGACCGTTGGCGGCCAGCAGCTCTTCGTGGGTGCCATGCTCCGCCACGCGGCCATGGTCGAGCACGACGATACGGTCGGCGTTCTCGATCGTCGACAGGCGGTGCGCGATCACCAGCGTCGTGCGGCCAACCATCAGTGCTTCAAGGGCGGCCTGCACCTGGCGTTCGGATTCCGAATCGAGCGCCGAAGTCGCCTCATCAAGGATCAGGATCGGCGCATCCTTGTAGATCGCGCGCGCAATGGCCAGGCGCTGGCGCTGGCCGCCCGAAAGCTTCATGCCGTTGTCGCCGATATTCGTGTTGACGCCTTCGGGCAGGTTCTTCACCACATCGGTCAGATAGGCAGCCTGCAGCGCACGCTCCACGCGCGCCATGTCGATCTCTTCTTCCGAACGGGCGCCGTAGGCCACGTTGGCGGCAACGGTGTCGTTGAACAACACCACGTCCTGGCTCACGAAGGCGATCTGATTGCGCAGTTCGCGCAGCGCGATATCGCCGATAGCATGGCCGTCCAGCAGGATGCGGCCGTCGGTCGGATCGAAGAAGCGCGGCACCAGGTTGACCAGCGTGGTCTTGCCGCTGCCCGACGGACCGACCAGCGCCACGACCTCGCCGGCGGGTACCCGGATATCGATGCCCTCCAGCGCCGGCCGCGTGCCTTCGCCGTAGCGGAAGCCCACGCGCTCGAACACGAGGTCGCCCTTGGCGCGTTCGAGGCGCACGCCGCCGTCCTGCGGCTCGACCGGCTCGTCGATCAGCCGGAAGATCAGCTCGGCCGCGGTCAGGCCACGCGTGAGCGGCTGGTTGATGTCGGTCAGGTGCTTGAGCGGCGAGATCAGCAGCAGCATGGCCATCACGAAGCCGGTGAAGCCGCCGATCGTAGTCTGGTTGCCCTGCGCCTGGATCATGGCGATGGTGATGATGACCGACAGCGCGAGCGCGGCCAGGAATGCCGTCACAGGCTGGTTCAGGCCACCGGCAACCGCCATGCGCATCGAGTAGTTCTTGAGGCGGTCCGCCATGTTGCGGAAGCGGTTCATCTCGTAGGCTTCGCCGCCGTGCAGCTTCACGACCTTGTAGCCACCGGCTGCCTCTTCGACGACGTATGCGGCGCTGTTGGTCAGCGTCTGGTGATCGCGATTGAGGCGGCGCAGCCGCCGGTTGATCTTCGACATCAGGTAGCCGATCACGGGCAGGATCACCGACACGATCAGCGTCAGGCGCCAGTTCGTGTAGAACAGGTAGATCAGCAGGGCGACGACGGTCAGCGAATCCCGCACCAGCGTGATGAATACGCTCGTCAGGATCGACAGCACCTGGTTGACTTCGAAGATCACGGCGTTGATCAGCGACGCCGCGGTATTGCGGTGATAGAAGTGCGCCGGCGCATGCAGCATGCGGTCGAACATCTGCATGCGCATCTTCAGCAGCACGCGGTTCGAAATCAGGCTCAGCAGGTAACCCGACGCGAACTGCGCCACGCCGCGGATCAGCGCCACGCCAGTCAGGATCGCCGGGACATGCCACAGCTTGCCGGCGTACTCGCCGCCAAAGCCCTTGTCGAGCAGGTCGTTGACGACCTTCGGGATCACGCCTTCGCTGGCCGCGACCACGGCCATGGCCAGGATGGCGGCAATGAAGATGCGCAGTTCGGGCCGCAGATAGCCCATCAGGCGCTTGCCCACCTTTACGTCGTGTCCGGCCGATTGTTCGGACTTAGCTGGATTACTCACTACCGCCCTTAATGTGAAAGATGCGACGCGCACCCGGGGGCGGGTGGCACGAGAATCGCCAATGGATTACCGGAATAGGCTGTCCACATGGCGAAAGCGCCACAATGGGGCGCAAAAAACGCAGCCATTGTAACCGCATTCGCCACCGCACTCTCCGGCGCGGCAGGCGTGCCGGAATGCATGGAAAGCACCGTGGCGCCGTACGTTGGCGCCACGTCCGGCCTCAATACATCAGCTCGACGGCGTCGTTGCCGAGCCACTGCCGCAGTTCGCCGAGCAGCGCCTCGTCCGGCTCCACGCGCCAGTTCGGGCCGAGATGGATTTCGCATGCGGCGCTCGGGTTGCGGTAGCGCACCAGCAGGCCAAGGCCTGCTGGCCCAGCGTCGCGCGGCTTGGCACGGTACTGCGTAAGCACGGTACGCAGGCGGTCCATGGTCGAATCTTCCGGCGCGAGCGCAATGCTCAGCGCACTGGCATACGCGCTGCGCGCCATTGCCAGGTCCATCACTGACTCCGCCGTGAAGCGCACGCCGCCGGTGAAGGTATCGTGCCGTGCGTTGCCCGTCGCGATCAGCAACTCGTCCTCGCGGAACATATGCCGGTTGGCATCGAACAGTTCGTTGAAGACAGTCATCTCGACCACGCCGGTGCCATCGTCGAGCTGCACGATGATCATCTTGCCGCGCTGCGTCATCTGCGTGCGCACGCCGGCGATTACGCCCGCGATGGTCTTGCCGCGCACGTCGCGGCCGAAACCGCCGCCATTGCCCTGCACTTCCTTCTCGAGCCCGGCCAGCGTGCTTTTCACGAACCGGCGCACTTCATCGCGGCACGCGTCGAACAGGTGGCCCGAGAAGTAGTAGCCGAGCGCCTGCTTTTCTTCCTGCAGCGTGCGCTTCGGGGTCCAGGCCGGTTCGTCGATCAGTTCGGGGCGGTGGGCTTCGCCGGCGTCGTCCATCAGGTCGAACAACGACACCTGGTTGGCCGACTCTGCCTTCTGGTCCGCCGCTTCCATGGCGATCGACACCGACGCCAGCAGTTGCGCACGGTTGTTGTTCAGGCTGTCGAACGCGCCGGCGCGGATCAGCGCCTCGATCGTGCGGCGGTTCACCTGGCGGCGATCGACACGCTCGCAGAAATCGAACAGGTCCTTGAACGGCCGTTCTTCGCGTGCGCGCAGAATGTCCTCAATCGCGCCCTGGCCCGAGCCCTTGATGCCGCCGAGACCGTAGCGGATGGTCTTCGCATCGGTCGGCGCAAAGCGGTATTCGCTCGCGTTGACGTCCGGCGGCAGCACCGCGATCTTGTTGAGCTTGCAGTCCTCGTAGAGGATCTTGACCTTGTCGGTGTCGTCCATGGCGAGCGACATGTTGGCTGCCATGAATTCGGCCGGGTGATGGGCCTTGAGCCACGCGGTGTAGTACGCGAGCAGCGCGTACGCGGCCGCGTGCGACTTGTTGAAGCCGTAGCCCGCGAACTTCTCCATCAGGTCGAAAATGTCGTCGGCCTGCTCGGCATTGAGCCCGTTCTTGTCGGCGCCTTCGCGGAACATCACGCGATGCTGCGCCATTTCCTCGGGCTTCTTCTTGCCCATGGCACGGCGCAACAGGTCGGCGCCACCGAGCGAGTAACCGCCGATGATCTGCGCCATCTGCATCACCTGCTCCTGGTAGACCATGATGCCGTAGGTCTCTTTCAGGACAGGTTCGACGCGCGGATCCGGGTACTCGACCTTTTCGCGGCCGTGCTTGCGCGCGCAGAAGCTCGGGATCAGGTCCATCGGGCCCGGGCGGTAGAGCGCCACCAGCGCGATGATGTCCTCGAAGCGGTCAGGCTTGGCGTCCTTCAGCATGCCCTGCATGCCGCGACTTTCCAGCTGGAACACGGCGACCGTGTTGGCCGTCTTCAGGATGTCGAACGCAGGGCCGTCGTCGAGCGGGATATGGCTGCAGTTCCAGTCAGCCTTGCTCGGGTCCAGCCGGCGGATATAGCGCTCGGCCCAGTCGAGGATGGTCAGCGTGGTCAGGCCCAAGAAGTCGAACTTGACCAGGCCGGCGGCTTCCACGTCGTCCTTGTCATACTGGCTGACGACGCCGCTCATGCCGTCGTTCTGACCGCCCTGCGTGTACAGCGGGCAGAAGTCGGTCAGGCGGCCCGGCGCGATCAGCACGCCGCCGGCGTGCATGCCGACGTTACGCGTCATGCCTTCGACGCGCTGCGCCAGCTCCAGCAGCTGGCGCACCTCTTCCTCGTTGTTCTCGCGCTCGGTCAGCAGCGGCTCTTCCTTCTTGGCCTCTTCGATCGTGACGAGCTTGCCGGGCTTGAACGGGATCAGCTTGGCGATGCTGTCGACGAAGCCATAGCCGAGGTCAAGCACGCGGCCCACGTCGCGCACCGCGGCCTTGGCCGCCATCGTGCCGAACGTGGCGATCTGCGACACCGCGTCCTTGCCGTACTTCTCTTTCACGTACGTGATCACGCGATCGCGTCCGTGCTGGCAGAAGTCGATATCGAAGTCGGGCATCGAGACCCGTTCCGGGTTCAGGAAACGCTCGAACAGCAGCGCGTACTTGAGCGGATCGAGATCGGTAATGCCGAGCGCATAGGCCACCAGCGAACCGGCACCCGAGCCCCGGCCCGGACCGACCGGCACGCCGTTGTTCTTGGCCCAGTTGATAAAGTCCGCCACGATCAGGAAGTAGCCCGGAAAGCCCATCTTGATGATGGTGCCGGTCTCGAATTCCAGCCGTGCGTAATATTCGGGCCGCTTCGCCTCGCGCTCCGCCTCATCGGGAAACAGCACCGACAAGCGCTTCTCGAGACCATCCTTGGCCATGAAGACCAGGTAGTCGTCGAGCGACATGCCGTCCGGCGTCGGGAACAGCGGCAGGCGCGGCTTGCCAAGTTCCAGCGTCAGGTTGCAGCGGCGCGCGATCTCGACGGCGTTCTGCAGCGCGGACGGAATGTCGGCGAACAGCGCGCACATCTCGTCCTGCGTTTTGAAATACTGGTCCGTGGTGAAACGGCGCGTGCGGCGCGGGTTCGCCAGCAGTTCGCCTTCGGCGATGCACACGCGCGCTTCATGCGCGGTGAAGTCGTCCGGTGTCATGAACTGCACCGGGTGCGTGGCCACCACTGGCAGCTGCATCTCGGCCGCCAGGTGCACGGCCTGTTGCACGTAGGCGTCCGTGCCGGGATGGCCGGCGCGCTGCAGTTCAATGTAGAAGCGCTGCGGGAACACGGCCGCCCAGTGCGCGGCGGCGCGGCGGGCCGCGTCGACGTTGCCGTTGGCGAGCGCCATGCCGACGTCGCCGCCCATCGCACCGGACAGCGCAATCAGCCCCGTTGCCAGCGGCTGTCCGCCCTCGCCTGGCTCCTCGAACCAGCCAGGCTCGATCTCGGCACGGCCGCGATGCTGGTTCGTCAGCCACGCGCGCGACAAGAGCGTGCAAAGGTTCAGGTAGCCGACGCGGTCCTGCACGAGCAGCAGCAGCCGCGCGGGCTTGTCGCGGTCGTCTTCGTTGGCGAGCCAGACGTCGGCGCCGACCACGGGCTTGACGCCGCCGCCACGCGCTTCCTTGTAGAAGCGGATCAGGCCGAAGGCGTTGGCGAGGTCGGTCAGGGCGAGCGCGCCCATGCCATCGGACGCCGCAGCCTTGACGGCATCATCCAGGCGGACAATGCCGTCGACGACGGAATACTCGGAATGGACGCGGAGGTGTACGAAACGGGGGGCAGACATGCGCGACATTGTAGCGGCTCGACATGGTGGCGGCCCGGTTATCGCACATCGCTGACGCACCGCGATAGCTGACGAGCGTGGTGGGAAATGCGGGCCGGCTGCAGCCCGACGCGCTATAATTTCGCCTTTCCAATCAGGCAGTTATCACGCGCTTGCGCGCGTGTCGGCAGCGCGGCCCTTCTCATGCAGATCGTCAACATCTCCGCTTACAAGTTCGTCTCACTCAACGACATCGAGACGTTGCGGCCGGAAATGCGCTCGCGCTGCGAGGATCTCGAGCTGCAGGGCACCATCCTGCTCGCGCCGGAAGGTATCAACATGTTCCTGGCCGGCCCGCGCGAATCCATCGACGGTTTCATGGCATGGCTGCACGCCGATACGCGCTTCGCAGATATCGCGCCGAAGGAAAGCCTGTCGGACAACCAGCCCTTCAAGCGCATGCTGGTGCGCGCGAAGAAGGAAATCATCACGATGAAGCGCCCACTGATCCGTCCCGAGGAAGGGCGCGCGCCGTCGGTGCGGCCGGTGGATCTCAAGCGCTGGCTCGACCAGGGACACGACGATGAAGGTCGCCCCGTGGTGATGCTCGATACGCGTAACGATTTCGAAGTGGCGGTCGGGACGTTCGACAACGTGGTCGAGTACAACCTCACGAAGTTCAGCGAATTTCCCGACGTGATCGAAGCCCGCAAGGCGGAATTCGAGGGCAAGACCGTGGTGTCGTTCTGCACGGGCGGCATCCGCTGCGAGAAGGCCGCGATCCACATGCAGGAAGTCGGCATCGGCCACGTCTACCAGCTTGAAGGCGGCATCCTCAAGTATTTCGAGGAAGTCGGCGGCGATCATTACCGCGGCGATTGCTTTGTTTTCGACTATCGCACGGCACTCAATCCGAACCTCGAACCCGCCGGCCCGAAGCAGTGCTTCGCCTGCCGCGCCGTGGTGACGGCCGAAGAGCAGCAAAGCCCGCACTACGTGGTCGGCAAGAGCTGCCCGCATTGCGTCGGGCGGCACGATCAGGCAGCGGCCTGATTACCCGAGGGTTATGCGGCGAGCAGGTGGTAGAGGTTACGCAGCATGCCCGCCGTCGCACCCCAGATAAAGCGATGGCCACCACCTTCGCGCGGGAACGGCATCGCGTAGAACATCCGTTCGCCATCGACCCAGCGGAACAGCCGCCGCTCATGGTGCGAAGGATTCATCAGGAAGGCCAGCGGCACTTCAAAAACATCGGCCACCTCTGAGGCATCCGGCCGCAGCGTGAAACCATCGCGTACGAGTCCTACTACCGGACTGACATGAAAGCCGGTGCCTGTGATGTAGTCCGGCAACGCGCCCAGCACTTCCACGTAGTCCCGCGCCAGGCCTACCTCCTCCTCGGTTTCCCGCAAGGCCGTATCGATTCGGTTCACGTCATAGCTTTCCTGGCGACCGCCCGGGAAGCTGATCTGTCCTGCGTGCGCGCTCAGGTTGGCATTGCGTTCGGTGAGCAGTATGGTCAGGCCATCGCGGCGCTCGACGATCGGCACCAGCACCGCGGCATCGCGCAAGCCGCGGCTGCGGTCGTAGACGCGTGATTCGTCGGTAAGTTCGGGTGCCCAGGCGGGCGGCACCTGCAGCCGGTGGCGGATGAATTCCGACTGCAGACGCGGCGCGCTCAGGGCTGGGCGTTGCGTGTCGGTATCGACGACCGGGAGAGATTCGGGATCAAAGGCGGGGCGCATAACAGGCTCAAGTATGACAGATGCCCGCATTCCGGCAGCGCAGCAATCCTGCACAGTTGCCAAAACGCAAAAAGGGCACCTTGCGGTGCCCTTCCTGAGGAAACATCCGGCCGGTAGAACCGGCCGGCATATCCGGCTTACTGAGCAGCCTTGGCTGCCTTCGAAACCAGCTTTTCCTTGATACGTGCGGACTTGCCCGAGCGCTCGCGCAGGTAGTACAGCTTCGCACGACGCACGTCGCCGCGACGCTTTACTTCGATGCCGGCGATCAGCGGCGAGTACAGCTGGAACGTACGTTCCACGCCTTCACCCGACGAGATCTTGCGCACGATGAAGGACGAATTCAGGCCACGGTTACGCTTGGCGATCACCACGCCTTCGTAAGCCTGCACGCGCTTGCGGTTGCCTTCCACCACGTTCACGTTGACGATCACGGTGTCGCCAGGTGCGAATGCGGGGATGGTCTTGTTCGCGGTCAGACGCGCGATCTCTTCCTTCTCGATCTGCTCGATGATGTTCATCGTTTTTTCTCCGTAACCATCGTGCCAGCGTTGTATGCCCCAGGCATTGCCCGGGCCCCGGCAGAGGATGGGGTTTTACCTGGCGGGAGACATCTCCCGCCCTTCTTTCACCAACCATTCCGACAAGAATTTCTCGTCGGCACGTGTCAGCAAACCTTGCTTGCGAGCCGCTTCGATCAGATCGGGGCGCTTTCTCGCAGTATTGGCCAACGCCTGCTGGCGCCGCCACTTTTCAATCTCGGCATGATGGCCACCGAGCAGGATCTCGGGTACCCGCACACCCTCGTACTCTTCGGGCCGCGTGTAATGCGGACAATCAAGCAACCCGTTGACGAAACTGTCTTGCACTGCCGACTGCGCATCGCCCAGCACACCGGGCAAGTGGCGCACTACTGCATCGATCAGCGCCATGGCCGGCAATTCGCCGCCGGACAGCACGAAATCGCCAAGGCTGATTTCCTCATGCACGCGACGGTCGATCAGGCGCTGGTCGATGGCCTCATAGCGGCCACATAACAGCACCAGACCCGGCCGCTGCGCGAGCGACATGACCTTCTCGTGCGTCAGCGTCGCGCCCTGTGGCGACATCAGCACCACATGCGGCGTATCTACGCCGGCCTGCGACTGCGCCGCCGAAGCGGCATCGATCGCATCGTCCAGTGGCCTGGGCAGCATGACCATGCCGGGACCACCACCATACGGACGATCATCGATCGTGCGGTAGTTGTCCGTGGTGAAATCGCGTGGATTCCACGTGCGCAGGGCATACCGCTGCTGCTTGGCTGCCCGGCTGGTGATACCCCAGTCGGTCAGCGCGCGAAACATTTCGGGAAACAGCGTGATTACATCGAACTGCATCCGCCCTCCCCGTCCGAACTGCCGGCTTCGGCAATTCAGTAGTCGAGCCCCCAGTCCACCACGATGCGCTTGCCCGCGGTGTCGACCGTGCGCAGGAACGCATCGACAAACGGAACCAGCCGTTCACCGGCCTTGCCGTCGGGCAATGCGTAAGCCACCTGCAGGATCTGGTGAGCCCCGTTATCGATCAGACCGGACACCTCGCCAAGCAACTCGCCTTGCTCGTTGCTGACGGCGCAGCCGATCAGGTCTACCCAGTAAAACTCATTCTCTTCCGGCGCGGGAAAGTCCGCACGCCGGATCCACACGCGACGGCCCTTGAGCGCCTCGGCCAGATTGCGGTCCGATACGCCGGTCGCCTGCGCAACCACAGTTCCACTGTGCTCGCGCGATTGCGCAACCCGGACGCAGACCGCCTGCGCGCGAGATGCTTCCGCGGTGGCGACAAGGCCAGCCTGCGGCGGCGTGAGCAGCCACCACCGGCGCGCATGCAGCAATGCGGATGCATCGTTGGCATGCGGCTCGACCTTGATCCAGCCACGGATGCCGTAGGCAGCACCGACATAGCCCACCTCCACCAGATCATCTGGCAGCGGATCGGCATACAAGAGCGTCGCCGGCAGCTTGGTCGCCTTCGGCGACTCGCCTTGGGGCCGGTTCAATGGCCTCGGCGCAGCGGCGCCCTGCTTTCGTTCAGTCACGTGTGCAATGAAAACGCGCCCCGCCAGGGAGCGCGTAACAGACTGCTATCAGGCAGCGGCCTTGGCGGCGTTCTGCTTGACCAGGCGAGCAACGGTCGGCGACAGTTGTGCGCCGACGCCTTGCCAGTAGGCCAGACGGTCAGCCACAACGCGCAGACCTTCTTCGCCTTCCGAAGCCAGCGGGTTGTAGAAGCCAACGCGCTCGATGAAGCGGCCATCGCGACGGTTGCGCGAATCGGTGGCGACGATGTTGAAGAACGGGCGCTTCTTGCTGCCGCCGCGAGCCAGACGGATGACGACCATGAGATGATTCCTCAGAAAACTTGGTGTTCGAACACGAAACGCAAGAGTATAGCCCAATTACCGTGGTCAAACAAACACTTAGGTGGTTGACGCGATGTTCGGGCGCGCGCATCGTGGCGAAATCGGCGACTGGGGGCACTCCATGGGAATCGTCCGGCACTTGATCGAACGCACTGCGCGCGTTGCGGCGCTGGTCAGCATTGTTCTTGGGGCCGGCACCGGCGAGAGCCGTGCAGCACTGCCGCTGGAGCAGATCCAGGTGCCCCCTGGCTTCCGCATCGAAGTTGTCAGTGATGCCGTGCCCAATGCTCGCGGCATGGCGATGACACCTTCCGGCACGTTATTCGTCGGCTCCAGTTCCGCAGGTAAAGTTTATGCGTTACCGGCTGCGCTCGACGGCAAGCCGTCGGTACGCGTCGTAGCTACCGGCCTTAGCATGCCGGTCGGCGTGGCATTCCGCGAAGGCAGCCTCTACGCGTCGTCAACCTCCCGCATCGTCCGCCTCGATGACATCGAAGCCCGGCTGGACAACCCTCCTGCACCAGTCGTCGTCACGGACCGGTTCCCCAAAGAAACGGGCCACGGCTGGAAATTCATCGCGTTCGGCCCCGACGGCTTCCTCTATGTACCGGTCGGTGCGCCGTGCAATATCTGCGCGCCGGACGAGAACCGCTACGCCAACATCATGAAGATGAAGCCCGACGGCTCCGACCTGCAGGTGGTGGCCCGCGGCGTGCGCAACTCGGTGGGTTTCGACTGGCATCCCGGGACGCACGAACTGTGGTTCACCGACAACGGTCGCGACTATCTCGGCGACGACCAGCCCGACGACGAACTGAACCGCGTCACGCAGGCCGGCCAGCATTTCGGCTATCCGTTCTGCCATGCGGGAACCATCCCCGACCCCGAGTTCGGCAAGCGACGCGCATGTTCCGAGTTCGTCCCGCCTGTCGCCAAGCTCGGCGCGCACGTAGCGGCGCTCGGCATGCGCTTCTATACCGGCACGCAGTTTCCGGCCCGGTATCGCAACAACGTCTTCATTGCCGAACACGGCAGCTGGAATCGTAGCGAGCGCGTCGGTTACCGCATCGTGCGTGTGACACTGGATGCCGACGGCAAAGCCGTGCACCAGGATGTCTTTGCGCAAGGCTGGCTCCAGCATGGCACGCCATGGGGCCGACCGGTCGATGTACTGGTCGCTCCGGATGGTTCGCTGCTTGTCAGCGACGACCTTGCCGGCGCCGTTTACCGGATACGCTACGCGCCCTGAAACCCGCTGCAGGGCCCGTAAAAACCGGCGAAACAATCCGTTACACCGGTAACGCGATTGGCATAGGCGCGCCGATGCCCCATGCGTACCATGAACCCAACTTTGAAACTACTACGCTGCGCGTCAGGACCCTGGGATTCCGCATGTTCACCCGCTCACTCCTGCGCGACTTGGTGGCTGGCATCCTCGCAGCTGCGGGCTTGATCGGCGCCGTCGCCGCAAGCCATGCACAAGTCACGTTCTGGCCTCGCGTGAATGCCGAGGCCCGCGGCCCGCGTGTCCAAGCCGCAGGAGGCTGGCAGATGGCCAGCGTACGTGCCGAGAGCCGCGACCACGTGCAGGCACAGATCGATCGCATGGAGGCGCGGGCGCGGGCCGATGACCGGCTGAGCGGTCGGCCGAACGGGCCCAGCGGGCCGAACGCCCGCGACGAAAACCGTCCGCGCCAGACCGAACGCACCAGCCAAAGCGACGCCAACCGCAATGACAACCGGCCGACCAGCGTCGGACCGGGCTGGCAGGCACGCGGCCGCGACGGTGGCCGCTGAGCGCTCCGGAACTCGCCCCGTATATCGCTGTCTTTATCTGAGTGCGCTCCCAACGCGCGCACAGGCTGCTGCCCGACGCTGCGCGGATTCCTGCAGCGTACCGCCTTGTGCAGACGGCATACCAAACTGACCTGCCTCTGCCCGGCACCTCCTGCAGGCCGGGATAAACCCGCCGGGCGCAGCCTCCAGAGCAAAAACCCCGCAAACTGCCGAGGCCTGTCATGACCCGCCTGTTGAGCGACCTGGCTGAGCACGCCGGACAACTGTCGCTATCGCTACTTTTCATGCTGTTATTGACGCTGGTCCTGTATGGCGAAACCCATATCAGCGAACACACCAGCAACCTCTTCCATCACCTCTTCTCCTCCGGCTGGCGTTAGCTGGCCTCCGCAGTAAATCTCCTTCGCGCAAGCTGTCGGGACGGCGTCGTACAATGTGTCCCGGCTGGCACCTGCTGCCTGCCGAATCCCATTGATCGTTGCCGGCGCGTACGCAGGCAACCCTTCGCCACGTTGCCCCATGCCTGCAGCCAGCCAAGCGTCCCAAGCATCCCGTTCAACCGCCCTGCCCTCCACGCGGTCCCGATCGAAGCTGCTGACGGTGGCGCTGGCCTTCCTGCTGGGCAGCCTCGGTGCGCACCGGTTCTACCTCGGCGGACTGCGCGACCAGTACGGCTGGCTTCATCTGCTGTCCACGCTGGCCGGCGTGATCGGTGTTGCCTCGATGGTGACCGAGACCGGCTCGCCCGCGTTGAACTGGACCTTCGCCGTGGCCGGCGGCGCGTCGGTGATTAGCGCGTTCCTCGCCGCGATCGTCTTTGGACTGCGGCCCGATGACAAATGGGATGCCCGCTTCAATCCGGGTGGCCCGCCCACGCGTTCGGGCTGGCCCGTGGTGATCCTGGTGATCCTGTCGCTGCTGATCGGCACGGGCCTGCTGATGGCCGGACTGGCCATCAGCTTCCAGACCTTCTTCGAGTCGCAGGTCGAAGCGGCACGCGCGCTGTCCCAGTAGCCATTCCAGCGGCGTCGGGCAGCCATGTACTTCGACCTGCTCGACGTCGCGGTCTTTACGCGCGCGGCGTCGCTGGGCAACCTGTCCGCCGCCGCGCGCGACCTGCAACTGTCCACCTCCACGGCGAGCGCGCGCCTCGCCAGGCTCGAACAAACCCTCGGCACACGCCTGCTGCACCGGACCACGCGCCGGTTGTCGCTGACCGCCGATGGCGAGCGCTTCATCGAACACGCGCAGCAGCTGCTAGCCACCGCCGAGGCCGCCGAACAGTCGGTCGGCAAAGGGGCGCGGGCACCGCACGGGTTGCTGCGCGTCACCGCGCCAGCTTCGTTCGGGCGGCAGCATGTGTCGCCGGCCATTCCGGCTTTTCTCGAAACGTATCCTGAGATACGGCTCGACCTCCGCCTCAGCGATCAGGTCGTGCCGCTTGTCGACGCAGGCATCGACGTGGCGTTGCGCATGGGCGCTTTGCCAGACTCCTCGCTCGTGGCCCGCGCGCTTGCGCCAAGCCGCCGGGTGATCTGTGCGGCGCCCTCTTACCTCGCCGCGCACGGCATCCCAAAGCATCCCGATGACCTGCGCACGCACAATTGCCTCATTCTCGGCGACCAGTCCGCCTGGCGCTTCGACACGCCGCTCGGGGAAACCGCGGTCACCGTGCATGGCAACCTGCGCGTGGACAACGGCGAAGTCATCCGCGATGCACTGGTGGCAGGCATGGGCATCGCGCTCAAGTCGACCTGGGATGTGGGCGCCCTGCTGCGAAGCGGACAACTCGTGACCGTGCTCGACGAGTATCCGGTCCTGCCGGCCGTTTCCATCTGGGCGGTCTATCCGAGCCGCCATCTTGTTCCCGCCAAGACACGAGCCTTCGTCGACTTCTTTGCGGCACGCTTCGGCAATCCGCCCTACTGGGACCGGGACCGCGCCTGAGACGCCACGCCACACGGCGCTGGCGCTTCTGGCAATGTCCAGTGCGATCCCCTTCCAACTTGTCCGCGCGCAAACCCCGCCGATGTCAGGTTCCTCTTCCGTGCAAATCGCCCATACTGGAAGCACCCCGCTGGCTTCTGGCGGTAACCAGCCCGGCCGGCCATGACACCGACTGTGCAAAGGAGCAAGACTGACATGCCTACGTATGAAGAAGGACGCCTGGCGGCCATCGCCGTCAGGCTGGCGCTGTCTTCGGGCCTGCCCGCGGCCCGCGCGAGGGCCGCGCTGGAGTTGGCAAGCAGCATGATCGGCGACCAGGAAGCGGCCGCGAGCAGTCAGAACAAGGTGCCTTGCGCGTCGTCGTCCGCGACGGTCGTCCAGCTGGGCGGCACGCGGAAACGCGACGTATCGAGTTCGAACCGGTTGTAACGGTATCCCAGCCGGTCTGCCGCCTTATAGAAGCGCTGGCGCATCAGGTCGGCCCACACCCCAGTCCCGCGCATGCGTGTGGCAAAGCTCGCGTCATAGGCCTTGCCCGCGCGCATGTCGCGCACACGGTTCATCACCCGCTCTGCACGGTCCGGAAAATGGGCCTGCAACCACTCCTCGAAGAGCGGGTGAACTTCCCAGGGCAGTCGCAGCACGATGTAATTCGCATACACCGCGCCGGCTTCGCGCGCGGCTTCGAGCACGCGCTCCAGATCAGGTTCGGTGATGAACGGGATCACCGGTGCAATGCTCACGCCGACCGGGATGCCCGCCTCCGTCAACGTCCGGATGGTGCGCAGCCGACGCGATGGCGTCGCCGCGCGTGGCTCAAGCGTACGGGCGATACCGGCATCGAGTGTGGTGATCGTCGCCGCGGCCACGGCCAGCCCTTTGGACGCCATCGGCGCGAGCAGGTCGATGTCGCGCTCGATCAGCGACGATTTCGTTATCAGGGCAACAGGATGGTTGCACTCGCTCAAGACTTCAAGGATCCCACGCGTCACCCGATACTCGCGCTCGATAGGCTGGTACGCGTCGGTATTGACGCCCAGTGCAATCGTCTCACACCGGTAGGAGGGCCGCATCAGCGCTTCCCGCAGCCGTTCGGCGGCGTTGGTCTTGGCGTACAGCCGGGTCTCGAAATCGAGTCCCGGCGAGAGGTCGAGGTAGGCATGCGTGGGCCGCGCAAAGCAGTAAATGCACCCGTGTTCGCAACCGCGATATGGATTCAGCGAAACGTCGAACGGGATATCCGGCGACGCGTTGCGCGTAAGAATTGACCGTGCGCGCTCGATCGTGACTTCGGTGCGCAGCGGCGGGGGCGTCTCCGCGTCGGCCGGTACGATTGGAATGACTGGCCTGGTAGCTTCAACGGGATCACCGGTTTCGGCACCCTCGTCGTAGCTGGCCGCGCACCAGCCATCATCGAACGGCTCGCGCTGATCGCGTTCATATCGGCCCTGGATATTGCTGACCGCGCCGCGCCCCTTGCGTGCCACGGGCGCACGAGTGCCTTCCGCGATGCCAACGTCATCGGCATCGCGTTCGCGTCGACTCTCACGGCGGGTATCGGGGGCGGAATCCGGCGGGGAACGTCTCATCGTCAGGCTGACTGGGCCTTCTCCTCCACGGAAATGGCCAGCGTCTCCTTGATCTCTTCCATCACCACATAGCTCTTCGACTGCGCCGCACCGGGCAACTGCAGCAGGATGTCGCCGAGCAGCCGCCGGTATTCGCCGATCTCCCGGATGCGCGCCTTGATCAGGTAGTCGAAATCGCCCGACACCAGGTGGCACTCGAGCACTTCGGGAATCCGCAGCACTTCGCGGCGGAACTGCTCGAACATATTGCCCGACTTGTTCCCCAGCGAGATCTCGACAAACACCAGCAGCGCGCTGCCCAGCAGAGTCGGATTGAGCCGTGCGTAGTAGCCCATGATGACACCATCGCGCTCCATGCGCTTGACGCGCTCGATGCATGGCGTGATGGTCAGCCCGACTGCCTCGGCCAGGTCCTTCATCGACATCCGGCCGTCAGCCTGCAGCAGCGCGAGGATCTTGCGGTCGAGCCGGTCAAGGGCGCGGACGGGCTGGCGACTCGTTCTCATGACTTATTCCTGTTTTTCTGAGAAATTCAATAACTATGACTGGATTAGTTTCAATAGTATAGAGACAAATCCTTCAATACCCTGACATCCTGGTTAGGAGCCCCCGAAACATGCGCGTTCTCGTACTTGGTAGTGGCGTTATCGGCGTCACCAGTGCGTGGTATCTGGCCAAAGCCGGTCACGAAGTGACCGTTGTCGATCGCGAGGCGGGGCCCGCGCTTGGCACCAGCTTTGCCAATGCCGGGCAGATCTCGCCCGGCTATGCGTCGCCATGGGCGGCTCCTGGCGTGCCTCTGAAGGCGATCAAGTGGATGTTCCAGGAACATGCCCCACTGTCGATCCGCCCGGACGGGACCCTGTTCCAGTTGCAGTGGATGTGGCAAATGCTGCAGAACTGCAGCGCCGAGCGCTACGCGGTCAACAAGGAGCGCATGGTCCGTCTGGCCGAATACAGCCGCGACTGCATCCGGGCGCTGCGCGCCGACACCGGCATTGCGTATGAAGGCCGCCAGCACGGGACGCTGCAAGTTTTCCGCACGCAGGACCAGCTTGATGGCGCCGCCAAGGACATCGCGGTGCTTGAAGAAGCCGGCGTGCCCTACCAGTTGCTTTCGCGCGAAGAACTCGCCGCGAGCGAACCGGCGCTGGCCGCCGTCAGCCACAAGCTGACCGGAGGCCTGCGCCTGCCCAACGATGAAACCGGCGACTGCCAGCTGTTTACCCGACAGCTGGCAGCCATGGCCGAGGCGCTGGGCGTGAAATTCCAGTACAACCGTTCGATCAACAGCCTCATGACCCAGGGCGACGCCGTAACCGGCGCCGTGGTGGACGGCGAGCCGATCGCGGCCGACCTCGTCGTGGTAGCACTCGGCAGCTGGTCGACGCAGCTCGTCAAGCCGTTCCTGCATGGCATGTCGAACCTGCCGGTCTATCCGCTCAAAGGCTTCTCAATCACGGTGCCGATGACTGACGCCGCGCGCAGCCCGGTGTCGACCGTGCTCGACGAAACCTACAAGGTGGCGATCACGCGTTTCGAGGACCGCATTCGCGTCGGCGGCATGGCGCAGATCGTTGGCTACGACCGCTCGCTCGATCCGGCCAAGCGCCGCACGCTCGAGCACGTCGTGACCGACCTGTTCCCGGGCGCCGGCGACGTCAGCGAGGCCACCTTCTGGACCGGCCTGCGCCCAATGACGCCGGACGGCACACCGATCGTCGGCCCGACTCAGGTGCGCGGCCTGTGGCTGAACACGGGTCACGGCACCCTTGGCTGGACCATGGCGTGCGGCTCGGGCAAGTTGCTGTCCGACCTGGTATCGGGCCGCTCGCCCGCGATCCGCGCCGATGACCTGTCAGTCGGGCGCTACCTGAAGCCGCAGCGCATGCAGGGCGCCCCGCGTCCCGCTACGGCTTGACCTTCGGCGCAGCGCGCCACACCAGCAAAAAGGGCGACCCGACGGGCCGCCCTTTTTATTTGCAGAGAACCGCCGCATCAGAACTGATCGGGCGAGACAGCATTCACCGGCGCGGCACCCGCGACGATGGCATCGCGCAGCGCGGACGCCTGCGACAGGATGTGCTCCGCAAAGAAGTGCGCCGTCGCGATCTTGGCATCATGGAAGCCAGGATCTTCAGCGCGCTTTGCATCGGCCGCCAGCATCGCGCGGCCCAACTGCCAGCCCGAGAACACGATGCCGCACAGCTTCAGGTATGGCACGCTGCCGGCGAACACTGCGTTCGGGTCTGACTTGGCATTGGCAACCACGAACTCGACAACCGCTTCCAGCGCAGCACGGCCCTTGGCCAGTTGCGCCTGAACGGCCGTGAACGCGGCACCGCCATGCTTGCCGAGCGCCGCTTCGGTTTCGGCAATGCTGGCGCAGAAGGCACGCGCGACGGCACCGCCATCACGCACCGTCTTGCGGCCGACGAGGTCATTGGCCTGGATGGCCGTCGTGCCTTCGTAGATCGGCAGGATGCGTGCGTCGCGGTAGTGCTGGGCCGCCCCGGTTTCCTCGATGAAGCCCATGCCGCCATGCACCTGCACGCCCAGGCTCGTCACATCGATCGAAAGCTCCGTGCTCCAGCCTTTCACGATTGGCACCAGGAACTCGTAGAGCGCCTGGTTCTTCGTGCGCACGGCTTCGTCCGCATGGTTGTGCGCGGCATCGCAGGTAGCGGCCGCCACGTAGGCCACCGAGCGCGCGCCTTCGATCAGGCCGCGCATCGTCATCAGCATCCGCTTGACGTCGGGATGATGGATGATCGTCACCGCCTCGCGCGCCGAGCCGTCGACCGGGCGGCTTTGCACGCGTTCGCGCGCATAGGCCACGGCCTGCTGGTAAGCACGTTCGGAGACCGCGATGCCCTGCATGCCGACCGCGAAACGCGCCGAGTTCATCATGATGAACATGTACTCGAGGCCGCGGTTCTCTTCACCCACCAGCGTACCGATGGCACCGCCGTGGTCGCCAAACTGTAGCACCGCGGTCGGGCTGGCCTTGATGCCCAGCTTGTGCTCGATCGACACGCAATGCGCGTCGTTGCGCGCGCCGAGCGAGCCGTCTGCATTGACCATGAACTTCGGCACGATGAACAGCGAGATGCCCTTCACGCCTTCGGGCGCATTCGGCGTACGCGCCAGCACGAGGTGGACGATGTTGTCCGCCATGTCGTGCTCGCCATAGGTGATGAAGATCTTGGTGCCGAATACCTTGTACGTACCGTCGCCCTGCGGTTCGGCACGCGTGCGCACCGCGGCCAGGTCCGAACCGGCCTGCGGCTCGGTCAGGTTCATGGTGCCGGTCCACTCGCCGGAAATCAGCTTGGGCAGGAAGGTAGCCTTCTGCTCGTCAGAGCCGGCGGTCAGCAGGGCCTCGATGGCGCCGTCCGTCAGCAACGGGCACAGCGCGAACGACAAATTCGCGCTGTTGAGCATTTCGTTGCAGGCCGTGGCGATCAGCTTGGGCAGCCCCTGCCCCTCGAATTCCTGCGGATGCAGCACGCCTTGCCAGCCGCCTTCGCCGAACTGGCGGAATGCGTCCTTGAAACCAGGCGTTGTGGTGACCATGCCATCTTTCCAGCTGCTGGGGTCCAGGTCGCCCGCACGGTTCAGCGGTGCCACCACCTGCTCATTGAACTTGGCCGCCTCTTCCAGCACGGCCTGCGCCGTCTCCGGCGTGGCTTCCTCAAAGCCAGGCAACTGGCTCACGGCGTCCAGTCCGGCCAGCTCGTTCATCACGAACAGCATGTCCTTGAGCGGTGCGCGGTAGGTCATCGATGTCTCCAATCGTGTATAAAAAAGCCGTTCGCGGGACACGCCCGGAACGGCTTATGCAGCATCTCTGCAGGGCCGGCCACAAGGGCCGGCGATAGATCAGCCCAGTGCCGCAACCAGCTCCGGCACCACGGTGTTCAGGTCACCAACCAGGCCGTAGTCAGCCACCGAGAAGATCGGGGCTTCAGCGTCCTTGTTGATGGCGACGATCACCTTGGAGTCCTTCATGCCGGCCAGGTGCTGGATCGCGCCCGAGATACCGACGGCGATGTACAGTTGCGGCGCGACGATCTTGCCGGTCTGGCCGACCTGGTAGTCGTTCGGCACGAAGCCGGCGTCCACGGCAGCGCGCGAAGCGCCCAGCGCGGCACCCAGCTTGTCGGCCAGGGGCGTCAGCACCTTGGTGTAGTTCTCGCCTGAACCCACGCCACGGCCACCGGAGACGATGATCTTGGCGGCGGTCAGTTCCGGACGGTCGCTCTTGGCCACTTCGCGCGAAACGAATTGCGACACGCCTGCGTCGGCCACGGCCGGCAGGTTCTCGACAGCAGCCGAACCGCCTTCGGCGGCAGCAGCGTCAAACGCGGTGCCGCGCACGGTGATGACCTTGATCTTGTCCGACGACTTCACGGTCGCGATCGCGTTACCGGCGTAGATCGGGCGCTCGAACGTATCCGGAGCGTCGACCTTCGAGATTTCCGAGATCTGGGCCACGTCCAGCTTGGCGGCCACGCGCGGCAGGATGTTCTTGCCGTACGGGGTAGCCGGAGCCAGGATGTGGCTGTAGTCGTTGGCGATCGCCAGGGCTTGCTCGGCGATGTTTTCGGCCAGGCCGTCGCCGAAGTAGGCGGCGTCGGCCAGCAGCACCTTCGACACGCCGGCGATCTTCGCGGCGGCGGCGGCAGCGGCAGCGGCGTTGGCGCCAGCCACCAGCACGTGGACATCGCCGCCGCATTGGGCAGCTGCCGTCACGGTGTTCAGCGTGGCGGCCTTGATCGATTGATTGTCGTGTTCAGCAATGACGAGTGCAGTCATGTTCTATCTCCCCCGCGCTCAGATAACCTTGGCTTCGTTCTTCAGCTTCTGCACCAGCGTCGCAACGTCCGGCACCATCACACCTGCGCTGCGCTTGGCAGGCTCGACCACCTTCACGGTCGACAGGCGCGGCTTGACGTCCACGCCGAGGTCTTCCGGCTTGACGGTATCGAGCTGCTTCTTCTTGGCCTTCATGATGTTCGGCAGCGTGACGTAGCGCGGCTCGTTCAAGCGCAGGTCGGTCGTCACCACGGCCGGCAGCTTCAGCGACAGGGTTTCCAGGCCACCGTCGACTTCACGGGTCACCGATGCCTTGCCATCAGCCACGACCACCTTCGAGGCGAAGGTTGCCTGCGGCAGGCCTGCCAGCGCGGCCACCATCTGGCCGGTCTGGTTCGAGTCGTCATCGATGGCCTGCTTGCCCAGGATCACCAGTTGCGGCTGTTCCTTGTCGATCAGCGCCTTGAGCAGCTTGGCCACGGCCAGCGGCTGCAGGTCTTCGTTCGACTCCACCAGGATGCCACGGTCGGCACCGATGGCCATGGCCGTGCGCAGGGTTTCCTGGCATTGGGCCACGCCGCACGACACGGCGATGACTTCGGTCACAACACCTGCTTCCTTCAGGCGGACGGCCTCTTCAACGGCGATTTCGTCGAAGGGGTTCATGCTCATCTTGACGTTGGCCAGATCCACGCCGGTGCCGTCGGCCTTGACACGCACCTTCACGTTGTAATCCACCACCCGCTTGACTGCGACGAGTACTTTCATGCGCTCACTCCACTGATAGCTGATAGTCAGAAATTTGTCCGCTCATCATTATAACCACCGGGTTGGCGGCCTATATATTTTTCGAACGATCGTACTATTTTATAGGCAAAAAGTTGCCGGGCATAGCCCGGCTGGCTCTTGCATCCTCGTGATTGTGCCGCGACACGGGCGGCACGTACATCGTCGAATTGGATGAGATCCCCGGCTCACCAGGCCGTAATCACCGATTCCCTGAAGGTAGAAGTGATGTACTGTTTGATTTCCGGCGACTGATAGGCCTTCACGAGCTTGGCAACCCAAGGCTTGTTCTTGTCTGCCTCGCGGATGGCGATGAGGTTCGCGTACGGCCCCTTCGGCCCTTCGATGGCGATTGCATCACGTGTGGGCGATAGGCCAGCCGACTCGGCGTAGTTGCCGTTGATGGCGGCGGCGTCCAGGTCATCGAGCGACCGCGGCAGTTGCGCGGCGTCCAGCTCGACGATGCGGATCTTCTTCGGGTTCTCGACGATATCCAGCGGCGTTGCCTTCAGGCCGGCATTCGGCTTGAGCTTGATCACGCCCTTGCTTTGCAGCAGCAGCAGGCCGCGGCCACCGTTGGTCGGGTCGTTCGGCACGCCGACACGCGCGCCGGCCTTGAGCTGGTCGAGCGACTTGATCTTCTTCGAGTACACGCCCATCGGGAACGTGACCGTAAAGGCCACGTGCGTGAACTTGTAGCCGCGATCCTTGATCTGCGCTTCGAGGTATGGCAAGTGCTGGTAGCTGTTGGCGTCCAGGTCGCCGGCGGCCAGCGCGGCGTTGGGCTGGATGTAGTCGCTGAACTCGACCACCTGGATGTTCAGCCCGTCCTTGGCCGCGACCTTCTTCACCTGTTCCATGATCTGGGCGTGCGGGCCGCCAGTCACGCCAACCTTGATCGGCTTATCCTGGGCCACCGCACCGGTAGCCAGCGTGGCGCCGAGCGCGGCACCAAGAATCCATTGCAGCAGGTTGCGACGTTGCATGTCTTGCCTTCTTTCTTGAGTAGCGGCGTGGCGCCTTGCGGCGCGTCGCCTGAATCGTTGAGGGATCAGCGGTGGCTGATGCGGCGGACCAGCCAGTCGCCGAAGCTCTGCACAGCCTGCACGAAGATGATCAGGATCACCACCACCGCGACCATCACCTCTGTGATGTAGCGCTGGTAACCATAGCGGATGCCCAGGTCGCCCAAGCCGCCACCGCCAATCGCGCCCGCCATGGCCGAATAGCCGACCAGGCTCACGAAGGTAATGGTCAGGCCGGCCACGATGCCGGGCATTGCTTCGGGCAGCAGCACCTTCCAGACGATCTGGCCGGTCGTTGCGCCCATCGACTGGGCCGCTTCGACGAGCCCTTTGTCGACTTCGCGCAGCGCGCTTTCCACGAGCCGCGCGATGAACGGGACCGCCGCAATGGTCAGCGGCACGATCGCCGCCGTGGTGCCGATCGACGAGCCGACGATGAATCGCGTGAACGGAATCACCACCACCAGCAGGATGATGAAAGGCACCGAGCGCACCGCGTTCACCACGACGCCGATGGTGCGATTGAACAGCGGGTGCGACAGCACGCCACCGCGATTGGTCAGGTGCAGCAGCACGCCGAGCGGCACGCCCAGCAGCGAGCCGACCACGCCGGAGATCACCACCATCAGCAGCGTCTCGTTGAAGGACGTCAGGAACAGGTCAAACATTTCAGACCACATGTTCGATCTCCTCTACCACCACGCCCTGTTGCTGCAGGTATTCCATTGCCGCCTTCACGTCGGCCAGCTCGCCGGTGGCCATGATGGCCAGCGAGCCGAAGGCCTGCCCCTGGATCTCGTCGATATGGCCGTGCAGGATATTGAAATCGAGCCCATAGCGGCGGATCGCCTGGGCCAGCACCGGCTGGTCCACGCCTTCGCCGGTAAAGGCAAGACGGTAGACATGATCGCGCCCGTTGCCGAGCCGGCTTTCCACGCGCTTGAGCACGCTTTCGGGCAACTCCTGCGCGATCACGTCGCCGATCATGGCGCGCGTGACTTCATGCTGCGGGCGCAGGAAAACGTCGATCACGCGGCCCTCTTCCACCACGCGTCCGGCTTCCAGCACGGCAACGCGGTCGCAGACCTGTTTGATCACCTCCATCTGGTGCGTGATCATCACGATGGTCAGGCCGAGTTCGCGGTTGATCTGCTTGAGCAGGTCCAGGATCGAGCGCGTGGTTTCCGGGTCGAGCGCGGACGTCGCTTCATCGGATAGCAGCACCTTGGGCTTGCTTGCCAGCGCGCGCGCAATGCCCACGCGCTGCTTCTGGCCGCCGGAGATCTGCGAGGGGTAGCGGTCCTTCAGCACGGACAGCCCCACCAGGTCCAGCAGCGGCAGCACCGTGGCCTCGATTTCCGATTTCGTCTTGCCCGCCAGTTCCAGCGGCAGCGCCACATTGTCAAACACGGTGCGCGACGACAGCAGGTTGAAGTGCTGGAAGATCATGCCGATGTCACGGCGCGCCAGGCGCAGGGCGCCGTTGTCCAGCGCGGTCAGGTCCTGGCCGCCGACGATCACGCGGCCGCTCGTCGGACGGTTGAGCAGGTTGATGGCGCGCACCAGCGTGCTCTTGCCGGCGCCGCTGCGGCCGATGATGCCGAAGACCTCGCCCGCCCCAATGGACAGGCTGACGTCCCGCAAAGCATGCACTTCACCCGACCCGCCGGGGAAACGCTGCGAGAGTCCTTGCAGTTCGATCATGAAAAGTGACCAAAAGAAAACGGCAACAGGCGAGAAAGGTCTCCAGCGCTGTTGCCGCCACGTTATGTTTTATGAAGCGAGCATTTTAAGCGATCCGCCTCATGCAATAAACGAATTTTTTCCGATGGCTTTATGCACTCAAGGCATATAGCTGCGGCTCATAGGCCTCATGAGGCACGCCAACTCGGCGCCCGCTTGTCGATGAAGGCCTGGACGCCCTCCAGCGCAGACTCATCCATCATGTTGCAGGCCATAGTCTGTCCAGCGAGCTGGTAGGCCGCCTCGATGCCCATTTCGAGTTGCTTGTAGAACAGACCCTTTCCTGCCGCCACGGCCGCCGCCGGCTTGGCGCAGATGCTGGCCGCCAGCCGTGCCACTTCTTCATCGAGCTGGGCCAGCGGCGCGATCCGG
The DNA here is from genome assembly GCF_057073735.1 of Cupriavidus sp. C1SS-2L. Taxonomy (NCBI): domain Bacteria; kingdom Pseudomonadati; phylum Pseudomonadota; class Betaproteobacteria; order Burkholderiales; family Burkholderiaceae; genus Cupriavidus; species Cupriavidus sp. C1SS-2L. The sequence goes on from NZ_CP172708.1 coordinate 2,832,233, forward strand.
TTGACCAGCCCCCGCGCGCAGGCCGTAGCAGCATCGATCATGTCGCCGGTCAGCAGCATCTCCATGGCCTGCTTGCGCGAGAGGTTGCGTGACAGGGCAACGCCGGGCGTCGAACAGAACAGCCCCAGATTGACACCCGATACGGCAAAGCGCGCATCGTCCGCAGCCACGGCGAGGTCGCACATGGCCACCAGCTGACAGCCTGCCGCCGTCGCAATGCCATGTACGCGCGCGATGACCGGCTGCGGCATCTTCTGGATGGCCATCATCACCCGGGTGCAGCGGTCGAACAGGCGCCGGTAGTAGTCATGCGATGGCGAGGCGCGCATCTCGCGCAAATCGTGCCCGGCGCAGAAGGCCTTGCCGGCGCCGCCCAGTACCACCACGCGTACCGACTCGTCCGCGGCCAGGCGGGCGAAGGCGGCAGCCAGTTCGTCCAGCAGGTCTTCGGACAACGCGTTGAACGCTTCCGGGCGGTTCATGGTCAGGCGCGCCACGCCCGCGGCATCGCGCGACTCGGTCAGCAGGGGTGCGCTCGTGCGCGGATCGGTGTCGGCCATGCGGGCTTGCTCCTTATCGTTCCAGCAGCACTTTCAGGTGTGCCAGCACGCTGCGGCCCAGCGCGCTGAGGTTGTAGCCGCCCTCGAGACAGCTGACGATGCGGCCGTTCGCATGCGCGCGGGCCACATCGACGAGCTGCCCCGTGATCCACGCATAGTCCTGCTCGACCAGGCCCATCTGACCCAGGTCGTCCTCGCGGTGGGCGTCAAAGCCGGCCGAGATGAACAGCATCTGCGGGCGGAACTCGTTCAGCCGCGGCAGCCAGATGGTGTCGACCACCTCGCGCACCGCGAGCCCGTTGGTATAGGCAGGCAGCGGGATATTCGCCATGTTCGTGGCGATATGCTCGGTGCCGCTGTAGGGATAGAACGGGTGCTGGAAGAAGCTGCACATCAGCACGCGATCGTCGCCCCGGAACGCTGCCTCGGTGCCGTTGCCGTGATGGACGTCGAAGTCGACGACGGCCACGCGCTCCAGCCCGTGCGCTGCCAGCGCATGGCGGGCCGCGACGGCCACGTTGTTGAAGAAGCAGAAGCCCATGGCGCGGTCGGGCTCGGCATGGTGTCCGGGCGGACGCACGCAGCAGAACGCGTTTTCCACCTCGCCCGCCATGACGGCATCGGTAGCCGCCACGGCCGCCCCCGCTGCCAGCTTCGCGGCTGCCAGCGTGTGCGAATTCATCGATGTGTCGGGATCGATCGGGTAGTAGCCGCTGGCGGGGCTCGCGCGCTCCAGCGAATCGACATAAGCGGCCCCGTGTACGCGTTCGATCTGCTCGCGGGTCGCGGGCGCCGCTTCACGGCGCTCCAGCAGGCCGTCCATGCCGTGGGAAATCAGGTGATCCTCGATCGCCTGCAGGCGTTCCGGGCACTCGGGATGGAAATGGCCCATCTCGTGCAAAAGGAACTCCGGATGCGTGTAATAGCCCGTCGGCATGTCTTATCTTCGTTGTTTTGTCTCCAAACGTTACGTTAGCACAGGACAAGCCCCCCAGCGGACCGCCAGGGCCCGTGGCGGCGCCATATCCGCGGCAATTGAGCGGCAGACAGGCGGCAGTTCGGCGTCGGAGCGTGCAGTGCCATCCGCTATACTCGCTGCGACTTGCTAAGGACACCATGACCGACACCCAGCGTTCATTGCGCCGCCCGTTGCTGGGCGCTGCGTTATCCGCTGCCGCACTGGGACTCTGCGGCCTCTCCCCAAGCCTCCTCGCCGCCGGCAAGCGCCGCGTGAGCGTGCGGGAAGAAGAAATCGAGCCCGGGCGCTATCGCGACAATGCACAGACCCGCGCCTTTATCGACGACATGGTGACTCGCCACGGCTTCGACCGCGGCACGCTGGAAGGCTGGTTCGGGCAGGCGGTCTATTCCGCCACCGTGGTGCGGCTGGTCATGCCGCCAGCCACGCCAGGGCGCAAAAGCTGGCGTGCCTACCGTTCGCGCTTTATCGAACCGATCCGCATCAACGCGGGCATGCGCTTCTGGCAGGAAAACCGCGACACGCTGCGGCGCGCCGAAGCCGAGTTCGGCGTGCCGGCTTCGGTCATCGTCGGCATCATCGGCGTGGAAACCATCTACGGGCGCGACATGGGCACGTTCCGCGTCATCGACTCGCTCTCGACGCTGGCTTTCGACTATCCGTCCACGCCTAACCGCGACGCCCGGGCGACGCTGTTCCGCAACCAGCTGGCGGATTACCTGATCTGGTGCCGCGACACGCGTACCGACGTCTTTTCGGTGCTGGGCTCCTTTGCCGGTGCGATCGGCATCCCGCAGTTCATGCCGACCAGCCTGCGCGAGTATGCGATCGACTATGACGGCAACGGCCGCATCGATCTGCGCAACAGCCCCACCGACGCCATCGGCAGCGTCGGCCGCTTTCTGCAGTTGCACGGCTGGGAAGCCAACCGGCCCGTGGTCTGGCGCCTGGCCAACGATGAAGGCAGCCGCGGCATTGCGGCGGCGGCGGCCGACGGCGAGCCGTGGCCGACACGGACGCTGAACCAGCTTACCCGCGCGGGATTGCGTCTCGATGAGCCCGTCGACCTCGCGCGCGAAGGCGAAACCGGCGTCCTGGTGGTCGACCTGCCCACCCCCGATCAGCCCACCGAGTACATGATCGGCCTGCGCAACTTCTATGTGCTGACCCGCTACAACCGCAGCTTCTTCTACGCGCTCTCGGTGTACCAACTGGGCGAAGCCGTCAAGGCTGCAATGGGCTGACGCCCAGGCCTGTCGCCGGATACGCTACCGCCTGCCAGCACTCGCCGGCAGGCGGCATCACCGCGCCCGGCAATTGTGCGCCAAAAGCCACCGAAGTTTTCGGGCCAGTCCTTGCCCTCCCTTACAATAACGGCCTGACGACGCCACGTGACTTCCCGCGAGCCATTCGTGACACAACCCCAGACACTGATTCCCGCAGACTTGCTGAAGCGGTCGAAAAAGATACTGTTCATCGCTCACCTCGCGCTGGGCGATTTCACTTATCTGCAAAACTTCTTCAAGGCATTCGCGCAGGCTAACCCGCACCTGGAAATCCACCTGTGGGTGGACGAAGTGCGCCGCACCGGCGATGCCAAGGCCTGGGAACACCTGCGCAAGTACTCGCTCTACGACTGGCTGGCCGCCTGCCCGTTTTTCAGCAAGGTCTATACGCGCACTTATAGCCCGGAACTCTACGAGGCATCGATCCGCGAGGCGCAGCAGGAGCACTATCCGATCGTGGTGTCGCTAGCGACGCTGCGGCCGCCGCAGTACGCAAACCTTGCACGCACCATCAGTCCGGACGGATTCGTGGTGGGCATGACGCGCCCTGTCCGCTTCTATCAGCCACACCACCTGCTTGCCTACCGCAAGCTCGACGCCTCGATTCCGCCGTACAAGGTCGACCGGGCCTCGCCGCAGCACATCAGTGACGTGTATGCGCACTGGTTCCGCCAGATCAGCGGACTGGAAGTCAGCCCGGCGGAGCGCTTTCCCTTTGTCGATATTCCCGCGCAATGGCAACAGTATGCGCAGGACACGCTTGCCGCCTGGGGCTTTTTGCCTCGCGAAGGCAAGCTGGTGTTCATTAACCCGTACGCCAAGACTAAGAAGCGCTGCTGGACGCTGGAACAGGTCGCCGCGCTGATCCAGGCCATGCAGCAGCATCCGCGGTGGCGCGACAGCTGCTTCATCGTCAATGCGGTGCCGCAGGAACTGGCGCATGCGCGCGAGGTCATCAGCAGCTACAGCCTGGCGCGCACCGAGCTGTTCAGTGCCGAAGACAACTTCTTCCAGCTGCCTGCAATCCTGGCGCAATGCGATCTGATCATCTCGGTGGAAACGGCCGTGATGCACCTGGCGAACGCCGTGCATGTGCCCGTGATTGCACTGATGCGCCAGAAGAATCCTGAGTGGGTGCCGATCGACAGGCAGAACAGCACGGTGATCACCGCAGCGAATCGCCGGGACTGGGTCAATGCCATTCCCGTCGAACAAGTCATGAAGACCATCCAATGAACCTGCCCGCATCCGACAACAACACCATGGCTCCGATGACAGGCAGCAACGGCAAGCCGTCGTTCCATATCGCGTTCTGCGTCGACGACAATTATTTCCGTGCGATGGGCGCGACGATCGCATCGATCATCGACAATAACCCGGGACAGCATTTCACCTTCCATGTGCTGACGTTCTCCGCGCTGGAAGAAAATCAGCGCCGCCTGAAGCAGCTCGAAGAGATGTACCCGGTCAGCACCCAGCTGCACTTGCTGGATCTGGCATCCTTCACGCAGTTCTCGCATTTCCTCGGGCACTCGCACTACTCGCTGTCGATCTTTACTCGACTGGTCATTCCCGAGGTGCTGCAAGGGCAGACCGACCGCGTGCTGTACCTCGATGCCGATATCCTGTGCGTCAACCGCCTCGACGAACTGGTCGACATGGATATCAGCAACGAGATCGCGGTCGTCGTGCCGGATGCGCCCGTTACACTGCGCCGGCGTGTTGCCGCACTTGGCCTGGCCCATGCCGAGTATTTCAATGGCGGCGTGCTGTTCATCAATATCGACAAGTGGCTGGCCGAAAACATCACGCCTCAAACCCTGGAAGCGCTACTTGATACCAGCACGGACATGCGTTTCAACGACCAGGACGCGCTCAATAAGGTGCTCAACGGTCGCGCGAAATACATCTCGCCGCGCTGGAATTACCTATATGACCTGATCCACGACCTGAACGTCAACCGCTTTGCCATGCGTCCGGTCGGCAAGGCGGTCTTTATCCATTTTGCGGGCTCGGTCAAACCCTGGGCCGACTGGAGCGGCCATGAGGCCCGCGGACTGTTCCGCAAATATCTGGCCTTGTCACCGTGGCGTGACATGCCGCTGGATCCGGAACCGAGAAATACCAAGGAAATGCGCATGCATTCGCGCTTCATGTTCCGCCAGCACAAGCCGGTGGAGAGCCTGAAATGGTATTTGCGGTATTTGCGCAAGCGGGCGCAACGGTAATGCCTGAGTGGCATGCCCCCACCCTGCTCTGACATTGAAGATAAATGGCAATCCGAAGCAACCACATACTGGTCAGCCGCACCGACAACATCGGCGACATAGTACTGACCTTGCCGATGGTCGCTCGACTGAGGCAACTGAATCCGAAAGCGAAGATCAGCTTCCTGTGCCGCGCCTATGCGGCGCCGCTGGTCCGCTTCTGCACGGATATCGATGAAGTCATCGAACTGGAAAACATTGCCGATGACCCGGCCGGCTTCCTCAGGAAATCCGGCATCGATACCGTGATCCTGGCACAGCCCGATCGAACGCTGGCGCAGGCCGCGTTCCGGGCAAGAGTCCGCCACCGGATCGGCAACGCGCGCCAGAAGATTTACCTGATGTTGTATTGCAACCGCAGGGTGCGTTTCAGCAAGCGGACCACGGAAGACCATGAGGCGCAGATCAACTTTCGCTTCCTGAGCCCGTATGGCAGCCGTGACATTCCGACGCGGGAGCAAATCCCGGACCTGTATCACTTCGATATTCCCGAAGACAAGGCCATTTCGGAAATGCAGGCCCCGTATGCGTTCAATCTGGTCCTTCACACCAAGTCGAACGGCCACGGCCGCGAATGGCCGATCGAACACTACGCTGCGTTGGCGGAGTTACTGTTGGCCAGGCGCGATGTGCATCTGTGGCTGTCGGGCAGTGCAAAAGAAGGGGAATGGCTGAAAGCCAACGGCGGCGCGTTGCTGGCCAAGCCGAACGTCACGAGCCTGTGCGGCACGCAGACGCTGGGCCAGTTGACCACCTTCATCCACCAGGCGGATGGCCTGATCGCCAGTGGCACCGGGCCTCTGCATTTGTCGGCCGCGATTGGCCAGCGCACGTTGGGGCTGTTCCCGCCGACGCGTCCGATGCATCCGGGCAGATGGGCGGCGCTGGGAAAACGGGCTCAGAATCTCGTCAGGGACAAGAGCTGCAGGGATTGCGAAAAGCTCGAAACGATCAGCTGCGACTGCATGGTTCAGCTCAGCCCCCAATCCGTGCTGGAAATTGTCGAGGGCTGGATCCGCGACAAGTCCGCGGCATAAGGAATACACCAGTACCCTGCAACGGGATTATCCGTCACCGGGTACTTAGATTTCCGACTTCGGAGGAAACTCAGGCGGGAAATACGCCCGTGGACAGGTATCGATCTCCCCTGTCGCAGACCACGAAAACGATCGTCGCGTTTTCCACCTCTTCAGCAACTCGCAAGGCCACGCACAGCGCGCCCGCCGCCGAGATACCGCTAAAGATGCCTTCCTCGCTTGCCATGCGCCGTGCCATATGTTCCGCATCGGCCTGGCTCACGGGCTCGGTACGGTCCACGTATTTCGCATCATAGATCTTCGGCAGATAAGCCTCCGGCCACTTGCGAATGCCTGGAATCCGCGAGCCTTCCGCCGGCTGCGCGCCGACGATCTCAATGGCCGGGTTCTGCTCTTTCAGGTATCGCGAAACGCCGGTGATTGTGCCGGTCGTTCCCATCGCCGATACGAAATGCGTAATCCGCCCTTCCGTATCGCGCCAGATTTCCGGGCCGGTGGTTTCGTAGTGGGCCAGCGGATTATCCGGATTCCCGAACTGGTCCAGGATGACGCCCTTGCCGTCACGCTCCATCGAATCGGCGAGGTCGCGCGCGTACTCCATGCCGCCCTTCACCGGAGTCAAGATGATCTCGGCCCCATAGGCGGCCATGCTCTGGCGGCGTTCCAGGCTCAGATCTTCCGGCATGATCAGCACCATCTTGTAGCCGCGGATGGCCGCGGCCATGGCGAGCGCGATGCCGGTATTTCCGGACGTGGCTTCGATCAGCGTGTCGCCGGGCTTGATGCGGCCGCGCGCCTCAGCACGGGCGATCATCGACACGGCCGGGCGATCCTTGACTGACCCTGCCGGGTTGTTACCCTCGAGCTTGCCCAGGATGACGTTGCCGCGTGCGTCGTTGGCGGCACCGGGAATGCGCTGCAGTCTGACCAGCGGCGTATTGCCGATGGTGTCTTCGATTGTCTTGTAGGCCATGGTGCGGGGTCGAAAATGTCCTGCACATTGTAATCCAGGCCCCTGACCCGCGCCGGCAGCGGCCCGTTGGGCCCACTGCCAGTGTGGATGCCCCGGCTTAAGCCTCCTTGTTGCCTTCGCCGAGCAGGTGGTAAAGCAGGATGCAACCGAACGTCGCGGTGCCAATGCCGCCCAGCGTCATACCACCGAGCCTGAGCGTCAGGTCACCGGCCGCTACCGTCAGCGTCGCGCCCACTGTAATGAGGTTGCGCGAGCTGGAAAAGTCGACGTGATTCTGAACCCAGATACGGCCTGCCGTGGCAGCAATCAAGCCGAACACCACGATGGTCAAGCCGCCTATCACAGGGCCCGGAATGGTCAGGATCAGCGCACCGAACTTCGGCGAGAACCCGAGCAGGATGGCAACCGCAGCGGCCACGACGAAGATCAGCGTCGAATAGATCTTGGTCACGGCCATCACGCCCATGTTCTCGGCATAGGTGGTAACGCCGGTGCCGCCGCCACTGGCGGACAGCATGGTCGCCACACCGTCGCCAATAAACGCACGGCCGATGTACGGATCGAGATTGCGGCCCGTCATCACGCCAATGGCCTTGATGTGACCGAGGTTCTCTGCGACCAGCACGATGGCCACCGGTGCGATCAGCAGCATGGCGCTGAATTCGAATACCGGCGAAGTGAACGCCGGCAGGCCGAACCAGTTCGCGGCGGCCACGCCAGCGAAATCGATTGGCTTGCCCAGGCCCATCAGGTTCGTGCCGACGAAATAAATCAGGTAGCCGAACAGGCCGCCGATCAGCACTGGAAGGCGACCGATCATGCCAGGCGCGCGCACTGCCACCAGTCCGACCGCCAGCACGGTCAGCAAGCCGACCCACGTATCGAACGACGATCCGCTCACGGCCTTTACCGCCACCGGCGCGAGGTTCAGTCCGATGGCTGCGACGATCGCGCCCGTGACCACAGGCGGCATCAGCTTTTCCACCCAGCTATAGCCGACTGCCTGAACGACGAGGCCGATCACCGTGTACAACGCGCCTGCGGCGATGATGCCGCCCAGCGCGACCGGGATATTGGTATTGGGTCCGCTGCCCGCATAGCCGGTGGCCGCGATCACGACGGCGATGAACGCGAAGCTGGAGCCCAGATAGCTGGGCACGCGGCCGCGCACGCACAGGAAAAAGATAAGCGTGCCGATGCCAGAGAAAAGGATGGCGATGTTCGGGTTGAATCCCATCAGGATCGGCGCGATAGCCGTGGAACCGAACATCGCCACCACGTGCTGGATGCCGGCAAGTACCGTCTGCCCGGTGGGCAGGCGCTCGTCCGGACCGATGACCCCTTCCGTCTTCAGTCGCCACTTCGGCAGGAACCCTGTGTCCTCGCCATTGGTCATTGTTATGCTCCCTGTTGTTCTGCCGGGCTCTCCCTGGCCCATTGGGAAGGGCGAGGCCTAGCCTGGTTATACAGATCGCGCGGCCGGAGAAACCACCTGGCCCGCGCTGGCTGCCGCATGATACTCCGCCGCTCCCGGCAAGCGAAGAACAGTGCGCCTGACTAGCACGAGCCATACCAACGGCACAACATCGAATCTGACACAAGGAACAGGGTGGCGAAGGACCACGGCACCCGGGCACCCCCTTTGCGCCGGGTGCCATGCCTGATCAGCGCTTCGCGGAGCGCTGGGCGGCCGCTGCGCCGGCAGGGGCCGCTGCCGCCGGCGCAGCCTTGGCGCCGATCGTCAGCCCACCCTCCTGCATGCGGGCGACCGACTTGGCTCCCACGCCGCTGACGCGTTCGGCAAGATCGGCCGCACTTTTGTAGGGCCCGTGCTTGGTGCGTTCGTCGATGATGTTCTTTGCAGTTGCAGGCCCGATGCCTTTCACCGAGGTAAGCGCGGTTGCGTCGGCCGTATTGACATCCACTGCTGCCATCGCGGCACCGGTGAGCGCCATCCAGATTGCAGCGGCCAGGCAGCCGCGCTTGAACAATGCCTTGAACATTTGTGAGTTCCCCTTCCGTTTGCGTTGCCTTGCCGGAATTGGCAAGGTGCGCTCAGGATAGGACCCACCGCATGCGCCAGCGCATGCGGCAACAAACGTTCACGTGGATTGCACGGAGATGTTTCCGAGCATCGAAGCGCCGCCGGGCGCGCTCACTGGCCGCGTTCGAGCAGCCACTGGCAATAGCGTGCCACGCCTTCCTCCATCGCAACGAAAGGAGCGGTGTAGCCAGCTTCGCGAAGGCGCGAACTGTCCGATTGGGTGAAGCTCTGGTAGCGCCCGCGCAGTGCATCGGGGAATCGCAAGTATTCCAGCAGCCCTTCCTGCACGAGCTCCTCAAGGGCCAACGGCGGCTTGTCCTCCGCCGCGCGCAGGGTGTTGACGACAACACAGGCGACATCGTTGAATGAGCGCGCATGGCCGGAACCGACGTTGAAGATGCCCGATCGGCGCGGATGATCGAGAAAGAACAGGTTCACCTTGACCACATCGTCGATGGAAACGAAATCGTGGCTCTGGCAGCCCGGCCCATGGCCGCCGTGCTCGCCGAACAGCTTGACGGTGCCTTCGGCACGGAATTGCTCGAACTGCTGGCACACGATCGAGGCCATGCGGGCCTTGTGCGCCTCACCCGGGCCATACACGTTGAAATAGCGCAGCCCGACAACCTGAGACAGCGCGCCATCGAGCCTGTTGCGCACGGCCTGGTCGAACAGGAACTTGGAGTAGCCGTAGACGCTCAGCGGCCGCTCGTACTCGCGCGCTTCGCGAAACGAGTGCGACTCGCCGTAGACCGCCGCAGACGAGGCATAGATGAACTGGGTGTCCTGCGCGAGGCAGAGCTCCATAAGCGTCTTGCTGTAGCGATAGTTGTTCTCCATCAGGTAGCGCCCGTCCTGCTCCATCGTGTCGGTGCAGGCCCCAAGATGGAAAACAGCGCGTACCCGGCCGAACTCGCCCCGCTCGAACCGGGACAGGAAATCGTCCTTATCGAGGTAGTCGCGGATTTCACAGTCCACCAGATTGTGGAACTTGTCCGCGCGGTGCAGATTGTCGACCGCGACGATGTGGTTCTCGCCGCGCGCGTTCAATCCCTTGACGAGGTTGCTGCCGATGAATCCTGCAGCGCCGGTGACGATGATGGTCATGATCGGTCCGACAGAGAGTTCAACAGGGCGCGCCGGAAGACACAGGCGATCAGCCGGCAGCGCCGAACAGTTCCGGGTAGCTAACGACGGCAGTACCCAGCTTGCCCACGACAATGCCGCCAGCGCGGTTGGCGAACTGCACCGCCTGCTTCAGCGACACGCCGGCCGCCAGCATGGTCGCCAGCGTGGCGATCACGGTATCGCCGGCACCTGATACATCATAGACTTCCCGCGCCTGTGCCGAGACGTGCAGTACCTCAGCCTCCGTGTAAAGAGTCATACCCTCTTCCGAACGGGTGAGCAGCAGCGCTTCGAGCTGCAAGTCACGCCGCAGGTTCTGGGCGCGCGCGGTGAGGTCCTGTTCGCTTTTCCAGGCGCCCACGACGCGCCGGATCTCGGCGCGGTTGGGAGTGATCAGCGTGGCACCACGGTAGCGCGAATAGTCGTCGCCCTTCGGATCGACGAGCACCATCCGCCCGGCCGCGCGGCCGGCCTCGACCATGCGGCCCACGTGGGTCAGCCCGCCCTTGCCATAGTCCGACAGCACCAGTACCTCGTACTGCTTCACGAGTTCCTGGAAACCTTCGAGCACCGACAGCAAGACCTCATGCGTCGGCGGGTTCTCGAAATCCACGCGCAGCAACTGCTGCTGGTGCGCGAGCACGCGCAGCTTGATCGTCGTGTTGACGCTGGCGTCGCGGTGCAGGTACGGCTGGACTTTGCACGCCGACAGCAACGATTCGATGGTGCGGCCGGGCTCATCGTCACCGACGACGCCGAGCATGCCGACCTGCGCACCGAGCGCGGCCGAGTTGCGCGCCACGTTGGCGGCGCCGCCCAGGCGCTCATCGCTGCGCTTGATCTGGACGACCGGTACCGGCGCCTCCGGCGAAATGCGCTCGACGTCGCCGAACCAATAGCGGTCCAGCATCATGTCGCCGACCACCAGGATGCGCGCCTGGCCGATCTGATCCTGCGAAATTTGATTCATACCCATGATTCCTCCGGCAAGCCTGTCCGTCTTCGGACAGGCGCGCTGCTGATGCGTTCAGCGCTTCGCGGCCGATCGCCCGATCGCGTGGTATTCGATGCCGGCCTGCGCCATGGCTTCCGGCTCGTACAGGTTACGTCCATCGAAGATCACCGGCGTCTTCAGGCGCCGCTTGATCTGCTCGAAATCCGGGCTGCGGAAGACCTTCCATTCCGTCACGATCACCAGCGCGTCGGCACCATCGAGGGTCTCCATCTGGGCAGCGTGGAAACTGAGCCGGTCGATACCACCCGGAATGTCGGCGAGATCCGTTTCCAGCACGCGCCTCGCCTCTTCCATGGACACCGGATCGTGCATGCGCAGCGTTGCCCCGCGCGAGACCAGTTCGCGCGCGAGCACGCGGGACGGCGCTTCGCGCATATCGTCGGTGTTCGGCTTGAACGCCAGCCCCCAGATGGCAAAGGTGTGGCCGCTCAGGTCATCGCCAAACCGGCGCAGCACCTTGTCGCCGAGCACCTGCTTCTGAGCACCGTTCACGGCTTCGACAGCCTCCAGCACGCGCATCGGCTTGCCGTGGTCCGACGCCGTGCGCATCAGCGCCTGCACATCCTTCGGGAAGCAAGAACCGCCATAGCCTGCACCCGCATACAAAAAACTGTAGCCGATACGCGGATCCGAGCCGATGCCCATGCGAACGAGTTCGATGTCGGCACCAACCTCGTCGGCCAGATTGGCCAGTTCGTTCATGAATGAAATACGCGTGGCCAGCATGGAGTTGGCGGCGTACTTGGTGAATTCCGCCGAGCGCACATCCATGTAGAAGGTGCGTTCGTGGTTGCGGTTGAATGGCGCATAGAGCTGCCGCATGGTGGCCTGCGCGTGGCGCCCGGCAGCGTCGGCGCTGCAGCCGAGCACGATGCGATCCGGACGCATGAAGTCTTCGACCGCAGCGCCTTCCTTGAGGAATTCCGGGTTCGACACCACGGAATACTGCAGGTCCTCCAGGCCGCGCGCGGCAAGCTCCTCGCGAATCACAGCGGCTACGCGGTCGCCCGTGCCGACCGGCACCGTGGACTTGTCGACGACGACCTTGAAGCCGGTCATATGGCGGCCGATATTGCGCGCCGCCGCAAGCACATACTTCAGATCCGCCGAGCCGTCTTCATCGGGCGGGGTGCCAACGGCGATGAACTGCACATCGGCGTGCTCGACGCTCGCCGCCACATCGGTCGAGAACGTCAGCCGCCCGGCCGCGCGATTGCGCTGGATGATTTCCTGAAGCCCCGGCTCGTAGATCGGCACACCGCCGGCGTTGAGCAAGGCAATCTTCTTTTCGTCGACGTCGAGGCAGAACACATCGTTGCCGAGTTCGGCCAGGCACGCGCCGGTAACGAGGCCAACATAGCCACTGCCAATAATGGTGACTTTCATAGCATTTACATGAAATTAGTTCGCGTGGCGGCCTGGTCAGCCGAGCGCTTCGGATCGCCGGGGCGCATAGGTCTCCCAGCGGTTGCAGCCGGGACATTGCCAGTAGAAAAGCCGCGCACGGAAGCCGCATTCGCGGCAGGTGTAGCGGGCCAGGTTGCGCGTACGCAATTGCAGCAGGTCGCGGATCGCCGTGACCTCCTTTGTCTTGTCGCCCTCAACGGTCTCGCCGGTATCGGCTTCGCTGCCATTGCCGGCCATTGCGCCGGCTGGCGCCATACTGGCGGCCTGCGCCTCGAAGTACCGGGTCAGGGCCAGCAGCGTCGGCTGGCGGCGCAGTTGCTCGCGCATCAGCCGGGTCGCCGCTTCCGGCCCGTTCTGGTCGAGTTCCGTCTTGAACGCAACGTCGAGCAGTTCAGCCGCAAGACTGCCCTTCAGCAGACCGCGCAGCCAATCCAGTGCGACGCCTTGTTCGCCGAGGCCGGCATAGGCTTTCACCACGCGCTCTGCGACCAGCGGCAGGAAGGACGCATCCTGTCGCTCGATGCCGAGCCAGTGGCCCAACGCGGCGCGCGCATTACCGGCAGCCGCCGCCACATCGCCAAGCAGGATCGGCGCGCGCACATTGGCGGGATTTTCCTGGACCGCCTGGTTCAGCCACTTGACGGCGTCTTCAGGACGCTTGCGTTGCAGCGCATCCTGCGCCAGTTCGCAGCAGAACTGGGCAATTTGCAGGCGGTAGTCCTTATTCTCGAGCGCCTGCAGCTCGCGCGCGGCATCGATGGCCTTCTGCCATTCTTTCTCCACTTCATAGAGTTCAAGCAGCACCCGCTTGGCTGACGCCGCGTACGGGCCAGACATCAGCCGGCGCAACGACTCTTCGGCGCGATCCAGCAGGCCCGCACGCAAGAAGTCCTGCCCCAGTTCATACAGCGCGTGCTCACGCTCTGGCTCGGGCAGATCCGGACGTGTGGCGAGGTTCTGGTGCACACGGATGGCGCGCTCGGTTTCGCCACGGCGACGGAACAGCGCGCCAAGCGCAAAGTGCAGTTCGGTGGTCTCCGGATCGAGCCGCGCGACCTCGATGAAGGCGTCGATGGCCTGGTCCGGCTGCTCATTGAGCAGGAAATTGAGGCCCTTGAAATACGAGCGCGGCAAGGCACCCTGCTCGCTGATGAGCTGGCGCACATCGAAGCGTGCCGCCATCCATCCAAGGCCAAAGACAAGTGGCAGCGCAAGCAGCCACCAGGTTTCAAACATCATGGATCAGACTTTCGGGCCAATTACGTTGTAAGGAGCACTTTTGCCTTCACGTGCGGCATTATCGGAGGCCGCTTGACGGCCAGCATCACCGAGCGCACGGCGCAGCCGCGCGACCTCCATGCGCTGGCGCATCAGGCCTGGTGCCACCGCTGCCAGTGCCGCGACGGCGCCGAGGACAAACGCCACGAACAGGATCAGGATCAGCGGGGCGCGCCAGACAGCATCAAAGAAAAGCTGTAGCGAAGCGTCCGCGGTATTGCGCAGCGCGAGCACGAACAGCAGCGCAAACAGGACGATGCGAATAATCCAGGCGACGAGTTTCATGCGGTATAAGCAGGCGTGGCGTTGCGGGAGCGCACAGGCGCATCGCTGGAGTGCGGCAGACCCCGGCATTGTAGCGGAATCACTTCCAGCAAATGAAAACGGCACGTTCCCGATGGGATGCCCAAAATGAAAAAGCGCCCCGCAATGGAGCGCTTTTTTATTTGCGACAACACAGTGCCGGCAGACGGATCGCGTCAGGAGCGGGCCAGGTTCAGCCCGCCACCTTCATGCAGCACCGCCGGGCTGCCCGGCGCGGCGCCCTGAGGGCCCTTGCCGGACGGCGTACCGGTCAGGTGTCCGTTACCCGAACCGCCCGAAGACGGCGTGAGGTTCCGGTCTACCCGTTCGCGCAACTCCTTGCCCGCCTTGAAGTGCGGCACCCGTTTCTCGGGCACGAGCACTCGCTCGCCGGACTTGGGGTTGCGCCCAACGCGCGGCGGACGCCGATTCAGACCAAAACTGCCGAATCCGCGGATCTCGATGCGATGGCCATCGGCCAGCGCATCGGACATCGCGTCGAGTATCGTTTTCACCGAGATGTCCGCATCCCGCAGCAGCAACTGCGGAAAGCGGGCAGCCAGTTTTTCGACGAGCTCCGACTTGGTCATGGGCGTTCGCGCGGGCGTCAGGGCCTGCGATTACTGGTTGTCCTGGCCGAGCTTGGCCTTCAGCAGGGCGCCCAGGTTGGTCGTACCAGCGGTGCTGGTGTCGGCCTGGAACTTCTGCATGGCTTCCTGCTGCTCGACGTTGTCCTTGGCCTTGATCGACAGGTTGATGTTGCGCGACTTGCGGTCGACGTTCACCACCAGAGCGGTGATCTGCTCGCCTTCCTTCAGCACGTTGCGGGCGTCTTCCACGCGGTCAGCGGAGATTTCCGATGCGCGCAGGTAGCCTTCCACGTCGTCAGCCAGCTGAACCACGGCACCCTTCGGATCGACAGCCTTGATGGTGCCGGTCACGAGCGAGCCCTTGTCGTTGGCCGAGATGAAGTTGTTGAACGGATCGCCCGACAGCTGCTTGATGCCCAGCGAGATGCGTTCCTTGTCGACGTCGATGCCCAGGACAACGGCTTCCACTTCGTCGCCCTTCTTGTACTTGCGCACAGCCTCTTCGCCGGTCTCTTGCCACGACAGGTCGGACAGGTGCACCAGGCCGTCGATGCCGCCCGGCAGACCGATGAACACGCCGAAGTCGGTGATCGACTTGATCTGGCCGCTCAGCTTGTCGCCCTTCTTGTGGTTGCGCGAGAAATCGTCCCACGGATTGGCCTTGCACTGCTTCATGCCCAGGCTGATACGACGCTTGTCTTCGTCGATATCCAGGACCATGACTTCCACTTCGTCGCCCAGCTGGACAACCTTCGACGGAGCCACGTTCTTGTTGGTCCAGTCCATTTCGGACACGTGCACCAGGCCTTCGATACCGGCTTCGATCTCGACGAACGCGCCGTAGTCGGTCAGGTTGGTCACCTTGCCGAACAGGCGGGTGCCTTGCGGGTAGCGGCGCGAGATGCCCACCCACGGATCTTCGCCCAGCTGCTTCACGCCCAGCGAAACGCGGTTCTTCTCTTGGTCGAACTTGAGGATCTTGGCGGTGATTTCCTGGCCAACCGACAGCACTTCGCTCGGATGACGCACGCGACGCCATGCCAGATCGGTGATGTGCAGCAGGCCGTCGATGCCACCCAGGTCCACGAACGCGCCGTAGTCGGTGATGTTCTTGACGATACCGTTGACGATGGCGCCTTCCTTCAGGGTTTCCATCAGCTTCTGGCGCTCTTCGCCCAGCGTGGCTTCGACCACGGCACGGCGCGACAGCACAACGTTGTTGCGCTTGCGGTCCAGCTTGATGACCTTGAATTCCAGGGTCTTGCCTTCGTACGGGGTGGTGTCCTTGATCGGACGCACGTCAACCAGCGAACCCGGCAGGAACGCGCGGATGCCGTTGACCATGACCGTCAGGCCGCCCTTGACCTTGCCGGTCACGGTACCCGAGATGATTTCGCCGTCTTCCAGCGCCTTCTCGAGGTTCAGCCACGATGCCAGGCGCTTGGCCTTGTCGCGGGAAAGGATGGTGTCGCCATAGCCGTTCTCGAGTGCGTCGATGGCCACGGAGACGTAGTCGCCGGCCTGCACTTCGAGTTCGCCCTGGTCGTTCAGGAACTCCTCCACCGGCACGAAAGCCTCGGACTTGAGGCCAGCGTTGACAACCACGAAGTTGTGGTCGATGCGCACGACTTCAGCGGAGATCACTTCGCCAGCCTTCATATTGGAGCGGGCGATCGATTCCTCGAACAGTGCGGCAAAGGATTCGTTAGTTTGCAGGTCGGACATAAACGTAAGTAGCAATCCGCGGTACACCGGCCGGCGCGAGGATCGCGCGCAGTCTGCCATGTGCAGCGGGGTCAGGTTGAACACTGCCGGCTTCGCCCCTGTGGTTACGGAGCCGACACCTGGTACGGGAAGCGTCCATCGCTTGGGTACGCGCTGACAATGTCAGGCTTTGCGCACAGCGGCGAACCACTCCAGCACCTGCGCCACTGCCTGATCCACCGTCATGTCGGAGGTG
Organism: Cupriavidus sp. C1SS-2L; assembly: GCF_057073735.1. NCBI lineage: Bacteria > Pseudomonadati > Pseudomonadota > Betaproteobacteria > Burkholderiales > Burkholderiaceae > Cupriavidus > Cupriavidus sp. C1SS-2L. The sequence continues at coordinate 2,849,060 of NZ_CP172708.1, forward strand.
TCGAGCAGTTTCGCATCCTCGGCGGGACGCAGCGGCGCGGCAGCACGGTTTCGATCCCGTGCATCGCGCGCCTCAAGGTCACGCAAAAGGTCTTCGATATTAGCAGAAATTCCCTTATCAATCAATTGTTTATAGCGCCTGCGAGCGCGCGCTTCAACACTTGCGGTCAGGAATACCTTGAGCTGGGCATCAGGGAAGATCACCGTCCCCATGTCGCGCCCGTCCGCGACCAGGCCGGGCAGCTTGCGGAAGTCGCGCTGCAGCTTGGTCAGCGCGTCGCGCACCGGCTGGTGCACGGCGATGGCGGAGGCCCGATTGCCGATGGCTTCGGCCCGGATCGCCAGGCTGACTTCCTCGCCGGACAGCCAGACGCGGTCGGGACCGAACTTGACATCGAGACGGGACGCGGTTTTTGCAAGGCCATCGACATCTTCGATATCCACGCCGATGCGGTCGCTGGCGAGCGCCACCAGGCGGTACAGCGCCCCGCTGTCGAGCAGATGATAGCCAACCGCGTCAGCTACCTTGTGCGCGACAGTGCCTTTGCCCGAGGCGGTTGGACCGTCAATGGTGATGACGTGAACGATAGTCATTGCTGATGATGCCGACAGAAAACTTCGATTGGAAATTCAATTGCGAATCATTATCATTTGATTCACCGCACTCCGGTGCCGCATTTCTGCCCTTCCCGCTACATCTCTTCGTTCGCGAGGCAATCTACCATGGCCAAGACCCTGACGTTCGGCATCCTGCACCTCGGCATCGCCTTCAGCGTGACGTACGCGCTGACCGGCAGCCTCGCCGTGAGCGGCGCGATCACGTTTATCGAGCCCGCCATCAATACTGTGGCGCACTACTTCTTCGACCGCTACTGGGACCGGCGGGAAAAGCGGGAGCACCGGCACGAACCGGTGCAGGCTGGCACCCCGGCGCTTAGCGCGTAACGCCGCCGAACACCGCGAAGTAGTCCGGGAACGTCTTCGCCACGCAGCCCGGGTCATTGATCCGGACCGGCAGCGGGCCGAATGCAGCCAGCGAGAAACACATCGCCATGCGATGGTCATCGTAGGTGCCAATGCCGTCGGCCGGCGTCTGCCACTGCGCGGGCGGCGTTACCTTCAGGTAGTCGGCCCCCTCTTCCACCGTCGCGCCGAGCTTGCGCAGTTCGGTCGCCATGGCCGAGATGCGATCGGTTTCCTTGACGCGCCAGCTCGCGATATTCGTGAGCGTGGTCGTGCCCTCGGCGAACAGCGCCGCCACCGCGAGCGTCATCGCGGCATCGGGAATATGGTTGCAGTCCAGTTCGATGCCATGCAGGCGGCCATCGTCGCGCTCGGTGCCGCGCACTTCGATCCAGTTGTCGCCGGCCATGACATTGGCGCCCATCCGGTTGAGCGCCTCGGCAAAACGCACGTCGCCCTGAATGCTGCTCATGCCGACGCCTTCCACGCGCACCGGGCCGCCGCCGATCGCGCCGGCCGCCAGGAAATAGGAGGCCGACGAGGCATCGCCTTCCACGTAGATCTCGCCCGGCGAGCGGTACACCGCGCCGGCCGGGACGATAAAGCGCTCCCAGCCCTGCCGCTCCACGTTGATGCCGAAGCGCGCAAGCAGGTTGAGCGTGATCTCGATATAGGGCTTCGAGATCAGTTCGCCGACCACTTCGATCTCGATCTTGCCGTTTGCCGCCTGCGCCATCGGCAGCGTCATGAGCAGCGCGGTCAGGAACTGGCTCGACACATCGCCGCGCACGCGGATCGGCGCATCGATGCGGATCTGCGCGGGACGGATATGCAAGGGCGGAAACCCTTCATTGGCGAGATAGCCGATGTCCGCGCCCACCTGGCGCAGGCCATCCACGAGATCGCCAATCGGCCGTTCGTGCATGCGCGGCACACCGGACAGCTTGTAGTCGCCGCCCTGCAGCGCGAGCGCGGCCGTCAGCGGACGGATCGCCGTGCCGGCATTTCCCATGAACAACTCGGCCGCCTTGACCGGGAAATTGCCGCCCGAACCGGTCACGATGTAGTCGCTGCCTTCCTGGCGCCACGCGACGCCGAGGGTCTTCAGCGCCTGCAGCATGACGCGGGTGTCGTCGGAATCGAGCAGGTCGCGCACGCGCGTCTCGCCGCCGGCCAGCGCAGCGAGTAGCAGCACGCGGTTCGAAATGCTTTTCGAGCCCGGCAAACGGACAGTGCCCGCGGCGCGGGTAAGAGGGCCAAGCGTCAGGTGTTCCATGGTATTCACGCTAGGCACGGCTCGTGGCCGCGCCAGTTCAGGGTTCAGTATTCGCCGCGGCTGCCCGGTCGGCGCCCCATTGCAGGCGAGTCTTGCTCGCGCGCGCAAAGATGCGTTCCAGCGCCGCGCCGTCGCCCTTCTCGATCTGCGTCTTCAGATGCGTCAGCACCGACTGGTAGGTGTTCAGCTCGCGCAGCAGCGCCTCGCGGTTGGCCACACAGATATCACGCCACATCTCCGGCGACGACGCGGCAATGCGCGTGAAATCGCGGAAGCCGCCGCCAGCAAACGCCAGCTTGAGCGCTGCGTCTTCCGCATTGCCGACCTGCGCCACCAGCGCATACGACAGCACGTGCGGCAGGTGGCTGACCGAAGCGAACACCGCGTCGTGCTGCACGGCGGACATGACGTGGCATTCGGCCCCCGCGCTTTCCCACATCGCGCGCACGGCAGCGACATCGGCACGCGAATTCTCCTGCAACGGGCATAGCACGGTCTTCTTGCCGACATATAGATCCGCCAGCGCGGCCTCGACGCCATTGAGTTCGCGCCCCGCAATCGGATGTGCCGGAACAAACTGCGCGACCTTGTCGCCCAGCGCAGTCTTGGCCGCCATGATGACGTCGGACTTGGTGCTGCCCGCATCAGTCACGATCGTGCCCGGCTGCAGGTGCGGCTCCAGCGCATGCAGCAACGCAAAATTCTGCGCGACCGGCGCGCACAGCACGACCAGGCTGGCGTCGCGCGCCGCCTCTTCCAGCGAAGCGGCCTCGTCGATGACACCCAGATCAAGCGCCTTTTGCAGCGACGCGGGCGAGCGACCCACGCCGACCACTGTCCCAACGACGCCCGCGCGCTTGAGCGCAAGCGCAAGCGAACCGCCAATCAGGCCGACACCGACAATCACAACACGGGAAAAATGCAGAGCGCTCACAATCTCAGCCCTCGGGGGCGGGCAATACGGGAAATTCGAAAAAGGAAATGCATGGCCGTTGCGCGCGGTTACTTCAGCGCGCGCTCCAGCGCCGCGATGAAGGCGGCGTTTTCGTCGGGCAAGCCGATCGTGACACGCAGCCAGCGCGGCATGCCGTAGTTGCCCACGGGCCGCACGATCACGCCCTGCCTCAGCAGCGCCACGTTGACGCGCGCACCGGCGTCATCGTCATCGCCGACGCGCACCAGCACGAAGTTGCCGGACGATGCGACAAACTCGAGCCCGAGGCGCGAAAACGCCTCAACGAGCTGGGCCTTGCCCGCCCGGTTGAGTTCGGCGCTGCGCTGCAGGAATGCCGTGTCGCCAAGCGCAGCCACGGCCGCCGCCTGGGCGACGCTATTGACATTGAACGGCTGCCGGATGCGGTTCAGCAGATCGGTCAGTTCCGGCTGCGCCACGGCATAGCCGATGCGCAGGCCCGCCAGCCCGTAGGCCTTCGAGAACGTGCGCGACACCAGCAGGTTCGGATAGCGGCGAACCCATGCCACCGAATCATATTGCTGGTCGTCATCGAGATATTCGTTGTACGCCTCGTCCAGTACCACGACTACCTCGGCCGGCACCTTGGCCAGGAACGTTTCCAGCGCCGCCGCGGGCACGAACGTGCCGGTCGGGTTGTTCGGGTTGGCGATGAACACCAGACGCGTGTCGGACGTGATCGCCGCCGCCATGGCGTCGAGATCATGGCCATAATCACGCGCCTTCACCACGATTGCGCGCGCGCCGATCTCCTGCGTCGCGAGCGCGTAGACCGCGAACGAATACTCGGCGTACACGATCGACTGCCCCGACGTGACCAGCGCATGCGCGGCCAGTTCGAGGATGTCGTTGCTGCCGTTGCCGAGCGTAAGCCAGTCCTGCGGCACACCGAGCTTTGTCGAAAGCGCAGCTTTCAGTTCGAAGCCGTTCGAATCGGGGTAACGACCCAGTTCGGCAATGGCCGCGGCCGCCGCGTGTTTCGCGGACTCCGGCATGCCCAGCGGGTTCTCGTTCGACGCGAGCTTCACGATGCCGGCCTCGTCGAGGCCGAACTCGCGCGCCACCTCTGAAATCGGCTTGCCCGCGATGTAAGGCGAAATCGCCCTGACGTAATCCGGGCCGAACGGTACCTTGCCGCCTTGCTTGCCTTGCTCTGCCATCTTGTCTCCTTGCCTCGTATCTGCGCGTGCTTACTTGCTCGACGGGTACGACCCGAGCACCTTCAGGTACGCTGCGTTGCGCCGCAGCGTCTCGATCGCGCGCGCCACGGCCGGCTCGTGCTGGTGGCCTTCCACATCGACGTAGAAGTAGTACTCCCATGCACCACTGCGCGCGGGGCGCGATTCGAAGCGGCACATCGACACACCGTTCTCCGCCAGCGGCGCGAGCAACTGGTAGACCGCGCCGGCCTTGTTGGGCACCGACAGGATCATCGAAGTCTGGTCGCTGCCCGACGGCTCAGTCTCGTACCGGCCAATCACGGCAAAGCGCGTGCGGTTGTGCGGATCGTCCTGGATATGCGGCCGGATGATATGGAGGTGATAGCGATTAGCAGCCGATTCGCCGGCAATGGCCGCGACCGTGGGATCTTCGCTCGCCATGCGCGCCGCCTCGGCATTGCTCGATACGGCCTGCCGCTCGAGGTGCGGATAGTTCGCCGTCAGCCAGTGCTGGCACTGCGCGAGCGCCTGCGCATGCGCGCGCACGACCTTCACGCCGTTCATGTCCGGCGAAGCGGCCATCAGGTTGTGGTGCACCTTCAGCGCGATTTCGCCGCTGATCTTCAGCGAGGTCTGCAGGAACAGGTCCAGCGTGCGCGACACGGCGCCCTCGGTGGAGTTTTCCACCGGAACCACGCCGTACTCGACGGTCCCCGCCTCAACGGCGCGGAATACTTCGTCGATGCTCGGGCACGGCACGCCGCTCACTTCATGGCCGAAGTGCGCGTACAAAGCCTGTTCCGAGAACGTACCGGCCGGGCCGAGGAAGGCGATCTCAAGCGGCTTTTCCAGGCCACGGCATGCCGACATGACCTCGCGCCAGATCGACGCCACGCTCTCGCCGAGCAGCGGACCCGGATTGGCGGCCTGCACCTTGCGAATGACCTGCAGTTCGCGCTCGGGGCGGAACACCGGCGCGCCGTACTTCTTCTTTACCTCGCCGACATCGAGCGCAAGCTGCGCGCGCCGGTTCAGCATGGCCAGCAGTTCACGGTCGACGGTATCGATCTGCTCGCGCAACGGGGCCAGTTCGGCACCGAGGGCACGTTCCGCCGCGCTCGGGGAAGCACCGCTCTGCTGCGTCTCCTCGCGCGCGGTGTTGTTGTCTTCGCTTGTCATTTGCAGGAACCGGTTGGGCCGCTCCGCAGGGAGGGCCTGAGAATAAAACAATACCGCGCGCCGTTCGCGCGCGGCTGTCCGCCGCAGCGCCGTCAGGCAGCGTTGCGCTCGAACTCACGCATGAAATCGATCAGCGCATACACGCCCTCGATCGGCATGGCGTTGTAGATGCTGGCGCGCATGCCGCCCACGGACTTGTGGCCCTTGAGTTGCAGCAGGCCATGGGCGCGGGCCTGCTGCAGGAATGCCTCGTTGCGGGTCTCGTCAGCGAGGAAGAACGGCACGTTCATGCGCGAACGGCAGTTCGGGTCGATCTCATTGCGATAGAAATCGCTCTGGTCAAGGAAGTCGTACAGTGCCTTCGCCTTGGCGATATTGCGTTGCTCGATCGCCGGCACTCCGCCTTGGCGCTTGAGCCACTTGAAGACCAGCCCCGCGATGTAGATGGCGTACGTCGGCGGCGTGTTGTACATCGAGTCATGCTCGGCGACGATACGCCAGTTAAACGCCGACGGGCATAGCGGATGAGCATGGCCCAGCAGGTCTTCTCGCACGATCACGATCGTCACGCCAGCGGGCCCGATATTCTTCTGTGCACCGCCATACATCACCTGCACGCGCGACCAGTCCACTGGGCGCGACAGGATGTGGCTCGATGCGTCGGCCACCACGACGCGGCCCTTGTCCTGCCCGATATCCGGAACCTCGTGGAACTCCACGCCGCCGATCGTCTCGTTGGTGCAGAGATGCACGTAGGCAGCGTCATCGGACAGCTTCCAGCCGGCCACGTCGGGGATATCGTGAAACTTCCGGTCGGCGCTCGATGCTGCGATGTTTACCTCGCCGTAGCGTCGCGTTTCCTGCTCGGTCTTGATAGACCACGAGCCGGTCACCACGAAGTCTGCCTTGGGGCGATCGGCATTGCGCAGCCGCATCAGGTTCAGCGGCACGATCGCGTTCTCGCCGATGGCGCCGCCCTGCAGGAACAGAATGCGGAAGTTCTTTGGAATCTTGAGCAGTTCACGCAGATCCGCGGTCGTTTCGGCAAGAATGCCTTCGAACTCGCGGCTGCGGTGGCTCATCTCCATGACCGACACGCCCGTCCCATGCCATGACAGCATCTCTTCTGCGGCCTGTTGCAGCACTTCGGCGGGCAGCGTGGCGGGTCCCGGGGAGAAGTTGAAGACGCGTTCGGCCAATGCACGCTGCATGCCGGCGAGGGCGGGAGTCTGTGGATCGTTCATGAACTGGAAAAGAAAAATGGCTGCCGGGGATACCCCAAGCAGCCATTATCCCTCAAACCCGCATCCCGTTGGGCGATGCGGGCGGGCGCAGGACCTGCACCCTGTCGCCGGAAGTTACTTCGCGGCGGCCGCGATTTCCTTCTCGGCGGCGTCGCGCATCGACTTGCCGACCTGCGGACCGTACTTCTGCATCATCGAACCCCAGATCTCCTGGGTCGCCTTGCCCTGGTTAGCCATGAACTTCTGGCCGGTCGGCGACTTCAGGAACGTGGTCAGGTCCTTGAGTTCCTGCGTGCTGTAGTACTTGCCGAAGGCGTCGTAGTGAGCCTGGATCGCATCCTTCCGGAAGCCATCGGTATTGAACGCCGTACCGGCGCCATCCACCATGCGCTGTACCGCGCCGTTCTTCTTCAGCTTCTCGACAGCGGCCTGCTTCTGCTTGTCGTTCAGCGTCTTGTTCTCTACCAGTACCTGCTCCAGCACCAGCGGGGCTTCCTGCTTGGCGCCTTGCTGCCAGTTTTCTGCCTGGCCCTTCACGGCCTGGTCAGCCTGCATGACGGAAAGCAGTTCCTTGATGGCAGCCGTCTTGTCCGCGTCCTGTGCGTGCGCATGCTGCGCCATCATGAACGTCGGAACGAAAGCAGCCAGAACAGCGATACGTCGATAGGTTTTGAGCATTGTGACTCCCTGGTAAATATGTCCGTTTTAGTCCGGACCGCCATCTGGCGAGTTCCGGCCGGTGTCCTATTGTTGCAACAACTTACGAATTGGCATCGGCATCGGCGGCACCATCCGCCTCTTCCGCCTCTTCCGAGCCCGCACCGTTGTCGGCATCGGTTTCCACGATGCGCTGCAGGCCCGAGAGCTTAGTGCCTTCGTCAACATTGATCAGCGTGACGCCCTGCGTCGCGCGGCCCATCTCGCGGATTTCGGCCACGCGCGTGCGGATCAGCACGCCGCCTGTGGTGATCAGCATGATCTCGTCATCGGGCGAAACCAGTGCAGCAGCCACCACACGGCCGTTGCGCTCGCTCGTCTGGATCGCAATCATGCCCTTGGTCCCACGACCGTGTCGAGTGTACTCGGCGATCGGCGTACGCTTGCCGTAGCCGTTCTCGGTCGCGGTCAGCACGCTGCCCGGCGAGCCGGCTTCGGTTTGCTCCGCCGTCTCTGCCGGCGCTACGAGCATGGCGATGACGGTTTGCGACTCGTCGAGATTCATGCCGCGTACGCCACGTGCCTGGCGGCCCATCGGGCGCACATCGTTCTCATCGAAACGCACGGCTTTGCCGGCATCCGAGAACAGCATCACATCGTGCTGCCCGTCCGTCACGGCGGCGCCGATCAGATAGTCGCCCTCGTCGAGGTCGACGGCGATGATGCCGGCCTTGCGAGGGTTCGAGAATTCCGTCAGCGCCGTCTTCTTGACCGTGCCGCGCGCGGTGGCCATGAAGATGAAGTGCTCGGCGTCGAACTGGCGGACCGGCAGGATGACGTTGATCTTCTCGCCGTCCGACAGCGGGAACATGTTGACGATTGGGCGGCCGCGCGAGTTGCGCGAGCCCTGCGGCACTTCATAGACCTTGAGCCAGTACAGGCGACCTCGGTTCGAGAAGCACAGGATGTAGTCGTGGGTGTTGGCCACAAACAGCGTGTCGATCCAGTCGTCTTCCTTGGTCGCCGTCGCCAGCTTGCCGCGTCCGCCGCGCTTCTGGGCACGGTATTCGGAAATCGGCTGGCTCTTCATATAGCCACTGTGGGACAGCGTGACCACCATGTCCTGCGGCGTGATCAGGTCCTCGGTGTCGAGCTCGGTGGCGTTCAGCTCGATCTGCGAGCGGCGCTCGTCGCCGAATTCCGCGCGGATAGCGGTCAGTTCGTCGGAAATGATGGTGGTAATACGCTCGGGCCGTGCCAGGATATCGAGCAAATCCGCGATGATCGCCATCACATCGCGATATTCCTGGACGATCTTGTCCTGTTCCAGACCGGTGAGGCGTTGCAGGCGCATCTGCAGGATTTCCTGCGCCTGGGAATCCGACAGGCGGTACAGGCCATCGCCCTGCATGCCGAACATCGCTGGCAACCCATCCGGGCGGTACGACGCACGGCCACCAGGGGTGTCGGCTTCGGCACGTGCGAGCATTTCGCGCACAAGCCCGGAATCCCACGACTTCGCCATCAGTTCCTGCTTGGCGATAGGTGGCGTAGGCGCCGCCTTGATGATCGCGATGAACTCGTCGATGTTGGCGAGCGCCACGGCCAGGCCTTCCAGCACATGGCCACGCTCGCGCGCCTTGCGCAGCTCGAATACCGTACGACGCGTCACAACTTCCCGGCGGTGCTGCAGGAAGTACTCGAGCATCTGCTTCAGGTTCAGCAGGCGCGGCTGGCGGTCGACCAGCGCCACCATGTTCATGCCGAACGTGTCCTGGAGCTGGGTGTTCTTATATAGGTTGTTGAGGACGACCTCGGGAACCTCGTTGCGCTTGAGTTCGATCACCACGCGCATGCCGGACTTGTCCGACTCGTCGCGGATGTCCGAGATGCCCTCGACCTTCTTCTCGGTGACCAGCTCGGCAATGCGCTCGAGCAGCGTGCGCTTGTTCACCTGGTACGGCAGCTCGTCGACGATGATGGCCTGGCGCTGGCCGCGGTCGATGTCCTCGAAGTGCGTGCGCGCGCGCATGACAACGCGTCCACGTCCGGTCCGATAGCCTTCGCGCACGCCCTGAATACCGTAGATAATGCCGGCGGTCGGGAAATCGGGCGCGGGAATCAATTCAATCAGCTCATCCACCGTTGCCTGCGGATTGCGCAGCAGGTGAAGACAGCCATCGACGATTTCATTAAGGTTATGCGGCGGGATATTGGTGGCCATGCCGACCGCAATACCCGACGAACCATTGATAAGCAGATTCGGAATTCGCGCAGGGAGAATAGCGGGCTCTTTTTCCGAACCGTCATAGTTCGGATCGAAATCGACAGTTTCCTTGTCGATGTCGTGGAGCATCTCGTGGGCGATTTTCGAAAGTCGGATTTCGGTATAACGCATTGCTGCCGCGTTATCGCCGTCCACCGAACCGAAATTCCCCTGCCCGTCGACGAGCATGTAGCGCAGCGAGAAATTCTGCGCCATGCGGACGATCGTATCGTATACAGCAGTGTCGCCGTGCGGATGGTACTTACCAATCACATCACCGACGATACGGGCTGATTTCTTGTACGCCCGGTTCCAGTCGTTGTTGAGCTCATGCATCGCATAGAGCACGCGCCTGTGAACCGGCTTCAGGCCATCCCGCACATCGGGAAGCGCCCGCCCTACGATCACGCTCATTGCGTAATCCAGATACGAGCGGCGCATTTCCTCTTCAAGGGAGACCGGAAGGGTTTCTTTTGCGAATGGATCCATTGCGGCGTGGTTTATGCGGCGGGTTTAAGCGAAAGGAGGGCCGTGTTTTCCGCTCAATGCGCGAGGGCATCCGGCGGCGGGCCAACATGGCATTCTACCATGCGCGCGGACCCGCCTCCGACCCCCTGCGCCAGCCCGACAAACCCGTCCGCGCGCCTCTCGGCCAAACCCGCAAAGCCTGATGCCACAAGGCTTTGCGGGTAGTTCAAGACCCATGTTGCACAAACACCACAGGCCCAAAAGGGGTTGATTGAATCGAATATATTTACTTCTTAGGAAACGAGCCTTGTGGCACAATTCCCCAGCGAAGAGCCAGACATTGTTCGAAGTGGAGCATACACCACATCGAGAATGTTATACTCCGAAGAATGTATGACTTGTTTTCGTCCATTTGCTCGCAGTAACCCTGCGGTGATCTCATCCTGAGAGGAGAAATATGAAAAAATTTGCCAAGCTCGCGCTCGTTGCAGCTACCGCAGTAATGGCTGCATCCGCTCAAGCCCAGTCCGTCCCCTATGAAAAGAAGGCCGTGAATGACAACTGGGGCAACGGTACGAGCGAGTACGTGTGGAAGAATGGCACGAACGAGCTCTGCTGGCGCGACAGCTCCTGGACCCCGGCTACCGCCAACGCCCTGTGCGACGGCGCGCTGGCCCCGGCCGCTGCTCCGGCACCGGCACCGGCACCGGTGGCTCCGCCGGTCGTCTCCAGCGAGAAGGTCACTTTCGCAGCTGACACCCTGTTCGACTTCGACAAGGCTGTCCTGAAGCCGGAAGGCAAGGCCAAGCTGGACGATCTGGTCTCGAAGCTGCAAGGCATCACCCTGGAAGTCATCATCGCCGTTGGCCACACCGACTCGTTCGGTTCGGACAAGTACAACGATCGCCTGTCGATCCGTCGTGCTGAGTCGGTCAAGGCTTACCTGGTGAGCAAGGGCGTTGAAGCCAACCGCGTCTACACCGAAGGCAAGGGCAAGCGCCAGCTGAAGGTCGATCCGAAGTCGTGCAAGGGCAACCGCACCGCCCAGATCGCCTGCCAGCAGCCGAACCGCCGCGTGGAAGTCGAAGTGGTCGGCACCCGCAGCGCACGTTAATCGGATTCTTTCCGATGCAGGAAAGCCCAGCGCAAGCTGGGCTTTTTTTTTGGTACAGTGGCCAGACACCCTCCTATCTGCCGGCTCAGGCACTTCGTCCGTACCGGCACTGCAAACCATGACGTCGCCTTCGCAAGTCCTGCCGGCCTCCGCTGGCAAACCCACCGGCCCCAATGCCGACCCCAAGGAAATCGACAAGTTCAGCGAACTGGCCCACCACTGGTGGGACCCGAACAGCGAGTTCAAGCCGCTGCACGACCTGAATCCGCTGAGGCTCGGTTGGATTGACGGCATTGCCGGACTGGCCGGTAAGAAAGTTGTGGATATCGGCTGCGGTGGCGGCATCCTGTCCGAGAGTATGGCGCGCCTTGGCGCAAATGTGCGTGGAATTGACCTCTCGACGAAGGCGCTTCGGGTGGCCGACCTGCACAGCCTCGAGTCCGGCGTTGCCGTCAACTACGAGGAGATCGCCGCGGAAGCGCTGGCGGCGCGCGAACCGGGCAGCGTGGATGTCGTAACTTGCATGGAAATGCTTGAACATGTGCCCGATCCCGAGTCGATCGTCCAGGCGTGCGCGACGCTAGTCCGCCCGGGCGGCCATGTCTTCGTCTCGACGATCAACCGCAACCTTAAGGCGTATCTGATGGCCGTCGTGGGCGCCGAGTACATCCTTCAAATGCTGCCGCGTGGCACGCACGACTACGAGAAATTCATCACGCCATCGGAAATGGCGCGATTTGCCCGCAATGCCGGACTAGATCTCGTGGAAATGCGCGGCATGACCTATAACCCGCTGTCGCAGATTTATTCACTGAGCCGTGATACGGACGTCAATTACATGATGGCGTTTCGCCGGGTTGCAGAATGATGACTGGAATCGACGCCGTGTTTTTCGATCTCGACGGGACGCTCGCCGACACCGCTCCGGATCTTGCCGCAGCTGCCAACCGGCTGGTCGTCGAGCATGGTGGCTCGCCTGTTGCCTATGAAAAGCTGCGCCCCGTGGCGTCGCATGGCGCGCGCGGCCTCCTGGGCGCTGCATTCGGCAAGCACCCGGACGATCCGGACTTCCCTGCGCTGCGCGACCTGTTTCTCGACTACTACGAAGCCGATATCGCCGTGCATACTCGGCTGTTCGACGGCATGCCGCAGGTACTCGATGCGCTGGAAGGTGCAGGCATCCGCTGGGGCATTGTGACCAACAAGATCGCCAGATTCACCGTGCCGCTCGTGACCGCGATCGGGCTGGCGCCGCGCGCGTCAGCCGTGGTCAGCGGGGATACGACGCCCCATGCCAAGCCACATCCGGCTCCGCTGCTCCGTGCCGCAGAACTCAGTGGCGTATCGCCTAAGCGTTGCGTGTATGTGGGCGATGACTTGCGCGATATCCAGGCGGGCAAGGCAGCGGGCATGCTCACGGTCACGGCCGCGTACGGGTACTGCGGCGAAGGCGAACCGCCGGAGACCTGGGGCGCCGACTACCTCGTGCGCCACCCTGCCGAGTTGATTCCGCTGCTCATGCCGGACTGATCGCCCTCTGCAAGCAAAAACGGAACCCGGCGCGGCAACTTGCGTCCAACCCGGGTACAATCCGTCTTCTCATCACTGGGGCCGACCTGGTTTCGACGTGGGTTGCGAAGCAGTGGAGGGCATACCGAGGACCCGTCACCTCGTTAATCAATGGGAATGCAATAACTGCTAACGACGAACGTTACGCACTGGCAGCCTAAGGGCCGCCGTCCTCGCACTGGCTCGCTGACGGGCTAGGGTTCGCAAGAACCAGCGAGGTCATTTACGTCAGATAAGCCCCGTCGGTGTCACGACTGCGGGGACGAAAACCAAGTGACTCGCCGTCGTAGAGCGTGTTCGTCCGCGATGCGGCGGTTAAATCAAATGACAGAACTAAGTATGTAGAACTCTCTGTGGAGGGCTTGCGGACGCGGGTTCGATTCCCGCCGGCTCCACCAGTATTTCCGAATACCCAGCCTGCACAGGCTGGGTTTTTTCTTGCCTCCGCTATTCTCCGCATGCGTTGGCCGCTCGTCCGGCAACTACAATACCGTCCTGCAGCCTGCCCCGTCGCCTAGCCATGTCCGACTATCCCCGCTTCACCATCAACCGCGCCCTGGTCGCGATCGTTCCCGAGCAGCCGTTTCTGGACTGGATTCAGGCTGTAGATCCGGAGCCCGTGCCGAACCTGACACTCGAGCACATTCGGGAGGACCAGAGCGTTTTCCTGCTGCCCGAGGAAATTGCGGACACCACCGACAACGCCCGGCATTGGGTGGAGAAGCGCTGGCGCGGTTTCTTCGAATTCATGCTCGCCGAGTGGTTCGACGAGTCACTGTGGCCCGAGACGCTGTCGCTGCAGATGTTCCGCGAATGGTTCAGCGTGCACTATCACTCGTCGGTCTTCGACATGGTCCCCGACATCCCGCTGATGCATGACGACATGGACGAAGACGACGACGGCGAGGAACTGCTGCACTGAGGCAGCAGCCCCGTCCCAACGCAACCGGTCAGAGGAAACGGTCCAGAATCTTGCGGCTGGCCCGGTCCAGCGCCATCAGGTCGCGGATCAGGTAGTGGATGCCGTGGCTGTCTGAAATCAGCAGCGTGGTGCCCGCCAGGCGGCGGATATCTTCCTCGCCGCGCAGCACCAGCGTGGTCTGGCCGCGGTCGGTCTGAACGGTCCACTCGCTCGGCGTGGCGAACGTCGACACGCCGACGATGCGTTGGATTTCCGGCATGAACTCGCGCGCAGCCAGTTCTTCTTCCACCATGGCGCGTTGCGGCGCGGGCAGACGATCGAGCCGCGGAATCCAGGCCAGTTCATGGCCATCGGTACTCATCATGCCGATGCCATCATCGGGCGCGCCGATCGGGAATGCACGCACAGGAACCACGCCCTCATGCGCCGTGCCATCGCCAAGTGTCAGCACCAGGCGGCCGAAGCCATTGCGGGTCAGCGTGAATTCCGTGTCGGGCATGTCAGCCGCTTGTAGATTGGCATCATTGAGCATTGGCAGCCTCCGCTTCCCTCGCAAGCACCTCGCTTTCGCTCTCGGTGTCGTCGTCCTCGGTATCCACATTGCGCGCCTGCGCCTGGTATAGCTTGTAGTAGGCGCCCTCTTTCGCCAGCAGTTCGTCGTGACCGCCGACTTCGACGATCTTGCCGCGGTCCATCACCACGAGGCGATCGGCCTTGCGCAGCGTCGAAAGCCGGTGCGCGATCGCGATAGTGGTCCGTCCCTGCACGAGATTGTCGAGCGCCTTCTGGATTTCCTTCTCCGTCTGCGTGTCGACCGACGACGTGGCCTCGTCCATGATCAGGATGCGCGGATTGATCAGCAGCGCGCGCGCGATCGAAATACGCTGGCGCTCGCCGCCGGACAGCGCCTGTCCGCGTTCGCCGACCAGCGAGTCATAGCCGTGCGGCAGGCGCAGGATGAACTCATGCGCGTGCGCGGCGCGCGCGGCCGCGACGATTTCCTCGCGTGTGGCATCGGGCTTGCCGTAAGCAATATTCTCGGCGATCGTGCCGAAGAACAGGAACGGCTCCTGCAGCACCAGGCCGATATGGCGACGGTATTCCGACACCGGCAGCGAGCGGATGTCGATGCCGTCGACACGGATCGCGCCTTCGGACACGTCATAGAAGCGGCAGATCAGGTTGACGAGCGTGCTCTTGCCCGAGCCGCTGTGACCCACCAGGCCAATCATCTCGCCCGGCGCGATCGACAGATCCAGCCCGCGAATCACCGCGCGGTTACCGTAGCGGAAACCGAGGTCGCGCATTTCGATGGCGCCCTCTACCTTGTCCAGCTTTGCCGGCCGCACGGGCTCAGGCACGCTTGATACGTGGTCGAGAATATCGAAGATCCGCTTCGCGCCGGCCGCGGCCTTCTGCGTGACCGAGACGATGCGGCTCATCGAATCGAGCCGCGTATAAAAGCGGCTGATGTACGTGAGGAAGGCCACCAGCACACCGACCGTAATGGCGCTGTGCGACACCTGCCAGATGCCGAACACCCACACCACGAGCAGGCCGATTTCCGTGAGCAGCGTGACGGTCGGCGTGAACAGCGACCACACCGCATTCACGCGATCGTTGATGGCAAGGTTGTGCTTGTTGGCTTCGCGGAACCGCGCGACTTCTCGCTTTTCCTGCGCAAACGCCTTGACCACGCGGATGCCGGGAATCGTGTCGGCCAGCACATTGGTGATCTCCGACCAGATCCGGTCGATCTTCTCGAAGCCATGGCGCAGCTTGTCGCGCACAAGGTGGATCATCCAGGCGATGAACGGTAGCGGCACCAGCGTCACGAGCGCGAGCCACGGGTTGATCGACACCAGGATCAACGCGGTCATCACGATCATCAGCACGTCGGTCGCGAAGTCGAGCAGGTGCAGCGACAGGAAGACGCAGATGCGGTCACTTTCCGAGCCAATGCGCGCCATCAGGTCGCCCGTACGCTTGCCGCCGAAATACTCGAGTGACAGCTTCAGCAGATGCTCGTAAGTGGTAGTGCGAAGATCCGCGCCGATGCGTTCCGACACGCGCGCCAGCAGGTAGGTGCGCGCCCAGCCCAGGCTCCATGCCACCAGCGCCGCACCGAGCAGCCCCGCGAGGTACAGGCGCACCAGGTCGTAGTTGATCGGCACGCCGTTCTGAAACGGGATCAGCACCTTGTCCATCAGCGGCATGGTCAGGTAAGGCGGTACCAGCGTGGCCGCGGTGGACAGCAGCGTCAGCATGAAGCCAGTGAGCAATTCCCAGCGGTACGGGCGCGCAAAACGCCACAGGCGCAGAAGTGCCCATGTCGACGACGGGGTTTCGAGCTCGCGGCTGCACTGCGGGCATTCTTCCTCGCCCGGTGGCAACGGTGCCTTGCACGTGGGGCACAGCACTTCGCCGTCATCCTCGGAGAGCATGGAAGGGGCCGTATCGCGGCGTGCTTCGAACTGATCCACCAGCCGCAGCGCGGCGGGATTGTAACCAAGCGTGTAGCGCCAGCTGCCGAGCCGGCCCGCGGCATCGCACAGTTCGAGGGTGCCAACGCCGGCGTGGTCGGTATGGGTCAGGCGCAGGCCCGGCTCGATGGCCCATTCCCGCACACTTTTTTCACCGGGAGCACGGGCCAGGAGCCGCCGGTCCGTCACAACCAGCCACCCTTGGGTAAAATGCAGCCTCGCGTCGAGGTCGAGTTCCAGTCCAGCCAGAACGGTCTCGCCGGGACGAAGCGTCGCGCCGGCTTCGGCACGCCACGGCTCATCCGGGGCGAGGCTTTGAGAGACAGGCAGGGAAGACTGGGTCATTGTCGGCGCGCCTTGCAGCGTCCAGCGGAAACGGACATAACTTGAAACAATTTAGAATGGCCGCACTCTGGCGGCCGGCGATTTTGCCCGCAAGTATACATAACGCCAACCAGCGGGTGCTCCTGATGCATTGCACAATCGGATGTCAGCTAAAGAAGTCAACCTGACGTATGCTGTAACGTTATTGAAAGGTTAGGCTTCCATTTCTCGGGCGGTCCCGCCCATTGCCTCAAGCTAAATCAATGAAAAAGAAGGACATTGAGATTTTCGATGTCATGTCGCTGCGCGGCCCGAATATGTGGACATATCGGCCCGTGCTGGAGGCGTGGGTCGATATCGGGGAGCTGGAGGATTTTCCCTCCAACACGATTCCGGGGTTCTATGAACGGCTGTCGACGTGGCTGCCCTCGCTAGTCGAGCATCGCTGCAGCATCGGCGAACGCGGCGGCTTCCTGCAGCGCCTCAAGGAAGGCACGTGGCCGGGTCATATCCTGGAACACGTGACGCTTGAGCTGCAGAACCTGGCTGGCATGCCCGGCGGCTTCGGCAAGGCGCGCGAGACCCCCATCCGCGGCGTCTACAAGGTGATCGTGCGCGCCTGGCATGAGGAAGTCACGCGCGCCGCGCTGTTCGCGGCCCGCGACCTGGTCATGGCCGCCATCGAGGACCGTCCGTTCGACGTGCCCGCCGCTGTGGACAACCTGCGCCGCCTGGTCGACGAGCACTGCCTCGGCCCGAGCACGGCCTGCATCGTCGATGCCGCGGACGACCGCGACATCCCGTCGATCCGCCTGTCCGACGGCAACCTCGTGCAGCTTGGCTACGGCGCGCGCTCGCGCCGTATCTGGACGGCCGAGACCGATCGCACCAGCGCCATCGCCGAAAGCATCTCGCGCGACAAGGACCTGACCAAGAGCCTGCTGGAATCGTGCGGCGTGCCGGTGCCGGAAGGCCGCATGGTCGAGTCGCCCGAAGACGCGTGGGAAGCCGCCGAGGACATCGGGGTGCCGGTGGTGGTCAAGCCGTACGACGGCAACCACGGCCGCGGCGTCTTCACCAACCTGATGACGCGCGAGGAAGTCGAGACCGCCTATGCGGTAGCCATCGAGGAAGGCAGCGGGGTGATCGTCGAGCGTTTTGTGCCCGGCAACGAACACCGCCTGCTGGTAGTGGGCGGCCGCGTGGTCGCCGCCGCGATGGGCGAGACTGCGAGCGTGGTGGGCGACGGCAAGTCGACCATCGAGGAACTGATCGAACTGCAAATCAACTCGGATCCGCGCCGTGGCAGCACCGAAGATCATCCGCTGAACCGCGTCCGCCTGGACTCGGCAGCGCGCCTGGAACTCAAGCGCCAGAACATGGATGGCGAGTCGGTACCTCCGGCAGGCAAGACCGTGCTGATCCAGCGCACCGGCAATGTGGCGTTCGACGTGACCGACCGCGTACACCCCAGCGTGGCCGCTCATGCGGCGCTGGCTGCGCGCGTGGTCGGCCTGGACATCGCCGGCGTGGATCTGGTGGCCGAAGACATTTCGCGCCCGCTGACCGACCAGCGCGGGGCCATCGTCGAAGTCAACGCCGGCCCCGGCCTGCTCATGCACCTCAAGCCGGCCGAAGGCAGGCCGCGCCCGGTGGGCCGCGCCATCGTCGATCACCTGTTCCCCGAGGCCGACGACACGTATCCCGGCCGCATCCCCGTGGTCGGCATTACCGGCACCAACGGCAAGACCGTGGTGGCCAAGCTGGTCGCGCGCCTGCTGCAACTGTCGGGCAAGCACACCGGCCTGGCGTGCAGCGACGGCCTGTTCCTGGATCGTCGCCTGGTCCAGGGCGGCGACCGCGCCAACTGGGACGCCGGCCATCGCATCCTGATGAACCGTGCGGTCGAAGCCGCCGTGTTCGAGAACGACAGCGGCGCCATCCTGTCCGAAGGTCTCGTCTATGACCGCTGCCAGGTTGGCGTGGTCACGAACTTCGACACGCCCGACCACATGGGCGATTACTACGTCGAAGACGAAGACCGCATGTACAACGTGCTGCGCACGCAGATCGACGTGGTCCTCAAGAACGGCGCCGCCGTGCTCAACGCGCGCGACGAGCGCGTGGTCGAAATGGCCGAACTGTCCGACGGCGACGTGATCTTCTTCGGCCTGTCGGCAGATCTGCCGGCCATCGTCGCGCATCGCGCCAAGGGCAAGCGCGCGGTATTCGTGCGCGATGGCAAGGTCGTGCTGACCACCGGCAACAGTGAAACGCCGCTGACCGATGTCGCCGCGATTCCGGTGACTTATGCCGGCCGCGTGTCGTTCCAGGTCGAGAACGTGCTGGCGGCCGTCGCTACAGGCTGGGCGCTGGGCATCTCCAATGACCTGATCCGCGCCGGCATCGTGACGTTCGACGTCGGCCAGGTCGATGTACCGGGGCGCTTCACGCTGTTCGAGCGCAATGGCGCCACGGTGATCGTGGACGATGCGCACAACGCCCCTGCCCTGGAAGCCTTGGCCACGGCTCTGGACCGCTTCCCGGCGGAACGCCGCATGATCGTCTACGGTGCCGGCGTACAACGCCGCGACGAAGACATGGTCCGCCAGGGCAAGGTCATTGGCGCTACCTTCGACCGCGTGTTCCTGTGCGAGGACCGCAGCGTCAAGGGCGCGCTGCCCGATGCCGAGGCGCGCGCCCTGCTCAAGCAGGGGCTGTACGAAGGCCGCCGCGTCACCAAGATCATCGACGAAGGCACGCGCCAGGACGCCATCGAAACCGCGCTCGGCCAACTGGTGGCCGGCGACCTGCTGGTTCTGCAGTGCGACGAAGGTGCCACCGCCGCCACCGTCGACCGCGTGCACCAGTGGATGGGTCAGCCCCCGCGCCGCGCCTGACGGCCCAAGAAGAACGGATACCAGAATCTATGGAAGTCTCTCGCATCCGGGCCCTGCGCGGCCCGAACCTGTGGTGCCGCCACACCGCCGTCGAGGCGATCGTGGCCTGTCCGGAGCCGTCGGACATGGTCGCTACCCTGCCCGGCTTTGAAGACCGCCTGCGCGCGCGCTTTCCCGATATCGGCCCGCTGCATCCGGACGAGGACGCCGGCGAGCTGTCGCTCGCGCACGTGCTCGAAGCCGCCACGCTGCGCCTGCAGGCCGCGGCCGGCTGCCCGGTCACGTTCAGCCGCACGGCGCAGACGGTCGAGCCCGGCACCTACCAGGTGATCGTGCAATACAGCGAGGAAGAAGTCGGCCGCCTGGCGTTCGACCTGGCCCAGGCGCTGTGCCTGGCCGCGCGCGATGACGCGCCCTTCGACCTTGATGACGCGTTGCACCGCCTGCGCGAACTCGATGAAGACGTGCGCCTCGGCCCCAGCACGGGCTCGATCGTCTACGCAGCCGTCGCGCGGGGTATTCCCTACCGCCGCCTGACCCAAGGTTCGATGGTGCAGTTTGGTTGGGGCAGCAAGCAGCGCCGCATCCAGGCCGCCGAAACCAGCGCCACCAGCGCTGTCGCCGAATCCATCGCGCAGGACAAGGAACTGACCAAGAGCCTGTTGCACGCGGCCGGCGTACCCGTGCCGCTGGGCCGTTCGGTGCGCAGCGCCGAGCAAGCCTGGGAAGCCGCGCAGGAAATCGACGCACCTGTCGTGGTGAAGCCGCGCGACGGCAACCAGGGCAAGGGCGTGGCCGTGCGCATCCGCACGCGCGAGGAAGTGATGACGGCGTACGAAGTCGCGTCCGACATCAGCTCCGACGTGATCGTCGAACGCTACATCCCGGGCCACGATTTCCGCCTGCTGGTAGTCGGCAAGCACCTCGTCGCCGCCGCGCGCCGCGATCCGCCGCAAGTGATCGGCGATGGCACGCATACGGTGCGCCAGCTCGTCGAGGAAGTGAACCGCGACCCGCGCCGCGGCGAGGGCCATGCGACGTCGCTGACCAAGATCCGTTTTGACGACATCGCGCTCGCCACGCTGGCCAAGCAAGGCTTGACCGCGGAGTCTGTGCCGCCCAAGGGCACGCGTGTAGTCCTGCGCAACAACGCGAACCTGTCGACCGGCGGCAGCGCCACCGACGTGACCGACGACGTCCATCCGGACATCGCCGCGCGCGCCGTCGCCGCTGCACAGATGGTCGGCCTCGACATCGCCGGCGTGGACGCCGTGTGCGAGACCATGCTGAAGCCGTTCGAGGAACAGGCCGGCGGCATCGTCGAAGTCAATGCCGCGCCAGGCCTGCGCATGCACCTGCAGCCGTCATACGGCAAGGGCCGCGCAGTCGGCGAAGCGATCGTATCGACCATGTTTGCCGATGGCGACGATGGCCGCATTCCTGTGGTCGCGGTATCGGGCACCAACGGCAAGACCACCACGGTCCGCCTGATCACGCACATCATGGCCACGAGCGGCCTGCGCATGGGCATGACCGGCACCGACGGTGTGTACATCCGTGGCGAGCGCATCGACACCGGCGACTGCAGCGGCCCGCGCAGCGCGCGCAACGTGCTGCTGCACCCTGACGTCGACGCGGCCGTGTTCGAAACCGCGCGCGGCGGCCTGCTGCGCGAAGGCCTGGCCTTCGACCGCTGCGACGTTGCCGTGGTGACCAACGTCGGTGAAGGCGACCACCTGGGCCTGTCCTTCATCAGCACGGTGGAAGACCTGGCCGTGCTCAAGAGCGTGATCGTGCAGAACGTGGCGCCTCACGGCATGGCCGTGCTCAACGCCGCGGATCCGATGGTGGTGCGCATGGCTGATGCCTGCCCGGGCCTGGTGACCTTCTTCGCGCACGACCCGGGCCAGCCGGCCATGGCTACGCACCGTGCCCAGGGCAAGCGCGTGGTGTTCGTCGACGGCGATCACATCGTGGCGTCGGAAGGCGACAACGAAATGCGCATCCCGCTGGCCGAGATCCCGCTCACGCGCAATGGCACGATCGGCTTCCAGGTCGAGAACGCCATGTCGTCGATCGGCGCGGCGTGGGCGCTCGGCATCGACTGGAACGTCATCCGCCGCGGCCTGGCTACCTTCGTCAACGACGCGCAGACGGCCCCGGGCCGCTTCAACGTGTTCGACTACCGTGGCGCGACGCTGATTGCTGACTACGGCCACAACCCGGATGCCATCCAGGCGCTGTGCAATGCCGTGCAGACCATGCCGGCCAATCGCCGGCTGGTGGTGATCAGCGGCGCGGGCGACCGCCGCGACGAGGATATCCGCAAGCAGACGCAGATCCTCGGCGGCGTGTTCGACGAGGTCATCCTGTACCAGGACCAGTGCCAGCGCGGCCGCGCCGATGGCGAGGTGCTGGCGCTGCTGCGCGAGGGCCTGCAAGGTGCCACGCGTACCAGTGCGGTCGAGGAGATTCGCGGTGAGTTCGTCGCCATCGACACGGGTCTGTCGCATTTGCAGCCGGGTGACCTGTGCCTGATCCTGGTGGATCAGGTCGATGAAGCACTCGCGCATATCGCCGGGCGCGTCGCGCAGGGTTAAGCGCGGATATCCCGGAGGTACGATGGGCCAGCCCACCGGGCTGGCCCTTCTTGTTTGCTGCGCCTCAGTTCAGTGGCGGCCCGGCAACGACAGCCTGCGCTCCAGCACATGCTGCAGTCCCGACAGCCCGGTGCTGAGCACCCAGTAGATCGCCGCCACCGCAAGATAAAGCGGCAACGGCTGATAAGTCGCCGCAATGACCTCCTGCGCCGTGCGCAACAGCTCCGTCACGGTAATGACCGACACCAGCGAGGTGTCCTTGATCAGGCTGATCAGGCTGTTGGAAAGACTCGGCACCGCAAGACGCAGGGCCTGCGGGCCGACCACGTAACGCAGTGTCTGGCCGGGCGTCAGCCCAAGGCTATAGGCCGCGAGCCACTGCCCGCGCGCAATGCCGAGAATCGCCCCGCGCATGCTCTCGGACAAATATGCGCCCACATTGAGGCTCAGCGTCAGTACGCCCGCAGGCGTCGGCTCCAGCGCGACGCCGATACCGGGCAAGCCGTAGTAGACGACAAAGATCTGCACCAGCAGCGGCGTGCCGCGCATGATGCTGACGTACGTGCGTGCGATGCCCTTCAGCACGGGGTTGTGGCTGATGCCCATGAGCGCCACGACCATGCCCAGCACCAGCCCGAAGGCCATCGACCACAGCGCGAACTTGATGGTCAGTAGCGTGCCCTGCAGCAGCACGGGCATGGAATCGGAGATGAGCTGGAGCGCGGACATAGGAAGGTCGCCGGAAAAAGCACGCATCATACGGATTGCCCGCATGCGCGCAAACCCCGCGCAGCCTGTGGCCGGGCGGGGTGTCGTATGACAGGTTGCGGTTTTACTTGCCGGGCTTGGTCACGTCCGACCCGAACCACTTCACCGACAGCTTGGTCAGCGTGCCGTCCTTGCGCAGGTCATCGAGCGCATGGTCGATGGCCTGGGCGAACTTCGGGTTGTCCTTGCGGAACGGGATGGCCACTTCGGCATTCGCGCCCGCCACCACCGCGCCCGGGCGCAGCGGCAGGTTGGCGGTCTTGATCAGGTAGTTGACCATGAGCCGGTCGTTGAGTGCGGCGTCGACCCGCTGCGCGGCCAGGTCGCGCAGGTACTCTGGCGCACCGGGATAGGTCTTGACGTCGATGCCTGGCACCGACTTGGCCAGTTCGTTGTAGTTGCTACCCAGGCTCACGCCGAGCTTGTGGCCCTTGAGCGCTTCCAGCGAATTGAACTCGCGCTTGTCATCCTTGCGCTGGATAAGCTGCGCGGCCGAGTAGACATAAGGCGTCGAGAAGTCCAGCACCTGCTTGCGCTGCGGCGTCACCGAAACCTGGTTGACGATCACGTCGAACTTGCCCGCCTGCAGGCCGGCAATGATGCCGCTCCATTCCGTGGTCACGAACTCCGGTTTCACGCCGAGCTTCGCGGCGACGGCACGTGCCACATCCACGTCGAATCCATCGAGCTCGTTCTTCGGGTTGCGGAAGCCGAACGGCGGATAGGTGCCCTCCAGGCCAATCTTCAGGACACCGGCCTGCTTGACCGTATCGAGCAGGTCCGCGGCGCTGGCCGCGGTGGCGCTCAGGCCGGCGGCGCCGGCGATCAGCGAGGCAGCCAGCAGGGATTTGAGCCAGCCATGACGAATCGATCGCATATGTTCTCCAGTGGGATGCGGACTGACGGGCGCCTTTTGTAAAGGTGCCCGTCGCTTGTGCTGCTATGAGCCTATATCGGCCTCAACACTACCGCAAACGCTATCGATATCGAAATAACGATTCGTCATGGCTATATGGCTTTGACCCCTGCCACTGGACCTCTGGAACGCCTTGCCGCTCATGTTGATGCCCCGCGGCGGGAACGGCGATACGAACCACAGTTGTATAGCCCGCTACTGCAAGGATTCCGCCGCGCAACTACGCGTGCGCGGCGATGAAATCATCGCCATTGACGGCAGGCTTGCGTCCGGCAAGGCGGTCGGCAAGCAGCCCTGCGCTGCCCATAGCAAGCGTAAAGCCAAGCGCGCCATGCCCGAGATTGAGCCACAGGCCGCGCAGGCGTGATGGCCCGACCATCGGCAAGCCATCGGGCGTCGCGGGCCGCAGCCCTGCCCACGGCTGCAACTGCGCGAGCGGGATGTCGGGCACGATACCCTCAAACACCGTGCGCGTCTGCGCCACCAGCGTGCCAATGCGCTCGGGATCGATCCGCGCGCCACCACGCACGAGATCGGCCATGCCCGCGACGCGCAGCGTATTGCCGATGCGTGCATAGACGATCTTGTTGGCGAAATCCGTGATGCTGATGTGCGGAGCCGGCCCACTGTTCGACAGCGGCACGGTAATGCTGTAGCCCTTCAACGGCCAAAGCATCGGCCGCACGCCCAGTGGGCGCAGCAGCGGCACGCTGCCGATGCCACCCGCCACCACCACCGCATCGGCGGGCACTACGCCGGCTACCGTCTGCACGCCCGTGACGCGGTCCCCTTGTTGCACCAGGCCGTGCACGACATTGCCGAACCGCATCGACACGCCCGGCTGATGCTGCAGCAACCGTGCCAGCGACAGGCAGAAGCGATGGCAGTCGCCCACCTCCTCGCTCGGTGTGTAGATCGCGCCGGCGATCTCGTCGCGGATACCTGCCAGCGCGGGTTCCAGCGCCACGCACGCGTCCCGGTCGAGTGCCTGCTGTTCGCACCCGAGACTGGCTTGATAATCGAGCAAGCGGCGCGCCGATTCAAACGCCGCGCCATCGCGGTGCACAATCAGTTTGCCGCGCCGCGCAAAATCGAAATCGCTCGCCGTCCCGGCCTTCGCGGCTTCGCTGGCGACGAACGCCTCCATCAGGTCGCGCGAGTAAAATGCCAGGCGCAGCAGCTTGCGCGTGGTGGCCTCGCTGGTGCCGGCATTGCAAGCGCGCATGAATGCCGCCAGCCAGAGCCACTGCGCGGGATCGGCTACGGGCCGGAAGCGCATCGGCGAATCGCGCCGCAGAAGCCAGCCTGGCACCTTGCCCATCACGCCCGGTCCGGCCAGCGGCGCCACGTAGCTGTAGCTAAGCTGCCCGCCGTTGGCGAAGCTGGTTTCCTCGCCAGGGCCGTCATGGCGTTCGAGCACCGTCACCTCGTGGCCATCCTGCGCCAGGCGCCA
Organism: Cupriavidus sp. C1SS-2L; assembly: GCF_057073735.1. Lineage (NCBI taxonomy): Bacteria > Pseudomonadati > Pseudomonadota > Betaproteobacteria > Burkholderiales > Burkholderiaceae > Cupriavidus > Cupriavidus sp. C1SS-2L. The sequence goes on from NZ_CP172708.1 coordinate 2,874,294, forward strand.
CGCACTGGTCATGCCGACCACGCCGGCGCCTACGATCACTACCCGCATTGCCATCCTTGTCGCTTGCTGTTCATTCAATGGCGTCAGCGTAGTCGAGTGCACGCGGCTTGCCCAATGCCAATACGTGCCAGAATATGTCTTTAGGCTATGGGCTGCACTTTCCCAGCGTCCCGACCATGCGTTTGCGCCAGATCGAAGTGTTTCGCGCCATCATGCTGACCGGCACCGTCAGCGAGGCGGCGCGCCTGCTGCACGTCTCGCAGCCGGTGGTCACGCGCGTGCTGCAGCATGCCGAAGCCTCGCTCGGCTTCCGGCTGTTCGAGCGCGTGCGCGGCCGCTTGCAGGCCACGCCGGAAGCCAACGCACTGTATGGCGATGTCGAAAGGCTATATGGCGAGATCGACCGCGTGCGGCGAGTCTCGGAAAGCCTGCGCCACAAGGGCGCCGGGCGCCTGCGGGTCGCTGCCACGCCGAGCCTCGCGGAGCCGCTGCTGGTGCCTGCGGTGCGCGGCTTTTGCGCGCGCTATCCCGACACACAGGTGCAGGTGCTGACCCACCATACCGACGAGATCGTCGATGCGCTGCTCGCGAACCAGATCGATCTCGGCTTCGCCTTTTCGCCGCCGCGGCACGAAGCGATCACATGCGAACCGGTGGCCGCAGGCCACATGCTGCTGGCGGTACCGAGACAGCAGCCGCTGCCCGCAGGCGGACGCCGCCATGTGGTGCCGATGCACAAACTGATGGAGCGGCCTTTCATCGGCTACGACGACAATAGCTCGCTGGGCCTGCTGGTGCGCCAGACCCTGGCCCGGCATGCGCTGGAACCACATTCGACGCTCGAAGTGCAGACGTATTCGCTCGCGTTGTCGCTGGTGGAAGCCGGACTGGGCATGGCTTTGCTTGACCAGTTCACGGCATTGAGTGCCAGCACGGCGCGCGTGTCGCTGCACGCCGTGCAGCCTGCCCTGCCGTTCGAGATCCAGCTGCTGCGCGCGAGCCACCGCGCCGCGTCGAGTCTCGTCGACGACATGCGCGACGAGTTTGCGCAGGCCGCCGCGGCACTGGCCGCGACCTTGCCGGACCGGCTCGAAGCGCCCGTTGCCAGCTTTGACGCCACCGCCACTACTGCCACCAGAGGACGGGATTGATTGACAGCCTCGCGCGGCCTGCACCATCATCAAGGCGCCCGAACGGTGCCCTCAACCAGCCATGTTCGTACTGACCCTGCTCCTCCTGATCCTGATCAGCGCCTTCTTCTCGATTTCCGAGATCGCGCTGACCGCCGCCCGCCGCACCAAGCTGCAGGTTCTGTCCGAACGCGGCGACCGCCGTGCCACCAAGGTGCTGCTGCTGAAGGAAGAGCCCGGCAACTTCTTCACGATCGTGCAGATCGGCGTGAACAGCGTGGCGATCCTGGCCGGTATCCTCGGGGAAAAGCATGTCTCCGATCTGGTGTTCGGAGCGTTATCGCAGTACATGGATACCGGCATCGCGCAGCGCATCGCCAATATCGGCTCGTTCCTGATCGTCACGCTGCTTTTTATCCAGTTTGCCGATCTGATCCCCAAGCGCATCGCGATGACGTTCCCCGAGGCCTGCGCGCTCGCGGTGATCGATCCGATCCTGACGCTGCTGCGCGTGCTCAAGCCACTGGTCTACGTGTTCAATGCCGCCGCCGATGCCACGCTGCGGCTGTTCGGCCTGCCGACCAAGACCGTCGAGCAGATCACCACCGAAGACATCGCCGCGATGGTCGATGCCGGCGCGGAGGCCGGCGTGCTGCTCAAGCATGAAATCCACCTGATCGAGAATGTGTTCGAACTCGATTCAAAGAGCGTCACGGCGATCATGACGCCGCGCGATGACGTGGTCTACCTGAGCCTGGACGAGGGCGCCGACAGCGTGCGGCGCAAGCTCGTCAACCAGCCGCATGCGCAATATCCGGTTTGCGGCCACGATCTCGACGACGTGCAGGGCTACATCGACTCCAAGGACATCCTGCAGTTGCTGCTGGCCGACGAAACGGCAACGGTGATCGGCAATATCGGCAAGCACCACGACAAGAACGTGCTGGTGATTCCGGACACCCTGACGCTTTCCGAAGCGCTCACACGCTTTCGCGAAATGCACGAGAACTTTGCCGTGGTGATGAACGAGTACGGCCTGGTAGTCGGCATCGTCACGCTGGACGACATTGTCGGCGCGCTGATGGGCGACATCCTTTACTCGAGCGAGGATGAACAGATCGTGCGGCGCGACGATAGCTCCTGGCTGGTGGACGGCCTGACACCGCTGATCGACCTGAAGAAGGCGCTGGAGATCGACGCGCTGCCGGGCGAGGACTACGTCGATACGGTGGCAGGCCTGGTGATCTACGCGCTCAAGCGCATCCCGAAGAAATCGGAGTCGATCACCGTGGGAGGCTTCCGCTTCGAAGTGCTGGACATCGACCATCACAAGATCGATCAGCTCCTGGTGTCGCGCCTGACGGCCGGGACGACGGCGACGCTCGGACAGCCGGCGCCCGAAGCGGGTCGCTGAGCGCGCCCGCCTGGCGATACTGCTCGAGCCTGTCGGGCAGGCGATACGCTACGAGATAGCCCGCTGCCACGATGACCGCGGTCGCCGCCACAGCGCCGAGCTGCCATGCCGGCAGACGCGCCGGCACATGCAGCATGATGTAGGCTGTGCCCACCAGCGCAATCCACGCGAGCCCAAGCACGAAGCCGGCGGCCACGTCCGAGAGCCAGTGCATGCCCAGGTACAGGCGCGACAGGCCGATCGCCGCCACCGCCACGGCGGTCAGCGCGAGCACCGGCGCACGCACGCGCCAGGGCTGGCGCAGGCAGATCAGGAAAGCGAGGAAGCCATAGGTCACCATGCTGCCGCTGGCGTGGCCGCTGGGGAACGAGTAGGACTCCAGCCCGCTGTAGATGCTTGCCGGACGGTGGCGCTGCAAGCCGAACTTGAGCGCAATCACGCAGGCGCGCGCGCCGAGCAAGGCAATCGCCCAGTACGCCGCGGCCGCCCATGCGCGCCGCCACGCCAGCCACGCAAAGACGGCGACACCAACCGCAACCGAGACCCGCGCGCCGCCAAGCTCGGTGATCGCGATCATGGCTACGTCAAGCCAGCCCTGCCGCACCGCGCGCAAATGGTCGAATACTGCGTGGTCCAGGGCGACCAGTCCCCGGTCTTCGGCAATCCCGTCGACCAGCCAAAGCAGCGCGCTGCCGCAGGCCAGAAGGCTCGCGCCTGCGGCAGCGACAAGCAGCAGCTCGGCCGCGTCGCGCTCGAGCATGCGCAGCGTCATGGCCCGCAGGCGCGATGAGCGCCCGCCACGGCCGGCAGTGCGATTCGACAATGCCTCCACGCTCGCGGCCCGCCACACATCAAGCCATCTCACCAGCGGCCGGATGATGCCGAGCAACAGCGGAATCAGCCAGAACAGCATCAAGGCCGCCAGCGCGAACAGCGCCAGCAAGCCGAGCGCATGGGCGGGCATCAGCAATTGCTGCGCATCCATGACGACTCCTGCTTCGTAGCCGTTTTCAGTCGGCGGCAACGCGCGCAATGTTGGCGCGCGCCGTGGCTTCGCAATCGGCGAAGGCGTCAGTCACGAACAGCCGTGGGCGCTGCGCGAGCGTGGACAGGAAGGCGGCACGGCGCTCCCGGAACGCCTGCATCAGCGGCTCGCCCGAAAGTCCGGTGTGCGCCGCCAGCAAGGCGCGGTTCTCTTCGAAGACGGCGAGGCTGTAGGCGTCGAAGTCCGCCGCAGGCACGGCGAGCCGGTACAGATCGAGATCGAGTACGAGCGCTGCATCCGCGACCGTGGCCGCATGGGTATGCGTATCCAGCACGATCTGCGCGGCGAGTTGAACGATGCCGGCGTCGACACCGGGTGCCATCGTCGCGATCAGCGCGGCCGAAGCGGCTTCGTTATGTTCGCAACCGGGGATATACACGGCGTCATGGAACAACACCGCCAGCGCTTGGGCAGGGTTCAGCGCCACGCCGCGGATACGGGCTTGCTCGAACATCTCGAGCACGTGTCGGCGGTCGTGGTAGTGCCGGTACGGCGCGTCGTACAGCGCGAGCACATCGAGCACCGCCTTGCGCGGCAGGAAATCGAGGCAAGCCAGCGCGGCCGGCCAGTCAGGCGCAAAGCGTGGCACCGTACCGTTCGACGTTGCTACCGGCTCGCTGAAGACATCGGCGGTACGCACCCACAGCAGCGAACGGTCGCGCATCGCTTCATACACGACAACGGGCGACAAGTCGGCTTCGAACCGGCCAAGGCCAACCACGGCATAGGCGCCGCCTTTGTAGTGCCGGTATGGCATGCCGGGAACGAGGTCGGGATCGCGGGGCAGTTCGGCGGGCGTGGATGTCATCGGCTGAGACCTCGGTGGTCCGGCCAGCATCAGGGCCGGTGAACGCGCGCCGGATCACAGCAAATCCGGCGCACAAAAAACAAAACCGACGCCTGCTTGCGCAGGAGTCGGTCTGAGTTTTACTACAGTCTTCTTGTCTGCCGGTGGTCGAAACAGTCGGCAGCTTCTTGTTGGCGGAGAGGGTGGGATTCGAACCCACGGTACCGTCGCCGGTACGCCTGATTTCGAGTCAGGTACATTCGACCACTCTGCCACCTCTCCGGTAACTTGGTCGCGTGCAGCGAAACCAAGATTATAGACAGGTTCCTGCAGCCAGCGCAAGAGCCTGGCATGCAGTTTTTTACAGCTCCGGTTCCAGACGCGTGGTGCCGCCCATGTACGGCTGCAGTGCGGTCGGCACGGTGACGGAGCCGTCGGCGTTCTGGTAGTTCTCGAGGATGGCCACCAGCGTACGACCCACGGCCAGGCCCGAGCCGTTCAGTGTATGGACCAGCTCCGGCTTGCCCTGCCCCACGCGGTAGCGTGCCTGCATGCGGCGCGCCTGGAAGTCGCCCATGTTCGAGCACGAGCTGATTTCGCGGTACGTGTTCTGCGCCGGGATCCACACTTCGAGGTCATAGGTCTTGGTGCTGCCAAAGCCCATGTCACCGGTGCACAGCACGATGGTGCGGAACGGTAGGTCGAGCTTCTTCAGGATCGCCTCGGCGTGGCCGGTCAGCTGTTCCAGCGCGTCGAACGACTGCTCGGCCGGCACGACGTGCACGAGCTCGACCTTGTCGAACTGGTGCTGGCGGATCATGCCGCGCGTGTCCTTGCCGTACGAACCCGCTTCGGAGCGGAAGCACGGCGTATGCGCGACGAAGCGCAGCGGCAGCTTGTCGCCCGCGACGATGGCATCGCGCACGATGTTGGTCAGCGGCACCTCGGCGGTCGGGATCAGGTAGAAGTTCTCAGTACGCTCGCCATCCTCGCCGCCCACCTTGCGCGGCACCTTGAACAGGTCTTCCTCGAACTTCGGCAGCTGACCAGTGCCGCGCATCGACGCGGCGTTGACAATGTACGGCACGTACATCTCGGTGTAGCCGTGTTCCAGCGTGTGGGTATCTAGCATCAGCTGCACCAGCGCGCGGTGCATGCGCGCCATGCCGCCACGCAACATGGAGAAGCGCGAACCGGTGACCTTGGCCGCGGTATCGAAGTCGAGGCCGAGCTTGTCGCCGACGTCCACGTGGTCACGGACTTCGAAATCAAACTTGCGCGGCTCGCCGACGCGGCGCACTTCGACGTTCTGGGTTTCGTCCTTGCCGAGCGGCACGCTTTCGTGCGGCAGGTTCGGGATCGACAGCATCAGTTCGGAAAGCTGGGCCTGGATTTCTTCGAGGCGCGCAGCCGAGTCCTTCAGCGTATCGCCGATGCCACCGACTTCCGCCATCACAGCCGAGGCGTCTTCGCCCTTGCCCTTGAGCATGCCGATCTGCTTGGACAGGCTGTTGCGGCGGGACTGCAGTTCCTCGGTCTGGGTCTGCAGTTGCTTGCGCTCGCTTTCGAGCGCCTGGAAAGCCGCTACGTCGAGTTGGAAGCCGCGCGTGGCAAGGCGTTGCGCCACGGCGTCGATGTCTTTGCGGAACAGCTGGATGTCGAGCATGTTGCGGTGTGGGAAGTGCGGGGCCGGCGACATGCCAGCGGACTCGCCATTTTACTTCACCCGGCCCGGCTGCCGTACCCGATCAGCACGGACGAGCCGCCTTATTCCGCCGGTTTGCCCTTGGCCTTGTGCTCGCGGTGCCAGGCCGCGTCGAGTTCGCGCAGGTGGCGCAGCTTCTCGGCGATCTTGCCTTCCAGGCCGCGCGGTACTGGCTGGTACCAGTCCTGCGCCTTGAGGTCGTCCGGGAAATAGTGCTCGCCGGCTGCATAGGCCTCGGGCTCGTCATGCGCGTAGCGGTAGGCGTGGCCGTAGCCGAGTTCCTTCATCAGCCGCGTGGGCGCGTTGCGCAGATGCACCGGCACCGCGCGCGACTTGTCCTTGGACACGAACGCGCGTGCCGCGTTGTACGCGTTGTAGCCGGCGTTCGACTTGGGCGCCACGGCCAGGTAGATCAGTGCCTGTCCTAACGCCAGCTCGCCTTCGGGCGAACCGAGGCGCTCATAGGTCTCGGCGGCGTCCAGTGTGATCCGGGCGGCGCGCGGATCGGCCAGCCCGATGTCCTCCCACGCCATGCGCACGATACGCCGTGCGAGGTAGCGTGGATCCGCGCCGCCGTCGATCATGCGGCAGAACCAGTACAGCGCGGCGTCGGGGTCGGAGCCGCGCACCGACTTGTGCAGCGCGCTGATCTGATCGTAGAACGCATCCCCGCCCTTGTCGAAGCGGCGCAGGTTCTCGGACAGCGCGCTGCCCAGCAGAGCGGTATCGATCTCGGTCGCGCCTGCATTGCGTGCCGCGCGGACTACTATCTCGATATTGTTCAGCAGCTTGCGGCCATCGCCATCGGCGGACGCCACGATCAGCTTGAGCGCCTCTTCCTGCCACGTGATACCGCCCAGCTCTTCGCTCGCGCGTTGCGCGAGCTGCGTGAGTTCGGCATCGTCGAGACTTTTCAGCACGTACACGGCCGCGCGCGACAGCAATGCGCCGTTGACCTCGAACGACGGATTCTCGGTGGTCGCACCGATGAACGTGAACAGCCCGCTTTCCACGTGCGGCAGGAACGCGTCCTGCTGGCTCTTGTTGAAGCGGTGGACTTCATCGACGAACACGAGCGTGCGGCGGCCATGCGCGCGAAACTGCTCGGCGCGCTCCACCGCCTCACGGATATCCTTCACACCGGACAGCACGGCCGACAGCGCGATGAACTCGGCGTCGAACGCATCGGCCATCAGCCGCGCGAGCGTGGTCTTGCCCACGCCGGGCGGGCCCCACAGGATCATCGAGTGCGGCTCGCCGGACTCGAACGCCACGCGCAGCGGCTTGCCCGCTCCGAGCAGGTGCTGCTGGCCGATCACCTCGCCGATATTGCGTGGGCGCAGGCGCTCAGCAAGCGGTTGCCGGGAACGGTCGGGAGAATCGGAAAACAACGTGTCCGCCACGGTATTCAGGCCTCGAAAATCGCCAGCTGCAAGGCATCGGCGTGGTTGGCGCCAGCGGCGCCGGGGAACGTGAGAGTGTAGACCATTGTTCCGCCGCGCCGCGCGCAGACGCGGACAAGGCTCTTGCGGGGGGGCTGCTGACGCCCATGGGCCGCAGGATTCTGCGTGTTCTGATTTCCCTCAAGGTTCGCCCAGCGACGACCGATATCCGGGCTTGGCCCGGCTCAGGATTCTTGCGGAATCCCTCGTCCGGGGACAACAGACAAGGCGGCGGGCGAGGCAGGCCGGATGTCGCTTCCCGCCACGCGGCTAACAAGATTGCCCGGGGAATTATGCTGAAATATCACTTTCTGGTGTTCAAGATGAACCGGCTTGTCGGCAAGGGCAAGCTCAGCAGCGTGGAGGAGGTTTCCCTGGCGGGCCAGCTGGCCGAAATGATCGACTCGCCGGACGCCGCGCAGCGCGTGCTCGCCGACCTGGCCGACCATGCCAATCCGCAGATCCGGCGCATCACGCTCAATGCCATCCGCCGCTCGCACCAGGTGAGCGCGCCCGCCCTGCCCGCCGTACTGCTGCGCAGGATGGCGGACACCGAAGCACTGATCCGGCATGACGCCGTCTGGATCGTGCAGGACAACAAGATGGATGGCCCCGAACTGCGCGCCGCGCTGCGCCGCCTGGCCGGCAAGGTGCGGTTGCCGTGGGATGCGGAGCGGGCCCGCGCCAATCCGTCCGACGCGACTCTGATGGCCCAGGTGCGCGCCCGCGTCGCGCTCGACAAGCTGCTCGAAAAGAGCGCCGCCGAGCGCAATGCTGCGCTCGCCGCGGGGTTGCTGAATATCGGAAACGGCCAGCCCTATGCCGAAGGCACGGTGGGCCACAAGGGCGTGATGCAACGCGCGCTTCGGCGCAAGCAGGCTGGCCGAAGGCTCGACAGCAGCGTGAAACTCACTTTCCGGAAGGTCGAGCCGACCGAGGTAACCGGCAACAAGCGATTCCTTCTCTGAAACCTAGCCGCGGCGCACCCACGCAACCTTGCCGGACGTGACGCCAAGCGTGCGGCGTTGCGGGTTGTAGTCCATGGTGCCCGGATACTGCTGGCCGTCGCGCTCGCCAAGACGCCAGGCGCAGCCTTGCAGCAGCGCGATGGCCTCGGCCTCGGTCTTGCCGACCAGGATGTCGTCGCCCAGCTTGTCGGCCTGACAGCCTTCGGACGTGCCGCGCGCACCTTGCGGGCCAGTCGGGCTCTGCGTGGGACTTTGGATAGGGCTTGGGGACGAACCCTGCGCGGGACTGCCGGATGCGGCAGGTGGCGCGGGAGGCGCTACACAGCCGACGCCCAGTGCACCAAGGGTGGCTGCAAAGGCAAGCGTGTGCAGTGCACGGCGACGAAGCAGGGAGAACATGTTCTTTTTCCTTGATCCGATGATCGCTGGCCGTCGCGATCTGTTTGTTTCGCGAGACCACAATTCTGCGACAGGGCCCGTCGCGCGGGCATTCAGTTTCTTGGCAGGCCGATCTGAATCTTTTGGCAAACGCCAGCCTGCGCCGAAATCCCGGCAGTACCATGGCACGCGCGACCGCGCCATACCGGCCGGCCGCCGAGCGCTTTTCCCACAGAACGGAGGCTGCCTGCCATGGCCATCACCACCCGGGTTCGAAAGAAGAAGCAATACCGCAAGGCGGTACTCAGGCTACGCGCCGCCATCAAGCGCGGCGATGAGGAAGCCATCCGCATCCGCCGCGAGCAGCTCAAGGCGCTGCCGGTGCCGCGCCAGCGCTACTTGCATGCACCCAGCGCAGCGACGTAATCAGCCCTTGGCGCGATCGACCAGCGTCTTCATGGCATCGGCGGGCAGCGGACCATGACAAGTCCGCTCGCCGCCAGCTTCGCTGGTGACGAGCCAGACCCGCCCTGGCGAACTGGCGGGATGCAGCACCCACGCCGGGCCGCGCGCGCTGCTGCTCGGTGGCAAATCTTCGAGCACGCCGGTGCTGGCCGACTGAAGCATGACGGCGCACTCGTTCGCCGGCACGCGCGTCGCCGACAGGAACGCCGCGTTGCCAAGCACTTCGGGCAAGGCCGTGTCGGACGCCCGCAGGAAAGAATCGACATCGAACTTGCCGCTGGCCGTCGTTGCGCACGCGGACAAGCCAAGCGCGACCGCCATGCATACGGCAGCCACCGCGACACGGCGCGCGTCGCTGGACACCACGGGTTTCAGTGCGGACATGGCGCCTCTCATTGCTTCATCACATCGGCGCCCTTGGGCACCGTGAACCGGAATGCATTCGCGGGCAGTTGCGGATTCTTCTGCATGGCCGAGAACGTCAGCAGCGTGGTGTTGCCGAACGCGTCGCGCAACTCCATCGCCTCCAGATTGCCGCCCTTGAAGCCAATGCCGATCCGCTCGAACTGCGTGTCCTTCGACTTCGGCGTCAGCTCCAGCCACTCGACGCCGTCACGCGTCGGGCCGTTCTTGACCGTGAAATTCTTCTCGAGGTCATTGCTGCCGAACAGGATGGCTGCCGGACTCGAGCCCAATGCGCCGTCGAGCTTGCGCTCGGTGACCTGGTTCAGGTCCTTGTCGTAGATGTAGAGCGTCTGCCCGTCTGCCTGCAACAACTGCTCATAGGGCTTGGCATAGCGCCACGTGAACTTGCCCGGGCGCGAGAACACAAAGCTGCCGCTCGACGTGCCGGTGACCTTGAGGCTGTCGCCCTGCCCCTTGACCTGGCGCTGCGTGAATTCGCCCTTGGCGCTCTTCACGCCGGTCACGAAGCTTTGCAACTGGTCAGTGGCGGCGGCGAGCGCCGTGGGCATGTGCGCAGCAAATACGGCGAGCGCTGCACAGGCCGACACGAGAATGCGTTTTCGCATGTATCAGATCCTTGCTGATGGAAAAGGCGCCGCGCCGCCGCGTGCCAATTGGATCAGGCGGCGGCGCAACCTGTCAGGTTAGAGCGTGCGGCCGGCGCCGGATTCCGCACTGCGCCGGTTACCGGGTAACCACATGTTACCGATGCGGCGCTCAGTCATCTTCCCTTGCGGCGCCCGGGGCCGCAAGGATGTCCCGGTTGCCGTTGCCCGACATGGCCGACACCAGTCCGGCCTTCTCCATATCCTCGAGCAGCCGCGCCGCACGGTTGTAGCCGATGCGCAGGTGGCGCTGCACCAGCGAGATCGACGCGCGGCGGTTCTTCAGCACGACTTCCACTGCCTGGTCGTACAGCGGATCCGCTTCGCCACCGCCGCCGCCAATGCCGGCACCGCCGCCAAGGCCATCGGTGCCAGTCTCGCCTTCAGCCAGGCCGCCTTCGAGGATGCCTTCGATGTAGTTGGCCTCGCCGCCTTCCTTGAGCTTTTCCACCACGCGGTGCACTTCGTCGTCGGAGACAAAGGCGCCGTGCACGCGCACTGGCAGGCCCGTTCCCGGGGCGAGATAGAGCATGTCGCCCATGCCGAGCAGCGCTTCCGCGCCCTGCTGGTCAAGGATGGTGCGCGAATCGATCTTGCTGCTGACCTGGAACGCAATGCGGGTCGGCACGTTGGCCTTGATCAGGCCGGTGATCACGTCTACGGAGGGACGCTGCGTGGCCAGCACCAGGTGCAGGCCGGCGGCACGCGCCTTCTGAGCGATACGCGCGATCAGTTCCTCGACCTTCTTGCCCACGACCATCATCAGGTCGGCGAGCTCGTCGATGACGATGACGATGGTCGGCAGCCTGTCGAGTGGCTCCGGCGCGTCCGGCGTGAGGCTGAACGGGTTCGGGATCTTCTCTTCCTTCGCCGCGGCTTCGTCGATCTTCTTGTTGTAGCCGGCCAGGTTGCGTACGCCCAGCTTGCTCATCAGCTTGTAGCGCCGCTCCATTTCGCCGACGGCCCAGTTCAGCGCGTTGCCCGCCTGGCGCATGTCGGTCACGACCGGGCACAACAGGTGCGGAATGCCTTCGTAGACGCTCATTTCGAGCATCTTCGGATCGATCAGGATCAGGCGCACGCTCTCGGGCTTGGCCTTGTAGAGCAGCGACAGGATCATCGCATTGATGCCCACCGACTTGCCCGAGCCCGTCGTGCCGGCCACCATGCAGTGCGGCATCTTGGCAAGGTCGGCCACCATCGGCTTGCCGGCGATGTCCTTGCCCAACGCCATGGTCAGGCTGGAAGCGCTCTCGTTGTAGACCTGCGAGCCGAGGATTTCCGACAGGCGCACGGTCTGGCGCTTCGGGTTCGGCAACTCCAGCCCCATGTAGTTCTTGCCCGGGATGGTCTCCACCACGCGGATCGACACCAGCGACAGCGAACGCGCGAGGTCGCGCGCGAGGTTCACCACCTGGCTGCCCTTCACGCCGGTTGCCGGCTCGATCTCGTAGCGCGTAATGACCGGGCCCGGGTAGGCCGCCACCACCTTGACCTCGACGCCGAAGTCCTTGAGCTTCTTCTCGATCAGGCGCGAAGTGAATTCCAGTGTCTCGGCGCTGACGGTTTCCTGGTGCGGCGGGATCGGGTCCAGCAGCGCCAGCGGCGGTAGGTCCGAATCCTGGATATCGGCGAACAGTGGCTGCTGCTTCTCGCGCTCCACGCGCTCGTGCTTGGGCACCGCCTGCGGCCGCACGATCTGCACGGGCGCCGCTTCCTCGATACGCACGCGCTGCACTTCCACGGTTTCGGTGCGCTCGACCTTGGCGGCCTTGCCGATGATGCGGTCCTGCTTGCTCTCGCGCCGGGCCTTGAAGCCCAGGAACAGGGTCTCGACAAAGCCGCCGATATGCTCGGCTACCGACAGCCACGAGAAATGGAAGAACAGCGACAGGCCGATGGCCAGCATCAGCAGCAGCAGCAGCGTGGCACCGGTAAAGCCCAGCGCGGTCTGCATCCAGCCGCCAATCAGGTCGCCGAGCACGCCGCCCGGCGCACGCGGCAGCGCGGCTCGCAGCGGGTACATGCGGATGGCTTCCAGGCCCATGCTGGAAAACAGCGTCAGCACGAAGCCGATCCAGCTCACCGTCACGCCCTGGCGGTGGTCCTCACGCTCGGGCAGTTCCGCGGTCAGTGTGCGCCAGCCCCGCCAGCAGCGGCGCACCAGCAGAACGGCCCACCAGTAGGCCGAGAAACCGAAGATGAAGAACAGTACGTCGGAGACCCAGGCGCCGACGCGGCCGCCAAGGTTATGGATGTCCGCGACCTGGTTGGCGTGGGACCAGCCGGGGTCGGTCTTGCTGTAGCTGGCCAGCACGCAGAGGAAGCCCAGCGTGACGGCGAGCAGCAGGAACCAGCGCACCTCGCCAAGCAGTTTGCCGATGCGCGAAGGCAGCGCCGACGGGTCCGTCCGGGTTGTGGTGGTTGCTCTCGCCATGCCTTGATCTGGTTCACTTGCAGGTGATGGTGGCGGCCATTTTAACGTGGCGCGGCGCTATCGCCGCCATTGGAATTTGCAACAGTGGGCAAATCGCGCTCCTCTTATAATGTCGGTTTCGAGCAATGCCGGTGCGCAGCAAGACGCACCGCCACAGGAACGCATCATGGCAAAACACGCAAAAGTGCTGATTCTCGGATCCGGTCCCGCCGGCTACACCGCCGCTGTCTACGCAGCCCGCGCCAACCTGGAACCGGTGCTGATCACCGGCCTGGCGCAAGGCGGCCAGCTGATGACCACCACGGATGTCGAGAACTGGCCGGGCGACGCCAAGGGCGTGCAGGGTCCGGAACTGATGCAGCGCCTGCTGGCCCATGCAGAAGAATTCAAGACGGAAATCATCTTCGATCACATCCACACGGCCAAGCTCGTCGATGAAAGCGGCAATCCGGCCCGCCCGTTCCGCCTGATCGGCGATGCCGGCGAGTACACCTGTGATGCCCTGATCATCGCCACCGGCGCGTCGGCGCAGTACCTGGGCCTGCCGTCCGAAGAATCGTTCATGGGCCGCGGCGTGTCGGCCTGCGCCACCTGCGACGGCTTCTTCTACAAGAACCAGGAAGTCGCCGTGGTCGGCGGCGGCAATACCGCTGTGGAAGAAGCACTGTACCTGTCCCATATCGCCAGCAAGGTCACCGTGATCCACCGCCGGGACAGCTTCCGCGCCGAGCCGATCCTGGTCGACCGCCTGCTGCAGCGCGAGAAGGAAGGCCGTGTCGAGATCCGTTACGACAGCGTGCTCGACGAAGTGCTTGGCGACGACTCCGGCGTGACCGGCCTGCGCATCCGCGGTGCGAAGTCGGGCGAGACCCAGGACCTCAAGCTGGCCGGCGTGTTCATCGCGATCGGCCACAAGCCCAATACCGACCTGTTTGTCGGCCAGCTCGCCATGGAAAATGGCTACCTGGTGACGAAGTCGGGCCTGTCCGGCGACGCCACCGCTACCAGCGTCCCGGGCGTGTTCGCCGCCGGCGACGTGCAGGACCACGTCTACCGCCAGGCCATCACCAGCGCCGGCACAGGCTGCATGGCCGCACTGGACGCCCAGCGCTACATTGAAGCGCTGAAGTAAGCCCTCCGCGGCCCGGCCGACCGGCCGGGCCCGCCCCTCCCGATATAATTGGCGCCGAGCCCCCGGAGAATTTTCCATGACGCACGGCGCCAAACCCGACCGTCCGACCAAGCGCTACGGCCTGAACGATCTGGCCGCCCTGCGCAACGACCTCAAGGCCGAGACCGAGCGCCGCGAAGCCGAACGGCTCGCGGCCAAGCAGGCGGCGCAACGCGCGCGAGAAGAAGCCGATGTCTTTCGCAGCAGCGTCGGCCAGGTCAGCCAGTTGCGCGAACGCAACCACGCTACGCTCTCAAACCCTCGCCCTGCCCCGGTTCCCGTGCAGACGCAGTTGAACGACAAGGCCGTGCTCGAAGCATCGCTGTCCGACGAATACGATGTCGACATGCTGCTCGAAACGGATGAGACGCTGTCCTTCCGCCGGCCCGGCATAGGCATGGACGTCATCCGCAAGCTGCGCCGCGGCGAATGGGTGCCGCAGGACAAGGTCGACCTGCACGGCCTGCGCACCGAAGAAGCGCGCGAAGCGCTGTCGGAATTCCTGCGCCGCTCGGTGCGCAACGGCGTGCGCTGCGTGCGCGTGATCCACGGCAAGGGTATCGGTTCGCCCGACAAGCTCCCCGTGCTCAAAGGCAAGGTCCGCAGCTGGCTGGTGCAGAAAGACGAAGTCATCGCCTTCGTCCAGGCGCGCGAAGCGCAGGGCGGCGCCGGTGCGCTGATGGTCCTGTTGCGCCAGCCGCGCACCTGATGCACCTGCCGCTCGAATTGCTGATGGGGCGCCTGCCCTTGATCCTCCATGTGATGGAGGTGATCGGCATGCTGTCTTTCGCTGTATCAGGCGTGGTCGACGCGCGCAAGCAGCGCCTCGATGTGGTCGGCACCTTCGTGGTCGCGTTCGCCACCGCCTTTGGCGGCGGCACCGTGCGCGACGTACTGCTGGACCGCCGGCCGTTCTACTGGGTCGAGCACGAAGGCTATGTCCTGCTGATCTTCGCGATGTCGATCGGCGCGTCCTTCGTGCTGCGCGTGGTCAGCCGCGTGGCCTCGGAGCGCACCATGATCGTGGCGGATGCGATCGGCCTGGGATTGTTCTCGGTGACGGGCGCCTCGCTGGCGCTGGTGGCGCAGATGACCCCGACCGTGGCGGTCATGATGGGCATCATCTCGGCGGTATTCGGCGGGGTGGTGCGGGACGTGCTGTGCAATGAAGTCCCGATGATCCTGCGTGACCGCTCACCCTACGCAACGTGCTCGTTCGTGGGCTGCTGGGTCTACATGGGGCTGACCTGGCTGCAGGTGGACCAGGAAGCCGCGTTGCTCACCGGTGCGCTGAGCATCATCGCCATGCGGCTGGTGTCGGTGAGCTACGGCTGGAAACTGCCGAGCTGACGCCTGTCGGCGCCGCCCGGCGCAAGCATCAGACCGCGGCTTCGTCCTGCTCGCCGGTGCGGATGCGGATCACGCGCTCGATCTCCGTGACGAAGATCTTGCCGTCGCCGATCTTGCCGGTGTGCGCGGCCTTGACGACGGCGTCCAGCACCGTGTCGAGCTGGTTCTCGGCGACCACGACCTCGATCTTGATCTTCGGCAGGAAGTCGACCACATACTCGGCGCCGCGGTACAGCTCGGTATGCCCCTTCTGGCGGCCAAATCCCTTCACTTCGGTCACCGTCAGCCCCGTCACGCCGACATCCGCGAGCGATTCGCGCACTTCGTCGAGTTTGAACGGTTTGATGATGGCGGTAATCTGCTTCATGACTGGCCCCTGGTTATAGTCGTTTGGGTAACGCGCCACCGGCGCGCAGCGAGCGCAGACGGCGTGGATTTTTTTCATTTTAACAGCCAATTGACGTGGTCTATCGTCGGCGCGAGCCGTTCAATGCGCACCCACAGCGCGCTGGCGCGCGCATCGACGGGCTGCCTTGCACGCCACATGACTGTGGATAACCTTGTGGGCAACGACCGGGGAAAACTGTGGAAGGCCTGTGGAGGGGTTGTGGACGGGCTGTGGATCGCTTGTGCATAAGGCCAGCGATACTGGACGCTATACGGTCGAGCGAAAGCGCCGACGGTAGTCGGCCGGCGACACGCCCAGGCGTCGCAGGAATGCCCGGCGCAGGCTGTTGGGATCGTTAAAGCCGGTCACCGCCGCGACGCGCTTGAGCGGATTGCGCGTTTCCTCAAGCTGGCGGCGCGCCGCGTCAATGCGCGCGCCCTCGACAAAGTCCGCCGGCGTGACCTGGCATTCCTGCTTGAAGATTCGCGCGAAGTTGCGCGTGCTCATGCCGGCCCGCTCGGCCAGGCTCTCTACGGACAGGCGTTCCGCCAGGTTTTCCAGCACCCAGTTCTGCACATCGCGAATGGCACTCTTCTCGGCGCCCTGCGCCGCCAGGTGCGCGCTGAACTGCGACTGGCCGCCGGGGCGCTTCAGGAACATCACGAATTCCCGCGCCACCTTCAGCGCTACCGTGCGGCCGAAGTCCTCCTCGACCATCGCCAGCGCCAGGTCCAGCCCCGCTGTGACGCCGGCCGAGGTGTAGAGATTGCCGTCCTTCACGTAGATCTGGTCCGGCTGCACCCTGACCTGAGGAAACTGCCGCGACAGCCGTTCGGTCGAGTTCCAGTGCGTGGTGGCGTTGCGGCCGTCCAGCAAGCCCGCGTGTGCCAGAAGCATGGCGCCCGAGCATACGGACCCCAGCCGGCGGACCGTGCGCGCATAGCGGGTCAGCCAGTTTCCGATGGCGCTGTCTTTCTCGACCTGGCTGACCAGCGGGCTGCCGGCGATCAACAAAGTGTCGATATCCGGGCTGCTGGTTTCCAGCGTCGTGTCTGGCGTGATGGTCATGCCATTGGACGCACGCAGCACGCCGGGGACCGCCGACACGATCTCGAACACATAGGCACCCGGCTCCCCTGCCTGGCGCGCCCCTTCGTGAAAGACGTCGATAGGGCCGGCCAGATCCAGCATCTGGACTCCGGGAAACGCAAGCACGGCAATCTTCATGACTTCACGACCGTATGACTATGAGGCGGAGGAAACGGATTCCGCCAGTTTAGTCAGTTTCGGCCAACTAGTCTGACGGGATCCATCAGCCAGGTGACCCTGGCACCTCCCAATTTCCTGCTGCTCATCATACGTCCTAATACCTCGATTGGAGACGAGCGCAGTCTAGGGCGTCATTTGCGCGGCGAAAACGCGGTTGACCGAGAGCGATCACGGATTGGCAGAAATTGACGTATCTAGCTTCTTTCAGCCTTCGCAAGCTTTTCCCATAATGCATTCCACGACAGCCCCATAGCAGGGACGAAACGCAGTCCGGGGTTGTTCCATCGCCGACGCAACGCGCTCGGCACTCGATACAGGCAGACGAAAGCACGATGACTATTGCAGCCAATCCCGCCGCCGCGGCGCCTACCCAGCGCAGTTCGGTCCAGCATCTCCCGGTCAACCTGTTCGGCGCCGTCATGGGCCTCTCAGGGCTCTCGCTGGCATGGCGCGCCGCGAGCAATGTGTTCGGGACCAGCCCCGCCATTGCCGATGCCGTCGGCGTGGTGGCGGTCCTCACGTTCCTTGCACTGGCGGCGGGCTACCTCGCCAAGTGGCGCCTGTACCCGGCAGCCGTCAAGGCCGAGTTCAACCATCCGATTGCAGGCAATTTCTTTGGCACCATCACCATTGCCATCCTGCTGCTGTCGTCCGTCGTCGGCGTCTACAGCGAAGCGCTGGGTCAGGTGGTGTGGACCATCGGCGCCGCCCTGACCATTGCCCTGACCTATGTGATTGCCAGCCGCCTCTTCCTCGGCAAGGGCGACCCGACCCACGTGACGCCTGCGTGGCTCATTCCGGGTGTGGCAACGCTCGATATCGCCGTGGCCGGGGGCACCATGCCGATGGCCTGGGCGCCGGAGCTCAACCTGTTCGCCGTCGCTGTCGGCACGGTGATGGCGCTGGTGTTCTTCACGATGATCTTTGCCCGCCTGGTCCACCACGATCCACTGCCCGCCGGCATGGTGCCTTCGCTGATCATCCTGATCGCGCCTTTCGAAGTCGGCTTCCTGGCCTATGTCAACGTGACCCAGCACGTCGACATGTTCGCCGCCCTGCTGTTCTACTTCGGCCTGTTCCTGTTCGTGGTGCTCGCGGCCAAGGTGTTCCGGCGCTCGGTGCCGTTCGCCGCGTCGTGGTGGGCCATCAGCTTCCCGATGGCTGCGCTGTCCAATGCCGCGCTGAAGTATGCGCACCATGCGGAGACCGGCGTGCTGCGCATCGTCGCCGCGGTCATCCTTGCGCTGCTGACCGTCGCCATCGCCGTCCTGTTCGTCCGCACGCTGTATCGGCTGTCCACGCACCGCCTGCTGGTCGGTTGACGGCGCCCTTCCTCTCAACCCAACGCCTTTACCACGATGTCCTGGATCTTGCTGGCCTGTGCCGGCCTGCTGGAAGTTGCTTTCGCCTTTGGCATGAAGTGGTCCGCCGGCTTCAGCCGGCTGTGGCCGAGCCTCTTTGCCGCGCTCACCGGACTCAGCAGCATCGTGCTGCTGACGATGGCCCTGCGCGCCTTGCCGGTGGGCACGGCCTACGCGGTCTGGACCGGCATCGGCGCCGCCGGCACGGCGCTGCTGGGCATGGCATTGCTTGGCGAGCCGGCATCACCGGCCCGCATTGGCTGCGTGGCTCTCATCTTGTGCGGCGTGATCGGGCTGAAGCTGGTTTCAGCCGATCCGTCCTGACACAGCGGCAAAGGCCCGCGACAACACAGAACCCATGCCACTGATCGAAACCGCTGAACGCGTACTGTTCCTGGGCCTGCTTCGCAGCCACGGGCACGCCGACGCAGACTTCCGCCTGACCGGCCGCGAACGGCAGCACACGGACCCCAGCGACATCTATGGATATGCCGTGGTCGACTGCCTCGCCAGCGGCAGGCAACTGGCCTACCCGCTTGATGAAACGGCCGACTGGCTCATGGCTTTTTGCAAAGATCTGGCGACCGGCGGCTTTGCGTCACCGCCGTCGGCCTAGTCTGTCCAATCGCTCAGTCAGGCACCTTCTCCAGATCCTTCAGCCACACCACCGATTCGGAGTCGCTCGGCGCACGCCAGTCGCCCCGTGGCGACAGCGACCCGCCCGAACCCACCTTCGGCGCATTCGGAATGCAGGACCGCTTGAACTGGCTGGTACGGAAGAAGCGATCAAGGAATATCCCCAGATTGCGCTTGATGTCCGGAAGACCGTACTGGTTGCGCACCACATGCGGCCCGTTCGGCCAGATGCCGCGTTCGCGATCGCCCCACGCGTGCAGTGACAGAAACGCGATCTTGGACGGCGCAAAGCCGAACCGCAACGTGTAGTAGAGATTGAAGTCCTGCAGCTCGTACGGGCCGATCGTGCTTTCGGTCTTCTGCTCCGGCCCGTGGTTCGAATCGCCAGGCACCAGTTCCGGGCTGATATCCGTGTCGAGCACATGGATCAGCACCTCCGAGCCGCTGTCGCCGACCTGCCCGGTCTCGGCCACCCAGCGCACCAGGTGCGAGATCAGCGTCTTCGGCACGCTCGCATTCACGTTGTAGTGCGACATATGGTCGCCCACGCCGTAGGTGCACCAGCCCAGCGCGAGTTCGCTGAGGTCGCCCGTGCCGATCACAATGGCGCCGTTGTGATTGGCCAGCCGGAACAGGTGGTTGGTGCGCTCGCCGGCCTGCACGTTCTCGAAGGTCACGTCATAGACCTTCTCGCCGCGCGCATACGGATGGTCCAGGTCCTTCAGCATCGCGAGGCAACTCGGCCGGATATCAATCTCGCGCGCGGTGCAGCCGACCAGCTCCATCAGTTGGCGCGCCTGGCGCAACGTGCGGTCGCTGGTCGCAAAGCCCGGCATGGTGTAGGCCAGGATGTTCGAGCGCGGCAACCCCAGGCGGTCCATCGCCTTCGCGCACACCAGCAGCGCATGTGTGGAATCGAGCCCGCCCGACACGCCGATCACCACCTTGGAAATTTTGCTGGCCGACAGCCGCTGCACCAGCGCCTGCACCTGGATGTTGTAGACCTCGTGGCAGCGCTCGTCGCGCTGGCGTGGATCGGCCGGCACGTACGGGAAGCGCGCCACCTTGCGTTCGAGCGGCAGCGCCTTGTCGCGCGACACCTCGAGCGGGAAGCGGACCACGCGGAATTTGTCGACCTCGGCCTTGTGCCGGCGCACCGAGTGGCCGAACGTCACCTGATGCATGCGTTCTCGGGACAGGCGTTCCACGTCCACATCCGCAAATAACACGTGCGAGGTATCGGCGAAGCGCTCCGACTCGGCCAGCAGCTCGCCGTTCTCGCAAATCAGCGCCTGCCCGTCCCAGGCGAGATCGGTCGACGACTCGCCCTTGCCAGCCGAGGTGTAGAGGTAGGCGGCCAGGCAACGCGCCGATTGCTGTGACACCAGCTGGTGCCGGTAGCCTGACTTGCCGATCACGATGTTTGATGCCGACAGGTTGACCAGCACCGTCGCACCGGCCAGTGCCGCAAACGACGACGGCGGAATCGGCACCCATACGTCTTCGCAGATCTCCGCATGGAAGCGGAAGAACGGAATGTCCTCGATCTCGAACAGCAGCCCGGCGCCGAACGGCACATCCTGGCCGTGCAGGCGGATGGAATCGGTGGCGGCGTTGTCGGCTTCGCTGAACTGGCGCGCCTCGTAGAACTCCCAGTAGTTCGGCAGGTAGGACTTCGGCACCACGCCGAGCACACGGCCTCGGGCCACCACCACGGCGCAGTTGAACAACTGGTGCTCGACCCGCAGCGGCATGCCGACGATCATCGCGGCGGAAAGCTTGCGCGACGCCTCGACAATCGTGCCCAGCGCCGCTTCGCAGGCATCGAGCAGCGCACGCTGATGGAACAGGTCGTCGCACGTATAAGCAGAGAGGCCGAGTTCCGGAAAGGCGACCAGCACGGCGCCCTGCTTTGCGGCCTGCGTGGCCAGTGCGATCGTTTCGGCGGCATTGAAGGCCGGATCGGCCACACGGCAGACCGGCACGCCCACGGCCACGCGCGCAAAGCCGTGGGAATACAGGTTGAAAAACGGATTCTTCATATCGGGCCTTGTTTGCCGGCGTCTGCATCGCACGCGCTTGCAGCCGGCGGCATCGGGGGATTCCTGCGGCCGCTGCTGTGACGGCCATACGTCATTCTACGACGCGGTGCCCGGCATCGTCCGCGGCGGGAGCGGCCACCTACGGTTTCCGGTAGACTCGCCCCGATTGTCGGAAACGGGGAATCAGGCGCAATGCAGTCGGAATCTTGCAACCGGGGCGGTGTGCCCGACACGCTGCAGGGGGCGGAATCGCCAGAAGCTGGCGGCGTGCAGGACTACAGGACGGAGATCGTTTCGGATCTGGCCGAAATCGACGCCGACACCTGGGATGCCCTGGTCGCCAGCGACCCGGACGCCACCCCGTTCCTGCGCCATGCGTTCCTGCATGCGCTCCACGCAAGTGGCAGTGCGTGTGCCGATACTGGCTGGAGCGCGCGCTACCTGACGCTGTGGGCACCGGCCGCCAATGGACAGCGTGAAAGGCTGGCGGGCGCGATGCCGCTGTACGCTAAATCGCACTCGTACGGCGAGTATGTGTTCGACTGGGCCTGGGCCGACGCCTATGCGCGCAACGGTCTGGAGTACTACCCGAAATGGCTGTCGGCGATCCCGTTCACGCCTGTGCGCGGCGCGCGCCTGCTGGCCGAGAACACCGACGCGCGACGCCTGCTGCTGCAGCTTGCGCTGGCACTGGCCGCGGAAAGCGGCCTGTCGTCGCTGCACATCCTGTTCCCCAACGACGCCGAGGCGGACCTGATGGACGAGGCCGGCATGATGATGCGTCACGGCGTGCAGTTTCACTGGACCAATGCGGGGTATGGCAGCTTCGACGATTTCCTGGCCACGCTGTCGCAGAAGAAGCGCAAGAACATCCGCGCCGAGCGGCGCCACGTGGCGGAGGCCGGCATCACGTTCCGCCACCTGCAAGGCGCGCAGATCGATGACGAGGCCTGGCACTTCTTCAATCGCTGCTACCGCCAGACCTACCGAGAACACCACTCCACGCCGTACCTGAACCTGGACTTCTTCCAGCGCATTGGTGCTTCCATGCCGCAGCACCTGCTGCTGGTGATTGCCGAACGCGCGGGTCAGCCGATCGCCAGTTCGCTGGTGGTCTATGACGATACGCCGGGCGTCAGCACGCTGTACGGACGCTACTGGGGCGCGCTGGAGTATCACCCGTGCCTGCACTTCGAGACCGCCTACTACCAGCCGCTCGAATTCTGCATCCGCCACGGCATCGGCACGTTCGAAGGCGGCGCGCAGGGCGAGCACAAGATGGCCCGCGGTTTCCTGCCCGTGCCGACGCGGTCCGCGCACTGGCTCGCGCATCCGGCGTTTGCCGATGCCGTCGAGCGCTTCCTCGTGCGGGAGCGCGAGGGCATCGATGCCTACCTCGATGAACTGAACGAACGGTCGCCGTTCGCCCAGCGCGACTGACGTTCGCTCAGCGCCGCCACATGCGGCGCAAGGTGTTATCGCCGAGCATGTAGTGGTGGAACAGCGCCGCCATGGCGTGCAGGCCGATCACCAGGTAGAACGCGTTGCCCAGCGTTTCATGGATTTCCTCCAGTTGGTCCTTCAAGGCGTCGTCGGGGCCGACCCATGCCGGAATCTGAAGGCCGAGCCCCGGCAGCGTGAGTACGTGGCCACCGGCGTTGAGCGTGAGCAGGCCAAGGATCGGCTGCGCGAAAATGAACAGGTACAGCACCCAGTGCATCGCCTCGCCTGCAAGGTGCATCCATCGCGACCCCGGCTCGGCCGGCGGCGTCCCGCGTACCAGGCGCCACAGCAGGCGCGGCACGGCAAGGACCAGGACCAGCAGGCCGGTCCATTCATGTGCCGCCATGGCCAGCGACCGCGCCGGGCTGCCCTTGCCGGCAAACCCTTTCAGCTCGATCGCCGCGTACGCCGCGGCAATCAGCAGGAATACAGCCCAGTGGAAAAAGATCGCGAGGCCGTCGTAGCGGCGCACGGTTCCGGGAAACTCCGTGGCACCGGACAAGCCCTGAAGGCGGTTCATAGGGACTCCTGTGGTTTGGGGGACTACCGACAGCGTACCCCGACAAGCGGGGCTGCGGCTTGTCGATCGTCACGTTTTCCGCAATAAAAAACCCCGCCGGAGCGGGGTTCGTTCAGCAGCCGTTCAGCATTGCGCGCGAATGACGCATAAACTGCCAGACCGATGTCGACCGTGAGGCAATTACTTCTTGTAGTTCGCCACGCCGTCGGTGATTTCCTTGTGGGCTTCCTCGATGCCGGCCCAGCCTTCGACCTTGACCCACTTGCCGGCTTCCAGTGCCTTGTAGTTCTCAAAGAAGTGCTTGATCTGGTCCAGCGTGTTCTGCGGCACGTCCGACAGGCCCTTCATGAAGGCGGTGGCCGGCGACAGCTTGTCCACCGGCACGGCGACCAGCTTGGCATCCACGCCCGACTCGTCCGTCATCTTCAGCATGCCGAGTGCACGGCAGCGCACGACAGCGCCAGCGAGGATCGGGAACGGGGTGATCACCAGCACATCCACCGGGTCGCCGTCGCCCGACAGCGTTTGAGGAATGAAGCCGTAGTTGGCCGGATAGCGCATGCCGGTGCCGATAAAACGGTCCACGAACAGCAGGCCGGTTTCCTTGTCGGCCTCGTACTTCACCGGATCGCTCTGGGCGGAGATCTCGATGATCACGTTGAAATCGTTGGGAAGGTCCTTGCCCGGGGAGACGAGATTGAAGCTCATGCGATTCTCCAGATGCCTGCGGTGTGTTTATGGATGGGCGGCATTATAGCGGCTCCCCCCTGACCCGAGGCTGACAAAGCCCGTGCCTTGCACGCCGTCCGCGCTGCGCGATAATGGCGCATTCTTCAGCCAACGCTGAATTCCGAGCCACGCCCCCGACTGAACGAAAAGCCCTCGGAGACCCCGGAGACCCTTCATGCATGCCCAGCATTTCGTCGCCAACCGCCTGATCGCACCGGACAACGGCCTGCGCATCAAGGTTTTCGACCCGTCCAATGGCGAACCCTTTGCCGAGATCGCGCGCGGCAACGCCACCGATATCAATGTCGCCGTGCACGCCGCACGGCAAGCCGCCGACGGCGCATGGGGCGCGATGGCCCCGGCCGAGCGCGTGCGGCTGCTCAACCGCGTGGCGCTCACGCTGGTCGCCCACGAAGAAGAGCTGACCGCGCTCGAAGCGCGCGATACCGGCAAGCCGGTGCGCCAGGCCAGGGCCGATGCGCGCGCGGTCGCGCGCTATTTCGAGTTCTACGCTGGCGCGGTTGACAAGCTGCACGGCCAGACCATTCCGTACAACCCCGGCTACACGGTGTTCACGCTGCGCGAGCCGCACGGCGTCACCGGCCACATCATTCCCTGGAACTATCCGCTGCAGATCTTCGGCCGCAGCGTCGGCGCGGCGCTGGCCGCCGGCAATGCCTGCGTGGTCAAGCCAGCGGAAGATGCCTGCCTGTCGCTGCTGCGCGTGGCCGAACTGGCCGCCGAGGCCGGGCTGCCCGAAGGCGCGCTCAATATCGTCACCGGCTACGGCCATGAGGCCGGCGCCGCGCTCGCGCGCCACCCCGGCATCAACCACATCTCGTTCACCGGTTCGCCGCAGACCGGCAAGCTGGTATCACAACTCGCCGCCGAGAATCATGTGCCGGTCACGCTCGAACTCGGCGGCAAGTCGCCACAGATTGTGTTTGCCGACGCCGATGTGGATGCGCTGGTGCCGGTGATCGTCAACGGCATCGTGCAGAACGCCGGCCAGACCTGCTCGGCCGGCAGCCGCGTGCTGGTGGAACGGCCGCTCTACAATGCTCTGCTGGACCGGATCGCATCGGTGTTCGAATCGCTGCGCGTCGGCCCGTCCGAACTGGACCTGGAATGCGGCCCGCTGATCAGCCGCAAGCAGCAGCAACGCGTGTGGGACTTCGTTTCCGATGCGCAGCACGCCGGCATCTCCGTGATGGCGCAGGGGCAGATCGTCGCGGAAGCGCCGGAGTCCGGCTACTACCAGGTGCCGATGCTGTTCCGCGACGTGCCGCCCGCACACCGGCTGGCGCAGGAAGAAGTGTTCGGCCCGCTGCTGGCCGCCATGCCGTTCGATTCCGAAGCGGAAGCCGTGGCGCTCGCCAACGGCACGCCTTACGGCCTCGTCGCGGGGTTGTGGACGCGCGACGGAGGACGGCAGCTACGCCTGGCCCGCAAGCTGCGCGCCGGTCAGGTCTTTATCAACAACTACGGTGCCGGCGGCGGCGTGGAGCTGCCCTTCGGCGGCACCGGCCAATCCGGCTACGGCCGCGAAAAAGGTTTCGAGGCCCTGTACGGCTTTACCACCCTGAAAACCATTGCCATTCAACATGGGTAACATCAATTTCCTGTCGGTCGCCTTCGCCATCTTCTTTTTCTGGATGGCCTGGCATGTGAAGAACAAGCGCGCCACCAATCCGTCCGGCATGCCGCGGCTGCAGGTCTTCAAGCGCAAATGGGGCGATACCGTGGGCGACCGCGTGCACTGGTGCCTGTACGTGGCATTGCCGTTCCTGCTGGCGGTGATGATGGTGGCGAACGCGCTACGGGGACGCGGACCGTTCGCACACTGAACCGGCAGACACCCCGCACAACACGATAACCCAGAGGAGACATGCGATGAGACTGGCAGACAAGGTAGCGGTGGTGACAGGTGGCGGCTCCGGCTTTGGCGAAGGCATCGCGCACACGTTCGCGCGCGAAGGTGCGCGCGTGATGGTGGCCGACTTGCGTGAAGACGCCGCCGAGCGTGTGGCCGCCGCCATCCGCGATGCCGGTGGCCAGGCCCGCGCCGTGTGCACCGATGTCGCGCGCGAAGCGGATACGGAGGCCATGCGCGACGCCACGCTAAGCGCGTTCGGCGACGTGCATATCGTCATCAACAACGCCGGCACCACGCATCGCAACAAGCCGATCCTCGACATCACCGAGGAGGAATTCGATCGGGTCTACGCCGTCAACGTCAAAAGCATCTTCTGGTCAGCGCGCGCGTTCATCCCGCATTTCCGCCAGCGCGGCGGCGGCGTGTTCGTCAATATCGCGTCGACCGCGGGCATCCGGCCGCGTCCGGGACTGGTCTGGTACAACGGCAGCAAGGGCGCCGTCATCACCGCGAGCAAGGCCATGGCGGCAGAGCTCGGCAAGGACAATATCCGCGTCAACTGCGTCAACCCGGTGATTGGCGCGACCGGCCTGCTCGAAGAATTCATGGGCATGCCGGACACGCCGGAAAACCGCGCCAAGTTCCTCGCCACGATCCCGATGGGCCGCATGTCGACGCCGCCGGATGTCGCCAATGCCTGCCTGTACCTGGCCTCCGATGAAGCCGCGTTCATCACCGGCACCTGCATCGAAGTGGACGGCGGCCGCTGCGTCTAGCCAATACCGTTTTTGTGTAGCTGTATCTGCATCACCGAAGCGTCGTAACAACGTCATAGAAGCGTCGTAGAAGCGCAACCATTCTGAGGAGACAGCATGACAACGACTGCAGTGAATCCCGGCGTTGGCGACGCCGCGTTTGAAGACGCCACTTACCGCAAGGTGAGCTGGCGCCTGGTGCCTTTCCTGCTGCTGTGCTACGTGGTGGCCTACCTGGACCGCGTCAACGTGGGCTTTGCCAAGCTGCAGATGCTCAGCGACCTGAAGTTCAGCGAGACCATCTACGGCCTCGGCGCGGGGATCTTCTTCATCGGCTACTTCCTGTTCGAAGTGCCGAGCAACGTGATCCTGCACAAGGTCGGCGCCCGCATCTGGATCGCGCGCATCATGATCACGTGGGGCGTCATTTCGGCGGCGATGATGTTCGTCACCACGCCGACGATGTTCTACGTGCTGCGCTTCCTGCTCGGCATTGCGGAGGCCGGCTTCTTCCCCGGCATCATCCTGTACCTGACCTACTGGTATCCGGCCAACCGGCGCGGGCGCACCACCACGTTCTTCATGACCGCCATCGCGCTGTCGGGCGTGATCGGCGGCCCGCTGTCGGGCTGGGTGATGCAATCGTTCGACGGCCACAACGGCTGGTCCGGCTGGCAGTGGATGTTCCTGCTCGAAGGCATCCCTTCGATCCTGGTCGGCCTGTGGGTGCTGGCCTACCTGGATGATCGTATCGTGCACGCCAAGTGGCTGACCAACGAGGAAAAGGCGCTGCTCGAACGCAATATCGCCCACGAAGACGCCCACAAGGAAGACCCGCCGATCCGCACCGTGCTGTCCAGCCCCCGTGTGTGGCTGATGAGTGCGATCTACTTCTGCTTCGTGATGGGCCTCTACGGCGTGAGCTTCTGGCTGCCGACCATCATCAAGCAGACCGGCGTCAAGAGCGCGCTCGACATCGGCCTGCTGACCGCGATCCCGTATGGCTGCGCGGTGGTCGGCATGGTGCTGTTTGCGTTCAGCGCCGACCGTTCCGGCGAACGCCGCTGGCACATTGCCATTCCCGCCGTGGCGGGCGCGCTCGGCCTGCTGCTTTCGGTGTACTGGCATGACAGCACCGCGCTGGCCATGGTGGCGCTGACGCTGGCGACGATCGGCATCCTGACCACGCTGCCGCTGTTCTGGAGCCTGCCTACCGCCTTCCTGGCCGGTACCGGCGCTGCCGCCGGCATCGCGCTGATCAACTCGCTCGGCAACCTGGCCGGCTTCCTCAGCCCGTATGCGGTCGGCTGGCTCAAGGACCTGACCCATACCACCGATTCCGGCATGTACCTGCTCGCGGCCTGCCTGGTGGTCGGCGCCGCGCTAACGCTGTCGGTGCCGGCACGGCTGGTAAGCAGCAAGACCTGACCTTCGTTCCCCTTGCACGCCGCAAACTGCCGCGGCGTGCACCTGCCGGGTGGCCTGCGCGCCGCCCGCATCCTGCAACACGCCCTCCTCCGACACGCATGTAGGAGCCTGACGGGCAGTGTGCTCCGGTACCCCTCCGTAGCATGGAATGGAGACCCGCCACGTCCCTCCGGGATTGTGGCGGCCCTGTTTCCCTTCTTTCGTCAAGGAGGCCAAGATGAAGCAACTGTCTTCACGAACGGCCCGCCCCGTCGAGGTGTCCGGTGCGCGGGAACGGCACGCGCGCGCACTTCGCGTGGCGCTTCTGACGGGCGCAGGTGCATTGGCATTGCTGGCTTTCGTACCGGCGGCGAGCCAGGCACAGGCTCCCCCTGCACCGGCGGATGCCGCAACCGCGCCCATGGCGCCAACGCCGGGCACAACGGGCGCACCTGGCACGCCTGGTACACCGCCGCTGCCGGTCCCCTCGGCCGTACCGCCGGCCGCGGGACCTGCGCCCTCGACCGCGCCAATCAATACGGCTCCCGCGGCACCATCGCCCCCGCTGGCCTCACCTACGCCTCCCTCCCCGCCATTGACGACGCCGCCGCCCCCGCCGCCGCGCGACGCCATGGTGCCGCGCAAGGCCGGCTCAGTGACCTATATCTGCGGCGGCGTTGCCGACGACGAGCAGCGCGCACTGTCCGCGCAGGCCCGCAACTACAACATGGGGCTGCTGTTCACGCAGGGCGCGCGCGGGGAATACCTGTCCGACGTCAACGTGAAACTGATTCGGAACGGGCGTGAAGTGGCCAACTTCGTCGCCGACGGGCCGAAGTGCCTGCTGCGCGCGCCGGAAGGCAGCTACAGCGTACGTGCGACGTATGAAGGCCGGACCAAGACGCAGGTGGTCAGCACGGGCACGCGGAATGCGCAGATGCGTTGGTAATCCGCTGTCAGCGCGCTAACCATCCGCAAAGAAGAGAGGGCCACCATGACGGCGGCCCTCTCTGCTTTCTGCACGTTCGCAAACGGCTTCAAGGTTCCGGCTGGTCCCCCAGCATCTGCGCAACCGAACCTGCAACCCTGGCAGCCCGCGCACCAATCAGCCGCTGCAGCGTGCTGAGCAGTTCATCCTCGTTGTAGGGCTTGCCGAGGTAGACGTCCACGCCGATTTCCTGCGCATAGCGGCGGTGCTTTTCCGCCGTGCGCGAGGTAATCATCACGAGCGGCATATGCGCCGTGCGGCTGTCGGCCCGCACGTTGCGCGTGAGGTCGAAGCCGTCCATGTGCGGCATTTCGATGTCCACAAGCATGGCGTCCGGCATCACATCCTGCAACTGCTTGAGCGCGTCGACACCGTCGCGGGCGAGCAGCACCTCATAGCCGGCACGCGTGAGCAGTCGGTGCGCGGCCTTGCGCACGGTCAGCGAATCGTCCACGACCATGACAGTGGGCTGCATCACCAGACCATGCACCGGCGTGGTCGCGCCACTGCCGTCCAGTTCTGCCACGGCGCCGAGCGGCTGCGCAGTTTCAGGCGGCACCATGGCCGGCGCCGCTTCGCCGCGCACGCGCTCGAAGCGCTGCGCGAGCACCACGGGGTTGTAGATCAGCACGATCTCGCCGTCGCCCATCGTGGTCGCGCCTGCAATGCCCTCCAGGCGCGCGAGGTGCGGGCCGATGTGCTTGACCACCACTTCGCGGTTGCCCACCACTTCGTCCACGTGCACCGCCACGCGTTCGGAGCCGCTGCGCACGATGACCACCGGCGAATACTTGCGGCCGGACGGGCTCGCGGCGCTTTCCTCGAGCAAGCCACCGAAGTAGTAGAACGGCACGACATGGCCCGCCACGGCGATCTGCCCCTGGTTGTAGGCGTCGAGCAGGGCCTGCGTACGAAGCTGCTGGACCTGGTCGATCATGCCGCTCGGCATGGCATATATGCGACCGCCGAGCATCACGACCAGCACCTGCGTGATAGCCGTGGTCAGCGGCAGATGCACCGTGAACGTGGTGCCGCGGCCAGCCGTGGTGGACAGCGTGATCCGGCCGCCGAGCGCCACGGTTTCGGCGCGCACCACGTCCATGCCCACGCCGCGGCCGGCGAGTTCCGAGACTGCATCGGCCGTCGAAAAGCCCGGCGCAAAGATCATCTCGGTCAGGCGGGCCTCGCTCGCGTCATCGTCCTGCGCAAGCAGGCTGCGCTCCACGGCCCGCGCGCGAATGCGTGCAAGGTCCAGCCCTGCGCCGTCATCGACGAAATGCAGCACGACCTCGTTGCCTTCCTGCTGCACTTCCAGCGTCAGCGAACCGGCTGCCGGCTTGCCTGCCGCGCGGCGGGCGTCCGACTTTTCGATGCCATGCACCACGGCATTGCGGATCAGGTGCTCGATCGGGCCGGCCATGCGATCCAGCACCGACCGGTCGATTTCCACGGTGCCGCCCTGGATCAGCAGGCGGACTTCCTTGCCGCTCTCGGCAGCGGCCTGGCGCGCCACGCGGTAGAGGCGTTCGGCCAACGCGTCGAACTGCACCATGCGCGCCTGCATCAGCCCGCGTTGCAGACCACGCGTAAGGCGCGCCTGCGCCGCCAGGTCGCCGGCGGTGCGGTCGAAGCCGCGGTGCAGGTTTTGCTCCACGGTTGCCACGTCGTTGACCGATTCGGCCATCATCCGCGTCAGTTCCTGGAAGCGCGTGAAGCGGTCGAACTCGAGCGGATCGAAATCCTGCTTTTGCTGGGCATCGGCAATGCGCGAGGCCATCTGCGATTCGGCCTGGATTTCGATCTCGCGCAACTGGCCGCGCAGACGCGCGACGTTGTCGTTCAGTTCGCCGAGGTACGCGCGCATGGAATCCAGTTCGCTTTCCAGGCGTGCGCGCGTGGCGCCGACTTCGCCAGCCTCGTTGATCAGCGTATCGAGCGCACGCGCCTGCACGCGCACCAGCGCACGCTGGCGCTCAGTAGCATCCGAAGGCTGTACCGCAGCGCCCGCAGGGGCCCCGACAGCCGGCACCGGCAGCGCCGTGCCAGCGCTCTCAGGCTTCGGCGGAGCAACGCTCGCCATCACCGGCGTCGCCGGCTGCTCGGACTGGCCGATCCCGTTGATGAGATCGGCATCGTCCGGCACCAGCAGGCGCCCGGCTTGCAGCGCCTCCACGTGCATCAGGATGCGGTCATACCACGCATACAGGCGCCCGAACAGCTGCGGGCCAACGCGTTGCGCGCGCAGGCTGGCGTCGAGCAGCGTTTCCATCTCGTGCGCGGCCTGGCCCAGCGCCATCGCGCCGGCCATGCGCGCACTGCCCTTGAGCGTATGCAGCGCACGCAGTACCAGGCCACCTTGCCGGGCGTCTTCGGGCGCGGCTTCCCATGTGCGCACCAGCCGGCCAAGTTCCGGCAGGCTGCCGTGCGCTTCTTCCAGGAAGATCTCGACCAGGGCCGCATCGAGTTCGGCGGCATCCGACTGCACCACCGCCTGTGGCAGCGGCCGCGCGGGCGTCGGCGTCGGCAGCGGGATCACCATGGCGTCATGCTTGATTGATGCCGGTGCAGGTTCCGGCGGCGCGATCTCGGGCGCTGCGGGCGCAGCTTCCACGGTCGGCTCGGGCGCAGGCTGATCCGGCGCCACTGCAGCGGGCGGCACCTGGCCGAACAGGCTCGCCACCGAAGCATCGGGCTCGGCAGGCGCCTGCGGCGCAGGCACCAGCACGCGCGGGCGCAGCAGCGCACGCTCGCCGAATTCGGACAGGCTGCGGTGCAGGCCCGCATCGGCTTCCGGCCAGATGCCCGCGGCGAACTGGTGCAGCATGCCGCGCAGCCGCTCGACCGACTGCTCCAGCAGGCGGAAATCGCCCGGGTGCATGGCGACGGGATGAGAGCCAAGCTGCAGCAGCAGGTGTTCAAGCGCCTCGGCAATCTCGCGCACGGGCTCCAGACCGACGGTCGACGCACTACCCTGCAGCGTGTGCGCGACGCGCAGGGCCAGCTCGCTCGGGCACGGATGGTTCTCGTGGCGCCACTCGGAGATGTCGGTAGCGAACTGGCGCAGCAGGTCGTCGGCCTCCTGCAGGTAGACGTTGTAGAGCGGCAGTCCGATCCGGATCGGCCCGATCACCTTGAAGTTGTCGTCCGCGTCCGACAGCGCGCCGGACAGGCGGAAAGGAATGACGTTGCCGTCGTCCGTCGCATGGGGTTGCGTGAGTGGGTCCGTGTCGGGCGGCCCGGCAATCTGGACATCCGGCATCGGCGCATCGTCGGGGACGGCATGGCGCGGCTCCGTCACGGCTGCGGTAGCGTCCGCTTCAGGTTGGGGATCCCGCACCGCCTCCGCTGCCGCTACCAGCGGCGCAATGTCATGCGCGGCGCCGGCATCGCGATGCAGCAGTGCCACCCACGCGGACAACTCCGCATGCGCGCGGCGCAGCAGGTTCAGCAAGGCCGGCACGGGCGCGCGCGCCTCGGCGAGCCACAGGTTCATCACCTGCTCCACGGCCCACGCGGCATCGCCATAGCGATGCAGGCCGACCATGCGGCTCGAACCCTTGAGCGTATGGAATGCGCGGCGAATCCGGCTGAGCGTGTCAGTATCGCCAAGCGCCTCCAGCCCCGAGCCGAGATCACCCGCGATGCCGCCGAGCACTTCGTCGGCCTCGTTCAGGAATATCTCGAACAGCTCGGCATCCAGCGCGGCACTGTCGTCGGCTGCAGGCGCGGCTTCCGGCGCCTGTGCGGCAACCGGCATCGGCTCGGCCAATGCAGCAATCAGCCGTTCGCCGGACGTGTCGCTGCCCGCAAGCCACGCGTTGAGTTGCGTGCTCGCTTCCGCGGCCTGGCGACGCAATACGGCGTTATCGTCGATCGCGGCCTGGTCTGCCAGGGTCTGCAGCGCAGCGCGCAGCCGCTGGACCGCCGGCGTATCGGCCGTGGCTTCCGTGCGAATCGCTTCCCTGGCCGCGGCACGCGCTACCGCGAGCGGGTCGCTGTTCGCGGAATGCTCCTGACGCAAGGCGGCGCCATCATCGAGATCGATATCTTCGGCATCGTGGCGATTGCGGCCGAGTTCCAGCGCATCGATAAACGCGTGCACCGAACCCAGCGTGGTGGCAATTGCTGCCAGGCATTCGCCGCGCGCGACCTCGCCATCATCGGGGCCGAGCGTAGCGGCTTGCCGCACGGCCTCCTGCACGGCTTCGCTGGCGTGCTGGGCATCGTCGCTGAGCGTGTCGGGCAATGCATCGGTGTGCTGCAGTGCGTCCAGCGTGATCCGCAGCGCCTCGAATGCCTGCACGGCCTCGGCAAGGCTGGCGCCGGCGTCGGGCCGCGCCGCATTGCGGTCGTACGTATCGAGCCACGATTCGCCGCCGTCAAGCTGGGAGCGCAATTGCGCGACGGCCTGCACCCGCGCTGCCTGCGCGCGCGCTTCATCGGCCATGCGCGCAAGCCATGCGGGCGCGGCGGCGGCCGGGTCGACGAGGCATTGCGCGAGTTCCTCGCAGCGCGTGGCAAACACCGCTGCGGCAGCGTTGGGACTCATGCCATGCACGCGCCACGGCAACGCCAGCGCGCGCGTCAGGAACAGCGCGATGCCGCTCGCACCGAGCGCCTCGTTGCGATCATGCGCCGCGCCGGCCTTCAATGCCGCCTGCGACAGGCAAAGCTGCAACGCGGGCTGCGCGAGCGGTTGCGCGGCCTCGGCCAGCGCCGCGAGCGCGATTTCCCAGCCAGCCGTATCGCCTTCCGCGGCCCGCTCAAGACCTGCGGCGGCCTGTTGAAGGTTTCGGGTATCGATCGGATCGAGCCAGCCGTAGTAGCGCAGATGGTAGTCGGCGCCCCGCGTGGCATGCGCACGGTCGAGGCGGAATGCCTGCAGCGTGCGCGCGATATCGGCACGCAGCAACTGGACGGCAGCATCCTCTGCGCCGTGCGGCGGCTGTCCCCCGTCATCCTGTGTCGTACAAACGAGCAGGAAGACGGCGTCGTTGAGCAGCGACTGCGGCACGCGGACCTGGCCCTGCTGGTACTGGCGCAGCAGCAGGTGCGCGCGGCCGGCAAAGCGCTTGGCCAGCAGGTCGGACAGCAGCAGCCCGTGGGCAAATGCTCGGAACGCCAGCGACAGCACATGCCAGACGCCACGGTCCGGGTGGTCGGTCACGCGGCGTGCCTCCTGCTCGCTGGCGCGGACGTCGTCCAGCGCTTCCTGCAGCGGCAGGTAGGCTTCGCGCAAGCGCGCGGATTCTGTGCACGGCACCGGCAGGCGCAGTGCCTTGAGCAGCGCCGCCTCGTAGCGCTGGCGCGCACGCGTCACGGCCGATGCATTGCGCGTCGGCAGCAAAATGCCAGGCAGCATCTGCAGTTCATCGAGCCAGAGGTCGGCCGGATGCACACGCTCGTCGCCGAGCAGTTCCAGGATCTCGGCATACGGGCGGAACAGCCGCAACGGGTCCTGTTCATCGCCCGCCATCAGGTCATCGACGTATTCGGCCAAGGCCTGTACGCCCGCGCGAAACACGGCGAGCGTTCCAGCGTTGGCGACTACGCCGCCGCCATCAAGGCCTTCGATCAGGCGGCGCAGCGCCTGGCAGTATGGATCGACGCCGCGCAGGCCTACGATATGCACCGCTCCGGCGGCCTGGTGCAGTTGCTGCCCGGCCAGGCGCAGCGACGTGGTATCGCGCGCGCCCAGTGCCTCGGGCGCCTGCTGGACTTCATCGACGTAGTGGGACAGCTCGGTCGCGGCGTCATCGAGCGCCGCGCGCAGGCTCGGCACCACCCATGCCAGCACGGACAGGTCGCGCGAGGCCGATGCGGCCGGCAGGGCCAATGCGTCCGGTTCGGGCGCATCCGTCATCGGCAACTCGGCGGGGTCACGCGAAAAGGGAGAATTCAAAGACATCACGGCTTCCATTGCGGCCTTTGCGCGCGGGTCGGGGCTGTCCCGACGCGGCGGGCGCCAGGATCGTCATTCGCACCGGGGCTGCCTTGCAGCCGGCATGCGCGATACCGGCATGCTGGCGGGAAACCCCGTGCCTGTTCATTGTCAGGCGATCTTGAACCGCGACACGGAGTTGCGCAGCTCTTCGGTGAGCTGCGTCAGATCGCGCACCGAATTCGCCGTCTGGCGCGTACCGGCGGTGGTCTGCTCGGTCGCCTGCAGAATGCGCTCGATGTGGCGGGCCACGCCGCCAGCGAGATCCGCTTCGTGCGAAGTGGAGCGCGAGATCTGTTCGATCAGTTCGGCAAGCTGGCGCGACACGCGGCCGATTTCCTGCAGTGCGGCGCCGGCATTGTCCGACAGGCGCGCCCCTTCGACCACACCCTGCGTGCTGCGCTCCATCGCGTGCACGGCATCCTGCGTGTCGGTCTGGATGGTGCGGATCAGCGCGCCAATCTGCTTGGTTGCTTCCCCCGAGCGCTCCGCCAGGCGCTGCACTTCTTCGGCCACCACCGTGAAGCCGCGGCCGGCCTCACCAGCCGATGCGGCCTGGATGGCGGCGTTGAGTGCCAGCACGTTGGTCTGCTCGGTAATGTCCGAGATCAGCTCGACGATTTCGCCGATCTCCTGCGACGACTCGCCCAGCCGCTTGATGCGCTTGGACGTTTCCTGGATCTGCTCGCGGATGTCGTTCATGCCCGCGATCGCGTTCTGCACCGCCTGCTGCCCTTGCTCCGCAGCCGTCAGCGAGGCGCGCGCCACGTTGGCAGACTCCGCCGCACCGCGCGACACCTGCGTGATGCGATCCGCCATGTCCACCACGGACTCACCGGTCTGGCGGATCTGGCGCGACTGCTCTTCGGTCGTCGTGGCAAGCTGGTTGGACGTGGCCTGCACCTGTCCCGACGCCAGCGTCACTTCCCCTGCCGTCTGCTGCACGCGGCCCACCAGTTCGCGCAGTTCTTCCACCGTATAGTTCACCGAGTCGGCAATGGCGCCGGTGATGTCCTCGGTCACGGTCGCCTGGCGTGTCAGGTCACCGTCGGCGATGTCCTGCAGTTCGTTCATCAGCTGCAGAATGGCCTTTTGCGTGGTGTCGTTGTTGCGTTTTTCTTCCAGGCGGCGTGCTTCGGCTTCACGTTCGCGCGCTTCGGCTTCGACCGCGCGCAGGCGCGAATCGCGCAGGTACAGCGAGGCCAGGCCGGCCAGGCAGAGCAGCGTGGCCAGCGCTGAAACCAGCATCGCGCCCAGCGTCACCGGACGGAAGCGCGCGCCTTCGGAGTAAGACTTCTGCAGCGCCGACAGCTCGCCGCGCAGGCTTTCGTTGTCGTTGAAGATCTGCTGCTGCGCGCGCTTGGCGGCAATCAGGCCGGGCAGGTTCTGCAGGATCGTCTGGGTGGTCTTCTGCACCGCGTCGAAGCGCTGCGACAGCTGCTGCAGGTACCCGCGCGTCTCGGCATCGGTGGCGGCATTCAGCCGCAGCGCCTCGCTGCCGTTGAGCAGACCGTCCAGCGTCTCGCGGAAGGTGTTGGTGTCCTTGCCGAGCAGGAACGCGGTTTCGGGGTTCACGCCTTCGCCGGACAGGAACTCATTCAGGTTCTTGCCCAAGCGCTGCGTCAGCATCACAAGCTGGGCGGATGCGGCCACCTCACGCGCATTGGAGCCTGATTGCAGCTTGAGCGCCGCCACCTGTTCGGCGGCTTCGAGCAGTTCGGGGTTGGATGCGTTGAAAACCTGCAGCGTCTGGCCGATCGTCGTCAGCACCGCCTGCTGCGCGAGCACGTCGGCGGCGCTCTTCTCGCTGCGCTTCCACGAGCTGATCGCGGTTTCGAGCAGCGGCTGTGCCTCGCCCGTCGTGGCGCGCACGTGCCTGTCATCGCTGCCGGCCTGCAGCGCCTGCAAGTCAGCGGCCAGCGCTTCCTTGGACTGGCGCAGCTGCGTGAAGGCCTGCATATTGCCCAGCAGCGCCACTGGCGCGGCCTTGCCCAGGCGCTGCGAGTGCATCAGCATGTCGCCCGAGATTTCGATCTGCGCCGCGGCATTGTTGGCGATGCGGTTATCCATATACACCGAGCCGAGCAGCGCGACCAGCGACACCACCACGCCGATGGTCAGCGCACGCTGCTGCGAGGAGAACGGCATGCGCGACAGCAATGCCGACACGGCCTCCAGCGGAGTTCTGCCCAGCCCGTCCGCACGCGGTGCGGTACTCGCCGATGGTGCCGCGCCGGCGCGGTCTCCCACCAGGCCGGCGGCCGCGTCGGCTGCCGGCTTCCGGCGTCCCAGGCTGATTTTCTTGAACCCCATAGCACCCTCTGTCCGTTGAATCGTTATCTGGGGCAGCCTCGACACGGGCCGCCGCGCTATTTGTTCTGTTGCCACGGGCACCGCGACCAACGGCGCCGGAAAATTACTGCGGGCTTATGCCGCCATGCGCCCTGCCTGCAGAAATGCCGGTGTGTCAAGCAAGGCGCGCACGTCCAGCACCTGCCACGCGCGGCCGTCGCCGTCATCCAGCCGCCTGCCTTCCCATGCCTCTGCCGCCCCGGCTGGTTGTGCCGGCTCGCGCAGGTCCGCCGCATGGCGCAAGCCAACCACGCGCGTCGCCAGGATGCCGCACGCGCGCTCGACCTGGCGCGACAGCACGACGATCTTGCTGCCCGGCTGCAGTGGCGTCGGCGCGTCGCCGCAGAACAATCCGAAATCAATCACGCCAAGCAGGCTGCCGCGCGCATTGACCAGGCCCGCGTACCACGGCTGCGTCAGCGGCACGCGGCTCGGGTGGCGCATGTCGAGCACCTCGCCGGTCTGCGCAAGCGGCAACAGCCAGCCGCGCTGGCCTACCTGGAGAGCGAGGTAGCTGTCGGCGGCAGGCACGTTGCGGGCCTCGCGCAGGCGCCTGGCGAGCATGGCCTGGTAGTCCTGCAGCCGAGTCTGGCGGGTGCGGAGGTCTTGGCGTGGCGCGTTCATGTGGCGTCCCCGGCGGTGCTGGCGAAAACTGGTGCGTCAGTGTTGCGGCTGTCAGTGAGACAGCGCAGCGATCTTGGTCAGCAATTCCTTGCTGTCGACTGGCTTGACGATATAGTCCGACGCACCCTGGCGCATGCCCCAGATGCGGTCCGTGTCCAGGCCCTTGCTGGTGCACATGATCACGGGGATGTCCTTGAAGCGATCGTCGCGCTTGATGGCGCGCGTGGCCTGGTAGCCGTTCTGGCCAGGCATGACCACATCCATCAGGATCAGGTCGAAGGCCTCGGCCTCGAGGCGCGCGAAGGCCTGGTCGCTGTTGCCCGCGACCGAGACCTTGAAGCCCTGCTTGCCGAGCAGGTCGGACATGAACAGCGCTTCCGTCGGCGAGTCATCGACGATGAGGATCTTGTTGATGGTTGTCATGAGTCAGTTCCTTGAATCCGGGTCATGCCGGCAGCGCGTTGCCGCTCGCATGGCCGGGCAGGCAGGCCTGCACGGCCTGCAGCAGGGCGTCACGCGTGAACGGCTTGGCCAGGTGGTCCTGCGCGCCCACGAGCCGTCCGCGCGAACGGTCGAACACGCCATCGCGCGACGACAGCATGATCACGGGAATGGCGTGGAAACGCGGACTTTTCTTGATCAGCGAGCAGGTCTGATAGCCGTCGAGACGCGGCATCAGGATGTCGCAGAAGATGAGGTCGGGATGCATGTCGCCGACCTTGGCGAGCGCTTCGAAACCGTCCTCCGCAAGCACGACCTGATAGCCCGCCTGCGACAGGAAGATCTCCGCCGTACGGCGGATGGTGCTGGAATCATCGATCACCAGCACTCTGCGCGACGATGCCGGCGCGCACGCCGGCCCCTGGTCCGGCTGCGCGCTGGCGCCGGCATTGACCCGATGGTTTTCTAGTGGTTGAGCGACCCGCATGTTGTTCCCGCGACCAGCGTCTCCATGCGGAGCACCGGCAATCTCTTGAGAACACCCGCGCGAAACGGCTTGGCCTGACCTGGCCAGCCGCCCCGACGGAACCCCGATTTCATCTTCCCTACAAAAGACCGGCAAGTTCACCGGCCAGAGGCGGTGCGTGGAACCCGCACCTGCCATTCCGCCCTGCGCCACCCCCGGATGGCGGGATGGACGGATCTGAATTGTGTCAGAGTGTGACAAGCCGCCCGATGCCCGTCAATCCGGAGCGTCCGGCACGGTCAGGCGAATTGTCGCGCCGGCGCGACGCATATCGACACGCAGCCGGCGAGAAGCAGCGTCAGATCGCCACCATCTCGAAATCTTCCTTGCGGGCGCCGCATTCCGGACAGGTCCAGTTGATGGGCACGTCTTCCCATTTGGTGCCGGGGGCAATGCCGTCTTCCGGCGCGCCGGTGGCTTCGTCGTAGATCCAGCCGCAGATCAGGCACATCCAAGTCTTGTATTCCATAACAGGCTCTGGCGCTCTCCATTAAAATTCAGCGCAGATGGTACCGAATCGGCGCCGACGGCGCCAGCCGCTTAAGCCAGAATCGTGCCAAATCCGCCGTGTTCGCGCACGTTAGCGTACAAATACCGGACAAAAGCCGCGCTATTCCACCGATTTGCACCGCTTTGCCCACGCTTTGGACGCCAGTTCGCGCCCGCTTGAACGCGTTTCCCCCGAGTTTTCCACCAGGCAGACCATGTCCCGTAACCAGCAGCTCTTCGACCGTGCCCAGCAAACCATTCCCGGCGGCGTCAACTCGCCCGTGCGGGCCTTCCGCTCGGTGGGCGGCACGCCGCGCTTCATCACGCGTGCCGAGGGCGCCTATATGTGGGATGCGGATGGCCAGCGCTATATCGACTACATCGGCTCCTGGGGCCCGATGATCGTCGGCCACGCGCATCCCGACGTCGTCCGCGCCGTGCAGGAGACCGCCGCGCACAGCTTCTCGTTCGGCGCCCCGACCGAGGCCGAGATCGACATGGCCGAGGAAATCTGCAAGCTGGTGCCGTCGATCGAACAGGTGCGCCTGGTGTCGTCGGGCACCGAGGCAACCATGAGCGCGCTGCGCCTGGCGCGCGGGTTCACCGGCCGCGACCTGATCATCAAGTTCGAAGGCTGCTACCACGGCCATGCCGACAGCCTGCTGGTCAAGGCCGGCTCGGGCCTGCTGACCTTTGCCGACACCACGCAGAACGCACCGTCGTCGGCCGGCGTGCCCGCGGACGTGACGCGCCACACCATGGTGCTCGAGTACAACAACGTCGCGCAGCTCGAAGAAGCGTTTGGCCAGCACCGCGGCGAGATTGCGGCCGTGATCGTGGAAGTGGTGGCCGGCAACATGAACCTCGTGCGCGCGAGCGACGCGTTCCTGAAGGCCATGCGTGAACTGTGCACGCGCGACGGCGCCGTGCTGATCTTCGACGAAGTCATGACCGGGTTCCGCGTGGCGCTGGGCGGCGCGCAGTCCCACTACGGCATCACGCCGGACATGACGTGCCTGGGCAAGGTCATCGGTGGCGGCATGCCGGCAGCGGCGTTTGGCGGCCGGCGCGACATCATGGCCAAGCTCGCGCCGCTGGGTGGCGTGTACCAGGCGGGCACGCTGTCGGGCAATCCGCTGGCCGTGGCGGCCGGTCTGACCACACTGCGGCTGATCCAGGCACCGGGCTTCTACGACAAACTGACCGCGCAAACCCGCAAGCTGGCCGATGGCCTGAGCGAAGCGGCCCGTGCGGCCGGCGTGCCGTTCGCGGCCGATGCCATTGGCGGCATGTTCGGCATCTACTTCCGCGACGGCGTGCCAGGCAGCTTTGCCGAGGTGACGAAGAGCGACACCGCGCGCTTCAACCGCTTCTTCCACGCCATGCTCGACAACGGCGTGTACCTGGCGCCCTCGGCATTCGAGGCCGGCTTTGTCTCGGCCTGCCATGACGACGCCATCCTGCAGGCCACGCTGGACGCCGCACGCAAGGCCTTCGCGGCCTGACGGGAGCCAAAGCAGGGACCGCGGCTGTCAGCAACGCGCCGTGCGCTACACTTGAGATTCGCCTCAAACCGGGAGCCCACGATGCGCGCCTCACTGCCCCTGTCCTCCACCCCGATCCGCTCCGCCGGCTGGCTCCGCTGGCTGTTGCTGGCCTGCATGGCCAGCCTGCTGTCGGCCTGCGGCTACAACGACTTCCAGTCCAAGGACGAGGCGGTCAAGGCAGCCTGGGGCGAGGTCGTCAACCAGTACCAGCGGCGCGCCGACCTGATCCCGAACCTCGTCAACACCGTCAAGGGCTACGCCACGCACGAGCGCGAGACGCTCGAGGCCGTGACCAAGGCACGCGCCGCCGCCACCAGCATCCAGGTATCGCCCGAGACGCTGAACGACCCGGAAGCGTTCAAGCGCTTCCAGCAGGCGCAGGGCGAGCTGTCCGGCGCGCTGTCGCGCCTGCTGGCGGTGTCGGAGAACTACCCGCAACTCAAGGCAGATGCCTCGTTCCGCGACCTGCAATCGCAGCTCGAAGGCACGGAGAACCGCATCACGGTGGCACGCCAGCGCTACATTGCCGCGGTGCGCGACTACAACGTGCTCGCACGCAGCTTCCCGACCAACCTGACGGCCATGGTCTTCAAGTACCAGGTCAAGCCTTCGTTCGCGGTGGAAAACGAGAAGGCAATCTCCACGCCGCCGACCGTGAAGTTCTGACAGCAGGACACATATCGTGGGCACACCGACCGCCCTGCCCGCTTTCCGATGCTGGCGCCGCTGGCTGGCCGCCATGCTGTGGCTTGCCAGCGTGGTGGCGATGCCGGCGCTGGCGGCCAACGACGGCTTCGTTCCCGTTCCGCCGCTGACCCAGCGCGTCACGGACCTGACCAACACGCTTTCCGCCACCCAGCGCACCGCGCTGGAAAACGTGCTGGCCGAATACGAGCAGCAGCGCGGCAGCCAGATCTTCGTGCTGATGCTGCCGACCACCGAGCCCGAAACCATCGACGCCTACAGCATCCGCGTGGCTGACGCATGGCGCGCCGGCCGCAAGGGCATCGACGACGGCGTGATCGTGCTGATCGCCAAGGACAATCCACCCGGCCTGCGCAAAATGCGGCTTGAGGTCGGGCGCGGCGTGCAGGGGTCGCTGACCGATGCCATGTCCAAGCGCATCCTGCAGGATGTGATGGCGCCTCACTTCCGCCAAAACGATTTCTACGGTGGGCTGGCGGCCGGCATTTCCGCGATCCAGGCCACCATCGACAAGGAAGGCCTGGCCGGGCCGCAGCCGCGCAAGCAGGAGTCATCGTTCTGGTCGGACTGGCTGCCGGTACTGTTTCCGCTGGCCATCATCCTGTTCTTCTTCCTGACCGCCGCCACGCGCCGCCGCGGCCCGCAGATCGTCACCACGCCGCGCGGCCGCGACGTCATTGCAGGAGGCCTGGGCGGACTTGGCGGCTACGGCATGGGCAGCGACTGGGGGCGCCGGGGCGGCGGATTTGGTGGCGGCGGGGACTTCGGTGGCGGCTCGGGCGGCGGATTTAGCGGCGGAGGCGGTGGCGGCTTCGACGGAGGCGGTGCCTCCGGCAACTGGTAAGGAGACCCGGCCATGCCATCGCTGCGACGTGCGCTGCGCCACCTCGGTACGACAACCGGCACCGCCCGACGCTATTTCCCGGCGGAGGCGCAACAGCAGCTTCACGATGCGGTCCATGACGGAGAAGCTCGCCACCTCGGTGAAATCCGCGTGGTCATCGAATCCAGCCTGCCGCTCGGCCACGCCTGGCGTGGCACCACGCCGCGGGAGCGCGCGCGGGCCCTGTTCGGCGCGCTGGAGGTTTGGAATACCGAGGAGCATACCGGGGTGCTCCTGTATATCAATCTGGCTGACCATGCAGTGGAACTGCTGGCAGACCGGGGCATCGATGCACGCGTGGGGGCGAAAACCTGGCGGGTTGTCTGCGATGAACTGGCGCAGGGGCTGGCCAAGGATCTTTCGGTGCGCCCTGTGCTCGTCGCAGTGGCCAGCATTCATGATCTGCTGGCAGCGCATTTCCCATCCAATGGTGGCCGCAATCCGAACGAACTGGACGACCGGCCGTTGGTTCTCTAGACCGGGCTCTGGCCTCGCGCCCCGGTTTCACTTCGCCTCACCAGGCTTGGAAACCTGCGTCGATATCAGGCGCTGACGAATCATCCGTGTAGCGCCACAACCGTTCACGCACGAAACATCCCTTTACCCGATATTGCGGCGAGCCAGCCACGACTAAGCTGACTGCACAACGACATTGCAGTCAGAAAAGGCGAAGCCTCAATTTCGCCGGAACGGGGTAAATATGTCAGAAAGCCTGGTGCACCACGGGCAAGCGAACGCCGCGCCCAAGATGGACTTGCGTGAACTGCTGTTGGAGTTGACGCTAAGATCCACCACCGCCGCACTGCTTGCCGGCTTCGTATATGGAGCAATCCAGCGATGGCTGGATACCCCCTCGCGAATCACCCTTTTGCTACTCGTGGTGGCGAGTTGCCTGACGCTAGGCCTGACCTTGTTTGCCCGTGTCCCCAAGAAGCGCGACTGGAATCCGGTCACAGTGCTCTGCTCACTGGGCGGCACGTATTATTTCCTTGCCATCGACCTGGCGCCTGGCGCGCACTTCGCGCCCGAGATCGTCGGTGCGGGCCTGCAGATCGCCGGGATTGCCTGGCAGATCTACGCAAAGCTCTCGCTGCGG
Organism: Cupriavidus sp. C1SS-2L; assembly: GCF_057073735.1. Classification (NCBI taxonomy): domain Bacteria; kingdom Pseudomonadati; phylum Pseudomonadota; class Betaproteobacteria; order Burkholderiales; family Burkholderiaceae; genus Cupriavidus; species Cupriavidus sp. C1SS-2L. Next base: position 2,917,734 of record NZ_CP172708.1, read on the forward strand.
TTCTCGTTCGGCATCCTGCCGGCGAATCGCGGAATCGTGTCGAGCGGTGCCTACCGCTTCATGCGTCACCCGATCTATCTGAGCTATCTCATTGCCGACATCGGCTTTCTGCTGACGAACTTCGGACTGCAGAACCTGCTGGTCTATGCAGGGCTTTATACGCTTCAGGTCATGCGTATCAGGCGCGAAGAAGCACTATTGTCCGACGACCCGGAATATTGCCGGTATCGCGAGAAAGTACGGTTTCGCGTGTTGCCGGGAGTCTACTGAACCCTGCGCGGATCGGTCGGGCCGCCGCGCCCGATCGCATACCACACTGCCGCAAGGGCCTGCAGCGTTACCAAGCCAGCCCATGCCGACAGGTGGGCAGTAGCGGGATAGCGGCCGCCCGTGGCCGGCCACAGGTCCAATACCTGGCCAATCCCGACCTGGCAGAGGAACGTGGCCAGAAACACCGTAAGTGTCATGGCTGTCGTCGCGCGGCCGATCAGGGCATCCGGGAAACTGCGCGCCAGAACGGCATAGGTCAGGATGCCGCTCGAGCCGAACACGCCATAGGCCGCCCACAGCAGCACTGGCGACAGCGGCACCTGGGCCATGATCAATATCTGGACCACGATGAAGCCCGTCATGCCAGCGCCGGCAAAGGCCTTCAGGCTTACGCCGAGCCGCTCCAGATGACGTGCCGCCCAGCCCGACCCTACGCACCCGGCCATCATCGCCAGACCAATGACTGATACCAGTCGCGCGCTCTGGTCAGGCGCAAATCCGGACACATCACGCATGAAGGCACCCACCCACAACGTTTGCACCGCCAGGAATACGCCCTGGTTAAGCAAGGTCAGCGGCACCACGCGCCAGAAGCGCTCGCTGCCAAGAATTTGACGCGTGCCACGCAACTGCTCCGCCAGGCTTTCACGCCGCGGGCTGGCCTTGTCCGGCACGCCGAACCAAAGCAAGGCGGCCATGGCCAGCGATACGAAGGCCAGCCCAGTGCTGACGGATCTCCAGTCCGTCCAGGACAGCAGCCACGCCAGCGGCGAACCGACAGCCACCGCCCCCAGCCCGCCAATCGCCATGACGAGGCCGTTGAGCAAAGGCATACGCGACAGCGGGAACCACATCGACAGCGCCTGGATGGCCGCGCCAAGGCAAACCGAAACACCGATCCCGATCAGCAGCCGCGCCGCAGCCAATCCGGCCATGCCGGGGGCCACCGCAAACAACATGGATCCGGCCACTGCTGCCAAAAGCATCGCAGCTTCGGTCTTGCGGGGCCCATACCGATCCAGCAGGATGCCGGCCGGCAGTTGCGCCGCGGCGAACCCGAGGAAGTAGAAGCTGGTGAGCAGACCGAGGTCACCAGCGCTCAGTCCCAGCTCACGAATCAAGTGCGGCGCGAAGCCCAGATTGACACCGCGGAATACGTAGGAAACCAGAAAGCCAAGCGAAAAAACCGCCAGAACCCGCCAGCGGGCGTCTGTAACAGGTCCGTGTTCCGGGCGGGCCATGGAAGATCGGGTAGCAGCAGAGGTCGTCATGCCGCCATTGTCCTCACCAGCATGGTGCAACGCCAACGAAAGTTACGGTCGGCAATTGTGAGTAGAATTTGACGGCCATGGCCCGCAAACCTATCGATCGCCCTGTTCACATCCCGCCGTTGCAAGCGCTGCGTGCGCTGGAAGCTGCCGCGCGCCATCGCAGCTTCTCGCGTGCCGCAGAAGAGCTTGCACTGACCCACAGCGCCATCAGTCATCACATGCGGGCGCTCGAGGACAAGCTCGGCACCAAACTATTTCAGCGTACCGGCAGCCAGATGGCGCCGACCAGTGCCGGAGCAAGGCTCGCCGAGCAAATCCGTGCCGCGCTGGACGATATTGAAAGCGCCCTGCGCGAAGCCAGCAGCAGCACGACCACACCGGTAGTGCGACTGCAGGTCAGCGTCATGGCGGACCTGGCCAACGCCTGGCTGATTCGCCGCTTGCCGAGCCTGCACGCCCAGGTGCCGTCGCTGGACCTGCACCTGCGGCTGCATGCCGAGATCACGCCGCCCGACCCGTACAGCGTCGACGTCGGCATCTGGCACCAACGCATCGATCTTCCTGGCTTCGAATGCCACAACCTGATCGAAGACCATGTCATCGCCGTGGCCAGCCCGGCGCTGCTGGCGCGCTACCCCGGCTTCACGCCAGCCGACGTGCCTCGCATGCCGATGCTGCGCTTTGCGCTGCGGCCCTGGCGCGACTGGCTCGAAGCCGCCGGCCTGCCGGATGCCGAGCCCGAACGCGGCCCGATCTTCCAGGACGCCGGGCTGATGCTGCAGTCAGCCGTGGCCGGCCTGGGCGTAGCCACCGCCAGGGCGCAACTGGCCCACGACTACCTTGAGAGCGGCCAGTTGGTGCAGGTCGGTTCTACCCGCATTCCGTCCAGCCTGCATTACTGGGTCACCTGGCGCGAGGGCAATCCTCGCGAGAAAGCGATCCAGCAGTTCCATGCCTGGCTGCAGGAACAGGTGCGCCGCGAAACGCTGACCGCGGAGCCGACGACAGACGACGCCATGAAGTAACAGACATGAAATGTTTTCGATGTCCAAAGTTGGCAATACGAATCATTTTCGTTTGATTCAGAAGAATCCATGGCTTAGCGTCATGCAGGGAAGCGTTGCCGCCGGCTCAACGCCTCGGGGACGACTCGTCTTCCATGCGGGGCGAGTTTCACGGATGCAACCATTTCGCTCGGTCAGGTCGACTACCGTGCAACTTCTACTCACTCCATCCATAAAGATGAGATAGGGATGGGAGCCTCATCCAACGACTCGTGCAAATGCTTGTCATCGCATGGCTCGTTTCCAATGCGTCGCGACCGCCCGATGCAGCAACGCCGGTTTGACTAGGGATAACACCCTAGAGAATCCGACTCTGCCATGTAACTCATGCCGCTCCCTGTAACGGAAACGAAACCATTTTGAGCGGCGGGTCGGATCCAAACCCGGTGCCGTGGCACTCCGGCGTTTCTCATGGCGCTTCCCTTCCTTCGGACAGGGCTACCAAGCACAAATGCTCCTCCGGCCACAGGAAGATGAGTATGAGTGTCGTTTGCACTCCCCCAGAGCCATACCAAAGGGTGTTTCAGGTCACAGGCTGTAACAGAAATGGAACGATTTGGCGGCGCCACAGCGCCCCCAATTTCCATCGAATCGAGGTTTTCCTTTGTTTTCAGAGACATGCCCGACTCTGGCATGCTCATCGCGATATATGTCCACGCGAACATGAAGCCTGGAATTGGGGAAGTCTGAGACCGAAGCGCCTACACACTGGCAAACGTTCGACGAGGTCAGTTTCAGAACGACCCCGCACCCCAGGGCGGGACTCGGGCTGGTGCTGTAAGCGTAGGGCCGCGCTGCAGGGAATGGCTCGCACCGACGCATACCGTTGCGGTCTGGGCCGGGAAGAACAGGTGAGGTCTTTCAGGGAACCACGGGTCGCGCCGGTCTGGGCGGCCCGTGCAGCCTGAAATACTGAAGCCAGCCATGGACGACCATGGCGGCGATGGGGACCGCTAACAAGCGGGATGCCGGACACCGGCGTCACGAGGGGCATGGCCAAGCCTGCAAAGCAGGCTTGGCCAACACAGAATTCGGGAAATACGCCGGCCAAAGCGAGATCAACCCGCGGCCGGTGCGGGCCTAAGGCCACCGAATCCGATATCCGGCAACCGCTGGAGTCGGTTTCGTCAAAAACAAGAATCCGGGGAAATCTCATGAGCACTTACGCCAATCGTCCGCTGCTCTATCTGTCCAAGCATCATGACGCCACGCTGTGCAGGGCGTTTTCGCAACGCGGCTGGAAAATCAGCTTTGCATCGAGCCTGCAAGACCTCGACGCGCTGGCGCACAACACGGCCTGTGCCGCTCTGCTCGACGTCCATAGCGGATTCAGCGATGCCGAGCTTGAATCCTTCGAGCCCTGGCTGGCCCACCCGTTGCTGGGCTGGATCGGCATGGTCGCCAGCCGCGAAGAGCTGGGCGACGCGGCGCGCCGCCTTCTCGGCCTCTATTTTATTGACTACTACACCGCGCCATTCGACCTGATCCACCTGGCGCATTCGCTCGGCCATGCACAAGGCATGGCGCAGATGCGGCCCGCCGCCCAGCGCACAGCCGGGAGCAGCGCGCGCCCGGACGGCATGATTGGCACCTGCGCTGCGATGCAGACGCTGTTCCGCGGTATCGAAAAGGTCTCGCTCTGGGATACCCCCGTGCTGATCTCCGGCGAATCCGGTACCGGCAAGGAACTGGCTGCGCAGGCCATCCACCGCGCCAGCGAACGCGCGCAGAAGCCGTTCGTGGCCGTGAACTGCGCCGCGATCCCGCCCACCCTGCTCATGTCGGAGTTGTTCGGCTATGAGCGCGGGGCTTTCACCGGAGCGGCCAAGCGCAAGCTCGGCCGCATCGAGATGGCTCAGGGCGGCACGCTGTTCCTTGACGAAATCGGCGACATGCCGCTGGAAAGCCAGACCAGCCTGCTGCGCTTCCTGGAAACCGGGCGCATAGAGCGGCTCGGCGGCACCGAATCCATTGAAGTGGATGTACGCATCATCTCGGCCACGCACGTCGATCTGGAAGCGGCCATCGCAGCCGAGCGGTTCCGCGGCGACCTGTACCACCGCCTGTGCGTGCTGCGCGTGCGTCAGCCACCGCTGCGCGAACGCGGCAGCGACCTCATGCTGCTCGCCGAGCATGTGCTCGCCGGCGTGCGCAAGCAGTCTCCCAACCATATTCGTGGCTTCGCGCCTACCGCGCTGCGCGCGATTCAACAACACGATTGGCCCGGCAATGTGCGCGAACTCATCAACCGCATCCGCCATGCCGCGGCGATGTGCGAGGACGGGGTGATCCAGCCCGAGGACCTGGAACTCGCTGCTCCGGTGGAGGAACGCCCGCTCACGCTGGCGGCGATCCGTGAAGCAGCCGAGCAGAATGCCCTCGTGGAAGCGCTGCAGCGCAATCATGAGCGCCTGATCGATGTCGCGGCGGAGCTCGGAATTTCGCGGGTGACGCTGTTCAGGTTGATGCGGGACTACAAGTTGCACGTGAAGAAGGGCGATCTCGGCCTGGTATGCGTGCAAGGCTAACCTCACTGCTATCCGAGGAATCGTCCCATGTCCCCTGATGCTTATCTTGAAATGGCCGAGACAGAAGCCGCTCACTGGTGGTTCCGTGGGCGGCGCGACATACTCGCCACCGTCCTGGCCGGGCTAGACCTGCCGCCTGACGCATCCATCCTGGAAATTGGCGCCGGAACCGGCGGCAATCTTGAGATGCTTTCCCGATTCGGCAAGGTCAGTGCCGTGGAAATGGACGGCGTGGCATTGCAACTCGCACGCGAAAAGACCGGCGAAGTCTACGACATCCGCTGCGGCAGATGTCCCGACGACATGCCGTTTGCGGAAGGCAGCTTTGACCTCGTCTGCCTGCTGGATTGCCTGGAACACATTGCTGACGATGACGGGGCGCTCGACTGCGCCGCGAAGATGCTGAAGCCCGGCGGGGTGGTCCTGCTCACCGTGCCGGCATACCAGTGGCTATGGAGCCGCCACGACGTCTTCCTGCATCACCGGCGGCGCTACAGCAAGGAGTCGCTGCAAACGCTGGTCAGCTGTTGTGGTTTGCATTTGGATCGGATCACCTACTTCAACACTCTGCTGTCTCCGTTGGCCATTACCGCTCGCCTCGGCGACCAGTTGCGCGGCTGCGAAAAAGCTACGGGTGCCGCCGTACCGGCTCGCTCCATCAACAACGCGCTACACGCGCTGTTCAGCGCGGAGCGCCACTGGCTGGCGCGCGCGTCGCTGCCGTTCGGCATTTCGCTGATGGCGATCGTGCGAGCACCGTGAGAGCCCTTGTCCGCCCGGACGAATTCCGCCAGCTCGCGCGGTTCCTCCTAGCGGGGGCAAGCTCGACCGGCATCCACGTCGCGATCGTCGCGACACTGGTCAATGCAACGGGCACTTCACCGGTCACGGCAAACTGCGTGGCTTTCGTGTGCGCGACCGCCTGCTCCTATCTGATCAACACGCTGTGGAGCTTTTCATCGCGACTGCACCATACGACGCTCTGGCGCTTCGCAGGCGTATCGCTGCTCGGACTTGGCCTGACCATGGGGATTTCGTGGACGGCGCAGTCCGTGGGATCCAGCTATTGGACAGGACTCGCCTGCGTGGTACTGATCGTGCCAGCCTTCACCTACGTGGCGCATCGAAGCTGGACCTACCAGAAATAGGCATAGGCTGGCCCCTCCAACGGGGCCCATCGCCATCAACGACCGTTGCCCGCATGCCCACGCTCAAGGCGGATGACGCGCCGCCCTGAAGCCAATTGCCGGTCACGGCCAAGCTCCTGATAGCGGCGCCGTACCAGGTAGATCGGCCGCCCCTTGGCTTCATCGTAGATCCGGCCGATATACTCGCCGACCACGCCCAGCCCGACCAGTTGGATACCGCCAAGGAACAGCACGACGGAAAGCAACGACGCATAGCCGGGCACATCCACGCCGAAGATCAGCGTCCGCGCCACGATGAAGGTACCGTAGAGGAATGCGCTGACGGCGATCAGCAGCCCGATATAGGTCCAGCTGCGCAACGGAAGCGTACTGAAGCTGGTGATGCCTTCCAGCGCAAGGTTCCACAAACGCCAGGCCGAGAACTTCGAGCGGCCCGCACTGCGCGGCTCGCGCTCATAACGGACGATGGCGGTCTTGTAACCTACCCAGGCAAACAGGCCCTTCATGAAGCGATGCCGTTCCGGCAACTGCTTTAACGCGTTGACGACCACCCGGTCCATCAGGCGGAAATCCCCCACGTTCACGGGCAGCTTCAGATCGGACAATCGGTTGTGGATTTGATAATAGCCGGCTGCCGTCACGCGCTTGAGCCAGGAATCGCACTCGCGGCTGCTACGTTGCGCCAGCACGACTTCGGCGCCCTCGCGCCAGCGCGCGACGAGCTGTGGGATGAGTGAAGGCGGATCCTGCAGATCGACATCCATAGGAATGACAGCGTCGCCCAGGGCTTCGTCGAGCCCGGCAGTCAACGCGGCCTCCTTCCCGAAGTTCCGCGTCAGGTCCACCACGCGGACGCGTTCGTCCCGCTGCGCACACGCCAGCATCTGGTCCAGTGTGTCGTCGGTGCTGCCGTCGTTCACCAGCACGATCTCGAAGCGGATGCGCTCGATGGATTCCAGGATCGGCACGACGCAATCGAAGAATCCCGCGATGCTTTGGGACTCGTTGTAGCAAGGTACAACGAGGGAAAGCATTCTGAAATCGTGTGGATCCGGCATGATTTTCTCCTGAGACGGTGTGACTCGCTCCCACACCGCCGTGAACTCGGCTTGATGCGCTTCTCTTCTTCAGCAATTCAGGGTTGATAGCGATGCCGCTTTCAGGCGACCAGTGCAAGCCCTGGCAGCCCCCTACCGCACCCTCGCAACGTGTCAGTGCGGATCCACCCGCTCCAGGCGGATGCGCCATACGCCCAGCGCCAGCGCCAGGACTAACCCGATCGGCATCAGCTGCATGCCGATCCACTCTCCCAGCAGCAGCCCATACAAAGGCAGTAGCCACAGCACTACCAGCAGTTCACGTTCGCCTGTCAGCCATCCGCAGCGATGGGCATGAATACCCAGCCACGCCATGGCAATCCCCAGGAAAGCCAGGTCGTAGTCGTAAAGGTAAGGAGGCACCAGCAGCATTGCAGTCGACAGCACCGCGGCGCGAAGCGCAAAGCTGCATGGACGCGACCATGCGTAGATCACCGATGCCACCGCCGCGCAGGCGCATACCGCATGCACGACATAAGGCAGCACGACGCCTCCGAACAGCAACTTGGTAGCTGCAAACATGGTGGGCATCCGAATCAGTGGTGCCGTACCGTTCTCGACTGCCGCACGCGCAAGCCCTGTTGCACTCAGGAACGCCAGGACCGGTTCGACACCGAAGCACACCAGCGACAATGCCGCCAGGGCCGCTGCGCTGGCAGCCATCCCCAGCAACGCACGCCACTGCCCGGCACAAAGCAAGGCAAGCGGAAACATGATTGCAATGTGCGGCTTGACCGTAACAAGCCCGAGCAACGCACCGGCCAACACCGGGCGTTGGCGCAGCAGTGTCAGCGCCAGGCCAGCGGTGCCGGCAAGCCAGAGCGAGTTCTGCCCCGTCGCGATGCATACGGCGACCCCCGGGAAGCCGAGTGCCGCAATCCACGCCCCGCGCCATGGCAATGTCCGCGACATTGCCCATCCATACCAGCAGGCTCCACCCGTCAGGAATACAAACGCAGCGACCCCGTAAGGCAGCAAACCGAGCGGCAGGATGGCCAGCAGGAATGTCGGCGGATAAAGCCACGGCAGTGCACCACCGCCCACCAGCACCTGAGGCACCGTTGCAACCTCTTTAGCCTGGAGCAGCTCAAGATTGTAGGGAGCGACCGCTCCATGCTCGAGCGCCACCTTTGCCGCACTCCAGAAGACGACGAAATCCGCTCCCGGCGGGAAGAGCCCGGCGACGTTCAGTATCCAGGCCCGATACATCCAGATCCCAAAGAACACCACGTAACAGATCAGCGCCGCGCAGGAATACAGCCGCATGCGCTCAGCGTCGAGCCAGTGCTCATCCGACACGGGGAGCAATGGCTTGCTGCCTGCAAAGTTCTCAAAGGCCATTTCGTTGGCTCCCATGACTGGCATTCGCGACCAACGCGAACTGCCCAGCCCCACTCGCACCGTGTGCCCTGCATCTGCCTACTTGCGTCGTCGACACTTGGCTCGCCGCATTCGACATTGCCCCTGCCCTCGCCACGGCCCGCTACTAAGAGCGTCGCCAGCAGCTAACCAACAGGCTCAGTGTTGTCGCGCGTACGCGGAAGCGCAAGCCAACGGATACGTCAGAAGACCCGCGCGCTCATTGTCCGCAAGCACTTCCGCGAGCAACGTTTCTTTGCTGAATCATGTGGCCCGGATTGCCGGGAACGCCAGATCCCACAATGGCTGACGAGAACTCAGGACGATGTGTTTGCCCCCGCGCGAACACTCCCGGGCGGGCATGATGTTTCTATTGAGAAACGCGGGTCCGGCACACTGGGAACTCATCCATTAGGCGGCCCTATGCGGCACTGCCCCCTCGCAAAGGGAAATCCCGTCGTCCAACGGCCGGATGCGTTGCGCCCGGCTCACTCGCCTCTTCATGCTTTTGGCTGAAGGCAAGCCGCCATCCCCCCACGGTGGCAGGCGGCGCACCGTGCCGCGCCCTAGTCCATCGGTTCCGTCATCCAAATAAACCTGCGCGGCGCGCGTTTCCTGCCGGCAACGAAGTACGGCCTGGAATCCATGTTCCACGCCGACGAGTCCACGCGGATCGCACTCGGCGCGCCGCAAACCCTTGCAGGACAACGGTTTCGTAATACCTGGCCCGCCGTTTGCCTATGCCACGGCATGCGGCAAATACAGTCGATCGGATTGCCGCAATGCCGGCTCAGCTGGCCGGCACCAAGAAAACATACGGGGAACATCTGCCATGCCTTCCACCTGCCGACCCGGTTCTCAACACCGGAACGCCAGCCACGCTGCCAGCGCCCTCAGGGTTGGCAGCGCGCAGTTCCGCTGCATGGTCCTGGTCTGCGCGGGCCATGCGCAACACGTGGCGCGATGCATGCATGCCTCGGCACAACGCCGGTTGCAGTCGCGCAGCCCTCAAGGTATGCAAGGCGGCCACGGCCGCTGGCCATTTCATGCGTGTGCCATCTGCGCGCCGCCGTCCCCCCCTTGGCATCGATCCACGGTGCCAGCGTTCCCTGACCGTCGTTGCGCGGTCTTGCAGTACCGAGTTCTTGTTCCTGACAAAAGGAGATTGTCATGCAAAACCTGACCACCATGCTGAAGCAATTCATCCGTGACGAAGAGGGCGTGACGGCCATCGAATATGGCCTGATTGCGGCCCTGATTGCAGTCGTCATCATCGCGTCGGTCGCTATCGTCGGCACGCAGTTGAACAGCACGTTCTCCAAGATCGGCAGCAGTCTCACGAGCGCCAACACTTAATACCTGGCGAGCCCGCATGGCTGCCCTATACCGGTCAGCCATGCGGCCAGCGCAACGCTCAGCGCAACACCTCCATCACCGGGAACGCGAAATGCAAAAGCTCCTCAATCTGATCGCGGATCTGTTGCACGAAGACGCAGCCGTCACGTCCATCGAGTACGCGTTGCTCGGCATGCTTATCGCGGTCGCCATTGTCGGCTCCGTTTCCACGGTTGGGGATGCCGTCAAGACCTTGTATGAATCCATCGCTGCCAAGATGCCGTGAGGCACCTGGCCAATGAATCTGCTGCCGCCCAAACTACCAGCCCCAAGCGCCATGTCATCCGCCACCTTCGCCACCTTCATTGGCCCCATCACCATCGCTATCGTGTCGACTGCGGCGGCCATCGACCTGGACCGGCGTCGCATTCCGAACTGGCTGACCCTCGGGTCTTGGATTGCAGCCCTGCCAATGCAGGTTGCCATCCATGGAATCGCCGCGGGATCGCTGGCGTGGCTCTATGGGTGGATAGCGGGCCTGATTATCTTCCTGCCCTTTTACCTGTTGCGAGGCATGGCTGCTGGCGACGTCAAGCTGATGGCAGCCGTCGGCGCGTGGCTCGGCGCAAGCATGGTGCCGTCGATCGCAGTTGCTACCTGGTTGATCGGTGGCGCCTGGGCACTGGCAATGCTTCTCGTCACCGGACAAACCCGCGCGACGTTGTCGAGAGTCGGCAACATGCTGCTGAGCGCGGCCATTCATCGTGGCCACGGGCTGGCTAAATCCGGGGGCAAGTCATCCGCTGGCTCCATACCTTATGGTGTCGCCATCGCCGGCGGCACCCTGGCCATGCTCTTTTTCGGTATGTGAGGCAGCCCAACGCAACTGCGCCTGCAGCGACGGGCGCCCTGAGAAGAACGCGCAGATCAGCAAACAGGGGACGGCAATGAACGAGCATCACGACGCGGGACATGCACCTCGACTCCTCGAGCCGGTCTCGACGGGAAGGAATACCAGCGGCGACCACAGCTCGGTGCCGCTGCCCCCCTGGCATGTGCTCCCGCGCACCATCGCCGATACCGGCCTTGAGATCGCCCAGCTGATTGGCCTGCTGATGAAAGCGGCGTACCTGCACCGTACGGTTACCTTGGCCGTGTTGACGGATTCACTGAAGCTTCCTGCAGCGGTGGTCAACGAAATCGCCGCGGTCGCGGTCCGCGAGCGCCTGCTGGAGATCGCGCATCGGGGCGCCAGCGACCTGGACGTACGCTTCCGCCTCACCGATGCCGGCTACACGCGTGCCGCAGAGGCGTCGGCGCGCTGCAGCTACAACGGCCCGGCGCCCGTTACCCTGGACGCGTATGTCGAAGCCGTCAAGCACCACTCGGTCAGTCATGGCTCCGTCACCAAGGCCGACGTCACCGCAGCCTTCCATGACCTCGTGATCCCGGTCCACCTGCTGGACGCGATCGGCATGGCCCTGAACACCTGCCGTGCGCTGATGATCTACGGTCCCGCCGGCAGCGGTAAGACTTACCTGGCACAACGCCTCGGCATGCTGCTGCCGGGCGCGGTGCCAGTGCCGCACGCCATCACGGTCGCTGGCGAAATCATCCAGGTATTCGATCCGCTGGTACATGTGCCCTTCAGCGACAGCGAAGCGTCGCTGGCGCGCCGATCACTGGACCGTCGCTGGATCCTGTGCCACCGCCCTGTAGTGCTGTCCGGCGGCGAGCTCACGCTGTCCATGCTCGACCTGCGCTACGACCGCACCTCCGGCTTCTACCAGGCGCCCCCGCATATGAAGGCCAACAACGGCATCTACATTGTCGATGATCTGGGCCGGCAACTTGTAGGCGTCGACGACCTGCTCAACCGCTGGATCGTGCCGCTGGACCGCTCCGTCGACATGTTCACGCTGCAGACCGGCGTGCGCTTCTCGGTGCCCTTCGACGTCTGGCCGGTGTTCTCGACCAACCTTGAGCCGTCCGAACTCGGCGACGATGCCTTCCTGCGTCGTCTCGGCAGCAAGCTCTACGTGGGGCCGCTGTCAGTTGATGACTACCGCGAGGTGTACCGGCGCACAGTCACCGATTTCGGACTGAGCAGCGCTGAAGCCGTATTCGACTTCCTGGTCGACAGCCTGCATTACGAAAGCGACACGCCGCTCCTGGCCTGCCTGCCGCGCGACCTGCTGCGCCTGGTTGCGTCGGGCGTGCGCTATCACGGCCATGCACCGCAAGTCACCCAGGAGGGACTGCTGGCAGCGTGGCAAGCGTATTACGGACTGCGGACTTCGGCCGGCGGCATGCCATCGGCCAGCACCATTCATCACTGGTCCATCGACCAGCGCGCGGCAAGCTGAACCATACCAGCCCACACGGAACTTCTAGGGGAGAGTCATCATGAAGAACACACGCGCAATCCTGATGTTGCTGATTGCCCTGCTCGCCGGCGTGGCGGCGGTGGTGTCGGCGTCGCGATGGCTGATGGAGCAATCGTCCAATTCCGTCAAACAGGTGGTGGTCGCTGCCAATGACCTGAACCTGGGTCAGCCGCTGAACGGCAGCCAGTTGCGCCTGGTGAACTGGCCCACGGCCAGCGTGCCGCCCGGCGCTTTCGAAGACCTCAAGCTCCTGGAAGGCCGCGTCGTTCGGACCAGCCTGCAGCGCGGCGAGCCCGTGCTCGACGCCAAGCTTGCTCCCATCGGCACCAAAGGCGGTCTGTCCGCCGTCATCAACGACGGCAAGCGAGCCATCACGGTACGCGTCAACGATGTGGTAGGCGTGGCCGGCTTCGCGCTGCCAGGCAACTACGTCGATGTGATCGTCAATACCAATGAGGAAGCCAAGACCGCGCAGAACGGCAGCATCTCGAAGATCGTGCTCGAGAAGATCCTGGTGCTGGCGGTGGCACAGCAAGTCAGCCGCGACGACACCCAGCCGAAGGTGGTCAATGCGGTGACGCTGGAAGTAACACCCGACCAGGCCGAAAAGCTGGACGTGGCGCGCAGCGTGGGCACCCTTTCGCTGGTGCTGCGCAACCAGATGGACGTGGCCGACATCAACACCGGCGGCGCGACCAAGGGCACGCTGCTGGGCAAGGCGCCAGAAGCCCCGCAGGTCAAGGTGGTCACGCAGACGCAAACGCGCACCGTGGTCAAGACCCGCACGGTGGCCGCACAGCCGCACGCTGGCAACTGCGTCGGCGTGCTGGCAGGCATCCAGGGCGGCATCGAGTGCTTCTGAACGCGTAGCACACGGCATCCACGAATTTCGAGCTGCAACACAGCCTCTCCGGGGGGAGATTCAAAATGAACCAGAAACGATCCGAAGCCGCTGGCGGCACCCGCATCCTGGTGCTGGCTGCCATCCTCTGCACACCGCTGGCCGCCGCGGCGCAGGTCGCCGTGGAGGCCGGGAACCTGACGAAGGCCACCTCGCCTGCAGCCGCCAAGGCGCCCCAGGCCCCGATGCAGATGACCATCAGCATGGCGCCAGCCGGCACCGCACCGGTCGGTGCCGCCGCGCCGGTGCCGGTCGCCGATGCCCGCGGCCCCAATTGCACCGGCGCGGTCCGCCAGGAATCGAGCGTGATTGTCCCGGTCGGCAAGTCCCAGCTGATCACGCTGCAGGAGCCGGTAAAGAATCGCACGCTGGGCAACCCGAACGTGGTGCAGGCCACGATGGTATCGGCACAGACGCTCTACGTACTGGGCCGCACGGTGGGAACCACCAACATGATCGTGCAGGGCCGCAGCGGCAGCTGCAGCATCATCAACGTGGTGGTGAACGCCGACGCCGGCGGACTGCAGACATCGCTCAGCCAACTCCTGCCCGGTGAACCGGGCATCCGCGTGATGACTGCCGCGGACAACCTGGTGCTGACAGGCAGTGTCACCAATGCGCAATCGGCCCTGCAGGCCATGGATATTGCACAGGCCTATGCCAATGCAGCGCAGGTCGGTGCAGGCGGCGATGCCGGCAAGAAGGGCGGCGTGCTCAACATGCTCTCGGTCGACACGCCGCAACAGGTGATGCTGGAAGTGAAGGTGGCGGAGGTCTCGAAGACGCTGCTGAATCAACTTGGCTCGTCGGTGAACCTGCAAGGCGGCTTCGGCTCGTGGACCGGCGGACTGGTGACATCGTTGCTGACCGGCGCTTCCGGCGCGATCTTCGGCAGCAAGGCCAACAACAAGCCATTCAATTTTGCCATCGACGCGCAGAAGAACGACAGCCTGGTGAAGATCCTGGCCGAGCCGAACCTCGTCACCATCAGCGGGCAGGAAGCGAGCTTCCTCGCCGGCGGCAAGATCTACATCCCGGTGGCGCAGGCCAACGTGCTGAATGGTGCCGGCACGGTCACCCTGCAGGAAGAAGAGTTTGGTGTGGGACTGAAGTTCACGCCTACGGTGCTCGCAAATGGCCGCATCCACCTGAAGGTGGCGCCGGAAGTGTCCGAGCTGTCGCCTACCGGCGCGACCGTCAGCGGCGGCACTCTGGCTGGCCAGTCCGTGCTTCCGCTCATCACCACCCGCCGCGCCTCCACCACCGTGCAGATGCGTGACGGCGAAAGCTTTGCCATCGGCGGCCTGCTGCAGGACAGTGCGCGCGGTTCGCTCAAGGCGCTGCCGGGTGCTGGCGAAGTGCCGGTGCTGGGCACACTGTTCCGCAGCACGCAGTACCAGCAGGACCTGACCGAACTGGTGTTCATCATCACGCCACGCCTGGTCAAGCCGATGGCGACCAACAACTACCCGCTGCCCACCGACAGCTTCACCACGCCTGATCCGTTCTCGCTGTACTTCATGGGCAATATGGAAGGCCACCGCAATATGCCGCCCGCTCCGGCGCCGGCCCCGTCGCAGCCAGCGCCAGCCGCAGCGCCCGCCCCCGCGCCGTCGGCCCCGCGTAGCGAAGCCACCCAGGCCACGTCGATCTCGGCCATGCCGGAAGGCCGGCCGCTGGAGGAGCCGTCCACGGTCGCGGCTCCGTCCGCTGCCACGCCCCCTGCACCGGTCCCGGCGGCCCCCGCGTCCCCGCGGCCAGCTGCCGCGGCACCCAAGGCGCCCGAGGTACGCGCACGCAGCGTGGCGGCGCTGCCGCCGCCGGAGGACTCCGCCGCGCGTATCGCCCGCATCGAAGCCACCGCCGCGCGCCTGGCACAGGCGCGGACGGCAGGCTCGGCCGGCGGCACCCCATCGGACAGCAACTGAGCGTCGCGCCACCAGCAAACCGGAGAACGATCATGAACAAGATCTCGAAGCTTTCGCGCGGCGCCGCCGCCCTGGTACTGGGCACCCTGTCGTGCCTCGGGCTGTCGGCCTGCATGACATCTACCCCGGTGTGGGATGGCCAGCGTGGCGTGGCACTCGCCACCGTCAACCAGATGCAGATCATCAACCCTGATGCGCCGGCCGGCCTGCCGACGGTCACCGGCACCGATGGCAAGACCGCAGTGGCTGCAATGCGGAACTTTGATCGCTCTCTGATCCGGATGCAGACGGGCGGCGGCACTGCCGGCGGCTTCTCCATCGACTTCGGAGCAGGCGGCGGCTACGGCGGTGTGGGCATGGGCGGCGGCTCGCGCTAAGCCCAACGCCGGCGCGCCACCACGTCCATCCCAGGAAACCAGAACAGAGACTCGCGAGGACACCATGTTGAAGATCCTGATCGCATCCGAGAACACCGAACGGCTCGCCGAGATCAACCGGCTCTGTGCCGCAGTCGGGAACTTCCGGGCCATGTCGCTTCAGGAAGGCCTGGCTCGCTTCCCGCTCCATGCCGGCCGGCTGCGCATGGCGGACCTGCTGATCGTGGAGCTGCCTGACCTGGGTCCTGCGCAGATGCTATCCATCGAAGCCTTGCGCCAGCAACACGCCGACCTTCCTTGCATCCTGGTCACGCAGGCGCCGGGCCCCGACGTGTTGATCAAGGCGATGCGCGCCGGCATCCGCGATGTACTGTCGTGGCCCCTGGACAAGGCGCAGCTCGCCGATGCCCTCAAGCGCGTCGAGGCGACCCATGTGCCGCGCGCCCATGAAGCTGCCCAGGTGATCTCTGTGATCTCGTGCAAGGGGGGTGTGGGCACGAGCTTCGTCACGGCCAATCTCGGCGACACGATCGCCCGGCAACACGGCAAGCGGGTACTGGTCGTGGATCTGAACCGGCACTTCGGCGATCTCACCCACATCGTCACCGACAAGACACCGCCGTCCACCCTGCCCGACATCTGCAGCCAGGCCGACCGCATGGACGCTGCGCTTCTGGATGCCAGCCTGGTCCACGTGGAGAACGGATTCGACCTGCTCGCCGGCGCCGCCGATCCGGTCCAGGCCACGCACATCCAGAAGGAAAAGCTCGAATGGATCCTCTCTGTGGCGCAGCCGAACTATGACTTCATCCTCGTCGACATGGGGCAGAACATCGACCCGCTGTCGATCAGCGTGCTGGACCAGAGCGAGCGCATCTACGTCGTCACGGAGCCAGCGGTCGCGTGCGGGCGACCGGGCCGCCGCATGCTCGATATCCTGCGCGCCTTGCACTACCCGCCCAGCAAGATCCAGCTCGTGCTCAATCGCACGGGCCGCAAGAGCGAAGTGCCGCGCGCGACCATGGAAGAGATCTTCGGCATGAAGGTGGCAGTCGTCCTGCCGGACGACCCGTCGGCGGTGGATGAAGCCGTGAGCCACGGCGAGCCGGTGGGCAAGCTGAGCCGGCGCAGCGCCATCACGCGAGCGCTGCAGAGCATGGCCGCGCAACTGGCCGCTCCGACCGAGAGCGGCCGTCATGGCAAAGCCGATGCCGTATCGCCGCTGCGTCGCCTGATGTTGCGCACCAAGAGCACCTGATGATGGTCTGCCTGGCCTGCACTGAACCCAAATCAAATTGAAGGAGCCCATCATGTCGATCCGCGAACAGCTTGCCGGCGCCGGCCCTGCCTTTACGACCAATGGCCATGCCGCGATCCAGTTCACGACCGGAGCGCCAGTCAGCACCACCGCGTCACCGGGCTACCATGCCCTCAAGCGCGAGGTGCACGAAGTCGTCCTGGACCGCGTGGAACTGGAGCGCCTGGCGCGTTTTCCGCAAGAACAGGTGAGGCAGGAAATCTCTACGCTGGTGAACCTGATCATCGACGAGCAAAGGGTTCTGCTCAACGACAACGAACGACGCCAGCTGACGGTCGAGATCTACGACGAAATGTTCGGCTTTGGCCCGCTGGAGCCACTGCTGAAGGACCCGACGGTTTCAGACATCCTGGTCAACACCGGGCGCCAGACCTATGTGGAGCGGCGCGGCAAGCTCGAACTGACCGACGTCGTGTTCTATGACGATGCGCACCTGATGAAGGTGATCGAGAAGATTGTCTCGCGCGTGGGCCGCCGCATCGACGAGACGAGCCCGATGGTGGACGCGCGCCTGCCGGATGGATCGCGCGTCAACGCCATCATTCCGCCATCCGCCATCGACGGACCCCTGCTCTCGATCCGCCGCTTTTCCGTCAATCCGCTTCAGGTGTCGGACCTCGTGGAACTGCGCAGCCTGACGCCGCCGATGGCGCAGATGCTGCAGGCATTGTCGAAGGCCAAGGTCAACGTGCTGGTGTCGGGAGGCACCGGCAGCGGCAAGACCACGCTGTTGAACATCCTCTCGGGCTTCATCCCCGAGGACGAACGCGTGATCACCATCGAGGACGCCGCCGAACTGCAACTGCGCCAGCCTCATGTGCTGCGGCTGGAAACGCGTCCGCCCAACATCGAGGGCAAGGGAGAGATCACGCAGCGTGCGCTGGTGCGCAACGCGCTGCGGATGCGCCCGGACCGCATCATCCTGGGCGAGGTGCGCGGCGGCGAGGCCCTCGACATGCTCAATGCCATGAACACGGGCCATGAAGGATCGCTGACCACCATCCACGCCAACACGCCGCGCGATGCCCTGACGCGCCTGGAGAACATGGTCAGCATGGCTGGCCTGACCATGCCGGCCAAGGCCATGCGGCAGCAGATCGCCTCGGCGATTACGGTGATCGTCCAGGCCGCGCGCCTGACCGATGGCCGGCGCAAGATTATCAGCATCTCGGAGATCACCGGCATGGAAGGCGACATCATCAACATGCAGGAGATCTTCACCTTCCAGCGCACCGGCGTAGACAAGGACGGCACCGTGCGCGGTCATTTCCGCGCCACGGGGGTGTACCCCAAGTTCGCCGAACGCCTGCGCGTGTTCGGCGTGGGCCTGCCCGACGAAATCTACGATCCGGCCAAGCGCCATGAAGTCTGAGGCGGCCACGGGATATCACAGCGAATACGCCATGCGGAGACACTCATGAGCATGATCTTCTATGCCTTTGGCATCCTGCTGTTTGTGGCCGTGGTGCTCTGCGTCGAGGGTATCTTTATCTGGTGGAACAGTACGCATGGTGCGGCGGCGAAGCGCATTGAGGCGCGGCTGCGGGCGCTGTCCGCCGGCGGGCAAGTCGGCGCTGAACAACTGTCGATCCTGAAGAAGCGGCTGCTCGCCGGCTCGCCGCGTATGCAGCAGTGGCTGATGAGCCTGCCTCGCGTCGGTTCGCTCGATCGTTGGCTGGAGCAGTCGGGCAGTACGTGGTCGGTGGCCCAGTTGCTGGGCTACTGTGCGACGGTAGCGCTGTGCACCATTGCGCTGATCCCGGTAGTGCCGGTGCCGGCGCCACTGATGCTGGTTGGGGCCGCCGTGGCCGCGGTCCTGCCGGTCCTTCATATCATGCGCCTGCGCGCCAAGCGCATCCAGCAGATGGAATCTCAGCTGCCCGATGCGGTTGACATGATCGCCCGCGCATTGCGCGCCGGGCATTCATTCAGCGGTGCGCTCGGCATGGTCGGCCAGGAGATGAAGGCGCCGATCGCCCCCGAGTTCCGCACCACCTTCGAGGAAATCAACTACGGCATTGCGCTTGATGAAGCCATGACCAACCTCGCCATCCGGGTGCCGGTGGGCGACCTGCGCTACTTCGTGATCGCGGTCCTGATCCAGCGCGAGAGCGGCGGCAACCTGGCGGAGATCCTCGACACCATTGGCAACATGGTGCGCGAGCGCCTGAAGCTGTTTGCCAAGATCCGGGTCCTGTCGGCAGAAGGACGCATGTCTGCGTGGGTGCTGGGTCTGCTGCCTTTCGCCACTGGCGGGATGATCCTGGTGGTCAACCCGGACTTCATGAAGGTGCTGTGGGAAGACCCGATCGGCCTGAAGATGGTCGGCGCAGCGGTGGGAATGATGATGCTCGGTGTCTTGTGGATGCGCAAGATCATCCGTATCCGCGTATGACGTCACGACGAGCAACGAACAGCGTAGTGCTCCGACACACACGGTATGGGCAAGTAGCCTGACGGGAGTCCATCATGCAAGGCATCATTCAGGGGTTTCAGTCCGATCAGCTGATCGTGCTGACATTGATCTTCGTGGCGGCATTCGGCATGGTGTTTGGCGTGCTCTATGCGTTCTCACCGAACCGCATGCGCGGCAGGGCCGAGCAACTCGCGGGCCAGCCAGGCCAGGCAAGCGGCAGGTCCGGAAGGCAGCAGGCCTGGATCGACAAGCTCGTGCAATGGACGCAGCCGGTCTCGCGCCTGTCGCTGCCTAAGGAAGGATGGGAAGGCTCGCAGTTGCGCGTGCGCTTCATGAATGCCGGGTGGCGTAGCACAAGCGCCGCCCCGCTGTACTTCACCGCCAAGACAATACTGGCAATCGCCCTGCCGATGATCGGCCTGATCGCGGTCAGCAATCAGCCGGCGCTACAGCAGCAGCACATCATGCTCGCCTTGCTGACGTTGCTTGCCGCCATCGGCTACTATCTGCCGAACACCGTGCTGTCGCACAAGGTGGCCGAACGCCAGCGCGCGGTATTCGAAGAGTTCCCGGACGTCATCGACCTCCTGACGGTATGCGTGGAAGCCGGCCTCGGCCTCGACGCGGCGCTGATGCGCGTGGCCGACGAACTGGCCCTGCGCTGCCCGGTCCTTGCCGACGAACTGCAGCTGATGCTGCTGGAGCTGCGCTCCGGCTTCTCCAAGGAAAAGGCACTGTCCAATCTCTCGTTACGCACCGGGGTGGAAGATGTCGACAAGTTTGCATCCATGCTGATTCAGGCCGATCGCTTCGGTACCAGCCTGGGCGACTCCCTGCGCGTGCTGTCCGACATGTTGCGCACCAAGCGACGCATGCGAGCGGAAGAACAGGCAGCCAAGATTGCGCTGAAGCTGTTGTTCCCGCTGATCTTCACGATCTTCCCATCACTGCTGCTGGTACTGCTTGGCCCGGCATTCATCCAGATCTATCGCGTCCTGTTGCCGACCATGGCCGGCCAGGGATAGCGCTTCCGGGTATCCGGAAACGGTTCCCCCGGCTGTCTCCCGGTGCAATGCCGGCAAGACGGTCTTTTGCCCGGACCTGGCTCCGGGCCTTTTCGCTGTCTGGGGGTCGCTGCGCAGACGCTCGAGCACTCGTCCGGAATCGAGGGACTTGACCGGATCTCCGGCCTTCTTAAGAATTCAAGCACCGCCGTCCTGGCACGGCGCGCAGTGCCAACGAATTCGCCTGGAGTCTCCATGAAACTACGTATCCTGAGCGATCTGCATATCGAACACGCCATGCCGCAAGCCGTACCGGCCTGCGACGCCGATATCGTGATACTGGCCGGCGATATCGCCAATGGCCGGGACGGCATCGATTGGGCGGCCCGAACCTTCGGCCAGCCGCTGATCTACGTGCCGGGCAACCATGAGTATTACGAAGGCAACGTCGACGCCGTGGACCGGCTGATGGCGGACGCGGCTGCCACGCATCCCGGTGTGCACCTGCTCAATGGTGCGGTGGCGGAGTTCAGCGGCGCCAGCGGGCGGGTACGCGTCCTGGGCACCACCTGGTGGACAGACTATTGCCTGTTCGGCACCGACAGGCGTGAGGCTTCGATGCAGGCCTGTTCGGCAGTGATGCTGGACCACCGGCTGATCGAGCTCAATGGCGATGACGGGCACCTGCGTCACTTCTCGCCGGAAGACGCGCTGGCGCGCCACCAGATAGCCTCCGCCTGGCTTGCAGGTCAACTGGCCCTGCCCTTCGACGGCAAGACCGTGGTAGTCACCCACCACGGCCCCGATCTCGGCAGCCTGGATCCGCGCTATTCGCACGATCTGGTATCCGGTGGTTTCCTGTCGAGAAGGCCTGATCTGGTAGCGCAGGCCGACCTGTGGATCCACGGCCATACGCATACCAGCTTTGACTATTGCATCGACACCTCGCGCGTGGTGTGTAACCCTCGCGGCTATGTCAGCCGGCGCACGGGGGAGCTGGAGAATTCCCGGTTCGACTGGTGCTGTGTGGTCGAGATCTGACGCAGGGCTGCCCTTGCCCCTGCGATGGCATGGCCGGGGCCAGCATGACCGCGGCTAACGATAGGCGCCTGCGCCGAACTGGCACGGCGATTCTCTTGCGCCGATTTTGCCGCATACGGCGGGCAAAAGCCGACGAAGCAGCACGACTCAATCGAGACGCATCAAGTGGCGCCATTCCGTACCCATGTTGTCATCGGTAACCTGCTTCAGCCCAACGGTACGGGCCAGGATGCGCGGACAGGTTTCCATGGCATCCTCTTGTCGAGAACTGCCACGGTGCAGCGAGGATTCCCACTCGGCCATCAAGGCATCTGCAACAAGGCGGTCCTGGCCGGCACGCACGTCGAGGACCGGCTGGCCATTGATACGATAGGCTTCCAGCGTATGGCGGAAATGTTCGAAGTCCCAGGCCAGCGGTGCACGCGACACGACCATATGATTGCTGAAACGCGCCCCGTAGGGGAATGCCAGGCAAGCCGTACGCTGAACCCGATCCGAATCGGTGGTGTTGTAGTAAAGGACGCCCCCTGGCTTTAAGTGGGCATCGGCCAGTTGAAGGAATTCGGCAGACAGCAGATTGGTTGCGTTTGCCCTGAAATGCCAAGTCGTATTGGAGACGATAGCGTCAAAGCGCCGTTCGCGGTTCAAGCGCAACCAGCGGCGCCCGTCGTCGGTAATGAGAGTCACCTTGGGGTTGCGCAGTACAGACGCAACTTCCGCCGAACCTGCTACTAACTCGACGTAGCCGGGATTAATCTCCACAATCGTGAGCGATCGCACTTCCGGATTGTTGGCAATCACCTGTGCCCACGAGCCGGATGACAGTCCGATCATCAGCACGTCGCGTGGGTGGCGATGGAACAGGTTCAGCGCATAGGGACGCAAGATGCCATTGGTGTCGTGCCGCAGATCGACGTTGAAACGGCCATCATACATACCGCCGCCATACACAGTACCTTCCCTATCCACTGTGATGATGCCACTGCGGTTCTCGATCACATGGGTGAACGGCCCCTTGGCCTCGGGTGAACCCTTCCATAACAGCGCTTCCAGCACGCCGATACTAAGCGCAGGGAGCGCCGCTACGATCAACACGCCCATAGCGCCGGCGCAGCCGACATGCCAGCGCTTCGCCTTCGGTGGCAGAGGCAGCAATACGTTCAGCAACAAGGAACATCCGACACCAGCCCCTACCAGCACCATGGAAATGCTGACCAGTCCGAGATGCTCCATCAGGACAAAGCCGGTAAGGATGCTGCCCGTGACCGAGCCGACTATGTTGGCGAGATAGAGTAGTGCAATGCGCATACCGGCATGGCCATCGGGAGACACGCCCCAATGAGCCAGGCAAGGTAGCAGCGCCCCCCAACTGCGGGCCACCACGAACACCACCAGCAGCGAGACGCCAAGCTGCGCGCTACCGGGCACGGGGAAATGCGCCAGCAGCGGCAGAAACAGCAAGCCCACCAGATTGGCCTTTAACAGCGAGCCGGCCAACTGCCGCATACCGTGTTCCAGCGCCCCGCCGCACCACTCCCCCGCCTGGCGCGATCCCGAGGCGATGCCGATCAAGAATGCTGCCAAGGTCGCTGCGAAAGCCGAGGCCCCGCTCCCGGAGGCATAAGACACTGTGCGGAAGAAGAAGATCTCATAGGAGAGCGAAATCGCTCCGCCAGCACAAGCCAGGGCCAGCACCGCGCCAAAGCGCAGTGCTGGTGTAGTGGCCGATTGAACCTGCGATTGTGCTGCGCCCGTATCGCCTTCACCGTGGTCGCGCCAGTGCACCACCAACGCCACGACTGCTACGGTTGCGTTGATGGCAACCGCCACGTACACCGCAGCCTGCATGCCGAGAAAAGGGAACAGCAATACCGTACAGATCAGGCAAGCAACGCCAGCCCCCAATGTATTGACGTAGTAGAGCAAGCCAACGGAACTGCCTACGTTACCGGAGCGTCGAGCCAGATGACCGACCAGGACCGGCAGCGTTGCGCCCATGAGCAGCGTCGGTGCCAGCACCAGCGCCAGCGCCACTGCCGCTGTCGCGCTTAACGGCAGACCCAGCGCAAAGGTGCCAACCCGGTCGAATACATCCAGCGAAACGAGGCCGAAAGCTCCCGAGAGAAACTCGATGGCTGCCAGCAGCGGAAGCAGGGAAAGGCCGCGTCGTTTCGACAGCAATCCGCCCGCAAGGCTGCCAAGCCCAAGCCCAAGCATGAAGGCCGTGACGACGATAGTCACCGACTCGATATTGACCCCGAGAATCCGAAACAGAGCCCGTTGCCATATCAGCTGGTAAATAAGCGCCGGAAATCCGGAAAAGAAAAACAGGATGCAGAGAGTGTGCTTCCAACGCAGCGCAGTGGTATCCGTGGGCAGTTTGCTGCCATCTCGAACCGGTATTGCCGCCGGCAATGCGGTTGCGATTGGGTTTCTCGTTTCCATGGATTCCCCTCGAGCCGATCATTATTCTTGTCGGTAGCGCGTTAGTGGTTCGAATAGATCCTGAAACACTCCTCGTCAGCCGCCCCGCCACCCAATGTGCGAAACGGAGAAGGCAACGCGCGCTCAGACCGGCTGAGGCGCCGCATCTGGCTCCGCCCTTGCCGGCGCGCTCCTGGCGGCAAGCAAGCTCAGCGCGCCTACGGTCAGCGCCCACAATCCCACGCCAGACACAACATCGATAAGATAGTGGCCGCCCTCCGTGGGGGTCGACACAATCATCAACAGGTTAAGCAGTCCGATGATCACCACGCCAACGCGCGTCCAGCGCATCGCTTGCACAAAGAACAGAGCCATAGCCGTGTGATAGGAAGGAAGCGATATCAGGCCTTGCATTTGTGCCAGGTCGAACACCCGCATCGATCCTTCACGCAGCGCGCCGAAGTGTGAAACTGTGGCCATTTCTGCAGGGCTCGCCACGCCGAAAAAAACGAAGGCCCCCGCGGCCGGCCACGGTGCGGCAATCAGCAGCAGCAGCACGCAGGAGAGCATCAGATTGGAAAGAAACTCGCGCAAATAGGCAGCCCGCCCAAGCAGACCGATCAGCATCGGCACCAGCACCAGCTGAGGCAGGCCGCTGGCATAAGCTAGCGCCAGAACGAAGTTCAGTGTCGGCTGTGCCCGAACCCAGGCATAGGCCTGCGGCCAATGAAAGCCCAGCATCGCATCCAATGCCGCCAGCTTGCCGTCCACCAATGGAGGAGCAAGCGTGATAAGCAAATAGGACAGGACGCTCATGACACTGGTGAACGAGACTAGCAACGCGCCACACTGCGCTACCAGCGCCAGGCGTCGGTAGTGCAGTCCGCGCGATGTCGCCGTAATGCGTGGCAGGCCCGCAATCAAACTGAGCGCCAGGGTGATGGTTCCCAGCATGGCCACCGCCAGGCATTGCGCGACCAGACTGCTATGCGTCACCGAACGCCCGCTGGCAATCAGCCAGACGAAATCCAGCGCCAAGATCGCGAGCACAATCGCCCATCGGATAGCGTCGCCGCAGGTAAATACCCGAGTATCGATTGTCATTTTGCAGCTCCCCCCGGAACCGTTCGACCGGAAACTTAGGCGTGCTTGAGAAGGGCTCGCCAACCGTTCCACCTGCTAGATCAGAAATTCGCCGGCAGACAAGAAGCCCTGCTGCGCGGTGGCCTCGATCTGTAGCAAAGCCGTTCGAGGCGCCCCTGCCCGGGTCAATCGTACGGGCGGAATCTTCAAAAGCCACGTCTGAACTGGGCAGAGCCGCGCGCCGGCTGGATGACGTTCCGAGCGCCGGGATCCTAGCTGCATACCGTGGGGCTTCCCGGATCCTGACCCATGATTTCCCGTGGCAGATAGGTCACGAATCCAGGTACCACCAGGCTGGATGAAAATCCGATCCAGGACGCCGGTGATACCGGAGACGCGTTCATCCCTGCCACGCTGACGGAAACCCCGGTACAGGACGTGCTGTCGCAACTTGCGCTGACGCCGTTCGAGTCGTACCAGGTGACCACGACATTGCTGGACTTGAGACCTGGAACGATCTGCTGCATCCGGCTGAGCACCGATCCCGACCCGCGCCCGCACACCACGGCCTGCCTTGCGCCCCACCGCGTGGCTTCCGCCACGGAGTTCCATGTGTACAGCACGCGTCCGAACTCCAGTATTCCCAGCAGCAACGCAAAGAAGAGCGCTGCCACGATGGCAAACTCCACGGCTGTCGTACCTCGCTGACGCCTATTCATATGCCTGCCTCATCGTCGCTGAGATGTCGCTGAAGGAAATGGACGTCAGGGAACTGCTGCCGCCGGTGTAGAACCGTGTGAATCCGAGAATATCCAGCAGCGGCGTAAAGGTGTAGCCCGAAATCCGGACCGTGACCGTATTGATGGCCGGATTGCTACCCTGCCCCATATTCGAGGTACATGTCACATCCGCTGCATCGCAGATGCTGACCATGCTTGTGGTCAGCCCCGGCACCAGGGTGGGCTGGTTGTTGGTCACCACCGGAGTACCGTAGACAACCAGTTGCTGTGCCGTGGCATGCGCCGCGGCGCTGCCTGCGGCCTGCGTACTCAGGTAACGGGCCGCATCACGAACGGATTTCGTCAGCGTGTTGTACGTATAAATGGCCCGACCGAACTCGGTGACTGCGAAGCACGTCGCTAGCAGCAACGAGATCGTGATGGCAAACTCAACCAACGCCACGCCTTTCTGTCGCTTTTTCATCGATTTCCCCTACTGTACGAGCGCTGGGATCATGGGTCCGAAGTTGCCGCCCGCCAGGCCATTGGTCGTGCAAGGGCTGCTGATGCTTGCGGCGTTGCCGAGGTATTCGAACTGCACTGTCAGCGTAGGGCCGCTGATTGGCTGCAGCATCAGCATGCAGGCGAAATCGACCACTTTCGACGCAGTCGAAACCACAGGGACGATGACGAGGCGCCGGCTCATGCCGAGCTTGGCGTAATCGCCCGTGCTGCCCGGTGCGGCAAGATTCTTGTAGCCACCTTTCATGTTCAGCCCGGTAATGTTGTCACCAGCCTGAACATCCGTGCTCGTATCCCCATAGCTGGCGAACGTAAGCCGCTTGGTCTTGAAATTTGTCGCAGTGGGATCGCTGCCGCCCGATGTGCCGTTATACGCGCTCTTGCCATTGGGCCAGTTCTGGGTGGTGTACGAATAGCCCGTAAAATCAGGCCGCATCGTCTGCATGTCGCCATTGTTCTTGTAGATGCCGAACCGGCTGTTCCACTGATCGTCGACAGCAACCTTCGCACCCGGAGTCCGCAGCGTATCGTTGACTTTCGAATTGCAGTAGCCGACCGACATTTCGTTTTTGGTTTCATTGGCGTTGGTCGAGCCATCGAGGTTATACCAGCCCATTTCCCCCGGGCCGGCAGTCTTTGTTCCGTCGTAGAGTACCGTGACCCAGTCGCCTACCGCGAAGCCATAGTCGGGAGCAGTGCCCCCGGTCCTGGGCAGCAGGCCGACCGGAATCGGGCAAGTACTCTGCGCATGCGTACGCGTTGCAACGCCAATTGCAGCGACAGCGTTGCTGGTAGGGCCGCCCACCATCTGGATCAGATAGGCCAGGATCCCGGTGGTCAGATGGCCGCATTTGGCATAGCGCGCGTTAGCCACGGGCGTGAACGTCGAACTGAACGCACCGGTGAGCGAGTCGCTGAACGTGACATCCGTGTCAATGAGCGATGCCGAGGCCTTCTGGTATTGAACCTTGTTGGCGTTGCCAGCCGTCAGGCCGGCGCTGGTCGCCCGCGTCAGGGCATCGGCGGCACCGTCAAGCTCTTGCGCTGCCGCCAGTGCACAGCTGTCTACGGCCGACTGCAGCTCGGTCTTGGCAACGAACATGGCGCCAAGATCGATGACAAGTCCGGCCATGCCCAGCAGCACGGCAAGGGTCAGGCCCACAATCGGAAGAATGACCCCTCTTTCCTTCTTGTTGTCGTACCTGGACATATGGCTTCGCCCTTGGATAATCATGTGAGCACGATGGGGCGAATTGCGGGAACAGGTCCGACTAGCCGTCGTCCCGGCGAAACTTCCCAAGCCCTACCGACGTACATGCATTCTTGGCGATCGGTACGGCAATTGGTATCGATCCAATGGGCGACCAAGCCGGCAGGCTGACATCCGGGAAATGATGAAGAAATGAAACGTGGGGACGCGAGAAACCGGAAGCAGTGAGGCAAGGATTCGTCCGGCAGCCAGCGAGGGCAGGTTAGCCGAGTCAATAGTGCAAGCGGATGCACTTGCCGTAGAGCGATATCGAATTTCGGTACATGGGCCGCCTGAAATCAGGGCCGAGTATGTTGCAGACTTGATTCATACCTCTGGCGAAAATCGGCGCGATCTCTCATCCGGCACAGCTACAAGCAAAAACCCCCGCAAGCTCGCGCTTGCGGGGGTTTTTTCAGACAGCCTGCCCGTTAAGGCAGTCGGCAGTCGGTCGGCCTGATTTACATCATGCCTTCCATGCCGCCCATGCCGCCCATGCCGCCCGGCATTGCCGGAGCCGACTCTTCCTTCGGCGTTTCGGCAACTGCGCAGTCCGTGGTCAGCATCAGCGATGCCACCGAAGCGGCGTTCTGCAGTGCGGTGCGGGTAACCTTGGTCGGATCCAGCACGCCCATTTCCACCAGGTCGCCGTACTCGCCCGAAGCCGCGTTGTAGCCGTAGTTGCCCTTGCCTTCGATGACCTTGGCAACGACGACCGAAGCTTCTTCACCAGCGTTCAGCACGATCTGGCGCAGCGGCTCTTCCATGGCGCGCAGCACGATCTTGATACCGGCGTTCTGGTCCGGGTTTTCACCGGTCAGTGCCGAGATCGCAGCGCGGGCACGCAGCAGGGCCACACCGCCGCCGGGGACGATGCCTTCTTCCACCGCAGCGCGGGTGGCGTGCAGGGCGTCTTCCACGCGGGCCTTCTTTTCCTTCATTTCGACTTCGGTGGCAGCGCCAACCTTGATCACGGCAACACCGCCGGCCAGCTTGGCCACGCGCTCTTGCAGCTTTTCACGGTCGTAGTCCGAGGTCGCTTCTTCGATCTGGGCACGGATCTGCTTCACGCGGCCTTCGATCGCAGCTGCGTCGCCGGCGCCGTCGATGATGATGGTGTTTTCCTTGCCGATTTCGATGCGCTTGGCTTGGCCCAGGTCGTTCAGGGTCGCCTTTTCCAGCGTCAGGCCGATTTCTTCAGCAATGACGGTGCCGCCGGTCAGGATGGCGATGTCTTCCAGCATGGCCTTGCGGCGGTCGCCGAAGCCCGGAGCCTTGACGGCGGCGGTCTTCAGGATGCCACGGATGTTGTTGACCACCAGGGTCGCCAGGGCTTCGCCCTCGACGTCTTCAGCAATGATCAGCAGCGGGCGGCCAGCCTTGGCCACTTGCTCCAGCACCGGCAGCAGGTCGCGGATGTTCGAAACCTTCTTGTCGAACAGCAGCACGAACGGGCTGTCCAGCTGGACAACTTGCTTTTCGGGGTTGTTGATGAAGTACGGCGACAGGTAGCCGCGGTCGAACTGCATGCCTTCCACGACTTCCAGCTCGTCGGCCAGCGACTTGCCGTCTTCGACGGTGATCACGCCTTCCTTGCCGACCTTGTCCATGGCTTCGGCAATGCGCTCACCGATCGAGGTGTCGCTGTTGGCCGAGATCGCGCCAACCTGGGCGATTTCCTTGCTGGTGGTGGTCGGCTTGCTGACCTTCTTCAGCTCTTCCACGGCGGCGGCGACAGCCTTGTCGATACCGCGCTTCAGGTCCATCGGGTTCATGCCGGCGGCGACGAACTTCATGCCTTCGCGCACGATCGACTGGGCCAGAACGGTAGCGGTGGTGGTACCGTCACCGGCGTTGTCGCTGGTCTTGGAAGCCACTTCCTTGACCATCTGGGCGCCCATGTTCTGCAGCTTGTCCTTCAGCTCGATTTCCTTGGCCACGGACACGCCGTCCTTGGTCACGGTCGGGCCGCCGAAGCTGCGCTCCAGCACCACGTTGCGGCCCTTCGGACCCAGGGTAACCTTCACTGCGTTGGCGAGAATGTTCACGCCTTCGACCATCTTGGCACGGGCGGCGTCGCCAAATACTACGTCTTTTGCTGCCATGTTCTGATTCTCCTAATTCGGTACGGTGCTAGTCGTCAACAAGTGATCACTTGTTCACCACGGCCATGATGTCTTCTTCGCGCATGACCAGCAGCTCCTGGCCATCGACCTTCACGCCCTGGCCGGCGTACTTGCCGAACAGCACACGGTCACCCACCTTGACGTCGAGGGCAATGTTGTTGCCCTTGTCATCCTTCTTGCCCGGGCCGATGGCCAGCACTTCGCCTTGATCCGGCTTCTCGGCGGCGTTGTCGGGAATCACGATACCGGACGCGGTCTTGGTTTCATTGTCCAGACGCTTCACGATCACACGGTCGTGCAAAGGACGCAGATTCATACGGACTCCTAGATACAAAAGTGAGTTTTGATTCACAAACGGGCCGCGATTCAGCCTGGCTGAACCTCGCTGGCCGCGGAATTTCGGGTACCGCAGGGAGCTGTTAGCACTCACCCCCAGCGAGTGCTAATTATAGGGACGGGGTATGGCCATTTCAAGACAGCGGCTTGATGGGGGTTTTCCCTTGGGTCAGGTGGGGAGCATTTGGCGGACCGGGCATCCGCGACCTAAGCACCAATCCGCCCACCCCTCCGCGCGCCCAATCATGCACATAAAGTCTGCCGGGGGAATCATGCCTTCGTCGTCATTGGTCGGCGCCAAGCATGCCCGGCCGCGCCAAGGCATCCCTTCAATGAAGGGAACCCGATCAGCCATTCGCGATAGGCGCCCTCTGGGTCGCTGTAAGACATCCTCCCCACCCCATTCGGCGTAACCCCGACATCGCCCACCCACCCCGGCCATTAGATTGAACCCTACGCCCG
The DNA here is from genome assembly GCF_057073735.1 of Cupriavidus sp. C1SS-2L. NCBI lineage: Bacteria > Pseudomonadati > Pseudomonadota > Betaproteobacteria > Burkholderiales > Burkholderiaceae > Cupriavidus > Cupriavidus sp. C1SS-2L. The sequence goes on from NZ_CP172708.1 coordinate 2,948,099, forward strand.
CCGCTCCGCTAGCCAGGTGAGATATGCGCTTAAGCCGGCAAGCGACCGTGGCGATTCCGACAACAACCCTGATGAGGTTCCAAATGGATCTGAAAAAGCCCGTCCGTCCGACCCATGTGGCCGGCGCACTCGCCGCGGTCCTGGCCGGTCTGAGTTGTGCCGTTGCCTTTGCCCAGACTCCCACTGCGCCCGCCACATCGGCCACGCCCGCCACTCCGGCCATCCCCGCTACTCCGGCCACTCCGGCCGCCCCCGCTGGCGCGCAAGGCGTCCCCCCTGCCATGACGCAGCAGATCGAACCACCGAAGGACCCGCTGGTGGAACGCCGCGAAGCCCGCAAGAAGGCGGCCGATGAGTACAAGGCCACCAAGAAGGCCGCCAAGGGCGAGTACAAGCAGGACGTGAAGGCCGCCAAGCAAGAACGCAAGGCGGAAAACCAGGCTGCGGACAGCACGGCGCGTCAGGAACTCACTGCGCCAAAGCAGTAGCGAGTAGCCAGTAGCAAATCGCTACCTCGTCGCTGGCGGCAGGCTGGCAAGCCGCCGCCAGTTCTGACCTTCGCCGGCGGGCTTACGCACGGCTTGTACCGTGCCGTATCCGCGCTAGACTCAATGAGCATGCGCCGCAGGCAATCCGGCAGCGGCGCTGCGCGAGATGCCCGCTTTCCGCTTGCCGCCCACGCTGCCAGGCCTCCTTGTGCAAGGCCTGGTGGGCGCTGCATGCCTCTTCGGCCCGATTGCCGCCGCGCAGCAAAAGCCCACTCCCGCCTCGGCACCCGTGGCTGTCGCCCCGGCCAAAGCAGATTCCGCAGCCGTACGCCGGCTCAACCTGGGCAACAAACCCTGGAAAGGCGATTTCGACGCGATGCTCGATCGCCGCGTCATCCGCGTCCTGGTGCCATACAGCCGTACGCTGTATTTCAGCGACAAGGGCCGTGAATGCGGCCTGACCGCCGGACTGGTGCGGGACTTCGAGCGCTATCTGAACAAGACCTACGCCAGCCGCCTCGGCAAGCGGCCGCTCACGGTCATCGTCATTCCCACGACGCGTGACCGCCTGCTGCCCGACCTGGCCGCCGGACTGGGCGACATTGCGGCCGGCAACCTGACAGCGACCGACGAACGTCTGAAGGTTGCCGACTTCTCGGCGCCGCGCGACCGCAAGCCGGTGCGCGAACTGATCGTGACCGGTTCGAAGGCGCCTGCCCTGGCCAGTCTGGACGACTTGTCCGGCAAGACGGTGCATGTACGGCGCGCCAGCAGCTACTACGAAAGCCTCACGGCGCTCAATGACCAGTTGCGCAAGGCCGGCAAGGCACCCATGCGCCTGGTGCTGCTGCCCGATGCGCTGGAAGACGAAGACGCGATGGAGATGGCCAATGCCGGCTTGCTGCCCATCCTCGTGGTGGATGACTGGAAGGCCGCGATGTGGGCGCAGATCCTGCCCAACATCAAGGTACACAATGACCTCGTCGTCCGCGCGCAAGGCTATGTCGGCTGGGCCTACCGCAAGGACAGCCCGCAGATGCGCCAGGCGCTGGACGATTTCTACGTGAACTACCTGAAGAAGCAGGGCGTCGCCGAATACCGGCTCAAGCAGATGATGAAGAGTGTCCGGCAGATCCGGAACAATACCAACGACGCCGAGTACAAGCGCTTCGAGCAGACCATTGCCTTCTTCCAGAAATACGGCAAGGACTACAGCTTCGATCCGTTGATGCTGGCAGCGCAGGGCTTCCAGGAATCGCAGCTGAACCAGAAGGCGCGCAGCCACGTGGGCGCCATCGGCATCATGCAGGTCATGCCAGCCACCGGCAAGCAACTCAATGTGGGCAATATCCAGGAGCCCGAATCAAACATCCACGCTGGCACCAAATACATGGACCAGCTGATGACGCGGTATTTCCCCGATGCGCGCTTCTCGGAATCCAACCGGCCGCTCTTTGCATTCGCCAGCTATAACGCGGGCCCGGGCAATATCGCGAAGATGCGCACGGAAGCCGCGGCGCGCGGGCTGGATCCGGACCAGTGGTTCAACAATGTGGAGATTGTCGTGGCCGAGAAGATCGGCATCGAGACCACGACCTATGTGCGCAACATCTACAAGTACTACGCTGCGTACCGGCTGGCGCAGGACATGGAGGACACGCGCGCACGCGCGCTGAAGGAAGTCGGTAAATAGCCGGCCGGTCGCGCGCGCATCGCGGTGGTGATGCGTGCCGCCGGACGGTGCTAGTCGGCCAGGCCGCTCGCGTCGATATAACCGAGCGCTGCGCTCACCGCCAGCCTGGCCTTGAGCACGTAGCAGACGCGCCGGTCGCGGATTGACAGCACGATCAGGTCGGCCTGCAGCATTTCCTCGAACATGTGGCCCGCACGCTTGATCGGCAGCCCCGCCAGTTGCGCGAGGTCCGTCGCGGGCAGCCCCTCTTCGCCTGCCTGCAAGAGCGCCCGGCAGATCTTCACGCGCGCCGGTTCGGTCATCAGCGCCATTGTCAGCGCGCTTTCCTGGGTCTCCATGGCCACCCCTCGGGTTATTCGGGCGGGCGCGCCGCCCTGGCTGATTTTTCCCGTTCTACGCGGGGCTGCCCGCAAAGGCAATAGGGCTCCACCCCGGCTGCGCGATTACAACACGCAGCCGTCCCGCCCGCAGACGGGTGATGCGCAGCCCGCGCCGCTGGTGTTGGCGCGGGCGTCCAGGCAGCGAGGCCCGGAAGCGCCGGAGGCGGCATGCTCCTCCGGCGCGGGGCGCGCTCAGGTCAGCACGAACGGCAGCTGGCGCTGGCGCTTGCCCGTGAGCACGAACAGCGCGTTGGCGACGGCCGGGGCGATCGGCGGCACGCCCGGTTCGCCAAGACCCGTGGGCGGGTCCTGCGATGGCACGAAGAACACGTCCACCACGGGCGCATCGGTGATGCGCGGCGGCGGATAGTCAGGGAAGTTGCTGTTCTTCACCACGCCGTTCTCGATCTCGATGGCGAACCCGGGCCGCGTCATCGCCAGCCCGAAGACGCAGGCGCCCTGGATCTGCGCCTCAGCCGACAAGGGATTGACCACGCGGTTGGCATGCACGCCGGCAGTCACGCGATGCACGCGCGGCTCGCCCTTGACGAGCGAAACCTCCGCCACATAGGCCACCACCGAGTTGAACGACTCATGCACCGCCACGCCCCACGCTTGCCCCTTGGGCAGCTTGCGCTTGCCATAGCCCGACTTCTGCACCGCGAGCTGCAGCGCGGCGCGATGGCGCGCGTGCTTGCTTTCGTCGAGCCGCGCCAGGCGGAAGGCCACGGGGTCCTGCTTCGCGGCCGCGGCCATTTCGTCGACCAGCGTTTCCTTGACGTAGGCCGTGTGCGTGTTGCCGACCGAGCGCCACCACAGCACCGGCACATCGACCTGCGGGTGATGCACCGCAAGCCGCATCGGCAGGTTGTAGTCATTCTCGACCAGGCCTTCGCTCATGGTCGCGTCCACGCCGTTCTTGACCATGAACGGCTCGAACGGCGTGCCCTTCAGGATCGACTGGCCGACGATGGTGTGCTGCCAGCCCACCACTTTGCCCTGCGCATCCAGGCCGATACGTGCGCGGTGCACGTGGAGCGGCCGGTAGTAGCCGCCGCGGATATCGTCCTCGCGGCTCCACACGATCTTGAGCGGCTCGGTGTGGCCGTTCGCCACCCAGGTGCGCAGCACGTTGGCGGCTTCCACGAGGTAGTCCGACGTGGGCACCGCGCGGCGGCCGAAGCCGCCACCTGCCATCATGGTGTTGAGTGTCACCTTGTCCGGGCTCAGCTCGAGCACGCGCGCGATGGCGGCCTGGTCCACGGTCTGGAACTGCGAGCCGACCCACACCTTGACGCTCTGCACCTTGTTCGCCAGCACTTCCGGCTGCAGCGTGCAGTTCAGCGGCTCCATCGGCGCATGGGCCAGATACGGGAAGCGGTACTCGGCGTCGATCTTGCGCGCCGCGCCATTCACGGCTGCGGCCACATCGCCTTCGCCGGCGCGCGCCACGGTGCCGGGCTGGGCGGCGAGCTTCGCGTACTCCTCGAACAGGGCCTGCGTCGACACCTTCGAGCCGGCATCCTCCCATTCGATTTGCAGCGCATCGCGCGCCTGCTTCGCGGGCCAGTAGCCGTCAGCGACCACGGCCACGCCGGTGCCGCCGCGATCGACCGGTACCAGCATCACGTCGCTGACACCCTTGATCGCGCGCGCCTTGTCGGCATTGAACGACTTGACCTTCCCGCCAAAGCGCGGTGGACGCGCCACCACGGCCACCATCATGTCCTTCAGGCGCGTGTCGATACCGAAGGCGGGCTTGCCTTCGAGCTTGCTGCGCGCATCGAGCCGCGGCGTCGGCTTGCCGATCAGCCGGAATTGCGAAGGGTCCTTCAGGCGCACGTCTTTCGGTACGGGCAGTTCCATGGCCGCCGGGGCCAGTTCGCCGAAGGTGGCACGCTGGCTGCCCGAGGTCACCACGCCCTGCTCGACCTTGCAGCTTGCGGGATCCACTTTCCACTGCTGCGCCGCAGCCGTGACCAGCATGGCGCGGGCACGCGCGCCCAGCTCACGATATTGCTGGAAGGAATGGTTGATGGCCGTGGAACCGCCGGTCATCTGCATGCCGAAGCCCGGGTCCTTGTACGCATCACCGGCGGGCGCGAGCGCTGCGCGCACGTTGCGCCAGTCGACATCCAGCTCTTCGGCAAGCGCCATGGGCAGCGCCGTGTGTACGCCCTGGCCGAACTCCAGCCGGTTCACCGCGATGGTTACCGTGTTGTCCGGCGAAATCACCACGAACGCCTGTGGCGCCGAAGGCGGCGCCTTCGGTGCGCCGCCTTCTTGCGCCTGCGCAAGCGGCGTCACGCCCAGTGCAAGGCCGCCGCCGGCCAGGCCGGTCAGCTTGAGGAAGCTGCGGCGATTCAGCGTTGCCACGCCGTGATCACCGGCGCTGCCAGTATTGCTTCCCTGCGCGCTGCTGGCGCCGGCGAGTGCTTCGAGTCCACGAATACGCATGTCAGGCACCTCCGCTCAGGCCAGCGCGCGGGCCGCGTCTTTGATCGCGGCCCGGATGCGTTGGTAGGTGCCGCAGCGGCACAGGTTTCCGGCCATGGCCTGGTCGATGTCGGCGTCGGTGGGTTTCGGCTTGTTCCGCAGCAGGCCCACGGCACTCATGACCTGCCCGTTCTGGCAGTAGCCGCACTGGGCCACGTCATGCTTGATCCATGCATCGAGTACAGCGCGCCCGACTTTGTCGCCGCTCACGCCTTCGATCGTAGTAATGCGCGCGCCGGCCGCGGCCGAGATCGGCGTCACGCAGCTGCGCGTGGCCTGGCCGTTGATATGGACCGTGCAGGCGCCGCACGCGGCCATGCCGCAGCCGAATTTGGTCCCGGTCAGGTCAAGGTTGTCGCGCAGGGCCCACAGTAGCGGCGTGGACGGATCCGCGTCGACTTCCTGGGCCTTGCCGTTGATATTGAGGGTTGTCATGGGGAGGACACTCCTTGGGTACATTGCCCGATGTTCTTGTTCACACGCCACAGAAGCGGACAATAGCCTGCCGCCGCGGACAAATGAGCATAGTGCAATTCCGGTCACCTTGCCGGATGCCGGCGCGGGGCGCGCTCCATGCACGAACTTTGTGCAATGGGACGCGGTCAGTCTGAAGATCAGGGCTCCGGCCCGCTGCCGCAGCAACAGTGACAACGACTATTCCAGATTCCCGCGAGCGCGCCGTCGCTACGCTCGACAGCATCCAGGCTCTGCGCGGCCTGGCTGCCGCGTACGTGGTGCTCTACCACTCCGGTCTGACGCTGGGCACAGCGCAGACGCCCGTGCTCGGCTGGATCACCGCGAACATCATCAAGCGCGGCCATGTGGGCGTTGACGTGTTCTTCGTCATCAGCGGCTTCATCATCGCGTGGGTCGCGGTGCTGGCGCGCCCGCAGCCCGAGACGCCGGTCAGCTTCGTGATCCGGCGCTGCTGCCGGCTGGCGCCGCCGTACTGGACCATGTCGGCCATCCATGCGCTGTTGCTGAACCCGGTCACCCCGGCGGTATTCGCGGCCTCGCTCGCGTTCGTTCCCACCAGCACCGCGCATGCGCCGTACTACGGCTATCCGGCGTTGTATGTGGGCTGGTCGCTTAACTACGAGATGGCGTTCTATGGGGCGTTCGCGCTGGGACTGTGGCTGGCGGGCCGGCGCGCGCTATGGGTGGTGCTGGCGCTGTTCGCCGTCTTCACGCTGGCGCTGCCATGGTGGCGCTTCGGCGCGCCGGTCGCCGATCCCGCGCAGGGCTACCCGTTCACGTGGCCGTGGATGGCGATGGCAAGCAACCCGCTCGTGCTGGAGTTCGTGCTTGGCTGCCTGCTCGCGTGGGCGTATGCGGCCTGGCGCCATCGGCTGTCTCGCCGCGTGGCGTGGGCCATGCTGACCGTCGGCACCGGCTGGTTCCTGGCATCACTCCCGCTGGTCGGCCCCGATTTCAGCCTGGCCGGCCGTGGGCTGCCTGCCGCCGCCTTGCTTGCAGGCGCCGTCGCGGCCGAACACACGGGCCTGCTGCGCGTGCCGCGAGCGCTGGTGTGGCTCGGCGAGCTGTCCTACGCGCTGTACCTGGTCCATCCGACAGTGATCGAAGGCATCAAGCGATTGATGCCGGAACTCGCGCCCGACCAGTACGGGTTGCAGCTTGCGCGCTTCGCCATCGACGCGGCGCTGGCACTATTGCTCGCGATGCTGCTGCACCGCTGGGTCGAGCTGCCCGGCATCGCCGCCGGCCGGCGCTGGGCGCGCCGGCAAGGCTGAGCATTCAGCTGCGCAGGCTGGCCAGGTACAGGTACAGCGCGGTCAGGTCGGTGTCGTTCATGCGGCCAAAGGAATCGAACGGCATCACGGTACTGATGGCCGATCCGTCGGGCCGCTTGCCGCTGCGCATCATGGCGATAAAGGCGGCGGCCTTGTCGTAGCGCGCCATCGCGCCGCCGGAAACGGGACGCAGGTCGGCCGCGGGCGGCCAGTCGGGCGGCGCGCCGGGGATCTTGCCGCCACGCAGGTCCGCGCGGTGGCAGCCGAGGCAGGCATTGGCCACGTAACCGCCGTACTGAGCGGTCACCGACGGCACGACTGCCGGCGACGGCGGCAGCTTGTGGTCGATCTTGGACGCCGCATCGCGGATGAAGCCGGCGCCGTACATGGCTCGCACGAACCACGGCATGCGGATTTCGGCGGGCGCGCCGAGACCCGGCGGCAGGCTGCGCAGATACGCCACCAGTGCGGCCAGGTCTTCGTCGCTGAGCCGGTTGTAGTCCTCGCTGGGCATGACCAGCAGCGGCCGGCCGGAAGGCGACACGCCGTGGCGGATGCTGCGGACCCAGTCGATCGGCTGGTAGTGCGCAATCTCCGGGTTGCCGCGCGTCAGGTCTGGCGCACGGACCTGCAGACCACCGGGATCGTCAAAGACCTGTTTCCCGCCAGCCGCGGCGCCGTGACACTCCATGCAGCCGCGCGATTCGAACAGATACTTGCCGTGGGCGATGCTGGCCGCGTCTTCACGGTAGGCCACCGGCGCCACCCTGACGTCGATGGTGCGGCCGGCCTTCTGATCGCCGATCAGGAAGGCGCCATAGACGACCCCGGCCGCGGCCACGACCGCCCCGGCCAGCGACCAGGCCGCCATACGCAGATAACGAGCCATGCTGCCTTCCCCCGTGCGGAGATCGCGCCGCCCATGCGGCGCAGACGTCTCCGATTCCAGCCGGCCGGCACCGCCGTGTCTGTGGGGAAAGGCACACTTGAACGGGGCGACGCGCGGGTCAGCCCAACCCTTGCGGCGCGCGATCGATAAAGCCGGTCATGCTCTGCAGCCGGCCGTCGGCGCCGACCGTGGCGAAATCCGTGCCGACCACCAGTGCGGCGTCGCCGTCCGGGCCCAGCTCCCAGGTAAAGCGCAGATGCGGGCCGTGCGCGTCCACGGGCGTGACGCGTCGGAAGCGGAACCCCGGAAAGCGCGACTGCACGCCGGCGATCATGGCGTCGATGCCGGCATGGCCGTCGCCGCGCATGAGCGGGTCGACATAGGTTGCCGATTCGGTCCAGGCCAGCGCGATCAGCTCGCGCCGGCGCGCGGCATCGGTCTCGTTCCAGGCGGCCAGGTAGCGGTCGGCCAGCGTGCTCGGGTCGTTGGCACGGGCGACGTGGGCGGCGGGGGTCGTTGCGGACATTGCATACTCCTAAAGTGGGGCAGGTTAAGACCGGGACGGAAACGATGGCGGGCTGCCATGGATGCATAATGGCCGCGCCCCGGCGGCGGTGCGATTACCCGTGAGGTCATCGCCGCGACGACCTTGGGGCCCATGCCAGACTTCGCGCCATACCAAAAAAAACCTGCCAGCACCAGTGGCAACAGGCACGGTACCTGCCTGCTGTCCCGGCGCTGCCGCCCGACCCTGAACCGATACAGTGGCGCTACGCTGGGCCACGGTCCGCCCTCACGACGTTGAACCTCCGCACTGCCTGCTGAACCGTCCATGACGCCCCATCCGGTCGATACGGCCGCTCCCTCCATTGGCGCCCCGCTGCGCCGCTGGCTGCCCATGCTGATCTGCGGCATCGGCTACTTCGCGCTGGCCGCGCTCGGTATCTGGCTGGCGCGCCTGCCCGGCAGCGTGGCCACGCTGTGGTTGCCCAACGCGTTCTGCCTGGGCCTGGTGCTGTACCGGCCGCGCGCGGAAGCGCCGTGGCTGCTGGCCAGCATGGTCGGCGGCAACCTGGCGGCCAACGGCCTGTTCGTCGACGGGCCGGGCACCGCCGTGCTACTGGCCGGCGCGAACCTGTTCGAAGTCGCCTGTTCCGCGCGGCTGCTGCGCTTTGTCGCCGCCCATGCCGGCGCGGAGCGGCTGGCTCCGCTCGGCAATTTCGCGCTCACGCTTGGCGTAGCCGGCGTGCTTGGGCCCGCGCTGGGCGCCACGGCCGGCGCGGCGGGGCTGACGTGGCTGGGCGACACGCGCTTTGCCAGTATCTGGTGGGCCTGGTGGCAGGCGGGCGCGCTGGGCATGGTGGTGGTGTTGCCGCTGGCGCTGACCATCACCAGCGCGCGCGTGCGCGCGACGTTTTCGCGCTCCATGCTGATGCCCCAGGCGGGCCTGCTGGCGCTGTGCCTGGCCATTGGCGTATTTGCGCTGTGGCAGGGCCATGACCCGTTCGTCGCCATGTCACTGCCGCTGGTGCTGGCAGCCATGTTCGCCAACCCGTTCGGCACCGCCCTGCTGACGTTGATGGCCACACTGACCATGGAGCTGGCCGCGGTGGCGGCGCACCTGCAGCAGTCGGTACCGCTGTCGGCGGCGCTGATCATGGTGTTCCCGGTCTGCATTGCCTACCTGGCCGAGCAGAACCGCGCCGGCCGCGCCAATCTGCACAGCAGCGACCAGCGCTTCCGCCTGGCCATGGAGCATTCCGCCATCGGCATGGCGCTGACGGGTCTGGACGGCCGCTGGCAGACCGTGAACCGCTCGCTGTCCGAACTGCTCGGCTACAGCGCGGCCGAACTGCGCCAGCAGCGCTTCCAGGACATCACGCATCCCGACGATCTCGATGCCGACCTGGGCCAGATGCAGCGGCTGCTGGCTGGCGAGATCGAGTCGTACCGCCTGGAAAAGCGCTTCCTGCACCAGGACGGCGAGTACCGCTGGGCACTACTGGCCGTGTCGCTGGTGCGCGACCAGCAAAGCGGGCACCCGCTGCATTTCATCGCGCAGATCGAGGACATCCACACGCGCAAGCTCGCGCAGCAGCAATTCGAGCAGCTCTCGCGCCGCACGCAGCTCGCGGTGGAGGCCGGCGGCGTCGGCATCTGGGAATGGGACTTCACCAGTTCCGGCATCACCTGGGATGCGCGCATGCATGCGCTGCACGGCACCGACGCCGCGAACGGCGCGCCGGTGATCGCGCAGTGGATTGCCATGCTCCACCCCGAAGACGTGGGCCGCGTGAATGGCGAGATGCGCCGCGCGATCCGCGGCGACAAGCCATTCGACACCGAATACCGCGTGGTGCGGCCCGATGGCCAGGTCCGGCACGTGCGCGCCCTGGCCAATGTCACGCGCAGCGGCGACGGCACCGCGCTGGCGCTGGTGGGCACCAACTGGGACATCACCGAGCAACGCCGCCTGACCGAGGCGCTGTTCGAGGAGAAGGAGCGGCTGCACATCACGCTGCAGTCGATCGGCGACGCGGTGATCTGCACGGACGCCGGCATGCGCGTGACCTTCATGAACCCAATCGCCGAACAGCTCACAGGCTGGACCATGGCGAGCGCGAGCGGGCTGCCGCTGGAACGCGTGTTCCGCATCGTCGATGAAGTCACGGGGCTGCCCATCCCGAGTCCGGTCGAAGCGTGCCTGCAGACGCTCACGCCGGCCTACCTGCAGGAAGGCGCGGTGCTGCAGAGCCTGACCGGCGAGCGCCACGACGTGCAGGACTCCGCCGCGCCGGTGCTCACCGCCACCGGCACTGTGCTGGGTGCGGTGCTGGTGTTCCAGGACATCACCACAGCGCGCGCGATGCAGCGCGAGCTCGCCCATTCGGCCATGCACGACGCGCTCACCGGCCTGCCCAACCGCACGTGGTTCGAAAAGCGGCTGCGCGAAGCTTGCGACGCGGCGCGCACGCAGGGCCATCACGGCGCGCTGTGCTTCATCGACCTGGACCGCTTCAAGATCGTCAACGATACGGCCGGGCACGGCGCCGGTGACATCCTGCTGCGCGAGCTGGGCTACCTGATCCGCAACCACGTGCGCCCCGACGACCTGCTCGCGCGCCTCGGCGGCGACGAATTCGGGCTGCTGCTCAAGGACTGTACCGTCGACCAGGCCGAAACCATCGGCCACGGTGTCATCGACGCCATCCGCAGCCGGCGCTTTCCATGGGACGGCCGCGTGTACGACGTGGGCGCGAGCATCGGCATTGCCGCGATCGACCAGGACGTGCCGCCAGTCGGCGAACTGATGAGCCGCGCCGACGTGGCCTGCTATGCCGCCAAGGCTGCGGGCCGCAGCCGGGTATCGGTGTATCGCCGCGACGAGAGCGATGCGCGCCGCCACCACCGCGAACTCGAGATTGCCGCGGGCATCCACACTGCGCTGGAAGGCAACCACTTCCGCCTGTTCGCGCAGGAAATCCGCGCCCTGCAGCACCATTGCGGCGACCCGCGCGACGAACGCCATGTCGAGATCCTCGTGCGCATGGTCGACGAACACGGCGAGATGGTCATGCCCGGCGCCTTCATCCCGGCCGCGGAGCGCTATGACCTGATGGGCCATGTGGACCGCTGGGTGATCCGGAACGTGCTGCGCGAATACGGCGAGCGGCTGTGCGCGGTGCCGGGCCTGTCGGTTTCGATCAACCTGTCGGCCAACTCGCTGGGCGAGCCCTTCCTGCTGCCCTTCCTGCATGCCGAACTCGAACACTCCGCGTTGCCCGCGAACCGCATCCGGCTCGAAATCACGGAAACCGCGCTGATCAACAACATGGCTGCGGCCAATCGCGTGGTCACGGAAATGCGGCGCGCGGGCTGTACCGTCGCGCTGGACGACTTCGGCTCGGGACTGTCGTCGTTTGCCTATCTCAAGCAGTTCCCGGTGGACTACCTCAAGATCGACGGCAGCTTTATCCGCAATCTTGCCGACAACATAGTCGACCGCGAGATCGTCAGTTCCATCAACGACATCGGCCACCGGCTCGGCGTCAAGACCGTGGCCGAATGGGTCGAAGACGAGCGCACGCTGAACGCGCTGCGCGCGATCGGCGTTGATTACGCGCAGGGGTATGCCATCGGCCGCCCCGTGCCGCTCGATGCCTACCTGGCCGAGTGCGAAATGGTCAGCACCCACGGATCCTCCGTCGCGCCTGGCGTCTGACCCGACCGCCCAGTCGTTCGGAAACCCGAACGACTGGCAAGGACAACCGTCCGGACGCCCGAACGCCGGCGTCGGAATCACATTTTTTCTCCTTTGTTTTCATAGGCTTAGCGAGCCCTTTCAGGCATGCGGTCCTGGCACGCCTTGTGCGATGTAAGCGCCGCCGACAGGGCCAACAGGAAGGCCGGCGCCCGCTCAGGACGCGCCAGCCAAGCCAAAAACCAAGGAGGAGACATATGACGGAACCCGCCCATCGATGTGCCCGCGCCGCCCCGGCGCGAATGCGGCGCCTGTTGCCCCGCTAACGTCCCCGGCGTCCGCCGGCGCGACAGCCGCCTCACCGGCGGCATGGCGTTCCGGCCGAGCCGATCTCGCAATACAGCCGTCCGGCTTCTTCCCGTCTTGCGGAAGAAGCCGGACGCACGGCCTGACCCCACGATGAAACTGAACCGACTACCCACTCTGATCTTCATTGCGATGCTGCTTGGCGTGCTGGTCGGCACCGCCGCGCACAATCTGTCGCCGGACGCTGCCACCGCCAAATCGATCGCGGACCATCTGTCCATCCTCACCGACGTGTTCCTGCGGATGATCAAGATGATCATCGGGCCGCTGGTGTTCGCCACGCTGGTCGCCGGCATCGCCAGCATGGGCGACGGCCGCGCCGTCGGCCGCATCGGCATGAAGGCCATGGCCTGGTTTATCGGCGCGTCGATCACGTCGCTGCTGCTGGGCCTGGTGATGGCCAACCTGCTGACGCCCGGCCAGGGCATGAACCTGCCGCTGCCGGCCGCCGACGCCGCCTCCAGCGTGAAAACCGCGTCGCTGAACCTGCGCGATTTCATCGCGCACATGTTCCCCAAGAGCATCGCGGAGGCCATGGCCACCAACGAGATCCTGCAGATCGTGGTGTTCTCGCTGTTCTTCGGCTTTGCCCTGGGCACCATCAAGGACGGCGTGGGCAAGCCCGTACTGGACGCCATTGAAGGCCTCGGCAAGGTGATGCTGAAAGTCACCAATTACGTGATGGCGTTCGCCCCGGTGGGCGTGTTCGGCGCGATCTCGGCCGTCATCACCGCGCAGGGTCTGGGCGTGCTGGTGGTCTATGCCAAGCTGCTGGGGAGCCTGTACCTGGCGCTGGCGTTGCTGTGGGCGGCGCTGATCGCCGGCGGCTACTACTTCCTGGGCCGCGACGTGTTCCGCCTGCTCAAGATGGTGCGCGCGCCGCTGATGATCGGCTTCGCCACCGCCAGCAGCGAATCGGCCTACCCGAAGGTCATCGACCAGCTGACCCATTTCGGCGTCAAGGAACGCATCACCAACTTCGTGCTGCCGCTGGGCTACTCGTTCAACCTGGACGGCTCGATCATGTACACCTCCTTCGCGGCGCTGTTCGTCGCCCAGGTGTACGGCATCCATCTGTCGCTGACCCAGCAGATCACCATGCTGCTGGTGCTGCTGGTCACCAGCAAGGGCATCGCCGGCGTGCCGCGCGCCTCGCTGGTGGTGGTCGCGGCCGTGCTGCCGATGTTCGGCCTGCCTGAGGCCGGCATCCTGCTGGTGCTCGGCATCGACCACGTCCTGGACATGGGTCGCACCGTGACCAATGTGCTTGGCAATGCGATTGCCACGGCTGTCGTCGCCAAAAGCGAAGGCGCCATCGGCGCGCCCGTGCCGTCCGACGAGGATGAACCCGTCGCGGACAGCGCCCCTGCCCTGGCACCCGCCCAGGTGCTGGCGGGCAAGTAAGCCGCCCTGTTCCGACAGGGCACGCGCCGGAGCCCGGCTGCCGATCAGGCAGCCGGGCTTTTTTGTTTTGACGTCGCGCGGGTGTGGTAAAAGTAGGCGCCCGCTGGCCTCCCGCGGGCCGCACATCGTCAGCCTCACTGCCTTAGCCAGCACTTCATGACCGGCCAGCCTGACCCCTTTCGTGACCCTGCCGGCGACTCTGCCAGCCATCCCGGCCATCCCGTTCCCCGCCCCGCCGCCCTGCGCGGCGCCGCGCCGTTGCTCGCGCTGCTGGCGCTGGCGGCACTGGTCAGCCTGGCGGGATGGCTCGGCTACCGCTACAGCTTCGACACGGCGCTGGCGCGCCAGGCCGAGCGCGGGCAGGTGCAGCTGCGCCTGTACGCGCAGGCCCTCGAAAGCGAACTGGCGCACTACGACTACGTTCCCGGATTACTGACGCTGGACGATCGCATCGGCACGCTGCTGCGCCAGCCCGGCAATGCCGACGCCGTCGCGCGCGCCAATGATTACCTGTCGGCGCTCAACACGCGCGCCGGCACGCGCGTGGTCTATGTGCTCGACGCCCGCGGCAAGGTGCTGGCCACCAGCAACTGGCAGCGTCCGGACAGCTACCTCGGCGAGGACCTGAGCTTCCGCCCGTACTTCCGCGCCGCCATGGAAGGCCAGCTCGGCCGCTTCTACGGCGTGGGCACCACGCGCAGCGAGTCGGGCTATTACCTGTCCGCTCCGCTCGGCGAGCGTGACAACCCCGACGGCGTGGCGGTGGTCAAGATCGGGCTGGAGCCGCTGGAGAACCGCTGGCAAGGCGCCGACAGCCAGATGCTGCTGGCCGACGAGAACGGCGTGGTGATTCTGGCTTCGGACCCATCGTGGAAGCTCGCGGCATTGCGCCCGCTGTCGCCCGAGGCACGCGCTCGGTTCGCTCGCGACCTGCAATACAACCGCGCGCCATTGCCCCAGCTGCCGCTGCAGGACTTCCGCGTGCTCGGCAACGGCAGCGACCGCCTGGTGCGGCTGCGCCAGGGTCCGGCGATGCTCGCGCAGCAGTCCGCGCTGCCCGGAACCGACTGGCACCTCACGCTGCTGTCCAACACGTCGGGCGCGCGCGTGGTAGCGCTGAACAGCGCCGCGCTGGCCGGCGTGCTGACGGCCTTCGTGCTGCTGCTTGGCGCCGCGTGGAATGTGCGCCGGCGCATCATTGGCGAACGGCTTGCCGCACGCGCGGCGCTCGAAGCCGCCAACAGCGAACTCGAACGCAAGGTGGCTGAGCGCACCGGCGACCTGTCGGCCACCAACCAGCGCCTGCAGGCCGAGATAGCCGAGCGCATCCGCACCGAAGCCGTGCTGCGCCAGGCTCAGGACGGCCTGCTGCAAGCGGGCAAGCTCGCAGCGGTCGGGCAGATGTCGACCGGCATCGCTCACGAGCTCAATCAGCCGCTGGCGGCGCTGCGCACGATCTCGGGCAATACCGGCAAGTTCCTGGAACGCGGCGACTACGAGACGGTCCGCGCCAACCTCGGCACGATCATCGGCCTGGTCGAGCGTATGGGCCGCATCACCGGCGCGCTCAAGTCCTTTGCGCGCAAGCCCGGCAACGGCCTGCGCCAGGCGGACATCGCCCAGGCCGTGGATAACGCACTGTTCCTGCTCAACACGCGTATCGAAGACGTGCAGCCGCAGCTGCAGCGCGAGATCGAACCCGGGCTGGTGGTGGCATGCGACGCGAACCGGCTGGAACAGGTGCTGGTCAACCTGGTCGGCAATGCGCTCGATGCCGTCGCGGGGCGCGCGCAGCCAATGGTGTCGCTGCACGCCCATGTCAGCGGCAGCATGGCGCACCTGACCGTGCGCGACAACGGCGCAGGCCTGTCCGAGGACGCGTTCTCCCAGCTGTTCGAGCCGTTCTTCACGACCAAGCCGGCCGGCGAAGGCCTTGGCCTGGGTCTGACCCTGTCGGCAGGCATCCTCAACGAGAACGGTGGCAGCCTGTCCGCGTCCAATCACCCCGACGGCGGCGCGTGCTTCACGCTGGTCCTGCCCTTGGTCCGCCAGGAAATCCCACATGCCGGCTGAACTGACTGTACTGATCGTCGAAGACGACGCCGACGTGCGTCTGGGCTGCGAGCAGGCACTGCGGCTCGAAGGCATCGCCACGCAAGGCGTGGCAAGTGCCGAGGCGGCCCTGCGCGAGATCACGCCGGGCTGGCCCGGCATCGTAGTCAGCGACATCCGCCTGCCGGGCATCGATGGCATGGCCTTGCAGGCGGAACTGCGCGGGCGGGATCCGTCGCTCCCGGTGATCATGATCACCGGCCACGGCGATGTGAGCCTGGCCGTGCAGGCCATGAAGCAAGGCGCCTACGATTTCCTCGAAAAGCCGTTCTCGCCCGAGCAGCTCGTCGACACCACGCGCCGCGCGCTCGAGCAGCGCCGTCTGACGCTTGAAGTCGAGGAACTGCGCGAGCGCCTGGCCGGCCGCGACAAGCTCGCGGCGCAGCTGATCGGCCGCTCGCCGGCGATCGAACGCCTGCGCCGGCTGATTGCCGATCTGGCCGACACGGCCGCCAACGTGCTGATCCATGGCGAGACCGGTACCGGCAAGGAACTGGTCGCACGCTGCCTGCACGATGCCAGCCGGCGCCATGCGCGCAATTTCGTCGCCATCAACTGCGGCGGCCTCCCCGAACAGCTGTTCGAGAGCGAGATCTTCGGCCATGAGGCGGGCTCATTCACCGGCGCCGCGCGCCGCCGCATCGGCAAGGTCGAGCACGCCGAAGGCGGCACGCTGTTCCTCGACGAAATCGAGAGCATGCCGATGCCGCTGCAGATCAAGCTGCTGCGGGTCCTGCAGGAACGCGTGGTGGAACGCCTGGGGTCGAACGAACCCGTGCCCGTGGACACGCGGGTGGTCGCGGCCACCAAGGCCGACCTCCGCGCGTTGTCCGACGCAGGGCAGTTCCGCTCGGACCTTTATTACCGCCTCAACGTCATCACGCTGGAACTGCCGGCGCTGCGCGACCGGCGCGAAGACGTGCCGCTGCTGTTCGAGCATTTCGTGGCGCAGGCCGCGCTGCGCTTCGGGCGCGACGCCGTGCCGGCCACGCCAGCCGAACTGGCCACGCTGGTCGCCTACCCCTGGCCCGGCAACGTGCGGGAACTGCGCAACCTGGCCGAACGCCACGTGCTCGGTCTCGGCTGCGATCCGGGCCACGGCACCTCAGCGCCGGAAGCGCTGCCGCTCGCGCAGGCAGTCGAGCAGTTCGAGCGCGCGCTGATCGCCGACGCGCTGCGCCGGCACGACGGCAACCTCAGCCGCGCCAGCGAGGCGCTGGGCGTGGCCAAGACTACGCTGTTCGACAAGACCCGCAAGTACGGCCTGTAGCCGGCACCCGCTCCACACCGGGGGAACTGCTTGCGATGGCGGAGGTCTGCTGTGCAAGCACGGCCCACGATTTTGGTCGAGAGCCGCGAATTGCAAGAATGTGTGTCAAAGAACAAAAATGCCACTCGATTATTGTTCCAGGCCAGTGAAATTCTGCTCTTTCCGGCATATTATTGGGTTCCGGCATTGCCAGCGCGGACCGGCAAGAGCGCAAAGCCAACACGGTCCCGCAGGTGCTAGTGCAACGGCACGTTCGACCGCATACGCACCGGCATGGCAAACCGGCCAGCAACGAACAACCATAGCAGCAGGAGCTGCAGTCCGGCCAGGGAGCGGGCCGGCCAAAAGGGTCAGTCAACCAGGGGGAGGCGGCGACAGGCCGTGCGGCGCAGGTTTCCCGCGCAGCGCGTGACTGTCACCGGGATGATTACGGGTGAGTGGATGAAACTGGATCCGGAACTGGCTGAAAAGCCGTACTACAGCACGCGTACAGCTGCAAAACTGCTCAATGTATCGTTGGGCACCGTACAGAAGATGGTCGAGCGCGGAGAGCTCGGTGCCTGGAAGACCAATGGCGGCCACCGCCGCATCCACAAGGAAACCGTGCACCGGCTGCTCGCGACCCGCGTCGGCCATGAAGCTCCCGCAAATGGCAACGCGCTGGACCTCGTGGTGTTCCATCCCAATCACCAGGAAGCGCAGCGTATCCATGGCCAGCTCGGCAAATGGGGACTGCCACTGCGCACGGCGGTGGTTGATGACCTGCTCGACACCGTCATCGCCTCGGTCAGCGCGCATCCGCGCGTGGTGCTCTACTACGTCGACGAACTGAACGACGCCGAGTCCGCCACCATCGAGAAGCTGCAGAACTTCTTCTCGAGCCTGCACGTGATCTTTGCCGTCATCACCAACCGCCAGGCTTATGACGGCGTGGCCGATGCACTGCAGCACTGGGGCATCATGGTGTTTCTGAAGACGCCGTCGCTTGAGGAGGTCAAGGGTTTCCTGCGCGCGCAACTCATGATGGGCCGGGCCGGTTGAACACGGCCCGTTCCTGTTGCATAGCCGGCAGCGCGGTCAGGCCAGCGCCGCTTCGTGCGATGCCGTCGCGTGCGGCGCCTGCTGCGCTTCCATCATCCAGCCAAACAGGTTGCGCGGATCCGGCGGCATCGCTACCAGTTCCACATGCCGGCCGGCATGGCGAGCCCGCGCCGCGGCGTACAGCCAGCGCAGCGCCGAATAATCTTCTAGCGCAAACCCGACGGAATCGAAAATCGTCACCTCGTCCGCGGCCGCGCGCCCGGGTATCCGGCCTGACAGCACCTGCCAGAGCTCGGTGACCGGCGTATCGGATCCGAGCTGCTGGATCTCGCCTTCGAGCCGCGTCTGCGGTTCGTATTCCACCACGATGCGTGCCTTGCGCAGGATGTCCGGATGCAGCTCGGTTTTGCCCGGACAGTCGCCGCCCACGGCGTTCAGGTGCACGCCCGGCCGCACCATGTCCGGTGTCAGGATGGTCGCGCGCGTCTTGTCGGCGGTCACGGTCGAGACGATGTCCGCACCGGCCAGCGCGGCGTGCACGGTCTCCACCGCGACGATGGACAAGTCCGGCACGCCCGCAAGGTTGCGCGCGAGCCGTGCCGTGGCTTCGGGGTCGATGTCGTAGGCGCGGACTTCGCGCACGCCAAGCAGGGCGTGGAACGCCAGCGCCTGGAACTCTGCCTGCGCGCCGTTGCCGATCAGCGCCATCACCGCACTGTCGGGCCGCGCCATGGCGCGCGCCGCGAGCGCGGAGGTAGCCGCCGTGCGCAGCGCCGTGGCCAGCGTCAGGTCCGTCAGCATCAGCGGGAAACCGGTCTCGACCTCAGCCAGCATGCCGCAGGCCATCACCGTAGGCATCGAGACGCGCGCGTTACGCGGATGGCCGTTGACGTACTTGAACGCGTACTGCACGCCGTCGGTCACCGGCATCAGCTCGATCACGCCGACTGGCGAATGGCTGGCCAGCCGGGCCGATTTCTCGAACTGTTCCCAGCGCAGGAAATCCTGCCGCACGTGGTCGGCCAGTTGCATGATGGCAACGGGAACCCCGATGGCGCCGACCAGTCGGGCAACGTCGGTGGCATCAAGGAAGCGCGTCATGGCGGTGTCTTTCATGGTGGACTCCTGTAGCGGCCGATCATGCTGCGGCGCGAGCAGTCGGGGCCCTGGTCGAGGCGCCGCTGCTGCGGTCCAGTCGCAAGGTCATGCAATAGGCGCCGCCGCCGGACAGCATGAACGGCGACAGGTCGACTTCGCGCAACTGGTAGCCGCGTCCGCCCAGCTCCGCGCGCAGGTGCGGCGTGGTGCGCGTCATGACGACCTGGTCATGCAGGTTGACGGCGTTCACGCTGAAGTGGCGCAGGTCGTCCTCGGTCGCCTCGATCCGCAGGCTCGCCGGCACGCGCGCGCGCAGTTCGCGCAGCGCAGCTTCGCTGAAGGCCGGCGGGTAGTACAGCACCTCGCCACCGGATAGCGGGCAGAAGCACACATCAAGGTGGTAGCTCTGCTCGGTGGCCAGTTCCAGCGCCACGACTTCGCGGCCAAAGTGCGCGGACATGGCGTCGGCGGCTTCGCGCGAGGAACGCGGGCCGAAGCCGGCCCAGAAGTGTCCGCGGCTCGCGTCCCAGATGCAGTCGCCCGCGCCTTCCTGGTAGCACCCGTCGGGCAGCTGCATGACTTCATCGACCTTTCCGCGCTGGCGCAGGCTTTCAAAAATGCTCGCGAACGGCGCTTCTTCGCCGCGCCGCTGCGGATAACGGAAACGCGCGAGCACGGCGCGGCCATCGAGCACCACGGCGGCATTGGCGGGGAAGACCATGTCGGGCACGCCGGGAAAGCCCGGCGCGAGTTCCACCGTGAAGCCGGCCTGCTGCAAGGCTTCGTGCAGGGCGTCGAAGGCACGGCTTGCATTGCGGTGCATGCCGCGCGGATCGCGCGCCCAAGCTTGCGGATCCATCCACGGATTGATGCTGTAGGACACGTCGTAGAACGTGGGTTCGACAAGCAGGATGGTAGGGGTGGTGATCACGGCGGCTCCTTTGGGTCGTCGGCAGCGGGTTGCGGCGGGGGTGTTGTTCGGTGGGTCGATTGCATTTTCGTGCGGCCCGGTGTTAACTAATAGCCAGCAACTTGCGCAGAATGCTGAGGCGAATGTACAAATCGCCAGCCATCGCAATCAAAACGCCAACCCAATGGATGCCATCGACCAACAACTGCTGTCCCTGCTTCGCGACAACGCGCGCACGCCGGTCACGGCGCTCGCGCAGGCGCTGCGCGTGTCGCGCGCGACCGTGCAGAACCGCATCGACAAGTTGGAGAAGGAAGGACTGATCGTCGGCTATACGGTGCGGCTGCGGCCGGAAGCCGAGCCGCACCGCATCCGCGCATGGATGACGGTGGCGGTGGAAGGCAACAAGGCCCGCGCCGTGCTGCAGGCCTTGCGCGGCGAACCGAATGTGCAGGCGCTGCACACCACCAACGGCCGCTGGGACATCATTGCGGAACTGCGCGCCGACACGCTCGAAGCGTTCGACCGCACGCTGGACCGGATCCGGCTGATCGACGGGATCAGCGCCACCGAGACCAGCATCCTGCTGTCGACTTACAAGCTGTAGCGGTTGCGAAGACGCTTAGCTTGCGAGTTGTTGTTGCGAGCCGCGCAGGCGCTCCCGCCGGAATTCCTCGTGGAAGACCTGGCCGCTCGGCTGCAGCAGGTCGCGCAGCGAGACTATGCCGACCAGCCGCATGGTGTCGAGGCTCTCCACCACCGGCAGCCGCGCCACGCTCGACGCGGCCATGCTGCCTGCGGCCGCGCGCGCAGTCTGCGCCGGCACCAGGACTTGCGCTTGCGCCACGAGCAGGTCGCGGCAGCGCAGGTTAGCCGGCGCCGAGCCGGCCGCGGCGCCACGCACCGTGGCACGATCCAGCATGCCGAGCACGCGGTCGCCCGATACCACGGGGTAGGCGCGGTGCGCGGCGTGTTCACCGAAGTAGCGCGCGGTCGCCTCGGACACGCCGAGGTCGGCGTCGATCGTGATGACATCGCGCGTCATCAGCTCCGCCACATGGGCACGTTCGAGCGGATCGACGCTATATTCGCGATAGATATGCAGGCCGCGCCGCGCGATCTTCTCCGTCATGATCGAACGCTTCATAGTCAGCACCGAGAAGCCGTACGCCACCGCGGTGGTCAGCAGCAGCGGCAGCAGCGCCTCGGTATTGTGCGTGAGCCCGAACGCGAACACGATGGCCGTGAGCGGCGCGCCGAGCACGCTGCCAAGCACGCCGGCCATGCAGACCAGCGCCCACAGTTGCGGCGAGCCGCCTGGCAGCCATGGGGCCAGCACGGTGCCAAGCCCCGCGCCGAGCATCAGCAGCGGCGCGAGCACGCCGCCCGACGTGCCGGAACCGAGCGCTGCGATCCAGATCAGCGCCTTCACCACCAGCAAGGCCACCGCGACACTGATCGCGAGATGATTGTTCAGCAGGTCGCCGATCACGTCATAGCCAACGCCAAGCGCGCGCGGCTCGAAATAGCCGCCGATGCCAACCAGCAGGCCGCCGATGGCAGGCCACCACATCCAGTGCAGCGGCAACCGCGAGAAGGCGTCTTCCGTGCGGTACAGCGCAAGCGTCAGCGCAGCGCCCAGCGCACCGCACAACAGCCCTGCCACCACGCACGAGCCGAGCGCTACGGGGCCGGCCGGCGCCGTTTGCAACGGGAACAGCGGACCCGCTTCAAAGAAGAACGGCCGCAGGAAACCCGCCACCGCGCAGGCCAGCGCTACCGGCAGCAGGCTGCGCGGGCGCAGTTCGAACAGCAAAAGCTCGATGGCGAGCAGCACGGCTGCCACGGGTGTGCCGAAGATCGCCGTCATACCCGCGCAAGCGCCCGCCACCAGCAGCGACTTGCGCTCGCCAGCGGTCAGATGCAGGTACTGCGCGAGCAATGACGCCAGCGAACCGCCGGTCATGATAATCGGGCCTTCCGCGCCGAACGGCCCGCCGCTGCCGATTACGATGCCGGACGACAGCGGCTTGAGCACGGCCACGCGTGGCGACATCTTGCTCTTCCCGAACAGCACAGCTTCGATGGCTTCGGGAATGCCGTGGCCGCGGATCTTGTCGCTACCATAGCGGGCCATCAGCCCGACGATCAATCCGCCCAGCACGGGCACGACGATGACCCACGCGCCGAGCGTGTGGTGCGCCGGCGAACGTTCCGCGAGCGACAGCGTCTGGTAGAAGAACAGGTTGGTGAAGAAGCGGATCAGCTTCAGCAGCACGTCAGCGGCCAGCGTGCTGACGACGCCAATCAGCAACGCGATGCCGCACAGCAGCAACAGGCGCTGGCTGACGGCATAGTCGCTCTTTTCAGTATGCATGGGGACTCCTTGGATTCTTGTGCGATGCGGCAAGAATCAGCGCGGAACGTCCGTACGACAATGACTCTGCCAGAGGCCGCCAAATATATCACTCCGTGATATATTACGCCGACCATTCCAACGCGCCCCGCTCCAGAATGCCAACCGCCCCCGCCGTCGCTGCGCTCGCACATAGCACTCGTGCCTGGCTGCGCACTTTCGTACCGCTGCCTGTTTCCGCTAACCGCACCGAGCGCATCAAGAGTTGCCTCGGCGCGCTGCTAGGCCTCTTTCTCACCGAATGGATCAGTCACCAGACGCTGGGCGGCTTCAATCCCTGGTTTGTCGCGCCGATGGGCGCCTCGGCCGTGCTGCTGTTCGCGGTGCCTTCGAGTCCGCTTGCCCAGCCATGGTCGATCATCGGCGGCAATTTATTTGCAGCGCTGGTCGGCGTAGCGTGCGCACGCTGGATTCCGGATCAGGGGCTCGCGGCGGCCACGGCCGTCGCAGTCGCCATCGCCGTGATGTTCCAGTTCCGCTGCGTGCACCCGCCCAGCGGTGCCGTGGCGATCACTGCGGTGTTTGGGGGGCCCGCAGTCAGCGCACTCGGCTTCGGTTTCGTCGCGGTGCCGGTGCTGTTCAATTCGATGCTGCTGTTACTGATGGCACTGGCCTTCAACAACCTGTCGCAGCGGCGCTATCCGCATCGCCCACCCGAGCCGCCGGTACAGCACCATACTGCCGATGCCCCGCCTGGACAGCGCGTCGGCTTCACGCGCGCGGACCTGCATGACGCATTGCAGGCCCGCGGCGAATTCCTCGACATCGAAGAAGACGATCTCGAAGCGATCCTAGTGGCCGCCCAACTTCGCGCGTACCGGCGCCATTTCGGCAATGTGCTGGTTTCGGAAATCAT
The DNA here is from genome assembly GCF_057073735.1 of Cupriavidus sp. C1SS-2L. Lineage (NCBI taxonomy): Bacteria > Pseudomonadati > Pseudomonadota > Betaproteobacteria > Burkholderiales > Burkholderiaceae > Cupriavidus > Cupriavidus sp. C1SS-2L. The sequence continues at coordinate 2,971,470 of NZ_CP172708.1, forward strand.
GTCGCGCGACGTCGTGACGGTGAACCCGAGCCAGCCGGCATCGGAGGCTTCGCACCTGCTCACGCGGCACCGCATCAAGGCGCTTCCGGTGGTCGACGAACATCGCAAGCTGCTGGGCATCATCACCCAGAGCGACTTCTTCGCCGCGCAGCGCGACACGGGGGCGCGGCGCCTGGCCGGCACCGTGCGCGACCTGATGACGCGCGCCGTGGTCACCGCGCGCGCCGACCAGCCCATGGTCGAACTGGCCCAGGCCTTCAGCGACGGCGGCCTGCACCATGCGCCAGTCATCGACGACCACCACCGCGTGGTCGGCATGGTGACGCAGTCGGACCTGGTGGCTGCGCTGCTCAAGGACGGCGTGATGAGCGCCACGGCCTGATTTCCTTCGGCCTCCTCCCGGGCGTCGCATATCGGGCGCCTGCTACGCCCCTCGAACGCTGGCGCATGTCACATACCTGTGGCACTGTGGACTCATCCCCGGCTACGCGTTCACAGGTGCCTGCACAGCCACCTGAATCCCCCTCCTGCCGTCGCTGGGACTGACGTAAGCTATATTTACGCCGTTTCCGTCACTCCGGCGGAATTGGGAGATGTCATGAGTTCCGGCCAACTGATTGAAAAGATCGCCGCCGTGTTCGCACTGGTCGTGCTGATCGGCGGCTCATTGCTGGTGCTGGCGCCGTTCACCACGGCGCTGCTGTGGGGCGCGATCCTGGCATTCAGCTCGTGGTATCCCTACACCGTGCTGGCCCGCTGGCTTGGCAACCGGCGCAGCCTGGCCGCGCTGATCTGCGTGGTGCTGGCCGCCGTGATCGTGCTTGGGCCCTTCGTTTATGCCGGCGCGAGCTTTTCGGCACATATCGACCAGCTTTCCGCGCTGGTTGACCGCTACATCGACCAAGGCATTCCGCAGCTTCCGGACTGGCTCAGCAGCCTGCCCTATGTGGGCGGCTACCTGCAGACATCGTGGGAGCGGCTGATCCACGCCGATTCCGAAATGGTGGCCAATGTGCGCAAGCTGATCGCGCCGGTCGGACATGCGTTGCTCGGCGCTGGCCTGTCGGTCGGGGCCGGGCTGGGCCAGCTCGCACTGTCGATCATCCTGGCGTTCTTTTTCTATACCGGCGGCGAATACGCAATCGACTGGCTGCGCGCGGGCATGCGTCGTATTGCAGGCGAGCGTGCCGATCACCTCCTCGCGCTCGCCGGAAGTACGGTCAAGGGCGTGGTCTATGGCGTACTCGGCACGGCGTTCATCCAGGCCGTGCTGCAAGGCATCGGCCTGTGGATTGCCGGGGTGCCCGCCGCTGCCATCCTCGGTTTCGTCACGTTCTTCCTGTCCGTCATTCCCGTCGGCCCGCCGCTGGTGTGGCTGCCTGCCGCGCTGTGGCTGTACCACGGCGGCGAAACTGGCTGGGCGATCTTCCTGGTGGTATGGGGCGTGGCCGTAGTCGGCATGGCGGATAACGTCGTCAAGCCGCTGCTGATCAGCAAAGGCACGGGCATGCCGCTCATCTGGATCATGATGGGCGTGCTCGGCGGAGCACTGGCCTTTGGCTTCCTCGGCGTATTTATCGGCCCAACCCTGCTGGCGGTGGCCTATGCGCTGCTGCGCGACTGGACCATCGGCTCGCAGGTCGAAGCCGCACGGGCTGCTCAGGCCGCAGCAGCGGGGATCGCCGCGCCAGCGGACGGCCCCGCTCCCGCGCTCGTCGACAACCCCGATGCCCCGGCCGTCACGCCGGGCAAGCCCTCACGCTGAGCGGCCCATGAACGATGGTGATTCTGGCACGCCACTGGACACGCGCGCACTCCATAACCTGATCGCCTGCGAATACTGCGACGCCGTGTACCAGCGCGCCGAACTTGCCCGCGGCGAGCGCGCGCTGTGCCTGCGCTGCGGCGGCCAGCTTTACCGCGAAAGCGCACGCGCGTACCGGCGCCTGCTGCCCCTGGTCGTCACCGCACTGATCCTGTTCCTGATTTCCAACGCGTTTCCGATCGTCGAGATGGATCTCAAGGGCGTGCGCACGCAGACCACGCTGTGGGGCGCCGTGCAGGCGCTGTATGCCGACCACATGGCGCTGGTGGCGGCACTGGTATTCGCCACCACCATCCTGTTCCCGCTCTCGGAGATGCTGATGATGGCCTACCTGCTGGTACCGATGGCAGGCCACCGCATGCCGGTGGGCTTTGACCGCATCGTGCGCGGCATTTGCCAGACCCGCCCGTGGGGCATGATCGAAGTGTTCATGATCGGCGTGCTGGTCACGCTGGTGAAGCTGTCAAGCATGGCGCAGGTGCTGCCGGGCATCGCGCTGTGGTCGTTCGGGGCGCTGGTGGTGGTGCTGGCGGCCATGCTGTCATTCGACCCGCGCGACCTCTGGCATTACCTGGAATCGCCGGAAGACGCCGAGGCCACGGACGGAGCGCGCCGATGAGCGACAAGCCGCCAGCGCGCCGTCCGCGCCCCGGAATCGCCGGCGCGCGCGAACAGCTCGAACGCTCGCGCAAGCTCGCCGCCAGCGTGGTGCAGGAAATTACCGACGACGACGAGCGCACGCCGCTGCCGCAGGTACCCACTGCCTCGCGCCTGGGTCTCGTCTCGTGCCACGCATGCGACCTGGTCAGCCCGCGCTCGCTCGAGGGCGAGCCGTGCCCGCGCTGCGGCGCCACGCTGCACCACCGCAAGCCGGACAGCCTGGCGCGCACCTGGGCGTTCCTGCTGTCGGCCTACATCCTGTACATCCCCGCCAACCTGCTGCCCGTGATGGTCACGCAGTCCATCCTGGGCACGCAGCAGGACACTATCCTGTCGGGCGTGATCTACCTGTGGCTGTCGGGCTCCCGCCTGCTCGCGGGCATCGTGCTGATCGCGAGCATCATCGTGCCGCTGCTGAAGATGGCGATCCTGACGCTGCTGCTGGTGTCCGTGCACATGCGCTCCACCTGGCGTATCCGGCAGCAGACCAAACTGTATGGCCTGGTCGAGGTGATCGGCCGCTGGTCCATGCTCGACATATTCGTGGTGGCACTGCTGGCCTCGCTGGTGCGGGCCGGGGCGCTGGCCACCATCATTCCCGGCGGCGGCGCGATGGCCTTTGCGTCGGTCGTGGTGCTGACCATGCTCGCGTCGCTGAGCTTCGACCCACGCCTGCTGTGGGACTCGCTGGAACAACAAGATGCCCGAGACTGAAAACCTTCCGCCCACACCACCGGGACAGCCGGGCCTGCCGCAACCCGAACGCCGCCGGCGGGCGCGCTGGCTGCCGTCGCTGGTCTGGCTGATCCCGATCGTCGCGGCCGTGGTCGGCATTTCGCTGCTGGTCCACACCCTGACCTCGCGCGGGCCCGAGATCACCGTGACCTTCCGCTCGGCCGAGGGGCTCACGCCAGGCAAGACCGCGGTGCGCTACAAGGACGTGGATATCGGGCTGGTGAAATCGGTGCGGCTTGCGTCCGACCGCTCGCACGTGCTGGCCAACATCGACCTGACCAAGGATGCCGAGAACTTCGCCGTGGCTGACACGCGCTTCTGGGTCGTGCGTCCGCGCTTCGCCGCCAGCGGCGTATCCGGGCTGGAAACGCTGCTGTCGGGCGCCTACATCGGCGTAGACGCGGGCAAGTCCACCGAAAGCCGGCGCGAATTCAAGGGCCTGGAGGCGCCGCCGGTGGTGACGTCGGACTCGTCCGGCAAGCAGTTCGTGCTGCGCGCCTCGGACCTGGGCTCGCTAGATATCGGCTCACCGGTCTATTACCGGCGCGTGCAGGTCGGCCAAGTGGTAGCGTTCCAGCTCGACCCGAACGGGCGCGACATCACGCTGCGCGTGTTCGTCAACAAACCCTATGACCGGCTTGTGAATGCCGATACGCGCTTCTGGCATGCGAGCGGCGTCGATCTCAAGCTCGATGCGTCGGGCCTCAAACTGTCGACGCAGTCGCTCGTGACCGTGCTGCTGGGCGGCGTCGCCTTCCAGGCGCCCGAAGGCACCAGTGCGACGGATGGCGCCGCCGAGAACACGCAGTTCCTGCTCGCGGCCGACCAGGCCGAGGCCATGAAGGAACCCGAGGAACTGGCCCCGACGCTGGCTGTGCTCAACTTCGACCAGTCCGTGCGCGGGCTTTCGCCGGGCGCGCCGGTGGATTTCCGAGGTGTGATCGTGGGCCAGGTGCGATCCATCGGCATTGAATTCCAGCGCGACAAGAAGGCGTTCCGCATGCCGGTGGTGGTGGAGCTGTACCCGTCGCGCATGGGCTTCCGCGAACGCGACGTCCAGGACACCAACCGCCGCCACGAGATCATCGCGGGCCTGCTCAAGCGTGGCATGCGCGCGCAGCTTCGTACCGGCAACCTGCTGACGGGCCAGCTGTATGTGGCGCTCGACTTCTTCCCGAAGGCGCCGCCGGCCAATGTCGACCTGAATGCACCGATCCCCGAGTTCGCCACCACGCCGGGCACGTTCGATCAGTTGCAGGCGCAGGTCGGCGACATCGTCAACCGCATCGACAAGGTGCCGTTCGACCAGATCGGGCAGGATTTGCGCAAGTCCGTGGCCGCGCTCAACACCACGCTCGCGAGTGCCGACGAACTCGTGAAGCAGCTTAATGGCGATGTCGCGCCACAGGTGCTGGCCGCGCTGCAGGACGCGCGCAAGACGCTGTCCACTGCCAACGGCACGCTGTCGTCCGAGGCGCCGCTGCAGCAGGACGCGCGCCGCATGGTGCAGGAATTGACCCGCACGGCGACATCGTTGCGCAACCTGACCGACTATCTCGAACGCCATCCCGAAGCGCTGCTGCGCGGCAAGCCGGAGAAGGAATGATGAATCGCATCCACGCCTCGCGCGCATGCGCGCTGTCCATGCTGTTCGCCGCCACGGTGCTGGCTGGCTGCGCTTCGCCGGAACCGCGCTATTACACGCTCGCGCAGGGGCCGGCCGCCGATGCAAGCGCCGTCACCCCTGCCGTGCCGGCTAGCGATCCACTCTGGATCGAGGTCGCGCCAGTGCGCGTGCCCGAACGGCTGAACCGGCCGCAACTCGTGGTGCGCGACCCGCGTAACGGCAATGAGTCAGGCCTGCGGTTGCTGGACCTGTCGCGCTGGTCGTCGCCGCTTCCCGATGAGATGCGCGACGCACTGTCGCAGCGCTTGCAGGCCAGCCTTGGTGCGGTGGATACATACCAGCAAGGGCTGGCCGATGTAGCGCCCGTCTACCGCATCACGACGGAAGTGGTCCGGCTCGATGCCGACATCGGGCAGCGCGCCGGTGCGACGATCAACTGGACGGTGCGGCGGTTGCCGGATGGGAAGGTGGTGAGCGGGCGCACGCAGTCGGACCTGCCGGCGCCCGGCGAGGTCGATGCGGTGGTCGCGGCGTATCGCGAGATTCTGTCGGGGACGGCCGGGGATATTGCGGCCGGGGTCAGGTCGTTGGGGCGGTGAGGCCCGAAACCGATTCACATGCCGCCCGGATCCCGCTCGATCTCTTCGAGCGTGGCGTCCAGCCACTCCACCAACCGGGCTTCCAGCGCCTGCGTCAGCTCGGCAGCGAGTTGCGCCGTCAGCGGCGCCAGCCTCGCCTGCAGCGTGGCCTCGGTGTGCGCCTCGACGACCTGGGGCCACTCGGTCCGGAACCGCATCATGACCCGCGTCAGCAATTCGGTGCGCACTGCACGAAGATCGTCTTCACCGGGCGCATCGGACAGATAGCGGCCCGCAGGCTCGCTCAACGGCGATGCGGCATCGGCGTCATCGATCTCGTCAGTCAGCACCGGTATGTCCAGCACATCCGGCTCGCCCGTGTCACCGACATGCGTGACCACGCCTGATTCCGTCATGCCAGCGGTATCGATCACGCCGCTATCCGAAGGCATCGCCGAGACATCCTGCGTGCCATCCGGAAATTCCACCACCTCGGTCAGCAGCGGAATGCTGTCGTTCGGCCCCAGCCGCGGAATCACCCGCGAGGTCGTGCGTTCGGTCATTCGGATTCTCCGCGTGGCTGGCTGAGGTCGTGGTGCGTCAGCGGATAGCCGCGCTCACGGTAGAAGCGATAGCGCTCGCGCCCGGCCTCGCGATCTTCGGGGCCGGCGCCGACCACTTCGATCAGGCGCTCGAAGCTGGCGAACTGCGCGGGCGCCTTGGCATCGAGGTTGATCAGCAGCTGGTGGTGCGGCGCCTGGTCGAGGGTGGCGGCCAGCACGATCGGCGTGACCTCCGCGTTCGGGTGGTCCACGCCGCAGTGCGGCAGAAAGTCCAGCGGCGAGAACGTCCACAGGCGCGCGTCGAGCTCCGCCAGTTGCGCCGGCTGGCCGTGCACGACCACCTTCTGGCCGGCGCCGTAGGCCTTGCGGACCAGCCGGCAGATATAGCCGAGCTTGTCCGGCACGTTGCTGTGGAAATCGATGCGCGTCATGACTGCCTGCCTCTTGCGCCCGTCAGGCCGCGCGGTCCATCAGGAACTGCGTGAGCAGCGGCACCGGGCGGCCGGTGGCGCCCTTGGCCGCGCCGCTCTTCCAGGCCGTGCCGGCGATGTCCAGGTGGGCCCAGTCGTACTTTTCGGTGAAGCGCGCCAGGAAGCAGGCCGCGGTCACGCTGCCTGCCGGGCGGCCGCCGATATTGGCCATGTCGGCAAAGTTCGATTTGAGCTGATCCTGGTACTCGTCGTCCAGCGGCATGCGCCAGGCGGTGTCCATGGACTTGCGGCCGGCCTGCAGCAGCTGGTCGGCCAGCATGTCGCTGCGCGCGTACAGCCCGGTGTTGATATGGCCGAGCGCGATGATGCAGGCGCCCGTCAGCGTCGCGACATCGACCACGGCGGCCGGCTTGAAGCGTTCGACATAGGTCAGCGCATCGCACAGGATCAGGCGGCCTTCGGCGTCCGTGTTCAGGATCTCGATCGTCTGGCCCGACATGCTGGTCACCACGTCGCCGGGCTTGGTGGCGACACCGCTGGGCATGTTCTCGCAGGTCGGCACCACGGCGATCACATTGAGCTTCAGGCCCATTTCGGCCACGGCCTGCAGCGTGCCGAGCACCGACGCGGCACCGCACATGTCGTACTTCATCTCGTCCATGCCCTCGCCCGGCTTGAGCGAGATGCCGCCGGTATCGAAGGTGATGCCCTTGCCGACCAGTACCACCGGCGCCTGCTTGGCGCCCGCGCCGTCATAGCGCAGCACGATGAACTGCGGCGGCTCGACGCTGCCCTTGGTCACGGCCAGGAACGAGCCCATGTTCAGCGCTTCGATCTGCTTGCGGCCCAGCACTTCCACCTTGAGCTTGTGGCGCTTGGCAATCGCGCGCGCCGTGTTGGCCAGGTAGGTCGGGGTGCAGATATTGGACGGCAGGTTGCCGAGGTCGCGGGTCAGTTCCATGCCGTTGGCAATGGCAGTGCCGCGCACCACGGCCTGGGTCGCCGCCTTGGCGTCGTTGGCGTCCACGGCCAGCACGACCTTGCGCAGTGTCGCCTTGTCGGCGGCGCCGGGCTTGCCGTTGGCGCGCTTCAGGCCCGGGTGGCGCTCCAGCAGGCGGTAGCCCGCATCGCGCACGAGCGAGATGGTGGTGATGACCGCCCAGCCGATATCGCGCTGCTGCGGCGGCTGCTGCGACAGGCACCACAGCGCCGAGGTGGCGCGCGTGGACGACAAGGCACGCACGGCCGTGCGCACGGCTTCGGCAAAGGCCTTGTCGTTGAAATCCGCCTCCTTGCCCAGGCCTACCAGCAGCACGCGGGCCGCGCCCACGCCGGCCACCTCATGCAGCGTCAGCTGCGTGCCGCGCTTGCCTTCGAAGTCGCCCTGCTTCAGCAACCGTGCGACCAAGCCCTTGGTTGCCACGTCGAGGGCCTTGGCCACGCCCGCCAGATTCTGTCCTTCGAACACGCCGACCACGAGGCAGTCGGTCTTGGTCGCCAGGAAACCATTTTGGCCGGCTTTGCTCCAATCCAGGGCTTTTGTGCTAAATTCCATCGCGCTTCCTTCAGGGGCTCGTAGACACGAAAGCCTCCATTATCCGCGATTTTTATCCGCGACCTGCCGATCCGCCCCGCCTGCAGCCCGCTGTCCTGCGAGGCACTTCGCGCAAGGCACATCGCCCGCGCCGGCCGGCAGACCGGAACCGACACCGCATGATCTTTCAACAAGCCCTGCGACGCGAGCTCGCCTACACCGCCGGCGCGGTGTTCCTGGTGATGCTAACCTTCATGCTCACGTCGCTTGTGATCCGTATCCTGGGCCTGGCTGCCAATGGCAAGGCCAGTCCCAACGACGTGCTGATCCTGATCGGCCTGGCCACCATCGGCTACCTGTCCATCCTGCTCTCGGCCACGCTGTTCATCTCGACGCTGATCGTGCTGACGCGCTGGTACAAGGACTCGGAGATGGTGGTCTGGTTCTCGGCCGGCATCTCGCTGCGCGACCTCGTCAAGCCGGTGCTGCAGTTCGCGGCGCCGTTCATCTTGCTGTCCTTGCTGCTGGGCCTGTTCGCCTGGCCCTGGGCCAACCAGCAGAGCACGCTGTTCCGCGACCGCTTCGAGCAGCGCGGCGTGCTGTCGATGATCGCCGCCGGGCGCTTCATTGAACCGTCCAACGGCAACTATGTGCTGTTCATCGAAGGCATCGACGGCAACATGAAGTACGCGCGCAACGTCTTCGTCGCCAATGCCGAGGCCAACAAGATCGGGGTTGCGCTGGCACACCAGGGCACCTTCGAAACCATGCCCAACGGCGACCGCATGGTGGTCATGGAGAACGGCCGCCGCTATGCCGGCACGCCAGGCCAGATCGACTACCGCATCGTCGAATTCGAGCGCTATGCGGTCAAGGTGGACAACAAGCCACCTGAAAGCGCCAACGAGCAGCCGCCCAAGAGCCGGGACACCATCGACCTGTTGCGCAAACCCACGCTTGAGAACCTGGGCGAACTGCTCTGGCGCATTTCGCTGCCGATCCTTGCCTTCAATTTCGTGATGATCGCCATCCCGCTGGCCTACGTGAACCCGCGGCTCGGCCGCTACACGCCGCTGGTCTTCGCGGTGCTGATCTACCTGACCTACAGCAACCTGATCAACCTGGCCCAGTCCTGGGTGCGTTCAGGCTCGATCCCGTTCTGGCTGGCCTGGTGGCCGATCCACGCGGTGGCGTTCCTGGCCGCGCTGCTGATGTTCCGCTACCGGCAGAACCGCAGCCTCGGTGGCTGGCGCGCCGTGTTCGGCCGCCGCCCGGCGCCCGCCAAGGGAGGCACGGCATGAGGCTGCTGCGTGTTTATGAGCGCTACTTTGCGCGCCAGGTCTACGGGGTGTTCGTCTTCATCCTGTTCGCGGTGCTGTCGCTGTTCGTCTTCTTCGACCTGCTCAGCGAGCTCGAGAACGTCAACGGCAAGTACACCTCGCTGATCGCCTTCGTGCACGTCCTGCTGCAGGCGCCGACGCGCATCTACGAAGTCCTGCCGATTGCTGTGCTGATCAGCGCGATCTACGTGTTCTCGCAACTGGCCAGCCAGTCGGAGTACACCATCTTCCGCGTGGCGGGGCTCAATACGCGCCAGGCGCTGTTCTCGCTGTTCAAGCTCGCCGTGCCGCTGGCGCTCATCACCTTCATCTTTGGCGAGTTCATCGGCCCGCGGGCCGAGCAGTTCGCGCAGAAGATCAAGCTGGAGGCGATCGGTGCGACCGTCTCGTCAGGCTTCCGCTCCGGCGTATGGGTCAAGGACCGCGACAAGGATCCGGCCGGCGGCGAGATCACCCGCTTTGTCAATGTGGCCGGACTGCGGCCGGACCAGACCATCACGGGCATCACGGTCTATGAATTCGATGCCCAGTACCGTCTGCGCGTCATCCGCGTGGTGAAGGAAGGCCGGTACCAGGGCGCGCAGTCGTGGCTGCTGAGCGACGTCAACGAGACCCGATTCTCGGAACTCCGTCAGCCGGGCACCGCCTCGCGCGATGGCCTGGCACCGGAGTTCCGCGCCGAACAGGTTCGGTTCCCGAGCGTCACGATGCATTCCGAGCTGACCCCGCAGATCCTGTCCGTGCTGCTGGTCACACCCGAACGCATGTCGACGCTGGACCTGTTCCGCTATATCCGGCACCTGCGCGACAACAAGCAGGACACGCAGCGCTACGAGATTGCGTTCTGGAAGAAGGTGGTCTATCCGCTGACGCTGTTCGTCATGATGGCGCTGGCCCTGCCCTTCGCCTACCTGCACGCGCGTGCCGGCGCAGTGGGCGTCAAGGTGTTTGGCGGCATCATGCTGGGGCTGTCGTTCCACCTGTCGAATACGCTGTTCTCGCACGTGGGGCTGTTGCATACGTGGCCGCCTATCGTTTCGGCGCTGGTACCCGGCACCCTGTACCTGTTGCTGGCGTTGACGGCCCTGCGCTGGGTCGATCGTCACTAACGCAAGGGACACCGCCATGTCGCAGACCGACACCACGCCCGTCCGCCAGGCCCTGGTCCTGTTTGCGCATGGGGCGCGCGACGTGCGCTGGCGTGAACCGTTTGACCGGCTGGTGCAGAAGCTCACCGCGGCGCTGCCGGGCACACCTGTGCGGCTGGCATTCCTGGAACTGATGTCCCCGCAGTTGCCCGAGGCGCTGGCCGAACTGGCCGCCGCGGGCGTCGACGAGATCACTGTGGTGCCGGTATTCTTCGGGCAGGGCGGGCATCTGCGGCGCGACCTGCCCGCGCTCATCGATACATGCCGGCAGCAATACCCCGCGCTCTCGATCCGCTGCGCCACGGCCGTCGGCGAAGCCGACAGCGTCCTCGACGCGATTGCGGCGTACTGCGCAGCATCCCTCTCGCCTGCGGCATCCGGCCAGGCCTGACCAGCACCCACGCCGACCGCACCGCTCTCAGGTCCGGAAAGCATTCCCAAAAAAAATCTCTCCACCGCGTGTAAGGAACGCAGGGGCCACGCCGACTACCGTGCAGACCGTCGCTGACGGTTCGCCGCGCGGGACCAACGTGGACAAACGTGGACCATGCATGCGGCCATCCACCTGCACCAGGAGAGAACCATGAACAAGCAAACCGCACTCGTCGCCGTCGCGCTGGCCGGACTGTTCGCCTCGGGCATCGGCCATGCCGCCGATGCCATGGACAAGAACATGGACAAGGAAAAGTGCTTTGGCATCGCCAAGGCCGGCCAGAATGACTGCGCCAGCGCAGCCGGGAGCCACTCCTGTGCGGGCCAGTCCAAGAAGGACAACGACCCCAAGAGCTGGAAGTACGTGGCCAGGGGAAGCTGCGAAAAGATGGGGGGCACGGTCAAGGCGATGTAAGTACGGTCCGCGGCGGAGTCCATCATGCCCACATCCCTCGTTGAGCGGGACGGCGGCGGCGACCTTGGCACCGGTATCGGCCTGCGCGCCATGCACTATGCCGAGTTGCTCGCGCAGCGTCCCGCGCTTGGCTGGCTGGAAGCGCATACGGAAAACTACCTCGGCGCGGGCGGGAGGGACCTCCAGGTCCTGACCGCATTGCGCGCCGATTATCCGGTCAGCCTGCACGGCGTGGGGCTGGGCCTGGGCTCCGCCAGCGGCGACGCGTTCGCACCCCACCTTGCCCGCATCGCAGACCTGGTAGCGCGCATCGAACCGGCGTTGGTATCCGAACACCTGTGCTGGAACCGCATCGGGAGCCACCAGTTCAACGAACTGCTGCCGTTGCCGCTGACCGAGGCAGCGCTCGCCCTCGTATGCGAACGCGTGGACCGGATGCAGTCCGTACTGCGGCGACGCATGCTGGTCGAGAACGTATCGACGTTCCTGCGCTTTCGTGATGAACAGATGAGCGAGGCACAGTTCCTCGCCGCGCTCGCGCAGCGTACCGGTTGCGGCATCCTGCTCGACATCAACAACCTCTACGTGAACCAGTTCAACCACGGCGAGGATGCGCACGCCGCGATCGACATGCTTGCGCAATTGCCGGCGGGAACCGTTGGCGAGTTCCACCTTGCCGGCCATTTGGCCGATGGCAGCGTGCTGATCGACCATCACGGCGCGCGCGTCGCCCCGGAGGTGTGGTCGCTCTATGCATACGCCGTGCAACGCTTCGCAGGCGATGGCATGCCCAGCGTGCCCACGCTGATCGAATGGGACACGGACATTCCGGCGCTTGACGTGCTGCTCGACGAGCGGCAACGCGCACTGTCGCAAGCCGCATCGGCGCTCGCGGAGCATGACCATGCGTGCGCCTGACACGCTCCAGCAGGCGTTCGCCAACGCCATCATCGACACCGAGCCGACCGCGGCAAGCCTGTCGATATTTGCAGGCGACACGGCACAGGCGCGCGACCGCATCGGCTACTACCGCGGCAACCAACACGAAACGGCGCTCAAGGTATTGCGCGCAGCCTATCCGGTAGTCCTCGCCCTGATGGGCGACGCCTTCTTCGAAGGGCTCAGCCACGCCTACGGGCAAACGCATCCGTCGCGCGATCCGGACCTGCATCGCTATGGCGAATCCTTCCCGGCGTTCCTGGCAACGTTCGGCCCGGTGGCGCCCTACCCTTACCTGCCCGACGTCGCCCGGCTCGAATGGCTGTGCCACATGGCCTACTACGCCGCCGACGATGTCATGCTCGACGCCGCCATGCTGCAATCGATGGCACCCGCCGACGTCGCCGCGCTTGCCGTGACGCTGTGCCGTTGCGCACAGCCGTTCTCTGCTGCGTGGGCGGCTGTGCCGATCTGGCAGGCGCACCAGTCTGGCGGGCCGCCGCTCCCTGAGTGTCCCGACACGCCGAGCCACGGCATGGTGATCCGTCCGCGCTGGCGCGTGAGCGTCATCGCCATGCCGCCAGCGCAGGTGGACGTCCTTGACCGGCTGCGCGAGCAGCCCACAACCCTTGGCGACCTGCTCTGGCAAGCGGCCAGCGCGGACCCGTCGTTCGATGCCGCCAGCACGCTCGCGGCATGGCTGGAGACAGGCCTCCTGTGTCTGGCAAGTCCTCACCCCACCGAAGGAGATACCCGATCATGAAAGCCATCAGCCCTGCCCAGTTCGTGTCGGCGCCGCTGCAACGTACTGCCGGATTCTTCGGCGATTGGGGATTGTCGGCCGTCCTGCTGCTGATCCGCGTCTATGTCGGCTGGCAGTTCCTGGCCTCCGGCTGGCTCAAGCTGCACGACTGGGGCACGACGCTGGCCCTGTTCCGCGACGAATACCACGTCCCCGTGTTGCCGCCGGAACTGGCGGCAATGGCTGGCACCTTCGGTGAACTCGCGTTCCCGCTGCTGCTGTTCGCGGGCCTGTTCTCACGGCCAGCCGCACTGGGCCTGTTCGCGGTGAATGCCATGGCGGTGCTCTCTTACCCGCAGCTATGGACCTTTGAATGCCCGGCAGCGATCCAGAGTCACCTGTACTGGGGCATGCTGCTGCTGGTGCCGATGATGGCGGGTGGCGGACGCTTCAGTGTCGATGCGCTGCGCCAGCGGACCTGAATAGCAAAAAGCCGGGCATATGCCCGGCTTTCGCGGTTCCGCATAAACTGATTTCAGGCCGCCTTTGCCGAGATCGTCGCGGCTACATCGCGCGTCACCGGCTCGGTCGCGCGCGCCGCCAGCGCCGCGCCGATCATCAGCAGGCTCGGATGCGACGGGTCGATCCAGCCGGCTGCTTCGCCCGCCGCCATCTGCTGCAGCGTAAAGGCATGGCTGCGCTGGTGGGGCGTGCTGACCGCCTCGACCACCCATGCCGGCGTCGACGGCGCCTTGCCGTGGGCGATCAGCTGCGCGGCGATGGCCGCGGCCTGGTCGCGGCCCATGTAGTACACGAGCGTATCGGCGCGCACATCTGCTTCGATGTCCGCGGCGGATGCCGGCACTTCCGTGCCATCCGCGGCCTTGGCCTGCGTGGCGAAGGCCACGCTGCGCGACACGCCGCGCTTGGTCAGCGGCTTGGCGATGGCCGACGCGGCCGCGAGTGCCGCGGTAATGCCGGGCACCACCTCGTACGCGATACCAGCCGCTTCCAGCGCCTGGAGTTCCTCATCGGCGCGGCCGAACAGCATAGGATCGCCGCCCTTGAGACGCACCACGCGCTCGTACTTCGTCGCCATGTCGATGATCTGGCGGTTGATGAACAGTTGTGCCGTCGAACGCTTGCCGCAGCGCTTGCCCACTTCCACCAGCCTGGCCTGCGGACACCAGGCCAGCATCTCGGGCGACACCAGTGCGTCATGCAGCACGACCTGGGCTTCGCCCAACAACCGTGCACCGCGCACCGTAATGAGGTCCGCCGCCCCGGGGCCCGCCCCGATCAGGTAGACCTTGCCGGTCGATTTGCCTGCCTTGTCCATCATCTGCCCCTTGCCTCGCGTGACGTGTGTCCTGATGCTCAGGAGTATGCACGGATCATGCCCGCGGCGACCGTGTGGTTGGTTGCCTCGTCGATCAGCACGAACGCGCCGGTCGCCGGGTTGTCACCGTAGGCATCGCACACGATCGGCTTCTGCAGCGAAAGCTGCACCGAGCCGATGTCGTTCAGGCGGATGTCGTGGCGGCCGGTCTCGTGCGACAGCGTGTGCACGTCGAGCACGCGGTCCACTGACGACACGCGCGCGAACACGCTGGCCGTGGTGTGCTTGAGCACATATTTACGCGACGGGTTCAGCGATTCATCGTCGAACCAGCACAAGTCGGCTTGCAGCTTCTTCGCGGAAGCGGCGGTCGCATCGGCGGCGACGAACATGTCACCACGTGACACATCGACGTCCTCGGACAGGCGCACCGTGACGGTGTCGCCAGCGCTGGCGGAATCGGCCGAGCCGTTCGGCGTCAGCACTTCGGCCACCACCGCTTCGCGGTTGGCCGGCAGCACGCGCAGCTTCTGGCCGACGCGCACGGTACCCGCTTCGACGCGGCCGGCATAGCCGCGAAAGTCGTCCGACTGCGAACCGTCCTGGCGGATCACCAGCTGCACCGGGAAACGCAGGGCGGCATCGCCTTCCGGAGCGGCTTCTTCCACCGGCAGCGCTTCGAGCAGCGGCAACAGCGACTCGCCCTGGTACCACGGCATGGCGTCGCTGGCGTGCACGATGTTGTCGCCGCGCAGCGCCGACACCGGCACGTAACGCACGTCCTTCAGCCCAAGTTGCTCGGCCAGTTCGGTGTAGGCAGTACGGATCTCGTTGAAACGCTGCTCGCTGTACTCGACCAGGTCCATCTTGTTGACGGCCACGATCACGTGCTGCAGTTCCAGCAGCTTCAGGATGGCCGAATGGCGCTTGGTCTGGGCCAGCAGTTCGGCGCGGCCGTCCTTGACCGTCACTCGCGTGGCATCGACCAGCACGATGGCCGCATGCGCGGTCGAGGCGCCCGTGACCATGTTGCGCGTGTACTGCTCGTGGCCCGGCGTATCGGCGATGATGAACTTGCGGCGCGCGGTCGAGAAGTAGCGGTACGCCACGTCGATCGTGATGCCCTGCTCGCGCTCGGCTTCCAGGCCATCGGTCAGCAGCGAGAAGTCGATCTGCTCGCCGGCGGTGCGCTTGTTCTTGGCGTTGGCCAGCGCGGTCAGCTGGTCCGACAGCACGGCCTTGCTGTCGAACAGCAGGCGGCCGATCAGCGTGCTCTTGCCGTCGTCGACGGAACCCGCGGTGATGAAACGCAGCAGGCCCTGATGGGTAGATTGGTGAGTCATGTTCTGAATCCTTGGCTGCGTCGGCTTAGAAATAGCCTTCCTTCTTGCGGCGCTCCATCGACGCCTCGCTGGTCTGGTCGTCCATGCGCGTGGCACCCCGCTCGGTGATTTCGGTCACCGCGGTTTCGGCGATGATCGCTTCGGGCGAATCGGCCTCGCTGGCCACCGGGCAGGTGCAGCTGATGTCGCCGACGGTACGGAAGCGGACCGACAACGTTTCGCTGACGTCACCATCTTGCTTCGGCGTGATCGGCGTCACCGGCACCAGCAGGCCGTTCTTGCGCACGACTTCACGCTGGTGCGCGTAGTAGATCGGCGGCAGGGCCAGCTTCTCGCGGGCGATGTACTGCCACACGTCGAGTTCGGTCCAGTTCGAGATCGGGAACACGCGCATCTGCTCGCCCTGCGCCATGCGGGCGTTGTACAGGCTCCACAGTTCGGGGCGCTGGGCCTTCGGGTCCCACTGGCCGAATTCATCGCGGAACGAGAAGATGCGTTCCTTGGCGCGGGCCTTCTCTTCGTCGCGGCGGGCACCGCCCATCAGCGCGTCGAACTGGTGCGCCTCGATGGTTTCGAGCAGCGTCACGGCCTGCGCGGCGTTGCGCGAATCGGTTTCCTTGCGCAGGCGCACGGTGCCGCGCTTCATGGAATCCTCCACATGGCCCACCACCAGGCGCGCGCCGAGTTCGGCCACGCGCTGGTCGCGGAACTGGATCACTTCCGGATAGTTGTGGCCGGTGTCGATGTGCACGAGCGGGAACGGCAGCTCGATCTTGCGGTCACCGAGGCGGAAGGCCTTCAATGCCAGGTGCAGCATGACGATCGAATCCTTGCCGCCCGAAAACAGCAGCGCCGGGTTGCGGCACTCGGCCACGACCTCGCGGATGATGTAGATCGACTCGGCCTCCAGGCGGTCGAGGTGATCGTTCTGTACCTGCAGCAAGTGCGCCACGCTGCTGGTGGCGCTTGCGATGTCGTTCATGATGCCCATGTCGTTCGGCCTCGAATGCTTCAATGCGTCAATGCTTGATGTTCTGTTCGTGGAGCCCGCACTCTTTCGAGTCCTTGCTCTCCCACCACCAGCGCCCGGCGCGCAGGTCCTCGCCCGCGCGCACCGCACGCGTACAAGGTTCGCAGCCAATGCTGGGGTAGCCCTTGGCATGCAGCGCGTTCACCGGGACGTTGTGGCGCTTCAGGTATGCCCACACCTCGGCCTCGGTCCAGTCCGCAAGCGGATTGAACTTCGGGATGGCGCGAGCTTCGTCCATTTCCTCGAACGGCAGTTCGGAACGCGTGACGGCTTGCTCGCGGCGCTGGCCGGTCATCCAGGCGTCCGCGTGCGACAGCGCGCGGTTGAGCGGCTCGACCTTGCGGATGCCGCAGCAATCCTTGCGCAGGTCGATGCTGTCGTAAAACGCGTTCAGGCCATGCTTCTTCAGGTAGTTCTCGACGGCCTCGGTGTCCGGCGTGAACTGCTCGACGGTGTAGCCGTAATGCACCTTCACCTCGTCCAGCACAGCCAGCGTTTCGGCGTGCAGGCGGCCCGTGTTCAGCGTGAACACGCGGATGCCCGCGCGCACGGCCGGCGTGCCGCGCAGGATCGCGTCGGTCAGCACCATGTCTTCGGCAGCAAGGCTAGTGGCAAAACGCGCGCGGAAGAAGCGTGCGGCAATGCCGGCCAGGCGGGCCGACAGCTCGCGTTCCTTCTCGTCGAGGTCCGCCAGGCTGCCCGTGTACTCGGGCATGGTCCACAGCGTGGGACGCAGCGCCGATGCCGGCGCGCCGCCATCCACGACTGCGATGTCGCTCAGGCCGCTCATGCCGATTCCCTTGCGCCAACCTCGGCACGTGCGCGGCGGAACAGCGGCAGCGGCTCATCGACCGAAGCCTGGTAGGTCACGGTGAATTCGGTGAAGCCCTTGATCGCGTCGTCGATGTTCTTGTCGGCGCGCACCGCGAAGGTGTCGAAGCCGCAGCGCTTCATGAAGTTGAGCTGGTCGCGCAGTACGTCGCCGATGGCGCGCAGCTGGCCCTTCCACTGATAGCGGGTGCGCAGCAGGTAAGCCGTAGAAAAACCACGGCCATCGCGGAACACCGGGAAGTCCACCGCCACCACGGCCACGCCATCGAACAGCGCCTGGGCATCGCCCGGCTCGTCTTCGGGCGCGAGCCACACGCCGGTGCGCTCACGCGCACGGCCGGCCAGCAGGCCTTCATGCGACTTCCACACCGTCAGCGGGAACAGGACAGCGTCCTGGCTCTGCACCGCGGCGACGATCTGCTCCTCGGTCAGCGGCTGGCCTTCGGCGCCGCGCAGCACGGTCCAGCTGTCTTCGACGATGACCGGGGTGACGGCGTCGGCCGTACGTTGCAGTTGAATAATCTTTGCCATGTCTGTTTCTCCGGTCCTCAGGCTTCTGCGCGCTCGCGCGGTTGCTTGTCGGCGTACACGCGCTCCTTGAACGGGGCGATGCCGATCCGGTTCACGGTCTCGATGAAGCGTTCGTCTTCGATGCGGTTCGCCACGAAGGTCTCGATAATGCGCGAGATCACGTCCGGCATTTCCTCTGCGCTGAACGACGGGCCGATGACCTTGCCCAGCGCCGTGCTGTTGCCTTGCGCGCCGCCGAGCGTGACCTGGTACCACTCCGAACCGTCCTTGTCGACGCCGAGGATGCCGATGTTGCCGACGTGGTGATGGCCGCAGGCGTTGATGCAGCCCGAGATGTTCAGCGACACTTCGCCCAGGTCATGGACGAAGTCCAGGTTGTCGAAGCGCTCCTGAATGGCCAGCGCGATCGGGATCGACTTGGCATTGGCCAGCGAGCAGAAGTCGCCGCCCGGGCAGGCGATGATGTCGGTCAGCAGGCCGATGTTGGCCGTAGCCAGGCCGGCCTTCTTCGCGAGTTGCCACAGGTCGTACAGGTCGTGCTTCTTCACGTCCGGCAGCACCAGGTTCTGCTCGTGCGCCACGCGCAGCTCGCCGAAGCCGAATTGGTCGGCCAGGTCGGCCACGGCTTCCATCTGTTCGGCGGTGGCGTCACCCGGAGGCGAGACCGGACCCGGCTTGGTCGACAGCGTCACGGCGGCGTAGCCCGGCACCTTGTGGCCGTGCACGCTGCGGCTGACCCAGCGCGCGAAGGCCTTGTCCTCGAGCAGGTGCTTTTCGTACGAGGCGTCAGTGTCGGCCAGCTTTTCATAGGCCGGCGGCGTGAAGTACTGCGCCACGCGATCGAACTCGTCCTGCGTCAGCGTGCCGGGACCGTCCTTGCTGTACTGCCATTCCTCTTCGACTTCCTCGGCAAACTTCTCGGCGCCGATGGCCTTCACCAGGATCTTGATGCGCGCCTTGTACTTGTTGTCGCGGCGGCCATAGCGGTTGTACACGCGGATGGCGGACTCGACGTAGGTCAGCATGTGCTGCCACGGCAGATCGTCCTTGATGATCGTGCCGAGGATCGGGGTGCGGCCCAGGCCGCCGCCAGCCAGCACGCGGATGCGGGTCTCGCCGGCGTCGTTCTTGTACACGTAGATGCCGATGTCATGCATCTGCACCACGGCGCGGTCGTCCTTCGAGGCCGAGATGGCGATCTTGAACTTACGCGGCAGGAAGGCGAATTCGGGCTGGAACGTGCTCCACTGGCGCAGCAGTTCGGCCAGCACGCGCGGGTCCACCGACTCGTCCGGCGCGACGCCGGCGAAGTGATCGGTGGTGATGTTGCGCACACAGTTGCCCGAGGTCTGGATGCCGTGCATCTCGACGCTGGCCAGCTCGGCCAGCACGTCGGGCACGCGCTCGAGTTCCATCCAGTTGTACTGGATGTTCTGGCGCGTCGAAAAGTGGCCGTAGCCGCGGTCGTACTCGCGTGCGATATGGGCCAGCTTGCGCAGCTGCTTCGAAGCCAGCAGGCCATATGGGATCGCCACGCGCAGCATGTACGCATGGCGCTGCATGTACAGGCCGTTCTGCAGGCGCAGCGGCAGGAATTCTTCCTCGGTCAGCTCATCCGACAGGCGGCGGCGCACCTGGTCGCGGAACTGGGCAACGCGCTCGTTGACGATGCGCTGGTCGTATTGATCGTACTGATACATGGTGTGGGTCCGTTCAGTATTCGTTGAATTCAGGAGACGAGCTTGATGGCGACCAGCGTCAGCGTGGTGGCCAGGGCCGCGCGTACGAGCCGCTCGGGCAGCGCGCGCGACAATTGCGCGCCCAGCCAGATGCCGGGGATCGAGCCCACCAGCAGCGACAGCAGCAGATTCCAGTCGACGGTGCCAAGCCATACGTGGCCCAGCCCGGCCAGCGCCGTCAGCGGGACGGCGTAGGCGATATCGGTGCCAGCCACTTCGGCCGGCTTCATTTGCGGATACAGCAGCAGGATCAGCGTCGCGCCAACCGCGCCGGCGCCGATCGACGACACCGTGACCAGCACGCCGATCACGGCGCCGACCACGATGGTCGCAATCACTTGCGCACGGCCATGCAGCTGGAAGCGCGGATTGCGCTCGAGCCAGGCCAGCATCTGCTTGCGGAACAGCAGCGACAGCACGGTCAGCAGCACCGACACGCCGATCGTCACGCGAATCACATGCAGCCACTGGGCATTCAGTTCGCCGGCGTTCTTCAGGACGAGGATGGCGGCCACAGCGGCCGGCAGGCTGCCGATGCACAGGCGGCGCACGACCTGCCACTGCACGTGCCCGTGGGCGCGATGCGCGATGGTGCCGAAACCCTTGGTGATCGCCGCGAAGGCCAGGTCGGTACCCACGGCGGTGGCCGGCGAGAATCCGAACAGCAACGTCAGCAGCGGCGTCATGAGCGAGCCCCCGCCCACCCCGGTCAGACCGACGAGGACGCCTACGAGCAGACCGGAAACGGTATAGGCAAGGGACATGTGGAGGCTTGGCTGGGCCCGTCCGTCTTGCCGGCGTCACTTTCAGGGTGGTGACTGCGGGCGCAATGCGGGCTGGCCGTTCATTAACAAAGTTCGAGAATCGTAATAAACTGGCCTCATACCTCAAACTAATAAGAAGTTGTTTGTTTATACGACCCGAGTTATATGAACCTGCACCAGTTTCGCTTTGTGCGTGAGGCGGTACGCCAGAACTACAATCTGACGGAGGCCGCCAAAGCGCTCTACACATCACAACCCGGTGTGTCCAAGGCCATCATCGAGCTGGAGGAAGAGCTCGGCGTCGATATCTTCACGCGCCATGGCAAGCGCATCCGCAGCCTGACGGAGCCGGGGCGCCGCATCCTGAACTCGGTGGAAAAAATTCTTCAGGAGGTGGAAAGCCTCAAGCGTGTCGGCATGGACTATGCGGCACAGGACCAGGGCAATTTCACCATTGCGACCACGCACACGCAGGCGCGCTACGCGCTGCCGCGCGTGATCAGCGAGTTCACCAAGCGCTACCCGAAGGTCCGGCTGTCGATCCAGCAGGGCAATCCTTCGCAGATTGCCGACATGCTGCTTCATGACCAGGCGGATATCGGCATCGCCACCGAAGGCATCACCCACGAGAAGACCTTGGTCTCCCTGCCTGGCTACCAATGGCAGCACGTGGTGATTACGCCACCCGATCACCCGCTACTGGAAAAAAAGCATCTGGCGCTCGAAGACCTGATGAGCTACCCGCTCATCACCTACGACCCGAATTTTGCCGGGCGGCCCAAGATCAACAAGGCGTTCGAGCTGCGGCACTTGCAGCCTGACATCATCCTGGAAGCGATCGATGCGGACGTGATCAAGACCTATGTGGAGATCGGCCTCGGCATCGGTATCGTTGCGGGGCTTGCCTATGACGCTGAGCGCGACCGCAACCTGCGCGGCATTCCCGCCGGGCACCTGTTCGGCACCAATGTGACGCATCTGGCCGTCAAGCAGGGCGCCTACCTGCGCAGCTTCGTCTATACCTTCATCGAGTTGTTCTCGCCCACGCTGAACCGCAAGCTGGTCGAACAGGCGATGTCGGGCGACCACGAGGCGTACGAACTCTGAACGGGGCGGCTACGCCCTTCCCTCTCTATATAGCAGGACAAAATTCATGAACATTTCCCTGGCACTCGTGTGCCGCGCGCAGCCGGAGGCCCGCCTGTGAGTGATTTTCCGCAGATCCACTGGACCGAAGACGGCGTCGAACACAGCGCGCGCTGGCGCTCGGAAGCCGGCCTGCCACCACCGCGCCGCGTCGTGGTGGCCGATGACACCACATCGGCCGATACCGCCTACCGCCTCGCCTGCGAAGGCACCGCGCTGCTGTGGCGTGGCGACTTCCAGAATGCGCGCCAGCTGCTGCAGGCCATGGCCCGGCGCACCGAGCGCAAGCCGAAGAAAAAGAGCCGGCCCGGCCACAAGCACGCCGCAGGCTCGGCGACCGAAGCCTTCCACCAGCACCGGCTGGCCCAGTCCCAGCGCGCACGCACGCTGGGCATGCTGCTGCTGCCGTTCGAGCCCGGCCACACGCTGCCGCTGCGCCGTGCGCCAGAGGTCAGCCAGGCCTGCGAGCAGGTCTACGGCAGTGCCGCCGAACCCTATGTGGCGTCCATGCGCGAACTGCTCGGCATGATCGGCGCGTATGAATGGCGCCGCAAGGGCGTGGAGATCCCTGCGCTCGACGCACGCATCCACCCGTGGTACGGCGTGTTCTCGCCGGTGCGCGGCGAGTATGTGGATCTCGTCGCCAACGAGCCGCTGCCGGCCAAGACGCTGGCCTTCGACATTGGCGCAGGCACCGGCGTGCTGTCGGCCGTGCTGGCCCGGCGCGGCGTACAGCGCGTGGTGGCGACGGACATGGACGAGCGCGCGCTCGCCTGCGCCCGTGAAAACATTGCGCAGCTCGGCTACGACAAGCAGGTGGAAATCATCACCGCCGACCTCTTCCCCGAAGGCCGCGCACCGCTGATCGTCTGCAACCCGCCGTGGGTCCCAGCGCGGCCCAGTTCGCCCGTGGAGCGTGCGGTCTATGACCCCGACAGCGCCATGCTGCGCGGCTTCCTGGACGGCCTGGCGGCCCACCTGGAACCGGGCGGTGAAGGCTGGCTGCTGTTGTCCGACCTGGCCGAGCACCTCGGCTTGCGTTCGCGAGAGCAGCTGCTCGGCTGGATCGATGCAGCCGGGCTGCGCGTGCTGGGCCATTCCGACATCCGCCCGCGCCACCCGCGCGCCGCGGACGCTGCCGATCCGCTGCATGCGGCGCGCTCGGCAGAGGTGACCTCGCTCTGGCGGCTTGGCGCCAAGTAAGCCGCGAAACAGCGGGAATGCGCCAAATGCGGATCACCTGCCACTTCGCTATGCTTGCTGCCTGACTGCTTCTCTCTCCCACCGGGGAGAGAAGCGGCGGAGAAAAAGAAAACACATACCGAGGAGAACCATGCCCAACCCGCTGCGCCGCGCGCTCGTCATCGCCTGCGTGTCCGCCACCGCACTGATTGCCAATGCCGCGCTTGCCGATATCCACGTCGGCGTCGATGTCTCCACCACCGGGCCGGCGGCGTCGATCGGCATTCCATCCAAGAACACCGTGCTGATGTGGCCACAGACGCTTGGCGGGCAAAAGGCGCACTACATCGTGCTGGACGACGCGACGGACCCGTCCGCCGCCGTGCGCAACGTGCGCAAGCTGATCTCCGAGGACAAGGTCGACGTGATCGTCGGCCCCAACATCACCGCCACGGCGCTGGCCTCGCTCGACGCCATTCGCGAGGGCGAAACGCCGATGGTCACGCTGGCCGCCTCGGCCACCATCGTCGAGCCGCAGAGCGACCCGAAGCGGCGCTGGGCCTTCAAGATGCCGCAGAACGACTCGCACATGGCGACCGTGCTGACCGAGTACATGAGCAATCATGGCGTGAAATCGGTCGGATTCATCGGCTTCAATGACGCCTACGGCGAAAGCTGGTGGCGCGAGTTTTCGCGGCTGGCGGATCTGCGCAAGATCAAGGTGGTGGCCAACGAGCGCTTCTCGCGCGCGGATACCTCGGTGACCGGCCAGGTGCTCAAGCTGATGGCTGCCAATCCGGATGCGATCCTGATCGCCGGCGCCGGCACGCCCGCCGTGCTGCCGCAGAAGACGCTGGGCGAGCGCGGCTACAAGGGCAAGGTCTACCAGACCCACGGCATCGCCTCGTGGGAATTCCTGCGCATGGGCGGCAAGGACGTGGAAGGCACGCTGTTCCCGACCGGCCCGGTAGTGGTGGCGCGCCAGTTGCCGGACGGCCATCCGGTGAAGAAGGTCGCCCTGTCCTTCGTCAACCAGTATGAAGGGAAGTACGGCCCGGACACCGTTACCCAGTTCGCCGGCGACGCCTGGGGCGCGTGGCAACTGCTCGACGACGCCAGCCGCCGCGCGCTCAAGACCGGAGCACAGCCCGGCACGCCCGCATTCCGCCATGCGCTGCGCGATGCGCTGGAAACGACCAACAATCTCACCGTCCCCAACGGCGTGCTGAACCTGTCGGCCAAGGATCACCAGGGCTTCGACCAGCGTTCGCGCGTGATGGGGGTCATCCGCAACGGCAAGTTCGCCTACGCGCCGGACCAGTGATCCGGTGCGAGGCGGCTGCCGGATTCGCAACAAGGAAGTTCTGACATGACTGCAACGCAATCGACTACCGTCGCCTTCATCGGCCTGGGCGCCATGGGCTCGCACATGGTCCGCCACCTGCTGGCCGCGGGCCACACGGTGCGCGCATTCGTGCGCCGCCCTGAGGCGGCCGAAGCCGCCCGCGCGCTCGGCGCCGAACCGTTCTTCACGCCCGCCGAAGCGGCGCGCGGCGCGAGCGTCGTGTTCACCAACGTGACCTCGTCCGAGGACGTGCGCGAGGTGCTTCTCGGCGAGAACGGCGTGATCCACGGCGCCGCGCCCGGAACCGTATGCGTCGACCACAGCACCATCTCGCCGATTGTCACGCGCGAGATCGCCACGGCGCTGGCCGCGCGCGGCATCGACGCACTGGACTGCCCGGTGTCGGGCGGCACGGCCGGCGCCGAGGCTGCCACGCTGACCATCATGGTCGGCGGCAAGCCGGAAGTGCTGGAGCGCGTGCGCCCGCTGCTGGCGCTGCTCGGCAAGAGCATCACCTACATCGGCGGCAACGGCGCGGGCCAGGTGGCCAAGCTGTGCAACCAGATCGTGCAGGTGGTCAATATCGAAGGCATCGCGGAGGCGATGCATTTTGCCGCTGCACAGCAGGTCGACACCGGACGGGTGCTTCAGGCGATCTCCACGGGCTTTGCGGGCAGCCGCATGCTGGACCTGATGGGCCCGAAGATGGTCGAGCGCGAGTTCGCAGCCGGCATCGAGGCGCGGTTGCACGACAAGGACTTCGGGCTCGCGCGCGATATCGCGCAGGAAATCGGCCTGAAACTGCCGGCCATGCAGGCAACTTCAGCGCAGCTGAAGTCGCTGATGGAACACGGCTGGGGCAAGGACGATACCTCGTCCCTGCTGCGCGTGCTGGAAAACTGAGAGCGATTACGTCCTGACGCCCGTCAGTGTCAGGACAGCGCGCAGCAGCGTGCTGTCGGGATTGGCCAGGTCGTCCATCACGTTGAAATGGTGCCGGCCCGGCAGCGGCACATCCTGCGCCGCATTGGCCGGCCACGCCGCTCGGATCAGCGCGTTCTGGCGGTGGTACTCGGCCGCTTCCAGTTCGCCGACGGCCGTCACCAGCGGCGCGTTCGTCGCGGGCTGCATGAACGCCGGCGACAGGCGCGCCACGTCCTCCTCGGACAGGCGCAGGTCGCGCTGCAGGAAATCGGCGCGCCGCAGCGGTTCGAGGTCGTACAGGCCGCTGATCGACAGGCCGCCCTTGACCAGGTCATCCGGCAAATCCGGCCCGACCTGTGGCCATAGCGCCGCCATCAACATGGCCACCAGGTGGCCGCCGACCGAATGGCCCGCCACGAAGATGCGGGAATGGTCATGCCCAAGCCGTTCCGACTGCCGGTAGAGCCACGCCACGCTGCCCACCACCTGGCGCACGATGGCGGGCACCGTCACGGACGGGCACAGCGAATAGTTCACCACCGCCACGGATACGCCGAGCCGCGGCAACTCGCTGGCCACGAAGCTGTGGTCGCGCTTGTCCAGCGCGCGGAAATAGCCGCCATGCACGAAGACCAGCAGCGGCGGACGCTCGCCGGTGCCCGGGAAGTAGTCGAGCCGCTGGTCCTGCGCATGGGTCGCACCGGGCGCCGCGTAGCTCAGATCCTCCTGATAGCCGCCACGCGCCCGCACCTCCGCCGACAGCCCCGCCCAGCGCGCCATGTGCTCGGCGTTGTCGGGCACGCGCGCACGGTTGTTGTATTCTCGCTCGTAAAAGGCCGGGTCCTGCGAAGGCAACCGGGCCAGGCTGGACAGGGAGGATTGTGCGGGCATGGCGGGCTCGACAAGGTGGCAAACCCTGGCATGCTAGCCCCTGCCCGGCTCGCGCGGATATCCGTACCAATACCCACTCACCGGACGCGCCACATGGTCGTCAAACGCAGTCTCCGGGCCGGCCGGCATGACCAGCTCGGCCCGCCTGACCCCGACCCCGAGGCCGCCACAGGCCGCTGTCCGCTCTGCGGCCGGGAACTCGTGGCGGGCCCGAGTACCGACCTGCACCACCCCGTCCCGCGCAGCCACGGCGGCCGCGACACCGTACCGATGCACCGCGTCTGCCACCAGAAGATTCATTCGGTCTTTACCGAGGCCGAGCTGGCCGGCAGTTTCCATGACTGGGAAGCGCTGCGGCGCCACCCGGCCATGGCCGACTTCATCCGCTGGATCGCCCGCAAACCGCCCGAATACTACGACCGCAGCCGCCACACCAACGAACGGCGCGGTCGGTGAACGGCCTCAGGTTGTCGCCAGAGGCAATTTCCGGCATAATTCGCGGCTCAGCGCGGTGCCGATTCCGGCGCCCACACCTGCCCGGGTGGTGAAACAGGTAGACGCAGGGGACTCAAAATCCCCCGCCGCAAGGCGTGTCGGTTCGAGTCCGACCCCGGGCACCACATACTCTTCCGAAGCAGTCCACGGAAATCCATCCACTCCACACGCTCAGCGTCCCGGCAATTCGTAGGCGATTGTGCGGATGACTCCACCGCTGTCGGGCACTTCGCAGAGGATCCGCGCGGACAGCACCTTCATATTGAATGGCGGCGCAGTCAGGACTAGTCCACTCGGTTGTTCCCCGAACAGGCGCAGGTGCGAGCCGATCGCTTTGTCGAGATTGGGCGTGAAACTGGATCCCAGGGGCAGGTATTCGGTCAGAATCAGAATCTTGTACGGCCCCAGTTTCGATAGCACGGTGGCAATGCGCACATTGTCCAGGTGGTCCAGCACCTGGCGCAGGAACACAATATCGCCCGGTGGCAACGGGTCGGTCGTGATGTCCACGCAACGAAAGTCGACGTCGAGATGGGAAAAACGCGTGCGGTTCGATTGGATCGCCGCATCGACCACGTCGCACGCCATATAGCGTCCGCATACAGACCGGATGCGCTTGCCGACGTTGAAATCGCCGCAGCCCAGATCCACGACCGTCGGCCGCTCGGGCAGTGCACTCAGGTACTCGGTCACTGCCTTCACATACGGCTCGACAATTTTCGGGTCATGAGAACTGCTGCCGCTATAGAACCCGGACTGATCTTCCGCTACGCCCCAAGCGCCGGTCTTGTACACATGGGTGAACACTTCGCCCAGCGGCTTGCCTTCATACATCGAGCCTTCCCTGCGTATCACACGGTCGCGATGGAACTTCAACACCCATGCCGGAATCAACGGCTTCAGCCTTTGCTTGAATCGTTGCGCCAGCACGGAACGTGTGGAAGTGACAGCCGTAGTCATGTTGCCTCCTGTTCTGGGACGGGGGTGGGGAACGATTTGGTTGTCTGAGTCTAGCAACAACCAAATGCCGCTCCATACCAAAGGATGATGACGTTTGTGCGGAAGGCCTCAGAACGGCAGAACTGCTTGGCTTGTTGTCATGGGGTCGCCACTTCGCTTCAGCGATGACACGCCAAGTGGATGATCCCCATTTCGACAACCCGGCAATCAACAATCAAAAGCGCATGCCCTTATGTGCGCCGATCGCCTATGGATAGAACGAACGCGTCGTTTGCATGGCGGGCCCTCCGCAGTATCGTCTCGATACCCTGACGCGGTCGCCGCCATCAACAACACATCACCGGAAATCCATCGTGCCCAAGCCCCTGAAGATCGTTGCAGTCAACGGCAGTACCCAGCAACCCTCGCGCACGCTAGCGCTGGTCCACGCGCTGATCGGCGCGCTCGACGCACGGCTGCATGTCGACGCTCGCGTCATCAGCCTTGCCGATATCGCGCGCCCCCTCGGCGGCGCCCTCTGGCGCACGGAACTGCCGCCCACGATCGAGGCGGAACTGCAGGCGCTCGAATCCGCCGATCTCATCATCGCCGCGGCGCCGGTCTATCGCGGCGCGTATCCGGGACACTTCAAGCACCTGTTCGACCTCGTCGGCCAGGAAGCTCTCACGGACAAGCCCGTGCTGCTGGCAGCCACCGGCGGCAGCGACCGACACGCACTCGTACTCGAGCACCAGTTGCGGCCGCTCTTTGGATTTCTACAGGCTTTGACACTGCCCATCGGGGTCTATGCGAGCCCCTCGGATTTCGCGGGCCACACGGTGCAGAGCCCCGCGCTGCTCGAGCGTATCCGGCTCGCGGCCGACCGCGCTGTGCCGCTGTTCGCGGCAAACCAGCGGGTCGCATTGAAGGCCGCGTAAGCGCCGAGCACAGCCCGCACGATCGCGCGAAACGCCTAGCCGCCTCGTCGATGCACGCGAGACGGCCGGTATCCCCGGCACCACATCCGTGCGACCCACTCGCCGCCCTGCGTGTCGGACGGAATCCACTGGCGCATCCGCCCACGGTTTTCCTATGCTATGCATTGGTCAATCCCGCCACGGAGCCCCAGCCATGACGCGATATGCACGATATGCCGTCCCTGCCCTTGCCTGCATTGCCCTGCAGGCCGGTTGCGCCAACATGAACATGGACAGCATGACGCAGGCGGGCGGCAGCCTGTTTTCTGCCGCCTCGCTGTCCGATGCCAACGTCAAGACCTTGTCCGACCAGTCATGCGCGGAGATGGACAAGAAGAACACCATCGCCGCAGCCGACAGCACCTACACGAAACGGCTCGCCAACGTCATGAGCGGCCTGGGCAATACCGGCCTGCCGCTTGATGCAAAGGTCTACATGACCAAGGACGTCAATGCCTGGGCCATGGCCAACGGCTGCGTGCGTGTCTACAGCGGCCTCATGGACCTGATGACCGACGATGAAGTCCGCGGCGTGGTCGGGCACGAAATCGGCCACGTCGCGCTGGGGCATACCAAGGCCGCCATGCAGGTTGCCTACGGCACGTCGGCTGCGCGCGGCGCGCTGGGCGCGCTGGGGAACCCGACGCTTACCGCGCTGACGTCATCGCAGATCGCGGACCTTGGTGAGCAGTTCATCAACGCGCAGTTTTCCCAACGGCAGGAAAGTGCCGCCGATGACTATTCTTTCGATTTGCTGACGAAGAACGGTGCAAACCGCCAAGCGCTTGCCTCCGCGTTCCGCAAGCTGGCCTCGCTCGATGGCGGGCAGTCAAGCATGCTGAGTTCCCACCCGGGCTCGCTTGAGCGCGCCAAGCATATCGACGCGCGCCTTGCCGGAGGCAAATAAGCGCGACACCGTGACAGCCGTGCGACACCCGATTGGGTGAAGCACGGCACAAGCATCTCCAGCCCACACTGCACCGCACCGCGATGCAGTGCAGCAGCCATTGACGGCGTTTAAATCACAGACAAAAGCTTTCACTACGCCGGCCACAACTCGACAGTGATAATCCATCGCGCCGCATCCAGGCGGATGCGGACGCGTACTGGCTGCTCGCCTGACCGTACGTTTCTCACGGCCAGTTTCGACGGCATGTATCCGCGCCACGCTGAACGCACCAGGGATATCGTTGCCGCGCAATGGAATTGCTTTCAGACTTGCTTGCCTCCCAACCGGAGATCGCGCTCTTCCTCGCGCTCGCGGTCGGCCATGCGATTGGCGCGATCCGTTTCGGGCCATTCCAGCTCGGCGGCATCTGCGGCACGCTGATCGCCGCGCTCGTGATCGGGCAAAGCGGGGCGCGTCTCGACAACGACGTCAAGAACGTTGCCTTCGCGGTGTTCATCTTTGCGCTCGGCTTCACCGGTGGCCCGCAGTTCTTCGCCAATGTCGGGCGCGAATGGCGCATCGGATTGCTCTCGCTCGTGGAAGCCTTTGTACTCCTGGCACTGCTTGCGATCGCCGTACCGTTGCTGAGCCTGGACCAGGGTACGGCCGCCGGCCTGCTCGCCGGCGCCGCGACCGAATCGGCCGTGATCGGCACCGCTTCCGAAGCGATTTCCCGGCTCGGCATCTCTTCCGAGCAGGTGCGCGTGCTGCAGACCAATATCGTCACCGCATACAGCGTGACGTACCTGTTCGGCCTGATCTCGATCGTGCTGTTCACGAGCCAGCTCGCGCCGTGGCTGTTGCGCGTGAACCTGCGCGAATCGGCGGAAAGGCTGTGGCAGAAGCTCGGCGGCGAGAACGACTTGGGCGAAGGCCAGAGCAGCGCACTGCCGTTGCTGGTCGGTCGCGTGCTGCGCGTGGAACGCGTCGCGGGCAAGACGGTGCTGGAAGCGGAGCAACTGGTCGCGCTCGGCGCAACGATACGGCGCGTGCGGCGCGATGGCGAGACCTTCCGGCCATCGCCCGCCGAGTTGCTGCGCACCGGTGACGTTGTGCTCGCAGTCGGCCGGCGCGATGCAATGGTGGCCTTCGCCGGCTACGTCGGCACCGAGTTGCCTGAAGAGCCCGGCATGGAAGCCGTGCAGAACGAGCAGGACGTGCTGCTCACGCGGCGCGAGATCCGCGGACTGACGCTGGCCCGGCTGCGCCAGATGGCCGACGTCGGCATGGGCCGCGGTGTCTATATCCAGCGTATCTCGCGCATGCAGCACCGGGTGCCCACGCTGCCGGAAACGGTGCTCGAGCGTGGAGACGTACTGACGCTGAGCGGACCGCAGGAAGCCGTGCAGCGCGTGGTGCCGGAACTCGGCTACGCGGTCACGCCGACGATCAAGACGGATTTCGTGTTCCTGGGCATCGGCGTGCTGCTAGGCATGCTGATCGGTGCGTTCAGCGTCAAGTTCGGTCAGGCCGATCTCACGCTGGGGACCGGCGGCGGCTGCCTCGTGTCGGGCCTGATCTTCGGCTGGCTGCGCGCGCGCATGCCGCTGTTCGGCTCGCTGCCCTCCTCCGCGGCCGCGATCCTGAAGGACTTCGGCCTCGCTACGTTCATTGCCGCAGTCGGCCTGTCCGCCGGACCCGATGCGATCACGCTCATCCGCGAGTACGGCCTGATCCTGCCCGTCGCGGGCATCCTGGTTTCCGTGGTGCCGGCCGCGATTTCGCTGTTCATCGGCCACCGCTGGCTGAAGCTGGACACGCCGATCCTGCTCGGCGCCGTCGCAGGCCAGCACTGCAGCACGCCGACGATCATGGCGCTGACCAGCGCGGCCGGCAACGGCACCCCGGTGATCGGCTACACGATCACGTATGCGATTTCCAATGTCCTGCTTCCGCTGCTGGGGCCGATTTCCGTGGCCATGGCGGGCGCCCTGGCGAGGCACTGATGCCCCGCGACTGAGAACACGTTTCACCAACCGGGCAGCACATTCAGCCCTGCAGTCTCAACCCGCTCCCATCGCAACAGGAGGCCCTCATGGAATGGTTGCATGACATTTTCCAGAAATCGCCGGAATCAGCGCTATTCCTGTCGCTGGCCGTCGGCTATGCCATCGGCAAGATTACGTTCGGGCGCTTCCAGCTTGGTGGCGTGGCGGGCTCGCTGCTGGCCGCGGTGCTGATCAGCCAGGTCGGCGTCCAGATCGACAATGGCGTCAAGGCGGTGATGTTCGCCGTCTTCATCTATGCGGTCGGCTACGAAAGCGGCCCGCAGTTCTTCAACTCGCTGAACCGCAGCTCGCTGCGCGAGATCGCCATGGCGGTGTTCATGGCGGTATGCGGCCTGGTCACGGTGGTGGTGCTGGCCAAGATCTTTGATCTCGACAAGGGCATCGCCGCAGGCCTGGCCGCAGGTGGCATGACGCAGTCGGCCATCATCGGTACGGCCGGTGATGCGATCACCAAGCTTGGGCTGCCACCGGACCAGGTGAAGCAACTACAGGCAAACGTTGCAATAGGGTATGCGGTGACATATGTGTTTGGGTCTCTCGGCGCGATCATCGTTTGCGTGAACATCCTGCCGCGCTTCATGAAAGCCGACCTGAAGGAAGACGCGAAGAAGATGGAAGCGCAGCTGCACGGCGGGCTGCCGCAGTTCGGCCCGAACCAGCGCGGTGCGCTGCCGCGGCTAGTGGGCCGGCTTTTCCGCGTGGGCGGCGCTGCGGGCAAGACCGTTTCGCATATCGAGATCGGCGGCGAGGATCTCGTCACGGTGGAGAAGATCCAGCGCGGCGGCAAGGCGCTCGAGGTCAAGCAGGACATCGTGCTCAAGGACGGTGACCTGGTGCTGCTGGTGGGCCGCCGCGACGCCATGGTGCCCACGGCCGCGCTGATCGGCGAGGAAGTCGCCGATGTGGAAGGCATGGGCGTCGTCATGCAGACGCGCAAGGTGGTGTTCACCGCCAAGGGCATGAACAACAAGACGGTCGCGGAGATCGTCGAGATGGTGGGGCGCGACATGCGCCACGGTGTGTACATCGAGCATATCGAGCGCTACGACAACCCGCTGCCGTTGCTGCCAGAACTGAAGCTGCAGCATGGCGACATCCTCACGCTGTACGGCACGCCGGCCGATACCAGGCGTGCCGCGCAGATGGCCGGGTACGAACTGGCGCCCACCGAGAAGACGGACTTCGTCTACTTCGGTGCCGGTGTGCTGGTGGGTCTGCTGATCGGCCTGCTGGTATGGCGCATCGGCTCGATCCCGCTGACGCTCGGCGCCGGCGGTGGTGCGCTGCTCTCCGGCCTGGTGTTTGGCTGGGCCCGATCCAAGCACAAGATGTTCGGCGCGATGCCGACTGCCGCGTGCCAGTTGCTGAAGGACTTCGGGCTCGCTGCGTTCGTGGCCATCGTCGGCATCAACTCGGGTCTGCAGGCTGCTACCACGTTGAAGCAGCAAGGCCTGACCATCTTCATCCTTGGTGCCGTGGTCACGCTGCTGCCGCTGTTCCTGACCATGTTCTTCGGCCGCTACGTGCTCAAGTACGACAACGCCGCGCTGCTCGCGGGCGCGCTGTCCGGGTCGCGCAGTGCGAACCCCGCCTTCGGCGGCATTCTCGACAAGGCCGAGAGCCCGGTGCCGACCGTGCCCTTCGCCATCACCTACGCCATTGCCAACGTGCTGCTGACGCTGCTCGGACCGCTGGTGGTCGGCCTCGTCTAGCGGTCACGTCGTTTCACCGTTCTTCCTGCTGCGCGGGCCGCCCTTCCCTCCCGGCCCGCCAGCGCCAACCCGACAAGCGTCTTAACAGGAGCAAGTCATGACCAAACCGGATATGTCCAAGCTGGCGAGCCTCTCGCCGTTCGAACTGAAGGATGAACTGATCAAGCTTGCCAGCAGCGATGCGGACCGCCTGATGCTGAACGCGGGCCGCGGCAACCCCAATTTCCTCGCCACGATTCCGCGCCACGGCTTCTGG
Organism: Cupriavidus sp. C1SS-2L; assembly: GCF_057073735.1. NCBI lineage: Bacteria > Pseudomonadati > Pseudomonadota > Betaproteobacteria > Burkholderiales > Burkholderiaceae > Cupriavidus > Cupriavidus sp. C1SS-2L. Next base: position 3,004,841 of record NZ_CP172708.1, read on the forward strand.
CAACTCGGCCTGTTCGCCATGCGCGAATCGGAGCGTTCGTTCTCGTACATGCCCGAAGGCGTAGGCGGCTTCCCGCGCCGCGAAGGCATCGAGGAACGCTTCGACCTGTTCGCGCGCGAGTTCGCGCACGTGCCGGGCGTCTCGTTCCTGGCCGGAGCCGTCTCCTATGTGCGCGACCAGCTTGGGCTGAACGCCGGCGCTTTCCTCTATGAAATGTGCGAAGGCATCCTGGCCTGCAATTACCCGGTGCCGGACCGCATGCTGAAGCTGTCCGAGGTCATCGTGGGCCAGTACATCCGCAAGGAGATGATCGGCAACCATCCGTTCATCGGCGAGTTCGACCTGTTCGCGGTCGAAGGCGGCACCGCGGCGATGACGTACCTGTTCAACTCGATCCGCGAAAACCACCTGCTCAAGGCCGGCGATACCATTGCGCTGGGCATGCCGATCTTCACGCCGTACATCGAGATCCCGGAACTGAACGACTACAAGCTCGTCGAGCTTTCGGTCGAGGCCGATCCCGGCGAACGCTGGCAGTACTCGAACAAGGAACTCGACAAGCTGCGCGACCCGAAGGTCAAGGCCTTCTTCCTCGTCAATCCGAGCAACCCGCCCTCGGTACGCATGAGCGATGAAAGTCTCGAGTACCTGGCGTCAATCATCGAGGAACGTCCCGACCTGATCATCCTGACCGACGATGTGTATGGCACCTTTGCTGACAACTTCGTCTCGCTGTTTGCGATGTGCCCGAAGAACACCATCCTGGTGTACTCGTTCTCGAAGTACTTCGGCGCGACCGGCTGGCGGCTCGGCGTGATTGCCACGCACCGCGACAACGTGTTCGACGAAAAGATCGCCGCGCTTCCCGATGCCGCGCGCAAGGAGCTGCACGAACGCTATACGTCGATCACCACCGAGCCGGACAAGCTTAAATTCATCGACCGCCTGGTGGCCGACAGTCGCACGGTGGCGCTGAACCACACGGCCGGCCTGTCCACGCCGCAGCAGGTACAGATGGTGCTGTTCTCGTTGTTCTCTCTGATGGACACGCCCGACAACTACAAGATCGCCATGAAGCGGCTGATCCGGAACCGCAAGGCTGCGCTGTATCGCGAAATTGGCATCGCGCCGGAGGCGGACGATCCGAATGCCGTGGATTACTACACGCTGCTCGACATCGAGGCGCTGGGCGGCAAAGCGCTCGGTCCTGACTTCGTGAAATGGGTGCTCGCCTCGGTGGAGCCCAATGAGCTGCTGTTCCGCCTGGCTGAAGATGCAGGCGTGGTGCTGCTGCCAGGCCGTGGCTTTGGTACGCGCCATCCGTCCGGCCGCGTATCGCTGGCCAACCTGAACGAATCGGACTACGCGAAAATCGGCCGCTCGATCCGCAAGCTCTTCGAGGAGTATGTGGAAAAGTACAACGAAGCCACCGGCAATAAGGCCAACAAACACGTGGTGAAGAAGTAGGCGCGTCGCCGGCTGCATGCGGTTGGCTGCATGCAGCCGGCTCTGGTATGGTCGTGGGCGATTCCAGTGACCTCCGCCGCCATACCCGAGCCCCGGCATGCCGCTTCCACCGTTCCTGTCCTCGCTGCCCGATCCTGCCCTGTGGTGGGGCCCGCTGTTCACGGTGACCGAATGGGCGATCCGCCTGACGATGCTGGTCTACGTGCCGCAGCGCCGTGCGCCGGCTGCCGCGCGCACGTGGCTGCTGCTGGTGTTCTTCCTGCCGTGGCTGGGCCTGATACTTTATGCGCTGTTCGGACGCATCTACTATCCGAAGTCACGCCGCCTGAAACTGGCCCGCATCAACCAGGGGATCGAGCAGCTGCGCGCGCGCATCAGCCATGAACTGCCACAGGGTCCATTGCCGGATGGGCTGTGCCAGACGGGTTCCTGCCTGATTGAACGGGTCGGCTCATTCGCGCCGATGCGCGGCAACGATGTCACGCTGATCGACCGCTACGACGACGTGATTGCCGCAATGGTGGCCGACATCGACGCCGCGAAGCAGTCGGTGCACATCCTGATGTACATCTACGCGGACGATGCGACGGGCCGAAGGATTACCGACGCCGTGCTGCGCGCCGCGCGCCGTGGCGTACGCTGCAGCGTGCTGATGGACGCGCTCGGTGCGCGCGACGGACTGAAGGCCTTTACCGGCAAGCTGCGCTCTGCCGGCGTGCAGGTGGTACCGGTGCTGCCGATGCGCTCGCTGTCGGCAGTGCTCAAGGGCAAGAGTGCGCGCTTCGACCTGCGCAATCACCGCAAGATCGTCGTGCTCGATGGCAGCGTCGGCTACATCGGCTCGCAGAACGTCGTCGATGCCGAATCGATGCCGGGTCTGCCCAATGAGGAACTGGTGGCCCGCGTGACCGGCCCGGTGGTATCGCAACTGCAGGCTGTGTTCCTCGCGGACCGCTACCTCGAGACCGGCGACAAGGACCTCGGCGCTGCCGATTTCCCGCCGCTGGCGCCGGACGGGCCGTGCATTGCGCAGATGCTCCCGAGCGGGCCTGGCTACGGCACGCAGAATGCGCAGATGGTGCTGGTGTCGATGATCCACAATGCCGTGCGCCGCGTGGTCATCACCACGCCTTATTTCGTGCCCGACGAGTCGTTCCTGCAAGCGCTGCACGTCGCGTGCTATCGCGGCGTGGAGGTGCATCTGGTGCTGTCCCAGCGCATCGACCAGCACTTCACGCAGGCCGCGCAGGAAGCGTATTTCGGTGTGCTGCTGGAATCGGGCGTGAAGGTCCACCTGTACCGGCCCGCGTTCCTGCATGCCAAGCATGTGACCATCGACGACACGGTGGCGATGGTCGGCTCGACGAACATGGACATCCGCTCGTTCGCGCTCAATGCGGAATCGGCGCTGGTGATTTACGACAGGGATGTGGTGGCGAAGATGGTGCGCATTCAGCAGCGCTATCTGGCTGCGAGCGACACCGTGGTACGCGAGAAATGGGCCGCGCGGCCGTTGCGCACGCGGACCTGGCAGAACCTTTGCCGGTTGGCGGATTCGTTGTTGTGATGGCGAGGGCTGCGGCAAGCGCTGGCCCTCTCCACGGAGTTCGGCTTAACGCCCTTCCACAAACCCCAGCACCGCCGCCAGCATCTGCTTCAGCGACGGCTGCAGCGCCGAGGCCTTGGCCTCGTCATACGCGAACGGATACGACTCGCTCATGTAAGCCGATTGCGCGAGTTCGAGCTGCACGGCATGCACGCCGTCGCGCGGTTGCCCGTAATTGCGCGTGATATAGCCACCCTTGAAGCGACCGTTGAGCACCGCAGTGTGGCCCGGGATACCCTGTGCAATCTCCAGCAGCTCGTCCGCCAGCGATTGATCACAGCTATCGCCATTGGCCGTGCCGAGGTTGAAGTCGGGCAGCCTGCCTTCGAAGAAGCGCGGCAGCATCGAGCGGATCGAATGCGCATCCCACAGCGCCACCGTGCCGTGCTGCTGGCGCAGGCGAGCGAGTTCCTCGGCCAGCGCGCCGTGGTACGGGCGCCATACGGCATCACGCCGCGCGCCGATCTCGGCATCGTCAGGACCGACGCCGTTCGCGTACAGCGGCGTCTTGTCGAAGGTATCGACCGGGCACAGGCCGGTGGTGTCCTGGCCCGGATAGAGATTGGCGTTATCGGGCGGTCGGTTCAGGTCCACCACGTAGCGCGAATGGGTGGCCGCCAGTACCGACGCGCCAAGTTCGCGCGCGAAGTCGTAGAGGCGTTCCAGGTGCCAGTCGGTATCGGGCACCGTGCGTGCCTCGGCGGTCAGCCGCTGCGACACGGTGGCGGGTAGGTAGGTGCCGACGTGCGGCATCGATACCAGCAGCGGACGGGTGCCGCGATGCAGGGTAAAAGCGGGGGTGTCGGTAGAAAAGGACATGGTCTGTGCAATGCAGGGCAGCGCGCCGCGCAATGCGGCGGCTGCCGGTTTTCAGTCGCCCAGCAGGCTCGCGCGCGCCGACACGAACAGCTGGCCAGCTTCCGCCTGCAGCGGATGCGCACCATGCTGCACGCGGCAACGGCCGGCAGTGCGGACTTCCGCTAGTGTCTCATGGCCGTGGTTGGCAAAGACGTGCGTGGCCAGCGCCTGGGCGCCGTCAAGCCCCGCCAGCGCGGGATGCGAGCCATCGAGCACGACGAAATCGGCCTGCTGGCCCGCCGCGAGCCCGGCTACCGCGCGGCCCGTTGCACGCGCACCGCCGGCCACCGCCTCGAGGTAGAGACGATCCGCGACCTGCATATGCGATTCCGAGGCCAGCACATTGCGCTGCTGCAGGGCCAGCCGCTGGCCGTACTCGAACATGCGCAGCTCTTCGGCGACGCTGACGCTCGCATGGCTGTCCGAGCCGATGCCCCATGCACCGTGCTGGGCGAGGTACGGCGCCGCTTCGAACACGCCATCGCCCAGGTTTGCCTCGGTGGTCGGACAGATGCCAGCCACCGCCCCGCTGTGCGCGAGGCGCCGGCGTTCATCCCAGTCCATATGCGTGGCATGCACAAGGCACCAGCGCGCATCGACCTCGGCATGGTCGAGCAGCCATTCGACGGGCCGGATGCCGGTCTGCGCGATGCAGTCGTCCACCTCGCGCTGCTGCTCGGCGATGTGGATGTGCACAGGTGCAGTAGGATCCATCGCATGCAGGCCGGCCAATGCGTGCGTGAGGCTTTGCTGTGGCACTGCGCGCAACGAGTGCGGGGCGAGGCCCAGGCGCGCGCCGTGCTGCGCGCACGCGGGCGACAGGCGTTCGAGCAGCCTGAGCATGGCGTCGGTGTCATGCAGGAAGCGGCGCTGCTCCGCCACCGCCGGCTTGTCGCCGAAGCCGGCCGTCTGGTACAGCACCGGCAGCAGCGTCATGCCGATGCCAGCGCGTTCGGCCGCGCGCAACAGGCGCAAAGACATCTCGGCCGCGTCTGCATATGGCTTGCCGTCGATGTCGTGGTGCACGTAGTGGAACTCGCATACGCTGGTGTAGCCCGCGCGCAGCATCTCGATGTAGAGCTGCGTGGCGATGGCCTCCAGCGTGTCCGGCGACAAGCGCAGCGCGAAGCGGTACATCAGCGTGCGCCAGCTCCAGAACGAGTCTGCGCCGGCGGGATCGCCGCCCTGCGTCACGCTGCGGTATTCCGTCAGGCCGGCAAAGCCGCGCTGGAACGCGTGCGAATGGAGATTCGGCATACCGGGCAGCACGGGGCCGGCGGCGCGCGGCACATCGGCACTGGCCGATGCGCCCGCCTGCACCGTTGTCAGGCGGCCCGTTGTATCCCATGCCAGTAGCACGTCGCGCGCCCAGCCGGTGGGCAGCAGCGCGTGGGGTGCAAGAATGCGTGCTTCGTTCATGCGCTCATGCCCTCCCGCCGTGTTGCGACGTCGCCGGATGGATGCGTCCCTGCCGCACGACCACCGCGGCCGGGTTGCGGCCGAACCAGTAAGCCAGTTCCGCCGGTGACTCGACGCGCCAGAGCACGAAATCCGCTGCGCGTCCGACTGCGAGCTTTCCATGCCGGTCCGCTGCGCCGAGCGCGCGCGCCGCATGCGTGGTCACGCCGGCCAGCGCCTCGGGCACCGTCAGGCGGAACAGCGTGCAGGCCATGTTCATCATCAGCAGCAGCGATGTGACCGGCGAGGTACCCGGATTGTGGTCCGTGGAAATCGCCATCGGCACGCCGTGCTTGCGCAGCAGCGCAATCGGCGGCAGGTTCGTGTCACGCAGGAAATAATAGGCGCCCGGCAGCAGCACTGCCACCGTACCGGCGGCCGCCATGGCTTCTACGCCGGCCTCGTCCAGATGCTCCAGATGGTCCGCCGACAGCGCATGGTGGCGCGCGGCCAGCGCAGCGCCGCCGAGGTTGCTCAGTTGCTCGGCATGCAGCTTGACGCGCAAGCCATGGCGCGCGGCGGCTTCGAACACGCGCTCGGTCTGCGCGAGCGAGAAGCCGACCGATTCGCAGAACGCATCGACAGCATCGACCAGTCCTTCTTCGGCCAGTGCCGGCAGCATCGTGTTGCAGACCAGCTCGATGTAATCGTCGGCGCGCCCCGCGTATTCGGGCGGCAAGGCATGCGCGCCGAGGAAAGTCGTATGCACCGACACGCCGAACGCTTCGCCAAGACGGCGCGCGACACGCAACTGGCGGCGTTCGGCTTCGAGTTCGAGGCCATAGCCCGACTTGATTTCGATGGCCGTCACGCCTTCCGCCAGCAGCGGCGCGAGGCGCGCAGCGGCTTGCGAGAACAGGGTGTCTTCGTCGGCCGCGCGCGTGGCGCGTACCGACGAAACGATGCCGCCGCCGGCGCGTGCGATCTCTTCATAGCTCGCGCCTGCGAGGCGCATTGCGAACTCATCGGCACGCTGGCCGCCATAGACGAGGTGCGTATGACAGTCGACCAGTCCGGGCGTCATCCAGGTTCCACCCGCATCGTGGCGCGGCAGGCTGCGATAGTCTGCGGGCAATTCCGCTTCGGCGCCCAGCCATGCGATGCGGCCCTGCTCGACAACCAGCGCTGCGTCGCGCACGGCGCGGTCGGGATCGGCATCTGGCAGCAAATGGCAGCAGTGCCAGATGCCGTCGGCGGATTGAATGTCGGGGCGTCCCGAAGCGAGGGGCGCGTTCATTGGTCAGCCTCCGTTTCCAGCGTGATGCAAAGGCACAGCGAATCGCCTTCGAGCGGCGCGAGCGCATGGAATGCAGCGGTCACGCCTGTCGGATACCAGACGCCTTCATTGGCGCGTAGAGGTTCCATCTGGCTCGCACCGGGATCACGCCACGCGCCGCGCAGCACGAACAGCGCCACGGCATCCTCGCCCGAGTTGAAAGAGAAGCCGTGCCGCATGGCATGCACATTCGCGCGGCAGACGCCGCGGCGCGCCATCACGTTGAAGTCTCGCGTGGCACCGGCAATCAGCGTGGCGTTGACGGCCACATCACCCGAAAATGCGAACGGCTCGCCGACGGCGTCAAGGCGGTGGTCAAAGCTGCCATCGGCAGCGCGCAACTGCACGCCCGCGCCGTCAAGCAGCACGATCTGCCGGTCGATTCCCGCAAACGCCGAGAACGGTCCATCCGCGGCAATATCGGCGATGCTGATGCGCCAGGCAAAGTCGTCGAGCCCGGCATCGGGCGGCCACACCGCGACTTCGCGCGTGGTGCCGCCGCCGTTCTTCCACGGCGTAGGTTCCATCGAGTCAAGTGCGAAGCGGGTCATGAGCGATTCACCATCGGCAAGTTGAGGCCCTTCACGTGCGCGCATTCGATGGCAAGCTCGTAGCCCGCATCGGCATGGCGCATCACGCCCGTGGCCGGGTCGTTCCACAGCACGCGCTCAATGCGCTTAGCCGCCGCGTCGGTACCGTCGCAGACGATCACCACGCCCGAATGCTGCGAGAAACCCATGCCGACACCACCGCCATGATGCAGGCTGACCCACGTCGCGCCGCCGGCGGTGTTCAGCAACGCGTTGAGCAGCGGCCAGTCGGAAACGGCATCGGAGCCGTCGCGCATGGACTCGGTTTCGCGGTTCGGCGAAGCGACCGAGCCGCAGTCCAGATGGTCACGGCCGATCACGACGGGCGCCTTGAGTTCGCCCGACTTCACCATCTCGTTGAATGCAAGGCCCGCGCGATGACGCTCGTCCAGCCCAACCCAGCAGATGCGCGCGGGCAAACCCTGGAACGCGATGCGGTCGTGCGCCATGTCGAGCCAGCGGTGCAGGTGCGTGTCCTCGGGGAAAAGCTCCTTCATCTTGGCGTCGGTCTTGTAGATGTCCTCGGGATCGCCGGATAGCGCGACCCAGCGGAACGGGCCCTTGCCGCGGCAGAACAGCGGCCGGATATAGGCCGGCACGAAGCCGGGGAAATCGAAGGCATTCTTCACGCCCTCGTCGAACGCAACCTGGCGAATGTTGTTGCCGTAGTCGACAGTCGGCACGCCCATCTGCTGGAACGCGAGCATTGCCTGAACGTGTTTCACAATCGACGGTCGCGCGGCGGCTTCCACCGACTTGGGATCGTGCTGGCGTGCGTGTTCCCATTGGTCAACGGTCCAGCCTTGAGGCAGGTAGCCGTTGACGAGGTCGTGTGCCGAAGTCTGGTCGGTGACGATGTCCGGACGCATGCCACCGGCCTGCGCGCGCTTGACGAGTTCCGGGACGATGTCGGCCGCGTTGCCGAGCAGCCCCACGGAGATGGCTTCCTTCTTCTGCGTGGCCTCGGCGATCATCGCCAGCGCTTCGTCGAGCGTGGTGGCCTTCTTGTCGAGGTAGCGCGTACGCAGGCGGAAGTCGATGCGCGATTCCTGGCATTCGATCGCGAGCACGCACGCACCGGCCAGCACACCGGCCAGCGGCTGCGCGCCGCCCATGCCGCCCAGGCCTGCCGTCAGTATCCACTTGCCCGACAGGTCGCCGTTGTAGTGCTGGCGACCCGCCTCGACGAAGGTTTCATACGTGCCCTGCACGATGCCCTGTGTGCCGATGTAGATCCACGAACCCGCGGTCATCTGGCCGTACATCATCAGGCCGGCGCGGTCGAGTTCGTTGAACTTGTCCCAGTTGGCCCAGTGCGGCACGAGGTTGGAGTTGGCAATCAGCACGCGCGGTGCATCGGCGTGCGTGCGGAACACGCCCACCGGCTTGCCGGACTGCACAAGCAGCGACTCGTCTTCGCCGAGTCGGCGCAGGCTGTCGAGGATCGCGTCGAAGCATTCCCAGTTGCGCGCGGCCTTGCCGATGCCACCGTAGACCACCAGGTCTTGCGGGCGCTCGGCCACGTCCGGGTCCAGGTTGTTCTGGATCATGCGGTAGGCCGCTTCGATCAGCCAGTTCTTGCAGTGCAGCTCGGTGCCACGCGGCGCGCGGATTTCGCGCTGGCCGCGCTGGAGGAATCGGGATTCGTGAGCGTTCATGGGGACTCTCTCCTTGCTCAGGCGTTCTTGGTATTCGTCGGCAGGATGTCGCGCACCGCAGCAGGCCAGCCTGCCCCCGCATCGCCCTGCACCACCCACTGCTTCATCGCCTCGATATCCGGCGCCAGGTAGCGGTCGGCCTCCACGAACGCCACGCGTGCGCGGATGCGGGCCAGTTCCTGCTCCACCAGCGGCGACGACTTCAGCGGGCGATGGAATTCGATGCCCTGCGCGGCCGCCATCGCTTCGATGCCGACCACCACCGCGGTATTGGCCGCCATATCGCCAAGCCGGCGTGCGCCGTAGGTGGCCATCGACACATGGTCCTCCTGGTTGGCCGAAGTCGGCAGGCTGTCCACGCTCGACGGATGCGCGAGCGATTTGTTCTCCGAGGCCAGCGCCGCGGCGGTGACCTGCGCAATCATGAAGCCCGAGTTCAGGCCGCCATCGCGCACGAGGAACGGCGGCAGGCCCGACAGGCCCGTGTCCAGCAGCAGCGCCAGGCGGCGCTCGGAAATCGCGCCGATCTCGGCAATCGCCAGCGCGATGATGTCGGCCGCGAACGCAACCGGCTCGGCGTGGAAATTACCGCCCGAAATCACGTCGCCCTGCGCGGAGAATACAAGCGGATTGTCCGAGGCGGCGTTCGCTTCGATGCGCAAGATGCGCGCGGCATGCTGCAGGTTGTCCAGGCACGCGCCCATCACCTGCGGCTGGCAACGGATCGAGTATGGGTCCTGCACGCGGCCGCAGGCCTTGTGCGAGTCGACGATCTCGCTGCCATCGAGCATTGCGCGCACCGCGCCGGCCACGGCGATCTGGCCGGCCTGGCCGCGCGCTTCATGGATGCGTGCATCGAACGGCTTGACCGAGCCCTTGATCGCTTCGAGCGACAGCGCGCCGGCCACCAGACCGGCGGCAAAGGTATCTTCGGCGGCAAACAGCCCGGCCAGCGCCAGCGCGGTGGAAACTTGCGTGCCGTTCAGCAACGCCAGCCCTTCCTTCGGACCGAGTTCAAACGCCGACAGGCCGGCATGTGCGAGGCCTTCGGCAGCCGGCACGCGACGGCCATCAACGATCACATCGCCCACGCCGATCAGCGTGCACGACATATGCGCGAGCGGCGCGAGGTCGCCCGAGGCACCCACCGAGCCCTTGGCCGGGATGCAAGGGGTCACGCCGTGGTTGGCCAGCGCGAGCAGCGCTTCAATGATTTCGGGCCGCACGCCCGAGTGGCCGCGCGCGAGGCTCACTGCCTTGATCGCGAGGATCACGCGTACCACGTCCTCGGCCAGGTCCGGGCCGGTGCCGACGCTGTGCGACAGCACCAGATTGCGCTGCAGCGTGGCGAGCTTGTCATTCGGAATGCGCGTCTGCGCAAGCTTGCCGAAGCCGGTGTTGATGCCGTAAACCACGGCATCGGCGTCGATGATGTCCTGCACGGTGGCCTGCGCGGCACGTACGCCGGCCCAGGCCGAGTCGGCCATCTCCAGGCGAACTTCGCCACGGTAGATGCGGCGCAGGTCAGCCAGGGTGACCTGGCCCGGATTCAGGGTCAGCAGCGGGCGGGAGGCTTGGTTGGTTTGGCTGGCGCTCATGAGTGATTCCTGTCTTGTATGTTCCTGTCTATACAGCTTAGAACAAAATTTGGGTGAGATGGCTGACTTCTGTCGGAAATCAGCCGAAGGCGGGATTGCCGTCGGCGCGGAAGCGGCTCCCGAGGCGGTAGCGGTTGCCGGGGTGCAGGCAACGCACGAAGGTCACGGGCACGCCATTGGTCCACGTGCGGCGTGTCAGCATCAGGCAAGGTTGCGTCGGCGGCATTTCGAGTTGCGCGGCCTGCTCGGGCGTGGCGGAGATGGCGTCGACCACGTGCTCGACCTGATCGTAGGGCACATTGCGCAGCAGGTACTCGCCGGGCTTGATGCCGCTGAAGTCCTGCGTAATGAAATCCGGTGCCACGCGCGGATTGACATAGCGGTCTTCGAGCTGCACGGGCACGCCGTCCTCGCGGTGCACGCAGACGGAGTGGAAGACCGACTCGCCCGTGCGCAACTCCAGCGCCGCGGCCACTTCGATCGACGCGGCCACGCGCTCCACCAGGATCACGTCGCAGGCATAGTCATGGCCGCGCATGCGGATTTCGTCCTGCAGGTTGACCACGCTAAGCAGCGTGGACTGCGGCTTGTGCTCCGCCACGAAGGTACCCACGCCGGCCACGCGCACCACCCTGCCCTGCTCGGACAGCTCGCGCAGTGCGCGGTTGACGGTCATGCGCGACACACCGAAGCGGGTCACCAGTTCCTGCTCTGACGGCACGCGGTCGCCCGGCTGCCACGCACCGCTCTGGATCTGGCGGGCGATGTACTCCTTCACCTGCTGGTAGAGGGCGGTGGGAGAGTTCGTAGCGGAAGTGGCAGGCCCCTGGCCGACGGCGTGGTTCATGGCGTTCAGTGCTCGGCCGCGGCCATGGCCTCGGCGCGGATCTCCTCGGTCAGCCGCGCCTTGAGCGCGGAGAACTCCGGCGACGTCTTGATCGTGTAATGGCGCGGATGCGGAAAATCGACCGCGATCTCGCTCTTGATCCGACCCGGCCTGGCGGAAAACACCGCCACCCGGTTGGCCATGAAAATGGCCTCGTCGATATCGTGGGTCACGAATAATACCGTCTTGCGCGACGCCTCCCAGATGCCGAGCAGCAATTCCTGCATCAGCACGCGGGTCTGGTTGTCGAGCGCGCCGAACGGCTCGTCGAGCAGCAGGATCTTCGGGTCATTGGCCAGCGCGCGCGCAATCGCGGTGCGCTGCTGCATGCCGCCCGAGAGCTGCTTGGGGTAGTGGTGTTCGAAGCCGCGCAAGCCCACGCGCTGGATGAAGAAGTCGCTGCGCTCGCGTTGCTCGGCCTCGCTCATGCCACGCTCGCGCAGGCCGAACCGAACGTTCTGCGCGATCGTGAGCCACGGGAACAGCGTGTAGGACTGGAACACCATGCCGCGGTCGGCGCCCGGGCCGGACACCGGCTGGCCGTCGAGCAGCACGGTGCCGCCGGTTGGCGTGTCGAGGCCGGCGACGATGCGCAGCAGCGTGGATTTACCGCATCCCGACGGGCCCAGGATGGTGACAAAGTCGTTGTCACGCACTTCGAAATCGACCGGCAGCAGCGCCTGCGTCTGGCCGCCGCGCGGATTGGTGAAGGTGCGCGAGACCTGCTGGATGGACAGTGCGCTCATCAGATCGAACTCCACGGGAACAGGTGCTGGTTGGCCTGCTTGAAGACGAGGTCCGACACCAGCCCGATGCAGCCGATGACGATGATGCCGAAGATGATCTGCCCGGTGTTCAGCAACGCCTGGCTGTCGGTGATCATGTGGCCGATGCCCGACGACGAGCCGATCAGCTCGGCGACGATCACGTAGGTCCAGGCCCAGCCGAGCACGAGCCGCAGGATCTCCGCGATCTCGGGCGCAGCGCCTGGAATCAGCACGCGCTTGACGATGCCGCGGCTGTTGGCGCCGAGCGTATAGGCGGCTTCCACGAGATCCTTGCGCGCACCGCCGACGGCCACCGCCACCATCAGTACGATCTGGAAGAACGAGCCGATGAAGATCACCAGCAGCTTCTGCGTCTCGCCAATGCCGGCCCACAGGATCAGCAGCGGGATGAAGGCCGAGGCGGGCAGGTAGCGGCAGAACGAGACGAACGGCTCGAAGAACGCCTCGGCCGCCTTGTACGCGCCCATCAGGATGCCGAGCGGCACCGCGAGCACCGCCGCCAGCACGAACCCGCCAAGCACGCGCCACACGGTCATGCCGATGTCGCCGATGAAGTTGTACTGCGTGAACAGCGTCAGCCCTTCGCGCGCCATGGTCGCCGGATCGGCCAGGAACGTACGCGGCACGAAGCCGCCCAGCGTCACCACAGCCCACACCGCGAAGAACAGCACGAAGAAGGACAGGCCCAGCACCCAGCGCGCATGCGGCGACACCGGCACCAGCGGCGACAGCCAAGGATGGCGGCGACGTGCCGGTGCCGCCTTGGCAGCCATCGCCACCGGCGCTGCGGAACTCACTTGAACTTGCGCCATGACATCAGCCCCTGCTTACTTGAGGAAACGCGCGTCGTAGAGCGTGGTCACGTCGGGCACCTGGCGGATCACGCCAATGTCGAGCAGCACGCCGGCGGCTTCCTTGCTGAAGCTGGCCAGCTCGCCCGAGAAGAACTTGCGATTGGCCTCGCGATCCTGCCAGCGCAGGTAGGCCGACGACTTGGCGAACTGCTCGCCGGTTTGCTTGACCGCCGCGCCCATGATTTCGTTCGACTTCTCGGGCTCCTTTCGGATCATCTCAATCGCTTCGAAGTAGCTGTCAACCAGCGCCTGCGCGGCCTTGGGATTGTCCTTGAGCCATTTGGGCGCGCAGCCGAGCGTGTCGGTCACCATCGGGTAGTCGAGCGTGGTGGCCAGGATCTTGCCCTTGTCCGGGTTCTGGCGAACGGTCGACAGGTACGGCTCGTACGTCATGGCGCCGTCGTTCTGGCCAGCCACGAACGCCTGCGCTGCCGCCTGCGGCGACAGCGTCGTGGTCTTCACGTCCTTGAGCGTCATGCCGTTCTTCTTGAGCATCCAGGCCAGGCCGAAGTAAGGCGCGGTACCCGGCGCATCGACGCCGATGGTCTTACCCTTCAGGTCGGCAAAGCTCTTCACGTCGGCGCGCACGGCCAGGCCGTCGGCGCCATAGGACTTGTCGAGCTGCACGATCTGCGTGATCGGCACGCCGTTGGCGTTCCAGGCGACATGCGTTTCCACGGTGGTCGCCGCGCACTGGATCGCGCCCGAGGCCAGCGCCAGGTGGCGGTCCTTCTGCGGGATCATCTTGATGTCCACATCGACGCCGTGCTTCTTGAAGATTCCTGCCTTGTCGGCCAGTGTCAGCGGCGCGAAGCCGGTCCAGCCGCTCATGCCGAGCGTGACCTGCGTCGTCTGGGCATGAGCAGCCCCGACCATGGCAACCGCTGCCAGCAGCGACGCGCGGGCCATGCGCATGGCGGCCTGACCTGCAATCCGGCTCTGAATCCTCATCGGTAAGCTCCTTTGGTTTGTCCGTCAGCGGCAGCGCCATGCATGGTGGCAGTGCTCGGTTCCGGAGATTTTACAATCCTGTATATACAAGTCAACGTAGTAGTTGCCCGGGGCAATGAAGCGCCATGAGTGCGATAGCAGGCGCTTTTTCCCCAAACGCGCAGCAAAGTGCACAGTCGAACGGCTACCAGTGCGGGGACAGCTTGCCTCGCATTGGTGCGGAATACCGGTTGCTGTATAGACAGGAGTCGACGCGGCGTGGGGGACGCAAGCGCCGTGCCTGAAACGGCACGGCGCAACGCTCGCCCGGATCAGGCGTCAAAGAAGGAAGCGACGGTCGGATAGCGCAGCCGCAGGCGCAGCTCGCGTTTAAGGCGCCGGTTGTCGAGGCGGCGCGATTCGCTCATGAAGCTGAGCAGCGTGGGGTCGATCACTTCCCGCGCTTGTTGGCGCGTGATCCGTGGCGGCCGCGGCAGGCCACGGCGATCCGCCACGAGGTCGAAGTAATCGGCCATGCGCAGTTCGGTGTCGTCGCTGGCGTGGACGATGCGCTGGGCCCGGCCGCGGAACAGCGCGGCGATCATGGTGCGCGCAAGATCGTCGGCGTGAATGTGGCTGGTGTAGACGTCGTCCTGGGGCGCGAGGGCCGGGGTGCCGCGCTTGAGCCGCGCCACCGGCAGGCGGTCTTCGGCGTAGATGCCGGGGATGCGCACGATGCTGGTGCGCCAGCCGCCACTACGGCCGAACTTGCGCACTGCCTGTTCGGCCGCAACGCGGCGACGCGCGCGGGCCGTTTCCGGGCGCACGCGCGCGAATTCCGCCACGCGCGCGCCAGCCCGGTCGCCGTAGACGCCCGAAGTGCTGGCATAGACAAAGGCCGGGCGGGTGCCTTGCCGGTCGGGTAGAATGACGGGCTCGCCGGCATGCACCCGGCTGCGGCGCCATGCGGTGCGGCGCAGGGTGGCTAGCAAGGCGCGTGTGCGCGGATCGCCCCCGCCCGTTCCGGGCGGCGGAGCCAGGTCCAGCACGCGGCTGGCCAGCCCGCGCAGGCGCGCAAGCGTGGCTGGTCGGTCGAGATTCGCGACGAGCGGCACCGCACCGGCCGCACGCAGTTCCGCCCGGCGCTCCGGCTGCGACGTCACGGCAAATATACGCATGCGCGCCGAGAGGATTCGCAGGCAGCGCGTCCCCACATCCCCGCACCCCACGATCAACAGGCGCGGGCGGCCCAGACGAATAGCTGGGCGCGGACGGCGCACTGGCTGCAGTTTCGTAAGAATTTGGCTCATAGATCGATTATGGCTTATCAAGTCACCGTAATGCCCAGCGGCCACAAGTTTGAAGTGGCTGACGATGAAACCATCCTGGGCGCCGCCCTGCGCCACAGCATCGGCCTGCCCTACGGCTGCAAGAACGGTGCATGCGGCTCGTGCAAGGGCCGCGTTCTGGAAGGCTCGATCGTACAGGGCGACCATGCCCCGGCCGCGTTGACCGCGCAGGAAAAAACCGAAGGCCGCGCGCTGTTCTGCTGCGCGAATGCCAGCTCGGACATCACCATCGAATGCCGCGAGGTGCACGGCGCCGGCGACATCCCGATCAAGAAGGTGCCGTGTCGCGTCACCTCGCTGGAACGCCTGGCCGACGACGTGATCGCCATCAAGCTGCAACTCCCC
This sequence comes from Cupriavidus sp. C1SS-2L, assembly GCF_057073735.1. Lineage (NCBI taxonomy): Bacteria > Pseudomonadati > Pseudomonadota > Betaproteobacteria > Burkholderiales > Burkholderiaceae > Cupriavidus > Cupriavidus sp. C1SS-2L. The sequence continues at coordinate 3,020,504 of NZ_CP172708.1, forward strand.
GCCACCGAGCGCATGCAGTACCTGGCCGGCCAGTACGTGGAATTCCTGCTGCGCGACGGCAAGCGCCGCAGCTACTCGATCGCCACGCCGCCGCATGAAGACGGCCCGATCGAACTGCATATCCGCCACATGCCGGGCGGCGCGTTCACCGACTACGTGTTCGGCGCCAAGGAAGGCGCCCCCGCCATGAAGGAACGCGACATCCTGCGCTTCGAAGGCCCGCTGGGCAGCTTCTTCCTGCGCGAGGAATCCACCGCGCCGATGATCCTGCTGGCCTCCGGCACGGGTTTCGCGCCGATCAAGGCGATCGTCGAGCACGCTGCCTACACCGGCATCACGCGCCCGATGACGCTGTACTGGGGCGGCCGCCGGCCGAAGGACCTGTACATGCACGCGCTATGCGAGCAATGGGCGCGCGACCTGCCGAACTTCAAGTACGTGCCAGTCATTTCCGAAGCGCTGCCGGAAGACAACTGGAGCGGCCGCACCGGCTTTGTCCATCAGGCCGTGATCGCCGATCATCCCGACCTGTCGGGCCACGAAGTCTATGCCTGCGGCGCGCCGGTCATGATCAACGCGGCGCGTGGCGATTTCACGAAGCAGTGCAAGCTGCATGAGGATGCGTTCTTCGCCGACTCGTTCACGTCCGAGGCCGACATGCACCCGGCGGGCTCGGCGCCGGCGGCCTGAGGCGCGCGCCGCCAGCCGTTCCCGAAGCCGCTCTCCCCGTACAACGATGCCCGGGACTGCCAAAATTCGTTTTGACACCCGGGCGCATGCGCCTTATATTTGTGCGCATGCACATGACCTTCAACCGACGCCGCAGCTTCCGTACGTCGCTCCCCGCTGGGGTGCCGCGCGGCTGACCGTCGACAGCGTCTGTTCATGTCAACGAGCCACGGGCAACCCCCGTGGCTTTTTGTTTTTGTTCCGGCCCTTCCGCCCCTCCGTCCATCATTCAAAGCCGACCCCTGGAGTCCGCCATGGCATTTGCTGAGTATCCCGTTCAATCCCTGATGTACATCACCAACCGGCCCGAACTCGTGTTCACCGAGGGCAAGGGCTCCTGGCTGACGGACCATAACGGCAAGCGATACCTGGACTTCGTGCAAGGCTGGGCAGTGAACTGCCTCGGCCACTCCAACCAGGGCATGGTCGACGCCGTGGTCGCGCAGGCCGGCAAGCTGATCAACCCGAGCCCGGCTTTCTACAACGCGCCGATGATCAAGCTGGCCAAGCAGCTCACCGACAACAGCTGCTTCGACAAGGTCTTCTTCGCCAACAGCGGCGCCGAAGCCAACGAAGGCGCAATCAAGCTCGCGCGCAAATGGGGCCGCAAGCACAAGAACGGCGCGTTCGAGATCATCACCATGGACCACAGTTTCCATGGCCGCACGCTCGCCACCATGAGCGCGTCGGGCAAGGCTGGCTGGGACACCATCTTCGCGCCGCAGGTGCCCGGCTTCCCAAAGGCCGACCTGAACGACCTGGCCTCGGTGGAAAAGCTGATCACCGACAAGACCGTCGGCATCATGCTCGAGCCGGTGCAGGGCGAAGGCGGCGTGCTTCCCGCCACGCGCGAGTTCATGCAGGGCCTGCGCGCGCTGGCCGACAAGCACAAGCTGCTGCTGATCGTCGATGAAGTGCAGACCGGTTGCGGCCGCTGCGGCACGCTGTTCGCGTACGAGCTGTCGGGCGTGGAGCCGGACATCATGACGCTGGGCAAGGGCATCGGCGGTGGCGTGCCGCTGTCGGCGCTGCTGTGCAAGGCTGAAGTCGCGAGCTTCGAGGCCGGCGACCAGGGCGGCACCTACAATGGCAACCCGCTGATGACCGCGGTCGGCAGCGCCGTCATCGAGCAACTGACCGCACCGGGGTTCCTGGACGATGTGAAAGCCAAGGGCGAGTACCTGAAGGAACAGCTGCTGGCCCTGTGCAGCGAATTTGGCCTGGCCGGCGAGCGCGGAGAAGGCCTGCTGCGTGCCCTGCAACTCGGCAAGGACATCGGCCCGCAGCTGGTCGAGGAAGCGCGCGACATGGGACCCGACGGCCTGCTGCTGAATGCGCCGCGCGCCAACCTGCTGCGCTTCATGCCGGCACTGAACGTGACGCGTGAAGAGATCGACCAGATGATCGGGATGCTGCGTACGCTGCTGAAGAAGCTGGCCTGATCGTCAGACGAAACGGGCCCTGAACGGGCCCTCTGCCTGCCATCGGGGAGGCGGGACGGGGCACCCCGCGCCCCGTCCCCCAGCACAGGTCACCGCGCCCGGATGGTCAATTCCAGATGGGATTTTCCTTCTGCATCTGTTCCTTGGTCTTCGCTTCCCAATACGCGCCGATCTGGCGTTGGGTGACATAGCCGCGCTTCAGCGAATCGATCTTGCTGAAGTTCTTGTAGACCTGTGGCATCCCCGCTTTCGCTTCGTCACGGCTGAGCTTGCCGTCGTGGTTGGCATCGGCCGCCTTGAAGCGGTCGGATATAAGCGCCTTGGCTTCAGCGGTGGTCGGTGGTGCCGTCGGAACCTGGCTGTCCGCCCCCGGAGCACTCGCCTGCTGGGCACTCGCGGCCGTACAAGCCAGCGCCATCACGGCTGCCAGGCATACTGCAGGCAATTTACGCACGATCATTTCCATCTCCTCTAGGATTTTGTCGAGAAGGGCCTTCTTGCGAAATACCGGCAAAAAAAATCCCTGTGAGCCAAAGCTCACAGGGAATTCTAGGCACTGGTGGCCCGCCTACCAACACATTTATGCATCGGTGGGTCTGCCAGTCCAGTGCTTCTTGACTGACGACAAGCCTTACTCGCCCAGGTAGGCGGCGCGGACCTTCGGATCGTCCAGCATCTGCTTCGCCTCACCGTTCATCGTGATCAGGCCTGACTCCATCACGTAGCCGCGGTGCGCGGCCTGCAGCGCCAGGCGCGCGTTCTGCTCCACCAGCAGCACGGGCACGCCTTGTGCGGACACGTTGCGCACCACCTCGAAGATCTTCTCGACCATGATCGGCGAGAGACCCATCGACGGCTCGTCCAGCAACAGCAGCTTGGGCTGGCTCATCAGCGCGCGCGCCATGGCCAGCATCTGCTGTTCACCGCCCGACATCGTGCCGGCCAGCTGGTTCGCACGCTCCTTGAGGCGCGGGAACGTCTGGAACATGCGGTCGATATCGTCCTTGATGGTGCTCTCGTCATTGCGAGTGTAGGCGCCCATCTGCAGGTTTTCGGTGATGGTCATGCGCGCGAACACGCCGCGGCCTTCCGGCACCATCGCCAGGCCCTGCTTGAGCAGCGCGTAGCTGGGCACGCCCTTGATGGACTTGCCCATGTACTCCACGTCGCCGCCGGACCAGCTTTGCAGTCCGGTGATGGCCTTCATGGTCGTGGTCTTGCCGGCGCCATTGGCTCCGATCAGCGTCACGAGTTCGCCGTCCTTGATTTCGAGGTCAACGCCCTTGACGGCCTGGATGCCGCCATAGGCAACCTTGAGGCCGGAGATCTTCAGTACTGTCTGTTTCATTGCTGTCCTCCGCCTCAGTGCGCCGAAGCACCCAGGTAAGCCTCGATCACCGCCGGGTTGCTCTGTACTTCCTGCGGCAGCCCTTGCGCGATCACCTTGCCGTAGTCGAGCACGGTCAGGCGGTTGCACAGGCCCATCACGAGCTTCACGTCGTGCTCGATCAGCAGGATGGTCTTGCCATCGTTCTTGATCTTTTCGAGCAGGCCGCGCAACTCGACCTTTTCGGTCGCGTTCATGCCAGCTGCCGGCTCGTCCAGCGCCAGCAGCTTGGGCTCGGTCGCCAGCGCGCGGGCAATTTCCAGACGGCGCTGGTGGCCGTAGGAAAGATTGCGCGAGGTGAAGTTGGCGTATTTGCTGATGCCAACGTACTCGAGCAGGTCGTGGGCCATGTCCTCGATGCCTTCTTCCTCACGGCGCACGCCGGGCGGACGGAAGATAGCGCCGAACAGGCCGGCCTTGGTACGGACGTGACGGCCCACCATGACGTTCTCCAGCGCCGTCATGTCGCCAAACAGGCGAATGTTCTGGAACGTACGGGCGATCCCGGTCTTGGCCACCTCATGCACGGCCGTCGGCTGGTAGGGCTTGCCGCCCAGCCTGAACTCGCCGGAATCGGGCGTGTACAGGCCTGTAATCACGTTGAAGAACGTGGTCTTGCCGGCACCGTTCGGGCCGATCAGGCCATAGATTTCACCGGCCTTGATCTGCAGGCCCACATCGGACAGCGCCTGCAAGCCGCCGAATCGCTTGTTGACCCCCTGTACCGACAGGAGGAAATCGTTGTTGCTCATGTTGTCCTCCTGGTCAGAAACGGCCCACACTGCCCGCACGGCGCACCACCGGGCGGTCTTCCTTGCGCGGCGACGGCCAGATACCTGCCGGGCGGTAAAGCATCACACCAACCAGGGCCAGGCCGAACAGCAACTGGCGCAGGACTTCGGCGTCAACGATCACGTGACCGAAGATACCGGTCTGGATCGGCTCGGCGACCACGCGCAGCAACTCCTGGAAGCCGACCAGCAGGATGCCGCCCAGGATCACGCCCGGGATATGGCCCATGCCGCCCAGCACCACGATGGCCAGGATGTAGATCGACTCCCACAGCGTGAACGATTCCGGCGACACGAAGCCCTGGAACGCACCGAACACCGCGCCCGAGGCGCCGCCGAACGATGCGCCCATGGCGAAGGCCAGCAGCTTGATGTTGCGGGTGTTGATGCCCATCGCCTTGGCGGCGATCTCGTCTTCGCGGATCGCCACGAACGCACGGCCGATGCGCGAGTTCTGCAGGCGCAGGCACACAAACACGATCACGATGACCAGGAACACGAGCAGGTAGTAGTACATGAACACCGGCGAGAATTTCAGCCCGAAAATCTCGTGCGTCTTCGAGAAGTCGAAGCCGAAGATGTGGACCGGGTCCACCGCCGTGATGCCCTTCGGCCCGTTGGTGATGTTCAGCGGGCGGTCCAGGTTGTTCATGAAGATGCGGATGATCTCGCCGAAGCCAAGCGTCACGATGGCGAGGTAGTCACCGCGCAGCTTCAGCGTTGGCGCGCCAAGCAGCACGCCGAACGTGGCCGCCACCAGCACCGCAAGCGGCAACACCCACCACATCGACAAGTGCAGCCCGTGGGGGAACAGTTGATGGATCCACTCGAACTGGTTGGCCAGGTGGGGCGAGCCGAGCAGCGCCATCATGTAGGCACCCACCGCGTAGAACGCGATATAGCCGAGGTCAAGCAGGCCGGCAAAGCCCACCACGATGTTCAGGCCCAGCGCCAGCATGATGTACAGCAGCGCGAAATCGAGCACGCGCACCCAGTAGTTGCCGCCCAGCGTCTGGACGAAGAACGGGGCGCACAGCGCGATCACCAGGAAGCCCAGCAGCGCGGCCAGGGTCTTCGCCGGAACTCGGGACGGCGCAGCGACGGCGGCCGCGGATGGAATCGGAGTATTCATGGATTCTCTCCCCTCAGGCACGGTCAGCCACGCGTTCGCCCATGATGCCGGACGGACGGAATACAAGTACGGTAATCAGCACAATGAACGCAAAGACGTCCTGGTAGTTCGAACCGAACACGCCATTGGTCAGGTCGCCGATGTAGCCGGCGCCCAGTGCTTCGATCAGGCCCAGCAGCATCCCGCCGACCATGGCGCCGGCCAGGTTGCCGATGCCGCCCAGCACCGCGGCGGTGAACGCCTTCAGGCCCGGGATGAAGCCCATGTAGAAGTGGGCGTTGCCGTAGTTGGTCGCCATCATCACGCCGGCCAGTGCGGCGAGCGCGGCGCCGATCATGAAGGTGGCGGAGATGACGAAGTTCGGGTTCACGCCCATCAGGCCGGCCACCTTCTGGTTTTCGGCGGTGGCGCGCATCGCGCGGCCCAGCTTGGTGCGGTTGACCAGGGCCAGCAGGCCAGCCATGACCATCACGGCCAGGCCAATGATGACCATTTCCTTGCCGGTAATGGTGGCGCCCGTGGATCCGATATCGATCGGCTCGGAAGGCAGCAGTTGCGGGAAGGTCAGCGGGTTGCGCGACCAGATCAGCATGCCCGCGGTCTGCAGGATGATGGAAACGCCGATGGCGGTGATCAGCGGGGCCAGGCGCGGCGCATTGCGCAGCGGCCGGTAGGCGATCCGCTCGATGGAATAGGCAAGCACTGCACAAACCGGCATGGCGATCAGCGTGGCAATCACCAGCGTCAGCCACTCGGGCAGGCCGGGCGCGAATTTCTGCAGCCCAAGAATCGCTGACAAAGCGGTCAGCGCGCCAATCATCAGGACGTCGCCGTGGGCGAAGTTGATGATGCCCAGAATGCCGTAGACCATGGTGTAGCCCAGTGCGATCAGCGCATAGATGCTGCCGAGCACCAGACCGTTCACGATCTGTTGGATAAAGATATCCATGAAAACTCCTGCTTCAGTCCCGGTTCCTGCGGCATGGTGTGGATGCCGGGGGGACCATGGTGTGGGATGGGTAGTATGTTGCGGTGGTGGGTTTGCTGGTAAGCGGCCTGCCCTGCTCCATCCATGGTAAGGATGCTTCTACATTAGGCGAGGCTAAAAAGAACGGCACCGCAAAATACTCACGGTGCCGTTCGGATGGGCCGGTAAGCCCGAATTACATCTTCACGACGTCGAGAACGGACTTCTTCTTGTCCTTGTACTCGTACAGCGTGATGGTGCCTTCCTTCATGTCGCCCTTCTCGTCGAAGGCGATGTTGCCGATCACGCCCTTGTAGTTGGTCTTGGGCATTTCGGCCAGGATGGCTGCCGGATCGGTCGAGTTGGCGCGCTTCATGGCGTCGACGATGACCATCACGGCGTCATACGTGAACGGTGCATAGATCTGCACCGGCGCGTTGAAACGAGCCTGGTAGCGCTTCTCGAAGTCGGCGCCGTTCTCCATCTTCGACAGGGCCAGGCCTGCCTCGGAGCAGATGATGTTCTGCACGGCATCGCCGGCCAGCTCGGCCACCTTGTCGGTACAGACGCCGTCGCCGCCAACGATCTTGGACGAGATGCCCAGTTCCTTGGCCTGCTTGGCGAACGGGCCGCCGGTGGCGTCCATGCCGCCGTACATGATGACGTCCGGCTTCTTGCCCTTGATCTTGGTCAGAATGGCCTTGAAGTCGGTGGCCTTGTCGTTGGTGGCTTCACGCGCCACCACGTTCACGCCGGCCGCCTTCGCGGTCTTCTCGAACTCGTCGGCCAGGCCCTTGCCGTAGGCGGTAGCGTCGTCGACGATCGCCACGCTCTTGGCATGCAGGGTCTTGGCGGCGTAGTTGGCCAGTGCCGGACCTTGCTGGGCATCGGTGGCGACCACGCGGTAGGTCGTCTTGAAGCCTTGCTTGGTGTAGTCCGGGTTGGTCGACGACGGCGAGATCTGGACAATGCCGGCATCGCTGTAGATCTTCGAGGCCGGGATCGACACGCCCGAGTTCAGGTGGCCGACCACGGCCACGACCTTCTGGTCGACCAGCTTCTGGGCAACGGCGGTGCCGGTCTTCGGATCCGCGGCGTCGTCTTCGCCGATCAGTTCCAGCTTGACCTTCTTGCCGCCGATCTCCAGACCGTTCTTGTTGACTTCTTCCACGGCCAGGCGGGCGCCGTTTTCGTTGTCCTTGCCAAGGTGGGCGATACCGCCGGTCAGCGGAGCCGCGTGGCCGATCTTGACGACGACTTCACCGCCGCCTGCGGCCGGAGCAGCCGCTGCCGGAGCCGATGCCGACGGTTCAGCCGGCTTTTCTTCTTTCTTGCCGCAAGCTGTAACGAGCGCCACTGCGGCCGCGATCGGCAGAATCTTGGCAAACGTGATTTGCATGAGTGATCTCCTAGGATTCACAAAATGGGGATTTTGCAACGCCTCCCGGGCGCGTCCCCATACCGCCTTTGTTTAGTTTCAATTTGAAACGCGCGCATTGTATCCCCTTTCTTCGGCGATGCAATACGCGACGCAACAACCTGAGCGAATTACCCGCCAAATGAGCTAGGGAATTTCCCCAATGCACAGATTGGGGCAATTCCCGCTCACCTGACGGGGGCCGCACCACCGCTTACAAGAATCGTGCCCGGTAGCTCTCTCCCATCGCAATTTGCACGCCCGGTGCCACGTATAATCCATCTGTATTAATTAGGCGTTTCATTCCATAAATCCTGCACCGATCTCTAATGTGCAGAATGTAGCGCCGCACCATAATAGGGAAAACCCCAGTCACGGGGATTACCCTGATTTGTCTGCTTGCATTGACAGGTACGTAATCGATGCACCTTATCGGAGCATAACGACCTAGGAATGGTGGATTATCGTTGTGACGGTAAAAGCATTCAGCGAAATGGAATGAAAATGCGCGCGCGATCACGCACGCATCGCGCGAAAGCAGTCTGACGAAAAGGCAGGAGAGAGGCGCCGCAGAACGCGGCGCCGGCAAGACAGGTCAGCAGGTCAGGCCGTGACGCCGACCGTGGCAGCGGCCTGGAGGCCGCGCGGTAGCGGGAACGCCATGTTTTCTTCGATGCCGGCAAGGGCACGCACGTGGCCGGCACCGAGCTCGCGCAGTCGTGCAACGATGGACTGGGCCAGTTCCTCGGGCGCCGATGCGCCGGCGGTCAGGCCGATGCGCCGCTTGCCCGCCACCCATTCCGGGTGCACCTGCTCGGGTGCATCCACCATATAGGCGGGCACGCCCAGTCGTGCGGCCAGTTCGCGCAACCGGTTCGAGTTCGAACTGTTGGGGCTGCCCACCACGATCACCACATCGACCTGGGGCGCCATGAACTTAACGGCATCCTGGCGGTTCTGCGTGGCGTAGCAGATGTCCTGTTTCTTTGGCTCGCGGATCAGCGGGAAACGGGCCTTGAGCGCGGCCACGATCTCGAGGGTTTCATCGACCGACAGCGTGGTCTGCGTCACGTACGCCAGGCGCGCGGGATCGGCAACCACCAGCCCTGCGACATCCGCCACCGACTCCACCAGCAGCATGCCGCCTTCGGCCTGGCCCATGGTGCCTTCGACTTCCGGGTGCCCGCGGTGGCCGATCATCACGATCTCGCAGCCCTCCGCGCGCATCTTGCCGACTTCGACATGGACCTTGGTCACGAGCGGGCAAGTCGCGTCGAACACGTTGAGGCCGCGTGAGGCAGCTTCGGCGCGAACGTCCTTCGACACGCCGTGGGCGCTGAAGATGACAGTAGCGCCAGCCGGCACTTCATCGAGCTCGCGCACGAACACCGCGCCCTTGCGGCGCAGGTCGGCGACGACATAGGCGTTGTGGACAATCTCGTGACGCACATAGATGGGCGCCCCGAAACGCGTAAGCGCGCGCTCGACGATCTCGATGGCGCGGTCGACGCCGGCGCAAAAGCCGCGCGGCTGCGCCATCAGGATCTCGGCATCGGGTGCGGTAGTCAGGTCAGGCATGCTGCAATGTCAGGACAAGTGAGCGCAATCAGAGGATCCCGATCAGCTGCACGTCGAACAGGATGGTCTGCCCGGCCAGCGGATGGTTGAAATCGAACAGCGCCGCAGTGTCGCCGATCTCCTTGAGGACGCCCGCATATTTGCCACCGCCGGGTGCGTTGAACTCGACCAGATCGCCGGGGCTGTAGTCTTCCTCGAACGAGCTGTTCTCGCGCAGCGTGGCGAGCGATACCCACTGCAGCAATTCCGGGTTGCGCGGGCCGAAGGCCTGTTCGGGCGCCAGGCGGTAGGTCATGCGCTCGCCCTCGGGCATGCCGAGCAGCGCCTGCTCCAGCGTCGGGGCGAGCTGCCCCTGGCCAAGCAGCATCGTGGCGGGATTCTCCTCGAACGTGCTCACGACTTCGGTGCCGTTTTCGAGAGAGATACTGTAGTGGAGGGTCAGGAAGGAGTCGGCCTGGACCGTCTTGCGGTCAGCCGCGCCGCCGTCGGCTTCCGACGCAAATGTTTGCAAATTCATGGGTGATCAACCTGTCGACAACCCGTATTGTATTCGACTGGGCCACCGGACGCCCTGCCGATCCACCCTCGCCCGGCCCGACGCACCCGTCACGAGACTCCCGCGACATGAGTATCACAAACTGGCCCGCCTGCGAGCGGCCACGAGAAAAACTGCAGGAATGCGGCGCCGCCGCGTTGTCTGACGCCGAACTGCTGGCTGTGTTCCTGCGCGTTGGCGCAACCGGCAAGAGCGCGGTGGAGCTTGCGCGCGACCTGATGGTCCGCTTCGGCTCGCTGACGCGCCTGTTCACGGCCGACGCGCGCGCCGTGCTCGGCATCCGGGGCATGGGCGAAGCCAAGTACACCCAGCTGCAGGCCGTGCCCGAACTGGCGCGCCGCATGCTCGCCGAGTCACTGGAACTGCCGAGCGGGCTGGATTCCCCCGCGGCAGTACGCAGCTATCTGCGCCTGACACTGGCGCCGCTCGCCCAGGAGGTCTTCGTCTGCCTGTTTTTGGACACACGCAACCGCATGATCGCCAGCGAGGAGCTGTTCCGCGGCACGCTGAACCAGACCGCCGTCTACCCCCGCGAAGTGGCGCGCCGGGCGCTGGCGCATAATGCGGCCAGCGTCATCGTTGCGCATAATCATCCCTCCGGCTGTTGCACGCCGAGCCAGAGCGACCTGCAGATGACGCGCATGCTGGCGCGCGCGCTCGACCTGATCGATGTGCGGCTGCTCGACCATTTCGTCGTGGCCGGCACCCATGTGCACTCGTTTGCCGAACACGGCGAGCTTAAGACCGCCACGTGACGCCTGCGGCACGGTGCAGAGGTATACGGCCGGTATACAACGCCAGAGTGGCGAAGGCATTGATTAGCCGATGCTTTCCGGTCTATAATGCCCGTTTTGCTGAAGTCTCATCCGCTGCAGTCCGGGCCGCGCGCCTTTTGTTGATCTGTTGCGAACATTGTCCACGAATAGAAGAGTTAGGAGTGCTTCATGGCACGCGTCTGTCAAGTGACCGGGAAAGCGCCGATGGTCGGCAACAACGTTTCCCACGCAAACAACAAGACCAAGCGCCGTTTTCTGCCCAACCTGCAGAATCGTCGTTTCTTTGTTGAATCGGAAAACCGTTGGGTGAGCCTGCGCGTCTCGAACGCCGGCCTGCGCCTGATCGACAAGAAAGGCATCGACTCCGTGCTCGCCGACCTGCGCGCACGCGGCGAAGTCTAATTAGGAGTACATCATGGCAAGCAAGGGCGGCCGCGACAAAATCAAGCTGGAATCGACCGCAGGTACCGGTCACTTCTACACCACGACCAAGAACAAGCGCACCATGCCGGAAAAGATGGAGATCATGAAGTTCGATCCCGTCGCCCGCAAGCACGTCGCTTACAAGGAAACCAAGATCAAGTAATTGATCCCGGTTTTCACCCAAAAGGCCCCGCAACTGCGGGGCTTTTTGTTTTGTGGCGCTGACGCGGCTTGGGGGCCAGCCACCGTGCAATTTGACCCTCGCGGCATTGCAGCTCTGGTGCATCAGGGCATCACCCGGGTGTAGACTTTCGAGCTTTCCCTCTAGCGCCGCGCCCCCGCGCGCGCCACTCCTGCACCATGAACTTCGACGTCGCCATCGTAGGCAGCGGGCTGGCCGGTCTCACGGTCGCGCTGCAACTGGCCGACACCCATCGGGTTGTCATCCTCAGCAAGCGCGCCATGACGCAAGGCGCCAGCGACTGGGCACAGGGCGGCATTGCCGCCGTGCTTGATTCGGGCGACAGCCACGACGAGCATACGCAGGACACGCTCGTGGCCGGTGCGGGCCTCTGCGATGAAGAGGCAACGCGCTTCATCGTCGAGCATGGACGTGAAGCGATTCAGTGGCTGATCGACCGCGGCGTGCCGTTCACCAAAGATGAGCAGGCCGAACTCGGCTATCACCTGACACGCGAAGGCGGACATAGCCGGCGCCGCATCATCCATGCCGCGGATGCAACGGGTCACGCCGTGGTCAGCACGCTGTCGGAGATGGCCCGCCAGCATCCGAACATCACTGTTATTGAAGACCAGTTTGCGATCGACCTGATCACGTCGCGCAAGCTGGGGCTGCCGGGGAACCGCTGCTACGGCCTGTACGTGCTCGACGACAGCACCGGAGAAGTCCGTACCATCACCGCGACGCACACGGTGCTGGCGGCCGGCGGCGCAGGCAAGGTGTACCTGTACACGACCAACCCAGACACGGCCACCGGCGACGGCATTGCCATGGCATGGCGCGCGGGTTGCCGCGTGTCGAACATGGAATTCATCCAGTTTCATCCGACCTGCCTGTACCACCCGTACGCCAAGTCCTTCCTGATCTCGGAAGCCGTGCGCGGCGAAGGCGGCCTGCTCAAGCTGCCGGACGGCACCCGCTTCATGCCCGAGCACGATGAGCGCGCAGAACTCGCGCCGCGTGACGTGGTGGCACGGGCGATCGACTTCGAAATGAAGAAGCGCGGCCTGGACTGCGTCTATCTCGATATCACGCACCAGCCCGAGGCCTTCCTGAAGGAACATTTCCCCACGATCCACGCGCGCTGCCTGGAACTGGGCATCGACATCGCGCGCGAACCGATCCCCGTGGTACCGGCTGCGCATTACACCTGCGGCGGCGTGGTGACCGACACCCTGGGCCGAACCGACATCGGCAATCTCTACGCCGTGGGCGAGACGGCATGCACCGGGCTGCACGGCGCTAACCGTCTTGCATCGAATTCGCTGCTCGAATGCATTGTGATCGGCCGCGCGGCCGCGACCGACATCGCAAGCCAGGACAAGGCCGGCCTGCCGGATCTCGCACTGCCGTCGTGGGATGAAAGCCGCGTCTCCGACGCCGACGAGGAAGTTGTGGTCTCGCACAACTGGGACGAGCTGCGCCGCATGATGTGGAACTACGTCGGCATCGTGCGCACCAGCAAGCGCCTGGAACGCGCGCAGCACCGTATCCGCCTGCTGCGCGAGGAGATCGCCGAGTACTACGCGAACTTCCGCGTCACGCGCGACCTGCTCGAGCTGCGCAATCTCGTCGAAGTTGCCTCGCTGATCGTCGATAGCGCGTACTCCCGCCACGAAAGCCGCGGCCTGCATTTCAGCCGGGACTATCCGGATACGTTGCCGAAGGCTCTTCCTACCGTGATGCAGCCGGCCCGCAAGCGCTAAAGAGAAGTCCCTGCACGCAGAAAGCAAAACGGCCCACATAAAGCGGGCCGTTTTTGTTCTGACGTAGCTGACGATCAGCCGATGATCCGCAGCGAGTAGTCGGTGGCGCGCACGTCCTTGGTCAGTGCTCCCACCGAGATACGATCCACGCCGGTCTCGGCAAATGTGCGAATGGTGTCGGCATTGACACCACCCGACACCTCGAGCAGTGCACGGCCGGCGTTGATGCGTACGGCATCATGCATCATCGGCACGGTGAAGTTGTCGATCAGGATCGAGGTCGCGCCAGCGGCCAGCGCCTCTTCCAGCTCGGCCAGCGATTCCACTTCGATCTGGATCGAGGCGTTGGCACCGAGTGCCAGCGCGGCTTGCATCGCAGCCGTGATGCTGCCCGCCGCGGCGATATGGTTTTCCTTGATCAGGATGCCATCGTAAAGCGCGAGGCGCTGGTTTTCGCCCCCACCAATCCGGACCGCATACTTCTGGGCCAACCGCAGGCCCGGCAGCGTCTTGCGCGTATCAAGCACGCGCGCATTGGTGCCGGCGATCAGGTCGGCGTAGCGTCGCGTTGCCGTTGCCACGCCCGACAGCAGTTGCAGGAAATTGAGCGCCGGACGCTCCGCCGTGAGCAGAGCCCGGGCCGGGCCAGTGATCTCGCAAACCACGGAATCCGGCGCCATGCGGGCACCCTCTTCCTGCTTCCACGTGACCGTCAGCCGCTCGTCCACCGCCTTCATGCAGGCCGAGAACCACGGTTGGCCGCACAACACGGCCTGCTCACGCACGATCACGCGCGCGTGGGCCTGCTTGTCCGCCGGCACCAGCAGGCCGGTCAGATCACCACTGCCGACGTCCTCGGCGATCGCCGCGCTGACGTTGGCTTCCAGCGCCGACTTCAGCGCCGGACCATAGCTATCGAACACCGAATTCACACTCATGCCGGACCGATTCCCTGGAACAAGGCCTGTTCCTTCGCAAGGTCAGCCGCCGGCCGGACATTGGCCTTCTGCTGCGCAGCGAAGTCGAGCATGCGATTGATGCAGGTCACCGCCTGTCGGCCGGTGGCCGGATCCACATGGATCTCGTTGCGGCCGGTCTCGAGCACTTCGGCCAGGTTCGACAGCGCATTCATCGCCATCCACGGGCAATGTGCGCAGCTCTTGCAGGTAGCGCTGTTGCCCGCCGTCGGAGCTTCGATGAAATGCTTGCCCGGTGCCGCCATCCGCATCTTGTGCAGGATGCCGTTGTCGGTCGCCACGATGAACTCGGTCGCGTCCAGTTCCTGCGCGGCCGCGATGAGTTGCGACGTGGAGCCCACCACATCGGCCTGCTCGACCACATTGGCCGGCGACTCCGGATGCACGAGAATCTTGGCCTTCGGAAATTCGCGGCGCAGCAGGTCGAGTTCGATGCCCTTGAACTCGTCATGGACCAGGCACGAGCCCTGCCACAGCAGCATGTCGGCGCCGGTCTCCTTCTGGATATAGCTGCCGAGGTGCTTGTCGGGCGCCCACAGAATCTTCTCGCCGCGCGCATGCAGGTGCTGCACGATCTTCAGGCCAATGCTGGACGTCACCATCCAGTCCGCGCGCGCCTTCACCGCCGCGCTGGTGTTCGCATACACGACCACGGTGCGATCCGGATGCGCGTCACAGAACGCCGCAAACTCGTCGGCGGGGCAGCCGAGGTCGAGCGAGCAGGTCGCGTCCAGGTCCGGCATCAGGATGGTCTTTTCCGGACTCAGGATCTTGGCGGTTTCGCCCATGAAGCGCACGCCGGCCACGACCAGGGTCTGGGCCGCATGGTCACGGCCGAAGCGGGCCATTTCGAGCGAGTCGGAGACGCAGCCGCCGGTTTCTTCGGCGAGGTCCTGCAGGTCGGCGTCCACGTAATAGTGGGCAACCAGCACGGCATTGCGTTCCTTCAGCAACCGCTTGATGCGCGCCTTGAGCGCCTGGCGTTCGTCCGGCGTCAGCACGGGGGGCACCTTGGCCCAGGCGTGGGCCACGCAGCTACCGCCGGCGGGGCTTTCGGTATCCGTCAGGTCCGGCTTTTCGAACTCGACGGTCTTGATCGATTGTGGGGTCATCTCCGGTACTCCTCTAGACCTCACGCATGCAACATCATGCGGACAGCCAGAACCTGGGGGAGTTTATCTAAAACAAAAGCCCCGCCATGGGCGGGGCTTTGTAACCATACGGCGCGGCCGAATTGTATCAGGCGTAGCGGCGCAGGCGCAGCGAAAAATCGTGCAGCGCCTGGATACCACTAGCCTCGGCACGATGGCACCAGGCCTGCAGCTGCTGCAGCAGCTGCTCGCGCGTCAGGTTCGAACGGCCCCAGATGGCGGCCAGTTCACGTCGCATTTCCACGAACGTGTGCAGCGACTTGCTCTGCTCGACGATGCTCGCGAGCTGCTGGCGCTGCGGCGCGGCCAGCTTGGCCTCTTCGCGGTGGAACCACTTGCTGGCCGGCTTGAACGTGCGGTACTCGGCAACGCGGCCTTCCTTGAGTTGTTCCAGCTCCTGGCGGAACGCGCTCTTCACGGCCTTGGCGTAGCGTGCCATCACGTCATAGCGGTTGGCGATGATCGCTTCCAGCGTGTTCTCGTCGACTGGGCGTGCTTCCACCAGGCGAGCCTTGGGCGGCGTCTTCTTCACCTTGGCGAGGCCTACGGCTTGCATCGCGCGGATATAACCCCAACCCACATCGAACTCGTACCACTTGATCGAAAACTTCGCCGAAGTCGGGTACGTGTGGTGGTTGTTGTGCAGCTCTTCGCCACCGATGACCAGGCCCCACGGCGAGACATTGGTCGATGCATCCTCGCAATCGTAGTTGCGGTAGCCCCACCAGTGGCCCAGGCCGTTGATGACGCCGGCAGCGTTGATGGGGATCCACAGCATCTGCACGGCCCAGACCGTCATGCCGATCACGCCGAACAGCGCCAGGTCGATGATCAGCATCAGGCCGACGCCCTGCCAGCCGAAGCGCGAGTACACATTGCGCTCGACCCAGTCGTTCGGGCAGCCATGGCCGAACTTGGCGATGGTTTCCTTGTTCTTGGCCTCGGCGCGGTACAGCTCGGCGCCTTCCAGCAGCACCTTGCGGATGCCACGGGTCTGCGGGCTGTGCGGATCATCCTCGGTCTCGCATTTGGCGTGGTGCTTGCGGTGGATCGCGGTCCACTCGCGCGTGACCATGCCCGTGGTCAGCCAGAGCCAGAAGCGGAAGAAATGCTGGGCAATCGGGTGCAAGTCCAGCGAGCGGTGCGCCATGCACCGATGCAGGAAGATGGTGACGCCCGCGATGGTGATGTGCGTCACCACCAGCGTGTAGATCACGATCTCCCACCAGGACCAGTTGGCAAGGCCATTCGCGGCCCAGTCAAGAATAGTGTCGAACAAACTCTGTTCTCCGTCAGTTAAACAGGGGCTTTCCTTTGCGGCTGCCCCGGCGCCGTGCCCAACGCGCAGAAAAAAGACTGCAAATCTACTGATTGCGATTTGGTCTGGCGTCCGCCACGGACCCGCCATCCGTTGGCGGGAACCCCTGGCGCGCAGTTCCGGCGCCGGCGTTGGCAGGCGGGACAGGCACGAGCCGCTGCAATCTGGCGGCTGTCTGGTGTGGGGGCGGGATGGTAAACCCGCGACAACCCGGCATTCTACCGGATCATGCAGGTCTGAGTCATACGCTTTTTCCCCGAGTTTGACGGGGACGCTTCATTTTTGTTCCCTTGTGAAGCGCCCGCCTGTTTCCTTATGCAGTCATGCCTGATTCGCCACTTCTACGGCTTGCGCGGAGGCGTCACTCAACGGCTGAAAGTGACCATTGGTCAACACACGGACCTCGCGCTGGGGATAAGGAATGGAGATGCCGTGCTCGCGCAGCGTCCGCCAGATCGCGCGGTTCATGGCGGATTGCACGCCAAGCTTGCCGTTCTGCGGATCGGCGATATAAACCGCGACTTCATATTCGATGCCGCTGTCAGCAAACAGAACCAAGAACGCCGCCGGCGCCGGATCCTGCAACACTCGAGGCAGTTCGCGGACACATTCCGTCAGCAGCATGATCACAGTCTCAGGATCGGCGCCGTAATCAGCCTGCACGCGTGTTGCCACGCGGACATTGGTGTTCGAAAACGAGTGGTTTTGCACTGATTGGGCCACCAGCTGCTCGTTCGGCACCAGCGTCTCGCCATCGCCATTGCGGACGACCGTGTAGCGGGTGCGGATCTGCGAGACGATGCCCGTGTACTTGTCCACCGTGATCTGATCGCCAAGTTTCACGGAACGATCGAGCAGGATGATGAAGCCCGAAATATAGTTACTGGCGATTTTCTGCAAGCCAAGACCAAGGCCAACACCCAGCGCGCCGCCAAACACCGACAACACCGTCAGGTCGATACCGACCAGGGACAGGCTCAGCAGCAGTGACACCAGCAGCAGCAGCGCCTTGGAAATGCGTGTCAGCACCACCTTCAGGTTCACGTCGAGGCTGGCCGAGCGCATCAGGCGCTCTTCCAGCCAAGATCCGAACCACATCGCGACCAGCACGGTCAGCAGGATCCACACCACGGCCATCAGAATGTCTGCAAGGCTCACCTTCTGCTTGCCGAGCGAGAAGCGCATGGCCTCCATCCACTTGGTCACCTCCGGCAACACCCCCAGCACATACAGCGCCATGGCCACCCACACCAGCGTAGTCAGCACCTTCTCGACAAGGAGCAGCATGCCGTGCAACTGGCCGCTGCCCGAGAGCACCCGGCGCAGGATGTAGAAGGTGAAGTACAGCGACGTGATGCCAAATAACGGCACGAGCGCGAGCCGCAGCACGCTGATCGCCATGACAGGCTCCAGCACGAAGCGGGCCGTCATGACCAGCAGCCAGCCGAACAGCGGGAACATCGCCCGCTCAAGGCTGGCCGCGGCGAAGCGCAGCGAGAAGCTGGAGGCGGCGTAGTGTTTCTCGAGCCGCTTGTCGACAAAACGCGCGAGCGGCCAGGCGGCCAGCAGGCAGCCGGCCAGCACGACAAGTTGCCAGATGAAGCCGGGCCCGCCTGCGTCCCGCATCAAGTCGTCGAGCATTCTGCCGAACGTCGCGTGCGAAGCCGTCAGGTCCGTTAATGGGTTTCCGTTCATGGGAATTCTGCCTGGATACCCTGTCGCCGCACCGGCAGCCGCGCGAACCGCGCGAGTGCCGGTGGGATGGGGAGATTACTGCGTACGCTCCAGCACGGCGGCGAAGAAGCCGTCGGTCTGATGCAGATGGGGATACAGCGCGAACATGTCGCCTTCTGTCTGCAACGCTGGCACTTCGATCTTTTGCTCGGCCAGCACTTCCGTCGCCGGGACCAGCCGGAAAGTCGGGTGTTTGGCGAGGAAGTCTCGAACGATCGCCTCATTCTCCGCCTCAAGCACACTGCAAGTGGCATACACCACTCGCCCCCCACCTTTGACGAGCCGTGCCGCAGCCTCGAGGATCGCGCTCTGCTTGGCGGTCAGCTCAAGCACCGATTCGGGGTTCTGGCGCCACTTCAGGTCGGGATTGCGCCGCAGCGTCCCGAGCCCGCTGCACGGCGCGTCTACCAGCACGCGGTCGATCTTGCCCGCCAGGCGCTTGACCTTGGCATCGCGCTCCGAGTCGATCAGCACCGGGTGCACGTTCGACAAACCGCTGCGCGCAAGCCGCGGCTTCAGGTTGGCAAGCCGCTTTTCCGACACATCGAAGGCATAGAGTCGGCCAGTCGAGCGCATGGCCACGCCAAGCGCCAAGGTCTTGCCGCCTGCGCCGGCACAGAAATCGACGACCATCTCGCCGCGCTTCGGTCCTACCAGGCTGCACAGCAGCTGGCTACCCTCATCCTGGACTTCCACCAGGCCGTTCACGAACATCGGCAACTGGTTCAGCGCAGGCTTGCCTTGCATGCGGATGCCGGCGGGAGCCATCGGCGTGGGCTCGGCACGCAAACCTGCCGCCTCGAGCTCGGCGAGTGCTGCCTCGCGCGTGGTCTTGATGAGATTTACACGCAGATCCAACGGCGCCGGGCGCAACCAGGCGTCGCCGAGCGCCGACGTAAAGGCTTCGCCATGGCGCGCCACGAGGTTATCGAACAGCCACTCGGGCAGGTTCGCCCGTACACGCGGCGACAGGCTCGATCGCTCGATCGTGGTCAGGCGGTCCAGCCACTCGGCCTCGTCGGGATAGAGGAACGGCGTAAGCGTATCGCGGCCCAGTGTTGCCGCCAGGCCCAGCAGCGCCAGGCGGCGCGAGGCCGAACCGGTGCCGCTTTCGGCAAACTGACCGAACTCCACGCGCCGGCGCAGCACCGCGTAGACCGCCTCGGCAATGATGCCGCGCTCGCGATGGCCAAGCTTGCTGTTCTCGCGGAAGTAATAGCTCACCACGGCGTCGGCCGGACGCGCAAACAGCATGACCTTGCCGAGCAGCCGGTCGATATGCTGGATATGGGACGCGTGCAGGCCTCCGTGCACGCGCGTGGGCTGACCATCCGCTCCCGGACCCTGAGCGGACCGCGCGTTTGCCGGCCTGCGGATCGGGCTCGACTTGCGGGCTTTAGCAGGTTGGCGGGAATCCTTGGGCGCCGGGCGCGCCCCGGCCTGATGACGACTCATGGCTTTGCTCCTGCCGCCGGTACACCGGCGGAGATGGCCATAAGCAGTTGCGGCTCGGCCGGATTGACGTGTACGACCCCGTTTTGCACCTGCAGGCGTCCTTCGACGAACCACTGGACGGCGCGGGGATAAATGACATGCTCGCAGTCGAGCAGGCGTGCGGCGAGGCTCTCTGGAGTATCGTTTGGCAATACATCGAGGCCCGCCTGGATCACGATCGGGCCGTGATCGAGTTCCGGGGTCACGAAATGCACGGTCGCACCGTGCAGCTTCACGCCTGCGTCGAGCGCCTGCTTATGGGTGTTCAGACCCGGGAAGCACGGCAGCAGCGACGGATGGATATTGAGCAGTCGGCCGGCATAACGATCGACAAAGCCGGTCGTCAGGATGCGCATAAAGCCGGCCAGCACGACCAGATCGGGTTCGTAGGCATCAATGGCCTCGGCCAGCGCCGCATCGAAGCTGGCGCGGTCGGGATGCTGGCGATGATCGACCACGCCGGCGGCAATGCCGTGGTCCTTGGCAAACTGCAGTCCGGCGGCATCCGGCCGGTTGGAAATGACTGCGGCAATGCGCGCCGGCCAACCCCCGGCCGCGCATGCCCGGACGATGGCTTCCATATTGGAGCCACGCCCTGAAATCAGGATTACGATTTTTTTCATCGCGCAATTCTACCAAGTGCAAGCACTAAACTCTGCCAAAGCGAATACATTAGGCACTTAATTCACGACAATCCGAGATTCGGGGCGCAACCGGGATGCGACACCCGGGCTGTAAACCCCCATTTGATGGATTGTGACGCTTCCCACGCTCTGATAGAGTGGATCCTACGTCCACGCGCCAATTTTGTGCATGCTGGTGACAACAAGGACGAAACGGGAAATTAGACGGGAATTAGCATGTCGAACGCTGCACCGACGTTGTTGGTGGTCGATGATCATCCTATGGCCTTGTCCGGCACTACCGCATTCCTGACGGAGGTGATGCCTGATGTTGCAGTCCACGCCGCTGGCAGCGCCAGGGAGGCATTGACGAGCCTTCAGCAGGGCCTGCGTCCTGATATTGTCCTGCTCGATATCTGGCTGAACGATGGCACGGGTTTCGATGCCATGCAGACGTTCAAGACCGTGATTCCGGGCGCCCGCTTCATTTTCATGTCAGCTGAGGCCACGCCTGAAATCGTCGGGCGCGCCCGCGCGCTGTCGGCCTGCGGCTTCGTAGGAAAGCACCTCGATGCTCACGCCTTTACCTCGGCTGTACGGAAGGTATTGGCTGGCGACACGTCGTTTCCGACCGATGAGGCCCTCAGCGGCCGCGCCCAGTCGTTCGGACCGGCCCACGGGATCCCCGTCACGCCGGCCGAGCTTGGCCTGACGCCGCGCCAGGGCTCCGTACTCGCGCTCGTACTCGAAGGCCTGCCCAACAAGGTGATCGCGCGCCGGCTAGGCCTGACCGAGAACACGGTAAAGGAGCACGTTTCCGCCATCCTGCAGCGGCTCGGCGTGCGTACGCGCATGCAGGTCATGTCCCGCATGGAGCGCTTCCGCCTGCGCCAGTAAGTCGGAACGCCGGTGGGACACACGCCGTCAGGCGGGGCGCAGCCAGCGACGCAGCAGCATGCGCAGTGAAGCCGGATCGACGGGCTTCGGCAGCACAAAATATCCCGCCTCCTCCGCCGCCGCCAACGCGGCAGATTTCAGGTCTCCGGTCAGCAAGGCGCTGCGCGCCTGCGGTTGGGTGTTCTGCCAACGCTCCAGCAGGTCGAGGCCGTTTTCGCTGCCTGGCAGCCGCAGGTCGCAGAAGATGATGTCCGGTCGGAATCCCTGGGCAAACAGTTTGTCCGCTTCCGCGCCATGCGCTGCACACTCAACGCGGATACCCCAGGCCTCCATCAGCGCAATCCATGCCTTGCGGATCTGGGTATCGTCGTCGACGACGAGTACCGTGCCCTGAAGCTTGTCCGGCTTCGATTCCTCGGCCGCCGCCATGGCGCGCATTTCGCGCACGCTGGCAACGGTCTCATCGGGCACCGTGCCCAGCGCGAACCAGAATACCGACCCCTTGCCGGGCACCGAACGCACGCCATAGGTGCCGCGCATCAGGCGCACGCATTCCTTGAAGATGGCCAGCCCCAACCCGAGACCCTGCGACGGATCGCGCTGTGGGTTATGCACCTGGTAGTACGGCGAAAAGATGTCCGGCAAATGGTCGGGCAAGATGCCAGCGCCCGTGTCCCACACCTCCAGCCGCACGTGCTTGCGGCGCTGCCGGGCCGTGACCAGCACGCCGCCGCGCTTGGTATAGCGCAGCGCGTTCTGC
Organism: Cupriavidus sp. C1SS-2L; assembly: GCF_057073735.1. NCBI lineage: Bacteria > Pseudomonadati > Pseudomonadota > Betaproteobacteria > Burkholderiales > Burkholderiaceae > Cupriavidus > Cupriavidus sp. C1SS-2L. Next base: position 3,042,603 of record NZ_CP172708.1, read on the forward strand.
ACGAGGTTGAATAGCGCGCGGCGCAGCAGCACCGGCTCCGCCATCGCAAAGAGTTCGTCGGGCACGCGTGGCGTCAGCGTCAGACCGCTTTCGCGCGCATCGGCGGCGAACTGACTCATCACATCGCGGATCAGCGCGCTCAGCTCGCATGGCTCGAGCGTGGGCAGCACCTTGCGGCCCTCCAGCTTGGAGAGATCGAGCAGCGAGCGGAACAGCAGGTCGATGGTCTGCGTACCGGCCGCGACCTGCTCCACCAGCGGATGCAGCACCGTGGACTGGTTGCGCGCGCGCAGCGCTTCCACCAGCATCACCAGCGCATGCACGGGCTGGCGCAAGTCGTGGCTGGCCGCGGCCAGGAAACGGGATTTTTCCTCGCTCGCGTGCAGCGCACGCTCTTTTTCCTCCTGGAACTGCTTGGCCAGACGGCGGCTGTCGCCTTCGAGCTGGATCGCCCTGACCAGCGTGCCCTGCAGGCCGAGCGCATGGCGGCCGAGCATCATCGCGTAGATGACGAGCAGCAGCTGCACGTAGATGCCATGGCCGGGGAACGCAATCTCGGCCATCAGCAGATTCGGCACCAGGATGGGAATCCCCGCATAGGCGAGGTTCGACGGCACGGGCGCCTGGGATACCGCACCACCGGCCAGCACGCCCAGGCTCAACAGGTAAAGCACGCTCGAGAACACCGCCGAGCCCGTGTACATGTGGAGCACCGCGGAACTGCCCCATGTCACCCCGGTCAGGAACGCCAGGGCGCGCATATTGCCCCACCACTTGCGCGTGTGGGCGGAACGGCTCATGGAAGCACCGTCGCGCTGGTAACCCAGGTAGAACCACAGGCCGCCAGCGAGCAGCAGCAGCATCACGGCGCCCCAGCCAAGCAGCGCGGCATGGTCGGCCGAGTTCCAGAAGGCCAGGATGGTTAGCGCCGGCAGCAGTACCGCCGCCACCGCAGCGGACGGCGAGGCCTTATGGACGATGGCCATCAGCTTGGCCCGCGTCTCGATATCGAGCTGGGCGCCGGGAGGCGGCAGGATTCTTGGCAACAGCCGGTTGAGCAGCGCGTTCAAGTGAATGTGTGAAGGAAGCGCGGGCGCCGGCATACATGCTTCGCGCCCTTCTTGGGTGGCGCATATCATGCCGCCTTTTGCGGTATCGCGCCACGGAGGTGGGCCGATTGCGCCACAAATTCAGTGACTTGACGCGGTGGACGGGCACCCGGAAGGGGCAATCGCAACCATTCGCCTTATAATGCTCGCTTTACCCGAAACATTTCCCGCCGTCCCCGTGAAAGTCTTCCGCGGTCTGCCCAACGCCGAGAGCCGGGCGCCCTGCGCGCTCACCATCGGCAATTTCGACGGTGTGCATCGCGGCCACCAGTCGCTGCTTGCGCGCGCCCGCGCGGCGGCCGACGCGCGCGGCCTGCCCCTGTGCGTGATGACGTTTGAGCCGCATCCGCGCGAGTTCTTCACCCCGGACAAGGCGCCGACGCGCATCGCCCTGCTGCGCGACAAGCTCGAAAGCCTGCGCCGCAACGGTGTCGACCGCGTCGTGGTCGAGCATTTCAACGCCCATTTCGCCGGCCAGTCGCCGCAGGCGTTCGTCGAGAACGTGCTGTGGCATGGCCTGCATGCGCGCTGGGTGCTGGTCGGCGATGACTTCCGCTTCGGCGCGAAGCGCGCCGGCGATTTCACTTACCTGCAGGACGCCGGCCGCCGCTTTGGCTTCGACGTCGAGCAGATGGGCTCTGTGTCCGAAGGCGGGATCCGGATCTCAAGCTCGGCTGTGCGCCAGGCGCTGGCCGACGGCGACCTCGAACACGCTCGCCGCCTGCTCGGCCATGGCTACGCGATCAGCGGGCACGTGATCCACGGCCGCAAGCTGGGCCGCGACCTCGGCTTCCCGACGCTGAACCTGCGCATCTCGCACAAGCGTCCCGCAGTCAATGGCATTTTCGTAGTGCAGGTGCACGGCATTGCCGATCATCCGGTACCCGGCGTGGCCAGCATCGGCGTACGCCCGACCATCGAGGATGCCGGCCGGGTGCTGCTTGAAGTTCACCTGTTCGACATCAACGAAAACCTGTACGGGAAGCTGATCCGCGTCGAGTTCATGAAGAAGCTGCGCGATGAGGCGCGTTTCGACAACCTGGAAGACCTGACTGCGGCCATCGCCAAGGACAGCGCCGAGGCACGCGCCTTCTTCGGCCTGACCGCGCCGGACGCCCACACCGGCCGTGCCGAAGGCACTGGCGGCCGCGACTTCGCCACGTCGGCCACCGACCGAATTAGCTAGCGGCCCGGCACCCTGCGGTGCCGGTTCGCGCTCCGCCTCATCCCGACTTTCCTGCGCGCATGCCCGTATCCGGCCCTGCGTGGCCCAAATATGCGGCCCGATGCGCGCCAAACGAATTGCCCCGAGAATCGACATGTCCGACGACAAACGCGCCAAGCCCGAGAAAAGCAAGTATCCGGTCAACCTGCTGGACACCACCTTCCCGATGCGCGGCGACCTGCCCAAGCGTGAACCGCAGTGGGTCAAGCAGTGGCAGGACAAGCAGCTCTACAAGAAAATCCGCGCGGCCCGCAAGGGTGCGAAGAAGTTCGTGCTGCACGACGGCCCCCCGTACGCCAACGGCGACATCCACATCGGCCACGCGGTCAACAAGGTCCTCAAGGACATGATCGTCAAGGCGCGCGGACTGAGCGGCCTGGACGCCGTCTACGTGCCGGGCTGGGACTGCCACGGCATGCCGATCGAGATCCAGATCGAGAAGCAGTTCGGCAAGGGCCTCCCCGTGCAGGAAGTCCAGGCCAAGGCGCGCGCCTATGCCACCGAGCAGATCAAGCGCCAGATGGTGGACTTCGAGCGCCTGGGCGTGCTCGGCGACTGGGGCCACCCGTACCTGACCATGAACTACAGCAACGAGGCCGACGAACTCCGCGCCCTTGGCAAGATCATGGAAAAGGGCTATGTGTTCCGCGGCCTGAAGCCGGTGAACTGGTGCTTTGACTGCGGCTCGGCGCTGGCCGAGGCAGAGGTTGAGTACAAGGACAAGGTCGACCTGTCGATCGACGTGGGCTTCCCGTTCGCCGAGACGGACAAGCTGGCGCACGCGTTCAAGCTTTCGATCGAGCAGCTCAACGCCAAACCCGGCTGGATCGTGATCTGGACCACCACGCCGTGGACGATCCCGAGCAACCAGGCGCTCAATGTGCACCCGGAAGTGGAATACGCGCTGGTCGACACGCCGCGCGGCTACCTGATCCTGGCAACCGAGCGCGTCGAGGAACAGCTCAAGATCTACGAACTCGAAGGCAAGGTCGTGGCCACCACCACGGGCGCCGCGCTGTCGGAGATCCGTTTCCACCATCCGCTGGCCAAGATGGACACCGGCTATGACCGCCTGTCGCCGATCTACCTCGGCGACTACGTGACCACCGACACCGGCTCGGGCATCGTGCACTCGGCCCCGGCCTACGGCGTGGAAGACTTCCAGTCGTGCAAGGCGCACGGCATGAGCGACCACGACATCATCAGCCCCGTGATGGGCAACGGCGTGTACGCCGGCACGCTGCCGCTGTTCGGCGGCCTGTCGATCTGGGACGCGAACCCCAAGATCGTCGAGGTGCTGAAGGCGTCCGGCAATCTGTTCAACTCGCACAAGTACACCCACAGCTACATGCACTGCTGGCGTCATAAGACGCCGATCATCTACCGCGCCACGTCGCAGTGGTTCGCCGGCATGGACGTGGATCCGGTCGAGCAGGACGGCAAGGCCGTGCCGACGCTGCGCGAAACCGCGCTGGCCGGCATCGAAGCCACCGAGTTCTACCCGTCGTGGGGCAAGCAGCGCCTGCACAACATGATCGCCAACCGCCCGGACTGGACGCTGTCGCGCCAGCGCCAGTGGGGTGTGCCGATGGCCTTCTTCGTGCACAAGGAAACCGGCGCGCTGCACCCGCGTACGGCCGAGTTGCTCGAAGAAGTCGCCAGGCGCGTCGAGCAGCATGGTATCGAAGCGTGGCAAACGCTCGACCCGAAGGACCTGCTCGGCGACGAGGCCGACCAGTACGAAAAGAACCGCGACACGCTCGACGTGTGGTTCGATTCGGGCACCACGCACTGGACCGTGATCCGCGGCTCGCACCGCGACGACCTGTACGATCCGTCCGCCGATGAAGCCGACGGCCGCCTTGCGGACCTGTACCTGGAAGGCTCGGACCAGCACCGTGGCTGGTTCCACTCTTCGCTGCTGACGGCCTCAATGCTGTACGGCAAGCCGCCCTACAAGGCGCTGCTGACGCACGGCTTCACCGTGGACGGCGAAGGCCGCAAGATGTCGAAGTCGGTCGGCAACACTGTGTCGCCGCAGGACATCGCCAACAAGATGGGCGCCGAGATCATCCGCCTGTGGGTGGCCTCGACCGACTACTCGGGCGAGCTGTCGATCTCCGACGAGATCCTGAAGCGCGTGGTGGAAAGCTATCGCCGCATCCGCAACACGCTGCGCTTCCTGCTGTCGAATCTGTCTGACTATGACCACAGCAAGCATGCGCTGCCGGCTTCGGAATGGCTCGAGATCGACCGCTACGCCGTGGCGCTGACCGAGCGCCTGCAGAAGGAAGTGCTGTCGCACTACGACTCGTACGAGTTCCACCCGGTGGTCGCCAAGCTGCAGACGTTCTGCTCCGAAGACCTGGGCGGCTTCTACCTGGACGTGCTGAAGGACCGCCTCTACACCACCGCAGCGGACTCGAAGGCCCGCCGCGCGGCGCAGAACGCGCTCTATCACATCACGCAGGCCATGCTGCACTGGATGGCGCCGTTCCTGTCGTTCACGGCCGAGGAAGCCTGGCAGGTGTTCGCGCACGGCACCGGTCACACCGACACCATCTTCACGAGCACGTACTACACGCTGCCCGAAGTGGACCAGGCCGACGACCTGCTGCAGAAATGGCACAGCCTGCGCGAAGTCCGCGCGGAAGTCACGAAGCAGCTCGAGGCGGTGCGCGTGGAAGGCGCGATCGGTTCGTCGCTGCAGGCTGAGGTCAACATCCAGGCCGGAGGCCCGGTGCTGGCCGCGCTGCAGAGCCTGGAGGACGACCTGCGCTTCGTGCTGCTGACTTCTGCGGCAACGGTTACGCCGGCGCCCGAAGCCGGCGACCTGCTGGTCACCGTGACGGCATCGACACATGCTAAATGCGAGCGCTGCTGGCACTACCGCGCCGACGTCGGACAGAATCCGGACCACCCGACCCTCTGCGGCCGCTGCGACAGCAATCTGTTCGGCGCCGGTGAACACAGGAGCCATGCCTGATGGCATCGACCACGTCCCGTTCCGCCCGCCCCGCGCGGCGCAATAACAAGGCGTCGGGCAACACCACGCCACTGCTGTGGATGGCGTTCGCCCTGCTGGTGGTGGTGCTGGACCAGTTCTTCAAGATCGTCATCGTGCGTACGTTCACGTACGGCGAATCGCGCCCGGTGACGCGCTTTTTCAACCTGGTCCTGGTGTACAACAAGGGCGCAGCGTTCAGCCTCCTGGCCGACGCCGGCGGCTGGCAGCGCTGGTTCTTCACCGGGCTCGGCCTCGTGGTCGGCGCGTTCATCGTCTGGCTGCTGTACCGCCATACGGGTCAGAAGCTGTTCTGCTTCGCTGTGTCGCTGATCCTCGGCGGCGCAGTGGGCAATGTGGTCGACCGCGTGGTCTACGGCCACGTGATCGACTTCCTCGATTTCTACGTGCGCAACTACCACTGGCCGGCGTTCAACGTGGCCGACTGCGCCATTACCGTGGGTGCGGTGCTGCTGATCGTCGACGAGCTGCGGCGCGTGCGCAAGCACTAAGCCGCCGCCGGCAGCCTGCGCAGGCTGCCGGTATCATGCCGAAACCCAATCTCTGACGAGCCTTCCATGGATTTGCGCGGCAAGCACATCGTTCTCGGCCTGACCGGCGGCATCGCCTGCTACAAGTCGGCCGAGCTGGTCCGCCTGCTGACCAAGGCCGGCGCCACGGTTCAAGTGGCGATGACCGAGGCGGCGACCCATTTCATCACCCCGGTCACGATGCAGGCCCTGTCGGGCCGCCCGGTGTTCCTGTCGCAGTGGGATGCGCGCGTCGACAACAACATGGCGCACATCGATCTCTCGCGCGAGGCCGATGCCATCGTGATCGCGCCAGCATCGACGGACTTCCTCGCCAAGCTGGCCAACGGGCTCTGCGACGATTTGCTGACCACGCTGTGCATTGCGCGCGACTGTCCGCTGCTCGTGGCACCGGCCATGAACCGCCAGATGTGGGCCGCTGCGCCGACGCAACGCAATGCGGCGCAACTCCGTGCCGATGGCGTCGTCATCCTCGGCCCCGGCAGCGGCGATCAGGCCTGCGGCGAAGTCGGCGACGGCCGCATGCTGGAGCCCGAAGAGCTGGTCGACGACATCATCGCGTTCTTCCAGCCCAAGCCGCTGGCAGGCAAGCGCGTGCTGATCACCGCGGGCCCGACGTTCGAAGCGATCGACCCGGTACGCGGCATCACCAACCTGTCGTCGGGCAAGATGGGCTTTTCGATCGCGCGCGCCGCGCGCGAAGCCGGTGCCGACGTGCGGCTGGTCTCCGGCCCGACTGGCCTGCCCACGCCGCGCGGCGTAGTGCGCAGCGATGTGCGCAGCGCCCAGCAGATGCATGACTCGGTGCTGGCCCAGTTGCACGACGTCGACGTGTTCATTGCGGTCGCCGCCGTGGCCGACTGGCGCCCCGCCGAGGTCGCCCAGCAGAAGCTCAAGAAGGTCAACGATACCGACACCCCGACGCTGCAGTTCGTGCAGAACCCGGATATCCTCGCCACCGTGGCGGCGCGCGCCGATGCGCCCTACTGCGTCGGCTTTGCCGCCGAGAGCGAGAACCTTGAGCAATACGGCGAGCAGAAGCGCCAGCGCAAGGGCGTGCCGCTGCTGGTTGGCAATATCGGCCACCATACCTTCGGGCTCGACGACAACGAGATCGTGCTGTTCGATGCCGCGGGCATGACGCGACTGCCGCGCGCCGACAAGCTGACGCTGGCGCGGCAGCTTGTGGCCGCCATCGGTCAGCGCCTGCCGGGCCGTGCCCACCCCTGACGCGCATGACTGCGAACCGACCCCGGCTGCGCCTGTCCGTGCTCGACCAGAGCCCGGTGATCGCCGGCCATACCGCGCGTGACGCGCTTGCTGCCACCATCGAACTGGCCCAGATGGCCGACGCGCTCGGCTACACGCGCTACTGGTGCGCCGAGCATCACGGCCTGCGCGGCGTCTGCAATCCGGCGCCCGAAGTCATGCTCGCGCGCATCGGCAGCGTGACGCAGCACATCCGGCTCGGCTCGGGTGGCGTGATGCTGCCCTACTACAGCCCGTTCAAGGTTGCCGAGCAATTCCGCATGCTCGAAGGACTGTTCCCGTACCGTATCGACCTCGGCGTGGGCCGCGCGCCTGGCGGCGATATGCGCACTGCACAGGCTGTGGCGATGGGCCAGTATGATCGCGGCTCGCAGTTCGAGGAGCAGGTGCGTGACCTTGCATGCCTGCTGAGCGGCGAGGTCCCTTCCGGCCATCTCGCTGAAGGCGTATTGCTCCAGCCCGTCATCGATACGCGGCCCGAACTGTGGGTGCTCGGTTCGAGCGACTACGGCGGCGCACTGGCCGCAAAGCTTGGGCTGCGGTTTGCCTTTGCGCACTTCATCAACGCGCACACCGGCCACCACGTCGCGCGGCAGTATCGCGAGGACTTCCAGGAAGGCTACGAGGCCAAGCCCTACAGTGCCGCCGCGATCTTCGTGATCTGCGCCCACACTGACGCGGAGGCAGCCGAACTCGAGCGCGCTGTCGACCTGCGCCGCCTGCAGATGGCCTACGGCGTAAATGCGCCGATTCCCTCTCTGGAACAGGCCGGAAGCCACACGCCGACCGAACGCGACCGGCTGATCATCGAGCGCGAACGTCCGCGCACGATCTGCGGCACGCCGGAACGCGTGACCGAGCGGATGCTTGCGCTGCGCGAGCAATTCGCTGCGGACGAACTCGTCGTGCTCAGCGTGACCGCCACCTACGCGGCGCGGCTGCGCACGTACGAACTGCTCGCCGAAGCGTTCGAACTGAATTCCGAAAACTGATGTCGGGCCCGGGCAAGCTGCCCGGCCTGCGACTGACTGAACCGATACAGAAATGAGCCAACAACTGAACCCGACCGTTGAAATCAAGGTCCTCGACGCCCGCCTGAACGAGTGGGGCCTGCCCGCCTACCAGAGCGACATGGCCGCCGCCATCGACCTGCACGCCTGCGTCGATGCGCCCGTGTCCATCGCCGCGGGCACCGCTGCGCAACTGGTGCCGGCCGGCATCGCCGTGCATATGGGCAACCCGTACATGGCCGCGACCATCGTGCCGCGCTCGGGGCTGGGCCACAAGAAGGGGCTCGTGCTCGGCAATTCGATTGGCGTGATCGATGCCGATTACCAGGGCCAGATCATGGTCAGCGTGTGGAACCGCAACGCGCCGGGTACCGAGCCGATCGTGATTCAGCCCGGCGAGCGCATCGCGCAGATGATGTTTGTGCCCGTGCTGCGCCCGGTGTTCACGACGGTAGAAGAGTTCTCGGAGAGCAGCGAGCGCGGCGCCGGCGGTTTCGGGTCGACAGGCGTGCACCACGCCAAGGCCAGCGCCTGAGCGCCGGCTGGCTTCAGTGCATCAGTCCTGCTGCTCGAACAGCAGGGCCACACCTCCGGCGGCATCCGCCGGAATCAGTGTTTCATGCGGCCCCAAGTCCATCGCGGCAACCCCTGCGGAGCGCCATAGCTGGCGCGCCTCCGCCAGCGCGGTAGTGCGCAGGCGGATCGCCGCATAGCCGGGCACGTCGCGCCGGATATGCGACGTGCCGGTCGCGGCCGCCAGCGCCTGCGGCGTGCTGATGACCAGCGTGGCATCGTCGACCGCCAGGCTGCAGATGTGGTCGCTTAGCTGGGTCATCTCGCCGCCGGTCAGTTCGGCATACGCGCGGCCGGCCGCATCCACCAGCGACGGCGCAACCACCAGAAACATCGACGCAATCGCCTGTGCACCATTGGCGTGTCGAATCCATTCCGGCCGCCAGAGTAGTTCAGGCGTACGGTGTTCACAGACGAAGTAGCGCGCGCCCGGCGCGTCGTCGAGCGCCGTGACGCGGAACGTGGCCGCGTACTCGCTGCCATCGTCGAGCACCACGGGACGCGAGAACTCGATCGGGTCCGAGGTGTGCCATCCGCCCTCGCGCAGACGCGCTGCCGTTGCGAACGCATCAGCGCTCTTGCACGACATGGCCGCGCAACCGCCTCCGCGCTGCTGCGCTTCCCAGTAATACTGCCGGCTAGGATTGGGCGCGGTGACGTGCAGCAGTTCGACATAGTCGCGGGCGAGCATGATGCAGTGGTTCTGCGAACCGAGCGTGTGGTAGCCGCGCGGCGTCAGCGTGAAGCCGAGCCGCCGCCAGGCTTGCGCGCCGGCATCGAGATCGAGACAGACCACGACGGCGTGGTCAAACATTTCTGCCTGGTTTGCCATTACTCGAACTGGATATTGGCCTTGCGTGCCACGGCCTGCCACTTGTCGTGCTCGTGCCGCACGAGGTTGCCAAGCTCAGCGGGGCTGCCCCCGACGATTTCGAAGCCCTGCGCTGCCAGTGCATCGACCACGCGCGGCTGGTGCAGTGATTCCACGAGTGCGTCATGGATCCGGCTCACGGTGGCGGGCGCCATGCCCGCCGGGCCGAACACGCCGATCCATGAGTACGCTTCAAACCCGCGCACGCCCTGCTCCGCCACGGTCGGCACCTGCGGCAACTGCTTCAGGCGGCTGGTGCCAGTGACACCGAGCACCTTGATGGTTTTGGCCGCCACATGGGCCTGCACGGCTGCGTAACTGCTGAAGAAGATATCGACCTCGTTCGATAGCACCGCCTGCACGGCCGGCCCACCGCCCTTGTAGGGCACGTGCAGCATGTGCACGCCGGCTTCGGTCGCCAGCGCTTCGGCGGCAAGCTGGTTCAGGCTGCCGATACCGGACGAGGCATAGCGCACGCCGTCGTGCTTCGCCTTGGCGAGCGCGATCAGCTCGCGCACATTCGACGCGGGCAGGGCCGGATTGGCGGCGATCACCAGCGGGAAACGCACGAGCTGCGAAATCGGCGTGAAGTCGCGGAAGGTGTCGTAGGGAAGCTGCTTGTAGGCAAACGGGTTGATGGCGTGGGTGTCGAACGCCATCAACAGCGTATTGCCATCCGGCTTGGCCCGGGCCACCGAACTCGAGGCGAGCAGGCCGCCCGCGCCTGGCTTGTTGTCGACCACAACCGTCTGGCCCAGCAAGGATTTCAGGCCCGGCTGAAGCTGACGCGCCACGATGTCGACGCTGCCACCGGGCGGGAACGGCAGGACCATCGCGATCAGACGGCCGTTCATGGGCAATTCGGCGGGCGCGCTGGCAGCAGTGGCAGCAACGGCTTGCACCGCGGTCAGGGGCGTGGCGGCCAGCGGCAGCGCTTTGAGCAGCATGCGGCGCAGCCGCGTGCGATCGGGACGGGACATCGGGCTTTCAGGAAGGGGCAGCTGGCAGCTGCCTGGACAAAAACAAAGGGCGGCATTTCTGCCGCCCCTGTATTTTGCCCGAGGATGGCCGCAATTGCAGACAATGTCCTCGCGCGCCCGCTCAGGCCTCTGCGCGCTGCTCGCTTTCCGGTGCTTCCGGCGGTTCCGGATCGGCCTCGGAGAAGTCCAGCTTGATCTGGTCCTGCTCGTCGAGATCCACCACGACCTTGCCACCGGACACCAGCTTGCCGAACAGCAGTTCGTCGGCCAGAGCCTTGCGGATCATGTCCTGAATCAGGCGCTGCATCGGGCGTGCGCCCATCAGCGGGTCGAAGCCCTTGCGTGCCAGGAACTTGCGCAGCTTTTCGGTGAAGCTCGCTTCCACCTTCTTCTCGTGCAGCTGCTCTTCGAGCTGCATCAGGAACTTGTCGACCACGCGCAGGATGATTTCCTCGTCCAGCGAACGGAAGCTGATGGTGGCATCCAGCCGGTTGCGGAACTCCGGCGTGAACATGCGCTTGATGTCGGCCATCTCGTCGCCCTGCTGGCGCGACGTCGTGAAACCGATGGTGGCGCGGTTCATGGTCTCCGCCCCCGCGTTCGTGGTCATGATGATGATCACATTGCGGAAGTCGGCGCGCCGGCCGTTGTTATCGGTCAGCGATCCATGGTCCATCACCTGCAGCAGGATATTGAAGATATCCGGATGCGCTTTTTCGATTTCATCGAGCAGCAGCACGCAGTGCGGCTTCTTGGTGACGGCCTCGGTCAGCAGGCCGCCCTGGTCGAAACCGACGTATCCCGGCGGCGCACCGATCAGGCGGCTCACCGCATGGCGCTCCATGTACTCTGACATGTCGAAGCGCAGCAGTTCGATGCCCATGATGAACGCGAGCTGCTTGGCGACTTCGGTCTTGCCCACGCCGGTGGGGCCCGAGAACAGGAACGAGCCGATCGGCTTGTCGGTCTTGCCAAGGCCCGCGCGCGACATCTTGATCGCCGACGCCAGCGCCTCGATGGCCGGATCCTGGCCGAACACCACCGACTTCAGGTCGCGTTCCAGCGTCTGCAGCTTGCTGCGGTCGTCCTGGTTCACGCTCTGCGGCGGGATGCGGGCGATGCGCGAGACGATGTCCTCGATCTCGCTCTTGCCGATGGTCTTCTTCTGCTTCGACTTCGGCAGGATGCGTTGCGCTGCGCCGGCTTCGTCGATCACGTCGATCGCCTTGTCAGGCAGGTGACGGTCGGTGATGAAGCGCGCCGACAGTTCGGCCGCCGCGGTCAGCGCGGAAGACGCGTACTTGACGCCATGGTGTTCCTCGAAGCGCGACTTCAGGCCGCGCAGGATCTGCACGGTCTGGTCCACCGACGGTTCAACCACGTCGATCTTCTGGAAACGCCGCGACAGCGCTGCGTCCTTTTCGAAGATGCCACGATACTCGGTGAAGGTAGTTGCACCGATGCACTTGAGCTGGCCCGACGACAGCGCCGGCTTGAGCAGGTTACTCGCGTCCAGCGTGCCGCCCGATGCGGCGCCCGCGCCGATCAGCGTGTGGATCTCGTCGATGAACAGGATCGCGTTCGGATTGTCCTTGAGCGACTTCAGCACACCCTTGAGGCGCTGCTCGAAGTCACCACGGTACTTGGTGCCGGCCAGCAACGCGCCCATATCGAGTGAGTAGACGGTCGCCTTCTCGAGGATGTCGGGTACCTCGTTCTTGGTGATGCGCCAGGCCAGGCCTTCGGCGATCGCGGTCTTGCCGACGCCAGCCTCGCCGACCAGCAGAGGGTTGTTCTTGCGCCGGCGGCACAGCACCTGCACCACGCGCTCGACTTCGCTCTCGCGGCCGATCAGCGGATCGATCTTGCCGGCCTTGGCCAGCGCGTTCAGGTTCTGCGTGTACTGTTCGAGCGGGCTTTCCTTGCCGTCGCCGCCCTCGCCTTCGCCAGTGCCGTCACCGTGCTTGGCCGGTTCGGACTGATCCTTGCGGATGCCGTGGCTGATGAAATTGACGACGTCCAGGCGCGTCACGCCCTGTTGCTGCAGGTAGTAGACGGCATGGGAATCCTTCTCGCCGAAGATCGCGACCAGCACATTGGCGCCCGTCACTTCCTTCTTGCCGTTGGAAGTCGACTGGACGTGCATGATCGCGCGCTGGATCACGCGCTGGAAACCGAGCGTGGGCTGGGTATCGACTTCGTCGGTCCCCGGAACCACCGGCGTGTTGTCAGCAATAAAATTCTTCAGGCTCGTGCGCAAGTCCTCGATATTGGCCGCGCAGGCGCGCAAGACCTCGGCTGCCGTGGGATTGTCGAGCAACGCCAGCAGCAGGTGCTCCACGGTAATGAACTCGTGGCGTGCCTGCCGGGCCTCAACGAACGCCATGTGCAGGCTCACTTCCAATTCTTGCGCAATCATGCTTCCTCCATCACGCACTGCAAGGGGTGCCCCGCCTGCCGCGCGTGCGTTGACACCAGCTCGACTTTTGTCGCGGCGATATCTCTGGTGTAGATACCGCAGACGCCCTTACCTTCCCGATGCACCGTGAGCATGATCTGCGTCGCGGTTTCCCGGTCCCTGCTGAAATACTGTTGCAGGATCATGACTACAAACTCCATCGGAGTGTAGTCGTCATTGAGCAGCACCACCTTGTACATAGCGGGAGGTTTGAGCTGCTGCTCTTTCCGCTCCAGAATGGTGCCTGCTTCGCGTTGTGGGACATTCGCCAGCCGTGTAGCCATGGCTTTATTCTAACCCTTACTCGCAACTCTGCAATTTGGGGAACAGTTGCAGGATTCAAGAGCCGTGCCACCTGTTTCCATCTGCTTCCCCGACGATCAAGAAGCGCCAAAGGCACTGCAAAGCACGTGGCTGGTGCACATGTGCAGGCTACCGCTGGCGCGCTCCGCACTACCGTGCGCACCCCCACACGGTACCATCAGCCGCCGTCCCATTCCCGCCACACCCTGCCGCGAGTGGGGAATCCGCCAGCTTGACAGTAGATGGGTTTGCCAGAAAAATCGGTCGCACATCCGGTACAGGCCAGCGAGCCAAGCAAAAAGGCCACGCCGGGTGATCCGTGAGCAGGGAGGCCCACGAATCCAGTGGCGGCATTTCGGGCAGGCAACTGCCAGATCCGTCGCCGCGCGAGACATCATGCCGCGTCATTGCCGACCGCATCCGACAGGAAGCGGCCGCCATGGCGCCGCAGCGCTTGTCATCCGGCTGGCCGCAGGCATCCCCGCTTTGAAATCTGCAATTTCGTTGGGGGAGTATATGGCAAGCGGTATCGTCAAATGGTTCAATGACGCCAAGGGCTTCGGGTTCATCAAGCCGGACGAAGGCGAAGAAGAACTGTTTGCGCACTTTTCGGCTATCCAGATGGCGGGCTTCAAGACGCTCAAGGAAGGTCAGCGCGTCTCGTTCGAGGTCGTGCAAGGCCCCAAGGGCAAGCAAGCCACGAACATCCAGGACGCCTCGGCCTGAAGTGCGCCGCGACCGCACCCGGGCCGACAGAGTTCCGGGGTGGTCACCAAGGATGCGGGGGGAACTCCCCCGGAACGGGATCCGCGCAGGTTGTGCCGCCGCCCTCAGGGCTGCGGAGGTGCCATGGCACGGACTCAGCTGCACGCTACCGCATCCGACAGAAAGCCCGGCTTCGTGCCGGGCTTTCTGCATTTCTTTTCTGCATCTCGTACCTGTGATAACGGGGCGCAGATCAGGCCCAGCCCTCGATCTTCAGCCCGCTGGCCTGCTCGGCCTCTTCCCGGCTGACCTTTCGCACGGTCTGGCCGAAAGTCCAGACATGGCCTTCCGGATCGCGGGCGGTATAGGCGCGATCGCCGTAGAACTGATCCTCCGGCTCGCAGATGATCACTGCGCCGGCCGCACGCGCGCGCTCGCAGTGCGCATCCAGCCCTTCCTGAAGGTGGACATGGATCGACTGCGTGTTCTTGCCGTTCACGCTGGCGGGGCTCGCCGTGAAATCAGCCCATTCGCTACCCACCATCAGGTAACTGTCCCCGAAACGCATCTCGGCATGCGCAAGCTTGCCCCGGTCGTCGGTGATGACCATGGTGCGCGTGAAGCCGAACGCCTGCTCCAGCCAGTCCAGCGCGCCCAGCGGTTCCCTGTAGAACACTGCCGCGCCGAGTGCGGCGCGGCGAAACGGGTCTTCCATTTGTTGGCTCCTTACACTGTCGGACACCCTGACGTTCTAGGCAGCCGGCATCGCGCAGACAAGAAAAAAAACCCCGGCAGCCTCATCGCTTACCGGGGTTCTGACGCGCCGCGCCCGCGCATGGGCGCCGGGCGGGATCACATGTTTTCGATCATCACCTGACCAAAACCCGAGCACGACACCTGGGTCGCACCTTCCAGCAGGCGGGCGAAGTCATAAGTGACCTTCTTCGACAGGATCGACTTTTCCATCGAGGCGATGATCAGGTCGGCCGCTTCGGTCCAGCCCATGTGGCGCAGCATCATTTCTGCCGACAGGATTTCCGAACCCGGGTTCACGTAGTCCTTGCCAGCGTACTTCGGCGCCGTGCCGTGCGTGGCTTCGAACATGGCCACGGAGTCGGACAGGTTCGCACCGGGGGCAATGCCGATACCACCGACCTGTGCTGCCAGTGCGTCCGAGATATAGTCGCCGTTCAGGTTCAGCGTCGCGATCACTGAATACTCAGCCGGGCGCAGCAGGATCTGCTGCAGGAAGGCGTCGGCAATGGCGTCCTTGATGACGATGTCGCGGCCCGTCTTCGGGTTCTTGAACTTGCACCACGGGCCTCCATCGACCAGCTCGGCGCCGAATTCCTTCTGGGCCAGCTCATAGCCCCAGTCACGGAAACCGCCTTCCGTGAACTTCATGATGTTGCCCTTGTGCACCAGCGTGACCGACGGCTTGTCGTTATCGATGGCGTACTGGATAGCCTTGCGCACCAGGCGCTGGGTGCCCTGCTTCGACACAGGCTTGACGCCAATGCCCGACGTTTCCGGGAAGCGGATCTTCTTCACACCCATTTCGTTCTGCAGGAAGGCAATCAGCTTCTGGGCCTGCGGGCTTTCGGCCTCCCATTCGATCCCGGCGTAGATGTCTTCCGAGTTCTCGCGGAAAATGACCATGTCGGTCTTTTCCGGCTCGCGCACCGGCGAAGGCACGCCCTTGAAGTAGCGCACCGGGCGCAGGCACACGTACAGGTCGAGCTGCTGGCGCAGCGCCACGTTCAGCGAGCGGATGCCGCCGCCGACCGGCGTGGTCAGCGGGCCCTTGATCGAGACGACGTATTCCTTGAGCACGTCCAGGGTTTCGTCAGGCAGCCACACGTCCGGGCCATAGACCTTGGTGGACTTCTCGCCGGCGTAGATTTCCATCCACGAGATCTTGCGCTTGCCGCCGTAGGCCTTTTCCACCGCGGCATCCACCACCTTGATCATCACAGGCGTGATGTCGAGGCCCGTACCATCGCCTTCAATATAAGGAATGATCGGAGTGTCCGGGACATTCAGCGAGAAATCCTGGTTGACCGTGATCTTCTCGCCGGCCGGGACCTTGATGTGTTGGTACATGACGTCTCCAGTACGGAACGGTTAAGACGGCCGCCCGGTACACGACCCGGCAGCGAAATATGGGAGGCGTAGCGAAGGCATTGTAGCCGGGCACCCCGGTTCATCTGCACTGCGCCGCACAATCCAGCCTTGCTTTCAGTCTTATATAAGACACAAGACTGGTTTCATATTATGCAGCAATTTTCCGTGATCTGCCATTCCGCCAAGCCGCGCCAGTCAAGGAAAGCAGGCGATTGGCCCCGTCTGCGGCATACTGCTGCCCCATGACGTTGATTGCCCTGAACAAACCCTTTGGCACGATGAGCCAGTTTTCCGAGCATCCCTCTCGCCCAACGCTGGCCGAGTGGATCGCAACGCCTGGCGTGTACCCGGCAGGCCGGCTTGATGCCGACAGCGAAGGCCTGCTGCTGCTGACCGATGACGGCGGCCTGCAGGCGCGCATTGCCGATCCGCGGCACAAGCTAGCCAAGACCTACTTCGCGCAGGTCGAGGGGATTCCCGACGAGGCCGCGCTGGCGCGCCTGCGACAGGGCATCGACCTCGGCGACTTCCACACCTTGCCGGCCAAGGTACGCGCGGTCGAGGAGCCGTCATGGCTTTGGCCCCGAAACCCACCGGTGCGCTTTCGCGCCGCGATTCCGACCAGTTGGCTGGAGCTCCAGATCCGTGAAGGCAAGAATCGCCAGGTTCGCCGCATGACGGCGGCCGTCGGCTTCCCGACGCTGCGCCTGCTGCGCGCCACCATCGGGCGGCTGGATCTACGTGAACTGGGCCTGCAGCCCGGACAGTCGTGCATCGTGGAGCCGGACCGGCTGGGCCTGCCACCGACTCGCACACCGCGCCCGGAGCCGCGAACCCTCGGGTCGGGCAACGCCGGAACGCGCGGCACCGGCATCAAGGGTCGAGTGCGTTACAAAAACTAACACCCGGCACGTCAACGCACCGGGCGGTGTCCTCGTTGTTGTCGGTGACGCGCCCAATTGCGCGCCGACCTTTCCGACTACAGTCACCCTTCGAGGTAATCGCAATGAAAAAACTGATCGCTGCCCTGGTTGTTGGTCTGTTCGCCACCGGCGCTTTCGCCCAGGCTTCGGCTCCTGCTGCTGCCGACGCTGCTCCGGCCGCCAAGGAAGCCCCGAAGGCCCAGAAGAAGAAGACCTCGCACAAGAAGCACCACGCCAAGAAGTCGACGGCTGCTGCTTCGGCGCCGGCTGCGCAGTAAGCATGCGGCTGCGGCGGGCATCCGCCGCACCGTGTGAAAGGCAGGTTGCCCGGCAACCTGCCTTTTTTGTATCTGCCGGACCGCCATACCCATGCCGCTCAGTCTTCGCCGGCGTGCGTTATGCTTGCGGCTGCCTTCGAATCTCCCGCCGCATTGCCATGCGAACCTTGACCAAGACCCCGCTTTCCCGCTGCATGTTGGTGGCCGCTGCCTTCAGCGGTCTGGCCCACGCCCAGAGCGCCCTCCCCGTGGTGCCACTCACAGCCGGCATGTACGCCATCCAGGCAGAGGTCGCGTCAACCCCCGCGGCACGTGAACAGGGGCTGATGTACCGGAAGTCGATGCCGGCCAATGCCGGCATGCTGTTCGTGTTCGAGCAGAAGGCCGGACACTGCTTCTGGATGAAGAACACCGACCTGCCGCTATCGATCGCCTTCCTGGCCGATGACGGCAGCATCGTCAATATCGAGGACATGGCGCCGCAGACGCAAGACAACCACTGCCCGAAGGCAGCGATCCGCTACGCGCTCGAAATGAACAAGGGCTGGTTCGCGCAGAAGGGCATCCGGGCCGGCGCGAAGATAGGCGGACTGCCGCAGCCGCGCTGAGCGCACGCTGCAGCGAGGCGCCGGCATTGCACCGGCGCCCCTACAGGTACGGGGCAATCAGTCCCGGAAGTTGTTGAAGTCCAGCGGCGCCTCGGACACGTCCTTGCGCAGCATGGCGATCACGCTCTGCAGATCATCGCGCTTGGTGCCGGACACGCGCACGGCGTCGCCCTGGATGCTGCCCTGGACTTTGATCTTGCTGTCCTTGATCATGCGCACGATCTTCTTGCCCAGGTCGCCAGTCACGCCCTTCTTGATCGTGATGACTTGCTTGACCTTGTCGCCGCTGATCTTCTCGACCTTGCCGTAGTCGAGGAACCGCACGTCGACGTTGCGCTTGGCCATCTTGTTGAGCAGCACGTCCTTGACCTGCCCCAGCTTGAAATCATCGTCGGCAAAGGCGGTCAGCTCGCCCTCCTTCTGCTCGACCCGTGCGTCCGAACCCTTGAAATCGAACCGCGTCGAGATCTCCTTGTTGGCCTGCTCGACCGCATTCTTGACCTCGACCATGTTCGCTTCGCACACTACGTCAAACGACGGCATTGCATTCTCCTTGTCACTTGCCTGTCCGGCGCCCGCAACCCGGGCGGTCCGCGCCGGTACTTCCGTATAATCCAGCCTGCCTCGCGCTCCACGGAGCACCCGGCCGCGCAGCGGCGGCCGCATCACCTCTAGCTTGCATGGCAGATTTCCACGAATTTTATCCCCTGCGCCGCCACAATACATTCGGATTCGACGTCCGGGCGCGATATGCATCCCACATCCGCAGCGAAGCCGACCTTCTCGCCGCGCTGAATGACCCGCGTGCCGTCGGACTGCCGCTGGTGGTGCTCGGCGGCGGCAGTAATGTGGTGCTGACCGGCGATCTCGACGCGCTGGTTCTGCTGATGGAGATTCCGGGCTTTCGCGTTGGCACGGCGCCAGATGCCTGGCTGGTCACGGCGGGCGCTGGCGAAAACTGGCATGGGCTGGTCTGCCGCACCATCGCGGAGGGCCTCCCTGGCCTCGAAAACCTTGCCCTGATTCCCGGCACCGTCGGGGCGGCGCCTATCCAGAACATCGGCGCGTATGGCGTCGAACTGCGCGAGCGTTTTGCGAGCGTGCGGGCGCTCGACCGCCAGACGATGCGTTTCGTGGACCTCGACCTGGAACAGTGCGCGTTCAGCTACCGCGACAGCCTGTTCAAGCAGGCTGGTCGCGACCGTTACATCATCACGGCAGTGACGCTGCGCCTGTCGCGCGACTGGCAGCCGGTGCTGGCCTATGGCGAGCTGGCACGCGAAGTGGAAGGCAATGCCGCGCCTGACGCGGCGGCGATCCGCGATGCGGTGATCGCCATCCGCTCGCGCAAGCTGCCCGATCCCGCGCAGATCGGCAATGCGGGCAGCTTCTTCAAGAATCCGCTGGTCAGTGCAGAGCAACGCGACGTGCTGCTGGCGAGCCACCCCGATCTGGTCAGCTATGCCCAGCCCGACGGCTCGTTCAAGCTAGCCGCGGGCTGGCTGATCGACCGCTGCGGATTCAAGGGACTCAACGACGGCCCGGTGGGCGTCTATGGCAAGCAGGCGCTGGTGCTGGTACACCACGGTGGCGGCACCGGCGCAGCACTGCTGGCGCTGGCCGGGCGTATCGCCGATACGGTGCAGGCCCGCTTCGGCGTGCGGATCGAACCGGAACCGGTCGTGCTGTAATGGGCTCCGCGGCTGAGATCAGCCGTTCTGGTCAGCCAAAGTGGCAGACGTAGTCCAGGGTTTCCTGGACTTCAATGTCAAAGCTGCTGTTGCCCGGCACATCGAACTGCTGGCCGGCGCCATACGTCTGCCAGGCTTCGGAGCCGGCCAGGCGCACGCGGCACACGCCAGCGTTGATTTCCATGATTTCCGGAGCGCCGGTGTTAAAGGTCAGCGTCGCCGGGAAGATCACGCCGAGCGTCTTGCGTGTGCCATCGGCAAACAGCACGGTGTGGCTCACGCACTTGCCGTCGAAATACAGGTTGGCCTTCTTGACGACCGATACGTTATCGAACTGGCTCACTTCCATCTCCTTGATTGCAGTTTTGTGGATGCGGTCACGTAAAAAGAGGGGCCATGGCGGCCCCTCCCGTTGTGCCTGCCGGCGCGCGCCTCAGTGTCAGTAGCGGCCGCAGAGCAGATATTCCATCAGCGCCTTCTGCACGTGCAGGCGGTTTTCCGCCTCGTCCCAGACCACGCTCTTGGGGCCGTCGATCACGGAGGCCTCGACTTCCTCGCCGCGGTGGGCGGGCAGGCAGTGCATGAACAGAGCGTCCGGCTCGGCACGGTCCATCATCGCCGTGGTCACCATCCAGTCCTGGAACGCGCGCTTGCGCGCCTCGTTCTCGGCTTCGAAGCCCATGCTGGTCCACACATCGGTGGTCACCAGGCTCGCGCCCTTGCAAGCAGCGAGCGGATCTTCAAACACCTTCAGCTGGCCTGCCGCCGATGCCGGCACCAGGGCCGGATCGAGCTGGTACCCCGGCGGCGCCGAGAAATGGAACGTGAAGCCCAGCCGTTCGGCTGCCTGGATCCAGGTATAGGCCATGTTGTTGGCATCGCCGATCCATGCCACCGTCTTGCCGCGGATGCTGCCGCGCTGCTCGATATAGGTGAACACGTCGGCCAGCACCTGGCACGGGTGATATTCGTTGGTCAGGCCGTTGATCACCGGCACGCGCGAATGCGCGGCGAAGCGTTCGATGATGTCCTGCCCGAACGTGCGGATCATGATGATGTCGACCATGCGCGAAATCACCTGCGCCGCATCTTCGATCGGCTCGCCACGGCCAAGCTGCGAGTCGCGCGTGTTGAGGAACACCGCATGGCCGCCGAGCTGGTGGATGCCGGCTTCGAACGACAGGCGCGTACGCGTCGAGTTCTTCTCGAAGATCATGGCCAGCGTGCGGTCGTGCAGCGGATGCCATGTCTCGTAGTTCTTGAACTTGGCCTTGAGGATCCGTGCGCGGTCCAGCAGGTACTCGTACTCGTCGGGAGTCAAGTCGCTGAACTGGAGGTAATGCTTGATCGGGGTTGAGCTCATAAAACAAAGAAGGCGGCCCGGAGGGGACACGCCGTCATCAAGTGCATGACAGAAGCGCGTCGCGGAGCCGCCTTTCGCGTCGCATACGCAATTTACTTGGAATGATCATAAGGGATTATTTCTGCTTTGGCGAGCCCGGAAGAACCCGGTTCGCCACCCGTTGACAGGTTCCCGACAGGATTTCGAGCTTATGCGCAAGTCTTATATAAGATATAATACTGGCTGATTCACGCGGGGCCCGGCATACCCATGCCGCCTGCCCGCCGCCGGCATCAAAAGTGCCCCCGCAGACACCGACGCCCCGCCAGTCCCGGCCGGAAAGAGCGAACCAACACTCGCCGGCCGCGTCAAACCGGGCGCCCGTTACGCGGGTTTTCCGTCGAGTCACCACGCCTCACCCGCAGTCGCCCAGTCTCATGAACCCCAATGTTCGCGAATATTTCATCCAAGGCATTACCAAGGAGGGCAAGACCTTCCGCCCGAGCGACTGGGCTGAACGACTCTGCGGCGTCATGGCGCAATTCCGTCCAGAAGGCGATACCGGCGATCCCCGCCTGACCTACTCCCCGTATGTACGCCCGATCTTCTCGGGCAACGTCAAATGCGTCGTGGTCGATGTGCGACTGCGCGAGATTGAACCCAAGGCGCTGGACTTCGTGCTGAACTTCGCGCGCGACAACAACCTGCAACTGGTCGAAGCCTGCTCGCTCGAATAATCCAACCGGGGCCGCACCAGGATGCGGTAGCCAGAAAGCAAAAAAGCTCGTCGGATGACGAGCTTTTTTGTTGGGCGGGTACCGTAGCACCCGTCAGCGGGCCGCCGTGGCGGCCCGGGCAGCTATCAGGCAGCCATGGCCTTGATGGCAGCCGACAGACGCGACTTGTGACGTGCAGCCTTGTTCTTGTGCACGATCTTCTTGTCAGCAATGCTGTCGATGGTGGCTTGCGAGTTCTTGAAGATCTCGGCAGCGGCAGCCTTGTCGCCGGCGTCGATAGCCTTGCGAACAGCCTTCACGGCGGTACGCAGACGCGAGCGCAGGCTGGAGTTGTGGGCGTTCTGGGCAACGGCTTGGCGAGCGCGTTTGCGAGCTTGTGCGGAATTTGCCATTTAAATAAGTATCCTGAATTCTCAGATGCGTGCCGCGGGGGACACAACAATTAAGTCATATCAAGCGACCCGGGATGCACTGACACACGAATCCGGAACGCAACTGTCCTTGTGAATCGGCAATTATACACACACGTCAGCGCCACACGCAAGACTCACCTCGGTATACGGCGCTGCCCCCGGAAGCCGCCGGGACGATCCGTATAATAGTCGTCACTTCGACGCGCGCGCGTGCCGCCGCGGCAACTTTACCGCGCGCCGGGCGTCAGAACCGCCATCCCGATGCTAGCGCGGCGTGCGCGACCCGCACCCTGCCGTGCCAGCGCCAGCACTGCCGATCCACCACTTCCCGCCCACTCACCTTGAATCTGCTCAAAGCGCTCGCCACCATCAGCGGCCTGACCATGCTCTCGCGCATCACGGGGCTGGTGCGCGAAATCCTCATCGCCCGGGCGTTCGGCGCGTCGGACATGACCGATGCCTTCAACGTGGCCTTCCGGATTCCCAACCTGCTGCGGCGCATCTTCGGCGAAGGCGCGTTCTCGCAAGCCTTCGTGCCAATTCTGGGCGAATACCACGCCAAGCGCGGTGACGCCGAGACCAAGCTCCTGATCGATGCCGTCGCCACGGTCATGACCTGGGCGCTGATGGGCGTGTCACTGCTTGGCGTGATTGGCGCGCCACTGGTGATGACTGTGGTGGCGACCGGCTTTCGTGGTCAGGGCGAAACCTACACCGCCGCGGTATTCATGACGCGCGTGATGTTCCCGTACATCGGCCTGATCTCGCTGGTGGCATTGGCATCCGGCATCCTGAACACATGGCGCAAGTTCGCGGTGCCTGCCTTCACGCCAGTCCTGCTGAACCTGTGCCTGATCGTCGCTGCGCTGTTCGTGGGCCCGCACATGGCGCAGCCGATCTATGCGCAGGCTTGGGGCGTGCTGGTTGGCGGCATCCTGCAACTCGTGATCCAGGTACCTGCGCTGCGTCGCCTGGGCGCGATGCCACGCCTGAGCTTCAGCGTGCGCGCAGCATGGGCCAACGCCGGCGTGCGGCGCATCCTGAAGCAGATGGGGCCGGCCCTGCTGGCCGTGTCGGTCGCGCAGATCAGCCTGATCATCAATACCAACATTGCTTCGCGCCTGGCTGCGGGCAGCGTGTCGTACCTGACCTATGCCGACCGCCTGATGGAGTTTCCGACCGCGCTGCTCGGCGTGGCGCTCGGGACCATCCTGCTGCCGAGCCTGTCGAAAGCAAGCGCCCAGGACAATCGCGAAGAATACTCGGGCCTGCTCGACTGGGGCCTGCGCCTGACCTTCCTGCTCGCGGTGCCATGCGCGGTGGGCCTGTTCGTGTTCGGCACGCCGCTGACCGCGGTGCTGTTCAACTACGGCAAGTTCGACGCGCACGCTGTCGAGATGACGCGCCAGGCGCTGGTGTCGTACGGCACCGGCCTGCTCGGCCTCATCGTCATCAAGATTCTGGCCCCGGGCTTCTATGCGCGGCAGGATATCCGCACGCCGGTGAAGATTGCGATCGTGGTGCTCGTCATCACGCAGGCCTGCAACTATCTGTTCGTGCCATGGATGGGTCATGCGGGCCTGGCGCTGTCGATCAGCGTCGGCGCAAGCATTAATGCACTGCTGCTTTTTGCGGGGCTGGTGCGTCGGGGGTTCTACCGGCCGGCGCCCGGATGGTGGCTGTTCCTGGCGCAGCTCTTCACCGCGGTGCTGCTTCTCTCGGGCCTGCTGCTCTGGTTCGTACGCAACTTCGACTGGGTCGGCCTGGGTGCCACGCCGCTGCTGCGCATTGCCCTTCTGGCCTCCTGCCTGATACTTGCGGCGGTGGTCTACTTCGGTACACTGTGGCTCATGGGACTGCGATACGCCGCCTTCAAGCGCCGGACGGCCTAAGGCCTGTTCATATATGGAACGTGCCATAGCGAGTAGTGGGCGCCAGCGCACGGCCCGGCCGTGCCGCATCAGGAATCCGCAATGACAAGTACGAAAGTCCTGGACTATTTCGCCAGCCTCGTGGCCGACGAAAACGGCATCCCCCTGACTGAAACCGCACTTTCCATCGCGCAGGACGCTTACCCGGATCTGGATTTGCAAGCCGAACTCGCGGCGCTCGATGTACTGGCGCTGCGCCTGAAGCGCCGGATAGCCGAGGGCACCCCAGCGATCCAGCGGCTGCGTCTGCTGAACCACTTCTTCTATCGCGACCTCGGCTTTGGCGCCAACGCCAACGACTACTACGACCCGGACAACTCGTACCTGAACGTGGTGCTGAAACAGCGTCGCGGCATCCCGATTTCGCTGGCGGTGCTGTACATGGAACTTGGCCAGCAGATTGGCCTTCCGCTCAAGGGCGTATCGTTCCCGAACCATTTCCTGGTGCGCATGACGATCCCCGCCGGCGAAGTCGTGCTCGACCCGCTGACTGGGGAAACCCTATCAAAGGAACAGCTTCAGGAGATGCTCGACCCGTATCTGGAGCGAGAAGGAATTTCCGACCCCGGCCAAGTGCCGCTGGGCCTGTTCCTGCAGGCTGCAAGCCATCGCGAGATCATCGCGCGCATGCTGCGCAACCTGAAGGCGATCTATCTGCAGGAATCACGCTGGCAGCGGCTGCTTGCGGTACAGAACCGCCTGGTGATCCTGCTGCCCGGGTCGATCGAGGAAGTACGCGACCGCGGCCTGGCGTATGCGAATCTCGAGTGCTTCCGCCCGGCGCTCGAAGATCTGGAAGCCTATGTGAAGGCGCGCCCGGACGCCGCCGACATCGCGCAGATTCGCGACCGCATGCCGGCCCTGCGCATGATGAGCCGCAGCCTCAACTGAGACCGCGGCAGAGCGGGTTCAGCGCTCGACGCTCGGCGTGCTGCGCTTGTTGCCGCGCACCAGCCGCCACAGCCCGCCCAGCACCAGCGGCACCACAGCCGCGCCGATACCGGCCAGCACGATCAGGTTCAGGTACTGCTTGATGAACGGCAGGTTGCCGAAGAAATAGCCCGCAAACACAAGCCCCGCGACCCACGCCATTGCGCCGATCACGTTGAAGAACTGGAAGCGCGCGAACGTCATCTGCGACACGCCCGCGACGAACGGCGCGAAGGTGCGCACGATCGGCACGAAGCGCGCCATCACGAGGGTCTTGCCACCGTGGCGCTCGTAGAAATCGTGTGTGCGGCGCAGCGCTTTCTGGTCGAGAAAGCGCCATTGATGGTCGAACACCTTGGGCCCGATCCAGCTGCCGACCCAGTAGTTCACGGTGTTGCCCGAAATCGCCGCCGCCAGCAGCAGCCCGATCAGCACCCATTCATTCATGGCGCCGGTTGCGCAGAACGCGCCCGCAATGAATAGCAGCGAGTCGCCCGGCAGGAACGGCAGCACCACCAGCCCGGTTTCGGCAAATACGATGAGGAACAGGATCGCATAGACCCATGCACCGTATTGCTGGATAACCGTGCCGAGATATTTGTCGACATGCAGGAGCATGTCGATGAGCTGCAGAGCGAGATCCAAGTCGTTCCCCGTTATGTTGTAGGTTACTTCACCAAGCGCGACATCATACAAGACCCGCCCGACGCATCGGTCACCTGGCGGGGCTTGCGCGGCCATCTCGCGTGTGGCGCGCCACGTATAATCGCCCGCATGCCAGCCTCCGCCTCCCGCACCGCGCAGCCGCCACGGCCGATCCGTCCCCTGCCCGACCAGCTCATCAGCCAGATTGCCGCCGGCGAAGTCGTGGAACGGCCGGCATCCGTGGTCAAGGAACTGCTCGAAAATGCACTCGACGCAGGGACAAGCCAGCTCGGCATCCGGCTCGAAGAAGGCGGCGTGAGGCGCATCGTCATCACGGACAACGGCTGCGGCATTCCGCCCGCCGAACTGCCCGTCGCGCTGATGCGCCATGCCACCAGCAAGATCGCTTCGCTCGACGAACTCGAGGCCGTACTGACCCTCGGTTTCCGCGGCGAGGCCCTTGCATCGATTGCGTCCGTCTCGCAACTCTCGCTGACCAGCCGTACCGCCAGCGACGCGCACGCCACGCAGGTCAGTGCCGATACCGGCGCAATGCAGCCGGCTTCGGGCGGCGTCGGCACCACCGTCGATGTCCAGCATCTCTACTTCAACACGCCAGCGCGCCGAAAGTTCCTCAAATCGGAACAAACAGAGCTAGGTCACTGCCTGGAAATGGTCCGCCGCGTGGCACTGGCCCGCCCAGACGTGGCCATTTCGGTCCATCACAACGGCAAGCCGCTGGAACACTGGAACGCCGGTGACGTGGCCACGCGCACCGCACAGGTCCTCGGCAGCGATTTCGCCCGTGCACGGCTGCCGCTCGACGAGGAAGCCGGCGACCTGCATCTGTATGGCTTTGCAGGGTTGCCCACGGCCTCGCGCGGCCGCCCGGACCAGCAGTATTTCTTCGTGAACGGCCGCTTTGTGCGCGACAAGCTGCTTAATCATGCCGTGCGCAGCGCCTACCAGGACGTACTGCATGGCGACCGCTTCCCGTCCTACGTGCTGTGCCTGGACCTGCCGCCGGAAATGGTGGACGTGAACGTCCATCCGTCCAAGATCGAGGTGCGCTTCCGCGAATCGCGCTCCGTGCATCAGTTCGTCTATCACGCCGTGCAGCGCTGTCTCGCGCGCCAGGCTGGTGAGAACGGCGACAGCCTGCACACCGGGACCGACGTCGAAGACGTGCCGGCAGCAGGCGGCGCGGGCGAACTGCGCGAGCCCCGCGCGCCATACGGTGGCACGGCGAGCAGCGGCAGCCAGTGGATCAACTATTCGGCGGCGCGCCAGACCGAACTCGGCATTGCGCAGCCACGCCAGGCTTATCTGGGCATGGTGCGCGAAGCCACCATGCCGCGGCCTTACGTGCCATCGTCCCAGCCGCCCGCGTGGCTCGCCGATGCGCAAGCCGCGCGCGCCGATGAACCGCCGAGCCTGCTCGATGGTGTGGTCCCGGCCCGCATGGCGCTGCCGATTGCGGAAGACGCTACGGAAGGCGCTGAGGACCACCCGCTCGGCTACGCGATTGCCCAGCTCCACGGCATCTACGTGCTCGCGCAGAACGCGCGGGGCCTTGTGCTCGTCGACATGCACGCGGCGCACGAGCGCATCCTGTACGAGCAGATCAAGGACGCGCTTGATGCACGCGATCTCGCCGTGCAGCCGCTGCTGCTGCCCGTGACGCTACCGGCAAACCCCGTGGAAATCGGCACTGCCGAAGAACATCGCGAAACGCTCGAACTGCTCGGCTTCGACATCGCTCCCGTATCGCCCACCACGCTCGCGGTGCGTGCCGTGCCGGCGCTGCTGCAGCAGGCCGACGCAGAAGCGCTGGCCCGAGACGTGCTGCGCGACCTGCACTCCTATGGCGGATCCCGAGTGCTGGCCGAGCGCCGCAACGAACTGCTGGCCACGCTGGCCTGCCACAGCGCTGTGCGCGCCAACCGCAAGCTCACGCTGGAAGAGATGAACGCGCTGCTGCGCCAGATGGAACAGACCGAACGCGCCGACCAGTGCAATCACGGCCGCCCGACGTGGGTTCAGCTGAGCGTGTCTGAGCTCGATCGTCTTTTCCTGCGCGGCCAGTAACACCGCGTTTTTCACCGCGTTCGCGCACTACGCCTTGCAGAAGTCCTGATGTCCGCCCTGCCTTCGTCCGAACACCCGCCCGTCGTCTGCCTGCTGGGCCCGACCGCCTCAGGCAAGACCGCGGCCGCCCTGGCCCTGGCACAGCAGGCGCCGGTCGAGATCATCAGCCTCGATTCGGCGCTGGTCTATCGCGAGATGGATATCGGCACTGCCAAGCCCACGCGTGAAGAGCTGGCCTCCGTGCCACACCACCTGATCGACATCATCGATCCGACCGACAGCTACTCCGCCGCGCAATTCGTCACCGACGCCGAACGGCTGATCGCCGAGATCCGCAGTCGCGGCCACCAGCCGCTGATCGTCGGCGGCACCATGCTGTACTACAAGGCGCTGACGCAGGGCCTGAACGACCTGCCGCAGGCTGATCCTGCCGTGCGCGCCAAACTCGACGAACTGGCCGCCGAACGCGGCTGGCCCGCACTGCACGCGATGCTGGCGGAGGTCGACCCGGTCACCGCCGCGCGGCTCGCGCCCAACGACGCGCAGCGCATCCAGCGTGCGCTGGAGATCCACCGGTTATCGGGGCAACCAATGTCCGAGCTGCTGGCGCGGCAGGCCGACGGCCGTACCTTTACGGGCGCAGCGGATCAGCGCTACCGCGTGATCGCGCTGGAGCCGTCGGACCGCGCCGTGCTGCATGCACGCATCGCCGCGCGCTACGACGCCATGCTGGCTGGCGGCTTTATCGAGGAAGTCGAACGCCTGCGCCGGCGCGGCGATCTCCATCCGGGCCTGCCGTCGATCCGCTGCGTAGGCTACCGTCAGGTCTGGGAATACCTGGACGGCGACACCGATTACGCGACCATGCGCGAACGCGGCATCGTGGCCACGCGCCAGCTCTGCAAGCGCCAGATCACGTGGCTGCGCAGCACGCCCGAGCGGCTGTCCGTCGATTGCGTCGCACCCGACTACGTCCAGCAGGTAGCGCGGCTGGCGGGCATGTGACCCACCCGTCGGCACTAAGCCAGCCTATTGCGGCGACGCCTTGCGCTCGCCGTGGATCTCGCCTGCCACGCGCTCGATGCAACGCATCGCCTTCATCGCCATGGGCGACGGCGTGCGATTGCGCAGGCTCACAATACCCATGCCGGCATGCAGCGTGGGAAGCCCCTCGACGTCGAGCGGTACCAGTTCGCCCGAAGCCACCTGCGCCTCTACCGCTGCTTCTGTCGCGCCGAGCACCATGTCCGTGGACAGGGTGACCGCCCGGATCACGGCGAAATCGTCGCACTCGAGCGCCAGGACGGCTTCCTGACCGGCGGGCAATCCCAAGACTTTCGTCAGCGCCGCCGTTACAGCGCGCGGCGCCTTGACGGCTGCGACGCCGTACGCCCACGCAGCCTTGATCGTGCATGACGTACCGGCGACCGGATGCCCCGCGCGGACAAAGAAGCGTGCGGCCTGCGCCGGCAGCGGCCGGATGTCCAGCGCGTCGTCATCGGGCAAGTCGCGTACGTCAGCGACAAAGAACTCAATGTCCTCGGCACGCAAACGCTCAAGCAACAGTACCCAGTTGCTCTCTTCAACGCGCAAGGCGACCTGCGGATGCAGGCGCCGCAGTTCCGTCAGCACGCGCGGCATCAGGGTCGCGGCGGGGAACGGCCCGACGCCGAAAGCCGTGTCTCCAAGTTGATTGTCGAGGTAGAGATCGACGTCGCGCTGCATGCAGCGGGCCTCGAACAGCAGCCGCCTGGCACGTTCGAGCACGAACTCACCGGCCGGCGTCGGCCGGATATCCCCCACATCACGCTCGAAAAGGCGCACCCCGAGATCGTTTTCGACCGCCTGGATGCTTCGGCTGAACGCGGGTTGACTAAGGTGCACTTGCTCGGCTGCACGGGCGAAGTGCAGCGTGTCGGCAAGGGCAACCACATGGCTGAGCCGGCGAAGGTCCATGGCGTTCTCATTGCGTTTTGCACATTGGAATGATGTCGATTATGCATTGGACGCATCGATATCGCCAACCTAGAGTGGTCCGTACAAAAAGCATTACCGGAGACATACCTCATGAACTTGCAGCTTCAGAACCTGCTGATCGGCAGCATCATCGTCGGCTTTGCCGTGATGGAATTCGCCTCGCGCCGCTACCAGCAAAGCGTGCGCGCCGACGCCAACGACACCAAGCTCGAAGTCCTGATGTTCGTCAGCCTGATCGCCGTCACGCAGCCGCTTGCGCTGCTTGGTGCCAACGGGCTCTGCGGCTGGCTAATCCCCGAGATGCACGGCGCCTGGTCCCACCTGTCGTGGTGGAGCATGGTTGCCATCCTGCTGGTCGCCGACGACATGACGCAATACTGGTGGCATCGGGCGTCCCATACACCGTGGTTGTGGCCGCTGCATCGAGCGCATCATTCGGCGTCGTACATGAGCATCCGCGTCACGTACCGGAACAACTTCTTCTACTACCTGATGATGCCGGGGCTGTGGATCGCGGGCGTGCTGCTTTACCTGGGCTTCGGCAAGGTCTACGGCGTATATATCGTGGTCAAGATGCTGGTGATCCTGGGTGCGCACTGCGCGTGGCGCTGGGATGAACCGCTCTATCGGATGCGCGCGCTGCGACCGTTGATGTGGGTCGTCGAGCGGACCATCTCTACGCCTGCCACGCACTGGGCCCACCATGCGCTGACCAATGCCGATGGCATCGGCCACTACAAGGGCAACTTTGGCAACCTGCTGTTTTTCTGGGACGTTCTGTTTGGGACGGCCCACATCACCCGCAAGTACCCGGCTAAAGTCGGACTGGAGGATGATCGCCGCTTCGGAGCCGAACACTGGGCCGCGCAGATGTTTTATCCGCTGCGCCAGTCGCAACGGCAGCACACGGCACTGCGGTTCGGGGGCGAGGCATTTGGCGATCAGGACACCGCTGCGGATGTCACGGCCGCCGGAAATCGCTGATACACGTGACTCAAAAAAAAAAGCGCATGCAGTGCATGCGCTTTTTCTTATTGCGTTGCCGGCCAGCGAGCCGGCATCCGGGCGTGTCAGACCACCACGGTCTGCGCCTGGCCTTCAGCGCGCTCGCGGATCTCGCCAATCTCCCACACGGCTTCACCGGCAGCCTGCAGATGGCGGATCGCACGCTCGGCATCTTCCTTGGCAACAATGACCACCATGCCGATGCCGCAGTTGAACACGCGGTGCATTTCCTCATCGGCCACGCGGCCTTGCGACTGCAGCCACTGGAACAGCGGCGGCAGCGCCCACGCGTCGCGCTGGAGCACGGCCGTGGTGTTCTGCGGCAGCACGCGCGGCACGTTCTCGGTCAGGCCACCGCCAGTGATGTGAGCCATGCCCTTGACCGGCAGCGTTTCGATCAGCGACAGCAGCGGCTTCACGTAGATGCGCGTCGGCGCCATGATGGCGTCCTGCAGGCGCTGGCCGTGGAAATCGGCGTCCAGGTCCGGCTTGGCGACTTCGATGATCTTGCGCACCAGCGAGTAGCCGTTCGAGTGCGCGCCCGACGAGGCCAGGCCCAGCACCACATCGCCCGGGGTGATGGTGGTGCCGTCGATGATCTTCTTCTTCTCGACCGCGCCGACCGCAAAGCCGGCCAGGTCGTATTCGCCGTCCGGGTACATGGTCGGCATCTCGGCAGTTTCGCCGCCGATCAGTGCGCAGCCGGCCAGTTCGCAGCCGCGGGCGATGCCTTGGATCACGGTGGCGGCCGTGTCAACGTCGAGCTTGCCGCAGGCGAAGTAGTCCAGGAAGAACAGCGGCTCGGCACCCTGCACCAGGATGTCGTTCACGCTCATGGCGACCAGGTCCTGGCCCACGGTATCGTGGCGGTTAAGCTGGAAGGCGAGCTTCAGCTTGGTGCCCACGCCGTCGGTACCCGACACCAGCACGGGCTCCTGGTACTTCTTCGACAGTTCGAACAGCGCGCCGAAACCGCCGATGCCAGCCATCACGCCTTCGCGCATGGTGCGCTTGGCGAACGGCTTGATGCGGTCGACCAGGGCATCGCCGGCATCGATGTCAACACCGGCATCGCGGTAGGAAAGGCCTGCCTGGCCGGCGGTCGAGGAAGCGCTCATGAGAACCTGCTTGTGTCAGAGGAGATAAAGTGGAGACTTCGCCGCTCCGGCAACCTAGCTGTGGCAGGGGGCGGGCGCGAGTCCAGTAGAATTGCGATTTTAACGGATACAGGCGCCCGGCTTCCAGTTTCGCCAGTTCCGCCCTGTGCGCCCATTCGATGAACGCTCCCCTGCTGAACGATGAGACCAAGCGCGTCCTGCTCTGGATCGCGGTCGCTGCGGGCCTGTTCGCCGCCATCATCGCGCTGGCGCCGATCCTGACGCCCTTCCTGCTGGCCTTCATCTTCGCCTACATCCTGACCCCGGGCGTGGACTGGATGGCGCGCCGGCGCGTGCCGCGCGCGATCGCCGTCGCCGTGATGATCCTGTTGCTTGTCGTGGTCTGCGTGGTGTTGGTGCTGCTGCTGATCGCCGTGCTGCAGCGGGAAATTCCGCAGGTGCGCGAGCAGTTGCCGATGCTGCTGAAGAAGCTCAACGCCGTGGTGGCGCCTCGGCTGGCGGACTTCGGCGTGCGCGTGCGCTTCGATTTCCCCGGCCTGCGCAGCATGCTGTCGGACCGTTTCTCGGCGAGCCCCGAAGACCTGCTGGCGATGCTGCTGAACTATGCCAAAGTCTCCGGCTCGGCGCTGCTCGAGGTGGCCGGCATGGCGTTCGTCATTCCGATCGTCATGTTCTACCTGATGATGGACTGGCACATGGTGATGCGGCGCATCGAAGGCCTGGTGCCGCGCCGCTGGGTGCCGAAGGTGCGCGAACTGACTGCCGAGACGGACGTGCTGCTGTCGCAATACCTGCGTGGCCAGATTCTGGTGATGGTAATCCTGGCCTCGATCTATTCGATCGGCCTGACCGTGGCCGGCTTTGACGTCGGCGTACCCGTGGGCGTGTTCACGGGATTGGCCGTGTTCATTCCGTATATCGGCTTCGGCATCGGCCTGGCGCTGGCTATCCTGGCTGCGCTGTTGCAGTTCGGCGACTGGTACGGTTTGGCAGCGGTGGCCGTCGTGTACGGCATTGGCCAGTTCATCGAAAGTTTCTACCTGACGCCGCGGCTGGTCGGCGAGCGCATCGGGCTGCATCCGCTCGTGGTGATCTTCGCACTGCTCGCATTCGGACAACTGTTCGGCTTCTTCGGCGTGCTGCTGGCGCTGCCCACCTGCGCAGTGCTGCTGGTCGGGGCGCGGCAGCTTCGTCGCGTGTACCTGGCCAGCGACCTCTATCGGAAGTAATGGAAATAACGGAAGCGACGGGAAAAATGACGGACAATAGTCGGCTTGAGCCGATTCCATGTGCACCGCGCAAGCTGTCCCCCGCAAGTTAGCCATACGTCATGTCCCCGCGTCCCAAGCAACTTTCGCTCGAGCTTGGCAGCCCCCCGCCTTCGACCTTCGACAATTTTGTCGTGGCTTCGAACCGCGAGGCGGTGCAACGCCTGCACGACCTGCCCAGTGCGGTCGCGCAGGAGCGCGCCATTGACCGGCTGTTCTATCTGTGGGGGGAAAACGGCTGCGGCCGCACGCACCTGCTGCATGCGGTGTGCGAGGCGACGCCCCAAACCGGCATCAACTGCCGCTACCTGAGCCCGCACCACCCGCTGTCCGATTTCCTGTTCGACCCGTCCTGCCAGCTTTATACGGTCGATGACGTCGAACTGCTCGATGAAGCGCGGCAGATCGCGGTGTTTTCGCTGTACAACGAAGTCCGCGCGCACGTGCGCACCGCGCTGGTCGTGGCAGGGGGCATGGCACCGCGCGCCATGCCCGTGCGCGAAGACCTGCGCACCAGGCTCGGCTGGGGATTGGTCTACCAGGTCCAGCCGCTGTCGGACGAGGACAAGATGTCCGCAGTGCTTCAGGCGGCACGCGAGCGGGGCCTGCAGCTGTCCCCGGAAATCACGCACTGGCTGGTCACGCGCCATTACCGCGACATGCCCAGCCTGATGGCGCTGCTCGATGCGCTGGATACCTACTCGCTGGAGCGCAAGCGCCCGGTCACCCTGCCCCTGCTTCGCGAAATGTTCGCGGAGTTTCGGGAATAATCGCCGGAAATCTTCGCCACCCGCCTTTTTGTGGCCGGCGCGAGAGCACGCGGACCGGCACACTCGCTTAAGGTAAAATCGCGCCCCATGAATCTGGCACTCTTTGATCTCGACCATACCCTGATCCCGACTGACAGCGACCACGAATGGGGCCGTTTCCTGGTGCGCCAGGGCGTTGTCGACGAGGACTCCTACCGCCGCAGGAACGATGAGTTCTATGGCCACTACAAGGCCGGCACCCTGGATATCCAGGCATTCCTGCGCTTCGCGCTGGCGCCGCTGGCCGCCAACACGCGTGAGCGGCTTGACACCCTGCGCCAGCATTTCATGCGCGAAGTCATCGATCCGGTCATCACGCCGCAGGCGCGCGCGCTGGTCTACAAGCACATCGAAGCCGGCGACCTTTGTGCCGTGGTGACCGCAACCAACAGCTTCGTCACCGCCCCAATCGTGTCGGCATTCGGCATCAAGCACCTGATTGCGACCGAGCCAGCGACAGTCGACGGCCGGCCCGAAGCCCAGTTCACCGGCGAGGTCGACGGCGTGCCGAGCTTCCGCGAAGGCAAGATCACCCGTGTCGAAGCATGGCTCAAGAGCCAGGGCGCACACTGGGACGACTTCAGCACGACCTACTTCTACAGCGACTCGATCAACGACCTGCCGCTGATGGAAAAGTCGAGCGAACCGATCGCCACCAACCCGGACGATCGCCTGCGCGAGCATGCCGCCGCTGCGGGCTGGCGCATCATGGACCTGTTCTGACGTGATCAAAAAGCTCATCAACCGGCTACTCGGCAAGCCCGGCCCCAAGCAGCGCCGCATTGGCCGCGCCCACACGCCGCGCATCGTCACCGTGGAAGAGCACCGCATCGACCCGACGCTGCTGTCGCGCAATGCGGTCAAAGTCACTTCCACGCTGCAACAGGCGGGGTACCAGGCCTTTATCGTCGGCGGCGCTGTGCGGGACCTGCTGCTTGGCATCAAGCCGAAGGATTTCGACGTCGCCACCAACGCCACGCCCGAGCAGGTGCAGTCGCTGTTCCGGCGCTCGCGCATCATCGGGCGGCGCTTCCAGATCGTCCACGTGACGTTCTACGGCGGGCGCGAGCAGGAAATCATCGAGGTTTCCACGTTCCGCGCGCTGGTCGATGCCGTCGCCAGCGAGACGCTGCCAGAGGGCCGGCGCCTGAAGCGTTCGGAACTCGACAGCAAGACGCACGCGATCGACGCATCGGGACGCGTGTTGCGCGACAACGTGTGGGGATCGCAGGCCGAAGACGCGGAACGCCGCGACTTCACCATCAATGCGATGTACTACGACCCGGCCGCGCAGACCGTGCATGACTACCATCACGGCATGGAAGACATCCGCGCGCGCACGCTGCGCATGATCGGCGACCCGACCCTGCGCTACCGCGAGGATCCGATCCGCATGCTGCGCGTGGTGCGCTTTGCGGCCAAGACCGGCTTCGGCATCGACGAGGCCACGCGCGAGCCGATCGGCGGCCTGGCGTCGCTGATCCACAACGTGCCGAGCGCGCGCCTGTTCGACGAAATGCTCAAGCTGCTGATGTCCGGCCATGCGTGGGCATCACTACAGGAACTGCGCAAGGCCGGCCTGCACAAAGGCCTGCTGCCGCTGCTCGACGTGGCGCTGGAACAGCCGATGGGCCAGCGCTTCGTGCAGCTCGCGCTCGACAACACCGACCGGCGCGTACAGGCCGGCAAGCCGGTCTCGCCGGGCTTCCTGTTCGCGGCGCTGCTGTGGCACCACGTGCTGCAGCGCTGGAACGCCGAGCGCGAACGCGGCGAGCATCCGATCGCTGCGCTCAATATCGCCATGGATGCCGTGCTCGAAAAGCAGACCGGCCAGCTTGCGATCCAGCGCCGCTTCGTCACCGACATGCGTGACATCTGGGGCATGCAGCCGCGCTTCGAAAAGCGCGTGGGACGCATGCCGTTCCGCCTGCTGGAGTCGCCGCGCTTCCGCGCCGGCTTCGACTTCCTGCACCTGCGCTGCCAGTCCGGTGAAATGCCCGAGGAGATTTCCCGCTGGTGGCAGGACTTCCAGAATGCCGACCCGGATGAGCGCGAAGGCCTGATCGACGCCGCGCGCACCCCGCGTGGCCCGGCCGGCCAGGCCGGTCCGGCTGGCACCGAAGGCGAAGGCCCGGCGCGCAAGAAGCGCCGCCGACGCGGTCCGCGGAAATCGGATAAAGTTTCTTCCCGGAGCGACACGGACGCGGGGCAGGAATCACATGCCGGCCGCGGCCAGCCGGAGGAACATCAATGACACTCGCCTTCATCGGCATTGGTGCCAACCTGGGCGATGCCCGCCAGGCACTGAAAGACGCGATCGTATGCCTGGCTCAGCAGGTCGGCATTACGGTACTGGCACGGTCTTCGCTGTATCGGACCGCGCCCGTCGATGCCGATGGCGACGATTACTACAACGCGGTGGTCAAGGTGCAGACCTCGTTCACGGCCGCGCAGCTGCTTCGCATCTGCCACCACATCGAAGACCAGTTTGGCCGCGAACGCCCGTTCCGCAACGCGCCGCGCACGCTGGACCTGGACCTGCTTGTGTTCGGTGACGAACAGCACAACCACGAGCATCTGACGGTACCGCATCCGCGCGTCACCGAGCGCGCCTTTACGCTGGTGCCGCTGCTGGAGCTGGCCCCCGAACTGGTGATTCCCGGCGTCGGCCCCGCCGTCGACTTTCTCGCTCGGGTTGGCGGCCAGCGCATCGATAAAGTCTCCACCTGCAAGTGCATGCGCGCGCAGGCCGCCGGTTCAGCCGGCCCCTCCGACGCTAAGGACTGAGCCGGCGGAGCCATCCGCCTCGCGCCGGCAACGATATGCTCGAACACCTGCGCCGCATCGTCGTGGAAGGCCCGGTCGGGTCCGGCAAGACTTCGCTGGCCCAGCGCCTTGCGCACACGCTGCACGCGGCCGAACTCCCCGACGGCGTCCGCAGCAACCCCTTCCTCGAACGCTTCTACCGCGATCGCGCGCGCTATGCGCTGCCGCTGCAACTGGCCTGCCTGAACAAGCGTGCCGACCAGCTCCAGCAATGGCAAAACGCCCTGTTCGCAGGGCAGCGCATGGTCAGCAATTTCCTGATCGCAAAGGATCGCCTGTACGCTTCGCTGAACCTGCCCGAGGACGAGCTGGCACTCTATGACGCGATTGCCTCACGGCTGCAGTTGCCACCACAGCGCACCGACCTCGTGATCATGCTGCAGGCCACCCCGTCGCTGCTGCGCGAGCGCATCGCCCGCCGTGGCGAGCCCGGCGAGGCTGCCGGCATCGACGAGGCCTACCTGCAGCAGCTGACGGACGCCTACGGCGAACTGTTCCATCGCTATGACGAAGCCCCCGTACTGATCGTGGATACGGCCCACTTCAATCCGGTGGACAACGATGGGGATTTCCGTACACTACTGACGCGCATCGAGAACATGCGCGGCCGCAGGGCCTTTCTCAATCTGGCTGCGCCCTGACCGCAGCGGGCTTGCCCGCGACGGCACACAACCATAACGACAGCCGCGCCGGCCCGCCTCACGCCGAGCGCCCTCTCCTGACTCGTCACTGCCATGAGCTACCTCCTCGATCCCTCCCGCAAGACCGTCACCATCACCCGGCTGCAGGCCATGCGCGACGCCGGTGAAAAGATCGCGATGCTGACCGCTTACGACTCCAGCTTCGCCGCGTTGCTCGACTACTGCGGCGTGGAAGTCATCCTGGTCGGTGATTCGCTCGGCAACGTGATGCAAGGCCAGCAAACCACGCTGCCCGTGACGCTGGAGCACATGGCTTACCACACCGAATGCGTGGCACGCGCCAACCAGACGGCGCTGCTGGTAACCGACCTGCCCTTCGGCACCTATGGCACGCCGGAAATGGCATTTGCAAGCGCGGTCACGCTGATGCGTGCGGGCGCGCACATGGTCAAGCTCGAAGGCGGCGACTGGCTGGCCCCGACCGTGAAGTTCCTGGTCGAGCGCAGCATCCCGGTGTGCGCCCATATCGGCCTGACCCCGCAGTCGGTGCATGCGTTCGGCGGCTTCAAGGTGCAGGGCAAGACCGATGAAGGCGCAGCCCAACTGCGGCGCGACGCTCAGGCAATGGAGGCTGCCGGCGCACAGATCGTGCTGATGGAGGCGGTGCCGGCCACGCTCGCCGGCGAGATCACGCAGATGCTCAAGGTGCCGACCATCGGCATCGGTGCCGGCGCGGACTGCTCGGGCCAGGTGCTGGTGCTGCAGGACATGATCAACGTCTACCCGGGACGCAAGGCCAAGTTCGTGCGCAACTTCATGGACGGCCAGACGACGATCGAAGGTGCGATCCGCGCCTATGTGGCCGCCGTGAAGGATGGCAGCTTCCCGGCAGCAGAGCACACCTTCTCCGCCTGACCGGTGGAGATCGGCGCCGCCACGCTGGCCGCGTTCCGCCTGCTTGCCAGCGGCGACGCGGCGCTCTGGTTCATTGTCTGGACCTCGCTGATGGTCGCGGTGCTGGGCCTGGCCATCGCCACGGCTCCCGCCGTAGGTGCGGCCTGGCTGATCGCCACGCACCGGTTCCCGGGCCGCCGCGCGGTCGTCGTCGTGGCGCAGGCCTTTCTCTCATTTCCGACCGTGCTGGTCGGGCTCATCCTCTACCTGCTGCTGACGCGACAGGGCCCGCTTGGCGGCTTTTCGCTGCTGTTCACGCCGGGTGGCATGGTGCTGGGGCAAGCGGTGATCGGCTTTCCCGTGATCCTCGCGTTTTCGTTGTCCACATTGCAGGGCGCCGATCCACGACTGCAGGAAACCGCGCGCGTGCTCGGCGCGGGCCGCTGGCGCATCTTCTTCACGGTGATCCGCGAACTGCGCTTCGGGCTGATGGCCGCCATCGTGGCAGGCTTCGGCCGCGTGATTGCCGAGGTCGGTTCGGCGCTGATGATCGGCGGCAATATCGAAGGCTCCACGCGCACTATCACTACGGCGATCGCGCTTGAAACCAGCAAAGGTGAGTTTGCGCAGGGCATTGCGCTGGGCATCGTGCTGGTAGCACTGGCACTGCTCGTGAATATCGGAATGGCGTGGCTGCAGGGCGCCGGAGGATTCCGCCGATGAGCGCGTCCTCCACACCATTGCTGACCGTACGCCGCCTGTCGCGCAGCATCGGGGCGCGCCGCCTGTTCGATATCGGCGAACTGATGTTCCCGCGCGCCACGGCCATTGTGCTGACGGGACAAAACGGCGCCGGCAAGACCACGCTGCTGCGCATGGTGGCCGGGCTTGAGCCGGCGCCAGGCGCCACAGTGCACTGGACCGACGCGCACACATCCGCGCGCAGCGCACCGCTGGATCCGCTGCCACGCGAGTTGCGCGAGCGCATTGCCTACCTGCACCAGCATCCATACCTGTTCCGCACTTCCGTGCGCGAGAACGTCGCCTATGGCCTGCGCGCACGCGGCCTGCCGAGCGATGAAATCCTGCGCCGCGCCGACGAGGCACTGGCCTGGGCGGGTGTGACACACCTGCAGGACACGGCGCCCGAGAAGCTGTCCGGCGGCGAAGTTCAGCGTGTGGCGCTGGCGCGCGCCAAGGTACTGGAACCGGACCTGATGCTGCTCGATGAACCGACCTCAAGCCTGGACGGGCAGGCGCGCGAGCAGGTCATTGCGCTGGTGCGCGAACTGGCGGAGGAAGGCCGCACGGTGGTGATGATTTGCCACGACCGCGAGCTGATCAATCTGCCCGGTGTGGTGCGGTGGAAGCTTGGCGATGGGTTGCTGGATATTCACCATCGGTAGAGCGCGCTCGCCGTCGCAGCCTAGCGCAAGCTTGCCCGCATCACGCCGCGCAGCGAATTGATGGCCAGCACTGCCTCCGCGCGCATCAGCATTGCCCGCGTTACAACCGCCTCGCGAGCCGGACCATCGAGCATTGGATCGCCCTCCTCCAGCACCACCGCCCGCATCACGCCGGGCAGGATGTCCGCGGCCAGCGGTGGCGTCAGCCATTCTCCATCGACCTTGACGAATACCGAGCTGCGGCCACCCTCGAGCAATTCATCGCGTGTGTTGAAGAACAGGCGATCGAAACAGCCGGCGCGCTCCGCTGCCTGCCAGCCGGCGTCGTAGACAGCGCGCGCGCTGGTCTTGTGCCGGCGCAGCGGGTCGGCGTCGGGCAGCGGCTCGTCGGCGATGTCGAGTCCGACGGTCGCTTCCGCCAGTGGCCGCAGCGCGCCGCTGGCAAACGACAGCTCGCCGTGTTTGTCGACGCTCATGCGCAGGCGCCAGTTTCCGGCGCCCAAACGGACCATCTCGGCCGTCAATGCGGCCATGACCGCCGGCCGGTCGAAGGCAAACCCAAGCGCAGCACATGACGAGGCCAACCGCGCGAGGTGCCGATCGCCGCGAAGGCAGCGGCCGTCTTCGACGTGCATGGTCTCGAACAGCGTAAGGCCGGGATCATGGCGAGTGAGGAAGCGCGCCTTCCAGCCGCACTCGGCAAACTCGTCGGCCACCACGCTGTCGTGCACGATGCCACCACCAACGCCCATCTCGCCGGCTCGCAAGCCATCCGCCGCACGCGGCGACAGCACTAGCGTGCGAATGGCTACGGACATGGCGAAACGGCACAGGCCACCATCGCTGGGCTCTGGCGCATCGAGCCAGCCGATTGCACCGGTGTAGAGGCCGCGAGGCGCGGGTTCGAGCTCGGCAATGATTTGCATGGTACGCCGCTTGGGCGCGCCGGTGATCGAGCCACACGGGAACAGCGCCCCGAAGAGTTCGCCGAACCGCGTGGCAGCGCGCGCCGTTGCCCTGACGGTCGAGGTCATCTGCAGCACGGCGCCGAACGGCTGCACAACAAAGCGGTCCGGCACTTCCACGCTGCCCGGTTGCGCAATGCGTCCAAGGTCGTTGCGAAGCAGGTCCACGATCATCACGTTCTCGGCGCGATTCTTCGCATCGGCGGCGAGGCCGGCGGCGGCTTGCGCGTCTTGCCCGGGATCGCCGGACAGCGGCGCAGTGCCCTTCATCGGACGCGTGAGCAGACGGCCGCTTCCATCGTGCTGCACGAAAAGCTCGGGCGACAGCGACAGTACCCAGCCATCGCCGGGCAGGCAGGCCAGCACGCCATAGGGCACCGGCTGCGCGTCGCGCAACGCGGCGTAGAGCGCGCGCGGATCGCCAAACGACGAGAATGCGATCCGCTGCGTGAAATTGACCTGGTAGGTATCGCCGGCTTCGATCCATGCATGGATGCGGGCAATGGCGGTATCGAAGGCTTCGCGCGGGGTATCCGCGGCGACATTCATGAGCCCGGCGGGCGCTTGTGCATCGGGTTCAGGCAGCCAGGCGCGCACGGCATCGCCGTCGAGCCGCCGCATGTCGCGGAACCAGAGCAGGCGCACGGCGCCATCGTGGAAGGGCAACCTGTCGTCGGTGTGCGCCGGGGCGCCGACCAGCGCGCCGCCGAATTCGTAGGGTGCGAACAGCGTCGCGTGCCAGCCCTGGCGCCAGCCTTCGGCGAGCAGTGCATCGATCAGCGCGACATCACTGCCAGCGGGCAGCCGGTCTTCGCGAACGAGGCCGGTGTAGAGCCGTGACATCGCTTCGCCAGATGGCGCAGTAGCATCGTCCAGCAGTACGAACGGTTGGGGATCGGAGCAGGAAAGCGAGAGAGGCACGACAAGAAGGCGGGAAAATGCACAGCGCCTGCATTATGCGCTGCCGGCCCGTGTTGCGGGCTCAAAAGCAAACCGGCCACGCGCTTGCGTGGCCGGTCTAGCGGGGGTTGGCTTAGCTGAAGAAGCTCTTCACCTTGTCCAGCCAGGACTGCTCCTGCGGACTGTGGCGCGAGCCGCCTTCGTGCACAGAGCGGTCGAACTGGCGCAGCATGTCCTTCTGGGCCTCGGTCAGCTTGACCGGCGTCTCCACGTTCACATGCACGTAGAGATCGCCCGGATAGCCCGAACGCACGCCCTTGATGCCTTTGCCGCGCAGGCGGAACGTCTTGCCCGACTGGGTGGCTTCAGGCACCGGGAACGTGGCCTTGCCGTTCAGCGTCGGCACTTCCAGATCGCCGCCCAGCGCCGCGGTGGCGAAGGAAATCGGCATCTGGCAGTGCAGGTCGTCGCCGTCGCGCTCGAACACCGGATGGGCCTTGATATGGACTTCGACATACAGGTCGCCCGGCGGGCCGCCGTTGATGCCCGGCTCGCCGTTGCCCGACGAGCGGATGCGCATGCCTTCGTCGATGCCAGCCGGAATCTTCACTTCCAGCGTCTTCTGCGACTTCAGCTTGCCCTGGCCGTGGCACTTGGTGCACGGCTTCGGAATGAACTTGCCGCTGCCGTGGCATTTCGGGCAGGTCTGCTGCATGCTGAAAAAGCCCTGCGACACGCGCACCTGGCCGGCGCCGTGGCAGGTCGGGCAGGTTTCCACGCTCGAGCCGGGCTCGGCGCCATTGCCGTGGCAGTGGTCGCAATCGTCCCAGTGCGGCACGCGGATCTGCGCCTCGTGGCCATGCGCGGCCTGCTCCAGCGAGATTTCCATGCTGTAGCGCAGGTCGGCGCCGCGGTAGGCCTGCGGGCCACCGCCACCGCGGCGGCCACCGCCGGCCTGCTGGCCGAAGATGTCGCCGAAGATGTCGCCGAACGCTTCGGCAAAGCCGCCGTAGCCCTGACCGCCGCCAAAGCCGCCTGCCATGTTCGGATCGACGCCGGCATGACCATACTGGTCATAGGCCGCCTTCTTCTCCGCGTCGGAAAGCATCTCGTAGGCCTCTTTGACCTCCTTGAACTTTTCCTCGGATTCCTTGCTGTCCGGATTGCGGTCCGGGTGGTATTTCATCGCGAGCTTGCGATAAGCCTTCTTGATCTCGTCGTCGCTCGCGTTCTTGCCTACCCCGAGCACTTCGTAGTAGTCACGTTTTGCCATGGTGGCTCATTACCTGATGGCCCGGAACCGGCAGAACACGGCTCGGGGCGAATAGCAAAAAAGCCGAGCGAGGCATCCGACGGCGGTTTCCCGCTGGGTCCGATGTCCGTCGCCCGGCGTCGGGACAGGGGCGGCGCCGGCGCATGTCCGCGCCGCCGCCCTTCCCGATTACTTCTTGTCGTTGACTTCCTTGAACTCGGCGTCGACCACGTTGTCGTCCTGCGGCTGGGCTTGCTGCTGGGCACCGGCGCCGGCTGCACCGGCCGCGCCCTGCTCGCCGGCCTTCGCCTGCATGTCGGCGTAGACCTTCTCGCCCAGCTTCTGGCTGACTTCCGACAGCGCGGTGACCTTGGCGTCGATCTCGGCCTTGTCGCCGCCGCGTGCGGCGTCTTCCAGTTCCTTGATCGCAGCTTCGATCTTTTCCTTCTCGCCGGCTTCCAGCTTGTCACCGTATTCGGTCACGGCCTTCTTGGTCGAGTGGACCAGCGCGTCGGCCTGGTTGCGGGCGTCAGCCAGCTCGCGGGCCTTCTTGTCTTCCTCGGCGTTGGCCTCGGCGTCCTTCACCATGCGCTGGATCTCGTCTTCCGACAGGCCCGAATTCGCCTTGATGGTGATCCGGTTTTCCTTGCCGGTCGCCTTGTCCTTCGCGCCCACGTGCAGGATGCCGTTCGCGTCGATGTCGAACGACACCTCGATCTGCGGCGTGCCGCGCGGCGACGGCGGGATCCCTTCGAGGTTGAACTCGCCCAGCAGCTTGTTGCCGGTCGCCATTTCACGCTCGCCCTGGTACACCTTGATGGTCACGGCCGGCTGGTTGTCGTCAGCGGTCGAGAACACCTGCGCATGCTTGGTCGGGATGGTGGTGTTCTTGGTGATCATCTTGGTCATCACGCCACCGAGGGTTTCGATACCCAGCGACAGCGGCGTCACGTCCAGCAGCAGCACGTCCTTGCGGTCGCCCGACAGCACCGAACCCTGGATCGCGGCAC
This sequence comes from Cupriavidus sp. C1SS-2L, assembly GCF_057073735.1. NCBI lineage: Bacteria > Pseudomonadati > Pseudomonadota > Betaproteobacteria > Burkholderiales > Burkholderiaceae > Cupriavidus > Cupriavidus sp. C1SS-2L. The sequence goes on from NZ_CP172708.1 coordinate 3,086,442, forward strand.
CGACGGCCACGGCTTCGTCCGGGTTCACGTCCTTGCGCGCTTCCTTGCCGAAGAACTCCTTGACCTGCTCCTGCACCTTGGGCATGCGGGTCATGCCGCCGACCAGGATCACGTCGTCGATCTCGCTGACCTTGACGCCCGCATCCTTGATGGCGGTGCGGCACGGCTCGATCGTGCGCGTGATCAGGTCTTCGACCAGCGCTTCCAGCTTGGCGCGCGTGATCTTCAGGTTCAAGTGCTTCGGACCCGACGCATCGGCCGTGATGTACGGCAGGTTGATCTCGGTCTGCTGCGAGCTCGACAGTTCGATCTTGGCCTTTTCAGCGGCTTCCTTCAGGCGCTGCAGGGCCAGCACGTCCTTCGACAGGTCGACGCCCTGGTCCTTCTTGAACTCGCCGATGATGTAGTCGATGATGCGCTGGTCGAAGTCTTCGCCGCCCAGGAAGGTGTCGCCGTTGGTCGACAGCACTTCGAACTGCTTTTCGCCGTCGACGTCCGCGATCTCGATGATCGAGATGTCGAAGGTACCGCCACCGAGGTCATACACGGCGATCTTGCGGTCGCCCTTCTCGTTCTTGTCCATGCCGAACGCCAGCGCGGCCGCGGTCGGCTCGTTGATGATGCGCTTGACGTCCAGGCCCGCAATGCGGCCGGCGTCCTTGGTCGCCTGGCGCTGCGAGTCGTTGAAGTACGCGGGCACCGTGATCACGGCCTCGGTGACCGGCTCGCCCAGGTAGTCCTCGGCGGTCTTCTTCATCTTGCGCAGCACTTCGGCGGACACCTGCGGCGGCGCCAGCTTCTGGTCACGCACGCCGACCCATGCGTCGCCGTTGTCGGCCTTGACGATGGAATACGGCATCAGGCCGATGTCCTTCTGGACTTCCTTCTCTTCGAACTTGCGGCCGATCAGGCGCTTCACGGCATACAGCGTGTTGCGCGGATTGGTGACGGCCTGGCGCTTGGCGGGTGCACCGACCAGGATCTCGCCGTCTTCCATGTAGGCGATGATCGACGGGGTGGTGCGGGTGCCTTCCGAATTTTCGATGACCTTCGGCGTATTGCCTTCCAGGATCGACACGCAGCTATTGGTGGTACCGAGGTCGATACCGATGATCTTACCCATTTATTCTCTCCTATTGAGCCATCGCTATCCGCGCGGCTGCAATTCATCCTGAGTGCGAAATGTGGCCGTCCGGGGCCATTTCAAGGGCGGAATTCGCAAATCCGAGTAATTTTCTCGGTTACTTCCGTCCAATTCACGGCAAGCTCACTGCCGACCTTGAGTGGCGCGGGCCGGCGGACCATCGAACGGGGATGTCGACGGCCAAAAGAATTCTATTAATCACTTTTTTCCGGTGCATTTGCCGTATCACGCCCGCGCTGCCAGAGCACGTCGCTACCGCCGTCCACGCGATTGAGCACGCGGGCCAACACGAACATCAGGTCGGACAGGCGGTTCAGGTACTGGCGCGGTGCCTCATTGAGCGCTTCCATGGCACCGAGGGCCACCAGCGCGCGCTCGGCACGCCGACAGACGGTACGGCAAACATGCGCGAGCGCTGCGGCACGGCTGCCGCCCGGCAGGATGAATTCGGCCAGGCGCGGCAGGCCGGCGTTGTAGTGCTCCAGCCAGACGTCCAGCTGTGCCACCTGCTCCGGCTTGAGCAGCGTGTAACCGGGAATGGAGAGCTCCCCGCCCAGGTCGAACAGGTCATGCTGCATATGCAGCAGCGCCGCGCGCACATCGTCCGGCAGCGTTTCCGTGAGCAGCACGCCGATCTGGCAATTCAGTTCGTCCACGTCGCCAATCGCGGCGATGCGCAGGCTGTCCTTGCCCGTGCGACTGCCGTCGCCGAGGCCCGTGGTGCCCGCGTCGCCGGTGCGGGTTGCAATCTTGGACAGGCGGTGTCCCATGCCGGTCTCCTCTGGAAGTCTCTGTGATGGCGCGCATTATGGCGCCCTTTGCCTCCCGCGCGAACGGATTGTGCCGCCGGAATGGCCGTCATCTCGGCCAAGGGCGGGGGTGCATCAGGCGCCGCGCGGCGTAGAATGGCGATATTCCCCAATCAACAACCGGATCGCGCCCCTTCCGTCGCCGACGCCGCCGACAATCGCCGACGGTTCCGGAAGCCTGCCGCATCGCGCAGCGACCCGCCGGAGACCCGCATGAACCACCCCGCGCCACACGCCGCCCTGGCTCGCCGCCCGTTGCCTTCTGCATTGCGTGACGCGCTGCAGGCACGCTTCGGCGACCGTTTCTCGACCTCCGCCGGCGTCTGCGAACACCATGGCCGCGACGAATCGCCGTTCCCGCCGGCGCTCCCGGACGGCGTGGTGTATGCGCACAGTACCGAGGAAGTGGCCGAGGTTGCGCGTCTGTGCAACGAGCACGGCGTGCCGTTGATCCCCTACGGTGCGGGCTCCTCGCTCGAAGGCCACCTGCTGGCCGTGGCCGGCGGCATCAGCCTGGACCTCTCGCAGATGAACAAGGTGCTGGCGATCCAGCCGGAAGACCTGACCGTCACCGTGCAGCCCGGCGTCACGCGCAAGCAGCTCAACCAGGACATCAAGGACACGGGCCTGTTTTTCCCGATTGACCCGGGCGCGGATGCGTCGCTGGGCGGCATGTGCGCGACGCGGGCCTCGGGGACCAATGCAGTGCGCTACGGCACGATGCGCGAGAACGTGCTCGCGCTGACCGTAGTGACCGCCGACGGGCGCGTGATCCACACCGGCACGCATGCGCGCAAGTCGTCGGCGGGCTATGACCTGACGCGCCTGTTTATCGGTAGCGAAGGCACCCTCGGCATCATCACCGAGGTAACGGTGCGCCTGTACCCGCAGCCGGAAGCGATTTCCGCCGCGGTCTGCGCATTCCCAAGCATGAGCAGCGCCGTGCAGGCCGTGATCCAGACCATTCAGCTCGGCGTGCCGATCGCGCGCGTGGAGTTCGTCGATGCGCTGGCCATCCGCGCGATCAACCGGCACGACAACCTGACGCTGCCCGAAATGCCGCATCTGTTCTTCGAGTTCCACGGCACCGAGGCCGGCGTGCGCGAACAGGCCGAGACCGTGCAGCAGATCACCACCGAGCATGGCGGCCAGGACTTCGAGTGGGCCACGCGGCCCGAAGACCGCAGCCGTCTGTGGAACGCTCGCCATACCGCGTATTTCGCGATGCTGCAGCTCAAGCCGGGCTGCCGCGCAGTGACCACCGACGTGTGCGTGCCGATCTCGCGCCTGGCCGACTGCGTGGCCGAGACCGAGAAAGACCTGATCGCCTCGTCGCTGCCCTGCCCGATCGTCGGGCACGTCGGCGACGGCAATTTCCACGTCGCGATCCTGATCGACCCCGACAAGCCCGAAGAGATGGCCGAGGCCGAGGACATCAACCGCCGCATCGTCGAGCGCGCGCTGGCGATGGGCGGCACCTGCACCGGCGAACATGGCGTCGGCCTGCACAAGATGGATTTCCTGGTGCAGGAGCATGGCGAGGACGCGCTGGACCTGATGCGCGTGATCAAGCACGCGCTCGATCCGAACGGCATCCTGAATCCCGGCAAGATCTTCCGCTCCGCGCGCGGCCCGGCGGGCTGAGCGGCATGGCTTCGATGTTCAACCGCGTCCCGCCTCTGCACCTGCTCGTGGCCTTTGAAGCCGCGGCGCGCCTGGGCAGTTTCGCGCGCGCGGCCGAGGAGTTGTCGGTCACGCCCAGCGCGGTGTCGCACCGCATCAAGAACCTGGAAGAGCTCTGGGGCGAGGATCTGTTCGTGCGCTCGAACGCCGCGCTGCGCCTGACTGCGGCCGGCACGCGTTATCTGCGCAACGTGCAGGACGCGCTCAAATCGCTCAACGAACTGGCGCGGCCCGAGTACAACAAGATGCGCACGCGGCTGCGCGTGGCGATCCCACCGACGTTCGGGCGCCAGCACCTGGTGCCGCGCTTGCCCGAGTTCGGCGCGCTGTATCCGCATATCGACATCGAGCTGCACCTGGCCATCCCGTTCCTAGACGTGAAGGCCGAAGACACCGATGTCGAGATCCGCTACGGAACGGGCCGCTATCCGGACCTGAAGACGACCAAGCTGCTGGTCGAGCCCGTGTTCCCGGCCTGCGGGCGCGAGTACTACGAGCGCGTCAACGGCCGCGCCATCACCAAGCCCGAGCATCTGCACGGACTGGTGCTGCTGCGCAGTCCGCTGGAACCGTGGAAGCCGTGGTTCGAAACCGCCGGCCTGGACTGGCCCGAGCCGCAGACCGGTCCGCAGCTCAACGATATCGGCCTGATGCTGGAAGCGGTCGCCTCCAACCAGGGCGTGGCGCTTGTGCGCCAGCGCATGGCGCGGCACTGGCTGTCGCTGGGCCAGATGGTAAGGCTGCTCGATATCGAATCGGTGTCGCCGCACGGCTACTACATCGTCGAGCGCGAACAGGCGCCACTCAAGCCCGAAGCGCGCTACTTCGTCGACTGGCTCTTGAGCCTGGACTGGTAAGGAAGAGACTCGCCATGGAACTGCGCCTGTTGACCCCCACCGATGCTCTCGCTTTCCAGGCCTTGCGCCTGGCCGGGTTGGTCGAGGCGCCCGAGGCATTCGCCTCCAGCCTGGAAGAGGAAACGGACCTGCCGATCGAGGTCGTGGCCGCGCGTCTTGCCGCGAATGACGACGGCGCTGTGTTTGGCGCCTTTGACGGCAGCGAACTGGCCGGCGTGGTCGGCGTACTGCGCGAAGCCAAGCGCAAGCACCGGCACAAGGCGTTCATCTGGGGCATGTACATTGCGCCCGCGTGGCGCGACCGCAAGCTCGGCCGCGCGCTGATGGAATTCGCGCTGCAACGCGCCGCGGCCATGCCGGACGTGCGCCAGGTCACGCTGTGCGTCAACGCGGGCAGTACCGGAGCGGTGCGCCTGTATGAATCGCTCGGCTTCGTGCGCTTTGGCCTGGAACCCGAAGCGCTGTACGTTGCGCCGCACTTCCACGACAAGCTCGACATGGTGTACCGGCTGCCGGCCACGACCGCACCCTGACGCCGCCCGGCGCGGCCTTCCCTGCACGCGCCCGGCGATGCTACGCTGATCTGGCAGGCCCGGCACCGCACAGCGGACCGTGGCCATGATGAGCATTTTTGATCGGCTTGCCGTGCCGAATTCACGTACCGGGGCGTGCTGGCGGCGCAAGCGCTGCGCTATAGTCACCCGTCCCCTCCGGCCGCACGCCGGCCTCGCAGACAGGCACATAGGAGTCGCCATGAATGCCCCGCACGAAGCCCCACTGACCACCGGCGCCACACCCGCCGGTAACGGCGCCGCCGATGGCCGCCGCAGCGCGCTGCTGGCGGGCCTTGCGCAGATCCTGCCGGACGCCGCATTGCTGTGGAAGCCGGAAGACACCGTCCCCTACGAGTGCGACGGCCTGGCCGCCTACCGCCAGGTGCCGATGGCCGTGGCCCTGCCCGATACCGAGGAACAGGTCTGCGCGATCCTGCGCCTGTGCCACAGGCTCAGCGTGCCCGTGGTGCCGCGCGGCGCGGGGACGAGCCTGTCCGGCGGCGCCATGCCGATCGCCGAAGGGCTGGTGCTGTCGCTGGCCAAGTTCAAGCGCATCCTGAAAGTTGACCCGCACTCACGCACCGCGGTGGTCCAGCCGGGCGTGCGCAACCTGGCCATCTCCGACGCCGCCGCTCCCTTCAACCTGTATTACGCGCCCGATCCGTCGTCGCAGATCGCCTGCACCATCGGCGGCAACGTCAGCGAAAATTCGGGCGGCGTGCACTGCCTGAAATACGGCCTGACCGTGCATAACGTGCTGCGCGTGCGCGCGGTGACGATGGAAGGCGAGGTCGTCGTGTTCGGCTCCGAAGCCCCGGATTCGCCGGGCCTGGATCTGCTCGCCGCAATGATCGGCTCCGAAGGCATGCTGGCCGTGGTAACCGAAGTCACCGTGCGCCTGATCCCGAAGCCCCAGCTTGCGCAGGTGATCATGGCCTGCTTCGACGACGTGGAAAAAGGCGGCAACGCGGTGGCCGCGATCATCGCGGCCGGCATCATCCCGGCAGGCCTGGAGATGATGGACAAACCCGCCACGGCCGCCGTGGAAGAGTTCGTGCACGCTGGCTACGACCTCGACGCCGCGGCCATCCTGCTATGCGAATCCGATGGCACGCCCGAGGAGGTCGCAGAGGAAATCGAGCGCATGAGCGCGGTGCTGACGGCTTCGGGGTGCACGCGCATCGTCGTCTCGCAGAACGAAGCCGAGCGCCTGCGTTTCTGGAGCGGCCGCAAGAACGCGTTCCCGGCGGCGGGCCGCATCTCGCCTGACTATTACTGCATGGACGGCACTATCCCGCGCAAGCATATCGGCACACTGCTGCGCCGCATCGAAGAGATGGAGCGCAAGTACGCGCTGCGCTGCATCAACGTGTTCCATGCCGGCGACGGCAATATGCATCCGCTGATCCTGTTCGATGGTGCGGACGAGGACCAGTGGCACCGTGCCGAGCTGTTTGGCTCGGACATCCTGGAAGCTTGCGTGGAACTGGGCGGCACCGTCACCGGCGAACACGGCGTGGGCGTGGAGAAGCTCAACTCGATGTGCGTGCAGTTCTCGCCGTCCGAGCGCGATGCCTTCTTTGGCGTCAAGGCTGCCTTCGACCCGGCGCGACTGCTGAACCCGGACAAGGCCATCCCGACGCTCGCGCGCTGCGCCGAATACGGCAAGATGCACGTCAAGAAGGGGCTGCTGCCCCACCCCGACCTGCCGCGCTTCTGAACGACGCGCCAGCCATGCCGCACCGCGAGACCAACCAGACCCTGCGCCAGCGCCTCGGCCGGCCCGAGACCGGCTGGCGCGAGCGCTGGTACACGATCATCTTCGAGGCCGATACGCGCGAAGGCCGGCTGTTCGACATCACGCTGCTGGTCGCCATCGTGGCCAGCGTGCTGATCGTGATGGTCGACAGCCTGCAAGGCGTGAACGAACACCTGCGCACGCTGTTCACGGTGCTCGAGTGGATGTTCACGCTGCTGTTCACGGCCGAGTACGTGATGCGGATCCTGGTGGTGCAGCGGCCGTGGCGCTATGTGTTCAGCTTTTTCGGCGTCATCGATTTCATCTCGATCATGCCGACGTGGCTCGCGTTCTTCCTGCCGGAGCTCGCGTTCCTGATCGATGTACGGCTGCTGCGGCTGCTGCGCGTGTTCCGGATCCTCAAGCTCACGGTGTACTTCGAGGAAGCCGAGATCCTGTACCGCGCGCTCGCTAACAGCCGGCGCAAGATCTTCGTGTTCCTGGGCACGGTGTTCATCATCACCGTGATCCTCGGCACGGTGATGTACGTGGTGGAAGGCCCGCAACATGGCTTCACGAGCATCCCTGTGAGCATGTACTGGGCCGTGGTGACGCTGACCACGACTGGCTTTGGCGACATGGTGCCGAAGACCCCGCTGGGGCAGTTCATCACCTCGCTGACGATCCTGCTGGGCTACGGCATCATCGCGTTCCCGACCGGCATCGTCGGCGCCGAGCTGGCCGCCAGCATCATGAAACGCCCGCTCACGACGCGCACCTGCACGCACTGCCTGACCGAGGGGCACGACGCGGATGCGCTGTACTGCAAGCATTGCGGCAGCAAACTGCCCGAGTACCAGAACGACCGCCCAGAAGTACCGGGCGGGCCCGCCGGCGGTCGCCGGAAAGACGCCTGACCCACGGGCAATACGTACCCGCACGATAAAGAACCGGACCCACATGCAAGCCACTCTCGACGCCCTCCGCGATGCCGTACGGCATGCCTCCGAGACGCGCACGCCGCTGCGCCTGCGCGGCGGCGGCAGCAAGGACTTCTATGGCAATGCCATGGACGGCGCACTGCTCGATACGCGCGCGTACCGCGGCATCGTCGAATACGATCCTGCCGAGCTGGTGGTCACCGCACGCTGCGGCACGCCGCTGGCCGAGATCGAGGCCGCGCTCGCGGAGAAGCGCCAGATGCTGGCATTCGAGCCGCCGCATTTTGCCGCCCCGGGCCAAACGAGCAGCGCGACACTCGGCGGTGCCGTGGCCGCGGGCCTGTCCGGTCCGCGCCGGCAATCGGTCGGTGCGCTGCGCGACTTCGTACTGGGCGCGCAGATGATGGATGGCCACGGCGAGGTCATGAGCTTTGGCGGCCAGGTCATGAAGAACGTCGCGGGCTATGACGTGTCGCGGCTGCTGGCGGGATCGCTCGGCACGCTGGGGTTGATTCTCGAAGTCTCGCTCAAGGTGCTGCCGACGCCGTTCGACGACGCCACGCTGTGCTTTGCGATGAGCCAGGCCGAGGCCATCGACCGCATTAACCAGTGGGGCGGCCAGCCGCTGCCGATCGCGGCTTCCGCATGGCATGAAGGCGTGTTGCACGTGCGGCTGTCGGGCGCCACGGCCGCAGTGCGAGCCGCACGCGCGCGGCTCGGCGGCGATGCCGTCGCGCAGGACGAAGGCGTGGTCTTCTGGCAGTCGCTGCGCGAACAGACGCATGCGTTCTTCGCGCCGGCGCTGCAGGGCCGCGCGCTGTGGCGCCTGGCGGTGCCGCCGACATCGGCGCCGCTGGATCTGCCCGGCTCACAGCTGGTCGAATGGGGCGGCGGGCAGCGCTGGTGGCTGCCCGATGCGGGCCCGGACGGCAACCATGCCAGGCTCGTGCGGGGAACCGCGCAGGCCGTCGGCGGACATGCCACGCTGTTCCGCAACGGCGACAAGTCGGTCGGCGTGTTCACACCACTGGCCGCACCGCTGGCCGCGATCCATGCACGGCTGAAGGCCACCTTCGACCCGGCAGGCATCTTCAATCCGCAGCGCATGTACCCCGGCCTCTGAGCCGCGCGCATCGTTCAACGCCAAGGCAAACCCACCCCACACCATGCAAACGACCCTGGCCAATTTTCTCCGCAATACGCCTGAAGGCGAGGAAGCCAAGTCTATCGTCGGCAAATGCGTGCACTGCGGCTTCTGCACTGCTACCTGTCCGACCTACCAGTTGCTCGGCGACGAGCTCGACGGCCCGCGCGGGCGCATCTACCTGATGAAGCAGGTGCTGGAGGGGAATGCCGTCAGCGAAAGCACACGTCTGCACCTGGACCGCTGCCTGACGTGCCGCAACTGCGAATCGACCTGCCCTTCGGGCGTGCGCTACGGGCGGCTCGTGGACATCGGCCGGCAGGTGGTGGATGAACAGCTTGAAGCGCGCGGCGTGCGTCGTCCCGCGCGCGAACGCGTGGCGCGCTGGGTGCTGCGCGAAGGCCTGACACGCCCCGCCCTGTTTGGCACCGCGCTGAAGCTGGGGCAGATGGTGCGGCCGATGCTGCCGCCCACGCTGCGCAACAAAGTGCCCCAACTCAGCAAGTCCGCCGAGCCCGGCCAATGGCCGCGCACCACGCATGCACGCAAGATGCTGTTGCTCGACGGTTGCGTGCAACCGGCCATGTCGCCCAACATCAATGCCGCAACCGCGCGCGTGTTCGACCGTGTCGGCGTACAACTGATCGTGGCGCGCGAAGCGGGCTGTTGTGGCGCCATCCGCTTCCACACCGGCGACCACGATGGCGGCCTCGACAATATGCGCCGCAATATCGATGCATGGTGGCCGCATCTCGAAGCGGGCGCCGAGGCCATCGTCATGACCGCATCGGGCTGCGGTGCCATGGTCAAGGACTACGGCCACCTGCTGCGCAACGACCCCCGCTACGCCGAGCGCGCGCGCCGCGTCTCGGCACTCACGCGCGACCTGTCGGAGATCCTGCCGGACTTTGCCGACCTGCTGCACAAGCGCGCCGGCGCGGTGCCGCGCGATGGACGCCGCGTGGCGTACCACCCGCCATGCACCCTTCAGCACGGCCAGCAGATCCGCGGCAAGGTCGAAGCGCTCTTGACCGGCCTCGGTGTGGAAGTCAAACTCTGCGCTGACAGCCACCTGTGCTGCGGCTCGGCGGGCACGTATTCCGTGTTGCAGCCGGAACTGGCCTACCGCCTGCGCGACGACAAGCTCGCCAAACTGCAGGCCACCGAGCCCGAAGCCATCGTGTCGGCCAATATCGGCTGCATCACCCACCTGCAGGGCGGCACTGAAACGCCGGTCGTGCACTGGATCGAACTGGTGGACAAGATGCTGGGCTGAACAGCCCCGGGGCGTGGTTGTCTCCCCGCTCCCGCTTGCGGGAGCGGGGATAAACAGTACAACCAAGACGCCCTCATGCTCCAGACCTTTGCCATCCTCCTGGTTTTCCAATCCGTCGGCGAGGTGGTCAGCTACGCGCTGCGCCTGCCCGTGCCCGGCCCCGTGCTGGGCATGATCATGCTGTTCGGCTGGCTCGTCTTCGACGACCGCCTGCTGCCCATCATCCAGGGCACGACCAGCGAACTGCTCAAGCACCTGTCGCTGCTGTTCGTGCCGGCCGGCGTCGGCATCATGGTCCACGCGAACCGCATCGAAGGCGAGTGGATGCCAATCCTGATCGCACTCGTGGTATCGACCTGGCTCGCCATCGCGACCACCGCCGTGGTCACGCGCATGCTGATGCGCAAGCCCAAGGCGCCCGCCGCGCAGGCTGCCAATGCTGCCGACCACAGCGGAGAACAAGCATGATGACGCCCCGCCTCAACGAGATCTGGGTCTACCTTGCCGCGAGCCCGCTGGTCGGGCTGACCGCAACGCTGCTGGCCTATGTGTTCGCGTTCCGCATCTACGAGCGCTCGCGTTTCTCGCCGCTGGCCAACCCGGTGATGATCGCCGTGGCGCTGCTGGTCACGGTGCTGACAGTCACGGGCACGCCGTACAAGACCTACTTCGATGGTGCGCAGTTCGTGCACTTCCTGCTCGGCCCCGCCACCGTGGCGCTGGCCGTGCCGCTCTACCTGCAACTGCCCAAGCTGCGCACGCATGTGTTCCCGCTGCTGGTAGGCCTCGTCGCCGGATCGCTGGTCGCGGTGGTATCGGCGGTCGGCATTGCATGGCTGCTCGGCGCATCGCGCGAGACGGTGCTGTCGCTCGCACCGAAGTCGGTGACGATCCCGATCGCCATGGGCGTAGCCGAGAAGATCGGCGGGCTGCCTTCGCTGACCGCAGTGCTGGTGATGGCCACCGGCATCATCGGCGCAGTCAGCGCAACCAGCCTGCTGAACCTGCTGCGCGTCCGCGACTACACGGTGCGTGGTTTCGCCACTGGCGTGGCGGCGCACGGCATCGGCACCGCGCGCGCATTCCAGGTGAACCAGGAAGCCGGTGCATTCGCCGCGCTCGGCATGGGACTCAACGGCGTGCTGACAGCCATCATGGTGCCGGTGCTGGCGGCCTGGATGCCCCACTGAACGTGCTGACACGCTCCTGACAGGACGCTGTCAGCAGGCCCCGCGCAAGATGCGGACTCCTTTTCCCCGTGACCAAGGAGTCCATCATGAGCAACGGTCTGATCAACTGGCTGGAGATCCCCGTCGTCGATATGCATCGTGCGATCCACTTCTACGAGCAGGTATTCCAAACGACGCTCAAGCGCGAAACCATGAGCCAGGTCGACATGGCGGTGTTCCCGAACCCAGATCCCGGCGGCGCGCTCGTGGCCGGCGAAGGCTACCGGCCCAGCCAGCACTACGGCCCGGTGCCTTATCTGCACGCGCCAGGGCTCGATGCGCTGCTGCAGCGCGTGGCCCACGCGGGCGGCAAGACCGTGTTCGGTCCGCTCCAGCTGCCCGGCGACATCGGCCGCATCGCGCATATCGCCGACAGCGAGGGCAACCGCATCGGCCTGCACGAGCCGTTCACGGGCTAATGCCCGCCATACCGGAGGACCGATGAGCCGCCGCGCCGACCGCCTGTTCCAGATCGTCCAGGTCCTGCGCGGGCGCCGCCTGACCACGGCGGCGTTGCTCGCGCAGCGGCTCGGCGTGTCCGAGCGCACGGTCTACCGTGATATCCAGGCGCTGTCGCTGTCGGGCGTGCCGGTCGAGGGCGAGGCCGGTATTGGCTATCGGCTGCGTGCCGATTTCGATGTCCCGCCGCTGATGTTCACCGCCCTCGAAGTCGAAGCGCTGGTGGCCGGCCTTCGCCTGCTCAAGGCCTGGGGCGGTGGTGCGCTCGCGGCCGCCGCCGACCCCGCGCTGGAAAAGCTGATGGCAGCTCTGCCGCCGCCACGCCGGCTAGCTGCGCAGCAAAGCCGCGTGTTCGCGCCGGAGTATGTCAATCGCGCGCAGGTACGTGAGGCATTCGACGTCGTGCACGGCGCGCTTGGGTCGCAAAGGCTTCTGCTGCTTGACTATTGTGATGCCGAACAGCGCATCACCGAACGCGTGGTGCAGCCGCTCGGCCTGTTTTTCTGGGGCAATGCATGGCTGCTGGCGGCATGGTGCACGACGCGCACCGACTACCGCAGTTTTCGCCTGGACCGCTGCCGCGAAATCCGCATGCTCGACGACCGCTTCCACGAAACGCCGGACCGCTCGCTCAACGGCTTTCTGCGCGCGGTGCGGGCCTGTGGCGTATAGCGTGTTTCAGGCAGCCGGATCGGCCAGCAGCGTTTCGATATCCGCGCGGATCTCTTCCGGCTTGGTGATCGACCCGTAGCGCTTGTAGACCGTGCCGTCACGGCGCAGCAGGAACTTGGTGAAATTCCACTTGATTGCCTGCGTGCCGAGCACGCCGCGCTTCGCGCTGGTGAGCCATTGGTATAGCGGGTGCGCGTCAGGCCCCTTCACGTCGATCTTGGCGAACATCGGAAACTTGACGCTGAAGCGCGATTCGCAGAACTGGCCGATCTGCTGCGCGTCGCCTGGCTCCTGCTTGCCGAACTGGTTGCACGGGAATCCCAGCACTTCGAGTCCGCGCGCGGCGTACGCGTCGTGCAGGGCCTGCAGGCCCGCGTACTGCGGCGTAAAGCCGCATTCGCTGGCGGTGTTGACGATCAGCAGTACCTTGCCGCGGAACTGCGACAGCGGCACGGGCTGCCCCGCGAGGGACTTGGCTTCGAACTGGTAGACATTGCTCATGCGGACTTGGCTCCTGGAACGGACGCGCGGATCAGATAACGTTCAAGTGCTCGGTGCCGGCACCCAAATCGCTGTCCTTCCTGGTCGCACTGTGCAGCTTGATCATCAGCCGAAGGTCATTGAGCGAATCGGCATTGCGCAGCGCGTCCTCATACGTGATCTTGCCGCTTTCGTGCAGGTCGAACAACGCCTGGTCGAACGAAATCATGCCCTGCTCGCGCGATTTCTTGATCACTTCCTTGAGTTCGTGGATCTCGCCCTTGAAGATGAGGTCGGCCACCAGCGGCGTGCCGATCATGATTTCGACGGCCGGCACACGCCCCTTGCGGCCCGCTCGCGGCAGCAGCCGCTGCGACACCATGGCCTTCAGGTTCAGCGACAGGTCGATCAGCAGCTGCTGGCGCTTCTCTTCCGGGAAGAAGTTGACGATACGGTCGATCGCCTGGTTGGCGTTGTTGGCGTGCAGCGTGGCCAGGCACAGGTGGCCGGTTTCGGCGTACTGCATCGCGTACTCCATGGTCTCGCGATCGCGGATTTCGCCGATCAGGATCACATCGGGTGCTTGGCGCAGGGTGTTCTTCAGCGCCACATGCCAGGACTCGGTATCGATGCCCACCTCGCGCTGTGTGACGACGCAGTTCTGGTGCGCATGCACGTATTCGATCGGGTCCTCGATGGTGATGATGTGACCGTACGAATGCGCATTGCGGTGATCGAGCATCGCCGCGAGCGTGGTCGACTTGCCCGAGCCCGTGGCGCCGGTCACGATCACCAGGCCGCGCTTGGACATGACGATCTCGTGAAGCGTGGGCGGCAAGTCAAGGTCCGACACCGACGGAATGCGCGTGTTGATGGTCCGCACCACCATGCCGGCCTTGCCCTGCTGGATAAAGGCCGATACGCGGAAGCGGCCGGCCTTGGGCGCCGAGATGGCGAAGTTGCATTCACGGCTGTCGTCGAACTCCTTGACCTGGCGCTCGTTCATGATCGAACGCACCAGGCCCAGCGCCTGCGTAGGATTCAGCGGCTGCTGCGAGACGGGCGTGATCTTGCCATCAACTTTGATAGCCGGCGGAAAGTCGGAGGTGATGAACAGGTCCGACCCGCGGTTGCTCACCATAAGCTCGAGCAGGTCGTTGATGTACTTGGCGGCGGATTCGCGGTCGAGCATGGCGTGGTCCTGCTGAATGGACGAATTGGGCGGATGGAGCGGAACGGCGGCCGCGCGCACGGCGCGGCACGGCACGGCGCGGGACTCAGCCCATGAAGGCGTCCGGGTTCTTGGCGATGGCGCGCGCGTCGCTGTAGCTGATCAGGCTGCGCTTGATCAGGTCCGACAGGCACTGGTCCAGCGTCTGCATGCCCAGGCCGCTGCTGGTCTGCATCATCGAGTACATCTGTGCAATCTTGTTCTCGCGGATCAGATGGCGGATCGCGGGCGTGGCGATCATGATCTCGTGCGCCGCGGTACGGCCATTGCCGTCGCGCGTCTTGAGCAGCGTCTGCGAGATCACCGCCTCGAGCGATTCGGACAGCATTGTGCGCACCATGTCCTTCTCTTCGGGCGGGAACACGTCTACCACACGGTCGATGGTCTTGGCCGCGGAACTCGTGTGCAGCGTGCCGAAAACCAGGTGGCCGGTTTCCGCCGCGGTCAGCGCGAGGCGGATGGTTTCAAGATCGCGCAATTCGCCGACGAGGATCACGTCCGGGTCTTCACGCAGTGCCGAACGCAGCGCGTTGGCAAACGAATGCGTGTGCGGACCGAGTTCGCGCTGGTTGATCAGGCTCTTCTTCGACTGGTGCACGAATTCGATCGGGTCTTCCACCGTGAGGATGTGGCCCATGTCGTTTTCGTTGCGGTGATCGACCATTGCCGCGAGCGTGGTCGACTTGCCCGAGCCGGTCGGCCCGGTCACCAGCACCAGGCCACGCGGCTTCATGCACAGGTCGGCGAACACCGCCGGCGCGCGCAGCTCTTCAAGCGTGAGAACCTTCGAGGGAATCGTACGGAACACCGCGGCCGCGCCGCGTTGCGTGTTGTAGGCGTTGACCCGGAAACGCGACAGGCCGCCGATCTCAAACGAGAAATCGATCTCGAGCCGTTCTTCGTAAACCTTGCGCTGGGAGTCGCTCATGATGTCGTACACCATGGCGTGGACGTCCTTGTGCGCCATGGACGCGACATTGATGCGCCGCATGTCGCCGTGGATACGTACCATCGGCGGCATGTCCGCCGAGAGATGCAAATCGGACGCCTTGTTCTTGACTGCGAAAGCCAATAGCTGCGCGATGTCCATCTATAATGACCCCACCCGATTAATTGTATGCAGTACTTTTAGTACTTCTTTTTACTTCTTCTGTATGTCCGCAGGATTATGTCTGTAATTGCCGCCAACTTGCAAGCTGTGTACCGCGGCATCGCGGCGGCGGCACAACAAGCCGGAAGGACGCCCGAAGAGGTGGCGCTGCTGGCCGTTTCCAAGACTGTCGCGCCTGGCATCGTGCGCGAGGCATTCGAGGCCGGACAGCGCGCTTTTGGCGAAAACTACGTGCAGGAAGGCGTGGAAAAGATCGTCGCGCTGGCCGACCTGCGCAGCCAGATCACATGGCATTTCATCGGGCCGCTGCAAAGCAACAAGACGCGTCTCGTCGCCGAGCATTTTGACTGGGTGCATGCGCTCGATCGCCTCAAGATCGCACAACGGCTGTCGGAACAGCGCCCGGCCGGCATGGCGCCGCTGCAGGTCTGCATCCAGGTGAATATCAGCAACGAGGCAAGCAAGAGCGGCGTAGCCCCCGGCGAGGTGCCGGAACTGGCTCGCGCCGTAGCCGCCCTGCCCGGCCTGCGGCTGCGCGGGCTGATGGCGATTCCCGAACCGGCGACCGATCCTGCGGCACAGCGCGAGCCATTCACCGCCATGCGCAACCTGTTGCAATCGCTGCAGGCCGAAGGCCTGCAGCTCGACACCTTGTCGATGGGCATGTCGGGCGACATGAACGCAGCGATCGCAGAAGGCGCCACCATCGTGCGCATCGGCACGGCCATTTTCGGCGCACGCGCTTGAGCGCCACGACAGCATTTCCCTACACCATTCCAGCCAGAGACTGACATGCTCGACACCCTGACCTTCGGCTTCCTTGGCGGCGGCAATATGGCCACCGCGCTGATCAGCGGCCTGATCGCCCGCGGCGTGCCCGCCGGTTCGATCCGCGTGGTCGATCCGTTCCCCGATGCGCAGCAGCGCCTGGTGCGCGACCTGCGCGTGCATGTCGCCGGCGCACCCGACGCGGCGTTCGGTGGGTCCGACGTCCTGGTGCTGGCCGTCAAGCCACAGCAGTTCCGTGAAGCCGCCGCCAGCTTGCTGCCGCACCTGCCTGCGACTGGCGCCGGCAACCTGATCATCAGCGTCGCCGCCGGGATTCGCCTGCAGGACATGGAGCGCTGGCTGGGCGGCCGCACGCGTCTGGTGCGCGCCATGCCGAATACGCCCGCACTGTCGGGCATGGGTATGACGGGCTTGGCCGCGCCCGCCGGACTATCGCAACACGATCGCGCGATTGCCTCCGCCGTGGCGGAAGCCGTGGGCAAGAGCGCATGGGTCGATGGCGATGAGCAGATCGACGCGGTTACGGCCATTTCGGGCAGCGGTCCGGCTTATGTGTTCTATTTCATCGAAGCGATGGAACGTGCGGCGACGGAACTCGGCCTGACCACGCAGCAGGGTCGCGAGCTTGCGGTGCAGACTTTCCTCGGGGCAGCCACGCTGGCCGGGCAATCGACGGAACCGGTCGCTACGTTGCGCGAGCGGGTGACATCCAAGGGTGGCACGACGTATGCGGCGCTCACTGCCATGGAAAGCGCTGGAATCGGCGATGCTTTCGTGCGCGCCATGCAGGCTGCAGCGGCGCGTGGGAAGGAGATGGGGGAAGAGTTCGGGAAGGATTGAGCGGGCGTTTAATCTGACAGGGCGCTCGCCATACAGCAGACCGGCTCCCCCCTCCCTTGTGAAGGGGAGAGGGGAGAAAACCTAGCGGATCGCGTAGGCCACCGCGGTTCCCGCAAACACGCAGGCACCCAGCCAGTTGTTATGGCGAAACGCCGCAAAACACCGCATGCGATCCCGGTCGCGGATCAGCGTGTAGTGATAGCCGGCGCAAACCGCCGCAGCAGCCAGCCCCACCCAATACGGCCACCCCAGCGACAGCATCACGCCTGCCCAGCCCATCAGCACCAGGAACGCCGCGTAGCACAGCATGATCGCGGCCACATCAAAGCGGCCAAACGTGATGGCCGAAGTCTTGATGCCAATCAGCAGGTCATCGTCGCGGTCCACCATCGCGTAGGCCGTGTCATAGGCGACCGCCCAGAACACATTCGCCAGCAACATCACCCACGCCACCAGCGGCACCTGATCCTGCACGGCCGCGAATGCCATCGGAATGCCGAAGCCAAACGCAATGCCGAGGTAAGCCTGCGGAATCGCGAAAAAGCGCTTGAAGAACGGATACGTGCCAGCTACCACGGCAGCCACCACCGCGAGCCATTTGGTCAGGCTGTTCAGCGGCAGGATCAGCGCGAATGCGATCAGCGCGAGCACGGCGGCAATCAGCACCGCTTCCCACGCCGCGATCTTTCCCGCGGTCAGCGGGCGTTCCTTCGTGCGTTTCACATGCTTGTCAAAATCGCGGTCGGCATAGTCGTTGATCGCGCAGCCTGCCGAGCGCATCAGGAACGTGCCGGCAAAGAAGATGCAGAACACGCTCAGCGCAGGTGGGCCACCGGCCGCCATCCACAGCGCCCACAGCGTGGGCCACAGCAGCAGCAGCGTGCCGATGGGCTTGTCGATGCGCACCAGGCGCGCATAGAGGGCTAGGCGTTCAGACATGGGAGCTTGGGGGAAGGAAAGCAACACGGCGACAGCGGGGCGAGAGGAATCGGAGGAGCACGCGTTCAACGGACAGCGCCCATCGAACGAAAACGCGCCGCAGCCAGGACGGTTGCGGCGCGTTGGGGCAGCATGGGGATCAGATGGCCATCAGGCCAGCATCGAGCGCAGCATCCACGCAGTCTTTTCGTGTGTCTGCATGCGCTGGGTCAGCAGGTCGGCCGACGGTTCGTCGCTGGCGGCATCGACCAGCGGGAAGATCGAGCGCGCGGTGCGCACCACGGCTTCCTGGCCTTCGACGAGCTTGCGGATCATTTCGGTCGCTTCCGGCACGCCTTCCTCTTCCTGGATCGACGACAGACGCGCGTATTCCTTGTAGGTGCCCGGAGCCGGATAGCCCAGCGCGCGGATGCGCTCGGCGATGGAATCGACGGCCAGCGCCAGTTCGTTGTACTGCGTCTCGAACATCAGATGCAGCGTGTTGAACATGGGACCCGTCACGTTCCAGTGGAAGTTATGGGTCTTGAGGTAGAGGGTGTAGGTGTCAGCCAGCAGCTTCGACAGGCCTTCCGCGATCTTCTTGCGGTCCTTGTCGGAAATGCCGATGTTCACGCTCATCTCATTCTTCTTTGCCATGGTGATTACGCTCCGTTCGGAAAACTGGGAAAGCATGGGTCGCCGCCCAAGGGCAGCCCAACCCGCGCTGGGTGGCATAACCCCGACATTATTGCATTACCATGCAAGCCCGGACAAACCCCGAGGCAATTGATATGTATGGGTTTCTGGTGGCGGTGGTGATCGCGCCTGGCAGGCGCCCGCGCCCGATTTCCTGACTCTACGCGGCTGCAAGCAGGTCGCCGGCTACGCCGACGAAATAGCGGCGCCGCCAAGAACGACAACCCGTCAAGCCGCCTCAGCCAACTCCTTGGCATTCAACTTCCTGACCCCCGGCAATTCACACGCCGCCACCGCGTTCGCCAACGCCTCCATAGCTGGCAGCCGCGTAAAACTCTTCCGCCAGGCCAATACCACGCGCCGGTCAGGTACGGGCTCGGCAAACGGCACATAGGCCAGCATATCGCCCTTGGCCTTCATATCCGGCACAGACGTGCGCGGCAGCACGGTTATTCCTACGCCGCTCGCCACCATATGGCGAATGGTCTCGAGGGACGAGCCTTCAAACGTCTTCTGGATCCCGTCCGACGCCTGCGAGAAGCGCGACAGCTCGGGGCAAACGCCAAGCACATGATCACGGAAGCAATGCCCGCTACCAAGCAGCAGCATGGTCTGCTGCTTCAGCTCATCCGGATCAACATGGCTGACCTGCGCAAGCTGGTGCCCGCGCGGCACGGCAACGACGAAAGGTTCGTCATAGAGCGGCCGCACAGTGAGACCGGAATCGGCAAACGGCTCAGCCATGATCGCGCAATCGATCTCGCCCTGCTTGAGCAGTTCGATCAGCTTGACCGTGTAGTTCTCCTGCAGCATCAGCGGCATCTGCGGTACGTTCTCGATCATCTGCTTGACCAGGGCCGGCAGCAGGTACGGCCCGATCGTGTAGATCACACCGACTCGCAGCGGACCGGCCAGCGGGTCCTTGCCCTGTTTGGCAATCTCGCGGATGGCCATGGTCTGTTCGAGCACGCGCTGGGCCTGGGCCACGATCTGCTCGCCGACGGAGGTCACGGAGACCTCCGAGGTGCCGCGCTCGAAGATCTGCACGTTGAGTTCGTCTTCCAGCTTCTTGATCGCCACCGACAGGGTCGGCTGCGATACGAAGCACGCTTCGGCAGCACGGCCGAAATGGCGCTCTCGCGCCACGGCGACGATGTACTTCAGTTCGGTGAGCGTCATGACTTATCAATGTGCGGTAGGCGATAGATTTTACCTTCGATTCCCGAATCTGTCAGAACGCCGCGGGAATGCGGCGAACAGGCCACTGCGTCGTCAAAAAGAGCCGTAGCTCAGGCCTTCAGGTAGTGCTCGCGCCCGCCGAGCCAGCGCGACAGATGCGCCTCCACCGCCTCAGGAAACTGCGCAAGCATCACCTGTGCGGCTTCCCGAGCATATTCGACGAGCCACGCATCGGTGTTCAGGTCGGCGAAGCGAAGCATCGCTTCACCGGACTGTCGCGCACCGAGAAATTCGCCTGGCCCGCGGATATCGAGGTCGCGCCGCGCGATCTCGAAGCCGTCGGTCGTCTCGCGCATGGTCGCAAGGCGCTCGCGCGCCGTGGGCGACAGCGGCGCCTGGTACATCAGCAGGCAGACGGACTCCGCGGTGCCCCGCCCGACGCGGCCGCGCAACTGGTGGAGCTGCGCGAGGCCGAAACGCTCGGCATGCTCGATCACCATCAACGAGGCATTGGGTACATCTACGCCGACTTCGATCACCGTCGTCGCCACCAGCACCTGCAGGCGGTTGGCGCTGAAATCGTCCATCACGGACGCCTTCTCGGCCGGCGGCAGGCGGCCGTGGACCAGGCCGACGCGCAGGTCCGGCAGCGCGGCGACCAGCGTTTCATAGGTTTCCACCGCGGTCTGGAGCTGCAGGGCTTCGCTTTCCTCGATCAGCGGGCAGACCCAGTAGACCTGGCGCCCTTCTGCGGCGGCATGGTGGATACGGTCGATGACTTCGTCACGCCGCTCGTCATTGACCAGGCGCGTGACGATCGGCGTGCGGCCCGGCGGCAATTCGTCGATCACGGATACGTCGAGGTCGGCGTAATACGTCATGGCCAGCGTGCGGGGAATCGGCGTGGCCGACATCATCAGCTGGTGCGGGACGGTGTCCGGGGCAGTTTGAGCAGGCTCCGCGCTGCCGGCCTTGCCACGCAACGCCAGCCGCTGCGCGACGCCGAAGCGGTGCTGCTCGTCCACCACTGACAAGCCCAGCCTGGCGAAGCGCACGGTGTCCTGGATCAGCGCATGCGTGCCGATGGCTAGCCGCGCTTCCCCTGACTCCACGCGAGCCACGGCCTCGCGCTTCTCGCGCGCCTTGAGGCTGCCGGCGAGCCATACCACCGGCACGCCCAGCGGCTCGAGCCACGCCGACAGCTTGCGATAGTGCTGCTCGGCCAGGATTTCCGTCGGCGCCATGATCGCGGCCTGGTAGCCGGCGTCGATGGCCTGGCACGCGGCCAGCGCCGCGACGATGGTCTTGCCGCTGCCCACGTCGCCCTGCAGCAGACGGTGCATCGGGTGCTGCGCGGTCATGTCGGCCGCGATTTCCTCGACGACGCGCTGCTGGGCGCCGGTCAGGCGGAACGGCAGTGCGGCCAGGAAGCGCGTGAGCAGGCCGCCTTCCTGCCGGGGCATCGATGGCGCGTTCTTTTCGCGCCGCGCCTCGTGGGCACGCCGCAAGGAAATCTGCTGAGCGAGCAGTTCATCAAACTTGATGCGCTGCCAGGCCGGATGCGACCGGTCGGCCAGTGCCGCCTCGCTTTCCTGCGGTGGCGGCGTATGCAGCAGGCGCAGGGATTCGGCGAGCGGGCGCAGCTTTAGCTTTGCGACCGGGCCTTCGAGCACGGCGGGGGGCAGCGTCTCGGGCAAGGGCGTACGCGCTAGCGCGCCGGAGATGGCTTTGCGCAGATAGGCTTGCGAAATACCGGCCGTGGCGGGATAGACGGGCGTGAGCCGGTCTGGCAAGGGCTCATCCGGTGCGACCGGCCGCACCGTCGGGTGCACCATCTCGGCCCCGAAGAAGCCGCCGCGGACTTCGCCGCGCACGCGCAGGCGCACGCCCTCTTCCATCTGCTTGGTCTGGCTGCCGTAGAAATTCAGGAAGCGCAGCGTGAGTTCGCCGCTGTCGTCAGCGATCTTCACGACGAGCTGGCGACGCGGGCGGAACGTGACTTCATTGGAAATCACTTCGCCTTCGACCTGTGCCGGCTGGCCGAGCCCGGAGCGGCGGATGGCTTCAGCGATCGGCATCAGCGTGGTTTCGTCCTCGTAGCGCATCGGCAGATGCAGCACGAGGTCGACGCTGCGCCGCAGCCCCATCTTGGCGAGCCGCGCGACGGCGGACGATGGCTTGCTGTCCTTGCCCGTCGCCTTGCTCCCAGCCTTGCCCGCTGCCTTGGCCTTCGCGGACGGCGCTGAGTCGGGGGCTTCGGCTTTGTCCTCGGTGGGTTCGGTGGCGGTTCCGGGCATCGGTAATCGGGCGGGCGGAGAAATAAGGGGGATCACACCGGGCCGGGCGGCGCCTGGCGCCCAAGCCTTACAATATCGGATTCGCCGATTGTACCTATCCCGGTTGCCGCTCCGCGCGGCGCCTTGCCGGGGCATTGCCGTTTCCCCATGTTGACGCTGTCCGATTTCGACTTTCCGCTGCCACCCGAACTGATTGCACAGAGCGCGCTGCCCGACCGCAGTGCGAGCCGGCTGCTCGTGGTCGAGCGCCTCGCGCCAGGCGAGCAGCCCGATGCCATCCGGCTCGTCGACCGCGCGTTCAGCGACATCATCGGGTACCTGAAGCCCGAAGATTTGCTGGTCTTCAACGATACCCGCGTGATCAAGGCGCGCTTCTTCGGCCAGAAGCCGAGCGGCGGCAAGGTCGAGGTGCTGGTCGAGCGCGTGCTCGATACGCACACCGTGCTGGCCCAGGTGCGCGCATCGAAAACGCCCGCCGAGGGCAGCCTGCTGCACCTCGCCGAAGACGCGTTCGCTGTCACCGTCGGCCCGCGCGTCGACCAGTTCTTCACGCTGCGCTTTCCCGCGCCCGCGCTGGACCTGATCGAGCAGTACGGCCGCCTGCCGCTGCCGCCGTACATCACGCACGATCCCGACGCCTACGACGAAACCCGCTACCAGACCGTTTACGCGCGCAATCCCGGCGCCGTGGCCGCGCCGACGGCCGGCCTCCATTTCGACGATGCACTGTTCGCGCGGCTCGACGCCGCCGGCGTGCGGCGTGCGTTCCTGACGCTGCATGTCGGCGCTGGCACCTTCCAGCCGGTACGCACCGAGAACATCGCCGAACACAAGATGCACTCCGAGTGGTACGCGATTTCGCCGGAACTGGCCGATGCCGTTCGCGAAACGCGCAAGCGCGGCGGCCGTGTCATTGCGGTGGGCACGACCTCGCTGCGGGCACTGGAATCGGCCGCCAAGCCCGACGGCACGCTCGAAGCCGGCAATGGCGACACCGACATCTTCATCACGCCGGGCTACCAGTTCCGGCTCGTCGATGCCCTGATCACCAACTTCCACCTGCCCAAGTCGACGCTTCTGATGCTGGTCTCGGCGCTGGCCGGCGTGGAAGCCATCCGCGCCGCGTACCGCCATGCGGTCGAGGCGCGCTATCGTTTCTTCAGCTACGGCGATGCCATGTTGCTGACCCGCCAGTAACGCCTGAAGCCGAACCGAATCCCGCCATGCTCAATTTCGAACTCATCACTACCGACGGCAACGCACGACGCGGCCGGGTCACGCTGAACCACGGCGTGGTCGAAACGCCCATCTTCATGCCGGTCGGCACCTATGGCTCGGTCAAGGCCATGTCGCCGCTGGAACTCAACGAGATCGGCGCGGAGATCATCCTGGGCAACACTTTCCACCTGTGGCTGCGCCCGGGGCTGGACGTGGTGAACACGCATGAGGGCCTGCACCGCTTCATCGGCTGGGACAAGCCGATCCTGACCGACTCTGGCGGCTTTCAGGTGTTTTCGCTCGGCGACCTGCGCAAGATCACTGAAGATGGCGTCACGTTCGCGTCGCCGGTCAACGGTGACAAGCTGTTCCTGTCGCCCGAGATCTCGATGCAGATCCAGCGTACGCTGAACTCCGACATCGTCATGCAGTTCGATGAATGCACGCCGTACGAGATCGAAGGCCGCCCCGCCACGCATGAAGAGGCGGCCAAATCGATGCGCATGAGCCTGCGCTGGGCCAAGCGCTCGCGCGACGAGTTCGAGCGGCTGGCCAACCCGAACGCGCTGTTCGGCATCGTCCAGGGCGGCATGTTCGAGGACCTGCGTGATGAATCGCTGGCGGGCCTGTCCGAACTGGATTTCCATGGCTTCGCGATTGGCGGCCTGTCGGTGGGCGAGCCAAAGGAAGACATGATGCGCGTGCTCGAGCACGTGGCGCCGCGCCTGCCGGCCGACAAGCCGCATTACCTGATGGGCGTCGGCACGCCGGAAGATCTGGTGGCGGGCGTGGCGGCTGGCGTCGACATGTTCGATTGCGTGATGCCGACCCGCAACGCGCGCAACGGCTGGCTGTTCACGCGCTACGGCGACGTCAAGATCCGAAACGCTGCGCACCGCAATGACCCGCGCCCGCTCGACGAAAGCTGCGCGTGCTACACCTGCCGCAATTTCTCGCGCGCGTACCTGCACCATCTGCACCGTGTCGGCGAAATTCTTGGCGCACGCCTGAACACGATTCACAACCTGCACTACTACCTGCAGCTCATGCGCGAGGTGCGCGAGTCCATCGAGCAGCACCGCTTCAGCGACTTCCGCCGCCAGTTCGCCAGCGACCGCGCGCGCGGCACGCGCTGAGCCGCGAACTTTCCGACGCGGCGCGGTCGAATACCGGGCGACGGGTCTGTCGCGCATCTGCGCCAAGTCGCCCGCAACGCACCCCGAACAAACCCGGATTCCCGCCCTAGAATGCCAGGGCCGGCCTTGCACGGGTGATAGAATGGTCGATTACTTGAATGACTTTTGTGACGGAGAATCAACGTGCTGATTTCTAACGCATTCGCCCAGACCGCCGGTGTCGGCGGCGCAGCGGGTGGCCTGATGAGCTTCCTGCCCATCATCCTGATGTTTGGCGTGCTGTGGTTCATCATGATCCGCCCGCAGATGAAGCGCCAGAAGGAAGCCAAGGCAATGATGGAAGCACTGGCCAAGAACGACGAAGTCGTCACGGCCGGCGGCATCCTGGGCAAGGTCACCAAGGTGACCGACCAGTACGTGAGCCTGGAAATCGCCCCGGGCACCGAAATCACCGTGCAGAAGAACGCCGTGACCACGGTACTGCCGAAGGGCTCGCTGAAGTCGCTCTGATTCCCGTTCGCGACACTGCCCTTTGTCTTGTTCCGGCGTGCCGCCTTGTGCATGCCCTGGCAGCCGCCTGATCAGCCCGAAGGCCTGTAAAGGACCCTTCGTGGCGGCCAGGCGGCTGTTTGCCAACCGGTCCGGCCCCGACGGAGTGCCTCCAAGGCTCCCGGCGGACCCGCCAACCGCAGAATGACTGGCCAGAGATGAATCGTTATCCGCTTTGGAAATATGTCGTGATCCTGGTGGCCCTGGCCATCGGCATCATCTATACCCTGCCGAACTTCTTCGGCGAGGCGCCTGCCGTGCAGGTCTCCTCGGGAAAGGCCACGGTCAAGGTGGACCTCTCCATGCAAAAGCATGTGGAGGAAATCCTGGCCCAGAACCAGCTCCAGCCTGACGGCGTGTTCTTCGATGTATCGGGCCAGTCCGGCTCGGTCAAGGCGCGCTTCCGTACCACCGACGACCAGCTCAAGGCCAAGGACGTCTTGTCGCGCGCGCTCAATCCGGACGCTGCCGATCCGACTTACGTGGTCGCGCTGAACCTGCTCTCCGGCTCGCCGCGCTGGCTGACCGCGATGCATGCGCTGCCAATGTACCTGGGCCTGGACCTGCGCGGCGGCGTGCACTTCCTGCTGCAGGTCGACATGAAGGGTGCCGTCGACAAGAAGCTCGACAGCCTGGCGGGCGATGCCCGCACCCTGCTGCGCGACAAGAACGTGCGCCACGGCGGCATCGACCGCGACGGCGACAAGCTGACCGTGCGCTTCAACAATGCCGACGACGCCAACCGCGCGCGCGGTATCCTGGCCGACAACCTGCGCGAACTCGCCTTCGCGATGGACGGCAACAACGTGGTCGGCACCTTCACCGAAGCCGCCCGCAAGGCCGTGCAGGACGCCGCCGTCAAGCAGAACATCACCACGCTGCACAACCGCGTGAACGAACTCGGCGTGGCCGAGCCGGTGATCCAGCAGCAAGGCGCCGACCGCATCGTGGTCCAGCTGCCTGGCGTGCAGGACACCGCCAAGGCCAAGGACATCATCGGCCGCACCGCCACGCTGGAAGCCCGCCTGGCCGATCCGGACGCACCGCGCAACCCGCGCGCAGGCGACCCGGTTCCGTTCGGCAGCGAGCTGTTCACGCAAGGCAACGGCGCCCCGGTCGTGCTGAAGAAGCAAGTCATCTTCACCGGCGACCGCATCGAAAGCGCATCGGCCGGCTTCGACCAGAACCAGCGCCCGTCGGTCAACATCAAGCTCGACGCCCAGGGCGGCCGCGTGCTGCGCGACGTCTCGCGCGAGAACATCGGCAAGCCGATGGGCATCGTGCTGTTCGAAAAGGGCAAGGGCGAGGTGCTGACGGTCGCGACGATCCAGTCCGAACTCGGCTCGAGCTTCCAGATCACCGGCTCCTACTCGACCGAAGCCGCCAACGACCTCGCGCTGCTGCTGCGCGCCGGCTCGCTGGCCGCGCCGATGGAGATCATCGAGGAACGCACGATCGGCCCGTCGTTGGGCGCGGACAACATCCAGAAGGGCTTTGACTCGGTGGCTTACGGCTTCGGTGCCATCACCTTGTTCATGGTGCTGTACTACATGCTGTTCGGCGTGTTCTCGGTCGCGGCGCTAGGCATCAACCTGCTGCTGCTGATCGCTGTGCTGTCGATGCTGCAGGCCACGCTCACGCTGCCAGGTATTGCCGCTATCGCGCTGGTGCTGGGTATGGCCATCGACGCGAACGTGCTGATCAACGAACGTATCCGCGAGGAACTACGCGCGGGTGCTTCGCCGCAGATGGCCATCGCCGTCGGCTTCGAACGCGCCTGGGCCACCATCCTGGACTCCAACGTCACCACGCTGATCGCGGGCCTGGCGCTGCTGGCCTTCGGCTCCGGCCCGGTGCGCGGCTTTGCCGTGGTGCACTGCCTGGGCATCCTGACCTCGATGTTCTCGGCGGTGTTCTTCAACCGCGGCCTGGTCAACCTCTGGTACGGCCGCAAGAAGAAGCTGCAGAGCGTGGCCATCGGCCAGATCTGGAAACCGGGTGCGGACTCCCCGGTCGCCAAGTAAGCACCGATTCATCAGGACAACATCATGGAATTCTTCCGCATCCGGCGCGACATTCCGTTCATGAAGCACGCGTTGATCTTCAACGTGGTCTCCTTCCTGACGTTTGCCGCGGCCGTATTCTTCCTGTGGCACAAGGGCTTGCACCTGTCGATCGAATTCACCGGCGGTACGGTGATGGAGGTCAACTACCAGCAGGCCGCCGATCTCGAAAAGATCCGCGGCCAGGTGGGCAAGCTCGGCTATACCGACGTGCAGGTGCAGAACTTCGGCACCTCGCGCGACGTCATGATCCGCCTGCCGCTGCAGAAGGGTCCGGACGGCAAGCAAGTGACGTCGGCCCAGCAGAGCGAACAGGTCATGGGCGCACTGCAGGCCGCCACGCCTGACGTGAAGCTGCAACGCGTCGAGTTCGTCGGCCCGCAGGTCGGCAAGGAACTGGCGACCGATGGCCTGCTGGCGCTGCTGTGCGTGGTCATCGGCATCGTGATCTACCTGTCGTTCCGCTTCGAGTGGAAGTTCGCGGTGGCGGGCATCATCGCCAACCTGCACGACGTGGTGATCATCCTGGGCTTCTTCGCATTCTTCCAGTGGGAATTCTCGCTGTCGGTGCTGGCGGCCATCCTGGCGGTGCTCGGATACTCGGTGAACGAATCCGTCGTGATCTTTGACCGGATCCGCGAAGCCTTCCGCAAGTACCGCAAGATGACCACGCACGAAGTCATCGACCACGCCATTACGAGCACGATGTCGCGGACCATCATCACCCACGGCTCGACCGAAATGATGGTGCTGTCGATGTTCTTCTTCGGCGGCCCCACCCTGCACTACTTCGCGCTCGCGCTGACGGTCGGTATCCTGTTCGGCATCTACTCGTCGGTGTTCGTTGCCGCGGCGTTGGCCATGTGGTTCGGTGTCAAGCGCGAGGACCTGATCAAAGGCGAGAAGAAGGCTGGTGGTACGGATCGCGATGATCCGAACTTCGGGGCGCAGGCCTGAAGCCGGCCTGATGTCCAAATAAAAAAGCGCACCAGCCGGTGCGCTTTTTTGTTGCCCGCGGTAGCTAGTCGCTCAAGCCAATTCAGAAAACCGCTCGATCCAGATCGCCAGACGGTCCGTCGAAAAGCTGGCCGCGCGTTCGCCGACACGGCACGCAATGGCATCGCCTTCTCGCGCGAAGCGCAGCGCGCCGCCGACTTCCTCAAGCCACAGCAGGCACGCCAGCCATGTCGCATGCTGGGCCGACACCGCTTCACCAACCGGCTTCGCCACGAACTCGCTGAGCGCAGACGGCGAGGTCCATACCACCGCTTCGCCGTCGCGGCGCACGGTACCATCGCCGAGCGATTCGGCAATGACCTGTACCGCGTCCGCGGCGCCGCGCCCCGCATAGCGTCCGCGCAAACCCGCAAGCTGCGTCGCTACCGCATGGCCGAAGCTGCCGCTGCGTTCGCTCTCGGCGCGCACAAGGTCGGCGTAGTCCATACGCTGCCAGTCAGGCTCGGCATTGCGCGCGCCCGCCAATTCGGTTGCGGCCAGGTAGGTTTCCACGGGCTGGAAACGGCCAGGGCCAATCAGGCTCGCGCACAGCGCGTGAATCATCCCGATGCGCGTTGCCACGGTCTGCGTCTGCAGCACGCTCAGCTTTTCGCGCACGAGTTGGTCGCGCTCCTTGCGCAGGCCGGCCATCTCCAGCGCCTGCTTCAGTTCCATGCGCAGCGCGGTGATGTCCCACGGCTTTTTGATGTAGCGGTGGATCTGGCCCTGGTTGACCGCTTCCACGGTCTGGTCGAGTTCCGAGTATGCCGTGGTCAGGATCCGCACGATATGCGGATAGCGCTCGCGCGCATGGCGCAGCAGTTCATTGCCGTACTCGCCGGGCATGCGCTGGTCCGACACCAGCACCGCGAGGCTGTCGGCGTGCGCCTCGAGCAGCGTCTTGCCCTCCTCCACGGAGCCGGCCGTCACCACCGGGGCCAGGGCGCCGATCGCGCGATGGAAGTATTTGACGGCTGTGGCTTCGTCGTCGACGAACAGAATCGCCGGGGGTGGTGCCTGGGTGGCATTCGGTTCGCTCATCGGTCACTCCTGTGCATTCGATTCTTGAAATTTGGGAAGTCCAGCGTCACCGTCGTGCCGGCTCCGGACGCTGAGGCGATCCGGATGCCGCCGCCAAACGACTGCATGACGCGGTTGCAGAAAATCATGCCGAGGCCACTGCCGCCGGCCCCCGCGTGAGTAGTGACGGGATCCACGAGCAGGCGGTCCATCACTTCGGGCGGAATCCCCGGACCGTTGTCGCTGATGCGGATCTCCTGCCGCGGCTGCGCGACCACGACAAAGCGCAGGTTTGGCACACTGGTGTCGCCGAGTGCGCGCAGCGCATTGCTCATCACCGACGACAGCACCAGCGCCACGCAGTTGGGCAAGGTCTGTACCGGGAAGTCGCCGTGCATCTCAACCTGTACCCAGTTGCGCTGATCGCCGGCAAACGGATAGGTATCGAGCAGCGATGCGACCAGCGCGCCCGCGCTCACGTCGGCGGCGGGCTCCTGACGCGTCGGCGCGCTGCCCGCGCTGCTGCGCACGGATTGCAGGAACGACGACAACACCGCGAGGCAATACTGCGCGTTGTCGTGCATCGCGGTGGCTGCCTGTCCGATCTCGCCCTGCCGCTGGGCACTGTATTCGGCTGCCACGCGGCCTTCGATACCGCGCGCGAAATTGGCGATGGCCGCCAGCGGCGTGTTCAGTTCATGGGCCAGGAACGCCAGCGTCTCGTCGATGGCCATCAGGCGCTGCTGCCGCAGGGTCCGCTCGCGGGAGCGCTCCACGGCCAGGCGCAGCACGTTGCGCACATCGCCGACGCTGAGCGGCTTCTCCAGGATGCGGAACACCTCGCCGGAATTGACAGTCTGCAGCAGCACGTCCTTGTCGGCATAGGCCGTGACGAGGATGCGCACGATCTGGGGGAATTCCTCGGCCACCTGGCGCAGCAGGTCCCCGCCGTCGCGCCCCGGCATGCGGAAGTCGGTCACCAGGATGACCGTACGCGTACCGGCGGCACGCAGCATGCCGATGGCTTCGTCGGCGCCGGCGGCGGTCAGCACTTCGTACTCGTTGCCGACGGCGCGCGCAAAGTACTTGCGCGCCATATCTTCATCGTCGACGTAGAGCACGGCGGGCCGTGCCTGCTGGGCTTCTGTCATGGCCGTGTCACTCCGCGCGCGGCAGGTCGAAGCTGAAGGCGGCCCAGTGGCCGAATTCGCTCTCGACGATGAGCTGGCCGCCATGCCGTTCGATCACCGCGTAGCTGATCGACAGGCCGAGCCCCAGTCCCTGGCCCACGTCGCGCGTGGTAAAGAACGGCTCGAACACCCGTGCGATGTTCTCTTCCGCGATGCCCGGGCCATTGTCCTGCACGCGCACATGGAGCCGGTTCTCCATCCACTTGACCGTGGTATGGATCGCGGGCGCCGCCGTGCCTGCCTTGCGCATCGCCAGCGCGGCGTTCGAGAACAGGTTGATCAGCACGCCGATGACAGCAGCTTCGTCGCCGAGCACGAGGGTGTCGTCCGGCAGCTCGCGCGTCACCTTCACGCCGCGCAGTTCGTGGGCCGTGAGGCGGATCGACGAATCCAGCGCCTTTTCGAACAGGAACGGCGTGCCTTCGACCTCGGCACCAGGCTTGCGGTACGCAAATGTCTTCAGGTCCGACACGATATGCTGGATGCGCTGCATGCCCTGCTTGGCATCGACCAGGCACTCTTCGAGCGACGGGTTTTCCTTGGCCTGCGGCTCTTCCATGGCCACCTCGATCGCCATCAGACAGAAGTTGACCGGGTTGTTGACCTCATGCAGCAGGCCGGCCGCGAGCGTACCGATGGCGGCCATCTTTTCCTGCTGCAGCATCTGGCCTTTGATATCTACGAGCTTGCGGTTGATGACTTCGAGTTCGGCGTTCTTCTCGGCCACCTCGGCCTTGAGCCGGAACAGCATGAAGCGCGCGCGCTCGTTGAAAAAGGTATAGACCCCGCTGGCGGCCGCCGCAAACAGCAGGAACAGCGAATTGACGATGAAGGTACCTACCGGATCGATGCCGCCGTGGTGCAGCAGGCAGGCCGCCGCGTACAGCAGGTACGAAAGCAGGCCGAACACCAGGTTTTGCCACAGCCCGAACGGCAGTGCGATGCCCGAGGCGAAGATCGCGAGATTGAGGCCAACGTAATAAGGCGACTCCACGCCCTCGGTCTGCGAGATCATCCACGCGATCATGATCTGCGGCAGCAGCAGCCAGGTCAGCGTAAGCCATGGCGCGAAACGCCGGCCCGCGGCGCTGTAGAGCATGACCACCACGCCGGCAATCAGCAGCGACACCACCACGCGGGCCAGGCCAAAGGCGAGTTGCTGCTGCGGATACTGACCGTAGTCCAGCCCTACCCCGAGCAGGACGAGCGCGATGGCGGTGTAGGCACCCCCGCGGCTGAACGCCAGCCGGAAATCCGCGAGTTCCGACTGGTAGCCTGCATATAGTTGGTTCGTACTCATGACCTGGTCCGTTGGTGCCCCACCGCGCCAGCCCGCTGGCGCGGAACATGCACGGTCAGTGCCTCATTGAATGGTCGCTTCGGCGAATACGTTGACGCCGGTGGCATCGACATAAATCCGATGGCCATGCGAGTGCTCGGGCAGCAGTGACTCCATGCCCGCGTCGTCCCGATAGATCAGGTACCACTCGAGCAAGTGCTCCATGCCGAATTTCTCCGGATTGTCCGCATGCACGTTGGTCACGAGGATCTGCCCGCCAGGCCGGGTGCGCGACGCGAAGTACGAAAGCAGGCGCGAGCACACTTTGTCCGACAGGTAGTCGAAGAGACCCGCGCAGTAGACGGCATCGAACTCCCTGGCATCGATATCGTCCGGGGAGATGCGGCGCTTGAGCAGTTCGTGCACCGACTGGTGGACCATCTCTACCGAGACCTTGTGCCCGGCCTGCGCGGCGGCGCGTTCGATCGAGCCCCTGGTGTAATCGAGTGTCTCTTCGCTGAAGTCGACGAGCTGGAACGACAGCATTTCCGGATGCTGGTACTCGCGGACAAAGCGCTGGATCTCGAAAGCCGGACCGCAGCCCACATTGAGCACGCGGAACGGGCGCCCTGCCTGGCGCGCACGCTCGGCTTGCCGCGTCAGGAATTCGATCAGCAGGTCGATGCGGTTGCGGTGCGCCGTCGCCACCGCCGCCTTGAGGAAGGCGGTGTTGACGATCTGGAAGTAGGTGGTGGGCCCCTGCTGCGGATCGCTCAGGATCTGGTTCACCATCTCGTAGTCGCCGGCGTAGCCGAGCGGCTTGGTAAAGGTCCGGTAGACGAACGGTGCGCGCAGCAGCAGCGGATGCAGGGCCGCCTGGGCATAGGTGCGGTGCACCGGGGCGATTTCCGGGTCGACACTCTGGGCCTCGCCCTCGAGCCACTCGAGGTAGCGCTTGGTGCGGCCCATGATCGGCGTGGCGAGTTCGTAGAACACGTCCTCGCGCAGGCGGCCTTCGACCTTGGGCAGCGTCTCGGTCAGGTCGACCTGCTCCACCCAGCGCGACACCTCGGACAGGAACGCGCGCATCTCGTTGACCACGATCTGGTAGTCCCGCCGGATATTGAAGCGGGCATCCCAGTCCTGCACGAACAGCTCGGCCTCGCGGGCCACCGACTTGGGCTCGTTGTTCAGGTCGGTCAGTTCGCGCCATTCGTCGATCAGCGTCAGCGACACCACCGCGGTCAGGCCGGTATTCACCAGGCTCATGACCACGGCCTTGCCGAGGTAGGCGTTCTTGGCCCCCATCCGGACACTGAGCTCGCTCAGCACCTCGCTGACCTGCACGATCGAATATGGATTGTAGATTTCCATCACCAGAGACTTTCTCTGGAGATTGATGATCGTGCCCCGCACCTGCTCACCCTGCGAGTTGCGGAAACTGACCACCGGATCGATTTGCGTTTTGGAATACACGGTATTGCGCCAGGGGAAATCCGAGAAACGCTGCGGCCATGCCGCCCGACAAATCCGCCGGGCAAGGCACGCAGGGGCGAGTGGGACGCGGGAATGGCTACCGGAACGGGCTACGACAGCGAATGCTCATAGTAATGCGCGATTGCCTGAGTTGGATGCGGGGGCTGGCTCCCCCCACGCAGACGGGCAGGCGCGTTGCCTGCACCGACGATGGGGAAATGCCGCGGACCATTGTACTGTGGCTGCCGCATGCCGTACAACCAAGTGCATAGTACGCCCTCTTCGCAATGAGCGCCCAAGAAAAAAGCCGGCGGATGCCGGCTTTTCGTGTGCAGCAGATGGCGGATCTTACTCGGCGCGGATGCCTTCGACCTGGATCGCCAGCTTGACATCGGGCTTGAAGCCCATCTTTACGCCGTAGTCGATGCCGAAATCGGCGCGGTTGAACGTGCCGACTGCGTCGGCACCGCACGCTTCACGCTTGAGCATAGGGTGCTGGATGCACTTGAAGTCGCGGATTTCCAGCTTCACCGGCTTGGACACGCCGCGCAGCGTCAGCACGCCCTCCACTTCGGTCGGGACGTCGCCCTTGAACTTGCTGAACTTGCCCTTGTAGCTCGCTTCCGGGAAAGCCTCGACGTCGAACATATCGGGGCTCTTGACGTGCTGGTTCAGCTTGGCATTGCCGAAGTCGATCGACGCCGGATCGATCTTCACATCGACCGTGCCGGTCTTGGCCACGCGATCGAGGGTGACCACGCCGCTGGACTTTTCGAACTTGCCGCGCCACGTCGACAGGCCACCGAGGTGGTCGGCTTCGAAGCTCGGGTAGGTGTGGGTCGGATCGAGGTTATAGGTTACCGTGTTGGCCGAAGCCACGCCGAAGGCGGCGGTTGCGGCAATGGCTGCCACGGCGGTCATGAGGGTACGCAGTTTCATGGGATCTCCCGACAGAAGGTTGGAGAGGAACATCAATGGGAATGGCAGCGGCTGTTCAGTGCGTAAAGTCCGGCAATGCCGGGCTTCACGTCTTTCACTTCTTTGCCGCCATCACGATATGGAATTTGATCTGCACGTCGTCGGCCACCACGGAAGTGTCCTTCCATTCGCCATCGCCGACATTGAAGACCGTGCGCTTGATCGGCAGCACGCCGTCGAACATCTGGGCACCGCCTTCTTGGCGATAGGTTGCCGGCACCACGACATCCTGGGTCTTGCCCTTGATGGTCAGCTTGCCGGCGACTTCGTACTTGCCCGGCGTGCCATTCTTGATGCTGGTGGACTGGAACACGGCCTTCGGATACTTCGCCGCGTCGAACCAGTCCTTGCCCTTCACTTCCTTGGTGGTCTCGGCATCGGCGATCTCGAAGCTCGACACGTCGATCTCGATCTTGGCCGACGACGTCGCCAGCTTGGCCGGGTCGAAGTCAACGTTTGCATCGAACTTCTTGAACTTGCCTTCCATGGGCACGCCGATCTGGCGCGCCACCGCGGTCACCGAGCTCTTCGCGGCGTCGATCTGCGCCCAGGCGAGATTCGCGGCGAAACCGGTAGTGGCCAGCACGGCGGCCAGCAGCAGCGAACCGGGGCGGGGAATGCGTTTCATCAATGACTCCTGTCAGTGGGCGGCGCCAAACGCCGCGCATCAGAACCGAAAAGGGACTTCCCGAACAATGGCAACCGGGTATGCAGCCTAGCGCAGGAACGGCAGCATGCGGCCGAGCGTGCCGTCGCGGTCGACCACCTGGTGCTTGATGGCAGCCGCCGCATGCACGGCCACCACGGCTGCCATCAGGTAATTCAGCCAGACGTGCACGGCCTTGAAGACTTCCTTCAGTGCATCGTTGGGCTCGATCAGCACCGGCATCTTCCACAAGCCCAGATAGACCACGGGCACGCCCGCGGACAGGCTGTACAGATAACCGGTGATGGGAACCACGATAATCAGAACATAAAGCAGGTGGTGAGCGCCCGCAGCCGCCTTAGCCTGCCACGCCGGTGTGCCCGCGGCCACCGGCGGCGCTGCGTGCGTGGCTCGCCAGAGAACGCGCAGCACGGCAATGCCGAACACGGTCACGCCGAGCCATTTGTGCCATGAAAACAGCTTGAGCTTGGTAGGAGTCAGACCGGGGATGCCGGTCATGTACCAGCCAAGCCCGAAGGCGGCAAAAATCAGCAGGGCAATGATCCAGTGCAGGCCGATGGCCGTGGCACCGTAGCCGGTAGCATTGGCGTTAGAACGCATCAAATTCCTCAGCCCGAGTCGCGGGCGTTTCACAATCTTTGGGTAATTCCGCAGCGGAAGATCGGGCCCCACGCTTACGATTCTCGCATTATTGCGACGAATCGTGCGCAGATGAAGGACAGTCCTTAATTAAGTTATTCAAATGATTTGAAGCGACATTCTGCCGCACGGAAAGCCGGACCATCGTTTCGATAGGCACAAAAAAGCCACCCCTTCGGGGGTGGCTTTCTCATTGACGGCTGGAACAGCGGCAGATCAGATGCGCTCGGCCAGCACCACTGCCTTGCCAATGTAGCTGGCCGGCGTCATGGCCAGCAGCAGGTCCTTGGCCTCTTGCGGAATCGCCAGGCCGGTGATGAACGTCTGCAGTGCCTCGCGCGAAATGCCCTTGCCGCGGGTCAGCTCCTTGAGCTGTTCGTACGGGTTCGGCACGCCGAAGCGACGCATCACGGTCTGCACCGGCTCGGCCAGCACTTCCCAGCAGTTGTCGAGGTCCTCGTTCAGGCGTTCCGGGTTGGTTTCCAGCTTGCCCAGGCCGCGCAGGCACGCCTCGTAGGCCAGCAGGCTGTAGCCGAACGCCACGCCGATATTGCGCAGCACGGTCGAGTCGGTCAGGTCACGCTGCCAGCGCGACACCGGCAGCTTTTCCGACAGGTGGCGCAGCACCGCGTTGGCCAGGCCCAGATTGCCTTCCGAGTTCTCGAAGTCGATCGGGTTGACCTTGTGCGGCATGGTCGACGAGCCGATCTCGCCGGCCTTGGTCTTTTGCTTGAAGTAACCCAGCGAGATATAGCCCCAGACGTCGCGGTTCAGGTCAAGCAGGATGGTGTTGGCGCGTGCGACCGCGTCAAACAGCTCGGCCATGTAGTCGTGCGGCTCGATCTGGATGGTGTACGGGTTGAAGGTCAGGCCCAGGCGCGTTTCGATAACCTGCTTCGAAAACGCTTCCCAGTCGAACGTCGGGTACGCCGACAGGTGCGCGTTGTAATTACCGACGGCACCGTTCATTTTGCCGAGCAGTTCCACGCGTTCGATGCGATCGATCGCACGGGCCAGGCGCGCGGCCACGTTGGCCATTTCCTTGCCGAGCGTGGTCGGGCTGGCCGGCTGACCATGGGTGCGCGACAGCATCGGCTGCGTGGCATTGAGCTTGGCCAGTTCGACCAGGCGCGCTTGTACGCGCTTGAGCGCCGGCACGATGACACCTTCGCGCGCGCCCTTGAGCATCATGCCGTGCGAGGTGTTGTTGATGTCTTCCGAGGTGCAGGCGAAGTGGATGAATTCGCTCGCCGCTTCAAGTTCGGCATTGCCCTTTACCTGCTCCTTGAGCCAGTACTCGACGGCCTTCACGTCATGGTTCGTGACGGCTTCGATTTCCTTGATACGGGCGGCGTCGGCCTCGCCGAACTTGTCCACGAGTGCCAGCAGTGCCGCTTCCGAAGCCGCCGAGAACTTCGGCATATCGGGCAGGCCGGCCTGGGCCAGCGCGATCAGCCAGTGCACCTCGACCTTGACGCGGTTGCGCATGAAGGCCGCTTCGGATAGCCATTCGCGCAGCGGGTCGGCCTTGGAGGCATAGCGACCATCAATGGGGGACAGGGCGGTGAGCGGCGAAAGCGAAGAGGTGGACATGCTGGCAACCGGGGAGAATGGGGGTACGGGATGGATTGCAGGCGCGCGCCATGCGCGGGGAGGGCCCCGCGGGCAGCTGGCAAGCGGCCGATACGCCGCACCGCGGATGTCTTGCGGCTAACGGCGCTGACGGGCCGGCGCCGCGCAACGGGCGATTTTACCACCCATGCCCCGGTACCGGGGCAACGCTGCAGCACCGCCATGGGACATCCGTTCGGGAGGACTCATTCGCCATGCAGCGCGGGTATACTCGCGCTCGCCGTTCCGCTAGCCTGTTATGAAGTGCATCGGGCAAGCATGGCCCCGAGGCTCCTGCGCAGCTTGCCGCCGAGCGTCGATGCACTTCATAACAAGCTCGAGGGGAGAAAATGAAGCTGTTCGCGTCCCAAACCAGTCCCTACGCGCGCAAGGTGCGCGTAGTGATGGCGGAAAAGAAGATCGACTACCAGTTGATCGAAGAGAACGTCTGGTCAGCCGATACGGTGATCAGCCAATACAATCCGCTCGGCAAGGTGCCTTGCCTGGTCATGGAAGACGGCAGTTCGATCTATGACTCGCGCGTGATTGTCGAATACGTGGACACGCTCACCCCGGTCAGCCGCCTGATTCCGCAAGGCGGCCGCGAACGCCTCGAAGTGCGCTGCTGGGAAGCGCTGGCCGACGGCCTGCTCGATGCCGCGTTGCTCGCGCGCCTGGAGAACACCCAGCGCGAACCGCACGAGCGCAGCGAGCGCTGGGTGCAGCGCCAGCTCGGCAAGATCCACGCCGCGCTGGCTGCCATGTCGAACAACCTGGCGGATCGTCAGTGGTGCAGCGGCAACCACTATTCGCTCGCCGATGTGGCCGTGGGCTGCGCGCTGTCCTATCTGGACTTCCGCTTCCCGGAAATCAACTGGCGCGAGCGCCATCCGAACCTGGCCACGTACCACGAGAAACTGGCCAAGCGCCAGTCGTTCATCGACACCGAACCGCCAAAGGCCTGAGGCCGATCCGCAAAGCAGAAACGCCCGCAAATGCGGGCGTTTCTGCCTTCTGACGGCACAATCGGCTTACTGCGCTGACTGAATGATGCCGCCGCCGAGGCAGACATCGCCGTC
Source organism: Cupriavidus sp. C1SS-2L (assembly GCF_057073735.1). Classification (NCBI taxonomy): domain Bacteria; kingdom Pseudomonadati; phylum Pseudomonadota; class Betaproteobacteria; order Burkholderiales; family Burkholderiaceae; genus Cupriavidus; species Cupriavidus sp. C1SS-2L. The sequence continues at coordinate 3,124,390 of NZ_CP172708.1, forward strand.
GTACAGCACTGCCGACTGGCCCGGCGTGACCGCCCATTGCGCTTCGGCAAACGCAAGCTTCAGCATATCGCCATCGGCCGCATCGACCACGCATGGCGCATCGCTCTGGCGATAGCGCGTCTTGGCTGCCATCGATGCGCCGGCCAAAGGTGGCTCGCCCGCCACCCAGGAAAGATCGGCGGCGACCAGCGTGGGCGTGAGGAGCCACGGATGGTCGTGCCCCTGCACGACATAGAGCGTATTGCTCGCCATGTCCTTGCGCGCCACGTACCAGGCATCGCCAGAGCCCTCGCGGCTGCCGCCAAGGCCGATACCTTTGCGCTGACCAAGCGTGTAGAACGCCAGCCCGATATGCTCGCCAACCACCTTGCCGTCGGGCGTCTTCATCGGTCCCGGCTTGGTCGGCAGGTAGCGATTCAGGAAATCGCGGAACGGCCGCTCGCCGATAAAGCAGATGCCGGTCGAGTCCTTTTTCTTCGCGTTCGGCAAGCCGATTTCCGCGGCGATCTCGCGCACGCGCGTCTTCGGAATCTCGCCGAGCGGGAACAGCGTGCGCGACAGCTGCGCCTGGTTCAGCCGATGCAGGAAGTAGCTTTGATCCTTGGTATGGTCGAGCGCCTTGAGCAACTCGAAGCGACCAGCCGCGTTCTGCCGCACGCGAGCATAGTGGCCCGTGGCGATGGTCTCTGCGCCCAGCGACATGGCGTGGTCGAGGAAGGCCTTGAACTTGATCTCGGCATTGCATAGCACGTCGGGGTTCGGCGTGCGGCCCGCGGAATATTCGCGCAGGAAATCGGCGAACACGCGGTCCTTGTACTCGGCCGCGAAGTTCACCGCTTCGACATCCACGCCGATCAGGTCGGCCACCGATACCACGTCGAGCCAGTCCTGGCGCGTGGAGCAGTACTCGCTGTCGTCATCGTCTTCCCAGTTCTTCATGAACAGGCCGATGACTTCGTAGCCCTGCTGCTTGAGCAGCCATGCGGTGACCGACGAATCGACGCCGCCCGACATGCCCACTACGACACGCTTGCCGCTCACGATGCCGCTCCGGTAGCGAGTACGGAGGGGTGCGTGTAGAGCGCGTCAAGCGCAAAGCGCTTGCCGGCAAGATAGTCTTCCACGCAGGCAAGCACCAGCGGCGTGCGGTGGCGTTCCGGACAGGCGCGAATTTCGTCGGCGCTCATCCACACCGTGCGCACGATGCCGGTGTCGAGCTGGCGGCCCGCGTCGAGCGAACCGAGGTCGCCCGTGAACGCGAAGCGCACATAGGTGACGTCCGTATCGGTGCGCGACGACAACGCACGGCCCATGTAGCAGCCGAGCAGCGCGCGGGGTTCAAACGTGTGCGCGGTTTCTTCCAGCGTTTCGCGGATAACGGCGCGGATCAGGCTTTCGCCCGGGTCGAGATGGCCCGCTGGCTGGTTCAGCCGCAGGCCGTCGCGGGTTTCTTCTTCCACCAGCAGGAACCTGCCGCCGCGTTCGATGACCGCGGCAACCGTCACGCTGGCATTCCAGTCAGTGGGCATGGTGCACATTTTTTAGGCAATCCGGCATTTTACCGGTTGCGGGGGCATTGTGCAGCGCGGCGACAGGCGGCGAGGCGGTCACGTGGCGCCACGCCAAAACCCGACCGATCGGTCACCAACAAACGTCAGATTCCTGTAAGCTGCGTGAAAAATTGTGCGCTGCGGCTGTTGACAGTCGTAGCGAACAACGGGCCAGACGTCGGCTCGCCAACCAGATATGACGCCAGCAAAAGGAGAAATTGACGATGTACATCGGCATCCCGCAGGAGACGCGGGCCGGCGAGACTCGCGTCGCCGCCACCCCGGAGACCGTCAAGAAGTACGTCGCACAAGGCCATAAGGTCGTGGTGCAGGCGGGCGCCGGTGTACGGGCCAGCCAGCCTGACAGCGCCTATGAGGCCGTTGGCGCGACCATTGGCACCGCGGCCGACGCATTCGGCGCCGACCTGGTGCTGAAAGTGCGCGCCCCGGAAGCCGCGGAGCTGGCGCTGATGAGGCCCGGCTCGGCACTGGTGGGCATGCTCAACCCGTTCGATGCAGAGAACAACGCGCGCATGGCCGCTGCATCGGTCACGGCCTTCGCGCTGGAAGCCGCGCCGCGCACCACGCGTGCGCAGAGCATGGACGTGCTGTCCTCGCAGGCAAACATCGCCGGCTACAAGGCCGTGCTGGTCGCCGCGCACCACTATCAGCGCTTCATGCCGATGCTGATGACCGCCGCGGGCACCGTCAAGGCCGCGCGCGTGCTGATCCTCGGCGCCGGTGTGGCGGGCCTGCAGGCCATCGCCACGGCCAAGCGCCTCGGTGCGGTAATCGAAGCGTCAGACGTGCGCCCGGCGGTGAAGGAGCAGATCGAATCGCTCGGCGGCAAGTTCCTCGACGTGCCGTTCGTCACCGACGAAGAGCGCGAGATTGCGCAGGGCGTGGGCGGCTATGCGCGCCCGATGCCGCCTGACTGGATGCGCCGCCAGGCCGAACTGGTCCACGAGCGCGCCAAGCAGGCCGATATCATCATCACCACCGCACTGATCCCGGGCCGCAAGGCACCCGTGCTGCTGCAGGAAGAAACCGTGCAGCAGATGAAGCCGGGCTCGGTGGTGGTCGACCTTGCCGCCGCGCAAGGCGGCAACTGCCCGCTGACCGTGGCCGACGAAGTGGTCGAGCGCCATGGCGTGATCTTCGTGGGCCATACGAACCTGGCCAGCATGGTCGCGGCAGACGCCTCGGCGCTGTACGCGCGCAACGTGCTGGACTTCCTCAAGCTGGTCATCGACAAGGACGGCAACTTCACGCTCAACCTGGAAGACGACATCGTCGCTGCCTGCCTGATGTGCAACGGCGGCGAAGTCGTGCGAAAGGCGGCGTGAGTCTTCCCGGCACCCGGGTCTAAGCGCATGACGGCCAGCCTGTGTCGGGATTCCGCAGCGAAGGCGGCACCATGGGGTGCCCGCCTTGGCATGCGGTTCGCCCAGGCGGCCGGCATTGGATTGCTGGCGCTGTGCGCGGCCTGCAGTACATCTGGCGGCGGCAACGCCGATATGGCAAGCGCTGCGGCCACCAGCGGCCCAAAGCTGCTTGATCCCCTGCCCGCCTGGCGCGACGGCGCTGCCAAGCAGTCCGTCCTGAATTTCGTCAGCAAGACCACCACGCCGGGCAGCCCCGAATTCGTGGCGCCCGAAGACCGCATCGCCGTGTTCGACAACGACGGCACCCTGTGGCGCGAAGATCCGGTGATCGAACTGCTGTTCGTGATCAACCGCGCGCAGGAGCGTGTGCGGGCCGAGCCGGCATTGGCCGGACGATCGCCCTACAAGGAATTTCTGGCCGACCCCGCGGCCTATTTCAAATCCACCGGGGAAGCGGGCGCCGTGCGCCTGCTCAACGAGCTCTACGGCAACACCTCTCTCGATGCCTTCCAGGACGACGCGCGGCGCTACTTCGCCAACGCGCGCCACCCGAAATCCAAGGCGCCGCTGCGCGAAGGCACTTACCAGCCGATGCTGGAACTGCTGGCGCTGCTGCGCGCGCACGGCTACCAGACCTGGATCTGCTCAGGCGGCACGACGGACTTCATGCGCGTCGTCTCTCAGTCCTACTATGGCATCCCCCCGCAACAGGTCATCGGCTCACGGGTCGCCGCGCAGTTCCGTGAAAGCGGCCGCGACAACGAGATCTGGCGCGAACCGAAGATCGAAAGCTTCAACGACAAGCAGATGAAGCCGGTCAACATTGCGCTGCAGATCGGCAAGCGGCCAGTGTTCGCGGCGGGCAATGTCGGCGGCAAGGGCGATATCGCGATGCTGTCGTACTCGCAGGCACGCAAGGGACCGTCGTTCCAGCTGCTGGTCAACCATGACGATGCCGAACGCGAATCGGCGTATGCGGAAAGCGACGGCGCGTCGCTGCGCGCGGCATCCGAGCGCGGCTGGACGGTGGTCAGCATGAAGCGCGACTGGAGCCGGGTGTTTCCGACCCCCGGCGCGGCGGCGGCATTGCAGGCACCGGCGCTGGCACAGGCGCCGTAGCGCAGCGACGCCATCCCGGTCGTTCGCATTCCAGACAAAGAACACAAGCGGCATCCAGGATTCAATGCAAGGGAGGAGAAGTCGATGGAGATGGTGAACCACACGGTGATCAACCTGATCATCTTTGTGCTGGCGATCTACGTGGGTTACCACGTGGTCTGGACGGTAACGCCCGCGCTGCACACCCCGCTGATGGCCGTGACGAATGCGATCTCGGCCATCATCATCGTCGGCGCCATGCTGGCCGCCGGCCTCACCGAGGGCGCCACGGGCCGCATCATGGGCACACTGGCGGTGGCCCTGGCTGCCGTCAACGTGTTCGGCGGCTTCCTGGTGACCCAGCGGATGCTGGAGATGTTCAAGAAGAAAGAGCCGAAGGCCAAGGCCGCCAAGGAGGGTGCGTGATGACCGAACTCGTCAGCATGAACCTTGTCACCCTGCTCTACCTGATCGCCTCGGTCTGTTTCATCCAGGCGCTCAAGGGGCTTTCGCACCCGGCTTCGGCCCGCAAGGGCAATGCCTTCGGCATGATCGGCATGGCCATTGCCGTGGTCACTACGCTGGTGCTGATCATCAAGCTCAAGAACGAGTTCCTCGCGGCCGGCACGGCGCAGTCCTCGGTGGGTTCGGGCCTGGCGCTGATCTTCGGCGCGCTGGTCGTGGGCGGCGGCATTGGCGCCTATGTGGCGAAGAAGGTCGAGATGACCAAGATGCCCGAACTGGTCGCGGCGATGCACTCGCTGATCGGTCTCGCGGCGGTGTTCATCGCGGTGGCCGCGGTGGCCGAGCCTTCGGCCTTCGGCATAGCGCCGGCGGGCTCGCATGAGATCCCGCTGGGCAACCGCATCGAACTGTTCATCGGCTGCTTCGTCGGTGCCATCACCTTCTCCGGTTCGGTGATCGCCTTCGGCAAGCTGGCCGGGCGCTACAAGTTCCGCCTGTTCCAGGGTGCGCCGGTGGTGTTCGCGGGCCAGCACATGCTGAACCTGGCGCTCGCCGTCGCCATGGTCGGCTTCGGCATCGCGTTCTTCATGACGCAGGAGTGGCTGCCGTTCCTCGTCATGCTGGCCATTGCCTTCGTGCTCGGCGTGCTGATCATCATCCCGATCGGCGGCGCCGACATGCCGGTGGTGGTGTCGATGCTGAACTCGTACTCGGGCTGGGCGGCGGCAGGCATCGGCTTCTCGCTGAACAACCCGATGCTGATCATTGCCGGTTCGCTGGTGGGTTCGTCCGGTGCCATCCTCTCGTACATCATGTGCAAGGCGATGAACCGCTCGTTCTTCAACGTGATCCTGGGCGGATTCGGCGGCGAGGCGGCGGCGGCCGGCGCGGCCGGGGCACAGGCCCAGCGCAACGTGAAGTCGGGCTCCGCTGACGATGCGGCCTTCCTGATGGGCAATGCCGAGACCGTGATCATCGTGCCGGGCTATGGCCTGGCGGTGGCACGGGCCCAGCATGCGCTCAAGGAGCTGACCGAGAAGCTGACCGAGAAGGGCGTGACGGTGAAGTACGCGATCCACCCGGTAGCGGGCCGCATGCCGGGCCACATGAACGTGCTGCTGGCCGAAGCCGAAGTGCCGTACGACATGGTCTTCGAGATGGAAGACATCAACAGCGAGTTCGGCCAGGCCGACGTGGTGCTGGTGCTCGGCGCCAACGACGTGGTCAACCCGTCGGCCAAGACCGATCCGAAGTCGCCGATCGCCGGCATGCCGATCCTGGAGGCGTACAAGGCCAAGACCATCATCGTGAACAAGCGATCGATGGCGGCCGGCTACGCGGGCCTGGACAACGAGCTGTTCTACATGGACAAGACCATGATGGTGTTCGGCGACGCCAAGAAGGTGGTCGAGGACATGTTCAAGGCCGTGGAATAACCACGGGCGCTACAGTCGAATCGCGAATTCGTGCCTGATGCGCCACGCTGCCGCCCTTCGGGGCGGCAGCGCGTTATACTGGCCTGCGCTGAATTCCCAGCGTTGCTGCATGGCCCGAACGCACCATGACATTCAACCCGCACGACAGGAACCTGTCGGTTTTCCATCACCCGATCCTGACCGTCCTGGTCGATGACAGCAAGTCGTTCATCGACAGCCTGGCGTTCCAGATGGACGCCTCGCGCGCGGTGGTCACCTTCACCGACCCGCGCGAAGCGCTGCAATGGATCCGTGAAGCCTACGCCACGCGCTTCCCCGCCTTCCTGCCGGTGCGGGTCACCCACGACGACCTGACCTTCCTGACCGAGCGGCGCACCGTGCAGCTCGACATCGACCGCATCCACCGCCAGATCCACGACATCAACCGCTTCCTGCAGCCGGGCGTGATCGTGGTGGACTATTCGATGCCGCAGATGGACGGACTGGAGTTCTGCCAGGCCCTGCAGGACCTGCCGTGCAAGACCATCCTGCTGACCGGCACCGCCGACGAGAGCATCGCCGTGCAGGGCTTCAACCATGGCCTGATCGACCGCTACGTGAAGAAGCACGAAGCCAATATGGTCGAGCGCCTGGGCCAGGAAATCGACGCGATGCAGCAGCAGTACTTCGCCACGCTGTCGCGCACGCTGCGCGAGCTGCTGACGCGGCATTCGTATTCGTTCCTGTCGGATCCGGCCATGACGGAGCGTGTGCGCCAGATCACCGCGCGCTACGGCTTCGTCGAATACTACCTGTACCCGAATCCGGTCGGCATCCTCATGCTGACCGCGCAGGGCCATGCGACGCTAATGGTGATCGAGACCCGCGCAGGGCTGATGAGCCAGGTCGAGTCGGCCGAGGCCTACGATGCGCCCGCCACGCTGATCGAAGGCCTGCGCGAAGGTCGCCTGCTCCCCTTCTTCTGGCCTGGCAACGGCATGTACACGCCTGCCTGCGTTGACTGGGAGCAATATTGCCTGCCGGCCGAACGCTGCGAGGGGCGTGAGGAATACTTCTATGCGCTGTTCGACCTGCCGCGCCACCTGCTGCAGGAGCCGGTAATCAGCCAGCAGGCCTTCCTGGCCGATTTCACGCGCAATCCCGACGCGCTGATCGGCCGCAAGCACCCCTGACGCCGCGGCCGCCCGGGCGGCCCGGGCCGATTGGACCGCTCAGCCCGGCTGCGGCCCGCGGTTGCCGCCCCGCACCATATCGAAGCGGAACAGGCGGCATTCGATATTGCCGTTGTAAAGCGGCGTGCGACGCGACTCTTTCAGGCGCAGCCGCTTCGGCATAGACAGATCCCCCGTGAAGACCCACGCCTGCCAGCCGGCGAAGTTCTGCTTGAGGGTGGTCGCAAAGGCGCTGGCGAACTGGTTGGCGGCGGCCTCTTCGGCCTCGTCGCGCGGCATTTCGGCCTGTGGCTGACGACGGTCGCCGCGCACCACGATTCGTTCGCCGTACGGCGGGTTCATCATCAACAGCCCCGGTTCAGCGAACGGCGGCTGCGTAAAGCGCGCATCGACCTGCTTGGTACGCGCTTCGCCGGGCAAGCCGGCGCGCGCCCAGTTAGCGTGGGCCATGGCCAGCATGTCGGTGGAAATGTCCGAGCCTGCGATCTGCAGGCCCTCCGCCGACGCCAGCATGCGCGCGCGCTGCGCGTCCGACTTCAGCTTCTGCCAGGACTTGGTGTCCGCACCCTTGAGCCATTCGAAGGCAAAGCTGCGGCTGCCGCCCGGCGCGATATCCAGCGCCACCTGCGCGGCTTCGATCAGGAACGTGCCGCTGCCACACATCGGGTCGTAGAACGGCAGGTTGGTCTGGCCGCGCACCCAGCCGGCCAGGCGCAGGATACCCGCCGCGAGATTCTCCTTCAGCGGCGCCTCGCCCTTCTCCATGCGCCATCCGCGCTTGAACAGCGGCTCGCCGGTCGTGTCGAGATACAGCGTGCAGTCGTGCTCGGTCAGGTGGGCATAGATGCGCACATCCGGGCTGACCGTATCGACGCTCGGCCGCGCGCCGACGCGGTCGCGCATGCCGTCGCAGACGCCATCCTTGATGCGCAGCGCCGTGAAGTTGAGGCTGCGCAGCGGCGACTTGGTGGCCGTCAAGTCCACTCGAATCGACTCGTCGGGCGAGAACCACTGCTCCCAGCGCTGGTTGCGCACCAGCGAGTAGATGTCGTCCTCATGCCGGTAGCCGCGCGCCGCCACGCGCATCAGCACGCGGCTGGCAATGCGCGAATGGAGGTTGACGGCGTAGGCAGCGGCCATCTCGCCCGAAAAACTGACACCGCCCGGCACCTCGCGATGCACCTCGAACGGGGCCAGCGCCGCCATGCCGGGCCGCGCGGCAATCTCGCGCAGTTCTTCGGCGAGCGCACCCTCGAGGCCGCGCGGGCAGGGAGCAAAGAAAGCTTGGGTCATGGATTCGGGTTCCTGCAAACAAAAACGTCCGCCGTGGCGGACGGGAGATCAGATTAGCCTAGCCGACGGTTCAGCCTGCCGCCAGTGCGCGGTCGAGGAAGTCCAGCCGGTCCTGGCCCCAAAAGGGCTGGCCATCGTAGATAAACCACGGGGCCCCAAAGACGCCCGCGGAGATCGCATCCTGCGTGTTTTGCGCATAGGCATCCTGCACGGCCTTCCCTTCGCTGGCCTTGAGCAGGTTGGCGCCGTCCAGGCCGGTTTCATCCGCAAGCTGGGCCAGCGTGGCGGCGTCGGCGATATTGCGCTGCTGCGCCCACACCGCCGCGCCGATGGCGCCGGTGAGCTGCATGGCCCGCGCGGTGCCGTGGGCAAGCTGGGCAGCGATGATCAGCTTGCTGGCCGCATCGCCGGACACCGGAAAATAAGTTGGATGGAGATTCAGCGGCAGCCCGAGGTATTCGCTCCAGCGCGCTAGCTCGACCAGGCGGTAGGCCTGCCGCTGCGGCGGACGCTGCGCGAGCGGCAAACCGCCCGAGACGGAAAACACCTTGCCGAGATCGCACGGCTTCAGGTTCACCTGGGCACCGTGCCTGGCCGTGATGGCGACAAAGCGCTCATGGCCGAGGTACACGAAGGGGGACTGCGGCGTGAGATAGTAGTCGACCTGCTTGCTCATCTTGCTCTCATCGAGGACATCCGGACGGGCCGGGATTCAGAACGGCTTGACCACCACCAGGATCACCACTGCCAACAGCACAAGTACGGGCAGTTCGTTGAACCAGCGGTAGAAGGTATGCGAGCGGGTGTTGCGGCCCGCCTCGAACTTCTTGAGCAGCCGGCCGCAGCCATGGTGATAGCCGACCAGCACCAGCACCAGTGCCAGCTTGGCATGCATCCAGCCCTGCCCCGGCCCGCGGCCGATGCCGTAGCCGAGATACAGCCACAACCCGAACACCACCGCCGGCACGGCCAGCATGGTCATGAAGCGGTACAGCTTGCGCGCCATCAGCAGCAGGCGCTGCGTGCTGGCGGGCTCGGTCTCCATGGCCAGATTGACGAAGATTCGCGGCAGGTAGAACAGGCCGGCAAACCAGGACACGACAAAGACGATATGAAGCGCTTTGACCCAGAGCATTCAGCGAAGCGTTTGCGGAGCAGTTGTTGTTCTTTGCGGCGGGCATGATCGCCCGCCGGCGCGTTCTCAGGTACGGATCTCGCCGTGGCCGAACACCACATACTTCAGCGACGTCAGCCCTTCCAGTCCGACCGGGCCGCGTGCGTGCAGCTTGTCGTTGGAAATGCCGATCTCCGCGCCAAGGCCGTACTCGAAGCCGTCAGCAAAGCGCGTCGACGCGTTGATCATCACGCTCGCCGAATCGACTTCGCGGATAAAGCGCATGCCGGTCGAGTAGTTCTCGGTGATGATCGAATCGGTATGGTGCGAGCCGTATTCGTTGATATGCGCGATGGCCTCGTCAAGTCCGGCCACTGTCTTGATGGCGAGGATCGGGGCCAGGTACTCCAGGCGCCAGTCTTCTTCGTGCGCATCGACAAGCCCGCTGAAGCCCGCGGCTTCCAGCATGGCGCGCGTAGCCGGGCAGACACGCAGCTCGACGCCCTTTTCCTGGTAGATGCGGCACAGCGGCGGCAGCGCGCGCGCGGCGATGTCCTGCGACACCAGGAGCGTCTCCATGGTGTTGCACGGCGCGTAGCGCTGGGTCTTGGCGTTGTCGCAGACGCGCACGGCCTTGTCGAGGTCCGCGTCGGCGTCGATGAACACGTGGCAGATGCCGTCCAGATGCTTGATCATCGGCACGCGCGCTTCTTCCATCAGACGCGCGATCAGGCTCTTGCCGCCACGCGGCACGATCACGTCGACGTACTCGGTCATCGTGATCAGGCGGCCGACCGCAGCGCGGTCCGTGGTTTCGACGACTTGCACGGCCTCGGGCGGCAGGCCGGCGGACGCCAGGCCTTCAGCGACGAGCGCGGCCAGCGCGGTGTTCGATTCGATGGCCTCCGAGCCGCCGCGCAGGATCGTCGCATTGCCCGACTTCAGACACAGCGCCGCTGCATCAATGGTCACGTTCGGACGCGATTCGTAGATGATGCCGATCACGCCGAGCGGCACGCGCATCTGGCCGACCTGGATGCCGGTCGGGCGGAATTTCATGTTCGAGATCTCGCCGATCGGATCGGCCAGCGCGGCGATCTGCTCAAGGCCTTCAGCCATGGTCTTGATGGCCTTGTCCGACAGGGTCAGGCGGTCGACGAAGGCCGCATCCTGGCCGTTGGCGCGGGCACGCTCGACGTCACGCGCGTTGACGGCCTTGAGCTTGTCGGCATCACGGCGGATCGCCGCGGCAATGGTCAGCAGCGCGCGGTTCTTGTCGGCAGTGGAGGCGCGCGCCATCGCGCGCGATGCCGCGCGTGCCTGGCGGCCGACGCGGTCCATGTATTGGTTGAGATCGAGCTCGGTCATGTTCGTGGCCTACAGACGACGGCCGTCTGAGAATGTTTCTTCGTTCCCGCGAGCGGGAGCGCGGTGCAAGGATCAGCGCGCAATCATCAGCGCCAGCTGCTGCAAGCCATCCCATGGCTCTGCCGGCAGCGGCGCGCTGCCCGGTGGCGGCAGGTCTTGCAAACCCTTCACTTGCCGGTCCAGCCGCGCTGCCATTGCCAGCGCCGCATCGAGTTTGCCCTGCGTGAGCCGCTGCGCGGCCTGCGGCACCAGCCGTTCGCGTGCGCCCCAGACCCGCAGTTCGCGCATCAGCACGGCGGCGGGCTTGCCGGCCGCAATGCCTTGCCGGACCTTGGATAATACGCGAATTTCCTCGGTCAGCGCCCACAGCACCAGGACCGTGGCTTCGCCCTCGCCTCGCAGCCCTTCGAGCATGCGCACCAGCCGCGGCACGTCGCCGCCGAGCATCGCTTCAGACAGTTTGAAGACGTCGTAGCGGGCCACGTTGAGCACCGCATCGTGCACCTGGTCGAAGGTCAGTTCGCCGGTCGGGTACAACAGGCCGAGCTTCTGAATTTCCTGGTGGGCGGCCAGCAGGTTGCCTTCAACCTTGTCGGCAATGAACTGCAGCGCTCGCCGGCCGGGCTCGCCGCCTTCCACGCGCTGCTGCTGCAGGGCCAGGCGTTCGCCGACCCAGGCCGGCAGCCGGGTTCGGTCCACGGAGTCGACCTTGATCGATACGCCCGCACCTTCCAGCGCCTGGAACCACGCCGACTTCGACGTGGCGAAATCCAGCCGCGGCAGCGTGACGAGCATCACCACGTCGGGCGACGGCTGAGCCGCCACGGCGCGCAGCGCCTCGCCACCCTCTTTGCCAGGCTTGCCGGACGGAATGCGCAGTTCGACGATCTTGCGATCACCGAACAGCGACATCGACTGCTGCGCCTCGACGAGCTGGCTCCAGTGGAAATTGCGTTCGACCACGAGCACGTCGCGCTCGGAGAAACCGGCCTCGCGCGCGGTCTGGCGCAGGCGGTCCACCGCTTCGAGCACCAGCAAGTGCTCGTCGCCATGGACGACGTAGAGCGGCGCGAGACCCTTGGCCTTGGCCTGCCGCAAATGGGCGTCGAGTCCGTCGAGCTTGAGCTGCATGCCGGTGCGGGACGTCGATGCGCTCAGATGGCCTTGACCGCGGCCAGCCGGCGCATGAGCTGCTGCACGATATCGCGCTGCATGTCGCGATAGAGCTGCTGCTCTTCGTAGTCCTTGGCCAGCGTATTGGCTTCGTTGTACGTAAGGTCGCGCGTGAGGATCAGCTGCGACGGCGCGATCAGTTCCTTGCCCGTGGCGTCGCGCAGGCGGAAGCTGAAGCGCTGCGTCAGGCGGTATTCGCGCACCACGCCTTCGGTTGTGATCGACAAGATGGTCTTGGTGCGCGTGTCCTGCAGCACGTCCAGCAGCGCGTCGGCCTCTTTCTGGTCGGCCACGACCACGGTGTCCGAACCGCCGCGGATCGCGCGGCGCAGGTCGGCGCCCATCAGCGTATTGGGCGGAATGCCGATATAGAGCCGCTTGAACGCAAAGTCAGCATTGCCGCGCATGTGGAAGCCGCAGCCCGCCAGCAGGCCCGTGGCCAGCATCGCGGCGAGCAGCTTGCGGCGGCCCTTGTCCAGTCGATCCATTCTCGGCGATTCCTTCATCCGCTTATCGGTTCCGATCCCTGTGCTTACAGCACCACGTTGACCAGGCGGCCCGGCACGACCACGATCTTCTTCGGCGCCTTGCCCTCGGCAAACTTGGCCACGGTCTCGCTGGCAGCGGCGGCGGCCTCGATCGCGGCGCGGTCGGCATCAGCCGGCACGGTCACGCTGCCGCGCACCTTGCCGTTGATCTGCAGCACCATTTCGATTTCGGTTCGCACCAGCGCGCCTTCATCGACCTGCGGCCACGGGGCGTCGAGCAGGTCGCCGTACTGCGTGGCGTAGCCCAGCGCATCCCACAGGCCGTGCGTGATGTGCGGCACCACCGGGTACAGCACGCGCAGCAGGATGCCGAAGCACTCGCGGCGCGCGACCGGCGAAGCGTTCTTGGCGTCTTCGAGCGCGTTCAGCATCTTCATCGTGGCGGACACCACGGTGTTGTACTGGATGCGCTGGTAGTCGTAGTTGGCCTGCTTGAGCACGCCATGGATCTCTCGGCGCAGGTCCGCGTCATCCGCGGTCGGCGCGGCGCCAGCACCATCGCGTACGGCCGCGGCGTTGGCGAAGCCATAGTTCCACACGCGGCGCAGGAAGCGCGATGCGCCTTCCACGCCCGAGCCACTCCATTCGAGCTGCTGTTCCGGCGGGGCGGCGAACATCACGAACAGGCGCGCGGTGTCGGCGCCGTGCTGGTCGATCAGGGCCTGCGGGTCGATGCCGTTGTTCTTCGACTTCGACATTTTCTCGACGCCCCCGATCACCACCGGCTGGCCATCGGCCTTCAGCGTGGCGCCCACGGGACGGCCGCGGTCATCGGTCTGCACGTCAACGTCGGCCGGGTTGTACCAGGTCTTCTTGCCGGCAGCGTCTTCGCGGTAGAAGGTTTCGTTGAGCACCATGCCCTGCGTGAGCAGGTTCGTGAACGGCTCGTCGAACTTGACCAGGCCTAGGTCGCGCATGACCTTGGTCCAGAAGCGCGCGTACAGGAGGTGCAGGATCGCGTGCTCGATGCCGCCGATGTACTGGTCCATCGGCATCCAGTAATCGTTGCGCGCATCGACCATGGTGGCCGCGTCCGGGCACGTATAGCGCATGTAGTACCAGCACGAATCGATGAACGTATCCATCGTGTCGGTCTCGCGGCGCGCGGGCTTGCCGCAGGACGGGCAGCTGCACTGCAGGAAGCGGGGGTCCTTGTTCAGCGGGTTGCCCGTGCCGTCCGGCACGAGATCCTCGGGCAGCACCACGGGCAGGTCCTGCTCGGGCACCGGCACCACGCCGCAGCTGTCGCAGTGGATCAGCGGGATCGGCGTGCCCCAGTAGCGCTGGCGCGAGATGCCCCAGTCGCGCAGGCGCCAGGTGATCTTCTTCTCGCCGAGGCCCATCGCGCCGAGATCGGCAGCGATCGCCTCGACCGCGGCCAGGTAACCGAGGCCGTTGTACTTGCCGCTTTCGATGCAGACGCCGTTTTCCTTGTCGCCGTACCACTCCTGCCAGGCTTCGGTCGAATACGGCTGGCCCTTGACGTCGATGACCTGCCTGATCGGCAGCTTGTACTTGTTGGCGAATGCGAAATCGCGCTCGTCGTGCGCGGGCACGCCCATCACGGCGCCGTCGCCGTAGCTCATCAGCACGTAGTTGCCAACCCAAACGTCGACCTGCTCGCCGGTCAGCGGATGCGTGACCTGCAAGCCTGTCGGCATGCCCTTCTTCTCCATGGTCGCCATGTCGGCTTCCATGACCGAACCATGCTTGCATTCGTCGATGAAGGCAGCCAGTTCGGGGTTGTTCGCGGCGGCGTGCGTGGCCAGCGGGTGCTCGGCGGCGACCGCGCAGAAGGTCACGCCCATGATCGTGTCGGCGCGCGTGGTAAACACGTACAGCTTGCCGTCATTGATCAGCTGACCGTCGTCGCCCTCGATATCGTGCTTGAACGCAAAGCGCACGCCCACGCTCTTGCCGATCCAGTTCTGCTGCATGATCTTGACGCGCTCGGGCCAGCCCAGGCCGTCGAGGTCGCCGAGCAGTTCCTCTGCGTAATCGGTGATACGCAGGTAGTACATCGGGATCTCGCGCTTTTCCACGATCGCGCCCGAGCGCCAGCCGCGGCCGTCGATGACCTGCTCGTTGGCCAGCACGGTCTGGTCGACCGGGTCCCAGTTGACGGTGCCGGTCTTGCGGTAGGCAATGCCCTTTTCCAGCATCTTCAGGAACAGCCACTGGTTCCAGCGGTAGTAGTCGGGGCTGCAGGTCGCGACTTCGCGCGACCAGTCGATCGCCAGGCCCATCGACTGCATCTGCTTCTTCATGTAAGCGATGTTGTCGTAGGTCCAGGCGGCCGGGGCCACGCCGTTATTCAGCGCGGCATTTTCCGCCGGCATGCCGAAGGCGTCCCAGCCCATCGGCATTAGCACGTTGTTGCCGTTCATGCGCAAGTAGCGCGCCATCACGTCGTTGATCGTGTAGTTGCGCACGTGTCCCATGTGCAGCTTGCCCGACGGGTACGGCAGCATCGAGCAGGCGTAGAACTTGGGCTTTTCCTTGCCGTCGGGGCCGGTGGCATGCTCGGGCACGCGGTAGGCGTCGATCGCCTGCCAGTGTTGCTGGGCGGCTTGTTCAACGGCGGAAGGAAGATATTTGTCTTGCATGGTCGGGACAACGTTCAGGACAACGGTCTGCGCGGCGTCAGGCATGCCCGCATCCGGGGGACAGGAAGGCAGATGGCGAGCAACCGCTGGTGCGGCGTCCGCCTGTCGTGCAATGCGAAAGAAGCTGATTATAACCGTGCGGCAAGGCCGTCACGGCCTTGCCAACCCGGGTGCCGCCTTACTTCAGGCCCAGCACGTCCTGCATGTCGAACAGGCCGTTCGGCTTGTCGGCCAGGAAGCGGGCCGCGCGCACGGCGCCATCGGCATACGACTGCCGGCTCGAGGACTTGTGGCTGATCTCGATGCGCTCGCCGATGCCGGCGAACATCACGGTGTGGTCCCCGACGATATCGCCGCCGCGCACGGTGGCAAAGCCGATCGAGTTCGGATCGCGCTCGCCCGTGTGACCTTCACGCGCATAGACTGCACAGGTCTTGAGGTCGCGACCCAGAGCTTCTGCCACCACCTCGCCCATCTTCAGCGCCGTGCCCGACGGGGCATCGACCTTGAATCGGTGGTGAGCTTCGATGATTTCGATGTCGTAGCCGGTAGAAAGCAGCTTTGCCGCCACTTCCAGCAGTTTGAAGGTTGCATTGACGCCCACGCTCATGTTCGCGGCGAACACGATGCCAATCGACTTTGCCGCTTCGGCCAGCGCGGCCTTGCCGGCGTCGTCAAAGCCCGTCGTGCCGATCACCATCTTGACGCCCAGGCGCTTGGCCACGGCAAGGTGAGCCAGCGTGCCCTCGGGGCGCGTGAAGTCGATCAGGCAGTCGGCGCCGGCCAGGCCTGCTTCGAGGTCGGCCGTAATCGCCACGCCGGTCTGGCGGCCCAGCAACAAGCCGGCATCCTGACCCAGCGCAGGCGAGCCCGGCACGTCGAGCGCGCCCGACAGCGAGACGCCTTCGGTGGCGAGAATGTGTTCGATCAGCATGCGGCCCATGCGGCCGGAGGCGCCGGCAATGGCAATGTTCATGGTGTTTTACCTGGCGAAATCGGAAAACGGCCGGTCGCAAAGCGCCGGCCGGGAATCATGGTGGCAACCGTTGCGGGTTGCCTCACGCGCCTGAAGCGCGCTTCAGTTGGACTGTGGAGCGGATTCAGGCTGCGTAGCGGCGGCCGGCTGGGCGGCCGGCGTGGCGGCGGAAGTCTCCGGAGCGACCGCCTGCGGTTCGGTGGGTGCCGCCGGAGCGTCTTGCGGGGCAGCGGGTGTTGCCGCCGGCGCTGTTGCTGCCTGGCTGCTGGCACTGCCGCCGATGCCCGGTTTCTGGTCTTTCAGTGCCTTTTTCATGCCATCGATTTCGGCAATCAGCTCGTATTCGGACGGCAGTTCGTCACCGCCAAACTTCACCAGCTTGTCGCCGTCAAAGTAAACGGTAAAGCGGCGCTGCTGGACAATCGCTGCATTGCCACGGCGGAATGAGAACACGTAGTCCCAGCGATCGGCATGGAAGACGTCGGTCAGCAGTGGCGTACCGAGCAGGAATTTGACCTGGTCGCGGGTCATGCCCTCGTGCAGTTGCGAAGCCGCCTCACGCGAGACGAAGTTGCCCTGCACGATATTGATCCGATACGGCGTAATGGCGTTTGTGAGCTTGCGCGAAGTGGAGTCGTAGGTCGAGCAGGCACCGGCCAGAAGCGCCGCAGCCAGCAGGGAAATCACCAGCGTCGGACGCATGGCAAACGAACGGAATGAACGCATGTATCTCGCTTCCAGAGGGAAAGGAAAGTGCCGACAGGGACATTTCCGCCGCGCGGCGGCTGTCTGGGCTGCCACGGCGTCCGGCGGGCTGAAGCCGCCTTTGCTGGCCCTGGCACCGGGCGACTTTTGTCGCCAAAACCCTTATGATTCAACTATCCAGACATTGTACTCTAGGGAGTCACGCCCATGCCGAGTCCGGCGGAGCTCAAGAATATCGGCCTAAAGGCGACCGTGCCGCGGCTGAAAATTCTTGAGATTTTTCAGACCAGTGAACAGCGCCACCTGAGCGCTGAAGACGTCTACCGAATCCTGCTCAACGAGCATATGGATATCGGCCTGGCGACCGTTTACCGTGTGCTCACCCAGTTCGAGCAGGCGGGCCTTCTGTCGCGCAACAATTTCGAATCCGGCAAGGCCATTTTCGAGCTCAACGAAGGCAAACACCACGACCACTTGGTATGCCTCGATTGCGGCCGCGTGGAGGAGTTCTTCGACGGCGAGATCGAGCAACGCCAGCAAAGCATCGCGCGCGAACGCGGCTTTGCGCTGCAGGAACATGCGTTGTCGCTGTACGGCAACTGCACCAAAACTGATTGTCCCCACAGACCAAAACGATAAGCCGGCCACCGCTCGTGCGCGGCGGGATGGCAGCAAGAAAAAACCGGCGCCTGTGCGCCGGTTTTTTCTTGGGTCCGAATGAGCCTGAGGCTGCGATCAGGGGGTTTCGACGTCCTGCTCGGCAACCATACGCAGCTGCCGTGCGGCCGGCATGCCGACGAATTCGCCCACTACCTGTCGGAACAGGCCGCGCGCCCACACCAGCATCGGGTGCGTATTGCGGCTGCGGTGCCAGAACATGTTCAGACCGACTGTGGTGTTGAGCTCGGCCGGCAGCGGAAACGCCTTGAGGCCGTAGGTCTCGCAGGCCATGTCCTTGGTCAGTGCGTTGACCGTGAAGATCATGTCGGTCTGCGCGGCCAGCTCGGCCTGCGCACGCCACGAATGGACGGTCAGCGTCGCGTTGCGCTTGAGCCCTCGCTGCTGCAATGCGTAGTCGAGCGGGATCAGCGACGGAGCCGGCCGGCCCGCGCCGCCCGAATGCGCCATGAAGATATGGCCACAGTCGAGGTATTGCTCCAGCGTGCACTGGCCTTTCAGCAGCGGATGGTTCTTGCGTGCGCACACCCACAGGCTCAGCGACGTCACCATCTCCTCGACGATTTCCGGATGCCGCGTCGGGAACGGCGAAAAAGCCAGGTCGAGTTCGTTCGCGCGCATCGAAGCCACATCGGTTTCCCACGAATGGGATTCGACCAGCTTGATATGCAGTTCCGGTGCCAGCTGCTTGATGCGCAGCACGAAACGGTTGAACACCGTGTCGCCCAGTTCCGCGGCAAAGCCGATGCTCAGCGTGCCCGTGGCGATCGCCGGATCGAAATTGTCGGCATCGCCTTCATTGATCGACGACCACAGGTCCAGCATGTCGCGGATCTTGGGGCCAAGTTCGAGCGCGCGGGGCGTCGGGGTCAGCCCGTGCGGCACACGGATGAAAAGCGGATCGTCGAAGATCTCGCGCAGCCGGCCAAGCGAATGCGACACGGCCGGGGCCGTCATGTGCATTTTCTCCGCGACATAGGTCGCGTTCCGCTTGCTCAGCAGTTCGGTGAAAATCACAAGAAGCTTGGTGTCCACGTTCACCATGATCAGGCCCTGTTCCGATTTATTCCGATCTTAGATGGCCCCGCGACTTGCACTGGCTGCACATCAGATATCAACGGCTCGTTATTAGTGTAAGTGGAAAAAACGCCATCGGAAAGCAGATTCAGCATTTCACTCCGGGCAATGGTCTGCATTTTTCGCGACTGTATGATGAACTTCAGGTCCATTTCGTGAAAAAGGGCTCCCGCCGTCGGACAGCAATCACATGAAGGTCGGCGTATAGTCGGGTTTCCCCCGATCCCATTTTTGCGCCTATGCCATCACACCGCCAAGCGGTTGAACTCGTGAAAGCCTACCGGTTGCTGAACCACGGGCCGACCGTGCTGGTCAGCGCAGCCGCCGGCGGGCACCGCAACATCATGGCGGCCGCATGGGCGATGCCGCTGGATTTCTCGCCGCCCAAGGTCGCGGTGGTGCTGGACAAGAGCACCTGGACACGCCAGCTGCTGGAGCAGAGCGGCGAATTTGTGCTCCAGGTGCCGACCGTGAGCCAGGTCGACCTGACCGAAGCGCTCGGATCCAGTTCCGGGCAATCGCTCGCCGAGCAGCAAAGCACGGACAAGTTCGAAACCTTCGGCCTGGAAACGTTCGCCGGCGACGTCGTCGGCGCCCCGCTGCTGGCTGGCTGCGCCGCTTGGCTGGAATGCCGGCTGCTGCCCGAACCGCCGATCCAGCAAACCTACGACCTGTTCCTCGGCGAAGTGGTGGCGGCCCATGCCGATGCGCGCGTATTCAGCAACGGTCGGTGGCATTTCGAAGGACACGACGCCCTGCGCACGATCCACCACGTCGCCGGCGGCCATTTCCTTGTGGATGGTGCCGCCGTGGACGCACGGCCGCTCGCAGCACGGCCCGCCGGTTGACGCGTAGCTTGACGCCCGCCCAAAGAAAAACGCGCCCGAAGGCGCGTTTTTTCGCGACAGGCAGCCGGATTACTTGGCCACCACGCGTGCCATTTCCAGGCACTTGTTCGAGTAGCCCCACTCGTTGTCGTACCAGCTCACGACCTTGATAAAGGTGCCGTCCAGCGCGATGCCGGCTTCAGCGTCGAAAATCGAGGTGCGTGCATCGCCGCGGAAGTCCGTGGCAACAACCTTGTCTTCGGTGTAGCCCAGCACGCCCTTCAGCGCGCCCTGGCTCTGGGCCTTCATCTCGGCGCAGATTTCTTCGTACGACGCCGACTTTTCCAGTTCGACGGTCAGGTCGACCACGGACACGTCCGAAGTCGGCACGCGGAACGACATGCCGGTCAGCTTCTTGTTCAGCTGCGGAATCACCACGCCCACGGCCTTGGCGGCGCCCGTCGACGACGGGATGATGTTTTCCAGGATGCCGCGGCCGCCGCGCCAGTCCTTGTTGGACGGGCCGTCGACGGTCTTCTGCGTGGCGGTGGCAGCGTGCACGGTGGTCATCAGGCCGCGCTTGATGCCCCACTTGTCGTTCAGCACCTTGGCAACCGGTGCCAGGCAGTTCGTGGTGCACGAAGCGTTCGAGATGATCGCTTCGCCCTTGTACGTTTCGTGGTTCACGCCGTACACGAACATCGGGGTGTCGTCCTTCGACGGTGCCGACATGATCACCTTCTTGGCGCCCGCGTCGATGTGCTTCTGCGCGCCTTCCTTGGTCAGGAAGATGCCGGTCGACTCGATCACCACGTCGGCGCCGACTTCGCCCCACTTCAGCTCGGCCGGATCCTTGACGGCGGTCAGGCGGATCTTCTTGCCGTTGACGACCAGCGTGTTGCCGTCGACCGACACTTCACCGTCGAAACGGCCGTGCACCGAGTCGTACTTCAGCATGTACGCGAGGTAGTCGGGCTCGAGCAGGTCGTTGATGGCAACGACTTCGATGTCCTTGAAGTTGGCGGCGGCTGCACGGAATACCATGCGCCCGATGCGGCCGAAGCCGTTGATGCCGATCTTGATGGTCATGTCTATCTCCTGAAATGCCTGATGCTAGAAAACTGGGGCGCCGGGTTGTCCGCCGCGACTCTTATTGCAGCGTGTCCTTGACGGTCCGCACGACGTTCTCGACGGTGAAGCCGAAGTGCTTGAACAGCACGCCGGCCGGCGCCGACTCGCCGAAGGTGTCAATGCCCACAACAGCCTGGACCTGGTATTTCCACCAGAAATCCGTCACACCGGCTTCCACGGCCACGCGGGGCACGCCGGCCGGCAGGACGCTCGCCTTGTAGGCGCTGTCCTGCTTGTCGAACACAGTCGTGGCCGGAATCGATACCACGCGCACGTGCACGCCTTCGGCGGCCAGCTGGTCGGCAGCGCCGACGGCCAGGCCCACTTCGGAGCCGGTGGCCAGGATCACGGCGTCGGGACGGCCGGTGTTCGCGTTCGTGCCGTCGCGCAGCACGTAGCCGCCGCGCGCGATATTGGCGCGGGTCGCGTCGTCACGCTGCTGGAACGGCAGGTTCTGGCGGCTGAAGATCAGGCAGCTCGGGCCGTTTTCGCGGCGGATCGCCTCGGCCCAGGCCACGGCGGTCTCAGTGGTGTCGGCGGTACGCCAGACGTCCATGTTCGGGATCAGGCGCAGGCTGGCGACGTGTTCGATCGACTGGTGCGTCGGGCCGTCTTCGCCCAGGCCGATCGAGTCATGGGTGAACACGAACAGCGAGCGGATTTTCATCAGCGCCGCCATGCGCAGCGCGTTGCGGCTGTAGTCCGAGAAGGTCAGGAACGTGGCGCCGTAGGGGATGTAGCCACCGTGCAGCGTAATACCGTTCAGGATGGCGCTCATGCCGAACTCGCGCACACCATAGTTGATGTGGTTGCCCCAGGCATCCACACGCACGGCCTGGCTGCCCGACCAGTTGGTCAGGTTCGAGCCGGTCAGGTCGGCCGAGCCGCCGAGGAATTCGGGCAGCACCGGGCCGAAGGCCTCGATGGTGTTCTGGCTCGCCTTGCGGGTAGCGATGGTCTCGGCCTTTTCTTCGCACTTGGCGATGAAGGCGTCGACGGCGGCGTCGAAGCTGCCTGGCAGCTCGCCGCGCATGCGGCGCTGGAATTCACCGGCTTCATACGGGTGGCGGTCGGCGTAGCCTTCGAACAGCGCGTTCCAGGCCTTTTCCAGGGCGAGGCCGGTGGCCTTGGCATCCCAGGCGTCGTAGACATCCGCCGGCACTTCGAACGGGGCGTGGGCCCAGCCAAGCGCTTCGCGCGTGGCCAGCACTTCGGCGCCGCCAAGCGGGGCGCCGTGCACGTCGTGACCGCCTTCCTTGTTGGGCGCGCCCTTGCCGATCTTGGTGCGGCAGCAGATCAGGGTCGGCTTGTCGCTGGCCTTGGCCTGCGAAATCGCCAGGTCGACAGCGGTCACGTCGTGGCCGTCGATGCCGCGGATCACGTTCCAGCCGTAGGCTTCGAAGCGCTTGGGCGTGTCGTCGTTGAACCAGTGCACCACGTCGCCATCGATCGAGATGCCGTTGTCATCCCACAGTGCGATCAGCTTGTTCAGCTTCAGCGTGCCGGCCAGCGAGCAAGCCTCGTGGCTGATGCCTTCCATCAGGCAGCCGTCGCCGAGGAACACGTAGGTGTAGTGATTGACAATGTTGAAGCCCGGGCGGTTGAATTCTTCACCGAGCAGGCGTTCGGCCAGCGCCATGCCGACGGCATTGGTGATGCCCTGGCCCAGCGGGCCGGTGGTCGTTTCCACGCCAGGGGTGATGCCGTATTCCGGGTGACCGGCGGTCTTGCTGTGAAGCTGGCGGAAGTTCTTCAGCTCCTCGATCGGCAGGTCATAGCCGGTCAGGTGCAGCAGCGCGTAGATCAGCATCGAGCCGTGGCCGTTCGACAGCACGAAGCGGTCGCGGTCCGCCCAGTGCGGATTGGCCGGGTTGTGCTTCAGGTGGCGGCCCCACAGCGCCACTGCGATATCGGCCATGCCCATCGGCGCGCCAGGATGGCCGGAATTGGCTTGCTGGACGGCGTCCATGGCAAGCACGCGAATGGCATCGGCCATCAGCTTGGCAGGCTGGGAAGCAAAGGGACTTGTGGCGGGATGAGCAAGGGCGGACATGCGGGCGTAAGGGCGCTGGGCCTGGCGGCAGGAAAACAGCAATTTTAGCAGAAGCTAAGGGTAAATCCGGCTGCAACGCTGCCGTCGGACGGACCGGACAGGGGCCGGTAATCGCACAGGCACTTGCCCGGCAGCGATCGCAGATTGCCGTTGATGCACTTTGGAGCGCGGGGCGAGGACTTCGACAGCACCGGCGCGCACGCGTAAGATGCACACTCGCACCGCGCTCCCGCATCCATTAAGGAACGCGAGGTTTCCCCGACAGGAGACGACCATGACGAGACCGGCCAACACCCCGAGGCTCACGCCCTACCTGACCGTCAGCAACGGGCGCACCGCCCTGGACTTCTACCAGCGCGCCTTCGGCTTCGCGGCGGGCCACGTGGTCGACGAGAACGGCGTGCCCACGCATGCCGAAATGTCCTATCAGGGCGAGCTGATCGTCATGTTCGCGCCCGAGGGCGCCTGGGGCAGCACGGCGCGCACACCGCGCTCGCTTGGCGTGGAGTGCCCGCAAACGTTCTACGTCTATTGCGACGACGTCGACGCCATGCATGCGCAAGCCGTGGCGGCCGGCGCGGTCAGCCTGATGGAGCCCGCCGACCAGTTCTGGGGCGACCGCTACTGCATGGTCGAAGACCCGGACGGCTACCGCTGGGGTTTCGGCAAACCCGTAGCGGGCAAACAGGAAGACAAGACCAGCTGATGCCACCGCGTTTCTTTGTCGGCAGCGCCGACGCGGCGCTTGCCGCCGGTACCGATTTCGACCTCCCCGAAGCCGTCGTTCGCCATGTGCAGGTGCTGCGCCTGGCGCCGGGCGACGCCATCACGCTGTTCGATGGCCGTGGCGGCAGCCATGCCGCCACGCTGCTTGATTTGGGCAAGCGCCACGCACTCGCGCGCGTGGGTGAGCGAGACAACACGGAAACGGAACCACCATTCCGTGTCATGCTTGCCCAGGGCCTGGCCGGCGGCGACAAGATGGACTGGCTGATCGAAAAGGCCGTCGAACTGGGCGTGACTGCCATCCAGCCGCTGCAGGCCGCGCGTTCGGTCGTACGGCTCAGCGGCGACCGCGCGCAGAAGCGCCAGGCCCACTGGCAGGCGCTCGTAGAAGCTGCCTGCGAGCAATGCGGCCGCAATCGCTTGCCGGCCGTCGCGCCGGTAACTAACTTGGATACGTGGCTGCGTGCCGCAGGCGAAGGCAACCGGCTCTTGGTGTCGCCACGTGCCGACCAGTCGCTGCCGGCCTATGCCGCGGCGAACAGGGTAAGCCTGCTGGCTGGCGGCGTCACGCTGCTGATTGGGCCAGAAGGCGGCCTGGCGCCGGAAGAGGAAGATGCCGCCCTGCACGCGGGCTTCACCGCCGTGTCACTCGGCCCGCGCATCCTGCGCACCGAAACTGCCGGGCTTGCCTGCCTGGCAACGCTGAACGCCTTGCTGGGCGGATTCTGATGGCGGCGCACGCCATCCTTCATCACAAAGGAGTCGACCATGGGATTACTCGATAGCGTGCTGGGCGGGGTGCTCGGGCAACTCGGCGGCGCGCGCCAGGGGGAAGGTGAAGGCGCCGAAGGCGGCCTGAACCCGAAGCTGATGATGGCGTTGGGTCTGCTGGCAATGATGGCAATGCGCCACAAGAGCGGTGCCTCAGGGGATCCGGCTCAAGCCACCACGGACGATGGACTCGGTGGACTGGGCAGCCTGGGCGGCTTGCTGGGGGGCCTGACCGGCGGTTCGGGCGCTACCCCCGGCGGCGGCCTGGACCTTGGTTCGCTGATCGGCGGCTTGCTGGGTGGACAAGGTGGCGCGCCGGCGAACAGCCAGGCGCTCGGCGCCGCGGCCGGCGGCATCGGCGCGCTACGCGATGTGCTCGCGCAGGCGGGTCTTGGCGAGCAGGTGGATTCATGGATCGGCTCCGGCGCCAACCAGCCGGTCACGCCTTCTGCCCTGAGCGATGCGCTGGGCAACACCGGCGCCCTCGACTCGCTGGCGACCTCCACGGGCATGTCGCAAGAAGACGTGGCCGCGCAGTTGAGCGAAGGCCTGCCCGAGCTGATCGACCGGCTAACCCCGCACGGCCACGTGCCGTCACAGTCCTGATCGACTGGCCGACCTGCCATCAAACAAAAGCCCGCGACGTCGGTGACGGTCGCGGGCTTTCTAATTTCTGTCCCGCCAGGCATTAAGCGGGCACGCGGTCAGGAATTAGCAATCAACGATCAGGCAAACGAATAGAACACCCGGAACTGGACCTTGCGTTCGCCCCAGAACTCGGCGGCATCGCGGAATACGTCCAGCAGGACCTCGCGCCCTTCCTTGTCAAACTTTTGCGCAATCGGCAGGCCTTCGAGCACGATTACGAAGCCCGGCTGCTGGCCGGCCTTGTAGATCATGTCGGTCAGGCAATCCGCCAGCGCGTCGAAGTTCTTGCCGAAATGCTTGGGGAACGTGAACGACGTGGCGATCGTTTCCAGAACCTCCGCCTTGCTCGCGCAATGGGCGCAGTTCGCGTACAGGAAATGCTGGCCAAGGTCGGCCGCCGCCTGGGCAAGATCGGGCACGCGGAATGCGCGGATCGACTGGACAATGTTCGGTCGCACCGACTTGAACAGGTTCATGGCTCCCTCGGCCCCGTCGGCCCAGCTTGCGATAGCCGGCACGGCGACCGGGGCAGCGGGCGGAAGTCTGTGCGTGAGCTCTTGGCGCGGCATCATCAGCACGTTGTCGTAAAGGTTCTGGGCCTGATGCTGCGCCCGCTGCCAGCCATCTCCGGCGCCGCGCTCCTCGCGGGCGGCAAGGGCGTCGCCCAATCCGAAAATGTCAGTCATCATTTGGTTATCCGTTTGAAGCTGTTGTAGTGGTCTTCTGTGTAGTAGCAGTCGTTCGCCGCGCGCTGGTCGCCCCCGCAAACGATCCGCTTTGCTCCCCGGTTCCGGCTGTTCTGGCTCTTGACCGTATATTCGCGGTAGTAACCGCGTTGTTGTTGAGGGAGGGCGCGTTCATAGTTGCCGAATCGCGTGCCGTCCTTCTCGTAGGGAAACGGGCCGCCGGCCTCGATACGCTCCAGCGTCTGCCGTGCCTCATTGGGCAGTTGCTGCACGGCAATGGTTCCCGCCAGTCCCTCGGCCTGTTGCTGCCTGGCCAGCGACGGCTGCATGAAGGCCAATGCCAGGACCATGCCTGACAACGCCTGCGCCAGCAAGCGCCGGCCGCGCACGGGCAGCGGTTGCCGCTGCTGTATCACGGGAATCTGGAAACCCACGTTGGTCTGTCTTGGTTGAACCGGAAATCGAGCCTGCCGCCTGCTGGGTAGACAAGTATCCGGGCCACCCTGGCCGGCTTACCTGCCGCCGACCGCACCGGAGCGCCCGTGGCGAGCGCCTGTATCAAGGGCGTAAGGGTACGCGTATGCAAGCAATTAATCAATCCCGGCTCTGCGCCAGCGCGAAATCCTCAATTGTTTCAATGTGTTAATAGGATGTGTGCGCATACTAACTGGCAGCCGCAAAGCGAAAAAAAGCCGGGCAAGCCCGGCTTTTCCGCCACATTGAACCGTACTGCGGCTTAGCGCTTGGCAGCAGCGTCGACCACGACCAGCGAGGTCATGTTGACGATGCGGCGCACCGTTGCCGACGGGGTCAAGATGTGCACCGGCGCCTTCACGCCGAGCAAAATCGGCCCGATGGCGACGTTGTTGCCCGCCGCAACCTTCAGCAGGTTGTACGAGATATTGGCCGCGTCGATGTTCGGGCAGACCAGCAGGTTCGCCTCGCCCTTGAGCGTGCCGTCCGGCACCAGGGTATTGCGCAGCTTCTCGTCCAGCGCGCTGTCGCCGTGCATTTCGCCGTCGACTTCGAGCTCCGGTGCGCGTTCGCGCAGGATCGCGAGCGTATCGCGCATCTTGCGGGCCGAGGGCGCTTCGGACGACCCGAAATTCGAGTGCGACAGCAGCCCCACCTTGGGCTCGATGCCGAAGCGCTTGAGCTCTTCAGCCGCCATCAGCGTGATCTCGGCCAGTTCATCGGCGGTCGGATCCACGTTCACGTGGGTATCCACCAGGAAGATCTGGCGGCCCGGCAGCACCAGGCCGTTCATGGCTGCGTAGACCTTGCTGGTCCCACCCAGAACCTGGTCGATGTAGCGCAGGTGTGCGGCGGTGTTGCTGACGGTACCGCAGATCATGCCATCGGCCTCGCCCCTCTTGACCAGCATGGCGCCAATCAGCGTGGTGCGGCGGCGCAGTTCGAGCTTGGCGTACTGCGGCGTAACGCCTTCGCGCGCCATCATGCGGTAATACGCGTCGGAATAATCGCGGAAGCGCTCGTCGTGCTCGGGGTTGACCACGGCGAAGTCCACGCCCGGGCGCAGGCGCAGGCCGAAACGCTCAATGCGATGCTGCAACACCGCCGGGCGGCCGATCAGGATCGGGTTGGCCAGCTTTTCATCGACGACCACCTGCACGGCGCGCAGCACGCGCTCCTCCTCGCCCTCGGCAAAGACGATGCGCTTCTTCGCCATCTCGACCTTGCGGGCGGCGGCGTAGATCGGCTTCATCAGCGTGCCGGAGTGGTACACGAACTGCTGCAACTGCAGGCGGTAGGCGTCCATGTCCTCGATCGGACGCGAGGCCACGCCAGATTTCATGGCGGCTTCCGCCACAGCCGGTGCCACCCACACGATCAGGCGCGGATCGAACGGCTTCGGGATCAGGTATTCCGGGCCGAACGCCAGGTCCTGGATGCCGTAGGCCGTGGCCACGATATCGCTCTGCTCCTGGCGCGCCAGCTCGGCGATCGCGTTGGCGGCGGCGATCTCCATCTCACGCGTGATGGTGGTCGCACCGCAATCGAGCGCGCCGCGGAAGATGAACGGGAAGCACAGGACGTTATTGACCTGGTTCGGGTAGTCGGTACGGCCGGTCGCCATGATGGCGTCCGGGCGGACTTCCTTGACCAGTTCCGGTGCGATTTCCGGGTTCGGGTTGGCCAGGGCCAGCACCAGCGGCTTCTCGCCCATGCGCTGGACCATGTCCTGCTTGAGCACGCCGGCGGCGGACAGGCCCAGGAAAATGTCGGCGCCATCGATCACCTCGCCAAGCTTGCGCTTGTCGGTCTTCTGGCAGAAGCGGGCCTTCTCCGGGTCCATCAATTCGGTACGGCCTTCGTAGACCACGCCGGCCAGGTCCGTCACCCAGATGTTCTCGATGGGCAGGCCCAGGTCCACCAGCAGATCCAGGCAGGCCAGCGCGGCGGCGCCGGCGCCCGAGGCCACCAGCTTGACGCTCTTGATGTCCTTGCCGACGACCTTCAGGCCGTTGATGACGGCGGCAGCCACGACGATGGCGGTACCGTGCTGGTCATCGTGGAAGACCGGGATCTTCATCTTCTCGCGCAGCTTGCGCTCGACGTAGAAGCACTCCGGTGCCTTGATGTCTTCGAGGTTGATGCCGCCGAAGGTCGGCTCCAGCGCGGCAATGACCTGCACGAGCTTTTCGGGGTCTTTTTCGTCGATTTCGATGTCAAAGACGTCGATGCCGGCGAATTTCTTGAACAGGCCGGCCTTGCCTTCCATGACCGGCTTGGACGCCGCGGCGCCAATGTCGCCCAGGCCCAGCACGGCGGTGCCATTGGTGATTACCGCCACCAGGTTGCCGCGCGCGGTGTAGCGGAAGGAGTTGGCGGGGTCGGCGACGATCTCCTCGCAGGCAGCTGCCACGCCCGGCGAATAGGCCAGGGCCAGGTCGCGCTGGTTCGACAGCGGCTTGGTCGGCGTAACGGAGATCTTCCCGGGAGTCGGAAACTCGTGATACTCGAGCGCCGCTTTGCGCAGCGCCTCACGCTGCTGCTGTTTCAGATCGTCTTGGGACGGGGACTGCTGAGGGCTGGTCATCGGCGCATATTCCAATCGGTGGAGCCGTCATTTGACAGGGCTTCGGATGATTGGCGGACCGGCTCCACGTGCCCGCCAATCTCTTCCTCTGGACCCGGCATTTTATATTGTGAAATACTATTTCACAATAAGCATTTGACGAGGACCAGCATTGTGTTTCGGTACAATATGCCCCAAGCCGCTGGCCTTGAACAGCAAGCAACAGTCAATGCTGCCGCCCGCTGCAGTATCTTGCCGAGCCGCTGGCCTGGCACCATCCTTGTCCCGATCCGCCTTTTTTGCGCCGGCGCCGCCCTGGCCCGGTTAGTCCCATGTCCACGATCCGCCGCGCGCAGCTCTCCGAGTTCGATCTGATCCGCCGTTTCTTTACGCGTCCGGTACGCAAGGCCGTGCTTGGCGTGGGCGACGACTGCGCGCTGATCGATCCGCGGCCCGGCCATCACCTGGCCGTCAGCACCGACATGCTGGTCAGCGGGCGCCATTTCTTTGCCGATGTCCCGCCCCGTGCACTGGGCCATAAGGCGCTGGCGGTCAACTTGTCAGATCTGGCGGCCATGGGCGCCGAGCCGCGCGGGTTCACGCTCGCGCTGGCACTGCCCGAAGCCGATCCCGCATGGCTTGAAGAACTGGCTGCAGGCATGTTGGCGCTCGCCGACGAACACGGCTGCGAGCTGATCGGCGGCGACACCACACGCGGGCCGCTCACGCTTAGCCTGACCGTATTCGGCGACGTGCCGGCGCGCGCCGCCCTGCGACGCGATGCCGCGCGTCCTGGCGACGATATCTGGGTTTCCGGAACACTTGGCGACGCGCGTCTCGCACTGGGCGACTGCCGCGGCGAATGGCTGTTGCCCGAACCCGAATTCAGCCGCGTGCGCCCGCGTATGGAAATGCCGACGCCGCGCGTCGCGCTGGGCATGGCGCTGCGCGGTGTAGCGCATGCGGCACTTGATATTTCAGATGGCCTGATCGGCGATCTCGGCCACATCCTGACCCGCTCGCAGGTCGGGGCACTGCTCGACGTGGACTCGCTGCCGCGTTCAACCGTGCTGGCGGCCCAACCGGACTCGCTGCAACGCGAATGCGTGCTGGCCGGCGGCGACGACTACGAACTTTGCTTCACCGCGCCGATCGGCAACCGTGAAGCCATTGCCGCCATCTCGGATCGCCTGGAACTGCCGCTGACACGCGTCGGCTCGATCACACCGGAACCCGGCTTGCGGCTGGTCGACCGCCATGGCAGCCCCGTGACCTATGCCGGCGCTAGCTTCGACCACTTCGCGTCGCCCTGACAGCCTGCGCGCGGGCGTGTCATGATGCCGGCTTGCAGCGCCAGCATCATGATCTGCCCGGGAGGGAACCCGGGAAACTGGCACGCCGGGCGCCGCGCACATAAAACATAAGTACACGAGCCAAATCCGATGTCGACCTCTCCCCCCGCGGCCGCGCCGCGCGACCCCGCCATGACCCTCGAAGCCGGGCAGACTGTCAAGGTCACGCGCCCGACGGCCCGCTTCATGCTCGCGCACCCCGCGCATCTGATCGCTATCGGCTTCGGTTCCGGCCTGTCGCCGGTCAGCCCGGGTACCGTAGGCACGCTCTATGGGTGGCTCTCGTTCGTCGTGATTTCCCTGTGGATCGAACCGACGACATGGCTGTGGATCATCGGTGCGGGCTTCCTGATCGGCATGTGGGCCTGTGGACGCACGGCGCGCGACA
The DNA here is from genome assembly GCF_057073735.1 of Cupriavidus sp. C1SS-2L. Lineage (NCBI taxonomy): Bacteria > Pseudomonadati > Pseudomonadota > Betaproteobacteria > Burkholderiales > Burkholderiaceae > Cupriavidus > Cupriavidus sp. C1SS-2L. The sequence goes on from NZ_CP172708.1 coordinate 3,154,656, forward strand.
TGGGCGTGGACGACCACGGCAGCATGGTCTGGGACGAGATCATCGCGTTCTGGCTGGTGCTGACCTTTGTCATGCCCACCGGCCTGTGGGGCCAGTTTGCCGCCTTTCTATGGTTCCGGCTGTTCGATATCGCCAAGCCGGCACCGATCGCCTACTACGATCGCACGCTGAAAGGCCCGGGACTGCGCGGCGCATTCGGCGTGATGTTCGACGACATCTTCGCGGCGTTCTACACCCTGCTGGTATTCGCGCTGTGGCGCTCGTTCTGACGCTTTCGCCACGTTTCCCGCGACGTTCACTCGCCATCTTTCTTCAAACGCCACGCACCTTTCACCCATGTCCATCAGCCGCTTGCTCGACCAACTGGCCATCCAGGCCGGCGTAGCCCTCGCCGAAACATCGCTGATGCTGGCCACGGCCGAGTCCTGCACCGGAGGACTCGTTGCCGCCGCCATTACCGATGTATCGGGCTCTTCCGGATGGTTCGAACGCGGCTTTGTCACGTACTCGAACGAGGCCAAGAGCACGATGCTCGGCGTGCCCGCCAAGATGATCCGCGACTACGGCGCGGTCAGCGAGGAAGTGGCCCGCGCGATGGCGGAGGGTGCGCTGCTCAACAGCCGCGCACAGGTATCGCTGTCCATCACAGGCGTGGCCGGCCCCAACGGCGGCACGCCCGAGAAGCCGGTCGGCATGGTCTGCTTCGGCTGGAGCAACCGCATCACCACGCGCACCGAGACCCAGCGCTTCAAGGGCGACCGCGCACAGATCCGCCGCCAGGCGGCCGAGCATGCGATGCGCGGACTGCTGGAACTGGTACGCAACGAGGCCTGAAACGACAAAGGCCGCGCCCGGTCAGGCGCGGCCTTTTGCTGTACTGACGCTATCTGACAGCCTGGCTCGGATTACCCGTGCCGGTAGCGGTTGATGGTATCCCGCGTTTGCATCGCCACATGGCGTGCAGCGGTGGCGAAATCCTTCTCGCCGCTCGCATAGAGAATCGCGCGCGACGAGTTGATCATCATGCCCGTGCCGTCAGCCGTGCGGCCAGCCTTCACCGTTGCCTCGATATCGCCGCCCTGCGCGCCGATGCCCGGAATCAGCAGCGGCATGTCGCCAACGATCTGCCGCACACGGGCGATCTCGTTCGGGAACGTGGCGCCGACCACCAGGCCCATCTGCCCCGTCGTATTCCAGCGTTCCTTCGCGGCTTCGGCCACGAGTTGGTAAAGCGGCTTGCCATCCACCTGCAGAAATTGGACGTCCGAGCCGCCCGGGTTGGACGTGCGGCACAGCACGATCACGCCGCGGTCTGGATAGGCCAGGTACGGCTGCATCGAATCGAAGCCCATATAGGGGCTCACGGTCACCGCATCGGCCTTGTAGCGTTCGAATGCCTCGCTCGCGTAGTGCTCGGCGGTCGAGCCGATGTCGCCACGCTTGGCGTCCAGGATCACCGGAATACCCGGGTGCGCATCATGGATATAGTGGATCAGCTGTTCCAGCTGGTCTTCGGCGCGCTGCGAATGGAAGTAAGCGATCTGCGGCTTGAATGCGCAGACCAGGTCCGCGGTGGCGTCGACGATTTCGCGGCAGAAGGAAAAGATTGCGCCGCCGGCCCCGGTCAGGGACAGCGGCAGCTTCTGCGGGTCGGGATCGAGTCCGACGCAGAGTAGGGAATCGTTGCGCTGCCAGGCGGCAGACAGCTGCTCGATGAAGGTCATGGGTTGACTCGATATCCTGGTTGCTCCGGCGCCGCCGGCGCGTGGCGGGCGACCCGGTTGCTGCGGGCTGGGGCGGATAGACCCCCTCATATCGCAGCATATGTCGTTTCCGGCAATTTTACCCGCTGCGTGCTATCGTTTTGCGCTCAAAGTCAAAACAAAGAGCGGCGTAGTTCACAGCCGCCATCCACGACATGTCTCTCGATCGCCGCGGCCTCGTCCTGCTGGTCATCCTGACCATCGCCTGGGGCGTCAACTGGCCCATCATGAAAATCGGCGTGGCGCACTTCCCGGCCATGGGTTTCCGGCTGCTGTGCATGGCCGGCGGCGTCGCCGCGCTGGGGATTGCGCTGACCGTGCGCGGCGAATCGCTGCGCGTGCCGCGCTCGCAATGGGCCACGGTGGTGAAGCTCGCCATCCCGAACATGGTGTTCTGGCACCTGCTGGCGATCTGCGCCGTCAAGATGCTGTCCTCGGGACGCGCCGCGATCCTCGGCTACACCATGCCGATCTGGGCCGTAGTGTGGGGCCTGGTGCTGTATCGCGACCGCATCGGCGTGTCGGCCTGGGTCGGCATCGGCTGCGCGCTGGCCGGCACCGTCCTGCTGCTGTCTGGCGAGATCCGAGCGCTGACCGGCAGCCCGGCCGGTACATTGCTGATGCTGGCTGCAGCCGCCGGCTGGGGCTTCGGCACCCAGCTCATGAAGCGTACGCAGATCGACATCCCTATCGGCACGCTGACGTTCTGGATGCTGGCCGTCACCCTGCCCTTCCTGGCCGCCGGCACGCTGTTGCTCGAGACCGGCTGGCGCATGCCCACCGCCGCCGAGTGGGGCGCGATCGCCTATAACGCCGTGGTGGTGTTCGCCTACTGCCACCTGGTCTGGTTCGGGCTCGCGCGCAACCTGCCGCCGGTGGTGTCGAGCCTGTCGGTCATGTTCATCCCCGTGGTTGGCGTGTTCTCCGGCATGTGGATGCTCGGCGAGCAGCCGCACTGGCAGGACTACGCGGCGATTGCACTGATGTTCGCCGCGCTGTCCTCGGTGATGCTCGTGCCACTGTTGCGGCGGCGACTGCGGACCGGCATGGCGCGTGGAGATTTCACTTAACAAGCCCCCCTGCGTTGGGCTACACTCGCGGCCATCACAATCCCGGAGAAACTACGTGGGCAGTAGCATCGGGTGTTCGAGTTGCCGCGGTAACGCAGTTAACGCAGCTTCGTCGGATGCCATGTCACTGCGGGCTGCGTAGACGAACCGCCGGAGCCGCCAAGCGCTCCCGCATCGTCGCATCGCCCGCAGAATCCATGCGGGCGAGTGTTTTTCCGTATCGCCGACGGCCACCGAAGCGTGGGCCGTGCCATTGCGGATATTCCCTCTCCCGGCTTGCCAGCCACCCCAGGCAAACGCCATCGCCTTGCGCCCGTCGGCCCTGCCGCCGCCCGCAGCGCGATCACGCTTGCCCGTGATTCCGCACTGAACCGGTCCGGACCACCCTGGGATGCGGCGAGCCTGCCTGCGCTTGTCTTCGCGCTTGTCTTTGTTTTTCGTCGCAATCAGCATAGCAATAAGGAATCCCGGGGATGATCAACCTGTTCGTCCTGCAGAAAGGCCGGCTCGCCCAAGAGCAGGTCGACGAGCGCAACGAGCTGCTGCAGCACAAGCCGATCTGGATCGACGTCGTCAGCCCCGACGACGAGGAACTCGCCTGGATCAAGGAAGCGTACGGCGTCGCCCTGCCGGAACTCGAAGACCTGGGCGACCTGGAAGCGTCCGCGCGTTATTTCGAAGGCGAGGACGAGAACATCCACATCCGCACCGACTTCCTGCTCGACGAGGAAGAGGCTTCGCGCAACGTGCGCGTGGCGTTCGTGCTCACGCGCGACGTGCTGTTTTCCATCCACGACGAAGACCTGCCGGTGTTCCGCCTGGTGCGGCTGCGCGCGCGCATGCGTCCGGGCTCGGTACGCAACGCCAAGGACGTGCTGATGGATCTGTACGCGACCGATGCGGAATACTCGGCCGACTCCATCGAGGAAGTCTACGAACGCCTGGAAGAAGCCAGCCGCCGCGTGCTGGCCGAAAACGTGACCGATGCCGCCGCCGCCGACGTGCTCGAAACCATCGCGCGCGAGGAAGACTTGAACGGCCGCATCCGACGCAACGTCATGGACACGCGCCGCGCGGTGTCGTTCCTGATGCGCAGCCAGCTGCTGTCAGCCGAGCAGCAGGACGAGGCACGCCAGATCCTGCGCGACATCGACTCGATCGAGAACCACACCGCATTCCTGTTCGACAAGATCAACTTCCTGATGGATGCGACCGTCGGTTTCATCAACATCAACCAGAACAAGATCATCAAGCTGTTCTCGGTGGTGTCGGTGGCATTGATGCCACCGACGCTGATCGCGAGTATCTACGGCATGAACTTCAAATTCATGCCGGAGCTGGACTGGGCGGCCGGGTATCCGTGGGCGATTGCGTTGATGGCGGTGTCGGCGGCGATTCCGTTGGTGTATTTCAAGCGGAAGGGGTGGTTGAGCTGAGGGCTGAAACAACGACAGGCTGACTCCCCTCTCCCCCGCTCCTCTCCCGCAAGCGCGAGAGGAGAGAAACCAAGGAACGCCAGCCGTCAATCCGGCAACGTAGCCGCCCCCATCCGCCGCGCAATAATCCCCGCCTTCACCCTGAAGTTCACGCGCACATTCGCGCAGTACTCCTTCTTGTCGAAGCACTTCGGCGCAGGCAGCGCCGCCGCCAGGCGCGCCGCCTGGCCCACGCCGAGCTTCCCGGCGTTCGTACGGAAGTAGTGCTGCGCCGCAGCCTCCGCACCGAACACGCCTTCGCCCCACTCCACCGAATTCAGGTAGATCTCGAAGATGCGCTGCTTGTCGAGCCAGAACTCGAGCATCCACGTGATGGCCAGTTCCTGGCCCTTGCGCAGGTAATGCTGCTCGGACGACAGGAACAGGTTCTTGGCGAGCTGCTGGGTGATGGTCGAACCGCCGCGCACGACGCGGCCGCGCTTCTTGTTGCGCTCCCACGCGTCGAGCATGGCGTCGATTTCGTAGCCGGGATGATTGACGAAGTCAGCGTCTTCGCTCGCGATCACTGCGCGCTTGAGGTTGCGCGAGATCTGGTCGTACGGCACCCAGCGGCGGTCGATGCTGCAGTTCCAGACGTTGAAGCCGCACAGGCGCCAGCGCTCGGCGCGCATGAACGACGTGGAAGACGGCGCCACGTACTGCCATGCGGCGATCTGCAGGAAGAAATAGACCTGCATCGCGACCACGCCGGCCACGATGCAGCCGAGCAGGAAACCGATCCAGCGCAGCGGGGAGAATGCCGTGCCGGCGGCGCGCGCGGAGCGCTGTCGGGTGGCCACGGGCACTGGCGGCGATCAGCCCTTGCGCTCGGCCTGCAGCGCGGCGCGCAGGTCGGCCAGCACGGGCGCGGTGCGCGGACGCACGCCGCGCCAGATGTAGAACGCTTCAGCCGCCTGTTCGACCAGCATGCCGAGACCGTCGGCCGTGCGCGCGCCGCATTGCGCAGCGTGCTGCAGGAATACGGTCGGCTCGGCGCCGTACATCATGTCGTAGGCGAGCACGCCTTCGCCGAGCAGGAACGCCGGCACCGGCGGCACTTCGCCATGCAGGCTGCTCGACGATGCGTTGATGACGACGTCGCAGACATCGTCTTCGGACAGCTGCTCAAGCGCATCGAGGCCACCGCCCCACAACTCCACGCCGAACGAATCGGCCGCTTCCACGAACTCTTCGAGCATGTCGCTCGCGCGCGAGGCCGTGCGGTTGGCCACCACAATGCGCGAGGGCCGGCATTCAATCAGCGGCAGCATCGCGCCCATGGCCGCGCCGCCCGCGCCGAGCAGCAGCACACGCTTGTCTTCGAGCAGGGTGTCGAGATTGTCCTGGATATCGCGCACGAGGCCGATGCCGTCGGTATTGTCGCCGTGGATCAGGCCATCCTCGATCCACATCGTGTTGACCGCGCCAGCGGCTTCCGCGCGCGGCGTCAGGCGGTCGGCCAGATCATAGGCCTGCAGCTTGAACGGCACGGTCACGTTGAAGCCATAGCCGCCTTCAGCAAGGAACGCGCGCATGGTGTCTGCGAAAGCGTCGAGCGGCGCTTCCAGGCGGCCGTATTCGACGGCTTCGCCGGTCTGCTTGGCAAACGCGGCGTGGATGAACGGCGAACGGCTGTGCGCGACGGGGTTGCCGACCACGACGTAGCGGTCAGCCGGCTGGGAGGATTCGGTGGATGTCATCAGCGTGCCTGCAAGCGGGTTTCCAGCCCGCTGCGCGAAAACTTGAATGTGGAAATCACTTCGAGAATGTCCTGGCGCGCGGCCATCTCGGCCGTGAACGGACCGAACGGCGCGGCGGCGCGGACGATCGCGACGGCCTGGCGGTCGAGCGCTGGATCGCCCGAACTCTTGACCACGTCGATGGCGTCGACGTTGTAGCCGTCGCGGTTGTAGCCGAGCTTGCCGAGCCGGTTCACGTTGATCACGAGGATCAGCTGGCCGTACAGCGGCTTGCCGTTGTGCTGCGGGAAATCGCTGGTGCCGCGCGCCTCGATCTTGCGGCGCAGGCGGTCGTAATACTGGGCGTAATCCACTTCGCGCGCGCTCGTGGCGGTGAGCTGGTAGCGCTTGGGCCGTTTGGCGTACTGCTCGAGATTGCGGCCGATCTCGGCCTCGAGCTTGGCCATCTCGTCGGTGGAGGTACGCTCGTCCTGGCCGCGAAGCAGGTCGTCCTGGCGCCGTTCGCCGGGCTTGAGCGGTTGGCTGCGCACGGCGGGGGCCGCTTCGCGCGACTGCGTCATCAGGCGCTGCTGTTCCTGCTCGAGCTGCTCGACGCGGCGCTGTACCTGGCGTACGAGATCGCCGTCCTGCGAAACTGTCTGCGCGGGCAGCGGCGTGGTCGCGCGCTGCTGGTCGTGGTCGCCGCCGCCATCGAGGTTGGCCTGCGCCAGCACGTTGGCATTGCGCGGCTTCTGCGCGGACTTGGAGTTGACCAGCACCACGTCCAGCGCGGCATCCGAGCGCTTGATCTCGAATACCTCGGGCGCCGCGATCCGCACCATCAGCAGCACGAGATGGATGACTACCGAGATGGCCAGCGCCTTGGCCAGCGTGTTGCTGGCGTGCCACCAGTGGCGGGGATCGACGAGAGCGGCGTTCACGATGGGAGCTGGCTGGGCAATGGCTTGGGAATCGCTAGGGAGACTCGCCGGGGCAGCATGGCGTCATGCGCCCCCGGCCCGGCGGCTACGCCGGGTCAGAAGGGCATTGTATGTGAGCCGCCGGCTTTTCCGAAGGGATCAGCCCTGGCCGGGGACAATGGTGTCGCGCGCGGCAGACGCCTGGTCGGCGATGTCCTCGTCGCTACCCGCGCCGGCCAAGTCGCCGGCATCGTCCTGTGCTGGCGCATCCCCTTGCGCCGACTGTTCGGCGGCCTGCTCCGCCGCCACTTCGGCGGCAGCTTCGGCCGACACTTCAGCGGCTTCCTCGTCGCTTTCGTCGCCGTCGACGCTCTCCAGTTCCTCTTCAGGCAACGCGCCCTCACCGGCGAAGACTTCGAGCACGCGGCACGAGACCTCGAGCGAAATCTCGTCGATCGGGCCGATTTCCAGCAGCACCTGCGTGCCGCGCTGGGCTTGCATGAGTTCCGGCACGCGCGTGACCAACGGGATCTCGGTGAAGCGCACGGCGCCTTCCTTGAGCGTCGTGGCCATCATGCGTTCACGGCGTTCCTGCTGCAGCCAGCGCAGGCACCAGTAGCGCTCCATGGTCGACTGGTGGTCGGCATAGGCGGCGTAGGTGCCTTCGAAATCGGCCACGGCGGCCAGCAGGTCGGCGTCCTTGGGCTTGAACGGCGCCACCAGCTTGGCCGTGATGCCATGCTGCGCCACCGCCAGGATCTGCCACTGGTTGACCAGGTCGACATAGCGGCGCAGCGGTGAAGTGCTCCACGCGTACTGCGCCACGCCCAGGCCTTCGTGCGGCGCCGGGTATGTCTGCATGCGCGTGCGGTGCATGCCCCAGGCCTTCTGCGTGCGGTAGATGCCCGGCACGCCGTTGTCGGCGAGCAGCTTGCCCCACGTGCTGTTGGCCAGGATCATCAGCTCGGCGACGATCTTGTCCAGCGGCGAACCGCGCTTGCGCTGTTCGATGCGCACGCGCTGGCTGCCATCGGCCTGGTCGTCGAGGTAGAAGTTGTAGTCCGCGCGGTTGTGCGATTCGGGCCGAAGGCCGCTGGCCAGGCGCGCCTTCTGGCGCTCGTCGTGCAGCGCGCCGGCAAAGTGCCACAGCCGCGTGAGCTGGGCGCGGAACGGATAGTCGCCAGTGCCGTCGGCCAGCGACGCCTCGGTGATGACATCGTCCAGCAGGTTGTGGCGCAGGTTGGCCGCGATCATGACCATCTCGGCGCGCGATTCGCTGCCCAGCACCTGCCAGTGCACCGGCTCGACCGTCACGTAGAGCGACAGCGCGGGGCACTGGCGGCCCTCTTGCAGCGTGTAGCGCTCGACCACGCTGTCGGGCAGCATGGTGATCTTGTCGCCCGGGAAATAGACCGTGGACAGGCGCTGGCGCGCGATTGCGTCGAGCGCCTCGCCACGGCGGATGCCGAGCGCCGGCGCCGCAATGTGAATGCCGATGCGCAGGTTGCCGCCGGGCAGTTCGGTGACCGACAGCGCGTCGTCGATTTCGGTGGTGGTCACATCATCGATCGAGAACGCCTCCACGTCCGCCACCGGCAGGTCGGCGGACGGCTCGGGCACCTCGACGTCAGGGAAGCCCGTGCCCTTCGGGAAGCACTCGGCCAGGAACTTCGCCTCATGCAGCGCGCGCGCGCTGGCGACGCCGCCGACCGCCACCATCAGGCGCATCGGCGTCATGCCCAGCGCCGTGCAGGCGGCGTCCATTGCCTTGAATTCGAGGCTGTTCTTGTCCGGCTTGAACAGCAGTTGCAGCACCTTGTTACGGAACGATTCCGGCAGCGTCAGCGCCTTGAGCTGTTCCTCGTACTCGGCTTGCACCAACGCCTGCTGCTTCTTGCGCTCGAGCGCGGCCAGTGCGGCCTTGAGCTGGTCTTCCGGCGCGCGCTGGTAGCGTCCGCGGCCCTTGCGGCGGAAGTACACCGGGTTGCCGTGCAGCGCCATGGCCAGTGCCGCCTGTTGCACCGGGCCGGGATCAGCGCCGTAGTATTCGGCGGCCAGCTCGGCAAAGCCGAACTCGGCTTCGGGCGCGCATTCCCACAGGAAGTCGAGGTCGATCTCGGCGGTCATCTCGCCAGTCTGGCGCACCAGTTCGATCGCTGACGGCTGGGCAAACTGCAGCAGCACATCGCGCGATTTGACCTTGGTGCGCTTGCCGGCGGGCAATTCGACCTGGTAGGCCTCGCCCTGCTGGGCCAGCACGGTGCCGGCGCGAATCTCGCCGCCTTCTTCGAACAGCAACTGCATCGATCGGTACTTTCAGAAATGCCGGGAACCCTGCCGCTTAAGCGGCCAAAACGCGGGTTCCGGGGAGATAGTGTGAGCGCCCCTGCGGGCGGGCTGGCCGCAGGGGCCGAAATCAGAATGATACCGCACCGTTTACAGCCGCCTCCGGGAAACCGGCCTGGCGGCCGGCAACGAGTGACGTCAGAGCGACATGCCGCCGCTGGTTTCGATCGCCACGCCGTTGATGTAGCTGGCGTCGTCGCTGGCCAGGAACGCGTACACGCTGGCGATCTCGGACGGCTCGGCCAGACGGCGCATCCAGCACGATTCCTTCATGCCGTCGAGCACCTTCTGCGGCACGGTCTGCAAAATCTCAGTGTTGACGAAGCCCGGGCACACGGCATTGACGCGCACGCCCTTGGGCCCGAGTTCGCGCGCCCAGGTCTTGGTGAAGCCGATCACGCCGAACTTGCTGGCCGCATAGTTGGTCTGGCCGAAGTTACCGTACAGGCCGACCACGCTCGACGCGTTGAGGATCACGCCCTTGCCCTGTTCCGTCATGATGCCGGCGACGGCCTGCGCGCAATGGAACACGCCCTTCAGGTTGACGTCGATGACGGCATCGAACTGCGCCTCTGTCATCTTGGCCAGGCGCGCGTCCTTGGTGATGCCGGCGTTGTTGACCAGCACATCGATGCGGCCATGCGCGGCCAGCACCGCGCCGACCATGGCGTCGACTTCGTCACGGCGTGTCACGTCGACGCGGTAGGCGTCAACCGTGGCGCCGGTGGCGGCGAGCTTCGCCGCCGCTTCACGAACGCGCCCGTCCTGCACGTCGCAAAGAATGACGATGGCGCCCTCGGCGGCAAAACGCTCGGCCGTGGCAAACCCGATGCCTGCGGCTGCGCCGGTGATGATGGCAACGCGACCCTGCAATTTCATGATGTCTTCTCTTGATGGTCTTGGTAGTGTGTCAAACAGGCGAGGCCCGGATCTGATCAATATCTCTGCCCGAGTCCCCGCGATGGCCGTGTCAGCAGGTCCGGCAAAAAGACCTCTGTCACGAGCATGACGCCGGCGCCGCGCCGGAATACGGAACGGCGCGCAGGCAGCATGGGTACCGGTGCCATAGCCGGCAGGATCCGCAGCAGCGCCTGACGCAGCGGATGGTGCGGCAGCAGCCGCGCAAACTGGAACGGATCGCGCCGCACGGCCGGGTCGACGAACAGGCGCCCGCCGAGCGGGCGCTCGCCGAGCCCGCGCAGGAACGGCCAGTCACGGCGCGCATGCCGTTCGCGCACGACGGTGTGGGCGTAGATGGCGGGCTGTTCGTCGCAGATCAGCAGTACTTCGCGTGTCAGCGCCGGTTCGCGGCCGCATTGACCGAGCACCTGCCATTCGTCGAGGAAAGGTCGCGCCGATGCCTGGAACAGGCGGCGCACGCGAAAACGTTCGGAAGCGGTCACCAGTCGCGCGGTCAGCGAGCCTTCACCCGTGACCCAATGCCGCAGGTTCGGCGGAATCGTCGGATCGAAGGGCAGGTGGCAGGTCCAGCCGCAGCGGCGCGCGTATTGCGCGCTCATGCCGCGCGGCCCGGCACCACGCCGCCAGGCCCGTAGCCGCAGAAAGTCAATACGTCGTCAACGTAGTCGGCAAACTCGCTGATGCCGTGGTCGCTGCCGGAGATCACGCGGATGTGCGCGCCCGTGCAGGCGGCCACCATCTCGCGGTAATCGAGCACTTCATCGCCGGTCGCGGCGAGCAGGTAATAGCGTTCGGGATGCGAGAGCGTATCGACGCGCAGGTCGAGCAGTTCCTGCATATGGCGCGGCTCGACAGTGACCGTGCCGCCGCCGTGCCACAGCGGCTGCTCGCCGATGTATTGCATTAAATCGGTCCACGGGTGGATGGCGGGGTTCAGTAGCACCGTGCGGCAGCCGTGACGCTCGCCAAGCCAGCGCGCGTAGAACCCGCCCAGCGAGGAACCGACGATCGCGATTTCCTGGTCGCCGCCCGCGCGCGCGGCGTGGATGGCGGCCTCGGCCTGTGCGATGGCCTGGACCGGCGAAACATTGAGCAAGGGGCAGGCGTAGTAGCGGCCCACCCCCCACTCGCGCATGCGCTCCTGCACCAGCCGCGCCTTGAACGACTGCGGCGAGGAGCGGAATCCGTGCAGGTACAACAGCATGTCGGTGTCCTCAGCCTGCCTTACCCAACGCGTCGAGCAGCTTCTGGTGCACGCCGCCGAAGCCGCCGTTGCTCATGACCAGCACCTGGTCGCCCGGCTGTGCGGCAGCGCGCACGGCCTCGACCAGTGCGCCGAGATCGTGGAACGCCGCCGCCTTCTTGCCCAGCGGCGCCAGCGCGCCGGCCAGGTCCCAGCCGAGCGCGTCCTTGCCGCTCGGCGCACCGTAGCCGAACACCAGGTCGGCCTGCTCGAGGCTGGCCGGCAACTGCGCCTTCATCACGCCGAGCTTCATGGTGTTCGAGCGCGGCTCCAGCACGGCCAGGATGCGCGCACCGCCGACACGGCGGCGCAGGCCGTCCAGTGTGGTCTGGATCGCGGTCGGATGGTGGGCGAAGTCGTCATAGACCGTCACACCTGCCGCCACGCCGCGCACTTCCATGCGGCGCTTCACATTGGCGAAGCGGCCCAGCGATTCGATCGCCTGCGCAACCGGCACGCCGACGTGGCGCGCAGCGGCAATCGCGGCCAACGCATTCATGCGGTTATGGGTGCCCTGCAGGTCCCAGCTCACGCGGCCCTGGACGGCGTCGCCGAACCACACGTCGAACGCGTCCTTGCCATCGTCGGTGCCGGCGTCGCTTTCGCGCCAGTCACCGACGCCGAACTGCTCGACTTCGCTCCAGCAACCGCGCTCGATCACGCGCGCCAGGCTAGCTTCGAGGCCATTGACGACAAGACGCCCCTGCCCCGGCACCGTGCGCACGAGATGGTGGAACTGCGTTTCGATCGCGTCGAGATCAGGGAAGATGTCGGCGTGATCGTATTCGAGGTTGTTCAGGATGGCCGTGCGCGGGCGGTAGTGAACGAACTTGCTGCGCTTGTCGAAGAAGGCGGTGTCGTATTCATCCGCCTCGATCACGAAGAAATCCGACTCCGTCACGCGCGCCGAAATGCCGAAGTTCTGCGGCACGCCACCTACGAGGAAGCCGGGGTTGTAGCCGGCGTCTTCGAGGATCCACGCGAGCATCGACGTGGTGGTGGTCTTGCCGTGCGTGCCGGCTACGGCCAGCACCCACTTGCCGGCGAGCACATGTTCGCCAAGCCATTGCGGGCCCGACACATACGGCAGGTTGCGGTTCAGGATGGCTTCCATCAGCGGATTGCCGCGCGACACCACGTTGCCGATCACGAACAGGTCCGGCTCGAGCGAGAGCTGGGCCGGATCGAAGCCCTCGATCAGTTCGATGCCCTGGGCTTCGAGCTGCGTGCTCATCGGGGGATAGACATTGGCATCGCAGCCCGTGACACGGTGACCCGCCTGCTTGGCGAGCACCGCCAAGCCGCCCATGAAAGTGCCGCAGATGCCAAGGATATGTATATGCATGGGGTTCCCGGAAAGACTTGAGACCGGCCGGGCCGGTCGGCATGCCAGCGATGATCCGTCGGACCATGCCGTGCAGGAAGGTCCTGATTGTACCCGAGCACTTCCGCGCGTCGCTGCACTGCGGCAGCGCTTGCGGCCCTTGCTGCCCCACCGGTTTCCCGCCCTGCTCCGGTATCATCGGGCCATGTCCCGACGCACTCTTTCCGACCCCGTCCGTCTGCGCGAAGAGATTGCGCAGGCCGCGGCACGCATGATCGCCGAAGACGGCGCCGACTATGCCACCGCCAAGCGCAAGGCCGCGCGCCAGTTGCTTGGCGAGCAGCGCGTGGCCGGCGAATGGCTGCCTGATAACGAGATGATCGAAGCCGAAGTGCGCGCTTATCAGGCACTTTTCCACTCCGATACCCAGCCGCGCATTCTGGCGCTCATGCGGCGTCTCGCCGTCCTGGCGATGGAAGACCTCGCGCCTTTCCGGCCTTACCTGGTAGGCGCCGTACTGAATGGCACCGCGACCGAGCATTCAGACATCTATCTGCAGTGCTTCTGCGACAGCCCCAAGGACGCCACGCTGCATCTGCTCAATGACGGCGTCGACTTCGAGACCAGCGAGACCCGCCACTTCAACGGCCGCGGCGAAGTCGAGACGCTGAGCTTTCTCTGGAAGGGCCAGTGGCCCGATCGCCGCGAAGCGCGCCTGCTCGCCGGCGAAGTGCGCGCGGAGCTCGGCGCGCCGGTCGGGATTCATATTGCTCTGTATGATGCCAACGATGAACGCGGCGCCGTACGCACTGATGCGAGCGGTCGCGTGAACCGGGCCGACCTGCAAGCAGTGCAGGCCCTGCTCGCCGCCAGCGAGGCCGGCGATTCGAACTGAGTCAGGGCGGCCCTGTCACACGTTCACCATCTGCCGTTATCAGCGCTGAATGCCGCCCCCGGACACCGCCGTTCTTACCGAGACTCCATGAACGCTCCCACCCAGAAACCCGTCCGCCGTTCCCGTCTTTGGCTATGGGTCGCCGTCGCCGTGGTGGCCTGCGCCGCTGGTGCGCTGGCCGGCCAATTCGTATTCGCGCCGAAAGCGGCGTCGGACCACGCCGTGGAGACCTTCTTCCAGACACGACTGCCTGACCCAAGCGGCGCCGACATCGATCTGAGCAAGCTGCGAGGCAAGACCGTGGTGATCAATTTCTGGGCGCCTTGGTGCGGACCGTGCGTGGAAGAAATGCCCGAGCTCACCGCGCTGCACGCCGAGTACGCGCCCCGCAAGGTCGAGTTTGTCGGGATCGGCATCGATTCGGCTGCCAATATCCAGCAGTTCGTCAAGAAGGTGCCTGTCGCCTATCCGCTCGCAGTGGCTGGGTTCGCAGGCACGGAGTTGTCGCGCAATTTTGGCAACGCTGCGGGTGGCCTGCCCTACACGGTGGTGATCAATCCCGACGGATCCGTCAAATATCGCAAGATGGGGCGCGTGACTTCCGACGAATTGCGCGCCGTTCTGCCACGTTCGTAGTGGAGCAAGGGGCATAACACGCTTCTTCAGTCAAGTTCGCCGAAACCGTGGTGAACTTGCACTGAAACGCCGCGCATATTGCCGGGGATGCCTTAATGTGGCCTAATCACCCCGCAAGCGCTGATCACGACGTGGAGGCTTGTATCGCCTGCTAGACAAATCCCTCTAAGCTACGGTAATCTCCGCGCAATTTCGTTGAACTGGTCGAGCCGCCGTGACTGCAACCCGCTCCAATCGTCGCTCTGCCCGCTACCGCAAGGTGCTGGTCCTGCATGGGCCGAACCTCAATCTGCTGGGCACGCGCGAGCCGGAGACGTACGGTCACACTACGCTGGCTGATATCGACGCCGCACTGGCACAGCACGCCGCCGACGCCGGTATCGCGTTGTCGTCGTTCCAGTCCAACCACGAAGGCGCACTGGTAGACCGCGTGCATGCCGCACGCACGGAAGGGGTGGACTTCATCGTCATCAACCCGGCCGCCTATACGCATACCAGCGTAGCGCTGCGCGATGCGCTGGCCGGCGTAGCCATTCCGTTTGTCGAAGTGCACCTGTCGAACGTACATCGCCGCGAAAGCTTCCGCCACCATTCCTATTTCTCCGACCTTGCCGTCGGCGTGATCTGCGGACTGGGCTGGCAGGGCTATCTGCTGGCGCTGGACTATGCTCTCGGGCTGGAGCAGCCGCCGCCGAAGGGCTGAGACGCGGCTGAGACGCCCAAGCAGAACGACGTACAAAGACAAAGCAAAGGCTTTACCCGAAAACATGATGCGCGCCGCCTCGCGGCCGCGCCTGCAGCGTGCGCAGCAAGCACGGCGGGCGCGGAGAGCGGGTGGCCGTACCGACGATTTCTTCCGCCGCTGCCCGCGAGGGCATGCCCGGACAACCTGATTCAGGAGGATAGAAGATGGACCTGCGCAAGCTGAAGACGCTGATCGACCTGGTGGCCGAATCCGGCATCTCGGAGCTGGAAGTCACTGAAGGCGACGGCAAGGTTCGTATCGTCAAGCAACCGCCGCAAGTCATCGCCGCGCCGATGGCCATGCCGCAAATGCAGGCGCTGCCGGTCATGCCCGCCGCTGCTCCGGCAGCCAGCGCCCCGGCAGCCGCTGAAGCGGCCGCCCCGCAGCTTCCCGCCGGTCACATCGTGACCTCGCCGATGGTCGGCACCTTCTACCGTGCACCGTCGCCGGGCGCCGCGCCGTTCGTCAACGTCGGGGACTCGGTCAAGGAAGGCCAGACCGTCTGCATCATCGAAGCCATGAAGCTGCTCAACGAGATCGAGTGCGACAAGGCCGGCGTCATCAAGGAAATCCTGGTCGAAAACGGCCAGGCGGTGGAATACGGCCAGCCGCTGTTCGTCATCGGCTAATGCTGCCCGGCATGCCGCGCCGCCCTGCCCCCCGGGCTGCGGCCTGCCGGATGTCGTGGATGTTCGCACGTTGCGAACCGCATCCCTTGCCATGAAGCGGCCCCTGGCCTCGCCAGTTTCCCGGCCGCGCACCCCGCGTGCCGCGGCGGCACCTGGCGGGACCGCTCCCGTTCTCGCAGAGAGAGACCATGTTTGAAAAAATTCTGATCGCGAACCGCGGTGAAATTGCCCTTCGCATCCAGCGCGCCTGCCGCGAGCTGGGCATCAAGACCGTGGTGGTGTACTCGGAAGCCGACAAGGAAGCCAAGTACGTGAAGCTGGCCGACGAAGCCGTGTGTATCGGCCCGGCCCCGTCGCCGCTGTCCTACCTGAACATGCCTGCCATCATTTCGGCCGCCGAAGTGACCGACGCGCAGGCGATCCACCCGGGCTACGGCTTCCTGTCCGAAAACGCCGACTTTGCCGAGCGCGTGGAGAAGTCCGGCTTCGTCTTCATCGGCCCGACCGCCGAGAGCATCCGCCTGATGGGCGACAAGGTCTCGGCCAAGCAGGCCATGATCAAGGCCGGCGTGCCGTGCGTGCCGGGCTCGGAAGGCGCACTGCCTGACGATCCCGCCGAAATCGTCGCGGCGGCGCGCCGCGTGGGCTACCCGGTCATCATCAAGGCTGCCGGCGGTGGTGGCGGCCGCGGCATGCGCGTGGTGCACACCGAGGCCGCGCTGGTCAACGCCGTCAACATGACGCGCGAAGAAGCCGGCCGTGCCTTCGGCAACCCCGAGGTCTACATGGAGAAGTTCCTGGAGAATCCGCGCCACGTGGAGATCCAGATCCTTGCCGACCAGCACAAGCAAGCTATCTGGCTGGGCGAGCGCGACTGCTCGATGCAGCGACGCCACCAGAAGGTGATCGAGGAAGCGCCCGCGCCGCACATTCCGCGCCGCCTGATCGAACGCATCGGCGACCGTTGCGCGGAGGCTTGCCGCAAGATGGGCTACCGTGGCGCCGGCACGTTCGAATTCCTGTACGAGAACAACGAGTTCTACTTCATCGAGATGAACACGCGCGTGCAGGTCGAGCACCCGGTCACCGAAATGATCACGGGCATCGACATCGTGCAGGAACAGATCCGCATCGCATTTGGCGAGAAGCTGCGCTACCGCCAGAAGGATGTGCAGTTCCGTGGCCATGCGATCGAATGCCGCGTGAATGCCGAGGACCCGTTCAAGTTCATTCCGTCCCCGGGCCGCATCACCGCCTGGCACATGCCCGGTGGCCCCGGCGTACGCGTCGACTCGCACGCGTATGATGGTTACTTCGTCCCGCCGAATTATGATTCGATGATCGGCAAGATCATCACCTACGGCGCTACCCGCGAGCAGGCGATTGCCCGCATGCGGATCGCGCTGTCGGAGATGGTGGTGGACGGTATCCAGACCAACGTGCCGCTGCACCGGGAGCTGATGATGGACGCCAACTTCGTCGAAGGCGGCACCAGCATCCACTATCTCGAGCATCGCCTCGCGCAGCGCGAGAAAGCCTGACGCGGCGACTGCCGCACCTGCTGTACAAGAGGAAGCCCGTGGCCTTTCAGGAATGTGTGATCGAAGTGGCGCAGGACCAGGCCGAAGCCTGGTCTGACGCCCTGTTCGACCTTGGCGCGTTGTCGGTGTCGGTGGAAGATGCCGATGCCGACACGCCGGACGAGCAGCCGCTGTTCGGCGAGCCCGGGCTCGAGCCGACCAAGCTCGCGTGGAACCGCTCGCGCGTCGTGGCGCTGTTCGGCGATGATACCGATCCGGCGCTCGCCGTCGCGGCCGCGTCGAATGCGCTCGGCATCGATCCGGTGCCGGCGTATGCGCTGCGCGAGGTCGAGGACCAGGACTGGGTGCGTCTCACGCAATCGCAGTTCGAGCCGATCCGCATCGGCGAGCGCATCTGGGTCGTGCCGTCGTGGCATGACGCGCCGGAGCCCGACGCCGTGGTGCTGGAACTCGATCCGGGCCTGGCCTTCGGCACTGGCAGCCATCCGACCACGCGCCTGTGCATGCAGTGGCTCGAGCAGAACCTGAAGGCCGGCGAAACCGTGCTCGACTACGGTTGCGGTTCCGGCATTCTCGCTATCGTTGCGAAGAAGCTCGGTGCGGGCGATACGCTAGGCATCGACATCGATCCGAATGCCGTGGAAGCGTCGCGCTACAACGCCGAGCGCAACCAGGTCCAGGCCGACTTTGCCTTGCCCGAGTCGGTCTCGGAAGCGACCTACGATCTCGTCGTCGCCAATATCCTCTCCAACCCGCTCAAGCTGATGGCGGCCATGCTCAGCGCACGCGTGCGCGCCGGCGGACGCCTGATCCTGTCCGGCGTGCTCGAGCGCCAGGCCGAGGAAGTGGCCGCGGCCTACGCCCCTTGGCTGCCGCTGACTGTGTGGCGCAGCGAGGAAGGCTGGGTCTGCCTGCACGGCACGCGTCCCTGAGGTGCGCCGATGGCCGCCGCCAAGCTTGTCACGCGCTGCCCGGCCTGCCGCACCGCCTTTCGGCTCGTGGCCGATCAGTTGCGGCTGCGCCAGGGGCTCGTGCGTTGCGGACACTGCGAAACCGTCTTCGATGCGCGCGAGCACCTGATCGAAGTGCCGGCGCCGGCGACCTCAGCCGCCGCGCCGTCGCCGCACCGGCAGCCTGAACCTTCGCCACCCGCGAGCGCACCTGTCAACACCGAGTTCGAAGCCACGCCGGCCTCATCCGCCGCCGTGTTCGATCCCGGCTACGACCCCGGGTACGACGTGCCCGCGCTCGATTCGCCGACCATGATGATGGCTCCCGCCGAGGACGAAGAAGAAGCGCCCTTCGACGTGGAAGACGATGCCGTGCGAGACCCGGCGCCATCGTGGGAGCCCGAACGCACCCCGCACGCCGTTGCACAGCCTGCGCTGCAGGAAGCGCTACCTGAAGCACCTGTCGAGATCCATGGCGGGCATGCGGAAGAGACTGCGGGCGAAGACACCGAATTGCAGCCCACGCAACCCGAAGCTGCGGAAGCTGCGCAAGCGACGGAGGCTTCCGCAGCGGAGCCTGAGTCCGAACCTCACAACGAATCTCAACTTGAACGCGAGTCCGTTGAAGCGGAGCAGCCGGAAGTCGGGCCCGTCGCGGCCGCCAACGGCCTGCATTATGCCGAGCAGGATGCACCGCACGAAGCGCCGGAATCCGCAGCCATCGTGACCCCTCACGCGGCTTGGCCAACGCTCGATCGCTCCGCGTTTGAAGATGAGGAGCCCGCTCCGGCTGCGCCGGACGTGGTGCAAGCTGGAGCACAGGAAGATGCGGCCGATGAGCCGGCCAGCGAGCCGCGTGCCGGGTCGCCCGCCGACCCCGTGCTACGCAGTGCGAGCGAGTTTTTGCGCGCGCAGTCCAGCGACAGCACCGAAGTGCCTGCCCTGGCTGACGCCGCGCCAACAACGTACGAAGCTGGCCACGAGACGCGCCGTGGATACGGAAGCGACGGACACGAAGGCCACGACGCTGACCACGAATCCGCGCACGCGTCCGGACACGAAGCCGGACCGGATTACGGCCGCAATCTCGGCCCCACCTATGGGCCGAGCCCTGGCGAGGCCTTCAGTGCCACCGCCGGCGCCATCGCGCGCGAGAATGCCACGCGGCGCTGGGCTCGCGAGGAGCCGCAAATGGGCCCCGCGTTCGCGCCTGACTTCCTGCGCCAGGCCCGCGAACGCGAACGCGCGCGCGAGGTTGCTGCGACACCGTCGACGCCACGCTCTCGCTATGGCTGGCATATCGCCGCGGGCGTGCTGGCCCTGGGCGTGGTCATGCAAGGGCTGTACCTGATGCGTGGGCAGCTTGCGGGCCACTTCCCGGCGCTACGTCCTGTGCTCGAAGCCGCCTGCGCGCCGCTCGGCTGCGACGTGCCGCCCTGGCGCGACATCGACGCGCTGCGCATCGATACTTCGCAGTTGCAGAAGCAGGAAGAAGGCAGCGATGCCTATCTTCTTGCCGTCACGCTACGCAACCAGGGCCGTGCTACGACGGCCTTGCCCGCGATCGAGCTGGTCATGACCGACCTGCAGGACCAGTTGCTGCTGCGCCGTGTGCTGGAACCCTCCGAGTACCTGGAACCCGCGCAAAAGACCTTTGCCACACATGGCCTTCGTGCGGGCATGGAACTGCCGGTTCGGGTACGATTCCGGACTCAGCAGGCGGCGGCCAACTACCGCGTGCTGATTTTCTATCCATAAGGTCTGTTCACGCACACGACGCACACGCGTTTCACAGGTGAACGCCTCCTGGAATCCGCAGGCTTGCCGCCGAAGACCGAATCGAGTCCGGCTGCAAGCTGCGCCCCCCCCGAAGATCCTGAACAGGAAGGAGCAGAGATGAGCAACGTGACCCTCGGCGGCAACGCTATCGAAGTGGCAGGCAAGTTCCCGCAACCTGGCGACAAGGCCGCCGATTTCAAGCTGGTCGGCAAGGACCTGAAGGACGTGACGCTGGCCGACTTCGCCGGCAAGCGCAAAGTGCTCAATATCGTACCGAGCCTGGATACCCCGGTGTGCCAGGCGTCGACGCGCAAGTTCAACGAGGCCGCCAGCGGCCTGGCCAACACTGTCGTGCTGACCATCTCGGCCGACCTGCCGTTCGCCATGGGCCGGTTCTGCAGCGCTGAAGGCCTGGACAACGTGGTGCCGCTGTCGACCATGCGCGGCGCCGAGTTCAAGGGCAACTACGGCGTGGACATCAAGTCCGGCCCGCTGGCCGGCGTGACCGCGCGTGCCGTGGTGGTGCTCGACGAAAACAACGTCGTCAAGTACAGCCAGCTGGTGCCCGAGATCAAGACCGAGCCCGACTACGACGCCGCGCTGGCCGCACTGAAGTAAGCTGCCCCGGCAATCCGCACCGGCCGCCTGCATTCCCGGGGCGGCCGCTTCTGTTTTCCGAACCCCCCGGGCTGTATGCGTGCAAGCAGCCCGACCATCCCAAGTACCTGGAGAGAGCATGGCCAGCCTGATCTGCGGCTCCGTCGCCTACGACACCATCATGACGTTCGACGGACGCTTCCGCGAACACATCCTGCCGGACCAGATCCACATGCTGAACGTCTCGTTCCTGGTGCCCGGCATGCGGCGCGAGTACGGCGGCTGCGCCGGCAACATCGCGTTCACGCTCAAGATGCTCGGTGGCGAGCCCGTGGTCATGGCCACTGTAGGCGCCGACGCCGAACCGTACCTGCAATACCTGCGCGGGCAGAACATCGACACCACGCATATCCGCGTGCTGCCCGATACCTTCACGGCGCAGGCGATGATCACCACCGACCTGGACAACAACCAGATCACCGCGTTCCACCCGGGCGCGATGAGCCAGTCGCAGCTCTCCAACGTGAAGGATGCGCTCGGCGGCAGCCAGCCGCCGAAGCTCGGCATCGTCGCGCCGGACAGCCGCGAGGGCATGCTGCACCACGCACGCCAGTTCGCCGAGACCGGTATCCCGTTCATCTTTGATCTTGGACAGGCCATGCCGCTGTTCAACGGCGAAGACCTGCGGGAGTTCGTTGAACTCGCCAGCTACGTGACAGTCAATGACTACGAAGCGCAGGTCCTGCTGTCTCGCACGGCCTGGACCAGCGCCGAGGTTGCTGCCAAGGTTCGTGCCTTCATCGTCACGCACGGCGAGCGCGGCGCCAGCATCTTTGCCGATGGTCAGCAGTACGCGATCCCTGCCGTTCCGGCCGAGCGCATCGTGGACCCGACCGGCTGTGGCGACGCCTTCCGAGGTGGCCTGCTGTTCGGCATCGAAAACGGGTTAGACTGGGAAACCACTGGCCGCCTGGCATCGCTGATGGGATCAATCAAGATCGCACAGCAGGGTCCGCAGAACCACTGGCTGCCGCTCGACGAGATCGGCAACCGTTTCCAGTCTGCATTCGGTTACCGCTACGCCTGACCTGCAGCGGGGCGTGGCACATTGACGGGAATGAACATGAACAACAAGCTCCGAACCGGAGTCGTCACCATGCTTGCCGTGACCGCGCTGGTCAGCGGCTGCGCCACGGAATCCAACTCCAACAGCGTCTACTCGACCGGGCAGGCGCAGCGCGAGCAGACGGTCCGCTACGGCGTCGTCGAAGGCGTGCGCGACGTGATGATCCAGGGCAGCCAGACCGGTGCCGGCACGCTCGCCGGCGGGGCGATCGGCGGCGTGGCCGCAGGCAGCCTGATCGGCAGCGGCAACGGCTCCGTGGCGGCCGGCCTCCTTGGCGCGGTACTCGGCGGCATTGCCGGCAGCGCGACCGAAAACAAGGTCAACCAGCGGCGCGGACTCGAGATCACCGTGCGGCTCGAAAACGGCGAGATGCGCGCGATCACGCAGGAAGCCGACGAGCTGTTCCGACCAGGCGACCGCGTCCGGCTGCTGTCCTCGGGTGGCGTCACGCGGGTCACGCACTGATCGTTCCACGTCCCGGGTTTTGGTGAAGGCGCCGTATCCGCGAGGATGCGGCGTTTTTCTTTTGTGATCGCCCCCAGCGCAACCTCAGGCGGTGAACTGGCAAGGCGTCTCTGCTCGGGGAACCCCAAAAGAAAAACCCGCCGGGCAGCAGCCATCGGCGGGTGGGCAAGACTAGTGTCTTGCAGGCCGGATACGGCGTATCCGGCCACTATGGCACGCTATACGTGCCCGGGTGACCCCTTGCGGAAGTCGTAGTCCCCACTCTGTCGAGCGAAGACTTACGGACGGTTGCCCGTCGGGAACGGCCATGCGGCGGCCGGGTTCAGCGCGGTCTTGGCAGTGGAAGCAGGAGCAACGGCGGGCGCAGCGGCAGGGGCTGCCGCAGGGGCAGCCTTGGCCTTCTTCGCAGCCGGCTTCTTGGCGCCAGCCTTCTTCGCAGCAGGCTTGCCAGCGGACTTCTTCGCAGCAGCCTTCTTGGCCGGTGCAGCCTTCTTGGCAGCGGCCTTCTTGGCCGGTGCTGCCTTCTTGGCGGCGACCTTCTTGACTGCAGCCTTCTTGGCCGGTGCTGCCTTCTTGGCTGCGACCTTCTTCACTGCGGCCTTCTTGGCCGGTGCTGCCTTCTTGGCGGCGACCTTCTTCACTGCGGCCTTCTTGGCCGGCGCTGCCTTCTTGGCTGCAACCTTCTTCACTGCGGCCTTCTTGGCCGGTGCTGCCTTCTTGGCGGCTACCTTCTTGGTTGCGGCCTTCTTGGCGGCCGGTGCTGCCTTCTTGGCGGCTACCTTCTTCACAGCGGCTTTCTTGGCCGGTGCAGCCTTCTTGGCTGCCGGCTTGGCGGCCTTCTTAGCCGCCGGCTTCTTCTTCGCAGTCGTTGCCATGGATAACTCCTTCACTAGAGAGTGAATATCGAATGACCAAAGTTGGCGACCCGACCGACCCGAGGCGCAGCGTACTGCCGCTACCCCAGTCGAGCGAGCGATTCATCGGCGCACGGCTTTACCTCCGCCGCACGCTAATGAATTCGGTAGCAGGGCCGTCGCCGATAGCGACGCACTGGCGGCAAGGCGGCCCCGCAAGCGGGCTCCGGGCACTTGCCGCGCCCCGGAATATTCGATCGGCCCACGCCGCCCGTCGAGTCGGCGTGCAGCCAGCAATGAGGAGATATCGGACGGCTTGCCTGCGGTGCGGGCATGGCCTCGCGCACGGCAGACGGCATTCATCTTGAGGTAGCTGACCCATCCCGTCTCTGGGCCAAAGGAGACTGCACGCGTTTTAAGAAGCCGGTTCGGCTTGGTCTGCGTCAAAGTTCTCGTGCTCCTCAGCTACCTGCATCACTGTGTCACTGCATCGAAGCGCGCATCGCGCTCATCGTTCGATCTTGCTTCCTGCTTCGCTGCAATGAAGTGGGACTCTTGTCAAGGCGAATCATAATTCGTTTGCACGATGATGTTAAGAAAAAAGTGCAAAAAAACTTGCGTGCGCACGCATGTCGATCTAGTTCATGTGCGCCGCCTCGCGAAGACATCGCCGACACCATCGCGCGACGACGTCCGCATGCATCAACACACGACCTGTTCGACGATGCGAACACGCGCCACGACACGCGCGAATGCACGCTCTCCAACACCGCCGGACAGTCGCCTCGCGTCACGCGCGTCGGCATCGCAAAGACGGCTCGGCACGGCGCACGATCACGCGCAACGAACCTCACTCCGACTGGAAACCCGCATGAACAAAGGCTTTCCGGCAGGCGAAGCAAGACTGCGGCAAGCGTGTTCCGTTGCAGGCTCGGCCGACATGCGATCAGGCACCACGCCATCGCGACAGTCGCGCCACTACCAGTTCCGACACGCAACGCACGCGATGATTCACTCGCCGCGATGACGCGCGCGATGGTCCCGTGCATCGATGCCCGCGACGACGCGAGACAGTGATGCGTCAGCGCAACGATTTGCATCGGCGCAACAACTTGGCAGCGTTCGAAGCGTTGCGATCCGGCAAAGCTTTTGCAATGAACGCGCGTTGCGATGCCCGAAGGCAACGACCGGCTTGCATGTCCGCACGCGTCGACCGATGCCGTGTCCCCCGCGTTCGTCTGACAGCGGGACGCCGACAAGGCGTGCGATGCAGCCGCTTAGAGGAATGCTTCGGCACCTCGCACGACGCGCTTTGCTGCGATACAGAATTCCCGCAAACGGCGCGCGCATGCGGCTTTCGGAGAAGTGCGCGGCGGCATGCCCGTCGTTCGCCCGCCAGCGTGCCGATTGCCGAGCGTCTACCGCGCCAGTAGATTGGCGTGCATGCCTGACACCGCCGGACTGTGCGACACGCCACGCTGCACGGCTGCCGGCATCGCGCACAACAGCCACCACTACCCGAGAGGAGACTTCATGCACATTCATCCCCACGCCACCACCGCGCGCACGCTGCTGCGCGCCGGCATGTTCGCCGCCGCCATGGTCGCAAGCGCCGCGGCGCTCGCGCAGGCGACACCCGGCGGCAGTTGGAAGACCATTGACGACTCCACCGGCAAGCCGCGCGGACTGGTTGAGATCACCGAGAAGAACGGCGTCTACAGCGGCCGCCTGGTGAAGACATTCGTCGAGGGCGACGGCAAGCCCAAGGTATGCGAGAAGTGTACGGACGCGCGCAAAGACCAGCCCATCATCGGCATGACGATCCTGTCGGGCTTGCGCAAGACCGGCGACAACGAATGGAGCGGCGGCGAGATCCTCGACCCCGCGAACGGCAAGGTCTACAAGAGCAAGATGTCGCTGTCCGATGACGGCAACAAGCTCAACGTGCGCGGCTTCATCGGCATCAGCTTGCTGGGCCGCACGCAGACCTGGGAGCGCGAGCGCTGATCGTGCGAGTGGGTAGTCACGCATCACGGAGCGCTGTGCGGGCATCGCCGGCGACATGAGGCACCCCATGGCGAACCGCACCACGCACCGCATGACGCACCTTAAGCGAACTGACAGCGAGTCCGGGTAACATCGTCCGGCATCCGCACTGCACGGAGTCGTCGTCGCGCTGCGGACCGATCCAACAAGTCGAGTCGGAGACAACCATGCGACAGATCCCCGCCAGCCGAGCGCTGGTCCTTGCCTTGCCATCCGTTGCCGCGGCCGCCGCGGTGACCGCGATGACTTTTGCAGTCCTGCCCTCGCAAGTCCATGCCGCCGATGCGTGGCCAAATCACGTCATCAAGTTCGTCGTGCCGTTCACGGCGGGCGGTGCCAATGACCTGGTGGCGCGTGCCGCGGCCGATGCAGTCAGCAAGCGCCTGGGCCAGGCTGTCGTGATCGAGAACCGTCCCGGCGCGGGCGGTGTGGTCGGTGCCGACTATGTGGCCAAGAGCAAACCCGATGGCTACACGTTCCTCGTCGGCGCGGTCGGCACCGTGACCAACAGCCTGATCCGTACGAAGATGCCGTACGCGCCTGACGACCTCGTGCCGGTGTCGCTGATTGCGGTGAGCCCGTCGGTGATCGTGGCACCGCCATCGCTGCCGGTGAACAACCTGAAGGAGCTGATCGACTACTCGAAGAAGCAAGGCGGCGGCGTGAACTTCGCCACGGCGGGCAGTGGCAGCACGCCTCACTTCGTCGAAGAGATGCTCAAGGAGAAAGGCGCCGCGCTGACGCCGGTGCCATACAAGAGCGGATCGGAAAGCATCACCGCGGTGATGGGCGGACAGGTTGCCGCGACATCCGAAGCGAGCGTGGTGGTGCTGCCGCATATCAAGGCGGGCAAGCTCAAGGCGCTCGGCGCAACGTGGGACAAACGCATGACCGCCGCGCCGAACATCCCCACCACGGCCGAACAGGGCATGCCTGAAGTCCGCATCGGACACTGGGCCGGCATCTTCGCGCCCAAGGGAACCGATCCCGCCATCCTGAAGAAGCTGAACACCGAAATGACCGCGGCAATGCAGACGCAGGAAACGCGCGAACGGCTATTGCCCAATGGCATCGAGCCGGCCGGCGGATCGCAGGAGAGCTTCGTCGCGTTCATCAAATCCGAGCGTGAACGCCTGGGACGGATCGCAAAGAACGCAAAGATGAGCGCCGACTGAGAAATATTTTCAAACTGACTTCGCGGTCATTTTTCTGAATGTATTAGAACGGCCCTTCTTTCGACGGGCCGTTTTCTTTCATGGCGCCGCGCTGGCAAAACCCATGGGCGTTGGCTGGCGATCGATTATGGCGCTTTGTCCACTATTCTCGGCTTTTTTGTCTCATATTAGATACATCATAGACGGCCATATCTTGTCTGTGTCCTATCAGCAACGTGAATTGCAACGCAAATCATTCGCATTTATATTCTGCGAGCCCAAATCATTGCCCCCTTTGACCGCATTTCCGATTGCAGTGGATTCGCGCCGGCGGCCGCGCTATATGTGCCCGTAGCGGGGGAACAAAAACACCTGAGCCATGAACCGCCGCTTCCAACGCACCCCCCTTGCCACCGCGCTGATCGCCCTGTCCGCCGTCCCCGCTGCAACCCTCGCCCAGCAGGCCCCGGCCACAGCTCCGACGCAACAGGCGGCAGCCGCCACAACGTTGAAGGAGGTCGTGGTCTCGGGCGCGGCATCGCGCGACGACTTCAACGCCGGCAAGACCTCCCTCAGCAAGCTGCCTGAAGACCTCCACGATGTGCCTCAATCGGTCACCATCGTGAACAAGGCGTTGATGGAGTCGCAGGGCGTGAATTCGCTCGCCGACGCGCTGCGCAATGTGCCGGGCATCACCATCGGGGGCGCCGAAGGCGGCCAGATCGGCAACAACATCAACCTGAACGGCTTCTCGGCGCGTACCGACATCTACCTGGACGGCTTCCGCGACCGCGGCCAGTACTACCGCGACACGTTCGCGCTGGACCAGGTGGAAGTGCTGATGGGCCCGTCGTCGATGTTGTTCGGCCGCGGCTCCACGGGCGGCGTGATCAACCAGGTCACCAAGAAGCCGCAGCTGAAGGCCGCCACCGAAGTGACGGGCTCGGTGACCACGAACGGGCTGGTGCGCGCGACCGCGGACTACAACACGCCGACGGGCGAGACCTCGGCGTTCCGCATCTCGGCCATGGGCCAGGACGGCCGGCCGACCACGCGCGACGAAATGACGGTGCAGGACTTCGGCATTGCGCCGTCGTGGCGCCTGGGTATCGGCACCCCCACCGAAATCACCCTGTCGGCGCTGCTGCAGCACAACCACGACATGCCGGACTATGGCTTCTCGAACATCAACGGCCACCCGACCAGCGTCGACCGCAATACGTTCTACGGCTTCACCGACGATCGCACCAACCAGGACATCGCCGCGCTGAACGCCAGCATCTCGCACAAGTTCTCGCCGAACCTGCGCCTGCGCAACCAGACGCAGTTCAACTATGTGGAAACCGATGCGCGGGAAACCGCGCCGAACTCGGTCGGCTCGGTCAGCGCGCGAGGCTTCACGCCGCTGACCACCAGCGCCCTGCCGCTGGACCAGCTGTTTGTGCGCCTGCAGAGCCACGACCGCAAGATCCGCGACTATTCCATCTACAACCAGACGGAACTGACCGCTAACTTCGACACCGGCTCCATCAAGCACACGCTGCTGGTCGGCGCCGAAATTGGCCATGACGGCTACAACAACCAGAACTATTACCGCAACGGCAGCTGCAATGGCCAGCCGCTGGTCAGCGGCACGACCGCCGCGACCGTCGGTTACGTTGCCTGCGAGCCGGTAGTCAACCCGACGTACACCGCCTCGCCCGCCAATGCGCCTGCCAGCACCGGAAACCTGCAAGGAGGTTCGGCGAACACGATTGCCGCCTACCTGAACGATTCGATCGAGCTCACCAAGCAATGGAAGGCCGTGGCTGGCCTGCGCTATGACCGCTACATCGCGAGCGTCAGCAACTCGATCAATTCGTCCAACGACGCCGGCGCACCGTATTTCAGTACCGCACTGGCGAGCGCCGACCAGACCGTCAACTTCACCAGCGTGCGCCTCGGTGGCATCTGGCAGCCGACTGAAGCCCAGTCCTACTATGTGTCGTACGGCACTTCGTTCAATCCGTCGCTGGAGCAACTGGTCGGCACCGTGGGCCAGCAGAGCCTGGATCCGGAAAAGAACAAGTCGTATGAAGTCGGCGGCAAGTGGGACGTGATGGGCGGCGACCTGTCGCTGACCTCCGCGCTGTTCCAGATCACCAAGGACAATGCCCGCAGCCAGATCGACGCCACGACCTATGCGTTGTCCGGCAAGATCCGGGTAAAGGGCTTCCGCGCAGGCGCCACCGGGCATATCACCAGCAAGTGGCAGGTGTTTGCCGGCTATACGTACCTCGACGGCGAGATCATCAACGGCATCGCCGCGAGCACCACCGGCAAGGTACCGACAAACACGCCGAAGCACACCGCCACGGCCTGGACCAGCTATCGCTTCCTGCCGAACTGGGAAGTCGGCGGCGGCGCTTTCTATATGTCGGAGCGCTTTGCCAACAACACCAACACGGTCCAGGTGGGCAGCTTCGTGCGCTGGGACGGCATGATCGCCTACCATCAGCCCAAATATGATGTGCGCCTGAACCTGTTCAACATCTTCGACAAGATGTATTACGATGCGCTGATCCAGTCGGACGGCGGACGCTCGGTGCCGGGCACGGGCCGCACCGCCATGCTGTCGTTTACGTATCGCATGTAAGCAGGAAAGGAAAGCCTGATGCTGGTCGTCATCCCCCAGGTCCTCAACGCCGAACAGGTCGGCGCCGTACGCGAACGGCTCGAACATGCGGGCGAGGCCTGGGTCGATGGCCGGGTCACGGCTGGCTACTCGGGCGCGCCGGTCAAGTTCAACCAGCAGATCGACGAACGCTCCGACGTGGCGCTCGAGTGCCAGCGGCTGATTCTTGGCATGCTCGAGCGCAACCCGCGATTCATCAGCGCTGCGCTGCCGAATATCGTCTACCCGCCGATGTTCAACCGCTACAGCGAGGGCATGACGTTCGGCGCCCATGTGGACGGCAGCGTACGCATCCATCCGCATGACGGGCGCAAGCTGCGCACCGACATCTCCGCCACGCTGTTCCTGTCGCCACACGACAGTTACGACGGCGGCGAGCTGCAGGTGCAGGACACCTACGGCATGCACTCGGTCAAGCTCGACGCCGGCGACATGGTCGTCTACCCCGCCACCAGCCTGCACCAGGTCACGCCGATTACGCGCGGCACGCGCGTGGCCAGCTTCTTCTGGATCCAGAGCCTGATACGCGACGACACGCAGCGCTCGCTGCTGTTCGACATGGACAACGCCATCCAGCGGCTGAACCAGACCGGTGCGGACGAGGAAGCGCGCCGCACGCTGGTGGGCTGCTATCACAACCTGCTGCGGCAGTGGAGCGAGACGTAAGCCGAAAGTCTGGTCACGGAAGCGAAAAAAGGGCCGGGCGGTGAATCACCGCCCGGCCCTTTTTGCTGACCGCCGACTCGCTTACATCCGATAGCGAATCGTCGCCATCACGCTGCGGGGCGCACCCGGCATGTTCAGGTTCGGGTTATTGCCATGCGCCGAAACGATGTAGCTCTTGTCGAACAGGTTGTACAGGTTCAGCTGGGCTTCAAACGCGCCATGGCGGTACCACGCCATCATGTCGGCCGTCACGTAGCCGGGCAGCGTGACGGTGTTGAGCGGATCGGCGTAGCGCGCGCCTACGAGGTTCAGGCCGGCGCCCACGCCAAAGCCATACCCAAGGCTCTTCGTCAGCCAGACATTGCCTGAATGCTTTGGCGTGATCGTTGCGCGCTTGCCCTGCAGCGCGGCGGTCGACTTGGTCACTTCGGCGTCCAGGTAGGCGTAGCCCGCCAGGAAGCGCCAGCCGCTGCCCAGTTCCGCGGCACCCGAGATCTCCACGCCGTCGGTACGCTGTTCGCCGATCGGGATCAGCGCCGTATTGGTGGCATTGGCCACCTTGATATTGGTGCGCTCGAGGCGGAAGACCGAGACCGTGGCGCTGGCCTTGCCATCGAGGAAGTCATACTTGGCGCCCACTTCGGTGTTGTTGGTGGTTTCCGGGGCGAGCTGCGTATTGTTGGCCGCCAGCGCGAAGGCCTCGCCGGACGGCTGGAACGACTTGCTCCACGACACGTAGTACGACTGCGCCTTCGACGGCTGCCACACCAGGCCCGCACGCGGGCTCCAGGCATTGTCCGTGCGCGAAAGGTTCTGCAGCCCGGCAATGTTCTGCAGCGTTTGCTGCTCGAAGTGGTCGTAGCGCAAGCCCACCAGCGCCTTCCATTGCTCGCTGAACGTGACCATGTCCTGCGTATAGAACGCCAGGGTATTGAACACGCCCAGGTTGTTGGTGGTCGGCGTGCCCGGGGCCACGCGCGCCAGCGTCGGCAGCACCGGGTTGAACAGGTCGAAGCTGCCCGGCACAGGCTTGGTGTTGTTGACCTGGTTCTTGTTCTGCTGGCCGATTTCCATGCCGTACAGCAATTCATGCTGCATGCCGAAGACGCTGGCCTTCTGCGTCAGGTCGGTCTGGTTGAACCAGCCATGCTCTTCGCGGCCGACATTGCCGTGGTTCATCGTGAAGGTCTGCGCCGCCTCGTTGACCGCGCTAGTCAGCGTGTTGTTCCGGTCCAGCGAATAGTGGTAATAGCGCGTCGCATTGCGGATCGACCAGCTGTCGTTGAAGCGGTGGTTGATCGTGGCCGTGCCCGAGTACACACGCGACTGCGAGTAATCAGCATCGCGCGCATTGGCCGCGCCGTAGTAGCGCGATGCCGGCACGTCGACCGGCCGGCCCTTGTACGCAGGGATGCCGAAGTCGGTGACGCGACGATCCTCTAGATAGTCGGCCTGCAACAGCACCGTGGTCTCGGGCGCGATGCGCAGTTCGAGCGACGGCGCAATGGCCTTGCGATCGAGAAACTGCTGCGAGCGATAGCTGTTGGCCTTTTCCACGGCGCCCGTCACACGGAACGCAGCCGCGCCGTCGGCGAACACGCGGCCGACGTCGGCTTCCGCGCGTCGGTCGGCCCACATGCCGTAGCTCAGCGCGAAGTCGGTCACGTCGACGCCCGGCTTCTTGGTCACGCGGTTGATCAGG
Source organism: Cupriavidus sp. C1SS-2L (assembly GCF_057073735.1). Lineage (NCBI taxonomy): Bacteria > Pseudomonadati > Pseudomonadota > Betaproteobacteria > Burkholderiales > Burkholderiaceae > Cupriavidus > Cupriavidus sp. C1SS-2L. The sequence goes on from NZ_CP172708.1 coordinate 3,185,856, forward strand.
CCGCCCGAGGAGCCGCGGCCATAGAGCACAGCCGCCGGCCCCTTGATGACTTCGACGCGGTCCACGTTGGACAGGTCGCGGAAGTACAGCGCGTCGTCACGGATGCCGTCGACAAACTGGTCGGCAATCGCCGTGAAGCCGCGGATCGACACCTGGTCCCGCTGGCCGTCGCCAGTGGAGAACGACACCCCCGGCACGTTCTTCAGGGCGTCCTGCATGGAGTTGGCATGCTGGTCGCGCATGACATCGGCCGTGACCACGTTGACCGTCTGCGGCACGTCACGCAGCGGCGCCTCGGTCTTGGTCGCGCTGACGGTTTTGGACGGGTTGTAGCCAGTGCCAAGGTCCTGGCTGGCATCGGCCCTCACCGTGACCTCCGGAAGGCTTTGCTGGGACGGCGCGGCGACGCCGGCCTCCTGTGCGAGGGCGATGCCCGCGAGCATGGGCTGGCAGGCGAATACCGTCAGAACGGCACGGTGGACCGGATGCAGTTTAAGGCTCATTTCCCTGTAATTTTTTGTAATGCTTTCGATAAAATGCGAAGCATTATCATTTACAAGGAGCGGAGGCGTCAAATATGGGGATAAATGTCCTCTTTGGTATTCCTGGTAAGGCGCTCTCTACATCACAATCAGAGCCTGGCTCGGAGCTTGTCATCCAAATTGTTCTGCCAACGCATCGCGCGCTGCGGCGATGAAATCCGGTTCACCGCGCTTGGCTGGTAACAGGAAGAACTCCGCTTCCGGCAAGGCCGGCAGGCCAAGCCTGCGCTGGCTGGCGGCATCGAGAGGCGCCACGCCCGGGCCGATCGCCGACGCATTCAGGCACGAGAGGCCCAGCCCTGCAGCCAGAGCGAGATGAAGCCCCGCCACGCCCGAGGCCGAGTGCGCGATCTCGAACGCCCTGCGCTTGCGCACCAGCAGCTTCACGACAAACTGGTGCAGCGAGCACGAGTCAGGCAGCAACACCAGCGGCAGCGTCTCCGGCAAGGTGCCCGCCTCGCCCTGCGCCGTCACCCATGACAGCGACTCGCGACGCAGCAGGGTCCCGCGTCGCGCTGCCGCCTGGCCGCGCGTGCCGACGATACGCATGCTCAGTCCGATATCGAATGCGTCCATGTCAGCGCTCGCGTCGATCACGGCGCTTTTCATCACCGTGACGTGCAGGCGCAGCAGCGGATGGCGTTCGCGCAGGCGGCGCAGCATGCCGGCGATCTCCGCAGGCCGGAAATAGTCGGTCACCGCGAGCCGCAACTCCCCTTCCAGCACGCGGCCGCGCAGTTCCTGCAGCGCCATGTCGCTGAGCGCCAGGATGCGCCGCGCATGTTCCAGCAGGCGCGTCCCGGCAGGCGTCGGCACCGCGCCTTTGCGGCCGCGTGTGAGCAGCGGCACGCCGGCGCGCTCCTCGAGCTTGCGCAATTGCTCGCTGACCGAGGACTGCGACAGAAACAGCCGGGGCGCCGCCGCGGACAGGCTGCCGCTGTCGGCCACTGTGACGAAGGTGCGCAAGTGGTCCGTATCGAATCCGCGCATGGCGATCCTCCGTTGATTTCGATGATTCGGATAAACCGATGGTTCATATCGGAACTTCCTGCTTTTCCGATATTACACCGCCACCTACCATGACATCACCAACCCAACGAAACAGGAGCCAGCCATGCCCCACATCAACCTGCAGATCTCCGGCCAGCCCGACGCCGCCCTCACCCGCCGCAGCGCCGCCGCGGTGTCCGAAATCACGCAACGCGTGCTCGGCAAGAAGCCCGATGTCATCGCCATCGCGGTCCAGTACGTGCCGCGCGAGCAGTGGATCATTGGCGGCGAGGCGCTGTCTGATACCGGGCGCAATGCGTTCCATCTCGATATCAGCGTGACCGACGAGACGAATACCAAGGCGGAGAAGGCGGCCTACCTGAAGGCCGTGTTCGAGGCGCTGTCGGAGTTGATCGGCAACGTGCATCCGGTTTCGTATATCCACGTGATCGATGCGCGCGCGGCGGCGTACGGGTATGGCGGGCTGACGCAGGAGTATCGGCATCAGCATGGGTGAGCCAGTGCGCCGCCGGCGTATGGGCTGACCGGACATTTCCACGCTTAATCCAGGCCCGGCGTTCTTGTAGATTGGTAGCTTGTTAACTAGTCAGTGCGCGCATGCCAACGCGCTACGAGGATAGCCACCATGAAACATGTCACCCTGCCCGATGGCGAGCGCATACCCGCGCTTGGCATGGGAACGTGGAATATGGGCGAGAACCGCGCCGCGCGTGTCGAGGAAATCGCCACGCTGCGGCTGGGCCTGGACCTGGGCCTGCGCCTGATCGACACCGCCGAGATGTACGGCGAAGGCCAGTCCGAGGAGATGATCGGCGAAGCCATTGCCGGGCGCCGCGACAAGGTCTTCCTGGTCAGCAAGGTCTACCCGCACAACGCCAGCAAGCGCGGCACCGTGGCTGCGTGCGAGCGCAGCCTGCGGCGGCTTGGCACCGATCGTCTCGATCTGTACCTGCTGCACTGGCGCGGCGGCATTGCATTCGAGGAAACGGTGGAAGCGCTGCAGAAGCTGCAGCGTGACGGCAAGATCCGCCGCTATGGCGTGAGCAACCTGGACCTGTCCGATATGGAGGAACTGTGGGATGTCCCCGGTGGCGACCAGGTGGCGGTCAACCAGCTGCTCTACAACCTCACGCGGCGCGGCATTGAATGGGATCTGCTGCCGTGGCTGCGCGAGCGCCGCGTGCCGGTGATGGCCTACTCCCCGATCGAGCAGGCGCGGCTGGTGCGGCATCCGAAGCTCGTGCGCTTCGCGCAAGACAGCGGCATGACGCCGGCGCAGGTGGCGCTGGCGTGGCTACTTGCGCACGACGACATCATTGCGATTCCGAAGACCGGCCATCGCGAGCGCCTGCGCGAAAACCTGGGCGCGCTACAGCATCCGCTCACGCCGGAACAGCTGCAGGAACTCGACCGCCTGTTCCCGCCGCCGACTGGGCCAGGGGCGCTTGAAATGCTCTAGCGCCGGCGCGGCTTACTTGTTGTGCGCAACGTAGCGCTCGCGCTCGACATAGCGCGTCAGGTAGCTGCGCGCCTTCTCGCGGGTATCCGTCGTCACGCGGTCCGCCGCCTGGCGCGCGCCGGACTTGCCGTGCGACGACACCATTTGGCCATCCAGGTACGAACCGAACGCATCGTGCATGGCCTTCAGCTCGCCGTTGCAGGCGGCCAGTGCCGAGGACACCACCTCCTTCGTCTGGGCTTTGCCCGCGATGCCGTCGTCGGCACGGTGCTGCACGCAATCCATGTAGCGGGCGCGCAACGCTTGCCAGCCATTGTCGGCACTTGCATCGGCGTTGGCAGCGGCACTCGCATCAGGCGCCGATGGCTGCGACCCGCAGGCGCCTAGCAGCACCGCGACCAGCAGGATGGAGAGTTTGGGGGCTTGGAGGATCGTCTTCATGCGTCGGGACTGTACCGCAGCATGTCCGCCTTTGCCGGGCGAAAGTCGACCACACATCACAACATTAACAAATGGAAACGACTTCGACGTGTTGCATACGGTCCACCATTGGCCCAAAGGCGGTCGCGCACTATGCTTAAAAGTACACAAACAAGCAGAAGGAGATCGTATGAAGCGCCGCTCATTCCTCCAAACCAGTGCCGGCCTCGTGCTCGGCGGCTTGTCGCTGGCTGCCTGCACCACCACGGGGCCCGATGCGCCAAGCGACAAGGCCGCGCGGCGGCGCGAACTGGACTCCGGCGTGGATGCCACGCTCAGCAAACTGTACGGCAGCGTCAATGGCTCGCGTGACCTGGCCAACAAGGCGCGCGGCATCCTGGTCTTCCCGAAGACGCTCACGGCGGGCTTCGTGGTCGGCGGCGAGTATGGTGACGGCGCGCTGCGCTCGGGCGGTGCCACGCGCGGCTATTACCGCCTGATTGCAGGCTCGGTCGGCTGGCAGATCGGCGCGCAGTCCAAGTCCGTCATCCTGATGTTCCTGACGCAGGAGGCCTACGACAAGTTCGTGCGCAGCAACGGCTGGACCGCCGGCGTGGATGCCACCGTGGCACTGGCTACGGTCGGTGCCAACGGCGTGCTGGACACCAACACCGCGCAGAGCCCGATCGTCGGCTTCGTCATGACCAACGCGGGCCTGATGGCCGGGCTGAGCCTCGAAGGCAGCAAGATCACCAAGCTCGACCTGTAGCACCAACCACATCAACCGGCCGCCGTGTCGACCGCTTTTTCCGGCGGCGCGGCGCGACCGGATAGAATTCGTCCCTTTGGCCGAATTCCTCCCATGTGGTTCAAGAACCTGCAGCTCCACCGTTTTTCCGCTCCATGGTCGCCCAGCGCCGACGAAGTCGAAGCCAGCCTGGCCAAACATGCCTTCTTCCCCGGCACCAGCCTTGAAATGCAGACGCAGGGCTGGGCTTCGCCACGCGACAACGGCCAGCTGGTGCACGCCGTGGGCCGCCAGATGTTGCTGACGCTGCGCACCGAAAAGAAGCTGCTGCCCGCCACCGTGGTCAACCAGGTCACCAAGGCACGCGCGGCCGAGGTCGAGGAGCAGCAAGGCTACAAGCCGGGCCGCAAGCAGCTGCGCGAACTGAAGGAGCAGGTCACCGAAGAACTGCTGCCACGCGCGTTCAGCATCCGCCGCGACACGCGCGTGTGGATCGACCCGGACAATGGCTGGCTCGCCATCGACGCCGCCAGCACAGCCAAGGCCGACGAAGTACGCGGCATGCTGTTCAAGGCACTGGACGCGCTGCCGCTCGCGAATCTGCACGTGAACCAGTCGCCCGTCGCTGCGATGACGGACTGGCTGTCGACCGACGTCGCTCCCGCCGGCTTCACCGTCGACCAGGAAATCGAGCTGCAGTCGGGCAGCGAGAGCAAGGCCACCGTCCGCTACGTCCGCCATCCGCTCGACGCCGAAGACCTGCGCCGCCATATTTCCGGCGGCAAGCGCTGCACGCGCCTGGCCATGACCTGGAACGACCGCGTGTCGTTCGTGCTGACCGATTCGCTGGCGATCAAGCGCGTAGCACCGCTCGATGTGATCAAAGAACAGGCCGACGGCACGGTCAGCGACGAAGACGAGCGTTTCGACGCGGATTTCACGCTGATGGCCGGAGAACTGGCCGGCATGCTCGGCGACCTGACCGAAGCGCTTGGCGGAGAACGCAAGGCCTGAGGCCTGCCTGCCCCACCGATCTGAAAACTTTCGACGGCCGCTCCACGCGGCCGTTTTATGTTTAGCCTTGAAGTTGCCCCACACGCCCTTTTCCGGAGCTACACGTGGACAACTCCAAGGCTTCGCCTTCTGGCGCCCCATCACGCACCGGCGCCCCGGCTGCGGGCCCCTTCTCCTATCCTGCGTTCACGGTGCTGTGGATCGCCACGGTGCTCTCGAATATCGGCACCTGGATGCATGACGTCGGCGCCGGCTGGCTCATGACGTCGCTCGCGCCGTCGCCGGCGTGGGTGGCACTGGTGCAGACCGCGACGTCGCTGCCGGTGTTCCTGCTGGCGCTGCCAGCAGGGGCGCTGGCCGATATCCTCGACCGGCGCAAGATGTTGCTGGCGGTGCAGATCGTGATGGCCCTGGTCGCTGCGGGCCTCGGTGTGGTGGTGTTGCTGGGTGCGGCCACCCCCGTGCTGCTGTTGCTGTTCACGTTCGCAATGGGCGTGGGAGCCGCCATCACGGCGCCGGCCTGGCAGGCCATCGTGCCGAGCCTTGTCCCGCGCCAGGCGCTGCAGCAGGCGGTGGCCACCAACAGCGTGGGTATCAATATCAGCCGCGCCATCGGCCCTGCCCTGGCGGGCTTCATCATTTCCGGCATCGGCGTGGCTGCGCCCTTCCTGATCAATGCCGTCAGTTTCCTGGCTGTGGTGGCCGCACTCGCGTGGTGGCGCCCGCCTGCACCGGCAGAGCGCCGGCTGCCCACCGAAGACCTGCTCGGCGCCATGCGCGCCGGCGTGCGCTTCGCATGGCATAGCCAGGCGCTCAAGGCCACGCTCGCGCGCGCGGCAGCCTTCTTTCTGTTCGCGAGCGCCTACTGGGCCATGCTGCCGTTGATCGTGCGACAGGTGCTGGCCGGGGGCGCCCAGCTCTACGGCGTGCTGCTTGGCTGCGTGGGCGTTGGCGCGGTGCTGGGCGCGCTGGGATTGGGCCGGCTGCGCCAGCGGCTCGGCCCCGACAGCGTGGTGGCGCTGGGCACCATGGGTACTGTGGTAGCGCTGTTGCTCTTTGCCACGATCCACAACCCCGTGGCAGCCGGTGTGGCGAGCCTCGTAGCAGGCGCCTCATGGATTGCCGTGCTGACCACGCTCAACGTGTCCGCGCAGACATCGCTGCCGGAATGGGTGCGCGCACGCGGCCTGTCGATCTTCGTCACCGTGTTTTTCGGCTCGATGAGCGCAGGCAGCATCGTCTGGGGCCAGACCGCAACGCACTTCGGCATCTCCGCCGCGCTGCTGATCGCGAGCGCCGGCGCGGTGCTGGCCATCGCGCTGACGTGGCGCTACAAGCTGCAGCAGGGCGATTCTTCGCAACTGGCCCCGTCCATGCATTGGCCAGCGCCGACGGTCAGCGATGAAGTCGCGCACGACCGCGGCCCGGTGCTGATCACGATCGAATATCAGGTACGGCCCGAAAACGCGGCACGCTTTGTCGCCACGCTGGACGAACTGAGTCAGGCCCGCCTGCGTGACGGTGCTTTTTCATGGGGCTTGTTCGAAGATGCCGCGCAGCCGGGGCGCTACGTCGAATGCTTCCAGGTCGTGTCGTGGCTGGAGCACCTGCGCCAGCATGAGCGCGTGACGCTCCATGACCGCGATGTGCAGGAACGCGCGCTGGCATTCCACAGCGGCGCGCAACCGCCAGTGGTATCGCACTTCATCGCGCCGCAGACACCGCCGGCCGCGTGATGCTGAAGCGATCCCTCAGTCGATCCAGTTGACCTTGGGGAAGCGGTCCGCAAAGCCGGCCGGCATCGCCTTCACTTTCTTCTGCTGGTAGTCGAAGAACACGAAGCCGGACTTGGCCATGGCGATCAGCGCGCTGTCCTGCGGGCGCGTGATGCGGAAGATGATGTCGCCGCCGTACTTGTTGAAATCCATCACGCCGACTTCGAACAGCAACTGGTCGCGCGCATGCGCTTCATTGCGGTACATCGTGGCCAGGTCCGTGACGATGATGCCAAGGCCTTCGACCTGATCGCCCACACTGCCGAACTCGTACAGGAAACGGGCGCGCGCCTCGGAGATCATCGAAATCATGGCGTCGTTGGCCAGGTGATTGGCCGAGTTGATCTCGGTGACACGCACAGTCAGATGGGTCGAATAGCAGAACTGGTCGGCAGGAAGGTCGAGCTGAAGACGGGCCATGGCGGCATCGAGCAAAGTGGAAGGAAAACCGCCGCCAGTCACGGGATCATGGGGGGTGCGGCGGCGAGGCGCCCATCATAGTCGATCCGGCCTGTTCGGCCAGCCCCCGCTCAGGGGTTGAGCGGCGGCAGTGCCGCCGGCGTGGCTCGGTGCCTGGAGATGTGCCGGCGCGCAGCGGCATATTTCGGCAGGACTTGCGCGAGCGCGCTGCCGGACCACTGTCCGTGCCCGGCATCGGCGCCGAACAGGTGCCGCTCCAGGGCACCGACGGCCGCGATCACAGCCTGATCGTCCGTGCCGGCGGCCCAGTCCGACGGCGCCTTGCCCGACGCGGTATTCGACCACGCGCCCAACGCGCGGTATGCCGCTGCGGCGTCACTGGCGCGGCAGGCCTGTAGCAGCGCCGCCAGGCGCGCCTCGCTGCTGGCTGCGCGGGCGCTGCGCCGCGCCGCCAGTGCCCGCCGCCACCGCGCCACGTGCGGACGTGCCCAACGCAGCAGCAGCCATGCAAGCCCCAGTACCACCGCACCACCGGCGGCCCATCGCCACAAGCGCCGCGTGGTAACGCCTTCGCCGGGCAGCGCCGCCGCATGCGGACCGGTCGGCAAGAGGCCTGACAGCCTCGGCGCGGATGCCACTTCCACCTTTACCTCGGGCGCTTCCGATTCGCCGGGCTGGCGCGTGACGGGATCGAACCATTCGACCTTGACCGCGGGCAGCGTATAGGTGCCGGCATGCTCGAACACATAGGTGATGCGGTCCGTGCGCCTGCCGCCCGTATTGCCCGCGCTGTCTTGTGCGGCGTCGCTGAGCTGCGGATCGCCCGCGAACACGCGCACGCCGGACGGCGCCTCGAGCTTCGGCGGCCGGATCATCATGGCCTGCGTCTGCGGCGCGAACGTGGTGATGGTGCGCACCAGCGCATCGCCAGCGTGGAACTGCGCCTGCGCGCCGTTGACCGGCCGGTCGAAACTCTGCGTGACGTTCAGGCGTGCCACCGGCAGTGTCGTGCTGACCGCGGTACCCGCAGCCCCAGAAGCGTGAATCGTGGTGGCCGGCAACGTGACCTTGCCTTGCTGCGGCTTGCCGTCGTCGCCCGCGTAAGTGAAGGCAATCGACACCTGCGGCAACGGGAAATCGCCGCCCTGCTCCGCCGCGAACAGATACGTCTTCTGGATGCCGGCATAGCTCACGCCGTCGATCTTCTCGACCGTGTTGAGGCCGCGGTCATCCGGCATGGTCACGATCGCGCCGGGCACCTGCAGCGTCGGGAAGACCGGCGCCGACATGAAGAAGTTGGGCGCCAGGATCGTCACCTCGACCGGGATCTGCTGGCCCGGCATCACCGGCTGCTTTGCATCGACCTTGACGCGCACCACCGGCTCGGCCGCCAGCGCGAGGGCGCAGGAAAGCCACAGCACAAAGCCGGCCAGCCAGTGCCCGATATCGCGCCTTGCCCGCATCATGGCTTGTCTCCGGCGGACGGCTGTGCCTGGCTCTGCTGCAGCGCGAACTTGCGCTGCAGCAGCTCGGTCGGCGAGGTCTGGATCGCACGCATCCAGGTCTCGGCGCTCTGGACCGCACCCATTTCCGTTTTCTTGCCTTCGCCCTCGGGCGGCTTGGACTCACGGTCATACTTGACTTCGTCAGGCTTGATGTCCGGCGGCTCCTCGCCTTCCTTTGGCTTGTCCGCCTTCGCGGCCAGCTTTTCCATGAGCGCGAGATTGGCCGTCGCCGCCGGCCATTGCGGACGGCGCTTCAGCGCCTGCCGATAGCGCGCCGCCGCGTCCTTGTACTTGCCAAGGTGCGCCAGCGCATCGCCCTGGTTGAAGTCGCTCTCGGGCGAATCGACGAGTGCGAAGCTCTGCACGGCCTTCGCGTACTGCCCCGCGCGGTACTGCGCCACGCCGCGCCACATGGGGTCGTCGAACAGTGCGGCGGCGCCGGCAAAATCGCCACGCTCGAATGCCAGCCGGCCCTGCTGGTCATGCGTGAGCCACAGGTCGGCGAAGCGCCACGCAGGCGGTGCAGCGTCCGGTGCGGACGCTTGCGCGCGCAGTTCCTGTTGCGGCGCGGCCAGCGCCATCGCCAGCAACAGGCCGGTGATCCAGCGCACGGTCCAGCCCTTGCGGAACCACAGCACGCCGAGCAGCGCGATCGGGATCGTGAGCCACCAGCCTTCATCCTTCCAGCGCGAGTTCTCCGCCGTTTGCTTCTGCGCGAGATGCGACTGCACATGGCGCTGGACCCAGGCCACGTCATCGTCGCTGTCCGGTGTGAACGTGGCCACCGGCACGCCGGTGTCGTCACCAAAGCGCTTGAGTGCAGCCGTGTCCATGCGCGAGAACACGCGCACGCCGTCCTTTTCGACAAAGCCCACGGATCCGCTGCGCAGCGGGCCACCGCGTTCGGTGCCAATCGCCAGCACCACGGGCTGGCTGCGCCCGCCGCTGGCCTGGGCCTTGAACGCGCGCACGGCGGCTGCCTCCATGCTGTCGGTCAGGAACAGGATGGTTCCCGGTACCTCCTCATGCGCGAGTGCGGCGTCGATGGTGCGCAGCGCGAGCGCGGTGTCCTTGCCGGGCGCGGGCATGATCCGTGTCTGCAGCGCATCGACAAAGGTCTGCAACAGCGTGGCGTCGTCAGTCAGCGGCAGCACCAGGTGCGTCGAGCCCGCGTAGGCCCAGATCGCCGTGCGTCCGCCGTCGCGGCGCGCGAGCAGCGCCTTGACCTTGAGCTTGGCGCGCTCGAGCCGTGTGGGCGTCACGTCGATCGCGTCCATGGTTGGCGACAGGTCGATCGCGATGGCCAGCGGCGCCTTGTCGTCGAGGAATGGCGGGCGCTCACGCTCCCATGCCGGCCCGGCCAGTGCGATGGCGCCGAATGCGAGCAGCAGCGCGGTCAGGTGTACGGGCCGGATCGCCAGCCGACGGCGCTCGCCGACCATCAGCGCATCGAGCAGATGCGGGGCGATGGCGTCGCGCCAGCGCCGCCGGACATCGCCGCGCCGTTGCACGGCCCACACCAGCAGCACCGCCGGAATCAGCACGAGCAGCCACCACGGGCGCAGGAAATGGAATGCCGCGGGCGCCTGCATCACGGCTCCTCCGTGGCCGGCTGCGGCGCATTCTGCCGGCGCGGCCGCGACAGCCAGGCCGACCAGATCGCCATGATGAGTTGGTACACGAGCACCACACCGATCGCCGCACCAAGCGGCCACATGAACAGCTCGCGCCGCGGCCGCCATGACAGCGTCTTGTGGTTGTGCGGCGTGATGCGGTCGAGCGTCGCGTAGATGCTTTCCAGGCTGTTCTGGTCCGCACCGAAGAAGTAACGCCCGCCGGTCTGCGCCGCCATGCGCTGCAGCACGCCGAGATCGACGCGCTGCTCGCCCTCGGCGGACGGATCGCCGATGCCGATCGTATGCACGGTCACATGCCGCTGCTTCGCGATATCCGCCGCGCGCTCGGGCGGCATCTTGCTGGCTGTGTCATTGCCATCGGTGAGCACGATCAGCACCTTCTCCGGTGCCTGGCTCTGGTCGAACATCTTGATGCCGAGGCCGACCGCATCACCCAGTGCGGTACTGGGTCCGGCCATGCCCGGCAGCAGGTCGCGGATCATGGTCTGCACGAGCGCGTGGTCCAGCGTGAACGGCGCGAGCGGATACGGCGCATCGCCAAACACGATCAGGCCGATGCGGTCGCCGGGCCGGCGCGCCACGAAGCTGCTGACCACCTCGCGCACCGCCTGCACGCGCGGAATCAGCGCGCCGGACGGGTCACGGAAATCGCGCGTGTCCATGGATTGCGACAAGTCCAGCGCAAGCAGCAGATCGCGCACGGGCTGCGTCTTTTCGATCGGCGCCTCCAGGAACTGCGGCCGCGCCAGCGCGGTCACCAGCAACGCCCATGCGAGCGGCGCCAGGATGCGCTGCAGCCAGTTGCTGCGTGGCACGACGGCGCCAGCCGCCGGCTCCAGGCCCAATGCGCTCGCCACCTCGCCGAAGAAAGGCAGCCGCACTGAAGGACTTTCCTCGCGATACGGCGGCAACAGCCACCACAGCAGCAAGGGCAGCGGCAGCAGCACGAAGAGCCACGGATATTCAAACTGGTACATGGTGACCGGCAATCCATTGCTGGCAGGCGGTGGCCGTGGCCGTTACCTGGGTTTCCGGCCACTGCGCCAGCGCGGCGGCATCGCGGTACTGCGCGTCGTTGACGAGCGCCGCGAGCGTCGGCACGGCCGCGCCGGCCTTGCCCGCGTTGGCCTGCAGGAACTGCACCCACTCCGCGCCCGCCATGCTGGCCACCTGTGCGCGCGGCCATGCCGCCAGCGCGGTGCGCTTGAGCAGCTCGGCCATGTCTGCCAGCGCCTGCGCGCGCGCGGCAGGGGAAGCTGTCATGCCTGCGCGCAGCCGCGCGAGTTCGGCCAGCGCCTCGCGGCGATAGCGGTTCGCGCGATAACGGCGCCACCAGCGCCAGGTTGCAAACACCAGCAGCGCAAGCACGATCGCACCAGCCACGGGCCAGCCGATGGTCTGCGGCCGCCACGACGGCGGCGCCGGAACCGCCACATCGGCCAGTGTCTGGAGTTCGCCGGAGATCGTGGCGCTGTCGGGCTCAGCCGTGCTGCGCACGAGGTCCGTCATTGCTGCTCTACCCGTGCGCCGCGAACGCGCGTTTGACCTTGCGGTGCGGCCTGGCCCAGCAGACGACGCAACTGCTGCGGAGTCTCCTCAGCCGCCGACAACGGCAGCAGCGGCACGCCGATGGCGCGATGCCAGTCCATGAGGCTGCGGCTCTGCGTGTCTACGAAATCGGCGATGCCCTTGCGCGTGGATGCCTGGCCGAAGCCGAGTTCGACCTGTAATTCGCCGTCACTGACCACGAGATGGCCGGAGTCGGGGAGTTCCAGCAGGAACGGGTCGTACACCAGCATCGTCAGCACGTCGTTGCGCGCGCACATCGACAGCATCAGGTCGCGCGTGGTCGCGTCATGCCCGTCAAAGTCACTGATGACGATGACGAGGTGGTCGTGCCGCGCGAGCCTTGCTGCGCGCTCGAGCGCGGCGTTGAGCTGACTTGCGCCGCGCCGTGCAGGAGCATCGGCGCGTAGCGACTGGTTATGTCGCGCGATCTCGCCGAGCAGGTGCTCAACGGCCTGCCGGCTGCGGCGCGGCGCAAGCTCGGTGCATTCGTTGTCGCCGAACACGAGCCCTCCGACGCGGTCGCCCTCGGACAGCACGCGCCACGCCGCCAGCGCCGCAGCCTCTGCGGCCACGACCGACTTCATCGCGCGGCGGCTGCCGAAGAACATGTTGATGCGCTGGTCCACGAGCAGCAACACGGGACGGTCCTTCTCCTCGCTGTACACGCGCACGTGCGGCTTGCCGGTGCGCGCGGTGACGCGCCAGTCCATGCTGCGGATATCGTCGCCGGGCAGGTAGCCGCGCAACTCTTCGAAGGTCAGGCCGCGTCCGCGCACGCGCGACGCATGCCGGCCGGCGAGCACGCTGTGCACCGGCTGGCGTGGCAGGAAATGGAAATCGCGTGCGGCGACCTCGAGCGCAGCCAGCGTCGCGGCATCGACGCTGACGCCGGGCTGCACGCGCTCCTGCGCAGGGCTGGCAGCCACGGGCGAACGGGCGAGCGATGCGAGATGGGACCGCATAATCGCGCCCGCCGCATCAGGCCACGGCCACCTGCTGCACGAGGCGATCGATCACGGCATCGGCACTGACGCCGGCCGCGTGCGCCTCATACGACAGGATCAGGCGATGGCGGAATACTTCATGCACGACGGCCTGGACGTCCTCGGGCGAGACGAAGTCATGGCCACGCAACCAGGCATAGGCGCGTGCAACCTTGTCCAGCCCGATCGAGCCACGCGGGCTCACGCCGACCTGAATCCATCGATCCAGCTCGTCGTCCACGGCCTTCGGCTCGCGCGTGGCGTGTACCAGCGCGACCATGTAGCGTGCCACCGCATCGCTGACATGGATGCCGTGGATCTCGGCACGCGCGGCGAAGATGACTTCGGGGGCCAGCCGCTGCGCAGCCGCGCCCTGCGCGTTCGACGCCGCGCCGGATTCTTCGGCCCGCGCCAGCGCCACGATCTGCGCCTCGGCATCCGCGGCGGGATAGGTCACGTTCACGTGCATCAGGAAGCGATCCATCTGCGCCTCGGGCAGCGGGTATGTCCCTTCCTGCTCGATCGGGTTCTGCGTGGCCATGACGAGGAACAGCGGGTCGAGCTTGTGCGTCGTGCCGCCCACGGTGACCTGGCGCTCTTCCATCGCTTCAAGCAGCGCCGCTTGCACCTTCGCCGGAGAGCGGTTCACTTCATCCGCCAGCACCAGGTTGGCGAAGATCGGGCCAGCCTGGAAGCGGAACTCGCCCTTGCCGCCCTCGCTGTAGTACACCTCGGACCCGGTGATGTCGGCCGGCAGCAAATCCGGCGTGAACTGGATGCGCGACAGCTTCGCCTCCAGGTTGCGCGCGAGCACCTTGATCGCGCGCGTCTTGGCCAGCCCTGGTAGCCCTTCCACCAGCAGGTGGCCATCGGCCAGCAGGCCAAGCAACAGGCGCTCGACCATATGCTGCTGGCCGACGATGGACTCGCCCATCCGCTGCTGCAGCGCCAGCACGTCGTCACGGGTGCTCATTGGGGATTCCTCGATGGGGCGGCGGCGCGGCGGCCACCGCCGAACCAGGCGTAGTACGGATTGTCGGGATCGGTGCGCATCACCTTGTTCATATGCAGCGCCCAGGCCTCGCGGTCACCGTAGTAGGCGTCGAGACCGGCCGTGTAGAAGGTGTGCAGCGTTTCGCGTTCGAGTCCGATGTCGGAGATCAGCGCCGCGTCGGCCTCCGCCAGCGGCGGCTCAGTCTGCAGCGTCAGCAGCCGCTGCAGGACCAGCGGAAACTCCGTGCGCCGCACCCAGCCCGCGTATTCGATGCGAGGATGGTCGTCGGTCACGGCGGGCGCATCGCCCGCGTAGCGCTCCAGGCCTTCCCGGCCGGTCACCCAGGTCGCGAGCAATGCAGCCGTCGACGTCACGCCCACCGCGCGCAGTGCCGCCGACACCTCGGGCTCGGCAAAACGCTGGCGGATGCGCTCCGGATCCAGCTTGATCGGCGACATCGAGCCGACCAGCATCATCTCGTGCAACTCGGTGGTCCACAACGTCGCATGCGGAAACACGTCGAGGAAGCTGCGCACCAGCGCACGCGTGTCCTCGTCGTTCTGCGTGGGCAGCGGCAGCCATTGCGCGACCAGCCCGCCCGGCTGCAGGCGCGCCGCCGCCAGCTTGTAGAAATCGGTCGAGTACAGGCTAACCACGCCCGCGGCCGAAGGCGGGGGTGGCTCCAGCGTGATCAGGTCGTAGCGTTGTTCGCTCTGCAGCAGTTCGCGCCGGCCATCGCGCAGCCGGATATCGACACGCTTGTCGCCGGCCACGTTGTAGTTGCCCTGGAACTGGGGCACCGCGCGCAGCACGGGTGGCAGCAGCTCTGCGACGACGCGATGTTCAAGGCCCGGATACGGCAGCGTGGCGCCGGCCGTGATGCCCGTGCCCAGACCGATCACCAGCACCGAACGCGGCGTGCCGCCATGCACGATCAGCGGCAGCAGCGCCTGCAGGCGCATGTAGCGCAGAGACGTCATGGTGTCGCCGGAGTTGGACACGCCCTGGATATAGAGCCGATTGAACGTGTGGGTCGCAGATGCCTGCTTCACCACCGCTACAGTCGCGCCGCGGCCTTCCTCGTAGAACGCAATCTCGCCACCGCGTGCGCGTGCGAGCAGCGTGGCGAGCCGGTCCGCGGGCGCCAGCGCCGCGGCGATCACGGCGAGCAATGCCACCATCGGCACCGCCCAACGTGCGAGCTTGTGCACGCCAGAGCCGAGTGCCACCGCGATCACGCCAACGATGCCGGCACCGACGGCCAACAGCGACAGTGCGTGCACAAGCCCGATGCGCGGCACCAGCACAAACCCCGCCACAGCCGTCCCCGCGATACCACCCAGCGTATTGAGCGCGACCACCGCACCCACGCCAGAGCCAAGCCGGTGGTTGTCCACGCCGACGCGCAACACGAACGGGAATGCGGCCCCCAGCAGCAGCGTCGGCACGAACACCACGCACAGCGCCGCCACCGCGAAGCTCGCGCATGCGGCAGCCAGACCGTTCGACGTGGCGGACTGCACCCACGCCGATACCGCGGCTTGCGCGAGCAGCAGCCACTCCCCGAGTACGACGATTTCCAGCAGTGCGACGAGCCCGGCCGCGGCGATCAGCATCGCGAATGCGCCCCACGGATCGCGTACGCGATCGGCGCGGCGCGCGGCCAGCGCGCTGCCGATCGCCAGCCCGGCCAGATACGTGGCCAGCACCACCGTGAACGCAAACGTGCGCGTGCTGATGAACTGCACGATCGCTTGCGACCAGACCACTTCATAGCCGAGCGCGATGCCGCCCGCTGCGGCATAGAGCACGAGCGCGAGCCGGCCACCACCGGCATCTCGCGCCGGCTGTGCAGATGCGGGCACCGGGTCCGCCGCCGACGCTTCTGTTGCTACGGCTCGCGATGCCATGGCAAACGCGGCGATCGCTGCGACGCCGTTGAGCGTGGCCGCGGCCAGCGCACTGCCCGTGATGCCGAGCCACGGAATCAGCACGAAGCCCGCCAGCAGCGTGCCGGCAATGGCGCCCGTGGTATTGGCGGCATACAAGCGCCCGCCGTGCGTGCCGACCTGCCCCGCACGCGACGCCAGCACGCGCATCAAGACTGGCAGCGTGCCGCCCATGGCTGCAGCCGGCAGTATCACCAGCACGAACGGCAATGCCCAGGCCAGCAGGCCTACACGACTTTCGAGCCATGCGAACGGCGCAGCGGATCGTGCCAGCAACAGCGTGGCGCCAATCGCCAGCACGAGCACGCCGATTTCGAGCCACGCATACAGCCGCAACGGCCTCGCATGGCGGTCAGCGACGCGGCCGAACAGCCAGCCGCCGAGCGCCAGCCCGGCAAAGAACGCGCTCACGGCCGTGGTCACGGCGTGCACATCCACCCCGACCACGAGCGCAAGCTGCTTGATCCAGAGAACCTGGTAAATCAGTCCGGCCGCGCCGGACGCGAAAAGCAACAGGGCAGGTGCCAGCAAGGCGCCGTGTTGCGCCAGTTGACCCTGCCCTGCCTGCACGGCGGCGCCTTGCGTACGCCGTGATTTGCCCGATCTGTGCCGCGCTTGCTGTTTGCCGGCGTCCGTGCCGGCATGCGCTTCTCTCATGTCGCGATCCTGTGAAGCGGTTGGCCGGGACAGCCCGGCCAACCATTGCTGCTGGAATTACTTCCCGGCCCCGGCAGCCCCCTTGTCAATGGACTTCATCACCGCCTCCGTCATCTGGTCGATCGTGAAGCTCGCCGGACGCTGGCTGGGCGGGTAGTCCTTGAACGTCTGGAGGAACGGTGCGACCCGCGATGACGCGTAGCCGATCATGTAGGCGTTTTTCGCCGTCCAGTCATAGTACTGATCGGAGACGATATCCGCACGCTCATACGGGTCCATGCGGAGGTTGAACGCCTTTGGCACGCGCAGGCAGGTAAAGGGATTCGCCCATACCTCGAAGCCGCCCGGGTGTCGCTGCTCGCAGAACACAAATTTCCAGTCGTTGTGGCGCATGGCGACCAGCACGCCGTCATCGTTGAAATAGAAGAAGTCCTGGCGCGGTCCGACATTAGTCTGTCCGGTCAGGTATGGCAGGAAGTTATAGCCGTCGAGGTGCACCTTGAAGGACTTGCCGCCAATGCTCGCGCCCTTGAGCAGCCGGTCCTTGATGTCGCCATCGCCAGCCGCCGCAAGCAGCGTCGGGAACCAGTCGAGGCCGGACATCATGGTCGTTGACACCGTGCCAGGCTTGATCCTGCCCGGCCAGCGCACCATTGCAGGCACGCGGAACGCACCTTCCCAGTTGGTGTCCTTCTCGCTGCGGAACGGCGTTGTTGCGGCGTCCGGCCAGGACCACTGGTTCGGCCCGTTGTCGGTCGTGTAAATAACGATAGTGTTGTCGGCAACCTTCAGGTCGTCGAGCGACTTGAGCAGCTTGCCGACATCGCCATCATGTTCGAGCATGCCGTCCGCATAATCGTTACCGGGCATGCCGCTCTGTCCGCGCATCGACTCGCGCACGTGCGTGAACGCGTGCATGCGCGTGGTATTCATCCACACGAAGAACGGCTTGTCGGCCTTGACCTGCTTCTCCATGAAGCCGATCGCCGCCGCCGTGGTTTCGTCATCGATGGTCTCCATGCGCTTGCGGTTCAGCGGACCGGTATCTTCGATCTTGCCGTCGGCGTACGTATGGAGCACGCCACGCGGCGCGTTTGCCTTGACCCATGCCGTATCGTTCTTCGGGTAGTACGGACGCTCGGGTTCCTCTTCCGCGTTCAAGTGGTAGAGGTTGCCGAAGAACTCGTCGAAGCCGTGCGCGGTCGGCAGGTACTCGTTGCGGTCGCCCAGGTGATTCTTGCCAAACTGGCCGGTCGCATAGCCGAGCGGCTTGAGCGCCTGTGCGATCGTCACGTTCTGCGCCTGCAGACCGACCGGTGCGCCGGGAATGCCGACCTTCAGCAGACCGGTGCGCAAGCCAACCTCACCGGTAATGAACGTGGAGCGGCCTGCCGTGCAGCTGTTCTCGCCGTAGTAGTCGGTGAGCATCATGCCTTCATTGGCGATGCGGTCGATGTTGGGCGTGCGATAGCCCACCACGCCGTGACTGTAGGCGCTGATGTTGGTCTGCCCGATGTCATCGCCGAAGATGACGAGGATGTTCGGCTTCTTGCCGGACGACGAGGTAGCCGCCAGCGCCGGCGCCGATGCCGCGTCAACTGGCGCACTGGCCGCCACGGGCGGGTTTTCCTTTGCAGGCACCGGAGCCTGCGCCACAGGCGCGGGCGCGGGCGCCTGTGCCGCTGGCTGCTGTTCCTTGGGCGGCGTTTCCTTCTTGCCGCAGCCCGCCAACGTGAACACGGCGGCGGCCATGGCCAGCATCACCAGCCTGGTGCCCCTTCCTCTGCTACTGCCTTCTTCAACTCGGTGCATGTCCTGCCTCCGTTTGTCGACCCATGATTGCCAGCTTCGTGCTGCTGTTGAACGTCACGGCTTGCCGGCCGGATAGACCTGCAGCCAGTCCTGCTTCATGCTGACTACCGTCCAGCCCTTGGCCCGGGCCGCGTCGAGCGCCTTGTCGAGTTTGCCGACCCTGGACTGCCGGTCATAGGCAAACTCGCGCTCGGCGTCGTCGTGGTGCACCAGCACGGCCAGCCGCAGGCCTTCGCCGCCCGCGGTGTACTCCAGCATCTGCAGGTCGCCGTCCGAATTGCCCACGGCGAGAATGGGGCGCCGCCCGATATGGCGGTAGATGCCGACTGGCTTGCCGGGTCCGTCATCGATGAATTCCAGCTTCGGTTCTCGCACGAGCACTGGTTTGCCGTCGCGCAGCGTGTACTTGACCGCCTGCGAGGAACCGATCACCTGCTCGGGTGGAATGCCGTAGATCTTTTCTGTCCAGGGGCGCATGAAATCGATGGTGCCGCCCGAGACGATGTAGGTCTTGAAGCCGTTGGCACGCAGGTAGGACAGCAGCTCCACTTGCGGCTGGTAAACCAGTTCGGTGTATGGACGCTGCAGCTTCGGGTGCTTCGCCTGCGCGAGCCACGTGCGGATCGTGCGGTCATACTCATCGACCGTCATGCCGCTGTTGGCCGCGGCGATCAGCGCGAGCAACTGTTTCTCGTTGCGCATCAGGGCCTGCATGTCGTTGGCCATCAGCGCCTTGAAGGCTGGATTGCTCTTCCACTCGGAATGCTGCGGTGCGGCGGCCTTGACCTGATCCAGCAGGAAGAAGAACTGGAAGTAGAGCGGCTGCTCGCTCCACAGCGTGCCGTCGTTGTCGAACACGGCAACGCGGTCGGCCGGCGCGACAAAGGTGGGCGAACCAGGACGCGTGGTATCCGCCACGAACTTCAGCAATGCCTGCCGCGCCGGCGCGTCGCGCCATGACGGCAGCGCTTGCGCAGCGGCCTGCGGCGACTGCGCGGACTGAGCAATTGGCTCCGCCGCGGCGCCTTCGGTCGGTGCCGCGCATCCGCCGAGAGTGCCGCCCGCAAACGTCAGTGCGGCCAGGCACAGGGCGGCCAGCGCCGGGCTCAGCCGGTTGCGGGCCGGCGGCCTGGGTGTGGAGGGGTGCATCGCGCGCGCTCCTGTTGTTGGAAAACGGTTCGAAAGCAGAACAAGCAGAACGAGCCGAACAACGGCTATCGCGCCATGGCCACTGGCTGCTGCTTTCGCATTTCGGCCCAGCGGCTGTCGTCCATCACCAGACGGAAGCCGAGATGCGACATGCTGTTGTACGGATCGGTGCCGCGCCGCGCGCTGGGCCGGTAGCTCAGGCAGTAATCCTCATTGCAGAGAAACGACCCGCCGCGCGTGACGCGCTTGGGCGCGCCGACGGGCACGCCAGGCTCGCTCGGATCCCATGACGCCAGCGGGCCAGGAGGATCGTCGACCAGCTTGCCCTGCGCAGCCTCTCGCCGGAACTGGTCGGCGCGGTACCAGTCCGCGACCCACTGCCACGCATTGCCAGTCATGTCATAGAGGCCGTAGCCGTTGGCCGGAAACGTGCCGACCGGGCTCGTGCCGAGCGCGCCGCCAGCCTTCGGGCTGATCACGGGGAACGGCTGCCCCTGCTGGCCCTGCCAGACATTGGCCATCTGTTTGCCATCGGGCGCGAACTTCTCGCCCCACGCGTAGGTGGCCTGCTCCAGCCCGCCGCGCGCGGCGAACTCCCACTCGGCTTCGGTCGGCAGACGCTTGCCTGCCCACTTGGCATAGGCCTGCGCGTCTTCATAGGAGACCTGCACAACCGGGTGATTGTCCTTGCCCTCGATCGACGTACCCGGCCCGCCCGGATGGCGCCAGTCCGCACCCGGGACGTAGCGCCACCAGCGCGAATAGTCCTGCAGCGGCACGGGCCGCGACGTGCCCACGAACACCATGGCGCCCGCGACCATTGCACTGGCGGGCGGGCGTGGCGTACCGGGCGGCAGTTGGACTTTCAGCGTTTCCCAGTCAGGCGATTTCTCGGCCGTGGTGACATAGCCGGTCGCCTCGACGAACTTGCGGAACTCGGCATTGGTGACATGGTGCTGGTCCATCCAGAAGCCGTGGATGCGCACCTTGTGCGCGGGCTTCTCGTTGGCCTGCGCCATCTTGCTGTCGCTGCCCATGAGGAATTCGCCGCCGGGCACATGGACCATGCCGGCCGGGCCACGCGTGCCATCGCCAACGACCACGCCCTGCCCTTGCTGACCGTGCCTGCCGTGCTGGAACCACCAGGTCGCACCGAAGCCCGCCGCCACACCGGTGCATACCAGCATGGCGACGATGGCGCCGCGCCAGCGGCCCGGCCGATCAGCGACCGTTGCCGCAACGCCTTCCGCCTGCGCCATGCCTGTGGCGGAATTCCGGCGCTCCTTGCTGCCCATGACTCTTCCTCCGCAATGCATAAGTGGTGCGTAGACCGCACCCCGAAGCTATCGTTACAGAAGGAAAAGCGAAACGGAATTGAGTTTTCTCGGGTGGTGATTTTAGATATTTCGCATCGACTAACCGCAGGTCATCTGCGGCTGGGCGGGATCCGTGTCTTCCCCCGAATGCCGTGCACCGGCATTTTTGTATACAATATTGGAATACAATAACGGACCTGAACTGTCCGGGCCGCGCCCGGCGACCCTTGGAAAGGAGGAAACCATGACATCCCGCGAAGCCAGCCTGACGCCGCAATACGCTGCCGCCCTGGAACCTGTCGAGAACTACCTGAAAGGTCACGCGACCGGCAACGGCGAGTACATCCGCAAGGCGTTCCACCCTGACGCCCGCATCATCTCTTTTCGCGACGGCGTGCACTACAGCCTGACCGTCGACGACTTCATTGCCGCGCGATTTCATGGCGAGCCAGCCGCTGACGAAGCCCAGCGCAAGCGTTTCATCACGCAGTTCGATGTCACGGGCAATGCCGGCGCGGCCAAGGTGGTGCTGCAGTATCCGGGGGTGACGTTTACCGACTACTTCACGTTGCTGGAGATCAACGGCGTGTGGGGCATCGCCAACAAGACCTTCAGCGCTGCGACGCAGCCGGAAGCCAGGTAACGGTCGCCATCCGCGCGCTGCTGGTGCGCGACTCCGCGCCGGACAGGCGTGCCTTGAGTTCGTCGCGCTCGCTGAAGCGTGGCGCGGCGAGCCACGCGCTGAGTTCGTCGCGCCAGTTTTCCCACGCGTTCTCGTCGAAATCGAATTCCTCGTCGAGCCGCCCGCGGTCGCGCAGATAGAAGCCTGACACGCGCATGCCATCCCAGTAGGCGACAGCCACATCGGCAAAATCGGCCGTGGTGCCGGCGGGCATGTCGCGCAGCAGCATCGCCAGGGTTGCCTTCAGCTCCTTGAATGCCTTGTGCGCCTTGAAATCGTCGGTGGGCATGGCGGGCTCCGCTGGAGGGTGAGACGATGCTGACAGCGTGCTCCTGTTCGCAGGCCGCGTCAAATCACCCGTGCGCTACCACACGGTTCCTGCCTCGCTCCTTGGCCGCGTAGAGTCTGTGGTCCGCCGGGGCGGCCTGCGCATCGAGGCTGTCGCATGCGTCCGTCACCAGCTCCGCGACGCCGATCGATACCGTATAGCGGATCTCCCGCCCCGGCGAGCCAAATCGCAACAGTGTCGCGTCCCGCATGCACACAAGCGGCAATCGCCAGACGCAGACGCCCGGCGATCTCCGCCGCATCCTCGGGAGTGGTATCGGGCAGCAGCACGCAGAACTCCTCGTCACTAACACGCGCCACCATGTCTTGCGGCCGCACCGCGGCCTTGCTCACTGTAGCCAGGTGCTTGAGCAACTCGTCGCCGGCGGCATGACCAGGGAGTCCCGGACGCGAGTCCTAGAGCAAGTCCTGGTGCAAGTCCTTGTGCTTGCCGCTGACACGTTCGTCGCCAAGAATGAATGAAGCACCGCTTATCCCTCAGGATTCCCTTGGATCCGATCAGGAGTCGACGACCATGCCAGAAGCCAGCATCACCGCACATCTCCCCACCGTGGACATCGAGTTCACGCGACGCAACGCGCCCGAGCAGAATGCCGAACTGATATCCGTGCTGATCCGGGCAACGCCATCCTTCGCGGCCATGGAGCACTGGCTTGCGCAATATCCGCCGCTGCCTTTCGAAGAAGTCGTCCAATGGTGGGCGGACATGGTGCGCGCGACATGGCAACCGTGGCTGGCGCTCAATCCCGCCTTCTCGCTGCTGCTGCCGTACCACGAGCGGGATGCATAGTCGCTGTCCCGGCAAAAGCAGATCATCGGGCACATTCACGGCAGCCGCGGATTGCGGCCAGTGACCGCTGCTGCGCTTGTTCCGGCACTCCGCCTGACCTAGACTGAATGCGGCGTTCTGCGCCGTGCACTTTCCGCGGCCGCCCGCGCAGCCAGCGACCGGCCGCGCCCTGCAAGGAGACAGGCGATGCTGCAAACATCCATTTCCGAGCGGGCGCTGTCCCGCGGGCTGCTCGATGTCCTGATCCGCGCGGGGCTAATCGCCACGCTCGTCATCTTCTGCTTCGAGATCTTCCACCCGTTCTTCGACCTGGTGGTCTGGGCGCTGATCCTCGCGGTCACTATCTACCCGCTGCAAGTCAGGCTGCGCGGCCGGCTGGGACTCAGCGAGGGCCACATCGCCACGTTGATTGTCCTGCTTTCTATCGCCATCATCCTGGTGCCTGCCTACCTGCTGGGCGTCGCCGTGTTCGAGTCGGTGGAACGCGCCATCGACGTCGTCAAGGACGGCAGACTCAGCATCCCCCAGCCGGCGGAGTCCGTCGCCAGCTGGCCGCTGGTGGGCCAGCAGCTCTATGCCTTCTGGCAACAGGCGGCTACCGACCTGAGCGGCCTGCTGATGAAAGTCGCGCCGCAGCTGAAGGGGTTCAGCGTCGGCTTGCTGGCCAAGCTGGCAGGCCTTGGCACGGGATTGCTGGTGTTCGTGTTTGCGCTGATCATCGCAGGCATCATCATGGCCTACGGCGAGATGGGGTCGCGCAGCGCCGAGCGGATCGCCTCGCGCATCGTCGGGCCTGACCGCGGCCTACGCATCGTGGAATTGTGCACCGCGACCATTCGTGCCGTGGCGCAGGGCGTGGTCGGCATCGCCTTCATCCAGATGATGCTGATCGGCGTGGCCTTCATCGTCAAGGACATTCCGGGCGCCGGGCTGCTGGCGCTTGCCGTCCTGCTGCTTGGCATCATGCAACTGCCGGCGACGCTGATCACAGTACCGGTGATTGTTTATGTCTTCGCCACCGAGGGCACCACCTTCGCGACGATCGTCTTCTCGATCTATGTGTTCGTCGCCGGCCTCGCCGACAACGTGCTCAAGCCGCTGCTGCTCGGGCGCGGCGTGGACGTGCCGATGCCAGTGGTGCTGATCGGCGCGCTCGGCGGGATGGTCAGCGGCGGCATCATCGGCCTGTTCATCGGCCCGGTGATGCTGGCGGTCGGCTACCGTCTGTTCTGGCTTTGGGTTGACGAACCCGCCGCCACGGTCGAAGTCGTGACACCCGAGCCGAACGAGGCGCTGTCGCCGGCAGCGCCCCCTCGCGTCAGCTGAAACCCTTCGCGGTCTCAGCGTTCCGAGCCCTGGCGGGCCAACAGGTCCGCCATGTCGTCGGCGTGCTCTTCCTCTACCGCGAGGATCTCTTCCATCATGCGCCGCGACGTCGGGTCGCGGTCGCCAAGGAACTTGACGATCTCGCGATAGCTGTCGATCGCGATGCGCTCGGCGACAAGATCTTCGCGAATCATGTCGGTCAGCGTCTTGCCTTCGACATACTCGGCGTGTGAACGGCTGGTCAGCCCGTCGGGCGCAAAGTCTGGCTCGCCACCGAGCTGCACGATGCGCTCGGCAATCTTGTCGGCATGCCCCTGCTCTTCATTCGAGTGCGCAAGGAATTCCTCCGCCACACTCTTCGAGTTCGGTCCCTGCGCCATGAAGTAGTGGCGCCGGTAGCGCAGCGTGCAGACGATCTCTGTCGCGAGCGCGTCATTCAACAGCTTGAGTACGGTATCGCGCTCCGCGGAATAGCCGGCCGTCACCGCACCGTCGTCGATATGCTTGCGCGCACGCTCGCGCAGGGTTTTTACGTCGGTGAGGAATGGGGTTGTCGTTGTCGTCGTTGTCGTCGTCATCACGGGCTCCTGAGCGGACGGCGCGCGGGGAGACGAGCCATCCGGGGGTGGGATGGGTATGTGACGCGAGAAGCGTGCCAGACCAGGCACGGGCACATGGGCTAGCGCGGGAGCGCTAGTGTGGCGGCAGGGCGACGTTTCAGCGTGAAAAAAATGCACGGTACCGGGGGTGGTGGACGACGAGAAATTTCAAACGACCACGACATCAAGCACCACGAAAACCTATACCCCTTCTGACCGAACATCTGTGCCTCGCGGCCATCCATGTCCTTGATTCCGCCGTTGACAACAAGGCCGCTGCCGCGCCGCGCTTCGATGCGATGCATGCGCGACGGCATCGGGTCCGTTCACCGGACTGCGGCTCGCGCCACATTCGAACCTCAGAGGGAAGCCAGTTTCTTTGGCGGAAAACGCCAGCCTGTTGCATGCATGCAATGCCGCTATGCCAACAGCGTCGGAATCTTCTGAATCGGACGGACCTTTGACCTGCCTTTAAGTCCTGCAGCACCCGTCTCCCTACGATCGGTCGGCCTTAAGGCTCAGATGACGAAGCAATAGTCGTGTGGAAATGGAGCAGGAACGCAATGCGCCATCCTGCTCCCGGCGTGGTACTCCGCAATCCAATACCTTGCGAAGCGCTACTTGGCCCGCCGCTTCAACTCCACATTCACCAGCCCTTTCCCCATCGCGCCAGACGACGCGGCCTTGAGCAGCTTGCGAAAGGTCGGGCATTCGGCATGGCTAGGCGCAGGACAAGCCGCCGCATGCCGCAGACCGTGGCTCATCGCGCGGAGCCGCTTGATCAGCGCGTCGATCTCGTCAGCCTTCTCCACCAGCATCTGCCTGTCGATGTTCGGCTGCCCGTCTGGCGAGAACATCGACCGAATCTCTTCCAGCGAGAGCCCCGCAGCCTGCCCGAGCGAGATCAACGCGAGCTGATCCACCACGTTATCGGCAAAGCTGCGCCGTGCGCCCTGCGGCCCCAGCGACACGATCAGCCCCATCTTCTCGTAGTAGCGCAGTGTCGAGGCGGGCACGCCCGTGCGCTTTGCGACTTCCGCGATATCCATCCGAACACCCTTGACTTGAAGTTGACTTCAACTTCTATAGTGGCCACATCGCTTCCGCAAGTCAAACAAAAGGGCCCCTCATGACTCGCCTGCCAGATATCGCAACCGCCACTGCCATCGTTGCCACAGGAATCGGCGCCACCGCCTTCATGGACGTCTGGCTGACGTTCCTCAAACGGATGGGCGTTCCGACGCTGAACTTCGCGTTCATCGGGCGATGGGTCGGACATCTCTTTCACGGCACGTTTGCGCATGCCTCCATCGGGAAGGCAAGACCGATTCGCGGCGAACGCTCGCTGGGCTGGGTGACCCACTACGCAATCGGCATCGCGTTCGCGGCGTTGCTTGTCGCGATCCAGGGAATCGGCTGGATGCGTCATCCAACGGTGCTGCCCGCAGTGCTTATCGGCATGGTCACCGTCGCCGCACCGTTGTTCGTCATGCAACCGGCGATGGGCTCCGGCTTCGCCGCCTCGCGCACGCCGACGCCGCTCAGGAATTGCCTGCGCAGCGTCGCCAATCACACCGTGTTCGGATTCGGCCTGTACCTCTCAGCGCTCGTTGTCGCATGTATCGGGCAATGAACGGTGCTTGCTTCGATCGACGCATAACGCCACCTGGAAACCACATCATGAAGAAGCTAGCCATCATCTATCACAGCGCCCACGGCCACACCAGGCACATTGCGTCCTGTGTGCGCCAGGGCGCCGCGAGTGTCGCCGATACCGAGGCGCAATTGCTGAATGCGGAGGACCTTGCCGGAGCGCCCGACACACTGCTTGGCTATGACGCCTACATTCTAGGCTCGCCCACCTATCTCGGCGGCGTCTCCGGTCCCTTCAAGTCTTTCATGGACGCCACCGGCCGCTTGTGGCGAACGCAGCAGCTCAAGGGCAAGCTAGCGGCCGGCTTCACGGTGTCGTCGCTGCCCGCGGGCGACAAGCAATCCACGCTGATGTCGATGTTCGTGTTCTGCATGCAGCACGGCATGCTGTGGGTCGGCAATCCGATCCTGCCGGAGCAGCATGCCGGTGTCCCTTACGACGACGCCGCCAACCGGCTCGGATCATGGTCGGGCCTGATGGCACAGTCCGATCACTCCGCGCCGGCGGACGGATTCGGTGCGGGAGATGTGAAGACCGCCCGGATGTTCGGCAGGAACTTCGCGGAAACGCTGCACCGCATCCTTTGACCATGTCCAGTAAATGGAACCGCGAGGTACTCAGATGATCCCCAGCAAATACGCGCCGCAGTTGTTCAGTCTCGTGCTGTCAGGACTCATGTCCCTGATTGTTGCGGGCATCTCCACCTATCGCGCTGTCGGGTTGGTGCCGGACTTCGCCGGTATCTGGGCCGGTACGTGGCTCACGGCATGGATCGTCGCATTCCCGGCCGTGCTGGTGGTCACGCCGGTTGCACGGCGGGCGGTGCAGATACTGGTGGTGAAGGAGTCATGACGAGATCGCAGCAGCCACGCGGCGACGCTCCGGCGCGCCGCACCGGCTCGGAGTCTGCCCACGTCAAGCCCGCATGACGGAATAACCCATTTCCAGATTCGACAAGAACATAGCGGACAGGCCGCTTGTCAGACAGCGTACGCCACCTGACGCTTGCGTCCCCGCATGGAACCCTCTGTCGAACTCACACTGCGCATCGGCTGTCTGCTGGCCGTGATCGCGGCCTGCAATGTTGCCGCAATCAAGCTGCGGTTGCCCGATGCGCTCACGCTCACCGCTGCCGGTCTCGCGCTTGGCACGGGCTTGCTGATCACCAGCACCGTGGCCCCGACATTTACTGCGCAGACCATCCAGCCCTTTCTGTCTCCGTCGCTGCGGCCCGAAGGCTATCTCTGGATCTTTCTGCCTCCGATTCTCTTCCAGGCCGCGCTGGAGGCCGATGCAGGCGCGATGGCACGGGACCTGCTCCCCATCCTGGTTCTGGCGATCGGCGCGGTGTTCGCTGCGACACTGCTGGTGGGCGTCACGGCGCATGCGATTTCCGGCGCGAACCTGGCGGTTTGCCTGCTGGTCGGAGCCATTGTCAGCACCACGGATCCGTCGGCCGTGATCGACCTGTTCCGCAGTAGTGGCGTGCCTGCGCGCATGGTGCGGCTGGTGGAGGGCGAGAGCCTGCTGAATGATGCAGCGGCGATTACGCTCGCGTCGCACCTGATGGCGCGCATCGTTGGCCAGCCGGCGCACGCCATGACAGGCTCGGTCCTGGGCGACCTGTTTGGCTCGCTGTTTGCCGGCGGGCTACTCGGCGCGCTCGCGGGTGCGTTGCTGGCGCGCGCGTGCCGGGCCATTCCCGCTGCGCCGCTGTCGCGCTTCACGCTATCTCTGGCCCTGCCGAATCTGCTCTATCCGATCGCCGACCTGTGGCTGCATGTGTCGGGCGTGGTGACGGTGGTGTCGGCCGGGCTGACCGCCGGCACGTTGTTGCGGCGCTCCAGCACACCCGAGGAACACGCGATATTCCGCCACTTGTGGCGCAGCATGGGTGGCATGGCGGGCGGCATGGTCTTCCTGCTCGCGGCGATGCACGTGCCTGACTTGCTGCGCGGGCTGCGTGGATCCGACCTGTGGCTGATCCTCGGTGTGCTGGTCGCGGCCCTGTTCAGCCGCTGGGCCGTGCTTGGCTCCAGCCTGCCGCTGCTGAGCCGCCTCGGCATGTGCGCGCCGCTGCCGCGCGCGCACCGGCTGGCCATCACGTGGGGCGGTGTGCGCGGCCCCGTGACACTCGTCCTGGCCCTATGCGCCGCGCAGGCAACAAGTTTGCCGCCGGAGGCAAGGCATCTGGCCTCCGTGGTGGCCGTCGGCTTTGTCCTGGTCAACCTGACCTGCAACGGGCTGACGCTGCGGCCGCTGGTGCGCCGGCTGGGAATTGGCGGCGACGTCAATGCAGGGAATCATGCCTGACACATGAGCGCGCACGACCGCCGTTCAGCGTCCCTGCCACTTCGGTGGCCGGCGATTCACGAACGCATCGACGCCCTCATGGAAGTCATTGCTGCCGTAGCAGCGGCGCACCAGATCATCGGTGTCGGGCACTGACTCGACGGTCTGCCTGCGCAGCGCCTCCTTGACGACGCTCTGCGTGACGAGCGCCAGCGCGCCAAGGCGGTCGCATAGCGCGGCCACCTCTGCATCCAGCGTCTCGGCCGGATACACGCCTTCCAGAAAGCCACACACCAGCGCCGCCTCGGCATCGAGTATCTGCGCCAGCAGCAGCATGCGCCGCACCGGCTGGAGGCCCCACGCCGCGCGTAGCTTGGCAAGGTTCTGCGCCGACAATGTATTGCCGAGCGTCTTTGCGATCGGCACGCCAAAGCGGGCTCTGGGCGTCGCCACCCGGAAATCACAGGCCGTGGCGATGGCCAGTCCACCGCCAACCGCCCAGCCTTCAATCACCGCGACTGTCGGCATCGGCAACTGCTCGACCAGTTGGATGCCTTCGTCGATGCGCGCCTCGTAGGCAACCCCGTCATCGCCGTCCGAGAACTGCTGGAATTGGGCGATGTCCGTGCCCGCAACAAAGGCCTCGCCGCCTGCGCCTCGCAGTACAACCACGCGAGCGCCCGCGTTGCCATCGGCAGAAAGCGCGCGGCAGTGCGTGGCGAGTTGCTCGTACATCGCCCACGTCATCGCATTGCGTGCCGCGGGGCGGTCGAATGTCAGGGTCGCGACTGGTCCCTGCATTGTCAGCGTGACGCGCCCCTCGGCAGGGACGTCGCCTTCCGGAGACCGTGCGGTGCTCATGCGCCAAACGCGCCGGCTGCCGCCAGCGACTGCTGTTGATCCTTCGAAAGGCCAAGCTCCGCCAGGACTTCCTCCGTATGCTGACCCAGCAACGGTGGCGGTCGCCTGACCTGCTGCGGCGTGCCGCCCATCTTAACGGCGAAGCCAATATTGGGCACCTTGCCTTCGATCGGGTGATCGATCTCGATACGCATCTGGCGGTGCTTGCCGTGCTCGCTGTCGAACGCCTGCGGATACGTCAGGATCGGCCCGGCCGGGATACCGACTTCGAGCAGGTGCTCGATCCAGTAGTCGCAGCCCTGCTGCGCGAAGCTTTCCTCCAGCGCGGAAATCAGCGCCTTGCGGTTGTTCAGCCGCAGCGCCACGGTCGCAAAGCGCTCGTCCGCGAGGAGGTCGGGCCGGTCGATGGTCTTGCACAGCAACTGCCACAGCTTCTGGTTGGTGGCGCCCATCACGAAGTAGCCATCGGCGGCTTTCATGGCCTGGTACGGCGCGCTCATGCGGTTGGCCGTGCCCAGCGGCTCGGGTTCGCGGCCCGTGCCCCAGTATTCGCACGTGTCCCACACCGAAAAGGCCAGTGCGGAATCGAACAGCGAAGCATCGACGTACTGCCCTTTTCCTGTCGCCTTGGCCCCGATGTACGCGGACAGCATGCCGTAAGTGGCAAACAGCGCGCAGCCAATGTCGGCCACCGGCACACCGGCCTTCACGGGCGCGCCGCCCGGGTAGCCGGTCACGCTCATGACGCCCGACATGGCCTGCGCCATCAGGTCGAAGCCGGGCCGCGTGGCCCACGGGCCGCTCTGCCCGAAGCCGGAGATGCTGCAGTAGACGAGCTTCGGATTGATCTTGCTAAGCGTCTCGTAATCGATGCCGAGGCGTTTCATCACGCCCGGCCGGTAATTCTCGACGAGGATGTCGGCGGTTTCCGCCAGCCGGTACAGCACCTCGCGCCCCGATTCCGTCTTCAGGTCCAGCGTGACGCTGCGCTTGTTGCGGTTCATGTTGAGGAAGCCCATGCTGTCCGGGCCCTTCATCTTGAAGCCCATCGAGCCGCGCGTCTGGTCGCCGCCCTCTGGCGGTTCGATCTTGATCACGTCGGCGCCAAGGTCGGCCAGCAGCATGCACGCGTAGGGGCCGGCCATGACCTGGCTGACGTCGAGCACGCGCACGCCGGCCAGCGGCAAGGGGCGAGCGGAGTCCTGAACGCAGGTATCGCTGAAATCTGTCATCGGGTACTTCCTGGATAGAGGAATAGAGTGGCGTGCGTCGGTGCGGCGGCGACCGGCCATCAGGCCTCGGCCTTCACGCCAGCGTCCTTCACGACCTTGGCCCATTTGCTCGACTCGGACGCAATGAAGGCGGCGAACTGCTGGCTC
Organism: Cupriavidus sp. C1SS-2L; assembly: GCF_057073735.1. Classification (NCBI taxonomy): domain Bacteria; kingdom Pseudomonadati; phylum Pseudomonadota; class Betaproteobacteria; order Burkholderiales; family Burkholderiaceae; genus Cupriavidus; species Cupriavidus sp. C1SS-2L. The sequence continues at coordinate 3,216,747 of NZ_CP172708.1, forward strand.
GATCCGCCGGAGTCCTCGGCGCCGAAACTCTTGAGACGCTCGACCACGTCAGGCATGTCCAGCACGCGGTTGACGTCCTCGTTCATGCGCTGCACCAGCGCGGGCGACATGCCCTTAGGGCCCACGAGCCCGTACCACGATGCCGCGTCAAGGCCAGGAAAGCCCGACTCCGCCAGCGTCGGCACATTGGGATGGCTGGCCGCGCGCTTCAGGCGCGTCTGCGCGATGGCAATCACCTTGCCCTGCTGGATGAACGGCGTGGCGGCGGTCATCGTGTCGAAGGCATAGTCGATCTGGCCGCCCATCAGGTCGGCCACCAGCGGGCCCGAACCCTTGTACGGCACGTGCACCACATCGAGCTTGGCCTGCATCCGGAACATCTCCAGCGCCAGATGCTGCGCCGAGCCGATGCCGGACGAACCGAAAGAAATCTTGCCCGGCTTCTGCCGGCACAGCGCCACGATGTCCGACACGGTGCGCACCTTCTGCTCGGGGCGGCAAGTCAGCATATTGGGCGTGACGCCAACCATCGAGATCGGCGAGAAGTCAGTGCGCGGGTCGTACTTGACGTCGAGCAATGCGGGAGCGATGGCGTGGCTGTTCACGTGCGCCATCAACAGCGTGGTGCCGTCAGGCGGCTGCTTGGCCACATAGGCAGCGGCGATCGCGCCGGTCGCACCGGGCTTGTTCTCGACCAGCACGCTGGTGTTCCACATGGCGCCGAGCTTCTGCCCGATCACGCGCGCCAGCACGTCCGTGCCGCCGCCCGGGGCAAAGCCGACTACGATCCGCACCGGCCCGTGCACGTCAGAGGCCGCCGCGCGCACCAGCCCGGGCACCGCCAATCCGGCCGCAGCCGCGAGAATGAATTGCCTGCGCTGCATTGCGTGTCTCCGTCCTGATAGTTTTATGGAGTCCATGATGCGCAATGCCTTCACCGCGGGCTATCGCTATTTGGGTGATTCAGGTTTCGCGTTCTGCGCAAGCACCGCCACCACGCTCTGCGCGGCCGAGGACAACGCGCCGTGAGGCCGATGGCACAGCACAAACTGCCGCTCCGCCCAATCCCCGGCGATGGGCAGCCGCGCAAAGCGGCTGCCACCGGCAACCTCGCGCGCGATGGCCTCCGGCATCACCCCGCCTCCGAGGTTCTGCGCCACCAGCGCGGCGATGCTATCGAAGCCCCCGACCCGCATGCGCATGCGTAGCACGCGACCGGCCTCCTCTGCCAGCCGCTCCAGCCCGATCGAGATCGCCGAGCTTTCGCCGAGCACGATCAGATCGCAGTCCAGCACATCCTCCGTCGTCACCTGCTTGCGGCGCGCCAGCCCGTGTCCGCGCGCAACGACCAGCACCAGCCGATCGGCGCGATACGGCTCCGTCGGCATGTCGACCACGCCGAGGCTGCCTTCATAGATGCCGATATCCACGGTTCCCCGTCGCAGCGATTGCTGGACTTCCTGGCTGTTCATCTCCTGGAGATCGATGCGGACGCCAGGACAGGCGGCGGCACAGCGCTGGATATCGAACGGGAGAAACTGGATCACCGCGGACTTCGGCGCCGCCACGCGCACCACCCCCAGGTCGCCGCCGACGAACGAAGACGCATCGTCCTGCATGCGCTGGACGGTGTGGGTGATACCACGCGCGTGGGCCAGCAAGGCTCGGCCGGCCTCGGTCAAAGCCATGCCGTGCGGAAGCCGTTCGAAAAGCGAAACCCCGAGCTGGGATTCCAGTTCGAGGATGCGGCGGGAAGCGGCGGCAGCGGCCAGGTGCAGGCGCTCGGCGCCGCGGGTGATGCTGCCCTGGTCTGCTACGGCGATGAAGAGCTGGATGGTGGTGAGGTCGAAATGCAGGCGGGAAGAGCGTGAGGGGGCGGTGGACGTCACGATGGTCTGCGCTCGAGTGGGCGCCGTTGGGAAGCGAACTGCCTGTTCCGGGAGAGAAAACGTGCAGCGCCTGGAGCTGCCGTGGTGTTGTGGCCCGATTTTGCGTCGATCAAGCCGGATCGGCAATTGCGGATTTCCCGTGTCGTCCTTGTGTCACCGCTGCAAGTCGCCCGATCGAACCCTCGCCACATACCGCCGAACGGCCGTGACAACCGCATTGGCCATACTCGCCTGATTCCCCGGATCACTGACATACCCCTCATCACCGGGATCCACGATCACGCCCGCCTCCAGCAACACAGCCGGCATGGCGGTGTGCCGCAGCACAGCGAGATCATCGAATCGATAGATCCCGATATCGGGCGCCAGCAATTCCCGCGACTCCCCGGCAATCGGCTCCGCATGATGCAGCGTCGGCGCCCTGCCCAGCTTGCGCATTTCTTCGCCCAGCATTTGCGCGAAAGCGTAGCTTCCCGCGAAGCTGGGATTGCGCTGCGATACGAAAACTGAATACCCAGCGATCGGCCGCGTGGTCCGGTACGCGTCACGGTCCTCCACCCTCACCTTTTCGAGATACTGCATCTGCGCCGAGTCGTGGTGAATGGACAGGAACAGGTCCGCCTGCCGTGCATTGGCGATCCGGGCGCGTTCCTCGAGCGACAAGTTGTCATCCGGACCACGGGTCAACGTCACGTCGAACCCTGCCTGCGTGAGCGCCTGTGCCACCTGCGACGCCAGCCGATCGTTGTAGCGCACCTCATAGACGCCGCGAACGCCTAGCGCTCCACCCTGCGCCGGCGTGTGGCCGGGATCGATGACGATCCGGAACGCCCGCGCACCGGAGGACAGCGGCGATGCGGTGGCCAGCATCGGCACACAAGCCGCCAGCCATGCCAATGCGGCGCGGCGGCCCGTTGAGATCGTCCGCGCCATGGCGTCAGTTCCAGGACTTCTTGCTGATCATGTCGTTGCGGCAGGTGCCCGCCTTGCACTCGCGCACGCGGTCGCGCAGGTACTCCGCGCGGTCGCGGTTCACGCGATAGTTGCAGTCCACGTCAATCGCCCCGCTCGACTCGCACGATGCGTCGCGGTACTTGATCCATTCCAGCTGGGTGTCCTTGAGCTTCTGCTTCGCGCCATCGGCGATCAGGCCACGCAGTTCGGTGTAGCTGGCGTTCAGCTCCTTGTCGGATTCGAGGAACAGCTTGGCGAAGCAGTACGTCTTGTCGTAGCTCGTGCGGTATTTGTCGCACTCGTTGGCGGCGTGGGCGGCGACAGGGGCCAGAAGGGCGAGAGTCAGGGCGGAGAGGATGGCTTTCATGGAGTCCGGATTGACGTAGGGAAAGAATAGGCTGTCGGCGATCAAACAATCGCCATCTGCGGGACAACAGCGCTGCAGTGTATCTGCGCAGACCAGCGGCTGCATCTGGTTATGGCACGTCTTCTCACGACGAGCAACAAGTCCCCGCGATAACTTCCTGTGTCAGCGGGCCATCAGGATCCTTGTCAAATCGGACTGACCTTCGCAGCGATGATAGTGGCGAGGTTTCGCCTGGCCTGGGCCCCGTTCCCAGGCACCCCACCAAAGAGCTATGCAACTCCGCGCGACTTCGTCGTTAGGAATGAAGTCGTAAGCCGGCCTGCAGCGGCCGCGCGCTCGCGGTCTCCTGACACGCCTCAACCTTCATGTCTACGCGTTCCCGTTTCCAGCTTTCCAGCTTCCTGCGCTTCAGCACCGATATCCGCACCAGCTCGCGCGCGCGGCTGCAGGATGCCGACCAGCGCATCGATGCTGCACGCGAACGGATCGAGCGCATCAAGCAACAACCCGGACAGGTTGAGCCCGTTGCATGTCATGCGCCGACAACGGCCCCACGCCCCGCACTCGCATGCTCCGCGCGGGTAATCGGGATGGCGGCTTGCGTCGTCCTGGTGTTGGCCGCCGCCGCGTTCGCCGCCGAACAGGTGTTGAAGCTGCAGCTTTCACTGCCGGTGTCGACGGCTGTCGGCCTGGCCTTCGTTGTTGCCACCCTGCTGTCGATGAGCGTGACCTATCGGGTCGAGCGAGCGAACGCGCGCCTCGTCGACACGTACGCGTTGCAGGCGAAAGGGTTCGCGGCGTCTGCCGGTCGGCTTGCGGCGCACGCGGACCGGCCAGCCGACGCCAGGCAGCAGCACAGTCAGACGATCGAAGCGCCGCGAGCGGCGCCTAGCGATCCCGCGAAAGCGTCTCCATCCGCATCGCATCAAACCGCGCGCACTCTGCCTTGAGCCATGCCGAGAAAATGGTCACACGCCGATCATCCGGATTCCGGGAAAGCAGCATGTAGCGCGCCGGCGCGCGTACGTGCTGGCGGAACACATTCACCAGTCGCCCGCTCCTGATCTCGTCATAGACCAGCGCCGTACGTCCCATCGCCACGCCCTGGTGGTTCAGCGCCGCGCTGATGGCCAGGCTCGACAGATTGAATTGCGGCCCTTCCAGATGCGCCATCCATGTCGGATGAAACGCCTCAAGCCATGTGCGCCATTCCACGAACTCGGCCGCACCGACCCATGGCGATGCGTCGTGCAGCAACACGACGCCGTCGAGCGACGTCCCCTCGGCTAGCTCGCGATGCTCGGCGAGATACTCAGGCGTAGCCACCGGAACCAGATACTCGTCCAGCAAGACATCCGCGTGCAGCCGGCTGTAGCGGACCGGGTCGTAACGCACCGCCACGTCGATGTCTTCCGTGTCCATCGATTGCCTGTCCAAAGCCTGGAACTCGGCTTTCAAGCGTACGGAAACGTCCGGCTGTTCGCGGTGGAAATCGGTCAGGCGCGGCATCAGCCATTGCAGTGCAAACGACGGCAGGCAATTGACCTGCAGCGGCGCGTTCGGCATGCCGAGTCGCTGGATGGTCTGCTGGATGTCATGCAGTGCGCGCGTCGTGGTCTCGAACAGCGCCTCGCCCTTTGGCGTCAGTTTCAGGCTGCGCGGCTGGCGCACGAAAAGCACGTAGCCGAGACGGTCTTCCAGATGGCGAATCTGCTGGCTCACCGCGCTTTGGGTGAGGTTCAGCGATTCGGCGGCCTTGGTGAAGCTCAGCAGGCGCCCTGCGGCTTCGAAACACCGCAGCGCGCCGAGGATGGAGGAATCGAGCTGCATGGCTATTAGCCAGACTAATGCATGCGTTAGAAACGATCGCTATTCTTGCACGGCTGCGGCCTTTACGATTTCTTTCGGTAAGGAATTTTCCGGAGAATGACCTGATGGTCACCCTGTCCCTCGCGCCCGACCTATTAGCAAAACTTCAATCGAGACAACCGCTGCTTTGGCTGAATCCGAGGTTGGGACAACCGCTGCCGGCTACCGCCCCATCCTTGGAACTGATCGCAGCGGCGGAAGCACGTCTTGCACGCTGCGCCCCGCTTATGGCGGCGCTGTTACCCGAACTGGCGTCCAGCCATGGGCAAGTGGAATCGCAATTGATGCCAGCCACCGGCCTCCAATACGCGCTCGGCGAAGGCGCCGAGGGCGCGTGGTTCATCAAGCGTGACGACCAACTCCCGATTGCTGGTTCCATCAAGGCCCGCGGCGGCTTTCATGAAGTGCTGGCGATTGCTGAATCCATCGCGATCGAACACGGCATGCTCGACCCGGATGGTGACCGCCGCGTGCTGGCAACAGAGGCGGCGCGCAAGCTGTTCTCGCAATACTCGGTGACGGTCGGCAGCACCGGCAACCTCGGCCTGAGCATCGGCGTGATGGCGGCGGCGCTCGGATTCGATGCGGTGGTGCATATGTCCGCGGACGCCAAGGGGTGGAAGAAGGACCGCCTGCGCAAGCGCGGCGTGCGCGTGGTGGAGCATGAAGGTGACTACGCGCAAGCCGTGGCAGCGGGCCGCGAACAGGCATTGGCAGCGCCACGCTGCCATTTTGTCGATGACGAGCGCTCCGCCCTGCTGTTCTTCGGATACGCCGCCGCGGCACGTCATCTGGCGCGCCAACTGGCCGAAGCCGGCCGCGTCGTGGATGCCGCGCATCCGCTATTCGTCTATCTCCCTTGCGGGGTCGGCGGCGCGCCCGGTGGCATCACGTATGGGCTCAAGGCACTGTTAGGCGACCACGTGCATTGCTTCTTTGCCGAGCCCGTGGCCTCGCCGTGCGTACTGGTGCAGTTGGCCTCCGGCTCGGATGATCCCGTATCCGTCTACGACATCGGCCTCGACAACCGGACCGATGCCGATGGTCTCGCCGTCGGACAGGCATCCCATCTGGTCAGCCCGTTAATGGCTTCGCAACTCGCTGGCGTGTTCACGGTCCCCGACGATCCGCTCTATGTTCAGTTGCTCGCGCTCAAGACGTCGATGGGTGTGGAAGTCGAACCATCAGCGGCGGCCGGCATCGGCGGCCCGGGCTGGTTGCGCGACTCCCCCGAAGGCCGAGCGTATGTGCGCGATCACGGGCTCGACATGCGCGACGCGACGCATGTGATCTGGGCTACCGGCGGCTCGCTCGTTCCGCGAGAAGAGCTTCACCGGTTTCAGGCTTACGCGGCCGCACTGGCCCATGTGCCTGGCGCGATGCATAAGGCAGCCTGACGCTCGCGATCTCCGTGTTTTTCCGTGATCGCCTCACCGGCGTCATGTGCGCACTATCCTGAAATGGAGGGAACGCCGGAGAGGAAATCGGGACGGGTTGCTGGAATAAATTTGACCTGTCAGGCGTTTACCAAAAGGGAGGGATAGTCCGGCGCGGGCCCCGAGCGACCCGGCCGTGAAGCAGCAAGGCTGGGGGACACATCATGAACGGGCGCAGGCTTTGCAAGATCGCCCTGGCATTCGTGGCTGGAGCGGCGATAGCCGCCAGCGGTCCGACGCTGGCGGCGGGTCGTGGGGGCGGTCGTGGTAGTGGTGGTGGCGGCGCAGGCATGCACGGCGGCAGCTTTCAGGGTCACGGTGGCTTCCACCAGGGCGGCTTTCATCATCATGGCTTTCACCATGGGCACGTAGCATTCGTGGCAGGCTTCGGCTGGCCGGGCTGGTGGGGATATCCATACGATGGCTGGCCATACCCCGGCTCCTACCCCGCTTACTACGCGCCGACGCAATACATCGAGCAAGGCGATGGGTCGGACGTCGCGTCGGCGAACGCGTGGTGGTACCGCTGCGATCAGCCTAGTGGCTATTACCCGTACGTCCAGGACTGCCCGGGCGGCTGGCAAACGGTGCCCGCCCAGCCGTCGCCGTAATCCCAACGTTCACATGAAGCCGCGTTCCGTTCCTCTCCTGATGGTGGCAGTGCTCGTTCTGGGCGCTTGTACGGCGATGCCGTCGGGCCCCAGTGTGATGGTGCTGCCCGGCAGCAATAAGACGTTTGATCAGTTTCTCGGAGACGACCGCAACTGCCGCCAGTTCGCGCTAGGCCAGGTGGGCGGCGCCAGTTCGCCTCAGGCCTCCAACATGGCAGCGGCGGGCACTCCAGCGGTCGGCACCAGTAGCTCGGGCGATCCGGGATACGGTGCACAGTACCGGTATGACGTTGCCTACATCCAATGCATGTACGCAAGCGGACACCGGGTCCCCGTTTACGGCCAGATGCTGGGTGCGCCGCCCGCGACGCCGCCTGCGAACTACAAGCCAGACTTCCCGCCGCCGGCACCGCAGGGGAATGCGCCCTGAGTGGTCTGGCGGTTCTTCTGCCCCGAGCCATCGCATGTCTGCGTGCTGCCACAGGCACCGGCGGACCAGGATGATGAGGCTCCTTCGATACTTTCATCACGCGAAGCCTTCAGCGCTACGAGGACGGGATGGGGTCCTTGTACAGTTCTGTATCACGCCGCACCAACGATACGCGCACCGACAAATCCGGCCGCAAGTTTCTACAGGCGCGATACATCGGTTTTCTTTAATACGTTCCACGGGCCCGCAGCGAGTTGCAATGATGCAGTCTCCACCGGACCCATACCCTCTCAAACGTTAAAGGAAGCCGATCATGACTACCCACATCACCAAGCGCTTTGTCCTCGCCATCGCCCTCGTTGCCGCTGCAGCGGGCGCACAGGCCGCCAGCCTGTCGTACACAGGCGCACGCGACCCGTTCACCGACGGTGCCCGCGCCGTCAGCGATGCACCTGACCCGTACACCGAGGGTGCGCGCTCGGTGCAGGAACCGCGCAACCCGTTTGTCGATGGGGCACGTAACGTTGATCCGTTCCTGGATGGCGCGCGCTCGCTGGCTGGCCTGGACCGGACGGGTACCTCGGCGGCACCGGCTCGCAGCGTTGATCCGTACTACGACGGCGCGCGCTCCCTGGCCGGCCGGGATCAGACGTGGCCGTCGAACGCTCCGGCGCGCAATGTTGATCCGTATCTGGATGGTGCGCTGGCGTGATGCTGTGCTTCCTTCAGGCTGGCGAATGCTCGAAGACGTCCGCTACGACATTTGCGCGATGTGTCGGCTAATGATCCACGGCGTCGACGTACGTCCGCCATTGCGTCGTTCCGCGTGAAGGGCTCGCAGTGGCCCCTGTCGGACGAAGTGCGGTTTGACCGCGATGCCGAAGTCGCAGGCTAGGCGAAGATCAGGTGATCAACGCCTTGCCCCGACCTAACGGGGCTTCTGGACTGTCCGTTTCTTCGCCGCGCGCGTGCGCGCAGCCTTTTGGGCCGCCTCGGATCGGCCCGCCGCACCCTTGGTCTTGGCAGCCTTCTCGGCGGCCGCGGAGCGATCTGCCGCAGTACGCTTGCTGGCCGCGCTCTTGGCCTGGGCTGACAGCGCCTCATGCGAGGCACCGGCCGTGCTCTCTCGCTTCAGGGCCTTGGTAGCGGCACTGCGACGCTTGGCCGTGCTTTCCGAACTAGGCCGCCTTGGCGCCCTGTCGCCGGTACTCTTGGCGGCGGGCTTGCCGGCACTCTTCTTTGCCGCTACTGCCTTGGACCCCGTCTTGGGCGGCGGCACGTCCACGCCTGCCCGGCGCGCTTCCGACAAACCGATGGCGATGGCCTGCTTGGCGGAACGCACGCCATGCTTGCCATGGCGAACGGCTTCGATCTCGTCGCGGACGAAATGGCCGGCCTGGGTGCTCGGTGCCTTGCCCGAACGCTTGTCCGCCTTTGCCTGGGCAATGCTGGATGCTTTTGGCATGATGGTCTCCGTGGTGTTTGCGGAAGGTTTGGGTCTTCCGCATATGCCATGCCATGGCTTTAAGGCATGGAGATCGTCACTCCTGAGAAACCTGCGGTGGAGTTGCTCGCGAAAGCTGCACTCTGGACGTCAAATCTACAAAGTTGCAGGCCGCTATTGGATTAAGGCAGCTATTCTTCTGGGTGACCGTGTAGCCGCCGTCGGCCTCATGGACACTTGTGGCCCATGTATCTCGACTTGGGAATCGCAGCGGGGCTTGGGCGTGGATTCAGAGGCATCGCTCACAGTAAGGGGGAAAGATTCCACCCCGGACTACCCAGTAGCCCCTACGCGAATTCTCCCCAGAGGCCCCTAAATGGTGGCTCTGGAGCAACCAAACGCCATACCTCGCCAGAGGTCTTACACCGGTACCAACGCTCTTCCACCCCGAAAATGAGATCGCTGCTCGGTTCGCTTACAGGAACCTGCTCAAACTCCCCAGCATCTACTTGAGCGGCAATCCACGCGCAAAAGAGTGCATATTCACGCGGCGACTCAAATCCATGGATAGACTCCCAGCCACACGAATTCATAGCCTTTTTATCTACGAAGAATCAACTTTAAAATTCAGGGGAAAACTTCCCCGCCCACAGGGCTCAGCTCATATATTGAATGGCCGCCGTCAAGTCCAATATTTGTCATGGAAGAGATGATTCTTATGTCGGAATGGCACCATTCTTACTCTCTTCGGATCAACCACCAACGACACCTGGTCTCTGGCTCCAAGATAACGATCGCATCCGCTCTCGCACCACGGATGTCAAAATAGGCCGTACCCCAGCACCTGACGCGTCACAATATAGCTCAACCTTCGTCGTCCGTTCGCTGACCAGATTAAGGACTTCGTGCCCAGTGCACCAGGCAGGCTCAGCGCCGCGCAGCCCAGTAACGTTACAGGTGGATCCTTATCTCATACTCGGGTCCCAACTCCGTCCTCAACTGGGCGGCAAGACGAAGACCTTCGTGCTTGAACTCAGCATCCGCCTCGGAATTTTCGAATCTCGAGTCCGGCGGATAGTCCATGTTTAAGGTTTCGTCGTACTGGCGCGCCTCCCCGATTGGAAGCGATGACGAGCCAGGTAGCCGAGGCCATAGAATCCCTATTCTGAGTTTCTGGAGATTTTATTCTGCCAAAGTATCCGCGCTTCTCTAAGGCTGCAAGAATTCGCCCCGCCCGCATAGTCTGGGGCGGCTGATTGCACTGGGTCATCCTCCCACCCGCAAATCGTGCATATCTCGTAGACGCCTACTTCATCGAGCGTAAAGCTGCCGCAGCAAGGGCATGAATTTAACTCGCGGCCTTCAATTATCTTGATCATTGCTTGTTCCAGTAGCCAATTCCATCCTGCGGCCGAAACATTGTTCTGGGAGCACCGTCTGCAGTCTTAGTTGCAAAAGTATTCGTTGCTGGGTCATACAGCAGTGTATCCCCGTTTGGACGTGTTTTCACTAACGTGCCCGCTGGCGGATTCGTTACGAAATTCTGCGCCCCCTGGACGTACTGCACTGAGTTCTGATATTCGGGGAATTCAGATTGGTGCTTGTCCCAATGACCATATGCGTTCTCCACTGAGGACTGGTTTTTCTTTGACGACCAGAAAGAACCTGCTCCGCCAACCACCGCACCGAGTGCAGCATCGACCGTTCCTGACACATCGATAGGCGACAACCCGGATAGTGCAACCGCCGTTGTCGGAGAAGCACCCGACGCTAACAGCGCTTGCTGAGTCTTGGCCTGCGCCAAGGCATTGGCAGTGTCATTCCATCGCCGTACAGCGGTAGCAGCAGCTGACGAATTCTGCGATGGCAGGCTGCTCAGCAAGAGCTCACAAGTGGCGACGCCTCGATGGTAGCCAGAAACGATGAACCCGGCCGAAGCCGGGTCCGTCAAGGCTAATCACGCCATAACTTGCCCTATTCGTAAACTCTAGCTGCCAACAATATGTCAGCCAACGTCCGCCAAGTCGGCATGTCTGGAATAGGCTGGCCAGCATTCTTGTAATACCCATCCATATCTCTAATCCAGGCTTCCATCGCAGCAAGGAACCCTTCTAGGCTAACGTTCTCCCATTCCTGTGGATTTCTCACTAGGTCATCAAGGAGCGCAGCGACAAGGTCTGCAAGCCGCTCCTTCGAATCAATTTCACCGATCTGATCCTGCAGATTCATCTCCGTCTCCTATTGCTTTGGAACACCCCTGATACACACAATGCACCCTTGGTTCGGCGTTGTAAATTTCCACACTTGACTCATTACTTCCTGAGCCGTTGCGGGCGTTATGTTGACCATAGTACCGGCTTGCGAGGTCACAAACAGCCTTCGATTGTCCAGCGTATAGAACAGCCCATCCTTTTCAAACACGCGTATCGGTGGCAAGCTGGTAGGTGAAAGGCTCCCTGATTGCAAGGCTCCAATTGCATCTTGTAGAGATGTCCCATTGGAGAACGTCGAACCAATACTACTTTGCGTGAAGCGAATCGAGTTTGGATCTGCCAGCCCACTCAGGGTACTCGGTACGCCGCTATCTTTGACGAGTTGCCCTTCCAAAGCCCTAGCAGCATCGTCACCAACAGACCTCATTGGGCCCAAGAGACCAACACCCTTGAGGGTGCCAGTGGCCAGCCCCTTGAGGAGCCCAGTACCAATCAAGTCATCCGGCGAGAAAACCGGCAGCTCAAGCCCTTGGGCCTTCGCTTGCGCGATCTGCCAACTCTTGTCCAAGACCTGGCAGTCTGCAGAGCCGCTGGCGGACCCACAACCCAGGGACGTCTTCTGGTCCTGAACCCAGTTGGCTAGGGACTGGCAACTGCTTCCCTCACACCTGGTCAGGCCATCGGCCAGAATGTCGTTGCTTTTCTGATCTTTCTCCGCGTAAATGTTGGCTGCGGCACACGACGACCAGACGCCGTTCGCACATTCTCGCTTGGCCTTCTCAAACGCTTGCCGATCTTTCGGGCTGGCCGCCTCATTCTGCGCCGCACCCGCCGCAGCGATTCCATTCTGGCCCAGTGTGTTGGCCAGGGTTCCGCCGGCCAGCATTGCTGTACCAATCACGACCGCCTGGTTGATCGAGTTGGCCCGGTCGGCATTGGTCTCGATGCCCAGCGCACTACCCACCAGCGGCGAGACGACCGCACCCGCAGCACCACCGATGGCGCCTGACTTGCAATCAGCGCCACTGGCAGCAACAGCAGCACAGCCCAGTGCCGCGTGCTCGGCGATGTTCTGCCAGGAGCCCGCCTCGGTGGAGGCGCCGATCGCATTCGCCGCAAGCGCTGCGGACTGAGCAACTAGACTGCCAGCCAGCGCCTTCCCGAAGCTGCCGCCGTAGACGGCCGTATTCACCCCAGCGTTGATCAGGGCGGCACCCACCATCCCCATAGCTTGCTGGGCGAGTGTGCCGGTTGCGCCGTCCTGTGCGGCCTGCAATACGCCGCCAATACTGTTCGTGCCGGCCAGATTCGCCAGGCTGTTGGTGCCCTTCAGTACGGTATCAAAGCCATTCACCCCAAAGCTGCTGCCATCGAAGGTGATGCCGTTGGTCAGGCCTGCTGTCGCGGCACCCACCAGCCCTGCGATGGCTACCTTCCCGAAGTCCAGACCTTGGCCGGATACCAACTGACTGGCCACACTGCCTGCCATGCTGGAGAGTGCCGCAACCATCATGGCCTGTGCCAGCGTCATGTTTGCGAGTGCAACGCCCATGGCCGCCGCAGCAGCGCCAGCAGTCACAATGGACGCTGCCACAGCAGCAACGATCGCAACGACCTGGCCAATCGGCCCAAGTCCCTTGTCTTGCTTGATGAAGTGCGTGTGGATGTCATCGCTGACCGACCCCTCGGTGTAGTCCACTCCGAGGTTGCTCTTCAGCTGCGCGATCAGCGCGCTGGTCGCCGCCTCGTCCACGCTGCCGTCAGCACGCAGGATGCGGAGCGCATCGTTGACCGCATTGATGCTATCGGCCTCGATGTTCATGTGCATCGCGCTCATGAACCCGCCCGGCTGCACCTGCGTGCCGGTGTACTCCATCCAGCCGCCGCTCACGCCGTACGCCGACTTGCCGATGTCCACCACATTGGGCGACAGGTCCAGGCTGCCCGCCTTGACGCTCAGCGTGTCACCGGCCGACACCACGCCGCTGTTGCGCAAGTTGCCTGCGATGTCCAGGCTGATGTTTTCGCCCGTGATCGTGCCGCCCGTCGGCTTGGTCAGCGCCTGCGCATAGCCTTCCGGGAGGTAGACCTGCGGCACCAGTGCATTCACGCCCGGGCACACCACGCTGCTCGCGGTGTTGCAACTCGGGTCGGGCACCGCCTGCTCCACGTACCAGAGCATCGGCTTATCCAGCTTCGCCACCTGCTCCGGCGTCAGCGCCGTGCCCAGGGTCAGGTTGTGCTCCTTGGCGTAGTCCGCCGCGTTCTTGTACAGGGCCAGCTTCTCCTGGTCGGTCACCGAGAGTTGGTTCTGGCTGTCGTAGGCCAGGCCGTTGATGAAGCTGGCCTGCCCCGTTTGTTGCAGCGCGCGTAGCTATCGGTCTTTGGCCCCAACGCGGGTTTTGGGCTGCGCAACGGAAAGCCAAGCACGCCCACCCGGCGAGGCGCAGGTCTATCCGAGCATCGCTGGGTCAGCTGCAGGGTGTTGCTCCAAATCCCGACCACCTACAGAAACACTTCGACTACTGATTCTTTGGCTTGGGGCATAGCAAGGAAGCGCTTCCACCCTTCTAGAATCAGCTTCCATTCGCGCAAGGAGAAATGGCCTTCCTCTGTTCCCACCCAGTCTTCATTAGCCTCGATATCGACCTGCACCCCTTCACGAGTCAACGTAAGCGTGACGTCGTTACCACCAGTCTCCACCTCTTGCTCCAGTCCACCTTCGACCGCACTAAGGAAGCTGAGCAAGCGATCACAGTCTTCGATGGTCTGTGCGATGGCGCCAAGGACACCGCAGACGTATCTGTTGTAGCGCGGAACGTCAACTCCCCCAATTGCAATCGGGTGCCAGTGAAATACATGCCCTGCAGCGGGGTGAGTTCCGCCGTCCAAATAGGAAAACACCAACTTCATTACGTCTCCTTAAGGCACCTTAGACGACTGGCACACCAATGGCATCCCGGATCAGCGGCGCCGCCAGCGCACTGGCCGCCCCGCCAAATGGCACGGCACGCGCAATCCCCTCTGTCAGGCTCTGCGCCACACCCCAGCAGCGCATGGCTACTCTAGCGCGAGAGTCACCATCCGTCGCAGAGCAATCGTTCGACAGTCTCCTCTTCCGATTTGGCGAATACAACATCGAAGTGATGTGCCTCCTCCGGGCGCCAGTCAAGAACGGAGTCGCGCAACAAACGCAAATAGATCTTCAGATCCGACTCGGGCAACATCGGAAGCTCGGGATGAATGAGCACGATGTCATGTTCACTCATCCAACTGAAATCACGGAGGCAGTCAAACAGCGCATCCCAATTCGAGCCAAAATAGGCCGGGAATGCGAGCACGGACGCAAGCGCTTCCAGTAGAACACTCTTCGTTGCGATGCCAGTTGGGAGCACGGCAACGAACGCGTCCTTCTGGTGGTAATTGTGAAGTTCCTCCTCGTAGCGAAAAGGATGCGCGATTTTCATGGTATTCACCTTTTCACGGGAGTGAACGTCTTGTAGTGATCGGGTGTGTAAAACACCTCGCCATTTTTCCCAGTCACGATCCGCTGAGGACCAACACCCTTCACATTGGGTGTGGGAACAACATATTCGGTGTAGTAACCCGCTGGCTGCTGCGGCAACAGACCTTCATTATTGTTGAAGGTGGTGCCGTCATTGCGTGACGGATATTTTACGCCGCTCGAGATTCGGTCCGGCGTCGGTTGAAGGTCAACAGTGCCTTCGTAGACGTTTCCAGTAGCACGGTGAGGGGCCGATTCGTAGACGAAGCGACAGGGTGAAGCAATGTGGCTCCGACGGGACAAAGGATGCCAGATCACATTGATCGCAAGTTATGCCCTGCACCACAGCATGCATGGTCGAACTCCTATTTCCTTACGTTCAAATGTCCATTGCTAATCTTGACGCGTTGACCGGTTATTGAATTCACGCTGTAAGAATCAAAATTCACCGGCACGCCTGTCTTGACGAATGGTGATGCTTTCTCCGTAGGGAGACGGTGAACTCGTGTTCACGCGATTGCCCCGACGCGGTTTCCATTCCCAGATTTGGCCCTAGACAACGGCGCCGCCAATGCACTGGCCACCCCACCAATCGCCCCAACTGCGCAACTCAGTCGCTCATCAACTCAAGCGCGATTTCCAGTTTTTCTCTCACCTGACGCGAATGAGGCTTTCGCCGGAACATTGCAACATCAATGGTGTCTAGCGAGACATCCTCCTCGCCATCTAACTGTCCTCTACGAATCTCTACTTTCACAATCGTTGACAGGCTGGTAAGTACCCAGAAAATGTCTTCCGCCTGCTCCGGTAGCCACTCCAGAATGAATGCATGATCAAGCGTCGGCAAGAAACGACGCAGTGCGAGACCCAAGGCATTCGCTCCGGTTTTCGAACACAATTGTTCGGAAGTAACAAGAAGCTCCCTTTGAATCGATTCCCTTTTTTCAACTTTCTTTGCTCTCATTTCAGCTTCCCGGGAAATGCCGTTACTAGGTTACCGTACTTGTCTGTAATCACAGTCATTGTGGACGTCGGCTGGTAGTTATTAAACTTGTCGGCTCCCACCACCTGCCCGGCATTTACTTCACGGACGTAGTTGATGTCATTACCGCTTGGGATGGTACGCGTAACAGGTGTCGACACGGTGGTTCTGCTCTGCAGCAGTTTCGTAAGATCACTCTCACTAATCGTAAACTGGCTTGCATTCACAGTCGGATCAAGATGTCGATCGCCAATGTGAGCCATGCCAGCATTGGTCACGTTGATCCTCGACTGTACTCGACCAGGTACACCGCTAGAGCTACCGCCACCATCAGAATCGACGCCCGTCACGCCCTTGATCGCCCCGAACAAGGCCACGTTGCCGACGATCGCCTTCGCGACGAAGGCGTCCACCGGGTTCGAGGAGTCGGCCGTGCCTTGCTGATACCGCTGCAGCGCTCCGTCAAGCTGCGTCGTTGTGTAGCTATTGCCCTGTGATTGGCTGAGTCGTCCCAGATAATCACGTGCCGCTACATTGGCATCCTGATGCGCGATCGCCTGACCATAGGCCTGCTGGTAGAGACCTCGTTCTTGCTGCCGTGCGGCGACGCAGTCAGCGCTACTGCCGCACTTGGCCGCGATCTTGTCATCGCTCAGCGCCCCAATCTGCTGCTCCAAGAACGCAGCATTGGAGCGGCACGACACCGGGTCGACGCAGTCTCCCAGCGCCTTCACGTTCGCCTGGAAGCGCGGATCCTTGACGTTCTGCCACTTGCTTGTGGTGTTGTTCAGCGCCTCGTTCTGCGCCGCCAGTGCCGCCGCGGTGGCATCCTGGCCCAATACAATCCCAGTCGTCCCACCGACCAACGTCGCCAGTCCCACCGTAATGGCTTGTCGAACCCTGTCGTCGCTGTAATTCAGTACCGGGCTATCCGCGTAGATCGCATCACGGATCAGCGGCGCCGCCAGCGCACTAGCCGCCCCACCAATGGCACCGCCGGCGCAGTCGCCACCCGTCAGACTCTGTGCCGCACACCCCAGCAACGCATGACTGAGAGCATTCGCCATGACAGTGCCCGGCGTCGCACGGTCCGCACCGATACCCGGAATCGTCGCACCAATCGCATTGGCGCCAACCGCCGCCACATCTCGCACGATCCCGTTCGCAAAGGCCTGCCCAAAGCTCCCGCCATAGGCCACCGTATTGATACCGGCACTAATCGCCGAACGCACCACACTCGCGGCCACCGCATTCGTCAGGTTGGACTGGACCGCGGCCCAGTCGCCGACACTGATGTTGGTGCCAATGCTCGACACCCCGGCATTGGCAAGCCCCATCGCTCCTAGGGCGCCCTGCGTCAGGCCGGCCGTGGCGGCCGACACCAGACCGGATTTCAGCGCCGCGCCGAGATCGACCGAACCGGTCATGATGACCTGCCCCACCATGCTCGACAGCGTGCCGGCAATCAGCCCGGACACGGCCATCGATATCGCGGTGCCAACAGCAGTTGCAGCAAATGCCGAGCCCGCCACGGCGCCAACCACGGCCAGACCAGCCCCTGCGGTCACGATGGAGATTGCCACGGCCGCCGCGATGGCGATGACCTGGCCAATCGGCCCAAGCCCCTTGTCCTGCTTGATGAAGTGCGTGTGGATGTCATCGCTGACCGACCCCTCGGTGTAGTCCACTCCGAGGTTGCTCTTCAGCTGCGCGATCAGCGCGCTGGTCGCCGCCTCGTCCACGCTGCCGTCAGCACGCAGGATGCGGAGCGCATCGTTGACCGCATTGATGCTATCGGCCTCGATGTTCATGTGCATCGCGCTCATGAACCCGCCCGGCTGCACCTGCGTGCCGGTGTACTCCATCCAGCCGCCGCTCACGCCGTACGCCGACTTGCCGATGTCCACCACATTGGGCGACAGGTCCAGGCTGCCCGCCTTGACGCTCAGCGTGTCACCGGCCGACACCACGCCGCTGTTGCGCAAGTTGCCTGCGATGTCCAGGCTGATGTTTTCGCCCGTGATCGTGCCGCCCGTCGGCTTGGTCAGCGCCTGCGCATAGCCTTCCGGGAGGTAGACCTGCGGCACCAGTGCATTCACGCCCGGGCACACCACGCTGCTCGCGGTGTTGCAACTCGGGTCGGGCACCGCCTGCTCCACGTACCAGAGCATCGGCTTATCCAGCTTCGCCACCTGCTCCGGCGTCAGCGTCGTGCCCAGGGTCAGGTTGTGCTCCTTGGCGTAGTCCGCCGCGTTCTTGTACAGGGCCAGCTTCTCCTGGTCGGTCACCGAGAGTTGGTTCTGGCTGTCGTAGGTCAGGCCATTGACGAAGCTGCCCTGGCCGGTCTGCTGCAGCGCCGCCTGCTGGAGTTTCTGCCCTTCGGTGTACGGGTCGTAGTAGAAACTCACGTTGCCCGGGCGCAACTCGGGCGGCAACTGCTTGAGCAGTGCATCTGGCGTGATGCCGGCAAGCACCGAGGTCGCGGCCGACGGATTCACATACCGGGCGCGGTCGCCATTGGGAGCCGGCCCCGACAACGGGTTGCCGCCCAGGTTGGCCGTGAAGTGCCAGTCGATGGTCGACGCGCCACTGGTCGTCGGTGCGCCAGGCGTCGTCACGATGACCGGGCTGAACTGCCACGGCTGGGTCGGATCGGTGGTCGGCGTGCCCGGCGGCAGCGAGCCGGCCGGCATGGGCGGCGGACCGAGCGAGATCACCTGCTTGGGCGTCGTCGAAGGTGGCGTCGGCTGGTTCGGGTTGGTGTAGCCATTGATCAGCGTTGCACCCGTCACGTCCACCTGATTGCCCATCAGGTTGCCCGTATTGACGATCTGGCCGCTTGAGGCGACCGTCAGCGCGTTGCCGGCCTGGATCAGCGACTCCTGGCTGCCCAGTACCGCCGTGCCGCCGGTGCTGTGGGTCTTGTCCGATCGGAACGCCCCGGCCTTCTCGACCCACAGTCCGGCCCAATTGGCGTTCTGCAGCAGGCTGGTGTTGTCGACGCCGCCGGTCATGTTGACCGTCACGTTGCGTCCGCCCGAGATCATCCCACCGTTGTTGGCCAGCGTCGTGCCGGACAGGCTCACGTCACGCGCGCCCTGGATGATGGCGGCAGGCCCGGCCGCCACGGTTTCGTCGGCCGAGCAGTTGCTGCCCTTGTAGCTGCCCCCGGCGTTGCAGCCGCCGGCGTAAGACGGATTGAGGTTGCCGTAGTCCTTGTGCAGTGTCACCGGATCCATGGCCTTGTTGACCAGGCTCGGCGCGGTGACCGACACATCGCCGTTGACCGATTGGATGGTACCGCTCTGGTTGGTGACACTGTTCCCAGCGGTCAAACTGACATTGCCCTGCGCGGCCAGCGTGCCGTTCAGGTTCCGGATGTTCGCCGCTTCGATGGTGAGGCTCTGGCCAGCCCCCACGGTGTTGTTCTGTTGCTGCCAGCTCAGATCATCGTAGTGCGGGTTCGGGTTCGCGACGGCCTGCAACTCTAGACACAGCTTGGCTTTGCAGGCCGTCAACACCCCGACGCGGGTGCCGGTGGCGGCTTTTTGCCCCAGACGCGGTTTTTGCCCGCGCAATCCGGTTTCCTTAAAACGAAATGCGCGCCCGCGTGAGCACGCGGATGATGGTTGCGTCTAGCCTGGCCTTTATTGCCCTCCAGAAACGACGAACCCGGCCGAAGCCGGGTTCAGCAAGGCTTTCACAACATCAATTCAGTAATTTTTCGATGACCAAGTATCCAACAAACACCACAGCTGCACCGACCAATATGCAATAGACGGACTTTTCTGCCTTGCTCATCCGTTTCCATTGCTCTGGCGATGGCCCTCCTCCTACTGCCGGCATTTCTTCCTCCTATTTCGAACCGGTACCCACAGGAATCGAATGACTCCAGGGCACAATCCCGAATGTCTTTCCGCCCGGTGTGCCTATCCCAAGCTCGATCGCTGTTGCGCCACCGTAGGCATGCGTTACCGCACCAACCACGTTGAATGGGAAGGGGGTGGGGATAGACACAAACGCTTGATTGCCATCTCCATTCAGGAAAGAGTTGGTTGCTGCTGCTCCTTGCGCTCCCCAGATCCAGCCAAGTGTGGCACTACCCCCAGGCGACCAGGATATGGCAGAAGGATTGCTCTGCCCCACACCGAAGGCGAGATACTTCGTACCATCGACAAGATTTATCACACCGCCAGCCGAACCCGACAATATCCCAACGTTCAGTGTCGCGTAATTTGGCGACACTGTTCCAAGCGCCTGTTGCGCATTCTCCCCCTGTGCCTGCAGCATCGTGCCTAGCAACTGCGTGTTGCACGGCTGACTGCCATTGCCGCAGGCTGCTGTCAACGCAGATCCCCCGAAGGATTTTGGTGTCGTATTGTGGACTTGCTCCGAGTTGTTCAGAGCCTCGTTTTGTGCAGCACTTGCCCCAGCCACCCCGTTCTGACCTAACGCTTGCGCCAAACCACCGCCAGCAAGCATAGCAATGGCGGTGATTGCTGCTCGATCCCCCAAAGTCAGGTTTGCAGCGCCGCCTGCCTGATCAACGAGTGAACCAGCCACGACAGCCGATGTCGCCCCGCCAATGGCCCCACCTGCACAGCCTGTGCCAAGTGCCGCCGAACTGGCGCAACCTAACGCTGCGTGAACCAGCACATTGGCAATTTGAGTGTCTGCCGTTGCCCTGTTATCACCAATGCCCGGAATATCCTCACCGATGGCGTACGCCCCCAGCGCCGCCCCTTGGGTGATCAGGTTGGTCGTCAGCGCATTGCCAAAACTGCCGCCATAGAATGCGTTACCCACACCCGCAGTAATCAACCCGGTGCCAAGGATTGCGGCACCTTGCTGCCACAGCGCACCGGTTGCGCCATCCTTTGCGGCTTGCATGACGCCGCTGGAATTGCTGACGCCTGCCAGGCTCGCCAGGCTTTGCGTTCCCGAGCCCGCCACATTGACGCCGGTGTTGAAGCCAAGGCTGCCGGTGCTGTCGACCGTAATGCCGTTGGTCAGGCCCGCCGTGATGGCACCGACCGCTCCCGCCTCCAGCACCTTGCCGAAATTGATGCCTTGGCCCGACAGTCCTTGAGATACCGCGCTGCTGGCCATGCCAGCCAGCGCGGCCGATGCCATGACGTTGCCCAGGCCGGCAGAGGCGGTAGCCGTCGCAGCGGCCCATGTGCCGCCTACCGCCGCCGCTTCAGCGGCACCTGCCGCAGCCGTTCCTGCCGCTGCAGCACCAGCAGCGCCTGCCTCCGCTGCGGCGGCCGCACCAATCGCATAGCTCGCCGCGCCATAGGTCACGATGGCGATAACAACCGCCGCCGCCATGATGGCCCAGCTCGGCAGCGCGCTTTCCTTCTTGATGAAATTCTGGTGAATGTCATCGGTCACCGTGCTGGCGGTGTACTGCTCGCCCAGGCTGGCGCTCAGCTGCGCAATGAATGCCTCGGTGGCCGCCTGGTTGGTCGTACCGTCCGGGTTGGTAATGCGGAAGGCATCGTTGACCGCGTTAATGCTGCCGGCCTGGAGGTCCAGGTTGGCCGCACTCATGAAACCGCCCGGCTGCACCTGCGTGCCGGTGTATTCCATCCAGCCGCCCTGGACCCCATAAGCCGACTTGCCGATGTTCACGACGTTGGGGTCGTTATCGATGGTGCCGGCACGGACGACCAGCTTGTCGGCGGCCATGACGGCCCCGCTATTGCGAATCTGACCGGCAATGTCAAGGCTTACGTCATTGCCGACGATGGTCCCCCCGGTGGACTTCGCCGTCGCTTGCGCATAGCCTTCGGGCAGGTACACCTGCGGGACCAAGGCTGTGACGCCCGGGCACACCGCGCTGCTCACCGTGTTGCAACTCGGGTCCGGCACCGCCTGCTCGACGTACCACAGCATCGGCTTGTCCAGCGCCGCAATCTGCGCAGGCGTCAGCGCTGTGCCAAGGTGGATGTTGTTCGCCTTGGCGTAGTCGGCGGCGTTCTGGTACAGCGCCAGCTTCTCCTGGTCCTGGACGGAAAGCTGGTTCTGGCTGTCGTAAGCTAGACCGTTGATGAAGCTGTTGTGACCGGTCTGCTGCAAGGCGGCCTGGTCCAGCTTCTGGCTTTCAGTGTACGGGTCGTAGTAGAACGTCACGCTGCCCGGCTTCAGGTCCGCCGGCAACTGGGACAACAGGTAGTCCGGCGTCACTCCAGCGAGCACCGCTGTGGCGGGGGACTGATTCAAATACTGCGCGCGGTCGGTGTTGGCGCCTGGCGCGTTGAGTGGGTTGCCGCCGAGATTGGCCGTGAAATGCCAGTCGATCGTCTGCGGGCCGCCCGTGGTTGGCGTGGCGGGTGTCGTGACGATCACCGGGTTGAACTGCCACGGCTGGGTCGGGTCTGTGGCCGGAGTACCCGACGGCAGCGAGCCGGCCGGCACGGGGGGCGGCCCGAGCGAGATCACCTGCTTGGGCACTGTGGACGGCGGCGTCGGCTGATTCGGGCTGGTATAGCCGTTCAGCAGCGTGGCGCCGCTCACATCCACCTGCTGGCCCATCAGGTTGCCGGTGTTCTGGACCTGACCACCAGCGGTCACCGACAACACATTGCCCGCCTGGATCAGCGACTCCTGGCTGCCCAGCACCGTCACGCCGTTGGTGCTGTGGTGCTTGTCCGAACTGAACATGCCAGTCTTTTCGACCCACATGCCCGCCCAATTGGCGTTTTGCAGCAGGCTGGTATTGTCCACCGCACCGGTCATGTTGACCGTCACGTTGTTGCCGCCCGAAATCATCCCCCCGTTGTTGGCGAGCGTCGTGCCCGAGAGCGCGACATTGCGCGCCCCTTGGATGATGCCGGCGGGGCCTGCGGCCACGGTCTCATCGGCCGAGCAGTTGCTGCCCTTGTAGCTACCGCCCGCATTGCAGCCGCCCGCGTAGGACGGATTGAGGTTCCCGTAGTCCTTGTGCAGCGTCACCGGGTCCATGGCCTTGTTGACCAGGGTTGGCGCGGTGATTGACACGTCGCCGTTGACCGACTGGATGGTGCCGCTCTGGTTGACAACGCTGATGCCGGCCGTGACGCTCACGTTGCCCCGCGCGGCAAGCGTGCCGTTCAGGTTCTGCACGCTCGCTGCCTGCACCGTCAGCGTGCCGCCTGCTGCCACGGTGTTGTTCTGCTGCTGCCACGTCAGGTCATCGACATGCGGGTTCGGGTTCGCGCACGTGGTCGAGCCCGGCATGCACCCCGGCGTGGTCGTGACCTTGGCGTCGTAGAAGCCCTGGTTGGTGAAGGTCCCAGGCGTGGTGATGGTGATATTGCCAGCCGCTGCCAGGTCACCGGCATTGGTCAGGTTGCCCGTGCCGTTCAGGGCCAGGTTGCCACCGACGATAATTTGGCCGGCCTTGCCGACGCGCTCGGTCACGCTGGTCTGGACCAGTCCCGTCACAGTCGAGCCGTCAGCAGCCTTGCCGATCACGAAAGGCGTGTCGACTGCCGTGGGGATGGAGCAGCCATTGTCCCCTCCGCTGCACTGGGGAATCGTGAGCGGGCCATACATCAACACGTTGCCGGGCGCAGCCAGTCCCCCCATCGAGGTGCCGCCGATGGCCTGCAGTTGCGTCAGGAATGCCGACAGGCTGGCCTGGTTGACCGTGTCGGTCACGCCGTCGAGCAGCGATGCCGAATGGCCGTTGTCGAGCGCCCCAACGTTCAGCGTGGCGTCGCCTGCGGCCGAAATGACCCCGCCTTTGTTGGAGAGCGACGCAGCGGTCATATCCAGCTTGCCACCGCTGGTGATCTGGCCGGCAACGCCCTCGGTCTGCTGCATGACCTTGCGGTCCACCGTCACGGCAGACAATGGCACGATTTGTTGCCAATCAGCGGTCAGATCGGGATACCACGTCGGGTTCATCCCAAGGTGCCACATCAGCACCCATTGCGACGAGCCGTTCAGGTCGCCCGTCGGCACCTCGACGTTGCCTAGCAGCAGCGGAATGGTGCCGTCCGAATTGCGGATCAGGTCGCCGAGGGTCAGGTTGACGGGCGGTCCCGTCATGGTGGTGTTGCAACCGGCGTCGCCGTAACAGTTGGTTTCCGCCGTGGCATGGCTGCCAATGACCGTCGAATTGACCAGCGCATCGTTGATGACCTGGCCGGAAACGCTGCCCGCATCGACCGGCGTGCCACGGTCATTGATGACCTGCTGCGCGGCAATGTGCACGTCCCCCACCGCGCCGATCACGCTGGCGGTGTTGTTGAGCGTGCCGCCGATGTCGATGGCGAGGTTCTTGCCCGCCTGCGTGGTGCCGCCCCGGTTGTCGTAATCGCCGCCGGTGATATTCAGGTTACTCAGCGCCTCGACCGTGCCAGAGTTGACCACGTTGCCGGCCAGCGCCAGATCGCCGTCGGCGTGGATCGTGCCGGAGTTGCCAACCGTGGACCCGGACATCGTGAGGCTGCTGCCTCCGACGATGTTGCCCTGGTTGTCCAGCGTGCCGCCGGTGGTCAGGGTCAGGTTGCCCGCGCCCTGGAGCGTGCCGGTGTTGCTGATGCCCTGCGCGCCGTTGAGCACGGTATTGGCGGCACCGGGCGTCGTCCAAGTGCCGATGTTGTCGATCGATTGCGCCGCGAGCGTGACCGTGTTGTTGGCGCTGATCGTGCCGGTGGTCGCCGCTGACAGGTCGATTGCCTGGTTAGGCAGGTTGACCGTGGCGTTGTTGCCCGCCAGCACTTGCCCAGCCGCGTTGTTAAAGCTGCTATTGCCGCCCGTCACCGTCAGTGTCAGGTCGCCCGTGGGCGGACTCTGGCCGGTCAGGTCACCCGCGAACAGCGTGCCGCCCGCGTTGCTGATGAGCGCACCGGTGGTGACGTTCAGCGTCTGCACGCCAACGATTAGGCCTCCCGTGTTATCCAGCGTATTGCTGGCCGTCAGGTTGACGGTCTGCCCGCCCAGCGTGCCCCGGTTCACCACATCGGCCATGTCGACGCTGACCTGATTGCCGGCGAGTGTGCCCAGGTTACCCAGCGTGCCGCCGCTGGCCGACAAGGTTTGCTTGGCGACCGTCGTACCGGCGTTGACCAGCGTCGGCGCGGCCAGCGTCACGTTGGTGGCCTGAGTGTTGCCGATGAGCGCCACGCTGTTGGTCGCCGCCGCGTCCAGCGCGCCGGCGACCACATTGTCCTGGATCGCCGCCGAGCCGAGTGCGATGTCCTTGCCGCGCAACGTGGCATTACCGCCCACGTAGGGCAGCGCACCGACCGTCAAGTTCTGGCCTGCGCTCGCGTTGAGGTCGCCAACCGTCAGCACGCCTCCGCCCAGTGTCGTGTTCTGGCCGCCGCTGATGGTCGCATTGCCGAAGCTCAGCAGGCCGCCCGTGACGGTGGCCGAGCCATTCGTCGCCTGAACCGTGGTGTTCCCGCCGCTGCCAACGCTGCCCGTTACGGTCGCGTCCTGCGCCGCCTTGATGGTGGCATCGCCATTAGCGGAAAGCGCGCCATTGACCGTCGCGCTACCGCCGGTGGCCGTGATCGTCGTGTTGCCGGCGCTTTGCGCCTCACCGCCCACCGTCACGTTTTGCGCGGCGATCAGGGTCAGGTTGTCGTTGCTGCTGACCTGGCCGCTGGTGCTGATGCTCCCTGTTTGTGCGGTGACGTTGATCGGGCCGGTGGAGGTGACCTGCCCGCCCAGGTTCGCGTCGGTGCCCGCATTCACGGTCAGCGAACCGGGCGAGACCACATCTCCAGTCGTCGTGACACTGCCCGTCACGCCGGTCAGGCTCACGTTGCCACCCACACTGCCCGCCGCGCCATGGACAGTCAGGTTGCGCTGGGTCGTCAGGTTGAGGTCCTCGGCCGACACCACGTTGCCATCGATGGTGGTGTCGCGCGCGGCGCCCAGCGTGATCAGACCCGGCGAGGTCACGTCGCCGCCAAGGTCGATATCGCCCTTGCCGTCGTTGCCCGCCGCCGTCACCGTGACCTGCGAGCCCGATACGGCGCCACCCACGTCCACGCTGCCGCCCGCGGCAAGCATCGCCGCCTGCTGGGCGGTCACGCTACCCGCTCCGTTGATTGAGCCGCCCGCGCTCACCGTCACCGCCTGGTTGGCGCTGAGCGTGCCGCCCAGCGTCGCGTCCCGGCCCGCACGCACGGAGTAGTTGCCTTCGGACTGCCCGTTTCCCGCGGCATCGATATTGCCTGCGGCGTTAAGGGCGACGTCACCTTTGCCATAGGTCTTGCCAACCTTCAGGTTGCCGGCCGAATCCAGCGTCAGGTTGCCCGCGGAGGCGGCCAGGTTCCCGTCAGCGCGCACGCCCACGCCGGCTGCCGTCGACAGGATCGAGATCTGGCCCGCCGTCATGGCGCCAAAGGCCGTCGCGTCGATCGCCAGGCCGTTGGCTGCGGTGGTGTTTGTGCTGGCGTTGTTCGGGCCGGTAGCTGTCGTGGCGAAGCCCGTGCCGGCCGGTGCCACCAGCTGGCGCCCGGCCACCACGTTGATGTGGTTGCCGGCATAGAGCGCGGCATCGATGCCGATCGACTCGGCAATCAGGTTAACGTTGCCGACGGTGCCTTCGATGCCAACGCCGTTGGGGTTGCCCGGCGCCGGGTTGGCGATCTGAATGCGCCCGCCTTCGACGAGGAAGCCGGCGGCGGCAGCCGCATCGAAGCTGCTCGGGGCGCCTGTCGTGGACAGGAACTGGGGTACGCCCGTGGTCAGCGTGACCTGTGTCGCATTCGTGAAGCCTGCGCCGCTGGTATAGACGCCGCCGGGCGCGGCAATGACCAGCGCCGCAGGCGCGCCAAAGACCTCCACGGTACCGTTGATCTGCGCCGCGGCCGAACTGGTGACCTGATTGATGATCAGGTTCGCAGGCCCAGACCCGGACAGATTCGGGTTCGCCGCAACCTGGCCGCCAAGAAAGGTTCCACCGCCGGTCGTGCTGTTGTTCAGGATCAGGCCGACCGGATCGACCACGAACGCCCGATACTGGTTCAGGGAGATACCCGCCGCGTTCGGCGTGGTGATCCCGACCACCGGGACGCCGCCTTCAGGTGCGCCCGGTCCCGTAGTCGCGGAGATCGTCGGTTGGAAGCGGATCGGCGCCGTCGGGTCGACGATGGGCGCGGCATTGGCCTCGCGCACGCCGAAGCTGACTGCCACCGGCAGGTGGTTGACCGCCCAGCGCAGCAAGCCCTGACGCATTGCGCCCGCAAGCACCGCCGGTGCATCGACCGCAACGGCGCCCGCGGCCAGAACGCCGGCTGCCTGCCGCGCTTGCTGGAGCGACACCTGCAGCGGAGCCAGCCACAGCGTCACTGCCACCAGGCCGGCCAGGGCACGTCCCGCCACGCTGCGGCGGGTGCGCTCGGCCATCGAGACACCAGGCGCCATGTCTGACGTTGCGTCACCCTGCAGCGTGCCAATCTGGGCTGCGGTTCGGTTCTGTGCTGCGGGGGCCGTCGCGGCCGACTGCTTGCGGGTCATGGAAATCCTGACGATGCGGTTCGCTGCTTGTTTTGCGTCGGGGCTGGCCTGGCGCGTTGGCTCACGCGCCAGAGCCAGAATGGCGAGGCGTTGCTCGCCGTGCTGCCCGCTTACTGGGACACCTTCGCCTTGGCCAGAAGCTGGGTGACCAGCGCCGTAGTTGCGCGCTCGAGGGCCTGCGCCTGCAGCGCCTGCTGGATGCCTGGCCTTGTCTGTTCGAAGGTCGGCACCTGCGTCGGGCGCGCCTCGTCCAGCTTCATCAGGTAGTAGTGGTTGTTCCAGGCAATCGGAGTAGCCGTCACCGCGCCCGCGGGCAACGCTGCAAGCGCCTGCGCAATCGGCAGCGGCAGGTTCTGTGTCTTGCCTTCCTGCACCGGCACCTTGAAGCTGATCCAGTCCATCTGCCCGCCGTTGCCCTTCGACGGTGCGAGGCTCATGGCCTCCGCCACCTTGGCGAAGTCCTCCCCACCCTTGATGCGCGCCAGCGCCGCCCTGGCACCTGCCTCGTCGCCGACCTGGATGAGGCGCGCCTTGTACTCCTTGTCGCCGAGCGTGGCCACGATGGCGTCGTAGCGGGCCTTGACGTCGGCCTCGGTAACCGGAGCCGGCTTGATGCGCTCCTTGAGCCAGGCCTGAGTGAGGATGGCCGCCTTGGCGTCACGAATGGCCTGCTGCACGTCGGGCCGCGATTCCAGGGATTTGTCCTTGGCGGCTTCCTGCCGGAACAGCTCGCGTGCGATGAGTTGCTGCGTGATCGCGCTGCGTGCCTGCGGCGTGTCCGGCAGATGTGCCTGTTGCAAGGCCGCCGTGATCTGGCTGTCCGGGATCGCCACACCATTGACCGAGGCGGCATGCGCAGCCGGCAGACCAAACTGCAGGCCGACGGCCATGGCGGAGGTAATCAGCAGGCGGGTCGCGTGGGATTGCATGGGGTCTTCCTTGAAGAACGGGTTCAGTAGAGCCAGTTGAGCGTGGCTAGCACGATCGGGCGTTTGGTGCCCAAGCCGGCCGGCTGTGCCAACGGCACGCCCGCCATCAGCTCACTGGTGAAGGTTTGTCGGGCCCACTGGGCCGAGAGGCGAATGCCGGCGCCCGTGCCAGCCACGTATTGCCAATGACGGGTGGCGACATACATCGCCTGCCCCCCGTCCAGAAACAGGTACGGTTCCATGCGCAGGCCAGCCAGGGTCGGGGCATTGGCCCAGGCCAATTCGTTGCGCCAGTACGCACCTCGATCGCCGGCGATGACCCCTTCGCGAAAGCCCCGCACCGTGCTCATGCCGCCGGCATAGATCTGCTCGGAGCCGAACAGCGCCACGTTGGTCCACTGGCCGACCACCTGACTGCGCCAGGCCAGCCGCGCGCTGTCGAGAACCACGGGCAATGGCAATTGCCAGCCCACATTGGCGTCGAGCTTCGTGAACTGGGCATGTGCTTCGTCGGACCGGATGTCGGAAGGGTCGCGCGTCGCATTGACGCTTGGCAGGCCGCGCGAGAGACCGACCTCTGCCGTGCCATATCCCGGCTGGCCGTTGGCCGCGAAGCGGCGCAGCCCGCTCCACGCGGCGCGCAGCACCGTCAGCCGCTGCGGGTCGAGCTCGAAATTGTTGATCTCCCGCTCGGTCTTGCGATGCGTGAGCGTCAGGTCGAACGCCTGCCTGCCGCTCTGGCTACGTGTGAGCACCCGGTTCCAACCAACTGTGTGGCCGAAGGTGCGGCCATACAGCAGCGCCGTGTCGCCGATGACGTTCTGGTATTCCGAGACTGAGCCGGTGTAGCTGAAGGTGTTGTAGCCCCAGGGCACCGCCGCCGATATAACGGCGGCATTGGTGTCCAGGGTGCCCACGTAACTGGCCGCTAGCGATTCCTGGAAACCCAGGGCGTTGTCCGCCTCGATGCCCAGACGTGTACGTGAGATGCCGGTCGATTTGCTGCCATAGTTGTCCACCCCCGCGTTAAAGCGGAAGCGGTCGGCAGGCTGGTTGGTGAGCGCCACGATGGAGCTGCCCGGTGTCTGGCCGGGCTGAATCTGCAACTCAGCGCGGTTACGACGCAACCGGTTGATCTGGTCGACACCCTGCTCCAGGTCCTGTAGCCGGAGCGTGTCCCCCGGCGCCGGGAACTGGCCAGCGGTGCCGGCGTCGGTCACCCAACCGCCGCCCACCGTGTCGAACAGACCGCGATCGCTAGGCCGGATGGCGCTGCCATTGAGCGTGATCGCCTCGACCTTTCCGGGCACGACCGTCACCACGAGCACACCACTGGTCAGGTTCTGCTCGCCCAGGTAGGCGCGCGTGGTGATGTAGCCCTTGGCCATGAACGCTTCCGTGAAGCGGCGCAGCAGCAAGTTGATGCGATTGGTACCGAGCGCATGGCCGACGAACGGCGCCGTGATGGTCTCGATCTCGCGCTCGGACAGGACGGTGTTGCCGAGGACCTCGATGCGCTGGATATCGAAGGTGGCCGAAGTTTCCGGTACCGATTCCACCGGGGCATCGGCTGGCACGACGGCGGGCGCTTCGATCCTGGTCGGGAGCTGGGTCGCCTCTCGCTCGAGCTCCCGCTGGCGCTGTTCGCGCAACAAGCGCTGGGCGGGATCTTCCGGCACGAGCGCGGCGGGCGGCACTTGCGCCCACGCCGACGCACAGGCCAGCGCGGCCGCCCAGGCAGCCGCGCGCAGGGAGTCAGCACGCCACCTCATCGCCACAACCACGAAGTGAGGCCGAGGTGATTCTCCATGGTGACGGGGTCACGCTGGCGTGGACGAGTCATTGTGGTCACGCCGCTGACCGCAACGTTGCCATCGAAGCTGCCGCCCTCGGTCACGGTGTCGCCGTTGATCTGGGTCTTGCCGGAGGCCATCCAGCTGCCGCCGACATCTGCCGCGTACAGGCGGGCCCACGTATCCCCGAAGAAGGCCTTAAAGCCGCGATCGCGCGAGATGGCGGTGTAGCCGGTGATGCCGCTTGCATAGGTGACCGGCGCCGCGACGGTCAGGTCACCCATGGCCAGCACTCGGCCGCCAACATTGATCGCCGCCTTGCCAGCCTGGATGTCGATATCGCCGCCGGCCGACAAAAGGCCGCCAGTCACGGACGTGGTTGAAGAGGCCGTGGTGCGACAGAAGATCAGACAGGATCGTTCGTAGTGTGCAGCGCCAGTTGCAACGCCTTCGGTCCTGAATGTATCGGAGGCCCGGATACGGATCGGCCCGTTGTTGGCGTAGATCTCGCCGCCATAGTTGGTGACATTGCGTCCGGAGACGGTCGTGCCCTTGTCCGAAAGCAGGTAGGCAATCTGACCGGGCCGGTCGGCAGTGCCGTAGTCCACGTCAAAACCCGCCGAGCGCTTCGTCAGCACCAGCCAGCGCTGTCCGGACGCCCCGTAGAAGTCGGGCTGCTCTCCATTGGCGCCGTTCTGCTTGCTGATCTCGTTGGAAACATCGCCATCAGCGTGCACGCGCAGAAAGCCGTTCGAGAGCATCCGCGCATGTTGATTCAAGACATTGCCGCGCGCCTGCACGTCGACATCGTCGCCCGCGCCGAACAGGATGCCGAGGTAAGCGGGCGTGGATGAATTCGTGACATTGCCGCCCGCACGCACCGTCACGGCACCCGCGGATTGCGGCTCACTAGCGATGCGCGTCTGGCCCTGGATCAACGCGCTGCTGTTGGTCACATCCGTATCGGACTGGATCAGCACCCCGCCATTGCTGGCAACAAGCGTGGATTGCCGGTTGGCGGAATCGAGCACCACTGAGCCGGCGTGCAAGCGTACGTCGGTGGCCGCCAACACATCACTGTCCTGCTGGGCGTAGGCACCGCTGGCGTCGATGGCCACTGCGCCGCCGGACGACTGAACCTTGGAGTCCTGTAGCGACAGGTTTCGCGCGGTAATGCCGATGCCGCCCACGCCGTCAATATCGGTAGCGGCTAGCGTCTCCTCGTCCGCTGCAATCGACACCGTGCCGGACCTGGACGTGAGCGTCGTGCGCTGGCCGGTAGCTTGCGTCCTCAGGCTCGGCACCGCCACGACCACGTTGCCGTTGGCCGTAAGCTGCGTGCCCGCCAAGACCAGGCCTGCACCCGCGTCGAAGACGCCGATGCCGCCACTGGCGGTAACGGTTGAGTCCGTCAGCCGGACGGGCTGGCTGTGGACCTGGCCGTCGGCACCGATCACAAGATCACCTGGTACCCGCGTGCCGGCGGCAAGCGTTGCTTGCGACAGGTCCACGCGGTCCGACGCAATCTGCAGGTGGCGCCCGGCACTGACATCACCGCTACCGGTGAAGCCGCCGCTGCCGACCAGCACGTCTTGCTTTGCGTCGATCTTGCCGGAGGCCAGCTGCAAGTCACCGGTGCTCGACACCACAAAGTCGCCCGCGGTGGCATACGCCGCGCCGGCATGGCGCACACCGGCACCCTGATCGGTGACCATGAGTTCGATGCGTCCCGCCATGAGACTGCCCGCGGCGGTGATGTCAATGGCGATGCCCTGGCCTGGATTGACGGCTGGCGTCGAATAGGTAATCCAGGGCGTGAGATTGTCTGTGGGCGAGACGCTGGTGTCGATCTCCGCGCGGCTATTGCCGGCTACCAGACGTGCGCGGGCATTCGGATCGTCGTACAGGTTTGTGACGGGGCCGCCGATGCGGAGCCGTTTGGCGATCAGTTCGAGGTTCAGGAGCGTCCCGGTCAGGCCCTCGGGCCCGATCTCGATGGCGCCCTGATTGGTATCGATGCGCAGGTTGCGCTGCAATTGCCCGCTGGCCGTCGTGAAATCGTTAAAGGAGACCTGGCCGGTAGTGAGCGCCAGGTTGCCCGTGTTCTGCACTCTCAGTCCATTGACGCTGATCCCATTGGGATTAGCAATGATGACGTTGGCACGCGAGCCAAGCACAACCAGGGGTCCTTCCAGCAGTGAGGGATTGGTGCCGGTGACCTGGTTCAGGATAGTGCGGGCGCTCGCCGCTCGATTGTCAAGATCGACGCCAGCGCGCGATACGTTGAAGTCTCGATAGGTGTTGGTGGAGACACCGCCAACCGGGGTGTTCACATTGACCGTGACGTGACCGCTCGCGCTCGCTGTGACAGTCGGCGCGTTGATGCCACCGTCCGGCACTACGCCTGATGCCAGCGCGCGGCTGGCCAGCAACGCCACGCCCCACGCAAGCGCGGATAGCTGCAGCCTGTGCCCGTACACCCGCACCCGATCGCATCGTTGTATTGCCTTACGTTGCCGCACCACTGCGCTCCCTCGTTGGATGGCGCGGCTGGGATCAACTGTGACGGTGGGCGAATAGCCAAGGCTATCCGCTCCACGTCCGCCGCGCATAAAGTTGGCGTGACGTTAACGGCAAATTATCCAAATGTATTTAGAACATTTCAGATTCTTCGTCGAATATCACAGTTGTTTGCATTTGGCGGGAAATACCAACCGGAGCCAAAGGCTGTTGTCCACAGCATGAACCTGGCACGTTGATGACGGGGATCGATTGGACTATCGGATCGACGCCCTGCGGCTCGGTCTACAGCCGCGGATGCCGTTCGGGACGATCGAAGCGGTGTCGGCATCAAAGTAGATGCCATCGTATCGATCGCCGGTGTAGAAGAGCGTGTAGATCAGCTTGCGCTTGAACTGCCCGGTCAGGCGGACTACAGGGCTCGCACAACCTCGGTCTGACGCATCGCTTGAGTCTGCGTACTTGAGCAGCGGCGCGTCGGAACCCTTGAATAGAACAACGACATCCCAGCCAATGAACCGCATCGGGGTGTCGTTCGTGTTATCAAACGTTCGGGCACCTGTCTGTCCGTCCCTTCCCGCTTTTAGCACTCGGTACTGCACATAGCAGTCTCCACAGGCGTACTGCATGTGCATGACATCGATCGTTGTGTTTTCGCTGGACAGTGGAAAGGGGTATAGGAAGGCGGCCAACACTCCGGCGCCCAGCAGCAGCACCAGAGCCAGCACTTGGCGCGCAACCTTGCAGGCAAGCAGTTTCATATTCTTGACCACCTTGTACAAGACGACACCATTCACTCACGGGACTGGCTTCTACCGGATTGGCTGTGGCCCAGGACAACACGGATGGGGACAGGCCGGTTGAAATACCACATAGACCTCGCTTACTGGCATCGCGTTCTTGGTGCCGGACCGAAGCTCAAGCATCGCAGTATCAACTTCCGAATGCTCGATCCGCTCTGGCACCAAACCGATCGCCGCCAAAGCTGCCTTCGCGCTTTCCAGCCGCGTCATGGCTAGATTCTTCGATGGACGCCCACTGTATGCTCGCCTGACAAAAACGGCATACTGCCCTCCACTGGGAAAGCCCTCCTTCATTCTTGCGTTCCACTCGGCCAGCTTGTGTACTTCGGCTGCTGGCAAGACGTTATCGTCATTGGCAAAGCTGAGTTCGTGTTCAAGTCCGGTCAACGAACAAGGGAATGTAGAACTGCACCAGGTGAACAGCAGGGCAGCGGCGAGTCTTCGCAGCATGATCAATCTCCGATGTTGACGATATAGCCCGCAATGTTGTCGGCATTGGCAATGCAGAACTGATCGCGCATCCGGGCCTTCATCTTGGACCATCTCGTCACATACCACTTGTCTTCAGAATTCATTGCGGTCGGAAAGTGCGATACCTCGTGAACCAGCACCAGCAATTTGGAATCGCCATCCATCGGCAGACCTGCCGCGCTCAATAGTTCATCGGGCAATTCGCAGAACGGCAGTCGAATGAAGATGGTAGATGTGCCGTCTGGCTTGCAGACTGAGGCAGCGGACAGGCTAGTTTCGGCGCCTGGACGAGGTACGCATCCGACTCGCCGTAGTCCTTCTGCACTGTACCGCTCAAAATTGTCGCGGGTCAGTTTCTTCAGTAGCGCGCAGATGCCCGTCAATCCATCCTGGAGCGTCCTTCGAGTTTCCTGCGCCCTGTTGCCGAACCAGCGCTCCACCTTGACCTGGTCCTCCGTCGACCACCTCTGCAACTCAACCACTCGATCCTCCGCCAATTGCACCGCCTTATCGCGCAGACGCAGCACCGTCGCATAGAACTCCGTGTTGCTCATGTTTGGGCAGATTTGGGCTGCGCCAGGCGCAGCCTTCTGCTTCGCTTCGGCATCGTCCAAGAGTTTGTTCGTTGAGGCTGGGAGACCGGCATCTTTCGATAACTTGTTGGCAGCCAGCGATCCCGCTTGTACCTCAATGGTGAAATTGCTCTGGGACGAAATCACATACGGCTTGACAGCACATGAGCAATACACCCGCGCGCCCTCAACGAGGATCTGCTTGCCCATCAGGTCAAAGGCCGGATAGCAGTCATTGACCACCCTTCCGCCCTTTTTGCACGCAGGGCACGTGGCGAAATCTCCGTCCACGGCTACACGGACGTTGTGGTGCCACATGTCACCAGTGCCGATGAGCCTTCCACCGGTACTTGTCGCGTCCCCGTCGCGGAGCGCATTTCGAACATCAGCCATGGTTCTCTCCTTTCGTCGTTGGGCTGAGGTTCTATACGTGGCGTACTTAGTGCTGTCTTTACGGCAGATCAAGATGCTAAAGACGCGAAGGGCACGTCAGCACTGTGTTGGCCGGTGTCGCCGCGGGTGATGGAGCCATGGTCAGAGGTCGCGATAACAAGTTGGCTCGTGGGCGGGACGATGTCGGACATCGGCCAGCGCATATTTCCGCCTCCACCATTCGGCGGATTCCTTGCCCTTCTCGACTGATAAACAATCGCCATCTGTAACCACGATCCCTTGCATGACCGCCGGTGAGCTGGGGAACGCGCTCGACGGAGGCGATTCATGTCTGTAGCAGCCATTTGCAGGGGACAGCAGGAGTGGGCGGCGAACCGGGGCATCGCCTTTGACGCACGTGGTTATGTCCCCCATCTGGACCTGAATCTGATGCGACCACTTTCGCCAGCAACATTAGCGGCGTTTGCAAATGGCGACGGCGGCGAACTGCTGGAGCGTGGAAACAGGCCGGCAAAGATGCGAGCCTTGCATTCGTCTTCTGCGCTGGCCGCGAACATCTTCGATTTCTGGACCGATTGCGCGGATGCCACGCCATTGATGAAAGCGCTGGCGCTACCCTCCTGCCCCACCGCAGCGCTATTCGAATCGAAACTGTCCACCGGCTTCGACAGTCACGCCAACCTGGATGTGTGCCTGCCACTGGCGAACGGCTCATGGCCGGCGTGGAGAGCAAGTTCACGGAGTGGCTGCGCGGCAAGGCAACGCAGGTGGGTGAGGCGTTCAGGCCGCCATACCTTGCAAAAGGGCGTCGCCGCTGGGAAGAGGTCGAGTTGCCGCAGGCACAGGCGCTCGCCGAAGCTCTGCAAGAGGGCCGGGAGGCGTTCCGGCACATTCGCGCGCCGCAGCTACTTAAGCATGCCCTGGCACTTGCTCGTCAGTACGGGGGCCATTGGGTGCTGCGGTATGTGTACTTCGATTGGTCGGAACCACATGGGGAGCGTCATCGGGACGAGATCCGGAGGTTCCAAGAGCTGGTTGGCGATGAACTGAAGTTCAAAGCAATCAGTTACCAGGCGATCTTTGGGGAGCTTTGTTCAGCTGGTCGCCCAGAGTATCGGTCCTATCTCGACTACTTGGGGAAGGGGTACTTCCGGCAGTCGATGGACTAGATGACAGGGCGCGGCGGGCATCGGGACCTGGGTTGCGGCAACACAATGCAGAGTCGTCTCATTGGCGGCAGTATCTGCAACTCTTAGCCTTGCTGTCGGTGCTGAACACACCTCTGGTAACGGCCTTACCGCGCCCGACAGTACGCGGCTTTTTTTCGTCCATAGCTTTGCTGAGGCCGGGTAGCGCGCATCCATATAAGACCCGAAAGGGGAAAAATGCGGGCCGTTTGCCAGCGGTGTTCAGGTACCCGGCCGCCCTCTGAACAGGGGCGAACTAACAATCTTCATGCAAGGATTGGCTATGGCAAGACAAACTTCAAGCGCACAAATACGCCTTATCAAGACGGGACGAACTCACTATCCAGCCGCACCAGCTCTAAACAATCACTTTACGGGCTTGCGCACCGTGCCTTGGATTCGAATGCGGGGCATTTGGCTAGAGCAGGCTGGATTTTCCGTAGGAAAAATTCTTAAAGTAAGGGTTCATCGCAAGTTAATTGTTATCTCTACCGAATAATAGGGCATTAACCATATGACTTAGGGTCGGAAAAAATTGCATCCGACCCTGCCCACATAGCACTAAATAGCTTGCCCTACGGAAGCGACCTCCCCACACTAGCCTTTACTAGCAGCTGCGCGAACAAAACCCTTAATCTTTACCTTCTCACTTAGTACCCGCAACAGGATACGTTCAAACTCGCCATCAAGCGTAACACTGACCTCCACCTCGCTCCGCTGAAAAAGCGCAAGTGCATATGCTCGATAGATTGGATCAGAAAAAGAATAACGCCCCGAGTTCGAGTCGAACCTAACTATCTCCCCATACTCTGCAGTGCAAAGCTTAGGCAGCATGTATTTCAAGTTTGCTTCGGGATACTTTGGCTCCGTCCATTGGATCCGCCTATGTATATCTGTTCTTGCGCCTCCCAACTCACCAAGACCACTGAGCGCCTGAAGTATTAGAGACGCATTATCATACTGAGTCTTTCTGCGTTTCTTGAATGCCTTATCAAAAGCACTCTTTATACTATCTGAAGCCTCCTCCACATACGTTTTCACCGCATTTTCGCAGTGCTGCCTGGTAAGCTGAAATGGCTCCCCATCAACTGTCTCGCTTATCCCCGCAGCGTTACACATATTAAGACAAAGATGATGGCAAACCGAGGCCAATCCATTTGTATGACGGGAGATTACGCGCCTAATGTCTTTGCCGAAATTGATATTAAGAGCTTGCTCCCCCTTAGCGATGATGGCCTCAATCTCTTCCTCCGTCATCAACGAAACCTGGATTTCAGCCACACGATTTCGCATTTCCGGATCATAGTCAACTACCTGTCGCGCGGTATCCACCGCTCCGAGTGCAATGATCTTTAGATCCGGATATTCATCCGCCAGATCCATGAAAACCTTCATAAGCTGAGAAAGCTTATCCTTTTCGCTTTCATCAATTTTATGAAAATCTTCCAAGACCCAGCATGCCTGCTGCGCCCCCAAGAAGCGCCCAAGAGTTTGAGGAGTTAGCTGAGGTGGCAGAATGCGATTTTGCTTTTCCCCCTTTTCTGAAGCGCTGGTAGTGGAAATTTTCGCCTGAAGCATCTTGTACGTCGCCCCAAGATCAACACCACCGCTTACTTTAACGACATTCTGCCATTCGTGTACGTAATAGGGCTCCAATTGATCAAAGGCATCCAACACCAATTGCTCGAACTTCAACCCCTTCATACATCTCGTTGTAATGTGCCGTTCGTACAATTGGGTAAGTTTATTAACCAGCAGGGTTGTCTTGCCAGTTCCCGAGTGTCCATAGACAACTATTTGCTTCCCCGGGGTGGTAAGAGAATTCACAAGCTTGCTGTTAACCGACTCCCGCTCCACGAACGCTATTCTTGCGGGTTTTGTAGGAGTAAAAACATCCCGCGTCTGAGAGATTTCCATATCAACTGCCTCGTATTGTTTTTCTTAGATGTCCAAGTACGCTGCGCCCTCTTAACACGATTCCGTCGCATCCATCATGCGACGTTTCACTCTTGCCAATGAATGTTCGAGTAAAAAAATTGGGGCTCCTCGGCCCCAATTCTTTGTCACATAACGGCAACGAGCTAAGAAGCGTTAGAGGAAGAAGCCTCAATCCCAGCTCAACGCCCCACCAGTCTGATACTCAATAACCCGCGTCTCAAAGAAATTCCGCTCCTTCTTCAGATCAATCATCTCAGACATCCACGGGAACGGATTCTCCTCATTCGGGAACAGCTGATCCAACCCAATCTGCTGGCACCGACGATTGCAGATAAACCGCAGATACGACTTAAACATCGGCGCATTCAGCCCCAGCACGCCACGCGGCATGGTGTCCTCAGCGTACCGATATTCCAGATCAACAGCCTTCTTGAACAACTCCGTAATCTCAGCCTTGAACTCCGCCGTCCAAAGATGCGGATTCTCCAGCTTGATCTGATTAATCAGGTCAATCCCAAAATTGCAGTGCAGCGACTCATCCCGCAGGATGTACTGATACTGCTCCGCAGCCCCGGTCATCTTGTTCTGCCGCCCCATCGCCAAAATCTGCGTGAAGCCCACATAGAAGAACAGCCCTTCCATGATGCAGGCGAACACGATCAGCGACTTCAGCAGCTTCTGGTCGTTTTCCGGCGTGCCGGTCTTGAACGACGGGTCGGTCAGCGTGTCGATGAACGGGATCAGGAACTCGTCCTTGTCGCGGATCGACTGCACTTCGTGGTACGCGTTGAAGATCTCGGCTTCGTTCAGGCCCAGCGATTCAACGATGTACTGGTAGGCGTGCGTGTGGATGGCCTCCTCAAAGGCCTGGCGCAGCAGGTACTGGCGGCATTCCGGCGCGGTGATCTGGCGGTAGGTGCCCAGCACGATGTTGTTGGCAGCCAGCGAGTCGGCGGTGACGAAGAAGCCGAGGTTGCGCTTGATGATGCGGCGCTCGTCTTCGGTCAGGCCGTTCGGGTCCTTCCACGTCGCGATGTCGCGCGACATGTTGATTTCCTGCGGCATCCAGTGGTTGGCGCAGCCGGCCAGGTACTTTTCCCACGCCCACTTGTACTTGAACGGGACGAGCTGGTTGACGTCGGTCGAGCCGTTGATGACGCGCTTGTCGGCGGCGTTGACGCGGCGGTTGCTTTGCGCGGCGGCGGCGTTGGGGTTGTTGCCCAGGATGCCCGCTTGCGTAGCGCTCGACGGCAGCACGCCTTGCTGGTCAGCCGTGACGGCGGCAGCGGGTTGCAGGGCAGGCTGCGGTGCGGCCTGCGGGGTGGCTTGAACGTCGTCGTCCCAGCTCAGCATGATGTTGTTCTCCGTGGAATTCTCAATGTTGTCGCTCCCGCGCAGGCGGGAGCCCAGTGACTTTTAAAGACGCTGGGTTCCCGCCTTCGCGGGAACGACGGAGTGGAAGGGTTACGGCCTTCGCACTCCTCAGTCGCGTGTTACTGGCAAGCCTCGCACTCTTCAAACCCAGGATCGCCCGGGCGCATCGTGCAGACCGCGCCTTCCGCTTCCGGCATAGCCGGTGCTGCGGCTGCGGCGGCGTCCATGGCGGAGCTGCTGTCGCTGCCCGACGACACCGCGTTCAGCGAGCCGCGCGACACGGTGGACTTCTCCACGTGCGTGGCAGCCATGGTGCGCAGGTAGTACGTGGTCTTCAGGCCGCGCAGCCAGGCCAGCTTGTAGGTGTCGTCCAGCTTCTTGCCCGAGGCGCCGGCCATGTAGATGTTCAGGGACTGGGCCTGGTCGATCCACTTCTGGCGGCGGCTGGCGGCTTCGACCAGCCAGGTCGGCTCGACTTCGAACGCGGTGGCGTAGATGTCGCGCAGGTCTTGCGGAATGCGGTCGATACGCGACAGCGAGCCGTCGAAGTACTTCAGGTCGGCGACCATCACTTCGTCCCACAGGCCGCGTTCCTTCAGGTCGCGCACCAGGTAGTCATTGACCACGGTGAACTCGCCCGACAGGTTCGACTTGACGTACAGGTTCTGGAACGTCGGCTCGATGCACGCGGACACGCCGATGATGTTCGAGATCGTGGCGGTCGGCGCGATCGCGATGCAGTTCGAGTTGCGCATGCCGTGCTGCTTGATGCGGCCGCGCAGGCTGTCCCAGTCCATGCTGCTCGAGTGATCCACTTCCAGGTAGCCGCCGCGCTCTTCGGCCAGCAGCTTGAGCGAGTCCTGCGGCAGGATGCCGCGGTCCCACAGCGAGCCGGCGTAGGTCTCGTAGCGGCCACGCTCTTCGGCCAGCTCGGTGGAGGCCTGGTAGGCGTAGTAGCACACGGCTTCCATCGAGGTGTCGGCGAACTTCACCGCGGCGTCGCTGGCGTACGGCGTGCGCAGTACGTGCAGGCAGTCCTGGAAGCCCATGATGCCCATGCCGACCGGACGGTGGCGCAGGTTGGAGTTGCGGGCCTTCTCGACAGCGTAGTAGTTGATGTCGATGACGTTGTCGAGCATCCGCATGGCGGTGCGGATGGTCTTCTGCAGCTTGGCGTGGTCGAGCACGTACGAGCCATCGGCCTGCTTCGTCAGGTGCGCGACCAGGTTGACCGAGCCCAGGTTGCAGACGGCGATTTCGCTGTCATTGGTGTTCAGCGTGATTTCCGTGCACAGGTTGGAGCTGTGGACGACGCCAACGTGCTGCTGCGGGCTGCGGATGTTGCAAGGATCCTTGAAGGTGATCCACGGGTGGCCGGTTTCGAACAGCATGCCCAGCATCTTGCGCCAGAGCTGCATGGCCGGGACCTTCTTGAACAGCTTCAGCTCGCCGCTGGCGGCCTTGGCTTCGTAGCCGAGGTAGGCCTGCTCGAACGCCTTGCCGACCTTGTCGTGCAGGTCCGGGCAGGTGGACGGCGAGAACAGCGTCCATTCGCCGTTTTCCATCACGCGCTTCATGAACAGGTCCGGAATCCAGTTGGCCGTGTTCATGTCGTGGGTGCGGCGGCGGTCGTCGCCGGTGTTCTTGCGCAGTTCCAGGAACTCTTCGATGTCCAGGTGCCACGTTTCCAGGTAGGCGCAGACGGCGCCCTTGCGCTTGCCGCCCTGGTTCACGGCCACGGCGGTGTCGTTCACCACCTTCAGGAACGGCACTACGCCCTGCGACTTGCCGTTGGTGCCCTTGATGTGCGAGCCGAGTGCGCGCACGTTGGTCCAGTCATTGCCCAGGCCGCCGGCGAACTTCGACAGCAGCGCGTTTTCCTTGAGCGCTTCGTAGATGCCTTCCAGGTCGTCCGAAACCGTGGTCAGGTAGCACGACGACAGCTGCGAGCGACGGGTGCCCGAGTTGAACAGGGTCGGCGTGGACGACATGAAGTCGAACGACGACAGCAGCTGGTAGAACTCGATGGCGCGCGCTTCGCGGTCGGCTTCGTTGAGGGCCAGGCCCATGGCGACGCGCATGAAGAATGCCTGCGGCATCTCGATGCGAGTCTCGTCGATGTGCAGGAAATAGCGGTCATACAGCGTCTGCAGGCCCAGGTAGTTGAACTGGAAGTCGCGGCCGGCGTCCAGCGCAGCGCCCAGGCGGGCCAGGTCGAACGTGGCCAGCTTTTCGTCCAGCAGCTCGGCGGCGATACCGCGCGCGATGAACTTCGGGAAGTATTCGGCGTAACGCGTGGTCATTTCAGCCTGCGTCACTTCAGCACCCAGGATTTCCTTGCGGATGGTGTGCAGCAGGATACGGGCGGTGACCTGGCTGTAGTCCGGGTCCTTTTCGATCAGCGTACGCGCGGCCAGGATGGCGGAGTCGTACACCTGCGTCATCGGCACGCCTTCGTACAGGTTCTTGAGCGTTTCCTTGAGGATCGGCTCGGCGCTCACGGCCTTGCCCAGGCCGGCGCAGGCGGTGTCGAGCAAATCGTGCAGCGCGACGATGTCCAGCGGCTTGGTCACGCCGGCGTCGGTCACGTTGAACTGGATGCCGGATTCCTGCACGCGGGCCACGGCCTGCGCGCTGGCGCTCGCGCGCTCTTGCGCGCGCTTTTCGCGGTACAGCACATAGGAACGGGCCACTTCGTGCTCACCCGAGCGCATCAGGGCCAGTTCGACGTGGTCTTGCACGTCTTCGATATGGATGGCGCCACCGCTCGGGCGGCTGCGCACCAGCGCGCGCACGACGTTCTGCGTCAGTTGCTCGACGATCTCGCGCACGCGCGCGGAAGCGGCACCTTGCCCGCCGTTTACGGCGAGGAAGGCCTTGGTCATGGCAACGTTGATCTTGGACGGCTCGAACGCCACCACGGCGCCGTTACGGCGGATGATCTTGTAATCCTGGTAGTTCGTCGTGCCGGCTTGGGCTGCGGGGGCTTGTTGCGCGGTACCTGCAATACCGGCGGCGCCCGTCGCGCCCGTGGTGATTTCGTTCTGGGCCGTTTGCATATAGGAACTCCTGTTTTTAGCCTGTTTTAAGAGACAAAAGAGTCCCTGGCGAAATGCGGATGCGAAAGCGTCCTGCCGGACCTGAAGAACGGCTGAACTGACTGCTTTTTGCTACACATTTCGCCAGGGACTCTTGTGATGCGCCGGCCCCACATCAGGGTTTCAACCACTATCGCCACGTCTGCGACAGCTCCCTCATGGTTGGGCCAGCTCCCCGGATGAACTACTAGATATAGTGGTCGCTGCGGAAAACTGGGCTAAGTATAGTGAAACAAAACCGAAAGACCAGTCTTGACAAGCGTGGTTGCGACACCCGGATGACAAGTGCGGCAGCGCCACATTCCCGGGAACCGCGCTACGACAAGGGATCGCGCCAAGCCGTTCGCAAGCGCACATTTTTTGGAAATTTTTTTTATCCGTGTGGCGCGCCTGATAGCCCCACACCACCCTGGGGAATTGGCATGTGACACCGCGCCGACATGGTGCTGTGGCGGCTGCCCGACAGCACCTTAGTTGTGCGAGGGGCGGTAGGGTAACAGGTTTTGCGGAACCCCGGCGAGACCGGCAAAACGGTCCCAGTCGAAGTGCGGTCCGGGGTCGGTCTTGCGGCCCGGAGCGATGTCGCTATGGCCTGCAACCGCCCGCACTGGCAGGGTGGCGCGCAGGGCCTTCACCAGCGTGGAGGTGGTGGTGTACTGGGCGGCGGTGAATGGCAAGTCGTCAGTGCCTTCGATCTCGATGCCGACCGAGAAGTCATTGCAACGGCTGCGGCCGAAGAAATCAGACTGACCGGCATGCCAGGCGCGCTTGGTGCACGGGACGAACTGCACGAGTTCACCATCGCGCCGCACCAGGAAGTGCGCCGATACCTGCACCTGATGGATCGTCGCGAAGAACGGGTGGCGGTCGGGGTCGAGCCGGTTCTGGAAGAAGGCCTCGATATCACCGCTGCCGAACTGGCCCGGCGGCAGGCTGATGTTATGGAGCACCACCAGGTCCACCGGCATGCCGGCGGGCCGCTCGTCGAAGTTGGGCGACGGCACGCGGCGCGCGGCCGGAACCCAGCCTTCGGCGTCGGGCAGGAAACTGGCCGGGATGGGACCTGCAGCCGGAGCCGTCATGCCGCGCCCTCCCCTTCCTCGCGTTCATCGCGCCCGTCGCGGATACCGAGTTGCTGGATGCGGTAGCGCAACTGGCGCAGGTTCAGCCCCAGCAGCGGCGCGGCAGCGGTGCGATTGAAGCCGGTCTGGGCCAGCGCCTGCAGGATGATCTCGCGCTCCACGTCTTCCAGCCGGGCTGGCAGATCGATCGGGAACGTGACGCCACGGCAAGCGCGTTCGGCGGTATCAGGCAGGTCGGCCGGCACGACGATGGCCTCGGACTCTGGCGCGGTGGCGGCCTGTGGCGTGGGCTCGGGTGCCGGAGCGGGCTCCGCTGGCGCCAGGCCGCCGGCCCATGGCGTGTACGGCGTAAGCGGCGACGGCGCGGGACGCAGCGCCGCGTGCTCCATATTGGCGTCGAGCGGCCCCAGGTCTTCCACCTGGATATCCTCGGCCTCGGCAAACGCGTAGGCGCGTTCGAGCAGGTTTTCCAGTTCGCGGACGTTGCCCGGAAACGGATACGCCACCAGCCGCTCCAGCGCGGCCTGCGACAGCCGGCGCGGGCGCGGGTCGCTGTAACGCACGGCCAGGTGTTCGAGGATGGCGCGGGCCAGTACGGGAATGTCCTCGGCGCGCTCGCGCAGCGTCGGCATGCGCAACCCCAGCACATTGAGGCGGTAATACAAGTCCTGCCGGAACTGGCCGGTCGAGACCATCGCGGCCAGGTCCTTGTGGCTCGCGCACATCACGCGCACATCGACGGCATCTTCGCGGCTCGCGCCGATCTTGCGCACGCGGCGCTCCTGCAGCGCGCGCAGCAGCTTGACCTGCATGGCGAGCGGCAGGTCGGCCACCTCGTCGAGCAGCAGCGTGCCGCCGTTGGCAGCCTGGAAGAAGCCGCCGCGCTCGGCGTCGGCGCCGGTGAACGCGCCTTTGACGTGTCCGAAGAACTCGGACTCCATCAGGTTTTCCGGGATGGCGCCACAGTTCACCGCCACGAACGGGTGCGCGGCACGCGTGCTGGTGGCGTGGATGGCACGCGCGGCGCGTTCCTTGCCGCTGCCCGACTCGCCGCTGATCACCACCGGTGCCATGCTGCGCGCGAGCCGCGACAGCGAACGGCGCACCTCCTGCATGGCCGCCGAGTGGCCGGGCAACAGCGCAGCGGCACGGTCTGCAGCCAGGGCGGCTTCCGCGGCGGCTGCGTTGTCCTGGTCTTCGCGTTGCTGGCGCCCAAGCGCATTCATCACGAGGCTGCGCAACTGGTCC
Organism: Cupriavidus sp. C1SS-2L; assembly: GCF_057073735.1. NCBI lineage: Bacteria > Pseudomonadati > Pseudomonadota > Betaproteobacteria > Burkholderiales > Burkholderiaceae > Cupriavidus > Cupriavidus sp. C1SS-2L. The sequence continues at coordinate 3,261,321 of NZ_CP172708.1, forward strand.
AGCGACACCGGCTTGGCAATGTAGTCGAACGCACCGGCCTTGAGCGCTTCGACGGCGTTGTCGGCACTCCCGTACGCGGTGATGACGGCCACCGGCACACGTTCCGGCGCGGCCGCAAGCTGGCGCACTATCTCGATACCGAGGCCGTCGCCAAGGCGCATATCGGTCAGCACCAGGCTGTAGCGTTGCTGTACGAGCTTCTCGCGCGCTTCGGCCAGCGAGCCGGCCAGCACCACGTCATGCCCCATGCGGCGGATGGAAATGTCCAGCAGCTCGCGCAAGTCTGCCTCGTCGTCGATGACGAGGATGGGATCGAGGCCAGGCGTTCTGGGTGGCATGGAGCTACGTATCGGAGGCGGAGTTTCGGTGGACAAGCGGATCGGCGCCTCGGGCCGGCGCCGCATCGCCGGTGTCGATGCGCAGCGTCAGCACGAAGGCCTTGGCAGGCAGTGTATCGCGCGGCGCAGCCAGCAGTCCGGTGCGCGCGAGCAGGTCGTCGAGTGCGATGGTGCCGTAGCGGACCTGCGCGTCATTAGCGCCGCATAGCTCGCGCGCCATGAACAGGCCGAGCCCGGTGCCCTGTGCATTGCTGGTAAAGAACGGCTCGAACAGGCTGCGCTGGTGCTCGCGCGGAATCTCCGTGCCGTCGTTCCAGACGATCAGCTCGGCATGGTGCTGGTCCAGCGCATGCGCGAGCAGGCGGATGGCGCCCGGCAGGCGGCTGCAATAGCGCCATGCGTTGTCGAGCAGGTTCCCAAGCACCTGCTGGAGCTGCGAGGTATCGAAGACAACCTGCTGCGGCACGTCTACCGTGAGCCGGATGGCATTCGCATTGATCTCGCCGCGTCCGGGCTGGCGCGTGTCACCGCCGCGCGGCACGCGCAAGCGCATTTCCAGGCGCCAGCGGTCGACGATCTCGGGCAGCGCCTGCGCCAGGTGCACGGTGCTGCGGCCCGTGCGCGGGCGGCGCGAGATCTGCAGCACGTCTGACACGACCTGGTCGAGCCGGCGCACATTGTCATGGATGATGCGCAGCAGGCGCGCATCGACATCGGACTCCACGCCGCCGCCGCTGCCCATGCTGGCGCCGTCGCCGAGTAGTTCGCTGGCCTGGCTGATCGCGGCCAGCGGGTTGCGGATCTGGTGCGCAACGCTGGCCACCAGCCGGCCCATGGCGGCGAGCTTTTCCTGCTGGACCTGTTCGGCGATGCGTTCCCAGCTCTCGATGTGGACCAGCACGGTGTCGCGCATCTCGCTGCGCAGCAGCGCCTCGTCGTCGGGCGTCCAGGCCATGGCTTCCTGCTGGGCAATGGCCAGGCGCAGGCGCGCGGCGGCTTCGGGCGTCAGTTCGTTCCAGGCGGCCGTGTCGAGGTTCGATGGCATCGTCGAGGTGCTTGCCACGGTGGCACGCAACCCGGCCAGCCCCGGCAGCACGAAACGCAGGCGCAGCCGCGTGTGCAGCGTGCCGCCGGCGGGCGGCGCCGGACGCGAGACGATGGGCAGCAGTTGCAGGATGCGGGGCACATCGTCCTTGCTGCGCAGCCAGTCCCGCAGCATTTCCATGAGCGGCTGCAGGCGCGGAATGCGGCGCAGGTCGAACAGCGCGGCCTGGCCACCTTCGTCGCCCTCGCCTTCGCGGCCGCGGCGCGAATAGACGCGCTCATGCGGCTGCACGCCCAGCAGCACCACGGCGGCCGGGTTGGCGGCCACGACCATGCCATTGGCGCGCACCAGCATCACGCCATCCTGCATGTCGTTGACCATCAGCCGGTTGACTAGCTGCTGCAGGCGCAGCTCCTGCTCGCGCGCGAGCGCGATCTTTTCCTGCGCGACCTGCCGGTAGGCCAGCATATACATCAGCAGCGCCGCGATCATGAACACCAGCCCGTACAGGCCCGAGCCGAGCAGGCCGGCATCGGCCTGGCGCAGCAGGATGGTCTGCATGAACGGGTGCGCCATGATCACCAGCGCCGAGAGCGAGGCGGCAAACAGCGCGAACAGCAGGCTGGTGAGCGCGCCGGCTTCCAGCGCCGGCAGCAGGAAGATCATCGCCAGGCCATCGGCATGGCCGTTGCGGCCGAGCATCTCGTAGATCAGGCCAAGCATGGCCAGATCGGCCAGCACCTGCAGCCGCACGCGCAAATGGAAACGCCTGCGCCACAACGTGCCCGCCAGCATGGCGAGCGCGATGCCAAGGTAAGGGATGGCCAGTTGCATGGCCGCCGTCGTGTGGGCGGGCAAGGTGAGCTGGAACGGCAGCACGAGCGACACGCCGTGCGTATCCGCGCCTCGCTGCATGATGGTGAAGGCCAGCAACAGCAGGCCCACGGCCACGCGGGTCCAGCAGAAATAGCGCAGCAGGCGCCAGTGGAAATCAGGCGGCTCGGGCGCTCGCCACAGTTGGGCAAAGCCGAGCCACGGGGCGTGCCGGGCGGTGATCGTCGGCCGCGCCGTGCTCATGCGCGGTCGCCGCTGTCGTCGGGCAAGTGGCTGCGCCGGCAGTAATGCAGGCCGCGCCAGGCAATGGCCTCGCTCTTCGGCAGGTGCACGCCGCAATGGGCGCACTGGACCATGGTCTCGGCGTGGTCGTCACGCGGTGCAGGCGTCGGGCGAGCCGCGCGGGAAGTCTGCTCGCGCTGCGCTTCGGCGCGCGAGCGCAGCCACCAGAACACCCCCAGCACCACGGCCAGCAGAATGAAGATTCTTGCCATGGCGGTCTCAGAGCCGGTGCAGGATCACTTCAATCACGAAGCGGCTGCCGACGTAGGCCAGCAGCAGGATGCCGAACGAGGCAATGACCCAGCGCAGCGCCACGCGGCCGCGCCAGCCGCGGAAGTGCCGCCCGGCCAGGATGCCGCCGAACATCGCCCACGAAATCAGCGCGAACACGGTCTTGTGGTCGAGCCGGAACGCGCGGCCGAATAGTTCCTCCGAGAACAACAGGCCGGAGGCGATGGTCAGCGTCAGCAGCACAAAGCCGGCGCCGATGAGCCGGAACAGCAGCTTTTCAAGCGTCAGCAGCGGCGGCAGCAGGTCCAGCCAGCGACCCAGCCACTCGTTGGCCGGCGCCTTGGCCGTGCCATTGCCCGGACGCGCGGGTGTGTGCTTGAAGCCGTGCAGGCGGCGCTCGGCCATCAGCATCAGGAACGCGTGGAACGCCGCTAGCGTGAACAAGCCATAGGCGACGTTGGCGATGATGAAATGCAGCTTGAACAGCGGCTGCGCGGCATAGCCCAGGATCTGCGCGCCCGGAAAGGCCAGCGGCATCAGGCTGGCGACGAGAGCCACCGGGATCACGATCAGTCCCAAGCCGGCCAGCGAGAAGAAGAAGCTTTCGATCCAGTAGATTCCCACGCCGAGCCACAGCATGGCCGAGAGGGCGAAGGCGAAGCCGAACATCATGCGGTCGGCCGGGAAGATGGTTTCATGCAGCAGCATGCCGTGGCTGGTCAGCACGGCCGCCATCAGCAGGTGCCACCAGCCCGGCTGCGCCTCGCCGCGTCCTCCCGCGACGCCCGCAGGGCCGCCGTTGGCCGTCAGTACAGCCGACGCCGCGCCGCCAGCGGGGCCACCGGCGGCGGCGAGCCGGGGATTGCGCGTCACCCAGCCGTGGAAGGCCAGGCCGCAATAGAGAAGTGCCGTCAGGGCATACAGTACAATGACCATTTGCGCAGTTTACCTTAGTGCCTCCTGCCAGTGGCGGGCGGCTAACGCGGTAACAAAGGCCGCAACACAGCCCTTTCTTCCCCCATTCCTGCCATGCTGGACAATCTCACTCAACGCCTGGCGCGGGTCGTCAAGACCATGCGCGGCGAGGCCCGCCTGACCGAGGCCAATACCGCCGAAATGCTGCGCGAAGTGCGCCTGGCCATGCTCGAGGCCGACGTGGCGCTCCCGGTCGTCCGCGACTTCATTGCCCGCGTCAAGGAAAAGGCGATGGGCGAGGACGTCGTCTCGAGCCTGACCCCGGGCCAGGCCCTGGTCGGCGTGGTGCAGCGCGAGCTGACCACGGTGATCGGCGGCGAGGAAGCCATCTCCGGCAAGGGTGCGGAGCTGAACCTGGCCGTGCAGCCCCCCGCCATCATCCTGATGGCAGGCCTGCAGGGCGCCGGCAAGACCACCACCGTCGGCAAGCTGGCCAAGTGGCTTAAAGAGAACAAGAAGAAGAAAGTGCTGACGGTCTCGTGCGACGTGTACCGTCCGGCAGCTATCGCCCAGCTGAAGACGGTGTCCGAACAGGTCGGCGCCGAATTCTTCCCGTCCCAGCCCGACCAGAAGCCGGTCGACATCGCCCGCGCGGCGGTGGACTGGGCGCGCAAGCATTACCACGACGTGCTGATCGTCGATACGGCGGGCCGTCTCGGTATCGACGAGGCGATGATGCAGGAAATCGCCGCGCTGCACGCCGAGCTGAAGCCGGCCGAAACGCTGTTCGTGGTCGACGCCATGCTCGGCCAGGACGCGGTCAACACGGCCAAGGCCTTCAACGACACCCTGCCGCTGACGGGCGTGGTGCTGACCAAGCTGGACGGCGATGCGCGCGGCGGTGCCGCGCTGTCGGTGCGCCATGTCACTGGCCGGCCGATCAAGTTCGTCGGCGTCGGCGAAAAGCTCGACGGCCTGGAGCCGTTCTACCCCGACCGCATGGCCCAGCGTATTCTGGGCATGGGCGACATCCTCGCACTGGTCGAGGAAGCCCAGCGCGGCGTGGACATGGACGCCGCCGAGAAGCTGGCCAAGAAGATCAAGAAGACTGGCGGCTTCGACCTGGAAGACTTCAAGGCCCAGATCGGCCAGATGAAGAAGATGGGCGGCCTCGGCAGCCTGGTCGACAAGCTGCCCGCGCAGTTCGCGCAGCAGGCCCAGGGCGCCAATATGGATCAGGCGGAAAAGCAGGTGCGCCGCATGGAAGGCATCATCAACAGCATGACTGCCGCCGAGCGCGCCAAGCCCGAGCTGATCAAGGCCAGCCGCAAGCGCCGCATTGCCGCGGGCGCGGGCGTGCCGGTGCAGGAAGTGAACCGCCTGCTGAACCAGTTCGACCAGATGCAAGGCATGATGAAGAAGCTCAAGGGCGGCGGCATGATGAAGATGATGCGCCAGATGGGTGCAATGAAGGGCGGCATGAAGGGCCTTTTCAACCGCTGATCGGCGCCGCGCTCCCTACCTGCCCTACCCCGCAAGAGACAAGAACAGGAAAGACATCATGATGACCGCTGAACAGGCCCGCGAACTGTGGGCCAACTCCGAGGAAATCGTCAGCGCCCAGGAAGTCCAGGCATCGCTGGACCGCATGGCGAAAGACATCACCGCGAAGATGGGCGATGCCTTCCCGCTGGTGCTGTCTGTGATGGGCGGCGCGGTGGTGTTCACCGGCATGCTGCTGCCCAAGCTGCAGTTCCCGCTGGAATTCGACTACATCCACCTGTCCCGCTACAACAACAAGACCGTGGGCGGCGAGATGCAATGGCGCGTGGCGCCGCGTGAATCCGTCAGGGATCGCGTGGTGCTGGTGCTCGACGATATCCTCGACGAAGGCGAGACCATGGCGGCCATCCGCCAGCGCATCATGGATATGGGCGCCAAGGAATTCCACGCCGCGGTGCTGTGCGAGAAAACGCTGACCAAGCTCAAGCCGATGCATCCGGATTTCTGCGGCTTCCAGGTGCCGGACCGGTATGTGTTTGGTTGCGGGATGGACGCGAAGGGATACTGGCGGAATCTGGGGACGATTCGGGCGCTGATGTAAGCGCCCGTCAGCCGGCGTGGTGTGCCCCCAGAATCGGCCACAGCGACGCCAGCAGCAGCAACGCCATCCCCACATTGAACACGCGCAGCACGCGCGGCTGCGACAGCCAGCGGCGCAGGGCCGAGCCAAACACGGCCCACATCGCCACGCTCGGCAGGTTGATAACGGCGAAGATGCCCGCCATCAACGCCACGTTCAGCCACACATTGCCGTGCAGCACATAGGTGCTGCACGCGCCTACCGCCATCACCCAAGCCTTTGGGTTGACCCACTGGAACGCGGCCGCCTGCAGGAAACCCATCGGGCGCGCGACCTGTCGATCCTGCAGGCCGCCTGAGGTAGCAAGCTTCCATGCGAGCCAGACCAGATAAGCGCCGGCCGCGATCCGAAGCACCTGCCACGTCCATGGCCAGTGCGAGAACATCGAGCCAAGCCCAAGACCTACCAGCGCGACCATCAGCGAAAAGCCGCTACTGATGCCTAGCAGATGCGGAATCGTCCGCGTGAATCCGAAATTCACGCCGGAGGCGAGCACCATGGTGTTATTGGGACCGGGCGTGATCGACGACACCAGGGCGAATGCAGAAAACGCGAGAAAGACGCCAGAACCAGCGACAAGATCGGGGAAAGCCATGGCACGCAACCGCTGAATATGGGGGATTGCTGCCAGTCTAGTCACAGCTAACAGTACAGTACCGGTACAGTTTCGCGAAATTCTTCCGTGACGGCAGTGCGCCGTACAGCGGGCCGGTCGTTATGCGCCTGCGCGATATGGGTGCTCACGCAGCCACTTGGTAGCGATCCATTTTTCGCCCGATTGCACCGGCAGGCCGGCGTGCAACGTACGTTCGTCGAGCTTGCCGTCGGGTTGCAGATAACTGAAGTACACAGCGTTGCCCTTGACCGGCGCCACTTCCAGGCCGATGCGCGGGAACGCCGTTGCGCCGCCCGCCTGCGGCGTGTTCAGGTAGATCACGAGCGTCGCAGTGCGCTGGCCGCCTACGCGGAGCTGGCGTGCCTCGCCGGGGCGCTTCGGATTGAAGAAATCGAAATGCGGCTGGTATTCCCCGCCCGGCTTGTAGTTGAGGATCTGCAAGCCTTCCCCATGGTCGACGGGTACGCCGAGCACGGCGGCGATGCGGTCTTCGATGCGCTGGATCAGCGTGTGCTCGCCCACCTGGAACATGGCACCCATGCTGGTGCGCGCATCGATCAGGTTTTCGTCGCCAGTATCCGGGTTGATCACCGGCGAACGCGCAAGGCGTCCGCGTGCGAGTTCGACCAGCGCATCGCACTCGGCATCGCTCAACAAGTGTTGGTACAGACGGATGCTCGGCGACTGCAGGGAAAACAGCACGGGAACTTCGCGCCGGGCGAGACGTGGCGCGGGTTGAGTAGCCGACGCATCGGGACGACGATGGCCCATTGCCGTGGCCACGGCGCTGCGCGCGAACGCGGCGTCATAGCCAGACCGCAGCATGGAAAGCACAAGCGATTCGGCGCCAAAGCCCTCGGAAATATGCCGCGCCAGCCAGCGCTCAAGCTCGGGCGACGAGGTGGCATAGCCCGGATTGCCCACGGCCGGACGCGTGTCGACAGTCATGACGGATTGGCCAGGCGCTGCGGCGAGAACGGGTTACGCGCGGGCGCCTCGGGCAGCAGCTTGCGCGGACGGGTCGGCGCGTTCTCCGGGTCGCCCGCGACGGTAACCGTGGCTTCCGAATACTGCCAGCGCTTCCACGCGGCCAGCACCGCGTTCGGGTATTCAGGACGGCCGCGGCTGCCGTTGTAGCGGCCGAGCGCCAGGAACAGGTCGCCCTGCTCGCGGTCCAGGTAGTGGCGCAGGATGGTGCAGCCGTAGCGCAGGTTGCTCTGCAGGTGGAACAGCTTGCGCGGGTCGTTGTCGCCGATCGTGCGGACCCAGAAGGGCATCACTTGCATCAGACCGCGCGCGCCGACCGAGCTGATCGCGTACTTGCGGAAGTTGCTTTCGACCTGCACCAGGCCCAGCACCAGCGAGGGTTCGAGCCCGGCGCGCTTGGCTTCGTAGTACGCGGCTTCGATCAGCTCCACGCGCATCTGCGGCTCGGGGATGCGGCCTTCGAGCCGATGCGACATTTCGCCGAGCCACTTGAGGTAGGCCAGCCGTTCGCCGCCGGTGGCAAAGACCGGCCGCACCGGGCGCGAGTCGGCAATGGCCGCAGCCAGCGCGCCGCGCACCGAATCGGCCAGATCTTCTTCCTTTTGCGCGCCAGCCTGCGCGGCAGTGGCGGCAAAGGCCAGCAGCAGGCTGCCGGCCGTGCGAACCAGACGGGCCGCGCGCATGGGCTTACTTGCCGATCTGGCCGCGTACGTGGCCGACCACGTCGGCCACGGCCACTTGCGTCGCCTGCGCGTCGCGGCGGCCCTGGTATTCGACCTTGCCTTCCTTCAGGCCACGGTCGCCCACCACCACGCGGTGCGGCACGCCGATCAGTTCCCAGTCGGCGAACATCACGCCGGGGCGCTCGCCACGGTCGTCAATGATGACGTCCACGCCGGCAGCCAGCAGCTCGGCGTGGATGCGGTCAGCCTCGGCCTTGACGGCTTCGGAGCGGTCATAGCCGACCGGGCACACCACGACCTCGAACGGGGCAATGGCGGCGGGCCAGATGATGCCGCGCTCGTCGAAGTTCTGCTCGATGGCGGCGCCGAGGATACGGGTCACGCCGATACCGTAGCAGCCCATCTGCATCGGCTGGGTCTTGCCGTTCTCGTCGAGGAAGGTCGCGTTCATCGACTCGGAATAACGCGTGCCGAGCATGAACACGTGGCCCACTTCGATGCCGCGGCAGATTTCCAGCGTGCCCTTGCCGTCCGGCGAGGCGTCCCCGGCCACCACGTTGCGCAGGTCGGCAACGATCGGCTCGGGCAGGTCACGGCCCCAGTTGACGCCGGTGAAGTGGTAGTCGCGATAGTTCGCGCCGCAGCAGAAGTCGCTCATGTTGGCGACGGTGCGGTCGGCCACGACCTTGACCGGCTTCTTCATGTCGATCGGGCCCAGGTAGCCCGGGGGCGAACCGAACGCGTCGACGATCTCGTTTTCGGTGGCGAAGCGGAAGTCAGCCAGGCCCGGCACCTTCGAAGCCTTGACCTCGTTCAGCTCGTGGTCGGCGCGGATCAGCAGCAGCCAGATCTCTGCGCCGGCCTCGGTGTCCTTGGCCAGCACGATCGACTTGACGTTGCGTTCGAGCGGGATCCCCAGGAACTCGGCCACTTGCTCGCACTTGACCTTTTCCGGAGTAAAGGTCTTTTCCAGCGCCTGGGTCGGCGCGGCACGCTCGGCCACCAGCGGCAGCGCCTCGGCGGCTTCCATGTTGGCGGCGTAGTCGGACGTCGGGCAGTAGACGATGGCGTCTTCGCCGGTGTCGGCAATCACGTGGAATTCGTGCGAGCCCGAACCGCCGATGGCGCCGTTGTCGGCCGCCACGGCGCGGAATTCCAGGCCGAAGCGCTGGAAGATGCGCACGTACGCGTCGTACATATTCTCGTACGACTTCTTCAGGCCCTCGGCGTCACGGTCGAACGAGTACGCATCCTTCATCGTGAATTCGCGGCCGCGCATGATGCCGAAGCGAGGACGGCGCTCGTCGCGGAACTTGGTCTGGATCTGGTAGAAATTGACCGGCAGCTGCTTGTAGCTGCGGATTTCGCTGCGCGCAATGTCCGTCACGACTTCCTCGGAGGTCGGTTGCACGGCGAAGTCGCGCTCGTGGCGATCCTTCAGGCGCAGCAGCTCCGGGCCCATCTTGTCCCAGCGGCCGGTTTCCTGCCACAGCTCGGCCGGCTGGATCACGGGCATCGACAGTTCCACGGCGCCGGCGCGGTTCATTTCCTCGCGGACGATGTTTTCCACCTTGCGGATCACGCGCAGGCCCACCGGCATGTAGTTGTAGATGCCGGCGCCGAGCTTCTTGATCATGCCCGCGCGCATCATGAGCTTGTGCGACACGATTTCCGCGTCGGCGGGGGCTTCCTTCAGGGTGGAAATGAAAAATTGCGAGGCTTTCATCCGAATGTCTTCTCTGGAAACCGGTAAATCCCGGTGAATTGGCGGCAGCCATGCCGCGCATAATCGACTGGAACGCGCCGGCAACTGCCTGAAACTGCCCTTCCCGCTCGGGGAAAACCAGCAGCACCCCGCCTGAGCCGGGCCGCGCGCATCCTTTATAATCGACATAATTCTAAAGGATTCGAGGTGCAGTCATGCTCGATCGTGAAGGCTTTCGCCCGAACGTCGGCATCATCCTCATCAACGCACGAAACGAGGTTTTCTGGGGCAAGCGAATCGGCGAGCATTCCTGGCAGTTTCCGCAAGGCGGCATCAAGTACGGCGAAACGCCCGAACAGGCCATGTATCGCGAACTGCATGAGGAGATCGGCCTGCTACCGGAGCACGTCAGGATCGTCGGTCGCACGCGCGACTGGTTGCGCTATGAGGTGCCGGACAAGTTCATCCGCCGCGAGATCCGCGGCCATTACAGGGGCCAGAAGCAGATATGGTTCCTGCTGCGCATGGCAGGCAGGGACTGTGACGTACACCTGCGCGCCACGGAGCATCCCGAGTTCGATGCCTGGCGGTGGAGCGACTACTGGGTGCCGCTGGAGGCAGTCATCGAGTTCAAGCGCGACGTGTACCAGCTTGCACTGACAGAGCTGTCGCGCTTCCTGAACCGCAATCCGCGCGTGCCGCTGAGCCCGTACGGCGTGCATCACGGCCGCCATGGCAGCGGGCAGCGGTATGCGCAGCAGCCCGGCCAGCCGCCCACGCTGGCGCAGCGCCGGCCGCTGCAGCCCGTCACGCAGGTCGCGCCTGTTGCACCGGCAGCGGAAGCGGTGCAGGCAGTGGAAAGCGATGCAGTTTTGCCGGCTACGCCGGCCCCCAACCCGACGGAGTCCTGATGAATCGTGTTACCGGCCTGGGCCGCCGCGGCGGCCTGACCGCTGCTGGCCTGTTGCTTGCCGCCGCCTGCCTGGCACTGGCAGGCTGCAAGACCACCGGCAAGGAAATGCCCGAAGAAGAATCCAAGTGGATCAATCCGTTCGAGCCCAAGACCTTCAAGGAAGAAGAGGCCATTCTGCCAGCGCTGCCGCAGGATGCGAACCTGATTCCGTTCTCGGTCAACGGCACCGGCAATCTCACGTTCGAGGTGGACGGCAAGTCGGTGTCGGTCGGCAACGACAAGGTGGTGCGGTTCACGGTGGTGATCAGCAGCTCGACGGGTGCGCGCAACGTGAATTACGAAGGCCTGCGCTGCGACGCCTTCGAGCGGCGGATCTACGCGACGCTCCCGGCAGGTGCCAAGGAATGGGAAGTGAACCGCGGCGAGTCTCGCGACAGCTGGATCCGCATGCAGACTTCGGCGCGCAACGCCTATGCGGCGACGCTGGCGACGGATTTCTTCTGCGAAGGCCGCACCGTGGCCGGTACGCCGGAGAAAATGGTCCGCGACCTGAAGGACAGCGCACCGCACCGTCGCTGAATGCCAGCCGGCTGAATGCAGAAAGGGCGATGCCTCGGCGTCGCCCTTTTCTTTTGCGGCGTGATGCCGGCTCAGACCAGCACGAGGTTGTCCCGGTGGATCAGTTCGGGTTCGTTCAGGTGGCCGAGCACCGACTCGATCTCCGACGACGGCTTGCGCGCAATCAGGCGGGCCTCGGCGCTCGAATAGTTGGTGATGCCGCGCGCCACTTCGCGCCCGTCCGCGCCGACACAGGCAATTACCTCGCCGCGCGCGAACTCGCCCTGCACTTCGACCACGCCGATCGGCAGCAGTGACTTGCCGCCGCTGGTCAGCTTTTCGACGGCGCCGGCGTCGATGACCACGCGGCCGCGCAGCTGCAAGTGATCTGCCATCCACTGTTTGCGCGCGGTCAGGCGGCCGGTCGGCGCCAGCAGTTGCGTGCCAATGGCCTCACCGGCTGCCAGGCGTTCGAGCACGTTGGCCTCACGGCCAGACGCAATGGTCGTGTGCGCGCCTGACTTGGCCGCGCGCTTGGCCGCGAGGATCTTGGTCAGCATGCCGCCCCGGCCGATCGATGTACCGGCGCCGCCCGCCATCTGCTCCAGCTCGGGCGTGCCGGCCAGCGCCTCGTCGACGAACTCGGCATTCGGGTCCTTGCGCGGATCAGCGGTGTAGAGCCCACGCTGGTCGGTCAGGATGACCAGCGCATCGCCTTCGATCAGGTTGGTGACCAGCGCGCCAAGCGTGTCGTTGTCGCCGAACTTGATTTCGTCGGTAACCACGGTGTCGTTCTCGTTGATGATCGGCACGACGCCGAGAGACAGCAGCGTGAGCAGCGTGGAACGTGCGTTCAGGTAGCGTTCGCGGTCGGCCAGATCGGCGTGGGTCAGCAGCACCTGCGCGGTGCGGATGCCATAGCGGCCGAACTGGCTTTCGTAGACCTGCGCCAGGCCCATCTGGCCAACGGCGGCGGCGGCTTGCAGTTCGTGGATTTCACGCGGTCGGCGTACCCAGCCCAGGCGTTGCATGCCCTCGGCAATGGCGCCGGAACTAACCAGCACCACTTCCTTGCCGATCGAACGCAGCTTTGCGATCTGCGCCGCCCAGCGCGCAATGGCGTCGTAGTCCAATCCCTTGCCGTCGTTGGTGACCAGGCTGGAGCCAACCTTGACGACGATACGTTTTGCCTGGGCAATGACCGATTGCATGGCGAGAAATCCTGTCTCCGGGGGGCTTTTCTGGCATCCCCAATGGTGATCCCTCGCCCCGCATGGGCGAGGGAGAAAAGCTGGCTTACTGCTCGTGACCGTCGTGGTCGACGTTATGCAGGCGCTCGTCGAGGCGGATATCGGGCTCGGCCAGCGCTGCGGCCTCTTCAGCCTTGAGCGCTGCCAGGTGGTCCTTGATCGCGTAGATCAACTCGCGGCAGCCGTCGCCGGTCAGCGCGGAGATCTGGAACACCGGGCCCTTCCACTTGTAGCGCTTGATGAAGTCCTTCACGCGCGTGGCGCGCTCTTCCTCGGGCACTACGTCGAGCTTGTTCAGCACGAGCCAGCGCGGCTTGTCGTAGAGCGTTTCGTCGTACTTCTTGAGCTCGTTGACGATGGCCTTGGCTTCCGCCACGGGATCCACGGCTTCATCAAACGGCGCGAGGTCAACGATGTGCAGCAACAGGCCCGTACGCTGCAGATGGCGCAGGAACTGGTGGCCGAGGCCAGCGCCTTCGGCCGCGCCTTCGATCAGGCCCGGAATGTCGGCCACCACGAAAGACTGCTCATGGTCGACGCGCACCACACCCAGGTTCGGGTGCAGCGTGGTGAACGGGTAGTCCGCCACCTTCGGCCGCGCGTTCGAGATGTGCGAGATGAACGTCGACTTGCCGGCGTTGGGCATGCCCAGCAGGCCGACGTCGGCCAGCACCTTGAGTTCGAGCTTGAGCATGCGGCGCTCGCCCGGCTTGCCGTCAACCTGTTGGCGCGGCGCGCGGTTGGTACTGGACTTGAAATGCAGGTTGCCCCAGCCACCCATGCCGCCTTCGGCCAGGCAGACCTTCTGGCCGTGCTCGGTCAGGTCGGCGATCAGCTCGCCGGTGTCCATGTCGGTGATCAGCGTACCGACCGGCATGCGCAACGTGACGTCGTCGCCGGCCGCACCGTAGCAGTCGGAGCCACGGCCGTTTTCACCGTTGCGCGCCACGTGCTTCTTCGCGTAGCGGAAGTCGATCAGCGTATTGATGTTGCGGTCCGCCACGGCGAACACGCTGCCACCCCGGCCGCCGTCGCCGCCATCCGGACCACCGAAGGGCACAAACTTCTCGCGCCGGAACGAGGCGCTGCCATTGCCGCCGTTGCCGGCGATGGCTTCGATTCGGGCTTCGTCGATGAACTTCATGATGGGTTTCCGTGATGGAGCCAGGTGACCGGGCGGGTGACTGGCATTGACTATTTATATTGTCGCCAGAAACAAAAAAGCCCCGCAAGCGTTGCGGGGCCTTCGTGCTGCAAAGGCTGTTATCAGGCCGCCGGGACGACGCTGACGTGCTGCTTCTTGGCAGGGCCCTTGACGGCGAATTGCACGTGGCCGTCGACCAGTGCAAACAGGGTGTGGTCCTTGCCCACGCCCACGTTGTCACCGGCGTGCACGCGGGTGCCGCGTTGGCGGATGATGATGCCGCCGGCGTTGATGGCCTGGCCACCAAACACCTTCACGCCCAGACGCTTCGATTCGGAATCACGGCCGTTCCGCGTGGAACCGCCGCCTTTTTTCTGTGCCATGTCTTACTCCTGTCGCTTTACCGGGTTACGTTCGAATGATCAGGCGTTGATCGCTTCGATGCGCAGCTCGGTGTAATTCTGACGATGGCCCTGACGCTTCTGGTAGTGCTTGCGACGGCGCATCTTGAAGATCTTCACCTTGTCGTGACGACCTTGGGAGATAACGGTAGCCTTGACGGAAGCCCCGCTAACCAGCGGCGTACCAAACTTGATTTGGTCGCCGGCGCCCACTGCGAGCACCTGGTCGAGCGTGATTTCTGCGCCAATGTCTGCCGGTATCTGTTCTACTTTAAGTTTTTCGCCAGCAGCAACCTTGTATTGCTTGCCGCCGGTTTTTACGACCGCGTACATTGTCGAACCTCTCGGATGTGAATAAAACGCCGATGACCTGCACCAGAGCGCTTGCGCGCCCCGCATTTGGGCGCTTGCGCGCATGGTGAGGCCCGGTTATCTCCCACCGGTCAGCAGCCGCAAAACGGGCAAAGCAACCGGAGGAAACCGCGTATTGTAAACGAGGCTACGGAAAAACGCAAAGAAAACAGGCACATAGCCTGTCCGGCGACGCCTTGCGCACTTCTGCGCCCACGAGGATCAGGTCAGATCGGCCAGCAGAAAGCCCGCCAGTGCGGCAAACGCCACCCACCAGGCCGTGCGGCGGACATTGCGGCGGGACATGGGCTTGTTCATGTCCGAATTATAGTCCGCCGCTACCCGCATCCCCCGAACGGGGACAGCCATTGGCGTGAACCACGTTCGCATCGCATATAATCGTCCGGTTTTGCGTAACGGTGATCATCTTGACCCAGCCTTCCGCCACTGCCTTGCTTGCCCCGGTCGCTGCAGACATGCGCGCGGTCGATGCGGTCATCCGTCAACGGCTGTCTTCTGAAGTTCCACTGATCGAACAGATCGGCGAATACATCATCAGTGCCGGCGGCAAGCGCCTGCGCCCGGTGATCCTGCTGATGTCGGCACGCGCGTTTGGCTACGACGGCAACCGCCACCATGAGCTCGCAGCCGTCGTCGAGTTCATCCACACCGCCACGCTGCTGCATGACGATGTGGTCGATGAATCCGAACTGCGCCGCGGCCGCGAGACCGCCAACGCGGTGTTCGGCAACGCCGCCAGCGTGCTGGTCGGCGACTTCCTTTATTCGCGCGCATTCCAGATGATGGTCGATGCGGGCAGCATGCGAATCATGGAGATTCTGTCCAACGCGACCAACGTGATCGCCGAAGGCGAAGTGCTGCAGCTGCTGAACATGCACGATCCCGACGTCACGATCGAACGCTACCTGCAAGTGATCCGCTACAAGACGGCCAAGCTGTTCGAGGCCTCCGCCCAGCTTGGCGCGGTGCTGGCCGGTGCGGACGCCGCCATGGAAGAAGCCGCCGCCGAGTACGGCCGCCGTATCGGCACCGCGTTCCAGCTCATCGATGACATGCTCGACTACACCGCGAGTGCCGAGCAGATGGGCAAGAACGCCGGCGACGACCTTCGCGAAGGCAAGCCGACGCTGCCGCTGCTGCACCTGCTCGAGTACGGCACGCCGGAGCAGCGCGTGCTGGCGCGCGAAGCGATCGTGCAAGGCGGCACCGAGCATTTCGACGCAGTGTTCTCGGCCATCCATGCGAGCGGCGCGCTCGATGTCACGTTCGAAGCGGCACGCCGCGAAGCCGAAGCCGCCGAGAAGGCTGCGCAGCAGTTCCCGGCGTCCGACTGGAAAGACACGCTGATCGCGCTGTGCGAGTTCTCGCTGCAGCGGCAATCCTGAAATTGCCGCCAGCCTCTTCCCTTCCGGAAGAAACGCTGTTAAAGTTACGTTCTTTGCTGCTGACGCTAACGTGTTAGCAACAAAGCAGAGTATTAGCAACAGAATTTCGGGGTGTAGCTTAGCCTGGTAGAGCGCTACGTTCGGGACGTAGAGGCCGGAGGTTCGAATCCTCTCACCCCGACCAGAATTCATGGCCATGCAGTACTGGGCCAGCAAGAAGCCGCACAGCAATGTGCGGCTTTTTTGTTTTCTGCGTCGCCTTCTTCGCGAGCCTTCTCGCGGCACCGATATTCCGCCCATCAGCCGCTACTGCGCTGCCGCGCCCGCTCCCCGCGCAAGTAGGGTTGCGCCCGTGTCGCACAAATGCCGACACCGTCCATTTGTCGCCTTTACAAAAAGTGACCCCGGCGGCAAACTGCGCCGATCCGGGGCCCATGGCCCCGACCGGCGCCTCCGGGCGCAATGCACTACCTGGTCCCTGCCATGACACTTGGTCTCGCCCTTGCACAGAGCCGTCGTATCGCCCCCGCGCTGCTCGCCCAACTTGAGCAGTCGGCACGCGAAAAGCAGACGCAGCTGATCGACGAGATCGTTGGCACCGGCACCATGACCGCGCACGACGTCGCACTGTTCGCCGCCGACAAGTATCAGCTTCCACTGCTCGATCTCAGCCAGTACAACATGAACAAGGTGCCGTCCGCGCTGGCCGGCAACCGCGAATTCCACGCGCACCGCCTGCTGCCGCTGGGGCGGCGCGAGAACCGCCTTGTCGTGGCCATGTCGGACCCGTCCAACCAGGCGGGACTCGACGCCATCAAGCAGAAGTACAACCTGCCGCTCGACACCGTGGTGGTGGAGCACGACAAGCTGATGAAGCATGTGCGTTCCGCCGGCGAAGCGCTGGGCACGCTCAAGGACGTTGCGCCCGGCACGCCCACTGAGCGCAAGATGATCGAATACGATCCGGTCGCCGCCGCCGCGCAGCGGCCCCGCACGGGCGCCACCAACGACATCGACGATGCGCCGGTCGTGCGCTTCCTGCAGAAGCTGCTGACCGAAGCCTTCCACCGCGGCGCGTCGGACTTGCACTTCGAGCCGTTCGAGACCTTCTACCGCATCCGCTTCCGCGTGGACGGCGTGCTGCACGAGGTCGCGCGGCCGCCGCTCGATATTCGCGACAAGATCGCCACGCGCATCAAGGTGCTGTCGCGCCTGGACATTTCTGAAAAGCGCGTGCCGCAGGACGGCCGCATGAAGCTGCTGATCGCGCTGCCCAAGGACAAGGACAAGGACGGCAAGGACAAGGAAACCGTCGAGAAGGCGGTGGACTTCCGCGTGTCGACGCTGCCCACGCTCTTCGGCGAGAAGATCGTGATGCGTATCCTGGAATCATCGTCCGACAAGCTCGATATCGACCAGCTCGGCTACGAGCCCGAACAGAAGGCGCTGCTGCTGGAAACCATCAAGCGGCCCTACGGCATGATCCTGGTGACCGGGCCGACCGGCAGCGGCAAGACCGTGTCGCTCTATACGTTCCTGAACCTGCTGAACCAGGGCGATATCAATATCTCGACCGCTGAGGACCCGGCTGAAATCCAGCTGCCCGGCATCAACCAGGTCAACGTCAACGACAAAGCCGGCCTGACCTTTGCCGCGGCGCTGCGTTCGTTCCTGCGGCAGGATCCGGACATCATCATGGTCGGCGAAATCCGCGACCTGGAAACCGCCGATATCTCGATCAAGGCCGCGCAGACAGGCCACCTGGTGCTGTCGACGCTGCACACCAACGATGCGCCGACCACGCTCACGCGACTGATGAACATGGGCGTGGCGCCGTTCAACATCGCATCGAGCGTGCTGCTGATCACGGCGCAGCGCCTGGCGCGGCGGCTGTGCACCTGCAAGAAGCCCGGCACGATCCCGCGCGAAGCGCTGCTCGACGCCGGGTTCAAGGAACCGCAGCTCGACGGTAGCTGGCAGCCGTACCATCCGGTCGGCTGCGAGCGCTGCAATGGCAGCGGCTACAAGGGACGCTGCGGCATCTACCAGGTTATGCCGATCACCGAGGCGATGCAGCAGATCATCCTGTCGCACGGTACGGCGCTGCAGATTGCCGAGCAGGCGCGGCGCGACGGCGTGCTATCGTTGCGGGAAGCTGGCCTGCTCAAGGTCAAGCAAGGGGTCACGTCACTCGAAGAAGTGCTGGCCACCACCAATTCATAAAACTACAGACAAAACATTCATGTCGGGGGTCGATCATGGCAACGCGCGCACCAGCTGCGAGCGCACGGGCGGCAGTGCCGCCACGCGCGAAGGCAGGACGAGCAGGACGTAAAGCACCCACGCAGTACATCTTCGAGTGGGAAGGCAAGGACCGCAAAGGCAAGACGTTCACCGGGGAACAGCGGGCCGAAAACCAGGCCGAGGTCACGGCGGCGCTGCGCAAGCAGGGCCTCACGGTGGTCAAGCTCAAGAAGCGCAAGGCCGCGCGCGGCAAGAAGATCACCGAGAAGGACATCGCGTATTTCACGCGCCAGCTTTCGACCATGCTGAAGGCTGGCATTCCGCTGCTGCAGTCGATCGACATCATCGCGCGCGGGCACGCCAATCCGAACTTCACGCAGCTGCTGTCCGACATCCGCTTCGACATCGAATCCGGCAGCAGCATGGCGGCGGCGTTCCGACGCCATCCGCGCTACTTCGACACGCTGTACTGCAACCTGATCGACGCCGGCGAGCAGGGCGGTATTCTCGACTCCCTGCTCGAGCGCCTGTCGCTCTACATGGAAAAGACCATCGCGCTGAAGAGCCAGATCAAGTCCGCGATGATCTACCCGATCGCGGTGCTGACCGTGGCCTTTGCCGTGACGGTGATCCTGATGCTGTTCGTGATCCCGGCGTTCAAGGGCGTGTTCTCGAGCTTCGGCGCGAACCTGCCGGCGCCGACGCTGGTCGTGATCGCCATCTCGGACTTCTTCGTCGCGTACTGGTACATCGTCATCGGCATACCGGTGGGGGCAATCGCGTTCTATTTACGGGCCTTGAAGAAATCCGAGAAGGTCCAGCGCACCACGGACCGCATAATGCTGAAGCTGCCCATTTTCGGCAGCCTCTTCCGCAAGGCCGTGATCGCGCGCTGGACGCGTACGCTCGCCACCATGTTCGCGGCGGGTACGCCGCTGGTGGAATCGATGGAATCCGTGGCCGGCGCGGCGGGCAACTGGGTCTACTACGACGCCACGCGCGAGATCGAACAGTCCGTGCGCATCGGTACCAGCCTGACCAACGCCATGCAAGCCACGCACGTGTTCGACAACATGGTGCTGCAGATGACGCAGATCGGCGAGGAATCGGGCGCGCTGGACAATATGCTCATCAAGGTGGCGGAGTTCTACGAGCGCGAGGTCGATGACGCCGTGGCGGCCATTTCGAGCCTGATCGAGCCGCTCATCATCGTGGTGCTGGGCGTGCTCATCGGCGGTATGGTGGTGGCAATGTACCTGCCGATCTTCAAGCTGGGACAGGTGGTGTAATTGATGAATCCGGCATTCCCCGCCGGCGGCGCCTTTGCGCTGCCGGCGCTGGCGGCACTGCCGCCGTCGTTCCTGGTGGCGGCAGCCGCCGTGCTCGGCCTGCTGGTCGGCAGCTTCCTGAACGTGGTGATCCACCGGCTGCCGCGCATGATGGAACACGACGAGGCCAACTACATCGCCGAAGTGCGCAGCGACCCGCTGCCCTACCCCGACCGCTACAACCTGATGGTGCCGCGCTCGGCCTGCCCCCACTGCGGCCATGCGATCGCGGCCTGGGAGAATATTCCGGTTATCAGCTACCTGTTCCTGCGCGGACGCTGCTCGTCATGCAAGGCACCGATCGGCATGCGCTATCCGCTAGTGGAGCTGGCGACCGGCGTGCTCAGCGCGCTGGCCGCTTGGCACTTCGGCGCGACCTGGCAGGGCGTGGCCGCGCTGGTGCTGCTGTGGGCGCTGATGGCACTGACGATGATCGACGCCGATACGCAGTTGCTGCCCGACCAGATCACGCTGCCGCTGGTGTGGCTGGGCCTGCTGCTGAACCTGGCCGGGCTGTTCGTGCCGATCGCCGATGCCGTGATCGGCGCCGTGGCCGGCTACCTGCTGCTGTGGAGCGCCTACTGGCTGTTCAAGCTCGTGCGCGGCAAGGAAGGCATGGGCTACGGCGATTTCAAGCTGATGGCCGCGCTGGGCGCCTGGTTCGGCTGGCAGGCCTTGCCGTCGCTGGTGCTGCTGTCGTCGGTGGTCGGCGTGGTGTTCGGCGTCGCCAATATCGCGCTGCGCCGCCAGGGACGGGACACGCCGTTCCCGTTCGGCCCATTCATTGCGGGCGCCGGCGGGCTGGTGCTGTTCTTCGGCCCGGGTGTGCTGCCGCTGCTATTCATGCCGTAAGCGGCGCCAGAGGACCGGAGAAGCGCCAAGCTGGTATCGTTTGGGGCATTGCACCCACGGAACCTGACATGCTGGAGATCGGACTGACTGGCGGTATCGGCAGCGGCAAGACCCGCGTAGCCGACATGTTCGCCGCGCGCGGCGCCGCCATCATCGACACTGACCTGCTGGCCCACGAGATCACTGCCCCGGGCGGGCAGGCCATCCCCGCGCTGGTCGAGGCCTTCGGCCCGCAGTGCCTGCGCCCCGACGGCGCCATGGACCGCGATGCCATGCGCGCGGTGGTCTTTGCGGACCCGGCCGCCAAGGCACGGCTCGAAGGCATCACCCATCCGCTGATCCGCGAACTGACCACGTCACGCGCCGCCGAGATCGCGCACGCCCGTGAGCATCCCTATCTGATCTACGTAGTGCCGCTGCTGGTTGAATCGGGCGCATGGCTCGATCGCGTGGGGCGCGTGCTGGTCGTGGACTGCAGCGAGGACACGCAGATCGCCCGTGTCATGTCGCGCAACGGCTTCAGCCGCGAGCAGGTGCTGGCCATCATGGCTAAGCAGGCAACGCGTGCACAGCGCCTGGCAGTCGCCCATGACGTGATCGACAACGATGGGCCGGTTGAGGCACTGACGGCACAGGTGGATCAGCTTGATCGCACCTATCGTGCACTGTCCGCCGCCGGCGTCACGCAAGCGTGAGCCGGAGCACGACCGGGCACCGGACCACTCCAGAACACGGCGCACCGTTCACATTGCATTGTCCTCTCAGCCCGTCTCGCATAGAATGCGCTGGAACATGACGCGAAATGCGTGGAAAGCTGAATCGTCCACACATTCCTGACGTTCCCCGGGCCACGCCCGCACCGTGGCGCTCCGACCGGAGCGCCGCCAAAGCGCTGCACGGACATAGCACTTGATCCTGTACGAATATCCTTTCAACGAACGCATCAGGACACTCCTGCGCCTGGAAGACCTGTTCGATCGCCTGGATTACTTCCTCGGCCAGGAACATCCACTGCAGCACCATGTCGCGCTGACCACGCTGTTCGAGATCATTGACGTCGCCGGCCGCGCCGACCTCAAGACTGATCTGATCAAGGAACTCGAGCGCCAGCGCCAGGCGCTGACTGCGCTGCGGGTCAATCCGCAGATCGATCAGGAGGCGCTGGACGCCATCATCGGCGAGATCGAGCAAGGCATTGCCATGCTCAACCAGACTGTCGGCAAGGCGGGACAGCTGCTGACTGACAATGAGTGGCTAACGAGCATCCGCAGCCGCGCCATCATTCCGGGCGGCACGTGCGAATTCGACTTGCCGGCGTACTATGCGTGGCAGCACCGTCCGGCCGAAGAACGCCGCGCCGACATCCTGAAATGGGCCCGCCCGCTGGTCGCGCTGCGTGCCGGTACGTCCACCGTACTGCGCCTGCTGCGTGAATCGGGCCAGAGCGGCAAGGTGATCGCCACGGGCGGCAGCTACCAACAGATGCTGTCTGGCCGCAGTTACCAGCTCATGCAGGTGCACCTCGACGATTCGCTGCTGGCCTTCATCCCCGAGATGAGCGCCAACAAGTACATGCTATGGGTGCGCTTTACGCAGCAGGACGGCGACCTGCGCCCGCGTTCGGTCGATGCCGACATTCCGTTCCTGCTCAAGCTCTGCAATTTCTGAAGTCATGCCTGCCGTCGTCAAATGTCCCACCTGCGGCACCAAGGTGGAATGGATTCCCGAGAACAAGTTCCGCCCGTTTTGCTCGGAGCGCTGCAAGCAGATTGACCTGGGCGCGTGGGCGTCCGAAAAATACGTGATCGGCAGCAAGCCCGGCGAAACGCCTTCGCCGGACCTGCCTGAAGACGAGGACGACTGAGTCGTCCTGTCCTACAGCGCAGTCAGTGCGCCGCGGCCAGCACGCGGCGGTAGAACCCCACGCACACGAGCACGAACACCGCCAGCCCGAGCCATTCGGCCGTGCCGGCGAAGCCCTCGCCCACCACCGCCAGCGGCGCATCCTTGCCGGACAGGCCGATCACGGCCGCCAGCAGCACCCCGATCAGGCTTTCCCCGACGATCAGCCCCGAGGCCAGCAGCGTGCCGCGGCGTTCGGCATGTTCGAGCGCCAGCTTGACGTCGTCGCCGCGTGCGATAGCGCGGCGGCGCTCGGCGCGCAGCAGGACCCACGCCAGCACCGCCCCCACCACCAGCGCCGAACTGATGGTCGGCGGCAGGTAAATGCCGATGCCCACCGCCAGCACCGGCAAGCGTGCGGTACCGCCGCGGCGGCGCAGGATCTCGTCGATCACGATCAGCACCACGCCTAGCGCGATGCCGATCAGGATCATGTTCCAGTTGAGCTTGTGCGTGAAGATGCCGGTAGCAATGGCCGTCATCAGCGTGGCCTGCGGCGCCGCCAGAGCCTGGCCCGGATCCATGCCCGTGCGCGGCAAAGCACCCGCAAACCCGTAGGCGTTGTAGAGCAGATCCAGCACCGGCGGGATCACCGCCGCACCGACCGCGCAGCCGATCAGCAGCGCGACCTGCTGGCGCCACGGCGTCGCGCCCACAAGCCAGCCGGTCTTCAGGTCCTGCAGGTTGTCATTGGAGATGGTCGCCACCGCCAGCACGGCCGAGGTCGTGAAGATGGCGAGTGCAATGGCAAACTTGCTGCCATCGGGCGTATCGAGCAAACCGTCCGCTGTGCCGATCAGAAGGATCAGCAGCGACACCAGGATCACTGCGATGATGCCGATGCCCGAAATCGGGCTTGCCGACGAGCCCACGAGCCCGGCCATGTAGCCGCACGCGGCCGCGACCAGGAAGCCGAACACGAACGCAAACAGCACCGCGCAGCCGACCAGGCGCCAGCGTGCACCCGCATCCAGCGGCGCAGGCATCATGAAGTAGCCGAAGGTGACCGCGAGCACCACTGCCAGCACGACCGCGAGCACGCCGATCCAGCGCACCGGCATGTCCTGCTGCGTGCGCGGCACGCCGGCGCCGCCCGCCGCGCCTGCGCCCTTGATCGCGCCCAGCGAGGCACGGATGCCGTCGAGCATCGGCCTGGCCAGCGTGATCAGCGTCCAGATCGCCGCGATACCGATCGTGCCTGCGCCGATGAAGCGCACTTGCGTGCTCCACACCATGGTGCCAAATGCCTGTAGCGTGGCGCCCTCCGGGCGCGGCGTGATGGCTGTCAGCCACGGCACGGCGATGCCCCACGTCAGCAGCAGGCCGAGCAACATGGCCAGACCGCCGACGATGCCGACCAGGTAGCCCGCGCCGACCAGCGCGAGCGAGAAGCCCATCGAGAACCGCACTACCGAAGCGCCAGCGGCGAGCCACAGGTTCGCGCCCTCCGCCAGCAAGCGCAGTCCGCCTGCGGCAAAGCTGAACACGCCGGCCACGAGACCGCCGGCCATCAGGTCGGCCAGACCGGTGCCCTGCTTCTTCGCGCCCGGCGCCACATCCTGCCCTGCGCTGCCCACGCGCAGGATTTCCGCAGCGGCCACGCCCTCCGGATACGGCAGTTCGCTCTGCACCACCATTGCGTGACGCAGCGGGATGCTGAACAGCACGCCAAGCATGCCGCCGGCCGCGCAGATCGACAGCGTCTGCCAGAACGGGAAGCCCTGCCAGTGACCCAGCATCACCAGGCCCGGCAGTACGAAGATGATCGACGACAGGGTGCCCGCGGCCGAGGCCTGCGTCTGCACCATATTGTTTTCGAGGATATTGGCGCCCGGAAACAGGCGCAGCACCGCCATCGAGATGACGGCCGCCGGAATCGCCGAGGAAAAGGTCAGCCCGACCTTAAGACCCAGATAGATATTGGAGGCGGTGAACACCACCGTGATCAGCGCCCCCAGGATAATGCCGCGCAGGGTCAGCTCAGGCAGGGAAATATCGTCGGCAACGCGGTCTGCACGTAGCATACGGATCCTTTCTTGCTGTTGTTATGCCGGCGCGATCACGGGCGCCGCAGCCGCAGGGGCGCGGGTAAAGCTCGAATTGTCAGGCGGGCCGGGATTCTTCGCCCAGCCATTCGACCACCGGGATGGTGGCCGGCAGCAGCGGTTCCACCGTCACGGGGACTGTCTGCCAGGAAAAAGCCTGCCCTTCGCGGCCGACCGGGTCACCGCGCCAGGCCGTGACCTTGCAGAAATGCAGCCGCACGTAGGCGTGCGGGTAATCGTGTTCTAGCACATGCCAGCGCACGCACTCGGTAATGTCCAGGCCCAGCTCTTCATGCAACTCGCGCGCGAGCGCGGCTTCCACCGTCTCGCCCGGTTCCAGCTTGCCGCCGGGAAATTCCCAGTAGCCCTCATACGGCTTGCCGCCCGGGCGCTGCGCCAGCAGGAAGCGGCCATCGGGCTGCACCAGCACGCCCACGGCCACTTCGGTCACCTTGCGGGGCGTCGTGCTGTCTTGCGTCTGCGTCATGCGCCCTCCACATCCGCGATGAACGGCTTGCCATGCTTGCCGCCCCAGTCGCGCGCAAACTGCCACGCCACGCGGCCCGAACGCGAGCCGCGTTCGAGCGCCCAAACCAGGGCATCGCCACGCGCTGCGGCGATGTCCTCGTCGGTGCAGCCGAAGTGCTTCAGCCAGTGGCCGACGATCGACAGATACTCGTCCTGCTTGGGCGGGTAGAACGACAGCCACAGGCCGAAACGCTCGGACAGCGAGATCTTTTCCTCGACGACTTCGCCGGGATGGATTTCGCCGTCCTCGGTGTGGCGGTAGGACTCGTTGTCCTTCATGTACTCGGGCAACAGATGGCGGCGGTTCGACGTCGCGTACACAAGCACATTGTCCGACTGCGCGGCGACCGAGCCGTCCAGCGCCGACTTGAGCGCCTTGTAGCCCGACTCGCCGTCCTCGAATGACAGGTCATCGCAGAAGATCACGAAGCGCTCGGGGCGCTGCGAGACCTGCTCGACGATATCGCCGAGATCGCCGAGGTCGCTCTTGTCGACTTCCACGAGACGCAGCCCGTCCTTGACGAAGGCATTGAGACAGGCCTTGATCAGCGACGACTTGCCGGTCCCGCGCGCGCCGGTCAGCAGCACGTTGTTGGCCGGCAGCTTGTTCACGAACTGGCGCGTATTGGCGACGATGGCGTCCTTCTGGCGCTCGATGTTCTTGAGGTCGTCCAGGTGGATCGGCGGCAGTTGGCGCACCGGTTGCAGGTAGCCAATATTGCCGAACAGGCTCTGCCGCTTGCGCCAGCGGAACGCTACCGCTTCCTGCCAGTCCGCTTCCGTGAGCTGCGGCGGTAGCCACTGTTCGAGTCGGGCGAGGAAATTGTCGAGGCGAGAGGCGAGGTCAGACATGGCAGCAGAGCGTCGTTGAACAGGGGGCGATGATCAGGAACGGTAGTCCGCGTTGATCGATACGTAGTCGTGCGAGAGGTCGCAGGTCCACACCGTGGCCTCGGCGTTGCCGCGGCCCAGCGCGATGCGCACGGTGATTTCGGCCTGCTTCATCACGCGCTGGCCGTCTTCTTCCCGGTATTCGGGGTTGCGGCCGCCGTCGCGCGCGACCCAGACGTCGTCAAGCCACAGGTTGACGCGGTCGACATCGAGATCATCCACACCGGCGTAGCCGACTGCGGCCAGGATACGGCCGAGGTTGGGGTCCGAAGCGTAGAACGCGGTCTTGACCAGCGGCGAGTGGGCCACGGCATAAGCGATCTGGCGGCATTCAGCCACGTCCTTGCCGCCTTCCACGCGGATGGTCATCAGCTTGGTGGCGCCCTCGCCGTCGCGCACGATCATCTGCGCGAGTTCCTGGGCCAGGCTGGTCACGGCCTCGCGCAGCGCCTCGAAGGCCGGGCCGTCGGCGCGGTCGATCGCGGCGCCCGACTTGCCCGTGGCGATCAGCACGAAAGAATCGTTGGTCGACGTATCGCCGTCGATCGTGATGCTGTTGAACGAGTGGTCGGCCGCATGCGACACCAGCGCCTGCAGCACCGGCTGGGCCACGGCCGCGTCGGTGGCGATGAAGCCGAGCATGGTCGCCATGTTCGGGCGGATCATGCCAGCGCCCTTGCTGATACCGCTCAGCGTGACCGTCTTGCCGTCGATCTGTACCGTGCGCGACGCCGCCTTGGGCTGCGTGTCGGTGGTCATGATCGATTCCGCTGCGGCCAGCCAGTTGTCAGCCTTGGCGTTGGCGATGGCCGGTGCCAGGCCGGCGAGCAGCCGGTCCATCGGCAGTTGTTCGAGGATCACGCCGGTCGAGAACGGCAGCACCTGATTCGCGGCGATGCCCAGTTGGCCAGCCAGCGCGTCACATGTGGCACGCGCATTGGCCAGGCCGGTCTCGCCGGTCCCGGCATTGGCGTTGCCAGTGTTGATCACCAGCGCGCGAATACCCTTTCCGCCAGCAAGGTTCTCGCGGCAAACCTGCACCGGCGCGGCGCAGAAGCGGTTGCGCGTAAACACGCCAGCCACCGTGCTGCCTTCGGCCACGCGCACGACAAGCACGTCCTTGCGGTTGGCCTTGCGGATGCCGGCCTCGGCCCAGCCGAGCTCCACGCCGGCAACGGGTTTCAGGTTGTCTGCCTGCGGCAGCGGAAGATTGACGGGCATATCGGCTCCTGTCCTGTAGTCCTGTGGTCCTGCTTGACCTGTTTCTGTTCAGTCGTCAGACGAACATGCCCGCGTAGCGCGGGCATGTCGTTATCTCTTCGCCCCTTCCGCTACGGCGGCCAGGGCAATCCTGCACGGCGCGGCTGGCGCGGGGCTCAGCTCAGCTTGCCGTGGCACTGCTTGAACTTCTTGCCCGAACCGCACGGGCAAGGATCGTTGCGGCCGACCTTCGGCATGCCGGCCACCGCCATCTCGGCGGCCACCGCAGCGCCCGTGCGCAGCGACGGCACGTCCTCCACGGGCTCGCGGCCCTCGGCAAACTCGTCGTGCTTGTACTGGACGTTCTCCAGGTGCGACAGGCCTTCCTCGATCTGCTCCGAAGCCTGCTCCAGCTCTTCCGGCGACTGGATCTGCACGTTGAACGTCACGCGCGTGACTTCGTTCTTGATCACGTCCAGCAGGCGCGCGAACAGTTCGAACGACTCGCGCTTGTATTCCTGCTTCGGATCCTTCTGCGCATAGCCGCGCAGATGGATGCCCTGGCGCAGGTGGTCCAGCGCGGCCAGGTGCTCGCGCCAGTGCGAGTCGATGCTTTGCAGCATGACCGAGCGCTCGAAGCCCGCGAACGATTCGCGGCCCACCATCGCAACCTTGCCTTCGTAACGTTCTTCGGCCGCCTTGAGGATCATGTCGAGCAGCGCCTCGTCCTCGATGCTCTGAGCGCCTTCGATGGTCTTGGCCAGCGGCAGCTCCAGGCCCCAGTCCTCGCGCAGGCGCGTTTCGAGGCCGGCGATGTCCCACTGCTCTTCCATGGTGTCGGCCGCCACGTGCTCGCGGAACAGCTCGATCAGCACGCTTTCGCGCAGGTTCTTGACCATTTCGCCGACGTCATTGGCTTCGAGCACGTCGTTGCGCAGCTTGTAGATTTCCTTGCGCTGGTCGTTGGCAACGTCGTCGTACTGCAGCAGCTGCTTGCGGATGTCGAAGTTGCGGCCTTCCACCTTGCGCTGCGCCGATTCGATCGAACGCGTGACGATGCCGGCCTCGATCGGCTCACCCTCGGGCATCTTCAGGCGTTCCATGATCGCGCGCACGCGGTCGCCTGCGAAAATGCGCAGCAGTTGGTCGTCCAGCGACAGGTAGAAACGCGACGAACCCGGGTCGCCCTGGCGGCCGGCACGGCCACGCAGCTGGTTGTCGATACGGCGCGATTCATGGCGCTCGGTGCCCACGATATGCAGACCGCCGAACGACTTGACCTGCTCGTGCAGCGACTGCCATTCATCCTTGAGTTGCTGGATACGCGCGGCCTTGTCGGCGTCCGACAGGTTCGGGTCAATCTCGACAAAGCCTGCCTGCTTCTCCACGTTGCCGCCGAGCACGATGTCGGTACCGCGGCCCGCCATGTTGGTCGCGATGGTGATCATCTTGGGCCGGCCGGCCTGGGCCACGATCTCGGCTTCGCGCTCGTGCTGCTTGGCGTTGAGCACCTGGTGCGGCAGCTTTTCCTTGTTGAGCAGGTCCGACAGGTATTCGGACGTCTCGATCGAGGTCGTGCCGACCAGCACCGGCTGGCCACGGTCGTAGCAGTCGCGGATATCGCGCACGACGGCGTCGTAGCGTTCCTTCGACGTCTTGTAGATCTGGTCCTGCAGGTCCTTGCGCTGCGCCGCGCGGTTGGTCGGGATCACGACCACTTCCAGGCCGTAGATCTCCTGGAATTCGTAGGCTTCCGTGTCAGCCGTGCCGGTCATGCCGGCCAGCTTGGTGTACATGCGGAAGTAGTTCTGGAAGGTGATGGTCGCCAGCGTCTGGTTTTCCTGCTGGATCGACACGCCTTCCTTGGCTTCCACGGCCTGGTGCAGACCGTCGGACCAGCGGCGGCCCGTCATCAGGCGGCCCGTGAATTCGTCGACGATCACGACTTCGTCGTTCTGCACCACGTAGTGCTGGTCGCGATGGAACAGGCTGTGCGCGCGCAGGGCCGCGTACAGGTGGTGCATCAGCGTGATGTTCTGCGGTGCGTAGAGCGATTCGCCCTCGCCGATCAGGCCTTGCTGCGCCAGGATCTCTTCCGCCTTTTCGTGGCCAGCCTCGGTCAGGTAGACCTGGTGGCCCTTTTCATCCACGTAGTAGTCGCCCGGCTTCTCGACGCCCGTGCCGTCGGCCTTTTCCTCGCCGATCTGGCGCTCGAGCAGCCTCGGGATGCCGTTCATGCGCTGGTACAGGTCGGTGTGGTTCTCGGCCTGGCCCGAGATGATCAGCGGCGTACGCGCCTCGTCGATCAGGATCGAGTCCACTTCATCGACGATCGCGTAGTTCAGCGGACGCTGCACGCGCTGCGACGGGTCATAGACCATGTTGTCGCGCAGGTAGTCGAAGCCGAACTCGTTGTTGGTGCCGTAGGTGATGTCGGCGTTGTACGCGGCCTGCTTCTGGTCATGCGCCATCTGCGACAGGTTCACGCCCACCGACAGGCCCAGGTAGTTGTACAGGCGCCCCATCCACTCGGCATCGCGCTGGGCCAGGTAATCGTTGACGGTCACCACGTGCACGCCCTTGCCGGTGATGGCATTGAGGTACACGGCCAGCGTCGCGGTCAGCGTCTTGCCTTCGCCGGTGCGCATTTCGGCGATCTTGTTGTCATTGAGCACCATGCCGCCGATCAGCTGCACGTCGAAGTGGCGCATCTTCATGATGCGCTTGCTGGCCTCGCGGCACACGGCAAACGCCTCGGGCAGCAGCGACTCGAGCGACTCGCCGCCAGCGTGGCGCTGCCGGAAGGTCTCGGTCATGCCGCGCAGTTGGTCGTCCGAGAGCTGCTCGAACTTGGGCTCCAGCGCGTTGATCTGCTCCACCGTGCGGCGGTATTGTTTGATCAGCCGTTCATTACGGCTGCCGAAGACTTTCTTGAGAAGGCCCGTGATCATCGAGTGCTTTCACCTGCGCGGTCCGGACCGGCGACCCATGGATAGGCAGCCCCAGCCGTGCCAGGCATGGATAGATTGGCGCAAAACGCCGAGTTTATCATGTGCCGGGGTCGCGGCCGGGACAGCGGCCGCCGTGTTGCCAACACCCCGGCAAGCCCCGGCGCGACGTGGATTTATTGACAGATCGGGGCGGATCGGCAAGGTTCAATCACCCGTTGCCAAACGGATTGCGGCGGCGGTCGCGGAAGTCCACCTGACCCGACACGAAATCGTGCCGCTTGCGTGACACGCTGTTCACATGGACCTTCAAATGCAGGCGGGCCGGTCGAGCGGCATCGCCTGCTGCGGACGGAAGGGGCCATGCCGGAACACCAGCCTGCCAAGTTGTTAAAATGTGTTGATGCGCCTGTTCACCCACCACGCCCTGCAGACTCCGGCAGCCAAGCCTCTCAATGACTGGCTGGCCAAGGCCGGACCTGTCTCCGCGCTGATGCAGACCGCGCGGGAGCTGGCTTCGCTGGAAGCGGAGGTGCTGTCGTTGCTGCCGCCTGGCATGCGCAACGGCATTGCCGTTGCCGGCGTCAAGCGCGACGGGCGGGGACCTCAGCAGGAACAGGTGCTGCTGTTGCTGGCCGCGCATGGCGCGGCGGCGGCGCGTGTGCGCCAAGTGGTGCCGACGTTGCTGTCCCGCCTGCAGGAGCGGGGCTCGCAGGTCAGTGCCATCCGGGTACGGGTACAACCAGAGGCGACGCGGCACAGTGACTGGGATACCGGGCCTGTGGTGCGGCCGCGGACCAACGGGAAGATGACCGCGGTCGGGCTGGCCAGCCTCGACGAACTGGCGCGCAGTTTGCCGCCGTCACCGTTACAGGACGCGCTAAAGACCTTGCTGTCGCATCATCGCTAGGACCACAGAAACAAAAAACCGGCCTTCTGGCCGGTTTTTTGTTTTCGGTGCCGGCCCCGATCAGGCAAACGCCGGCTGCACCTGCGGCAGGAACGCAACGGGCGCGTCCTCCATGCGATCGAACGTCACTACCTCATACGCTTCCTGGTCAGCCAGCAACGCACGCAGCAACTGGTTGTTCAACCCGTGACCCGACTTGTGCGCCACATAAGCGCCAATCAGCGGATGGCCGACCACATACAGGTCACCGATCGCATCCAGGATCTTGTGGCGCACGAACTCATCGCCATAGCGCAGCTCTTCGTTGTTGAGCATGCGGTGTTCATCCAGCACGATCGCATTGTCGAGACTGCCGCCACGTGCCAGTCCCATCTCACGCAAGGCTTCCACTTCATGGGCGAAGCCAAAGGTCCGCGCACGCGCGATTTCACGCACGTAGCTGGTATCGGCGAAATCG
Organism: Cupriavidus sp. C1SS-2L; assembly: GCF_057073735.1. NCBI lineage: Bacteria > Pseudomonadati > Pseudomonadota > Betaproteobacteria > Burkholderiales > Burkholderiaceae > Cupriavidus > Cupriavidus sp. C1SS-2L. Next base: position 3,292,428 of record NZ_CP172708.1, read on the forward strand.
ATCTCGAAGTTCTGGCCAGTCTTGTCGACCGCCGGATGACGAAAGTCGATCGTGAACGACAGCTTGAAGCCAAAGAACGGCTCCAGGCGCGCCAGCTTGTCGCCCTCGCGCACTTCCACGGCCTTTTTCACGCGGATGAAACGCTTGGCGGCATTCTGCTGTTCGATGCCAGCCGATTGCAGCAGGAACACGAAGGAAGCCGCGCTGCCGTCCATGATCGGGATTTCTTCGGCGTCGACATCGACATAGAGGTTGTCGATGCCCAAGCCGGCACAGGCCGACATCAGATGCTCGACCGTCGACACACGCGCACCATCCTTCTGCAACACCGACGCAAGGCGCGTGTCGCCGATGGCGCCGGCAGCGGCGGGGATTTCGACGGCTTCGGGCAGGTCCACGCGGGTAAAGACGATACCGGTGTCGGCCGGTGCCGGCCGCAGGGTCAGCGTCACTTTGCGACCCGAGTGCAGACCGATGCCGACCGTCTTCACCAGGGACTTGATGGTGCGCTGTTTGAGCATGGCGGCCTCAGTAATTATTAAAACCTATCAGGTTTCATATTCGATTAAGTGATTTTACCACTGCTAGGGAAATCCCGCTAAGACACTTTGTTTCGGTGTGTTAATACATGCACATGACGTGTCATTTGCGACACACCGAATTGAGAATCTGTGTCAGCCGCGCAACGCCTCTAGCATCGCTTCGGCGCTGCTGACCTTGAACTCGCCGGGCGCCTCGACTTGAAGGTGGGTCACGACGCCATCGTCCAGCACCATGGCGTACCGCTTGGAGCGGACGCCCATGCCGCGCGCCGACAAATCCTGGTCAAGACCCAGCGCACGGGTCCATTCTGCGCTTCCGTCGGCCATCATGCGCACCTTGCCTTCAGTGTGCTGTTCGCGGCCCCAGGCGCCCATCACGAACGCGTCGTTGACCGAAACACACCAGACTTCGTCCACGCCCGCGTCGCGCAGCGCCTGTGCTTCGGCCACGTAGCCGGGCACATGCTTGGCCGAGCAAGTCGGCGTGAACGCGCCAGGCAAGGCGAAGACCACGATCTTGCGACCCTTGACGAGGTCCGAGACGCTGAAGGCATTGGGGCCGAGCGAGCAGCCTTCGCTCTGGGTATCGAAGAATTCCTGCAGCGTGGCGTCCGGCACGCGTTGTCCGACAGCGATCATGGTGGGTGACTTCCTGTCAAAAAGGAGGGATCTGAAAGCCTGCCGGCAATCATAGGCGCCATGGCGCGCTCGTCCAAGGCCGATGACATCCGGTGGCATTTCGATACAGCTTGCTACAAAAAACGTCCGCGCGGCGCGCCTTGCAGCGCGCCGCGCGGACGACGACACATCCCGACCGGGAGGGCGGGAACCAGTCCGGGGAGGCGGCCAGCGGCCGCCCGTCCCGGCGACAGGATGTGAACGGAGGCGGTTCAGCGCGGACGCGGCATCACCGGCAGCCCGGGCGGGTCACACATCCATGCAAGGCACGCGCGGATAGGGAGCGCTGCGTGCTTCGCGACAAGGACGTGCAATCCGACAGGGACCGGCCCTGCGATGCTGGATCCGGCCGCTCCGGCTCAGTCTGCCTGCTTGCGCAGGAAGGCCGGGATATCGTACGTATCCACACCCTTTTCCTGCAGCGCCGCCACGTGGGCCGACGCCGATTCACGCGAGCTGCGCCACACGGCCGGGGTATCCAGGCCGCTGTAGTCCGGCGAGCTGTGGTGCGTGGTCGGGGCTGCCGCCATGCCGGCCATCATCTGCACCGGCATGTTGTCGGTACCGGTCTTCAGCAGCGTCATCGGTTGCTGCTTCTTAGCCGAACGGCCCAGGCCCGTCGCCACAACAGTAACGCGCAGTGCATCGCCCATTGCATCGTCGTACACCGTACCAAAGATCACGGTCGCATCTTCCGCGGCGTAGCTGCGGATGGTGTTCATGACTTCCTTGGTTTCCGACAGCTTGAGCGAACGGCTGGCCGTGATGTTGACCAGCACGCCGCGCGCACCGGACAGATCCACGCCTTCCAGCAGCGGGCTGGCCACGGCCTGCTCGGCAGCCAGGCGGGCGCGGTCCACGCCCGACACGGTCGCCGTGCCCATCATGGCCTTGCCCTGCTCGCCCATCACCGTCTTCACGTCTTCGAAGTCGACGTTCACCAGGCCATCGACATTGATGATTTCGGCGATGCCGGCCACGGCGTTGTGCAGCACGTCGTCGGCGCACTGGAAGCACTTGTCCATCTCGGCGTCATCGCCCATGACTTCGAAGAGCTTCTCGTTGAGCACGACGATCAGCGAGTCGACCGAGCTTTCCAGCTCGCTCGAACCGTGTTCGGCCACCTTGGCGCGGCGTGCGCCTTCGAAGTCGAACGGCTTGCTGACCACGCCCACGGTCAGGATGCCCATTTCCTTGGCCACCTGAGCGACGATCGGCGCGGCGCCGGTACCGGTGCCGCCGCCCATGCCGGCAGTGATGAAGACCATGTGCGCACCGCGCAGTGCGTCCGCGATCTGCTCGCGGGCCTGCTCGGCGCAGTTGCGGCCGACTTCCGGCTTGGCGCCGGCACCCAGGCCCGAATTGCCGAGCTGCAGCACGCGCGAAGCGGTCGAGCGCTTCAGCGCCTGCGCGTCGGTGTTCATGCAGATGAACTCCACACCTTGCACGCCGCGGCTGATCATGTGCTGCACGGCATTGCCGCCCGCGCCGCCCACACCAACCACTTTGATGATGGTGCCGTCCATCACTTCCGTTTCGATCATGTCAAAGTCCATCACTGCCTCCGAGAAAAATCAGTCCCCAGACGTTGCAGCCTCCCCGCCGCAACCGCTGGTTCCTGAACAAGAAACCAATTAAAAGAAACCGTTCACTTCAACGCGCCATCCCCGTCCAGGTAGACAAGAACGACAAGGGCAGCGCGACTTTCCTTTTGTCAGACAAGCTTCACGTCAGAAGTTGCCGACAAACCATTCCTTCATGCGGCCCCACACCTGCTTGACCGAGCCGCTCTGCACAGCCACCTTTCGTCCGCGCATGCGCTGCACGCGGCCTTCGAGCAACAGACCCATCACCGTTGAGTAGCGCGGGCTCTTCACCACCTCATGCAGGTTGCCGCGGTACTCAGGCACGCCCACACGAACCGGTTTCAGGAAGATGTCCTCGCCGAGCTCGACCATGCCCGGCATCATCGCCGTGCCGCCGGTGATCACCACGCCGGACGACAGCAGCTCCTCATAGCCCGATTCACGCACCACCTGGTGCACCAGCGAATACAGTTCCTCGATACGCGGCTCGATCACCGCCGCCAGCGCCTGGCGCGACAGCGTGCGCGTGCCGCGGTCGCCCACGCCGGGCACCTCGATCATGTCTTCCGGATCGGCAATGGCCTGCTTGGCGATGCCGTACTGCACCTTGATGTCCTCGGCATCCGGCGTCGGCGTGCGCAGCGCCATCGCGATGTCGTTGGTGATCTGGTCGCCGGCGATCGGGATCACGGCCGTATGGCGGATCGCGCCCTCGCTGAAGATCGCGATGTCGGTGGTGCCGCCGCCGATGTCGACGAGCACCACGCCCAGTTCCTTCTCGTCCTCGGTCAGCACCGCCAGGCTCGACGCCAGCGGCTGCAGGATCAGGTCATGCACTTCCAGGCCGCAGCGGCGCACGCACTTGACGATGTTCTGCGCCGCGCTCACCGCGCCGGTGACGATATGCACCTTCACTTCCAGCCGGATGCCGCTCATGCCGATCGGCTCGCGCACGTCTTCCTGGCCGTCGATGATGAATTCCTGCGTGAGGATATGCAGGATCTGCTGGTCGGTCGGGATATTGACCGCCTTCGCGGTCTCGATCACGCGCGCCACGTCGGTCTGCGTGACCTCCTTGTCCTTGATGGCCACCATGCCGCTCGAATTGAAGCTGCGGATATGGCTGCCGGCAATGCCGGTGAACACCTCGGCAATCTTGCAGTCGGCCATCAGCTCGGCCTCTTCCAGCGCCTTCTGGATCGACTGCACGGTGGCCTCGATATTGACCACGACCCCTTTCTTCAGACCCTTGGACTCTGACTGGCCCATCCCGATCACCTCGTAGCTGCCGTCGGGGCGCAGTTCCGCCACCACGGCGGCCACCTTCGAGGTGCCGATGTCGAGACCGACTAGTAGGTCCTTGTATTCCTTGCTCATCGGGTTTTCTCCGCGTTCTTGCTCTTCAGTCGCGTCGGATTGTTAGTGGAAGTACCAGTTGCTGTGGATCCCTTGCCTGCCGCCGCAGCCTTCGCCGCCGCCGCAGCCTGCGCGTCGGTCAGGAAGCGCGCGCTGGCCGTGCGGATCGCGAACCCGTTCGGGTAACGCAGGTCCGCGTAGTCGATCTGCTTGCCCCACTGCTCGGTGACCTGCGGCCACGCGGCGACAAAACGCTTCACGCGCTGTTCCATCGCTGCGCGCTCTTCATCGTTCTGCTCCCGGCCCAGCTCGACCACCATGCCGTTGGAAAGCTTGGTGCGCCATGCATAGCGCCCGGACAGCGCCACCGACAGCGGTTCGGCCTTGAGCGGCTTGAACCATTCGCGCATGACTTCAAGTTTCTCGATCACGTCGCCTTCGCTGTCGGGCGGACCGTCGAGCGCCAGCAGCTGGGCGTCCTCCTCGGCCTCCGCGGTATTGGCGACGAACACCTCTCCATAGGTATTGATCAGCCTGCCGCTGTCTGCCGCCCCCCAGGTGCCCAACGCTTCGTGTTCCTCGACTTCCACGGCCAGCCCGTTGGGCCATTCGCGCCGCACGCTTGCGCGCCGCACCCAAGGCACCGACTCGAACACCTGCCGTGCCGCGTTCAGGTCGAGCGTGAAGAAGTTGCCGGTCAGCTTGCCCAGCGCATTGGACCGCACGCTCGGCGCGTTGACGTGGCGCAGTGCGCCGCCGTCCATCGACGCCACCACGACATGGGTAATGGCGAACACCGGCCGCTGCGCCAGCCACAGCAAACCGGCCGCAAGCGCCATCAGCGCCACCAGCGCGTACAGCGCGGAAGCGATCAGGTTGAGCAGGCGTGCGTTATGCCACATGTTCCAGGGTCGTCCGGTATGGTCTTGCCAGGGTTATTCGGGTTTCCAGTGTTCGTTCGGATGCAGGTCCAGCGTCGCGGCGGCCACCACCTGCATGACGAAGTCCTCATAGCTGATGCCAGCCGCGCGCGCGGCCATCGGCACGAGCGAATGGCCGGTCATGCCAGGCGAGGTATTCATCTCAAGCAGGAAAGGCTTGCCGTCGGCGCGCAGCATCACGTCCGCACGCGCCCAGCCACGGCAGCCCAGCACGCGGTAGGCCTGCACCGCCAGTTGCTGCACCTCGCGCTCGACTTCAGCACTCAGGCCTGACGGACACAGATATTGGGTATCGTCAGTAAAGTACTTATTTTGATAGTCATAGTTAGAATCCGGCGCGACGATGCGAATCACCGGCAGCGCTTCAGCCGTAGCGCCCTCCCCTACCAGCGGGCAGGTCAGCTCGGCGCCGTCAATGAAGGTCTCTGCAATGACGTCGTTGTCGAGCGCGGCAGCCTTCTCGAATGCCTCGCGCATCTGCGACGCATCGGTGACCTTGCTCAGACCGATCGACGAGCCTTCGCGCGCCGGCTTGACGATCAGCGGCAGGCCGAGATCGGCGACGACTGCATCGAAGTCCGTATCGGCATAGAGCATCGCGAAACGCGGCGTGGACAGGTCATGCGTCATCCACAGGCGCTTGGTCGCCTGCTTGTCCATGGCCAGCGCCGACGCCAGCACGCCGCTGCCGGTGTAGGGCACGCCGAGCTGCTCGAGCAGGCCCTGCATGGTGCCGTCCTCGCCGTAGCGGCCGTGCAGCGCGATGAAGACGCGGTCGAAGCCGGCCGCGGCCAGTTCGGCCACGCTCTGCGTGGCCGGGTCAAAGCCGTGCGCATCCACGCCGCGCGACTGCAGCGCGGCCAGCACGCCGCTGCCGGACATCAGCGAAATCTCGCGCTCGGCCGAGCGGCCGCCATACAGCACGCCGACCTTGCCCAGCGATTTCGGGTCGATCTTGGGATTGGCGACGAAGCTCATGCCGCACCTCCCGCCTGCAGCGGCTGCTGGTGCGAGACCACCTGTCCCGGTACCGCGCCGATCGAGCCGGCTCCCATCGTTACGACCACGTCGCCAGGCCTGGCGGCATTCATGATGGCCTGCGGCATCTCTTCCATCTGCTCCACGAAAACAGGTTCTACCTTGGCCGCCACGCGCAGCGCACGGGTCAGCGCGCGGCCATCGGCCGCGACGATCGGCGCTTCGCCGGCGGCATAGACCTCGGCCAGCAACAACGCATCAACGGTGCCGAGCACCTTGACGAAATCCTCGAAGCAATCGCGCGTGCGCGTGAAACGGTGCGGCTGGAACGCCAGCACCAGGCGGCGGCCCGGGAACGCGCCGCGCGCGGCGGAGAGCGTAGCGGCCATTTCCACCGGGTGGTGCCCGTAGTCGTCGACCAGCGTGAACGTGCCGGTGCCATCCGCCGTGGCCACTTCGCCGTAGCGCTGGAAGCGGCGTCCTACGCCGTGGAACTCGCGCAGCGCCTTGACGATCGCGGCGTCCGGGACTTCCAGTTCCGTCGCAATCGCGATCGCGGCCAGCGCGTTCTGCACGTTGTGCAGGCCGGGCAGGTTCAGCACCACGTCGAGTGGCGGTTCGGCATGGCCGTTGAGGTGGCGCAGCACGGTGAAATGCATCTGGCCATCGACTGCGCGCGCATTGACAGCGCGGATCTGTGCATCCTCGGCAAAGCCATAGCGCACGACAGGCTTGGACACGAATGGCAGAATCTCGCGCACGTTCGGATCGTCCACGCACAGCACGGCGATGCCGTAGAACGGCAGGCGCTGCGTGAATTCGATGAACGCCTGCTTGAGCCGAGCGAAGTCGTGCCCGTAGGTGTCCATGTGGTCGGCATCGATGTTCGTGATGACTTCGATGACCGGGAACAGGTTCAGGAACGAGGCATCGGATTCATCGGCTTCGGCCACGATGAAATCGCCCGTGCCCAGGCGCGCATTAGCACCCGCGGAATTCAGGCGGCCGCCGATCACGAAGGTCGGGTCGAGCCCGCCCTCGGCCAGCACCGACGCCACCAGGCTCGTGGTCGTGGTCTTGCCGTGCGTGCCGGCAATGGCGACGCCCTGCTTCAGGCGCATCAACTCGGCCAGCATCACCGCGCGCGGCACCACCGGGATACGCTTGCTGCGGGCGGCCAGCACTTCGGGGTTGTCCCCGCTCACGGCCGTGGAAACCACCACGGCGTTCGCACCGGCGATGTTCGCCGCGTCATGCCCGTGCATGACCGTGGCACCGAGCGAAGCCAGGCGCCGCGTGGCGGCGTTGCTGCCCACATCGGAACCCGAGACCTTGTAGCCCAGGTTCAGCAGGACCTCCGCGATGCCGCTCATGCCGGCGCCGCCGATGCCTACGAAGTGGATGTTTTTGACGATATGCTTCATTGAGTCACTACATGTATTGGGCTTCAGTCCCTGGCCATCTGGCTGCATACCTCGGCGACGCGCCGGGTTGCCTCAGGCTTGGCCAGTCCGCGCGCCAGGCGCGCCATCTCTTTCAGTTGCGGCCGGTTCAGGCCGGCGATGGTCTTCGCCAGCCGGTCCGCCGTCAGTTCTTGTTGCTGCACAAGCAGGGCTGCACCCTGCTTGGACAGGAATTCCGCATTGGTCGTCTGGTGATCGTCCACCGCGTGCGGGAACGGCACGAACAGCGCCGCTACACCGGCGGCCGCCACTTCCGAGACCGTCATCGCGCCCGCGCGGCAGATCACCAGGTCGGCGTCGGCATACGCCTTCGCCATGTCATCGATAAAAGGCAGGGTCTGAGCAGACACTTGCGCGGCGGCATAGTTCGCACGCAGCTTGTCGATCTGCTTTGCGCCGGCCTGGTGCGTGACCACCGGACGCTGCGCTTCAGGCAGCATGGCGATCGCCTTCGGCACGACGTCGTTGAGCGCCGCGGCGCCCAGGCTGCCGCCGACCACCAGCACGTTCAGCGGGCCGGTGCGTATGTCATAGCGTGCCTCCGGTTCCGCCATGTGCGCGAGCTCTTCGCGTACCGGGTTCCCGGTCCACTCGCTGTCGGGCAGCGTATCCGGGAACGCGCACAGCACGCGGTCCGCCACTTTGGCAAGCACCTTGTTGGCGAGTCCGGCAATCGAGTTCTGCTCGTGCAGCACCAGCGGCCGCCCGAGCAGCGAGGCCATCATGCCCGCCGGGAACGTGATATAGCCGCCCATGCCCAGCACCACGCTCGGCCGCACGCGGCGCAGCGCGCCGAGGCTCTGCCAGAACGCGCGCAGCAAGTTCAGCGGCAACAGGAACTTGGTCACGAGCCCCTTGCCACGCAGCCCGCCGAACTGGATGAACTCCATCGGGATGTCATGCTTGGGCACCAGCGTGGCCTCCATGCCGGTACGGTTGCCCAGCCAGACCACCTTCCAGCCCTGCTCGCGCAGCGCGTGCGCGACCGCCAACCCGGGGAATACATGCCCCCCGGTGCCGCCGGCCATCACGAGCAACGTGCGCTGCTGCGTCATACCTTCCCTCCACGCATCAGCACACGGTTTTCATAGTCGATACGGAGCAGGATCGCCAAAGCCATGCAATTCATCAGAATGCCCGAGCCGCCATAGCTCACCAGCGGCAGCGTCAATCCCTTGGTCGGCAGCAGGCCCAGGTTCACGCCCATATTGATAAAGGTCTGCCAGCCGATCCACACGCCAATGCCCTTGGCCACGAGGCCGGCAAACGTGCGGTCGAGTTGCAGCGCGGTGCGGCCGATGCCGAACGCGCGGCGCACCATCCAGTAGAACAGGATGATGACGACCAGCACGCCCACAAAGCCAAATTCCTCGCCAATCACGGCGAGGATGAAGTCGGTATGCGCTTCAGGCAGGTAGTGCAATTTTTCGATGCTGCCGCCAAGGCCGACACCGGTCCATTCGCCACGGCCAAACGCGATCAGCGAGTGGGTCAACTGGTACGCCTTGCCGAGCGCGTTGCTCTCTTCCCACGGATTGAGGTATGCAAAGATCCGTTCACGCCGCCATGGCGATGCCGTGATCAGCAGCGCAAACGCGCCGACCGCCACACCGACCAGTCCCGCGAACAGCTTGCCGTTGATGCCGCCAAGGAACAGAATGCCCATGGCCACCGCGGCGATCACGAGGAACGCGCCCATGTCCGGCTCGAGCAGCAGCAGCATGCCGACCACCACGACCGCCACACCCATTGGCAGGAAGCCCTTGGACACGGTCTGCATCCACTCCTGCTTGCGCACGGTGTAGTTGGCCGCGTACAGCACCACGGCCAGCTTCATCAGCTCCGACGGCTGGAAGTTCATGATGCCGAGGGGAATCCAGCGGCGCGCGCCATTCACGCCCTTGCCGACGAACGGCACCAGCACGATCACCAGCAGCACCAGCGCGATGATGAACAGCTTGGGCGCGTATCGGTCCCACACCTTCACGGGAATCTGGAACGCCGCCAGGCCGACCGACAGCCCGATCAGCAGCGCGAACGCATGGCGGACCAGGAAATGGCTTTCGCGATAGTTGGCGTAGCGCGGCGAATCCGGCAGCGCAATCGACGCCGAGTAGACCATCACCAGGCCGAGCGCGAGCAGCACGATCGCCACCCACAGCAGGGGCTGGTCGTACTCCATCATGCGCGAACGGGTCGGCTTGACGCCGGACACCGCATCGCGCAGGCCACCCCAGGCATTGCCGATGGTGGCGCCGATGAAACCGCTGCGCTTGACCTGCGATTCACTCATGGCATGATCCCCCGCGACAGGGCCAGTTCTTCCACCGCCGAGCGGAACACTTCGGCGCGGTGCACGTAGTTACGGAACATGTCGAGGCTGGCGCAGGCCGGCGACAGGAGCACAACGTCGCCGCCTTCAGCCAGCTCCGCCGCCTTGTTGACGGCTTCTTCAAGCGTGGCCGCGTCGACCAGCGACGCGACGCTGCCTTGCAGCGCATCGCGCAACTCGCCCGCTGCACGGCCGATCAGCACCACGGCGCGCGCGTACTGCGCGACCGGCGCGACCAGCGGCGAGAAATCCTGACCCTTGCCTTCGCCGCCGGCAATCAGCACGACGCGCTTGTCCAGACCCGACAGCGCGGCCACCGTGGCGCCCACGTTGGTGCCCTTGCTGTCGTCGAAATACTCGACTTCATCGATGGTGGCGACCCACTCCACGCGATGCGGCTCGCCACGATATTCGCGCAGGCCATGCAGCAGCGCGTTGAGCGGCAGGTCGATCGCGCGGCACAGCGCCAGCGCCGCCATGGCGTTGGTAGCGTTGTGCATGCCGCGGATATGCAGCGCGTCGGCCGGCATCAGGCGCTTGTGGCGCACCGGCACGGCCTCCTGCGCGGAGGCATCGGCCTTGCGGCGGCGCGGCTTGCCCTCCCCTTCCGCTTCCGAGTCGGGTTCGGCGAGCACCAGCCACGGCATGCCGCCTTCGCGCAGCACGCCGAAGCTGCCCGGCGTCTCGGGCAGGTCGGTGCCGAAGGTCACCGGTGCCGTGCCCGGGCGGGCCATGTCCATGGTCAGGCGGTCATTGCGGTTCAGCACCTGCACGCAAGCCGTGCCGGCCGGTCCGAAGATGCGCGCCTTGGACGCGGCATAGGCTTCCATCGAGCCATGCCAGTCGAGGTGATCCTGCGTGACGTTGAGCACGGTCGCCGCGTGCGGCGCCAGCGTATGCGTCGTTTCGAGCTGGAAGCTCGACAACTCGAGCACCCAGACGTCCGGCAGCGTGGCCGAAGCAATGCACGCCGACAGCTTGTCGAGCGCCGACGGGCTGATATTGCCGGCCACCGCCACGCTCTTGCCGGCGCGCTCGACCAGCCGGCCGGTCAGCGCGGTCGTAGTCGTCTTGCCGTTGGTGCCGGTGATCGCGAGCATCTTCGGCGCATAGCCGGATTCGGCCTGCAGGTGCGCGAGCGCGCGCGCGAACAGTTCGATCTCGCCCCACACGGGGATACCGCGCTGGCGTGCCGCGGCCAGCAGCTCGCCGGTATTCGCCTCCAGCGGCGACAAGCCCGGGCTGATCGCCACCAGGCCGATGCCGTCGAGCAGGCTTTCGGCGAACGGGCCGCCCACGAACTCGGCCGACATCAGTTCGGCCTGCAGGAAGACAAGGTTGGCGGGTGCCTCGCGCGTGTCGGCCACGCGCACGGCGCAGCCGTTCAGGCCACACCAGCGCGCCATGGCCAGCCCCGATTCGCCGAGGCCCAGTACCAGCACATGAGGTTTTTGCAGCTCGCCAAACACTTCGTATTCCTGCCTTTTGAGTTCAGTAATCCTGTTGTCTATATAGAAAGCGCCCGAATCAGCGCAGCTTCAGCGTGGACAGCCCGATCAGCACCAGCAGCATGGTGACGATCCAGAAGCGCACGGTGACCTGCGTTTCCTTCCAGCCGCTCAGCTCGAAATGGTGATGCAGCGGCGCCATGCGGAAGAGCCTTCGCCCTTCGCCATAGCGGCGCTTGGTGATCTTGAACCACGTGACCTGCAGCATCACCGACACGGTTTCCACGACGAAGATGCCACCCATCACGAACAGCACGATCTCCTGGCGCACGATCACGGCCACGGTCCCGAGCGCGCCGCCGAGTGCCAGCGCACCAACGTCGCCCATGAACACCTGCGCCGGATGCGCGTTGAACCAGAGGAAGGCCAGCCCCGCGCCCGCCATCGCCGAACAGAAGATCAGTAGTTCGCCCGCGCCCGGAATATGCGGGAACAGCAGGTATTTGCTGTAGACCGAACTGCCCATCACATAAGCGAAGGCGCCCAGCGCGCCGCCAACCAGCACCACTGGCATGATCACCAGGCCGTCGAGGCCATCAGTCAGGTTCACGGCGTTGCTGGAGCCGACGATCACCAGATAGGTCAGCACGATGAAGCCGGCCACACCCAGCGGATAGCTGACTTCCTTGAAGAAGGGCACGATCAGGTTGGACTTGTACGGCATATCCAGCGACAGGCCGCCCTCGACCCAGCTCAGGAACAGGTCCCAGACCCGCACATTGCTGCTTTCCGACACCGAGAACGCCAGGTAGACCGCGGCGACAAGGCCAATCAGCGTCTGCCAGAAGAACTTCTCGCGGCTCGACATGCCGCGCGGATCGCGATAGACCACCTTGCGATAGTCGTCGACCCAGCCAATGGCGCCATAGCCGAGCGTCACCAGCATCACCACCCAGATGAAGCGGTTGCCCCAGTCGCACCACAGCACGGTAGAGATGGCGATGGAAACGAGCACCAGCACGCCACCCATAGTCGGCGTGCCGGACTTGACCAGATGGGTCTGCGGGCCGATCGTGCGCACGGCCTGGCCGACCTTCAGCTCGGTCAGTTTGCGGATGACCCACGGACCGGCGGCAAGGCCGATCACCAGCGCGGTGAGGTTGGCCATCACCGCGCGGAAGGTCAGGTAGTTGACGACCCGAAGGAAGCTGTAATCGTTTTGCAGCCACTGGGCCAGAGCCAATAACATCGTGTTCTACTTATCTAGTGAGCGGGAGTGTCTGCGACCAGCGCAGCCACCATCCGTTCCATGCGCATGAAGCGCGATCCCTTCACCAGCACGGCGCCAGCCTTCGCCACCGTGCCCCCTGCGTCTTCCTCCAGCGCCCGGGCGAGATCCTCCGCCCGTTCGAAATGCCTGCCTTGCGCACCGAATGCCTGCACGGCATGCGTGGCCAGTTCGCCCGTCGCCCACAACGCTTCGATGCCGAGCGCCTGCGCATAGCCGCCGATTTCCGTGTGGAACGCCGGCCCCTGGTCCCCGACCTCGCCCATGTCGCCGATCACCAGCAGGCGCGGCGCGGCAAACCCGGCCAGCACGTCGATCGCGGCGCGCATGGAATCGGGGTTGGCGTTGTAGGTGTCGTCGATCACCACGGTGCCACCCGGCGTGTGCTTGACCTGCAGCCGGCCTTTGACAGCCTTGAATGCCGCCAGTCCTTGCTGGATAGCCGGCACCTGCACGCCGGCCGCCAGCGCGCAGGCGGTAGCCGCGAGCGCGTTGCGAACGTTGTGCGTGCCGAGCAGGCCGAGGCGGACCTCGAATGCATGGCCCGGCGCGCGGACCTGCATCACCTGCACGCCGTCGACGAGCGCCACCGTGGCCTGCACGTCGGCCTGGCCCGCGGTGCCGAAGCTGAGCACGCGACGCGTACCGGCAGCTGCGCGCCAGATCGCGGCATGCTGGCCGCCGCTTTCTTCGTCGAGCGGGAACACGGCCACGCCATCGGCAGGCAGCGCGGCAATGGCCGCGGCATGCTCGTGGGCGACAGCTTCCACGCTGACCATGAATTCCTGATGTTCTCGCTGCGCATTAGTGACGACCGCCACCGTCGGCTGGGCGATGCCGGCCAGGTAGACCGTCTCGCCCGGATGGTTCATGCCCAGTTCAAGCACGGCCAGCCGGTGCGTCGCGCGCAGGCGCAGCACCGTCAGCGGCAGGCCGATATCATTGTTCAGGTTGCCGCCCGTGGCCAGGCGCTGGTCTTCACCCACCGCCGCCGCGAAGATCGCCGCGATCATTTCCTTGACCGTGGTCTTGCCGTTGCTGCCCGTCACCGCGACGGCCGGCAACGTGAACTGCCGACGCCAGCCGGCGCCGAGTTCGCCGAGCGCAATGCGCGTATCCGGCGCGACGATGGCCGGCACGCCGGCATCGACGTCGCGGCTCACCAGTACGGCGACAGCACCGCGTGCCACCACGTCGGCGATGAAATCGTGCGCGTCGAAGCGCTCACCCTTGAGCGCGACAAACAGGTCGCCCGGCTCGACCGTACGACTGTCGGTATGCACGCGGGCAAACGCCTGCGTGCCATCGCCCAGAACACGCGCGCCGGCAATCCAGCCGGCGGCTTCCTGCAAATTCGTCATCTTGGAATCGCTCATGCCGATACCCCCCGCGCGGCGAGGGCCAGGCGTACATGCTCGCGGTCCGAGAACGGCCGCTTGCGGCCATGGGCTTCCTGCGTGGCCTCGTGGCCCTTGCCGGCCACCAGCACCACGTCGGCACCGGCCGCGTGCTTGATTGCATAGAGGATCGCAGCGGCGCGGTCTTCGATCTGGCGACCGCGCGCGCGGTCGGCCATGCCGTCGGCAATGGCGTCGAGGATGTCCTGCGGATCCTCGCTGCGCGGGTTGTCGCTGGTCAGCACGATCTCGTCGGCCAGGCGCTCCGCCACGCCGCCCATGAGGGGGCGCTTGATCGGGTCGCGGTCGCCGCCACAGCCGAAGACGCACCACAGGCGGCCATTGCGTGCCTGCGCAACCGGGCGCAGCGCTTCCAGCGTCTTTTCCAGTGCATCGGGCGTGTGCGCGTAGTCGACCACGGCCAGCGGGCCGTCCTGGCCCGCGTGGGCGCCGAACAGCTCCATGCGGCCATCGACGGGCGAGAGCGCGCGCAGCGCGGCGAGCGCCGCATCCCACGCCACCCCGTTGGCCAGCGCCGCACCGAGCACTGCAAGCAGGTTGCTGACATTGAACGCGCCGATCATCGGCGTGGCGACATCGGCGCTGCCGAAGCTGCCGTCGATGTGGAATGCGGTGCCGGTCGCCGTCGCGCGCACGCCGCTGGCGCGCAGCCATTGGCCACGCGCGCCGCTGATGGACGCACGCGCCGGACCGTCGATGCCGTACTCGATCACATGCGGCGCCGCGATGGCCGCGCCGTTGGACGCCAGCAGGCGCCGCCCCATCCCGTCATCGCGATTGATCACGGCGGTGCGCAGGCCGTCCCAGCGGAACAGGCGCGCTTTGGCGGCCTCGTACTCGGCCATGGTGCCGTGGTAGTCGAGGTGGTCCTGCGTCAGGTTGGTCAGCACCGCGACCGAGAAATGCGTACCGGCCACGCGCTCCTGTTCGAGACCGTGGGACGACACTTCCATTGCCACCGCGCGCGCGCCGGCATCGTGCAGGCTAGCCAGACTGGCTTGCAGTTGCACGGCATCGGGCGTAGTGAAGCCGGTCGGCTGCAGCGCATCCGGGAAGCCGGTACCGAGCGTGCCGATGGTCGCGCATGGCGTACCGGTGGCTTGCAGCAGCCGCGCCAGCCACTGGCTGCACGAAGTCTTGCCGTTGGTGCCGGTCATGCCGGTGACGGCCACGCCGCGAGCGGGATTGCCGTACCAGCCGGCGGCAATCGGGCCGGCAAGCTGGTGCAGGCTGTTCAGCGCGAGATGCGGCACGGTGTCGCCGAACGTCCAGTCGAAGCCATCGGCCTCATACAGGATCGCACCGGCGCCGGCGGCAATGGCCTGCGCGATATGCGGGCGGCCGTCGGTGGACAGGCGCTCGTTGCCGAGCACGTAAGCCAGGAAGACGTCGCCGCGCGCCAGGCGGCGCGTATCGCCGGTCAGCCGGGCACTGGCCGGCACCTTGGTACGCAGCCAGGCCAGCGCGTCGCTGGCCTGTGCGGTGACTTCGAGCGGGAGCAGCGGCTTGGCCGTCATTGCGTCGAGCTCCACGGTTCGCTTTCCTGCACCTTGTCGCTGACCACCAGTTGGCGGATCGGCGAATCGGGCTGGACATTCAGCGCACGCAGCGTGCCGCCGGTGATCGCGGCGAAGACCGGGCCGGCCACCGCGCCACCGTAGTGGCTGCCGGCGGTCGGCTCGTCCACGCTGACGGCGACGATCACGCGCGGGTTCGACATCGGCGCCAGGCCGATGAACGAAGCGCGGTACTTGCTGCGGTTGTAGCCGCGGCCTTCGTGCTTGTATGCGGTACCGGTCTTGCCGCCGACGCGGTAGCCCATCACCTGCGCCTCGGGCGCGGTGCCGCCGGGCGCCGTCACGGTTTCAAGCATGGCGCGCACGTCGCGCGCGACCTGAGGCGACAGGATGCGTTCGCCGGTCACGGGGCCATTGGTGCGGAACATCGATACGGGGATGATCTCGCCGTCATGCGCGAAGACCGTGTAGGCGTGCGCCATCTGGAACAGCGACACCGACAGGCCGTAGCCGTACGACATGGTGGCCTGTTCGATCGGACGCCAGCTCTTGAACGGACGCACGCGGCCCGCCACGGCGCCCGGGAAGCCGATCTTCGGCGCCTGGCCCAGGCCGACGCTGGTGAACATGTCCCACATTTCCTGCGGCTTCATCATCATCGCGATCTTGGTCGTGCCGATATTGCTCGACTTCTGGATCACGCCGCCAACAGTCAGCGCGCCGTAGTTGTGGGTATCGGTGATGGTGGCGCCTTCGAAGTTGTACTTGCCGGTGGTGACGACGACCGTGGACGGGGTCACGCGCTTGAGCTGCAGCGCGAGGCCGATCGTGATCGGCTTCATCATCGAGCCGGGCTCGAAGGTGTCGGTCAGCACGCGGTTGCGCAGCTGTTCGCCCGACAGCCGGGTGCGGTCGTTCGGGTTGTAGGTCGGCCAGTTGGCCAGCGCCAGCACTTCGCCGGTCTGGGCGTCGAGCACCACCGCGCTGGCCGCCTTGGCCTTGTTGCGCTCGACCACGGCCTTCAGCTCGTTGTAGGCGAGGTACTGGATCTTGGCGTCGATCGACAGCTGCATGTCCTCGCCGTCGCGCGGGGTCTTGAGGATGCCGACGTCCTCGACCACACGGCCGAGGCGATCCTTGATCACCTGGCGCGCGCCGGGCCGCCCGGCCAGGCCGGCCTCGCGTGCCAGCTCCACGCCTTCCTGGCCGCGGTCTTCCACATTGGTGAACCCGACGATGTGCGCCATCGCCTCCCCTTCCGGGTAGAAGCGCTTGTATTCGCGGGTCTGGTGGATGCCTTCGATCTTCAGCGCGGCAATCTTCTCGGCCGCGTCGGGCTGGACCTGGCGCTTCAGGTAGACAAAGCTCTTGTCCTCGGACAGCTTGCGGCTCAGGTCCTTCTCGGACATGTCGAGCAGCTTCGCGAGCTGGCGGATCTTGGCGGCCTCGACCTGGTTCGGCACATCCTCGGGCACGGCCCAGATCGCCTTGACCGGCAGGCTGGTGGCCAGCACCAGGCCGTTGCGGTCCAGGATCTTGCCGCGCGTGGCCGGCAGCTCGAGCGTGCGCTGGAAGCGCTTCTTGCCTTCTGCCTCATAGAACTGGTTACCGGGCCCCTGGATCCACAGCGCGCGCACGGCCAGCGCCACGAATGCCGCGAACATCAGGAACACGACAAACTTGGAGCGCCACATTGGCAGGCGCAGGCCCAGCACGGGGCTGGCCGAAAACTGCCCGGTGCGCGGACGCGAGTTGTTCGGGCGATTGCGCGAGGCGTTGCCGCTGCGTGCCATGGTCATGGACGTTCCTCCCCGGCAGGGGCGGATGCGGCTGCCGCGGGCGCCGGTGCCGCCGGCGGCAGCACGATGCCCGACAGGTACTGGGTCCTGCCTGCCATGATGGGTGCCATGCGCAGCTGGGTGCGCGCCGCGTCGGCAATGCGCGCGCTCTTGCCGAGCGCGCTTTGCTGGTACTGCAGCCGCGACCAGTCGACGTCGAGTTGCTTTTCCTCGGCCTGGGCGCGCTCGAGCGCGACGAACAGCGTGCGCGCCTGGTGCTGCGCGCTTACGAGCGAGAGCGCACAGAAGATCAGTGCCGCAAGGAGGAAAAATGTTAGTCGGTTCATGCTGGCGCCGCCCCTCGGCCCGATGCGGCCGGTGCCAGTTTTTCGGCGACGCGCATCACGGCCGATCGCGCGCGCGGGTTGTCGGCAACTTCCTGCGCGCCGGGCTTGACGCGGCCCAGCAGGCGCAGCGTCGGCTGTGGCAAATCGGCCGCGCGCAGTGGCGCGCGGCGCAGCGCGGGATCGGCATCCTGCTGGGGACGGGCGTGCGCCGCCATGAACCGCTTGACGATGCGGTCCTCCAGCGAATGGAAGCTGATCACCACGAGGCGGCCCCCTACCTGCAGCAGGTCATAGGCAGCCTTCAGCCCTCTTTCGAGGTCCTCAAGCTCTTGATTGATGTGAATCCGTAGAGCCTGAAAGGTGCGGGTCGCAGGGTCCTGACCCTTCTCGCGTGTTTTGACGGCTTTCGCCACGAGCGCGGCAAGGTCGGCAGTAGTGGCGAGAGGTCCGCCATCGCCGGGTTCGCGCCGGCGAGCAACAATCGCCTTTGCAATCTGTACAGCAAACCGTTCTTCCCCATAGTCTCGTATCACCCTGGCAATGTCCTGCTCTTCCGCCTGCGCCAGCCACTCGGCGGCGGTAATGCCGCGCGTGGTGTCCATGCGCATGTCCAGCGGTCCCTCGAAACGAAAGGAAAACCCCCTCGCCGCTTCATCGATCTGGGGCGAGCTGATCCCCAGGTCGAGCAGCACGCCGGCCACATGGCCGCGCCCGGCCAGGCGCTCGCCCATGGCCGCAAAGCTCTCGTGCTCAATGGAGAAGCGGGCATCCTGGATGGTGCCCGCTTCTGCGATTGCTGCTGGGTCCTTGTCGAACGCGACGAGGGCCCCGTCTGGCCCCAGCCGGGCCAGAACTGCCCGGCTGTGCCCTCCCCTGCCGAAGGTGCCGTCCACGTAAACACCGTCGGGCCGCCAGACCAATGCCTCGACGGCCTCGTCCAGCAGCACGGTGCGATGGCGCAGGGCGGGGGTTGCCGGCGATCCGGTAGGACTCATGACCTCGTCAGAAAGAGAAATTCTTCAATGCTTCCGGCATGCCTTGCGCCATCGCCTGCTGTTCCTTGGCGGCGTATGTCGCGGCATCCCAGACTTCGAAATGGCTGCCCATGCCGAGCAGCATGACTTCCTTGTCGAGCATGGCGGCACCGCGCAGCTCCGGTGCGATCAGCACGCGGCCTGCGCCGTCCATTTCCACGTCGGCAGCGTTGCCCAGGAAGATGCGCTTCCACCAGTGCGCATCCATCGGCAGCGCCGCAATCCGTTGCCGGAAACTTTCCCACTCGGGCCTGGGAAACAGCAGCAGGCAGCCATCCGGGTGCTTGGTCAGCGTCACCCGGCCCTCGGCCTGCTGTTGCAGCGCTTCCCGGTGCCGCGACGGAATCGACATCCGCCCCTTGGCATCCAGCGAGAGCGCCGATGCTCCCTGAAACAAGCTTGCTCCCCGGTCCGGCCGGCAACTGGCTTGCCGGCACGTGCGTGAATCGTTGCATTCCGACCTGCGGGATGATCCCACGGTACGGGTCCAATTTCACACAAAAATACACTTCCTCACACTATTTCCCACTTTAGAGGAAGCAATTTCGCGGGTCAAGGCTCGCTGCACGGCAACAAACCGGGATTTTCGAATCAGAACAAAGACTTAGCGCGCATACCTCCACGCACCGTAAACGTGAATCCTTAATGAAATGAAGATCTTAGGGAGCAAAGCAGAGAAACCACCTGAGAACTGCCGGGGGAGGGACTGCCGAAATCGCGGGAAAGACCGGCCCGAGACCGTGGGGAAGGATACAACATTTGCCGGACATGGCCGGCGAAACGGGCCCAGTACCGGGCTCCGTGCGGGCCCGATGCGGAGCCCCTTGCAGGCCCCGCTGCACAAGCTCAGATCCGGTACGCGGCGGTCGTCATGACGCGGGATGCGCCGCGCATCAGCGCACGCACCGGCGCGGGCAGCGGCACGCCGCCGGCAGCGCGGGCGGCATCGCCATGGCGGATCTCGTCATCGCGCATCTGTTCGAGGATAGCGCGCGAGCGGCCGTCGGCCGCGGGCAGCTGGTCAAGGTGGCCGCTCAGGTGCTGCTCGACCTGGTGCTCGGTTTCCGCGACGAAGCCGAGGCTGACCTTGTCGCCGGCGCGGCCGGCCAGGAAACCGATCGCAAAAGCGCCCGCGTACCACAGTGGGTTCAGCAGGCTCGGCCGCGAATCGAGTTCGCGCAGCCGTTCGGCGCACCAGGCGAGATGGTCTTCCTCTTCGCGCGCGGCGGTGTCCATCTGGGTTCGCACGTCGTCATTGCGCGCGGTGAGCTTCTGCGCCTGGTAGAGAGCCTGCGCACAGACTTCGCCGACATGGTTGACTCGCATGAGTCCGGCCACGTGGCGGCGCTCGGCCTGCTCGAGTTGCCCGTCGTCCGGTGCGAGCCGGTCAGCGGGATTAGCCCGGCCCGAGCGCGTGGCACCAGCAATGGCGCGCAATGCCATGTCGAATTCGCGGATGAAAGTGTCCATGCGATGCGGGAAAGCGAAAAGGCCAGTAAAAGAAAAAGCAATCGGGCAATAAGCCTGAAATCCCCGGGGCTGGTGCAGAAATACCCTGCCAAAGCAGGGGCAACATGCCGCCATTGCGAACCGCCGAAGACATCGGGATTACCCGCATTGTAGCAAGGCTCTAACTCCCGCTGTCCCATGCCAGGCCTAGCAATTTACTCGCGGGTACAAGAAAACCCTGAGTTGTTAAAAGCCGACAACGGGGTTGGCCGCAGATAGTGAATTTAAGGTTGTTTGTTACAGTACTTCGCAGCTTCTCAGCAACGCAGGAAGTCTGGCAGTGAGGAATGGAGATTTAGGAGGTTTTCTCGCTCGCCACATAACAATTCATTAAGTGGAGATCGTTGAGCATGAAGAAATCGCTTATCGCGCTGGCAGCACTGGGCGCGTTTGCAGGTGCGGCACAAGCACAATCGAGCGTGACGCTTTACGGTGTGGTCGACGCCAACATCGAATACGTCAATAACGTCGGTGTCGTACCCGTTGCGACCAACGGGTTCAATCGCGGCCCTGCCCATTCCGTTACCCGCATGGATCCGGGTGGCCTGTCCGGGTCGCGCTGGGGCTTGCGCGGCACCGAGGATCTCGGTGGCGGCCTGAAGGCCCTGTTCGTGCTGGAAAGCGGCTTCAGCTCCGACACCGGTGGCCTGCAGCAAAGCGGCCGTCTGTTTGGTCGTCAGTCCTTCGTGGGTCTGCAAAGTGACCGCATCGGCCAGTTCACCTTCGGCCGCCAGTACGTCTCGATGTTCGACGCGCTGGCCAACTTCTCGCCGACTGCCTACGCCACCCAGTACGAACCTGTCGTACTGCAGCAAGGCCCCAACTACCGTGAAGACAACACCATCAAGTACACCGGCAAGTTCGGTCCGATCACGGCGGGCGCCCATTGGTCGTTCGGTACTGGTGTAGCGTTGCCGGCGACGGTTGGCGTGGCAACGCCGATCGGCGGCAACGGCGAAGTCCCGGGCGCGTTCCGCCGCGATACGGGCTACGGTGCTGCCGTGACCTACCTTGCAGGCCCGTTCGGCGCAACGGTTGGCTACGATCAGTGGAACCCGACCATCGGTACCGGCAACGGCACCGTCAAGAAAGCCTCCGCCGCAGCCAGCTATTCGTATGGCCCGGCCAAGATCATGGGCGGCTACCGCTGGGGCCAGCAGAAGAACGCCGCGGACGTGCTGATCCAGCGTGACGACTTCTACTGGATCGGTGCTAACTACCAGGTCACCCCGGCCGTCGGCCTGACGCTGGAATACAACTACGACAACATCAAGAGCCTGTTCGGCGACACGCACGTTGCCAACCCGTGGCAGATCGCCTTCATCGCGACCTACTCGTTCTCCAAGCGTACCGACGTCTACCTGAGCACTGCCTACGCCAAGAACGCCGGCCTGACGATGGAATCGCTGGCCACGACGTACGCGACGAGCCTTTCCTTGGGTCAAAGCTATGCGCTGGCCAATGGTCAAAGCTCGATGTTCGGCGCTGCCATCGGCATCCGCCACAAGTTCTGAGCGTATTTCGCCTGAACCGCAAAGGCACCTTCGGGTGCCTTTTTCTTTGGCATGGCGCATGTGCGGTCATAGGGCATCACCTCATCGGCGTTCACGCGGGTGCCCACTAGAATGCACTGACCCATCCACAGACCGGGCTTGCCCGGACATTTCAGGAGACCCGCATGCCATCCCATCGCCGGCACGTCGTCGCACTGCTGTTGTCCGGCAGTCTCGCCGCATTACTGAGTCAGCCGGTCCTGGCGGCGGATCCCTATCCGAACAAGCCGATCCGGCTCGTGGTGCCGTTCGCGGCCGGCGGCACGACTGACATCCTGGCGCGCGCGGTGGCGGCCGAGCTTGCGAAGCTGCCCGGCTGGAACATGGTGGTGGACAACAAACCCGGCGCCGGCGGCAACATCGGCGCCGACATCGTGGCCAAATCCGCGCCTGACGGCTACACGCTGCTGATGGGCACGGTCGGCACGCACGGCATCAATCAGTCGCTGTACGGCAAGCTGCCGTTCGATCCGATCAAGGACTTCGCGCCGATCACCGAAGTCGCCGCTGTGCCCAATGTGCTGGTGGTCAACCCGGCCTTCGCGCAGCAGAACAAGATCAGCAACGTCCGCGACCTGATCGCCTATGCGCGCGCCAACCCGGGCAAGCTGAACATGGCATCGAGCGGCAACGGTACGTCGATCCACCTGGCCGGCGAACTCTTCAAGACGCAGACACGCACCTATATGGTCCACTTCCCGTACAAGGGCAGCGGACCCGCGCTGACGGACCTGGCGGGCGGCACCATGCAGGTCATGTTCGACAACCTGCCGTCATCCATGGCGCTGATCAAGGCCGGCAAGCTCAAGGCGCTGGCGGTGACCAGCGCCAAGCCGTCGCCGGCCCTGCCCGACGTGCCGACCATCGCAGCCGCCGCGAACCTGCCCAGCTACGAGGCCAGCTCCTGGTTTGGCCTGCTGGCGCCGGCCGGCACGCCGCCCGACATCATCCACCGCCTGCAGCACGAGGTCGCCAAGGCGCTGGGCTCGCCCGCCGTGCGCGAGCGCCTGCTGGCCCAGGGCGCGGAACCGGTCGGCAATACGCCGGAGCAGTTCGCCGCGCTGATCCGCTCGGAAACCGCCAAGTGGGCCCAGGTGGTCAAGGCTTCGGGCGCCAAGGTCGACTAAACAGGCCAGACAGCGGCCCGAACCGGCCAACCGGCATATACTTGAGGCATCAAATGTCTGGACTGCCCGCAAGTCGCGGGCGGTCCGGCCGCATAACCGTCCATCCAGATGCCCAATCCCTCCACCGCCGGCAACGCCGATGCCGTCCCGGTCGACCTTGAAACCCGTGCTGGCGACACCGAGCACGAGGCACTGCGCCTGTGGCTGCGCCTGCTGACTTGCACCAACCTGGTCGAAGCGGATATCCGCAGCCGGCTGCGCCAGGACTTCGCCTGCACGCTGCCGCGCTTCGACCTGCTGTCCCAGCTCGACCGCCATCCCGAAGGCCTCAAGATGGGTGAGCTGTCGCGCCGCATGATGGTGACAGGCGGCAATGTCACCGGCATTACGGATCAGCTCCAGCAGGAAGGACTGGTTTCGCGCGAGGCCCTGCCGACCGACCGTCGCGCCTACCTGATCCGGCTCACGCCTGCGGGACGCGAGGCGTTCTCGCGCATGGCGCGTGCACATGAAGACTGGATCGAGCAACTGTTCTCGGGCCTGGCCGATACCGACCGCCGCGCCCTGTTCCGACTGCTTGGCCGGCTCAAGGCCGGGCTGACTGCGCCATGAAGACGACCTACACACTCGTTCTGGCCGCGCTGATGGCCACCATTGCCGGCTGCAATACCGCGCCGCCAGCGCCACAGGTCATGCCGCTGAACGCCACCATCAAGCTCGGCCGCGTCACGGAGAAGACCTTTCTGACGCGCGTCGACGTCGCGACCGATGGCGGCGGCTACGGCAACTATGGCGGCGTCGGGGTCGGCGCCGTGGGCGGCAGTGGCGGGGGCGGAGGCGGCGTGGGGGTCGGCTTCTCGTTCGATCTTTCGCGCCTGTTCAACCGGCCACCGCCGCCGCAGCAGATCGAGCTGTTCCAGTACAAGGTGCGCACCATCGACGGCACGATGGCCTCCGTCAATGCGCCCGCCGCACCCGGTCTGGAGCCCGGTGCCTGCGTGCGGCTGATTTACGTCGATGGCAGCAGCGATGCCAGGCTGGCGCCATCGAACGAGTGCTGAACGTAGCGGGCTCAAGCAAAACGGCCTCCCGGGTGGGAGGCCGTTTTGCTTGAGCCGTGCCAGGCGATCAGGCTGCCTGACGCGTATCGCGCAGCTCGCGCCGCAGGATCTTGCCGACATTGGTCTTCGGCAGCTCGGTACGGAACTCCACGTATTTGGGCCGCTTGTAGCCGGTGAGCCGCTCCTTGCAGAACTCGATCACATCGGCTTCGGTGAGCGCCGGATCCTTCTTCACGACGTAGAGCTTCACCACCTCGCCCGAATGCGTGTCGGGCACGCCCACCGCGGCCACTTCCAGCACGCCCGGGCATTCAGCCGCCACGCCCTCGATCTCGTTCGGATACACGTTGAAGCCCGACACCAGGATCATGTCCTTCTTGCGGTCGACGATCTTGGTATAGCCGCGCTCGTCCATCACGCCGATATCGCCGGTCTTGAAGAAGCCGTCGGGCGTCATGACCTTGGCGGTCTCGTCCGGACGGTTCCAGTAGCCGGCCATCACCTGCGGGCCGCGGATGCAGATCTCGCCGGGCTGGCCAAGCGGCACGTCGCGGCCGTCGTCGTCGCGGATCGCGATTTCGGTCGATGGCAGCGGCAGGCCGATGGTGCCCGAGAACGCGTTGCTGTCGGTCGGATTGCAGGTGGCCGACGGCGAAGTCTCGGACAGGCCATAGCCCTCGATGATCGGGCACCCGGTCTTGGCAAGCCACTGCTTGGCCACCGCCTCCTGCACCGCCATGCCGCCGCCATTCGCCACGCGTAGCCCCGAGAAGTCGACCTTGCCGATTTCCGGGTTGTTGAGCAGCGCGTTGTACAGCGTGTTGACCGCCGGGAACATGTGGAATTTGTACTTCTGCAGTTCCTTGATAAAGCCCGGGATATCGCGCGGATTCGGGATCAGCACGCTCATCCCGCCATTGCGCATGCCGAGCAGGCAGCAGACCGTCAGCGCGAAGATGTGGTACAGCGGCAGCGCGGTGATCGTGACCACCTGCTCGATCGGCGCGCCCTTGTTCAGCGCCGGCTGCATCCACGCTTCCGATTGCAGCACGTTGGCAACTACGTTTCGGTGCAGCAGCACGGCGCCTTTCGAAACGCCGGTGGTGCCACCCGTGTATTGCAGGAACGCAACGTCGTCAGGCCCCGTGGTGGCCGGCTGCAGCGTGAGCTTGCGCCCTTCGGCCAGTACGGCATTGAAGCGCACGCAGTTGGGCAGCTCCCACTCCGGCACCATCTTCTTGACGTTGCGCACCACGAAATTGACGATGGCCCCCTTGAGGCCGCCAAGCAGGTCGCCCATGCTCGCGACCACCACATGCTTGACCGGCGTGCGCGCCAGCACCTGCTGCAGCGTGGTGGCGAAGTTTTCGAGGATGACGATGGCCTCGGCGCCGCTGTCCTTGAGCTGGTGCTCCAGCTCGCGCGGCGTGTAGAGCGGGTTGACGTTGACGACGACAAACCCTGCGCGCAGCACTGCTGCCAGCACCACCGGGTATTGCAGCACGTTAGGCATCATGATTGCCACGCGCGCGCCGGGACGGAGGCCGCGCGACTGCAGCCACGCGGCAAAGTGCGCCGACATGCGGTCCAGCTCGCCGTAGGTGATGGCCTTGTCCATGCAGACGAAGGCGCGGCGGTCGGCATAGGTGCGGAAGGAATGCTCGAGCAGCTGCGCAAGCGAGCGAAACTGGCTGGCATCGATCTCGGCGGGCACGCCGGCCGGGTAGTGTTTCAGCCAAAACCTGTCCATGACACCGTCTCCTGATTTCTGAATGGTCGTTCGATTTTTCGGAAATGCTAAACGCCAGCCCGCGTGAAAACAACACGTTAGACGAAGTCCTCAGGGGGAAAGACCGGTCCCCAGGCGCATTATGCGCCACGGGCACAGCACCGACCACGGGATAACCCCGAGGCCGCGCTCAGGCTGGCAGCACCAGCTTCATCATGTTGGACGCCAGCTCCTGCGCGAGCGCCTCGGGTTCCATGCGGCCCGGCTGGTGCCACGTGTACATGAAGCCGACCACGCTGCCGATCGAATGGGCCGCGACGCGCGCATCGCCAAACGCGAACACGCCTTCGCGCTTGCCTTCCTCGAGCAGCGCATACAGGTCGCGATAGAAATCGCGCGCCATGCTATCGAGCCAGGCCACCGTCTCAGGCTTGAGGTACTGGTTGTCGCGGAAACTCAGCGTGGCCGCCACGTGGCACGACACGCAGCGGCGCGCCATTTCGAGCACGCACGCGTGCAGCCGTTCGCGGACCGGCAGCGACGGATCGGCCGTCTCGCGGATGACAGGCAAGCAGGTCTGCGCCGATTCGCGGCACAGGATGTCGAAGATCTCGTACTTGTCGGTGAAGTAGTAGTAGACGGCCGGCTTGGTCACGCCCAGCGCGCGGCACAGGTCATTCATGGTCATGCCGGGATAGCCCTTGGTGTAGAAGAGCTGCGCGGCCGCGTCCAGAATCTGGCGGCGGCGCGCTTCCTGGCGTTCGGCAATATGCGGGCGGGCCGGCGCTTCCTCGGCTTCCGCTGCGGGTTTCGGTGCAATTGACATGTCGCAATTCTCGCATGGGCCCGCAGGCTCGCCATCGGGGCACACCCAGCCCACATTCGGGGGGACCACAGGCGTTCGGCGGATTGACGCAAACGCGCGTCCCGCCTACGATCATACCCATCGGTAAATAAATATACCAAAAGGTACACACTGCGGCGTGCTGATCGCGCCGCTACCGACACATCCTGCGAGGAGACACCCGCTGATGGACCCGACCGCAACGCCGCCCATATCCGCCGCGCTCCGCGCACCACGGAATGAAGCCGAGTATCTCGATGATCTGCGCCGCCGCTGGCACGCCGCCTGGCCGGCCGGTGCGCCGCGCGAACCGCAGTACCCGCTGGGCCGCGTGCCGCTGTCCGAGATGCTGCGCCATTGGGCCCGCGAACGCCCGCAGCAGCCCGCGGTCCACTTCTATGGCCATGTCACGAGCTATGCGGAGCTCGATGCGCAGAGCGACCGTTGCGCCGCCTTGCTGGCCGCGCACGGCATCGGCACCGGCGACCGCGTCGCGGTACTGCTGCCCAACTGCCCGCAGTTCCATGTCGTGTTCTTCGGCATCCTGAAGTTGGGCGCGATCTACGTGCCGGTAAGCCCGCTGTCGCAGCGCGCCGAATTGTTGCATGCGCTGCGCGACAGCACGCCTTGCGCACTGATCGCGCTGGATCAGTTGCTGCCGCTCGTGGCGGACACGCGCGAAGAACTTGGCGCTGACGATCCATTGCGCAATCTCTTTGTCGCCAGCTACGCTGACGTCGTGCCGGCCGAGCCCACACTGCCGTTGCCACCGATGGTGCAGGCCCCGCGCCTGGAACCCGAGCCCCAAGACCGCGCGATCGACCTGCTGCGCGCGATGTCCACCTGCACCGCGCCGGCGCCACAAGCAATTCCCGATCTCGATGCCCCGGCCGCGCTCAACTACACCGGCGGCACCACAGGCTTGCCGAAGGGCTGCATCCACACGCAGGGCGACATGGTCGACATGGCCGCCGCGTTCGGCGCCGTGGCACTGCCCATGACCGACGACTCCGTCATGCTCGGCTTCTTCCCCGAGTTCTGGATCGCGGGCGAGAACCTGTGCCTGATCTTCCCGGTCTTCTTTGGCATACCGCTGGTTTTGCTGGCGCGCTGGGACGCCCAGACTTTCATGGCCGCCGTGCAGCACTACCGGGTCACCAATGCTTCGATGCTCGTCGACAGTGCCGTCGAGGTGATGGACCACCCGCGCGTTGCCGACTACGATCTGCGCTCGCTGCGCCATGTCGGCGTGTCGTCGTTCATCAAGAAGCTGAACCTCGATTACCGCCACCGCTGGCAGGCGCTGACCGGCGCCACCATC
Organism: Cupriavidus sp. C1SS-2L; assembly: GCF_057073735.1. Classification (NCBI taxonomy): domain Bacteria; kingdom Pseudomonadati; phylum Pseudomonadota; class Betaproteobacteria; order Burkholderiales; family Burkholderiaceae; genus Cupriavidus; species Cupriavidus sp. C1SS-2L. The sequence continues at coordinate 3,320,278 of NZ_CP172708.1, forward strand.
GCTGAAACCGCGTGGGGCATGACCGAAACGCAGACCTGCAACACGTTCACCTGCGGCATGCAGGACAACGACATGGACCTGCGCGCGCAGCCCGTGTTCGTCGGCCTGCCGGTGCCGGGCACCGAATTCAAGGTGTGCGACTTCGCCACGGGCGAACTGCTGCCGCTCGGCACCGAGGGCGAGTTGTGCGTGCGCACGCCGACGCTGCTCAAGGGCTACTGGAACAAGCCCGAGGCCACACGCGAATCGCTGCGCGACGGCTGGTTCCACACCGGCGACATCGGCGTGATCGACGCCGACGGCTACCTGCACTATCTGGGCCGGCGCAAGGAGATGCTCAAGGTCAACGGCATGAGCGTGTTCCCGGCCGAGATCGAAACAATGCTCGGCCAGCACCCGGCCATCCTTGGCTCGGCCGTGGTCGGGCGCCCCGACGAGGACCGCGGCCAGGTGCCGGTGGCCTTCGTGATGCTCAAGCCCGACGCCGTCGGCACCGTCGACGAAGCCGCGCTGACCGCGTGGTGCCGCGGCAGCATGGCGGTCTACAAGGTGCCGCAGCTTCGCATCGTCGATGCGCTGCCGCTGACGGCGACCGGCAAGGTGCGCAAGCAGGACCTGGTGCCGATGGCCGACGCACTGCGCTGACGCTGTATCCCCTCTGCCTGCCCCAAGCATTTCGATGCTGGGGCGGGTACCCCATGCCTCACCGCTATCCGACATGAATCCGCCGAAGCTCCTGATCGCCAACCGCGGCGAAATCGCCATCCGCATCGCCCGCGCGGCAGCGGCCCTGGACATGCCGAGCGTGGCCATCCACAGCGAGGACGACCGCGACGCGCTGCACGTGCGCAAGGCCGATGAAGCCGTGGCGCTGCCCGGCAGCGGTCCGCGCGCTTATCTCGATATCGAACAGGTGGTTGCCGCCGCGCGGCGCGCCGGCTGCCAGCTAGTTCATCCCGGCTATGGGTTCCTGTCCGAGAACGCGGACTTCGCGCAGGCCTGTCTGGACGCGGGTCTGATCTTCGTCGGTCCGGCGCCCGATGTGCTGCGGCTCTTCGGCGACAAGGCGCGGGCGCGCGCACTGGCCCGCGAACATGGCGTGCCAGTGGTGCCGGGAACGACCGGGCCCACCACGCTGGCCGAAGCACATGCCTTCTTTGCCGACCTGCCGAACGGTACCGGCATGATGATCAAGGCGCTGGCCGGCGGCGGCGGACGCGGCATGCGTGCAGTCCATGATGTGGCGCAGATCGACGAAGCATGGACACGTTGCGCGTCGGAAGCGACGGCGGCATTCGGCAACGGCGCGGTCTATGTCGAACAGATCGTCACGGCGCCGCGCCACATCGAAATTCAGGTGGTCGCGGACACCAATGGGCAAGTCGTCACGCTCGGCGAACGCGAGTGCAGCCTGCAACGCCGCCACCAGAAGCTCGTGGAAGTCGCGCCCAGCCCCGCGCTCGACGATGCGACGCGCGCGCGCCTCGCCGAGGCTGCCGCCACACTGGCACGCGCGGCCGCGTACCGGGGCATCGGCACGTTTGAATTCCTTGTGCAGGAACGCGACTGCCAGCCGCCCGCGTTCTGGTTCATGGAAGCCAACCCGCGCCTGCAGGTCGAACATACCGTGACCGAGATGGTCACCGGCGTGGATCTCGTGCAAACCCAACTCGCCATTGCGATGGGCGCAGATCTCGCGCAACTGAGTATGGCACGCGCGCCGGTACCGCGCGGCGTTGCCGTGCAGCTGCGCATCAATGCCGAACATCTCGACGGACAGGGCAACCTGCGCCCGGCCGCGGGCACGCTCACCGCGTTCGAGGCGCCGAGCGGCCCCGGCGTGCGGGTCGATAGCGCGGGCTACGCGGGCATGGCAGCCAACCCGCGCTTCGACTCGCTGCTCGCAAAGCTGATCGTGCACGAACCCAGCGGCAACTACGCACGTGCGCTGGGTCTGGCGTACCGCGCGCTGTGCGAGTTCCGCATCGAGGGCATCAACACCAACCGGCGCCTGCTGCAGGACTTGCTGCAACAGGACGCCGTGCAGCGCAACGCGGTTCACACGCAATACCTTGACCATGCATTGCCTGCGCTCGCCGCAGCCGATAGCGATCATCCTGCGCTGCATGCCACCGCAACCGCGATCCCGGAGCAGGACCCCGACGACGAGGATGACCTGCCCACCGATGCGTTCGCCGTGCAGGCGCCGATGGACGGCGCGCTGGCCGCACTCCATGTGAAGCCGGGCGACACCGTGCGCCGTGGCCAGCCGCTAGCCGTCATCGAAGCGATGAAGATGGAGCACCCGGTCGAGGCACCAGCCGCCGGCACCGTGCTGGCCGTGCGGACGGAGGCCGGCGCCACCGTACGTGCCGGCGCCACGCTGGTGCTGATCGAAGCCGGCGACGACACCGGCCATGCCGAGCAGGCCTGCGCCGCCGCTGATCTCGAGCATATCCGCGCCGACCTGCGCGAAGCGCTCGAGCGCCACGCACTCGGCCACGATGCCGCGCGCGACGCTGCCGTGGCAAAACGCCACGCACAGGGCGGCCGTACCGCGCGCGAGAACATCGCGCAACTATGCGACGCCGACTCCTTCATCGAATACGGCGCGCTGGCCATCGCGGCCCAGCGCCAGCGCCGCACGGAAGACGACCTGATCCGCTCGACGCCGGCCGATGGCATCGTCACCGGCATCGGCACCGTGAATGCGGCGCAGCTTCCCGATGCTGACGCGCGTTGCATGGTCCTCGCCTACGACTACACGGTGCTGGCCGGCACGCAGGGCTACTACGGCCACAAGAAGCTGGACCGCATGCTCGCCCTGGCGCGGCAGTGGCGACTGCCGGTGGTGCTGTTCGCCGAAGGTGGCGGCGGCCGCCCCGGCGACACCGACATGCCGGTAGTGGCTGGACTCGACTGCACCTCGTTCATCCAGTTCGCGCGGCTTTCCGGCCAAGTGCCGCTGGTCGGGATCGTGCACGGGCGCTGCTTCGCCGGCAATGCGGCGCTGCTCGGCTGCGCCGACGTGATCATCGCCACGCGTAGCGCGACCATCGGCATGGGCGGCCCGGCCATGATCGAGGGCGGCGGCCTCGGCGTGTACGCACCCGAGGAAGTCGGCCCGGTCGGCGTGCAGGCGCCCAATGGCGTCATCGATGTCGTCGTCGACGACGAGCAGGCCGCTGTCGACACCGCGCGCCGCTACCTGGCCTACTTCCAGGGCGATGCCCCCGGCTGGCGGGGCGAAGACCCACGCCATCTGCGCCATGCGATTCCCGAGAACCGCCTGCGCAGCTACGACATGCGTGCCGTCATCCACGCGCTGGCGGACACAGATTCCGTGCTCGAACTGCGCGCTGCGTTCGGCACCGGCATCATCACCGCGCTGATCCGCATCGAAGGCCGTGCGTTCGGCTGCATCGCCAACAACCCGCGCCACCTCGGCGGCGCGATCGACAGCGCCGCCGGGGACAAGGCCGCACGCTTCATGCAGCTGTGCGATGCGCACGGCCTGCCGATCCTGTCGCTGTGCGACACACCGGGCTTCATGGTCGGCCCGCAGGCCGAGAAAAGCGCCACGGTGCGCCACGTCTCGCGCCTGTTCGTGGTGGCCGGCGCGCTGCGCGTGCCGTTCTTCACAGTTGTGCTGCGCAAGGGCTACGGGCTCGGCGCGCAAGCGATGGCCGGCGGCAGCTTTGCCGCGCCGTTCTTCACGGCAGCGTGGCCAAGCGGCGAATTTGGCGCCATGGGGCTGGAGGGTTCGATCCGGCTCGGCTTCCGCAAGGAACTGGAAGCCGTGGCCGACCCCGACGAGCGCGAGGCGCTGTTCGCGCGCATGGTCGATGCCGCGTACCAACGCGGCCGCGCACTGAACATGGCGAGCCACCTCGAGATCGACGCCGTGATCGACCCTGCCGACACGCGCCGCTGGCTGTTGCGCGGCCTCGCCTCGGTGCCGCCCCGCAGCCTCGGGCGGCGCACTGGCGAGGACCGCCGCTTCATCGACACCTGGTAATAACGCGCCGGGAACACGGCGCCACCCGGATTCTTCATCGACACAGGAGGAGACACCTGATGCAGTCCACCCCGTCAACGCACAGATCAACCGGCGCGCGCAAGCGTCCCCTGGCCCGCCTGCTGGCCACCACGGCCTTGGCCCTGCTGCCAGCATTGGCCGCGGCTCAGGACGCGCCAATCAAAGTCGCGTTTATCGACCAGCTCTCCGGTCCGCTGGCCAATGTCGGCGAGATCTTCCAGGCCAACCTGAAGTTCGCGATCGACGATGCCAATGCGCAGGGCGGCGTACTCGGCCGCAAGTATGAGCTGACGAGCTACGACAACAAGCTGTCCGCGCAGGATAGTCTGTCGGCGCTGCAAAGTGCGATCGACGCGGGCGTCAAGGTGGTGTTCACGGGCGGCTCAGGCTCTTCGGTGGTCACGGCGCTGGTGGAAGCCGCCACGCGCCACAACGAGCGCAATCCCGATCGCCGCATCCTGATCGTCAACTATGCGTCGATCGATCCGGACCTCACCGGCGCGCGCTGCAGCTTCTGGCACTTCGCGACCGAGGCCAACACGTCCATGAAGATGCGCGCGCTGGCGGACTTCACGCGCGAGCAGAAGGACATCCACAAGCTTTACTTGCTGAACCAGGACTATGCGCACGGGCGGGTATGGGCGGCGCTGGGCCAGCAGATGATCGCCACTGCGCGTCCGGACACGCAGTTCGTCGGCGCCACGCTGCACCCGCTCGGCAAGGTCAAGGACTTCGCACCCTATGTCAGCAAGATCAAGGCGAGTGGCGCCGACACCATCGTCACGGGCAACTGGGGCCAGGACCTGAGCCTGCTGATCAAGGCCGCCGGCGACATCGGCTATGACCCGCGCTACCTGAACCACAGCGGCGGCGGCGCGCCCGGTACGGTGCTGGCGGTGTCGCAGGCGAAAAGCGGCAAGCTCACATGGGTGTCGGAATGGCTGCCCAATACGGAAGATCCGGCACTGTCCGCGCTCGCGGCGCGCGTGAAGCAGACCGCCGCCGGCGAATACTTTACGCCGCGCGTGCTGGTGTCGGTGCAGCTCGTGACCGAGGCGATACGCCGCGCTGGCACCGATGAGCCGACGAAAATCGCGATGGCACTCGAAGGCATGAAGATGAAGACGGCGCTGGGCGAGGTCACGATGCGCAAGAGCGATCATCAGCTACTGCTGCCGCAGGTGGTGTCGACCGTGGCGCCTATGGACGGCAAGACCGTCAAGGTCGGCGCCGAAGGCACGCAGTACGGCTTCCGCCTGAACAGCGTGACGCCGGCACAGGCACTCGACTTGCCGTCCGCCTGCCACATGAAGCGGCCGACCGGCGTCTGATTTGGCCCGTGTCCGGTCAGTGGCCCAACTTGCCCACGCCCGATGAGTGATCTTCGGCGTTTAGCGTACCGGTGTTCACCGCCGGCGGGGCCAGCTTGCTCAGCGCGGCGTGGCGCTCGGCTTCCGGCAGGTCGCCGATGCGCTGCACTTCGGCATAGAACCGCGTCCAGTCTCCGCCCACGCTGTCGAGCAGTGCGGAGAACGCGGGCACCCATTGCTGGTACGTCGCCACGGCGGCCAGGTGCGCATTGGTCAACGGCTGGTCGAACCAGCGGTCGTAGCCGCTGTAGCCGCCCCACTCCGTACGCAACGCGGCGTACCGGTGCCGCAGGCTGTCAAAGATCTCGTTCTTGCCGCGGCGCTTGGCGTCATCGTCGGCGCCCGAACGGTACATGGCGTCGAGCCGGTCGCGCGTATCGAGCAGCAGGGCCCGGAACTGCTTGCGCCGGTTGTCGTACTGCCGGTAACTCGCGCGAGCATCCTCGGACGCCTCGTCGCGAAGCCAGCGCTCGACGCCGGCCATTTCGACTGCGGTCGCGAAGGACTCGTTGAAGGGCGTGTCGTTGCGCACGTACACGACCTGGTGCGCCAGTTCGTGGAAGATCATCCGCGCCAGCTCCCCTTCTGGCAGGTACAGGAAGGTGTTCAGCAGCGGATCGTCAAAATAGCCGAGCGTGGAATAGGCCGGGATACCGGCCACATAGGTTTCCAGGCCCTCGCGGCGCAGGCCGGCGGCATATTGTTCGGCATCGCCCTGCGCGTAATAGCCGCGGTAGCTGATGCAGCCGACGATCGGGAAGCACCACTTGTGCAGCGCCATCGACAATTCCGGCGTCGCGAACACGCTCCACACGACATAGGGCCGATGGAGGTTGGCATAGCGGCGGTAGCTGCCGTTGTCGGGCAGCTTCAACTCGCGCGAGGCATAGTCCCGGATCTGGCGCGCGAGCCCCAGGCGCTGAGCAAGGCGCGTGTCGTTGGACGCCTGTGCGCGGGCAATGGCATCGTCGAGCGCCTGCGCCTGCGCCATCACGCCAAGATGGCCGCCGATGGACTGGTAGTAATAGCCGAGCGTGTCACAGCCGGCCACCGCCAGCGTCAGCCCCGCCGCTGCAAGGATGCCCGCCGTCCGCCGGCGAACCTTTTTCCAGTCCATCACTGCATCATGAGGCAGCCGCCGCTGCCTCGCCGACTTCCTGCCATGCCTCCACCTCGACCAGGCAATCGTAGAACACGGGCGCGCGGCCCAGATCCGTCAGGCGCTGGCTGGTCAGCTCGTTGGCGTTCTTGCCGTCCGGCGCCAGTTTTTTCCACCAGATCGACAGGCCCACCACCAGCCCGCGCCGCGCACGGTCGGTCACCCGTGCGCGCGCGAGCATGCTGCCGCGGTCGTTGAACGCGCGCACCAGGGCGCCGTTGGCAATGCCGCGCGCATCCGCATCGGCGGGGTGGATGTCCAGGTGCGGCTCGCCCTCGGTCGCGCGCAGGCTGTCGACGTTGACAAAGGAGCTGTTCAGGAAGTTGCGCGCGGGCGGCGAGATCATCGCCAGTGGATACTTGCCAGCCAGTTCCGGTGCGGACGAAGGTGCCTCGTACGGCGCTACATAGTCCGGCACCGGATCGAGGCCCGCGCTACGCATGGCTTCGGAATAGAACTCGCACTTGCCGGACGCAGTCGGAAAACCGCCGTGCGCGAACGGCGCGCTCGGCAGCGACAGCTTCTGCCAGCCCTTCTCCTTCAGCGATTCCCACGTGATGCCCTGTGCGCGCTGGTCGCCCGGGACAATGGCCTGCGCGGCGATCTGCTCATCGCTGTCGGCAAAACAGGGATCACTGAAGCCCATGCGCTGCGCCAGGCGGCGGAAGATCTCGGTGTTCGGCAAGGCCTGGCCCATCGGCTCGATGGCGGCGTTGTTGGCGAGGAAGTATGTGTGCCCGTAGGCCTTGTGCACATCCACGTGTTCGAGCTGCGTGGTGGCCGGCAGCAGGATGTCGGCGTAGTCCGCCGTATCGGTGCGGAACTGCTCCAGCACGACCGTGAACAGGTCCTCGCGCGCAAAGCCCTCGGCCACCTTGCCCGATTGCGGCGCCACGGCCACCGGGTTGCTGTTGTAGACCACCACGGCTTCGAGGCGCGGCTTGCCCGGCGCCCCCACGTCCAGCAGCGCGTCGCCGATCGTGCTCATGTTGACCGTGCGCGGCAGCCGGCCGGCTGGCAGCAGGTCAGGCCGCTGCAAGGCCCGGTCGTTGACCGGGAAGAATCCCGACGTCGAGAGCTGAAGCCCGCCCGCCGGATGCCGCCACGCACCAACCAGCGAAGGCAGGCACGCGACCGCGCGCACCGCCTGCCCGCCACCGTGCACGCGCTGCATGCCGTAGTTCAGGCGGATCGCCACCGGCTGGCGCTCACGTACCGCCAGCATGCCGTAGAGGCCGGCCAGCCATTCAATGTCCTCCACCGGAATCCCGCAGATTTCCGCGGCGCGGGCTGGCGAATACGCTTGCGCGCGCTCGCGCAGCGCGTCGAAGCCGAGCGTGTGCTGCGCGATGTAGTCGTGGTCGAGCAGGTCGTCGCGGATCAGCACGTGCATGATGGCCAGCGCCAGCGCGCCGTCCGTGCCCGGCATCGGCGCAATATGGTGGTGGCACTTCTCGGCGGTCAGCGAGCGGTACGGGTCGATCGCCACCAGCGTCGCGCCGCGGCGCTTGGCCTCCTGCGCGCGCGTCCAGAAGTGCAGGTTCGAGGCGATCGGGTTGCCGCCCCAGATGATCACGAGCTTCGCATCGACGACGTTTTCCATGTCCATGCCGACGCTCGCGCCATAGGTGTAGCGCAGCGCCGTGGCGCCGGCACTCGCGCAGATCGTGCGGTCGAGCAGCGAGGCGCCGAGCTTGTGGAAGAAGCGCGCGGCCATGCTCTCGCCCTGCACCAGCCCCATGGTGCCGGCGTAGCTGTACGGCACGATCGCCTGCGGATCGCGCACGGCAATGGCATTGAGCCGCGTGGCGACTTCGTCAAGTGCTTCGTCCCAGGAAATCGGCTCGAACTTGCCCTCGCCCTTGCGCCCGACGCGGCGCATCGGCGTCAACAGGCGGTCAGGGTGATAGGTGCGCTCGGTATAGCGCGACACCTTGGTGCACAGCACGCCCTGCGTGCCCGGGTGATCCGGGTCTCCGTTGACCTTGATGGCGCGGCCGTCCTCGACGGTGACGAGCAAGGCACAGGTGTCGGGGCAATCATGCGGGCAGGCGGCGCGGACAATGCGGGAAGCCATGGAATCTCCGGGCGGGCAGGAAGGCGGCTGGGTGCGATCGGGGCGAATGGCCAGGGGGATGGGCCGGATGCCTGTCACTACCGGGAAAACCACGGCGGACAGGACGGTTTCTGGTCGGATTGTATTCGATTATGATGCAGCGGCGCGTTCCGGTCCTGGCCGGAAAGGCCTCGTTGTCCCGCCCGCGTCCCGCGGCCTGAACCGGCTCGCGGCCAGCGCATGCGGGCCAACGGGGAACCGACGTCGGCGCAGACCGGCCCGGGTGGCGCATGGGTATCCAACCTGACTTTTCTTGCGGGGTTTCATGTCTGATCTGAACGGGGTCAAGGCCAGGCGTTTCGCCGGCCTGCTGGTGGCATGCGCCATCGGCTTTTGCGGCGCTGCGGGCGCCGCCGTCGCAGCGGAAACCGGCGTGACGGCCGACGCGATCGTGCTGGGCCAGTCGGCTGCGCTGAGCGGGCAGACGGCGGCACTGGGCAAGCAGATGGGCGCCGGCGCGCGCCTGTACTTCGAGTCCGTCAACCGCCAGGGCGGCATCTACGGCCGCCGGATCGAGTTGCAGACGCTGGAGGACTACAACGAGCCCGAAACCGCGGCGGCCAACACGCGCAAGCTGATCGGCGAGAACCGCGTGTTCGCGCTGTTTGGCTATGTCGGCACTGACAACGCCGAGGCGTCGCTGCCGATTGCCACCCAGGCCGGTGTGCCGTTCTTTGCGCCCTACTCCGGCGCGCAATCGCTGCGCGATCCGCGCCTGCGCAACATCTTCCACGTGCGAGCCGGCTTCAACGAGGAAACCGCCGCCATCGTTCGGCAGATCCGCACCACCGGGCTCAAGCGCGTCGCCGTGGTGTACAACGACGACGCCTACGGCAAGGCCGGGCTGGAGGGCCTGGCCCGCGCACTGCAATCGTCAGCGGACAACAGCGTGCAGATCGTTGCGCGCGAATCCGTGGTCCGCAATACCGCGGAAATCGGCGACGCCATGCAGGGCACGATGAAAGCCCAGCCCGACGCGGTCGTGCTGATCAGCGCCTACCGCACGGCCGGCGCCTTCGTGAAGGAAGCGCTACGCCGGGGCTACAACGGCCAGTTCTACAACGTGTCCTATGTGGGCACGCAGGCGCTCGCGCGCGAACTCGGCCCGCGTGGCAGCGGCGTGATCATCTCTCAGGTCATGCCGCATCCGGGCAACGCCACACTGCCGGTCGTGCGTGAATACCTGCGGCTGTTGCAGGCCACGGGCAAGCCGGACGATTTCGACTACGTCGGCATCGAGGGCTTTGTCGCTGCGAAGGCTTTTACGGAGGGCCTGCGCCGCGCCGGCAAGGACCTGACGCGCGAACGGCTCGTTGCGGCGCTGGAAGGCATGCACAATTTCGATCTGGGCGGATTCATCGTCAACTTCACGCCCGAAAACCATGTCGGGTCGAAGTTCGTGGAGATGACGATCATCAACTCGAAGGGGCAGGTGATTCGCTGAGTGGCTGCGAATCACGCGGCTTTCTCCCTCCCCCCTTAATGGGAGAGGGAGAAAACAAGAGGATCGCTGGATCGATCTACGCCATATCGTTCAGGTGACACGCCGATAGCCTGCCCGGCGCGATCTCCTTCAACAGCGGCTGTTCGGTCGTGCAACGCGGCATCGCATGCGGGCAGCGCGGATGGAAGTGGCAGCCCGTCGGCGGATTCAATGGCGACGGGATCTCGCCACGGATCGCCACATAGGTCTTTTTGCCGACTTCGAGCTTCGGCGCCTCGGCCAGCAAGGCCTGCGTATAGGGATGGTTCGGTGCAGCGAATACCTGCTCGGTCGGCGCCGACTCCACCACGCGCCCCAGGTACATGATCACCACGCGGTCGCTGATGTGCTTGACCACCCCGAGGTCGTGGCTGATGAACAGGTAGGTCAGGTTCAGTTCCTGGCGCAGCCCCATGAACAGGTTCAGCACCTGGGCCTGGATCGATACGTCGAGCGCCGCGACCGATTCATCGCACACGAGGAACTCTGGCTTCACCGCCAGCGCGCGGGCAATGCCGATGCGCGCGCGCTGGCCACCTGAGAACTGGTGCGGGAAGCGGCGCAGCACGGTCGGATCCATCCCCACACGCACGAGCATGTCTTCCACATAGGCCTTCTGCTCGCCGCGCGCGATCATGCCGTGCACGACCGGCGCCTCGCCGACGATGTCGATCACGCGCAGCCGCGGATTGAGCGAGGCATATGGGTCCTGGAAGATCATCTGGATCGCGAGCTGCTTCTCGCGGCGCTTCTCGGGCGGCAGGTGATCGAGGTTAGTACCGCGCCAGAACCGCTCGCCCTCGCTAAGCGTATGCAGGCCCACAGCCATGCGGCCGAGCGTGGATTTGCCGCAGCCCGACTCGCCCACGAGCCCCACCACCTCGCCCGTACGGATGCTCAGGTCAACGCGGTCGACCGCATGCACCACCTCTTCGCGCGCATGTGCACCGAACAGGTTTGCGATGCGCGCCGCCGTATCAAGCGATTTGACGAAGCGCTTGGAAACGCCGCGCAACTCCAGCAGCGGCGCTGGTGGCGTAACGGGCTGCGAAGTCCCTTCTATCATGGCTGGCATATCGAGGTCCGTTTCGCTCATGCCGCCTCCTGCTGTGTCAGCATCGGATGGAAGCAACGCAGCCGCCTGCCGTCGGGCGCGGTCTCCAGCGGCGGGTCCGTTCTGCACACCTCGGTGGCGTTGGGACAGCGCTCGCGGAACGAGCAACCACCGGGCAAGTTCAGCAGCGACGGCGTCATGCCGGGAATCTGCTTCAATGGCGCGCCGCGCGGATTGCGCGAAGGCGCCGAGCTGATCAGCCCGTGCGTGTACGGATGCTCGGGGCGCTCGAGAACCTGCCGCACATCACCCGACTCGACGATCTTGCCCGCATACATCACGCAGACCGAGTCGGCCAGTCCCGCGACCACCGACAGATCATGCGTGATCCAGATCAGCGCCGTGCCCGATTCGCGGCACAGCGTCTGCATCTCGTACAGGATCTGGCCCTGGATGGTCACATCCAGCGCCGTGGTCGGCTCATCGGCGATGATCAGGTCAGGCTTGTTCAGCAGCGCAATGGCGATCGCCACGCGCTGGCGCATGCCGCCCGAGAACTGGTGCGGATAGGCGAGCAGTCGTTCGTCCGGCGACGGGATGCCCACGCGAGCGAGCGCATTGCGCGCCCGCTCGCGCGCCGCAGGCTTGCTGACATTGTCATGCACCATCACCGCCTCGATCATCTGCGTGTCGATGCGCAGGACCGGGTTCAGCGTCATCATCGGGTCCTGGAAGATCATCGCGATGCGGTTGCCGCGCACATCGCGCTGCTGTGCCGGCGTGAGCGCGCGCAGGTCGCGCGTGACGCCGTCGCGGCTGGTCAGCGCGATGCGACCGTCCACGACTTTGCCGGGCGGATCGATCAGGCCCATGATCGAATAGCCCGTCATCGACTTGCCGGAGCCCGATTCGCCGACCAGGCCCATGATCTCGCCGCGGCCGACCGTGAACGACACGTCGTCGACCGCTTTGGCGATGCCGCCGCGCGTGAAGAACTGCGTCTTGAGGTGTTCCACCACCAGGGTAGGTTGTGCCATGTTGCCCTCCCCTCCCTATTGCGTCTGCAGGCGCGGGTTCAGCACGTCGCGCAACTGGTCGGCCACCAGATTCATGGCCACGATGGTGATGACGAGCGCAATGCCCGGGAAGAAGCTGATCCAGTACTTGCCGGACAGCATGTACTGCTGGCCATTGGAAATCAGCGAACCGAGCGACGGCTCGGTGATCGGCACGCCGAGCCCGAGGAATGACAGCGTCGCTTCGAGCGTGATGGCCGATGCCACCTGCAGCGCCGCGATCACGATCAGCGGCGGCAGGCAGTTTGGCAGCAGATGTCGGAACATGATGCGGCCCGGCGGCAGGCCGAGGCATGTCGCGGCTTCGATGTATTCCTTGCGGCGTTCTACGAGTGCTGCGCTGCGCGTGGTGCGCGCATAGTAGGCCCATTGCACCGCCACGAGCGCGATCACGATGTTGCCGATGCCCGGCCGCAGAAAGGCCAGCAGGATCAGCGCGAGCAGGATTGGCGGGAACGAGAGCTGCAGGTCGGCGACGCGCATGATGAACGCTTCGGTACGTCCGCCGAGGAAGCCAGCCAACAGGCCCAGCGTCGCGCCCAGTATCAGCGCGATGACCGTGCTGACCACACCTACGCCTATGCTGATGCGCAGCCCGTACATGACCGCGGACAGAATGTCGCGCCCCTGCTCGTCGGAGCCCAGCACGAACGTCATGCCGTTGCCGGCCTGCTCGCCGGGCGCGAGGCGTGCGTCGAGCACGTCGAGCGTGGCAAGGTCATACGGATTCTGCGGCGCCAACCATGGCGCGAAGATCGCGATCAGGATCACTGTGATCAGCGTGATCAGCCCGGCCACGGCAATCTTGCTGGAGAGGAATTCGGCAGCGAAGCGGCGGAACGGCGTCTGCTCGTGCGCGGCTTTCGGTTTGTCTGCGGTTACGGCAGTCATGGCTCAGCCCTTGTTGTCGGCAATGCGCACGCGCGGATCGAGCACGCTGTAGAGGATGTCCACCGCCAGATTGATCAGGATGAACAGCGTCACGATCACCATCAGGTACGCAACGATGACGGGCCGGTCGAGCAGCTGGATCGAATCGATGATCAGCTTGCCCATGCCGGGCCACGCGAAGATCGATTCGGTCACGATCGCGAACGCGATGATAGAGCCGAACTGCAGTGCGATCACCGTCACGATCGGGATCATGATGTTCTTGAGCACATGCACGCCGACGATGCGCGTATTGGACAGTCCCTTTGCACGGGCAAACTTCACGTAATCCTGCAGCATCGCCTCCTGCGTACCCGCGCGCGTCAGGCGAATCACCATCGCGATATTGAGCAGCGACAGCGTCACCGCCGGCAGGATCAGGTGGCGGATGCCATCGACGGTCAGGAAGCTCAGCGGCACGCCAAGCACGCGCACGGTCTCGCCGCGTCCGTTCGAAGGCAGCCAGCCGAGCTGCACCGCGAACACCATGATCAGCATCAGCCCGACCCAGAACGTCGGTAGCGAAAAGCCGAGAATCGATACCGTCATGATCGACTTGCCGGCGATGCCATTCGGGCGCAGGCCTGCCCAAAGCCCCAGCGGAATGCCCAGAACAATGGCCAGCAGGATCGCGCATACGGCCAGCTCAAGCGTCGCAGGCATGCGCTCGAAGATCAGCTTGAGCGCGGGCGTGCCATGAGCGAACGAGATCCCCAGGTTGCCGTGCAAGGCGTTCTGCAAGAAGACCAGATACTGCTCCCACAGCGGTTTGTCGAGCCCGAGCGCGGCAATGGTGCGCCGGATGTCCTCCTGATCCGCTTGCGGATTGATCAGGATGTCGACCGGGTTGCCGATGGCGAAGACGCCGAGAAAGACGAGCAGCGACATGATGAAGAGCACAACCACGCTCTGCATCAGCCGCCGGATGATGAAAACCAGCATATTGAACCACTTCCTTTCGCACACCGCTGCGGGTCGCGCCGGGCCAGCCCCGCGCCCGTCCCAGGCACGGCCCGCATGGTGTACGTTGCCGCGAGCACTACCCGCAGGCGACCGGATGGCGCCGCTTACTGCGGCTTGAAGTTGTGCGCATAGGTGCGTTCGTCGGTGCGCGGAATATAGACGATACCCTTCTGCGTGGCCCAGGTGGTCACCTGCTGGTGGATCGGGATGATACCGCCGTCGTTGATAGCAATGGCAGTGGCTTCCTGCAGCAGCTTGGAACGCTCGTTGTCATCGACCGTGGCCAGCGCCTTCTCCAGCACCACATCCATCTTCGGATTGCAGTATTCTCCCCAGTTGGTGGTGCCGAAGCCCTTCTTGCTGTCCTCGCAAGCCAGCAGCGCGCGCAGCGGCGAGCTGACTTCGCCGGTCTGTGCGCCCCAGCCGAGCAAGCCGAACGACCATTCGTGCTTGATGCCCTTGGACGAGTACGTCGCCATCGGCATGCCTTCCACCTTCGTCACGATGCCGATGCGCGTGAGGTTCTGCGCGATGGTCTGCGCGATCTTCTCGTCGTTGACATAGCGGTTGTTAGGCGTGTGCAGCGTCACGCCGAAGCCGTTCGGATACCCCGCTTCCGTAAGCAGCTTCTTCGCGCCCTCGGGATCGTACTTGACCGTCTTGAGGTTCGGGTTATAACCGAACAGCGTGGGCGGCACGAGATTGTTGGTCGGCTCGGACAGGCCTTCCATCAGTCGGTCCTTGATGCCCTGCCGGTTGATGGCCATGCTGATGGCATTGCGCACGCGCGCATCCTTCAGCGGGTTCTTGTCCATCGGCTGACCTTCCTTGGTCGTGACGTACGGCGACTTGTCACGCTTGGCATCGAAGTACAGGTAGATCACGCGGTGCGAAATCTTGGAGAAGAACGACAACTTGGGATCGTTGCGCACCTTCGGCAGATCCGGCGTCGGCACGTTCTCGATCGCCTGCACATCACCGGACAGCAGCGCCGCGAGGCGCGTGGCCGGATTGGGAATGAAGCGCAGCGTCACCTTGTCCCACGCGGGCTTCGGGCCCCAGTAATCGGGATTGCGCACCAGTTCGACCCGGTCGTCGCGCGCGTAGCTCACGAACTTGAACGGGCCGGTGCCGATCATGCCCTTGCCCTGGGCGAAGTCATCCGAACTCAACCCTTGCGTGGCCTTCTTCTGCACGACGAAGATCGACGTGAGGTCGTTCAGCATCAGCGGATACGGCTGGTTGGTAGTGAGCTGGATGGTGTACTTGTCGATCACCTTCTTGTTGATGATCGCCTTGGTGTAGACGTCGAACTTGCCGGGACTGTTCTGAATGGTGGCCGGCCGGTCCAGCGACCAGACGATGTCCTCGGTGGTCAGCTCGGAGCCGTCATGGAACTTCACGCCCTTGCGGATCTTGAATTCCCAGGTCAGGTTGTTGATCATCTTCCACGACTCCGCGAGGCCGGGAATGATGCGGCTGTCGGGGTCCATCTTGATCATCGTCTCGAACACGTGTTCAGACACGTTGATGTTCGAAAACAGATTGTAGAAGTGCGGATCCATCGAGGTCGGCGGCGAACTCATGGCAAGCTTGAGGTCAGCGGCCTGTGCCGCGCCGGCCAGCACAAGGCTCATGGCCCCGGCTACCGCGACAGCACCAAATGCCTTCTTGATTGTGCGAAGGGACATCGCGCAATTCTCCCAGGAACAGATGAAGCAGACGTTAGGATCGGCAATGGACGCGCCGCAGCATCACACGAAAGAGCGCTGCATTTTGGTGCGGTCAGGCATCAGGGATGCGACGGTATTGCCGGCCGGGCACTTCAAGCATGAACTGTTCCAGCAGCCGGTGAAAGCTGGCATTGGGGGAAACCCACCCACTCGTCTTGCACCGCGGCATCGCGCAGATGTCCATACAATTTGGCGAAGGCTTGGAATCGGCCCGCTTTGGCGCTTTGCGGGCCGGCGTCGTATGATCGCGGTATCCATCGACAGTCGTAGGGTCTCCGGCACCATGAAGCTCATTCCCGAAATCCTGCAGGCGCAAGCCGACATCCGCACGATCCGACGCGACATCCATGCGCATCCCGAGTTGTGTTTCCAGGAACAACGCACCGCCGACGTGGTGGCGAGCAACCTGGAATCCTGGGGCATCGAAGTCCATCGCGGACTCGGCAAGACAGGCCTGGTCGGCGTGATCCGCCAGGGCAACAGCGCACGCAGCATTGGCCTGCGCGCCGACATGGACGCGCTGCCGCTGCAGGAAGCCAACACGTTCGGCCATCGCTCGCAGCATGATGGCCGCATGCACGCGTGCGGCCACGACGGCCACACTGCGATGCTGCTGGGCGCGGCGCGCTATCTGGCCGAGCATCGCAACTTCGACGGAACTATCAACCTGATCTTCCAGCCGGCCGAAGAAGGCGGTGGCGGCGCGCGCGAGATGATCAAGGATGGCCTGTTCGAGCGCTTCCCGTGCGATGCGGTGTTCGGCATGCACAATTGGCCTGGCATGCCGGTCGGCGCATTCGGTACGCGCGCCGGCCCGCTGATGGCATCGAGCAATGAATTTCGCATTGTCGTGCGCGGCAAGGGCGCGCACGCAGCCATGCCCAACAACGGCAGCGATCCGGTGTTCACCGCCGCACAGATCGTGTCGGCATTGCAGGGCATCATCACGCGCAACAAGCGGCCGATCGACACGGCCGTGATCTCGGTCACGCAGTTCCATGCCGGCGACGCGACCAATATCGTGCCGGACCAGGCGTGGATCGGCGGCACGGTGCGTACCTTTACGGTGCCCGTGCTCGACCTGATCGAGCGGCGCATGGAGGAAGTCGCGCGTGCCGTGGCATCGGCCTTCGATTGCACGGTCGACTACGAGTTTCACCGCAACTATCCGCCGACAATCAATAGCGCCGCCGAGGCAGAGTTTGCCGCCGGCGTGGCGGCCGAACTGGTCGGTTTAGACAACGTCAATGCCGATGTCGAGCCGACGATGGGCGCCGAGGATTTCTCGTTCATGCTGCAGGAAAAGCCCGGCTGCTACCTGTTCATCGGCAATGGCGACGGCGCGCATCGCGAATCCGGCCACGGCATGGGGCCGTGCATGCTGCACAACCCTAGCTACGACTTCAACGACGAACTGCTGCCTGTCGGATCGACATTCTTTGTGAAGCTGGTGGAGAAGTGGCTGCCCCGGGCCTGAGCGAGCACGACAGCCATGGCTCGCATCGCATTGGACCTGGACATCGCAGATGGATTTGCGCGCGTAGCGCTTGAGAACATCGGGCGCCGCTACCCGTACAAGCTGGACCACATGCTGACGCGGCCGGACGAGCCGCTCGATCCCGCGTTGCTGCATCCCGTGTTCTGCGGCAGCTATGACTGGCACTCTAGCGTGCACATGCACTGGCTGCTGGTGCGCCTGCTCTTGCTCTGCCCGGACTTGAACGATTCACCGCGGATCCGGGCCATGCTCGAACGGCAGTTCCAGCCCGAGTCGATCGGCACCGAACTGGCGTACTTCCAGCAACCGGCGTCGCGCACGTTCGAACGGCCTTATGGCTGGGCCTGGCTGCTGCGGCTGCAGGCTGAACTGCAGGCAGCTGGCACACACGATGCGCAGATCGCCCGATGGGCCGAAAGCTGTGCACCGCTAGCGCGCCACCTTGCCCAGCAACTCATCGACTATCTGGATGTGGCGGACTTCCCCGTCCGCACCGGCACGCACTTCAACAGCGCGTTCGCGCTGGTCATGGCGTTGAGCTATGCGCGCACGGATCAGCATCACGCACTGCGCCGCGCAATTGTCCGTCGCGCGCACCGCTGGTTCGGCCACGATCAGCGCTATCCTGCGCGTTATGAGCCGGGCGGCGACGAATTCCTGTCGGGCGGACTGACGGAGGCGGTCCTGATGCACGCCGTCATGGACGGATGTGCCTTTTCGGAATGGTGGGAATTGTTTGCCCCGACACGCACGGAACTGGCCAACTGGCTCACGCCGGTTGCCGTCGCGGACCGCAGCGATCCGAAGATGACGCACCTCGACGGACTCAACCTGTCACGTGCGTGGTGCTGGCGCATGCTGGAGCCCGCATTGCCCGAGGAGCTGCGTCCGCTCGCTGTGCGCGCGTGGTCGGACCATATTGAAGCGTCACTGCCGCAGGCCGTGCAGGGCGACTATGTCGCAAGGCACTGGCTTGCGTCGTTCGCCGTGCTGGCGCTCAGCGAGCCCGTGGGGGGCCTGTAACGGAGGCGACGATCAGTCCAGGGCGATGTCGCCGTACCAGGACTCTGCCGTGCTCCGTGTATTGTCTGTATCGGTCATGATGCCAACGGCGATGACCCGGCCCGGGTCAGTGCCGAAGGCCTTACGGTAGTCGGCACGCAGATCCCTTTCGTGGCAACGCCACTCATTGGTGTGCTTCGTGCCGGCATCTACCACGATCATGCGTACTCGATCGGTATGCGGATTCGACAGCACGGTGCCTTCCGCCCGCTTGCCCCCCCAGATATACATCAGGGTTGCGTACGGCATCTCGCGGCCCGTTGTCAGGCGGGCCATCTCGTACATCAGTTGATCCTTGAGCGACAGACTGCCCTTGTCGCCATCGAATGCGACAAACAGGCGTAACGGGGCATCTTCACGCTGCCCCTGGCCGTTGTCAGCATTGCGGATAATGCCATTGGTCTTCCACGTCCAGCGCAGCACACCCGCATCGCGGTCACGCAAGGGCACGTAGAGGCCTGAGGCCGAGCTGTCGGCCTGGGCGTGGACGACGACGCGTTCGTCCACTTCCGCGAGCGTGTAACGCGTCGGCGTCTTGTTCCGGTTGATCGTCCATGGCTGCCACCCGACTGGCAGGCGGCTCTTCAAGGACGCAGCGGAGAATCTGGGAAGGTGCGCCAGGAGCGGCGCCGGTGCTGTATCCCCGTCGTCGCCAGCTTCCGCCTCGATAGCTTGATCGTTGGCGACGGTCACTGCATCGGACACCGGGTCATCAGCGGGATGGCTTTTCTGAGACGCGACACGGGCCGCGAAGACCTTGCAATCGATGGCGGAGGCCGCAGCCATCTTCGACGGATCCGATGGCGGACTGACCTGCGTCGATGCGCATCCCGCCAACGTCAGCGCGACCGCCACGCCAGTCAAAACAAGCCGATACCACCTGGCCGCCATGTGACCCCCTGCCTCTCTGAATCCGCCGCAATGCTGCTTCGCATCGGGCTTTGGTATTACGTACTGCTTGCCGCAAATTGCATGCGGCAGACTGCGTCGCTTCGGTCCCGGCCGAAGCTTGGGAAAGAACATATCAGAAGCGCTGAATGCCCGGAATGCTCCGGTACCCTCGAATCAGCGCGCAACAACACCGCGCCGGGGCTAGGGTGCGCTTTCTAACGTTTCAGCGCCCCAAAAGCAAAAACCCCTCAGCTCGAGGGAGCTGAGGGGTTCTGCATTATAAGAGCCTGGCGATGACCTACTTTCACACGGGTATCCGCACTATCATCGGCGCGGAGCTGTTTCACGGACCTGTTCGGGATGGGAAGGGGTGGTTCCAGCTCGCTATGGTCACCAGGCATGAGGGGTTGTGAGGCTGACGCGGTCAACCTCACCAATTCGGGATGTAGTTTTGTAGCGTTGGGTTGTGCTGTATCGGCACAAGGCGATTGACTCACCAGGCTAAAACACACTGGTTATAGGATCAAGCCTTACGGGCAATTAGTACTGGTTAGCTTAACGCATTACTGCGCTTCCACACCCAGCCTATCAACGTCCTGGTCTCGAACGACCCTTCAAGGAGGTCAAGCCTCCAGGGAATCCTCATCTTCAGGCGAGTTTCCCGCTTAGATGCTTTCAGCGGTTATCTCTTCCGTACATAGCTACCCTGCGATGCCTCTGGCGAGACAACAGGTACACCAGCGGTACGTCCACTCCGGTCCTCTCGTACTAGGAGCAGCCCCCGTCAAGATTCCAACGCCCACGGCAGATAGGGACCAAACTGTCTCACGACGTTTTAAACCCAGCTCACGTACCTCTTTAAATGGCGAACAGCCATACCCTTGGGACCGGCTACAGCCCCAGGATGAGATGAGCCGACATCGAGGTGCCAAACACCGCCGTCGATATGAACTCTTGGGCGGTATCAGCCTGTTATCCCCAGAGTACCTTTTATCCGTTGAGCGATGGCCCTTCCATTCAGAACCACCGGATCACTATGTCCTGCTTTCGCACCTGCTCGACTTGTCGGTCTCGCAGTTAAGCACGCTTTTGCCATTGCACTTTAGGTACGATGTCCGACCGTACCAAGCGTACCTTCGAACTCCTCCGTTACACTTTGGGAGGAGACCGCCCCAGTCAAACTGCCTACCATGCACTGTCCCCGACCCGGATTCACGGGCCAAGGTTAGAACCTCAAACAAACCAGGGTGGTATTTCAAGGACGGCTCCACGTGAACTAGCGTCCACGCTTCAAAGCCTCCCACCTATCCTACACAGATCGGTTCAAAGTCCAATGCAAAGCTACAGTAAAGGTTCATGGGGTCTTTCCGTCTAGCCGCGGGGAGATTGCATCATCACAAACACTTCAACTTCGCTGAGTCTCGGGAGGAGACAGTGTGGCCATCGTTACGCCATTCGTGCAGGTCGGAACTTACCCGACAAGGAATTTCGCTACCTTAGGACCGTTATAGTTACGGCCGCCGTTTACCGGGACTTCAATCAAGAGCTTGCACCCCATCATTTAATCTTCCGGCACCGGGCAGGCGTCACACCCTATACGTCCACTTTCGTGTTTGCAGAGTGCTGTGTTTTTATTAAACAGTCGCAGCCACCATTTTATTGCAACCCCTTCACCCTTCTGGCGCAGGCCAGTCAAGCTACCAGGGCGTACCTTATCCCGAAGTTACGGTACCAATTTGCCGAGTTCCTTCTCCCGAGTTCTCTCAAGCGCCTTAGAATACTCATCTCGCCCACCTGTGTCGGTTTGCGGTACGGTCTCGTATGACTGAAGCTTAGAGGCTTTTCTTGGAACCACTTCCAATTGCTTCGCGAGCCTAGCTCACTCGCCCCACAGCCTTGAATTACGCGCCCGGATTTGCCTAAGCGCCTTCTCCACTGCAGGGACCGGGACTTCCAACACCCGGACAACCTTCCGCGATCCGTCCCCCCATCGCATCATACGACGGTGCAGGAATATTAACCTGCTTCCCATCAGCTACGCATCTCTGCCTCGCCTTAGGGGCCGACTCACCCTACGCCGATGAACGTTGCGTAGGAAACCTTGGGCTTACGGCGAGGGGGCCTTTCACCCCCTTTATCGCTACTCATGTCAGCATTCGCACTTCCGATACCTCCAGCATCCTTTACAAGACACCTTCACAGGCTTACGGAACGCTCTCCTACCACGCACATTACTGTGCGTCCGCAGCTTCGGTATATGGCTTAGCCCCGTTACATCTTCCGCGCAGGACGACTCGATCAGTGAGCTATTACGCTTTCTTTAAAGGGTGGCTGCTTCTAAGCCAACCTCCTGACTGTTTTAGCCTTCCCACTTCGTTTCCCACTTAGCCATATTTGGGGACCTTAGCTGGCGGTCTGGGTTGTTTCCCTCTTGACACCGGACGTTAGCACCCGATGTCTGTCTCCCGTGATTGCACTCTTCGGTATTCGGAGTTTGCTATGGCGGGGTAATCAGCAATAGACCCCCCAACCATGACAGTGCTCTACCCCCGAAGGTGACACACGAGGCACTACCTAAATAGTTTTCGGAGAGAACCAGCTATTTCCAGATTTGTTTAGCCTTTCACCCCTATCCACAGCTCATCCCCTAACTTTTCAACGTTAGTGGGTTCGGTCCTCCAGTACGTGTTACCGCACCTTCAACCTGGCCATGGATAGATCATCTGGTTTCGGGTCTACACCCAGCGACTAATCGCCCTGTTCGGACTCGCTTTCGCTACGCCTGCCCTAATCGGTTAAGCTCGCCACTGAATGTAAGTCGCTGACCCATTATACAAAAGGTACGCCGTCACCCCTTACGAGGCTCCGACTGTTTGTATGCATGCGGTTTCAGGATCTATTTCACTCCCCTCCCGGGGTTCTTTTCGCCTTTCCCTCACGGTACTGGTTCACTATCGGTCGATCACGAGTATTTAGCCTTGGAGGATGGTCCCCCCATCTTCAGACAGGATTTCACGTGTCCCGCCCTACTTGTCGTACACCTAGTTCCACAACGCTGTTTTCGCATACAGGGCTATCACCTGCTACGGCCGGGCTTTCCATCCCGTTCTGCTAACAACACTGCTAAAGAGTACAAGGCTCTTCCCATTTCGTTCGCCACTACTTTGGGAATCTCGGTTGATTTCTGTTCCTGCAGCTACTTAGATGTTTCAGTTCGCCGCGTTCGCTTCCCTGACCTATGTATTCAGTCAGGGATGACCCATTCGGGCCGGGTTTCCCCATTCGGACATCTCCGGATCAAAGCTCGTTTGCCAGCTCCCCGAAGCTTTTCGCAGGCTACCGCGTCCTTCATCGCCTGTGATCGCCAAGGCATCCACCACATGCACTTGTTCGCTTGACCCTATAACAAGTGTGTCTCAAGGACACCGTCTCGCTACAGGTTGAGTTCTCGCATTTGTGCCGTATTCCAAGTCATCTTTCGATCACTTAAATACTTTGGTTGATACAATCACAACCCGGTATCGCGTTATACAACTGAGCGTCTCATCAACGCTCGCGCGACACCTTTACTACATCCCATATTGTTAAAGAACAGCCGATCTTGCGATCGCTTGGCAATGCCAAATGCAAACACTCTTGCGCAGAGCGCTTGCATTTGGCCAACCAAACCAAGGTACTTCCGTCCCGCTCGTAAGCGGTGGTGGAGGATGACGGGATCGAACCGACGACCCCCTGCTTGCAAAGCAGGTGCTCTCCCAGCTGAGCTAATCCCCCCTCGGATAACTTGGTGGGTCTGGTAGGACTTGAACCTACGACCCCCGCCTTATCAAGACGGTGCTCTAACCACCTGAGCTACAGACCCTTGGCTGTAACAGCAAACAAACCGATAAGTGTGGACACTGAGCACGCAGAACGCGCGCCTCTGGAAAGGAGGTGATCCAGCCGCACCTTCCGATACGGCTACCTTGTTACGACTTCACCCCAGTCATGAACCCTGCCGTGGTAATCGCCCTCCTTGCGGTTAGGCTAACTACTTCTGGCAAAACCCACTCCCATGGTGTGACGGGCGGTGTGTACAAGACCCGGGAACGTATTCACCGCGGCATGCTGATCCGCGATTACTAGCGATTCCAGCTTCACGTAGTCGAGTTGCAGACTACGATCCGGACTACGATGCGTTTTCTGGGATTGGCTCCCCCTCGCGGGTTGGCAACCCTCTGTACGCACCATTGTATGACGTGTGAAGCCCTACCCATAAGGGCCATGAGGACTTGACGTCATCCCCACCTTCCTCCGGTTTGTCACCGGCAGTCTCTCTAGAGTGCCCTTTCGTAGCAACTAGAGACAAGGGTTGCGCTCGTTGCGGGACTTAACCCAACATCTCACGACACGAGCTGACGACAGCCATGCAGCACCTGTGTCCACTTTCCCTTTCGGGCACCTAATGCATCTCTGCTTCGTTAGTGGCATGTCAAGGGTAGGTAAGGTTTTTCGCGTTGCATCGAATTAATCCACATCATCCACCGCTTGTGCGGGTCCCCGTCAATTCCTTTGAGTTTTAATCTTGCGACCGTACTCCCCAGGCGGTCAACTTCACGCGTTAGCTACGTTACTGAAGAAATGAATCCCCAACAACTAGTTGACATCGTTTAGGGCGTGGACTACCAGGGTATCTAATCCTGTTTGCTCCCCACGCTTTCGTGCATGAGCGTCAGTCATGTCCCAGGGGGCTGCCTTCGCCATCGGTATTCCTCCACATCTCTACGCATTTCACTGCTACACGTGGAATTCTACCCCCCTCTGACACACTCTAGCCTTGCAGTCACAAGCGCCATTCCCAGGTTAAGCCCGGGGATTTCACGCCTGTCTTACAAAACCGCCTGCGCACGCTTTACGCCCAGTAATTCCGATTAACGCTCGCACCCTACGTATTACCGCGGCTGCTGGCACGTAGTTAGCCGGTGCTTATTCTTCCGGTACCGTCATCCCCCCACCGTATTAGGGCAAGGGTTTTCTTTCCGGACAAAAGTGCTTTACAACCCGAAGGCCTTCTTCACACACGCGGCATTGCTGGATCAGGGTTGCCCCCATTGTCCAAAATTCCCCACTGCTGCCTCCCGTAGGAGTCTGGGCCGTGTCTCAGTCCCAGTGTGGCTGATCGTCCTCTCAGACCAGCTACTGATCGTCGCCTTGGTGGGCTCTTACCCCACCAACTAGCTAATCAGACATCGGCCGCTCCTATCGCGCGAGGCCGTTACCGGTCCCCCGCTTTCACCCTCAGGTCGTATGCGGTATTAGCTAATCTTTCGACTAGTTATCCCCCACGACAGGGCACGTTCCGATGTATTACTCACCCGTTCGCCACTCGCCACCAGGCCGAAGCCCGTGCTGCCGTTCGACTTGCATGTGTAAGGCATGCCGCCAGCGTTCAATCTGAGCCAGGATCAAACTCTTCAGTTCAATCTCTGTGTGGTGCCGAAGCACCTCGCTCTTTCGAGCGGTCGCTCACTCTCAGAAAACTGACTGACCAGATCCGTAGACCCAGTCACGTTTTGCTGTGCGAGCACTGATAACTTTTGAAGCCCCGAAGTCCGAAGACTTCGTGCGTCCGCTACCCAGCGCCCACACTTATCGGTTGTTTGGTTGTTAAAGAACCCGCCCTTTCAGGCCACGCTACCGGCTTTGCCGTTTGCGTCGCTGCGTCAGCAGCAGAGAAACGAGATTATGCAGAACTTTCTTCGTTTCGTCAACCGGGTCAGCACTTTTTTTGCTTCGGTTCGTCGCGCTAACTCTCTCGCTCCGAACCACCCAGTTGCCCCGCAACCCTTGCCAGCCCTGCCTTGCAGCGCCGCGTTGTGTTGCGAGGGGGCGAATATTAAGCCGGTTTGCCGAGGGTTGCAACACCTTTGTCACAACGGCACAGCAACCTGCACCATCCAATTCACCCAACTCTTTGATCGATAAGGGAATACGGCGTTCTTTTTAGCACCGGGAAACTGAATACCCCTGAGAAAACCTCGGGTATTCCCCTATCAAGTTATCAGCGATGCTTGAAGTCAGGGCTGCGTTTCTCGACAAAAGCAGCCATGCCTTCCTTCTGGTCTTCGCTGGCAAACGTCGCATGGAAGAGCCGGCGCTCGAAGCGCACGCCCTCAGCGAGCGTTGTCTCATAGGCCGCGTTGATCGATTCCTTGATCATCATGACCACAGGCAGCGAGTAGCCGGCGATGGTCTCCGCCGCTGCGAGCGCTTCATCCAGCAGCTTGTCCGCCGGCACCACGCGCGAGACAAGGCCGGCCCGCTCCGCTTCGGCGGCATCCATCATGCGCGCGGTCAGGCACAGGTCCATGGCCTTGGCTTTGGACACCGCGCGCGGCATGCGCTGGGTGCCGCCGGCGCCGGGCATGGTGCCGAGCTTGACTTCCGGCTGCCCGAAGCGGGCATTTTCAGCGGCAATGATGATGTCGCACATCATCGCGAGTTCCGAGCCACCGCCCAGCGCGTAGCCTGCCACGGCTGCAATCACCGGCTTGCGGATGGTGCGGATCGTTTCCCAGTTGCGGGTAATGTAGTCGCCCTTGTACACGTCCATGAACGAGTACTTGGCCATCATGCCAATATCGGCGCCGGCCGCGAACGCCTTTTCGCTGCCGGTAATAACGATGGCACCGATGTTCTCGTCCTTGTCGAACACCGTCAGTGCGGCACCCAGTTCATCCATCAATGCGTCATTGAGCGCATTCAGCGCCTTCGGACGGTGCAGCGTGACCAGCCCGACGCGGCCGCGCGTTTCCACGAGGATGTTTTCGTACGACATGTCTTCTCCTTTGTAGGCAAATGCAGCCGGAGAGTTTGCCACGTTGACGCGGCAATTGGGACTATCCGCGCGGAGTGGCAGGTGCGACGCCGCGGGCATTCGCGAGACCACCTGGCTTGGTCCACAAACCCTTTTGCGGTGATTGCCTGTTCCGGGGTCTGTCGCTACCTTTCATCGCCACCTCCGCCGCGCGGGGATTCCCATCGGCCGAGATGAGCTCATGCGAAGCCTCGACGACCTGATCCACCTGCACGTCCTCGATCAACGTGCCCGTCCATGGCTTGACGATGCGCAGGCGGTTGCTGTCCCCTGCCGGACCTGTCACGTGGGAAAGCGTCGGCCCGAAAATCGCGATGACCGGTGTACCGAACGCCGCCGCGACGTGGGTTGGACCGGTATCCGTGCCGATCAGAAGATCCGCGTCGGCGATCAGCGCCATCATTTCCGGCAGCGGCGTCTTGCCGCACAAGTTGATGACGCTCGGATACTTGTCCGCAATCTGCGCAATGTGCTCAGCTTCGGCCGGCGTACCAATCAGCACTGGTTGATGGTGCGGGAAGTATCGCGACCATCCGTCCAGCAACTCGATCCATTTCCCCACAGGCCAGAGTCGCGTGTTCGCCCTGTTGTGATAGAACGAACTGTTCCCGGTATGCAGGCAGATAAAGGGCGATGTCAGCCCGTAGCGCGCCCGGATATCGATATCCGGTCTTCTCAGCGAAGGCATGGCCCGCTGTGCAATGTGTTGAGGCGTGCAATAGGCGAGCAGGCGCTGGACGACCGTCGTCCTGTGGGTCTCCGGCGGATCTACCTCGTGGCGCACCTTGTAGACCTTGACCTTGTGAGCGGCGGGGAAGCACCAGCCAAGACTCGGGAAAAAGTCCGTCCTGTTGATGGTCAGGTCCAGAATCAAGTGATAAGGATAGCGAATCAACGCCTGCGCGAGTATCAGCCACTTGTGCGGATTCACCAGCAAAGGCAGCCTGGGGCCGCCACGCAGGATGAGGATCCGAGAAATACGCGGGTCGTGCTTGAACAGTTCGCCAGACCGGTGCTTCAGCAGCAGGTCGATCTCGATATCGCTCCCGTACGTTTCGCGCAAGGCGTCGATGGACGCGCTGGCCCACACGACATCTCCCAGGCCACCAATGCAAAGAACCAGTGCACGGGGCCTCTTGCCGTTGGCCAGCTTCGTTTTCTGCAACATTGATTCTCCAGCTTCCGCGATTTCGCCCGGGGCGGCCCAAACATTCCGTTCACTGGCTCCGGAGCCCTGGGAAAGGCGCCACGGAGTTTGCCAGACCTTTGTTTGGATATAAAGACAGGCAAAACCATGTTTGGTTGCATCGACTTCGCATACGGAATTGGGAATCGTGCAGGATGGAAGCGCAGCACTTTGGCGGCTGCTGCCGAGCAGCGCCTATTTACAATAGGAAAAATGTGGGAGGCCGGCAGCTTTGAGGGATCGCCGGGAATGAGGCGCCGAGGCTTGGCCAGCGAGCATGGGTCGTGGCAGAGTGGCCCCGACTGGGGAGGCCACCGCACAATTTCAATTGTCATGCGGTGGCGAGTTACAGCGACTAGAGCGTGTGTGCGAGGAATTCCCGCGTCCGCGCATGGACCGGTGCCCCAAATACGCGCTCGGGCGGCCCTTCCTCGAGGATCCTTCCTTCGTCCATGAACACGACATGATTGGCGACTTCGCGCGCGAAGCCCATCTCATGCGTGACCACCAGCATGGTCATGTGTTCGTCGGCCAGTTGCCGCATGGTTCGAAGGACCTCTCCGGTCAGTTCGGGGTCGAGCGCCGACGTCGGCTCGTCGAACAGCATGATGTCGGGCTCCATCGCCAGCGCGCGGGCAATCGCCACGCGCTGCTTCTGGCCGCCGGACAAGCGCGCAGGATAACTGTCCCGCTTGGCCAGCAGGTCGACCTTGCGCAACAGTTCCTCGGCCTTGGGCAGCACCGCGTCGCGCGACAAACCCTTGACGGTCATCGGCGCTTCGATGATGTTCTGCAGCACCGTCATGTGCGGGAACAAGTTGAACGACTGGAACACCATGCCCATCTTCCGGCAGATACGGCGTACTTCCGCATCCGGCACGTACTTGGCCACGCCATCGACGCCCATCGATGCAAGCGCCTCGCCTTCAATTTCAACGGTGCCGCTGTCGATCACTTCGAGATGATTGAGGCAGCGCAGCAACGTGCTCTTGCCCGATCCCGACGGACCGATCACCGCTGTGACATCGCCCTTGCGCAAGGTCAGGGACACACCGCGCAGCACTTGCAACGGTCCGAAGGCCTTCACGATGTCCCGCGCCGCGACCATGACGCTGGCGCCGCGATTGGAATCGGCTCCGGCCGCGTCAGTCATCATGTTTGGCATAGCGTTTCTCGAGGTTCTGGAAGAACCAGGTCAGGATCAGCGTCATCAGCAAGTAGAAAAGCGCTGCCACCAGGAACGGCGTGGTCGTGAAATCGCGCTGCACGATGCCGCGCGCGGTGCGAAGAATATCGTTGAGCGCCAGCACGTAGATCAGCGACGTGTCCTTGATCAGCGTGATGGTCTCGTTGCTGACCGGCGGCAATACGCGGCTGACCATCTGCGGCAGCACGACGCGGCGCATGGTCTGGAAATAGGTCATGCCGAGCGCTTTGCTGGCTTCGTACTGTCCACGGTCGACCGACTTGATGCCCGCACGGAAGATTTCCGCGAAATAGGCGGCGTAGTTCAGCGCGAACGCCACCACCGCCGCAGGAAAATCAGGCAGCCGCACGCCAATGACCGGCACGAACGGCAGCGCGAAATAGATGAACAGCATCTGCAGCATCAGCGGCGTACCGCGCATCAGCCAGATATAGCCGTTGACGAGGCTGCTCAGCAGCGGCCACTTCGAAATGCGGGCAAGCGCCAGCGCCAGGCCGAGCGGTACAGACAGGGCCAGCGTGATAAAAAATAGTGTGAGGGTGATTTTCGCACCCTGCGCCAGGGGCGGCAGAAGGGATAAGACGTAATCCATGCTTGCGCGGATGGGAGGGGTTCG
Organism: Cupriavidus sp. C1SS-2L; assembly: GCF_057073735.1. NCBI lineage: Bacteria > Pseudomonadati > Pseudomonadota > Betaproteobacteria > Burkholderiales > Burkholderiaceae > Cupriavidus > Cupriavidus sp. C1SS-2L. Next base: position 3,349,517 of record NZ_CP172708.1, read on the forward strand.
GATCCCGGGCGCCTGGCTGCTGCTACGTTGCCGGCGCGCGGGCCGCGATGAGGCGCGACGCCGCGCCAATGGGGCACGGGACGTCGCGAACGATCCGGATTACTTGGTGATGTCGGCGCCGAACCAGCGGGTGGCGATGCGGGCCGCCGTGCCATCTTCCTTCATCGAATGGAGCGTCTTGTCGAGTTTGCCAAGCAGCTCGGCATCGTCCTTGCGCACGCCTACGCCGTAGTCTTCCGTACCGAAGTTCTCGTCGAGTACACGGTATTCGCCTGCGCGCTTGCTGATCAGGTAGCGGCCCACGACTTCGTCGACCACGATCGCATCGAGGCGGCCGGCCGACAGGTCCATCAGCGCCGTCACGTTGTCGCCGAAGGTCTTCAGTTCCTTCAGGCTGCCCGCGACCTGCGCTTCCTTCTTGATCGCGTCCACGGCGCTGCTGCCATCCTGTGCGCCGACAATGCGGCCCGACAGGTCAGCCTTGGTCTTCACCGGCGAATTGGTGCCGACAATGACGATCTGGTGGTTCGTCATATAGGGCGCGGTGAAGCTGATGTTCTGCTTGCGCTCTTCCGTAATGGTCAGGCCGTTCCACAGCACATCCACGCGCTTGCCATTGAGCTCGGCTTCCTTGGCGCTCCAGTCGATCGGCTTGAACTCGACCGTCAAGCCGAGGCGGCGGCTCGCCTCCTTGGCCATGTCGATGTCGAAACCGACGAGCTCGTTATTGCTGTCGCGGAAGCCCATCGGCGGGAAATTGTCGTCGAGGCCGACGATGATCTTTGTAGCGGCAACCGGAGCCGGCTCCGTGCCGGCGGCAGGTGCCGATTCCTTCTTGCCACACGCACCGAGTAGGGCGACGGTCGAAATGAGGAGTAGTGCTGCGAACTTCTTCATGGAGGTATCCAATACAAATAGACGGCGCGCCGGTGTCCCGGGTACGGAGACCGGCGGATTTCAGGTTATTGCTGGCAGCGCGATTATAGAGCGACGCCCCCCTCCGGCATTGCGGCGGTCGCCGGCAATCGCGCAAACCCTCTTGTGGTGCCGCTGGTAAGGCACCTGAACGGTCCTTAATAGCCTGTAAGCAGCAGCACAGTCATCACACCCACGCCCGACTTTTGATGCTACCATTCACCGACCGATCGGTCGGTTAATTAAAACCGTCCGGCAAGAACACCAAGGCAGGAGACAACAATGCCCCCGATGCCCGCGCCCACTGGCCAGCCGGTCAGCATGGACTCCGGCCCGGTCTTGCTTGCATGGCAAGGCAACGTGGCCGTCATCACCCTGAACCGCCCCGACAAGCTCAACAGCTTCACGCGCGAGATGCACGGCGCGCTGCAGCAGGCACTCGATCATGTGGAGGCTGGCGGCGCTCGCGCCCTGCTCCTGACCGGTGCCGGCCGCGGCTTTTGCGCCGGACAGGACCTGGCCGACCTCGACTTCACGCCTGGAAAGATGACCGATCTGGGCGATCTGATCGACAGCTACTTCAATCCGCTGGTCCGCCGCCTGCAGGCGCTGCCGATGCCCGTCGTGGCCGCCGTCAACGGCACCGCCGCGGGTGCCGGGGCCAACCTCGCGCTGGCCTGCGACATGGTGCTGGCGGCGCGCTCGGCCAGCTTTATCCAGGCCTTCGTCAAGATCGGTCTGGTGCCGGATTCCGGCGGCACCTGGTTGCTGCCCAAGCGCATCGGCATGTCGCGCGCCATGGGACTGGCCATGACCGGCGAAAAACTCACTGCCGAAAAGGCTGAGAAATGGGGCCTGGTCTGGGAAATCATGGACGATCCGGTGCTGCACGAGCAGGCGCTGGCGCTGGCCACGCAACTGGCAGCCCAGCCGACGCGTGCGCTCGCCGCGATCAAGCGTGCGATGTATGCGAGCGCAACCGCAACCCTCGATGCGCAGCTCGACCTAGAGCGCGACCTGCAGCGCGAGCTTGGGCAGTCCGCCGACTATGCGGAAGGCGTCAATGCCTTCCTGGAAAAGCGCGCGCCGAAGTTCACCGGCCGCTGACCTGCAGGCGCCATCGTGCGCCGCCCCACCGAGACAGGAGACCCGCTTGACCAAGAACCCGCAGGCACTTGCCGAGTCGGCCGCCGCCGCCATGTATGAAGCCGATACCTGTAGCCGCTGGCTCGGCATCGTGGTGCAGGAAGTACGGCCCGGCTATGCCCGGCTGACCATGCCGGTACGCCCCGAATTCCTCAATGGCCACGGCATCTGCCACGGCGGCCTGATGTTTACACTGGCTGACTCCAGCTTCGCTTTCGCGTGCAATAGCCACAATATCAATACCGTGGCGGCAGGCTGCAGCATCGAGTTCCTCAAACCCGTGCATGGCGGCGACGTGCTGACCGCCGAAGCGGTGGAACAGATCTTGTCGGGGCGGCACGGCATCTACGATATCCGCGTGACCAATCTTGCCGGCGAGGCCGTGGCGATGTTCCGCGGCAAGTCGGCGCAGATCAAGGGACACGTGGTACCGCCGGACAGCAGCAGCACCTGAAGTTCGCCAGGCCCGTGGCCTGACCCCGCACAAGACGATTTCACGATTCCATCGACAAGAACGCCCACGTGCAGGAGACGATATGAGCACGCGCCTGACCGATCTGCCGCTCGAGCCTATCGAGACCGCCAGCCGCGACGAATTGCGGGCACTCCAGCTCGAGCGCCTGAAATGGTCGCTGCGGCATGCCTACGATAACTCGCCGGTCTACCGCCGCAAATTCGACGAGGCCGGCGTGCATCCCGATCAGGTCCAGACGCTCGCAGACCTCGCGCGCTTCCCGTTCACCACCAAACAGGACCTGCGCGACAACTATCCGTTCGGCATGTTCGCGGTGCCGCAGGACCGCGTGGCGCGCGTGCATGCATCGTCGGGCACTACGGGCAAGCCGACCGTGGTCGGTTACACGCTCAAGGACATCGACACGTGGGCCACGGTGATGGCGCGCTCGATCCGGGCTGCCGGAGCGAGGCGTTGCGACAAGGTGCACGTCAGCTATGGCTATGGCCTGTTCACGGGCGGCCTCGGCGCGCACTACGGCGTGGAAAAGGCCGGCCTGACGGCGATCCCGTTCGGCGGCGGGCAGACCGAACGCCAGGTGCAGCTGATCATGGATTTCAAGCCCGAGATCATCATGGTCACGCCGAGCTATATGCTCGCCATCGCCGACGAATTCGAGCGCCAGGGCATCGATCCCGCCACGACGTCGCTGCGCGTCGGCATCTTCGGCGCCGAGCCGTGGACGCCGGAAATGCGCCTCGCGATCGAGAAGCGCATGAATATCTCGGCCGTCGACATCTATGGCCTGTCCGAAGTGATGGGCCCGGGCGTGGCCAATGAATGCGCCGAGACCAAGGACGGCCCGACCATCTGGGAAGATCACTTCTACCCCGAGATCATCGACCCGGACACCGGTGAGGTACTTCCCGACGGCGAGTTCGGCGAACTCGTGTTCACGTCACTGACCAAGGAAGCGATGCCGGTGGTCCGCTACCGCACACGCGACCTGACGCGCCTGCTGCCGGGCACCGCGCGCGCGGCGTTCCGGCGCATGGAGAAGGTCACCGGCCGGACCGACGACATGATGATCGTGCGCGGCGTAAACGTGTTCCCGTCGCAGATCGAGGAGCTGATCCTGAAGCGCCCGGAACTGGCGCCGCACTACCAGTGCGTGCTGACGCGCGAAGGGCCGATGGACCTGCTGACAGTGCGCGTGGAATGCGCCCACGGCGGCGAACCGGCGACGGCGCAAGCCGCGCGCGAGGCGCTGGCCCACGACATCAAGGCCTATATCGGCGTGAGCGCCGGCATCGAGGTGCTGCCGACCGGCGGCATCGAGCGCTCGGTCGGCAAGGCGCGGCGCATCGTCGACCAGCGCCCACGCTGATAGTTACCGCGCGGCGCGTCAGCTGCGCGGCATCAGCACCCACATCCGGCCGCCCTGCTTCATGCGGCCGGCCGTCTCGCCCGCGGCATCGCCCGCGCCCCAGAAGAAGTCCGCACGCACACCGCCCTTGATGGCGCTGCCGGTGTCCTGCGCGAACATCAGGCGCTCGATCGGTTCGGTCGACAGCGGGCGCGTGGTCGACAGGAACACAGGCACGCCAAGCGGAATCGTCGCCGGATCGACCGCGATCGAGCGCTCCGCCGTGAGTGGCACGCCGAGCGCACCGACCGGACCGTCATTGGTCGGCGGCAGCTCCTTGAAGAACACGAAGCGCGGGTTCACGTTGAGCATTTCCTCGACGCGCGAGGGGTTGGCGCGCGCCCATGCCTTGATGCCCTGCATGGTCGCCTGCGCCGGCGTGATCTCGCCGCGGTCGAGCAGCCACTTGCCAAACGAGCGGAACGGCTGGTCATTGGTGCCGCCAAAGCCCACGCGCATCATGGTGCCGTTGGCGAGCCGGATACGGCCCGAACCCTGGATCTGCAGGAAGGCGGCCTCGACGGCATCGTCGACCCATACCACCTCGTTGCCACGCATCGCCGGGCTCTGCAGCAGTTCGGCGCGCGGCGGCAGCGCGCGGTTGGCCAGTTGCGGCGGCTTGCGGTACAGCGGAACCTGATACTGGCCCTGCCGTGTGCGCGAGCCGTGCAGGATCGGTTCGTAGTAGCCGGTGATCAGCCCGTTGTCGGTGCCGTCGCCGTTGATGACGCGGTAGGGCTGGAAGTTGGATTCAAAGTAGGCACGCATGGCGCCGAGGTCGCCGGCGTCGACCATCAGGCCAGCGGCACAGGCGCGGCCCCATTCGGCGCGCTTCTTCAGCGCCTGGCAGCTAGCCTGCAGCGCGGGCCACGCGGCGCGCATGTCGTCCTGCGTCCAGCCGCTGATCTCGTTCCAGTTCGCGGCCTGCAGGCGCCCCTTCTGCGCACCCGGCGTTGGCGCCGTCGTGCCGGGCGCACCGCCGGTCTCGATGCGCGGCGGCGGCCCGCTCATGCAGCCGGCCAGCAGCGCGGCGCCGGCAGCCAGCGCCAGCCACCCGCGCCAGGGCGCGCCGGTGCGGCTATGGGATCGCGAAAACGTGGAAAGGGAATGCGGAATTGCCATCTTGTCTGTTCGTATTGTCCAGCGCCGCCGCGCATGCATCGGGGGGCGATGCCCTACAATGCCCGGCGTCAGTCTTCACCGTTGCCGGCGCCTGTGAAGGACGCCCGCCATACCGATCATGTCCGAGTTCCTTGAAGCCCACCCGATGCTGCTGTTCGCGCTCGAAGCCGGCGTGGCACTGTTCCTGCTGATCTTCATCGTGGTCTGGACTATGGGTACGGCCAAGAAGAACCCGCGCCCTACCCGTGCGCCAACCGATCATCCGTCGCGCCAGACTCAGGCGCCTGCGCAGGATCAGGACAGCCGGCCGCGCCAGTAGGTTCCTCGCGCGGCCCGCGGCCGCTCAGTGCAGCATGCGCGGCAGTACCAGCGCGAATTCGGGAATCGGCACCTCGAAGCGGTGCCCGTCTTCGGCCACGCAGAAATATTCGCCCTTCATCGAGCCGACCGGCGTCGAAATCGTGGCCCAGCTCGTGTATTCGAAATGCTCGCCCGGCTTGAGCAGCGGCTGATGGCCGACAACGCCCAGGCCCGAGACTTCCTGCGACGCATTGTCGCTGTCGGTGATGATCCAGTGGCGCGAGATCAGCTGCGCCGCAACCTCGCCTGTATTGTGGATCGTGATGGTGTAGGCGAAGGCGTGGCGCCCGCGCTCGGGGTCTGACTGGTCGGGCAGGTACTGGGTACGTACCGCCACGGAAAAGGCGTACTCGCTCATTTGTCTGGTCTGCGGGATCCGGCTCAAGGGTAGGCGCATTGTGCGGCAAGGCTCCGGCAGCGGCAAGTGCAGCCCCGGCCCCGGCCCTGTTGCGCGGACAGGCGTAAAATACGCGCGATTCGCCGGCCGGCCAACCCGGATCGCCCCGCAAGGGGCAGGATTCCCGCCGTGCCGCCGCCGCCCAGTCTCCAATTGTCCCCATTCCGCCCGCCGCCATGAGCACGCCCACCTACCGCATCGCCCCGTCCATCCTCTCCGCCGATTTCGCCCGCCTGGGCGAGGAAGTCCGCCGCGTGACCGAGGCTGGCGCCGACTGGATCCACTTCGACGTGATGGACAACCACTACGTGCCGAACCTGACGGTGGGTCCGCTGGTCTGCGAGGCGATCCGGCCGCACGTGACCGCGCCGATCGACGTGCACCTGATGGTGCGCCCGGTGGATCGCATCATCCCGGACTTCGCCAAGGCGGGTGCCAATATCATCACCTTCCACCCGGAAGCCAGCGAACACGTGGACCGCTCGCTTGCGCTGATCCGCGACAACGGCTGCCAGGCCGGCCTGGTGTTCAATCCGGCCACGCCGCTGCACCACCTGGACCACGTGATGGATCGCCTCGACGTGATCCTGCTGATGTCGGTGAACCCGGGCTTCGGCGGCCAGTCGTTCATCCCGGAAACGCTGAACAAGCTGCGCGCGGTGCGCCAGCGCATCGACGCCTACACCGAGCGCACGGGCCGCAAGATCCTTCTCGAAGTGGACGGTGGCGTGAAGGTCGACAACATCGCCGAGATCGCGGCGGCGGGCGCCGACACCTTTGTGGCGGGCTCGGCCGTGTTCGGCAAGCCCGATGCGGACGGCGGCTACCGCGGCATCATTTCCGCACTGCGCGGCGAGCTGGCCAAGGTCGGCCAGTGAGCGCCGGCATGACGCTGCGCCGCACCGACTGGCGCGGCATCGAAGGCGTGATCGTCGATCTGGACGGCACCATGGTCGACACCGCCGGGGATTTCCACGCGTCGATCAACGCGATGCTGCTGGCGCTCGCGCACCTGCACCCGAACCTGGGGCCGGTCGCGCCGATGTCCGAGCAGGAGATCGTGAGCTTCGTCGGCAAGGGTTCGGAGAACCTGATCCGGCGCGTGCTGGACGCCCGGTTCTCGCCACTGCACGCCAACGGCCTGTTCGCGCAGGCCTATGCGCTGTACGACCGCGAGTACATCCGCATCAATGGCCAGTTCTCGCAGATCTACCCCGGCGTGCGCGAAGGCCTGGCGGCGCTGAAGGCGGCCGGCCTGCGCATGGCCTGCGTGACCAACAAGCCGTACAACTTCACCGAGCCGCTGCTGGCCAAGACCGGGCTGGCGCAGTATTTCGAGCTGGTCTACGGTGGCGATGCGTTTCCGCTGCGCAAGCCGGACCCGTATCCGCTGCTCAAGGTGGCCGAGGTTTTCCACCTCGATCCGTCGGCCATGCTGGCCATCGGCGACTCGGAAAACGACGCGCAGGCGGCCCGCGCGGCCGGCATGGGTGTGCTGCTGATGCCCTACGGCTACAACCATGGCAACCCTGTACAAGCCGTCGACGCCGATGGTATAGTCGATTCCATTGCCCGCGTGGCAGAGCTTCTTTCTGCACACGGAACCTGCTGAGAAAGCGGTAATTCGCTGGCAATCAGACTTTCATAGCCCCTGAACACCTCAATGTTCTTCAACCGCAAACGCATCTCTTCTGGCAGTGATCGGCAGGCTTGGCCCTGGCGTCGCTGGCGCGCCTCCCAACAGGCGTAAAGTGCGTTCGCGAGTCCGCTGAGCGGCCTTCGTACCGAAGGCTCGCCAGCACCGGCCAGGGTGCCGGCATCCTTACCAGGATCCCTCTTCACTCCCCGCCAGCAAGCGTAGCTGCATGTGCTACGTTTAGCTCAAGAACGCGCCACACGCCGCCCCGGCCGTGTGCGGTCTTGTCCGCAGTCTTCCCGCACCACGGTTCCGCAACCGGAGCGGCCTTGCGCCTGCTCCCGCCTAATTGCCGACACCACGGCGCCGCGCCAACAAGAACACGCCGCGCCGCAAACGAGGATCGACATGACCGAACTGGAATTCAAATCGCTGGCCGACCAGGGCTACAACCGCATCCCGCTGATCGCCGAGGCCTTCGCCGATCTGGAAACGCCGCTGTCGCTGTACCTGAAGCTGGCCCAGTCGCAGACGCGCGGCGTCAATACCTTCCTGCTGGAATCGGTGGTGGGCGGCGAACGCTTCGGCCGCTACTCGTTTATCGGCCTGCATGCGCGCACCCTGCTGCGCTCCTACGGCAACCGTGCTGAAGTTGTCACCGACGGCAAGGTGGTCGAGACCCACGAAGGCAACCCGCTTGATTTCATCGCCGAGTTCGAGAAGCGCTTCAAAGTCGCGCTGCGCCCGGGCCTGCCGCGCTTTTGCGGCGGTCTGGCCGGCTATTTCGGCTATGACGCGGTGCGCTATATCGAGAAGAAGCTGGCCAACACGCAGAAGCCCGACGACCTCGGCCTGCCCGATATCCAGCTGCTGCTGTGCGAAGAGCTGGCCGTGATCGACAACTTGTCCGGCAAGCTCTACCTCATCGTCTACGCCGACCCGACCACGCCGGAAGCCTATTCCCGCGCTCGCCAGCGCCTGCGTGAGCTGCGCATGAAGCTGCGCCAGCCCGTGGATGTGCCGGTAACGAGCCCGTCGGTGCAGACCGACGTCTACCGCGAGTTCGACAAGGCCGATTACCTGGCCGCCGTGCACAAGGCCAAGGAATACATCATGGCCGGCGACATGATGCAGGTACAAATCGGCCAGCGCCTGATGAAGCCGTACCGCGACGCGCCGCTGTCGCTGTACCGTGCGCTGCGCTCGCTGAACCCGTCGCCGTACATGTACTTCTACAACTTCGGCGATTTCCAGATCGTCGGGGCCTCGCCGGAAATCCTCGTGCGCCAGGAATCGCGCAAGGTCGGCACCAATGGCGATTCGCGCGACGAGCACATCGTCACGATCCGTCCGCTGGCCGGCACGCGTCCGCGCGGCAATACGCCCGAGAAGGACGCGCAGCTCGCCACCGAACTGCTCAACGACCCGAAGGAGATCGCCGAGCATGTGATGCTGATCGACCTGGCGCGCAACGATATCGGCCGCATCGCCGAGACCGGCTCGGTCAAGGTCACCGACAAGATGGTGATCGAAAAGTACTCGCACGTGCAGCACATCGTCAGCTCGGTCGAGGGCACCCTGCGCCCGGGCATGAGCAACCTCGACGTCCTGCGCGCCACCTTCCCGGCCGGCACGCTGTCGGGCGCGCCCAAGGTGCACGCGATGGAGATCATCGACGAACTGGAGCCGCGCAAGCGCGGCATCTACGGCGGCGCCGTGGGCTACCTGTCGTTCGGCGGCGAGATGGACCTGGCGATTGCGATCCGCACCGGCATCATCAAGGACGGCAATCTCTACGTGCAGGCTGCGGCCGGCATCGTTGCGGACTCGGACCCCGAAGCCGAATGGAGGGAAACCGAAGCCAAGGCGCGCGCCGTGATCCGCGCCGCCGAGCAGGTCCAGGATGGCCTGGACTCCGACATCTGAACCAGGGAATAAGGGAGAAACGGCCATGCTGCTGATGATCGACAACTACGATTCGTTCACCTACAACCTTGTCCAGTATTTCGGCGAACTCGGCGAGGACGTGCGCACCTACCGCAACGACGAAATCACGATCGAGGAAATCGAGGCGCTCAAGCCCGACCATATCTGCGTATCGCCGGGCCCGTGCAGCCCGAAGGAAGCCGGCATCTCGGTGGCCGCGCTGCAGCACTTTGCCGGCAAGGTGCCGCTGCTCGGCGTGTGCCTCGGCCACCAGGCCATCGGCGAAGCGTTCGGCGGCAAGGTGATCCGCGCGAAGCAAGTCATGCACGGCAAGGTCAGCACCATCGAGACCACGCAGCAAGGCGTGTTTGCCGGCCTGCCCAAACACTTCGACGTGACGCGCTATCATTCGCTGGCGATCGAGCGCGAAACCCTGCCGGACTGCCTGGAAGTGACCGCCTGGACGCCTGACGGCGAGATCATGGGCGTACGCCACAAGACGCTGGCCATCGAAGGCGTGCAGTTCCATCCCGAGTCGATTCTTTCCGAACAAGGCCATGCGCTGCTGGCCAACTTCCTGAAGACGACGCGATGAGACTGCTCGACACTGCCACGCCGTCCGTTTCGTCCATTCCCATCGCGCCGCACGCCACCCAACCGACCGAGACCGCCATGACCATCACCGCCCAGGAAGCGCTGACCCGCTGCATCGAACATCGCGAGATCTTCCACGACGAGATGTTGCATCTGATGCGCCAGATCATGCAGGCGCAGATCTCGCCGGTAATGGCCGCCGCGATCCTGACCGGCCTGCGCGTGAAGAAGGAAACCATCGGCGAGATCTCGGCCGCGGCGCAGGTCATGCGCGAGTTCGCCAACAAGGTCGAAGTGACGGACCGCGAGAACTTCGTCGATATCGTCGGCACCGGCGGCGATGGCTCGCATACCTTCAATATCTCGACCGCCTCGATGTTCGTGGCCGCCGCTGCCGGCGCAAAGATCGCCAAGCACGGCAACCGCGGCGTGAGCTCCAAGTCGGGCAGCGCTGACGTGCTGGAAGCCCTGGGCGTGAATATCATGCTGACGCCAGAACAGGTCGGCCAGTGCATCGCGCAGACCGGCATCGGCTTCATGTTCGCCCCGACCCACCACCCGGCGATGAAGAACGTGGCGCCGATCCGCAAGGAAATGGGCGTACGCACGATCTTCAATATCCTCGGCCCGCTGACCAATCCGGCCGATGCGCCAAACATCCTGATGGGCGTGTTCCACCCGGATCTCGTCGGCATCCAGGTGCGCGTGATGCAGCGCCTCGGCGCGAAGCACGCGCTGGTCGTGTACGGCAAGGACGGCATGGACGAGGTGTCGCTCGGCGCCGCGACGCTGGTCGGCGAACTGAAGGACGGTGAAGTGCGCGAGTACGAAATCCATCCGGAAGACTTCGGCCTGTCGATGATTTCCAACCGCGGCCTGAAGGTTGCCGATGCGGTCGAGTCGAAGGCGATGCTGCTCGAAGCGCTCGGCAACGTGCCCGGCACGCCGCGCGAGATCGTCTCGCTCAATGCGGGCACCGCGCTGTACGCCGCCAATGTCGCCGATTCGATCGAAGATGGCATCCGCCGCGCGCGCGAAGCCATCGCGAGCGGCGCCGCACGCGAGAAGCTCGACCACTTCGTGCGCGCCACGCAGCAATTCAAGTAAGGCAACCATGTCCGACATCCTCGACAAGATCCTGGCCGTCAAGGCCGACGAAGTCTCCGCCGCGCGCAAGAAGCGCGACCTGCCGAGCCTGCGCGCCGAGGCCGAGAGCCTGCGCAATGAAGCGGGCTTCGCACCGCGCGGCTTCGAACGTTCGCTGCGCGACAAGATTGCCGCCGGCCACGCCGGCGTGATCGCCGAAGTCAAGAAGGCATCGCCGTCCAAGGGCGTGCTGCGCGAGAACTTCGTGCCCGAGGCCATCGCCGAAAGCTACGCGAGCCACGGTGCGGCCTGCCTGTCGGTGCTGACCGACGTGAATTTCTTCCAGGGCCACGCCGACTACCTGAAGCGCGCGCGTGGCGCCTGCCCGCTGCCCGCGCTGCGCAAGGACTTCATGGTCGACCTGTACCAGGTCTATGAAGCGCGCAGCTGGGGCGCGGACTGCATCCTGCTGATCGTCGCCGCGCTCGACCCTGGCCTGATGGCCGACCTGGAAGCGTGCGCGCACGAGCTGGGCATGGACGTGCTCGTGGAAGTCCACGGCGCCGACGAACTCGACAGCGCACTGCGCTTGAAGACGCCGCTGCTGGGCGTCAACAACCGCAACCTGCGCACGTTCGAAGTCTCGCTCGACAACACGCTGGACCTGCTGCCGAGCATGCCGGCCGACCGGCTCGTGGTGACGGAATCCGGCATCCTGGGCCCGAACGACGTGAAACGCATGCGCGATGCCGATGTGCACGCGTTCCTGGTCGGCGAAGCGTTCATGCGCGCGAAGGACCCCGGCGTGGAACTGGCGCGGTTGTTCGCGTAAGCCGATGGCGCAGGAAATCGAGCTGAAGCTCGCCGTTCCCGACGATGCGCTGGCGCAGCTTGCTGCGTGGCTCGACGCCAACGGCGAATCGAAGGGCGAAGTCACGCTGCTCAATGTCTACCTCGATACGCCAGAACGCGATCTCGCCCGCGCGCGCGCCGCGCTGCGCCTGCGCCGCAAAGGCGCGCAGTGGCTGCAGACGCTGAAGACCGCGGGGCAGAGTCAGGGCGGCCTGGCGAGCCGGCACGAGTGGGAAACCGAGGTGGGCGGCGAGGCGATCGAGCTGCAAAAGCTGCCCGACGAAGCGCGGGCCTTGCTGGCGCCGCTGGCTGACCGCCTTGCCCCGGTGTTCCGCACCGACTTTGTCCGCCGACTGTGGATCTTGCAGCACGACGGCGCACGCATCGAAGCGGGGCTCGACTGCGGCACCATCACGGCACCGGCCACGCAGGCGCAGGAACGCATCCAGGAACTGGAGCTGGAATGGCTGTCGGGCGATGAGAGCCGGGCCGCCGATGTTCTGCATGGACTCGGTGCGCGGCTGCAGGCTGTCGCGCCGCTGACGCCGTCCGATCTCAGCAAGGCCGCGCGCGGCTACCGGCTCGCCGGTGTCGACAACGCCTGAACCCTCCTTCCCTGCCATCCCGCGCCAATCCGTACGCATGCAAGCCGATCTTTTTGCTCCCGAGACTGACACCGCCCCACCGTCGTCCGCAGCCGCCGGGCTGCAAGCACAAGCCGACGCCCTGCCCGCCGCGTGGCGTGCCTTGCTCGCGCCGTGTCTGACGGCGCCCGCCTGGCAGGAATTGTCTACTTTCGTCGATGGCGAGCGCGCCGCCGGCAAGCCGGTCTTCCCGCATCACGTCTTCCACGCGCTGCACCTGACGCCCCCGGACGCGGTCAAGGTCGTGATCCTCGGCCAGGACCCATACCACGGCACCGGCGTCGTCGGCGGCATGGAACTGCCGCAGGCGCATGGCCTGGCGTTCTCGGTGCCGGACGGCATCAAGGTCCCGCCGAGCCTGCGCAACATCTTCAAGGAAATCGCGGCCGAATACGGCGACAGCCCGGCGCCGCGCACGTCCGGCAACCTGGAAGGCTGGGCGCGCCAGGGCGTGCTGCTGCTAAACACGGTGCTGACGGTGGAACAAGGCCAGGCTGCCAGCCACGCGCGCCGCGGCTGGGAGGCCGTGACCGACTGCGTGATCCACGCGCTGGCCGCAAGCCATCCCAATCTGGTGTTCCTGCTGTGGGGCAGCCATGCACAGGCCAAGAAGCCGTTGCTGACGGACAGCCATTGCGTGCTTGAGGCCCCGCATCCGTCGCCGTTGTCGGCGCATCGCGGGTTCCTTGGCTGCGGGCATTTCCGCGCGGCTAACCGGTGGCTGGAAGCGCATGGCCGGACGCCCATTGACTGGCTGGCGGCCTGATCTTTGATCTCGCCAGCGCTGTCTGACGGCAACGTCAGCTACAACGTCGGCCGCAAATCGAAATCCTCGAACTTCCCCTGGCCCGGCTCGACATCCACACGCGCGACATGCGCGGCCGGCGGCCCGGCCTGCATCCAGTTGCGCAGCGCCTCCAGCTGCTGGATCGTACCGCTAGCCATGACCTCGACCGTGCCGTCGGCCCGGTTGCGCACCCAGCCTCTTACCCCTAGCGCAATGGCCGCCTGCGCGCAGCCCGCGCGGTAGCCCACTCCCTGCACGCGCCCATGCGCGGTCATGTGCCAGGTTTCCATGGCAAGCTCCTTTTGCGGCATGTCGACAGCGACGATACATCGACACGTCACCCACAAGACGTAAACTAGTCGGCTGTCCCAGGCGTTACCAGAGAATGCGCGCCAGAAGGCGTGATGCCGGCGGCACCCACACCGCCTGTCGGGCCTGATCCACAGGCCGCCCGTTCGCCACCAGCATCCGCAAGCTGGTCGCCCAGTCCACCAAGCGCCATGATTCAGCCCCCAGCCAACGACAATCCGGCCACGCCAGCACCCGGCTATGACAGCCAGTTGCTGACCGCCCCGCCCAATCGCTTCGATTTCGCGCTGCTGCCGATCATCCTCGCGATCATCGTCATGGTGGCGTTCGCGGCACAGCAGATGAACGTGCCGTTCGTGCCCGGCGAGCCGATGACCGTGCACCTGGACATCGCCTACCTGCCCTATTACCTGATGCGTACGAGCATTCGCATGCTCGCGGCGCTGGCGGCATCGCTGGTGTTCTCGCTCGCGTTCGCGGCGCTCGCGTCAAAAAACCGCACGGCCGAAAAGGTGCTGGTGCCCGCGCTGGATATCCTGCAGTCGATCCCGGTGCTTGGCTTCCTGTCGATCACCGTGACCGGCTTTATCGCGCTGTTCCCGGGCAACCTGATCGGCGTGGAATGCGCGGCGATCTTCGCGATCTTCACCTCGCAGGCCTGGAACATGGCGTTCAGCCTGTACCAGTCGTTCCGCACGATTCCGGGCGACCTGATCGAGGCGGCGGCCATGTTCCGGCTGTCGCCATGGCAGCGCTTCTGGCGCCTCGAAGTGCCGTTCGCCATGCCCGGGCTGCTGTGGAACATGATGATGTCGATGTCGGGCGGCTGGTTCTTCGTGGTCGCGTCGGAGGCCATTTCGGTGTCGGGCCAGGACATCCGGCTGCCGGGCATCGGCTCCTATATCGCGCTGGCCATCCAGCAGCAGAACCTGGCTGCGATCGGCTGGGCCATCCTGGCCATGCTGGTTGGCATCCTGGTGTATGACCAGCTGCTGTTCCGCCCGCTGGTCGCGTGGGCCGACCGCTTCCGCTTCGAGACGCTGTCGCAGGACAACGAGCCCGAGTCGTGGCTGCTCGACCTGCTGCGCCGCTCGGAATGGGTACGGGCGCTGCTCGCGCGCACTGCGGCGCTGGCTGAACGCACGCTCGCCTGGGGCGCACGACGCCAGGCGCCTGCGACGGCCGAGCCCGATCCGCGCCGCGTGCAATGGCGCGAGCGCGCCGGTAACGCGGTCATCCTGCTCGTGGCGCTGGCCGCGCTGAGCCGCGTGATGTACTTCGTGCACAGCGAAGTCGGCTGGCTCGAAGTCGGCCATGTGCTGTGGCTCGGCACGCTGACGATGGTGCGCGTGATCGTGCTGATCGCGCTGGCCGCGGTGATCTGGGTGCCGATCGGCATCCGCATCGGCCTGAATCCGTCGGTGGCGCGCATCGCCCAGCCCGTGGCGCAGTTCCTGGCGGCCTTCCCGGCGAACCTGATGTTCCCGCTGGTCGTCATGCTGATTGTGCGCTTCGGCCTGAACCCGGAAATCTGGCTGAGCCCGTTGCTGATCTTTGGCACGCAGTGGTACATCCTGTTCAATGTGGTGGCTGGCGCCTCGGGCATTCCGACCGAGCTGAAGCTGGCCGCCCGCAATTTCGGCCTGCGCGGCTGGCTGCTGTGGAAGCGTTTCCTCATTCCCGCGGTGTTCCCGAGCCTGCTGACCGGGCTGGTGACGGCCGCGGGCGGTTCGTGGAATGCCAGCATCGTGGCCGAATACGTGACGTGGGGCGACCGCACGCTGGTGGCGACGGGCCTTGGCAGCTATATCGCCGAGACGACCGCACGCGGCGATTTCCCGCGCATTGCGCTCGGCATCGGCGTCATGGCGCTGTTCGTAGTCGGCTTCAACCGGCTGCTGTGGAACCGCCTGTATCAACTCGCGCAGGAGCGCACCCGCTTGTAAGGTAACGATGGCAGAAAACCTGAACCACGCCGTCATGGCGCCGGCCGTGATCGAACTGCGCGGTGTATCGAAGATCTTCCGCACGGCTAACAAGAGCGACCGCGCCGTGCTCGAAGGCGTCGACCTGACGCTGCGCGAAGGCGAGATCGTGGCCATGCTCGGGAAGTCAGGCTCGGGCAAGTCGACGTTGCTGCGCATCATGGCCGGCCTCGTCGGCGCCGACCGCGGCGATGTGCAGTTCCGCGGCAACCGTCTCAACGGCACGGCCGAAGGCATCGCCATGGTGTTCCAGTCGTTCGCGCTGTTTCCGTGGCTGACGGTGCAGCAGAACGTCGAGCTGGGACTTGAAGCCCAGGGCGTCGCCAAGACCGAGCGCGCGCGCCGCGCCGAAGCGGCGATCGACATGATCGGGCTATCCGGCTTCAACAGCGCATTGCCGCGCGAGCTGTCCGGCGGTATGCGCCAGCGCGTGGGCATTGCGCGCGCGCTCGTGACGCAGCCCGACCTGCTGCTGATGGACGAGGCGTTCTCCGCGCTCGACGTGCTGACCGGCGAGACACTGCGCGACGAGATGCTCGACCTGTGGGAAAGCGGCCGCGCCAACATCAAGTGCATCCTGATCGTTTCGCACAATATCGAGGAAGCGGTGATGATGGCCGATCGCATCGTCATCCTGTCGAGCGATCCGGGGCGCATCCGCGCCGAAGTGCGCGTGCCGTTTCCGCGGCCGCGCAACCGCGACGATGCGCAGGTGCGCGCGCTGATCGACGAGGTCTACACGCTGATGACCTCGCCCGCGGCGGCCGAGCCGCGCGCGCCGGCGCTGGCGCCTTCCCGCCAGATCGGCTACCGGCTGCCCGAGGTCGACATCAGCCAGATGGATGCCATTCTGGATCTGCTGTCCGAACCGCCGTTCCATGGCCGCGCGGATCTGCCGCACCTGGCCGACGAAGCCGGCCTCACCGACGACGACCTGCTGCCCGCGTGCGAAGCGCTCCAGCTGCTGCAGCTCGCGCATATCGAACGCGGCGACATCACGGTCACCGAGGCCGGCCGCCGCTATTACGCGGCCGAGCCGACCGTGCGCAAGGAAATGTTCGGCAGGCAGTTGCTTGCCCACGTCGCACTCGCCACGCATATCCGGCGCGAACTGGACGCGTCGGAGGACGGCGAAATCGGCGAGGAACAGGTGCTGCGCGAGCTGGAGGCGTTCCTCAAGCCCGAGGAAGCGGAGCGCGTGTTGTCGGTGGCGGTGGACTGGGGGCGGTACGGAGAGGTGTATGAGTACAGCTATAACAGCGGGATGTTGACGTTGCCGAGGGAAGAACAGGCGGAGTCCGGGGACACGCAGTAAAGCGGGCGCCAGTCCGCGCCTTCGCTCAATCCCGCGTCCGCATCGCCCTTCCTATCGCGCCGGTGCGCAGCGCGATCTTTGCCGCATCCTCACGCAGCGCGCGCAACCGTCGTTCGAGCACCGCATTGGCGGGCCGGCCGGTCGAACTTGCCGTGGGGCCAGGCTCTTGAACGGATTCCCCTGCCGCCGCCGCATGCGCAAGTTCATCGGCGCGGCGCCGGTCGGCCGAATCGGCTAGCCGCGCACGCCTGTCATCGGCATGTTCGGGCGGCGGCCCTTCCAGCGAAGGACCGCTGACAATGGCCACCTGCTCGCTTGGGCGGATAAAACCCGCGCCGCGGCTACCAGAGCGGTCGTCCGCAGCCAATCGCTCGATCGCGAGCTGCAGGCTGCGATTCGCCGCATCGGTCGCCTGTTCGATCGCCGCTTCGGCCGCAGGAATATCAAGCTCGGTGTAATGCTGGCGCACCTGGATCCGAGCCGCCGCCACGTGCGCCGCCACCAGGTAGTTCTGCACGATGAAGCGGTTCAGGTTGTCCACCGCGCGGTGCCGGCTCTTGGGCTCGTCGAGCATGCGCTGGAACGAGCCGATCAGTGCCGACAGCGCATCCATGAACTGCTTGCGCTGCACGCGGTAGGCGAAATCATCCTTGGCCCGGCGCAGCAGCAGGTCGCGCGTGGCCGTGATGTAGCGGCGGTTGGCTTGCAACACGCCTTCCACGAGTTTCGGGATCGCGCGGTATTCCCAGCTCGGCAGCACGAAGCTGAACAACGACGCGATGATGCCGCCGATCACCGTATCGACCAGTCGTTCGCCCGCCGCATTTTGCGTGTTCGGCATCAGCAGGTTGATCTGGATAAGCACCTGCACGCAGGCCGCGATCGCCGTGTAGCGGTACTTGATCGTCGAGAACGCCGCGCTCGCGACAAGTGCCAGGAACAGGAAGCCGAGCAGCACGAGCGGTTCGTCAAACACCTTCAGGATGCCCACGGAAATGATGCAGCCGATCAGTGTGCCGATCACGCGGTCGTTGTAGCGCTGCTTGGTCATGCTGAAGTTCGGCTTCAGGATGACGATGATGGTCAGCAGGATCCAGTACCCGTGCGAGGCGTATGGCAGGTGGTCCGCGATCCACAGCCCCAGGGCCACCGCCATCGAGATGCGAATCGCGAAGCGGAACGCCGGCGCACGCCACTTGAGGTTGTCGCGCAGCACGCCAAGCTCGTATTTCTGGCGCGTCAGGAACGGGGTCATGTCGGCGCCCGGCAGGACCTTGGCCGGCTCGACAGGCGTACGCGAGGCCTCGTGCAGCTGCCCGATCAGCGTGATGGCGCCGCGAATCATGTCCAGCGTCTCGCACAGCGCCGTCATCGCCGCAGGCGAAATGTGGTGGTGGCGAAGCTGGGCGATCTCGCGCTCCACCGCGCGCAGGTCGTCGCGGTAGTCGACGGCGGCGTAGGACGGCCGCCCGCGCGTGACTTCGTAGGCAATCTCCTCGACGTCCTTGCACATCAGCATCACCAGCCGATGCAGGTGGTCGAGCACCGGCGTGCTGCCAAAGGTTTGCCGCAGCAGCGGATAGTCAGTGTTGGTCGACAGGATGTACTCGTACAGGTCGAGCATGCGCAGGTGGACCTGCACCAGCAGCCCGTCATGCGGCGTACGGTTGCCGCGCAGCACCAGATCTCGCGCGGCCTGCTGGCGCTCGGCCACGATGATCTGCTGCCGAACGAGCCGGTTGAACTGCGCCTCGTAATCATTGCCGGCGTCGTAGAAGGCGGCCTTGACCTCGAGATAGCGGGCCATCTCGTACAGCGATTCCGCGAGGATCTGCTGCTTGGTGCGGCGCTCGGTGATCCAGCTTACGAGCATCGCATAGGCCAGATACGCCACGGCGCCGAGGATAAACAACGCCGTGTGCTCGAGCGCGCGGCGCACCACGAAGTCCTCGTTGATGGTCAGCGTCATCACGAACAGCGTGGAGAACTGCAGCGGCAGCGTCTTGTTGCCGTACACCGACATCATGCCGGCCATGAACGTGACCAGCACGAGCACGAATGGCATCACACGTGGGAATGGCGTTGCCAGCGCCACCACCAGCGTGACGGCACCGCAAAGCAGCACGCTGGCCAGCATCTCGTTGAACTTGTGGTTCACGGGGCTGGGCAGGTCCATCAGGCTGGTGCACAGCGCGCCCATCGAGATCACCATCGCCGTGGGCAGGTCGGCGAACTGCAGCGCGATCAGCGTGGCGCCGATCACCCCCGTGGCCGAGCGCAGGCCACGGTAGACATAGTGCGAATAAACGAAGGTGCGGGGATCGTGCGCGTATTGCATGGACGCGTGGCTAGGTCAGGCTGGGGGGAGATGCGGGCGGGAATGGAGACGCTTCAGCGTCCCAGCCAGCGCGTGCGCGAAGCGTGTTTCCCGCTCTCCAAGGTCAGCTTGAACTGCGCCGCCGGTTCGCGTGCCAGCGTGATCGGCAACACCTGCAGTTCATCGCGACGGAATACGTGCAGCGTGACCGGGTCGCCGGCGCGGTAGCGTCCGAGCAGCTTGTCGAGCTGCCCCGGCGCAACGCGCAAGCCATCCACGGCGGCAAGCAAGTCGCCCGCGGAGATGCCGCCGGCCTGCGCGGCGCCGCCGTCGAGCACCTGCGTCACGCGCACCCAGCCGTCGTCAGTCTTGGTCTTGATGCCGAGCGCCGCCGTGCGGGCCGGCTTCTGTGCCTCGGCCTTGACGCCGAAGCGCTTGAACAGCGGCGCCAGCGGCAGTTCGCCGGTGCCTTCGGTCAGCGAACGCAGCAACGCGCCGAGGCGCAGGCCCGTGATCTCGTCGAACAGCGCATGGACTTCGGCTTCAGTCACGCCACGCTGCACGGCGTCCGGCGCATAGAAGTCACGCCCGTAGCGCTGCCACAGCGCGCGCATGACGTCGTCGAGCGAACGCCGGCCGGCGGTCTTGTCGCGGATGGTCAGGTCCAGCGCCAGCGCTACCAGCGACCCCTTGGTGTAGTAGCTCACGATGGCATTGGGCGCGTTTTCGTCCTGGCGGTAGTACTTGGTCCACGCATCGAACGAGCTTTCGGCCACGCTCTGCTTGGTGCGGCCGTTGCCGCGCAGCACGCCATTCCAGGTCTTGGCCAGCATCTCGACATACTGCGTGTCGGTCACGCAGCCCGAGCGCACCAGCACGAGGTCGTCGTAGTAGCTCGTGAAACCCTCGAACAGCCACAGCAGCGGCGTGTAGGTTTCTTCCTGCAGCCGGTATGGCACGAACGCCGCGGGCTTGATGCGCTTGACGTTCCAGGTATGGAAATACTCGTGGCTGCACAGGCCCAGGAACGTGCGATAGCCCTCGCTGGTCTCGCTGTCGCCGAGCACAGGCAGGTCCGAACGCGCGCACATCAGCGCGGTGCTGGCGCGATGCTCGAGGCCACCGTAGCCGTCGGTGGTGACCATCGTCATGAAGACGTAGCGGCGGTTGCTGTCGAGGAACGGCGCGCGCGCGCTGCGCGGTTCGAACAGGCGGATCTGCGCTTCGCAGATTCGCTTGAGGTCGCGGCAAACGCGATCGATGTCGAGCTGCGGCACGCGACCCGTGAAGACCACGTCGTGCTGGGCGCCGCATGCGCGGAACGTCGCCATCAGGAAATCGCCCATTTCGACCGGATGGTCGACCAGTTCGTCGTAGTCAGCGACCTGGTAACGGCCGAAGCCATAGCGCTTTGCGCCTTCACGGCCCGAGGCTTCACGCATCGCCGTGGCAACGCGCCAGTTGCGGTAGGTCTCGCCGGCGGGCGCGTGGATGTCCACGGTGCACGGCTGATCTTCCTGTCCGTCCACGCACAGGAAGACCGAACTGCCGTTGAAGAAGCCGTGGGTCGTATCGAGATGCGCGGCGCGCACCGACAGATCCCACGCGTAGACCTCGTAGCTCAGCGTGAGCGGACCGGCGGAAACATCGACCGGCGCGGCCTGCCAGCTCTGCTTGTCGAGCTTGGTCAGCGCCACGGCTTTGCCCCCCGCATCGGCGCGGATGCGCACGATATGGCGGGCGAAGTCGCGAATCATGTAGCTGCCCGGAATCCAGGCCGGCAGGAAAAAGCGCTGGCCGGCGGAATCGGGCGAAGTCACCGTGACGGTGACGGCGAAGAGATGCGCTTCGGGTTGAAGCGGAGCGATGGCATAGCGGATCGGCGTCATGGGCATGATTGTATCGTTCGTCATTCGGCGCGATCCGCCGAGGCTGCCAACGCGCTCAGCTGCGGTTGACGTTGACCACCGTGCGCCCACGCAGGCCGCCTTCGACGATGCTGCGGCCGGCTTCGACCGCTTCGCCCAGTGCGATCTCGCGCGTGATCGCGTTGAGGCGATCCGGCTCGAGGTCCGTGGCCAGCCGCGCCCATGCCTGTTCGCGCAGCGACATGGCTGCCATCACGCTGTCGATACCGGCCAGCGTCACGCTGCGCAGGATGAACGGCGCGACCGAAGCCGGGAAGTCCATGCCCTGCGCGAGCCCGCATGCCGTGACTACGCCGCCGTACCGCACCTGCGCGCACGCGTTGACGAGCGTGTGCGAACCCACCGCATCAATCACGGCGGCCCAGCGTTCCTTCTGCAGCGGCTTGCCCGGCGCCGACAGTTCGGCACGGTCGATGACCTCCGCTGCGCCCAGCGCCTTGAGGAAATCCGCCTCATCGCGCTTGCCGGTGGACGCCACCACGCGATAGCCGAGCTTGCCGAGAATCGCGATCGCCACCGTGCCCACGCCGCCCGATGCGCCAGTGACCAGCACATCGCCATCGCCGGGACGCACGGGGCCATTGACGCCGCCGCGCTCCAGTCCGAGCACCGATAGCATCGCCGTATAGCCTGCCGTGCCGATCGCCATGGCCTGGCGCGTCGTGAAGGCATCGGGCAGCCGCACCAGCCAGTCGCCCTTCAGGCGCGCACGCTGCGCCAGGCAGCCCCAGTGCGTTTCGCCGACGCCATAGCCGTTCAGCACCACCTTGTCGCCGGCCTTCCAGCGCGGGTGCGCGGACTCCAGCACCGTGCCGGCACCATCGATGCCGGCCACCATCGGCCACTTGCGCACCACGGGCGAACGCCCCGTGATCGCCAGGCCGTCCTTGAAGTTGATCGTCGAATAGTCGACCGCGACCAGCACGTCGCCCTCAGTGGGCAGTTGGCTCTCATCCAGCGTGGCGATGTTGGCCTGGGTCGCGCCGTCGGCCTGTGTCAGCAGCAATGCCTGGAACGTCATGGAAGTCTCCTGTGCCGCCCTGCCGGGCGATCTTGCGAAGGGATGATGCGGGGATGGTCCGCAAAGCAAAACGGCCGGACTGAGCCGGCCGCCTGCTCGGGCCGGGACATTGCCGGCCGATCCTTACTTCTTGATGCTGGCGAGCTTGCGTTCGAGCGTGCCGGCGTCGGCCGCGCCCGGAATGCGCGTGCCGTCCATGAAGAACACCGCGGGCGTGCCCGTGATGTTCATGCGCTGGCCGAGTGCGAGGTTGTCGTCGAGCGGCGTCTTGCAGTTGCCGTTGCCGGTCAGCGCGACCTTGTTCAGCATCCAGTCGCGCCACGCCTTGGTGCGGTCGGCGGAGCACCAGACCTGCTTCGCCTTGGTTTCCGAATCGGGCGACAGCACCGGATACAGGAAGGTGTAGACCGTGATGTTGTCCATCTGCTGGAAGGTCTGCTCGATGCGCTTGCAGTAGCCGCAGTTCGGATCGGAGAACACGGCGACCTGGCGGCTGCCGTCTCCCTTGGTCCATTTGATGGCGCGCGCGAGCGGCAGGTCGGACCACTTGATGCGGTTGATGTCGGCCAGGCGCTCTTCCGTCAGGTTGGTGCCGGTCTTGGTATCGATCATCTCGCCGTTGATCACGTAGCGGCCGGTGGCATCGGTGTAGACCACCTGCCCGCCGACATTGACCTCGAACAGGCCCGGCACCGGGCTCTTGGTCACGCTCTTCACTTCGGCGCGGCCGCCCAGCATCTTCTGCAGGGATTCCTTGATGCGGTCCGTGCCCGGTTCGCCCGCCGCCATGGCGTGCAGGGCAAAGCCTGCGGCCGCCAGGCCGCCGGCAATGGCAGTGGTCCAGGCAGGGTGGCGGCGCATGAGTTGGAACATATCGACTCCAGGTATTCAGTCAAGGTCCGGGCACCCGGCGTCAGCCGAGCGCCCGTTCAATCAGGATGCGCTTGAGCAGCGACTGCCGCCCTACGGTGCGGATGCCGGTGTTGCGCACCACGCGCGCCGCGCTGCCGGGCAGCGAGAACAAGCGGTGCAGGCCGTCGGTCGCGGCGGTCAGCGACAGCAAGTCGGTGGCGCGCGCGCGCTCATAGCGGCGCAGCAGGCGCAGGTCGCCCTCGCTGCGGAAAGATTCTTTGGCGGCCATGACCTTGCCGAGTTCCGCAACATCGCGCAAACCCAGGTTCATGCCCTGCCCCGCAAGCGGATGCACCACATGCGCGGCGTCGCCCACCAGCGCCAGATGCGGCTGCACAAACTGCTCCGCGCGCTGCAGCACCAGCGGAAATCCCTGCGCCGGCGTGATACACCGCAGCGTGCCAAACTGGCTGCCAACTGCGCCGGAGGCAGCTTGCATTACTGTGTTGGCCAGTGCCTCTGGCGACAGCGCGAGCAGGTCATGCGCGTGCGCCTCGTCGGCCGACCACACCATCGACACGCGCGAACCCGGCAGCGGCAGCATGGCGAGGATCTCGCCGTTGGCGGGCTCCTCGTCGGCCATCAGCTTTTCCGGGGCGCCCAGGAACCACTGCCAAGCCGTGTCGTGGTGCGGCCGCTCGCATTCGAAGTTCGCCACCACGCCAAGCTGGCGGTAACGCCGCGTGGTCACGCCGATATGGCACTGCTGGCGCACCCAGGAGCGCGCGCCATCGGCCCCGACCACACATGCCGCGCGGATCTTCGTACCACCGGAAAGCGTCAGGGTGGCGCCATCGGCATCGCGCTCCAAGCTTGCGGCGGTGTCGTCATGCCACTGGACCTGGTGCTGGAAGCCGAGCGCGGTATCGAGCGCGCGCTCCACGAGCCCGGACTCGACGATCCACGCGAGCTGCGGCACGGCCGCGGCGTAGGCCGAGAAATGCAGGTCGCCATCGAGGCTCGGCGAGGTCTCGGCGGCGCTCACGTCGCCGAACACGCGCATATCGCGCACTGGCTGGATGCGGGACGGATCGAGCGCCTCCCACACGCGCATGCGCGCGAGCAGCGCCTGCGAACTCGCGGAAAACGCATAGATACGGCTATCCCAGTCGTCAGGCCCGGCCGGGGGGCGCCCGCGCGTTGGACGCGGCGCGGCCAGGGCCACGCTCATGCCCTGCTGCGCCAGCAGCAGCGCGCAGGACTTGCCCACGATGCCGCCGCCGACAACGGCGATCTGGAAAGCTGAGGAATTGCGGATGGACGCGTTGGATCGGGTCATGGCTGGATTATAGCCACCTCACCCGCGCGGCCCCGGCGGCTCATGGCGCGGCGGGGCAAGGCCGAGAGCCCCCATCCGCTAGAATATGGGTTTTGCTATTTCCCGCCTGACACCATGAGCCTCCAATGCGGCATCGTCGGCCTGCCGAACGTCGGCAAGTCCACGCTGTTCAATGCCCTGACCAAGGCCGGCATCGCCGCCGAAAACTATCCGTTCTGCACCATCGAACCCAATGTGGGCGTGGTCGAAGTGCCGGATCCGAGGCTCGCCAAGCTGGCCGAGATCGTCAAACCGGAGCGCATCCTGCCGGCCACGGTCGAGTTTGTCGACATCGCCGGCCTGGTGGCGGGCGCTTCCAAAGGGGAAGGCCTGGGCAACCAGTTCCTTGCCAACATCCGGGAATGCGACGCCATCACCCACGTGGTGCGCTGCTTCGAAGACGAGAACGTGATCCACGTGGCCGGCCGGGTCGATCCGCTGTCGGACATTGAAGTGATCAACACCGAACTGGCGCTGGCCGACCTGGGCACAGTCGAGAAGGCGCTGGCCCGCTATATCAAGCCCGCCCGCGCCGGCGACAAGGAAGCCCAGCGTCTGGTCGCCGTGCTGGAAAAGGCACAAGCCGTGCTCGACCAGGCCAAGGCCGTGCGCACGCTCGACCTCGCGCCGGAAGAGTGGGATGCGATCCGCCCGTTCTGCCTGATCACCGCCAAGCCGACAATGTATGTCGCCAACGTGCGTGAAGACGGTTTCGAGAACAACCCGCACCTGGACGCCGTGCGCGAGTACGCCAAGCAGACCAATTCCCCGGTCGTGGCCGTCTGCGCCGCCATCGAAGCGGAGATCGCCGACCTGGACGACGCCGACAAGGCCGAATTCCTGGCCGACCTCGGCATGGAAGAGCCTGGCCTGGACCGCGTGATCCGCGCCGGCTTCAAGCTGCTGGGCCTGCAGACCTACTTCACGGCAGGCGTGAAGGAAGTTCGCGCCTGGACCATCCACGTGGGCGACACGGCGCCGAAGGCTGCCGGCGTCATCCACACCGACTTCGAACGCGGCTTCATCCGCGCGCAGACGATTTCCTATGACGACTACATCGCCTTCAAGGGCGAGACTGGCGCGAAGGAAGCCGGCAAGATGCGGGCGGAAGGCAAGGAGTATGTGGTGAAGGATGGGGATGTGTTGAATTTCTTGTTCAACGTCTGATCTGCATCCCGCCCCAGTCGAGAAAGCCCGCAATCGCGGGCTTTCTTGCTTTCCGGGATCGGGAGAATCTACAGCTCTTCCATCCGCTCCCCTCTCAACCCCACCAACAACGCTTGCCCGTTCCCATCGACGCGGAATTCCCCAAACCGCGCCTTCTCGAAGCGAGCGCCCTGCCCTTCCTGAAAGAAATACGCATCCGTCGACACCTGCACCTGCCTGCCGCCCCACCGCGATTCGACTGTCTGGAAGCGCAGTAGCCGCTCATCCGCCGCCACCGGCTCGTCGCGATGCAGGCGGATGAACGAAGCTTCCCGCTTCGCATCGAGCCGTATGACCGCGACCCCGTTGCGCCGCTCGAACCCCTCTGGTTGCGCAGCACGGATGGCAGCACCGATGGCAAAGTTCAACGCCATGTAATCGCCTTGCATCAGCGATCGCGGATCGACCGGGGCGAGCCTGAGGTAGACGGTATCGCCACGTGCCAGCACGCGTTCCTTGCCGAAGATGCCCACGGCGGCCAGCGCCAGCGTGAGTGCCCAGGCGATCAGGGTCCATCGTTTCATGCGACCTCCTTTACCAGCGCGCCACGCATGAGCCATTGGCGCAGGCCGAGCAGCACGATTCCCGCGGCAACGAGCGTGGCGGACTTGGCCAGCAACGTCCAGTGCAGCGAGCTGTAGTACCAGATAAAGCCGATGGCAATGGCGGCGATGCCGAGGCCCAGCCATGGCAGCGAAGCGCGCCGCAGCGCCAGTCCGAGCGCGAGCGCACCGGCGCCGACAGCGGGCGCTGCGGACATCAGCACGCCGAATGCCGCTGTGCCGGCAAGCACGACGGCAGTTGCCGGACCACACAAGGCAAGCCGCTGGCATTCCATCCACGCGAAGCCAACCAGCACCACGCCGACCAACGCGCCTGCCAGCCAGCGCGCGCTGGTAAAGAGCGGCACGGTTTCTGGAATCTCCAGCCAAGCCAATGGATGGCTGGCACCCGTCACCACCAGCGCCGCGCCCAGCGCGAATAACAGCGTGGCATCCATGGCGGGCTCCAGCCAGACATGCCGGCCCGCAGCGCACAGGCGCTGCTCGGCGACAGTGAACCACGCCGCGAGCGCGCAAGCGGCCGGCGCCAGCCAGCCCAGCGACCATGGAATGGCCAGCCACGCATGGCGCACCGAGTCCGTCAGCAGAAGATGGACAGCGACTGCCAGGCCGATCCACACGCCTGTCGCAGCTAGGAAGCGGTGCAATCGGTTCGGGATCAGCACGTACAGCAGCGCTTCGAATACGGCAAGCCCGACCCAGAAAGGCGCGGTCTCGACCAGCCGCTCACCGCCGAGTACCGTGGCGACGCCATAGACTGCCATGCCCTGGCCGCTCAGGCTCACTGCCAGCGCAAACTGTCCCAGTGCGATCCCCGTGCCGCTGCGCCCGTACAGCACTGCCGCCAGCGCAATCATCGCTAGGCCGGTCAGCGCGATAGCGGCGGCGTTCTCGCGCACCGCGACGAATACGGCGCCGAGGAAGAACATCTGGAAGAACAGTGCGCCGAGCCATCCGGCTGCGCCCATCAGCGCGCGCACCGCCCATGGCGTGCGTACCCGCGCAATGAGTTCGCCCTGCACCTCGCGCCGCAAGGCCAGCTCGCGCCACAGCGCTTGTTCGGTCTGAACGGTATCGGTCATGACAGTTCCACGGCTTGTGCCCGGTAAGCCTGCATCAGCCACGCGGCCGCACCAGCCGCCATGCCTACGGTAAGCAGCCCGAGCAGCAGGAAGGCGCCGAAATCGGCCTTGCCTTCCAGCAGCAGGCGACCGACTGCGGCTACGACGAGGACGATGCCAGTCAGGCTCGCCAGGCTCAGCACCACGATGTCGAAGGCGCGCTGCCGGAACCACCAGCCCAAGGCGAGCAGCGCCAGCGCCGCCAGTCCGAACGCCGACAAGTCGGGCCGGTTCGCAAATAGCGCGGACAGGCCCACGAAACCCGCGTGGAAGCAGGCCATCGCGGCCAGGATGCGTGCGCCAGTCTGGCCGCGGAAGCCGAATGCGGCGGCATGCGCGCAAAGCCAGGCCCACAGTGCAAGCTGAAACAGCACGGCGCCAAGCAAGAGCAGCGTCGTGGTGCGCGCGTGGCGGGCATCGAACAGCAGCTCGAACATGCCGCCAACGCCGAGCCGTACGCTGAGGTAGCGCAGCAGCGCTACATTGCCGATCACGATCACGAGCCACCAGTGCGGCGCCACGCGCGCCGCCAGCGCCCATGGCACCGCCAGCAGGGCCCACAGCGCGAAGAGCTGCCAGGCGTCGGCCCCGGTCTGGTAGGTCTGGCCGATCACGGCGAGCAGCACGCCGGCCAGCGCTTGCGCGCCGCCGAGTGCCGCGCGGCCCGCCATGTCGCCGCCCGGCCGGACCAGCGCAAACCCGGCCAGCAGGCTGATGGCCGCCGCCAGGACGCCGAATTTCGCGAACTTGTGCAGGTCCTGCCAGTTGAAGGCGACGAAGACGATCACGCCCGCACAGAGCAATACCGTGCCGAGCGCAAGCAGCGCGTGGTCGAGCCAGCGGTGCCAGTCGGCCGCTTCGGGCTCAGTGCCGGCCCAGGGGCGCGCCACGCTGCCGGCCGCGACCCGCCCCTCTGCGCGCCAATCCGCCAGGGCCTGGCGGATGGCGCGGCGATCGCCGGTTGCCGGCGTCGATGTCATGGTCATGCACGTGCCCCGGAGTCGGAATGGATCGACTCTAGCAAAGCGCAGCCAGCGCCGCACGTGGAAAGATCAAGGCGGCCTATGAGGGCCCGGCGTGCGCCGGTATGCTTTGGCTTTTCGCTTCCAGCACGCCCCCCCATGACCCTCGGCATCCTCGCCGCCCTGCATGACGAAGTCGACAGCCTGGTCGCTGCCATGCGCCATGAAGACGCCCGCGCGGCCATCCACCGCATCGGCATGCGCGATTATCACGTGGGCCATCTGCACGGACAGCCGTGCGTGCTCGTGCTTGCCCGCGTCGGCAAGGTCGCCGCAGCCGCGACCACGGCCACGCTGATCCGCGAATTCGGCGTGCAGGAGGTCGTCTTTACCGGCCTGGCCGGCGGCGTCGGCGACGGCGTGCGCGTCGGCGATATCGTGATCGCCAGCGAAACCATGCAGCACGACATGGACGCGCGTCCGCTGTTCCCGCGCCATGAAATACCGCTGCTGGACTGCGTGCGCTTTCCCGCCGATCCCACCCTGACCGAAGCGCTGCGCGCGGCGGCCGACCGGTTCCTGCGCGACGACCTGCCGACCGATGTGCCGCAAGGGGTGCGCGAACACTTCGGCATCGGCACGCCGGCGCTGCAGCTTGGGCTCGTCGCCAGTGGCGACCAGTTCATCAACTCGGCCGTGGCCGTCGCGGAACTGCGCGAACGCCTGCCGGGACTGATGGCCGTGGAAATGGAAGGGGCCGCCGTCGCGCAGGTCTGCCATGAATACGGCGTGCGCTACGCGGTCATGCGGACTATCTCCGACCGCGCCGACGACAGTGCGCATGTGGATTTCCCTGCATTTCTGAAGCAGGTCGCCAGCCACTATTCGGATGGCATCCTGCGGCGGTTCCTGGCCGCGCGCGCTTGACCACCATCAAACGCGGCTGCCGATTCCTGCGCGATCGTCAGTTCTGAAGTTATCCGTGGCGGGGCCGCAACGCGCCCCACACGCCGACCAGCAGCGCGGCGCCGACGATCGCCGCGAGCCAGCCGCTGAGCTGGCCGTCGATAAACAAGTGGAGCGCGCGCCCGCCGTAGAAAGCCGCCGCGGCGCCCGCCATGCCAAGCACCACCGCGGCTGGCAGGGAAACCACCCTGCCGGCCGGATGCATCTGCCGCGCGCTCAGGCCGACCAGCAGTCCGACGATCAACGTGCCCAACATCCTCGCTCCCATGTGTTGTTATCGCCACAAAGCAGTGGCATCCGCGTAACGATTCGGCTCTGGCCTCTGGCCGCCGCGCCGGCCTGCAAGATCCGATCCCGACGTTATAATGGCAATCGGGCCGCACACGCTGCGGACCCGGTACCAGTCCCTACAAATGCAACTGCTCGCGATCGGCATCAATCACACGACGGCACCAGTCTCGCTTCGCGAGCGGGTGGCGTTTCCGCTTGAGCAGATCAAACCCGCACTTGGGGCGCTGCGCACACATCTGGCCGGGCGCAATGGTACCGAAGCTGCCATCCTTTCCACCTGCAATCGCACCGAAATCTACTGCGCGACGGACATCCTGAAGCCGGGCGCCGAAGGTTTCGAGCACACGTTGCGGTGGCTGTCGCAGCACCACAACGTGCCGGCGTCCGACCTGGCACCGCACCTGTATTCCCTGCCCCAGTCCGAAGCCGTACGGCACGCGTTCCGCGTCGCCAGCGGGCTCGACTCGATGGTGCTTGGCGAAACCCAGATCCTGGGCCAGCTCAAGGACGCGGTGCGCACGGCCGGCGAAGCCGGCTCGCTCGGCACCTACCTGAACCAGCTGTTCCAGCGCACGTTCGCGGTCGCCAAGGAAGTCCGCGGCCAGACCGAGATCGGCGCGCATTCGGTGTCGATGGCGGCCGCGGCGGTACGGCTGGCACAACGGATTTTTGAAAGCGTCTCGACGCAGCGCGTGCTGTTCATCGGCGCGGGCGAGATGATTGAGCTGTGCGCGACGCACTTCGCCGCGCAGAAGCCGCGCCAGGTGGTGGTGGCCAACCGCACCGTCGAGCGTGGCGAGAAGCTGGCGGAGCAACTTGCCGAACAGGGCCTGACGACGCAGGCGATCCGCCTGCAGGAACTGGGCGAGCGACTCCATGAGTTCGATATCGTGGTGTCGTGCACGGCGAGCTCGCTGCCGATCATCGGGCTTGGCGCCGTGGAACGCGCGGTCAAGCGCCGCAAGCACCGCCCGATCATGATGGTCGACCTGGCCGTGCCGCGCGACGTCGAGCCGGAGGTTGCACGCCTCGACGACGTGTTCCTCTACACCGTCGACGATCTCGGCGCTGTCGTGCGCGAAGGCAACGCCCTTCGCCAGGCTGCCGTGGCGCAGGCCGAGGCCATCATCGAAAGCCGTGTGCAGAATTTCATGCACTGGCTGGAGACGCGCAGCGTGGTGCCGGTCATCCGCGAACTGCAGACTGCCGGCGAGTCGATTCGTCAGGCCGAACTCGAACGCGCGCGCCGCATGCTGGCGCGTGGCGACGATCCGGAAGCCGTGCTCGAAGCGCTGTCCGGCGCGCTCACGCGCAAGTTCCTGCATGGCCCGACCCATGCGCTGAACCATATGCAGGGCGAGGACCGCGAGGCGCTGGTGCGCCTGGTGCCCGGCCTGTTCCGCCAAAGCAGCCACTCCGAGCGCTAGCCGCGCTGATCGCTGCGCCCGCGCGCAATGCGCGCCGGCAACCGCCGCCCGCCCCGATCGGGGCCCGGTATCCTGCCTTCCCCACCCGGAATCCCATGAAAGCCAGCATGCTTGCCAAGCTCGACCAACTGGCCGAGCGACTCGAGGAAGTCAACGCGCTGCTCGCACGCGAGGACGCGACCGCCAATATCGACCAGTACCGCAAGCTCAGCCGCGAGCATGCCGAACTGTCGCCGGTGGCCGAGCAGTACGGCTTCTATCGACAGGCGCAGGACGACCTCGCTACGGCGCAGGCGCTGCTCGACGATCCGGAGATGAAGGACTTCGCCGCCGACGAGATCGCCAGCGCGCGTGAACGGCTGGAAAGCCTGGAAGGCAGCCTGCAGAAGCTGCTGCTGCCCAAGGACCCGAACGACGACCGCAACCTGATCCTCGAAATCCGCGCGGGCACCGGCGGCGAGGAAAGCGCGCTGTTCGCGGGCGACCTGCTGCGCATGTACACACGCTTTGCCGAGCGCCAGCGCTGGCAGGTGGAGATCATGAGCGAGTCGGAATCGGATCTTGGCGGTTACAAGGAAGTGATCGTGCGCATTGCCGGCGATGCCGCGTTTTCGCGCCTGAAGTTCGAGTCGGGCGGCCACCGCGTGCAGCGCGTGCCGGCCACCGAGGCGCAGGGCCGCATCCACACGTCGGCCTGCACCGTCGCGGTGATGCCCGAAGCCGATGAAGTCGGCGACGTCGAGATCAATCCGTCCGACCTGCGCATTGACACGTTCCGCGCATCGGGCGCCGGCGGTCAGCACGTCAACAAGACCGACTCGGCCGTGCGCCTCACGCATCTGCCGACCGGGATCGTGGTCGAGTGCCAGGACGACCGCAGCCAGCACCGCAACAAGGACAAGGCCATGAAGGTGCTGGCGGCGCGCATCAAGGACCAGCAGATGCGCGCCGCGCAGGCGAAGGAGGCAAGCACGCGCCGCAACCTGATCGGCTCGGGCGACCGCAGCGACCGCATCCGCACGTACAACTTCCCGCAGGGACGCGTGACCGACCACCGCATCAACCTGACGCTCTACAAGATCGACATGATCATGGACGGCGACCTTGATGAGCTGGTGTCCGCGCTGGCGGCCGAGCATCAGGCCGACCAGTTGGCAGCGCTCGGAGAGGATAGCTAAGGCGCGCCTAGGCGAGTGCCTTAAGCATTACATCGCAGCAACACCGCTCAACTGCATCGAACGCTTTGTATCTGTTGTAAATGCTTGAAACAGCACTGGCGGCCATAGGGCCGCTGTCTATAATCGTTCTCGACCGGCTACACAAGAAGCTGCCGGCATTTGTCTCTCCTGACGCACGGACATAAGGACGAAATCATGAAGAAACTGCTCGCTTTGTTGATGATCACCGCGGCGATGGCCGCTTGCAGCAAGAAGGAAGAAGCCCCCGCTACGCCGAGCGCCGATACCGCCATGCAGAACGCGGCTGAATCGGCCAAGGCCGCCGCCAGCGATGCCGCCGCGGCCGCCAGCAACGCCGCCGATGCCGCCAAGGCCGCGGCCAGCAACGCCGCTGCTGACGTCTCCGCCGCTGCGGACAAGGCCAAGGTCGACGCCGGCAACGCCATGGAAAACGCCAAGCAAGCCGCCAAGGATGCCGTCAACGCCGGCGCCGACAAGGCCAAGGACGCCGTCAATAAGTAATGACCGCGACGCGGGTTTCACGCCTGCCGCCAGGGTTCAGCGCTACACTGTCTCCCTAGCTGCCAGACCCGCCGAAAGCCCCGCCAGGCCAACGCCCGGCGGGGTTTTTTGTTTTTTGGCTGGCGGTTTGCCGCCGGCGTATCCGCCCCCGCATTGCCGATGTCCCCTGCCATGTCCGGCGCCTTGCCGGCTACTCCCACCGTGCGTGAAGCGCAGTCGCTCGCCGCCATGGCCGGCCTGCCGACGCTGGAAGCGCGGATGCTGCTGACCCACGTCACGGGCCTGACCCGCACCCAGCTGATCACGCGTGACGGCGACACCCTGACCCTGCCGCAGCGCGATGCCTTTGCCACGCTGCTGGCGCGGCGCTTGGCCGGCGAGCCGATGGCCTACCTGATCGGCGAGCGCGAGTTCTTCGGCCGCAAGTTCCGCGTCACGCCCGATGTGCTGATCCCGCGCCCCGACACGGAAATCGCCGCCGAATCGTCGCTCGCGCGGCTGGCCGGCGTGCCGCATCCGCGCGTGCTCGATTTGGGCACGGGCTCGGGCATCCTGGCCGTGACCATTGCACGCGAACGGACCGATGCCGAAGTCTGGGCCACCGATATCTCGCCCGGCGCGCTGATGGTGGCGCAGGACAATGCCAGCGCGCTTGGCGCCAACCGCATCCATTTCCTGGTGTCGGACTGGTATGCCGCGCTGCCGGCCGAACTGCATTTCCACCTGATCGTCAGCAACCCGCCCTATATCGCCGAAGGCGATCCGCATCTGATCGAGGGTGACCTGCGGTTCGAACCGATCGACGCGCTTACCGATCACAAAGACGGACTGTCCGACCTGGCGGCGATCGTCGCCGGCGCGCACGGGCGGCTGCTGCCAGGCGGCTGGCTGCTGATGGAGCATGGCTACGACCAGGCCGAGGCCACACAAGGGCTGCTGGAGCGTGCCGGCTTCACCGAGGTCTTCACCGCACGGGACCTCGCCGGACAGCAGCGCTGCACTGGAGGGCGCCGCCGGCCGGCCGCCTGAAGGCTGGCGGCGATTCCGGTAAAATTTGCAGCCAGATCACCACCGCACGGTCACCGTGCGGCCTTCGACACCCGGTGGCGCCTGACGGTCAGGTGCCCCTCAACCGACAAAGCAACCATGAGTGACGTGCAACAAAAGATCGACCAGATCGTCAAGGGCAACCCGGTGGTCCTGTTCAT
Source organism: Cupriavidus sp. C1SS-2L (assembly GCF_057073735.1). Taxonomy (NCBI): domain Bacteria; kingdom Pseudomonadati; phylum Pseudomonadota; class Betaproteobacteria; order Burkholderiales; family Burkholderiaceae; genus Cupriavidus; species Cupriavidus sp. C1SS-2L. Next base: position 3,383,411 of record NZ_CP172708.1, read on the forward strand.
GAAGGGCACCGCGCAGTTCCCGATGTGCGGCTTCTCGGGCCGCGCTATCCAGATCCTGAAGGCCTGCGGCGTGGATTCGCCGGCCACGGTCAACGTGCTGGACGATGAAGGCATCCGCCAGGGCATCAAGGAATACGCCAACTGGCCGACCATCCCTCAGCTCTACGTGAACGGCGAGTTCATCGGCGGCTCGGACATCATGATGGAGATGTACCAGAACGGCGAACTGCAGACCCTGCTCAAAGGCTGAGGACTGCCATGCCCGTGACCGGCTGCGCCGTGCCGCAACGGCTGATCGTCGCCATCACGGGCGCCACCGGCGCCATCTATGGCGTGCGCCTGCTGCAGGTACTGCGCGAGGTGACGACGGTGGAAACCCACTTGCTGATTTCCCCGGCGGGCGTGATGAACCTCCAGCACGAACTGGAGATCAGTCGCGCCGACGTGGAAGCCATGGCCGACGTCGTGCACAACGTGCGCGATATCGGCGCTACCATCGCCAGCGGCTCGTTCCGCGCGCATGCCATGGTGGTGGCCCCGTGCTCGATGCGCACGCTGGCTGCCATCGCACACGGCCTTTCGGATAACCTCATAACCCGCGCCGCGGACGTCACGCTCAAGGAGCGCCGCCGGCTCGTGCTGATGGTGCGGGAAACGCCGCTGAATCTCGCGCATCTGCGCAATATGACGGCGGTGACGGAAATGGGCGGCATCGTGTTCCCGCCCGTGCCGGGCTTCTACCAGAAGCCGCAGAGCATTGCCGAACTGGTCGACCATACCGTGGGCCGCGTGCTCGACCTGGTCGATTTGCCCGATATCGGCCAGACACTGGCGCCGAGCTGGCCGGGCCTCAATGGCAAAGCCGGCGAGAGCGGCGGCAACTGAGCCCCCTCGCCGGCCTTCGGGCCTCTCCCCTTACCAGTAGTGGCGCCGGCCGTAGTAGCCGTATCCACCGTAGTACGGCCGCGGCGATACCACTACCGCCGGCGGTCCAACATAGACCGGCGCTGGCGCTACTGCTACAGGGCCCGGTCCTGCTGGATACGGATACACCGCGCAACCGCCCAGCAAGGCTGTGGCGGCGGCCGCGGCGGCCAATCCAATCGTTACCGTTCTCATCGTATTTTCCTTGGGGGTCGCTTCGGCATATGCCTGCACTGAGAACGTTATACGGGGCGCCTGCGTAATACAGCGTCAAGGCGCTGTAACGCTTGTTACGATTCGCAACGGTTTGGTGAACGTAAATCCTCGTTCAAATCTCGAACCGGATGCCCTGCGCCAACGGCAACGTGTCGCCGTAATTGATGGTATTGGTCGCGCGCCGCATATAGCCCTTCCACGCATCCGACCCCGATTCCCGCCCGCCACCGGTTGCCTTCTCGCCGCCAAATGCGCCGCCAATCTCCGCACCGCTGGTGCCGATGTTCACGTTGGCGATGCCGCAATCGCTGCCTGCCGATGACAGGAAGCGCTCCGCCTCGCGCAGCGATTCGGTGAAGATGCACGACGATAGTCCGTGCGCGGCCGCATTATTCAGTGAGATCGCTTCATCGAGCGAGGTGTACGGCATCAGGTACAGGATCGGCGCGAACGTCTCGGTCAGCATGGTGTCGTGCTGCTCGTCGGTCATCACCAACGCGGGCCGCACATAGCTCGCGTGCGGGAAGCGGTCTGCCAGCAGGCGTTCACCGCCGGTGACGATATTGCCCTGCGCGCGGCAGCTGGCCAGCGCGTTGGCCATGGCATCGGCCGCGCCCGTGTCGATCAGCGGGCCGAGCAGCGTGCCGTCTTCGAGCGGATCGCCGACGGGCAGGCGGTCGAACACCGTGACGAGCCGGCTCGCCATGGTGTCCATGAGGTCGGCGTGGACGAAGCATCGGCGTAGCGTGGTGCAGCGCTGCCCGGCCGTGCCGGCCGCCGCGAACGTAATGGCGCGCACCGCCAGTTCGATATCGGCCGACGGCGTCACAATGGCCGCATTGTTGCCGCCGAGTTCCAGGATGCTGCGCTTGAAATGCTGGGCGCAGGCGATGCCCACCTCGCGGCCCATGCGAGTCGAGCCGGTCGCGCTGACCAGGCGCACCGCCGGATGCCCGACGAGATGCGTACCGACCATGCGACCGCCGGGCAGCACCGCCGATATGCCCACATAGTGCGGCGCCGTCGCGGCCAGCACGCGTTCGAGCAAACCATGCGCGGCCAGCGCGCACAGCGTGGTCTTTTCCGACGGCTTCCACAGCACCGCGTTGCCACACACCAGCGCGAGCGCAGCGTTCCAGGCCCACACCGCCACCGGGAAATTGAACGCCGAAATCACGCCGCACAGGCCATACGGATGCCAGGTTTCGCGCATCGCATGCTGGGGCCGCTCCGACGCAATAGTCAGCCCGTGCAGCTGCCGCGACAGCCCGACCGCGAAGTCGCAGATATCGATCATCTCCTGCACTTCGCCAAGCCCCTCCTGCTGGATCTTGCCTGACTCCAGCGACACCAGCCGGCCCAGCGCCGTCTTGTGTTCTCGCAGCACCTCGCCGAAGCGCCGCACGATGTCACCGCGTACCGGCGCCGGAACCAGCGCCCAGCTGCTCTGCGCCGCATGCGCGCGGACAATCCGCGCATCGGCCTCGGCTGGCGTACAGGCCGGGACGTGGCCGAATGCCTCGCCATCGACCGGCGACCGCACGATGACCGTGCCCGCCGGCGTGCCGTCGCTCCATGGCCGCGGCAGACCCATCGATTGCCAGCAGGCCGCAATCTCTTGCGCTTTCATACGGTGGTCTCCTGCAGCGGATGCTGCGTGTAGTGGCAGCCGAAGCGGTTGGCCAGGAACATGGCGAGCGGCATGGCTTCCTGCCGCACGAAGCCAGACTGCGGCAGCGCCCCGCTCACCACCATGTCCAGCGCCGCGCAGATGCTCGCGGCCGTGGTGAGTTGAATCGCATTGACGTGTCCGGCCGGACCGTCCACGCCGCCGATGCGCGCCGAGAACGAAGCCTGCGTAAGCGGGCCGCGTCCGCGCTCGCCGCCGGCCGGATAGCCCGTCGCGGTGGCGAAGATGATGACCACGTCCTGCTCCGTCACCGGAATCGCACGATCGAAGATCTCGCGCAGCCAGCCGCGCCGCTCGCGCAGGCGCAGGTCGTTGAGCAGCAGCTTCATCTGCGCACAGTGGCCCGGATAGCGGATGGACTTGTAGTCGACATTGCGCGCCCGGCCCGCCAGCGTCTCCGGCAACGTGCCGAGGCCGCCCGATGTATTAAAGGCCTCGTAATCGATGCCGTCCAGCGCGAAGGTTTCCAGCCCTTCGAGCGCCGGCAGCTCGACACAGCGGCCATCGACGATGGCCTCGCACGGGTTGCAGTACTCGTTGATGAGCCCTTCCGTGCTCCACGTCAGGTTGTACTTGAGCGCATTGCTCGGGTAGCGCGGCAACGCGCCCACACGCATCTGCAGGTCGAGCAGTTCGCCGCCGCCGCGCACGAAGCGCTGCGCAAGGTCGTGGCCAACCACGCCGATAAAGCCCGGCGCGAGCCCGCACTGCGGCATCAGCACCGACCGCGCGTTCTGGCCCAGTTGCCGGATGGCCTGCGTCGCGGCCACGTCTTCGGTCAGGTCGAAGTAATGCACGCCGAGGCGGGCCGCCACCGTCGCCACGCTGACCGCGGCGTGGAACGGCAGCGCGTTGAGCACGGCGTCGGCGCCTGCAAGCAGCGCGGCGCATGTGCCGGGCTCGGTCGGGTCGCCGGCGCGCACGGTAATCGCGCGCGGCAGGCCGTCGAGCCGGCGCGCGTCGTTGTCGACCAGGCAAACGCGGTAATCGCCGCTGTCATGCAGCATGGCGGCGATGGTGCGGCCGATCTTGCCGGCGCCTAGCACCACCACTTGCAGCGGGCCATTGGCCCGGGACAGAACGCGCGGCGTGTCGCGGCCGAGAGTGGATGGCTGCATGGTGTCCTCCGTGGTTCAAGCCCTGATCGATATGTGCCTGATTGGAGTATGGGCAGCGCGCGCAACAGAAAGAAGGGTCGAGTTCGACGAATACCGTCCATAATCGAACGAAACGACGACGGATTTCGACGAAATGGCTGACACCGACAAGCTTGACCAGACCGACCGGCACCTGCTGTCGCTGTTGCAGGCCAACGCGCGCGAAAGCGCGGCCAACCTCGCACGCCATCTCGATATCGCGCGGACTACGGTGGTGGCGCGCATCGCGCGGCTGGAGCGGCTCGGCGTGATTGCCGGCTATGGCGTGCGGCTCGGCCGCGAGATGGGCGACAACGCGATCCAGGCGTTCTGCGGGCTGTCGGTCCAGCCCAAGGCCGGCCCGGCCATCGTGCGCGCGCTGCAGCGGCTGCCGGAGATCGAGGAGTTGAGTTCTGTCAGCGGGCCGGTGGACTACATGGCGGTGATCCGCTGCGTCACGCACGCGCGCCTCGACCAGTTGCTCGACGAGATCGGCATGCTCGAGGGCGTGAACCACACCACCACGTCGATCGTGCTCGCGCGAAAAATCGACCGCCGGCGAGCAACGGAATAGCGCGGTATCCTCCACCGACCGCAATCCACCCAACGGAGCAAAAACAATGAGCAATCCGATCCGTGTCGCCGTAGGCGGCGTAACCGGCTGGGCCGGCGGCGAACTGGCGCGCGGCGTGGCGCACGCGGCCGACATGACGCTGGTGGCGGGCCTGTCGCGCGGTGCCGCGGGCCAACCGCTCGCGCAACTCACCGGCCATGCCGACACGCCGGGCGTGGCGGCGGCCAGCATCGAGGCCCTGGGCAGCACGCCCTACGACGTCTACGTCGAATACACCAAGCCGGCCGTTGCCAAGCACAACATCTTGCAGGCAATTGCCCACGGTGCGCACGTGGTGGTGGGCACTTCGGGCCTGACCGACGAGGACTATGCCGAGATCGACGCCGCCGCGCGCAAGGCCGACCGCGGCGTGCTCGCGTGCGGCAACTTCGCGATCACGGTCGTGCTGCTGCAGAAGTTCGCGGAAATGGCGGCGCGCCACCTAGACCACTGGGAGATCATCGATTACGCCAAGGCCGGCAAGGTCGACGTACCGTCAGGCACGGTGCGCGAGCTGGCATTCCGGCTTGGCGAGATCAAGGCCGCTCAGCAAGCCGTGCCGGTGGACCAGGTCAACGGCCCGCGCGAGACGCGCGGCGCGACCATGTCCGGCACGCAGGTTCACGCGGTGCGGCTGCCCGGCTACCAACTCGGCGTGGAAGTGATCTTCGGCGCGGACGGCCAGCGCCTGCATCTCAAGCACGAGGCCGGCGACGGCTCCAAACCCTATGTGTCCGGCGCACTGCTGGCGATCCGCAAGGTCCACACCGTGCGCGGCGTGGTGCGCGGTCTTGACAAGGTGATGGAAGGCATCTGAGCCGGCACCGACAGCTCCCGGCCCGGCGTTACCAGCTGCCGGGCTTGACGGGCTTGGGCGCCGGCTTCTTTTCCTTGCTCGGCGCGGCAGCCGGTGCCGATGCAGGTGTGAGCTGCTGCGCCACCTGCGCATCCTTGTCCGCCATCAGCTTGCGTGCCTGTGGCAGCAGCATTTCGATGGTGCCGGTGTTCGGGTCTTCGGGCATGGCATACAGCTCGACCGTCAGCGGCTTTTGCATCCAGCCCGCGTGGATGGTCTTCACAGTCTTGCCGGCCTTGTCGCGCATGTCTTCCTGTTCCTGGCGGAACGGCTTGCCGTAGAGCGCGTTGATGCTGTCGAGCGCGGCTTGCTGCGAGTTGGCGCCGGCGGTCGGCACGATCATGCCGACCAGCGCATTGCCGTCAACAAAGGCCACCACGTGGGGGCCATCCATGAAAGACGGACGCTTGTCACGCGGCAGTCCGACCTGGCGCATGACGCCGTCCCCCTTTACCTCGACGCAGACGGCGGTCACGTCGCGGCCGTCCGGCGTGCGCTTGTCGGCACAGTCGGGCAACGCGGGCAGCGGGTTGCCGATCTCGAGCAGTTTCAGCATCGGCGACAGCGCACTGTTACCGGCTGGCGCGGCCTTCGGTGCAGCAGCGGGAGGGTTGGCGGTAGGGGCAGAAGCGGCGGCGGGAGCCGCAGGGGCGGCAAAGGCGCACGTGGCGGCGCCGATCAGGCCGGCAGCAGCCAGCCCGGCAACGGGAAATTTCAAAATCCAGACTCCTCAAAAAGGCCCCTGTTGGAGCCCGCGGCAGGCGGTATGTTCCGGCCGACGGTACCACATGCCGTCAGCATGGCGAATGATGCACCCCGCGTGCGCCGCAAACCGAGTCTAACCCGCCGCGCGCAGCAACACGTTAGCGAGGGCCGCCAGCATAGCCAGCACCAGCACCCATGCCAGCAGGTGCGGCACCCGGCTTGGCGGCAACGGATGGCGCGGCGTCCGCTGCGCGGGCGGCAACGGCCGGCGCAGCCGTGAGTGGCTCTGCAAACCGCGCGTGGGCCATATGGTGTCGGGCCCGATATCGCGCAGGAGGGTGCTTTCCTTGCGCGGAGGCCGGGCGCGGCCGGCCGGTCGTTGCGAAGCCATGGGTGCTCCCGGAATGCAGACGACAGCATGCCGGCGAGATCGGTGTGCCGCCGCTACACACGAGCCGGTCCTGCGACCGGCGCGCCACAACGTTAGGGGAAAGCCGCGCGCGCCACCATGGCTTGGCGCACATAGCGCAGCGTCAGCTCGCGGGGGCCTTGCGCACCAGCGCCATCGCCTCGCGCCGGAACACATGGCCGACGTGGTGGTAGAACGGATGCGGCGAGAACTGGCGCGAGATGAACGATGCCAGCAGCGACGATGCCAGCAGGAATAGCGTCAGGTCCTGCGTGCGCGTCATCTCCATGACGATCACGCTCGCGGTGATCGGCGCCTGCGTGGCCGCCGCGAGGAACGCGGCCATGGCCACGAGCGCGAGCACGCGCGGCTCATGCATGCCCGGGATGAAATGCGCGACGTTTTCGCCGATGCCGGCGCCGATGGCCAGTGCTGGCGTAAAGATGCCGCCGGGGATGCCCGCGAAGTACGACACCACGGTGGCAACCAGCTTGGCCAGCCCGAACCACAGCGTGGCGTGCGATTCGCCGTTGATCAGCGCCGACGCTTGTTCGTAGCCCGTGCCGAATGTCGCCCCGCTTGTCGCCCAACCGAGTACCGCCACGACCAGGCCGCAGCCAAACGCCACCTGCACCGGATGCTCGAGCGGCCAGTGGCGCCAGCGCACCGGCAAGAGGCCCGGCACGCCGCCGATCAGCCCCTTGGCGAACAGCCCGCCGAGCACGCCGTTCACGACCGCGCACAGCAGCACCGGACCCCAGGCGTTTCGCAGCACCAGCATCGGCACCTTGACGGCGAAATACGGGTTGTTGCCGAGCAGCGCCAGCGACAGGAAACCGGCCGTCAGCACGCCCGACAGCACCAGCCGGTCCCAGCGCACGGCCGTGCCGCGGCCAAGTTCCTCGATCGCGAACACCACGCCGGCCAGCGGCGTGTTGAATGCTGCCGCAAGCCCGCCCGCGGCGCCCGCCGCGATCAAAGCGTTCGGATGGAAGCCGATGCGAAAGCGCATCTTTTCGTGGCACCAGCGGCCCCACGCCAGCATGGCCGCTGCGCCGACCTGCACCGAGGGCCCTTCGCGTCCGACCGACGCCCCGGCGAGGAGGCCCGCAGCGGTCAGCACCACCTTCCACATCGACTGGCGGAACGACACGAGCACCGTCTGCGCCGGTCCTGCCGGCGGCAGCGTGACCGCGGCGATCACCTGCGGTATGCCGCTGCCGCGCGCTTGCGGCGCGAGCCGGATGGTGAGCCAGCGCAGCGCGGCCAGCCCGAACGGCAGCATCACGAATGCGATCCACGGCGTGCTCTGCGTCAGGTGATGGTTCCAGCGCAGCGCGACCTCGGCGATCCACGCGAACACCATCGAGAACAACGCCACGCAGCCGGCGCCGCACATGAAGACGGCATAGCGCAGCGTGGTGCGAGAGATGCGGCCGGCCTGGCGTGACTTGCGCCACGCCGCCATGCGCGCGCGGCGGCTGATGGCTTCGGACAGGCGTGCTTCGGCGCGCTCGGTCGCGCGATCGGTTCCGGTGTCTGGAGAATCTGCGTGGGAAGCGTCGGCGCGGTCAGCGCCGGGGGACGGTTCGGCTGGGTCGGAGGGGGCGCGGTCAGTCATGACGAGGGGGCATGGCCAAGGCATATTGCGCCGTGTTGGGGGAGGCGCCTATGCCGGTATGTCCCGGCACTATACGCCGGTCATGCCGCCCGGGGCGGGCCGCGCGCCGGTTATCGGCCACATATCGGCCTCACGCTTGCCAGGCGGGGACGAGCGCCCTCTTGCCTCGTCGCGCCATCCCCTGCTGTCAGTCCAGCGTGATGTTGTTCGCGCGGATCACTTTGCCCCAGTGCTCGCGGTCCGCCTCGATATAGCGGTCGATCTCCGCCTGGGTGCGCGGCGGCTGCACCACGAGCCCGAGATCGCTGAACGTGGCGCGGAACTTCGGGTCCTTCAGCACGCTGTCCGCCGCGGCGCGCAGCTTCGCCACCGCTTCGGGCGGTGTCTGCGCGGGCACGGCCAGCCCGAACCACGTGGCAGCCTGGAAGTCCGGATAGCCGCCTTCGGCGACAGTCGGCACATTGGGCAGCACGTCCAGCCGCTTGCGGCTGGTCACGGCCAGCGCCTTGAGCTTGCCGGCCTTGATGTGCGGCAGCGAAGTGCTGACCACATCGACCATCAGCTGCGTGTCATTGGCGAGCAGCGCCGACAGCGCCGGCGCGCTGCCGTTGTAGGGCACGTGCGTGACCTGGATGCCGAGTTCGGTCTTCAGCATCTCGGTGGCGAGTTGCAGCGCGTTGCCGAGCCCGACCGACGAGTAATTGAGCTTGCCGCCACTGGCCTTCGCGTAGTTCGCGAACTCGCGGATATTGCTGGCCGGCACGTGCGAGTTGGTCACGACGACCAAAGGCACCTCGGCGCCGATACTGAAGATCTTGAAATCGCGCGGCGGGTCGTAGGAGATCTTCTTGTACAGCTGCGGGTTGAGCACCATGCTGCCGTTGGTGGCCAGCACCATGGTGTAGCCATCTGCCGGGGCACGCGCGACGCTGGTGGTGCCGATCATCGTGGCCGCACCGGGCCGGTTTTCCACGACCACGGTCTGGCCGAGCTGGCGCGACATGCCGTCGGCAATCGCGCGGCCGAACTGGTCGGTCGAGCCGCCGGGCGTGTATGGCACCACGAGCTTGATGGGATGGTCCGGATACGCAGCCAGCGCGGGCGCGGCGCCGCCTGCCAGTGCACCTACGGCGGCTGCCGCTGCGGTGGCGAGCCAGGCCCGACGGCCGAATTTACTGCCTTGCATAGTGTCTCCTGTTGATGGCGGCGCCTTCGTGGCGCCTTTCTTTTGATCTTTGCCGGGTATTCCGTGCGTATCTCAGACGCGCCGCTGCCGCCCTTCCCAGTACCGGTCGCGCAGCCGGCGCTTGGCCAGTTTGCCGGTCTCGTCGCGCGGCAATTGCGCTTCGATCACGATGTTGCGCGGCACCTTGAAGCCGGACAGGCGCTGGCGCAGCCAGTCGATCACGTCTTCCTCGCGGATCGCCGCGTCGGGCATCGGCTGCACCATGGCCAGCAAGCGCTCGCCGTACTCGTCGTCGGGCACGCCGAACACGACGCAGTCGGCCACGCCCGGATAGCGCACGAGTTCATGTTCGATCTCGGCCGGGTAGATGTTCACGCCGCCCGAGATCACCATGTCGGACGCGCGGTCGCAGATGAACAGGTAGCCGTCGGCATCGACATAGCCCATGTCGCCAAGCGTCACCAGCCCGTCGCGGTCGATGGCGCGGCGCGCGGCCTCATTGTTGCGGTAAGTGAAGTCGGGGTAAGCCGGCTGGCGCACGTACACCAGGCCAATCTCGCCCGTTGCGCACGGCTTGCCGTCTTCATCGAGGATGCGAAGCTGCGCGTCGTCCACCGGCTTGCCGGCCGTGCCGGGGCGCGCCGCGGCATCGGCAGGCGTGGCCACGGTGATCATGCCGGCCTCGCTCGACGCGTAGGTTTCGTGGATGACTGGGCCGAACCATTCGAGCATCGCGCGCTTGACCTCGGGCGAGCACGGCGAACCGGTCGAAGCAACGAAGCGGATCGACGACAGGTCGTAGCGCGCGCGCACCTCGGACGGCAGCTTGAGCAAGCGCACGTACATGATCGGGACGAGATAAAGCACGTCGATGCGGTGCTTTTCGACCAGCGCCAGCACCTGCTCGGCATCGAAGCGCGACGTGAGCACGAGGCGTTCGGCCATCTGCAGCGCGTTCTGGATGAACGAACCGGGCGCGCTGTGGTACAGCGGCGCCGACATCAGCGCCCGACAGCCGGGCACGATGCCGTAGGTCTGGCGCACCAGCGAACGCGCGCGCGCCATCTGGTCGTCAAGCTGGTCCAGCGGGACGGGTTCGCGCAGCACGCCCTTGGGACGGCCCGTGGTGCCGGAGGTGTAGGCCATATGGCCGCGCGGGGATACACGTGGGCCATCGTACGGGGCCTGCTGCGCAAGCCACGCTTCGTACTCGCTGCCGCCGGACACTTCGGCGCCATCGGCCACCACCAGCACGGGGATGCCCGCAGGCACCGCCTCGCGCACTGCCGCCAGCAGGCCGGCATGCACGATCAGCGCTTTGGCGCCGCTGTCGGCCAGCAGGAAGCGCACTTCCTCGGCGGTGAAGTGCCAGTTGATCGGGCAGTAGTAGGTGCCACCGATGCGGCAAGCGTGCACGACATCGACATAGACCGGATCGTTGCGCAGCAGCACCGCAACGACATCGCCTTCTTTCAGTCCCGCGGCGCGCAGGCCACCGGCAAGGCGGGCGCCGCGGTCGAGCAGTTCGGCGCCGTCGCGGTGCATGTCTTCGAACCAGAGGTCTGTGGCCATATCGGTAGTCTCCTGTCTTTGTCCTGAACTGGCAGCGTTCCACTGTAGCCGCGCAGCCTGGCATCGACAATCCGCCACACCGGAATCACAATGTTGCGCCTGACGTGACAATCCTGCAGGGAATCCCCGATGGACCTGAACCTGATCGAAGCGTTCGTCGACATCGTTGATGCCGGCAACCTGGCCGAGGCCGGCCGGCGGCGTGGTGTGACGCGCTCCCAGGTGAGCCGCCAGTTGCGCGAACTGGAGCAACAGGCCGGTGCGCAACTGCTGCGGCGGACCACACGCAGGCTGGAGATGACCGAACCCGGCCAGGCGCTCTACCAGCATGGGCTCCGCATTTTGCAGGAGGTGGCCTCCGCACAGGCCGAGATCGACAGCCTCGGCAAGACGCTGCGCGGCCATGTGCGCGTCAGTATGCCCACGGGCCTTGGCGATACGTTCATCGCCCCGCTGCTGCTGCAGTTTGCCCAGCGCTATCCCGGCATCACGTTGCGCGTGTTCTTCGCGAACCGCGTGGTGGACCTGATCGCGTCGGAAATCGACGTGGCGCTGCGCGTGACGTCGGCACCGCCGCTCGATCATGTGGCGCGCGAGATCTGTCCGATCGACTGGCGGCTGTGCGCGTCTCCGGAGTACCTCGAACGCGTGCCGGCGCCACGCGTGCCGGTCGACCTCGCGCGCTGCCACTTCCTTTGCCCGCCCTATGGATCGCGCTTCCTGCTGGCGCTCAACCGCAATGGCCAGCGCGAGGAAGTGGAACTCGCGCCGCACCTGCAATCGGAACACTTCCGCTTCCTGTTGCAGGCGGTGCTGGAAGGCCACGGCATCAGCCTGCTGCCGCGCTACATGGGCTGGGAAGAGATGCGACAGGGCCGCCTGGTGCCTGTGCTGAGCGACTGGAAGCCCGAGGGGCTCGGCAGCAGCCTCTATGTCATCACCACGCCGAGCCGGCATCCGACCATGGCCACGCGCGCGCTGATTGCGTTCCTGAAGGAGGAAATCGGCAACCTGCCGGTGTTCCGCGACTGAGCCGGGCGCGTAGTGGCGCGCCAAAGAAAAGAACCCGGATCTGTCCTGGGGGGCCGATCCGGGTGGAGGAAACAGACGGCTAAGACCCGCCTGATCGGCACTCGCGCCCGGAAAGTGAAAGACGCGATACCGATGTCCCGCAGCCTACCGATCCACCAACGGGACAATCAATCGGACAAAACAGTTTCGTGCGATGTTCGCATTCGGGCCGCGCAAACTTTCATTTCGCAAGCTATGCTCCTAAAACTTGCAAATCGAAAGTAAAGCCAGCGGCGAGCACGGAGACCTATGCCCCCCACCGATTTCACCACCATGCCCTGCCCCGTGGCCCGCTCGATGGCGGTGCTCGGCGAGCGCTGGGCGATCCTTGTGATGCGTGAGGCCTTTTACGGCAGCACGCGTTTCGATGAATTCGAGAAAAACCTCGGGATCGCGCCCAATATCCTGAGCGCGCGCCTGAAAACGCTGGTGACGCACGAGCTGCTTGCCCGCGTTACGCCGGAAGGCGGCGGTCGCCACGTCTACCAGCTCACGGAAAAAGGGCGCGATTTCTTACCGGCTTATGTAGCGCTCAAGGCCTGGGCGGACCGCTGGATGACCGATGAAAAGGGCCCGCTGACGGTGCTGCAGGACAAGCTTAGCGGCGCGGAAATCGCTACCCCGGCGCTGATGCGCGCCGACGGCAGCGCCATCACGCTGGACGATGTGCGCGTGCTGCCCGGCCCCGGCGCGGGCCGTTTCCTGCGGCGCCGCTTCGGCGAAGCTGCGGCCGAACAGGAACAGGAGAACGGCCATGCCTGAGACGCCCGCCATGACCGTATCCAATACCGCTGCCGCCGCCAGCACCGCACCGGTCCCCGCCACCGAACTGGCGCGGCGCATCGGCAGCCTGGCCGGCCCCACCGCCGTCATCGCCTTGCTGCAGTCCTGCGCGCAACTCGTGGAAACGTGGCTTGCGGCGCGCCAGGGTACGGCGGCGCTGGCGGGCTGGGCCGTGGTGTTACCGTTTGCGCTACTGCTGCAGCAGATGTCCACGGGTGCGATGGGTGGCGGCGTAGTGTCGGCCATCGCCCGCGCGCTGGGCGCCAACAAGCGTGAAGAGGCCTCGTCGCTGGTCCTGCATGCGCTGATCATCGCGGTGACGGCCGGCCTCGCATTTGCCATCGTGCTCGCAGGCTTCCCGCGCGGCGTGTTCGGCGCCGTGGCCGGCGCCACCGCGGCCGAGGCTGCGGCGACCTATGCGATCTGGCTGTTCGGCGCGGGCGCCGTGCCGGCCTGGCTTGCCAATACGCTGGCTTCCGTGTTGCGCGGTGGCGGACGCCACGCACTGGCCGCGCGCGTGCTGGCGTTCATGTGGGTGGCCTTCCCGCTGCTGGCGTGGCTGCTCGCCGAGCCGGCGGGCATGGGCCTGGCCGGGATCGGTGCGGCGCTTGCGGCGGTGTCGTGGGCGGCGGCGCTGGGCATGGCGGTCGTCGTCATGCGTGGCGGTGCGGGCTTCGTGCCGGTGCTCCGCATGCGCCCGTCGCGTGCATTATTCGTGCGTATCCTGTCCGTCGGACTGGTAGCCTGCGCGCTCGCTTCGGTCGCCAACCTGACCACCATCCTCGTGACCGCGCAGCTGCGCCACCACGGAACGGCGGCGGTGGCCGCCTACGGGATCTCGGCGCGGCTGGAATTCCTGATGATCCCGCTCGCATTCGGCGTGGGCTCCGCGCTGACGTCGCTGGTGGGCCGCGCGGTGGGGGCCGGCGACTGGCATACGGCGCGACGCACGGCGTGGGTCGGTGCGCTGCTGGCGCTGCTGATCGCGGGACTGGCCGGCGCGGCGGTCGGCATGATGCCGCACCGGTTCGCCGGACTGTTCACGCAGGACCGGCAGGTCGCGGCCATTGCCGCGCGGGCGCTGTCGTGGGTCGGCCCGGCCTTTGGCGGTTTCGGCCTTGGCATGGCGCTGTACTTCGCGTCGATGGGCGCGGGCCGCATGCGCTGGCCGATCGCGGCGGGCCTGTGCCGGATTGGCCTGGCAGCCGGCGGCGGCTGGCTGCTGGCCAATGTCGCTGGCATGGGGCTGGATGGGCATTTCCTCGGCGTGGCGATGGGGATCACCGCGTACGGACTGGTCACCGCGCTGGGCGTGCGCGAGGGAGAATGGTCAGCGCGCTAGCACCGGCGCATCGCCCTCCATGCCAGCGCCCTTCACTGTATCGGGCACCGACGGCCAGCCACCACCGAGCGACTTGTACAGCGCCGCCGTGCCGTTCAGCACATCGACCTGTCCCTGGATGGCCGCCAGCTGCGCGTCGAACAGCTTCTCGCGCGCATTGGTGACTTCCAGGTAGCTCGAATAACCGCCCTCATACCTTGCGTAGGCCTGATCGGCATAGACGGTCAGGCTCTTTTCCTGCTGGCGCAGGCTGCCCAGGCGGTTGCGCGTCTCGACACCATTGGCCAGCGCGCTGTTCACGTCGGCCAGTGCCGCCAGCACGGTGCCCTGGTAAGCCAGCAAGGCCTCGGTACGCTGCGCCGATGCGGTCTGCACTTGCCCACGGATGGCACCACCCTGGAAGATCGGCTGGGTCAGTCCCGCACCAAACCCCCACACCCGCGATGCGCTGTCCCACAACCCCGCCGGTGACGCGGCGACCGCGCCGAACAAGCCGCTCAGGTTGACGGCCGGGAGGTAGAGCGCCTGCGCCGCGCCCAGTTGCGCGTTAGCCGCGACCGCCACCTGCTCGGCCTGCAGCACGTCGGGCCGGCGCGACAGCAGCATCGCGGGCAGGTCGGCGCCTACCGACGGCGCCTGCAGCTCGTAGATGCCCTTGCCCCGCTCGATGGGCCCCGGCTGGCGCCCGACCAGCACCGACAGCGCATTCTCGGTCTGCGCAATGCCGGTGCGGATCTGCGGAATGGAAGCCTCGGCGACATAGAAGTCGTTCTGCGCCTGCGCCAGCTCCATCTCGGAGATCACGCCGCCTTCGTAGCGCTGCCTGAAGATATCGAGCCCGCTCGCGCGTGACTCCAGCGTCTGCTTCGCGACCTCGAGCTGCGCATCGAGCCCGCGCAGCGTGGCATAGCCTTGCACCACCGACGCGGCGAGCGACAGCACGACGCCACGCCGTGCGTACTCGGCGTTCCACAGGCTCGCTTCCGCGGCTTCAGCCTGGCGGCGGATGCGTCCCCACAGATCGAGTTCCCAGCTCGCGTTAGCGAGCAGCTGGTATGAATTGCGTGGACCGTCAAACGGCGCGAACGGCGTGCCATTGAACGTACCCGCGCGCTGACGGGTGGCGGCCGCGCCGAGGTTCAACTGCGGGAAAAAGCCCGAACGCGCGACCATCAGCTGGCCGCGGAACTCGTCGATGCGCGCGGCGGCGATGCGCACGTCGTAATTGTTTGCGAGCGCCTCGTCGATCAGCGCATTGAGCACCGGATCGTTGAACTGGTTCCACCAGTCGCTGTCGGCCGCGATGGCAAGCTGGCCGGTGTCCATGCGGTATTGCGAGACATCGGGCGTTTCGGGCCGCTGGTAGTTGGGACCGATCGCGCAGCCGCCCAGCGCCGCCACCGCGCAGGCGCCGAGCATCCAGGCACGCGGTCTCATGATGGTTCTCCCGCCGGAGGAATGGTAGGCGGCTGCGACGCGCCACCTGTCTTGGCCTCGCCCTTGGGCTTGCCTTCGGATATGCGCTCCAGCCCCCAGAAGAACATCGGGATGAAGAACAGCGCGATCACCGTGGCACCCAGCATGCCGCCGATCACGCCGGTCCCGAGCGATTGCCGGCTGGCCGCCGAGGCGCCACTGGCGATGGCCAGCGGCACACAGCCCAGGATGAACGCGAGCGAGGTCATGATGATCGGGCGCAGGCGCAGCTTGGACGCGTGAATGGCGGCGTCATAGGCGCTGAGCCCTTCCTTCTCGCGCATTTCGACGGCGAACTCGAAGATCAGGATGGCGTTCTTGGCCGCCAGCGCGATCAGCACAGTCAGGCCGATCTGGAAGTAGACATCGTTCTCCATGCCTCGCATCAGGATGCCAAGCAAGGCGCCGAACAGTGCGAACGGCACCGCCAGCAGCACACCGAGCGGCAACGACCACTTCTCGTACTGCGCCGCCAGGATCAGGAACACCATCAGCAGTGCGAACGCGAACACGTAGACGGCGGTGGATCCGGCGGTCTTCTCTTCGTAGGCCTGTCCGCTCCACGCGTACGCGTAGCCCTCGCCGAGCACCTCCTGTGCAGTCTCCTCCATGGCCGCCAGCGCCTGCCCCGAGCTGTAGCCCGGTGCGGCATCGCCGACGATCTTGGCCGCGGGGAAATTGTTGAAGCGCGTGACGATGTCGGCGCCGGGCACGTATTTGGTCGTGGTCACCGCCTTGATCGGCACCATCTCGCCCTTGCTGTTGCGCACGTAGACCTTGTCGAGATCTTCAGGCCGCGAGCGGAAGTCCGGTTCGGCCTGCAGGATCACCTGGAACAGACGGCTGTTCTTCGGGAACTGGCTCACGTACAAGGAGCCGAACATGGTCTGCAGTGCCGAATAGACATTTTCGACCGGCACCCCCTGCGTTTCCGAACGTTCCCGGTCCACCTCCACGAGGTACTGGCGCGAGCGCGAGTTGATGGTCGAGTTCACGCCTGTCAGCTCCGGCCGCTGGTGGGCCTTGGCAATGAACTCGCGCACCTTGCCCTCAAGCTGCTGATACGTGCTGTCCCCGGTGCTCTGCAGCCAGAATTCGAAGCCGCCGGTCGTACCCAGCCCGGGGATCGACGGCGGGTTGATCGGGATGGCCAGGCCGTCCTGGTAGGTGGAAAACTCTTTCTTGCCCTTGGCGATCAGGTCGTTCGCGCTTTCGCCCTTGCCCCGGTCGTGGAAGCCTTTGAGCGTGATGAACAGCGTGCCGGCGTTGGCCTTGTTCTGCGAATCGATCAGGCTGTAGCCATCCACGGTCGCCACCGATGCCACGCCGGGTTGCCCGCTCAGCCATTTTTCCGCGCGCTTGGTCAGGTCACCCGTGCGGTCGAGGCTGGCAGCATCGGGCATGACCACGGCGCCAAACAGGTAGCCCTGGTCTTCCACCGGCAGGAACGATGACGGGATGCGGATGAACATCAGCACGCTCACCGCCACCATCACCAGGATCAGCGCAATCGACACCACGGTGCGGCGGATGACCAACTGCAGCGACTTGTCGTACCCGGCAATGAGCTGGTCAAACTTGTTGTTGAACCACGTGAAGAAGCGGTTCTTCTTGTGCTCGCCCGGCTTGAGCAGGATGGCCGCGAGCGCTGGCGACAGCGTCAGGGCCACGACGCCCGACAGCACTACGGACACCGCAATCGTGATGGCGAACTGTTTGTAGAGCTGGCCGGTAATGCCGGAAAGGAAAGCGACCGGGATGAACACCGCCAGCAGTACCAGCACAATGGCGACGACAGGGCCGCTCACCTCGTCCATCGCCTTCTTGGCGGCTTCCTTCGGCGGGAGCTTGAACTCCGTCATGTTGCGCTCGACGTTCTCGATCACCACGATGGCATCGTCCACGACGATGCCGATCGCTAACACCATGCCGAATAACGTCAGCATGTTGACCGAGAAACCGAACGCGCTCATGCCCACAAAGGCGCCGATGATCGACACCGGCACGGCCAGGATCGGCACCAGCGTCGCGCGGAAGCTCTGCAGGAACAGGTACACCACCAGGATCACTAGGATCACGGCGTCGCGCAGCGTATGCACCACCTCCGTGATCGACTCTTGCACGAACTCGGTCGTGTCCAGCGCGATCTCGTACTCCAGCCCGGGCGGGAAGCTCTTCTTCAACTCGGCCAGCGTGGCGCGCACCTGCTTGGCCACGTCCAGTGCATTGGCGCCCGGCTGCTGGTAGACCGCCATCAGCGTGGCGGTCTTGCCCTTGTAGCGGCTGCGCAGCGAATAGTCCTTCGAACCCAGTTCGGCGTGGCCGATGTCCTTGAGCCGCACCAGCGCCGTTTCGCCGGACTGCGCGCGCAAGATCATGTTGTCGAACTCGGCCGGCTCCGTCATGCGGCCCTTGGTCGAGATCGGGAACGTCAGCTGCACCGGACCGTTGGTCGGGGACTGGCCGATACGCCCGGCCGAAAACTGCTGGTTCTGGGCCGAGACCGCGTTCTTCACGTCCTCGGTCGTGATCCCGAGCGAGGCCATGCGGTCGGGCCGCAGCCAGATGCGCATCGCGTAGTCGGGACTGCCGAAGATCGACGACTGGTTGGCGCCCGGAATGCGCTTGATCGCGTCCAGCACATAGATGTTGGCGTAGTTGCCGACAAAGGTCTGGTTGTAGCTGTTGTCTGGCGAGTAGATGGCAATCACCATCATGAATGCGGACGAACGCTTCTGCACCGACACGCCCTGCGACGTCACCTCGCTCGGCAACGTGGGCAGCGCCAGGTTGACGCGGTTCTGCACGTCCACCTGCGCAAGTTCCGGGTCCGTGCCGATCTCGAAGTACGAGGTCAGCGTCAGGTCACCGGTCGACGAACTCGTCGAGTTCATGTACATCATGCGGTCCGCGCCGTTGACTTGCTGCTCGATCGGTGCGGCCACGTTCTGGGCCACCACTTCCGCGCTGGCGCCCGGGTATCGCGTGGTGACGGTGATTGTCGGCGGCGTGATATCGGGAAACTGCGCGATCGGCAGCTTGGTCAGCGCCACCAGACCGCCGACCGTGATGATGATGGAAACGACCGACGCAAAGATGGGTCGGTCGATAAAGAAATGGGCAAGTTTCATGACTTGCCCCCCGCCGGCGCCGATGCCGCCGCCGCTGCGCCGGATGCCGGCGCAGCCGGGGCCTGAGGTGCCGGCATTTCCGCAGCGGCACCGCTGGCCACCGCAGGCACGGTGCCCGGCTTGACCTCGACCGCCTTGACCGGCGCCCCGGGCGCCAGGCGCAAGGTGCCGCTCACCGCCACGCGCTCACCGGGCTTCAGTCCGGAACGTACCACCCAGTTGTTGCCGGTCCACTCGCCAACGTCGACCACGCGCTGCTGGGCCTTGTTGTCCGGGCCGATCACCCACACCGTCTGGCCGCGCTGGCTCTGGATGATCGCGTCCTGCGGCACCGCAATCGCGTTCGTCCGCGTGGCCCCGTGCACCTTGACCCGCACGAACTGGCCGGGACGCAGCACGCCTTCCGGGTTGGCCACCTCGGCACGGACCAGATAAGTGCCGGTTTCGGCGTTGAACGATGCATCGGCGAAAGCGATCCGACCGCGGTTCGGGAATACCGTGCCGTCGGCCAGCACGATGGCTACCTCGAACTTGTCCTGTTCGGGGTAACGAATCGCGCCAGATTCGCGCTCGGTGCGAATTCGCAACACCTCGTTCTCCGACAGGCTGAAGTTCACCCACATCGGATCCAGCTTGGCGACGTACGTGAGCAGGCTGTTGGTCGGGTCAATGTAGGAGCCCGGCTGGCGCTTGGCAAAGCTCGACAGGCCCGCCACCGGCGAAGTAATCGTCGTGTAGCCGAGATTGAGCTTGGCGGTGATGACATTGGCGCGCGCCCCCTCGACCGCTGCGGCGGCCGCTTGCTCCTTGCCAATGGCATCGTCCAGGTCGCGCTGGCTCAGGGCATTGCGCTCAGCCAGCGGGCGTACACGTTTCAGGTCGGCGCGCGCCGTGGACAGCCGGGCCTGCTCCTGGCCCAACTGCGCTTCGGCCGCCTGCAGCGTGGCCTCGAACGGCTTGCGGTCCATCAGGAACAGGGTCTGGCCGGCCTTGACCACCGCGCCTTCGGTATAGACCCGCTTGTCCAGGAAGCCATTGACGCGCGCCCGGATTTCAACCTGCTGCGAGCTTTCCGTCTGCCCGACGAAATCGTAGATCAGCGGCACGTCGCGCAGCGCCACCGTCATGACCCCGACCTCGGCTGGCGGGGGCGCGACGGCTACCGGCTTCTCCTTGCCGCAGCCCGCTGCCAGCAAGACCGCAATCAGCCCCGCTGCATTGCGCCAGTTGAGCATTGTCCTCACGTGACCTCCTGTGCCAGCAGCCATGGCCGCTCCCCCTGTCGGACAAACGGGTGAAATCCCGCCGCTCCGGTGCCTGTTCAGGCAGGTTACGGCGCGCCTAATGGCGCGCCAATTCAAATTTTTTGTGGCCGTGTTTACTCATTTCGACGTGCATGCCGATGCGCATGCTGGCGGGCGGATTCAGCGTTGTCTGTGCGCCTGGCAAAGACGACTCATCGCCGGAAGCCGCCGTGGAATCGGCCGCCTCCGCGGAAGCCACCGCCCCCACCGCCGAAGCGGCCGCCGCCCTGCCATTGCTGCGCCGCGCCCTGGAATCGTTGCTGGCCGATGTCGCGCGCCTGGCGCTGCTGTTCCAGCCGGCCGGTGACTTCGTTATTGGGCTGCACGGGTTCCCAGCCGCCGGGCGTGTGCTTTTGCCAGCCGCTGTCGGTGTGCTGGTACACGGAACCGTCATGGCCGGCGTACACATTGCCGTTGTTCCACGCCACCGCATTGCCCTTGTCGGGATTGGCGACAAAGCCACGGCTGCCCGCCGTGTGTTCGCCGGTCTGGGTATTTCCGGCAATACCAGCCTCCGCAGCGCCCACGCGGCCCGTCTGCGCGTTATAGCCCGCGACCTGACGGCCAGCCGCGTAGTTGCCGGTGTACTCGTTGCCGACGACACCGCCGCGTCCGGCACCTTCGCGCCCTGTCGACGGGTTGGCGAACGAGCCCTGCCGTCCCGCTGCGTAATTGCCCGAATAGGGATTGAAGGCGGCGCCGCGGCTGCCCTGGAAATGCGCCCCCGTGGCCGGGTTGAACCCGGACGCCGCGGTGCCGCGCCATTCCGTACCCGTCCAGGCATTCCAGCCCTGCGCATGCGTGACCGTGCCCTGTCCCCAGCGGCCATAGAAGTTGGCCTGGTTCACGTTCACGTAATTCCAGTTGTACGGGCCGCCCCACCAGTACGGTCCCCAGTACGGCGATGCCGCGCCCCAGAACGCGCCCGCGGCAAAGCCGAACGCAAAGCCCTCGGCCAGGCCGATGCCGAAGCCGGCGCCATAGCCGTACGTGACCGGGTAGCCGTAGTAGACCGCGCCCACGTACGCCGGATAGACGTAGCCCGTGCCGTACACCACGGTGCCGTCGGCGCTGACCACCACGCCCATGTAGCCCGGCGTGTAGCCGACCACGACCGTATCGGGCGTGACCGAATAGATGCGCACATAGGTCACGTAGTAGACCGGCGAGCTCGGCGGGATCGTGTAGATCGCCGACGGCACTTCGGTCGCCACGCGCCAGGCGCCCGTCGAGACGGGAGCCGTGAACCAGACGCCGTTGGCCACGGCGTAGTAGTGACTGCTGTCCACCTCGATCACCGGCGTACCGGTATTGACCGCGTAGCTCAGCGAGGTACCGGTGATCGGCACAAAGCGCGGCGCGCCATCATAGGCCACCGTCAGCGCCGCCTTCGCGCGCGAGACGTTCGCGGTCTGCGGGATCGTGGCGGCGATCACGGCTTCCTTCGCCTGCGGCGTGCCGGGCACGGACACCAGCACGTTGGCCTTGGCGTCGTTCGGCGAAATCTTTGCGAAATCGGCTGGCAGCTCGCCGCCAGGCACGTATTGCCACGGGCCGGTCAGCATCGGCGCGCGGAACCAGCGCCCGGACACCAGCACGTAGTAGTTGTTGGACGCCGGATCGACGAACACGGCATGATCGGCATTCGACATCGTCAGCAGCCCGCCGCCACCCACCGGCGTCATCTGTGGCGCACCGCTCGTCACCACAAGCTCGGTCGGCCGGGTTGCGAGTTGGATGGCCGGCGCACGCGCCGGGCGCTTGCCGTCGGACGGCAGCATGGCATCGGGCCTGGAAGCGGCTGCCGCCTTGGTCGCCGCGGCCTGCAGGCCCTTGGGTACCGTCGACATGACTTCCCACGCGCCGCCAGCGGACTCCGAACGGAACCAGTAGCCCGCCGCCTGCAGGTACAGCTCGCCGCCGGGCTCGCGCAGCAGCATTGCGCGGCTGTTCGGCGCGCGTTCGTAGGAGGTACCGGGCACGTTGCGCCACGCCGGATCACCGTCCACGTGGACCAGCAGCGTCGGCGTGGTGGCAAAGATGATCTGCGGCGCATCGTTCTTCACGGGCACCTTCGTCGCACTGGCCAGCTGGCGCGAGACGGCGTAGCTGGCCTGCAGTTCGTCGAGCGGCACCGTCAGGCCGCCCGCCGGCAGCCGGGCCAGCAGCGCGTTGCGCACCTGGTCGGCGGCTTCGGGACGCGTCGGCACCTCGACGCTTTCGATGGTGATCTGCGTCAGCTGCACCAGCGCTGAGGGCTTGTCGATATCGGCGACCGCCGAGAAGTGGACCACACCGTAAGTCGGCGTCCCGTCCTTCGCACCGACCGCGACCGCGGCACGGCCGGACATGCGGTTGCCCTCCCATTTCTCGATCTCGGGCTGGTACAGCTCCACATGCTCGCTAGCGGCATCGAAGTTGCGCGGCCAGTCCAGCGGCGTCACCGCCTTTGGCGGCGTTGCCGCCTCCGCCATGGCCGGCGCGATCGCGATGCAGACGGCTGCCACCAGCGCGCTGGTGTGCTTCAGGCGAAACGACATGGCAATCTCCAGGTAGGGACAGTCCGCTGCATGGCCCCGCTGCGATGCCCCAAGGGCAGGCCGGACGAACGTTGGGCACGATACTGCACAACGAGCAGCCGTGCGTCCGAATCTAAATGAGCCTGCAAGGGCGGACAATCCGTTTCAAAAACATTCAGCACGCCGCCACAAAGGGCGCAGATCACTGGCATCCGCGCCGCCGAACGAGCGCTTGCAGCGTCACATGCGGGTGTCTGTTGGATCACCGGAAGCCGCCGGAAATCCCCACCGGCTCGCGCAATAGTGCATTGCAATCACTTCAGCCCGGTGCTGCTCTTGAACGCGCGCCGCGCCGGCCCCACCTTTTCCGGACTGTCCTCCAAGCCCGCCCCCATGCCCCCACGGACCACCATCCTCACCGCCGGCACCATCACGGCCCTGCTCCACGCCTATATCGGCTGGCGCCTTCTGCCGGACCTGCCGGTTCCCCTGCTGATCAAGGCGCTCGGCGGCATCTGGCTCGCGCTGTCGTGCGTACTCCTGCCCGCCGGCCTGCTGGCGCGCCGCATCAGCCAGCCCTGGGCGGACGCGGTGTCCTGGGTCGGCATGCTCGCGATGGGGTTCTTTTCGTCGCTGCTGATCCTGACGCTGGCGCGCGATATCGTCCTCGCCGTAGCATGGCTGGCGGGCTGGCAGCCCCCCGGACTGCACGCTTACAGCGCAGCGGCGGTGGTATTGCTTGCGCTGCTCGTGACGCTTGCCGGCTACGTGAATGCGCGCCGGCTCGCCCGCGTGGTCGATGTCGACGTGCCGGTCCACGGCCTGCCGGAGGCGCTGCATGGCTTCACGATCGCGCAGATCAGCGACATCCACGTGGGCCCGACCATCAAGCGGCCGTACCTCGACCGTATCGTCGACCGCGTCAACAGCCTGGAGGCCGACGCTGTGGCCATCACCGGCGACCTCGTCGACGGCACGGTGAGAGAGTTGTCCGCTCACACGGCACCGCTGGCGCGCTTGCAGGCGCGCCATGGCGTGTACTTTGTGACGGGGAACCACGAGTACTACTCGGGCGCCGAACCGTGGATCGCGGAACTGCGGCGGCTAGGGCTGCGCGTGCTGATGAACGAGCACGTGGCGCTCGAGCATGGGAGTGATGTGGTGGTGCTGGGCGGGGTGACCGACTACTCGGCCGGGCGCTTCCACGAGACCCATCGCAGCGACCCGAAACGCGCTCTGCAAGGCGCGCCGAGCGCTGGCGTGCGCGTGCTGCTCGCGCACCAGCCGCGCACGGCGGCGGCTGCTGCCGAGGCAGGCTTTGATCTGCAGTTGTCAGGCCACACGCATGGCGGCCAGTTCTGGCCGTGGAACCTGTTCGTGCCGATGCAGCAGCCGTACACGGCGGGGTTGGTGCGGCATGGGGCAATGTGGGTCTACATCAGCCGGGGGACGGGGTACTGGGGGCCCCCGAAGCGGTTTGGAGCGCCGTCGGAGATTACTCGGGTGAAATTGGTGCGGGCAGACGATTGAATCCGCACAAGACAAAAAAGCCAGGCGCGAAGGCCTGGCTTTTTCATTGGCACCGCGCCATCAGCGCGAAATCGGCTTATACCGGATCCGCTTAGGCTTGGCCGCTTCCTCGCCAAGGCGACGCTTCTTGTCCGCCTCGTACTCCTGGTAGTTCCCCGGGAAGAACTCCACATGCGAGTCGCCTTCAAATGCCAGGATGTGCGTGGCGATACGGTCCAGGAACCAGCGGTCGTGCGAGATCACCATCACGCAGCCCGCGAATTCCAGCAGCGCGTCTTCCAGCGCGCGCAGGGTTTCCACGTCCAGGTCGTTCGACGGTTCATCGAGCAGCAGCACGTTGCCGCCGGCGATCAGCGTCTTGGCCATGTGCAGGCGGCCGCGTTCACCACCCGACAGCGTGCCGACCTGCTTCTGCTGGTCGCCGCCCTTGAAGTTGAAGCGGCCGATATAGGCACGCGACGGCGTTTCGTAGCGGCCGACGGTCAGGACATCGGCGCCGCCCGAGATTTCCTCGAACACGGTCTTGGTGCCGTCGAGCGCGTCGCGGCTCTGGTCGACGAAGGCCATCTTCACGGTCGGCCCGATCTTGATCTCGCCGCTGTCCGGCTGCTCCTTGCCCGTGAGCATCTTGAAGAACGTCGATTTACCGGCGCCGTTCGGGCCGATGATGCCGACGATGGCGCCCGGCGGCACCTTGAAGCTCAGGTTCTCGATCAGCATGCGGTCGCCAAAACCCTTGCTGACGTTATCGAACTCGATGACCTCGTTGCCCAGGCGCTCACCCACGGGGATGAAGATTTCCTGGGTTTCGTTGCGCTTCTGGTATTCCTGGCTGTTCAGCTCGTCAAAGCGCGCCAGACGCGCCTTCGACTTGGCCTGGCGACCCTTCGGGTTCTGGCGCACCCATTCGAGTTCCTTGTGCAGCGCCTTCTGGCGGGCCGATTCGCTCGCCTCTTCCTGCTTGAGGCGCGCTTCCTTCTGGTCGAGCCACGAGCTGTAGTTGCCCTTCCAGGGAATGCCCTGTCCGCGGTCCAGTTCCAGGATCCACTCGGCGGCGTTGTCGAGGAAGTAGCGGTCGTGGGTCACGGCCACGACGGTGCCCGGGAAGCGCGTCAGGAACTGCTCGAGCCAGTCCACCGACTCGGCGTCCAGGTGGTTGGTCGGTTCGTCGAGCAGCAGCATGTCGGGGCGCGACAGCAGCAGGCGGCACAGCGCCACGCGGCGCTTTTCGCCACCGGACAGATTGCCGATCTTCGCTTCCCACGGCGGCAGGCGCAGTGCGTCGGCGGCGATTTCCAGCTGCAGCTCGGCGTTGTTGCCGTCGCTCGCGGCCAGGATGGCCTCGTACTTGGCCTGGTCGGCGGCGAGTGCGTCGAAGTCCGCATCGGGCTCGGCATAGGCCGCGTAGATCTCGTCGAGCTTCTTGCGCGCCTCGAATACGCCGCCCAGCGCTTCTTCGACCGACTCACGCACGGTCTGCTCTGGATCGAGCTGCGGTTCCTGCGGCAGATAGCCGATGTTCAGGTTCGGCATCGGCGTGGCTTCGCCCTCGATCTCCTTGTCGAGGCCGGCCATGATCTTCAGCAGCGTGGACTTGCCCGAGCCGTTCAGGCCCAGCACGCCGATCTTGGCGCCGGGGAAAAAGGACAGCGAGATGTCCTTCAGGATGTGACGCTTGGGCGGAACGATCTTGCCCACGCGGTTCATGGTGAAAACGTACTGAGCCATGGCGTGCGGTGTCCGTGTGTTCAGGGAATTTGGGAATGGGCGGAGTTTAACAAAGCACGTGCCCGCCGGTCTGCGCAATGCTCGCGCGGCCGGTACAATCGCAGGTTCGCTTTCGCGCTAACTCGTTGATTTCATTCGACCATGAGCAAACCTGCCCTGACCCTGAAGTTCAAGTGCAAGAAGTGCACGAAGCCCGTCACGCTGTATCTGCAGAAGACGTCGGCGTGCTCGCACATCACCCCGTATCAGGGCTTCTGCAAGTGCGGTGAGATGATGCGCCACGCCACCGGCGACAAGGACGCGGTCGAGTCGTTCGTGAACTCGCTCGACAACAGCTGGATGCACCACCATCACCACCACCACTGATCCGCACGCAGTGAACGGCAACACCTGGCAGCCCGGCACCAAGGATCCGATGCGCTTCCTCGGCGGCTATCCGCCGGAGGTGCTCGACCAGGTGCGCGAACTCGCCGCCGCGGGCCGCCTCGGTGACCACCTCGCGCGGCGTTATCCGCAGCGCCACGCGGTGCAGACCGACCGCGCGCTGTACGACTACGCCACCGAACTGAAGCAGGAATTCCTGCGCAGCGCGCCGCCGCTGCATAAGGTCGGCTTCGATGCGACGCTGGACTCGGCACACAGGGCGCTGGGCCTGCATACCGCGATTTCGCGCGTGCAGGGCGGCAAGCTCAAAGCCAAGAAGGAAATTCGCGTGGCGACGCTGTTCAAGGACGCGCCGCCGGAATTCCTGCGCATGATCGTCGTGCACGAGCTCTCGCACCTGAAGGAGAGCGACCACAACAAGGCGTTTTACCGGCTCTGCGAACACATGGAGCCGCGCTACCACCAGCTCGAATTCGACACGCGCCTGTGGCTCGCATGGCGCGAAGTGGAACGCGCAGCGAAGGCATAACGGCAGGTTGTTGCGGCACCCTCCGCTGCGCCTGCTTCGTGCACCGCAACACACAAGCTGCTTGACGCTCCCGCGCGCCGCTATGTATAACGAGCGCGTGGGTAGAAGCGGTCGATTGGACAGCAACGGCGCAATGCCGTGAGGTCCAACTGGAGATTGCTCACTGACGGAGTGTTTCGTCGGTGGCGCAGTTGTCCAACGTTCCCCTGACAAAGACTCCCGAAAACAGCATGCAAGGCGCCCGCGGCGCTGGTTCGCTCGCGTATCGCGCGCGTTCGCCGCATGCGTGTCCAACCTAGTCATTGTTAGGGGATCTCCCATGATCATCGACACCAGCTGTTATCCGACAAACCTGGTGGACCTGGCCTGGCGCCACGACGGCGAGCCGTTCTCGGGCGAGCGCCTGATCCAGATGATGGACGGCCCGTTCACCATCAACGGCAAGCCGCGCCGCATCGACAAGGCCTTTATCCAGCCCCCGCAAGGCAACACCATCTACACGTGGACCGATGGCGAGAAGTCGGGCAGCGAATCCATCGACGCGTACATGGCCTACACGGTCGAGATGGTGAAGAAGTACCCGGACCGCTTTATCGGCTGCTTCGTCTACAACCCGCGCTGCGGCGTGCAGAACGGCGTCAACGCGATCGAGCACTATGTAAAGACGCTCGGTTTCAAGATGGTCCAGTTCCAGGCCAATATGCACGCGTACCGGCCCGACCGCGCGCTCGACTGGCTGCGGCCCGCGCTACAGAAATGCGCGGAACTCGGCGTGCTGGTCAAGCTGCATACCGGCGACGGCCCGTACAGCATCCCGACCGAATGGGTGCCAATGATGAAGGAGTTCCCGACGGTCAACTTCATCATGGCCCACTTCGGCGTGCAGACCGGCGGCGTGTACTGCTTCGAGCCGTTCCAGATGGCCATGGATATGCCCAACGTGTACTGCGAATCGGGCTGGTGTCTGCAGTCGCGCATCGTCGAGTTCGCCAAGGTGCTGCCGAAACACAAGATCCTGTTCGGCTCCGATACCCCGCCCAACGAGCCAGGCATGTGGCTGCGCCTGCTGGAAGTGCTGTGCTTCGAGCCGCCGCAAGGCCTGAACCTCGACGAAGACACGCTCGAGGATTACCTCGGCAACAACGTCGCCCGCATGATCGGCCTGGAGCCGACACCGGTGCCGCGCACCCTCGAGGAAGCCAGGGCGCGCCTGGCTGCATGAGCGCTATGCACTGACAACGGACTCCGGAGCACACACCATGATCATCGACACCCACCTGCACCCGACCAACCTCGTCGACGAAGCCTGGCGCCACACGGGCGAGCCCTTCAACGGCGAGCGCATGCTCAAGATGATGGACGGCCCCTACATGATCAACGGCAAGCCGCGCCGCATCGACATGGGCTTTATCCAGCCGCCGCCGGGCAATACCGGCTACCGCGACGGCAATCGCCGCGGCCGCGAAGGCATCCGCGACTACATGGCCTACGTGGCCAGCCTGTGCCAGAAGTACCCTGACCGCTTTATCGGCAACTTCACGTTCAACCCGCGCTGGGGCCCGGAAGAAGGCGCGCAGGAGCTGGAATTCCATATCAAGGAATATGGCTTCAAGATGGTCAAGCTGCACGCCAATATGCACGGCTACCGGCCCGACCGCTGCCTCGACTGGCTACGCCCGGCGATGAAGGTCTGCGCCAAGTACAACACCGTGGTGCTGATCCACACCGGCGACGGACCGTACACGATCCCGACCATGTTCTACCCGGTGATCCGCGAGTTCCCGATGGTCAATTTCATCATCGGGCACTTCGGCATCCAGACCGGCGGCAACTACTCGTTCGAGGCGTTCTGGATGGCGATGGACACGCCCAACGTGTACTGCGAATCGGGCTGGTGCTTCCAGTCTCGCATCGTCGAGTTCGCGCGCGAGCTGCCGCGCAACAAGATCGTGTTCGGCACCGACACGCCGCCCAACGAGCCCGGCATGTGGCTGCGCGAGCTGGAAATGCTGTGCGGCCCGGCGCCGCAGGGCATGGATCTCGATGAGGACGGCCTTGAGGACTACATGGGCAACAACATCGCGCGGCTGGTCGGCATCGAGCCCACTGCGCCGCCGAAGACCCAGCAAGAGGCACAGGCGCGGCTCAAGGACACCTACGCCAGCACGCGCTGAGCCACACCGAGTAGATCCGCAGGCATGGCACGGCGGCCGCGACGAGCGGCCGCCGGGGCAGCCTTCGCCGTGCCAACCCTGACGACAGGAGGCATTCATGAACTCGCCCTCCGCGCCCTTCGCTACCGCATCGGCGCACAAGACTTTCCACGACACCTCGCAGGATTTCCACCAGTTCCTGGCCGCATACCGCGAGGCGTATCCCGATGATGTGCTGCAGATCCGCGAACCGGTCAGCGCCGATGAGGACCCGACCGCGCTGGTCTGGGCACTCGCGGCGCAGGGCCGCCATCCGGCGCTGCTGTTCGAGCAGGTAGATGGACTTGGCACGCCACTGGTCACCAACCTCTTCGCTTCGCGCGAGCGCGTGGGCCGCATGCTCGGCGGCGTGCCGCCATCTGCCATCCACGCCGAGTATCAGGCGCGCAGCCGCCGCATGGTCGCGCCGCGCGTGCTGGAGGGCGGCGCCGTCACCGGCCATGTCGAGACGCGCCACATCGACCTGCGGACCATCCCGGCGATCCGGCACTTCGCGAGCGACCGCGGCCCGTACATCACTAACGCGATCCTGATCGCGGAAGACCCGGAGACCGGCGTCGGCAACGCGAGCTTCCACCGCTCGATGCTGCATTCGCCGACCGAAATCGCCACGAGCCTGCATTCGCGCGGGCACCTGTGGCGCATGCAGCAGCGCGCGGCCCAACTGGGCAAGCCATTGCCGGTGGCGATGGTGATCGGCGCGCACCCGCTGTTCATGCTTGCCGGCGCGGCTCGGCTGCCGTTCGGCGTGGATGAGCGCCATGTCGCCGGCGGCCTGCTTGGCGCGCCGATGGAGGCGGTGCGCACGCCGCGCTATGGCATCCTCGTGCCGGCACACGCCGAGATCGTTCTTGAAGGCGTGATCGATCCCGAAGCGCGCGTCGAGGAAGGCCCGTTCGGCGAGTTCACCGGCTATTCGTCGGACCGCTCGACCAACAACCTGCTGCGTGTGGAAAGCGTGATGCGGCGCACCGACGCGTGGCTTGTCGACGTGGTCGGCGGCAACTCGGCCGAGCACCTGAACCTTGGCCGCATCCCGCGCGAATCGGAGATGGTCGAAAAGCTCAGGGAGCGCTTTCCGAGCGTGACCGCCGTGCACTATCCGAGTTCGGGCACGCACTTCCACGCCTACGTGGCACTGCGCCAGAGCCGCCCGGGCGAAGCGCGCCAGGTGATGCTGGGCCTGCTCGGCTGGGACCCGTACCTGAAGACCGTCGTGGCCGTCGATGAAGACGTCGACATCACGCGCGACGACGAAGTGCTGTGGGCCATGGCCACGCATCTGCAGCCGCATCTCGATGTGGTGGTGGTCGACGGGTTGCCGGGTAGTGCGTTGGACCCATCTGCGTCCGGTGTTGGCACGACCTCGCGCATGGGACTGGATGCCACACGCGGGCCGAACTTCGATGGGGTGCGCGCGCGCATCGATGCAGCGGCAATGGACAGGGCTCAGGCGCTGCTCGCACGCCTGGCAGTTCCGTAAGGGATTACCCCGTCGAAACGGCGGATTCATCGTCCAACCCGATCGATAAATCCGCCACGAGCATTGTTCCTGACCGCCCCCGCTGGCATGCTGGATTCATAGAACAGGACAGGCGCGGGCATGCAAGGGATGGCATCGACCATCCGTACACGATCGCCGGCGACCTTCGGGCGACACCGACGCAACCGAGCGCGACCGGCGTGGTACCGACCAATGGAGACAGCATGACCCCCAACCTGCAATCGCATGGGGCAGTCCCCGTGCATCCCGTCGACGAAGTCCTGCCCGCCCCGCGTCTGCTCGCATTGGGCCTGCAGCATGTGCTGGTGATGTATGCCGGCGCCATTGCCGTGCCGCTGATCGTGGGCGGCGCGCTCAAGCTGCCCAAGGACCAGATCGCGTTCCTGATCGCCGCCGACCTGTTCTGCTGTGGCCTCGTGACGATGATCCAGAGCATCGGCATCTGGAAAGTTGGCATCCGGCTGCCCGTCATGATGGGCGTGACCTTCACGGCCATCGCGCCGATCATCGCGACCGGTTCCAATCCCTCGCTCGGGCTGCCCGCCGTGTTCGGCGCGGTGATGCTCGCCGGCATTTTCACGTTCCTGGTGGCGCCGTACGTCGGCAAGATGGTGCGCTGGTTCCCGCCGGTGGTAACGGGCACCGTGGTGCTCGTGATCGGCATCTCGCTGATGCGTGTGGGCATCAACTGGGCTGCTGGCGGCAACCCGATGATCTCGACGCCCAACGGTCCCGTACCGAACCCGAACTTCGGCGTGCCGGTCAACATCGCCATTGCCACGGTTGTGCTGCTGACGGTGCTGGCTCTGGTGGCGTTCGCCAAAGGATTTCTATGCAATGTCGCCGTGCTGATCGGCATCCTGACCGGCTTCGCGATTGCGCTGTCGCTCGGCAAGGTCAGCTTCGACGGTCTCGCTGCGGCGCACTGGGTGGAGCTGATCACGCCGTTCCATTTCGGCTGGCCGACCTTCGATCCGATGACGACTGTCACGCTGTGTGTGGTGATGGTGGTGATCATGATCGAAGGCGTCGGGCAGTTCCTGGCCCTTGGCGAGATCGTCGGCCGGCCGGTGACCTGCGACGACCTGACACGCGGGCTGCGCGCTGACGGCGTCGGCGCGCTCGTCGGTGCGGTGTTCAACACGTTCACCTACACATCGTATGCGCAGAACGTCGGACTGGTGCAGGTCACCGGCGTGCGCAGCCGCTGGGTCTGCGCGACGGCCGGCGCGATCCTGGTCGTGCTCGGCTGCCTGCCGAAGCTCGCGTTCTTCGCGGCGTCGATTCCGCAGTACGTGCTGGGCGGTGCCGCGCTCGTGATGTTTGGCATGGTCGCGGCCACAGGCGTGCGCATCCTCGGCCATGTCGATTTCGTCGAGAACAAGAAGAACGCCTACATCGTCGCGGTGAGCATCGCGCTCGGCATGATTCCGCTCGTGTCGGAGCGGTTCTTCTCGCAGATGCCGGAGCTGCTCGCCAAGTTCTGCCAGAACGGCATCCTGCTCGGCACGCTGTCCGCGGTGCTGCTGAACGTGCTGTTCAATGCGCGCTCGCCGCAGCCGCAAGCGCACGGCCTTGCGAAAGAGCCCGCCTGACGACTAACCGAGATTGCCGCGATTGCGCATCAACAGGTCGCGGAAGCGCTGGGCCGGCGGCGACAGCGACCGGTCCGCGTGCACCAGCAGCGAGATCTCGCGATGGATCACCGGATCGGTCGGCATGACCGTGGCCAGTCCCAGCGCCTCGGTCAGCCGCGTCACTGCGGCGCTCATCACGGCGATACCGAGGCCGGCCTCGACCATGCCGACCATCGTCAGCGGCAGCAGCACCTCATGCAGCCGCGACAGCGTGATGCCGCGCGCGGCCAGTGCGGTATCGAGGCAGTCGCGGATCGGATTGCCCTTGTGCGGACCGATCAACGGAATGGGCGCCACATCTTCCCAGCGCAGAGTCTTGCGCCGCAGCAGCGGATGGTCGGGCGGCATCACGATCACAAACGGATCCGTCGATAGCCGGTGCGCGGCCAGGTCGGGCTGCCCTTCCGGAATCGTGCCGATGCCGAAGTCGACCTCGCCCGAGCTGACCATCTTCGGCACCTCATGCTCTGACACATCGTGGATGTCGACCTTCACGCCCGGATGTCCAAGGCTGAACTCGCGAATGAAGCGCGGCAGCATCAGTGCCGCCTGGATCGACGAGGCCGCAATCGATACGCGCCCGCGGCCCAGCGTGCGCAACTCGCTCGATGTCTCGATCGCGCTGTCGATATCGGCCACCGCCTTCTTCACGAGCGGCAGCAGCTCCTCGCCAGCCTGCGTGATGTGGAGCTGGCGCGTATGCCGGTCGAACAGCTTCAGGCCGAGGTTGTCTTCGAGCTCGTGGATCAGCGCGCTGACAGAGGACTGCGACAGGTCCAGCTTTTCCGCCGCGCGCGTGAAATGCCGCTCCTGCGCCACCGCGATAAAGGCGCGCAGTTGCCGCAGCGACACGTTCATGTTGCCGATGTTGGCCACTTGTCTTCCTCCTGTGGTCAGGTGCGCGCCTGCTGCGGAGATCCGCGCGGCGCATCTGATTCAGAGGGTAACACGATCAATTAATAGGTTTCGAGGTCTTTACCGATGATGGCCCTCACACCATGATGGTTGCTAACGGATGGCCCCGCAGGCCGCCGAAGCAATCCTCAGGAGAAGCGATGAGAGCGTTTGAATACTTCGAGCCGGCCACGCTTGCCGATGCTTCGGCAATGCTGCACCGCGCCGGCGGCAAGGCCACCGTGCTGGCCGGCGGCACCGACCTGCTCGTGCAGATCAAGGAGTCGGTGCGCAAGCCCGAGCAGGTCATCAACATCAAGAAGATCCCGGGCATGGACGTGCTTACGTTCGATCCCGTGAATGGCCTGCGCATCGGTGCGCTGGTCACTACGCGTCAACTCGAAACCTGTGGCTTTGTGCAACGGCACTACGCCGGGCTGGCGAAGGCGGTGACGGACTTCGCCTCGATCCAGGTGCGCCACCGCGCAACCGTGGTCGGCAATGTGTGCCGCGCGTCGCCGTCGGCCGATTCCATCGCGCCGCTGGTCGCGGATCGTGCATCGGTGCATTTGTATGGACTGTCGGGCTCGCGCGAGATGCGCGTGGAGGACTTCATCACCGACGTCGGCAAGACCGCGATCGCACCGGACGAAATCGTGACTCGCATCACCGTGCCCGCACCGCGCGCGCATACCGGCAAGGTCTATCTCAAGCATGGCCGGCGCGTGCAGATGGAACTGGCCACGGTTGGCGTAGCGGTATCGCTGACCATCGAAGAAGGCCGCTGTACAGATGCCAACATCGTGCTCGCCGCGGTGGGGCCCACGCCGGTACGCGCCGAACACGCCGAGGCACTGCTGCGCGACCACCACCTCACCGATGCACTGATCCTGCAGGCCGCACATGCCGCCACACGCGACGCGCGCCCGATCAGCGACGTGCGTGCGAGCGAAGCCTATCGCCGACAGATGGTCAGCGTGCTCACGCGCCGCGCGCTAGAGGAAGCCCACAAACGCGCTTTGGAGGCCACACCATGCGAAAGCTAATCGAACTCGTCATCAACGGCGAACCGCGCGAGCTTGCGGTCGAGCCGCACGCCACGCTGCTGGACGCGCTGCGCAACGACGCCGGCCTGACTGGTACCAAGAAGGGCTGCGACGTCGGCGAATGCGGCTCATGCACCGTCATCGTCGACGGCAGGCCGATGAATTCGTGCCTGATGCTTGCGCCCGAGGCGCATGGCTGCCAGCTCACCACGATCGAAGGCGTGCAGCCGTCGCCCGACACCGTGCATCCGATCCAGGAGCAGTTCATGCAATGCGGCGCCGCGCAGTGCGGCTTCTGCACGCCGGGCTTCGTGATGATGGCCAAGGCGCTCCTTGAAGCGAACCCGCACCCGACGCGCGACGAGATTCGCTTTGCGATTGCCGGCAACATCTGCCGCTGCACGGGGTACACCAAGATCATCGAGGCGATCGAAAAGACTGCCGCCGCGATGGCGAACGAGGAGGCATGATGACCCACGCCGTGATCGGACACAGCGTCAAGCGCACCGACCTGCTCGACAAGGTCACCGGCAATGCGAAGTACGTTGCCGACATGCCGTTCGCCGGCCTGCTGTTCGGCAAGATCAAGCGCTGCGAAGTCGCGCACGCAAAGATCCGCCGCATCGACACATCGCGCGCGCTTGCGCTGCCCGGCGTCAAGGCCGTGCTCACCCACGAGAACGTGCCGCGCGTGTTGCATGCCGGATCGCCGCATCCGCGCTCTGCGTCAGTGACGTGCGACCAGTACATCCTCGACGACAAGGTGCGCTACTGGGGCGAAGGCGTGGCCGCCGTGGCCGCGACTAGCGAGGACATCGCGGCGCATGCGATCGAACTGATCGAAGTCGAATACGAGACGCTGCCCGCCGTATTCACGACAGAAGATGCCGAACGTTCCGACGCGCCGCGCATCCACGACCGCGAACCCGGCGGCAACCTGGTGTTGCCGCCTGTCATCGTCAAGCGCGGTGATGTCGAAGCCGGCTTTGCCGAAGCGGATTTCATCCTCGAAGGCATCTATGAAGGCGGCCGCCCTACCCCGGCCTACATGGAACCGAACGTCTGCACCTGCAACTGGGACGGCAACGGCAATCTGACCGTGTGGATTTCCACGCAGACCGCGTTCATGGTACGCGGCATCATGGCCGAAGTGCTGGGCCTGCCGCTGCACAAGGTACGCGTGCTGGTCGACCATATGGGCGGCGGCTTTGGTGCGAAGCAAGACCTGTTTCAGCATGAGTTTCTGTGCGCATTGATGGCGCGCGAGACGCGCCGGCCGGTGCGCATGGAATACACGCGCGAGGAAACCTTCCTCGGCGGACGCACACGCCATCCGGCCAGGATCTGGCTCAAGCAGGGCTTCCGCAACGACGGCACCATCACTGCGCGCCAGGCGAAGGTGGTGTTCAACTCGGGCGCGTATGGCTCGCATGGTCCCGGCGTCACCAACGTCGGCACCGCAGCCATGGTCTCGCTGTACCGCTGCGACAACGTGCTGCTCGAAGGGCGTTGCGTCTACACCAACAGCCCGATCGCGGGCGCGTTCCGTGGCTATGGCGTGGTGCAGACCTACTATGCGCTCGATGTCCAGATGGACGAGGCGGCCGAACATCTCGGCATGGACCCCGCCGACCTAAAACTGAAGAACGCCGTGCGCGAAGGCGATATCGCACCGTCCAATCACCCACTGATCGGCCACGGGCTGGAAGCATGCATCAGCAAGGGCATGGAAGCCACCCGTTGGGCCGCACTGCGACAGCGCCCACGCGATACGGAAGGCCCGATCCGCACCGGCTGGGGCATCGGTTGCGAGATGCACGGCAGCAGCGCCTATCCGGGCATCAAGGAGCAGGGCAACGCGATCATCAAGATGAACGAGGATGGCACCGTCGTCCTGCTGACGGGTGCTGCAGGGCTTGGCACGGGAGCGCATACGGCGCT
The DNA here is from genome assembly GCF_057073735.1 of Cupriavidus sp. C1SS-2L. Classification (NCBI taxonomy): domain Bacteria; kingdom Pseudomonadati; phylum Pseudomonadota; class Betaproteobacteria; order Burkholderiales; family Burkholderiaceae; genus Cupriavidus; species Cupriavidus sp. C1SS-2L. Next base: position 3,419,371 of record NZ_CP172708.1, read on the forward strand.
CGCGCAAATCGTGGCAGAGGAACTGACGCTGCCGTTCGAGTCGGTGTCTGTGGTCCACGGCGATACCGATGTGGTGCCGTGGGACATCGGCGCCTTCGCGAGCCATACGACGTACATGGTCGGCAAGGCCGCGCAGATGGCGGCGGGCGAGATCAAGCGGCAACTGTTCGATCGCGCGGCGAAGCTGCTCGAATGCACCCCTGATGCATTGATGCTCACGGCTGGCGTGATCGCGGTGCGCGACCGCGAAGGTCCAACGCTGACGGTGCGCGAAGCAGTCATGCCACGCAAGGGTATTCCTGCCGCGCAACTGGTCGGCACCGCCACATACCACCCGACCAAGTCGTATTCGTTCGCCGCGCATTTCGTGCAAGTCGAAGTCGACACGGAAACGGGCTTCATTACCGTGAAGCAGGTAGTGCCCGTGCATGACGTCGGCAAGGTGATCCACCCCGTGGCGGCGGCCGGCCAGATCGAGGGTGGCATCCAGCAAGGCATCGGCCATACGCTGTACGAGGACTACCAGATCGACATGCGCACCGGCCGCTCGCTCAATGCCAACTTCGTCGACTACAAGATGCCGCTCGCGATGGACATGCCGGAGATTCACACCATCATCCTTGAAGCGGCCCCCGATCCTGGCGGACCGTTCGGCGCCAAGGGCGTAGGGGAGGATCCGATCGTCGCGATCGGACCGGCCATTTCCAACGCCGTGTTCGATGCGATCGGCGTGCGCTTCCGGCACTACCCGATCCGGCCGGAGCAGGTGCTGCAGGCGCTTGCCAAAAAGGCGGCGGCATGACGAAGCGCCTTGTCGTCGCTATCACCGGTGCGAGTGGCGCGGTCTATGGCGTGCGCGTGTTGCAGGCGCTGTCACCGCTGGCGGACTGGGAAACGCATCTGGTGTGCTCGCCTTCCGGCCTGCTGACCGCACACCACGAACTCGGCCTGCAGCGACCGCAGGTCGAGGCGATGGCCGATGCCGTGCACAACGTGCGCGATATCGGCGCAGCGATCGCGAGTGGATCGTTCCGCTGCGACGGCATGGTGGTAGCGCCCTGCTCCATGCGCACGCTGGCCGCGATCGCGACGGGCATGGCCGACAACCTCGTCACGCGCGCAGCCGACGTAATGCTCAAGGAACGGCGCCGACTCGTGCTGCTTGCGCGCGAGACGCCGCTGCATCTCGTGCATCTGCGCAACATGACTGCAGTCACCGAGATGGGCGCGATCGTGCTGCCGCCCCTTCCTGCCTTCTACACGCATCCGCAGACCGTCGACGATATCGTCAACCACACGGTTGGTCGCGTGCTCGATCTGTTCAACGTTCCGCACGATGGACTGGTGCAGCGCTGGGAAGGCCTGCGCCCTGCCATCGGCGCCGCATAGCCCACGTTTCGCTTATCGCCCCGCCAACGGGGAACGCAGTTTGAATCAGGAGACAACATGACGCACCACGCCACGCAGTTGCCGCCCGTACCGGTCACCATCCTCACCGGCTTCCTTGGCTCCGGCAAGACCACGCTGCTGAACCACATCCTGACGCAGAAGCACGGGCACCGCATCGCGGTGATCGAGAACGAGTTCGGCGAGGTCGATGTCGACTCCGATCTCGTGATGACTTCCGACGAAGAGATCTACCAGATGACCAACGGCTGCATCTGCTGCGTTGTGGACGTGCGCACGGACCTCGTGCGCATCCTGCAGAAGCTGCTCGAGCGGCCCGAGCGATTCGACCACATCCTCGTGGAGACCAGCGGCCTGGCCGACCCGACGCCAGTGGCCGCGACCTTCTTCATGGACCATGAAGTTGCGCAGCAGGTAAGACTCGATGGCATTCTGACGCTCGTGGATGCGGTGCACATCGAAGATCACCTCGATGATCCGCAACTGACAGGGTTCGACAACCAGGCCGTGGACCAGATTGTCGCGGCGGACCGCGTCATCCTGAACAAGACCGATCTCGTCAGTGCCGCGCGGCTCGACGCACTCGAAGCGCGCATCCACAAGCTCAATGAAGGCGCGCAGATCCTGCGCTCCAACTATGCGCAGGTCGATCTAGGCAAGATCCTCGGCATCGGCGGGTTCACGCCGGGCATAGTGCAGATGGAGGATCACGGACATGCGCATCACGAGCACGATCATGCTGGCCACGTCTGCGACGAGCATTGCGACCATGCGCATGATGAGGCCGAGCATGGTCATCGTCATGATCCATCGGTGACATCGGTCTCGCTGGTGTTCGACCAGCCATTCGATCGCCAGCGGCTTGAATACGGCTTGCGGGCATTGCTCGCCGCACAGGGCGACGATGTATTCCGCATGAAAGGCATCGTCGCCGTGGCCGGCGATACGCAGCGCTACGTGTTGCAGGCCGTGCACCGGCTCATGGATTTCCGTGCGGACGCGCCATGGGGCACGGAAGCGCCGCAGAGCAAGTTCGTGTTCATCGGCCGCAACCTGGACAAGCAGCGGCTGCAGACACTGCTGAACGTTTGCATGCCGGTGCGCGTAGCAGAAGCGGCGTAATGTCCCTGGCGGGTTAACCGGCTGAAGCGCGTCTCTGTCGTGGAGACCGCTTCAGCCCCGCGGCGCCTGCAAGGTATCCGACGGCAGTTCGCCGAACGCCTTGCGGTACTCGCGCGAGAACAGGCTCAGGTGCGTGAAGCCATGGCGCAACGCAATGGCGCTGACCATCCCTTTTTCCTGCGGTACGCGCTGCAAGTCCGCACGGGCCGCCTGCAGGCGCAACAGCCGCAGATATTCCATGGGCGTCGTGTTCTTGCTCTTGCGGAACCCGAGCTGCAGCGTGCGCGCCGAAACACCGCAATGCGCTGCCACCTGCTCCAGCGTGAGCGGCTGATCCAGGTGCGTGCGGAGATACGCGATCGCGCAGCGGACATTGCCCGGCAACGCCGGCGCAAAGCGACTCGGCAACATGCCACCGTCTGCGGCGAAGCGGTCGAGCAGCAGCGTGGACAGCACGATGCGTTCGATGCTTGCATCCATCGCGGGCGCGCCGGTGCCTTCGCGCCGCACGCGCGTTTCTGCGCGCAGGTATGCCACCAGGGCCTGCCAGCGCTCGGCGCGGCCATCATCTGCGACCGGCTGCATGTCGAACTCGATCGGCGTTGGCGGATCGAAGCCGAACTGCAGGCGGAACGCTTCCTCGATCAGCTGCCGGCGGATCACCACACTGAAGCGCTCGCAATCGCGGTCGAGCGACAGGCTCGCCGGCACCGTGGGCGAAAACACGAACGTCGCGCCCGGCGGCATCTCAACCGTGCCGTGCGGCGCATGCACGCGGCAGCGTCCCGCAAGCAGCGTCTGGATCACGAACTCGTCCTTGCCCTGCTGCGGCTCGATATCCACGGCCTGGTTGTAGCCGATGGTCACCAGCGTCAGGCGGCCAATCGCACAGGTATCGATGCGCGCGTCGAGCGCAGCGTCATCCTCGGCCGCGCGCAGCCGCGTGGGCCCGAACACACGGCCGGACAGCGACTGGATGCGTTGCGCATCACTAGCTCGGCCGGGGCTGTTCGATGCAGCGGGAAAGGCTCGATTGGCTGGAATGGCTGGAATGGCTGGCATGCGGGAAGCGGGTGCAGGCAAGGAAAGCTGCGTGGAAGCGTCGTGTCCATCCTAGGGTCCGTACCCGATCACCGCAAGCCAAGGGAAACCCCTGATGCCGCTTTCACGTGCGATTGCGGACGGATGCCATCGCCTTCGCAATTGCGCTATAAGCGCGCGGCGCACGCCGCTATCTTCCATGCATGCACCGGCGGCCAGCCGCAGCCGGCACGGTGCGCGTCCCCCAACGACAGCGGCAGGAGACACCACCATGACAACTGCCGTGCACCCCGTCGATCAGATATTGCCCGCGCGCGCCATGGCGTCGCTGGGCTTCCAGCACATGCTGGTGAGCTACCTCGGAGCAATCGCCGTACCGATGATTGTAGCGAGCGCGCTGAAGATGACCCCTGCGCAGACGACCATGCTGATCAGCACGGCGCTGTTCACATCCGGCATCGCCACATTGCTCCAGACCGTGGGCTTCTGGAAATTCGGAGTACGGCTGCCGCTGATGCAAGGCGTGGCATTCAGCTCAGTCGCGCCGGTGATCGCGATCGGCAGCGACCCGTCGCTGGGCTTCAATGGCGTGTGCGGCGCCATCATCGGCGCAGGCGTGATCACGATGCTGCTCGCGCCCGTGATCGGGCGGCTCAAGCGCTTTTTTCCGCCGGTGGTCAGCGGCTGCACCATCACCGCGGTGGGGCTGTCGCTGTTCCCTGTGTCGTTTCACTGGTTTGGCGGTGGGAGGGGTGCGCCGGATTTTGGCAGCCCCGTCTTTTTCGCGGTCGGCTTCGGTGTGGTGGCGCTGATCCTGCTCATCAACCGCCACCGCAGCGAACTGGTGCGCAACCTGGCGGTGATGATCGGCCTGCTTGTCGGCGGCGCCGTGGCGTGGATGCTCGGCATGGGCAACTTCGATGAAGTGTCGCGCGCGCCGTGGTTCACGATGGTCACGCCATTTGCATTCGGCATGCCCGTTTTCGATATTGGCGCCATCACGACGATGGTGATCGTGATGGTTGTGCAGATGGTGGAATCGATGGGCCTGTTCGTGGCTGTCAGCGAGATCGTCAAGCGCCCTATCACCGAACAGGACGCCACGCGCGGACTACGCGCCAACGGGCTTGCCAGTGCCATCGGCGGCATGTTCGCGGCGTTTCCGTATATCGCCTTCATGGAGAACGTGGGGCTCGTGATCGTCACCGGCGTGCGCAGCCGCTGGGTGGTTGCGACCTGCGGCGTGATGCTGTGCGCGGTGGCGCTGGTGCCGAAGATTGGCGCGCTGTTCGCGTCGATCCCGCCTGCGGCACTCGGCGGCGCGGCGATGGTGATGTTCGGCGTGGTTGTAGCGGCCGGCATCAAGACGCTGGGCCGAGTCGAATACGACCGCAATCCGGCCAACCTGTCGGTGGTTGCCATCACGCTCGCCTGCGCCATGATGCCCGTGATGCTGCCGTCCATGCTCGATAAGCTGCCCGGCTTCCTGCAGCCGTTCGTGCACAGCAGCGTGATCATCGCGTGCGTGGTCTCCGTACTGCTGAACCTGCTGCTCAATGGCGTGCCCGCGCGTGACGAGAGCGAGCACCCGATCCATACCGACAACATCCAGGAGGTCTGAACATGGTGTCCACCGCTGCCGCCCCGACGGGCAATCTGCTGATCCGCAACGCCGCCGCCGTGATGACAGGGCGCGCCGGCGAGCCCGCGCGCGCGCGGGCTGCCGATATCCGCGTGCAAGCGGGCCGCATTGCGGAGATCGGCGCTGCCCTGCCCCGTCACGAAGGCGAAGACGTGATCGACGCCACCGGCTGCGTGATCTACCCGGGCTGGGTCAACACGCATCACCATCTGTTCCAGAACCTGCTGAAGGCCGTGCCCGGCGGCATGAACGCCGACCTGCAGCAATGGCTGGCCGCGGTGCCCTATCCGCGCCTCGCGCGCTTCACGCCCGAGATCTTCCGCACGGCGGTGCGCCTCGGCATGGCCGAACTGCTGCTGTCTGGCACGACAACATGCGCGGATCATCATTACCTGTACCACCACGGCCATGGTGCAGAAACCGGCGATGTGCTGTTCCAGGTCGCCGAAGAACTCGGCATGCGCCTCGTGCTATGCCGTGGCGGAGCAATCCAGTCCGCCGCCGATCACCCTGGCATGGCTGCTGCCGCGCTGGTGCCCGAGACGCTGGACGAGATGCTCGCCGACATCGAACGCCTGAAGGCGCGCTACCACGACGCCTCCGCCGACGGCCTGCGCCGCGTGGTAGTCGCGCCGACCACACCGACGTTCTCGCTGCCGCCAGTGCTGCTGCGCGAACTGTCGGCCTTCGGCCGCGGCATGGACCTGCGCCTGCACTCGCACCTGTCCGAGACCGATAACTATGTGCGCTTTTGCCGCGAGAGATACCAGTGCTCGCCGGTGCAGTTCGTGGCCGACCATGATTGGCTGGGGCCCGATGTGTGGTTCGCGCATCTGGTCGCGGTCACCTCCGAGGAGATCCGGATGCTCGCGGTCACCAACACCGGCATGGCGCACTGCCCGGTCAGCAATGCGCGGCTCGGCAGCGGTATCGCACCCGTTCGCAAGATGGCCGATGCGGGCGTGCCGATATCGCTGGGCGTCGATGGTGTGGCGTCCAACGAGTCCGGCAGCATGGTGCATGAAGCGAACTTCGCGTGGCTGGTGCACCGGGCGGCGGGCGGCGCCGCGCAGACGCGCGTGGAGGAAGTGATCCACTGGGGCACGGCGGGTGGCGCGCGCGTATTGGGGTTGCCCGGCACTGGGATGCTTGCGCCGGGACAGTCAGCGGATCTTGCGATCTACGATGTGAGCGGCCTGCGCTTCCACGGCTTCCACGACATCGCCACCGCACCGGTAGCGGCCGGCGAACCGACGCCTGTGCGGCACGTCTTGGTACGCGGCAGGCAGGTTGTCCGCGATGGCGAGGTTGTCGGGCTAGACCTCGGCAGACTGCGCGAGGACGCGCGGCGCGCGCTGGCAGCGCTGTTGGACTGAGTGGCAAACGCCCGCTGCGTGGCCGTTCGACGGGACACGCAGCGAGCGCGTACGGCTATCGCGACAACACCCAGGTTGCCAGCGTCTTCAGGTCAGCATCGTCGAGCTGCGGGAACGCCGGCATTGGCACCTGTCCCCACTTGCCGCTGCCGCCGCTGCGGATGCTCTGCATCAGCTTGCCGGTGGCGTCGGCATTGCCCGCATACTTGGCCGCCACGTCATGGAACGCGGGGCCGACCACCTTCTTGTCGACGGCATGGCACGCGCTGCACTGGTTAGCACCGAGCAGCGTGTCCACCGAGCGTGGCGCGCCAGCAGCCGCCGCCGTGGCAGGTGCCGCGGTGGCTGCCGCGGCGACCGGCGTAGCACTGCCGCGCTCGGCGCCGTAGGTCTTGACCAGGTAGTCGACGATCAGCGGGATGTCTTCGTCGCGCAGCGGCGCGCCGAACGGCTTCTTCATCTTCTTGACGGTCGCGTCCCAGTAGGCGCGCGGCGACGTCTGCGGCTGGGTCTCGACGTACTGGGCCGAATGGCACGTCATGCAGTTCTGCTGCACTAGCCGGTAGCCGGGCAGATCGCTCGGGCGATAGGCCGCGGTTTCGGCGGGCAGGGTAACTTCCAGCGCCATGGCCGGAAGGGCACAGGCCGCGAACACAGCGGCGATCAGGGGCTTCATATTCATCGTGTCGCCCTCCCTTAGACTGCGGTAACGCGCGTGGACTCGACCACGTTGCGCATATAGCCGGGCGGATTCCACAGCGCCTCCATCGGCTGGCTCTGGCCGGCGCGGTTCACGGCACGCACGCGCAAGTCGAGATTGCCGCGGCGCGGCGGGCGCAGCACCGCCGTCCATTCGCGGAACGAGTAGCGGCCCAGGTCCTGCCCAAGCTTTGCCGATTGCCAGGAACGGCCGCCATCCGCCGAGAAACCGACTTCGCCAATCCCGTAGCCGCCGTCGAAGGCGATGCCACGCACCACCGTCTCGCGGCCGGTCGGCACCTTGGCGCCATCCGTCAGGCTGGTGATGAACGAACGCACGTTGAAGCGTCCGATGGGCGTGGTGGCCGAGGGCGCCGTGCCGGGCGCCACGCAGGCACACGGGTTCGCCGGAATGCGGTAGGCAGAGGCCATCCAGAAGCCGTCGAAGACCTTGTCCACAACCTGGATGTCCGACAGGTGCTTGACCCAATACGTGCCGTAGTGCCCAGGCACCACGAGCCGCAGCGGATAGCCGTTGAGCATCGGCAGGTCGGCGCCGTTCATTGCCCAGGCCAGCATCACCTCGCCGTCGAGCGCGTGGTCGATGTTCAGCGCCTTGACGAAGTCCGGGCCGCCTTCGAGCGGCGGCTTGTCCATGCCGTTGAATGTCACCTGCACGGCGCCCGGCTGGACGCCGGCCTTTTCCAGCACCTTCCTGAGCGGCACGCCGGTCCAGCGCGCATTCCCCATCGCACCATTGCCCAGCTGGCCACCGTTGACGCGCGGGTCAAAGAAGCCGCGGCTGTTGCCCGAGCACTGGTTCACGGCCACGATCTCGACCGGATCCGCGAGCGTCTTCAAATCCGCCAGCGACAGTTCCAGTGGCGCCTTCACATGGCCGCCGACGCGCAGGCGATAGGTCTGCGGGTCGATCGACGTCGGAATCCCGCTCCAGTGGTAGCGCACGAAGAACGCGTCATTCGGCGTGAGCACACCTTCGTTGAACACGCTGAACGGCGTCTCGAGTTGTGGCGGACGGCTGGTCAGCAGGATCAGCGGGCGCTTCTGCGGGAAAGCGACCAGTTCGCGCTCGCCGTTGGCGAACGGCATGGTGACCTTGGCCGGCGTGGCGGCGAACGCGTCGAACGCGGTGGCGCCGAGCGTGGCCTGGGCCATCAGGGCGCCGGCGCCTTGAAGGAATTTGCGTCGGCCACCGGTGTGTCGCCGATGGGGATTGTCAGGCGCATTCATGGTCTTCTCCTCTTGTTCTGGATCTGGAGTCCGCGGCAGGGACGTAACCGCCGGATTGTCGCTATCACAAGGTTTAGCGTACAACTCGATATTCCGGTAAGGGTTATCGGCGGAATCGAATTCCCGGGCGCAGAACGGTCATTGCCTCATGTGACGGCTACAATGCGCCCTACCCTCGTGCCACGACAGCACCCATGCCAAACCCGAACCGGGCCTACCTGCTCGGCCCGCTGCTGAAGGGAGTTTCCCGTTCGTTCTACCTGACGCTGCGCATCCTGCCAGCGGGCATGCGCGATCCTGTCGGGCTCGCCTACCTGATTGCGCGTGCGGCGGACACCATTGCGGATACCTCGCTGATCTCCCCTGCCGTACGCCTCGATCTGCTGCTGTCGCTGCGTCGGTGCGTCAATGGCAGCGACGATCCGGCTCAGCTTGCGGATCGACTGGCACGGGAAGTCGCTGGGCATCAGACGCAAGCGAAAGAGAGCGCGCTGCTGGAGTCGATCCGCCCCGCGTTCGACGTGCTGGCGCAGCTCGACGACGCCGACCGCACCGCCGTGCGCGGCATCGTCACCACGCTGACCGAGGGCATGGAATTCGACCTGCGCACTTTTCCGGATGAGCGCTCAGGACAGCTTGGCGCATTGCCCGACCTGTCCGACCTGGACCGCTACACCTACCTCGTCGCTGGCTGCGTGGGCGAGTTCTGGACGGCGATGACCTATGCGCACCAGCCCGGCGTGCTCAAGGAGGATTCGACCGTCATGCATCGCCGGGGCATCCGCTTCGGCAAGGCCTTGCAAATGGTCAACGTGCTGCGCGACTGCGCCAATGATCTGCGCATCGGACGCTGTTACCTGCCGACGGATGTGCTCGGCCGCCACGGTGCCCAACCGCGCGACCTGCTGCAACCCGCGAACTCGCAACGCATGCGGCCGGTGCTGTTCGAACTCGTGCGCCTCGCGCTGGACCACTTCCGGGAAGCCATGGCCTACACGCTCGCAATCCCGCGTACGGCCGTGCGCTTGCGGCTGGCCTGCCTGTGGCCGATCCTGATCGGCCTCGAAACCTTGCGGCAGCTCGTGCGGAACGAAGTTTGGCTTGACCCCGCACAGGTCTCGAAGATCGATCGCAAGACGGTCTATCGCATCCTGGGTCGCAGCACGTTGCAGGTCATGTCCGATCGGTCGCTGCGCCGCTGGATGGAGGGCGAGATCGCGCGGATTGAGCGGGTGCTGTCGCCATAGCGACGCGCGCCGGCCAGCTGCCGTCTCCGATCTGCTCGCTGACGATTTCCGTCAGCAGTTCATGCACCGCCGAGGCCGCCACGGACAGTGGCATGGTGGCCGAGCGGCACAGGAAGACCGGCCGCGACATGGCGGGCTCCGCAATGCGCGAGGCCGACAACAGACCCTTGCGCAGCTCCGCGCAGACCGAAGCGTAGGACAGCACCGTGCAGCCGACGCCGGCCGCGGCCAGCGCGATCAGTTCGGGAATCGCATTCACTTCCGCCAGTACGTGGAGGTCGATCTCGTTCGCGCGCAGGTGGCTGTCGATCAGCGCGCGCAGGCCATGCTCGCCGGCGGGCAGAATCATGGGGTAATCGCTCAGCTCGCGCAGGCGGATCGCGTTGGCCGGCAGGACGTCGCGCCGTCTCGCCCCGGCAAACCGGCCGGGCTCCGCCACGATCACAAGGTCTTCATCGACAAGGTGATCGAACTGGAGGCCGGGGTCGGCATTTGCCTGGAAGGTCAGGCCGATATCGATATGGCCCGTCAGCAAATGGTTCGGGATGTAACCGGTGCTCAGCTCGATCACCTGCAGGCGCACCTTGGGCCAGCGCCGGATGGTCTCCCGCACCAGCGGCACGGTCAGGATCTTGGCCATGGACTGCGGCAGGCCAATGGCGACGCGGCCTTCCGGGTCCGTGACGAGGTCCCTGACGTCTTCGCACGCCAGGTCGACCCGCTTCAGGATATCCCGCGCGTGGTGCTCGAAACGTTGGCCGGCGGCCGTGACCGACACGCCCCGGTGGCTGCGCGTGAACAAGGCCACGCCGAGTGTGTCTTCAAGCTGGCGGATCTGCAAGCTCAGCGCCGGCTGGGCGATATGCAGCGTTTCCGCCGCGCGCGAGATCGATCCCGCCGCCGCCACGGCGAGAAAGCCGCGCAATCCCCGCACGTCCACCGGTATTCCCATGGCTGTCTCCTGACCCTAGTGTGTGCCCGCTGGCTATAAGGATTCATGATACCAGGCATCCAAAATATATCTTGGACATATAGCCCAGCGCCCCGGATAGTGACACCCACCTGCCCCGCGCAACGCACGCGGAATCCGGCGTACACCTTCCTTGGAGACAACATGAGCATCGGTCGCCGCACCTTTCTTGCTGGCACAGGCGCCGCGCTGTTCGCGCGGCCCCTGCTCGCCAATTCACCATGGCCCACGCGGCCGGTCAAACTAGTCGTGCCATTCGCTGCAGGTGGTCCCGGCGACTTCGTCGCGCGCCAGATCGCCATGCCGTTGTCGCAGAAACTCGGCCAGCCGGTCGTCGTAGAAAACAAGCCCGGCGCTGGCGGCAACCTGGGCACGCAGAGCGTGCTCGACGCCAGCCCCGATGGCTACACGATCCTGCTCAACACGGTCGGCATGCATGCGGTCAATCCACTGATGTTTCCGGACCTGCGCTTCCAGCCGCAGCGCGACCTGCTGGCGCTGGGCGTGGTGGCGACCGTGCCGAACGTGCTGGTGGTCCATCCGACCAAGCTTGGCGTCAACACCGTGGCGGATCTCGTCCGGCTTGGCCGGCAGAAGCCCGACAACCTCAGCTATGCCACCTGCGGCGCGGGCAGCTCGCCGCATATCTATGACGCGCTGCTGCTCAAGGCTGCGAAGTTCTCGGCAGTCACCATTCCCTACAAGGGCAGCGCGCCGGCCAGCAGCGATGTGATGGCGGGCAACGTCGATTTCCTGTTCGACAGCATGACCACGAGCGTTGGTCAGATCCAGGGCGGCAAGCTCAAGGCGCTGGCGATTACGTCGGCGGCGCGTTCGCCGCTGCTGCCCGACGTGCCGACGCTGGCTGAAGCGGGATATCCGGCGGTCGCCCTCAAATTCTGGCTTTCGCTGCAAATCTCCGCGCGCACGCCGCCGGCCATTGTCGGTTTGCTGCGCGAAGCCGTGGCCGAATCCGCGCGCAATGCCGCGTACGGCAACGCGCTGGTCGCGCGCGGCGCGGAGCCGTTCCATCTCGCGCCGGGCGAGGTGCAGGACTTCGTCAACCGGGACGCAGCACGCTGGACCGCGCTGGCGCGGTCGATCGACATCAAGCCTGAATAAGGCAGGCGGGCCCAACCCGCCCAGAGACATTCAACGGATAGACACATGATTGCATTGCAGGGAATTCGGGTGCTCGACCTGAGCAAGGTACTTGCGGGCCCGCTGTGCGGCCAGTATCTGGGGGAGCTTGGCGCCGAAGTCATCAAGGTCGAGCCGGTCGGTAGTGGCGACGACACGCGCGCGTGGCTGCCGCAGGACCAGGGCCAGTCGGCGACCTTCCTGGCCGTCAACCACAACAAGCGCAGCATCGCGGTCGACCTCAAGACGGCAGAGGGCCGGAAGATCGTCCACGCGCTGGCGGCCAAGTCCGATGTCGTCCTGCAAGGATTTGGCAGCGGGGCGGCCGCTCGGCTCGGCGTTGACTACGACACCCTTTCGGCCCTGAACCCCGCGCTGATCTACTGCGAGATCTCCGGCTACGGCCGTACCGGCCCGCTCGGACAGGAACCCGGTTACGACGTCATGCTGCAAGCGTTCAGCGGCATGGTCAGCACCATGGGCGAACCCGGCGGCAGGCTCGCTCGCGCAAGCTTTTCCCCCGTCGATCTCGGCACCGGCATGCATGCGTTCAGCGGCGTCCTGGCCGCGTTGATCGAACGCCAGAAGACCGGCCGCGGCATGCAACTCGAGGTCTCGCTGCTCGACACCGCGATGGGATTCATGGGCTACCTCGCACAGAACTACTGGTGCAGCGGCAAGGTGCCGCGCCCCATGGGTACCGCGCATCCCGCCATGGCGCCTTACCAGGTGTTCGAGGCTTCGGATGGGCCGGTCATGATCGGCATCGGCAACGACGCACAGTGGCGGCGCTTCTGCCCCGTCGCTGCCCTGCAGGCCTATGTCGACGATCCACGCTTCGCCACCAATGCCGACCGTGTCGCGCACTTCGACGAGGTCGTCGCCCTGGTACAGGCGCGCATTGCCACCCAGCCCGTCGCATTCTGGCTGGACGCGCTGCGCAACGCCGGTGTCGCCTGCGCGCCGATCCACACACTCGACCAGGCGCTCGCGCATCCGCAACTGGCCGCGCGCGGGCTAATCGTCGAGTCCAAGCACCCGGTGCTGGGCAAGGTGAGGAACATGGGCCTGCCCATCCGCTTCCAGGGGGAAGACCGGATCGCGCACCGGGCGCCGCCATTGCTGGGCGAGCATACCGGGGAGTTACTGCGCCAGGCCGGCTATGACAACGATGCTATCGCCGCGTTGCATGCGAGCGGCGTGGTGGCAACCACGGGCCACACGGAATCCAACACGCCGACGCAACAGCGCGCCGCGGCATGACCATGCGAGACAACATGAGCACCGTTACCTATGAAGTCCGCGACCGCGTCGCGGAAATCCTGCTGGACAGCCCGCCCGTCAACGCCCTGAACGAAGGCATGATCGATGCGCTGCTGGACGCCCTGCACCGTGCGGCGAAGGACGATGCCGTACGCGCGGTCATCCTCGGCAGCGCCGTGCCACGGCGCTTTTGCGCGGGCCTGCAACTCGACGCGCTGCACGGTGCATCGCCACAGCGCGCGTACCAGTTGGTCGACAAGCTTTACAGCGGCTTGAACGAAGCGCAGTTCCGGCTGGGCAAGCCATCGATTGCGGCAGTGGGCGGCACGGCGCGCGGCGGCGGCATGACGCTGGCGATTCACTGCGACATGATCGTCGCCGCCGATACCGCAACCTTCGGCTATCCGGAGATCGACGTCGGCGTCACGCCCGCGATCCATTACACGCACCTGCCCCGCATCATCGGCCGCCATCGCGCATTCGATCTGCTGTTCACGGGCCGCTCGTTCGGCGCCGATGAAGCCATGTCGCTCGGGCTGGTCAATCGCATCGTCCCCGAAGCCGACGTCATGTGCGAAGCGCGTGCCCTCGCGCAGACGTTCTGCGACAAGTCCCCGGTCGTGATGCGGATGGGACGCACGGCATTCCTGCGCGCCAATGACAGCGACTACCGCCGCGGCATCGCTACGGCAGTGGAATCGTTCGGCAATGTCTTTGCCACCGACGATGCCAGGGAAGGCATATCCGCATTTGTGGAGAAGCGCAAGCCGTACTGGCAGGCGTGAACACCGTCCGGGCGTCAGCGGTTATGGCCTCACGCCCTGCTTGTTCCGCGGCGCCGAATCGGCCGCAAAAACGACAAGGGGTTACAAGCCAAATGGCGTGTAACCCCTCGATGATCTGGTGCCGGCTGCAGGACTCGAACCCGCCACCTGATGATTACAAATCAACTGCTCTACCTGATGAGCTAAGCCGGCATATCTGATGCAGACCGCGATTCTACTGCATCACGGTCCGCTTTGGTAAGTCACCCGTGACTTACTTCACCACCTTTAGCGACGGCTTCTTGCCGCCGATACGCGGCACAGGGGGCGGCGTATCGTCATCGTCCGGTGCGCCCGGTTCGGGGCTCACGGCCGTTTCGGATTCCACGGGCGCCAGCTTGGGCGGCGGGTTGTTCTCGCGCTCGGTTGCGGCCTGCGTTTCCGGCACGCTGCGCTCGACCGGGAATGCCATGCCCTGGCCGTTTTCGCGCGCATAGATCGCAAGTACGTTTTCCACGGGCACGTCGATCTTGCGCGAGACGCCGCCGAAGCGCGCGCTGAACGTGATCCACTCGTTGCCCATGTCTAGGCCGCTGGTGGCGTCGAAGCTCACGTTGAGCACGATCTCGTTGTTCTTGACGAACTCGCGCGGCACGTTGGTGTTGGCGTCGACAAAGACGGCGACGTAAGGCGTGAAGCCATTGTCCGTGCACCACTCGTAAATGGCGCGGATCAGATAGGGCTTGGTGGAGGTTTCAGGCATGGTGCTTCTTCATGGCGCCGGTGGTTGGCCCGATGCAAGCATCGGGCCCGCCATGCTTAACGGCGCATTACCTTTTCCGACGGCGTCAGCGCCTCGATGTAGGCCGGACGGCTGAAGATGCGCTCGGCGTACTTGAGCAGCGGCGCGGCGTTCTTCGACAGTTCGATACCGTAATGGTCCAGGCGCCACAGCAGCGGGGCGATGGCCACGTCGAGCATCGAGAACTCTTCCCCAAGCATGTACTTGTTCTTGACGAAGATCGGCGCGAGCTGCGTCAGGCGGTCGCGAATCGCGGCGCGGGCGCGCTCGTGGTTCTTTTCGGCGGCCTTGCCCTTTTCGTTCTCGAGCACGTACACGTGCGTGAACAGTTCCTTTTCAAAGTTGAACAGGAACAGGCGGGCGCGGGCGCGCTGCACCGGGTCAGCCGGCATCAGCTGCGGGTGCGGGAAGCGCTCGTCGATGTACTCGTTGATGATGTTCGACTCATACAGGATGAGGTCGCGCTCTACCAGGATAGGCACCTGGCCGTAGGGGTTCATCACCGAAATATCTTCGGGCTTGTTGAACAGGTCGACGTCGCGGATCTCGAAGTCCATGCCCTTTTCGAACAGGACGAGGCGGCAACGTTGGGAAAACGGGCAAGTCGTACCCGAATACAACACCATCATGGTTGGATTCCTTGGGCTTAGCCGATGCTGGGTCGGACGGTAAGGTCTGACATTCTGCCAAATCCGGGCATCGAAAAGCAAATAAGTTGAATATAATCCACTTTTTGAGCACCACCTTGGCCGACTCTCATAGAAAAAGGGCCAGAGCGGTGCTGCAACAGCAACTTCCGCTCTGGCCCTTCTTTGCTGCCGGGCCGGCCTGAGGCGTTACTTCACGTCCTTCCAGAAGGCGGCGTTCAGGCGCCATGCAAAGACAGTGAACATGCCCAGGAACAGCAGCACCCAGACGCCGAGGCGTTTGCGGTGGTTCTGCGCCGGCTCGGCCATCCAGTCCAGGAAGCCAACGAGATCGGCGGTGGCCTGGTCATACTCGACCTTGCTCATCTTGCCCGGGCTCAGCTGCTCGAAGCCGGCAAACTTGTGGACCTTCTCGCCGTGCACTTCCGCTTCGGCGAACTTGGCGGCACGCTGGCCCTGCAGTTCCCACAGCACGTGCGGCATGCCGACGCTCGGGAAAACCAGGTTGTTCCAGCCGGTGGCGCGGCTATCGTCGCGGTAGAAGGTACGCAGGTAGGTGTAGAGCCAGTCGTCGCCGCGCGCGCGCGCGATTACGGACAGGTCGGGCGGCTGCGCGCCGAAGAAGGCCTTGGCTTCCTTCGGCTGCATGGCGATGGTCATGGTCTCGCCAACCTTGTCTGCCGAGAACAGCAGGTTCTCGCGGATCTGGTCATCGGTCAGGCCGATGTCCTTGAGCCGGTTGTAGCGCATCATCGATGCGCTGTGGCAGTTCAGGCAGTAGTTGACGAACAGCTTGGCGCCTCGCTGCAGCGACGACAGGTCGGCGGTGTTCACCGGCGCGGGCTCCAGGGGATAGCCCCCTTCGCTGGCCATGACGGGCGCGGCGGCAAAGCAGGCGCCTGCCAGCGCAATGATGGAAAGCAGCTTTTTCATCGTGTGTCCTTGTCCTCTTGTCGGGGTTCGCGCGTTCGCTCAGTGCGGATGGAACGTGACGCGCTCCGGCACCGGCTTGAACTCGCCGGCGCGGCTCCACAGCGGCATGGTCAGGAAGAAGGCGAAGTACAGCAGCGTGCCGAGCTGCGACACCTTCTCACCCACCGGCGACGGCGGTTGCACGCCGAGGTAGCCGAGGACCAGGAACACCACCACGAAGACGATCAGGATCGTCTTGTGGAAAGCGGGACGATAGCGGATGGACTTGACCGGCGAGCAGTCGAGCCACGGCATGAAGAACAGCACGACCACCGAGCCGCCCATCACCAGCACGCCCCAGAACTTGGCGTCGATGAAGTAGAAGCCGACTGCGAGGATCACGGCAATGGCGACCGACGCAGCCTTGATGCGCGCGTCCTTGCTGCGCACGAACAACATGCCCAGCACCAGTGCGAAGAACACCCACAGGATCGGCAGGAAGTTCGACGTGGTCGCACGCAGCATCGAGTAGAACGGCGTGAAGTACCACACCGGCGCGATGTGCGGCGGAGTCTTGAGCGGATCAGCCGGGAAGAAGTTGTTCGCTTCCAGGAAATAGCCGCCCACTTCCGGGAAGAAGAAGATCACGGCCGAGAAGATCACCAGGAAGCCGGCCACACCGAGCGTGTCGTGGACCGAGTAGTACGGGTGGAACGGAATGCCGTCCAGCGGGATGCCATTCTCGTCCTTCTTCGCCTTGATCTCGACGCCGTCCGGGTTGTTGGAGCCTACTTCGTGCAGCGCGATGATGTGTGCAACGACCAGCGCCAGCAGCACCAGCGGCACCGCGATCACGTGGAACGAGAAGAAGCGGTTCAGCGTGGCATCGCTCACGACGTAGTCGCCGCGGATGAACAGCGACAGGTCCTGGCCGATCACGGGGATGGCCGAGAACAGGTTCACGATCACCTGCGCGCCCCAGTACGACATCTGGCCCCATGGCAGCAGATAGCCCATGAACGCTTCGGCCATCAGGCACAGAAAGATCAGGCAACCGAAGATCCAGACCAGCTCACGCGGCTTGCGGTACGAACCGTACAGCAGTCCGCGGAACATGTGCAGGTACACCACGACGAAGAACGCCGAGGCGCCGGTCGAATGCATGTAGCGCACCAGCCAGCCCCACGGGACTTCGCGCATGATGTATTCCACGCTGGCGAAAGCCACGGGAATACCGGCGGAGTTGAGCGTGCCGTCCGGCTTGTAGTTCATCACCAGGAAGATACCGGTGACGATCTGGATCACCAGCACCAGCAGTGCGAGCGAGCCGAAGAAGTACCAGAAGTTGAAGTTCTTCGGCGCGTAATACTTGGAGAGATGGTCTTCCCAAAGCTGTGTGGCGGGGAAGCGGGCGTCGATCCAGCCCAGCAGACCGGTTGTCTTGACTTGCTTTTCGGCCGCCATGATCAAGCTTCTCCTTTTTCGTCCTTGCCGATCACGATCTTGGTGTCGGTCAGGAACTGGTACGGGGGAACATCGAGATTCTGCGGCGCCGGCTTGTTCTTGAACACGCGGCCAGCCAGGTCGAAGGTGGAGCCGTGGCAGGGGCAGAGAAAACCGGGGTCGGTGCCGAGCTGAGGATTGGAGCCAGCGGCGAAGGGACCCGACGGCGAGCAGCCAAGGTGGGAGCAGATGCCCACGACGACCAGGAGGTCCTTGTGTTCCGCGCGGGAGCGGGTTTCGTTCTTGCAGTAATCCGGCGTTTGCATCGTAAACGGAACGTCGGATTTGGGATCAGCGACTTCGCCGTCGGTCTTCTTGAGCGAGGCCAGCATCTCGTCGGTCCGGCGCAGGATCCAGACCGGTTTGCCGCGCCACTCAACGGTCATCATTTCGCCGGGCTTGAGGGCGCCGATATCGGCTTCCACTGGCGCTCCGGCTGCCTTGGCTTTCTCGGATGGTGCAAAGGTACTGACGAAAGGAACCGCTACCGCTACGCCTCCGACGCCGCCAGCGACGGATGTCGCGATCAACCAATTGCGGCGACCTTTATCCACGCTCTTCACGTCTTGCTGGTCACTCATTCCAAACCCCAGGGGAAGTCAATTTAGATTTTGCGTCAACCATAAATTGTACATGAGGCACCTCGGCACGAGATAGGCGAAAAACCCAATGGGAATGTACGATTATCGGTCGCACAAGCCCGATAGCCGCATGCAAGCTTGCGTTCCGCGCATTGATGCGGCAGGCTTCTGAGCTTGAAACGTTCATTGCTTGCAACAATAAGGAGAATGCCCCATGAGCATGATGTCGGAGTTCAAGACCTTTGCAATGCGCGGCAACGTGATCGACCTTGCGGTCGGCGTAATCATTGGCGCGGCATTTGGAAAAATCGTCGATTCGGTGGTCAATGACCTGATCATGCCGGTCATCGGGCGTATCGTCGGCAAGCTGGATTTCTCGAATATGTTTGTTACCTTGGCCGAACCGCCTCCCGGTACGCCCATGACGCTTGACGCGCTGAAAAAAGCTGGTGTGCCCGTGTTTGCTTACGGGAATTTTCTGACTATCGTTGTCAACTTCGTGATTTTGGCCTTCATCATTTTCCTGATGGTGCGGGCATTCAATAAGATGCGTGCGGAAGAGCCGGCCCCGGCAGAGCCACCGCCGCCGCCGGAGGATATCGTCCTGCTGCGTGAAATCCGCGACAGCCTGAAAACCCGCCAGCCCTGAACCGGCAAAACGTCGGAAGCAGGATTCTGACAAGACAACGGCCCCGATGGGGGCCGTTTTTTTTGACATGCGTCAAACAGGATTGGGAATATCGATGAAGGTATGCTGCAGGCCGAAGCGCTGCGCCACATGCTCGCCAAGCGAGCGAATGCCGTAGCGCTCGGTCGCATGATGCCCGGCCGCGAGATAAGCCACGCCGCTTTCGCGCGCAAGGTGCGTGGTCTGCTCGGAGACCTCGCCACTCAGATAGGCGTCGACGCCGGCTGCGACGGCAGCATCGAAATATCCCTGGGCGCCGCCGGTGCACCACCCGACCGTGCGGATCATCTGGCAGGGGTCGCCGATAGCGAGCGGCTCGCGCCCGAGCACGCCACCGACGTGCGCGGCGAGCGCCTGCAGCGGCATCGGCGCAGGCAGCGTGCCAGTCCAACCGAGCTGGTCGTCGCTGAAGCGCCCGGTTGGCGCAAAGCCAAGCTGCAGTGCGAGCTGCGCGTTGTTGCCGAACTCGGGATGATTGTCGAGCGGCAGGTGATAGGCGAACAGGTTCATATCGGCACCCAGCAACCGCTTGAGGCGCGCATGCTTCTGGCCGACCACGCGCGCGTCCTCGTTCTTCCAGAAATAGCCATGATGCACGAGGATGGCCTGGGCACCGGCCTCGATGGCGGCCTCGACCAAAGCCAGACTGGCCGTCACCCCGGTCACGACGTGTGTGACCTCGGCGTTGCCTTGCACTTGGAGGCCATTGGGACAATAGTCCTTGTAGCGGGAAACTTCCAACAGGTCGTTCAAGTACAATTCCAGCTCTTTAGTCTTCATTTCTTGCTCAAACTCCAATATGTTGCGGCGCTTTTGGCTGTTCTTTGCCCAGGCTGTCACGGTCGTGCTGGCAGTCTGGTTCGTCGTGGCCACGCTCAAGCCAGAGTGGCTGCAGAGGGGCCGCGTCGCGGTGCAGTCGGGGTCGCCTATCGTGGCGCTGAAGGAAGTCGTGCCCAACGTGGCCGGCGCTGCCGCGCAAGCGTCTTACAGCGAAGCTGCGCGGCAAGCCATGCCTGCCGTAGTGAATATCTTTACCAGCAAGAACGGCTCCCGACGCTCGCCCCATCCGCAGGCTGAGGACCCGTGGTTCCGCTTCTTCTTCGGCGACCGGCTGCCTGAGCGCCAGGAACCGGTGTCCAGCCTGGGCTCCGGCGTCATCGTCAGTGCCGAGGGTTACATTCTAACCAACCACCATGTGGTGGACGGCGCCGATGAAATCGAGGTCGCGCTGACCGATGGCCGCAAGGCCAACGCCAAGGTGGTGGGCTCGGACCCTGAAACTGATCTGGCGGTTCTGAAGATTTCGCTGAAGGAACTGCCTGCGATCACACTTGGCCGGCTGGAAAACGTCAAGGTGGGCGACGTGGTGCTGGCGATCGGCAATCCGTTCGGCGTCGGCCAGACCGTGACGATGGGGATCGTCTCCGCACTGGGCCGCAGCCATCTGGGGATCAACACGTTTGAGAACTTTATCCAGACGGACGCGGCCATCAACCCGGGCAACTCCGGCGGAGCGCTGGTGGATGCGCAGGGCAATCTGCTCGGCATCAACACGGCGATCTACTCGCGGTCGGGCGGCTCGCTCGGCATCGGCTTCGCGATTCCGGTCTCGACGGCCAAGCAGGTGATGGAATCGATCATCTCGACGGGCAGCGTGACGCGCGGCTGGATCGGCGTGGAACCGCAGGACATGACGCCCGAAATCGCGGAATCGTTCGGACTCGACGCCAAGCAAGGCGCGCTGATCGCGGCCGTGGTGCAAGGCGGCCCGGCTGACAAGGCAGGCGTGAAGCCGGGCGACGTGCTGGCTTCCGTCGATGGGCAGCCCATTACCGATACCACCGCACTGCTCAATGCTATTGCCCAGCTCAAGCCCGGCGTGGATATCAAGATGAAGGTGATTCGCCGCGGCAAGCCTGCCGAGCTGACGGTGACGATTGGCAAACGGCCCCCGCCTCCGCGGCGTTCGCTGCCGTTCGATGATGAAGAACAGTAGGTCCATCTGGTTCCTGATTGCACAACCGAAAAGCCCCGCCCAGCATGGCGGGGTTTTTTGTTGTCCTTCTCCAGCTGCCCTACTCCTGAACAATTAGGTTCGGGAATTGTCGGTATCGACAGCGCTTCGCGTAGGCATCCCGACAAGCCAGGAAGATATTTTTAGCCTGCACCCTACACGCCGCGAACTGGGGATTCGTGCAGGCACCGGCGCTGCGGCACCAGAGCAACCTTGATAGCCGTTGCGGACAGGAACGATGCGCAGCTGATGCTCGGCACATGCAAAAACGTTCTGCTCTCGCACACCATGCAGATGCGCGTGGCTGAAGACAAGACAAAACGCCGGCACCCTTTCGGATGCCGGCGTTTTTTCAAGCCAATCTACTGCGGGCTCAGGCCCGCTTCAGATTAGAACTTGTGGCGGATACCAACGGTAGCGCCGAACTGGCTGTCGCCCTTGCCGGTCGAGTCGACGTTGGTCTTGCCGAAGCCGCTAACACCCAGATTCGAGTTGTCGCGGTTGTAGGCGTAGGCCAGGCTCAGGTAAGCGTCGGTGCGCTTCGACAGTGCGTAGTCAGCCGTAGCAACGAACAGCCACGGATCAGCCTTGGCACCACGGAAGTCTTGGTAGTAAGCCGCGCCGGTCAGCGAGAATGCCGGCGTGATTTGGTAGCCAGCGCCCAGCCAGTACAGGTTCGACGACGCCTTCGCGCCGCTGATTGCCTGGAGGCTCGTGTTGGCCAGGAACGGGATCGTGCCCAGATCAACACCCTTGGCCCAACGGTAGCCAGCGAACAGCTTGGCCGGACCGAAGGCGTACGTACCAGCCAGCGAAGCGCGGCGCACGGTTGCGTCCGGGTTGGCGGTGAAGCCCAGGTTGGTTTCGTCATAGACGGCACCAACTGCGAACGGGCCAGCAGCGTAGGTCAGACCCAGGCTGTATTCGCGACCGATCTTCCACGTGCCCGGGACTTCACCCTGGTTGCCCTGGAAAACGCCAGTGGCGCCGCCGGTGTTCGAGCCAAAGCTATACAGAGCGTTGGCGGTCAGGCCACCGAACGTACCGATGTACTTGATCGAGTTGTCAGCACGGCCAGCGAAGGCGCCGTCCTGAGCGGTGATCGAGTAGTTCGAAGCAATGGCCATCGGGTCGAACTGCAGACCGAAGTCATAGAACGGAGTTTGGTGACGACCCAGGGTCAGCTGACCGTACTGGCTGCCCAGACCGACGTAAGCCTGGCGACCGAACAGACGGCTGTCATTGCCCATCTTGCCATCGTCAACGGTGAAACCGCTTTCCAGGACGAACAGACCCTTCAGGCCACCGCCCAGGTCTTCCACGCCACGCAGGCCCCAACGGCTGCCCGACTGGCCGCCCGAGATCATGCGGGTCACGCTGTGACCAGAGCCCACACCCTGCGACACGTTGGCCGGCTGGTTGTTCTGATATTCGATACCAGCGTCAACCACACCGTACAGGGTCACGCTCGACTGGGCATACGCGCCGCCAGCGGCCAGAGCGGCGACGGCAGCAGCAAACAGTTTCATCTTCATATCGACACTTTCCTTGTCAACTGATTGGGAAATCTTGGTTGCCCAAGTGCTTGGGCGACGCATCTTACTTTCACGTCTGCTGCGTATTATGGGCCAGCGTCCCCGGCCGTCAGAAGGCTTTTTCGGCGTAAACTGCGTATACGGACGTTTTTTGTTGTGACTGAACAACAGAATCGCGCCGATAATTCCCCAAATCGGTGCAAAACGCCGGCTTCCGCCACCCGGGAAGCTCAATCCGCCTGAGTTTCGCCAGCGGCATCCGCGCTGGCTTCCGGACGCCCGACAAAGCGCGCCATGAGCAACCCCAGTTCATACAGGGCGATCAGCGGCAGTGCGAGGAGCAGCTGGGAAAGCACGTCCGGCGGCGTGACAACGGCCGCAATGATGAAGGCGCCGACAATCACATACGGGCGAATCTGCTTGAGCTTGTCCAGCTCGACCACCCCAAAGCGCACCAGCACGATCACCACCACCGGCACTTCGAAAGTGATGCCGAACGCGAGGAACATGGTCATCGCGAAGCTCAGGTACTTGTCGATGTCCGTCGACATGTCCGCGCCCAGCGGCGCGTTGTAGTGCGCCATGAAATGGAACACGGTCGGGAAGACCAGGAAGTACGCGAATGCGACGCCGCACAGGAACAGCACGTAGCTGCTGCTAACCAGCGGCACGATCAGCCGCTTCTCATGCTGGTACAGGCCCGGTGCGACGAACTGCCAGACTTGGTACAGCACCCACGGCAGCGCAATCAGGAACGCGACCAGCAGCGTGACCTTCATCGGCACAAAGAAGGAGCCGGTCACATCGGTCACGATCATCTTGCCGCCCTTGGGCAGCGATTCCATCAGCGGCCGCGCAAACAGATTGAAGATGACGGGCGCCCAGTACACCAGCCCCACGAACACCAGGATGATGCCGGCGACCGCCTTGACCAGCCGCTCGCGCAGCTCGATCAGGTGCGAAATGAAGGTTTCCTGCTGCGATTCGTCTTGAGGATCGTTGGACCGGTTGTCGCTCATGGCGTAGACGCTCAGCCGCGCGCGGCTGGCATTTGAAATTCGGTGGCACCGCTTGCGCGGCAGGCATCGCGACGACACGGGCGGCAAGCATGCTGCTGCCCGGCCATGCTCATTCGAAGAAGGAACGGGCCCGGCCCGCAGCCGGACGGTGGCGTTTGACGCGTGCGGCTCCGGACTGCACCCAGACGCGGACATTGTTCTGGCGCTTGAACCAGAGCGGACGGGCACCCTGTTTGACGCGCCAGCTCTTGCGGCCGTTGTGCGCCTTGTGGGCGGAATGCCAGCTCGGCACGAAATCCGACACGCCCCCACCCGATTCGGCCGAGGGTTCAATACCGCCCAGCGCTTCGTTCAGCGCCTGCGTCTGCTCGCTGACTTCCTTGTGGATGGTGCGCTCGACATCGCGCGCGGCGTCTTCGAATTCCGTGCGCATCTTGCGCAGTTCTTCGAGCTCCACCTCGCGGCTCACTTCAGCCTTGACGTCATTGATATAGCGCTGCGCACGGCCGACCAGCGCACCCACCGTGCGCGCGACGCGCGGCAGGCGCTCCGGGCCGATCACGATCAGCGCCACGGCGCCGATCAGCGCCAGCTTCGAAATGCCAAGGTCGATCATGCGGGCGTCACGCGGACAAGAGCCGGAGCGAGATTCATCGGGCGAGTAACCACTCGGTGCAAAGAGACTGGACGGAAACGAGAAAAAGCCGGAGTGCCAGGCTTATTGCTGGCGCGTCTTTTCCTTGGCGTCCACGTCGATCGTGGTGGAATCGCGCAGTTCCTTGGCCGGCGCCGCCTTGTCGTCGCCTTCCTTCATGCCATCCTTGAAGCCCTTGACCGCGCCGCCCAGGTCCTGGCCGATATTGCGCAGCTTCTTGGTGCCGAAAACGAGCATGACGATCACCAGAACGATCAGCCAATGCCAAATGCTAAACGAACCCATTTCTTGCTCCTGATGAAGCCGCGGGCGATACCTGTTGCCGCCCGGACCCGTTGTTCCGTCCGAATTTGGCCGCGCCGGGCGACGGTTGCCGGCGCAGCGTCCGGACCGCACGCGCGGTCCGGCTCCTCATGCCAAGGGTTGCCTGTTCAGGGCAGCGGCACCTTCCATTGGTGGCGCGGCCCGCCGAGCACATGCACGTGCAAGTGGTAGACCTCCTGGCCGCCATCCGGGCCGGTATTGATCACCGTCCGGAAGCCGTTGCCACAGCCTGCCGCGCGCGCCAGTTCTGGCACCTTCAGCATCATTCTAGCAAGCACCTCCCCTTCGGCTGGACCGCACTCTGCCAGCGAGTCGACATGTGACTTGGGGATCAGAAGGAAATGTACCGGGGCCTTCGGGTGGATATCGTGGAAAGCCATCATGTCGTCGTCTTCATAGACTTTCCGCGACGGGATCTGGCCAGCCACAATCTTGCAGAAGATGCAATTATCCTGGGAATTCATGAAGTTTTCGTTGCGATGTCGGGCGCACACCAGCGCGCCGCCATATCCCGGCTAGAAGGACTGCTCCGGATACATTGGCTTGCTGTCGTTGAGGTAAAGCCAACCCTTGACGATACGATACAGCATCCACAGGGACAGAACGCCCCACACCGCGAAGGCGAGCGGAATCAGCACCACGCTGACGAACAACACACCACCGAGAATTCCCCAGGCCACCGACCACCAGAACGAGCGAATCTGCCACGCGAAGTGCGATGCATATAGCGTGCCGCGCGCATCGTCGCGCTTGACGTAGTCGACGATGATGGCAATCAGCGCCGTCACGCCACCGGTCAGCCAGAAGATCGCGTACAGCGCATAAAGGATGTGCATCAGCTTGCGCAGGCTGCCCTCCCGCTCGCTGTCGCTGACCGTGACCTGCCCGGTGTAGTCGTTCGCCATGCTGGCCCTCCCGATTCAGTGCGCCCTGGTCCACGGGCTGCGGTATCAGCCCTGGTCCTTGCGGCTCGCCTTTTCCTCGATGCCGGACAGGCCTTCGCGGCGCGCCAGCTCGTTGACGACATCGGCCGGCGTCAGGCCGAAGTTGGCCAGCAGCACCATGGTATGGAACCACAGGTCGGCCACTTCATAGACGATCTTGTCGGCGTCGGCACCGGTCTTGCCGGCCGCGCGCGCATCCTTGGCCGCCATTACGGTCTCGGTGGCTTCCTCGCCGATCTTCTTGAGGATGGCGTCGTCACCCTTGCGGAACAGGCGAGCGACGTACGATTTCTCGGGGTCGCCGCCATTCTCAGGCTTGCGCGACTCCAGCACCGCAGCCAGGCGCGCCAGCACATCGGTACCGGCGGGTTGGGATTCGGTCATGGTTTGGCCGTGTAGATTTGGGAAGGGTCCTTGAGCACAGGCTCGACGGTCTGCCAGTCGCCACTCTCGGCGTCACCTTCGAACTTCTGGAAGAAGCACGAATGCCGACCAGTGTGGCAGGCGATGTTGTCGACCTGGGTGACCTTGAGCAGTACCACGTCTTCGTCACAGTCGAGGCGCATCTCGTGCACCTTCTGCACGTGGCCAGACTCTTCGCCCTTGTGCCACAGGCGCTTGCGCGAACGCGACCAGAACACGGCTTCGCCGAGTTCCACGGTCTTCTGCAGCGCATCGCGGTTCATGAACGCGAACATCAGCACGTCATTGGTGCCGACTTCCTGCACGATCACCGGCACCAGGCCGTTATCGTCCCACTTGACCTTGTTGAGCCACTTCTTTGCCATGATCAGATCCGCACAGGAATGCCCTCGCGGGCCATGAATGCCTTTGCCTCGCCAACCGTATGCTGGCCGTAGTGGAAAATGCTGGCGGCCAGCACCGCATCCGCGTGGCCGAGCCGGATGCCATCGGCCAGGTCCTGCAGGCCGCCGACGCCGCCCGACGCGATTACCGGCACCGGCACCGCATCGCTGACCGCGCGGGTGAGTTCCAGGTCGAAACCGCTCTTGGTGCCGTCACGATCCATGCTGGTCAGCAGGATCTCGCCCGCGCCACGTGCCGCCATTTCCTTCGCCCACTCCACCGCGTCGAGCCCGGTTGCCTTGCGTCCGCCGTGCGTAAAAACTTCCCAGCGCGGGGGCTCGCCTGGCGCCGAGCTGCGCTTGGCGTCGATGGCAACCACGATGCACTGCGAGCCGTACTTGCCGGTGGCATCCGACACGAGTTGCGGATTGGCGATCGCCGACGAATTGACGCTGATCTTGTCCGCACCGGCGTTGAGCAGGCGCCGCACATCTTCGACGGCGCGCACGCCGCCGCCAACGGTCAGCGGAATAAAGACCTGCGAGGCCACCGCCTCGATGATGTGTAGGATCAGGTCGCGCCCATCGCTGGTCGCGGTGATGTCGAGAAAAGTGATTTCGTCGGCGCCCTGCTCGTCGTAGCGTCGCGCGATTTCCACGGGATCGCCCGCATCGCGCAGCTCGACGAAGTTGACGCCCTTGACCACCCGCCCGTTCGTCACATCGAGGCAGGGGATGATACGTTTGGCTAGCATGAGATTCCTTGTCCGCCGCGAGACCGGTAGCAGCCTGGCGGTGGCAGCGCCCCGCGGGGCGCGTTGGCTTATTCCCCGTTGCTCAGCTTGTCCGCACGCGCCTGCGCGTCGGTGAAGTTGAGATCGCCGGAGTAGATGGCACGGCCGCAGATGACGCCTTCCACGCCTTCGTTCTCCACGGCGCACAGGTTGTCGATATCGGCCAGGTTGGACAGGCCGCCGCTGGCAATTACCGGGATCGACATCGACTGCGCCAGCTTGACGGTGGCATCGATATTGATCCCTTGCAGCATGCCGTCGCGTCCGATGTCGGTATAGATGATGGCCTCCACGCCGTAGTCTTCGTACTTGCGTGCCAGGTCCGCCACCTCGTGGCCGGTCAGCTTGCTCCAGCCGTCGGTCGCCACCTTGCCGTCCTTGGCATCGAGTCCGACGATGATGTGACCGCCGAACGCCGAGCAGGCATCCTTCAGGAAACCGGGGTTCTTCACCGCCGCGGTGCCGATGATGACGTACGACAGGCCGTCGTCCAGCCACCGTTCGATGGTGTTCAGGTCGCGGATGCCACCGCCGAGCTGCACCGGGATCTCGTCGCCGACCTCGGCGATGATGGCCTTGATGGCGGCTTCATTGCGGGGCTTGCCGACAAATGCACCGTTGAGATCGACCAAGTGCAGGCGGCGCGCCCCTTGATTGACCCAATGGCGTGCCATGGCGGCGGGATCTTCGGAAAAGACGGTGGCCTGGTCCATGTCGCCTTGTTTGAGGCGTACACACTGACCGTCCTTCAGGTCGATGGCCGGAATGAGCAACATAATCGTGACGAGCGTGGTTGAGTGAGAGAGATAGAGCCAGCCCGGCCAGTGGCCGGTCAGTCCGGGTCAATAGGCAAGTATTCCAGAATGGCGTTGGCTGGCTCGGATCGGATCTTCAGGGATTCCAGTGCACGAAGTTCCGGTAAAGCTGCAACCCCATGGCTGCGCTTTTTTCGGGGTGGAACTGCGTGGCAAAAATATTATCGCGTGCTACCGCACTGGTAAACACGACCCCATACTCCGTTTCGCCGGCAATATGGGCCGGATCCTGCGCGCGCACGAAGTAGCTGTGCACGAAGTAAAACCAGCTTTCGTCCGGGATGCCATCCCACAGCGGATGGGGCCTGGACTGTTTGACGCGGTTCCAGCCCATCTGCGGCACCTTGTAGCGCGAGCCGTCCGGCTGGGTCATCCCGTCCAGTTCGAAGCGGATGACTTCACCCGGCATCAGCCCCAGGCAAGGCGTCTTGTCGGTGCCGGGCCTGGCTTCGCTGCTGGACTCGAACAGCATCTGTTCGCCAACGCACACACCGAACATCGGCTTGCTGGCTGCCGCCTCGATCACCGCCTCCTGCAGCCCCGAAGCGCCCAGCGCCGACATGCAGTCAGGCATGGCGCCCTGCCCCGGCAGCACCACGCGATCCGCGCTCCGAATGCCTTCCGGGGCATCCACCACGCGCACATCCGCCTCCGGTGCCGCGGCCCGCAGGGCCTGCGCCACCGAGCGCAGGTTGCCCATGCCGTAATCCACAATTGCT
The DNA here is from genome assembly GCF_057073735.1 of Cupriavidus sp. C1SS-2L. NCBI lineage: Bacteria > Pseudomonadati > Pseudomonadota > Betaproteobacteria > Burkholderiales > Burkholderiaceae > Cupriavidus > Cupriavidus sp. C1SS-2L. The sequence goes on from NZ_CP172708.1 coordinate 3,448,051, forward strand.
ATGGTAGTCATGATTTCAAAACAGGCAATAATGTCTTCAGCCCGTCCACAATAAATTCAACGGCCAGCGCCGACAGGATCAGCCCCATCAGGCGCGTGCCGATATTGATGCCGGTACGCCCCACCACGCGGGCGATCGGATCGGCCGCGCGGAACACCCCATACACCACCGCACCAAGCACCACACCGATTCCGACCAGGATCAGCAACTGGTACCAGTGCTGCGTCTTGCCCGCATAAACGATCACGGTACTGATCGAGCCCGGCCCGGTCAGCAGCGGCAGTGCCAGCGGCACCACCGCGATGCTTGACCGCGCCTCGGCCTCGTCCTCTTCTTCGGGCGTGGCCTTGGTGCGGCTGGTCTGGGCGTTCAGCATGTTCATGGCCATCATGATCATGATGAGCCCGCCGCCGACCTGCAGCGACGCCACCGAGATATTGAAGAACTCGATGATCTGCTGGCCCAGCAGCGCCGACACCGCCACCACGATCGCCACCGAGACCGATGCAGTCTTGATGGTACGCAGCTTTTCCGCTTCCGACTGCTGGCTGGTCAGGCTGATGAAAAACGGAATGGCGCCGATCGGGTTGATCAGCGCCAACAGCGAGATGAACGACTTGAGCGTATCCATCGGTTGCGGATGGCCGGTGTCCCGGCCCGGGTTCGCGAAGTTCGGTCAGCGGGCGCCGCAACCAGCCGGCACGCCTTCGGTTCAGCAGCCGGTCAGAGCGTGCCCTTGGTCGATGGAATGGTGTTGGCCGCGCGCGGATCCAGCTCCACCGCCATGCGCAGTGCCCGGCCGAAGGCCTTGAACACGGTTTCGCACTGATGATGGGCATTGATGCCGCGCAGGTTGTCGATATGCAACGTGACGCCCGCATGATTGACAAAGCCGCGGAAGAACTCGATCGTCAGGTCGACGTCGAAACTGCCCACGCGTGCACGCGTGAATGGCACATGGAATTCCAGGCCGGGGCGACCCGAGAAATCGATCACCACACGCGACAGGCATTCGTCGAGCGGCACGTAGCTGTGGCCGTAGCGGGTGATGCCCTTCTTGTCGCCGATGGCCTTGGCCACGGCCTGACCCAGCGTGATGCCTACGTCTTCCACCGTATGGTGGTCGTCGATATGCGTGTCACCGGTGGCTTCGACTTCAAGGTCGAACATGCCATGCCGGGCGATCTGGTCGAGCATGTGGTCGAGGAACGGCACGCCCGACGCCAGCTTCTGGCGGCCGGTGCCGTCGAGATTCAGGGAAACGCGGATTTGCGTTTCCGATGTATTGCGGGTGACCTCTGCAACACGCATGGTGTTAATCCTGCAGCGACGCTGCGAATGCCTCAAGGAACTGCGCGTTTTCTTCGGGAGTGCTGACCGTCACGCGCAGACAGTTGGCCAGCAATGGGTGCATTTTACTCACGTTCTTGATCAGTACCTTGCGTGCAAGGAGCCGATCGAACGTCTGTGCCGCATCCGGCACACGCGCGAGCAGGAAATTGGCTGCGCTGGGGAACACGGTCACGCCACCATGGGCCGCCATGCCTTCCGCCACACGCGAACGTTCGGCGCGCAGCTGTGCTGCCTGCTCGTCGAGCACCGCGACGTGCTCGAGCGCGAACAGCGCGGTCGCCTCGGTCAGCACGTTGACGTTGTACGGCGGGCGCACCTTGTCGAGCTGCTCGAGCCATTGCGGGTCGCCAGCCACATAGCCCAGGCGGATACCGGCCAGGCCCAGCTTGGACACCGTGCGCATGACCAGCAGGTTGCCGAAATCCGTCAGGCGCGACATCCAGCTTTCCTGCGCAAACGGCTGATAGGCCTCGTCCACGACTACCAGGCTGCGGCAGACGCTACCCTGCGCGGCGCGGACGATGGCTTCCATATCGGCGGCATCGAACAGGTTGCCGGTCGGATTGTTCGGATAAGCGAGATAGACGATGGCCGGCTGGTGCTCGGCCATGGCGGCCAGCATCGCGCCGCGGTCCAGCGTGAAGTCAGCGCGCAGCGGCACGCCCACGAACTCCAGGCCCGCGAACTGCGCCGACATCGCATACATCACGAAACCGGGCACGGGCGCCATCACCTTCGCGCCTGGCCGCGCCGCGGCCAGCGCGAGCATGCTGATGATTTCGTCCGAGCCGTTGCCGAGCAGCACTTCCATGCCGGCCGGCACCTGCATGACTTCTTTCAGTTTCGCACGCAAGGCCTCGCTGCTCGGCACCGGGTAACGGTTCAGCGCCACCTCGCCGAGCCGCGCCGCCAGTTCGCTGCGCAGTGCGGGCGGCAGGCGGTACGGGTTCTCCATGGCATCGAGCTTCACCAGACCATGCGAATCCGGCACGTGGTAGGCGCCCATGGCGCGCACGTCGTCACGGATGATTCGCTCGATCAGGGAAGGGTCTACGACTGACATGGATGCTCCTGTATGGGCTGCCGCAACGCTGCGGCAGCAATGGGTTCAACTACGCTTGAAACGGTACTCGGCGCTGCGCGCGTGGGCCTGCAGGCCTTCGCCATATGCAAGTTCGGCCGCGATCTGGCCCAGCATCTGCGCCCCGCCCTCGCTGACCTCGATCAGGCTTGAACGCTTCTGGAAGTCGTACACGCCCAGCGGCGACGAGAAGCGAGCGGTGCGCGAAGTCGGCAGCACGTGGTTCGGCCCCGCGCAGTAGTCGCCGAGCGACTCGCTGGTATAGCGACCCAGGAAAATGGCGCCGGCGTGGCGGATCTTCTCGCTCCACTGGCGCGGGTTCTCGGCCGAGATCTCGAGGTGCTCGGGCGCGATCGCGTTGGCGATCTCGCAAGCTTCTTCCATGTCGCGCACCTTGATCAGCGCGCCACGGCCTGAAATCGATGCGGCGATCACCTCGCGGCGTGGCATGCTGTCGAGCTGGCGCTGGATACTTGCCTCGACCTGCGCGATGTAGTCGGCGTCCGGGCACAGCAGGATCGACTGCGCGAGTTCATCGTGCTCGGCCTGCGAGAACAGGTCCATCGCCACCCAGTCCGGATCAGTCGTACCGTCGCAGATCACCAGGATCTCCGACGGGCCGGCGATCATGTCGATGCCCACGGTGCCGAACACGCGGCGCTTGGCTGCGGCCACATAGGCGTTGCCGGGGCCGACGATCTTGTCGACCTGCGGCAGCGTCGCCGTGCCATACGCCAGGGCGCCAACCGCCTGCGCACCGCCGATCGTGAACACGCGATCCACACCAGCGATCTGCGCAGCCGCCAGCACCAGTTCATTGCGCACGCCGCCCGGCGTGGGCACGACCATGATGATTTCCTTGACGCCCGCGACGCGCGCGGGAATCGCATTCATCAGCACCGACGACGGGTACGCGGCCTTGCCGCCCGGCACGTAGATGCCGACGCGGTCCAGCGGCGTCACCTTCTGGCCCAGCATGGTGCCATCGGCCTCGGTGTATTCCCAGCTATGACTGCCGCATTCGATCTTCTGCTTCTCGTGGTAGGCACGCACGCGCGCGGCGGCGGCTTCCAGCGCGGCGCGGCGCTTCGGCTCCAGGTCTTCGAGCGCAGCTTCGAGTTCGCTTTGCGAGATTTCCAGCGCGCCCATCGACGCCGCCTCGACCCGGTCAAACCGCTGCGTGTATTCGAGTACCGCGGCGTCGCCGCGATCCTTCACATCGGCCAGGATCTGCGCCACGGCGCGGTCGATGGCCTCGTCCTCGCCGGCCTCGAAGGCCAGCACCTCGCGCAGCGCTTGCGCGAAGCGCGGATCGCTTGAATCGAGCCGGCGGATCGACACGTTTTCCATTTCGGTTGCGTTCATGACTCCATTCCTATCTGGGACGCAGGCCTCAGGCCAGCGCCGCCGATGCCTTCTCGAACGCGTCGAGAATCGGCGTCAGCCGTTCGCGCTTGAGCTTCAGCGCAGCCTGGTTCACCACCAGCCGCGACGAAATCTGCACGATCTCTTCGACTTCCACCAGGTTGTTCGCGCGCAGCGTGCCGCCCGTGCTGACCAGGTCGACGATGGCATCCGACAGGCCCACCAGCGGGCCCAGCTCCATCGAGCCGTACAGCTTGATCAGGTCGACGTGCACGCCCTTCTTGGCGAAGTGCTCGCGCGCGGTCTGCACATACTTGGTCGCCACCGACAGGCGCGCGCCCTGGCGCACGGCGTTGGCATAGTCAAACCCGGCCGGCACCGCTACCGACATGCGGCAGCGTGCAATGTTCAGGTCGATCGGCGCGTACAAGCCGGTCATGCCGTGCTCCATCAGCACGTCCTTGCCGGCCACGCCGAAATCGGCCGCGCCGTATTGCACGTAGGTCGGCACGTCCGATGCGCGCACGATGATCACGCGCACAGCCGGATCGGACGTCGGCAGGATCAGCTTGCGCGACGTCTCCGGATCTTCCATGACACGGATGCCGGCGGCTTCGAGCAGCGGCAGCGTTTCCTTGAAGATGCGGCCCTTGGAAAGCGCCAGCGTGAGCTGGTTGGGCGAAGCGTTGAATGCGGGGCTCATCGGGTTCCTCAGGCGATGCGGCGGATCTTGGCGCCGACTGCCGACAACTTGTCTTCCATGCGGTCGTAACCGCGGTCCAGATGGTAGATGCGATCGATCACGGTATCGCCATCTGCGACCAGGCCAGCGATGACCAGGCTCGCCGATGCGCGCAGGTCGGTCGCCATCACGCTGGCGCCGGACAGGCGCGGCACGCCGGTCACCACGGCCGTGTTGCCTTCGGCGGTGATGTTGGCGCCCAGGCGGTTCAGTTCCTGCACGTGCATGAAGCGGTTTTCGAAGATCGTCTCGGTAATGCGGGCGGTGCCTTCGGCCACGGCATTGAGCGCCATGAACTGGGCCTGCATGTCGGTCGGGAACGCCGGGTATTCCGAGGTGCGGAAGCTCACGGCCTGCGCGCGTTGCGACATGGACAGGCGGATCCAGTCATCACCGGTTTCGATATTGGCACCGGCCTCGCGCAGCTTGATCAGCACCGCGTCGAGGATCAGCGGCGGAATATCGCGCAGGACCAGGTCGCCCAGCGAGGCAGCGGCCGCGCACAGGAAAGTGCCGGCCTCGATGCGGTCAGCGACGACCGAATGCGTCGCGCCATGCAGCTTGTCGACGCCGTGCACGATCAGGCGATCGGTGCCGATGCCGTCGATCTTCGCGCCCATCTTGACGAGCAGGTTCGCGAGGTCGGTCACTTCCGGTTCGCGCGCGGCGTTTTCGAGCACCGTCTCGCCATCGGCTAGCGTCGCGGCCATCAGCAGGTTTTCGGTGCCGGTCACGGTAATCATGTCCGTCACCACGCGCGCGCCCTTCAGGCGCGACGCACGGGCGTGGATGAAGCCGTGTTCGATACTGATTTCGGCACCCATGGCCTGCAGGCCCTTGATGTGCTGGTCCACCGGGCGCGCGCCAATGCCGCACCCGCCCGGCAACGACACACGCGCCTCGCCAAAGCGCGCGACCAGCGGGCCGAGCACCAGGATCGACGCGCGCATGGTCTTCACCAGCTCGTACGGCGCCTCGGGCGAATTGATATCGGTGCCCTTGAGCGTGGCGGTGCTGCCGTTCATCTCGGCGTGCATGCCCATCTGCCGCAGCAGCTTGAGCATGGTGCGCGTGTCCTGCAGGTTGGGCACGTTGTCGATGGTGACGGTATCGGCCGTCAGCAGGCCGGCGCACAGGATCGGCAGCGCGGCGTTTTTGGCGCCGGAAACACGGATCTCGCCTTTGAGCGGGCCATTGCCCTGGATCTGGAATTTGTCCATGTTCTGTCAGTTGCGGCCGGACGGGGTCATCACGTCCGGCATCGATTTCGCGGGAACCACGCGCGCCAGGCGCGCGGCTCGATTCGGTGAAGCTGCCGTCCCTTAACCTGTTACTTGCCGGCACCCGCCTGCCATTCGGCCGGCGTCAGCGTCTTCATCGACAGCGCATGGATCTCGGCGCGCATGCGGTCGCCAAGCGCGGCGTACACGCGCTGGTGGCGCTGGATCAACCGCTTGCCGTCGAATTCGGCGCTCACGATGGTGGCAAAGAAGTGCTGGCCGTCACCTTCGACTTCCAGGTGTTCGCAGGGCAAACCTTGGGCAATGTATTCCCTGACTTGTTCCGGAGTAGGCAGCATGTTTTCTTCTCTTCTGTGTGGAGGGCCGCGCTTCAGTGGCGCAGCTTGTAACCCGACTTCAACAGGCGCAGCGCCAGCGCCGCGAGCAGCACGAAGGCCGCGCCGACCACCGCCAGGCTGAACATCGGCGACACGTCCGAGACGCCGAAGAAGCCATAGCGGAAGCCGTCGATCATGTAGAAGAACGGGTTGGCATGGGACACCGCCTGCCAGAAGGCCGGCAGCGAATGGATGGAATAGAACACGCCCGACAGGAAGGTCGCGGGCATGATCAGGAAATTCTGGAACGCGGCAAGCTGATCAAATTTTTCGGCCCAGATGCCGGCGATCAGCCCGAGCGTGCCGAGGATGCCGGCACCCAGCAGCCCAAACACGAGAATCCAGCCCACACTGGCGAAATGCAGGTGGGCGAACCACGCGGTCACGATCAGCACGCCGAGTCCGACGGTCAGCCCGCGGATCACCGATGCGACCACATAGGCCCCGAACATCTCCCAGTGCGACAGCGGCGGCAGCAGCACGAACACCAGGTTACCGGTGATCTTGGACTGGATCAGCGACGAAGAACTGTTCGCGAACGCGTTCTGCAGCACGCTCATCATCACCAGGCCCGGCACCAGGAACGCGGTGTAGCTGATCTGGTCGTAGACCTTGACGCGGTCTTCCAGCACGTGGCCGAAGATCAGCAGGTACAGCACAGCGGTCAGCACCGGTGCGGCCACTGTCTGAAAGCTGACCTTCCAGAAGCGCAGTACTTCCTTGTAAAGCAGCGTGCGGAAGCCAACCAGCCCGCCGACGGCCATCGACGCGAGCCGCGTGCCATCGAGCACTTCGATATCGCCAGGCTGTTTCATGCCGCGGCCTCCATGGCCTGGTCAGGCAGCGCGCCGGGCATGTGCCCCTCGCGCCGCATGATCTGAACGAACACGTCCTCGAGATCCGCCTTGTTGATTTCCATGTCTTCGATTTCACAGCCGGCCTCGCGGCAGGCGGCCAGGATCGGCTCCACAGCGGGGTAGCCCGACAGGCGCAGGCGCACTGCGCGCTCGCCGGGGTTGGCCGGCATGCGCAGCGGCTCGAGCGCCGTCGGCAGCGCGCCGCGCGAGAACGTCAGCACGAGTTGCAGGCCGGCGAACTGCGTCAGCAGGTTGCTGGTGCGGTCCAGCGCCACGACCTCGCCAAACTTCAGCATGGCGATGCGGTCGCACAGCGCTTCGGCCTCTTCGAGGTAGTGCGTGGTCAGGATGATGGTGTGCCCTTCCCGGTTCAGCCGCGAAATGAACTTCCACAGCGTCTGGCGCAGCTCCACGTCCACGCCGGCGGTGGGCTCGTCCAGCACGATCACGGGCGGACGGTGCACCAGCGCCTGCGCCACCAGCACGCGCCGCTTCATGCCGCCGGAGAGCTGGCGCATGTTGGCATCGGCCTTGTTGGTGAGATCGAGGTTGGCCATGATCTCGTCGATCCAGTCGTCATTGCGCGTCAGGCCAAAGTAGCCGGACTGCAGCCGCAGCGTCTCGCGCACGGTGAAGAAGGGATCGAACACAAGTTCCTGCGGCACCACACCGAGCATACGCCGCGCCATGCGGTAGTCGGACACGACATCGTGCCCGAGCACACTGACGCGGCCGGAATCCGGACGGTTCAGTCCCGCCAGGATGGAGATCAGCGTGGTCTTGCCGGCACCGTTGGGACCGAGCAGGCCGAAGAATTCGCCGCGCTCGACGGTGAAGCTGACGCCCTTGAGCGCCTGCAGGTTGCCGTAGCGCTTGCGAACGTCGGTGAGTTCGATGGCTTTCATGGCCAAATGTCTGGGGCTGTCCCGATTGGGGACCGGCCGTCTGGAAATGGGGACCAACTGGTGCCCGGGGCTACCCTGACCCGGCCTGACGTGCTGCGGGGGAATGGGCGAACAACCCGGAATTATAGGGGATGCGGGGAGAGTCCCGCTTGGGGCGCGGCCACCGCCTCAGGCAGCGGCCGGGGCATCCGGATGACCGCTGGTGTAGCGCGCGGTCAGGGATGCCGGTTCAATGTCGATGAGCAGCCGCCTGCGGGGCCAAGCCCAGCAGGCTGTCGACCCCGTACAGCGAGGCCAGTTCGGCGAGTTGCCGTGGCACGCCGCTCAGCGCCAGCTTGCCCTGGCGGGCGGCAGCGGCGCGCTGCCAGGCCAGCAGCACGGCCACCGCCGACGAATCGACTTGTTCCAGCGCCGCGCAATCGACTTGCGTTTCTCCCCGGGCCACGCGCGACAGCCCGTCACGCAGCACCGCGGCGGCGTTCTGGTTGGTCAGCGAAGTGCCTAGCGAAAGCATCGTGAAAGTCGGATTGGCGAAGCCAGCGAGTTCGGAAAACACAAGCTCCCGCACAAAGGCGGGAGCTTGCATGCGTACAGCGATTGTAGAGCAGATTGCCGCTGCGTGCTGCAATGCAGCGCGGCAGCGGCAGCGGCAGCGCGACGTCAGCTCTTGGCGTTGGCCAGCTGGCGGTTGCGGTCCTGCAGCGTCTTGATCACGCCGTCCACGCCCTGCTGGCCGACGATGGTGTTGAAGCTGCCCTTGTAGGCCTCGGTCAGCCACGCGCCCAGCACGTTGATGTCATAGACCTTCCAGCCCTGCGCCGTCTTCTCGAGACGGTAGTCGAGCTGGATCGGCTCGCCCTTGTTGATCACCTGGGTGCGGATAGTCGCATCGGTGTCGTCCGGCGAACCGCGGTACGGCTTGTACTGCACGGTCTGGTCGCGAATCTGCGCGATCGCGCCCGCGTAGGTGCGGATCAGCAGCGTTTTGAACTCGTCGGTGATGACCTTCTGCTGTTCGGGCGTGGCCTTCGACCAGTTGCGGCCCATGGCGATCTGCGTCGTCTTCTGGAAGTTCGCGTTCGGCAGGATCTTCTGCTCGACCAGGGCGGAGATCTTGCCGATATTCCCGGCCTGCATGTCCTTGTCGCTCTTGACGCTGGTCATCACATCGTTGACCACGGCCTTGACCAGCGCTTCGGGGCTGGCGGCATCCTGCGCCGAAACCTGCGCATGGGCGGCACCGGTAAAGGCAGCTACAGCGAGGAGGGGGAGCAACAGTCGCTTGATCATGGAATTTCCTTCTCAGTCAGATTCATTCGCCGCCCGGGGCAGGTCCGGCTTTACGAAGCCCGCAATCCCCAGGCGTTGCGCACATTGGAACATAGTCCGTGGCGGCGGGTTGCCGGCCCTCGTGCATCCCCCGCCACTTCAAAACAAATTGTTTCAGCGCTCACAGCACACTCACAGCCGGCTTACAGCGCATTTACAGGCTCCCCCCACACCTCAGCGGATGCGCAGGCCACCGCCGGGAACGATGCGCTGCATCGGTGAAGCCGGCGGCACAGGCAGGTTCTGGCCCTCCGGCTGCGTGGCGCCTTCGGCGGGCGCGGCCGGCTGCGACGGCTGTTCGGACGACGGCTGCGAAGGCGATGAGGAAGGCTGCGCCGGCTGACCATCGCTCTCCGATTCATCGTTGTCCCGACTCGGAGGATTGCCGTCGTAGATCAGATACTCACGCCGCTGCAGATAGGAATCGCGCAGGAACGCATACTTGTCCAGCGCGGCCTGCTCGAGCAGGTTGGTCGCGCCAAGCAGTTGCGCGCGGCCCGCAACAATGCGCACCCCGACCAACGAGTTGCGCAGCGAAACGGGGTAGAAATAGGCCGAAGGGTCAATCTGACGGTCCACCAGCATGCCCGCGGTGTCGCGCACGGTGCTCGGCCCAAACAGCGGCAGCACCAGGTACGGCCCCGCCGGCACGCCCCAGACACCAAGCGTCTGGCCGAAATCTTCCTTGTACTTGGGCAGGCCGCCCGGCGTGGCAATGTCGATCAGGCCGCCAATACCTAGCACGGTGTTGATCGCCACTCGCATGGTGTCCTCGGCCGCACGGCTGGGCTTGCCCTGCAGCAGGTTGTTCACCGCCGAATAGACGTCGCTGACATTCGAGAAGAAGTTATCCACCGCGGTCTGGACGGGCGACGGAATGTAGTCCGCATAAAGCTGGGCAACAGGCCTCAGCACGCCCTTGTCGAAGTCTTCATTGATGCGCGAGACCTCGCGATTGAACGGCTCGAGCGGATCCTTCGGATTGGCGGTCGGGCCGGTGGCGCAACCCGCCAGCCCCATCAGGACACCAGCTGCCAACGCCAGGACAGCGTGCCTGGCCGCCGGCTTGCACGAAGGAACGGTCATTTGCCGGCTCCGCCCACAGCCGGCGCGCTCGCCGCACCACCGCTGCTGGCCCCGCCGGCCCCGGCGTCGGCAGCCTTGTTGTACAGGAACTGCCCGATCAGGTTTTCGAGCACCACGGCCGACTGCGTCATGGTGATGCGCGAGCCCTGCGCCAGCATGGCGGTATCGCCGCCGGCCTCCAGGCCGATGTACTGCTCGCCCAGCAGGCCCGACGTCAGGATCTTGGCCGAGGAGTCCTTCGGAAACTGGTACTGCTTTTCCAGGTTCATGACCACGGTGGCCTGGTACGTCTTGTCATCGAACCGGATCGCCGCCACACGCCCCACCACCACGCCAGCGCTCTTGACCGGCGCGCGCGGCTTCAGGCCGCCGATGTTGTCGAAGCGGGCTTCGACTGCGTAGGTTTCCTGGAAGGTGAAGGCACTCATGTTGCCGACCTTCAGGGCAAGAAACAGCAAGGCAACAAACCCTGCTACCACGAACAGCCCCACCCAGAAATCGAGTGCACTTTTTTTCATTGGGATCTCTTTCTACCCGTTGTCCTGCCGTTTGGCCCGGTGCGTTGCCCATCAACTGAACATCAACGCTGTCAGCAGGAAATCCAGCCCAAGCACGGCCAGCGACGCGATCACCACGGTGCGGGTTGTGGCCCGCGACACGCCTTCCGGCGTGGGCTTGGCTTCGAACCCCTGGTACAGCGCAATGAACGTCACGGCAATGCCGAAAATAAAACTCTTGATGACGCCGTTGACCACGTCGTCACGCACATCCACGCCAGCCTGCATCTGCGACCAGAAGGCGCCCGCATCCACGCCGATCAATTGCACGCCGACCAGGTAACCGCCCAGGACGCCGACAGCGCTGAAGATCGCGGCCAGCACCGGCATAGCCACCACACCTGCCCAGAAACGCGGCGCAATCACGCGTTGCAGCGGATTGACGGCCATCATTTCCATGGCGGTCAACTGCTCGCCCGCCTTCATCAGTCCGATTTCCGCGGTCAGGGACGTGCCCGCCCGGCCGGCAAACAGCAATGCGGTGATGACCGGCCCCAGCTCGCGCACCAGCGAAAGCGCTACGAGCAGCCCGAGCGCCTGCTCGGAACCATAGCGGTTCAGCGTGTAGTAGCCCTGCAGCCCCAGCACGAAGCCAACGAACAAGCCCGACACCGCGATGATGACGAGTGACAGGTTGCCGACGAAGAAGATCTGGTCGGTCACCAGACGGAAGCGGCGCAGCAGTGCCGGGGACAAGCCCAGCACGGTAAAGAACATGCCTGCGGCATGGCCGAGGCCGGCGACACTTTGCCGCACCGCCGAGCCGATGGCGGCGAAGAAGCCCGTCATTGCGCACCCCCGCCGGCAAAGTCCTCGACCAGCGACGGGCCCGGATAGTGGAAAGGCACGGGGCCGTCGGCCTCCGCATGCACGAACTGGCGCACGAACGGATCGGTCGAGGCGCGCAGCGCTTCGGGTTCGCCTTGCGCGGCGATGCGGCCGTTGGCAATGAAATACACGTAGTCCGCGATCTGGAACGTCTCGTGCACGTCGTGCGAGACGATGATGGTGGTGGCGCCCAGCGCATCGTTGAGGCTGCGGATCAGCCGCGCGGTCAGCCCCAGCGAAATCGGGTCGAGTCCGGCAAACGGTTCGTCGTACATCAGCAGCGACGGATCGAGCGCAATCGCGCGGGCGAGCGCCACCCGGCGCGCCATGCCGCCGGAGATCTGCGACGGCATCAAATTACGCGCGCCGCGCAGCCCCACGGCGTTGAGCTTCATAAGCACGAGGTCCCGAATCATCGACTCCGGCAGGTCCGTGTGCTCACGCAGTGGAAAGGCCACATTGTCGAACACCGACAGGTCCGTAAACAGCGCGCCGAACTGGAACAGCATGCCCATCTGGCGCCGCACGGCGTACAGGCCCGTCACATCGAGCTTGTGGATATCGGCACCGCCGAACGTGACCATACCGGCTTGCGGCCGCACCTGGCCGCCGATCAGGCGCAGAACGGTGGTCTTGCCACAGCCCGAGCCGCCCATCACCGCGATCACCTTGCCACGCGGGAATTGCATGGTCAGGCCGGTCAGGATCGGCGTGGCGTCTGGCGAGTAGGCAAAATCTACCGCGTTGAGTTCGACGAGATTGTGGGCAGGTTCAGTCACGTTGGCAGCAGTCCGGGCAGTCGCGCATTATAAGGGCTACTACCTAGAACTGCAGGCGGCCCGTGGGGCCGCCGCCACATCCGTCGGCGCGGGTTCGGAATGGGCTACGGCTCGCCCTGCGCGGCATCACGCAGGATCACCTGCCACTGGATCGATTCCGAGCGGATTGCGGTCGCAAAGGCCTCCGGAGAATCGCGCAGCGGCGTCAGGCCAGCGGCCATCAGGCGCGCGCGGACCTCGCGCTCGGCCATCACCTCGTCGAGTTCGCCCGCCAACCGTGCAATGATGGCCCGCGGCGTTTTGGCCGGTGCCATCACGCCGAACCACGCTGCAGCGGCGTAGCCCTCCAGACCAGATTCCTGGAGCGTCGGCACCAGCGGCGCCAGCGGCGAGCGCGACATGCCGGTCACGCCGATCATGCGCAGCGAGCCGTTGCGCACATGGCTTTGCACGGCCGCATAGGAACAGAAGCACGCGCTGATGCGCCCGGCGAGCATTTCCTGCACAACGGCGCCCTCGCCCTTGGCCGTGACCAGCGGCACCCCGTTGCGGACACCGCGCACGGCAAATTCGGCATAAAGGTGCGACGGGCTTCCGGGCTGGCCATACCCGTAGCTGTAGGAGCCTGGATTCGACTTGACCGCCACGGCCCATTGTTCCGGCGTACGCATGGGCAGCCGGCCGTCGATGACCAGGAACAGCGGCGTCGTGGCCACGCGCGCCACCGGCGTAAAGTCCCGAATCACATCGTATGGCACGGGTTCCAGTCCCGGCTGGATCAGCATGTTGGCCTGGTGGAACAGCAGCGTGTGGCCGTCCGAGCTGGCCTTCGCCACGACATCGCCGGCCGTGGTACCGGCCGCGCCGGGTCGGTTGTCCACGTCAACGGGCACACCGAGGCGTGCGGACAGCCGTTCGGCCAGCAAGCGGGCTACGGCGTCGGCGACGCCGCCTGCCGGAAACGGAACGATCAGGCGCATAGGACGCGCCGGAAACGAGATGGCCCGCGCCGTGGCAGGCGGCGCCGAGGCAACGGCCGGCGATACCGCCTGCGCAGCAAAAGGTGCCCCTGCCACAATAAAAGCGGCCAACACCCCAAACCACATCACTACAGCGTCCCGGATGGCAGCAGGAAGCGTCAACTTCGCTTTACCTCGCCAAAGCCGCGACAACGTGCGCACTTCGGACATCAATTTTCTCCGGCGTGTCCCGCTTAGCAGGACCGCAGCTGGGTCGACGGAAAAATGGATTCGAGGCAGTTTCCGTTTTTGTTTTTTGAAAATTGTACGAACAACCCAAAGGGGGGCACAGGCACGTAAACCATAGCGCGGGAGAACCCTGAAGCCCTTGTGTGCCAAGGGAATCCCGGCGCTGGGGGGCAGTTGCGCAACCAGTTGCAAGGTCTTCTACAATGTCGAATGTCTGAATTTTTGCTGCGGCGCATGACGGCCGCTGACTTGCCCGGCGTGCTCCGCGTTCAAGCGGAGTGCTATCGCAGTGATCTTCTCGAAGGCACAGAGGCCTTCGCCAGCCGGCTCGCGCTATCGCCGGCCACGTGCTGGGTCGCCACGTCCTGGGATGATCGAGCGGCGCTGGCCGCGTACCTGTTCACCCATTCCTGGCCGCAAGGCAGCCTGCCGCCGCTCAATGGCGTACTGCTGCAATCCGCGCACGATGTCACCGATACGGCGACGCTTACCTGGTTTGTCCATGACATGGCTGTGGCGCCAGCCGGACGCGGTGGCGGGCTTGCGATGCGGCTCTACGAAGCTGCGCTGCAGTCCGCGCTCGATGGCGGTCTGCGGCACTCCCGGTTGATTGCCGTGCAATCGGCAGCGCCGTGGTGGCGCCGGGTTGGGTACGTGCCAGTGGTTGCGCAAGCGGGCTCCGCATATGTGGAAAAGCTGGCCGATTATGGGCCGGGCGCGATGATGATGGAGCGTGTGCTCGCTGCCTGAGCGTCTTATCGAGGCAAAAAAACGCCGGGATTCACCCGGCGTCTTTCCTGAAACAGCTTTCCAGCTGTTAACGCGGCAGTTCCGTATGCCCCATCAGGAACGCGTCTACCGAACGCGCAGCCTGGCGGCCTTCCCGAATCGCCCACACCACCAGCGACTGGCCACGGCGCACGTCGCCAGCGGCGAACACCTTCGGCACATTGGTGTGGTACGCACGCTCGCCTTCCGTGGCAGCCTTCGCGTTCTTGCGCGCATCGGTGTCAACACCGAATGCGTCCAGCATCGAACCCACCGGATTGGTAAAGCCCATCGCCAGCAGCACGAGGTCGGCCGGCAGAATGAACTCGCTGCCCGGCACTTCCTGCATCTTGCCGTCCTTCCACTCGACGCGGCAGGCCTTCAGCGCGGTGACCTTGCCGTTTTCGCCGATGAATTCCTTGGTGGCGACGGACCAGTCGCGATCGCAACCTTCTTCATGCGACGACGAGGTGCGCAGCTTGATCGGCCAGTACGGCCACACCAGCGGCTTGTCCTCTTCTTCCGGCGGCTGCGGCAGCAGTTCGAACTGGTTCACCGAGGTCGCGCCATGGCGGTTCGAGGTACCGACGCAGTCGGAACCCGTATCGCCACCGCCGATCACGATCACGTTCTTGCCTTCGGCACGGATCTCGTTCTCGCCGTCGCCGGCCACTTCCTTGTTCTGCGGAATCAGGAATTCCAGCGCGAAGTGGATGCCATCCAGGTCACGGCCCGGCACCGGCAGGTCGCGCGGCACTTCCGAACCGCCGGCCAGCACGACAGCGTCGAACTGGTCCATCAGATCCTTGGCGGAGATGGTTTCACGCGCATAGTTCTTGATGCCGGCCGGCAGCGCGCCGTCGGTCACCATCACGCCTGCGCGGAAAGTCACGCCTTCGGCCTGCATCTGCTCGATGCGGCGGTCGATCAGCGTCTTCTCCATCTTGAAGTCGGGGATGCCGTAGCGCAGCAGGCCGCCGATGCGATCGTTCTTTTCGAACACGGTCACGTCATGGCCGGCGCGTGCCAGTTGCTGCGCGGCCGCCATGCCGGCGGGGCCCGAGCCGACCACGGCGACGGTCTTGCCGGTCTTGTGCTTCGGCGGCTGCGGTGCGACCCAGCCTTCTTCCCAGGCCTTGTCGATGATCGCGTGCTCGATCGACTTGATGCCGACCGGCAGCTCATTGATGCCGAGCGTGCAGGCAGCTTCGCACGGTGCCGGGCAGATGCGGCCCGTGAACTCGGGGAAGTTGTTGGTCTGGTGCAGCACTTCGATCGCCGACTTCCAGTCCTGGCGGTACACCAGGTCATTGAAGTCGGGAATGATGTTGTTGACCGGACAGCCGTTGTTGCAGAACGGGATGCCGCAGTCCATGCAGCGCGCACCCTGGATCTTCGCCTCGCTGTCGGACAGCGCAAACACGAATTCCTTGTAGTGCTTCACGCGCTTGACTACCGCTTCGTAGCCTTCGTTCTGGCGCGGAAATTCGAGAAAGCCAGTCGCCTTACCCATGTTGCGTCCTTGATCTTGCTAGGCAAGACCGGCGTGGCCGGCCTTGCTGTGAGGTCAGTATCTTGTCGGGATCGTCGCCGGTGTTACCGTTGGGGCGATCCCTGTCTCGTGGTGCCGCGGATCAGGCGGCGATGGCTTCGCGGTCGCTATCGCGGGCAGCCTGTTCCTTGGCGTACATCTCGCCCAGCGCGCGCTTGTACTCGGTCGGGAAGACCTTGACGAACTTGCGGCGTGCCGTGGTCCAGTCAGCCAGCAGCGCCTTGGCGCGCTCGGAGCCGGTGTAGCGGAAGTGCTGCTCGATCAGGTTGCGCAGCACGACTTCGTCGAGCTGGCGCTTGCCGTTGACCTTGTGCCACGAAGCCGGGCTCTGGCCCTTCTCCTGGTCGGCCGAGGCCAGCACGGCTTCCAGCGCGACCATCGACGTGTTGCAGCGCTTGTCGAACAGGCCGTCCTCGTCGTAGACGTAGGCCACGCCGCCCGACATGCCGGCCGCGAAGTTACGGCCTGTGCCGCCCAGCACCACCACGGTACCGCCGGTCATGTACTCGCAACCGTGGTCGCCGGTGCCTTCCACCACAGCCACCGCGCCCGAGTTACGCACCGCGAAGCGCTCGCCGGCCACGCCGTTGAAGAACGCTTCACCGGCGATGGCACCGTACAGCACGGTGTTGCCGACGATGATGTTGCGGGTCGGATCACCGCGGAACTCATGCGGGGCACGAACGATCACGCGGCCGCCCGACAGGCCCTTGCCGACGTAGTCGTTGCCATCGCCGACCAGGTCCAGAGTGATGCCGTGCGCCAGGAACGCGCCGAACGACTGGCCGGCCGTGCCTTGCAGCTGGATGTGGATGGTGTCATCCGGCAGGCCTTCGTGGCCGTACTGCTTGGCCACCACGCCAGACAACATCGCGCCGACGGTACGGTTCACGTTCTTGACCGGCTGGATGAACGACACGCGTTCGCCCTTCTCGATCGCCGGACGGGCCTTGGCGATCAGCACGTGGTCCAGCGCCTTGCCAGCCTCGACCGACAGGCCGTGGTCTTGCACGTCGGTGTGGAACAGCGGCGTGTCCGCCGGCAGCGACACCTGGTGGAAGATGCGGCTGAAGTCCAGGCCACGCGCCTTCCAGTGTTCGATGCCAGCCTTCGTGTCGAGCAGGTCGGCGCGGCCGATCAGTTCGTCGAAAGTGCGGATGCCCAGCTGGGCCATGATCTCGCGGGCTTCTTCTGCGACGAAGAAGAAGAAGTTCACCACGTGTTCCGGCTTGCCCTGGAATTTCTTGCGCAGTTGCGGATCCTGCGTGGCCACGCCCACCGGGCAGGTGTTCAGGTGGCACTTGCGCATCATGATGCAGCCCTCGGCAACCAGCGGTGCCGTGGCGAAGCCGAACTCGTCAGCGCCGAGCAGCGCACCGATCACGACGTCGCGGCCGGTCTTCATCTGGCCGTCGGCCTGCACGCGGATGCGGTTGCGCAGGCCATTGAGCAGCAGCGTCTGCTGCGTCTCGGCCAGGCCCAGTTCCCACGGCGAGCCGGCGTGCTTGATCGACGACCACGGCGAAGCGCCTGTGCCGCCGTCATGGCCAGCGATCACGACGTGGTCGGCCTTGGCCTTCGACACACCGGCAGCCACCGTGCCGACGCCTACTTCGGACACCAGCTTGACCGAGATATCTGACGACGGGTTGACGTTCTTCAGGTCGTGGATCAGCTGTGCCAGATCCTCGATCGAGTAGATGTCGTGGTGCGGAGGCGGCGAGATCAGGCCAACGCCCGGCACCGAGTAACGCAGCTTGCCGATGTAGTCCGAGACCTTATGGCCCGGCAGTTGGCCGCCTTCGCCCGGCTTGGCGCCCTGCGCCATCTTGATCTGAATCTGGTCGGCGGAGGCCAGGTACTCGGCGGTTACGCCAAAACGGCCCGATGCCACCTGCTTGATCTTCGAGCGCAGCGAGTCGCCCTCCTTCAGCGGCAGGTCGGCTTCGATCACATCGCCCAGCAGGCTCTTCAGGCTGTCGCCCTGCTTGATGGGGATACCGCGCAGTTCGTTGCGGTAGCGCTTCTCGTCCTCGCCGCCTTCGCCGGTGTTCGACTTGCCGCCGATGCGGTTCATCGCCACTGCCAGCGTGGCATGGGCTTCGGTCGAGATCGAGCCGAGCGACATCGCGCCCGTCGCGAAGCGACGCACGATTTCCTTGGCGGGCTCGACTTCTTCCAGCGGAATCGCCTTGGCCGGATCGACCTTGAACTCGAACAGACCACGCAGCGTCATGTGGCGCTTGCTCTGGTCGTTGATGATGTTCGCGTATTCCTTGTACGTCTGGTACGAACCCTTGGCGTCTTCGGCACGCACCGAGTGCTGCAGCTTGGCGATCGAGTCCGGGGTCCACATATGCTCTTCGCCGCGGATACGGTACGCGTATTCGCCGCCGCTATCGAGCATGTTGTCCAGCACCGGGCTGTTGCCGAATGCGTCCTTGTGCAGGCGCAGCGCTTCCTCGGCCACCTCGAAGATGCCGATGCCTTCGACATTCGACGGCGTGCCGTGGAAGTACTTCTGCACCAGTTCGCGCGACAGGCCGATCGCTTCGAAGATCTGCGCGCCGGTGTACGACATGTACGTGGAGATGCCCATCTTGGACATCACCTTGAACAGGCCCTTGCCGATCGCCTTGACGAAGTTCTTGACCGCCTTCTCCGGCGACAGGTCGCCCGACAGGCCGGCGGCCATGTCGGCCAGCGTTTCCATCGCCAGGTACGGGTGCACGGCTTCCGCGCCGTAGCCAGCCAGCAGCGCGAAGTGGTGCACTTCACGCGCGGTGCCCGTTTCGACGACCAGGCCGGTGGACGTGCGCAGGCCCTTCTCCACCAGATGGTGGTGAACCGCAGATGTAGCCAGCAGCGCCGGAATCGCAACCTGGTCGGCATCGACGCGGCGGTCGGTCACGATCAGGATGTTGTAGCCCGAACGCACCGCATCCACGGCTTCGGCGCACAGCGAGGCCAGGCGTGCTTCGATGCCTTCCTTGCCCCACGCGGTCGGATAGCAGATGTTCAGTTCGTACGAACGGAACTTGCCGCCGGTGTAATGCTCGATGTTGCGGATCTTGGCGATGTCCTTGAAGTCCAGCACGGGCTGGGACACTTCGAGACGCATCGGCGGGTTGATGTTGTTCAGTTCGAGCAGGTTCGGCTTCGGGCCGATGAACGACACCAGCGACATCACCATGTTCTCGCGGATCGGGTCGATCGGCGGGTTGGTGACCTGGGCGAACAGCTGGCGGAAGTAGTGGTACAGCGTCTTGTTCTTCGACGACAGCACGGCGAGCGGCGAGTCATTGCCCATCGAGCCGGTGGCTTCCTCGCCCGACAGCGCCATCGGCGCCATCAGGAACTTGACGTCTTCCTGCGTGTAGCCGAACGATTGCTGACGGTCCAGCAGCTTGGCCACAGGCTTCTTCTCGGCGGCAACGTCTTCCGGCTTGGCGTCGATCTCGTCCAGCTTGATGCGAACGGCGTCGATCCAGCTCTTGTACGGCTTGGCGTTGGCCAGGTTGTCCTTGAGTTCCTTGTCGTCGATGATGCGGCCCTGTTCCATGTCGATCAGGAACATCTTGCCCGGCTGCAGGCGCCACTTTTCAACGATGCGCGATTCGGGGAACGGCAGCACGCCGGCTTCCGACGCCAGCACGACGATGTCGTCCTCGGTCACGTAGAAACGGGCCGGGCGCAGGCCGTTGCGGTCCAGCGTCGCGCCGATCTGGCGGCCGTCGGTGAAGCAGATCGCGGCCGGGCCGTCCCACGGCTCCATCATGGCAGCGTGGTACTCGTAGAAGGCACGACGGTTGTCGTCCATCAGCGTGTGCTGTTCCCAGGCTTCCGGGATCATCATCATCATCGCGTGGACGAGCGGATAGCCGGCCATCGTCAGCAGTTCGAGGCAGTTGTCGAACGATGCCGTATCGGATTGGCCCGGGTAGATCAGCGGCCACAGCTTCGGCAGGTCGTCGCCGAGCACCGGCGATGAGATCGCGCCGGTACGGGCGTTGATCCAGTTGACGTTGCCCTTGACCGTGTTGATTTCGCCGTTGTGGGCGACCATGCGGTACGGGTGGGCCAGTTCCCAGGCCGGGAAGGTGTTGGTCGAGAAGCGCTGGTGCACCAGGGCCAGGGCCGACACGGCGCGCTGGTCCTGCAGGTCCAGGTAGTACTCGCCGACCTGGTTGGCCAGCAGAAGGCCCTTGTACACAACGGTACGGGCCGACATCGACGGCACGAAGTATTCCTTGCCGTGCTTGAGCTTGAGCGCCTGGATGGCGTGGCTCGCGGTCTTGCGGATCACGTAGAGCTTACGTTCCAGCGCATCCGTGGTCATGATGTCGCGGCCGCGCCCGATGAAGATCTGGCGGATCACCGGCTCGGTCTTGCGGACCGTCGGCGACATCGGCATGTTGCAGTCCACCGGCACGTCGCGCCAGCCCAGCACGACCTGGCCTTCCAGGCGGACGGTGCGCTCGAGCTCCTGCTCGCAGGCCAGGCGCGAAGCGTGTTCCTTCGGCAGGAAGATCATGCCCACGCCGTATTCGCCGGCGGGCGGCAGGCTCACGCCCTGCGCGGCCATTTCTTCGCGATAGAACTGGTCCGGGATCTGGATCAGGATGCCGGCGCCATCGCCCATCAGCGCGTCCGCGCCGACTGCACCCCGGTGGTCCAGGTTCTCGAGGATCTTCAGGCCCTGGCTGATGATCTCGTGCGTCTTCTTGCCCTTGATGTGCGCGACCATGCCGACGCCGCAGGCATCGTGCTCGTTGGTCGGGTCATACAGGCCTTGCGCTTGCGGACGCAGAGCGATGTCAGTGGAAGTTGCGCTGGTCTGCGCCTGGGCCAGTTCCTGGGCCGGATGGTTTTGCGATTGGTCCACGGGCTGAATTCCGGTGAAGGCTGCGCGGGTTGCCGGGCGAACCGAACGGGACCGTACTGCTGCCTGCACGCGCCGGGCACAAATTCGCACCGGCTGGTCCGGTTTGGACCGGCGCATCATCTGCTGACAGGGAAGCTACGGGAGACCGAAGCGGCGTACACGAGCGTGACGCGCCGCACAATGACTGTGGGTGGAGCAACTATATGAGAATCCCACAAAGCCTGCAAAGTTTTTAAATGGGGTCAGAACACATTTAACTTCGCACCGTTTTGAAGATGAACTTAAATGGGGACACATTAAATTGCGGCGTATTGGTGCATCCTTCACATCTCATCTGTCATATGGGACGCCTACGCCACCGATTCGTCCGGTTCGGTGGCCTCCGCCCCCGCTTCCCGCTTGGGGCGGCCTTTCGGCAGCGGCTGCACACGCCGGGTGGCCTGCCGCTCGAGCTGAGAAAGAAAGCCGTCGCCGCCAAGCGGCCATCCGCTGTGGGCGTGTTTGCGCAAGGTCGCGAGCGTGCGGCCTGACAGGCCTTCATTGCTAAGCGTGCGATAGTTGGACTGGCGCTCGAACGGTGTATTGCCCAGCTCCCAGTACGCAGAGTGATCACTTACCAGTGCGCTGGCCTCAATGCCGACATGGTGTCGGTAGCTACTCCACCGGTCGGCCTCGGGCGTTATGACTTCACCGACGCGCATGGCGTTGCCCTCCGCATACAGCATGGCCGGCAGCATCCATTCGGCCGGATCGAACACCGCGGAACGGAAGCGCCCTTCCCACAGCGTTCCCGTGCGGTTTGCCGTACGGTTGAAGTAGCGCGCATAGCGGCGCCCGACAGCCTGCATGGTCAGGCTCAGCGAATCGGCCCCGCGTGGCGTGGCGACCAGATGGATATGGTTGGGCCGCAGCCCATACGCATGAATGGCGAGGTCGTGCTCGCGCGCGGCCATGCGCAGGCTGTCGAGGTAGTGCAGGTAGTCGTCGGGCCCAAGGAAAACGGGCTGCCGGTTGTTGCCGCGTTGCAACACAAGGGCCGGCAAGCCAGCCGGGGAGAAACGGGGAAGTCGTGCCATCGAAGCGCCGCTGGGATCAGGACCGGAGTTGCTCCAGATGATAGCCTGATCCGTCCCCAATTTCTGCGGACACCTTCCGGTGCCCGCCAAGGTACCCTGCCGATCAATTGCCTTCGCTGACCGCGAAAATCCGCCGATGCTCGCGAATCGCATAGCGGTCCGTCATGCCGGCAATGTAATTGGCGATCAGACGCGACTGGTCGCCGCCATGCGCCGCCTGGTACTGAGGCGGCAGCAAACGGGAATCCGACATGAATGCCCCGAACAGGTCCGAGACGATGCGCTGGGCCTTGGACGACATGCGCATCACCAGATAATGCCGGTACAGGTGACGGAACAGGAAACGCTTGAGCGCAGCGGCCTCTTCGTGGATCTGCGGGCTAAACCCGATGAGCGGACCGGCCGCACGCACGGCGTCGATCGAACGTGGATTCGCCGCGGCGATATTGCGGCTCGTGGTCTCGATCAGGTCGACGATCAGCGTATTGATCATGCGCCGCACGGTTTCGTTGATCGCGCGGCGGCCATTGATGCCTGGGAAGGCCTCTGCCACCTCGGCACGATGGCGCCCCCACATGGGAACTTCGTCGAGCTGCTCTAGCGTCAGCAGCCCCGAGCGCAGGCCATCGTCGATATCGTGGTTGTTGTAGGCGATCTCGTCGGCAAGGTTGGCCAGCTGGGCTTCCAGCGATGGCTGCGTGCCCTCCAGGAAGCGCCGGCCCAACTCGCCGAGCGCGGCGGCGTTGACGCGCGAACAGTGCTTGAGGATGCCTTCCCGCGTCTCGAACGTCAGATTCAGCCCGTTGAAGCCGCCATAGCGCTCTTCCAGTTCGTCGACGACCAGCAGGCTCTGCAGGTTGTGCTCGAAGCCGCCGTGGTTCTTCATGCAGGCATTGAGCGCGTCCTGGCCGGCATGGCCGAACGGCGTGTGGCCGAGGTCGTGCGCGAGCGAAATCGCCTCGACCAGATCCTCGTTCAGGCGCAGGTTGCGCGCGATCGAACGAGCGATCTGCGCGACTTCCAGGCTGTGTGTGAGGCGCGTGCGGAACAGGTCGCCTTCATGGTTGACGAAGACCTGGGTCTTGTACTCCAGCCGCCGGAAGGCCGTACTGTGGATGACACGGTCGCGGTCGCGCTGGAACTCCGTGCGCGACGACGACGCGGACTCCGCGTGGACGCGCCCGCGTGTCTGCGCGGAGCGGGCGGCGTAGGGAGCGAGGTGGCTTTCAAGGTCGGTCATGCGGCAATCCGTGGGCTGGGTCAGGGTTGCGAGGCATAACCGATCGTTTACGCGACCGTGGCCTCGGTGGGGGGTTTAAGGACTGCCTGCGCCAGTGTCGCGCGCAGATCGGTATCGGGAACCGTGGTGATGAACGCTTCGCCAAGCTTCTTCAGCAGGATGAACTTGATGCTGCCGGCTTCGGCCTTCTTGTCCACCTTCATCAGTTCGATATAGCGGTCGGTGCCCAGTTCCGGCGCGACGATGGGTAGCATGGCCGCCTGCGTCAGTTGCCGGATGCGCGCACGCGTCTCCGTGTCGATAAAGCCGAGCCGGTGCGACAGGTCCGCCGCCATCACCATGCCGCAGCCCACTGCTTCGCCATGCAGCCATTCGCCGTAGCCCATGCCGGCTTCGATGGCATGGCCGAAGGTATGGCCGAAGTTCAGGATTGCACGCAATCCGCCTTCGCGCTCGTCCTGGGCCACGACACCAGCCTTGATCTCGCACGAGCGCTGTACGGCCAGCGCCATCAGGTCCGGGTCGCAACTGTTCAGCGCGGCGATATTGCGCTCGATCCAGGCGAAGTAATCGGCGTCGGCGATCGCGCCGTGCTTGATGACTTCGGCCATGCCGGCTGCCAGCTCGCGTGCAGGCAGCGTACGCAGCGTGTCGATGTCGGCAATCACCGCGTTGGGCTGGTGGAACGCGCCAATCATGTTCTTGCCGAGCGGGTGATTGATGCCGGTCTTGCCGCCAACCGACGAATCCACCTGCGACAGCAGCGTGGTCGGCACCTGCACGAACGGCACGCCGCGCATGTAGCACGCCGCCGCAAACCCGGTCATGTCGCCCACCACGCCGCCGCCCAGCGCGACCAGCGTGGTCTTGCGATCAGCGCCAGCGGAAAGCAGCGCATCGAAGATCAGGTTCAGCGTTTCCCACTGCTTGAAGGCTTCGCCGTCGGGCAGCGTGACCACGCGCACGGTCTTGCCCAGTTCCTTCAGGCTCGCTTCGACGCGGGCCGCGTAGAGCGGGCCGACGGTTTCATTGGTGACGATAACGGCGTGCTGGCCGCGCACATGCGGGCGCAGCAGCTCGGCGTTGCCGAGCAGGCCGGTACCGATATGGATGGGATAGCTGCGCTCTCCCAGGTCGACTTGTAGCGTGATCATGAATGCGTATCGTTGGCCGGCTGGTCCGACGCGGCGGCGGTGTCGATGCGGAAACCGGCCATTTCCAGCTGCATCAGCACCATATTAGCAAGCTGTGCCACCGAGGGCTTGCCGGTCTCGATGATGAAATCGGCCACCTCGCGGTAAAGCGGGTCGCGCGCGCCATAGAGCGCTTCGAGCTTGCCCTTCGGATCCTCGGTCTGCAGCAGCGGGCGGTTGCGGTCGTGACGGGTGCGCAGCCACAGGTCGTGCGGGCTGGCGCGCAGGTAGACCACAGTGCCGCGTGATTTGAGCAGTTCGCGGTTTTCGGGCCGCAGCACCGCGCCGCCGCCTGTGGCAAGCACAATGCCGCTGCGGCCGGTGAGTTCACGGATCATGGCGGCCTCGCGGTCGCGGAAACCTTCTTCGCCCTCGTGCTCGAAAATCACCGGGATGCGCACGCCGCAGTGCGCTTCCAGCTCGTGGTCGGAATCAAAAAACGGATAGTGCAGGCGCCGCGCGACCGTCCGGCCCACGGTAGTCTTGCCGGCGCCCATCAAGCCGACGAAGAAGAGGTTGGGACGGCCGGTCTCCATGGCCATCGGCAAGGCTGTCACTGGATTGTCGCTCGGGAATGCGGATTCCGGTCCGCCCTCCCCCGTTGGAAACTGCATCATCTTCTTATGTTGGGCCGCAACCAGCAAGTGGCGGATGCGGCATGACCGCGCCGACGGGCCGCCACGGACAAAAAAAGGCCGCATCGGTCGATGCGGCCTTGCAGTCTACTGCATCCAGCCCTCCGGGCGCCAATTGCGCCTCTCCGGGCCGCCGGGCGCGTCATTTCAGCGTAACGCTCTCGTTCAGGACACGCGGCGTCAGGAACACCAGCAGTTCGGTGCGGTTGCGCACCTTCGCGTTGTTCTTGAACAGATAGCCGAGCACAGGGATATCGCCCAGGAACGGCACCTTGTCCACATCCGTGCTTTCCGTTTGCGTATAGATACCGCCGATGACCACTGTGCCGCCATTGTCTACCAGCACCTGGGTCTGCACGTGCTTGGTATCGATGGCGAAGCCCGAGGTCGTCTGGATGCCCACGCTGTCCTTGTTCACATCCACGTCGAGCAGCACATTGCCTTCCGGCGTGATCTGGGGCGTCACTTCCAGCTTCAGGTTGGCCTTGCGGAACTGCACCGAGGTGGCGCCACTGGACGTGGCTGCCTGGTAAGGCAGTTCCGTACCTTGCTCGATCAGCGCCTTGATGTTGTTAGCTGTGACCACGCGCGGGCTGGAAATGATCTTGCCCTTGCCATCCGCTTCCAGCGCCGAGAGTTCGAGCGCCAGGAACCGGGTGGCGGCGCTATTGAAGATGCTGACCGCGATGTTCGCCGGGTTCGTACCGTTGATCGCTCCGGCCGGCAGGCTCAGGAACGGCCCGTTATCGGAATTCGCGCCAGGCAGCACGTTGCTGTACGTGTTGCCGACCCGGGCGTTGTTGTACTGGCCGGCAAAGCCGAGCTTTACGCCGAGGTTACGGCTGAACGTGTCGGTGGCCTCGACGATGCGCGCCTCGATGATCACCTGGCGCACCGGGATGTCGATCTTGTTCAGGAACCCCTGCACCTCTTCCAGCTTGCTGGCGATGTCCGACACGAACAGCTGGTTGGTGCGGGCATCGGCAGTCAGCGAACCGCGCTTGGACAGCATGCGCGAAGCCACGCCGGCCGCGCCGCCGATGCCGACAGCCGGGACCGCCGCGCCTGCGGCACCGCCCGTGGTGATGCCGAGCAGCATCTTGCGCACATCCTCGGCGCGCTGGTAGTTCAGCTGGAACACCTGGCTGCGGATCGGCTCGAGTTCATTGATCTGCTGCTGCGCCTCCAACTCCAGCTTCTCCTTGGTGGCCAGTTCAGCCTTGGGCGCCACCCACAGCACATTGCCATTGCGTCGCGACGCCAGCCCCTTGGCATCCATCACGATCTGCAGCGCCTGGTCCCACGGCACGTCCTTGAGACGCAGCGTGATATTGCCCTGTACGGTGTCGCTCGTAATGATGTTCAGGTTCGTGAAATCGGCAAACACCTGCAGCAGCGAGCGGATGTCGATGTTCTGGAAGTTGAGCGACAGGCGCTCGCCACGGTAACCCGGGCCGCTGATCAGCTTGGCCGGGTCTTCCTTGATCGGCCGTACTTCCACCACGAACTGCGTGTCGGTCTGGTAGGAGCTGTACTCCCAGTTGCCGCGCGGCTCGATGGTCAGGCGGGTATTGCCGCTGGCGTCCGTGGCGCGCATGCCCTGCACCGGCGTGCCGAAGTCGCTCACGTCGAAACGACGGCGCAGGTTCTCGGGCAGCGAGGTGCCCAGGAAATCGACCACCACGTTCTGGCCTTGCTGCGCGATATTGATGCCCGAATCACGCGAGGACAGGTCCACCACCACGCGTCCCGCGCCATCCGTGCCCCGCCGGAAGTCGATGTTGCGCACGGACGCACGTGCCGCGGCGACCGCGGTCGGTGCGGCAGGCGCGGCAAAGGTCGGCGCGGCCGCCCTGGCAGCAGGCGCGACATTGTCGAGCAGCACCAGGAACTGGTTGCCGCGGACCTCGGTCCGGTAAGTCGCCGTGCGCGTCAGGTCGAGCACCACGCGGGTGCGGTCACCGATCTGCATGACACTCGCCCCGCGCAGCAGCTTGCCGGCGTAGTCATACTGAGCGCGGCCGGCGGCAAACCCGGTATCGAAGAAATCGATCGCGATGCGAGCCGGATTCTGCGTTGTGAAGTCCGCCGGCTTCTGCGCCGGCGGCGACTGCAGGTCGATGGTGAACAGGGTCTGCTCGCCCACCACATTGGCGTCGACCGACTTCACCTGGTTGCCCTGTGCGAGCGCCGCCGGGGCGGCCAGCACAAGTGTCATCGTCATTGCGCCTGCAAGCGCTCGGTACCAGCGACCCAGGGTCATGCCGACACCTCCAGCTTCAGGCTGGTCATTTTCTCTTTCCACTCGGATACCCCTTCCCGGACCAATTCGCGCAACACGATCTCCTGATCGGTGATGCGGACCACCCGGCCGTAACTCTGGCCGAGATACTGACCCACCTTGACGTGGTGGATCTTGTTATCAACACGCACGATGCCGAAGGTCTCGCCGTTCTTCTTCATCATGCCGAGCATCTTGAAGTTTTCGAGCGGATAGTCTTCGAGCGGCTCGCGGCGACGCCCGGCTTCGGGCGACTCCGCCAGCATCTTGTTGAGTTCGCCGATCTTGGTCTGCGCGAACGGCTCCGGCGCGCTGCGCCCCGCGTATTCGCGCGGCACATAGGGCTTGGGTTCGGGCAAGGGCGCGGGCGGCTGGGCTTTGGCGTTGCGCGTGGCATCCATCCACTGCCGCAGCGCCTGTTCGTCGCCGGAACCGCACGCGCTCAGCAGTCCGGCAGCCAGCGCGGCGGCAAGCAGGCCCAGACGACGCATGGAAAGGCTCACGGTGCGGCTCATTTGGCACCTCCGGCGGGCCTGGCGGCATTGGCGGCAGCCTTGCGTTGCGCGGCCTGCTCGTCCGGGTCCAGGGTGCGGTAGGCCATCGCCACCGCTTCCATGGTCAGCGCGCCTTCCTTGGTATTGGCGAGCTGCAGGTTCTGCATCGATACGATCCGGGACAGCGCGGCGACGTCGGCGTTGAACTGCGCAACATCGTGATAGCGCCCCGTCACCTTCAGGTTCACCGGGATCTCTGCAAAGTAAGGCTTGAGCACCGCAGCCTGCGGCTTGAACAGCTCAAACTGCAGACCGCGCGCCACGCCGGCGTGGTTGACGTCGGCGAGCAGCGCGTCCATCTCGGTCTTGTTCGGAAGCTGGCGCTCGAGCTGCGCCACCCGCAGCTCCACCTGCTTCTTCTGTTCGCGCAGCGCTTCCAGGTTGGCGACCTGGACGACCTTTGACTGGTAGGCCTGCTTGAGGTTTTCCTGTTCCGCGCGCTGGCGGTCGAGTTCCTCGGTCTTGCCGCTCCAGTAGAACTGCCAGCCGAGCAGCAGCACGACAGCCGCCGCGATGAGCGCGAACACGACGCGCGGCGCCGTGGGCCAAGTCTCGGGCTCGTTCATATTGAGCCCGCGGAACTGGCCTGTCAGGTCCGCCAGGTTGATTTCGGTATTGAGCGCCATGGTCAGGCCTTTCCGTTAGCGGCCGGTGCCTGGGCCGCGCTTGCCGCGCCGTTCTTCTTGTCGGCAGGCGTTTCGGGAGCGCGGTAGGCGAAGCGCATCGAGAAATCGAACAGGCGGCGCTGTTCACGCAGGTTGTTGGTCATGGTCACGGCCTTGGACTCGACCAGTTCGGCCTTGTCGAGCCATGGCACCGCGCCGACATTGCGCAACAGCTCGGAAATGCGCTCGTTGGACTGCGCCACGCCGGCAATCGTGAACGAATCGCCGGTCTGCTTGAGGCTGGTCAGGTAGACGCCTTCCGGCACCTGGCGTACCAGTTCCTCGAGCAGCTGCACCGGCCGGTTGCGTTCGGTCTGCAGGCTCTCCACGGCCTGCTGGCGTTGCAACAGGGCCTCGATGTCCTTCTTGAGTGTGTTGACCTCGCGGATCTGGCCGTCCAGGCGCGCGTTTTCGGCGGTGAGCACCTGGTTCAGCCCCACCACGGATTCGATCTCGTGATCGATATAAAGCCCGCCCAGCAGCACCACCACCGCGCCGGCCGCCGCCGCGCCCCCAAGGATCGCGTAGACGCGCTTGCGTCGGGCGGCCTTGCGGGCTTCGTGGTAGGGCAGGAGGTTGACCGACGGGAGTGTGTTCGTTGACATTCGGATTCCCCCGGGGTGCGTTATTGCAGGCCGCGCAATGCCAGTCCGGCGCTGACGATATACGCCGGCAAGTCACGCTGCAGATACCGTTCGTTGACCTTGCCGTTCGTGACCATGTTGGCGAACGGGTTCGCGAGCGTGGTAGTGATCTGGGTCTGCTGCTGGATCGCCGCCTGCACGCCGAGCAGCGACGCATGCCCGCCCGACAGCAGGATCTCGTCCACGCGCCCCAGGCTGGAACTGGCGATGAAATTGCCGACCGCGGCCTGCACTTCCATGGCCAGCGCTTCGAGCGACGGCTTGAGCAACTGGGTACGCCAGGCTTCGGGCAGCGTGTTCTTGCGCTTCTTGATCTCGGCCTTGAGCGCATCGAGCGTGAACATGCGCGCGGCGCTCTGCGTAAGCTGGTCGCCGTAGCTGTTCAGCGGCTGCTCGTACAGCTCTTTCCAGCCTTGATAGAAGATGGCCTTGGAACGGCTGCCGCCCAGGTGGACGACCGCCACTACGGGCAGCGCGCGCGCATCGGCTTCCGACATCTCGCGCGGCACGCCGAGCATCTGCACGATGGTGCGCTGCACCGCGTATTCCTCGACGTCCATGACCTGCGGGCGCAGCCCGGCCATCTCGGCGGCGGTCACGCGCTCCTGCACGCGATCGCTGTTCGCCGCGGTCACGCGCACGCCGATGCCGCCCTCGGTTTCGCTCGGGCCGATCACGGCGAAGTCGAAATTGACCGTCTGCGACGGCGGATAAAGCCGGTGCGCTTCGGATTCGACCTGGGAATAGAGTTCGTCTTCGGACAGGTTGTCCGGCAAGCTGACAGTCTGTGACTCCGTCAGCATCGACGGCACGCCGAGCACCACGTCCTTCGAGCGGATGCCGGCCTTGCCGAGCGCGCGCTTGAGCGCGATGCCCACAGCTTCGATGTTGATGACGTTGCCGTCGGCAACGGCATTGCGGTCCAGCAATTCGCTGGCACATTTTTCCAGCCGGTAGTCCTGTTTGCTGCCCCCCACGGACAGCTCGACTACCTTGACACTGGACGACCCGATGTCCACGCCGACCGTAGTCCGGCGCAGAAGCCCCGACAAAATGCCCCGTCGCAAGGTGACCCCCCCTGACATTTGAACTCGCCCCCGGCTTGACTGCTCTAATCGGGCGAGCCTTGTTTCTTGGATGAAACGTTTGCTCTTTTATGTTGGTCGATTCTCACAAAAACCGGCAGTGCTGGCAATGTGCCGGTTTGACCACGCTTTTATTTTTCCGGCGACGTTGCCAAAACCCCACGGTCGTCGGGTTCCCTTCCGGGCCCTTTTTCTGCAAGCCCATCCGCGTAAGCCGCCGCGGCCACGACATTACATCTTGTAACAGCGCGGTAGCGTCGGGGCCGCCACTGCACGGGGAGTAGCCGCTATACCGGAAGATATAATCCCCCGCACTCCTGACTAGGTTTTTCCCTTATGGCCACAGCACAACCGAAGCCGTCCCTCCCAGCCCGCCGCTCGCTCTGGGCGCGCATCACGTTCTGGGTAGTGGGGCTGATCGTCGCCGGCATCGTGGCGGTCGCGCTGCTGCTCGGCTACGCGCTGCTCGTGGCCGCGCCAAACCTGCCGTCGCTGGACACCATCACGGACTATCGCCCGAAGATCCCGCTGCGCATCTTCACTGCTGACAATGTCCTGATCGGCGAGTTCGGTGAAGAGCGCCGCAACTTCGTGCCGATCGCGGAGATTCCCGACGTCATGAAGAAGGCGGTGCTGGCGATCGAAGACGACCGCTTCTACGAGCACGGCGGCGTCGACTTCGTCGGCGTGATGCGCGCGGGCCTGGCGAACCTGCGCGGCGGGCTGTCGCAGGGCGCATCCACGATCACCATGCAGGTCGCGCGCAACTTCTTCCTGTCCAGCGAGAAGACCTACACGCGCAAGATCTACGAAATGATGCTCGCGTACAAGATCGAGGCGAACCTGAGCAAGGACCAGATCCTCGAGCTGTACATGAACCAGATCTACCTGGGCCAGCGCGCCTATGGCTTCGATAGTGCCGCGCGCGTCTACTTCGGCAAGTCCGTGCGCGACGTGACGCCGGCCGAAGCGGCCATGCTGGCCGGCCTGCCCAAGGCGCCGTCGGCGTACAACCCGGTGGTGAACCCGCGCCGTGCCAAAGTCCGCCAGGAATACATCCTGCAGCGCATGCGCGACCTGCGCTACATCACGCCGGAACAATACGACGCCGCCCTCCGCGAAGCCCCGAAGGTGCGCAGCGAGGGCAACGAGTTCTCCACGCACGCGGAGTACGTGGCGGAAATCGTGCGCCAGCTGATGTACGCGCAATACCGCGAGGAAACCTACACGCGTGGCCTGACGGTCTACACCACGCTGACCAAGCCTGACCAGGACGCTGCCTACGAGGCCGTGCGCTCGGGCATCATGAACTACGAGCGCAAGCACGGCTATCGCGGCCCGGAAGCGTTCATCGACCTGCCGTCCGACCAGGCCGAACGCGAACAGGCTATCGACGATGCACTCGTCGAACATCCCGGCAGCGACGACCTGCGCTCGGCCGTGGTGACCACCGTGTCGCCACGCCAGGTGAAGGCCACGCTGCTGTCCGGCGAAGTGGCCACGATCGAAGGATCGGCGCTGCGTTTCATTGCCCCGTCGCTGTCGGCCAACGCCCAGCCCAAGACCAAGATCCGCCCCGGCGCGATTATCCGCGTGACGCAGGACGACAAGGGCGACTGGACGGTCACCCAGTTGCCAGAAGTGTCGGCGGCGTTTGTCTCGATCAACCCGCAGGATGGCGAGATCCGCTCGATGGTCGGGGGCTTTGACTTCAACCGCAACAAGTTCAACCACGTGACGCAGGCCTGGCGCCAGCCCGGTTCCAGCTTCAAGCCGTTCATCTACTCGGCAGCGCTGGAAAAAGGCTTCTCGCCGGCCACCGTGATCAATGATGCGCCGCTGACGATCGGCCCGGACACCGGCGGCCAAGTGTGGGAGCCGAAGAACTACGACGGCAAGTTCGAGGGCCCGATGACCATGCGCCGCGCGCTGGCCAAGTCGAAGAACCTGGTCTCGGTGCGCATCCTGCGGGCAATCGGTACGCAGTACGCGCAGGACTACATCACTCGCTTCGGCTTCGAGGCGGAGAAGCACCCCGCCTACCTGCCGATGGCGCTGGGCGCCGGTAGCGTCACGCCGCTGCAGATGGCCGGCGCCTATTCGGTGTTCGCCAACGGCGGCTACCGCATCAACCCGTACCTGATCCAGAAGGTTGTCGATGCGCGCGGCAAGGTGCTTTCCGAAACCCAGCCGCAGCGCGCCGGCAGCGACGCCGTGCGCGTGCTCGACGCACGCACGGCGTTTATCGCCGACACCATGTTGCGCGATGTGGTGCGCATGGGGACGGCCAACCCCGCCAAGCAGCGCCTGGGCCGCAATGACCTGGCCGGCAAGACCGGTACCACCAACGATGCCGTCGATGCGTGGTTCGCGGGCTACACGCCCAACCTGGTTGCGATCGCCTGGATGGGTTACGACCAGCCCAAGAGCCTGGGCGTGCGCGAGACCGGCGGCGGACTGGCCCTGCCGATCTGGGTTGGCTACATGGGCAAGATGCTCAAGGGCGTGCCGGAAAGCCCGGAACGGCCCGCACCGGAAGGCGTGGTCATGGCCGGCGGCGACTGGACCTTCGAAGAGAACGCGAGCGGCGCTGGCGTGGCATCGGTCGGCCTGGGCGACCCGTGGCCGGGCAAGCCGGAAGAAAGCACGCGTCCGCCAGCCGATGTGGAAGCGGAGAAAAAGAAGATCCTGGAAATGTTCGGCGGGGGCTGAACGTCTCACGGACGCCATGCACACGAAAAAGCCGGCCTGCTTGGGCCGGCTTTTTCATTGGTCAGCGCCGGATGGGACGTTGCTCAGCCCAGCTTGAGCGCCGCCTCCGCCTGCTGGCTGACATAGGCCGACAGTGCGGCATACAGCTCATCGCCGCTGCGCGTATCGACCCACCGCTCGCCGTCGCGGCGGAAATGGAAACCGCCCGAGCGCGCCGCTACCCAAAGTTCCTGCATCGGGGCCTGGCTGTTGATGATGATCTTGGAGCCGTTCTCGAACTCCAGCTCCATCACGTTGCCGGTACGGCTGATTTCGATGTCGGCGTCGGCCGCGTCGGCGGCCGCTTCCACCGCGGCTTCGATGCGGTCCAGCTCCTTGCCGGCCAGGGCCAGGAACTCGCTTTCACTCAAGGGGGGCATGCTAAACTCCAAGACCGCCGGCGCCAGTACTCTGTCCGCCTTGCTGCTGCGCATGGGGCACATGCAGTGGCCGGCTTTTATTGTTGAGGATTTCCGGATTCCGGCCGTGCCCTGGAACTCTGGCGGCGGCCGCGTACGACACGCCGGCTGCCGGTCCGACAGCTTTCCCAACCGTATTCAAGGACGACCCGATGCTCCGTCGTGTTGCGATTGTATCGGCGTTTGCCGCCGGCCTTGCGATGCCCCTGCTGGGCGGATGCGGCATTCGCGGGCCGCTGACCATGCCGAAGGTCCCGCCCGAGCCGACCGCGCCGTCCGTGCCCGATCCGGGCCTGGGCCATCCTGACGCCAAGCTGCCCGCGTCGGCAGCACCCACCACGCCTCCGGCCTCTTCCGACGCCCCCACCAGCCGATAACCATGACCGCATTTTTCCATCGCCAGGACGGCGCCCTGATGGCCGAACAGGTGCCGCTGGCGCAGATCGCCGCCGAATTCGGCACGCCGGCCTATGTGTACTCGCGCGCCGCGCTGACCGCCGCGTACCAGGGCTACGCTGCCGCCTGCAAAGGCCGCAAGGCGCAGGTGCAGTACGCCATGAAGGCCAACTCGAACCTGGCGGTACTGCAGGTCTTCGCAAAACTTGGCGCGGGCTTCGACATCGTCTCCGGTGGCGAACTCAAGCGCGTGCTGGCCGCCGGTGGTGATCCGCGCAAGGTGGTGTTTTCCGGCGTCGGCAAGAACGCGGCGGAGATGGAACTCGCGCTCGCCCATGACGTGCGCTGCTTCAACGTCGAATCGATTCCCGAACTGGACCGCCTCAATGCCGTGGCCGGCCAGATCGGCAAGCGCGCGCGCGTGTCGCTGCGCATCAACCCGGACGTCGATGCCAAGACCCACCCATACATCTCGACGGGCCTGAAAGGCAACAAATTCGGCATCGCGTTCGAGGACGTGCTGCCCACGTACCGTGCTGCCGCTGCGCTGCCGAATATCGAAGTCACCGGCATCGACTGCCACATCGGTTCGCAGATCACCGAAGTGGCACCGTATCTGGAAGCGCTCGACAAGGTGCTCGACGTGGTCGAAGCGCTGGAGCGCGAAGGCATCGTACTCGAGCACATCGATGTCGGCGGCGGCCTGGGTATCACCTACACCGACGAGACGCCGCCCGACATCACGGGCTTTGCCACCACGCTGCTTGACCGTGTGGCCGCACGTGGCCATGCGCATCGCGAAGTGCTGTTCGAACCGGGTCGCTCGCTGGTCGGCAATGCCGGCGTGCTGCTGACGCAGGTGGAATTCCTCAAGCCCGGCGCGGCCAAAAACTTCTGCATCGTCGATGCCGCCATGAACGACCTCGCGCGCCCGGCCATGTACGAGGCCTATCACCGTATCGAGCCGGTCAAGGCGAACGGCGGATCGCAGGTCGTCTACGACATCGTCGGTCCGGTGTGCGAATCGGGCGACTGGCTTGGCCGCGACCGCGCGCTGGCCGTGCAGCCGGGCGACCTGCTGGCAGTGATGTCGGCCGGTGCCTACGGCTTCGTGATGAGCTCCAACTACAACACCCGCCCCCGCGCCGCCGAAGTCATGGTCGACGGCGGCAAGGTCCACCTCGTACGCGAACGCGAACTGGTCGAAGACCTGTTCCGCGACGAACGCCTGCTGCAGGACTGATCCACCCGCCAGTCTCCCGGCCGGCCTGCCTCAGCGGGCGGCCGGACGCCAGCGCCACCACAGGCGCAGCCCCAGCAGCAAGAACACCACTGCAGCGTAGATCGACACTTCGCTGAAGTCGTTCTTGCCAGCCTTGTGCCACCAGTAGTGCAGGATGGCCAGCACCGCGATCGCGTACACCGCCTTGTGCAGCGCCTGCCAGCGCTTGCCGCCGAGGCGCCGAACCATGCCGTTGGTCGAAGTCAGCGCCAGCGGGATCATCAGCACAAAGGCAGCGAACCCGACCGTGATGAACGGCCGCTTGACTACATCCTTCAGCATGTAGGCGAAGTCGAAGCCGCGATCTACGCCGATCCATAGCAAGAAGTGCTGAAGGCCGTAGAAGAACGCGAATAGCCCCAGCATGCGGCGCAAGCGCACGAGCCAGTTCCAGCCGGTCAGGCGCCGCAGCGGCGTAACCGCCAGCGTCACGCACAGCATCACCAGCGTCCACGTGCCGGTTGACCGTGTCACGAACTCCAGCGGATTGGCGCCGAACTGGCTCGTTGCTCCCAGGTACAGCAACCGCACAAACGGCAGCATCGCCAGCAGCCAGATGAACACCTTCAGCGTGCGCACCTGCGCCGTGGGCAACGCCGCCAGCCCGCCGGCCCTGCTGCCCGGGACCGCGCCTTGCGCGCGTGTCGAAGTGGGTTGCGAAACCGTCATGTCAGCCCTGCCCATCAGAAAAATTTCCTCAGATCCATGCCCTGGTACAGCGACGCGACCTGCTGGCCGTAGCCATTGAACGGCAGCGTCTTGCGCTTGGGCGCGAACAGCGCGGCAAAGCCGCCGCCACCGCTATCCTCGCCAATGCGCCGCTCGGTTGCCTGGCTCCAGCGCGGATGGTCCACATCCGGGTTCACGTTCGAGTAGAAGCCGTATTCCTGCGGCGCGGCCAGATTCCAGCTCGTCGGCGGCTGCTTGTCGACGAAGCGGATCTTCACGATCGACTTCGCGCTCTTGAAGCCGTATTTCCATGGCAGCACCATGCGCACCGGCGCGCCGTTCTGGTTCGGCAGCACCTCGCCATAAAGACCAAAGGTCAGCAGAGCAAGCGGGTGCATCGCCTCGTCCATGCGCAGGCCTTCGCTGTAGGGCCAGTCCAGCACCGAGCTGCTGATGCCGGGCATCTGCTTCTTGTCGGCGAGCGTGATGAATTGCACGTACTTCGCGCCCGGCTGCGGCTCCACGCGGCGAATCAGCTCAGCCAGCGGATAGCCAAGCCACGGGATCACCATCGACCAGCCTTCCACGCAGCGCAGGCGGTACACGCGCTCTTCCATCGGCGCGAGCTTGAGCAGCTCGTCCAGGTCATAGACCTTGGGCTTTTTCACCAGGCCTTCCACCGCCACCTGCCACGGACGCGGCTGCAGCGTGCCGGCATTGCGCGCCGGGTCGGACTTGTCGGTACCAAATTCGTAGAAGTTGTTGTAGGTGGTGACATCCTCGTAGGGCGTACGCTTTTCTGTCACCACGAAAGCGCTGTTGGGCGTGGCCGCCAGCTTTGCCCCATGACGGCCCTGGGCGCGGGCCTCGCGCGCAAGCCACGGACTCAGCGCAGCACCGGCGGTGCCGGCCGCGGCGAGCGCCAGCAAGCGCCGGCGCGTGGCGAACACATGGCGCGGCGTGATCTCGGAGGCGGCGATGTCATCACCGCGCAACCACTTCGGGGAGGGAATCAGCATGGTTGTTCCTTGGTACTTCGAACGGCCCGGGAGTTGGACTTCCCGTTGGTCGGATGGTGCTGGCCATTCCTGACAGCTTTTTTTCGCAGGAGGCGGCCGATGCGCCTAGCCGCCCTGGCCTTGGTATTGCTGGTACACGGACTGCGCCAGTGTCAGCAGGCGCGCACGATCCACCTGCCCGGCCAGCGCGAACCCGAGACTGCGGTCGATCCAGTAAAACGCCATCGCCCCTGCTCCCGGCCGGCCGGGAGCAGGCTGCGGCATGCGCTCGAGCCGGAAGCCCGTATCGGGCGTGCCTTGCGCCATGCGGCGCAGCTGCAGCGACAGGCGCGTACCGTCGTCGGCTTCATACATGAGGATCGCGGACGGCCCGCCTTCGGCCACGCCAAGGCGGCCTCCGATCAGGTGGAAGCCCTGTGGGCGCAGGTCGGGCACCTGCAATGGCGCACCGAGCCGCTTGGACAGCCACGCAATCAGATGGGCTTCGTCGGTGGCCGGCACTTCCACGGGATGCCGCACTTCGGGCGCATAGACCGCGTGGGAGACCAACGCTTCGCGCGCAAAGCGCTCGCCCGGCGCCATGGCAATGACAGGGCCGTCCGCCATGCGTCCATGCGCGATCCAGCCAATCGTGCCGCCCACGGCCAGCGAGGCGACCGACGCACAGGCCGCGATCCATCCGGTACGCCAGCCGCGCGCCCTGCCGTCGTGCCGGGGCGAGCCGCCACGCAGCGGCTCGGGCAGCGCGGCAAGCGGCACCGGTTCGTTGAGCACGCCATCGAGTGCGCCATGCAACGCGTCCGCCTGCCTGCGCCATTCGGCCACGCGCGCCGCCACTTCCGGCTGCTCGGCCAGGTATGCCTCCACGACTGCGCGGCGGCGGCCGCTTAGCTGGCCGTCGGCGTAGGCATGCAGGTCGGCTTCGTGGATCGGGGACATCATTTCACTCGCTGCAGCGTCGTGGCCGGCTCGGTGGCCTGTGCGCCATGTTGTGGCTTCACTGTGCCGTCGAGCAGGGTGCGCATGTGTTCGCGCGCTCGCGCCAGGCGGGACATCACGGTGCCAACCGGAACATTGAGCACGTGTGCGGCCTCCGCGTACGTGAACTGTTCCAGGCTGACCAGCAGCAGCACCGCGCGCTGGGCTTCGGGCAAGGCGGTCAGCGCCTGCAGCAGATCGCGCCGCAGCCCGGGATCCGTGGCCGGGGCGCTGACCTCCGGCAGAGTTTCCATGGCGACGACCAGGTCCTTCCGGCGCACGGCATTCAGGCGCAGGCGGTGCATCAGCGTGAGCAGCCACGGCAGCAGGCCGTCGGCGCCATCGCCCCACCATGCGCCCGGACGCAGGCGAAAGCGCCAGCGGTAGCGCAGCGCGCGCTCCAGGGTGTCCTGGACCAGGTCATCGGCCTGCGCCGCGTCGCTGGTCAGGCCACGCGCGTGGCGCCGCAGGCGCGGCGCCAGCGCGATCAGCTGGCCTTCAAACCCGTCCATGCCTAGCCGGACTCAATCTGTCGCCGGGTGCTCAGGGCTTGGCGACGTGCCAGACATTGTTGAGGTTGTCGCCCATACGGTCGCCCGCCTTGGCATCCTTGGCGAAGCGGTACAGCGGCATGCCACGGTAGGCCCACTGCTTGCTGCCGTCTTCACGCGTGATGATGGTGTAGCTGCCCGAGGCGCTAGTGTTCGGCGCTGCCATCAGCGGCGGCCAGTTGTTCGCGCACATCCCGTTGCAGGCGCTCTTGCCGCTGTCCTTGGTGTCGCGGTCGAACGTGTACAGCGTCAGGCCTTGCGGATCGGTCAACACCCCGTCGGTCACCTTGACGGTTGGCGGCATGCTGCCGGCGCCGCTCATGCCCATCCCGCCCATGCCGGAACAGGCGGCCAGCAGGACAACGGAGGTACAGCCAAGGGCCAGTGCAACAGGACGAAGGAGGGATGCAGCGGTAGGACGACGCAGACGTGCCATGATGTTCTTCTCCATGCAAGCCGGTGCCGCCAGCCGGCACCGTTCCTCAAGTAAACACCGGATGTGATGCGTTTATTCCCTGCGGGCGAAAAAAAACCTGCCGGCAGGGCAGGTTCTCTTCATTGATGCGGAAGCCGCATGAATCACAATTCGCCGTAGCTGTGCAGGCCGGACAGGAACATGTTGACGCCCAGGAAGGCGAACGTTGTCACCAGCAGGCCCATCAGCGCCCACCATGCTGCGACAGTGCCGCGCAGCCCCTTCATCAGCCGCATGTGCAGCCAGGCCGCATAGTTCAGCCAGACGATCAGCGCCCAGGTTTCCTTCGGATCCCAGCTCCAGTAGCCGCCCCACGCTTCCGCCGCCCACAGCGCACCGAGGATGGTGGCGATGGTGAAAAACGCAAAGCCGACCGCGATGGCCTTGTACATCACATCGTCTAGCACTTCGAGCGACGGCAGGCGCTCGGCCAGGATGCCGCGCTGCTTGAGCAGGTAGGCCACCGAAACCATCGCCGCGAGCGCAAACGTGCCGTAACCGATGAAGTTGGCCGGCACGTGGATCTTCATCCACCAGCTCTGCAGCGCCGGCACCAGCGGCTGGATCTCCTGCGCATTGCGGCTGACCGTGTACCAAAGCAGGAAACCCACTGCGGCCGACACCACCAGCATCACGAACGGGCCGAGCGCACGCGTCGCGTAACGGCCTTCGTAGTAGAGATAGAACAGTGACGTGATCAGCGTGAATAGCACGAACACTTCATAGAGGTTCGAGATCGGGATATGGCCAATATCGGTGCCGACCAGATACGACTCGTACCAGCGCACCAGCATGCCCGTGAAACCGAGTACCACCGCGGCCCAGCACAGCTTGCTGCCGATGCTATAGCCGGTCGCCGAGCGCGTGGCCAGTCCCACCCAGTAGAACAGCGTGGACAAGAACACTAGCGCGCTCATCCACAAGATGGCCGACTGGCTGGACAGGAAATACTTCAGGAAGAACGCCTGGTCGGCACGCGCGAGCTGGCCCTGGTATAGCTGCACGGCGAACAGCGACAGCACGGCGAGCCCGACCATGAGCGGGCGCACGGGCTTCCAGTGCCAGCCGAGCAGCGCGAAAGTCGGCACCGCGGCAATCAGCACGGCCTTGTCATAGCCGTTCATCCACTGGCCGTAGCGCGACAGCGCCACGCCGGCGCCGACTGCCAGCAGCACGGCGAAGGCCCAGTCCAGCCA
Organism: Cupriavidus sp. C1SS-2L; assembly: GCF_057073735.1. NCBI lineage: Bacteria > Pseudomonadati > Pseudomonadota > Betaproteobacteria > Burkholderiales > Burkholderiaceae > Cupriavidus > Cupriavidus sp. C1SS-2L. Next base: position 3,488,073 of record NZ_CP172708.1, read on the forward strand.
CGTGAGCCGGCGCAGAAAGGAGGGTTCGAGGTAGGACTCGTCCAGTGCGCCGGAATCAGCAGAAGTCGCCGGGCGCATGGCCGGCCGGGCGGCCTGGTTCAAGTTAGAAGACATAGCGTTACCTGCGATCTGCACGCAGCCTGAGGCTGCGCCACAAAAGCCGGGCGGCAACCGGAGACGATCACCACGGTCCGGCCCGACGGGTTCAATGCTGCGCCTGCGCCGAGGTGTCTGTTTCCGCCCCGGCCGCGCGGCCGATATCGTCGCGCAAGGCGACGAATTCCTTCTCGAAGTCCAGCGTGCGACGCTGAGTCGACATGGCCATCAGCACATGGCTGCCTGACGATGCCGCTTCCGTTTGCACGGCGGCGTCCGCATGATGGCCCGGATCCTTGATCCAGACCCAGACGCGGCGCTCGCGAATATAGAACATCGAAAACACGCCCAGCACCAGCAGCAGACAGCCAAGATACACGATGTTCTTGCCCGGCGCACGGGTCATCTGGAACACGCTGGCCTTGATCTCCTTGAAGTCGTCGAGCTGCAGGAACACCGGCGCGCCGTAGAAGAAGCTGTCGGACAGCGCATTGATCGATTGCTGCAGGAAAGCGCCGCTCTGCGCACTGTTGGGTACCACGGGCTGCTTGTCTTGCGCGCGCGCGATCTGCCACAACTCCCACATCGAGCCGTTGAGGATCTTCAGCAGCACATCGGCGGCTTTCTGTTGCTCCGCCGCCGGCACCGACTTTTCCAGGAATGACGCGATCGCGGTAAAGCCGCCCGGTGGGGAATCCGGATTCGGGCGGGTGGCGCCGGCAAAGAGATCCAGCGCGCGCAGTGCGCTTTCGGCAAGCTGGCCACGCAGTTCGGCCTTGTCGGCACCCGGCATCGAGGCGAGCGCAAAGCGGCGCGCCGCCTCGCCGCGCATGGCGCGGTCCTGCAGCGCGGCGCGCAGGCGCATCCAGTCGGCCACGCTGCCCTGGTCATCGGCGGGAATGCGCAGGTAACGGAACGGCTCGTTGGGCGACTCGCGCATGCCGGCCAGGAACACCGACTGGCCGTCAAGCTGCACCGGCACCATGTAGTTGTTGTACTCGCGCGCCTGGCCGTTGCGGTCGCGCAGCTTGTACTGAACCGAAGGGCCGACATTGCGCAGCGTCTTTTCCTTTTGCGCGCTGGCGGCGGCGCCCAGGTGCGACTCGATGGTCTCGTTGAACGACTTGCGCGCCACGCCACGCGCATCGGGCTTGCCCGAGGCATCGGTGACGTTCTCGATGTTCATCAGGCGGAAATCGCTGAACTCGACGGTCAGGCCTTCAGTGTCCGCGGCCAAGCCGGTGCCGGTCAGCGGGGCGTTGCCACCGACGGTGCCGGCAAACGGGAAAGTACCGTGGGCTGTGCCCTGCATCGGGTAGCCGACGAACTTCAGCTGCGAGCCGCCGTCCTCGAAACTCGACTGGTAGATCGCAACACCATCGACGATCAGCGGCTCGTTGACCTTCACCGTCGCATGCGTCTGCTTGCCCGTGGCACGGTCGGTCACGACCACGTCGGACGCGAACAGCTTGGGCATGCCGGTCGGGTAGAAATCGATCGTGAACTTCTTGAGCGTGAGGTTGAACGGCAGGTCCTGCACGAGTGCGCCATCGGCGATGTTCAGGATCGCAGTGGAGACAGTCGAACCTTCAGGCACGAACGCATTGCCGCGGAAGCCCGGGTTGCTGGTCGACAGCCGGTGCTGCGGCGGGATATCGCTGATGACGGCGTTGCCGCGGATCGGTGTCTTGCCGCCGAACCACATTTGCGCGCGGATCAGCATGTCGCCATCGAGCAGGCCACCGATGCAGATCACCACGATCGCGGTATGCGCGAGGATATAACCGAGCTTGTTCGCCGCCCCCGCCTTCGCCGCGAGCAGCGTCGCGCCTTCGTGCTCAACCTGTCGCGTGCGGTAGCCGCGGTTGCGCAGGAGGGCCGTGACGCGAGCCGTGGCCTCGGCGCGCGGCCGCGCCGCCTCGAATTCGCCGCGATGGTGGAACGCACGCAGGCTGCGTTCGCGTACATGGTCCTTCCACGAACGCATATCGACGATCATCTTGGGCGCATTGCGCACAAGGCACAGCGATGTCGACACCACCAGGAACGTCAGGATCAGCAGGAACCACCACGAGCCGTAGACCTTCTGCAGCGACAACGCGTGGAAGACATCGGCCCAGAACGGCCCAAACTGGTTCACGTAGTTGGGGTAGGGCTCGTTCTGCTTGAGCACGGTACCCACGATGCTGGCAATGGCAATCACCGTCAGCAGGGCAATCGCAAAGCGCATCGAGGACAACAATTCGACCGCGTCGCGCAACACGCGGTGGGGGGTCTTCAGGTGCAGGCCTGAAGTGGAAGCGGTCGACATGTGCAGTGCAGCAGTAAGCTTTGAAATAAAAAAGGGTGGACATGCTTGGCAAGCAGGCCACCCTCTTCGATTGTTGCCGACGCCAACGGTTTCATCCTGCTTCGTGCCCCGCTCCTGCGAGGCGCAGGCCAACCGTCCGGCCGGCGCGGAACGACTTAGCGAACGCCGGCGACGTAATCCGCCACGGCCTTGATCTCGGCATCCGACATCTTGGCAGCGATGGTCGTCATCACCGGATTGTTCTTGCGGGTGCCCTGGCGGAATGCCACGAGCTGGGCTTCGGTGTAGTCCGACCACTGACCGCCGATGCGCGGATACTGGGCCGGAATACCGGCGCCGGTCGGGCCATGGCAGGCGGCACAAGCCGGCACGCCCTTGGCCGCGATACCCGCGCGGTAGATTTTCTGGCCGGCCTCGATCGTGTCCTTGTTCTTGGCGGTGGCCGGCTTGATCGGCTGCTTCGCGAGGTAGGCGCCGATGTCCTTCATTTCCTGGTCGTTCAGCGCGCCAGCCAGCGGCGACATGATCGCGTTATTGCGCGACTTGTCCTTGAAGTTGGCCAGCTGCTTGTGGACGTATTCGGGATGCTGTGCAGCCAGCTTCGGGTTGGCGGCGGCGCCGCTGTTGCCGTTGGCACCGTGGCAGCTCAGGCAGGCGGGAACATTGCGATCGGGCGCGCCCTGCGTATACAGCGTTTCGCCCTTTGCCGGATCTGCCTTCGCGGCGGCTTGCTCGGAGGCAGAAGCCAGACCGGTCATGGCGGTTGCAGGCAGGGCCAGCACCAGGACACCCAGAAGCTTCGCAATGCGGTTCATTCGCACACCTTGTCTGAATTGTATTGAATACCGTAGTGCATGCCGGCCGGCACTTTGCGGGCGGTGAGGACGCGCCTTGCAAGGCCCTGCATCGTGGTGGCAACGACCGAAACATCCGGTCAGGCCGGTGCGCCAGGCAGCAGACCCCGCCTTCCTGGCACCGCTCACGATGGAACGGCAAACACGGCCTTCCGTCCGGATGGAACGGGTCACCGGCAACGCGGCCATGGATGCCCTGCGTCACCCGGACAGGAGACCGTAAACCGGCGTATTGTACAATAAATAATGTGCCGGATTGATGCCATGGAGCCCCTGTGCCTGTGCTGGATCAAATCCGGCGGCCTGGCCGATCCCGTGCCGCCAGCCTTATCACCTCGGCGTGACCGTGGTTGCCGCGCTTCGCGCATGTCGCGCCGCCGCAATCAGCCCGCCCCACCCGCTTCAGCGCATGTCCCTCCTACACCAGGCCCGCTTTTTTACGACCGTCAACCATCTGCGCGACCTGCCTGCCACCGCGGTGCCCGAAGTCGCGTTCGCCGGACGCTCCAACGCCGGCAAGTCGACGGCCATCAACATCCTTTGCAACCAGAAACGCCTGGCCTTTTCGTCCCGCACGCCGGGCCGCACGCAGCACATCAACTACTTCACGGTGGCCCCGGTAAAAGCGCCGGATCCGATCGCTTTCCTGGTCGACTTGCCGGGCTATGGCTATGCCGAGGTGTCCGGCTCGGCCAAGTATCACTGGCAAGGGCTGCTCAGCGATTACGTGCAGACCCGGTCGCAGCTCTCGGGCCTGATCCTGATGATGGACGCGCGCCGCCCCTTCACCGATCTCGATTGCCAGATGGTCGAGTGGTTCCTGCCCACCGGCAAGCCGGTGCATGTGCTGCTGACCAAGGCCGACAAGCTCACCAACAGCGAAAACGCCAAGGCCCTGCGCGAAACCCGGAAGATGCTGGAAGGCTATGCGGAGCAGCTTGCCACCCCGGTGCCTCTGACCGCCCAGCTGTTTTCCAGCCTCAAGCGCCGCGGCATCGAAGAAGCACAGCGGGTCATCGCGGGCTGGTTGTCGCTGCCCGAAGCTCAGGCAGCGGCGCCGGCAGAACAACCGGCTGCGCCGGGCGCGTCCGAGTGACACGACCATAGCGCGCGGACAAAAAAAAGCCCCGTTGCAAGCAACGGGGACGAACTTTCCCGCCGGTTGAGGCGGGTACCCGCTCAGGGAGGAGTAGCGGGGGACACCGCGCCACGCGAGGCGCAACGCAAGGTGTCCGCGAGTATGATAGCGGGCACACACAAAAGTTTAGTTTTTCTGCGGAATGCGCTACGGCGTGCCCGCCGCGGGTCGGTGGTGAACCATCTTCCGCACATTTCCTCCTGTGAATTTCCCTCCTTCAAGCTGCCATGTCTGCCTTTCCCGAGTACCGTCCCCGCCGCATGCGTCGCGATGACTTCTCGCGGCGTCTGATGCGCGAAAACCGTTTGTCGCCGGACAACCTGATCTATCCCGTCTTCATCCTGGACGGGCAGAACCAGCGCCAGACGGTGGCATCCATGCCCGGCGTGGAGCGCGTGTCGGTCGACCTGCTGCTGCCGGTGGCCGAAGACTGCGTGAAACTCGGCATCCCGGTGATCGCGCTGTTCCCGGTCATCGACCCGTCGCTGAAGACGCCCGACGGCATCGAGGCGACCAATGCCGACGGCCTGGTGCCGCGCGCCGTGCGTGCGCTGAAGGACCGCTTCCCGGAACTCGGCGTGCTGACCGACGTGGCACTCGACCCGTACACGAGCCATGGCCAGGACGGCGTGCTTGATGACAACGGCTACGTGATCAACGACCAGACTGTCGAGATCCTGGTCAGGCAAGCACTGGTCCAGGCCGAGGCCGGCGTCGACATCGTCGCGCCGTCCGACATGATGGATGGCCGCATCGGCGCCGTGCGCATGGCGCTGGAAGACGCGGGCCACATCCATACGCGCATCATGGCGTACTCGGCCAAGTACGCGTCAGCGTTCTACGGCCCGTTCCGCGACGCCGTCGGCTCGGCTGCCAATCTGGGCAAAGGCAACAAGATGACCTACCAGATGGACCCGGCCAACACCGATGAAGCCCTGCGCGAAGTCGCCCAGGACATCATGGAAGGCGCCGACATGGTGATGGTCAAGCCCGGCATGCCGTACCTGGACATCGTGCGCCGCGTGAAGGACGAGTTCCGCTTCCCGACCTACGTCTACCAGGTCAGCGGCGAGTATGCGATGCTCAAGGCCGCCGCGCAGAACGGCTGGCTCGACCATGACAAGGTCATGATGGAATCGCTGCTGGCGTTCCGCCGCGCCGGCGCCGACGGCATCCTGACCTACTTCGCGCGCGACGCCGCGCGCCTGCTCGCCGGCTAAGGCCACGCCGCACGCATGGAGTTGCTAGGCTTTTCAGCCGGCCAGGTTCACCCGCTCGCCTCCCTGGATGAGGCGGCGGCGTTCCTCGGCGGCAATGCGGCGGCCCGCTTTGTCTGGGCCGATTTCCCGATCGAAGAGGTATCCGCTGCACCGGACGTCTGGCGCGAGAACGTGCGGCGGCTTGCCGGAGCGCCGATCCTCGACCTGCATCTGACCGATGCCACCAACACGGCGCATCCGTCGTATTTCGACACGACGCACGCGTACGACATGGTGATCTTCCGCAAGCTGACGTTCGAGACGAGCCGCGCGATCGCCGAGGCCGACGGCTCACCGGTGACAGCGGTCGAAGCCGCGCCGAAGCCGCGGCGTTATCCTCCCGGCTTCCTGCCCGCACTGGCCCGCATCGACACCCAGCCGGTCACCTTCTTCGTCTTCGACACAGTACTTGTCACCGTCCGGCCGGGCCCGTCGCGCACAATCGACCAGGTACGCCAGCGCCTGCTGGAATCCTGCCAGGAGCCGCGCCCCGTGGCGCCGAAAGCGTACGGCCACGCGCCGTTGCTGCACGGCACGCGGCCGCCAAGCCGGCCCGAGGACCTGATGCTGCGCCTGCTCAACGCCATGGTCGACCGCTATCTTGAACTGCGCGCGCCGCTCACGCGCCAGCTCGACCGCTGGCAACGCGCGCTGCTCAATTCGCGACGCAGTTTCTCGAGCTGGGAAGGGCTTCTGGATGCACGCATTCAGCTGCGCAGGCTCGAACACCTGAGCGAAGAACAACGCGATGCGCTGCAGGAGTTCCGCGACAGCGTGCTGGACAACCGCTACAGCGCCGATCCGACCGAGCCAGCGGACAAGGCACCGGGCCGCGACGAAGTGCTGCTCGTGCGCATCAACGACCTGATGGAGCACATCCAGCGCGTGCTCGCGCATGCGCGCCGACTTGAAGACTCGATCGAGTCCGCCGTCCAGATCCATTTCTCGGCGGTGGCCCACCGGACCAACCGCACAATGCGCACGCTGACGCTGATCACGGCGCTATTCATGCCGCTGACGCTGATCACCGGCATCTTCGGCATGAACTTCGAACGCATGCCGTGGCTGCGCGAGCCCGACGGGTTCTGGTGGTCGATCGGCCTGATGGGCGCGGTGGTGGTGATACTGGCCGCCGTATGGGGACTTGGGCGGCAGTTGGAGCGGTAGGGCTCAGGTGCTGGGGCGTGTACCGAACGCACGCTCCAGGCTGTCCAGGAAGCGGCCTGCGGACTGGTAGCCGATCACGCGCACAGGCCGTTCGCGGCCATCGGCGCCGAACAGGATGATCCCCGGCGGACCGAACAGGCCGAAGCGCTTGAGCAGCGCCTTGTCATCGGCGTTGTTGGCGGTCACGTCAGCCTGCAGCAGCACGATTTCCGACATGCGCGCCCGAACCTTGGCGTCCGTGAAGGTCAGGTGTTCCATTTCCTTGCAACTTACGCACCAGTCCGCGTAGAAGTCGAGCAGCACGGGCTTGCCGGCGGCCGCTGCCTGGGCCACGCGTGCATCCAGTTCCGCGACGCTGCGGACGCGCTCGAAGCGCACGGACTGCGGTCCTGCCGCCGTCTCCGCTCCACCGCCAGCGACGCGTGCCAAGCTCAGGTGCGCCAACGGCTGCAGCGGATCCCGGCCACCCGAGGCCAGTCCCAGCAGCAGGATCGCACCCGCCAGCGCCGCCAGTACACCCAGTCCCTTGCCCAGCCTCGCCAGGCCGCGGGCCTCAGCACCGAGCGCATCAAACGCGCCCAGGAACACCGCAGCCACCAGCAGCAACGCGGCCCACAGCGCCATGGTCAGCCACGCCGGCAGCACCGGCGTCACCATCCAGATCGCCACGCCCAGCAGCAGGAAGCCGAAGAAGCGCTTGGTGGCCTCCATCCAGTGCCCGGCGCGGGGCAGCAGATTGCCTGCGCCCACGCCAACGAGCACCAGCGGAACACCCATTCCCAGTGCCATGGCCAGCAGCGCGGTGCCGCCGGTTACCGCATCGCGGGTCTGCGCGATATACGCGAGCGCACCGGCTAGCGGTGCCGTCACGCACGGCCCGACGATCAGCGCGGAGATCGCGCCCATGGCCGCGGCGCCGATCACTTGCCCGCCCTGGCGGCGGTTTGATGTGGCCGTCAAGCGGGTCTGCCAATGCTGCGGCAGCTGAAGCTCGTAGAGCCCGAACATCGACAGCGACAGCGCCACCATCAGCGCCGCGAACGCGGCCAGCACGGCCGGGGTCTGCAGCGCTGCGGCCAGGCCCTCGCCGAGCAGGCCTGCGGCAACGCCAATCGCCGTATAGACGACGGCCATGCCGAGCACATAGGCCAGCGACACCACCAGCGCACGGCTGCGCGTCGCGTGCTCGCCGACGACGATGGACGACAGGATGGGCACCATCGGCAGCACACAAGGCGTGAACGTCAGCAGCAGGCCAAGGCCAAAGAACAATGCGAGGACGACGCCAAGGTTGCGGCTGGCCAGGACGCCGGCGATGCGGTCGTTCTCGTCGAGGCGCGCGGGGGGCGCAACGGCTTCCGTACCGGGCCTCGCCGACGCTGCCGGCGGCACGGTCGCCTCGCTGCGCGGCCTGTCGGCGAACAGGTTCCCCAAGGGCGAGCCACCCACCTTGTAGACGCTTTCCATCGGCGGATAGCAGAGTCCCTTGTCGGCACAGCCCTGGGACGTGACGACGAGCGACCATTTGCCATCAGCCGGCGCGGACTGGACCGGCAAGCGGATCACCACCGCATCGCGGTAGGTTTCCATCTCCTTGCCGAACGTCTCGTCGAACTTCACCTTGCCGTGAGGAAATTCGGGCTGGCCCAGGCGGACAGTGTCGGGCCGGGCGGCAAAGGCAAAGCGCTCCCGGTACAGGTAATAGCCGCTTGCCACGTCGAAGCGCACTTCAATGGTCTGAGGGTCGATCTGCCGGGCGGCAAAGCGAAAGGCCTGCTCAGGGGGCAGGAAATCGTCTTCCGTGGCCGCATGGGCGCCAGTGACCAGGCACAACCAGGCCACCATCACCGCCAGCACTGCGGCGATATGCCGCGCCCAGCCCGCCCCGTATGACCGCGCCAAAAGCGCAAAACCCATGCTCATAGACCGTCCTGAATCCTTTCTGTCACTCTGCGATGCTGTGTGCCTGGCGCCTCAATCCTTGTGTTGCTCGGCGCGAGTTACCTCGCCCCGCACCCATGCGAGATATGGTCCGAAACCTTGGCTCACGGGCCAGGCAATGATTTCCGGCACATCATAGGGATGATTGGCGCGGATCACAGCCTCCACCGCCGAATATTGTCCGCGCGTGGTCTTCGCCAGCAGCGGCCATTCCGTTGCCTGTTCCAGCTTGCCTTGCCACCAGTACTCGGATTCGACGGGCGCAAGACGGTTCACGCACGCGCACACGCGCGCTTCCAGCAAGGCCCGCGAAAGCTTCGCCGCGGTGTCTGCATCGGGCAGGTTGGTCAGCACGGCAATGACCGCCTCGTTGCCGCCGTCCTGGGCATTTTGTGAACTGTTACCGGCTTGCATCTGGCCCCTCCGAATCCTGGCGCACAAAAACAAAAGAGCCAGGCAAATTGCCTGGCTCGATTGTAAGCGGTGTGTCCGAACCCGTCGGGAGACGGGCTGGAACTCAACTTTACTCAGCAGCTTCTTCAGCCGGAGCTTCGGTGATTTCCGGACGATCCACCAGTTCGACCAGCGCCATCGGCGCATTGTCGCCCTGACGGAAGCCGAACTTCAGGATACGCGTGTAGCCGCCCGGACGAGCGTTGTAGCGCGGGCCCAGTTCGGTGAACAGCTTGGTGACCATGTCGCGGTCGCGCAGACGGGCGAAAGCCAGACGGCGGTTGGCAACGGTGTCCTTCTTGGCCAGCGTGATGAGCGGCTCGACAACCTTGCGCAGTTCCTTGGCCTTGGGCAGGGTGGTCTTGATCAGCTCGTGCTGGAACAGCGAGTTGGACATGTTGCGCAGCATCGCGAGACGGTGCGACGAGGTGCGGTTCAGTTTCCGCAGACCATGACGGTGACGCATGATGATTCCTTTTCAGATTGAGTGTTTGACCAGCTCTTCTATCACCCCGGGAGCAAGCTCCCGAGACGCGGGCCGGTAGTCATACATGCCCCGGCCGGAACCGGGGCGGTCCGCAACGCGAGGCCGAAGCCTCGCATCACAATTACTTGTCCAGACCTGCGGGCGGCCAGTTCTCGAGCTTCATGCCGAGGGTCAGGCCACGGGAGGCGAGGACTTCCTTGATCTCGTTGAGCGACTTGCGACCCAGGTTCGGGGTCTTCAGCAGCTCGTTCTCGGTACGCTGGATCAGGTCGCCGATGTAGTAGATGTTCTCTGCCTTCAGGCAGTTGGCCGAACGCACGGTCAGCTCCAGGTCGTCGACCGGGCGCAGCAGGATCGGGTCGATCTGCGGTGCGCGGCTCGAAGCGGCCTCGGCGGCGGACTCGGTGCCTTCCAGCGCGGCGAACACCGACAACTGATCAACCAGGATGCGGGCCGACTGGCGAATCGCTTCCTCGGGCGAAATCACGCCGTCGGTTTCGATGTTCATCACCAGCTTGTCCAGGTCGGTACGCTGCTCGACGCGAGCGGACTCGACGGCGTACGACACGCGGCGCACCGGCGAGAACGAGGCGTCCAGCACGATACGGCCGATCACCTTGCTCGACTCGTCGCCGAACTTGCGCACGTTGCCCGGCACATAGCCACGGCCTTGCTCGACCTTGATCTGCATGTCCAGCTTGCCGCCGGCCGACAGATGAGCGATGACGTGGTTCGGGTTGATGATTTCGACGTCGTGCGGCAGCTCGATATCGGCTGCAGTCACGATGCCCTCACCGTCCTTGCGCAGCGAAACCGTGACTTCGTCGCGGTTGTGCAGCTTGAACACGACGCCCTTCAGGTTGAGCAGCAGGTTGACGACGTCTTCTTGCACGCCATCGATGGTGGAATACTCATGGACCACCCCAGCGATCGTCACTTCGGTCGGTGCATAACCGACCATCGACGACAGCAGCACGCGACGCAGGGCGTTACCGAGCGTATGGCCGTAGCCGCGCTCGAACGGCTCCATCACGACCTTGGCGTGATGGTCGCCCAGAGGCTCGACGGCGATGATTTTTGGCTTGAGGAGTGCTGTTTGCATTAGGTTGTCCTTTTCAATACCCTCGGCTCGTTACACCGATAAGGCTGACGTTTGGAACCTTGAAATCCCATCGCACGATGGGCAACAAGCCCGACCGCGCATAGTGCGCGTCGGGCTGCAGAAGGAGAGGCTTTGCGGCGAACGCAAGCGCTGAGTCGTCTTGCCCGCGGATTAACGCGAGTACAGTTCGACGATCAGGCTTTCGTTGATGTCGCCCGAGATGTCAGCGCGGTCCGGAACTTGCTTGAAGGTGCCCTCGAACTTCTTGGCATCCACGGCAACCCAGGTCGGGAAACCCGACTGCTCGGCCAGCGACAGCGCTTCAGCGATACGGACTTGCTTCTTCGACTGCTCGCGAATGGTGATGACGTCGCCCGACTTGATCTGGGCCGACGGCACGTTCAGAGTCTGACCGTTCACCAGAATCGCCTTGTGCGACACCAGCTGGCGTGCCTCAGCGCGGGTCGAGCCAAAGCCCATGCGATACACCACGTTGTCCAGGCGCGATTCCAGCAGTTGCAGCAGCTTTTCACCGGTGTTGCCCTTGCGGCGATCGGCTTCGGCGAAGTAGCGGCGGAACTGGCGCTCGAGCACACCGTAGATGCGCTTGACCTTCTGCTTTTCACGCAGCTGGTTGCCGTAGTCGGAGGTGCGGGCACCCGAGGTGCGGCCATGCTGGCCCGGCTTGCTGTCCAGCTTGCACTTGTCGGCGAGCGAGCGACGGGCGCTCTTCAGGAACAGGTCGGTACCTTCACGGCGGGAGAGTTTGGCCTTCGGGCCGGTATAACGTGCCACGTTGTCTTCCTTTGTTCGATCGCGACGCCTTGTTGACGCGCCGCGAGTCCGCCAGCGCTGTCCACCGGGAATTGCCGGTGACCGTGACGGACGGTGGGCTTATGAAGCGCGTCCCGTTACCGGGTACGACGCTGAAAGCATGTACAGAGCGCAACCGAAATGTGTCTTATGCGACATTTCTGTCGAGCAAAACGAAAACCTGCCGCATCAAATGCAGCAGGTCAACGCGCGATACTACCATATCCAAAACCAGCAGGTAAACCCGCCGGCTCGGACACGCCAACGCTTAGATACGACGGCGCTTCGGCGGACGGCAGCCGTTGTGCGGAATCGGCGTGACGTCTTCGATGATCGCGATCTTGATGCCCAGCGCGTTCAGTGCGCGGACAGCCGACTCACGACCCGGGCCCGGGCCCTTGATGCGCACTTCCAGGTTCTTGATACCCTGGTCTTGCGCCACACGGCCGGCGTTCTCGGCAGCGACCTGGGCAGCGAACGGGGTCGACTTGCGCGAACCCTTGAAGCCCTGGCCACCAGCGGTCGCCCACGACAGGGCGTTGCCCTGACGGTCGGTGATCGTGATGATGGTGTTGTTGAACGAAGCGTGGACGTGCGCAATGCCGTCGGCAACGTTCTTCTTGACCTTCTTACGCGCGCGAGCGGCGTTATTCGGACCTTTTGCCATTAGTTTCTTCCTCTGCCTTCGGCTTTACTTCTTCAGAGCCACGCCGGCCTTGCGCGGACCCTTGCGGGTACGGGCATTGGTGCGGGTACGCTGGCCACGGAGCGGCAGGCCCTTGCGGTGACGCATGCCACGATAGCAACCAAGGTCCATCAGACGCTTGATGTTCATCGTGGTTTCACGACGCAGGTCACCCTCGACGGTCACCTTGCCCACTTCGTCACGAAGCTTTTCCAGGTCGGCGTCGGTCAGATCCTTGACCTTCTTGTCAAACGGTACACCGGTGGCCTCGCAAATCTTGCGAGCGCGCGAGCGGCCGACACCATAAATGGCCGTCAGGCCGATTTCGGTGTGCTTGTGGTTCGGGATGTTAACCCCTGCGATACGTGCCATTCGTCAATCCTCTTTCCGATTAGCCTTGGCGTTGCTTGTGGCGGGGATCCGACGAGCAGATCACGCGCACGACACCGTTGCGCTTGATGATTTTGCAGTTGCGGCAAATGCGCTTAACAGAAGCCAGCACTTTCATAATTTTCCTCTTCCTTCAATTCCTGTTCGCTCACTTCGTCCGGAAGACGATCCGTGCGCGCCATACCTTGTCTGTACCGATCTGAATCAGCGCAGGGTCAGGTTGCCCTTAAAGTTCGCCTTCTTCAGCAGCGATTCATACTGCTGCGACATGACGTAGGACTGCACCTGAGCCATGAAGTCCATCGTGACGACCACGATGATCAGCAGCGAGGTTCCGCCAAAATAGAACGGAACGTTCCAGCGCAGCACCAGGAATTCCGGCAACAGGCAGACCAGTGTGATGTAGATCGCACCAGCCAGCGTCAGGCGCACCAGAATCTTGTCGATGTAGCGCGTCGTCTGCTCGCCCGGACGAATGCCCGGAATGAAGGCACCGCTTTTCTTCAGGTTGTCCGCCACTTCCCGGCTGTTGTAAACCAGAGCCGTGTAGAAGAAGCAGAAAAATACAATCGCAGCCGCATACAGCAGGATATACACCGGCTGTCCCGGCGACAGCGTGGCAGCCAGGTCCTTGACGAACCGGCCGACCGCACCCGTCGACTGAGACGTGAACCAGCCCGCAATCGTCGCCGGGAACAGGATGATCGACGATGCGAAGATCGGCGGAATCACCCCTGCCATGTTCAGCTTCAGCGGCAGGTGCGACGACTGACCGCCGTACACCTTGTTGCCGACCTGACGCTTGGCATAGTTCACCAGGATCTTGCGCTGGCCACGCTCGACGAACACCACGGCGAAGGTCACACCGATCACGATCGCGACGATCAGGATCGCTGCGATGATGCTCATGGAACCCGTACGAACCAGTTCGAACAGTCCGCCGATCGCGTTGGGCAAGCCCGCTGCGATACCGCCGAAAATGATGATCGAGATGCCGTTGCCCAGACCACGCTCGGTGATCTGCTCACCCAGCCACATCAGGAACATCGTGCCGGTCACCAGCGTGATCACCGCCGTGGCCCGGAACATCAGGCCCGGATCGATCACCAGCCCCGGTTGCGACTCCAGCGCGACCGCGATCGACAGCGCCTGGAACGTGGCCAGAACCACGGTGCCATAACGCGTGTACTGCGTGATCTTGCGCTGACCTGCCTGCCCTTCCTTCTTCAGCGACTCCAGCTGCGGCAGCACGATCGTCAGCAATTGCATGATGATCGACGCCGAGATGTACGGCATGATGCCGAGCGCGAAGACGGTAAAGCGCGACAGCGCCCCGCCCGAGAACAGGTTGAACATCCCGAGGATGCCACCCGACTGACTCTGGAAAAGCTTCGCGAGCTGATCCGGATCGATTCCCGGCACCGGAATGTGTGCGCCGATGCGGTAAACGATCAGGGCCAACACCAGGAACATCAGCCGGCGCTTGAGGTCGCCGTACTTCGCCGTGTTCCTGGCTTGCGCGCTTGCATTGGGTTTCGCCGTGGCCAAACGATGCTCCGACTATGACTGCCTATGCTGCGATGATTGCTGCCGATTTACTCTGCGATCTGGCCGCCAGCGGCTTCGATCGCGGCCTTGGCGCCAGCAGTGGCGCCCAGACCCTTGATCGTCACCTTGCGGGTCAGCTCGCCAGCCTTGATGACCTTGGCGCTCTTCACCAGGTCGCTCACCAGGCCAGCTTGCTTCAGGACCAGCAGATCGACTTCGGCCGCTTCCAGGCGCTCGATATCACGCAGCGAGACTTCGGCCGTGAAGGCCTTGGTCAGCGACGTGAAGCCGCGCTTCGGCAGACGACGATACAGCGGCATTTGACCGCCTTCGAAGCCCACCTTGTGGAAGCCGCCCGAACGCGACTTCTGACCCTTGTGACCGCGACCGGCGGTCTTGCCCAGGCCGGAGCCGATACCGCGGCCGACGCGACGCTTGGCGTGCTTCGAACCGGCAGCCGGTTTCAGGTTGTTCAGTTGCATCTTGCTCTCCAAGTCCCGATCAGGCCAGAACCTTGACCAGGTACGAGACCTTGTTGATCATGCCGCGCACGGCGGGCGTGTCCTGCAGCTCCGACACCGAGTTGATGCGGCGCAGGCCCAGGCCACGCACGGTGGCGCGATGATCCTCGCGCGTGCCGATCAGGCTGCGCACGAGTTGCACTTTTACGGTTTTCTGCGACATTGCGTTCACCTTAACCCAGGATGTCTTCGACCGACTTGCCACGCTTCGCAGCGATCTCGCTCGGCGTGCTCATCTTCTGAAGGCCGTCCAGCGTGGCGCGAACCATGTTGTACGGGTTGGTGGAGCCGTGCGACTTGGTCACCACGTTGGTGACACCCATCACTTCGAAGATCGCGCGCATCGGGCCGCCGGCGATCACGCCGGTACCTTCCTTGGCGGGCATCATCAGCACCTTGGCGGCGCCATGCTTGCCAACGACTTCGTGTTGCAGCGTGCCGTTCTTCAGCGAGACCTTGACCATCTTGCGACGGGCTTCGTCCATTGCCTTCTGAACGGCAACCGGCACTTCCTTGGCCTTGCCCTTGCCCATGCCGATGCGGCCATCGCCGTCACCAACCACGGTCAGCGCAGCGAAACCGAGAATCCGGCCACCCTTCACCACCTTGGTGACACGGTTGACCGAGATCATCTTCTCGCGGAGGCCGTCGTCGCGTTCGTCCTGCTGGACTTTTGCTTGCATCTTTGCCATGACGTATCTCTCTCTATGCGCTTAGAACTTCAGGCCAGCTTCGCGGGCGGCGTCTGCCAGGGCCTTCACGCGGCCATGGAAACGGAAGCCGGCGCGATCGAATGCGACGGTTTCCACGCCGGCAGCCTTCGCCTTTTCGGCGATGCGCTTGCCCACGACGGTAGCGGCAGCGGCGGTAGCGCCCTTGCCATCCAGTTCCTTGCGCACTTCCACCTCGGCGGTCGAAGCCGAAGCCAGCACCTTGGTGCCGCACTCGGAGAAGACCTGGGCGTAAATATGCGAATTCGTACGGAACACGGTCAGACGATTGACTTTCATCTCCGCGATCTTGGCGCGGGTCTGACGTGCACGGCGCAAACGAGCGTCTTTCTTGTTCATCATTGCACCCCTTACTTCTTCTTGGTTTCCTTCAGGATGACGCGCTCGTCGCTGTAACGCACACCCTTGCCCTTGTAGGGCTCAGGCGGGCGGTACGCGCGGACTTCCGCGGCAACCTGACCGACTTTCTGCTTGTCCGCACCCTTGATGATGATCTCGGTCTGCGTCGGCGTTTCCGCCTTCACGCCTTCCGGCATCTCATGGATCACGTCGTGCGAGAAACCAAGCTGGAGCTTCAGCGCAGCACCTTGCAGCTGGGCACGGTAGCCCACGCCGACCAGGTTCAGCTTGCGCTCGAAACCGGTGGTCACGCCCTTGACCATGTTTGCCGCCAGGGCGCGCATGGTGCCTTGCAGGGCGTTTGCTTCACGCGATTCGTCGGCCGGAGCGAAAGTCAGCGTGTCGTTTTCGACGTTGACCTTGACCAGGCTGTGAATCGGTTGCGACAGCGTACCGAGCGGGCCCTTCACGGAGAGCACGCCAGCTGCCACGTTCACTTCCGCGCCCTTGGGGAGCGCGATGGGAGCCTTACCTACACGGGACATGGTTCTCTCCTTAAGCGACGTAGCAGAGAACTTCGCCACCCACACCCGTGGCACGTGCCTTGCGGTCGGTCATCAGACCCTGCGGGGTCGAGATGATCGCGACGCCGAGGCCGTTCATCACTTGGGGGATGTCGCTGCGGCCCTTGTACACGCGCAGGCCGGGCTTCGAGACGCGCTCAATGCGCTCGATGACCGGACGGCCGGCGTAGTACTTCAGGCCGATGCTCAGTTGTGCCTTGCCGCCATCTTCCTGGACGGCGTAGTCGTCGATGTAGCCTTCGTCCTTCAGGACCTTGGCGATTGCCACTTTCAGCTTCGACGACGGCATGACAACCGACGCCTTCTGCACGCCTTGGGCGTTGCGGATGCGCGTCAGCATATCGGCGATAGGATCGCTCATGCTCATACTGTTTCTCCTGTAGCCTGTGCGTAATTACCAGCTGGCTTTCGTCAGACCCGGGATTTCGCCCTTGAAGGCGATTTCGCGGATCTTGTTACGCGCCAGGCCAAACTTGCGGAAGGTACCGCGGGGACGACCGGTGATCGCGCAGCGGTTACGCTGGCGAGTCGGGTTCGCGTTGCGCGGGAGCTGTTGCAGCTCGAGACGCGCCATGTAACGCTCTTCTTCCGACTTTTCTTGGTCGTCAATAATGGCCTTGAGGGCAGCGCGCTTGGGGGCGAACTTCGCCGCCAGCTTGGCGCGCTTCTTCTCACGTTCAATCAGAGCCAGTTTAGCCACGGTTACCCCTTAATTGCGGAACGGGAACTTGAACGCACCGAGGAGTGCCTTGGCTTCCTCGTCGTTCTTTGCCGTCGTCGTGATGCTGATGTTCAGACCACGCAGTGCGTCGATCTTGTCGTACTCGATTTCGGGGAAAATGATCTGCTCTTTCACACCGATGTTGTAGTTGCCACGACCGTCAAACGAACGGCCCGACACACCACGGAAGTCACGCACGCGCGGCAGGGCCACGGTCACGAAACGATCGAGGAATTCGAACATGCGCTCGCCGCGCAGGGTCACCATCGCACCGATGGGGTAGCCCTGACGGATCTTGAAGCCAGCGATAGCCTTCTTGGCCTTCGTCACCACCGGCTTCTGGCCAGCGATCTTGGTCAGGTCGCCGACAGCGTTTTCAATGATCTTCTTGTCATTGATCGCTTCGCCAAGGCCCATGTTCAGGGTGATCTTGGTGATGCGCGGCACTTCCATGACCGACTTGTAACCGAACTGCTCGATCAGCTTCGGCACAACCTTTTCTTTGTAAAACTCTTGCAGACGTGCTGCCATGCTCAACTCCTATACGTGCCCAGAATCAAGCTGCCACGACGGCGCCGGTGGTCTTCAGCACGCGCACGCGCTTGCCGTCTTCCACCTTGATGCCGACGCGCGACGGCTTGCCATTGGCATCCACGAGCGCAACGTTGGAAATATGCAGCGGCATGACCTTGTCGACCACACCACCAGTGGTGCCCAGCATCGGGTTCGGGCGAGCGTGCTTCTTGGCAACGTTCACGCCTTCCACTGCAACCTTGTCGCCGAGCACGGCTTGCACGGTACCGCGCTTGCCCTTGTCTTTGCCGGTCAGGACGATGACTTCGTCGCCTTTGCGAATCTTGTTCATGGCGGCTCCTTACAGCACTTCCGGAGCGAGCGACACGATCTTCATGAAGCGCTCGGTACGGAGTTCACGAGTCACCGGCCCGAAGATACGGGTGCCGATCGGCTCGAGCTTGTTGTTCAGCAGGACAGCGGCGTTACCGTCGAACTTGACGAGCGAGCCATCCGCGCGACGCACGCCCTTGGCGGTGCGCACGACGACGGCGTTGTAGATATCGCCCTTCTTCACACGGCCGCGCGGAGCTGCGTCCTTGACGGTCACTTTGATGATGTCGCCAACGCTCGCGTAGCGGCGCTTGGACCCACCCAGGACCTTGATGCACAGCACTTCGCGCGCACCAGTGTTATCGGCCACTTCGAGCCGGCTTTCTGTCTGAATCATGGTGTTTGTCTTCCCAACTTAATCCGCCAGGTGTCAGAAACGCCTGCCGGTCAGTCTTGGTCCCGTCGGTTCCGGCTTTGCGCCATCCCCGTATGGGTTGATCAACTTTGAAGTCGGTAGGAATCAGGCAATCTCGACAACATCTCGAGGCCACTTGACCCTGGCTCGCTCTCCAGGCCGCCCGGGTGATACTGCATTGGCGGACGCAACAAAGCGGAAGTCCAGGATTATAGCTACATAATCCTGGACTTGCAAGTCAGACTAAGAACGTGTTGTTCTTAGATGACGCGTGCAGCCTCTACCAGCCGGGAAACCACCCAGGACTTGGTCCGCGACAGCGGACGGCCTTCCTGGATTTCGACCTTGTCGCCTTCCTTGTACTGGTTGGCTTCGTCGTGTGCGTGGTACTTCTTCGAACGCAGCACGTACTTGCCGTACAGAGGATGCTTGACGCGGTTTTCCACCAAGACCGTAACGGTCTTGTCCATCTTGTCGCTTACCACACGACCGACGAGGGTGCGGCGAAGCGACGTTTCCGTTTTTGCAGCTTCAGTCATTTCGCGTTCGCCTTCTCAGTCAGCACGGTTTGCACTCGCGCGATGTCCTTGCGAACCTTCTTCAGCTGGCTGGTGTTCTGCAGCTGTTGAGTCGCCTTTTGCATGCGCAGGCTAAATTGGGCCTTCAGCAGCTCGGAGAGCTCCTGGTTCAGGCCTGCGGCGTCCTTGCCGCGAAGTTCGGATGCTTTCATCCCTGCTCTCCTTACGTCCCGACCTGGCGCACCACGAAATTGGTGGCGATCGGCAGCTTGGCAGCCGCGAGGCGGAACGCCTCGCGTGCCAGATCTTCACTCACGCCATCCATCTCATAGAGCATCTTGCCCGGCTGGATTTCAGCCACGTAGTACTCCGGATTGCCCTTACCGTTACCCATACGGACTTCAGCGGGCTTCTTCGAGATCGGCTTGTCCGGGAAGATCCGGATCCAGATGCGGCCGCCACGCTTGATGTGACGGGTCATCGCACGACGTGCCGACTCGATCTGACGAGCCGTCAGGCGGCCACGGCCCATGGCCTTCAGGCCGAATTCGCCGAAAGACACGGCGTTACCACGGGTAGCTTTACCCGTGTTGCGGCCCTTCTGCTCCTTGCGGTATTTTCTGCGCTTAGGTTGCAGCATCGTTATTCTCCACTCTTCGCATCGCCAGGCGCAGCGCGGCGACCGGCACCGGCGCCACCGCGACGGTTGCCACCCGGGCGACCTTCGCCTTCACGGCGACGGCCTTCCGGACGACCCGGACGACGACGACGGTCGTCTTGCGGCTCTTCCACCACCGGCGCGTCATTGCGGCCGAGGTGATCACCCTTGTAGACCCACACCTTGACACCGATGATGCCGTAGGTGGTTTCTGCTTCGGAGAAGCCGTAGTCGATGTCGGCGCGCAGGGTGTGCAGGGGCACACGGCCTTCGCGGTACCACTCGGTACGTGCGATTTCGATACCGTTCAGACGGCCCGAGCTCATGATCTTGATACCCTGGGCGCCCAGGCGCATCGCGTTCTGCATCGCACGCTTCATGGCGCGGCGGAACATGATACGGCGCTCGAGCTGCTGGGTGATCGAATCGGCGATCAGCTGAGCATCGGTTTCCGGCTTGCGGATTTCCTCGATGTTCACGTGCACGGGCACGCCCATGCGACGCTGCAGTTCAGCCTTGAGCAGTTCGATGTCCTCACCCTTCTTGCCGATCACCACTCCCGGACGCGAGCTGTAAATGGTGATACGTGCGTTACGGGCCGGACGCTCGATGACCACGCGGCCAACCGATGCGTTCTTGAGCTTCTTCTTCAGGAAGTCGCGAACTTCGATGTCTTCCTTCAGCATGCCGGCGAACTTCGTATTGTTGGCGTACCAACGCGAAGCCCAGTTACGGCTGACGGCCAGACGGAAGCCAGTCGGATGAATCTTCTGTCCCATCGTGACTCCTTAGTTGCCGAGCGTCACAGTGATGTGACAGGTTTGTTTCTCGATGCGGTTGCCGCGGCCCTTCGCCCGTGCGGTGAAGCGCTTGAGCGAGGTTGCCTTGTCGACGAAGATCGATTTGACCTTCAGTTCGTCGATATCGGCGCCTTCGTTGTGCTCGGCGTTGGCGATGGCCGATTCGACCACCTTCTTCACGATCCCGGCAGCCTTTTTCGGGCTGAACGTCAGGACATTGAGCGCGCGCTCGATCGGCAGACCACGGATCTGGTCAGCGACCAGGCGCGTCTTCTGGGCGGAGATGCGGGCACCGCGATGAATCGCTTTCACTTCCATGATGGCACCTTACCTCTTCGCTTTCTTGTCAGCCGCGTGGCCCTTGAACGTGCGGGTGAGCGCAAATTCGCCGAGCTTGTGGCCAACCATGTTTTCCGTCACATACACCGGCACGTGTTGACGGCCGTTGTGCACGGCGATCGTCAGGCCGATGAATTCCGGCATGATGGTCGAGCGGCGCGACCACGTCTTGATGGGCTTCTTGTCCTTGCCGCCTACGGCCGCTTCCACCTTCTTCAGCAGGTGGGCGTCGCAGAACGGACCCTTTTTAGCGGAACGAGTCATATCTTTAGCTCCTACCTACCGATTAACGCTTGTGGCGCTTCTGGACGATCATGCTGTCCGTGCGCTTGTTGCTGCGGGTGCGGTAGCCCTTGGCCGGGGTACCCCACGGCGAAACCGGATCGCGACCAGCAGCGGTCTTGCCCTCACCACCACCGTGCGGGTGGTCGACCGGGTTCATCACGACACCACGGACGGTCGGGCGGATACCGCGCCAACGGGTTGCACCGGCCTTGCCGATAACGCGCAGGCTGTGCTCTTCGTTGCCAACTTCACCGATGGTGGCGCGGCACTCGATGTGCACGCGGCGCACTTCACCGGAGCGCAGGCGAACCTGAGCGTACAGGCCTTCGCGGGCCAGCAGCACGGCGGAGCCGCCAGCAGCACGAGCGACCTGAGCACCCTTGCCCGGCAGGATTTCCACGTTGTTGATCGTGGTACCAACCGGAATGTTGCGGATCGGCAGGTTGTTGCCAGCCTTGATCGGGGCTTCAGCGCCGTTCAGCAGTGCCTGGCCAGCAACCATGCCCTTGGTGGCGATGATGTAGCGGCGCTCGCCGTCGGCGAACAGCACCAGCGCGATATTGGCGCTGCGGTTCGGATCGTATTCCAGGCGCTCGACCTTGGCGGCGATGCCGTCCTTGTCGTTGCGCTTGAAGTCGACCACGCGGTAGTGGTGCTTATGACCACCGCCCTTATGGCGGGTGGTGATATGACCGTTGTTGTTACGACCCGACTTCTGGAATTGCTTTTCCAGCAGCGGAGCGTGCGGGGCGCCCTTGTGAAGGTCCTTGTTGACGACCTTCACCATCGAGCGACGACCCGGGGACGTCGGCTTGGTCTTGACGAGTGCCATGATTACTTGGCCTCCGCTTCAAAATTGATTTCCTGACCCGGCTTCAGCGAAACGTAGGCCTTCTTCACGTGGTTGCGACGCCCCATGAAGCGACCGAAGCGCTTTTGCTTGCCCTTCTGGTTCAGGATCTGAACGGACTGCACCTCGACCTTGAACAGCAGTTCGACGGCGGCCTTCACTTCTGCCTTATTGGCATCGCGAGCGACTTCGAACACGACTTGTTCATTCTTGTCGGCGACCAGGGTTGCCTTTTCGGAAACCACCGGCGCGAGCAGCACCTGCATCAAACGATGATCGTTCTTGGCTACTTGCGTCATTTCAGCAACTCCTCGATCTGCGCGACAGCTGCCTTGGTCACCAGCACTTTCTTGTAGTGCACGAGCGACAGCGGGTCAGCCTGGCGCGGCTCGACAACTGCCACGTGCGGCAGGTTGCGCGAAGCCAGGTAGAGGTTTTCGTCGAGGCTGTCGGTGATGATCAGCACCGAGTCCAGGCCCATGGCCTTGAACTTGTCGGCCAAGAGCTTGGTCTTGGGCGCGTCGACGGTGAAACCGTCCACCACATTGATACGGCCTTCACGTGCGAGCTGCGAGTAAATCGAGCGCATGCCGGCACGGAACATCTTCTTGTTGACCTTCTGGCTGAAGTTCTCTTCCGGCGAATTCGGGAAGATACGGCCGCCCCCGCGCCACAGCGGCGAGGAAGACATACCGGCACGAGCACGGCCCGTACCCTTCTGGCGCCACGGCTTCTTGGTCGTGTGCTTGACCTCTTCACGATCCTTCTGCTTACGGTTGCCGCTGCGAGCGTTGGCCTGGTAAGCGACGACGATCTGGTGAACGAGGGCTTCGTTGTAGTCACGGCCGAACACTTCGGGCGAGGCTGCAACGCCTGCACCGACTTGGCCATTGTCCTGGAGGAGCTTGAGTTCCATTACATGCGCTCCTTAAGCTTTGGCTTTGGCCTTGACGGCCGGGGTAACGATGACCTTGCCGTTCTTCGAACCCGGGATGGCGCCCTTGACCAGCAGCAGCT
Source organism: Cupriavidus sp. C1SS-2L (assembly GCF_057073735.1). NCBI lineage: Bacteria > Pseudomonadati > Pseudomonadota > Betaproteobacteria > Burkholderiales > Burkholderiaceae > Cupriavidus > Cupriavidus sp. C1SS-2L. Next base: position 3,510,941 of record NZ_CP172708.1, read on the forward strand.
TGCGCTCTGCGTCGATCTTGGCGATTTCCAGGTTCTGCACGGTGCGGGTGACATCGCCCAGGTGACCGGTCATGCGCTTGCCCGGGAACACACGGCCCGGATCCTGCGCCATACCGATCGAGCCCGGCACGTTGTGCGAGCGCGAGTTACCGTGCGTGGCACGGCCGGAGGCGAAGTGGTAGCGCTTGATGGTACCGGCGTAGCCCTTACCGATGGTCACGCCCTGCACGTCGATCTTCTGACCGACTTCGAACAGGTCGACCGACAGCGAACCGCCAGTTTGCAGTTCGGCAGCCTTGGCTGCATCGATACGGAATTCGCGGATGATTTCGCCGGCTTCCACGCCGGCTTTGGCGAGGTGACCCGCCAGCGGCTTGGTAACGCGGCTTGCGCGTCGTGCGCCGAAGGTGACTTGAACGGCGGTGTAACCGTCGGTCTCGTCCGTCTTGATTTGCGTCACGCGGTTGTCGCCGACCTCGACCACGGTAACGGGAATCGAATCACCGTCGTCCGTGAAAATACGGGTCATGCCAACCTTGCGACCTACAAGGCCAAGGCTCATGGTTTGCTCCATTCCCAGCTGCGATTGGCCGGGGCTGATTGATACACGAAAACTGTGTTTGCGCTGATGCGCGTTTGCGTTTTCACGCTTGCGTTTTCACGCGATTGGGCGCGCTGAAGAGGACTGCGCACGGCCAAAACGGCCAACCCACCTACCCAGAGACACGGGTAGCCTTACACTATAACCCAGTGCTTTTGGAAGGGCAAGCTGAATTGTCGATTTCGGCGGGGACTTCCTGCGGCGATCGTCGGATTCCGTGAAATTGCGGCGCGAAGCCGACTTGCGGCGGCGCGATGGCCGCCGAAGCGTTCAAAGTCATGCCCCGTTCACTGGCGCTCGCTCTCGCTCCACCGCGCCATCAGCGTGTTAGACGGCTGTGTTTCGTCCAGCAGCTTGCGCGCGGTCTCCACGCCTGCCACCGGCAAACCCTTGGGGTCGAGCCAGCCGATCTGCACGAGCACGCTGGCCTGATCCCAGTAGATGTGCTCGTGGTAGAGCTTGTCCCCGCGGAACTTGACAATCGCGATCAGCGGGATCTCCACGCGCTTGCCGGTCGGCGGCACGCCGGGCAGCATCCAGTCGATCTCGCAAGTATGGGTGAAGCAGAACAGCATCTCGTCGACCACCTGGCTCGCGCCGATCGTGCGCGACAGCGGGATCAGCGTGGTGTCAGGCGGATTGCTGTGGACGAAGTGGTGCTGGTAGAAGCGCTTGAGCTGGCGGTAGCCCACGCCTCCGGTCGTCGTCGGGATGTGGTTGACGTAGGGCTCGGGCACCATCGTTGCCATGGTGGCATCGACATCGCGCGTGGCGAATTCGTGCTCGCAGTGCTTGTCCCATAGCGCGGAGAAGTCGTAGTGCGGGCCCATCTCGCTGCGGTACGCCGCGATGGAGCGCTGGTGCGCCATCAGTGCCGACGCCTTGTCGAAGTGCTCGCCGCCAACGCGCGCGAAGGCGTGGTCCATGCCAGGATAGACGTACAGTTCGATGCTGGGCCGGCCGCCCAGCGCTTCACGAATCTGCGCCTGCGCTTCGGGTGGGCAAAAGCCATCTCGTTCGGCAATATGCAGCACGAGCCGTCCTCGGATATTGTCCGCCTCGTCCAGCGCCCGTTCGATGCCGACGCCATAGTAGCCGACGGCACAAGCCACGCCGGGCAACCGGCACGCCGCCAGGTAGGCCAGCTTGCCACCCAGGCAGAAGCCAAGCACACCGGTCTGGCCGACGCATTCTGGCCGTGCGCGCAGTGCATCAAGCGCGGCGCCCACATCCTGCACGCCCTTGTCCTCGTCGAACTGCTGATATAGCCCTAGCGCCCGCTGGAAGTCCTCGCCTCGGTCCGTCAGCTCGATTCCGGGCGCAATACGCCAGAACAAGTCCGGCACCAGCACCGTGTAGCCTTCCTCGGCGTAGTAGTCCGCTACTTGCCGCATCGTGGCATTGACCCCGAAGATCTCCTGGCATAACACGATGCCGGGGCCCTTGCCTGCCGCCGGGATGGCGAGATAGCCGCTGAAACTGCCATCCTGGGTCTGGATCTGGATAGTCTGGCCCATGCCTGTCGCTCCTTTAAGTTCCATAAGTTCTGTGGGGACTGCCGCAGCGAGCGCTTCCGCTGCTGCCTGCATGATGGCAGACCCGCACCGCGACATGGACGGCTCAGTGCGGAATATCGGGGGAGTGTCTGACGCAGAGATTGAGCCAGTACTGGAAAGGCAAATCGGCACAAGTCCCTTACCGGGCCCGAAAAACAAAAACGGCGAACCGAAGTTCGCCGTTTTTTCTGCAGCAGGCCGCGATGCGGCCGGAAGCATGATTACACCTTGATCTCGACGTCCACGCCGGCCGGCAGGTCGAGCTTCATCAGCGCGTCGACGGTCTTGTCGGTCGGGTCGACGATGTCCATCAGGCGCTGGTGAGTGCGGATCTCGAACTGATCGCGGCTGGTCTTGTTGACGTGCGGCGAACGCAGGATGTCGAAGCGCTGGATGCGGGTCGGCAGGGGCACCGGGCCCTTGACGATCGCGCCGGTACGCTTGGCGGTATCCACGATTTCGGCGGCCGACTGGTCGATCAGGCGGTAGTCGAAAGCCTTCAGGCGGATACGGATCTTCTGGTTCTGCATGATATTTCCTTAAAAGAGCGATGGGCAATGTGCCCGGATCAAAGGGGACATGCCTGAAGGCATGCCCCAGGAAGTTACTTAGTCGAGGATCTTGGCCACGACGCCGGCGCCGACGGTACGGCCGCCTTCACGGATAGCGAAGCGCAGACCTTCTTCCATGGCGATCGGGGCGATCAGCTTGACGGTGATCGACACGTTATCACCCGGCATCACCATTTCCTTGTCCGCCGGCAGCTCGATCGAGCCGGTCACGTCGGTGGTACGGAAGTAGAACTGCGGGCGGTAGTTGTTGAAGAACGGGGTGTGACGGCCGCCTTCGTCCTTCGACAGGATGTACACCTCACCGGTGAAGTGGGTGTGCGGCTTGATCGAACCCGGCTTGCACAGCACTTGGCCGCGCTCGACGTCTTCACGCTTGGTACCACGCAGCAGCAGGCCGACGTTGTCGCCAGCTTGGCCCTGGTCCAGCAGCTTGCGGAACATTTCCACGCCGGTGCAGGTGGTCTTCACGGTCGGGCGGATACCGACGATTTCGATTTCTTCGCCGACCTTGATCACGCCGCGCTCGATACGGCCGGTCACCACGGTGCCACGACCCGAGATCGAGAACACGTCTTCCACCGGCATCAGGAAGGTACCGTCAACGGCACGCTCCGGCGTCGGGATGTAGGTGTCCAGCGCGTCGGCCAGGTTCATGATGGCCACTTCGCCGAGCTCGCCCTTGTCGCCTTCCAGCGCCAGCTTGGCCGAACCCTTGATGATCGGGGTGTCGTCGCCGGGGAATTCGTACTTCGACAGCAGTTCGCGAACTTCCATCTCGACCAGCTCGAGCAGTTCAGCGTCGTCCACCATGTCGCACTTGTTCAGGAACACGATGATGTACGGCACGCCAACCTGGCGGGCCAGCAGGATGTGCTCACGCGTTTGCGGCATCGGGCCGTCAGCGGCCGAGCAAACCAGGATCGCGCCGTCCATCTGGGCGGCACCCGTGATCATGTTCTTCACGTAGTCGGCGTGGCCCGGGCAGTCAACGTGCGCGTAGTGGCGGTTGGCCGTTTCGTATTCGACGTGGGCGGTATTGATGGTAATACCGCGTGCCTTCTCTTCCGGCGCTGCGTCGATTTCGTCGTACTTCTTGGCGGCACCGCCGAACTTCGCTGCCAGCACCGTGGCGATCGCTGCGGTCAGCGTGGTCTTGCCGTGGTCAACGTGACCAATCGTACCAACGTTCACGTGCGGCTTAGTCCGCTCGAACTTTTCCTTTGCCATTTCTTAGCTCCTGATAGGAATGCAGTCTTGTTGTTTCATCGCGCCGCCGCACCGGCTGGCGCGGCGGCAAACTTCCAATTACTTGCCCTTGGCCGCCATCACGGCTTCGGCGATGTTCTTCGGTGCCTCAGCGTAGTGCTTGAATTCCATCGTGTACGTGGCGCGGCCTTGCGTGGCCGAGCGCAGCGACGTGGAATAACCGAACATTTCCGACAGCGGGACTTCGGCCTTGATGATCTTGCCGCCGCCCACCATGTCGTCCATGCCCTGCACGATGCCGCGGCGGGACGACAGATCGCCCATCACGGTACCCGTGTAGTCTTCCGGCGTTTCCACTTCCACGGCCATCATCGGCTCGAGCAGAACCGGGCTGGCCTTGCGCATGGCTTCCTTGAAAGCCATCGAGCCGGCCATGCGGAACGCGTTTTCGTTCGAGTCCACATCGTGGTACGAACCGAACGTCAGCGTGACCTTCACGTCCACCACCGGGAAGCCGGCCAGAATACCGGACGGCAGCGTGTCGACAATACCCTTTTCGACCGCCGGGATGTATTCGCGAGGAATCACACCGCCCTTGATGGCGTCGATGAACTCGAAGCCCTTGCCCGGCTCTTGCGGTTCCAGCGTGATCACGGCGTGACCGTACTGGCCGCGGCCGCCCGACTGCTTGACGAACTTGCCCTCGACGCCTTCGGCCGTCTTGCGAATGGTTTCGCGGTAGGCCACCTGCGGCGCGCCGATGTTGGCTTCCACGCCGAATTCGCGCTTCATGCGGTCGACCAGAATTTCGAGGTGGAGCTCGCCCATGCCCGAAATGATGGTCTGGCCCGATTCTTCATCGGTACGCACGCGGAACGACGGATCCTCAGCGGCCAGGCGGTTCAGGGCGATGCCCATCTTTTCCTGGTCAGCCTTGGTCTTCGGCTCGACAGCCTGCGAGATCACCGGCTCAGGGAAGATCATGCGCTCGAGCACGATCGGCGCAGCCGGATCGCACAGCGTGTCGCCCGTGGTGGCATCCTTCAGGCCCACCGCAGCGGCGATGTCGCCGGCCAGCACTTCCTTGATTTCTTCGCGCTGGTTGGCGTGCATCTGCAGAATACGGCCCAGACGCTCCTTCTTCTGCTTCACCGGGTTGTACACGGTGTCGCCCGAATTGATCTTGCCCGAGTAGACGCGGAAGAAGATCAGCTGACCAACGAACGGGTCGGTCATGATCTTGAACGCCAGTGCCGAGAACTTTTCGGTGTCGTCAGCCTTGCGCTCGAGCTTCTTCTCGCTGTCGTCCTCGTCCGTGCCCGTAACCGGCGGAATGTCGACCGGCGACGGCAGGAAGTCGATCACGGCGTCGAGCATACGCTGCACGCCCTTGTTCTTGAACGCGGTGCCGCACAGCATCGGCTGGATTTCGCAGGCGATGGTACGGTCACGCAGCGCCTTGACGATCTCGGCGCGGGTCAGCTCTTCGCCGCCCAGGTACTTTTCCATCAGCTCTTCGCTGGCTTCGGCGGCGGACTCGACCATCTTCTCGCGCCATTCGTCAGCGGTGGCTTGCAGTTCGGCCGGGATGTCCTGGTATTCGAACTTCACGCCCTGGCTGGCTTCGTCCCAAATGATCGCCTTCATTTCCAGCAGATCGACGACGCCCTGGAAGCCGTCTTCAGCGCCGATCGGCACTACGACGGGCACCGGGTTGGCCTTCAGGCGGGTCTTCAGCTGGTCGTAGACCTTGAAGAAGTTCGCGCCGGTACGGTCCATCTTGTTGACGAACGCCAGACGCGGCACCTTGTACTTGTTGGCCTGGCGCCAGACGGTTTCCGACTGGGGCTGCACGCCACCCACTGCACAGTAGACCATGCAGGCGCCGTCCAGCACGCGCATGGAACGCTCCACCTCAATGGTGAAGTCCACGTGTCCCGGGGTGTCGATGATGTTGAAGCGGTGCTCGGGGTAGTTGCCGCCCATGCCCTTCCAGAAGGCCGTGGTCGCAGCAGACGTGATCGTGATGCCGCGCTCCTGCTCCTGCTCCATCCAGTCCATGGTGGCCGCGCCATCATGCACTTCACCGATCTTGTGGTTCACACCGGTGTAGAACAGGATCCGCTCGGTCGTGGTGGTTTTACCCGCGTCAATGTGAGCCGAAATACCGATGTTACGGTAGCGCTCAATAGGAGTCTTACGAGCCACTTTAATCCTCTATTCGTCCATGAGGCGCAGAAATCTCATGGTCTGCGCCCTTAACACAAACGGGCGAGATGTGTAAAAACACAGCCCGCCCGGCAACCAACAGTGTTTTCGCGCGCTTTAGAAGCGGAAGTGCGAGAACGCCTTGTTGGCTTCGGCCATGCGGTGTACTTCGTCGCGCTTCTTCATTGCGCCGCCACGGCCTTCCGATGCTTCCAGCAGCTCACCTGCCAGGCGCAGCGCCATCGACTTCTCGCTGCGTTTTTTCGCGGCCTCACGCAGCCAGCGCATCGCCAATGCCAAACGACGCGACGGACGGACTTCGACCGGAACCTGGTAGTTGGCGCCGCCCACGCGACGGCTCTTCACTTCCACCACCGGCTTCACGTTGTTGATCGCAACGGAGAACACTTCGATGGGGGCCTTGCCTGCCTTCTTTTCGATCTGGTCGAACGCGCCGTACACAATGCGTTCGGCAACCGACTTCTTGCCGTCCAGCATCAGCACGTTCATGAACTTGGCAACTTCAACGTTACCGAACTTCGGATCAGGCAGAACATCCCGCTTGGGGACTTCACGACGACGTGGCATCTTCTTTCCTTTAGATTCAGTTGAGAGCGCGGTCAGTTGTTCCCGCTCTCCGGCCACCAACTAGCTTGCATGCGATAGACAGCAAATTCGCCGGGTGACCACTTACTCGACGGCACGGCGCACAAAACGCTCCGTTGTACCGCCGCCTGTTGACAGCTGCATGACGAAAACCGCCTGCGGCCATCGCTTGTTGCTTGCTCTGAAAGCTTAGGCAGCCTTCGGACGCTTTGCACCGTACTTCGAACGGGCCTGCTTGCGGTCCTTCACGCCTTGCAGATCCAGCGAACCACGGACGATGTGGTAACGCACACCCGGCAGATCCTTCACACGGCCGCCGCGGATCAGCACGACCGAGTGTTCCTGCAGGTTGTGGCCTTCACCGCCGATGTACGAAATGACTTCGAAACCGTTGGTCAGGCGCACCTTGGCGACCTTACGCAGTGCCGAGTTCGGCTTCTTCGGCGTCGTGGTGTACACGCGGGTGCACACGCCGCGACGCTGCGGGCAGTTCTCAAGCGCCGGGCTCTTGCTCTTGATGACTTCAGAGACGCGCGGCTTGCGAACCAGTTGGTTGATAGTTGGCATTGTTCAATCCAGCTTGGTTTTTACGAAAAACACCCCTCGCACCGGTTTGCACCAGGATGGAGAGGCAGCTACGGGTTTTGGGCGGGAGAGGTGAGCAGACGCGCTCTGAAGACGGGACTGTGCGGTAACAGCATGCCAAAGAGCGCGAGCCGGAACCCGGATCCCGCGTCTGCCGCCGCCGGACTCTGAGAAGTCATCCGGAAGGCTTGCCGGGAGCGGAGCAAAGTCCACATGTCCGACGGGCGAGCGAAATCCAAAGCCAAAAACTCGAATCTGGCATGGTAGCAGCGGAATCGTATACGGTCAAGGCGTATACCCGATCGGCTTACACCCTGCTCAGGGTGTCGACGATCGCCTGCCCATAACGCTCGAGCTTGGATGCACCAATACCGGGAATGCCCTCCATGGCCGACAGCGACCCCGGCGCCGTGCGGGCCAGTTCGGCCAAGGTGGCATCGTGGAAGATCACATAGGCCGGCACGCCGTGCTCGCGTGCGGCCTCGGTGCGCCACCGGCGCAGCGCTTCCCAGTTCGCAAGCGTGTCGGCATCCATATCCGCCGTATGGTCGGTACGCGCGCCGCGCGCAGCGCGCTCGCCAGACTTGCCCGGCTTGGAGGCCTGCCGGCGCAGGATGATCTGGCGCTCGCCCTTCAGCACTTCGCGCGCACCCTCGCCGAGCAGCAGCGCGCCGTGGCCGCCGTGGTCGATCATCAGCCATCCCTGCGCAATCAGCTGCCGGAACACCGTGTGCCATTCGTGGACCGAGCGGTCCTTGCCAATGCCGAAGGTCGAGACCTTGTCATGGCCCCACTGCTTGATCTTCTCCGACGCATTCCCACGCAGCACATCGATCAGGTGGGTGGCGCCGAAGTGCACCCGGCTCGCCTGCGCCGTACGGTACACGCACGACAGCGCCATCTGCGCCTCGCGCGTGCCGTCCCACGTGGCAGGCGGCTCCAGGCACGTGTCGCAATTGCCGCAGGGCTCGCTGGTTTCGTTGAAGTAGGCCAGGATGCGCACGCGCCGGCAGCCTGCGGTTTCGCACAGGCCGAGCAGCGCATCGAGCTTCGACGACGAGACGCGCTTGAACGCGTCGTCGGCCTCGGACTCGTCGATCATGCGTTTCTGCTGGACCACGTCGCCGAGACCATAGGCCATCCAGGCATTGGCAGGCAACCCGTCGCGCCCGGCACGGCCGGTTTCCTGGTAGTACCCCTCCATGCTCTTGGGCAGGTCCAGATGGGCGACGAAACGCACGTCGGGCTTGTCGATGCCCATGCCGAAAGCGATCGTCGCGACCATCACCAGGCCTTCCTCTTCGCGGAAGCGCGCCTGATGGCGCTGGCGCGTGCCCGGATCCATGCCAGCGTGGTACGGCAGCGCATTGAGACCATGGCCTTGCAGCCATTCGGCGGTGTCCTCGACCTTCTTGCGCGACAGGCAGTAGACGATGCCGCTGTCATGCGTGCCATCGGCGGCCATGTGCTCCGCCTTGATGAAGGCGAGCAGTTGCTGGCGCGCGTTGTCCTTTTCGACGATCCGGTAGCGGATATTGGGACGGTCGAAGCTCGAGATAAAGACACGTGCATCGTCGAGCGCCAGCCGTTCGATGATCTCGTCGCGCGTCAGCGCATCGGCCGTCGCCGTCAGCGCGATGCGCGGCACATCCGGGAAGCGCTCGTGCAATACCGACAGCTGGATGTACTCCGGCCGGAAATCGTGGCCCCACTGCGACACGCAATGCGCCTCGTCGATCGCGAACAGGCCGACGCGGGCACGTCCGAGGAGATCGAGAAAGCGCGGGGTCATCAACCGCTCGGGCGCGACATAGAGGATTTCGAGCCTGCCAGCCAGCAGATCGCGTTCGACCGCCGAGGCCTCCGAACTGGTCAGCGTCGAATTGAGCACCGAGGCGCGTACGCCGGCCTCGGTCAGCGCCGCAACCTGGTCCTGCATCAGCGCGATCAGCGGCGACACCACGATGCCTACGCCCTCGCCTGCGCGCTGGCGCAGCAGCGCCGGAATCTGGTAGCACAACGACTTGCCGCCGCCAGTGGGCATCAGCACCAGGCAGTCGCCGCCCGTCGCGACATGGTCGATGATCTCGCCCTGGCGGCCACGGAAGGCGTGGTAGCCGAATACATCCTTGAGGATCGCCAGTGCTTGCGACATGGACAACGGAATTGCTGAAGCGGAAAAGCCGTAACCATACCACTAAGCAAGCCGCTGACCGCCGCCAAACAACAAACAGTCCGATGTTTCTCACGTCCAACGTTGGCCACACAAAACAAAGCGGCCGGTCAATGCCGGCCGCCGTGTACTTCTCGATTCCTGTCGCCCTACATCATCCGGTGCGCGAAATGTCCGTGCTGCGCATCGGACATGAGGGCCATGAACTGTTCGGTACTCATATGCACGAGTTCCTGGTGGTCACCCGCTTCAAAATAGACGTCCGAATGCGTGAGCAGGCTGTCGTCCAGCCAGGTCTGCATGCCATACGCCATCCCCACTGGAGGAAGCGCGCCGACGTCGCAGTCCCGGAACACTTCGCGCACGCCATCCTCGTGCGCGAGCGACAGCTTGCGGCCCGTCTGCTCACAGATCTCCGACAGCTTCAGGTGGTGGGTGGAAGGGATTACGGCAGCAAGGTAGCCCTTTTCGTCTTCCAGCAAGACCGTTTTGGCCAGACGGTCGCCAGGAATATGCGCCGCGTGGGCGGTGGCCATGCTGCTGAGGCTATACGGGTGACGAACGATGTCGAACTGGGTCTGCTTCTTGTCCAGGCAGCTCGCCAGCGTGGTAGCCATGGTCATGATTGCAACCTCCGTCGCGATCATCGCGACAGTTATTCGGGGTGCTAAAACTATAGGTCAGCGCACGGGTTGCAGAGGCCTGCCTGCCGCTTTCCAGACGGTTTCTTTTTGCCGCACCGCAACGCCCATCCTGACCTGCGCATTCCCTGTTATCGCGCGGTCACTCCGCATCGCGGACGAAAAAAAACCCGGCTGGGATCAGCCGGGTTTTCGTGCCCGCCTCGCGGCGGGTCGCTACAGCGCAGGGACTCAGGCGTTGTCGCCTTCGCCCTCGGTCGTCGCCTGCACCACGGGCGGCGGCTCGATGAAGAGCGACTGCTCTTCGTCGGCAATCGCCTGGGCGCGTTCGCGCTCGGACGCCTCGCGTGCCTTGCGGGCACGGTGGTAGGCCAAGCCGGTACCGGCCGGGATCAGACGGCCGACGATCACGTTTTCCTTCAGACCACGCAGGTCGTCGGTCTTGCCCATGATCGCGGCTTCGGTCAGCACGCGCGTGGTTTCCTGGAACGATGCCGCCGAGATGAAGCTGTCGGTCGACAGCGACGCCTTGGTAATACCGAGCAGCAGGTTCTCGTAGGTTGCCGGACGCTTGCCTTCGGCGATCACGCGGTCGTTCTCGTCGAGCAGTTCCGAGCGCTCCACCTGTTCACCCGGGATGAACTTGGTGTCGCCCACGTCAGCCACCTGCACGCGGCGCAGCATCTGACGAACAATCACTTCGATGTGCTTGTCGTTGATCTTCACGCCCTGCAGACGGTACACGTCCTGCACTTCGTCGACGATGTAGTGCGCCAGCTCCTCGATGCCCTTCAGGCGCAGGATGTCGTGCGGATCCGCCGGACCTTCCACGATCATTTCGCCCTTGTTCACCACCTGGCCGTCGTGCACCAGCACCTGCTTTTCCTTCGCGATCAGGAACTCGTGGGCATTGCCGTCCAGGTCAGTAATGACCAGGCGCTGCTTGCCCTTCGTGTCCTTGCCGAACGAAGTCGTGCCGGTGACTTCCGCCAGCACGGCGGCGTCCTTCGGCGAACGCGCTTCGAACAGCTCGGCCACTCGCGGCAGACCACCGGTAATGTCACGAGTCTTCTGCGATTCCGTCGGGATACGTGCAAGCACTTCACCGACGTGCACCTGCTGGCCGTCCTTCACGGTAATCAGCGCGCCGACCTGGAAGCCGATGGTCACGGAGTGGTCCGTGCCCGGGATCTTCACTTCCTGCCCGTTAGCGTCGAGCAGCTTCACCTGCGGGCGAATGCCCTTGGTGGCAGCCGTGCGGCGCTTGGCGTCGATCACCACGAGGGTCGACAGACCGGTGACTTCGTCCATCTGCTTGGCGACGGTCACGCCCTCTTCGACGTTCTCGAACTTGGTCGTACCGGTGTACTCCGACACGATCGGACGCGTCAGCGCGTCCCACGTGGCCAGCTGCGTACCAGCCTTGATGGCCTGGCCGTCCTGCACCAGCAGCGTGGCGCCGTACGGGATCTTGTGGCGCTCGCGCTCGCGGCCGTGGTCGTCGGTGATCAGCGCCTCGCCCGAACGCGAGATCACGATCAGTTCGCCCTTGGCGTTGGTCACGTAGCGCATGGTCACCGTGAAGCGGACCGTACCGGTCGCCTTGGCTTCCACGCTCGATGCCACTGCCGCACGCGATGCCGCACCACCGATGTGGAACGTACGCATGGTCAGCTGCGTGCCCGGCTCACCGATCGACTGGGCAGCGATCACGCCCACCGCCTCGCCGGAGTTCACCAGTACGCCGCGGCCGAGGTCGCGACCATAGCACTTGCCGCACAGGCCGTAGCGCGTGTCGCACGACAGCGGCGTGCGCACCTTGACTTCATCGACGCCGAGGGCGTCGATCAGGTCGACCAGGTCTTCGTCCAGCAGCGTGCCGGTTTCGATCGCGGTTTCCTGGGTTTCAGGGTTCACCACGTCAGCCACCGTCACACGGCCCAGAATACGATCGCGCAGGGCTTCGATCACTTCACCGCCTTCGACCAGGGCCTTCATGGCCACGCCGTTGGAGGTGCCGCAATCGTCTTCCACCACGACCAGATCCTGCGTCACGTCGACCAGACGACGGGTCAGGTAACCCGAGTTCGCGGTCTTCAGTGCCGTATCAGCCAGACCCTTACGTGCACCGTGGGTCGAGATGAAGTACTGCAGAACGTTCAGGCCTTCACGGAAGTTCGCCGTAATCGGCGTTTCAATGATCGAGCCATCCGGCTTGGCCATCAGGCCACGCATACCGGCCAGCTGGCGGATCTGCGCAGCGGAACCCCGTGCGCCCGAGTCGGCCATCATGTAGATGGAGTTGAACGACTCTTGCTTGACGGTGTTGCCGTTGCGGTCGACCACGTCTTCGTGCTGGAGCTGCTCCATCATCGCCTTGCCCACCTGGTCGCCGGCGGCGCCCCAGATGTCCACGACGTTGTTGTAACGCTCCTGGTCCGTCACCAGACCCGACATGTACTGCTTGTCGTATTCCTTCACCTTGGCCGAGGCCTCGGAGATGATCTTCTCCTTGGCCGGCGGCACCAGCATGTCGTCGATCGCGATCGAGATACCGGCGCGCGTTGCCAGGCGGAAGCCCGACTGCAGCAGCTTGTCGGCGAAGATCACGGTCTCGCGCAGGCCGCACTTGCGGAACGCCGTGTTGATCAGGCGCGAGATTTCCTTCTTCTTGAGCGGCTTGTTCAGCACCGAGAACGGCAGGCCCTTCGGCAGGATCTCGGACAGGATCGCGCGGCCGACCGTGGTGGCCTGCAGCGTGATCTTGGGTGCGAAACGCGCGTCGCCTTCGGCATCCTTGTCGACCAGCTCATACTCGGTGATACGCACGTTCACGCGGGAAGCCAGTTCGACTTCCTTGTTCTCGTAGGCGCGGATCACTTCGCTGATGTCGGCAAAGGTCATGCCCTCGCCCTTGCCGTTGATCTTGTCGCGGGTCGTGTAGTACAGACCCAGCACCACGTCTTGCGACGGGACGATCGACGGGTCGCCGTTGGCCGGGAACAGCACGTTGTTGGAGGCCAGCATCAGCGTGCGGGCTTCCATCTGCGCTTCCAGCGACAGCGGTACGTGGACAGCCATCTGGTCACCGTCGAAGTCGGCGTTGAACGCCGCGCAGACGAGCGGGTGCAACTGGATGGCCTTGCCTTCGATCAGCACCGGCTCGAACGCCTGGATACCCAGGCGGTGCAGCGTCGGCGCACGGTTCAGCATCACCGGGTGCTCGCGGATCACCTCTTCGAGGATGTCCCACACCACCGGCGTCTGGCTTTCGACTTCCTTCTTCGCCGCCTTGATCGTGGTGGCGATGCCCATCGTTTCCAGCTTGTGGAAGATGAACGGCTTGAACAGCTCGAGCGCCATCAGCTTGGGCAGGCCGCACTGGTGCAGCTTAAGCGTCGGGCCCACCACGATGACCGAACGGCCCGAGTAGTCGACGCGCTTGCCCAGCAGGTTCTGACGGAAACGGCCGCCCTTGCCCTTGATCATTTCGGCCAGGGACTTCAGCGGACGCTTGTTGGCACCAGTCATCGCCTTGCCGCGACGGCCGTTGTCCAGCAGCGAGTCAACCGCTTCCTGCAGCATGCGCTTTTCGTTGCGCACGATGATCTCGGGCGCCTTCAGCTCGAGCAGGCGCTTCAGACGGTTGTTACGGTTGATGACGCGGCGATACAGGTCGTTCAGGTCCGAGGTCGCGAAGCGGCCACCGTCCAGCGGCACCAGCGGACGCAGTTCGGGCGGCAGCACCGGCAGCACTTCGAGAATCATCCACTCGGGCTTGATGCCCGAACGCTGGAAGGCCTCGAGCACCTTCAGGCGCTTGGCGAACTTCTTGATCTTGGCTTCGGAACCGGTCGCTTGCAGCTCGGCGCGGATCTGTTCGATCTGCTTCTCGATGTCGATGCCGCGCAGCAGTTCACGGATGCCCTCGGCACCCATCATGGCGACGAACTCGCCCTCGCCGTATTCGTCGCACTTCGCGAGGTAGTCGTCTTCCGACATGATCTGGCTCTTCTTGAGCGGGGTCATGCCGGGTTCGAGCACCACGAATGCTTCGAAGTACAGCACGCGTTCGATGTCGCGCAGCGTCATGTCCAGGACCATGCCCAGACGCGACGGCAGCGACTTCAGGAACCAGATGTGCGCGGTCGGCGCGGCCAGTTCGATGTGGCCCATGCGCTCGCGGCGCACCTTGGCCAGCGTCACTTCAACGCCGCACTTTTCGCAGATCACGCCACGGTGCTTCAGGCGCTTGTACTTGCCGCACAGGCACTCGTAGTCCTTGATCGGGCCAAAGATCTTCGCGCAGAACAGGCCGTCGCGTTCCGGCTTGAACGTACGGTAGTTGATCGTTTCCGGCTTCTTGACTTCACCGTACGACCACGAACGGATCTTCTCGGGCGAGGCCAGGCCGATCTTGATCGCGTCGAACTGCTCTTCCTGCTGTACCTGCTTAAAGAGATCGAGCAATGCTTTCATTGCAACTCCTTGTTTCGCCGCCGCACCGAACTCTGTTCGGCACCGCGGCATTCATTCTGTGGGAAATCCTGCACTGGTGAGTGCCGGCCGCAGCCGGCACCCGCATCGGTTCGATCAGTAGCGATCGAGGTCGATGTCGATACCCAGCGAGCGGATTTCCTTCACCAGCACGTTGAACGATTCCGGCATGCCGGCATCGATCGAGTGCTCGCCCTTGACGATGTTCTCGTACACCTTGGTACGGCCGTTCACGTCATCGGACTTGACCGTCAGCATTTCCTGCAGCACGTACGACGCGCCGTAGGCTTCCAGTGCCCACACTTCCATCTCACCGAAACGCTGGCCACCGAACTGGGCCTTACCGCCCAGCGGCTGCTGCGTCACCAGCGAGTACGGACCGGTCGAACGCGCGTGCATCTTGTCGTCGACCAAGTGGTGCAGCTTCAGCATGTGCATCACACCCAGCGTGACCGGACGCTCGAACGCCTCGCCGGTGCGGCCGTCGTGCAGCGTGACCTGTTGCTTGGAAGCCGTCAGACCCTTTTCCTTGGCGATGTCGTCCGGGTAGGCCAGGTCCAGCATGCGGCGGATTTCGTCTTCATGCGCACCGTCAAACACCGGCGTTGCGAACGGCACGCCCTTCTTCAGGTTCGTTGCCAGTTCCAGCACTTCGGCGTCGGACAGGCTGTCCAGGTCTTCGGCCTTGCCGCTCTCGTTGTAGATCTGCGCGAGCAGCGGACGCAGTTCCTGCGCCTTGGCCGAGGCCTTGAGCATGTCGCCGATGCGCTGGCCCAGACCGCGCGCGGCCCAGCCCAAGTGGGTTTCCAGAATCTGGCCCACGTTCATCCGCGACGGCACGCCCAGCGGGTTGAGCACGATGTCGGCCGGGGTACCGTCCGCCATGTACGGCATGTCTTCGATCGGAACGATCTTCGACACCACACCCTTGTTACCGTGACGGCCGGCCATCTTGTCGCCAGGCTGCAGGCGGCGCTTGACGGCCAGGTACACCTTGACCATCTTGATCACGCCCGGCGGCAGTTCGTCGCCTTGCGTGAGCTTCTTGCGCTTCTCTTCGAAGGCCAGGTCGAACTCGTGGCGCTTCTGCTCGATGGCTTCCTTGACGGCTTCCAGCTGGGCAGCCACTTCCTCGTCGGCCGGACGGATGTCGAACCAGTGGTACTTGTCGATTTCCGCCAGGTATTCCTTGGTCAGCTTCGCGCCCTTTGCCAGCTTCTTCGGACCGCCGTTGACGGTCTTGTCGATCAGCAGACGCTCCAGACGCTGGAACGCGTCGCCTTCCACGATACGCAGCTGGTCGTTCAGGTCCAGGCGATAGCGCTTCAGTTCGTCGTCGATGATCGACTGGGCACGCTTGTCGCGGGTCACGCCTTCGCGGGTGAAGACCTGGACGTCGATCACGATGCCGCTCATGCCCGACGGCACGCGCAGCGAGGTGTCCTTCACGTCCGAAGCCTTCTCGCCGAAAATTGCGCGCAGCAGCTTCTCTTCCGGGGTCAGCTGGGTCTCGCCCTTCGGCGTGACCTTGCCCACCAGCACGTCGCCGGCTTCGACTTCGGCGCCGATGTAGGTGATGCCCGACTCGTCCAGGCGAGCCAATTGGGCTTCGGCCAGGTTCGAGATATCGCGCGTAATTTCTTCAGGTCCGAGCTTGGTGTCGCGGGCAACGACCGACAGTTCCTCGATGTGAATCGAGGTATAGCGGTCTTCGGCCACCACACGCTCCGAGATCAGGATCGAATCCTCGAAGTTGTAGCCGTTCCAGGGCATGAACGCGACCAGCATGTTCTGGCCGAGCGCGAGCTCGCCCAGGTCGGTCGAGGCGCCATCGGCCACGACGTCGCCGCGTGCCACGATGTCGCCGACCTTGACCATCGGACGCTGGTTGATGTTCGTATTCTGGTTCGAACGCGTGTACTTGATCAGGTTGTAGATGTCCACGCCGACTTCACCGGCCACGGCTTCGTCGTCGTTCACCCGGATCACGATACGCATCGCGTCGACGTAGTCGACCACGCCGCCACGCATCGCCTGCACGGCAGTACCCGAGTCGACCGCAACGGTGCGCTCGATGCCGGTACCGACCAGCGGCTTGTCCGGACGCAGGCAAGGCACGGCCTGACGCTGCATGTTCGCGCCCATCAGTGCACGGTTCGCGTCATCGTGTTCCAGGAACGGCACCAGCGATGCTGCGGCCGACACGATCTGCGACGGCGCCACGTCGATGTACTGCACGCGGTCCGGCGTGACCATACGGGTTTCACGCTCGGAACCTTCACGTGCCGACACCAGTTCGTCGGTCAGGTTGCCCTCGGCGTCGACGGTCGCGTTGGCCTGCGCCACCACGTACTTGCCTTCCTCGATCGCGGACAAGTAGTCGACCTGGTCGGTCAGCTTGCTGTTCTCGACCTTGCGGTACGGCGTTTCCAGGAAGCCGTACTCGTTCAGGCGCGCATACAGTGCCAGCGAGTTGATCAGACCAATGTTCGGACCTTCCGGCGTTTCGATCGGGCACACGCGGCCATAGTGGGTCGGGTGCACGTCACGGACTTCAAAGCCGGCACGCTCGCGCGTCAGACCGCCCGGGCCAAGGGCCGAAACACGGCGCTTGTGGGTGATTTCCGACAGCGGGTTGGTCTGGTCCATGAACTGCGACAGCTGCGACGAACCGAAGAACTCGCGAATCGCCGACGAAATCGGCTTCGAGTTGATCAGGTCGTGCGGCATCAGGTTCTCGGTCTCGGCCTGGCCCAGACGTTCCTTGACGGCGCGCTCCACGCGCGACAGGCCGGCACGGAACTGGTTCTCGGCCAGTTCGCCGACGCAACGCACGCGGCGGTTGCCCAGGTGGTCGATATCGTCGACTTCGCCCTTGCCGTTACGCAGGTTGACCAGGATCTTGATGGTCTCGAGGATGTCCTCGTCCTGCAGCACCATGCTGCCCTCGCCGCTCGGGCGCGACAGACGGCTGTTGACCTTCATGCGGCCCACGCGCGACAGGTCGTACGACTCTTCGCTGTAGAACAGGCGCTGGAACAGCGCTTCCACGGCTTCTTCGGTCGGCGGCTCGCCGGGGCGCATCATGCGGTAGATCGCGATACGCGCAGCGGTCTGGTCGGCGGTCTCGTCCACGCGCAGCGTCTGCGACATGTACGGGCCCTGGTCCAGATCGTTGGTGTACAGGGTCTGGATCTGCTTGACGCCGGCTTCGCGCAGGTTCTCGAGAACAGTTTCGGTCAGCTCGTCGTTGGCGTTGGCGATCACCTCACCGGTGTCCGGGTCGATGATGTTCTTGGCCAGCACGCGGCCCAGCAGATAGTCTTCCGGCACGCTGATCAGCTTGGTGCCAGCCGAGTCCAGGTCACGGATGTGCTTGGCGTTGATCCGCTTGTCCTTCTCGACGACCACGCGGCCGTTCTTGTCCGCGATGTCGAAGCGCGCGACTTCACCGCGCAGGCGCTCGGGCACGAACTCGAGCTGCGCGCCTTCCGACTGCAGCGTGAAGTTGTCGAACACGAAGAAGTGCGCGAGGATCTGCTCCGGCGTCAGGCCGATCGACTTCAGCAGGATCGTCACCGGCATCTTGCGGCGGCGGTCGACGCGGAAGTACAGGATGTCCTTCGGATCGAATTCGAAGTCCAGCCACGAACCACGGTAAGGGATGATACGTGCGGAGAAGAGCAGCTTGCCCGAGCTGTGGGTCTTGCCCTTGTCGTGCTCGAAGAACACGCCCGGCGAGCGGTGCAGCTGCGAGACGATGACACGCTCGGTGCCGTTGATCACGAACGAGCCGGTCGAGGTCATGAGCGGAATCTCGCCCATGTACACTTCCTGCTCCTTCACTTCCTTGACCTTGCCCGGGTTCTCGCGATCGTTGATGATCAGGCGGACCTTCGCGCGCAGGGCCGAGTGGAACGTCAGGCCACGCTGCTGGCATTCCTTGACGTCAAACGGCGGGTTGGAAAGGTGATACGAGACAAACTCCATACGGGCAAGCCCGTTATGGGAGGCAATCGGGAAAATCGCGTTGAAAGCGGCCTGCAGGCCTTCGGTCTTGCGACGCGCGGCCGGCGTTTCCGCTTGCAAGAACTGGGTGTAGGATTCAATCTGGGTTGCAAGCAGGAATGGAACCTGATGAACCGTCGCGCGCTTCGCAAAGGATTTGCGAATGCGCTTCTTTTCGGTGAAGCTGTACGCCATGGGATCTCCGAATCATCGCAGGGCGGCTGGACCTGGCCACGCCTGAGGTGTTCAGCGACTGGGAGGGGATTTGGCGGTTGGCCGCTACCAACCTCTGGCTGACGGTGTCCGCACGCTGCGGGCGGTGTGGTCATTGCATTGGCGCAAAGCCTGTACTCGCCCGGGGGACACCCGACCAAACTTGTCTTCTGCAGTCGGTTCAGAAGACAAACATCAGCAGCAACACGGTAGTTTGCCACTGATGTTTGGCGTCTGCTGGAACATCGGGAGTTTATCCCGCTTCAAACAACCAATAAATCACATTTCGCCGGTGGCGAGTGGCCAATAAAACACACTCGCACAAGCGCAAAAAGGCTGGCGCCGGGAATTTCCCTTTGCCAGCCCCATTTGCGTGCCGGAATGGCACGCAGGCAATGCTTACTTGACGTCGACCTTCGCGCCAGCGTCTTCCAGCTTCTTCTTGGCTTCGGCAGCAGCGGCCTTGTCCACGCCTTCCTTGACGGCCTTCGGTGCGCCATCGACCAGGTCCTTGGCTTCCTTCAGGCCCAGACCGGTGATTTCGCGAACGGCCTTAATCACGCCGACCTTGTTGGCGCCGACTTCAGCCAGGATCACGTTGAACTCGGTCTGCTCTTCGGCAGCAGCAGCACCGCCAGCGCCCGGGGCAGCAGCCACGGCCATTGCAGCGGCGGACACGCCAAACTTCTCTTCGAACGCCTTAACCAGGTCGTTCAGTTCCATCACGGACATCGCGCCAACGGCTTCCAGGATGTCGTCTTTGGTGATTGCCATTTGGATTACTCCTAAATTTGATTCGGTATCGGTATTGCGATCGGTATGCCCGATCTGTACGCAGCCTTAAGCAGCCGGGGCTTCCGCTTCCGCGGGAGCGCCTTCGCTCTTCTTGGCGGCCAGTGCACCCAGCAGACGGGCAAAGCCCGACACCGGTGCCTGCATCACGCCAAGCAGCTGAGCAATCAGTTCGTCGCGGCTCGGGATCGAGGCCAGCGCCTTGACGGCGTTGACGTCGAGCACCTTGCCGTCATACGACCCAGCGCGCAGGACCAGCTTGTCGTTGGTCTTGGCAAAGTCGTTGAGAACCTTGGCCGAGGCCACTGCATCTTCGGAAATACCGTAGATCAGCGGACCGGTCATTTGCTCTGCGAGGCCAGCAAACGGCGTACCTTCCACAGCGCGGCGGGCCAGCGTGTTCTTCAGAACGCGCAGGTAGACGCCTTGCTGACGGGCGGTAGCACGCAGCTTGGTCAGATCGCCAACCGCAATGCCGCGATATTCGGCCACGACGATGGTCTGGGCTTTGGCGACTTGCGCCGAAACCTCAGCAACGACGGCCTTCTTATCTTCAATATTGAGTGGCACGGTTTAGCTCCAAAACGATGCTTGTCTTGCGACGCGCATCAGTCCATACGAACGGCGACCGATTGGCCCGAATCACCCGGATCGAAACCCGGCTTCCTCATTCCCTTCGGGTGCGCCATCTGCGCTGGCGGGCCGGAGATCGTCGCAGCGGGTTGCCCCGTTACGCACGCACCTTCCGATTAAGCCCACACCCCCTGACTACAGCGGCGTGGACACCAGCGGTCTTTGATAACCAGCGATGCCTGCCGCGGCTTTCGCCTGCGGCGGGCACCACTGCCCAAAGCCTTGCTCCATTCCTCGCGGTCCGGAGACGGTTCCCGCGCGTGGCAGGAACCTTCAATTCTTGCAGCTGACCAGCGTTATCGGGTTCCGGTCAACCGAGTGCCGTCAGCTCAGGCCGACAGCGAAGCCTGCTCGACGCGCACGCCAACGCCCATGGTGGACGACACGGCGATCTTGCGCAGGTACACGCCCTTGCTCGTAGCCGGCTTGGCCTTGACCAGCGCGTCCAGCAGCGCAGCCAGGTTGCTCTTCAGCGCGGTGTCTTCGAACGAACGGCGGCCGATGGTGGCGTGGATGATACCGGCCTTGTCGACACGGAACTGAACCTGACCAGCCTTGGCGTTCTTCACAGCCTGGGCCACGTCCGGTGTTACGGTGCCAACCTTCGGGTTCGGCATCAGGCCGCGCGGGCCCAGGATCTGACCCAGCGTACCGACGATACGCATCGTGTCCGGCGAAGCGATCACGACGTCGAAGTTCAGGTTGCCGGCCTTGACTTGCTCGGCCAGGTCTTCCATGCCAACGATGTCAGCACCGGCGGCCTTGGCGGCCTCGGCCTTGTCGCCCTGGGCGAACACGGCCACGCGCACCGACTTGCCGGTACCGGCAGGCAGCACCACGGAACCACGGACAACCTGGTCCGACTTCTTGGCATCGATGCCAAGTTGAACGGCAACGTCGATCGACTCGTCGAACTTCGCCGAAGCGCAGCCCTTCACCAGGCCCAGGGCCTCGTCGATCGGGTAAAACTTGGTACGCTCGATCTTCGCCTTGTTGGCGGCGACGCGCTTGGAAACCTTAGCCATTTACAGACCCTCCACGGTGATGCCCATCGAGCGAGCCGAACCGGCGATGGTACGCACGGCGGCGTCCAGATCGGCGGCGGTCAGGTCAGCGTTCTTGGCCTTGGCGATTTCTTCAGCCTGGGCGCGGGTGATCTTGCCAACCTTGTCGGTGTGCGGCTTCGGCGAACCCTTGGTCACGCCAGCGGCCTTCTTGATCAGCACCGTCGCCGGGGGCGACTTCATCACGAAGGTGAAGCTCTTGTCGGCGAAAGCGGTAATCACCACCGGCACCGGCAGACCAGGCTCCATGCCTTGGGTCTGGGCGTTGAACGCCTTGCAGAACTCCATGATGTTCAGACCACGCTGACCCAGTGCGGGACCAACGGGCGGGGAGGGATTTGCCTTACCAGCCGGAATCTGCAGCTTGATAAAGCCAATAATCTTCTTGGCCATCTTTACTCCAATCCAGATCACTCCGTTTCACGGAGATGATCCTGTTGAGTCGTAACGCGCTGTCGCCGTACCGTCGGTACGGCCTCACGCTCCTCTTGGCGCAGCACCTGGCTGCGCCCTTTGCCCGCTGCCGGCCTTGCGGCCAGGCAACCGGCAAATTCCTTACACCTTCTCGACCTGACCGAACTCCAGTTCGACAGGGGTAGCACGTCCGAAGATCGTGACCGAGACGCGCAGACGCGACTTCTCGTAGTTCACTTCTTCCACGTTGCCGTTGAAGTCGGTGAACGGGCCGTCCTTGACGCGCACCATTTCGCCCACTTCGAAGAGCGTCTTGGGACGCGGCTTCTCGACCCCTTCCTGCATCTGGGTCATGATCTTGTCGACTTCGCGCTGCGAAATCGGGCTCGGGCGGTTGCGGGCACCGCCCACGAAACCGGTGACCTTGCTGGTGTTCTTCACCAGGTGCCAGGTTTCGTCCGTCATTTCCATCTCGACCAGGACGTAGCCCGGGAAGAAACGACGTTCGGTGACCGACTTGTGGCCACCCTTGATTTCCACGACTTCTTCCGAGGGCACCAGGATGCGGCCGAACTTGTCGTGCATCTCGGCGCGCTCGATGCGCTCCTGCAGCGCGCGTTGCACACTCTTCTCCATGCCGGAGTAGGCGTGCACGACATACCAGCGCTTCTTCGACGAAGGCGATTCCGCGGCGGTGTTTTCCTGCTGGGCGTTATCCGTCATGCGCTACCTCTTATTTCCAGCCCAGTACGAGCGAAAAGATGACCCACTCGATGAGCTTGTCTGCCGACCACAGGAACAGGGCCATGATCACGACGAAGGCGAATACCAGGCCGGTCATCTGCCCGGCTTCCTTGCGCGTCGGCCAGACGACCTTGCGAACTTCCCGGTACGATTCCTTGGCGAATCCAATGAAGTCCTTGCCAGGTGCGGACACCAGCGCAACGACTACACCCAGCGCGATACCCGCGAACAGTGCGGCGCCACGTACATAAGACGGTTGCTGTGCCAGTGCATAGAAACCGATGACGCCGGCAACCACAAGCAGCACCGCGACGCCAAGCAACCACTTGCCGCTGTTGGCGTTTACGGTTTCGACATTGGGATTGGCCATGTTTCGCAAACGAGACTAAGCCGCGTCACGATGGTGTCTCGCGACGCGGCTGATTGATTTGGCAGGGGCAGAGGGAATCGAACCCCCAACCTTCGGTTTTGGAGACCGACGCTCTGCCAGTTGAGCTATACCCCTAAAACTACTTTGGGATCAGCAATGCTGCCAATCCCTCTGGCAACGAACGCGACCGGTTGGTGCCGCGTTCGCCTGATGCTACTTAGTCGAGGATCTTGGCCACGACGCCGGCGCCGACGGTACGGCCGCCTTCACGGATAGCGAAGCGCAGACCTTCTTCCATGGCGATCGGGGCGATCAGCTTGACGGTGATCGACACGTTATCACCCGGCATCACCATTTCCTTGTCCGCCGGCAGCTCGATCGAGCCGGTCACGTCGGTGGTACGGAAGTAGAACTGCGGGCGGTAGTTGTTGAAGAACGGGGTGTGACGGCCGCCTTCGTCCTTCGACAGGATGTACACCTCACCGGTGAAGTGGGTGTGCGGCTTGATCGAACCCGGCTTGCACAGCACTTGGCCGCGCTCGACGTCTTCACGCTTGGTACCACGCAGCAGCAGGCCGACGTTGTCGCCAGCTTGGCCCTGGTCCAGCAGCTTGCGGAACATTTCCACGCCGGTGCAGGTGGTCTTCACGGTCGGGCGGATACCGACGATTTCGATTTCTTCGCCGACCTTGATCACGCCGCGCTCGATACGGCCGGTCACCACGGTGCCACGACCCGAGATCGAGAACACGTCTTCCACCGGCATCAGGAAGGTACCGTCAACGGCACGCTCCGGCGTCGGGATGTAGGTGTCCAGCGCGTCGGCCAGGTTCATGATGGCCACTTCGCCGAGCTCGCCCTTGTCGCCTTCCAGCGCCAGCTTGGCCGAACCCTTGATGATCGGGGTGTCGTCGCCGGGGAATTCGTACTTCGACAGCAGTTCGCGAACTTCCATCTCGACCAGCTCGAGCAGTTCAGCGTCGTCCACCATGTCGCACTTGTTCAGGAACACGATGATGTACGGCACGCCAACCTGGCGGGCCAGCAGGATGTGCTCACGCGTTTGCGGCATCGGGCCGTCAGCGGCCGAGCAAACCAGGATCGCGCCGTCCATCTGGGCGGCACCCGTGATCATGTTCTTCACGTAGTCGGCGTGGCCCGGGCAGTCAACGTGCGCGTAGTGGCGGTTGGCCGTTTCGTATTCGACGTGGGCGGTATTGATGGTAATACCGCGTGCCTTCTCTTCCGGCGCTGCGTCGATTTCGTCGTACTTCTTGGCGGCACCGCCGAACTTCGCTGCCAGCACCGTGGCGATCGCTGCGGTCAGCGTGGTCTTGCCGTGGTCAACGTGACCAATCGTACCAACGTTCACGTGCGGCTTAGTCCGCTCGAACTTTTCCTTTGCCATTTCGCGACTCCTGTCTGGTAGCGATATTGCCAGTGCGGTATTTGGTGCCCATGGGCAGGATCGAACTGCCGACCTCTCCCTTACCAAGGGAGTGCTCTACCACTGAGCCACATGGGCAAAACTAGACGTATTACTTGTCGACAGCAACCGCGTTGTTTGGAGCGGGTGAAGGGAATCGAACCCTCGTCGTAAGCTTGGAAGGCTTCTGCTCTACCATTGAGCTACACCCGCCCGGTTCTCTTTGCTTCACCGGCCTTGTTAGCCAGTCACTGTCTTGCATTCTGGTGGAGAGGGCTGGATTCGAACCAGCGTAGGCGTAAGCCAACAGATTTACAGTCTGCCCCCTTTAGCCACTCGGGCACCTCTCCGCAGAGAACTATCGATTATGGTACCTCTCGCCTCGCCTGTCAAGCACTTTCCGTTGCGGAGTACATCGACCGGACCATCGAGCTGGCCACTGCCGGGCACGCTGGCACTGGCTATGGCAACCCACAAACACAGTTTAAATTTCTGCGTTCTCACCCTATAGGGAGGCTAAAAACGGCCTCCTGAAGGCCGTTGGAGGCCAATCCGGCAAGCCTGTCGGCCCAGGGAATGAGCTGCAGAAAGGACTTCAGAGTCCGTCAGCGGCGCCACAAAAGACAAAACCCCTCGCAGCACACGCTGTCGAGGGGTTCTGCATTATAAGAGCCTGGCGATGACCTACTTTCACACGGGTATCCGCACTATCATCGGCGCGGAGCTGTTTCACGGACCTGTTCGGGATGGGAAGGGGTGGTTCCAGCTCGCTATGGTCACCAGGCATGAGGGGTTGTGAGGCTGACGCGGTCAACCTCACCAATTCGGGATGTAGTTTTGTAGCGTTGGGTTGTGCTGTATCGGCACAAGGCGATTGACTCACCAGGCTAAAACACACTGGTTATAGGATCAAGCCTTACGGGCAATTAGTACTGGTTAGCTTAACGCATTACTGCGCTTCCACACCCAGCCTATCAACGTCCTGGTCTCGAACGACCCTTCAAGGAGGTCAAGCCTCCAGGGAATCCTCATCTTCAGGCGAGTTTCCCGCTTAGATGCTTTCAGCGGTTATCTCTTCCGTACATAGCTACCCTGCGATGCCTCTGGCGAGACAACAGGTACACCAGCGGTACGTCCACTCCGGTCCTCTCGTACTAGGAGCAGCCCCCGTCAAGATTCCAACGCCCACGGCAGATAGGGACCAAACTGTCTCACGACGTTTTAAACCCAGCTCACGTACCTCTTTAAATGGCGAACAGCCATACCCTTGGGACCGGCTACAGCCCCAGGATGAGATGAGCCGACATCGAGGTGCCAAACACCGCCGTCGATATGAACTCTTGGGCGGTATCAGCCTGTTATCCCCAGAGTACCTTTTATCCGTTGAGCGATGGCCCTTCCATTCAGAACCACCGGATCACTATGTCCTGCTTTCGCACCTGCTCGACTTGTCGGTCTCGCAGTTAAGCACGCTTTTGCCATTGCACTTTAGGTACGATGTCCGACCGTACCAAGCGTACCTTCGAACTCCTCCGTTACACTTTGGGAGGAGACCGCCCCAGTCAAACTGCCTACCATGCACTGTCCCCGACCCGGATTCACGGGCCAAGGTTAGAACCTCAAACAAACCAGGGTGGTATTTCAAGGACGGCTCCACGTGAACTAGCGTCCACGCTTCAAAGCCTCCCACCTATCCTACACAGATCGGTTCAAAGTCCAATGCAAAGCTACAGTAAAGGTTCATGGGGTCTTTCCGTCTAGCCGCGGGGAGATTGCATCATCACAAACACTTCAACTTCGCTGAGTCTCGGGAGGAGACAGTGTGGCCATCGTTACGCCATTCGTGCAGGTCGGAACTTACCCGACAAGGAATTTCGCTACCTTAGGACCGTTATAGTTACGGCCGCCGTTTACCGGGACTTCAATCAAGAGCTTGCACCCCATCATTTAATCTTCCGGCACCGGGCAGGCGTCACACCCTATACGTCCACTTTCGTGTTTGCAGAGTGCTGTGTTTTTATTAAACAGTCGCAGCCACCATTTTATTGCAACCCCTTCACCCTTCTGGCGCAGGCCAGTCAAGCTACCAGGGCGTACCTTATCCCGAAGTTACGGTACCAATTTGCCGAGTTCCTTCTCCCGAGTTCTCTCAAGCGCCTTAGAATACTCATCTCGCCCACCTGTGTCGGTTTGCGGTACGGTCTCGTATGACTGAAGCTTAGAGGCTTTTCTTGGAACCACTTCCAATTGCTTCGCGAGCCTAGCTCACTCGCCCCACAGCCTTGAATTACGCGCCCGGATTTGCCTAAGCGCCTTCTCCACTGCAGGGACCGGGACTTCCAACACCCGGACAACCTTCCGCGATCCGTCCCCCCATCGCATCATACGACGGTGCAGGAATATTAACCTGCTTCCCATCAGCTACGCATCTCTGCCTCGCCTTAGGGGCCGACTCACCCTACGCCGATGAACGTTGCGTAGGAAACCTTGGGCTTACGGCGAGGGGGCCTTTCACCCCCTTTATCGCTACTCATGTCAGCATTCGCACTTCCGATACCTCCAGCATCCTTTACAAGACACCTTCACAGGCTTACGGAACGCTCTCCTACCACGCACATTACTGTGCGTCCGCAGCTTCGGTATATGGCTTAGCCCCGTTACATCTTCCGCGCAGGACGACTCGATCAGTGAGCTATTACGCTTTCTTTAAAGGGTGGCTGCTTCTAAGCCAACCTCCTGACTGTTTTAGCCTTCCCACTTCGTTTCCCACTTAGCCATATTTGGGGACCTTAGCTGGCGGTCTGGGTTGTTTCCCTCTTGACACCGGACGTTAGCACCCGATGTCTGTCTCCCGTGATTGCACTCTTCGGTATTCGGAGTTTGCTATGGCGGGGTAATCAGCAATAGACCCCCCAACCATGACAGTGCTCTACCCCCGAAGGTGACACACGAGGCACTACCTAAATAGTTTTCGGAGAGAACCAGCTATTTCCAGATTTGTTTAGCCTTTCACCCCTATCCACAGCTCATCCCCTAACTTTTCAACGTTAGTGGGTTCGGTCCTCCAGTACGTGTTACCGCACCTTCAACCTGGCCATGGATAGATCATCTGGTTTCGGGTCTACACCCAGCGACTAATCGCCCTGTTCGGACTCGCTTTCGCTACGCCTGCCCTAATCGGTTAAGCTCGCCACTGAATGTAAGTCGCTGACCCATTATACAAAAGGTACGCCGTCACCCCTTACGAGGCTCCGACTGTTTGTATGCATGCGGTTTCAGGATCTATTTCACTCCCCTCCCGGGGTTCTTTTCGCCTTTCCCTCACGGTACTGGTTCACTATCGGTCGATCACGAGTATTTAGCCTTGGAGGATGGTCCCCCCATCTTCAGACAGGATTTCACGTGTCCCGCCCTACTTGTCGTACACCTAGTTCCACAACGCTGTTTTCGCATACAGGGCTATCACCTGCTACGGCCGGGCTTTCCATCCCGTTCTGCTAACAACACTGCTAAAGAGTACAAGGCTCTTCCCATTTCGTTCGCCACTACTTTGGGAATCTCGGTTGATTTCTGTTCCTGCAGCTACTTAGATGTTTCAGTTCGCCGCGTTCGCTTCCCTGACCTATGTATTCAGTCAGGGATGACCCATTCGGGCCGGGTTTCCCCATTCGGACATCTCCGGATCAAAGCTCGTTTGCCAGCTCCCCGAAGCTTTTCGCAGGCTACCGCGTCCTTCATCGCCTGTGATCGCCAAGGCATCCACCACATGCACTTGTTCGCTTGACCCTATAACAAGTGTGTCTCAAGGACACCGTCTCGCTACAGGTTGAGTTCTCGCATTTGTGCCGTATTCCAAGTCATCTTTCGATCACTTAAATACTTTGGTTGATACAATCACAACCCGGTATCGCGTTATACAACTGAGCGTCTCATCAACGCTCGCGCGACACCTTTACTACATCCCATATTGTTAAAGAACAGCCGATCTTGCGATCGCTTGGCAATGCCAAATGCAAACACTCTTGCGCAGAGCGCTTGCATTTGGCCAACCAAACCAAGGTACTTCCGTCCCGCTCGTAAGCGGTGGTGGAGGATGACGGGATCGAACCGACGACCCCCTGCTTGCAAAGCAGGTGCTCTCCCAGCTGAGCTAATCCCCCCTCGGATAACTTGGTGGGTCTGGTAGGACTTGAACCTACGACCCCCGCCTTATCAAGACGGTGCTCTAACCACCTGAGCTACAGACCCTTGGCTGTAACAGCAAACAAACCGATAAGTGTGGACACTGAGCACGCAGAACGCGCGCCTCTGGAAAGGAGGTGATCCAGCCGCACCTTCCGATACGGCTACCTTGTTACGACTTCACCCCAGTCATGAACCCTGCCGTGGTAATCGCCCTCCTTGCGGTTAGGCTAACTACTTCTGGCAAAACCCACTCCCATGGTGTGACGGGCGGTGTGTACAAGACCCGGGAACGTATTCACCGCGGCATGCTGATCCGCGATTACTAGCGATTCCAGCTTCACGTAGTCGAGTTGCAGACTACGATCCGGACTACGATGCGTTTTCTGGGATTGGCTCCCCCTCGCGGGTTGGCAACCCTCTGTACGCACCATTGTATGACGTGTGAAGCCCTACCCATAAGGGCCATGAGGACTTGACGTCATCCCCACCTTCCTCCGGTTTGTCACCGGCAGTCTCTCTAGAGTGCCCTTTCGTAGCAACTAGAGACAAGGGTTGCGCTCGTTGCGGGACTTAACCCAACATCTCACGACACGAGCTGACGACAGCCATGCAGCACCTGTGTCCACTTTCCCTTTCGGGCACCTAATGCATCTCTGCTTCGTTAGTGGCATGTCAAGGGTAGGTAAGGTTTTTCGCGTTGCATCGAATTAATCCACATCATCCACCGCTTGTGCGGGTCCCCGTCAATTCCTTTGAGTTTTAATCTTGCGACCGTACTCCCCAGGCGGTCAACTTCACGCGTTAGCTACGTTACTGAAGAAATGAATCCCCAACAACTAGTTGACATCGTTTAGGGCGTGGACTACCAGGGTATCTAATCCTGTTTGCTCCCCACGCTTTCGTGCATGAGCGTCAGTCATGTCCCAGGGGGCTGCCTTCGCCATCGGTATTCCTCCACATCTCTACGCATTTCACTGCTACACGTGGAATTCTACCCCCCTCTGACACACTCTAGCCTTGCAGTCACAAGCGCCATTCCCAGGTTAAGCCCGGGGATTTCACGCCTGTCTTACAAAACCGCCTGCGCACGCTTTACGCCCAGTAATTCCGATTAACGCTCGCACCCTACGTATTACCGCGGCTGCTGGCACGTAGTTAGCCGGTGCTTATTCTTCCGGTACCGTCATCCCCCCACCGTATTAGGGCAAGGGTTTTCTTTCCGGACAAAAGTGCTTTACAACCCGAAGGCCTTCTTCACACACGCGGCATTGCTGGATCAGGGTTGCCCCCATTGTCCAAAATTCCCCACTGCTGCCTCCCGTAGGAGTCTGGGCCGTGTCTCAGTCCCAGTGTGGCTGATCGTCCTCTCAGACCAGCTACTGATCGTCGCCTTGGTGGGCTCTTACCCCACCAACTAGCTAATCAGACATCGGCCGCTCCTATCGCGCGAGGCCGTTACCGGTCCCCCGCTTTCACCCTCAGGTCGTATGCGGTATTAGCTAATCTTTCGACTAGTTATCCCCCACGACAGGGCACGTTCCGATGTATTACTCACCCGTTCGCCACTCGCCACCAGGCCGAAGCCCGTGCTGCCGTTCGACTTGCATGTGTAAGGCATGCCGCCAGCGTTCAATCTGAGCCAGGATCAAACTCTTCAGTTCAATCTCTGTGTGGTGCCGAAGCACCTCGCTCTTTCGAGCGGTCGCTCACTCTCAGAAAACTGACTGACCAGATCCGTAGACCCAGTCACGTTTTGCTGTGCGAGCACTTTGTAACTTTTGAAGCTCCGAAGCCCGAAGACTTCGTGCGTCCGCTACCCAGCGCCCACACTTATCGGTTGTTTGGTTGTTAAAGAACCCGCCCTTTCGGGCCCGCACCGGCTTTGCCGTTTGCGTCGCTGCGTCAGCAGCAGAGAAACGAGATTATGCAGAGCTTTCTTCGTTTCGTCAACCGGGTCAGCACTTTTTTTGCTTCGGTTCGTCGCGCTAACTCTCTCGCTCCGAACCACCCAGTTGCCCCGCAGCCCTTATCAGCCCTGCCTTGCAGCGCCGCGTTGTGTTGCGAGGGGGCGAATAGTACGGCAGCAAGTCAGGCTTGGCAAGCGGTTTGGTGAAATAAATCGCCAAACCCCATAAAGCGGCGACCGCCGCACTTATTCTCTTTCAGCTTAGGCTACCGGACCAAATCGAGGCTTCTCTATATAGAGTGCCTATTGGTGTGTGGCTCCCCGAGCGACTTGGTAGAGGAATGCAATGGCGGAGGTGCGGATGTTTGTCATGCACGACACGATGATTCATGATCAAGGCCTGACCAAGCGCTACCGCCCAGGCGGAAACTTCCATGACAATCCGGATCGTTCGACTGGGATCCCCCCGCGCCGCCGATGAAGGGCTTCGCATCGGCACTGTCCGACGACCGCCCCGCGGCGTGCCAAAGGCGGAATTCGCGAGCCGCGATTTCTATGACGTCTGGTATCCCGTCCTATCACCGACGCCAGAACTGGTTGCCCAGGCGCTCGCGGCCACGGACGACAAGGCCTGGCGCACCTTCGTCAGGCATTTCCGCAAGGAAATGGCCGGACCCGATGCCAGCCGTACGCTAGACCTGCTCGCGGCCCTGTCACACCAGACCAACTTCTCGATCGGTTGCTATTGCGAGGATGAAGCGCATTGCCACCGCTCGGTACTGCGCGATTTACTCGCCGAGCGCGGCGCAGTGATCGGCTGACACAGCTTCCACTGCCACAGTTATCCGCGCGGGGCCGCCGCCCCACGGCGGCGCTCCCTCTCTGCTCCTATTTCCGATGGTCCTGAATTTCGTCTGGCTCGGCTTCTTCCTGATTGCGTTCCTGGCTGCCTGCATTCGGCTCGCGAACGGCGACCTCGCCGTATTTCCCGCCATGCTGGCCAGCCTGTTCGACAGCGCCCGCACGGCGTTCGAGATTTCACTGGGACTGGCCGGCGTGATGAGTCTGTGGCTTGGCATCATGCGCATCGGCGAGCGGGCCGGCGTGGTCGACGCCTTCGCCAGACTTGTCAACCCGCTTCTGCGACACTTCTTCCCCGGCGTGCCGCAGGGCCATCCCGCCCAGGGCGCCATGATGATGAACGTCTCGGCCAACCTGCTCGGGCTGGACAACGCGGCGACGCCGCTTGGCCTGAACGCCATGCGGGAATTGCAGACGCTGAACCGGCGCCCGGATGTCGCCACGGACGCGCAGATCATGTTCATCGTGCTGAACACGGCGGGCCTGACGCTGATTCCAACCTCGGTCATCGCCATGCGGCAGGCGATCGCGATCAAGCAAGGCCTGGTCGGGTTCAATGCGGCCGACATCTTCCTGCCGACATTGCTGGCGACTGGCGGTTCGTTCCTGGCAGGCCTGCTGGCCGTTGCCTGGGTGCAGCGGCTGAACCTGTTGCGGCCTGTGGTGCTGGCCGCTTTTGCGCTGGGCGCGCTTGGCGTAGGCGGGCTGCTGGTCTGGCTTCGCCACGCGCCGCCAGACCAGGTCAGCCGGCTCACTGCCCTGGCGGGTAGCGGTTTCATCCTGTCGCTGATCACCGTGTTCCTGATATGTGGGGCGATACGCCGCGTGAATGTCTACGAGGCATTCATCGACGGCGCCAAGGAAGGGTTCGGCGTCGCGGTCCAGATCATCCCGTATCTGGTGGCGATTCTCGTCGCGATCGGCCTGTTCCGCGCGACCGGTTGCATGGACATCCTGATGCAGTGGCTGTCCGCGGGCTTCGCCTGGCTTGGCCTGAACACTGATTTCGTCCCGGCGCTTCCGGTCGGGCTGATGAAAATACTTTCCGGCGCCGGCGCGCGCGGACTCATGGTCGATGTCATGACCACTTACGGCGTCGACTCCTTCCAGGGGCGGCTGGCTGCCATCATCCAGGGATCGACCGAAACCACCTTCTATGTCCTGGCGGTCTATTTTGGCAGCGTCAATGTGCACAATACGCGCCATGCGCTTGGGTGTGCTCTGTTTGCTGACGTTGCCGGGCTCTTCTGCGCGGTGGGCGCCGCCTATCTTTTTCGATAGCAAAAACGCCTCATGAGGCGCACAGTAGCGTGGTTCGTCATCATCTGTTGTAAGAGGACAACAACATTGTGTCAGAAAGCAAACATTCCCGAGGGTCGGCTTGGTGCGTCGCAGCAAGACGTGTATAGTGAAGTCTGTCTCCTCCACCACCTCGGTGGATTCCAACCCGCGCAGAACACTGCGCGGGTTTTTTTTGCCCAAATTTCGGCATAAGCCCCCGCTCTCATCGGAATTCTGGGCGAGACGTGCCTGCAGCGGGGATATGTATCGCTTCGGTCACCATTGACGGTGGTGGCGGCATCAGTGGCGCAAATCATTGCAGACAAGGGAGCAATTCGCGATTTTGTTGCATCGCAACATACGCTGTCGTAGAGTGGCCACAGCACCCGCTCACGCCTATGCCAGTCCTACCCTTGTTGCTTCGCTATTGGCCTGACCCCGCGCTGATCCGCCGCGGCCTGATCTATGCTGGCTCATTTATCGCTCTCGCCGGCATGGGTTGGCTCAGCGGTCAGACAAACTACCTTTGGGCCGCGACCGCCTCCATCTGGACATGCCTCGCCGACCGGGAAGGCACGGCCGCTCAACGTCTTGCGAGCCTTGGCGCAGTCGGCATCGGTGGCTCAGTCGCGAGTGCGATCGGTGCCGCCGTGGCCTTCAGCCCGTTTGCCGCTGTACCTGTCGTGCTGGTCGCGGGCCTAGCCGCGGGCTTTGCGGAAACGCGCGGCCCCGCTGCGGCGATCTCGGCCAAGCTGCTCTATGTGGTGCTGATCGCCGCCTGCCTGCAGCCTGTCGCAAGCCACGATGTCGCCGCCCACCTGCTGGATTCCGGGCTGGGATACCTGCGGGGCGGGGCATTCGCCTGCCTGGTTTGCCTCGCTCTGATTCCCTCGCGCCGCGAAATGCGTCCGCGCCCTGAGACCGAAGCCGCCTATGCCGCGCTTCAACGCTTCGCCTCCGCACTCGCCGACGGCGGCGATGCGCGGACGTTGACCGCCTGCAAGCAAGACATCCGCAACCATATCGAGGCGGCACGACGCGCTATCCAAGCGCGCCGCAACCTGCGGGACGCCTACGCGCTGATCCACTACGCGTATGTCGTCGGGATCGCGGATGCCCTGTTCGGCCTGCTGATTGTCGCGGCGGAACTGCGTGAACGCGCCGGCCCCGCGCACTCTCTGCCGTTGCGGCACATCGCGCGCTGCATGGCCGATGCGCACGAGCAGGTCCGCCACGCGATGGCCCGGCATGCGGCGGACCTGCCTTCCCTGGGCGTGGCACTCCGGCATGAGCTGCGGCGGCTGGTTGCGCCGGTGCCCAACGCCAGTGCGCCGCCGCCATACCAGTCAGCGCTCGCGGCCCTGGCGCGACACCCGGACTTCGAACGCTGGCGTGCCGGATTCGCCTGGCCACGGCGCGGCCTGTGGCATGTCGTGGACCGCCTGCGCGGCGCGCTCCGCGAACATACGGCCCGCGACGCACTGGCTGGCCGCCATGCGATCCGTCTGGCCCTCGGCGGCTGCCTGAGCTTGCTGCCCGCGCAGTGGTGGCATGTGGATCACGGCTACTGGGTCGCCGTCACCGTCATCATGGTGCTAAGCCCGCAGTTGCAGACCACGCGCCAGATCTCGCTCAAGCGCTTCGCCGGATCGCTCGCCGGAGCATTGCTCGCCTGCGCGATTGGCCTGTTGCATCCCGAGCCAGCGGTAGCGTTGGGCATCAGCGCGCTGTTCCTGTCCGGCGCATACGCAAGCCGGCTCGCGGCGCAGCCTGCCGGCTTTGCGTTCTGCCTGACGCCGGCGGTCATCCTGTTCTCATGGATAGGGGCGCCTGCGGTCGACAGCAGCCACTTTGCCGCCCTGCGGGGCATCGATACGGCACTGGGCTGCCTGATCGCGTTGGCGAGCTACTACGTGCTGGCGCCGCGTGTGGAGCGTTCGCGCATGTTCCGACACGCCTTCGACGCGCTTGCCGTCAATGCCGTCTATCTTCGGGCCGCGTTTATCGCAGCCCGCTCGGGTGCAGCTGGCACCGCGCGGCTCGAAGCCTTGCGGATCTCGGCCGGACGGGCATCGACCCGCGCGGAACGTACGCGGGACGAGCATGGCCACGGACTGTCGCCCGATGCCGCGCAGGCCTATGCACAGATGCACGCCACCGCACGCCGCATGGCGGCGCTGGCTGGCGTGGTACGGGCCGGCGCAGAGTCGGGTTCGTTCGCCGAGCTCCCGCGCGCACCGGTGCAGGCCGCCCTGGCGGCTCTGGAGACCCGGCTCGCGGAAGTCGCGGTGCGCCCGGGATATAGGACCGGCGGGACCGACTGCCATTCCGAGTACAAGGGACAGGCAGCAGAGTTCCTGCCGGTGCTTCCATTCGAGCGCTTCCTGGCCGAACAAGCAGACTACGCCGACGCGCACATTGCCGCCGCGCATGCCGTCGCCAAGGCGTTGCAAAGGCCGGAGTCAGCCGCTGCGCCGTTCGGCTACGCGCGGAGCGCCTAATGGCAATCCGGTTGTCCCAGCCAGCGTTTGATCTGGCCACCTTTACCGCAGCAGCCGATGTCCTAGAATGTTCTCATTCGTTCGTCGACCGCACGAGGGGTACGCCATGTCCGCTGTCTCGTTTCCTCGCGCCAATCCGACCTACTGCGCGGCCAGCCTGAGGCTGTCCTGTCCTGCAACGGTCAACGGCAGCCCCACCCAGTATTCCGTCACGGCGGAAGCACTGGAGGCGCACTTTGGCGCGCGTTCTCCGCGCGAAGAAGACTTGCTGGCGGCCTTCACCAGCAATCGCCAGCGTATCGAACAACTGGCGGAAAGCCTGTTCGAGCTGACCGAGGCCCGCGAGATCGTGCTGCGCAGCGGACATTTCCGCTTCGCCGGGTAACGATTTCCGGACTGCCGACCGGGTCAGTCCGCAGCGCCTTCGCCGCGCACAAGCAGCACCGGCATGGTCGACTGCCGGATCAACGCTTCGGCCACACTCCCCAGCACCAGCCTGCGGACACCGCGGCGGCCGTGCGTGCCGATCACGAGCAGGTCGGCGCCCCACTGGCGGGCAGCCTCGTTGATGGACGCACCGATGTCCCCAGGCACCGCTGCATCGCTGACGAGCCGGGTTTCGTATTTCACATTGGCGGCTGCCAGTCGGCTGGCCGCATCTTCGAGCGCACGCTGGCCACTTTCGACGATTGCCTTCTGCACCTGGCTCGGATCGTAGAAGCCGGCATCGAAGAGCGGCATCGCGTTGTCAACCACATAGAGCGCGAGCACCGTTGCGCCGCCGGGGCCCGCGATCCGAACCGCCTCGTTCAAGGCCAAGGTCGACGTGCTGCTGCCGTCGACCGCCACCACGATCTTGTTGTACGCCGCGCCAGTCATCTTCGTTACCTCCACAGACAGAAAAAGGGGATGGCGGCGCAAGGGCCGCCAGGACGATACTACACGTGCTGCCAGCGGCACGCGGAGCGGCCTATCGGCAGATCTCGTGTGCTAGATTAGGCCCAACCTTCCAACGGTGGAAAAGACAAGTGTGGTGGGATTCGGATGGACTCCCTGATCACCGCCGCGGCCCGGGCGCTGGCGGCCGGTGACCCGCTCGGCGCGCTGAACCGCGTCGCCCTGCGCGACGATGCGCCAGCGCTCGCACTGCGCGGGATCGCAATGGCGCAGCTCGGCGATTTTTCGCTCGCGAAGGCGTTGCTGCGCAATGCTGCACGTGCCTTCGGTCCGAAGGAGATCATGGCCCGTGCGCGCTGCGTTGTCGCCGAAGCCGAGATCGCGCTGGTTTCACGCGACCTGCACTGGCCTGTGAAGGCGCTCGACGCTGCGCGGGCAACACTGGAAGCGCACGGCGACCGCGCCAACGCCGCGCAGGCGCGCTATCTGCAAGTGCGCCGCCTGCTGCTGATTGGCCAGCTTGAGGCGGCTGACCATATGCTTGCCGGCCTTGACCCCGCCACACCTCTTCCGGCTGCCCTGCACGCCGCGCACGAACTCGCAGTCGCCGGCATCGCTATCCGGCGACTGCAAACCGGTGTGGCGCACACCGCGCTCGCCCGTGCCCGGGACGCAGCCCGTCAGGCAGGCATCCCGGCGCTGATGGCGGAGGTCGAAGCCGCATCCCGTGTCCTCGATACCCCGGCCGCGCGACGGATCTCTCGCGGCAGTGAACGGCTGCTCATGCTCGATGAGGTGGAAGCGCTGCTGGCATCCGGAACGCTGATCGTCGACGCATGCCGCCTCGTCGTACGTGACGCCGCCACCCTGGTTCCGCTGGCCCGGCGGCCGGTTCTGTTCTCGCTCGCCCGCACGCTCGCCGAAGCATGGCCGGGTGATGTGCCCCGCGACACGCTGATCGCCCGTGCGTTCCGGATGAAATTCGCCGATGCCTCGCATCGCGCGCGCCTGCGCGTGGAAATCGGACGGCTACGCGCTGCACTCGGGCCGCTCGCTGACGTATCCGCGACAAGGCACGGCTACGCGCTGGCACCACGTGACGCGCCTGGAGTCGTTGTGCTGGCGCTGCCGGTCGAAGACGCCTATGCCACCGTGCTCGCCTGCCTCGCGGACGGAGAGTCGTGGTCAAGCTCCGCCCTGGCGCTGGCGCTCGGCGCGAGCCAGCGCACCATGCAGCGCGCGCTCGACGCACTGGCGGCGACCGGCAAGGTCCAGCCGATCGGCCATGGGCGTGCACGCCGGTGGATCACCCCCCCGATACCCGGATTCGCGACGACCTTGTTACTCCCTGGGCCGCTACCCGGCAGCTAGCATGAAACGCACATCAACCAGTGACGAGGACACGAACATGAAGCGATCCGCAGCGGAAGTCATTCGTGAATACGGGCCCTTTGCCGGCGTGGAGGCCATCCATGGCGTTACCTACGACGGGCGCCAGGTGTGGTTTGGCTCTGGAGACAGGCTCAACGCGCTCGATCCGGCGAGCGGGCAGACGGTGCGCACCATCGAGATCCCCGCGCACGCCGGGACGGCGTTCGACGGCCGGCACCTTTACCAGATCTCCGAAAGCCGCATCCAGAAGATCGATCCTCAGACCGGCCACGTGCTCGCGACCATTCCGGCCCCGGGCGGCGGCGGCGATTCCGGCATGGCCTGGGCCGAAGGATCGCTCTGGGTGGGACAGTACCGCGAACGGAAGATCCATCAGATCGATCCCGACACCGGCAAGGTGCTCCGCACGATCGAATCCAACCGTTTCGTGACCGGGGTTACCTGGGTGGACGGTGAGCTATGGCATGGGACATGGGAAGGTGAAGAGAGCGACTTGCGGCGCATCGACCCATGCTCGGGTGAGGTCTTGGAACGACTCGACATGCCTGCGGGCGTCGCGGTATCGGGGCTTGAGTCCGATGGCGCGGACCGGTTCTTCTGCGGCGGTGGAAGCAGCGGCAAGCTCAGGACCGTCCGCCGTCCACGGAAGGACGCCTCACAGACCTGATCGGCAACCCTGGAACAGCGTGCCTTACCGCGAAGTCAGCCGCATTTGCGCGAGCAGCGGCAGATGATCGGATGCAAGTCGAGCCAGCGGACTGCGGTGGCTCGACACCGCGACAAGATGCGCGCGCGGCGACGTCCAGATGCGGTCGAGCGCGAGCACGGGGCAGCGCGACGGAAACGTCGACACATGCGGCGTGCGCTCGAAATAGGCATGCAGCCAGCGCAACGGCCGGCCCCACAGAAACCATTCGTTGACATCGCCAAGCAAGATGGTCGGCTGGGCGGGTACTTCGGCCAGCGCCGTCAGCAGGCGGCGCACCTGTGCGCGGCGTTCGCTGGGCAGCAGGCCCAGGTGCGTGGCAATCACACGCAGCGCGAACGTGCCGGCTTCGATCGCGTCGCATTGCAGCTGTGCATCGATGGCACCGCGCGGTTCGCGCCCTTTCACACTGAGATCGATGTGCCGCACGCGCAGCGGCGCATAGCGTGTCAGCAAGGCATTGCCATAGTCGCCATCGTCGCGCACCAGCGTCGGGCCTGGTATTGCATGCAGCCCAGTATGCCTGGACAGGAAGCCGAGCATATCGAAGCCGGTGGCGCGGGTTTCCACTTCCTGTAGCGCGACCAGGTCGGCCCGCAACTCGCGCAGCACCTCGCAGATGCGTTTCGGCACGAAATGACCGTCGGTGCCGACGCCGCCGTGGATGTTGTAGCTCGCCACCGCGATCTCGGCATGCCGGGCGGCAAGCGGTGCTTCTGGCGCGTTCACCGCGTTCTCTCGTTCGGCGCGGTGCGCACACCGCATGAATGGCACACGCCTGTGTCGTGTGGCTGGTGCGCACGTGTGGTCCGGCGGCGGCGCTCGCGTCTTCGCCGCAGCAACACCCACACACACACGGGCACGAGCAGCACCAGTGCGAGCCACGCAAACGTCAGCGCGCCCGGGTTACGCGCTACGGCGGCAATGCGGTCCACCAGTGACGCCGAGACGATAATGCCGGGCGACATGCCGATGGCCGTCCCCAGCAGGCAATCGCGCAGACGGATGCGCGAGGCGCCCACGACAAGATTGACCAGCGTGAACGGCGCGACGGGCACCAGCCTGAGCGCCACCATCGCAAGCACGCCGTGCTGGCCTACGCGCTGGCTGAGCCGGTTCAGCCGCCGGCCGCCGAAGCGCCGCACGGCGTTGCGACCCAACAGGCGCCCTGCCGTGTAGCCGACCGCAGCGCTCAGCACAGTGCCCGCCAGCGCTATCGCGCCGCCATACAACGGCCCGAATACGACTACCGTGACCACGATCAGCACGCTCACCGGGATCAGCATCATCCCACCGACGACATAGGCGGACATCATCACGAGCGGGGCGAGCGGCATCTCGTCCACGCGCTCCATCAGGACCAGCAGATGACGGACATCGGCCCATTCGCGCAGTGGCGTATAGCGCCACGCAAACGCCACGCCGGCGAGCACCAGCAGGAACCCAACGAGCATCGCCACGTGGCTTGCGGCGCGCGGGCGCGCATCGTGGCCGATGAACTCGGCCATGACCTGGTCGGTGTCGATCGGCTCCATCGGATCGAGCAGCGAGGCGTCGGGCAATGCAGCGTCGACCTCGTCGGGGACACTTGGCATGAACGGCACGAGGGTACGCTCGCCCGACCGTTGCAGCGCGCGCAGTGCATCGTTGAGCCTGGGATGCTCGGCCAGCGCCTGATTCAGCGCATCAGGCGAGACCGCCAGGTGTTCGCACAGCAAGCGGTCTCGCATGGTGCGGATCGATGCGGCGATGCGCGCGTCGCCGTTCGATTCGATCACGAGATTGCATTCGGTATCGAGTCCGAAAGACCGGTTGCTGAGGTTCGCGGAGCCGATCATGAGCAGGCGGTCATCAACGACCATCACCTTGCTGTGGACATTGACGCAGGCATCGCGCAGGCCCGGCACGTGCGGGCAGTAAAGCCGGAAGCGACCGTGTGAGTCCGCGGCGCGCAAGGTACGGCAGAGGCGCGCGCGCAGCACGCCCATGCTGGCTTCCTCGAGCCAGCCGCTTTCCGTCCGGCGCGAGACGAGTGCGATGTCAGGGCTGTCGGATTCGCGTAACCGGGCCGCGAATGCGTCGGCGATCAGTGCGGAGCTGAAGTACTGGTTTTCGAGATACAGGCTGTCGCGCGCGGCAGCGATCGCATCGGTATGGAGTTCCCGGATCTCGGTGACGGCGGGCGCATCATCGCGCGCCGGATAGGTACGGCTGATGCCGACGCGTACATCCGTGGCGTCCGGTGGCACCCGGCTCGGCCACGGGTCCGCGCCAGTCGCCGTCGGCACGCGTGCATGGCGACCCGTCGCACGCAGCCATCGCTCCGCGGCGAGATCGCCGAGCGCGCGCGCCGCGTCGCCGTCCACCATGCACTGCACGTCATGAAATGGCGCGTAGGGCTTGCCGTCGGGATCGGTCCTGAGCGGCTCGTCGGCGCGGTGTTCGGGCGTGTCCCAGCGTCGGATGGTGAGGTCCAGGCCGCCAACGAACGCGAGCGCGTGATCAATGACCACCACCTTCTGGTGATGCGACGCACCGGGCGGATGATTGCCGTCCAGGCAGAACGACAGGCGCCGGTGCGCCTCCCAGTGCTGCCGTGCCGCGGGCAGGAATTCGCGCTCGAACGCGAACACCATGGCGAAATCCCAGCTCAGCACGTAGACGTGCAGGTCAGGTCGCCGCTTGCACAGCGCATGAAGGAAGTCGCGCAGTTCGGCCGGCAAGCCATCTTCCGGCCCCTCTTGCGCCAGGCGCATGCGGCTGTCGATATCCCATCCGACGATATAGATGGTTTGCTCCGCACGTGCCAATGCCTCCCGCAGTGCGGTGAAATAGGCGTCCGCATCGACCAGCATCGCAAAGCGCGTGCAGGGCTCCACGCGCCAGCAGTTGTGCCCGGGACGCAGCAGCGAGGGATGGGCATCGTTTGTCATGTTGATGGGTAGACCCCGCAAGTTTCGTACCGGTCGGCAGGGCCCAATATGCCGCCATCACGGATCCGATGTCGCGCCTGGCTTACTTGCCATTGCAAAAGTTGCCATCACGCCGCTGCCATGCCATTTAATTGACCGACCGGTCGGCTTATATATAATGGGGCCGAACCACAGGCGCAAAGCCGGCCGTCAGAGCCGGGACAGCCGCTGCCAAAGGAGGCTCCTATGTACACGCAGAGTCTGGATTTGCCCGGCAATCCCGCTTCGGTGACCGCAGCCGCGGACGACGCCAGCCGCCAGGCGGCGTTCGATGCACGCATGGCCGCCGACAGCAAGATCGAGCCGCAGGACTGGATGCCCCAGGCCTACCGCAAGACGCTGGTCAGGCAGATCTCCCAGCACGCGCACTCCGAAATCGTCGGCATGCTTCCCGAAGGCAACTGGATCAGCCGCGCACCGTCGCTCAAGCGCAAGGCCATCCTGCTGGCCAAGGTGCAGGACGAAGGCGGACACGGCCTCTATCTCTATTCCGCCGCGGAGACGCTCAATACGTCGCGCGACGAGATGGTCGACGCGCTGCACACGGGCCGGGCCAAGTATTCATCGATCTTCAACTACCCGACGCTGACCTGGGCCGATGTCGGCGTGATCGGCTGGCTTGTCGACGGCGCGGCGATCATGAACCAGATCCCGCTGTGCCGTTGCTCGTATGGCCCGTACGCGCGCGCCATGATCCGGATCTGCAAGGAAGAGTCGTTCCATCAGCGCCAGGGGTTCGACGCGCTGCTGGCGATGATGCGCGGCACCGACGCCCAGCGCGAGATGGTGCAGGACGCGGTCGATCGCTGGTGGTTTCCGGTGCTGATGATGTTCGGGCCGCCCGATTCGGCATCCACCAACAGCGCGCAGACCATGGCGTGGGGCATCAAGCGGATTTCGAATGACGACCTGCGGCAGAAGTTTGTCGACGCGACAGTGGAACAGGCCAAGGTGCTGGGCGTCACGCTGCCCGATCCGGGCCTGCAATGGAATGCCGAGCGCGGCCACTATGACTACAGCCCGCTGGACTGGGACGAGTTCTGGCGCGTGATCAACGGCGATGGCCCGTGCAACCGCGAACGTCTGGCGACGCGCGTGAAAGCCCACGAAGACGGCGCCTGGGTGCGCAAAGCGGCGCTGGCCCACGCGGCCAAGCAGGCCGCGCGCGAAACACAGCGTGAAGCCGCCTGACGCAAAGGACAAGGAGACCAGCATGACGCAGAAGGAATGGCCGCTGTGGGAAGTGTTCGTGCGCAGCAAGCAGGGGTTGGAGCACAAGCATTGCGGCAGCCTGCATGCCACCGATGCCCAGCAGGCGCTGCACATGGCGCGCGACGTCTATACGCGCCGCCAGGAAGGTGTGTCGATCTGGGTGGTGCCGTCCACCGCTATCACCGCCAGTGCGCCCGAGGAAAAGCCGGAGCTGTTCGACCCGATGGCCGACAAGATCTACCGGCATCCGACCTTCTACCAGCTACCCGACGAAGTCAACCATATGTAAGGGCCCGGCACCATGATGACCCCGACGACCGACACCACGCTGTCGCATCTGCCGCCTGAGCGCACGGCCGCGCTGCGCTACGTGCTGCGGCTCGCCGATAACGCGCTGATTCTCGGCCAGCGCAACGCCGAGTGGTGCGGCCATGGCCCGGTGCTGGAAGAAGACATCGCGCTGGCGAATATCAGCCTGGACCTGATCGGCCAGGCGCGGCTGCTCTATGCCCATGCCGGCGAGCTGGAAGGCGCGCTGACCGGCAGGCCGCGCCATGAGGACAACTACGCGTACTGGCGCGCCGAACGCGAGTTCTGCAACTGGACGCTGGCCGAGTTGCCACACAGCGGCCCGCTGGCAGGCACCGCCAGCACCGACCGCGACTACGCCGTCACCATCACGCGCAACTTCCTGTACAGCGCGCTGATGGTGGAACTGTGGAACGTGCTGCAGGCGAGTACCGATGCGGAGCTGGCCGCTATCGCGGCGAAATCGGTCAAGGAAGCGCGCTATCACCTGCACCACGCCGCTGGCTGGATGGTGCGCCTTGGCGATGGCACCGAGGCTTCGCACCTGCGCATGCAGCGCGCGCTCGACCATCTGATGCCGTACATGAACGAATGCTTTGCCGGCGACGACGTGGAGCAGCTCGCCGCCGCGCAGGGCGTGGCGGTGCCGACTACCGACCTGCGCGACGCATGGGAAGCGACGGTCGACGAAACTCTCGCGGAGGCCACGCTGGAAAAGCCGGTGCCGAACGCCTTTGTTTCGACTGGCAAGCATGGACTGCATTCCGAACATATGAGCTACCTGCTGGCCGAAATGCAGAGCCTCGCGCGGGCCCATCCTGGCGCGCAGTGGTAGCACGGGGCCCGATATGAACACTGTTGCGCTTTCCGACGCCGAACGCACCACGCGCGCGTGGGCTGCGCTGGAGTCGGTGCCCGACCCCGAAATCCCCGTGGTATCGATTCGGGACCTCGGCATCCTGCGCGATATTGCCGTAGCCGACGGCGCGACGCTCGAAGTCACCATCACGCCGACGTATTCGGGCTGCCCGGCCATGTCGCAGATCGCCGAGGACATCGGCCAGGCCCTCGACGCGGCAGGACTCGGGCCCTGGCGCGTCCGCACGGCGCTATCGCCGGCGTGGACGACCGACTGGATCAGCGACGCCGCACGCGAACGCCTGCGCGAATTCGGCATTGCGCCGCCGCGGCAATGCGACGCGGCACCAGCCACGCAGCCGTTGCGCTTCGTGCCGCGCGCCGCCCGCGCCGGCGCACCGGATACCGTGGCCTGTCCGCGCTGCGGCAGCCGCCATACGCAGGAAATCTCGCGCTTCGCATCGACGGCCTGCAAGGCGCTTTACCGTTGCCTCGATTGCCGCGAACCGTTCGACTACTTCAAACCCTACTAACCGTTACCAACCCCGCCGTCCCGAGCGAGCTGCCATGACCCCACAGTTCCATCCGCTGCGCGTGGCGCAGGTGCGCCCCGAGACGGCCGACACGATTTCCATCGCGTTCGAAGTGCCCGAGACCCTGCGCGACGCCTACCGCTTCACACAGGGGCAGTTCCTGACGCTGAAGGCCCCGGTCGATGGCCAGGACCTGCGCCGCTCGTACTCGATCTGCTGCGGCGTGCAGGACTATGCCGAGCGCGGTGAGCTGCGCGTGGCAGTAAAACTCGTCGAGGATGGCGTGTTTTCGAGCCACCTCCATGACACGCTGGCCCCGGGCCAGCTTATCGATGTGATGACGCCGGACGGCCGCTTCCATGTGCCGCTCGACGCGGGCGCGGCACGCCACTATGTCGCCTTTGCCGCGGGCAGCGGCATCACGCCGGTGCTGTCGCTGATCCGCACCGCGCTGGCGGCCGAACCGCAGAGCCGCTTCACGCTGGTCTATGGCAACCGCAATGTCGACAGCATCATTTTTTCCGAAGCGCTCGAAGACCTGAAGAACCAGTACCTGTCGCGCTTCACGCTGTACCACGTGCTGTCGCGCCAGCCGCAGGAAGTCGACCTGCTGCACGGGCGCCTCGACCACGCCC
Organism: Cupriavidus sp. C1SS-2L; assembly: GCF_057073735.1. NCBI lineage: Bacteria > Pseudomonadati > Pseudomonadota > Betaproteobacteria > Burkholderiales > Burkholderiaceae > Cupriavidus > Cupriavidus sp. C1SS-2L. Next base: position 3,555,498 of record NZ_CP172708.1, read on the forward strand.
GGGTCACGGCCTTCCTGCAGACGCTGATCCCGGTGGACGGCATCGATGCGGCGTTCGTGTGCGGACCGGCCTCGATGATCGACGAGGTCGAAACCGCGCTGCGCGATGCCGGGTTGGATCCGCACCGCATCCACGCCGAGCGGTTCGGTGTGCCGGTGGACCGCCAAAAGCGCGCGCCCCCCCACGCCCATGCCGACGACGCCGGCACGGCCGAGCTGGTCGTGGTGCTCGATGGCAAGCAGCACACCATGCGCCTGCCGATGGAGGACGGCAAAGTGCTCGACACGGCGCTGGCCGCCGGGCTGGACCTGCCCTATGCGTGCAAGGGCGGCGTGTGTTGCACCTGCCGGGCCAAGGTGCTGGAAGGCCAGGTCGAGATGGAAAAGAACTACACGCTGGAGCCGTGGGAAATGGAAAAGGGCTTCGTCCTGACCTGCCAGGCGCGCGCGCTCACGCCCCGCGTGGTGGTCAGCTACGACGAACGCTGAGCCGCCGCGTCAAACGTGCGCCGGGCCGCGCGCGGTGTCTGGCACGCCCGGCTGCCCAAGTCGCGCCGTGATTACAATGGGAAGGGAGCGCGTTGCGGACGCCTGGAGGTGACTGAGAACCGTCCCACGCATATACAATCACGGCCATGCAATATATCCACGTCGTCAACGGCGATGTCGCCGGAAATACCCTGCGCCAGGCGCTGGCCCAGGCTGCCCGGCCCGACCCCGTGGTCGTGCTGCGCGACGACCTTGCCGTGGGCCCGCTCGTGGACGTCGACAGCACCGGGTCGATCCGTTCCGGTTTCTGGCAACGCGTGGCTCCGCACACCGACATCGATTTCGCCGCCGAAATGCGCCAGGCGCTCGACCAGCTTCAGAAGCTGCGCCAGAGCGACATGGAAATCGCGATCTGGCACGGCCAGAGCGCGGCCGACCAGCTGATGCTGCGCCGGGTCGTATTCCACCTCTACCAGGCGCCCCAGCGCATCAATGAAGTCGCGATGGACCTGCGTGAACTGGAACTGCCGCCGCAGGCCGGGCTGGCCGCCATCGGCATGTATTCGCCGGCACGGCTGGCGCGGCGCTTCTCGACCATCGCGCCGGTGTCCGTGCTGCGCCTGGGCCGGCTCGGCTACGAATGGCAGCAGAACGTGCGCGAAAACGCCGACGTGCGGCTGTGGAAGGGCAATACGCTGGTGGCAGCGGCCTACCACAGCATCGATGACATCATCATGGAGCGCGCGCCGTCCGAGTGGACGCCTGCCGCCGAAGTCGTGGGCAGCGTGATGGGCGCCATCGAAGGCCTGCTGGCCAGCGACTGGTTCGTGTTCTGGCGCTGCCGCGAGCTGATCTCCATGGGCCGCATGGTCCTGCGCGGCAACGCGGATTCGCTGGATACCTGCGAGCTGCGCCGGCACGTGATTGCCAGCGCGGAATAACGGAATAGCGGATTAGCGGACCAGCCCGCTCCTTCTTATTTCCCCTTCCCGGACACTCCCTGCCGGAACGACATGGCGCGAACCAAGGCACCCGATTTCGAAGCACAGCGCGAGCAGATCCTGGAACTGGCGGCCGCCGCCTTTGCCAACAGCAGCTACCCAAGCACCTCGATGGCCGACCTGGCCGCCGCGTGCGGCACGTCGAAGGCGCGCCTGTACCACTATTACGAGAGCAAGGAAGCGATCCTGTTCGACCTGCTGGACCGCTACACGCGTCGGCTGATGCTGATCGTCACCGAGGTCGAGGCCGACTCCGAACGCCAGGGCCGCACCGACCGCGAGAGCTTCGCCAGCCTGATCCGCGCATTCCTGGCCGAGTACGAGAACTCGCAGACGCGCCATATCGCGCTGATCAACGACGTCAAGTTCCTGGCCGAGGAACAGCGTGACCTGATCCTCGGCCGCGAGCGCGACGTGGTTGCGGCGTTCTCGCGCATGCTGCGGCGCGCCTACCCGGAGCGCGTCACGCGCGAAAACCAGACCGCGCTGACCATGACCGTGTTCGGCATGATCAACTGGACCTTCACCTGGCTCAAGCCGGGCGGCAAGCTGTCCTACGGGGCGTTTGCCGATATGGTCGTGGACCTGCTCGAAGGCGGCCTGCCGGGCAAGGCCGCCGCGTCCGCGGAATTGCTGGCGCGGCGCTGAACGCGGGCCAGCGCCTCCATCAGGACCATTCGGCCTCTTCCCGCTGGCGCCGCTGCTCGCGGTCCTGGCGGAACATCTCCTGCAGTTCGTCGCGCGCCTGGCGCGCCAGCGACACCAGCTTCTTCTGGTCCGTGTAATGCGGATAGAAGCGGTCGATGGCCTGGATGTTGTGCCGGCGGAAACGCAAGGCCACGTTGCGGGCCTCCGCCGGATCGAAGCCCAGCCCTTCCAGTACGCGGCGGCCCAGCATCAGCGAACCCTCGAACATCTCGCGTTCGAACAGGTTCACGCCGCGGTCCTTGAGCTGGTAGATGTGTGAGACATGGCGCGCGCGCGCATAGATCTGCAGATCCGGATAGCGCTCGCGCACGCGGTCGATCAGTTGCAGGCTGTCGTCCATGCCGTCGATGGCCACGATCAGGATGCGTGCCTTGTCAATGCCCGCTGCTTCGAGCAGGTCCAGACGCGTGGCGTCGCCGTAGAAGATCTTGAAGCCGTACTGGCGCAGGAATTCGATCTGGTCGGGATCGTGGTCCAGCACAGTCACGCCGACGCCCTGCGCGTACAGCAAGCGGCCGATGATCTGCCCGAAACGCCCGAAGCCGGCGATCATCACGGGGTTGTCCTGCGGCGTGATGGCCTCATCCGCACGGCGCTTGGTCACACCGAGGCGCGGCGCCACCAGACGGTCATAGGCCAGCAGCAGCAAGGGCGTGGCTACCATCGACAAGGCCACGATCAGCACCAGCAGCGCCTCGGTCTCGCGCGGCAGCAGGCCTGCCGTGCCGGCCACGCCGAACACGACGAAGGCGAACTCGCCGCCCTGGGAGATCAGCAGCGCGAACAGCAGCCGCTGTCCGCGTGCGATCTCGAAATAGCGGCCCAGGAACATCAGCACCGCGGTCTTGGCGACTACGAACACAGCCACCAGTCCAAGGACCGTGCCCGGCGCGCGCGCCAGCACGGCGAAGTCGATGGACATCCCGACCGCCATGAAGAACATGCCGAGCAGCAGGCCCTTGAACGGTTCCAGGTCGGCCTCGAGCGCATGACGGTACTCGGAATCGGCCAGCAGCACGCCGGCGACGAAAGTCCCCAGCGCCATCGACAGGCCCACCGCATCCATCATCAGCGCAATGCCCACCACCAGCAGCAGCGCGAACGCAGTGAACATCTCGCGCATATCGGTCCGCGCGATGAAGCGCAAGGCCGGACGGACGAGGTAGCGGCCGCCGAAAACCACGGCGGCAATCACCGCCACGGCCTTGGCTGCGGACTGCCAGCCACCGCCGCTGGCGTCGGCCGCGCTCTCTGCCGCCAGCAGCGGCAGCAGCGCGATCATCGGAATCGCCGCGATGTCCTGGAACAGCAGGATGCCGAAGCTCGCCCCACCCGCAGGCGTGCCGAACAGGTTGCGCTCGCCCAGCGTGGCCAGCGCAATGGCCGTGGATGACAGCGCCAGCCCGAGCCCCGCCACCAGCGCCACTGGCCATGGCGCTCCCACAAGCGCCGCGAGGATGCCGATCACCAGCGCGCACGCCGCCAGCTGGATGCCGCCATAGCCGAAGATGCTCCGCCGCAGCGCCCATAGCTTGCGCGGCTCCAGCTCGAGGCCGATCACGAACATCATCAGCACTACGCCGAATTCCGAAAAATGCAGGATCGACTCGACATTGGTCACCATACGCAGCGCGAACGGGCCGATGGCAGCGCCGGCAAGCAGGTACCCCAGCACCGCGCCAAGCCCGGTGCGGCGCGCAAGCGGCACGGCGACCACGGCCGCCACCAGGAACACCACCAGTGCAATCAGGAAATCATGCTGGTTCATGCACGCACCTCCGCGCCTGCCGCTACCGGGCTATCCGTATGAGCGCCGATGCGCCTGCAAACGTGCGCAATATGCTCGGCCAGCGCCTGAGTGTCGGTGTTGTCGGCATCGTGCAGGACCTGCGGCGGCAGCCAGTCCATGCCGCACAGGCGCGCCGTCTGTTCCAGCGGCAGCAGGAACGCTTCGATCGGATGGCCGTGGTTGCCTTCCGGCCCATAGGAGTCGAAGGTCCCGCCGGTGCTCGCCACAGCGAGCATGGATTTGCCGCGCAGCGCCGTGCCGCCGGGGCCATAAGCCCAGCCGTACTCCAGCACTTCATCCAGCCAGAGCTTCAGCAGCGGTGGCACGCTGTACCAGTGCACCGGGTATTGCAGAACTACCGTGTCCGCGGCAGCCAGCGCGCGCTGCTCGGCCACGACGTCGATGTCGTAATCGACATAGCGGCAATAGAGGTCGCGCACATCAATGTGAGGCTGTGAGGCGAGCGCCTCTGCCAACGGGCGATTGACCCGTGAACGGCCTGGCGTGGGGTGCGCATAGATCACAACAATCGGAGATTCGCTTTTCGTCACGGCGGTTTAGTCCGAAATTTCAGGCGTACCTATCGCAGCGGGGGCACCGCGACAGAACGGAATGCGGCGTTGCAGCAAATCCACAGCCGGACAGCTGCAACAATCGATCACATTTTCTCAAGTTTTTGATTTTAATGAAGGTTTTTATCCAAATCGGGTTCGCGCAGCGCTGCTGCGACGCGGGAAGCTTACGCCGAACTGACAGTTCCGCTACAATACTTTTCAAATTGCATCAATATAGTGTTTGCCCTAATCTGGCACGCAGTGATGCGAAAAGTGCCTAGACGAATACCACAGCGGTGCTATTTTTATCGCTGATTGCACCGGATTGCACCGGGAAGGAAACATCGTGAATCCGCTCGAACTGAGCAAGGCCGTCGGCGCCGTTACCGACGAAGATCTGCGCAAAGCAGCCGAAGCCGCACAGGCCGCCCAGCGCGCCACCGTTCTGGTGCGCGAGCTGGCCGCCCATCACCGCTCGCGCCTGCTGAAGCATTTCCTCGCCCTGGGCGAGGAGGATCGCCTGCTCCGTTTCGGCCAATCCGTGGGCAACCACGTGATCGAAGCGTATGTCGACAGCATCGACTTCGACCATGATTCCGTGTTCGGTGTGTATGACGAGAAGCTCGAGCTGGTCGGCGTCGGCCACTTCGCCAACCTGCGCGACAACGCGCAGGGCCGCGTGGCGGAATTCGGCGTCTCCGTGTCGAAGAGCGCGCGCGGGCGCGGCATAGGCAGCGCGCTGTTCGAGCGCGCCGCCATCCACGGCCGCAACACCAGCGTGCGCACGCTCTACATGCACTGCCTGTCGCGCAATGCGGCCATGATGCACATCGCCAAGAAGGCCGGCATGAAGGTGCAGTACGCGTACGGCGAAGCCGACGCCTACCTGGAACTGCCGCCTGCGGACACCATGAGCCGCCTGACCGAGGCGCTGGACGAGCAGGTCGCCGATTTAGACTACCTGGTGCGCCGCAACCTGCGCGACGCACGCCGCTTCGGGCTGCGCTTCTGGCGCTCGATGGTGCCGCAGAAGCGCACCGCCTGATATCACCGCGGCCCGGCCTGACACCGGCCCCACGCCAGACGGCGCATCGTGACGATGCGCCGTTTTTGTTTTGGCCGCGCGCTCAGCCCCCGGCCACCGGCAATGCGGTGGTGTCCTTGATGCTTTCCAGCGCAAAGCTGGAGCGAACGTCGATCACGGACGGGTGCGCCAGCAACTGCTCTTGCATGAAGCGCGCAAAGTGTTCCATGTCCTCGACATAGACCTTGAGCAGCAGGTCCATTTCGCCCGTCATGGCATGGCACGCCGCGACTTCCGGCCAGGTGCCGATGGCCGCGCGGAACAGATCGAGCGGCGCCTTGCCCTTCGGTGCGCCGCCGTGCTTTTCCAGCCGCACATTGATATAGGCCAGCAGGCCCAGGCCGATCTTGCCGGGCTCGAGCAGCGCCGCGTACTGGCGGATCACGCCGATCTCCTCCAGCCTGCGGATACGCCGCAAGCACGGACTCGGCGACAGGTTCACGCGCTCGGCCACCTCCAGGTTGGTCAACCGGCCGTTGGTCTGCAGGACCTCCAGGATCTTCCGGTCGATCTTGTCCAACTCCACCTTGCTCACGATTTCGTTGCTCCGCAATATGTTTATTTGCAATTTTTTTGCGCAAATTTAGCAAGTTGTGCACAAGTACGCAATTTTTTGTGGAATCCGTCAGATTTGACGCCGTATCCATCACTCCTTCAGCGAAACAGGGTGCCGGGTAGGCGGATTTGCCGACCCATCCGATCGACGTGGGGAAGGCAAGGATGGTGCCAAGCCCGCCACACAGGCAGCGGGCATTCTACGGTTGTTCCGACGTTTTACGGCGAAAATGCCGGCGTCAGCGACAGGCGCCAAAAGAAAAACGCGCGACCCGTGAAGGTCGCGCGCGCATCGCAGCCATTGTCCCGGTCATCCCGGGACTATCGAACCGGTTCAGCCGCCGCTGCTGGAAGGGGCTCCCGGTGCAGCCGGCGCGCCCGGGCCGCGCGGCATGCGTTGCATGCGTTCCTGATGCATCTTCTGCATGCCGGCCCTGATTTCATCCTGGGTCAGCTTGCCGTCATGGTTCGCGTCGAGCTGGTCGAAACGCTCCGCCAGGTGCGGCATGCCTGCCTTGGCCTCATCCTTGGTCAGCGCGCCATCGCCGTTCTTGTCAGCCGCCTTGAACTTGGCATCGAATTCCTTCTGCATCTCGGCGCGACGCTGTTCCATCATCGTCTTGCGATAGGCAGCCATCTCGCTCTTGTCGAGCTTGCCGTCGTGGTTGGTGTCGATGCGGTTGAAGAGCGCGTCGGCCTCGGCCTTGGAAATTGCGCCGTCACCGTCGGTGTCGATCGATTTCATCCACATGCCACCGCCGTGATCCATGTGGTGATGCATCCCGCCACGCGGCGCCGGTGCAGGCGCGGTGGTGGCGGCTTGGGCAAACGCGCCGCCGGCGACGAGGAACGCGGCGGAAGCGGCCAGGAAGTGCTTGAGAATCTGCGGCTTGGATTTGCCTTGCATGTCTTGCTCCTTTTCATCACGTGGGCATGTACGGATTAGAACGCGGACGATGCGGGGAAGTTGGCGGTTTTAATACGATGTTACGCGGCTCACAGATAGGGCTGTCGGCCGTAAGCGATTGCAAGGGATCCGGAATATTGCAGGCACACTGAACAGCCGGCGCTGCGGGATCAGTTCTTCGGCACGAGGGGATCGGCCGGGGGTACGGCCGGCGCCATGGCGGGCTGAAGCTGGCGCTGATCGATTTCCTGCGTGTGCGATTGCGCCGCCGGTTGCTGCACGGCGGCGGACGCCGAGGGTTGTACAGACTGGACAGGTGGCTGGCTGACCGCCGGCGCGGGCGGTGTCATCGGGGTAGCAAGTGGCGCGGCTGCGCCGGAGGGTGGCGTCGCGGGCAACGGAGCCGAGCCGGGACGCGCGGCGCCGGTCTGCACCGGCAGCGCGATTTCCTGGCGAACGCCGTTGCGTTCGATCACCACGGAACGGCCGTGGATTTCAACAAGACGAATTTGTGCGGATAGTGCCGTGCCGGCGCGCACCGCCTTGGGCGGCCCGCCGTCCAGCGACACGATTGCAGCGCCGGCGCCATCGGCGACATCCGCCACGACCCCGATCAGTTGCACGTCGCGAACACCGCCCTGCGCCGAGCCGCCGAACAGCGTGGCCACGGCGCCCGTCTCCACGGCCTCGGTCTGCGCCACACGGGCGGACTGCGGCACCGGAATCGTGCGCATCGCGCTGAAGGTCAGTACCCAGCGGGTCGCCAGTGCGCACAGTGCGATGAAGAGAACCAGACTGGCTGCACGCGGCAACCAGGCCGCAGCATCGAGACGGAGGGCGGGCCGGATGGAGAGTTGCACGGAATCAGGGATACGCTCGACATGGAATGCGCCAAGCGTATCAGAGCCCTATGACCGTGTCTGTGGCGGCTTACAACAGGTCGTCGAGCAGATCCGGGCCGAACACTTCGCGGTGGATATGCCCGACCGGGACACCAGCGCTGATCAGCGCGTGCCGCTGCGCCTGCATGAACCCGAGCGGTCCGCACAGGTGGAAGTCGCCGTCGATAAACAGACGGTTGTCGGGCGCATCGAGCAGTGCGGCGACGGGCATGGTGCCCGCGTGGTCGTAGTCACGGCCCGCGACATCGGCGGCTTGCGGCTGTTCGTAGCTGATATGGGTACGCAGCTGCGGCAGGCGTTCCCTGGCCCAGGCCACGTCGGCACGATGGGCGTGGTGGCGGCCGTCGCGGGCCGCGTGGGCAAACAGAATCTCGCGCCTGGAGCCTTGTGCGGCCAACGTGCGCAGCACCGACAGCATCGGCGTGATGCCGATACCGGCCGACAGCAGCACGATCGGGCGGTGGTTATCCAGGCGCGGCGCGAAGTCGCCGAACGGCGCGCTCACCGACAGTTCCGTGCCGGGCTGCGCGTTGGCATGCAGCCAGTTGGATACTGCGCCGGCCGGCGTGGCGTGGTCGCCGTCCTCGCGCTTGACCGAGATTTGCCACGTCGGCAGGCCGCGCTCCGCAGACAGCGAGTACTGGCGCTGCTGGCGGTTGCCGTCATCGAGCGTGACTTCGACGCTGACGTACTGGCCCGGGCGGAAATCGCGCAGCGGCTGGCCGTCCACGGCCGACAGCGTCAGCGCGACCACGGTGTCGCTCTGCACTTCGCGGCGGTCGACCCGTACGGCGATGCGTTCGCCGGCGGCCATGCCGGTGCTCTGGTACAGGCGCGCTTCGGCGGCGATCAACTCGCCGGCCAGCAGCCAGTACGCTTCGTCCCAGGCGGCAATCAGATCGGGCGTGGCGGCTTCGCCGAGCACGGCGGAGATGGCGCCCAGCAGGTGCCGGCCGACGATCGGGTAATGCGCGGGCTTCAGGCCCACCGCTGCATGCTTGTGCACGATGCGTTCGACCACCGGCGCAAGCGCGTTGGCGTTGTCGATATTGGCGGCGTAGGCGAACACGGCGGAGGCGAGCGACTGCTGCTGCGAGCCGTTGGCCTGGTTGCCCATGTTGAACAGTTGGGTCAGTTCAGGGCGCGCCGCGAACATCTCGCGGTAGAAATGGGTAGTGATGGCGAGGCCATGTTCACGCAGCACCGGTACGCTGGCATCAATGTAGGGGCGGGAAGCAGCAGACAACATCAGGTAAGGCTCCGTTTTAAATCATGCAAACAAAATGCATGTTTTTACTCACAACAAAGCCCGCGCACGTAACGCCAGAACTGCGGCTCAAAGCGCGCCGTTCAAGCCGTACGCCGGCTCACAAAATCGCGATGCAGCCGGATGATCGACTCGGCAGTCTGGCTGCCGGTGACATCCGCCAGGGTGACAGTATCAAGCGAGCGATAGAACGCCTGCTCCGCCTCGTCCAGCGCCCGGCGCAGCCGGCAGTTTCCCTTCAGGGCACATGGCGGGTCATCACAGTCGATGACCGGCTTGTGCCCTTCCAGTTCGCGCAGGATCGTCCCGATGGTCAGCTGGTCAGCCTGCGGCCCCAGTTCCAAGCCGCCGTGGCGGCCGCGCGTGGCCGTGATCCAGCCCAGCTTCGACAGGCGCGCTGCCACCTTCACCAGATGGTGATGGGAAACCTCGAACTGCTGGCCCACCTCGGCAATGGTGATAGGCCGGCTGCCGTCGGCGCGTGCCACGTACATCAGCAGCCGCAGTGCGTAGTCGGAAAAGCGGGTCAGTTGCATCGTGGTGACATCTTAGATAAGCGGCATTTCAAATGCAAGTTTTATTGTGCGGCGCGGAATCCCGTGACACAAATCAGACTCCGGGCCGCGAGAATTCCTCGCCACAAAAAACAGTCATAGGGTGGCGGTTATACTGATTGTCGAACGCCGGGCGCGTGGCCAGCGCGCGCCCCCGCCATCCAGCACGAGGTCCAGACACGATGCGCCGATCCACATCCCTATTCGCCAGTACCCGCTCCACACGTTCGCCCCGCTCCCATGCCGATCGCACCAAGCGCGGCAGCCGCGGCTTTACCCTGATCGAAATCATGGTGGTGATCGTCATCCTGGGGGTGCTCGCGGCGTTGGTGGTGCCGAAGATCATGAGCCGCCCCGATGAGGCCCGTATCGTTGCCGCGCGCCAGGACATTTCGTCGATCATGCAGGCACTGAAGCTCTACCGGCTCGACAACAGCCGCTATCCCACCACGGAACAAGGCCTCGCCGCGCTGGTGGCCAAGCCAACCACCGAGCCCGTGCCGAACAACTGGAAGGCCGGCGGCTATCTGGAAAAGCTGCCCAAGGACCCGTGGGGCCATCCGTACCAGTACCTGAACCCCGGCGTGCGCGGCGAGATCGACATCTTCAGCTTCGGCGCCGACGGCCAGGCCGGTGGCAACGGCAATGACGCCGACATCGGCAACTGGGAATAACGCCGTACCGGCAACATGAAACCGGCCCCGCGCCGCCGCGCCGCCGCTTGCCGGCCCCGGGGCTTCACCCTGCTCGAACTGCTGGTGGTCATGGTGATCGCCGGCATTGTCATTTCGCTGGTCGCGGTCAACGCGTCGCCCAATGAGCGCGGACGCCTGCTCGACGACGGCCAGCGCATCGCGCGGCTGTTCGAGCTGGCGCAGGAAGAAGCCCAGCTCGGCGCGCGCCCGATCGCCTGGGAAGGCAGCCCCGGCGGCTGGCGCTTCCTCGAATCCACGCCGAATGGCTGGGTCCCCCTGCGTACCGATGTGTTCGCGCCAGGCCACTGGCGCCTGCAGCCGGACCAGGTGATCGTCGCCGAAGGTGGCCGCAACGCCGGTACGGGCGGCCCGCCGCGCCTCGTCTTCGGGCGCGAACTGATCGACGGTCCGCAGCGGGTGATACTGGTGCGCGGCGACATCCGCGTCGATATCGCCGGCGACGGCGGCGGCCGCTACTTCGCCAGCACGCCATGATCGCGCGCGCGCATCGCCGCCGTCAGAGGCACGGCTTCACGCTCATTGAAGTGCTGGTGGCGCTGACAATCCTGGCCGTGGCGCTGACGGCCGCCATGCGGGCCATGGGCAGCATGGTCGATGCCAGCGCGTCATTGCAGGCGCGCATGCTGGCCGAGTTCAGCGCCGAAAACCACCTGGCCACGCTGCGCCTGTCCAAGACCTGGCCCGAGCCCGGCGTGAGCGGCTATGACTGCCCGCAGGGCGGCACCCCGCTCTATTGCGAGCAGAGTGTCTCCGGCACGCCCAATCCGGCGTTCCGGCGCGTGGAGATCGCGGTCTATCCGTCCGCCGCCGACCGCTCCGTGCGTCTGGCGTGGCTTGTCACCATCATTCCCAATGAAACGCGCAACCTGCTCTGATCGCCGCACGACTCGGCGCGGCTTCACGCTGCTGGAAATGCTCGTGGCCATTACGCTGCTGGCGGTCATGGCCGTGATCGGCTGGCGCGCACTCGACAGCATGACGCGCAGCCGCGAACGCCTGACCGACCACGACGCCAGGCTGGATGCGCTGAAGGTGCTCTACGGGCAGTTCCAGTCCGACTGCGAACACCTGTCCGACCCCGGCCTGCTCCAGGCCAGCCCGGTCGAAGTCGCGCCCGGCCAGGTTTTGATGGTGCGCGACCGCCGCGAAGAGAACCAGCCGCCGATGTGGCAGGCGCTGAGCTACCGGCTGGAGGGCAACGCGCTGGTACGCCTGGCAGCGCCGCCGGTGGACAGCCGCGCCGCCGTGCAGTCCGCCCTGCTCTCGCTGCGCCAGGCTGGCCGCCAGAACAATGTGCAGGCCCGTCAGGTACTTGGCGATGTGGACAGTCTCGGCGCGCGAGTATGGATCGATCCGGCGGGTTGGCTGGCGGACAACGGGCGCATCCGCGGCGCGCTGTTCAATCCGACCGGTGCCAGTGCCGTGGCGGCGACCGCCACGACCAGCACGGCCAGCGTCGTCGTTCGCGCCGTCGAGTTGTCCATCCAGGCCCGCATGGGCGACGGCGATGCGCCGCGCGATTTCCGCAAGATCTGCATGACCGGGCTGTGAACATGCGCCGACGCCTCCCGCCCCTGTCCCGACGCCGCATGCGTGGCGCCGCCGTGGTCACGGCGCTGCTGATGGTCACGCTCGCCGTGGTCATTGTCTCCGGCATGCTGTGGCGCCAGCAGGTGCAGATCCGATCGATCGAGAACCAGCGGCTGCTCGCTCAGGCCACGTGGATCGAGCGCGCGGCCGTGGACTGGGCCCGGCTCATCCTGCGCGACGACCAGCGCCGCACCAGCGTCGACGAACTGGGCGAGCCGTGGGCCGTGCCGATCGCAGAGACGCGCCTGTCGGATTTCCTGGGCGCCGCGCTGCGCACCGACCAGGCCGGCGAGACATCGTTCCTGTCGGGCCGCATCCTGGACGCGCAGGCGCGCTTCAACCTGACCAACCTGGTGCTGTGGACGGCCACGCCAACGCAGGGCCGCGCCGCCACGGTCGATCCGGCCGCGCTGGCAGCATACCGCCGCCTGCTGCAAACCGTGGGCCTGAATCCGTCGCTGGCCGAGACCACGGGACGCTTCATGCTGCGCGCCGCGCAAGGCGGCTCTGACGGCCAGCCGGCGCCGCGCCCGCCGGACAGCGCCCAGAGCCTGCTGGCAATCCCGGGCTACACGCCCGAGATGGTCACGGCGCTGGAACCGTTCATCATCGTGCTGCCGGAGCGCACCGTGGTCAACGCCAATACGGCCGAGCCCGAGGTCCTGTCCGCCGTCATCACCAACCTGGCCCTGGTCCGCGCGCGCGAACTGGTGCGCGAACGCGATCGCGCGTACTTCAACAATGTCGGCGACCTGCAGACCAAGCTGGGCAGCGTCGCGCCGCAGGCCGACACCAGCAACCTGTCCTCCATGCTGGACGTCCGCTCCCACTATTTCCTGATTTATGGCCTGGTGCGCCATGAGCGCGCCAGCCGCCTCCAGGTATCGCTGGTTTACCGGGGCGAGGTGCTGGGTAACACCAACACCACTCGTGTGCTGTGGATCCACGACACGGACCGGCTTCCCGACATGCGATGAGCCATAGCGCAGATTTGCGTGCGCTGCGGCACGCTGCTTCCACCCTTGCGGGCCCGGCTACCGGGGGAGAATGCTATTGACGCGGTTTAGTCACACAGGCAAGGTATGCTGCGGCGCTGCCGCAACCGTGGCGCCATGCCGAGCGGCGCCTCCCTGCCCGTCCGTGTCCGCAGCCGGCACCTCCGCGCCCCGGCCATTCCGCTGCCCCGGCAATCCGCCCCCAGCACAGGCTCCACTGACGTCAAAGCTAGGAAACCTTGAGTACCACCCTGTACGTTCGCCTGCCGCATCGGCCGCATGACCAACCGCAACCATGGCATTTCGGTGCCCTGCCGTTCGCGCTGGTACGCGACGCTGGCATGCCGGCTGCCCGCCGCTCCGACGCCGCGCAGGCGCCGGAAGTGTTGCGCGAAGGCCACGCCCAGATCGGCGCGATGCCGCCCGCCGAGCGCCTGGTGCTGATCCTTGCCGCCAGTGACGTACTACTCACCACGGCCACCGTGCCGCCGCTGCCGCCGGCGCGGCTGAAACAGGCACTGCCCAATCTGGTGGAAGACGCCCTGGCCACCGACGCGCAGCCCTGCCACATTGGCGTGGGCCCGGCGCTCGACGGCGAGGCGGCTCGGCCGGCACGCGGCCCGCGACGCCGCCTGCTGATGGTGGCCGACCGCGCTTGGCTGCGCGCGGTGCTAGACGCGTTTGCCGAACACCGCCACCGCCGGCGCCATATCCTTCCCGCTCAGATGTGCCTGCCGCTGGCCGTCCCGGCCGCTCTGGCTGAGGCCACCGATGGCGACAACGCCGCGGCGCAACCCGCCACGCTGGTTGTAGAGGCCGCGGCCACTTCGCTGGTACAGGCCGAAGGCATGGTCGAACCGACGCTGGCGCCTGAGGCGGCGCCAGCCAGCAGCCAATGGCAACTCACGGTGCGCACCGGCCGCCATGAAGGCTATGGCCTGCTGCTGGGCACCGATGCGCTTGCCGCCTGGCAGGCGCTGGCGCCGGAAGGCTTGTGGCACGGCGACGCCAACGCCATGGCCAACGCGCCTGTGCCTGCGCTGCGACAGGCCAACGCGGCCGACTGGCGCATGTGGATCGCCGGCGCGCAAGGCTGCCTGCAGGAATCCGGCCTCGATCTCGCCCAGTTTGAATTTGCCCAGGGGCGTGCCGACCGCTGGAACTTGCTGGCGTGGCGCCTGCCGCTTGCGCTGGCTGCCGGCATCGTGCTGGTCCAGCTTCTTGGCATGAACATCCACTGGCTGATGCTGCACCGTGAACAGCAGCGCCTGGAAGCCGCGCAGCTGCAGACGCTGCACACCGCGTTTCCGCAGATCCAGACCGTGCTCGATGCCCCGCTGCAGATGCGCCGCCAGGTGGAACAGCTGCGACTGGCCAGCGGGCGCAGCACGCCTGACGATTTCCTGCCGCTGGCCGACCGCTTTGCGCAGGCTGCGCGCCAGTTGCCGCCCGATGGCCTGCAGGCGCTCGAGTACCGCAGCCGCACGCTCGTAGCCACCCTCAAGCCTGGCACCGATACCGCCGCGCTGCGCGGCGCCGTGCGCCAGGCCGGCCTGCAGATGGAAGAAGACAAGACGGCGGATGCCTCGCGCACCGTCGGTCCGGCCGGCTCGCGCTGGGTCATCAAGCCAGGCCTGTGAACCGAATCATGAGTCCGAGCAAAGACAACCTCCGCACCCAGACGCCGCACGCTGCCGCGGCGTCTGGCCGCCCTTCGGCCCGCACAACGCTGGCGCGCTTCAAGCCGCGCGTGCCGCAAGTCTGGCGCGAGCAGTTCGACGCCTTCTGGTCGGCGCGCAACCCGCGCGAGCAGGCCATTCTCGGTGGCGGCGCTGTGGTGCTGGGACTGGTGCTGGTCTACTCCGTGCTGTGGGAGCCTGCCGCCGATGGCCGCGCGCGGCTGTCGCGCAGCCTGCCTGGAATGCGCGCGGACCTGGCAGAAATGGAAACCCTGGCGCAGGAAGCTCGTGGCCTGAACGCGAGCCCGGCACCCGCACTGCGCGGCGACGCACTGACGCAAGCGTTGCAGGAGAGCCTGGGCAAGTACGGCCTGAAGGCAACGCGACTGGCCGCGGGCGCCGACAACAGCGTGCAGGTGCAGCTAGACAAGGCGCCGTTCGGCGCGGTCGCGGGCTGGCTGCAGGACGTGCGCCAGCAGCAGCGCCTGAAGATCACGGACGCGCGCATCGTCTACGTAGGCGCCACCGCGCTGGTCAACGTCGGCGCGACCCTGCAGGGTCCGGGTGGCCGCAGCTGATGGTACGGCTGGAGTCGCTGCGGCTGCCCCGACGCAAGCTGCGCCGCCCGGCAGGCTGGCGCCGCGCCGGCTGGCTGCTGCTGGGCCTGGCCACGGCCGGCATTACCGTGCTGGCCATGCTGCCGGCCGCATGGATCGCCGACACGGTGGCGGCCCGCACGCAGCGGCGCGTGCTGCTGGCCGATGCCGCGGGCTCGCTGTGGCACGGCAGCGCCACGCTGGCGCTGTCGGCCGGCGCGGGCAGCCAGACCGCGACGGTGCTGCCGGGCCGGCTGCAATGGTCCGTGGCTTTCTGGCCGTTGCTGACCGGCTCCGCACGCATGGTGCTCACGCATACGGAGGCCATGCCGGCGCCGGTCGGGCTGACCGTCACGCCGGGCGGCTGGACCGCGCAGGCGGGCGCCATCCGGCTGCCGGCCGCGCTGCTCGAAGGCGTGGGCGCGCCGTTCAACACGCTGCGCCCGGACGGCCTCATGCGCGCGGACTGGTCGGCGTTGCAGGGTAAATTTGCGGGCGGGCTGCTGTACGGGCATATCACGCTGCGCATCGAACAAGTGTCGTCGGCGGTAAGCCGCCTGCGTCCGCTGGGCAGCTACCGTGCCGAGATCGACTGGAACGGCGCCGATGGCAAGCTCGCGCTGAGCACCATCGCCGGGCCGCTGCATCTTGATGGCAGCGGCACGCTGGGCCGGCAGGCGCGCTTCGAGGGCACAGCCAATGCCGAGCCCGAAGCCGCTACCCAGCTGGTCAGCCTGCTGAGCCTGCTGGGACGACGAGAGAACAATGTGACAAGGCTGCGCTTCTGAGCCAGGCAGCGCCAGGAGCCGACCGGAACCAAACATGAAAACCGAAGCCACCCGACCCTTCTTCCAGACCGCCAGTGCCCGTGCCGTGGCCCTGCTGTGCGGCCTTTCGCTGCTGGCGCCGACGCCGCTGTGGGCGCAGCAGCCCGCCAGCCCTGGCGCGCCACCGGACATCACGCCGCGCAACCGGGACCAGGTGGTGCTGAACTTCGTCAACGCCGACCTCGATTCCGTGGTCAAAGCCGTAGGCCAGGCCACCGGCAAGAATTTCGTGATCGACCCGCGCGTGAAGGGCACCGTCAATCTCGTCACCGAGCAGCCGGTCTCGCGCGCGCAGGCGCTCGAAACGCTGGGCTCGGTACTGCGCATGCAGGGCTATGCGATGGTGGAGAGCAATGGCTTCACCAAGGTCGTGCCCGAAGCGGACGCCAAGCTGCAGGGGTCGCCGATCGTGGTCGGCGGCGGGGGCGGCCGCGGCGACCAGGTGGTGACGCAGGTGTTCCGGCTGAACTACGAGTCGGCCAACAACCTGGTGCCGGTGCTGCGGCCGATGATCGCGCCCAACAACACCATCACCGCCTACCCGGCCAACAACACGCTGGTGATCACGGACTATGCCGAGAACCTGCGCCGCCTCGGCCGCATCATCGCCGCGATCGATGCGCCGGCGGCGGGCGAAGTCGAGCTCGTACCGCTGAAGAATGCCATCGCTAGTGACACGGCGCTGGTGCTGCAGAAGCTGCTCGACCCGGGATCGGCGACGACGGGCGCGGCGGGAGGCGGGGGGGCGTCCGTCGACAGCAGCCTGCGCACGACCGTGGTGGCGGAGCCACGCAGCAACTCGCTGATGATCCGTGCAACAAGCCGCGCGCGCCTGCAGCAGGCACGCATGCTCATCGAAAAGCTCGACCAGCCTTATGCGCGCCCCGGCAATATCTGGGTCGTGCCGCTCAAGAACGCCGACGCCGTCAAGCTGGCCGCCACGCTGCGCGCGATCGTCGCCGCCGACAGCAGCTTTGCCACAAGCACGCAACCGGGCGCCGCGGGCGCGGCAGGGGCCGGCGGACTGACCAACGTGTCGACGCCGGCCGGCGGCCAGTACACCGGCGGCACCACGGCAAGCCAGGCCGGCATGCGCTCGACCGGCACCAGCGGGTCGAGCACGGGCGGCGGCGCCTATGGCAATTCGGCGTTCGCGGCATCGTTCAACCCAAACACCCAGCCGACCACAGGCGGCATCATCCAGGCCGATCCGGCCACCAATGCCCTGATCATTACGGCCACCGAACCGGTGTACCGCAACCTGCGCGCCGTGATCGAGGATCTCGACGCGCGCCGCGCGCAGGTCTACATCGAATCGATGATCGTGGAAGTGACCTCCACGCAAGCCAGCCAGCTCGGCATCCAGTGGCAAGGACTGCTCAGTTCGAGCAGCGGCAACAACAACGTCTTCGCGGGTACCAACTTTGGCACGGGCGGCCAGAACATCCTGAACCTGACACTCGCCGGCGCGCTGTACAACAGCAACCACAGTGCCGGCATCGTTGCCGCGCAGCAGCTCGTGCCCGATGTGGGTGGCCTGAACCTTGGCGTGGTGAACAAGGCGCTGGGCCTTGGCGCGCTGCTCCGCGCGCTGGGCACCAACGGCAGCGTGAACCTGCTGTCGACGCCAAACCTGATCACGCTCGAGAACGAGGAAGCCAAGATCCTGATCGGCCAGAACATCCCGATCACGACCGGCTCCTATGCACAGACCGGCGGCGCTGCCTCGGTCACCCCGTTCCAGACCTTCGACCGCAAGGATGTCGGCATCACGCTGCGCGTGCGGCCGCAGATCACCGACGGGGGCCTGGTCAAGATGCAGATCTTCCAGGAGTCGTCGTCGGTGGTGCCGGGTACGCTGACGCAGGTGCAGGGCCCGACCACCAATGTGCGCTCGATCGAGACCAACGTCCTTGTCGACGACGGCCAGATCATCGTGCTCGGCGGGCTGATCGAGGATTCCTACGGCGACGGTGTGCAGAAGGTGCCGCTGCTGGGCGATATCCCGTGGATCGGCGGCCTGTTCCGCTATGAGAACAAGAACCGCGCCAAGACCAACCTGCTGGTGTTCCTGCGCCCGTATGTGATGCGCACGGCCGGCGCGGCCGACCGGTTGACGCAGGACCGCTACGATTACATGCGCGCGCAGCAGACCGACTTCGTCTCGCCTAACATCATGGTGCGCGACGCCAACACGCCGGTGCTGCCGCCCGCGGATGCGCCGACCACGCCGTTCGTCGACCCGCGTGGCAACGGGCCGGTGCAAAGTCCGCTGCCACTGCCGCAATCCGTGCCGCAGACTGCACCGGGGCAGCAAGCGCCGCAACCAGTGCCGCAGCCGATTACGCAGCAAGGCTATCCCGGCACGTTCGCGGGCTCGGCATCGCCCGACGCCGGCCGCCGTAACTGAGCCAGACCATGGCAAGCGAAGTCCAAGCCGCCCTTGACAGCCAGGATATCCAGGAGCCGCCGTCACCGATGGCGGCGCGCCTGGTGTCGTACAGCTTTGCACGCGAAGCGCCGCTGCTGATCGCGCACCAGCGCGCCGACGGCCTTGAAGTCTGGGTGAGCCGCGCCACATCGCCCGCTGCGCTTGCGGAGGTGGCGCGCGTGCACGGCGCGCTGCGCCTGCGCGTGATGGAACCCGATGCGCTCGAGCGCGCCATGTCCGACGCCTACAACCGCCAGGACGGCAGCGCCGCGCAGGTGGTGGGCGAAGTCGAAGGCGAAGTCGACCTGTCGCGCCTGATGCAGGACATTCCCGCCGTGGAAGATCTGCTCGAGTCCGAAGACGACGCGCCGATCATCCGCATGATCAACGCGCTGCTCACACAGGCCGCGCGCGAAGGCGCATCGGACATCCACATCGAACCGTTCGAATCGGCGTCGGTCGTGCGCTTCCGTGTCGACGGCACGCTGCGCGACGTGGTGCGGCCGAAGAAGGCGCTGCACGGCGCGCTGATCTCGCGCATCAAGATCATGGCGCAGCTCGACATTGCCGAGAAACGCTTGCCGCAGGACGGCCGGATCACGCTGCGCGTGGGCGGGCGCCCCGTGGACGTGCGCGTGTCCACGCTGCCGACGGGCCACGGCGAGCGCGCGGTGCTGCGTCTGCTGGACAAGGAGGCAGGCCGCCTCGACCTGGCCAAGCTCGGCATGTCGCCGCGCACGCTGGCCGGTTTCGACGACCTGATCCGCCAGCCGCACGGCATCGTGCTCGTTACCGGGCCGACAGGCTCGGGCAAGACCACTACGCTGTATGCGGCGCTATCTCGGCTGGACGCGCGCTCCACCAACATCATGACGGTGGAGGATCCGATCGAATACGACCTCGACGGCATCGGCCAGACGCAGGTCAACGCGCGTATCGACATGACCTTCGCCAAGGCCCTGCGCGCGATCCTGCGCCAGGACCCGGACGTGGTGATGATCGGCGAAATCCGCGACCTGGAAACCGCGCAGATCGCGGTGCAGGCTTCGCTGACCGGCCACCTAGTGCTGGCCACGCTGCACACCAATGACTCGGCCTCGGCGATCACGCGGCTCGTGGACATGGGCATCGAGCCGTTCCTGCTGTCGTCGTCGCTGCTTGGCGTGCTCGCGCAGCGGCTCGTACGCCGGTTGTGCCCGCATTGCAAGCGCGAGGAAGTCATCGAAGTCACCGCCGGCGAAGCCGAAACGCTGCATACGCAAGGCAAGCCGCTACAACACCTGTGGCATGCGGTGGGCTGCGACAAGTGCGGCAACTCCGGCTACCAGGGCCGCATGGGCGTGTACGAGCTGCTGACCGTCGACGACGAGATCCGCACGATGATCCACCGCCAGCAGCCCGAGTCGGAGATCAAGCAGGTCGCGCTTGCTCATGGCATGCAGACCATGCGCGGCGATGCGCAGCGCTGGATCGACACCGGCGCCACCGCGCTCGAAGAAGTGCTGCGCGTCACGCGCGACTGACGGAACGCCGCCATGCCCGCCTTCCGCTACGAAGCCGCCGACGCCCTGGGCAAGACCGACCGCGGCGTCATCGAGGCCGACAGCCCGCGGCAGGCGCGCTCGCAACTGCGCGCGCGCGGGCTGACGCCGCTGACGGTCGATCCGCTCGCTGGTACTGGGCAGGCCCCGCGCAGCGGCAGCCAGCTTTTCACGCGCCGGCTTTCCACGCAGGAACAGGCACTGTTCACGCGCCAGCTCGCGAGCCTGATCGTCTCGGGCCTGCCGCTCGACGAAGCGCTCGGCGCGCTGGCTGACCAGGCCGAGCGGCCCTATGTCCACGAGCTGCTCGCCGGCATTCGCGCCGAGGTCATGGGTGGCAGCTCGCTGTCGGTGGCCCTGGCCCAGCATCCGCGCGATTTTCCCGATATCTACCGTGCACTGGTTTCCGCCGGCGAGCACTCCGGCCACCTCGGGCTGGTGCTCGAGCGGCTGGCCGGCTACATCGAATCGCGCAATGCGCTGACGTCCAAGATCCGGCTGGCCTTCACCTATCCGGCGATCGTCACGGTGGTGGCATTTGCGATCGTGATCTTCCTGCTGTCGTATGTGGTGCCGCAGGTGGTCAGCGTGTTCGCCAACACCAAGCAGAAGCTGCCGACGCTGACGATTGTCATGCTGGCGCTGTCGGATTTCGTGCGGAACTGGTGGTGGGCGGCGCTGGCGGTGATCGCCGTGATCGCCATGATCGTGCGCAGCCTGCTCAAGCAGCCGGCTGTTCGGCTGGAGTGGCACCGCTGGCTGCTGACGGCGCCGCTGATCGGCAAACTGACCCGCGGCTACAACACCGCGCGCTTCGCCGGCACGCTGGCGATTCTGGTGTCGGCTGGGGTGCCGATCCTGCGGAGCCTGCAGGCGGCTGGGGAGACGCTGACCAATGAAGCGCTACGGGCCAATGTCGAAGACGCGACTACACGCGTGCGGGAAGGCGCGTCGCTCGCGCGGGCGCTGGCCGCGCAGAACCAGTTTCCGCCCGTGCTGGTGCATTTGATTCGCTCTGGCGAGGCGACCGGGAATTTGCCGGTGATGCTCGATCGCGCGGCTCAGGGCGAGGCGCAGGAACTGGAGCGGCGGACGCTGTTTCTTACCAGTCTGCTGGAGCCGCTGTTGATCTTGACGATGGGTGTTGTGGTGCTGCTGATTGTCTTGGCGGTGTTGATGC
Organism: Cupriavidus sp. C1SS-2L; assembly: GCF_057073735.1. NCBI lineage: Bacteria > Pseudomonadati > Pseudomonadota > Betaproteobacteria > Burkholderiales > Burkholderiaceae > Cupriavidus > Cupriavidus sp. C1SS-2L. Next base: position 3,576,862 of record NZ_CP172708.1, read on the forward strand.
CGATTATTGAGATCAATCAGCTGGTGAGATAGGGCTTTGGCGGGCTGGCATGCGCCAAGCGCCGCCAAAAGCATCCCAACGCCTCAACTCTTGACCTTCCTCCGCGTCTTCCTCACGGGTTTCGCCTCAGAGGCATCCGCCACCGGAGCCGCCTCAGAAAACCCTTCAAACGCCTCCTGCACCTGCGCCGTCAGCACCGTATCTCCGGGCGCAGCGAACACGGACTGATCGATCGGCCAGGGCTTCTCGCTAAGCGCCACGTCGGGCCGACGCGGCGCCCGCTTGCGAGCGGGTTTCTTCGCCGCCGGCGCGGGCGACTCTTCCGCGATGACATCGGCTGCCACCACCTCCGGAGCCTCAACTTCCGGCACTGGCGCAGGTTCAGGTACGGGTTCTGAAGCAACGGAAACCTCGACAGGCTCCCGAACCGGCTCCGGTTCCGGCGCAGCAACCGGTACGGCCGCGACCTCCGGCGGAACGACTGGCTGGCGGTTTTCCGGCTGCGGTGCAGGCGTCTGTGTCGGCTGCGCCTGCGGCTTCTCAGCCTGACGCTGGCCGCCAGCATGGCGCCCATCTCCTTCCTGCCCTTGCTTGCTGCGCTTCTTCAGCCGCACCCAGATGGTCTTGTTGTTGCCGCCATTGCGGGTTTCGACCTCGAACAGGCCGGTGGCAACCACAAGCTCCGAAAGCTTCCCATACCCATAGTTCCGCGAATCGAACTCCGGAGCCTGCTTGGCGATGTGATTGCCCATGCCGCCAAGCGTCGACCAGCCGTCATCGTCCGACACCGCCTGCGAGGCATTCTGCAGCAATCGCACCAGGCGGGAGTCCTGGCGCAGTTCGCCGCTACTGCGACGGCGCGTCGGCGTGGCAGCCTCGTCGACTTCGGCGTCAGCGCGCAGCACATCGGAGTAAATGAACTTGTCGCACGCCGTGACGAACGGCTTGGGCGTCTTGCGCTCGCCGAAGCCATAGACGATCAGCCCTTGCTCACGAATACGCGAGGCGAGGCGCGTAAAGTCACTGTCGCTCGACACGAGGCAGAAGCCATCGAAGCGTTCGGTGTACAGCAGATCCATCGCGTCGATGATCATCGCGCTGTCGGTGGCGTTCTTGCCGACGGTGTAGCGGAACTGCTGGATCGGCTGGATCGAGTGCGACAAGAGGCACTCCTTCCAGCCCGACAGATTGGGCTTGGTCCAGTCGCCATAGATGCGCTTGACGGCGGCGACGCCGTACTTGGCGACTTCGGCCAGCAGGCCTTCGATGATGGCGGGCGCCGCATTGTCGGCGTCGATCAGCACGGCCAGGGTCGCGGTGCCCTGGCGGGGGGAATTGGTCATGTTCGGTCCTGCTCGGAGGAGATTTCCGGCCATGTTGCCGGACGGAGGTTGCACCGGACCGGCGCGTGCCGGTCCTTGGCAGGGGCGCCTTGGGCCACATCGTAGTGCATGTGGGTGGCGCGTTGGATGCATCGCAGTGTACACGCGAAGCCCTGTCCATACGGGAACTCCTGTCGAGACAGGTGCGGTTCTTGCTGCATTGCAAGGTGCCGCGGATTTTTGAGCGGTGCTACCATCCGCGCAGAGACACCACCTGCCGAGGCCTTCACAAGAGGCTCAGGACGGTCGGCCCCATGAATGTAGTAGTCGGTGATCCCGACAACACACCCCATAGAGGAGCACTTATGAATGCCCCCCTGACCACTCCGGTCAGCGACGCCATCCGCCGCGCGCTCGCAAACGTTTCCCTCGACGACAAGTACACGCTTGAGCGTGGCCGCATCTACATCAGCGGCACGCAGGCGCTGGTACGCCTGCCGATGCTGCAGCAGGAACGCGACCACGCCGCCGGCCTTAACACGGCCGGCTTCATTTCCGGGTACCGCGGGTCGCCGCTCGGAGCGCTGGACCAGTCGCTGTGGAAAGCCAAGAAGCATCTCGCCGCGCACAATATCGTGTTCCAGGCCGGCCTGAACGAAGACCTCGCCGCAACGTCGGTCTGGGGTTCGCAGCAGGTCAATATGTACCCGGATGCGAAGTTCGATGGCGTGTTCGGCATGTGGTACGGCAAGGGGCCAGGTGTGGACCGCACCGGGGATGTGTTCAAGCATGCCAACTCGGCCGGCTCGTCGCGCCACGGCGGCGTGCTGGTGCTGGCGGGCGATGATCATTCCGCGAAGTCGTCGACGCTCGCGCACCAGTCGGAACACATCTTCAAGGCCTGCGGCCTGCCGGTGCTGTATCCGTCGAATGTGCAGGAGTATCTCGACTACGGCCTGCATGGCTGGGCGATGAGCCGCTACTCCGGCCTATGGGTGGCGATGAAGTGCGTCACGGACGTGGTCGAATCGTCGGCTTCGGTCGAACTCGATCCGCATCGCGTGCAGATCGTGCTTCCCGACGATTTCGTGCTGCCGGCGGGCGGCCTCAATATCCGCTGGCCCGATCCGCCGCTCGAACAGGAAGCGCGGCTGCTCGACTACAAATGGTACGCGGGCCTGGCTTATGTGCGCGCCAACAAGATCGACCGCATCGAGATCGATTCGCCGCATGCGCGCTTCGGCATCATGACCGGCGGCAAGGCTTATCTCGATACGCGCCAGGCGCTGGCCGACTTGGGCCTCGACGATGCCATGTGCGCGCAGATCGGTATCCGCCTGTACAAGGTCGGCTGCGTGTGGCCGCTCGAAGCGCATGGCGCGCGCGCCTTTGCCGAAGGCCTGCAGGAAATCCTGGTCGTCGAAGAAAAGCGCCAGATCATGGAGTACGCGCTCAAGGAAGAGTTGTACAACTGGCGTGACGACGTGCGCCCCAAGGTCTACGGCAAGTTCGACGAGAAGGACAATGCGGGCGGCGAATGGTCGATCCCGCAGAACAACTGGCTGCTGCCCGCGCACTACGAGCTGTCGCCGGCGATCATCGCCAAGGCCATCGCCACGCGGCTGGAAAAGTTCGACCTGCCGGTGGATGTGCGTGCGCGCATTGACGCGCGGCTTGCAATCATCGAGGCCAAGGAAAAAGCGCTGGCCACGCCGCGCGTGACTGCCGAGCGCAAGCCGTGGTTCTGCTCGGGCTGCCCGCACAATACGTCGACCAACGTGCCCGAGGGCTCGCGCGCGCTGGCGGGTATCGGCTGCCACTACATGACAGTGTGGATGGACCGTAATACCAGCACCTTCAGCCAGATGGGTGGCGAAGGCGTCGCGTGGATCGGCCAGGCACCGTTCGCGGGCGACAAGCATGTGTTTGCGAACCTCGGCGACGGCACTTACTTCCACTCGGGGTTGCTGGCGATCCGCGCGTCGATTGCTGCGGGTGTCAACATCACCTACAAGATCCTCTACAACGATGCGGTCGCCATGACCGGCGGCCAGCCCGTGGATGGCCAGCTCTCCGTACAGGACATCGCGTGGCAGGTCCACAGCGAAGGCGCAAAGAAGATCGTCATCGTCACGGACCAGCCCGAGAAGTACAACGGCGCGATCAAACTACCGGAGGGCATCACGGTCCACCATCGCGACCAGCTCGATACGATCCAGCGCGAGCTGCGCGAGGTTCCGGGTTGCACGATCCTCATCTACGACCAGACCTGCGCCACCGAAAAGCGCCGCCGCCGCAAGCGCGGCACGATGGAGGATCCGCAACGCCGTGCCTTCATCAATGACGCGGTGTGCGAAGGCTGCGGCGATTGCTCGGTCAAGTCGAACTGCCTGTCGGTCGAACCGCTCGAAACCGAATTCGGCACCAAGCGCCAGATCAACCAGTCGTCGTGCAACAAGGACTTCTCCTGCGTGAACGGCTTCTGCCCGAGCTTTGTCACGGCTGAAGGCGCGCAGGTGCGAAAGCCCGAGCAGCATGGCGTGGCGATGGACAGCCTGCCCGCACTGCCTGAGCCTGCACTGCCGGAGATCCGCCGCGCGTATGGCATCCTGGTGACCGGCGTGGGTGGCACCGGCGTCGTGACCATTGGTGGTCTGCTCGGCATGGCCGCGCACCTCGAAAACAAGGGCGTTACCGTGCTCGACATGGCGGGCCTCGCGCAGAAGGGCGGCGCGGTGCTGTCGCATGTGCAGCTCGCCACGCGGCCGGAAGACCTGCACGCCACGCGCATCGCGATGGGCGAAGCGGACCTGATCATCGGCTGCGATGCGATCGTGTCGGCCAACGACGAGGTCATCTCGAAGACGCAGTCGGGGCGCACGCGCGCGGTCGTCAACACCGCGCAAACGCCGACGGCCGAGTTCATCAAGAACCCGAAGTGGCAGTTCCCGGGCCTGTCGGCCGAGCAGGATATTCGCAACGCGGTTGGCGAACAGTGCGACTTCATCAACGCGAGTGGTCTCGCCGTCGCGCTGCTCGGCGATGCCATCTACACGAACCCGCTGGTGCTTGGCTACGCGTGGCAGAAGGGATGGATTCCGCTGACGCTGCAGGCGCTGGAACGTGCAATCGAGCTGAATGGCGTTGCGGTGGAAAAGAACAAGGCGGCGTTCGACTGGGGCCGCCATATGGCGCATGACCCGGAGCACGTGCTGTCGCTGACCGGCAAGCTGAAGAACACCGCCGAAGGCGCGGATGTGGTGAAGCTGCCGACGTCGTCGGGCGCGCTGCTTGAAAAGCTGATTGCCCGACGTGTCGAGCATCTGACGGCCTATCAGGACGCGGCCTATGCACGGAGTTATCGCGAAGCCATCGACCGCGTGCGCGCAGCCGAAAGCGCGCTGGCGGGAAGCGGCAAGCCGCTGCCGCTCACCGAAGCTGCCGCGCGCAACCTGTCCAAGCTGATGGCGTACAAGGACGAGTACGAAGTCGCGCGGCTGTACACCGATCCTGTTTTCCTCGACAAGCTGCGCGCGCAGTTCGAAGGCGAACCCGGCAAGGATTACCAGCTCAGCTTCTGGCTGGCACCGCCGACGACTGCAAAGCGCGACGACAAGGGACATCTCGTCAAGCGCAAGTTCGGGCCGTCGACGATGACGCTGTTCCGCGTGCTCGCGAAGATGAAGGGCCTGCGTGGCGGCATGCTCGATATCTTCGGCAAGACCGAGGAACGCCGCACGGAACGCGCGTTGATTGGCGAGTATCGGGCGTTGCTCGATACGCTGATCGCCGGATTGAATGCCGCGAACTACGACACCGCTGTGACGCTGGCCAATCTGCCGGACGATATCCGGGGTTTTGGCCATGTGAAGGAAAACAACCGGAAGGCGGTTCGAGTGCGTTGGGCGAAATTGCTGGAACAATTCCGGCATTCGGAGACGGCGCAGCGCGCGGCGTAAGCCGCCGGACTGGCAGCGCTTGCAGCGCTGCCAGTCGTCAACCCTACGCCTTCGCCAACTCCTTCTCCCCCGGCTTCACATACATCGAGTTCCGCGGTTGCGCCAACACGCGCCGCACCATCGGCTCGAAGAACGACAGCGGCAGCGTGTCATAGTCCGTCATGAACGCGGCCGCGTCATATTTCTGGCAAAACTCCGCGGTACGCTCGAACAGTTCAGGCTGGTCGCGGAATTGCTCGCGCAGGTTGCGGTCCAGGCCGAGGTGATGGAAGAAGTAGTAGCCCTGGAAGACGCCGTGCTTCTCGACCATCCACAGATTTTCTGCGCTGACGAACGGCTTCAGGATCGCTGCGGCGATATCGGGATGGTTGTAGCTGCCGAGCGTGTCGCCAATGTCATGCAGGAGCGCGCACACCACGTACTCCTCGTCGCGGCCATCGCGATGCGCGAGCGTCGCGGTCTGCAGCGAATGCGTGAGCCGGTCTACGGGAAAGCCGCCGCAGTCGCCTTCAAGCAAACGCAGGTGTGCGAGCACACGGTCAGGCAGCTGTTTTGCGAACGGCATGAATTCGGCGGAGATCGCGGCCCAGTCTTCGCGGGTGCCGTGCTCCATGTGGCTGAACGTGGCGTGTGCGGGTGCGTGGGTGTCACTCATGCTTGTCTCCTTGGCGGTGGGGCGCCTGTCGTTGTAGAGGCTGTGCCCGCATTGTGGCACCGACGCTGGCGACTACACTGTCAAATACTGAACAATGCACCGATTGGTGCAGCGCACCGCAAACCGATAACAAGGAGAAGCCATGACATACCAGGGCAGCTGTCATTGCGGGGCCATCGCCTTCGAGGTGGAGGCCGACAATATTCCTAGCGTGATCCGCTGCAACTGCTCGATCTGCCGCCGGCGCGGGCATCTGCTGTGGTTCGTGCCGCGGCTGCAGTTCAAGCTGACCACCCCCGAAGCGAATGCATCGACGTACCGCTTCAACACAATGAAGATTGCGCACCGCTTCTGCCCGGTCTGCGGATGCGGGCCGTATGCGGATGGGCAGGACAAGGACGGGCGGCCGATGGCGGCGGTCAATGTGCGCTGTCTCGACAACGTCGATCTCGATGCGCTGAAGATCATCGACTACGACGGTCTGCACCACTGAGCGCCATGTTCCGCATCTTAGGCATTGATCACCTCGTCCTGCGCACCGCCGATGTCGACCGGCTGCGGCGCTTCTACGTCGACGTCCTCGGCTGCAGCGTAGAGCGCGAGCAACCGGCGTTTGGCCTCACGCAACTGCGCGCGGGCAGCGGGCTCATCGACCTGGTCTCCCTCGACGGGCCGCTGGGCCGCGCTGGCGGCGCAGGTCCCGGCGCCGAGGGCCGCAACCTCGACCACTTCTGCCTGCGCATCGACCCGTTCGATGCCGACGCCGTGCGTGCCAGCCTGGCGCGCCACGGCGTGGAGGCGAGCGCGGTGGAGCAGCGCTTTGGCGCGGAGGGCAAAGGGCCGTCTCTGTATGTGAAAGATCCCGATGGCAATGTGGTCGAGCTCAAGGGGCCGGCCGAAAGTGCCTGAGGATCATCGCGGCACGCGCGGGCTCGCTACAATTTCCGCTTAGCCCGCTGCGCCGCCCCCAGGTGCCGGGCGCGCCATGACCCGAACAGACGCCACGCCCGACGCGGATTCCGCCACGCCCTCCGTTCCTACTGATACCGGCACTCCGGCCCCGCCACCACGCAGCCTGGTCTGGATGCTCGGACTGACCGAGACCATCTCCTGGGGCACGCTGTACTTTTCGTTCACCGTCTTCATCGAGCCGATGAGCCGCGCGCTCGGCTACACCAAGCCCTTCCTGGCCGGCGGCTTTTCGCTAGGCCTGCTGGTGTGGGCGATGTGCTCGTTCGCCGTGGGCCGGCTGTTGGACCGGTTGCCGGCGCGCAAGGTGATGGGCGCCGGTTCGCTGCTCGCCGGCGCTGGCCTGCTGCTGTGGGCGTGGTCGCCATCGCCAACGGTGTTCCTGCTGATGTGGGTGCCGCTGGGGCTGGCCATGGCCACCACGCTCTATGAGCCCGCTTTCGTCGTGCTGCGCCAGGCCTATGGCGATGGCTATCAGAAACCGATCGTCACGGTCACGCTGATGGCTGGCTTTGCGAGCACGATCTTCGTGCCGCTCGCGCAATGGCTGGTGTTGCATCTCGGCTGGCGGCAGACGCTGCTGGTCTTCGCCGCGCTGAACCTGCTGGTCTGCGTGCCGCTGCATGCGCGCCTGCGCTACGTGCTGCACGCGAGTTACGCCGCCGTCCAGCCGGCCTCGCCACTGCCCGCCAGCGATACAGGCAAGCATGGCATTGCGCGTGCCACGCTGCGCCTGCCCGTATTCTGGGCCGTGGTGCTGGCCTTCACCGCGACGAACATGGTGGCATCGCTGCTCGGCGCGCATTTGATCCCGATGCTGACCGAGAAGGGCCTGCCGCTGGGACAGCAGCTCGTGGTCGCCGCGCTGATCGGTCCGGCGCAGGTCGTGGGCCGCCTGCTCATGATGCGTGCCGCCGTCCGGCATCCGGTACGGCTGGCCGTGCCGGTCTACCTGCTGATGAGCGCGGGCCTGCTATGCATGGCGCTCGGCCATGGCGCCTGGCTCATGGTTGCGGCGCTGCTCTACGGCTGCGCCAATGGCGTCAACACCATGTTGCGCGCCATGGCCATGCCGGAACTGATCTCGCGCCATCACTACGCCACGCTCAACGGCCTGATGATGACGCCGGTGCTACTGATGCAGGCCGCCGCGCCATGGCTGGGCGCCCTGCTCTGGCGCTTCGCCGGCGGCTACTGGCTGATGCTGTGGACCATGGTGGCGCTGGCGCTGGCCGCGCTGCTGTCGTTCGCATTCGCGCTGCAGCGGCGCGGCCTGCTACGCGCCACCGGCTGACGCCGTCCCGGTCCCGCTTTACACGGCCATCACGGCAATGCGGGACAATGCTCGTTTTGCCACAGGCCACGCGCACGCCGCGCGGCCCGCAGTTCCCGCCATGTCCGAGTCGAGTCCCGGCACATCGTCGCCGCCCGCTTCCACCCTACCCGCTGACCGCGTAGCCCGCGCCACGCGGGGCACCATGGCGCTGTTCTTCGTCAACGGTGCCACCTTTGCGACGTGGGGCGTGCACATCCCAACCATCAAGGCGCGCTTCGGCCTGTCCGACGCCATGCTGTCGATCGCGATGCTGGCCGTGGCTGGCGGCGCCATTGCCGCGATGGGGCCGGTCGGGCGCTGGGTTGCGCGCGTGGGCAGCGCCCGTGCATCGATGGCCAGCGGCCTCGTCTACGCACTGGCGACGGTGGTGATCGTTGCCATGCCTGACTTCCGTCTGCTGCTGCTCGCGCTGCTGGCCTTCGGCATGGCGAATGCCGCATTCGACGTAGGCATGAACGCGCAGGCCGCAACGGTTGAAGCCAGCCGTACCCGGCCGGTGATGTCGGCGCTGCATGGCATGTTCAGCCTGGGCGGCATGGCTGGCGCGGCGTTCGGCGGGCTGATGCTGTCACTCGGCGTGCCGCCGCTGGTTCATGCGGCGATGATGGCGGGCCTGACCGCCGCGGTGGCCCTTGGCACGGCGCCCGGGCTGCTGGCGGACCACCCCGTGCTGCCGACCGCCAGCCACCACCGCGACCACGCGGTGCGCGCGCTGTGGCTGCTGGGGCTGCTGGCATTCCTCGGGCTGATCGGCGAAGGCGCGATGTACGACTGGTCCAGCGTCTATATGCGCGATGTGGCCATGGCGCCGGCAGGCTGGATCAGCTTTGGCTATGCGGCGTTCTCGGGCGGGATGGCCTGCGGGCGCTTCGGCGGCGACCGCCTGCGCGCGCGCTGGGGGGAAGCCGGCACGCTGGCCGCCAGCGCGTGGCTCGGCTTTGCCGGCATCGTGCTGGCGCTGGCCGTGCCCGTACCCATGGCTGCGCTGGCGGGATTCAGCCTGATGGGGCTGGGCGCGGCCAACATGGTGCCGATCTTCTTCGTAGCGGCATCAGGCCTGCCCGGCGTGGCGCCGGCGGAAGCCATCGCGCGCGTGGCGCGCTTCGCCTATCTCGGATTGCTGCTGGGCCCCGTGCTCATCGGCGGCGTGGCGCACCTGGCCAGCCTGCGTGTCGGCCTCGCCGTGGTGGCGCTGACCATGGGCTGGATCGCGCTGGCGGGCGCCCGCTCGGCACGGCGCTACCTGCCAGCGCGCAAGCGATAAGGGTCAGGCCGCTGCTCGTGCGGGCGGCTGGGCGCCGGCGGCGAGACCGTTGAACACGAAGGTATCCATGGCCAGCACGCCGTAAGTGACTTCGTCGGCGACCCGCTTCACCTCCGCCGGTGCCTGACCGGTTCCGGCATCGCGCGGACCGAGCGCGGCACCCAGCGCCACATAGAACGGCAGCAAGTGCTCGTCGGTCGGATGTGCGCGGCGCGCGTGCGGAGCCTGGGCGCGATAGTCGGCAATGCGGCTGGTGTCGCCGGTCGCCAGCGCCTCATCGAGCGCAGCGAGCATCCAGTTGCGGAACGCATCGACATACGGCTCGGTGGCCGGACCATGTTGGGCACGCCGGCCGCCGCCGAACACTTCCTGCAGGTTGTGCGTGAAGCTGCCCGAGGCAAGCACCAGCACACCCTCGTCACGTAGCGGCGCCAGCGCGCGGCCGATGTCGATCTGCGTCGCGGGCGACAGGTAGGGATTCAGCGCGAGCTGCACCACAGGAACGTCCGCATCCGGGAAGAAATGGCGCATCGGCATCCAGGCACCGTGGTCGAGCGGGCGCTCTTCGTCGAACCCGACAAAGCCGGCGCCCGGGACATGGGCCGCCTCGACCAGTTCCTTGACCCGCGCCGCAAGCTCGGGCGAGCCCGGCGCGTCATAGCGCAGCGCATAGAGCTCGCGCGGAAAGCCACCGAAGTCGTGCCACGCTTCCTGGCGCTCGCGCGTGCCGACCGCCAGCGTGCTGTAGATCCAGTGCGCCGACACTACGAGCACCGCGCGCGGCTTCTGCGCGCGCAGGCTGGCGCCAAGCGCGTCAAAAATGGCGCCGGTCGGGCCCGGGTCGATGGCCAGCATCGGCGAACCGTGCGAGATGTAGAGCGAGGGCAGCATGGCATCTCCTTCAAAGCATTTCGTGTCCTGAATGAAGTTTGACAAAGAAGTCGCCCCGCGGCGGACCGGATTTGCGGACACTTCGTGCAAAAAACTTGAATGGTGGGCAGGGCCGTCATCGTTAGGTGGCCCACACAGCGCATTGCTGCGCCCGCACTACGGTAGATGGAATGGCATACGATGCCTCTGGGAGCCTGTTCCGGCTCGCCGCGGTGCCATAGGCAAGCACCACGCGCTTCCCACAACGCATGGCCGCCGGCACGCGCCGGTGAGATGGAGACTTTCGTGGTACAGCGCTCCTCGCGCCGCCACAAGCGGCCCGCACCGATTCCTGCACACTGGTGGCGTGCTGGCGCCTACGCCAGCGCGCCTGCCGTGGCCCTGTGGATCGTCGCGCGAATGCCAGCCGCCCTCTTGACCATGATCTTCGGCACGCCCAGTGCAGCCTACTGGCTCAACCATGCTGGCGATACCGTGTTCGTGGCCGGCTGGCTGGCCAGCGCCGTGGTGCTTTGGATTGCGCGCCGGCACGCTGCGCGCCCGCCGGAAGCTGAACCAGACCCGGCACGGAACCCGCCTCGCCGCCATCACGTGGGATAGCGCGGGGCGCCGTGTGCAAGACTTACAACCGGTGATCTGAAAAGATTCGCGCGTGCGGCTGGCGCCTCTCCGGGCCACGGTATCCCTCGCTAGAATGCTTCACGGGTGCGGCGCACGGGGCTTGGCGCCGGGTTCGGAACCCTACGCGGCAACTCGAATGTGCGCATTTCAGCAATTTCGCAGGGCCGCGATGGCCTTGCCAGCCTGTCTGGTCATATCGGGTTCGCTCTGGCTCTTGCCGGGGCAGGTACACGCGCAGGCGCAGGGACAAAGGTTTCAAGTCATCGGTACGAACGTGCAGAAGCATGCCAACGGCGTGCTGACGCTGATGTCCTATTCGGTCGTACCGGACCTGGCCTCGAGTTCGCTGTCCATCAACAACGCGGCGACGGAGGACCCCGGCGTCTTCATGTGGCAACTCGGCGGCGGCTTCACCATCAGCAAGTCCTTCCCGCTTTACCTGGAAGGTGCGCTCGCCTACAGCCGCTACGACCCGACCTTCGTTGCCAGCGACGGCACCCAATCGCGCGCCTTGCCCGTCAGGTGGAACACGTTCTCCGGCACCGTCGGCATCGGCTGGGATTTCCCGCTCACCGAGAATAAGGAACTGGTGTTCCGGCCGATTTTCAACGCCTCGCTCGGCAATGTCTCCAGCGACCTCAGGATCGGTGAGGCCGTGATCGAGCGCAACACCGACCGCTCGATCGACTTCCTGGAACATGGCTCGCTCAACGCCTACGGCCTCGGCGGCTCCGTCATGCTCGACTGGGAGCATTACCGCGAGACGCACGAGATCGACCTCGAACTGCGCTACACCAATATCCACCTGCAGAGCTTCGGAGGCTCGTCCAGCGGCGTCACGGGCACGGCCACCGCGCAGACCGCCAACCTCTATGCGCGATGGCGAGCGCCGACCGGCATGCGTGCGCTGGACCGGCCCGTCCGCTATGTGCTCGAACTCTCGCATTCACACTACCTTGGCAGCCAGGCCGGGGTGCTCGGCTTCAACTACCTGACCACGCTGGGCACGGGGCTGGAACTCGACACCAGCGCCCACGAGGTCTTCGTCACGCGGATCCGCGCGGTGGTGCGGTATGTGTTCGGCAACAACGTTTCCGGGGTTTCGCTGGGACTCGCGGCCAGTTTCTGAAACGTTCGGGCATGTGATCCGCATGTCCGATTCCGGCCTTCCGCAAACCGCGCGCCCGGTGCATGATCACCGGCGGACGCCGGTGCCACGCAAGTATGGCCGGCCATCACCAACCCGGGCCATGGAAAGGCACGCATGACACGAAAACAGGAAGCCGCCGCCGAACGCGTGCGCTGCGGCTGGTGCGGCACGCTGGAAGACTATTGCCACTACCACGATAACGAATGGGGCTTTCCGGTCGACGACGACCGGCGCCTGTTCGAGAAACTCTGCCTCGAAGGCTTCCAGGCCGGCCTGAGCTGGCTGACCATCCTGCGCAAGCGCGAGGCCTTCCGCAAGGCGTTCGCGAACTTTGACATCGAGAAGGTCGCTCGCTTTGGCGAGCGCGACATCCAGCGCCTGCTGGCCGATGCCGGCATCGTGCGCCACCGCGGCAAGATCGAGGCGGCTATCAACAATGCGCAGCGCGCTGCCGAGTTGCTGGAAACGGAGTCGTCGCTGGCGGCCTACTTCTGGCGCTACGAGCCCGACCCGGCGAGCCGGCCCACGGTACTGACGCCCGAGGTACTGCGGACCATGGCGACGTCGGCGGAATCGGCGGCGCTGTCCAAGGACTTGAAGAAGCGCGGCTGGCGCTTCGTCGGACCGACCACGATGTACGCGCTGATGCAGGCGATGGGCCTCGTCAACGACCACCAGGACGGCTGCTGGACCCGGACCGAAGCACTGCGCGCGCGCAAGGCGTTCAAGGTGCCGCGCTAGGCGGCGCGCTCAAGGCAGGCAGAACGTCACCGACGGCACGTCGTCCACTGTCACACGCGCGGGCAGCGTGTACACGCGTTCCATGTTCTGCGGCGTCAGCACATCGACCGGCGTGCCGTGGGCAATCGTGCGCCCGTTCGACAGCAGCAGCAGGCGATCGCACCACCGCGCGGCCAGGTTGACGTCGTGGAGCACGACGAACACCGCCAAATCCTCTTCGCGGCTCAAGGCCCGGACAGCGTGCAGCAACAAGAGCTGGTGGCGCGGGTCCAGGCTGGAAATCGGTTCATCGAGAAACAGCATCCGATACTGGCCCGGCGAACGCGCGGCAAGCACCTGTACCAGCGCGCGCGCCATCAGCGCCGCCTCGTCATCGGGACTCAGCTCGGGAAACGGATAGGCGCCCATCGCGATCACTTCGCGCACGGACAGGTCGAAGCCGAGCGATGCCGACTGCGGCAGCACCGCTCGGCGGCGTGAAAGCGCAGCGGGTTTCCACTCGCGCAGCGGGCGCGTATCAAGCGTGACGGCGCCGCCGCTGGCCTCGAGCTCGCCGGCGAGCACCGCGAGCAGCGTGGTCTTGCCGGCGCCGTTGGCGCCCAGTACGCCGAGCACTTCGCCAGCATGAAGATCGAGATCAATGCCGTCGAGTACCCGGCGCGTGCCGCGATGGCAAGTCAGTCCGCGTGTAGAAAGCATCTCAACTCCCTCTGCGTGCCAGCATCCACAGCAGGAACGGCCCGCCGACGAGGCTCGTGACGATGCCGATCGGCAGTTCCGCGGGAATCACGACAACACGCGCGAGCCAGTCGGCCAGCGTCAGTGCGATGGCACCGCCCACCAGCGTATTCGGCAGCAGCCAGCGGTGATCGGCGCCGAGCGGCAGCCGGATCAGGTGCGGCACGACCAGCCCGACAAAGCCGCTGGTCCCCGTCACCGCGACCAGCGGCCCCACCAGCAGCGCGGTCAGCACGACCAGGCGGCGAGAGGTATACGGTCGTGGCACAACGGGCGGGATAGACATCAAGCGTTCGACAGCAACGATCCCTGATGTCTTTTCTTAAAACTGTTTACGTATACATAAATAGTAGTAGTAGGTAAACCTCGCCTTCGGCCGTGGATAACAACCTTTTTCCCTTTAGGATCAGCTGGTTGCAAGAAAGACAACCCGTGTGCGGGAGGGCGGTTGCACCTGAATATCCGGGAGCGGACGTATACGTCGGCGAAACAAGGTAAACGTTGTACGTATACGCCCCACAGTGCACCCCCAGGCGGATCACAGCCTTCCCATGCAGTTATCCCCAGGGCAGGGCGAAGATATCCACAGGCCCTCAGCTACGGGCTTCCTTTGGAGGGGCGTATACGGGATCGACGTGTGTCATCACGCTCAGCACGTGGTGGCGGTCCACCGTGCGTTGATGTGCTTCCGCTGCGATCGCGTGGCCTTCCGCCACGGTCAGGTTGGCGTTGATCTCGAGATGCACGTCGACCAGCACCTGGTCGCCCATCTTGCGCGTGCGCAGGTCGTGCACGCCGAGTACGCCCGGGGTTTCGAGCATGGTCTGCCGGATCGCGCCCACGGTCTCGGTGTCGGCGGCGCGGTCCATCAGGTCGTTGAGCGCATCCCAGCCAAACTTGCAGCCCATGCGCGACACCATCAGGCCCACTACGATTGCGGCGACCGGATCCAGCACGTGATAGCCAAGCAGGTTGCCGCCGACGCCAAACGCCACCACCAGCGAAGATGCGGCGTCCGAGCGCGCGTGCCACGCATTGGCCACCAGCATGCCGGAGCGCACGCGCTTGGCGACGGCCAGCATGTAGCGAAACAGCAGTTCCTTGGACAGCAACGCCACCACGGCAACCCACAGCGCGATCGGCTTGACCGCCTGCGCGCCCTGCGGATGCTGGATCTTGCCGACCGCCGCCCATAGCATGCCGACGCCCACCGCGAGCAGCAAGCAGCCGAGCAGCAGCGACGCGGCGGTTTCGTAACGGCGATGGCCGTACTGGTGATCGGCATCCGGGCCCTTGCGGCCGTGATGTCCGGCCAGCAGCACCACGAAGTCGGACAGGAGGTCCGACAGTGAATGCAGCGCGTCCGCCAGCAGCGCCTGCGAGCCTGCCCATAAACCCGCCACGGCCTGGGCCACGCTCAGGCCGATATTGACGGCGACACTGACCAGCGTGCTGCGCCGGCCAGCAAGGTAATCGGCGTGCGCGTCGGCGCCCGGGCCGGAAGGAATGTCCTGGATAGGCATCGTACTCAGCGCTCCACGGCGTCGACCAAATTGGCGCGCACGCGCTGCAGCAGTGCAATCAGTTGCTCTTGCTCCTGCGGCGTAAAGCCTCGCAGGGCCTCAGCGGCAATCTCGTCGCCGACGAGCCGCGCCTGCCCCAGCGCTTTGCGTGCCTTTGCGGTCATCTGCACCAGCCGTTCGCGGCGATCGTCCGGATTGAGGCGGCGTACGATCCACCCGCCCTCTTCCATACGGTCAAGCAACCGGCCAGCAGAGATCGGTGCCACCTCGAGGATGTCGGCCAGGCTGGCCTGATTGATCTCGCCATGGTGGCCGAGATAGGCGAGCGCACGGCACTGCGCGCGCGTGAGATCGAGCTTGGACTTCGCCAGGGCGTCGAACCGCTTGCCGCACAAGCGGCCAACGTCGGTCACCAGGAAGCCAAGGCGTTTTTCGGATTCCGATTCCATCGCGCGACTATAGCTGAAGAACTACGACAGTGAAGAGGTCGGCACACCGGGATGACGCGCCCTGTCACACCACCCCACCCGGCCATATAATAAGCACGCTTATCAATAAACGGCCCCCGCGCGCTTCATGTCCTCTCTAGCCAAGCCGGCCGGCGCCGACACGCCGCTGAACCGGCCCATGATCACTGTCTCGATCATGCTGGCAACGCTGATCCAGACGCTGGACAGCACCATTGCCAACGTCGCGCTGCCGCACATGCAGGGCACGCTCTCCGCATCGCAGGACGAGATCACGTGGGTGCTGACGTCCTACATCGTCGCCGCGGCCATCGCCACGCCACTGACGGGCTGGTTGTCCGACCGGCTCGGCGTGAAGCGGCTGTTGCTGATCGCCATCGGTGGCTTCACAGTGGCATCGGCCTTCTGCGGGCTGGCCGAGACGCTGCCGCAAATGGTCGCCGCGCGCCTGCTGCAAGGCATCTTCGGCGCATCGCTGGTGCCGCTGTCGCAGTCGATCCTGCTCGACATCAACCCGCCGTCGCGCCAGGGACAGGCCATGGCGGTGTGGGGCATGGGCGTGATGGTTGGTCCAATCCTCGGGCCGACACTGGGCGGATGGCTGACCGACAGCTACAACTGGCGCTGGGTGTTCTTCATCAACGTGCCGATCGGTGCGTTTGCCATGTTCGGTGTCATGTCGTTCCTGCCCGCCAGGGCGCCGCGAAGGGAGATCAAGTTCGATGCGTTCGGCTTTGCCACGCTGAGCCTGGCCATCGGTGCGCTGCAGGCCATGCTCGACCGCGGCGAGCAGCTCGACTGGTTCAGCTCGCTGGAAATCCGCATCGAAGCGCTGCTCGCGGTGATCAGCTTTGCCTATTTCATCGTGCACACGGCGACGGCAGGCGCGAAGTCGTTCTTCCGGTTCGAACTGCTGAAGGACCGCAACTTCGCCACGGGCACGTGTTTCATCTTCGTCATCGGGGCGGTCATGTACGCCACGCGTGCACTGCTGCCGCCGATGCTGCAAGGGCTGATGCAGTATCCCGTGGCGACCACTGGTCTTGTCACCGCGCCGAGCGGCGCCGGCACCATGGTGGCGATGCTGCTCGCCGGCCGTTTGCTGCGCCGCATCGATGCGCGGCTGCTGCTACTGTCGGGCTTCCTGATCTCGGCGTTCGCGCTGTGGCAGATGATGCACTACACCATCGTGCTGTCGATGTCCGATATCGTCTGGCCCGGCGTGATCCAGGGCTTCGGTCTGGGGCTCGTGTTTGTGCCACTGAGCGCGCTGACGTTCTCCACGCTGAGGCCGGATCTGCGCGCCGATGGCACCGCGACCTACAGCCTGGTGCGCAATATCGGCAGCAGCATCGGCATCTCGGTCATCCAGGCGCTGATGACACGCAACACGCAAGTCGCGCACGCCGACCTGGCCGCGCATGTCAGCGTCTACAACCCGAACCTGCAATCGATGATCGCAAACGGCTCGCGCACCGACCTGATGGCGCTGAACCATGCCATCACCCAGCAGGCGTCGATGATCGCCTACCTCAACGACTTCAAGGCGATGTTCATCGCCACGCTGCTGGTCGTACCGCTGATCCTGCTCGTGCGGCCTGTCAGGCAAGCGCCGACAGACCTGGCCCATGCTGCGATGGATTGACGATGGACCGAGAAGGGGCCGTTGTATGCGCGAGACGACACAGGTGTATGGAGACGTAACAGCACTGGCGAACTTGCTGTGACGTACTACGGTACAAATTGGGCGTCGCCAATGGCGTCCGAGGAGTCCGCATGGCTATCCGGTCGCTTGCTTCGCACAGCACATCTCAATTACGCCGCCTGATCGGCCAGATGCAGGCGGAGGTCGACGCGCTCGAACAACTCTCCGCGCCAGACCCCGATGCGCAAAGCCGGCTTGGCTATGCCACGGCAAGGTTGAGGGATGGGATCGAGGCGGTGGAAGATGCGTTGCAGTCATTGAGGGCGCTGCAACAGGTACGGCCTTCGGCGATGAAGGCGAGGCGGGGGCAGAAGGTAGCGTGAGGTGGAGCTCGGCGCCGAAACAGGAACGGGAAAACAAAAAGGGCTCGGCATTCATGCCGAGCCCTTTGTATTTGGTGGACCGAAGGAGGATCGAACTCCCGACCTCTGCATTGCGAACGCAGCGCTCTCCCAGCTGAGCTATCGGCCCGTCGCGGACGATTGTAGCCTACTTCCTTCGAGCGCTTCAATCCGTACCCGCGGGGTGAGGATCGCGCGCAACATCAGGGCGCCATGCCCGGGTTTCGCTCCATGCCGACCACGCGCGGCTGGTTCAGCGGGCGGGCGCTGACCTCCTTGTTGGCGCGCAGCCATTGGGCCATGACGTCCCAGATCGGTGCGCCGCCGGCTTGTTTCGCTTCCTCGGCCACAGGCGCCCAGCCGGCTACCTTGTAGGTTTTGCCGGCGTCCAAAGGCTGTCCGTTCAGGCGCATGTCACGGATGCGCTTGCCCATGCCGGCGTTCGGGTCGATGGTGTACTGCAGGCCGCCCACGCGCACCATGTCGCCGCCCTGCTGGTAGTACGGGTCCGGGTTGAACAGGTTGTCGGCTACGTCTTCCAGAATGGTCTTGATGGTCTCGCCGGTCATGTCCGTCACCGTGGTGTACGGATACGTGATGGCGGTCTGGTCCATCAGGTGTTCCATCGTGATGGCCTGGCCCGGCAGCAGCGTGGTGCCCCAGCGGAAGCCCGGCGAGAACGCGATCTGTGCGCCCTGCACTTCCATCAGGCCATCCAGGATCAGCTGATCGAAGGTGCCGTTGAAGTTGCCGCGCCGGTACAGCAGGCCGCGGTTGACGGCCAGGACCTCGCCAAGTTTCTGTTCGTACGGCGCGCGGACCTTGGTGATCAGCGCGTCCATGGCCGGATCGGCCGGAAGGTAGTTCGCGAACACCGGCAGCAGGCGGTAGCGGAAATCCGTCACCTTGCCGTTCTTCACGTCGAAGTCCAGCACGCCGAGGAACTTGCCGTTCGAGCCCGCATTGGTGACGAGCGTAGTACCGCCGGCATTATTCACCGGCACCGGCGCCGGCATGCCGTCATGGGTATGGCCGCCGAGGATCGCATCGAGCCCGCGCACGCGCGAGGCAAGCTTCAGGTCGACGTCCATGCCGTTGTGCGACAGCAGCACGACCACCTGCGCGCCCTTGGTGCGCGCATCGTCGATGACCTGCTGAAGGTTTTCTTCCTGGATGCCAAAGGTCCAGTCCGGCACGAAGTAGCGCGGATTGGCAATCGGCGTGTACGGGAAGGCCTGGCCGATGATGGCGACCGCGACACCGTTGATGTCGCGGATCACGTACGGGTCGAAAACCGGATCGCCGAAGTCGTTGGTCTTGATGTTCTGCGCGAGAAACGAAACCTTGTCCTTGAAGTCCTTCTCGACGATTTGCTTGACGCGGTCGGCGCCGAGCGTCATTTCCCAGTGCGGCGTCATGACGTTGACGCCGAGCGCGAGCGCCGCGTCGACCATGTCCTGGCCCTTGGTCCACAGCGCGGTGGCGGAGCCCTGCCACGTGTCGCCGCCGTCCAGCAGCAGCGCGCCAGGGCGGCTCGCCTTCATGCGCTTGACCAGCGTTGCCAGGTGCGCAAACCCGCCGACCTTGCCATAGCGCTGCGCAGCCTCGGTGAAGTCGAGGTATGTGAATGCGTGCGCCTGCGGCGTGCCGGGGCGGATGCCGTAATGGCGCAGCAGCGCGTCGCCGACGAGATGCGGTGGCTTGCCGGCATAGGCACCGATGCCAAGGTTGACGTTCGGTTCACGGAAGTACACCGGCCGCAGTTGTGCGTGGCAGTCGGTGAAGTGCAGCAGGTGGACATTGCCGAAGCGCGGCAGGTCATACATGGCCTCGGCGGATTTCGCCGCCTGGGCCGCGCTGGCGGGGAAGCTCATGCCGCTGGCGCCGGCAATGGCCAGCACCTGCAGGAACTCGCGTCGGTTCATGTCGTCGTCTCTTCCTGTGGAATCGGCGTGCCGGTGGGCGCCGTGCAGGGCATGCAAGGCGCTTCCGGCATCGGTTTCATGTTGGCCGCGCGCCGATAAACGTTGGCACACGCGGCAAGGCGTAATTCAGGGCTTGGCGTAGCGGTCGAGCGCCGCGACTTCGTCTTCGAGCATCTCGCCCACTTCCTTCTGCACCACGCGCCCGCGTGCATCGATCACGTACAGCTCCGGCAGGCCCTTGCGCGGGCTGATTGCCGTACGCAGTGCCGGCGAGTCCATGGTGACCGGGAAGGTGTAGCCGCGCTTGCGCAGGTACTCGGTTGCCTCGCGCGGATCCTTGTCGATGCTGATGGTCAGCACCTGCAGTCGCGTGCCGCGCGTGCGTTCGTAGAGCTTCTGCAGGCGCGGGTTCTGCATGGCGCAGAACGGGCACCACGACGCCCATACCTCGACGATCAACGGCTTGCCGGCAAGCGATGCAGCGGTCAGCGTGCGTCCGTCCAGCGTCTGCACATCGGGCAGGCGCACCGTGTCGCCCACCTCCAGCGCGCGGGCGCCGCCGGCACCGGCCATCAGGCCGAAAGCCAGCAGCCACGCGATGAGCGATGAACGGACGCGCAGCATGCCGTGCCCTTACTGGTTGACCGGCGAAGCCGGGTCCAGCAGCAGCGCCATCACGTCGCGAATCTGCGCTTCGGTCAGGATGCCCTTGTGGCCGAAGCGCGGCATATTCGAGCACGCCGCGTAGGCGCTGGAGTCCCAGATCTTGCCCCACGTGTACTTGACCACGTCATCGGAATTGCCGCGCAGCTTGCCGTACTGGTACAGCGACGGGCCGATATTGCCGAACGAGATCTCGGCCTTGGTCATCTGGTGGCACGCGTAGCAGTTGCCACCGTTGACGCCGCCGACCTGGTCGGAGAACTGCATGCCGCGGCCGTTCTGCGCGACCTTCTCGCCTTCCTTCCAGTCGCCGAGCCACTTGCCATCGGCGGGATACTTCACCTGCTTGATCTCGGCAGCTTCGATCTTCTTGGCCGTGGCAGCCGGCACCTTGCTGCGGTCCGGATACTGGCTGCAGGCTTGCTGCATGGCATCCTGGTTGAGCACGCCTTCGACGGTGGCCGGGCCCTTGGACGAGAACGAGCCTTCGATCAGGTGCTTCATGTCGGCGCTGCTCACGGCGGCGGCCTTGCCCTTTGCCGCCGGCTTGGCCTTGGCATTGTCCTGCGCGACGGCACCGGTGCTGGCGGCCAGCGCCAGGGCGGCCGCGAGCCACACGCTGTATTGCTTGGTGAATCGTTGCATGTTTGTCTCCCGTGCTCGTCAGCGCTTCATGGCGGGGCCATCGTAGGTGCCGCCGTTCGCGTTCCTGGCCAGGAACATGGTGAGGGCGGTGATCACGTCCGAGCCGTAAGCGGGCTCGGGAAAGCGCTGCTGGCGCAGGCAGTCGTACAGGCGGTGCTGCATGGTGCGTACCTCGCCCTGCGAGACACGGTAGGCCGGCCACGTGGTGTAGGCCGCCTGTGCGCCCTTCTCGGTCAGAAGGTTGGGCAGGTCCTGCAGGCGGATGCGCTGGCCATCCACGGCATGGCAAGTAGCGCACGCAAAGTCATAGGCGCCGCCGCGGTAGAAGAACATCTTCTGGCCGAGCGCGTAGGTGCGCTGCTCTTCCGGATGGCTCAGCTGGACGTTCATCTTCACGCCGCGCGATTCGGCCGTCAGGTACGAGGCCAGGCGCTCGATGTCCGACGGCTTGCCCGACGACGAGAAAGGGTTGGCCATCGCCTCTTCCTTGGTCAGACCCTGGAGCGTCACGCGGCAATAGGCCAGGCGCTGTTCGAGATCCATGACCTTGCCCGTGTCCTTGAAGTAGCGCGGCAGTTCGGCGTAGGCGCCCTTGGTCACGCCCGGGCCCTTGCCCAGGTCGCACTGTTCGAGCGAGACGTTCTTCGGGCCGGCAGGCTTTTTCCACAGTTCTTCGCCGGCGGCTTCCCACAGTTCGGCGGGATTGCCTTCGGCCAGCATCTGACGGTACTTGGCGATTTCGTCGGCGGTGCTGCCCTGCGCGTGCACGGCGGCCGCCAGGGTCAGCGCGGTGGCGCCGGCTGCCGCCAGCGCGGCGCCCGAGGCCAGGCGTCGGATCTTGGTCATTGGGGGCTTCTCCTCCCGGCCGCTCGCGCGCCGGGTTGTTCTTCTGTCTCCGGGCCTTCCCTCGCCCGGGCCGTCCTCAAGGCTTGATGTAGGCGTAGCCTTCGTCAAACTGCAGGCGCGCGATTTCCACCACGCCGGCCGGTACGATCTTGCTTTCCATCAGCAGGCTCGACTCGGAAATCTTGCGTGCCGTCAGCGTATTGCGGCACACGCGGAACTCGACACCGGCCGAAGCCAGCGCGCCTACGGGGCCTTCAAAGGTGTTGCCGCGCGAATCCTTGGCGCCTTCCACCAGGAAATCCACGCCGTAGCCGAACGCGACCACAACGATCTTCGTACCCGGCGCGCCGTTCAGGTGGTTGCGCAGATTGCCCATCGCGCGCACCGCCTGGTCGATGCCTTCCGAAAGCTGGTACACCACCTTGACGCGGCCGCCCTTGCCAGCGGATGGGGCCGGCGCAGCTTGCGCCGACGCCTTTGCCGCCAGTCCGATGGCGGCCAGCGCCGCCGATGCCCGAATAAATGCTCGCCGCATGATTGTTCCCGAGGTCAGTTTCCGACCAGAACCATAGCAGACGACGGCCAGGCGCGCCGCGCGCGAATCAGGCGATGGTCGCTTCGTCGGTGCGCTTGTCGCCGCGGTTGTCGATCCAGGTCACGGTGACCTTGTCGCCCTTGGCGCCGCCCTTGAACTTGAAGTTCAGGAACGGGTCCTTCGACACTGCCGGCCCGAACTGGGCGCGGAACACTTCCTTGCCCTTGCACTGGGCACTGACGGTCTGGATATGCCACGCCGGAATGGTCTTGCCGGCGCTGTCCTTGCGCTGGCCGGTTTCCATGTCGTGCTTCATCAGAATCTTGACGTCGACCACGCCGCCGTTTTCGGTGGCGCGTACGCGCATCGGGTCTGCCATTGCTCTCTCCTGTTGCAGATGATCGTGGATTGGCGGGGCGCGGGGCTCAACCGCCGCAGCCGCCCAAGGTGACCTTGATTTCCTTGGATGCCACGTACCACTTGCCGCCGGCCTTGACCGCGGCGTGCACCACGGAGGTCTGGCCCATCTTCACGCGCGTGGAGACGAACGGTTCGGTGCCTGCCGGGATCACGAAATCCGCGGCCAGCGTGTTGGGGTTCTTTTCGACCAGGATCGCGATCTGCTCGGTATCCGGGATCGTGCTGGTCACGGCCACCGGCACCACGGCGCCGTTTTCGGCGATGTCCGGGGCGTTGAAGGTGATGGCGGTGCTCTTTTCCGTGCCACTGCCGCCCAGGGCCTTGATCACATCGGCCACGCTCTTGCCGTCAAAAGCGGTCTTGTTCCACTCGGCTGCCTGCGCTTCGGTGATCAGGCCCGTTGCGGCCATCAGCGACAGGACAGCGGTGACCCGCAGTACTTCTCTTCGTTTCGAATTCATTGTGCTTTGCTCTCCGGCTACTCCGTTCCCAGTCGTGGTTGACCGCTTGGGGCGGTGCTTGCTGCATGCGGCCGGTGCTTTGCCGGCCGCTGTGCTCTGTACCCAGGTCCGCACGGCGGAGGCCGGCGAGCCTGTTGCATCGGTTTGTCTGCCCTTGCGGGCCTTGCTTACTTGGCCGGCGCGCCAGCCAGCACCCACTCGACGACCGTCTTGATGTCGGCGTCGCTCACGCCGGCATTGGCGGGCATCGGCACCGGGCCCCACACGCCGGAACCACCTTGCTTGACCTTCTTGGTCAGGGTCGCAAGGGCGTTCTTGTCGCCCTTGTACTTGGCGGCCACGTCCTTGTAGGCCGGGCCAACCAGCTTCTTGTCGACCTGGTGGCAACCCATGCAGGCGTTCTTGTTGGCGATCTCCTGTGCCTTGGCGGCATCGACCGCGTGGGCCGATGCGGCGGCGCCCAGCATCAGCGCTGCGATGACAAACTGCTTCATTATTAAGCTCCAAGCTTTTGAAAAGCCGTGGGGACGGCAAAGGCCACGTCACAACCGGACTGCGTTGCGACATAACACACTCTGGCCGCCGCCTGGGGGCACTCCAGCGGCCAGCCCGCTATTTTGCCTCAAGAATCCACCCTACCATCGCGCGGATGTCCGAATCCGGGATCTGTGGCTGCGGCGGCATCGGCACGCTGCCCCACGCGCCCTGCCCGCCGGCCTTGACCTTGCGCTCCAGCGCGGCGTGCGCGTCACCCTGGCCGCGGTATTTGCTCGCGATATCCGAAAATGACGGGCCGACCACTTTCCGGTCGAGCGCATGGCAGGCCATGCATTGGTACTGGCCGGTGAGCTTTGCGCCGGGTGCGACCGGCGCGGAAGCCACCGTCGCCGCGGTCGTCAGCGCTGCCACGCCGCGCGTCGGCCCAAACCCGCGTTGTTGCTGGGACAGGTCGCCATGCGCGTCGCGTGCGTACGCTGGCATCGCCGAGACAACCTTCACTGTCGCTTCGCAGTCCTTCATGCATGCCGTGTTGCGCGTGTCGGGCCGACCACGACCGGGCCACATGCCGTGGTTCGTGGTCATGCCGTTGCGGTTCGGCATCTTGCGCTGGACTTCGGCGATGTTGGCGTCCGACAGCGTGAAATCGGCCGGGACGATCTCCCCGAGGTTCAGCAGATACGCCGTGACGGCATAGACATCGTCGGCATTCAAGCTGCGCGGCGCATTCCACGGCATCGCCCGGTGGATGTAATCCCACAGCGTGCTGACCGTGCTCACCTTCATTAGCGTCGTGCGGTACGGCTGGTTGCCGGTCATTGCGGCGACGCGGCCGGTGCGGACATCGTCGGCCGTGGTGCCCCCCACGATCGGCGAGAACACCTCGTTCGATTCGCCGAAGTCGCCATGGCAGGACGCGCACTTGCCATCCCAGATCTTCTGGCCCTGCGACACCGTGCCGCTGCCCTTGGGCAGGCCCTGGAAGTCGGGGCGCACGTCGATGTCCCAGGCGGCGACTTCCGCTGCTGTGGCGGTGCGCCCCAGCGCCGCGCGTGCCGCGGTGGTGTCGGCCGTGCCAGCCCATGCCGCCGAGACCGCGCAACCGGCGGCAAGTGCCAGGACGCGTGCCATGTCAGCCCACATGGACATTGGACACCTCCCCGCCCTGCGCCACCTGCCAGCTCTGGATGGCGTTGTTGTGATAGATCGAGCGCGTGCCGCGCACCGCGCGAAGCTGCGCCATCTTCGGCTGCACGTAGCCGGTTTCGTCGATCGCGCGGCTCTGCAGGATGGCCGGGCCGCCGTCCCAGACCCAATCCAGGTTGAAGCGCGTCAGGCACTTGGACAGCACCGGCGTCTCCAGCCGCGCCGTAAGCCAGTTGCGGCCGCCGTCGGTCGAGACATCGACGCGGCGGATGCGCCCACGCCCGGACCATGCGAGCCCGCTGATGTTGTAGAAGCCCTGGCCGACCATCTGCTGCCCGCCCGACGGCGAGGTGATGACCGACTTGCACTCCTGGATCGACGTGTACTGGCGCAGCTTGCCGTCCGGCATCATGTCGACGTAGTGGATGGTCTCGTCCTTCGCGTTCCACGGCTGGTCGCCAAGTTCCAGCCGGCGCAGCCACTTGACCCACGACACGCCCTGTACGCCCGGCACCACGAGACGCAACGGATAGCCGTTCTCGGGGCGCAGCATTTCGCCGTTCATGCCCCATGCGACGATGATCTCGTCGGCCAGCTCCATCGGGATCGTGCGGGTCATGCCTGAGCCATCGCCACCTTCGGCCAGCAGGTACTTGCCACGGCGGAAGTCTGCACCGGCATCGTCGAGCAACACCTTGAGCGGGACGCCCGTGAATTCGCAGCACGACAGCATGCCGTGCGTGTACTGCACGGTCGGCACCGCGACGTTGCCCCACTCCATGCCGGTATTGGCGCCGCACTCGATGAAGTGCATGCGCGACACCGAGGGCAGGCGCATCAGGTCATCCATCGTATAGACGCGCGGTGCCTTGACGAGCCCGTTGATCATCAGCCGATGGCGGGCCGGGTCGATGTCCTGCCAGCCCTGGTGGTGCCGCTCGAAATGCAGGCCATTGGGCGTGATGATGCCGAACAGGCCCTGCAGCGGCGCGAACGCGACCGAAGCGGCCGATACGCGCGTCAGACCGGGCGACTCGCGCCGCACCAGGTTCTTCTCATGAACGGAGGGCTGGCCGTACGGCCGCGCCGCCACCGGCTGGCCCAGCGACGTGGCCCAAGGCTGCGGCTCGAGGATGGCGGGATCGCCCTCGCCAGCCAGCGCACGCCGGCCCAGCGTTGCCGTAGCCACGCCGGCTGCGGCGCCAAGGAAGCTCTTGCGCAGGAAGTCGCGCCGCGGGCTGTCGAGGCCGTGCCGGGCGATGTCTTGCTGCAGCGATGCGCTGACGAAGTGCTCGGGCGCGGACACGATGCGCCCGCGCGGTGTGCGTTCCTGCAATGCCGTCTCCTCCGGCGCGTCAGCGGTGGCGGCGCGCCTGTTCTGATGCGGTTTGCAGGAAGAGCTAGGCTACTGCGCGGCCTTGCGCCGGCGGGCGGGGGACGGTGCAGGCTGGGTCATGAAGCGGTCGACCGCGTTGGAGGGCAAGGCATTGTCCTCCAGCCGGCTGGCCACCTGCACGCAGACCATGCGGCACAGTTCCACCACGCTTTCGTCCGCAATGGCGTAGAACACGAGGTTCGCTTCCTTGCGGCGCGACAGCACGCCCGAGCGGTACATCGCGTTGAGATGCCGCGACACGTTGGTCTGGGACGAACCCACCGTCTCCACCACCGTGTTCACCGGCTTCTCGCCATCGCACAGGGCGTGCAAGATCTTCAGCCGCGTTGGCTCCGCCAGCAGGCTGAAATATCCCGACACCTTCTCGAACACGCGATCCAGCTCTTCCATGCCGTCCAATATATTCGTATATGCGTGATTGCGCATATAGTGTTTACCCATTGATGCAGAACAGCATGATTGTGCCGCCAGTCGCACGGCGGCACCAGAACTCGCCAGAGATCAGCGGCGCGCGAAACGCCGGCCCATCCACAGACGGCCGCCGAAAACGTTGAGCAGCAGGCCGGCCATGACCACCGCCGCGCCAAGCCACTGGGGCAACGACAGGTCTTCGCCAAGCAAGCCATGCGCGGCCAGCAGCCCAACCACCGGCACCAGCAGCGTGAGCGGCGCAACCTGGCTGGCGGGGTAGCGTGTCAGCAACCGGCCCCACATGGTGTAGCCGAACACCGTCGCGGCAAACGCCAGGTACAGCACCGCGAACACGCCCATGCCCGAGATATGGGTCAGGCTGGCGGCGATGCGCGCCGGGCCTTCGAACCACAGCGACAGCAGTGCGAACGGCACGATCGGGATCAGTGCCGCCCACACCACCAGGCCGAGCAAGTCGACGGGGCCAATCTTCTTGCTGACAATATTGCCGGTCGCCCAGCTCGCCGCTCCGCAAAGCGTCAACAGAAACCCGGCGGTGCTCATTCCGCCCGTACCCGTTGCAGCGCCCGAGCCGATCAGGACGAGGCCGCCCGCCGCCACCACCATGCCGGCCAGGTTATGCCAGCGCAGCGGCTCGCCCAGCCACAGCGCGGCAATGCCGACTGTGAAGAACACCTGCGACTGCAACACCAGCGACGCGAGCCCGGCCGGCATGCCGACGGCCATCGCATAGAACAGGAACGCGAACTGCCCGAGGCTGATGGTCGCCCCGTACGCCAGCAGCATGCGCAGGGGTACGCGCGGGCGCGGCACGAAGAAAATCGCCGGGAACACGACCAGGCAGAAACGCAAGGCGCCCAGCAGCATCGGCGGGACGCCCGCCAGCCCTACCTTGATGACGACGAAATTGACGCCCCAGACGCAGACGATGGCCAGGGCTAGGAGACGGTCTTTGGGTTGCATGGCGGATGGGCGTGCAGCGCGGGGGCGGATTCGGAAAGCCCCAGCGTAGCAGCGCCCCGGCCCGGGGCATTGCACGTTCTTGCGGTTTATGCGGAACGGCTAGCTCAGCATGTCGGCCCAGATGCTCTTCGCCCAGGCCAGTGCCAGATCGCCCTCGGGCGTGTTCGGCGCGGCCGACAATCCGCCCGAACCGGGCACCGCGATCATCGTCCTCTGCGCCGCATCGTAGCGATGCACGCTCGCCACATGCACGGCTTCGCGGTCGGACGTGAAGCTGTAGCAAGTATTGTTGTAGAGCGGTTCCGCGTCCGGCGTATTGCCGGAGAGCAGCGCGACGATGGCCGCCGCCGCGACCTTGCCATGCTGGTTCGCCATATGCCCCGACTTGGGCATCAGCGGCGCGATCTGGATCGCGTCGCCGAGCACGTGGATATTGGGCACGGCTAGCGATTCGAACGTGAGGAAGTCGACTTCGCACCAGCGCCCGTTGGCCGTCGCGAGCCCCGCCGACACTGCGATCGCTCCCGCACGCTGCGGCGGCAGCACGTTCAGCACATCGGCCCGCTCGTCGTCCTGCACGTCGAACTTGAGGGTGCGTGTAGCCGGATCCACGTCCACCGCGTTGTACTGCGGCCGGTACTCGACCATGCCCTTGTACTGCGTGGCCCAAACCTGGCGAAACAGTGCCGCCTTGGAGGTAATGTCCGGATTCGCATCGAGGATCAGCACCTTGCTGCGCGGTTTGTGCCGGTTGAAATAGTGCGCGACCTGGCACGCGCGTTCGTACGGACCCGGTGGGCAGCGGTAAGGCGCAAGCGGGATGCTGATGACAAAGGTCCCGCCGTCGCGCATCGCTTCGAGCTGGCGGCGCAGTGCGAGCGTCTGCGGGCCGGCCTTCCATGCGTGCAGGATCTGGTCGCCGCCGGGTTGCTGCAGCCCCGGCAGCGCGTCGCTCATCATATCGACGCCGGGCGAGAGCACCAGGCGGTCATAGGGCAGCGTCACGCCACCGGCGAGGCGTACGGTACGTTTGCCGGGGTCGATGGCGACGGCGCTGTCGCGCACGAGCTTCACGCCATGGCGGCGCACCAGCGCGTCGTACGGCACGGTAATGTCTTCCATGCGCCGGGTGCCGCCGATCACCAGATTGGACAGCGGACACGAGACAAAAGCCGCGTTTGGCTCGACCAGCGTGACATCGATGGCATGTCCGCTCCACTCACGCAAGTAGCGCGCGGCGGTGGCACCGCCATAGCCGCCGCCAACCACCACGACCTTCGCCGGCGCGGCTGCGCGCGCGCCTAGCGTACCCAGTGCAGCGGCGCCAGCCGCCGCCTTCAGAAAGTTGCGTCGTTGCATGGCGCGCTCCTACCTGACGGCGGCGAACCACGCCGCGATGGCGGTGATCTGCTCGTCGCTGTAGCCCCTGGCGATCTGGTGCATGACGGTGGCCGGACGCGTCCCGGCCTTGAACGCCTGCATCTGGGCAACGAGTTCGGACTGGGGACGCCCGGCCAGCGCCGGAATTGGACTACCCGCAGGCGGGCGGCCCTGCGGGCCATGGCAACTGGTGCAGGCAGCGGCGTGATTGCGCGCGCGCAGTGCCGCGGAGTCCGTATCGGCCGCGGAAGCGGCGCCGCACGCAATCGGCAAGGCCAGCGCGGCCAGTGCCGCCGGCATGGGGATCCTTGACATGGTCTCGCTCCAGAGTCCGCCCGGCGGGCGGCGCGTGGCAACCGTATCACATCGCGCGCGGGCAGGTGGCGCGGAATCCTCATGAGGTCAGGCAGTCCGCGCTGACCTCTGGTCCCCATGCCGATCAGGGAAGGCTACGTCCGGGCGGCAGCGCCACAGGGGAGCTTACGGGCGAGGCGACGGGACTCGCGACAGCGCCGTTGGCGGCGGATGAACCGGCGGGCGCAGTGACCGGACCACCCACGCCCGGCACCGATTGCACCGGTGCGGGCGTACCGACGGTACCCTCGGGCGGCGGGTTCTGCGAGGTGGAGGCTTGATCCAGGCGCGCGCGCTCCGCTTCGCTGACGTAGTCAAAAGCCTTGACCACCTTGGTGACGCCGCTCGTATTGCGGGCGACTTCCGTGGCGCGGTCGCCCTCGGTCGTGGTGACGATACCCAGCAGGTAGACCACACCCTTGTCGGTCGTGACCTTGATGGAGTTCGACGGCACGCCCTCGGCGGTCATGAGCTGGGTCTTGACTGCGCTGGTCAGATAGGTGTCCTGGGTCTGCGTCATGAACGACGGCGAAGACGTGATTTCCAGTTCGTTGACGACCACGCGTGCATTCTGCAGGCCGCGCACGTACTGGTCGACCTGCTGCTTCACGTTGTCGTTCGCGGCTTCGCCAGTCAGCAGGACCTTGCGGTTGAATACGGTGACGCTCACGCGCGCCTGGCCGTTGTAGCGCGAGCTGAGGGTGCTGTCGGCCTCCATCTGCAGCCCGCGGTCCACAGTCTGCGTGGCGGTCGGGCGACGGTCGGTGGCCACCGCGACGCCGCTGGCCACGGCGCCGGCCATCACCGGGAAGCAGCCGGCGAGCTGGGTAGTGCCAACCGCTAGCACGGCGGCTGTCATTGCGATGCGGGTCAGGCGGGAGGCCTGGAAAGGCAGATTCTTCATGCTGTCCTTGCTGTAGCTGGGGTAAGTGGATCAGGCTTCGCCGAGCAATGCCTCGTCGATGCCATCGCACAGGCAATGCAGGGTGAGCAGGTGAACTTCCTGTACGCGCGCCGTCCGCTCGTTCGGCACGCACAGGTGGATATCGAATTCGTCGAGCATGGCGCCGATCTGGCCGCCGCCCTTGCCGGTCAGCGCGACCACGCTCATGTCGCGCTGGCGCGCAGCCTCGATGGCGGCGATCACGTTGCCCGAGTTGCCCGACGTGGAGAGCGCCAGCAGGATGTCGCCGGGCTGGCCCAGCGCCTCGACCTGCTTGGAGAACACCACGCTGAAGTCATAGTCATTGCCGATGGCGGTCAGGATCGAGCTGTCCGTGGTCAGCGCAATCGCCGCCAGCCCGGGCCGCTCGCGTTCGAAGCGCCCGACCAGTTCGGCGGCGAAGTGCTGGGCGTCGGCGGCGGAGCCGCCGTTGCCGCACACCAGGATTTTGTTGCCGCTGGTCAGCGCGCCGACCATGCGCTCCACCGCGGCGTCGATATACGGCGCCATCACGGCCGCGGCCTGCCGCTTGGCTTCCGCGCTGTCCAGGAATTGCTGCTGAATGCTTTCGATGCTCATCGCTCGAGGGGGCCTTGTTGTTGCTGTCGCGGCACGGGCCGCGTTACCGCGCATTATGAACCAGCGCGGCCGCCGAGCCCCACTCAGCCTGCCTCGCCGGCTGTGTCGAGATCGAACGCATGCTGCAGCCATTCGAGCCTGCCCGGCGCCAGCGCTACCACGTCGAACCGGCACGGCGGCTGCTGCGCCAGCGTAGACAGGTAGTGCAGAGCCGCCAGGACCACGCGCCGCTGCTTGGCCGGCGTCACGCTGGCCGCGGCGCCGCCAAACGCGCTCGCGCTGCGCTGGCGCACTTCTATAAATACCAGCGTGCCGTCCGGCGCGCGCATGACCAGGTCGATCTCGCCGCCTTTGCAGCGATAATTGCGCACCACGGGCTGCAGGCCGTGCCGCTGCAGGTGAGCGAGCGCGCGGTCCTCAGCCAGCGCGCCGCGTGCCTGCGTCGTGCTTTTGAATGATGGAATCAACGGAAGTTCTCATGAGTGACTGGATCTCGCTGGCGGCCGGCCAGTCGTACCCGGCCGGCACGCTGTATATCGTGGCGACTCCGATCGGCAATGTGGCGGACCTGTCGCTGCGTGCGCTGCATGTGCTGGGGCTGGCCGACGCCATCGCGTGCGAAGACACGCGCAACACGGGCCAACTGCTGTCGCGCGTGGGCCTGCAGCGCCCGCTGGTTGCCGTGCACGAGCACAACGAGCGCGAAGCGGCAGGCCGCATCGTGCAGCGCCTGGCTGCGGGCGAGCGCATTGCCTATGTGTCGGATGCCGGCACGCCGGGCATTTCCGATCCCGGCGCACGGCTGGTCGAGGCAGTGCGCGCCGCTGGCCTGCCGGTGGTGCCACTGCCCGGCCCCAGTGCCGCCGTGGCGGCGCTGTCGGTCGCCGGCGAAATGCTCGACACCGGCGCGGGCCGCTTCACCTTCGTCGGCTTCCTGCCGAGCAAACCCAAGGCACGCGGCGAGGCCATTGCCGCGCTGGCGGCGCTCGATCATGCCTGGGTCCTGTACGAAGCGCCACACCGCATCGCCGAGACACTGGCCGCGTTGGCCGCGGGCCTCCCGCCCGCGCGCCGGCTGCTGGTCGGGCGCGAACTGACCAAGCTGTTCGAGGAGACGCCGGTAATGACCGTGGCCGAGGCGCCGGCATGGCTGGCGGCCGAAGCCACGCGGGCCAAGGGCGAATTCGTGCTGGTGGTGGAAGGTGCCGCGGCGAATGCGGCCGATGACGGGGCGCCCGACGCGCAAGCACAGCGCGTGCTGTCGCTGTTGCTGGCGGAACTGCCCGCCAAGCGCGCGGCCAAGCTGGCCGCCGCGATCACTGGTGCTAGTACCGATGCGCTGTACAAGCTGGCGCTGGCGCAGCGCGGCGGGGACTGAAGGGAAGCGGAGAAAGAGGAAGGCGGGGGGACGGGCCGGGGCGCGTGGCGGCATGCGTCGGCCCGCGCCGAATCAGTGGCGCTTGCGCTTGGCCGTCGACCTGGCCTTCGCGGACGACCTGCCCTTGGTCGGCGCCAGCGAGTTGGCCAGTTCCGGCACAGCAACGTCGTCATCGCCAGCACCATCGCCGGCTTCGTTGCCACCTGCGTCAAACTGAGGGCCCAGCGCGGCGACTTCCGTGCGCGACAGCCGCCGGATTTCAACCTGCGTGGCGCCGTGGTCGACAAAGCCAAGGCGGCGCGCGGCACCATAGGACACGTCGAGCACGCGGTTGCCGTGGTACGGGCCGCGGTCGTTGATGCGCAGTACGGCGACCTTGTTGTTGCGCAGGTTGCGCACGAGCACCCAGCTATCGAGCGGCAGCGACGGATGCGCCGCGGTCATCGCGCGCATGTCGAAGCGTTCACCGTTGGCGGTCTTGCGGCCATGGAAGCCCTTGCCGTACCAGGAAGCCATGCCGCGTTGCTCGAACGAGCCCATGTCGGCGCGCAGGCCGTCCAGCGAACGGCCGCTCAGGCTGCTGTCGTCCTGATCGAGGCCAAACAGGTTCCAGCTACCGGTATCGGGCTTGTCGGCCTTGGCAATTTTGGGCGCGCGGGCAGCCTTGGTCGGCACCGCGCCAGAGGTCCCGGCATCGGCGGAGCTGCCGCCCTCGGGCGGCGTCGCACAGGCGGCCAGAACCGCGGCACATGCCGTGCATGTGCCCAGTTTTGCCAGCCGCTGCCAGCCGGAGAAGATCGGCAGAATCCAGTTCATCGCGCGAGTCTATCATCGTACAGTTCCGTCTATAGCATTGATTTTGTTACGAATTATGTGCGATCTCGCACGAATGGCCCCTCAATTCGCCGCAATCCCCCGCCTGGCAAGGGATTGCGGCCGACACAATATTTTCGGGGAATGGTGATTTAAGAGGCGCTTTTAGAGCTCGCCGCCGGCCCTTCCGCCTGCCGGCGCTACAATGCCGGCACAACCTGCCGCATGCGACCGAGCCTGTCGCGGCCCACGAAAAGACACCCATGAAAGCCCTGCTGATCCCCGTCACGCCCTTCCAGCAAAACTGTTCGCTGCTGATCGACGAGCACACCGGCAAGGCCGCCGTTTGCGATCCCGGCGGTGACCTGGACCGCATCCTGGAGGCCGTGAAGGAACAGGGTGTGACGCTGGAAAAGATCTTCCTCACGCATGGCCATGTCGACCATTGCGCGGGCGCCGCGGCGCTGTCGCGGCAACTCGGCATTCCGATCGAAGGTCCGCACGAGGACGAACGCTTCTGGATCGACCAGCTTCCCGAGCAAACCCGCCGCTTCGGCTTCGGCCAGGCCGAAGTGTTCGAACCCCAGCGCTGGTTGCAGGACGGTGATACGGTCCAGTTCGGCGGCGAGACGCTCGAGGTCTACCATTGCCCCGGCCACACGCCCGGCCACGTGGTGTTCTTCTCGCGCGCCAACCGGCTCGCCGTGGTCGGCGACGTGCTGTTCGCCGGCTCGATCGGCCGCACGGACTTTCCGCGCGGCAATCATGCGGACCTGGTCCGCTCGATCCGCACGCGCCTGTGGCCGTTGGGCGAGGACGTGACCTTCATTCCGGGCCACGGCCCGGTATCCACATTCGGCGAAGAGCGTCGCAACAACCCGTTCGTGGCCGATCACCTCATCGACGCAGCCTGAACCACAGGCCGTTTCCGCAAGCGCCATGGCAAAGCGGCAAGCTCCCGACACCCGCCCGGAGATCTACGTCAGCACCGACATCGAGGCTGACGGACCGATTCCCGGCCCGCATTCGATGCTGTCGTTCGCATCGGCCGCCATGCTCGCCGACAAGACCGTGGTCGGCACGTTCTCGGCCAACCTGGAGACTTTGCCCGGCGCGGTGGGCCATCCGGTCCAGATGCAATGGTGGGAAACGCAGCCCGAGGCCTGGACCGCCTGCCGGCGCGACCTGCAACGGCCCGAGGCAGCGATGGTCCGCTACGTCGAGTGGGTCGAAAGCCTGCCCGGCAAGCCTGTGTTCGTGGCCTTCCCGGCCGGCTTCGATTTCACGTGGATGTTCTGGTACATGATGCGCTTCGTCGGCCGCTCGCCGTTCGGCTGGGCCGCGCTGGACGTCAAGACGCTGGGGTTCGCGCTGACCGGCCTGCCTTATCGCAAGGCCGTCAAGCCGGCATTTCCGGCTGCGTGGAAGGATCCGCTGCCCCACACCCACGTGGCACTCGACGATGCGCTGGAACAGGGCGCGCTGTTCTGCAACATGCTTGCCGAAGTCCGCGCGCGTGAAGCCCGGCTGGCTGCTGGCGAGGTCTCCGACGCAAGCGAACCTTCACCTCCGCCGGTGACGGAGTGAGCCGCTGTTTCCGCCGTATGTGCGCGGACTGGCATCTGCCGGCAGGCCGCCTATAGTAAAGATGCAGGTGGCGGCACCGGGTGAAACCTGACGACTTGCGATTCGCGGACCAGCGCAATCACGCCATCTGCCTGCGCCATCGCGTTGCCCGGCCTGCGCGGCCCCCGCCGAGGAGGTGTTGATCATGCGTATTCCTACCGACCTGCACTTCAAGGAACTGGCCGGCCGGATCCATTGGCCGCATCCCGCCGAGCGCAATGCTTCACAAATCACCCATCGACACACCTCGGATGAAGATGCCGAAGTCGCCAAGGCGACGCTATATGTGAGTACGGTTACGTTGGTCGTGCTGCTGGTGGTGCTGGCGGCAATCGCTTTCGGTCAGGAAGCTATGCACTGGTTGGGTGTTCCTTAAGACGACTCAACCTGAAGCTATCTGGTTTAGCTGACCGGGCCGGCCTCTGCCTCGGGTGGAGGCCGGTTTTGATTTTTATGCGTTGTCGTTCCGGGCGTGCGCCAGGAACAACAACGTCTTCAAGCACCCCGAGCCCCCAAATCACCCCAACAAACTGACCACCTTCTCCGGGGGCCTCCCGATCGCGGCCCGCCGGTTCCTGACCACTACCGGCCGTTGCAGCAAGATTGGATTGTCGGCGACGGCCGCCAGCAATTCGGCATCCGTGAGCCCTGGATCAGCCAGATCCAGCTCCTGATACGGCGGTTCGTTGTCCCGCATCATTTCCCGCGCCGACACCCCGAGCATGGTCTGCAGCTGCCGCAGCGTCGACAGCGAAGGCGGCGACTTCAGATACTCCACGACCTCCACCGGTTCGCCGAGGCGTTCGGCGGCGGCCTCGACCAGGGCCAGCGTTTCGCGCGATTTCGAGCAGCGAGGGTTGTGATAGATGGTGATCATGGCAGGTGTCCTTCTTGTCGAATAATCACGCACTATATACGTGCACCAGCGCTGTGCAAGCCTGCTGCCCGATGCCGGCATGCATTGTGCTGAATGGCTCGCACACTACGATTGCCAACCATGGCGGCGACACCGATTCCCATGACGATTTCCCCGATTTCCCTGCCCCCGGCGAGAGCCGGGCAGCAACGCAAACCGTTCACCCTTCGCGATGCCGGCCCGGCCGACGTGCCGGCCATCCAGGCGATCTACGCTCACCACGTGCTGCACGGCCGCGCCTCGTTCGAGGAAACACCGCCCGGTGTGGACGACATGCAGTTGCGCATGGCCGAAGTCTTGCGCAAGGGACTGCCGTACTTGGTCGCGGAGCGCGATGGTGAGGTGCTCGGTTACGCCTATGCCTCGTCATACCGTGCGCGCAGTGCTTACCGGTACGCCATCGAGGACTCCATCTATGTTGATCACCGCTGTGTAGGCGAAGGTCTGGGGCGAACCTTGCTGGAAGCGCTGATCGCGCGCTGCGAGACCGGGCCGTGGCGGCAGATGGTCGCGGTGGTCGCCTGCACCGCCAGCGGCGAGGGTGCTGGCTCTCTCGCCGTGCATGAGCGGCTCGGTTTCCGCACGGTCGGCCGGCTCGAAGCGGTCGGCTTCAAGCACGGGCAGTGGATCGATACGGTGCTGATGCAGCGGCCGCTTGGCGCTGGCAACGGGACGCTGGCCGAGTAGCCGTTCAGGCTGCCCGGATTGCCAGGCTCCCCGTCCACGCATTGAGCCGCTCAAAGCCGCGTGCGACGAAATCCTCGCCGCGCGCCATATTCTCCATGCGCACCACTTCGACCTGCGTGATGCCGACCGAGCCAAATACATACTGCAGGTAAGGCGTCATCATGTCGCGCTGGCTGCCCGGCCCGTCATGGAACGGTCCGCCGCAGGACACCACGGCCAGCACCGGGCGGTCCGCCAGCAGGCCGACCTTGCCGGCAGGCGTACTGCGAAACGTCCGGTTGGATCGCACCACATGGTCGATCCAGGCCTTGAGCGCGGACGGCACCGTGAAGTTGTGCATCGGCGTGGAGATCAGCACGATATCTGCCGCCTCCAGTTCACCAATCAGCGTCTCGGACAACGCCAGCGCAGCATGCTCGGCGGGACCGCGGTCCGCAGCCGGCATCAGGCTTGCGCGGGCCATGGCGCCGTCGATATGAGGCACCGGGTCGGCGGCAAGGTCGCGATCGATCACGGTCAGCGGCCCGTGCCGGCGTTCCAGCCACGCGATCATGCGAGCGCCGGCCTGCCGGCTATAGGAATTTTCGGCGCGCGGACTCACGCTCAGGTAAAGGAGCTTGGGCATGGTCAATCCAGAACGATGTTGAAACGCAGCGCCGAGGCGAGCAGGCCGTTGCGGTAATAGAAGCGGTGGCCAAGCACGTTGGTGAGCGGCGTATCGAGCACCAGCTTGGTGCAACCGAGCGCGCGTGCCTCATTTTTGAGCCGATCCATCAGCCGGGCGCCGTACCCACCGCTGCGCGCAGACTCGTCGGTGACCAGGTCATCGACATAGAAGTGAACGCCGTGGACCAGGTTGTCCTGCAGGCGAAAGCCCGCCAGCGCGACCGGACGACCCTCGTCCCAGACGGCCATCAGCCTGTAGCCGGCCGACTGCTGGCGGCGCCAGCGTGCGATGAGTTCGTTCACGTCAGCCAAATGAGGACGTAGCTGGCGCATCAAGCCGAAGCAGGCCGCTACATCGTCGTCATCATCAACGTAACGAATATCCTCGTTGATTTTTTCAATTGGCATATTCATCGCGCAGCTCCGATGTCGGACGTCGGCGGCGTGAACCGGTAGCCCACGGCGATACGGTTCCAGAAGTTGATGCTGGCGATCGCCGTACCGAGAAACACAAGTTCCTGTTCGGAGAACTGCTCCCGGACCTGCGCGTAGATGGCATCCCCCGGGCCATGGCCCGACAGATCGCTCAGGGCCTCCGCCCAGGCCAGCGCAGCCTGCTCCCGGTCGCTGAACACGCCTGCGTCACGCCATGCCGCGAGCAGGTCGAGCTTGCGCGGATCGACATCGAGCTTGCGGATGATGTTCAGGTGGAACTGCAGGCAGAACGCGCAGCCGTTGATCTGCGAGACGCGCAGCTTGACCAGTTCTACCAGCGCCTTGTCCAGTCCGGAGTCGGTCACGGCCTTGCTGAGCGCAGCCAGCGCGGCATAGACGGCGGGAGCGGTCTGGGTGAACTGCTGGTATTCCATGCGTGCCATGGTGTTCGCCATTGGGTCCTCCGTTGGAAGTGATAATATCAGAGCACGAACATAATATAAGAGCACTGACATTACATTATGCGCAAGACCAAGGAAAAGACCGCATCCGTGGCAGGGAATTCCGGCGCGGAGGGCGTACCCATTCCAGCGCCCGGCGAAGGCAAGCGCGGGGAAAGCGGCTATCTGGGCTACCTGCTCCGCCAGGCCGGCGCCGCGAATCGCCTGCGTATGGAGCGAGCGCTCGCGGATCTCGGCGTGACGCCGCCGCAGTTCGTGGTGATGACGATGATCGGCGCATACCCGGGCGTGTCGAACGCCGATCTCGCGCGGCTTGCGGTGCTGACGCCGCAGACAGTCAGCTTGATCATCGGCAACCTCGAGAAGGCCAGTGTCATCGAACGCCAGCCGCATCCCGTGCATGGACGCATCCAGAACATCGCCCTGACGGAGGCAGGCAAGACGCTGCTCGCGCAATGCCGGGAGCGCGTACAGGAGAACGAGGCGCGCCTGCGCGCGGGACTCACGGACGCCGACGAGCAGGTCATCCGGCGCTGGCTGGTGGCGCTGGCCGTCGAGACGGAGTGATATCTACAAAAGAAAAGACCCGCATTGCTGCGGGCCCTCCGGACTTCGCGATGAAATGCCGAAGCCTTACGCCATCAGGTCCGACAGCGCCAGCGCCACCACCTTGGTCGCGCGGTTCAGGTCGTTGAGGCGCAGGTTCTCGTCCGAGTTGTGGCCGCGTGCTTCCATCAGCGTGCGCGGGCCGGCGCCGTACAGCACCGTCGGGATGCCGCGCTTGGTGTAGTGGCGCGCGTCGGTGTACAGCGGCACGCCTTGCACCGGGATCTCCACGCCGAACACGGACTCGGCACGGCTCTTCAGCGCGCCGATCAGCTTTTCCACGCCCGGCAGTTCCGACAGCGGCTCGGCCAGGATGATGCGCTCGACCTTCACCTCGATGCCCGGACGGTCCTTCGCGGCCTTTTCCACCACGGCGCGGATTTCGCCTTCGGCGTCGAAGCCGATTTCCTCGGGGATCATGCGGCGGTCGACGCGGAAGGTCACCAGGTCCGGCACCACGTTGGTGTTGATGCCGCCCTTGATCAGGCCCACGTTCAGCGTAGCGGTGTCGATGCCCGGCACCTTGGACTTGCGCGTGGCCAGCTCCGCGCGCAAGCCGTAGATGGCTTGCAGGATGTGCGTGGCGGCTTCGATGGCGTCGACGCCGGTGTGCGGCATGGCGGCGTGGCCTTGCTTGCCCTTGACCGTCACTTCGACGTGCAGGCAGCCGTTGTGCGACGACGTGATGCCGTACGAGAAGCCGGCCGAAATCGCGTAGTCGGCCTTGCTCAGGTTGTTGTCGAGCAGGAACTTGGGACCGATGTCGCCGCCGGTTTCCTCGTCATAGGTGAACTGCAGCTCGACCGCACCGTTGATCTTCGCGCCCTGCTTCTCGGCTTCCATCAGCGCCAGCACGGCGTAGGTGTAGGTCGCGAAGTCCGACTTCGACACCGCCACGCCGCGGCCGTACATGACCGGGCCGTGCTCGCTGTCCGCAATCTCGCCGCCGTACGGATCCTTGGTCCAGCCCAGGCCCGGAGGCACCACGTCGCCGTGGGCGTTCATGGCGATGACCGGGCCGCCCGTGCCGAATTGCTTGCGCACGACCAGGTTGGTCGCGCTGATCATGCCGGCGGCCTTCACTTGCGCTTCAGGCACCTTGTGCGCTTCGACGGTGAAGCCCAGACCTTCCAGCAGTTCCTTGGCGCGCTTGCCGTGGGCATCGCAGTCGCCCGCCGGGTTGTCGGAGGGGACCTTGACCAGCTCTGCCAGGAAGGCTTCCTGTTGCGGGCGATGCTGGTCGATGAACGTCGTCAGCGTGGTTTCGATCGGG
This sequence comes from Cupriavidus sp. C1SS-2L, assembly GCF_057073735.1. Lineage (NCBI taxonomy): Bacteria > Pseudomonadati > Pseudomonadota > Betaproteobacteria > Burkholderiales > Burkholderiaceae > Cupriavidus > Cupriavidus sp. C1SS-2L. Next base: position 3,616,591 of record NZ_CP172708.1, read on the forward strand.
TTCATATTGTCTCGTGCGGTCATGGCTTGTTTTCTGGGAATCTTAGTAACAGGAAGCGTTCGGGGGACAGCCTTATTGCTGCCGCTGGAAGTGCTCGACGAAATCGCTGAACACGCGCGCGGACAGTTCGGCGTCCTCGGCGGTCATGGTTTCGGTCGGGTGGTGGCTGATGCCGCCGTTGCCGCAGCGCACGAACAGCATCGCGACGTCGGCAATCGCGGCAATGGCCATGGAGTCATGGCCGGCGCCGGAGGGAAGGTGGCGCACCGGCACGCCCTGGCGGGCGACGGCGGCGGCCCATTGCTCCTGCAGCCACGAGGCGCAGGGAACACTCTTGGCTTCGTGCGTCTTGCGCACCTGCGCACGCACGTTGCGGCGTGCGCACACGCGTTCGATCTCGGCCAGTACGTCGTTCACGGCGGCTTCGCGCTCGGCGTCCTCGCCGGCGCGGATGTCGATCGAGAACACCGCGCGGCCCGGCACCGTGTTGGTCGCGCCGTTCGGCACGTTGAACTGGCCCACGGTGCCCACCAGGCCCGGCTTGCCGCCGCAGCGCTTTTCGATGTAAAGGCCGATTTCGGCACCCGCCATGGCCGCATCGCGGCGCATGTCCATCGGCACCGTGCCGGCGTGGCCGGCGAGGCCTTCGAGTTCGATGACGAAGCGGGTCGCACCCGAAATCGCGGTCACCACGCCGACTGGCAGGCCTTCATTGAGCAGTACAGGGCCCTGTTCGATATGGACTTCGATAAAGGCCAGCACTTTCTTCGGGTCGTGCGCGGCGGCGGGCAGGCCGGCCGGGTCGAAACCGGCCGCGGCCATCACTTCGCGCATGGTCTTGCCGCTGTCGTCGACGTTGTCGAGGACGTTGTTGTCGAAGGTGCCGGCAATGGCGCGGCTACCGAGCAGCGTCGCCTTGAAACGTACGCCCTCTTCTTCGGCGAAGCCGACCACCTCGATCGCGAACGGGAAGCGCTTGCCCTGGCGATTCCATTCCGCCACGCATGCGACCGGCAGGATCACGCCGAGGTTGCCGTCAAAGCGCCCGGCATCGCGCACGGTGTCGAAATGCGAACCTGTCAGCAGCGCCGGGGCGCCCGGGTCTGTGCCTTCATAGCGGCCGATCACGTTGCCGGCGGCGTCACGGCGCACGGTCATGCCGGCGGCCTGCATCCATTCGGTCAGCTGTGCGGCCGCGCCGTGGTGCGCCTCGGTCAGATAGGTGCGGGTGAGCAAGCCGGGCTGCTCGGTGTGAACGGCCAGGGCGTCGGCCCAGGTCATGATGCGCGTGCCGATGTCTGCGGACGGCGACAGGTTTGCTGCCATGCGTTGTCTCCTGCTGGAAGGGCTTGAAGCCGCGGCACGCCTGGCTGGCGAGGTGCCAGTCGGGGCTATGCCTGGTACAGGCGCCCCATGGGCCGAAGCTCTATTCTGTGCGATTCATGGTAGCACAGTGAATTCAAAAATTGCATACAAAAATGATATGCACTATATTCGGTTCCACGTTCAGACAATCCGCTGCGGACAATCCGGTCCGGACAACGGATAGCGTGGATTCCGTCCCAACAGGGGGGCAGTCCGCGGAGGTGATGTGCCGGTGACTCGGACACGAACCTGAACGGCAAGGCCGGCAGCCCATTGGCCAACGAAGCACCGGGCTGCAGGCGTTCCTGAATCAAAACGGGCAGCCCGGCGACAGGCCAGGCAACGACCCGGTACGGAGACAACCATGCAGCACGCAGTCCAGTCGCGCCCCGCCCCTGGTGGCCGCCTCCACACCCGCTTCACCCGGTCGCTGTTCGGCCAGGTGCTGATCGCCCTGGTGATCGGCACGGCGCTCGGCATGCTGTTCCCCGAATTCGCCGCCAAGCTCAAGCCGCTCGGCGATGCGTTTATCAAGTTGGTCAAGATGCTGATCGGCCCCATCGTGTTCTGCGTGGTCGTGGCCGGCATCTGCGGCGCGGGCGAGCTCAAGAAGGTCGGCCGTGTCGGCATCAAGGCGGTGGTGTACTTCGAGATCGTCACGACCATCGCGCTGGCGCTCGGCATCCTGCTGGCCTATGTCTTTCACCCGGGCACGGGCATGAACGTGGACCCCCGCTCGCTCGATGCGTCGGCCATCTCCGGCTATATCGAGAACGCCACCAAGGTGAAGAGCGAGGGCACCGCCGACTTCCTGCTCAAGCTGATCCCGAACACGATCATCGGCGCCTTCTCCAGCGGCGACGTGCTGCAGGTGCTGCTGGTCTCGGTGCTGTTCGGTTGTGCGCTGTCGCTGGTCGGAGAAAAGGCCAAGCCGCTCGTGAGCCTGATCGACACGTTCTCGCACACGCTGTTCAAGATGATGGGCTTCATCATCAAGCTGGCCCCGCTGGGCGTGCTGGGCGCTGTGGCCTTCACCGTCGGCAAGTACGGCATTGGTTCGCTCAAGCAGCTCGGCTTCCTGGTGGTGCTGTTCTACGGCGCGGTGACCATCTTCGTGCTGGTGGTGCTGGGCACCATCATGCGGCTGTGCGGCTTCTCTGTGATCAAGCTGATCCGCTACCTGCGCGCCGAACTGCTCGTGGTGCTGGGCACTGCTTCGTCGGACAGCGTTTTGCCGCAGGTGATGAAGAAGCTCGAGTTCATGGGCATCAAGAAATCCGTGGTCGGCCTCGTAATCCCGACTGGCTATTCTTTCAACCTTGACGCGTTCTCGATCTACCTGACGCTGGCCGCCGTGTTCATCGCGCAAGCTACCAACACGCCGCTGGCGATGGGCGACCTGCTCGGCATCCTGGCGGTGGCGCTGGTCACCTCCAAGGGGGCCCACGGCATCCCGGGCTCGGCCATCGTGATTCTGGCGGCGACGCTGTCGGCGCACCCGGCTATCCCGGCTATCGGCCTGGTGCTGGTGCTGTCGGTGGACTGGTTCATCGGCATTGCGCGTGCGCTCGGCAACCTGATCGGCAACTGCGTCGCCACCGTCGTCGTGGCGGCCTGGGAGAAGGACATCGACCGTGACCGCGCGCGGGACGTGCTCAACGGTGTGGTGCCGGCCACCGAGCTGGACGAAGGCCTGCCGATGGCCGACGCGGCCCACAATGCAGTGCCGGTGCCGTCCCCCGCGGCGGGGCGCTAGAATCTCGGCATTTCCCCAAACGCGCAGGCCCTGCGCCCAAGCAAGCCATGCCCGAGCATATCGATCCCGACATGACCGCCGAAGCGATTGCCGATGACATTGTCGCGGCGATCGTCTCGCACCGGCTGCCTCCGGGCACCAAGCTGCGGGAGGAAGCCCTGGCCAGCGTCTACCGCGTGAGCCGCACCAAGGTGCGCGCGGCGCTGCTGATGCTGTCCAAGGACAAGGTCATCCAGATCGTGCCGGACAAGGGCGCGTTCGTCGCCAAGCCGAGCGCCGAGGAAGCGCGTGAGGTCTTCGCGGTGCGCCGCATCCTGGAAGCGGCGCTCGCGCGGGAGTTCGTCGCCAAGGCAAAGCCTGCGGACTACAAGCGAATCGACAAGCACCTGGCCTCCGAGCGCAAGTCGATCGAAGGCGTCGATGCCCAGACCCGCACGCGGCTGCTCGGCGATTTCCACATCGTGCTGGCCGAAGTGGTCGGCAACAGCGTGCTGACCGAGATGATGCGCGAGCTGTCCGCGCGCAGCGCGGTCATCACCATGCTGTACCAGTCGCGCCGCGATGCGGCGTGCTCGTCCGACGAGCACCGCGAGTTCATCGAAGCGGCACGTGCTGGCGATGTCGAGCGCGCGGTGGCGCTGATGGTCGACCACCTGAGCCACGTCGAGGCCGCCCTGCATTTCGAGGAAAGCCCGCCAGCCGCGCGGGGCAAGGATCTGGTAGCGGCACTGCTCGCGTAACCGGCCTTGCCGCTTGACCCCGGTCAAAGCGTTTGCGGGGTCGCCGATGCAATATTGACCCCGCTCGTGAAGACGCGGGGGCGCACTTCACGGGCACCGTGCCTGACTGATTCCTCCTGGCAGGCCGCCCGCACACCGCAACGGTGTGCGGGCTTTTTCTTTTTGGAAGGCTGTCTTTGCCGGTTGCCGCCCCGCCCGGCCGCGCCACATAATTTCCGCTGCTGCGGCGCGGCATTGCGCAGGCGGGGCATGAACGGAATCCGTCTTCGGGTTAGCATGTCGCAGGCCTGAGCCAGCGATAACTAAAGACAGGAGACACCATGCACGATTGCACCTACCTTATCGCCTGCTGCAACACCTTGCCGGAAAAGCGCGCGCGCTGAAGCCGGCCCTGCTTTTCGCTGCTCCCCCTCCTCCCTTTACGTGAACCGCCGGCTTGCCATCGGCACGCCGGTGCCTTGTCTCGCTCACCCATTCAACAGAGGGAATCCCATGTCCAGTGCATTCCGTCCTGACGCGCTCGCCGGCAAGACCGTTTTCGTGGCCGGCGGCTCGTCCGGCATCAACCTTGGCATCGCGCAGAGCTTTGCGCGCTCCGGCGCGAAGCTCGCGCTGATCAGCCGCGATCCGGAGCGCGTGGCGGCCGCTGCCGCCACCATCACCGAAGCCGGCGGTACCGCCATCGGGATGGCCGCTGACGTGCGCGACTACGCCGCGGTGGAGGCCGCGCTGAAACAGGCGCGCGACACGTTTGGCCCGATCGACATCGTCATTTCGGGCGCGGCCGGCAACTTCCTGGCGCCCGTGGTGGGCATGTCGGCCAATGGCTTCAAGACCGTGGTCGATATCGACCTGATCGGCACGTTCAATGTGTTCCGCGCGTCGTTCGATTACCTGAACAAGCCTGGCGCATCGCTGATCGCCATCACCGCGCCGCAGGGCGTGAACGCGATGATGTTCCAGGCCCACGCGTGCGCGGCCAAGGCCGGCATCAACATGCTCGTGAAGTGCCTGGCGATGGAATGGGGCCCGGCTGGCGTGCGCGTAAACGGCATCTCGCCCGGCCCGATCGCCGATACCGAAGGCATGGCGCGCCTGGCGCCCACGCCCGAGATGGAGGCGCGCTACAAGGGTCGCCTGCCGCTGCGCGACTACGGCAGCAAGCAGGACATTGCCGATGCGGCGCTGTATCTGAGCTGCGACAACGCGCGCTACGTAACCGGCACCATCCTGGATTGCGACGGCGGCAGCAAGCTCGGCGATGCGTCGGCCGATGCCCTGAAGACGAAGTGAACCCCGATTCACGAAGGAAAACACCGCAATGACTTCCCCCGTGCTCTACCACGCCAGCGAAGGTGTGGCCACCATCACCCTGAACCGTCCTGAAGTCCTGAACGCACTCAACGCGGAACTGCTGCGTGAACTGCGCGCGGCCGTGGACCGTGCCGCCGCCGATGAATCCGTGCGCGCCGTCGTGCTGACCGGCGCCGGCCGAGGCTTCTCGTCGGGCGCAGACTTGGGCGCGCGCCAGAACGCCAGCGGCGAGATGGCCGATTCCGGCACGCTGCTGCGCGAACGCTATCACCCGATCGTGCTGGCGCTGCGCCAGATGCCCAAGCCCGTGATCAGCGCGGTGAACGGCGTTGCCGCCGGCGCAGGCATGAGCCTCGCGCTGGCTGCCGATGTGGTGCTGGCCGGGAAATCGGCCTCGTTCCTGCAAGCCTTTTCGAAGATCGGCCTCGTGCCGGATGCTGGCAGCACGTACTTCGTGCCGCGCTATGCGGGCGAAATGCGCGCCCGTGCGCTCGCCATCCTGGCCGAGAAGATCGATGCGGAAGAAGCCCAGCGTATCGGCCTGGTGTGGAAGGTCCACGCAGACGACGCGCTGCAGGCCGAGGCCAGCAAGATGGCGAGCCACCTCGCCAATATGCCGACCTTCGCCTACGGCCTGATCAAGGAAGCGCTCAACGCGAGCTCCGGCAATGATCTCGCGACGCAGCTCGAGCTGGAGGCCTCGCAACAGTCGCGTGCGTGCCGCAGCGAGGACTTCCGCGAAGGCGTGGCCGCCTTCGTCGCCAAGCGCCCGCCGCAGTTCAAGGGCCGCTGATCGCCCCGTCGCCGTTTGCAGCACCCCCGGGATGGCCGTCCCGGGGCATCACGAGAACAACACAGGGAGACGCATCATGCTGGGCCTCATGCAAGACCGTCCGTTGTTGATTTCATCGCTGATCGAGTACGCAGCGGCGTACCACCCGCAACAGGAAATCATCTCGCGCACCGTGGAAGGCGGCACGGTGCGCACCAATTACGACCAGGTGCACCGCCGCGCGAAGCGGCTCGCCAACGCGCTCGCGAAGCTGGGTCTCAGCGAAGGCGACCGCATCGGCACGCTCGCGTGGAATACGCACCGGCACCTGGAGATGTACTTCGGCGTATCGGGCTCGGGCGCCGTGCTGCATACAGTCAACCCGCGGCTCTTTCCCGAGCAGATCGAATACATCATCAACCACGCCGAAGACAGCGTGCTCTGCTTCGACAGCTGCTTCGCACCACTGGTGGCCAAGCTGGCGCCGCAGTTGAAGACCGTGCGGCACTACGTGGCGATGACCGATCCCGAACACATGGCCGCGCTGGCCAGTGCCGGCATTCCCAATCTGGTCTGCTACGAAGACCTGCTTGCCGACAGCAGCGAGGACTACGAATGGCCGCAGTTCGACGAGCGCACCGCGTCGTCGCTGTGCTACACGTCAGGGACCACGGGCAATCCCAAAGGCGTGCTGTATTCGCACCGCTCCACCGTGCTGCATAGCCTCAAGGCGAGCGGCTCCGACACGTTCGGCGTGAGCCCTGAAAGCAGCATCCTGATGATCGTGCCGCTGTTCCACGCGAACGCCTGGGGCCTGCCCTATGCGTGCGCGATGAACGGCGCAAAGATGGTGCTGCCTGCCCAGCATCTCGACGGCGAAAGCGTGTACCGCTTGCTGCGCGACGAGCGCGTGAACTACTCGACCGCCGTGCCCACGGTGTGGCTGATGCTGTTCCAGTATCTCGACGCGCATCCGGAAATCGATCCGCGCGAGCTGAGCCTGCGCATCGCCGGCGTGGGCGGATCGGCCGCGCCCGCGGCGATGATCGAGCGCTTCGAAAAGCAGTTCGGCGCGACGCTGATGCAAGGCTGGGGCATGACCGAGACCAGCCCCATCGGCGTGATCAACACGCTGCTGCCGCAGCACGCGGGCCTTAGCGAAGCCGAGCAGCTCAAGATCAAGCTCAAGCAAGGCCGCGCGCTGTGGGGCGTGGAACTGCGTATCGAGGACGATGAAGGCCGGGTGCTGCCGCACGACGGCCAGGCGTTCGGCAAGCTCAAGGTACGCGGGCCGTGGATTGCGTCGGCCTACTTCAAGGCCGAACACGATGCGCTCGACAATGACGGCTGGTTCGATACCGGCGACGTGGCCAACATCGATCCCGAAGGCTATGTGCAGCTCGTCGACCGCGCCAAGGACGTGATCAAGTCGGGCGGCGAGTGGATTTCGTCGATCGACCTCGAGAACGCGACCATGAGCCATCCCGCCGTGGCCGAGGCAGCTGTCATTGGCGTGCCGCATCCCAAGTGGCAGGAGCGGCCCCTGCTGATTGTTGTGAAACGCCCGGACCACGAAGTCACGTCCGCCGAATTGATCGCCTTCCTGGCCGGCAAGGTCGTGCGCTGGTGGGTGCCCGACGATGTGGTGTTCGTCGATGCATTGCCGCACACCGCCACCGGCAAGCTGCTCAAGGTGAAGCTGCGCGACGCGTACCGCAACTACGTCCTGCCGACCGTGCGGGACGAACGCATCGCATAGACCGTGATGCTCGCGCTCCCCGGTGCGGGCATTCATCCCGAACACTGTACGAATCAATAAGGAGCCGCGCATGAGCGCCAGCAGCACCGACCGCATCATTGTGACCATCGAAGACGGCGTTGCCGACGTCCGTCTCAACCGCGCGGACAAGATGAACGCGCTCGATCCCGCGATGTTCGACGCATTGATCGCCACTGGCGAGCAATTGAAGCAGACACCGGACCTGCGCGCGGTGGTGCTGTCGGGCGAAGGCCGCGCGTTCTGCGCGGGGCTGGACATGGAAAGCATGGCCGGCATGCTGGGCGGCGGCGCGAGCGGCGATCCGGGTATCCGTCCGGGCCGTCTGGCTGCGCGCGTGCACGGCATTTCGAACCGTCCGCAATACGCCTGCATGGTTTGGCGCGAACTGCCGGTGCCGGTATTCGCTGCCGTGCACGGCGTGGCCTTCGGTGGCGGACTACAGGTCGCACTCGGCGCCGATGTGCGCTTCGTCACGGCAGACACGAAGCTCTCCGTCATGGAGATCAAATGGGGCCTTGTGCCGGACATGGCTGGCATGGTGCTGACGCGCGGACTTGTGCGTCCGGACCTGCTGCGCGAGTTGATCTACACCGGGCGTATTGTCACGGGCGCCGAGGCGTGCGAACTTGGTCTGGCCACGCGCGTCGTCGACGATCCACGGGCCGCTGCGCTCGAGGCCGCGCGCCAGGTCGCACAGAAGAACCCGCATGCCATTCGTGCTGCGAAGCGGCTGATGGAGGTGGTGGAGGCCGGCGATAACGCGGCCATTCTGATGGCGGAATCGGTCGAGCAGGACAAGCTGGTCGGATCGCCAAATCAGCGTGAAGCGGTGCGCGCGAATCTGGAGAAGCGTGCGCCGAGGTTCGAACCCGCGCAGCGCTAACTGAGTCGCTGGCGGCGCCACCAGATTGCGTAGATCGCCACGTTAAGGACAAGCACAAACGCACCCAGCCACAGCTGTATGGCTGGGGTTAGTCCAGCCGGATAGATCACCGGCAGCAAATACCGCTCGACAAACCCGCCGCCATACCCAGCCTCCCCGGCCGTCCGACGCAGCGCATTCTCGAGCGGCGTCAACGGACACATGCGGCCCGACCACTCCACGAATACGCCCCACGCCGCCGCAGGGAGATGCACCCACGCCACGCGCGGCCACCGGAACAGCAGCAGCGCGCCGCCGACCACGAAGGCGATGAACAGGAAGTGGACCACGACCACCAGGTCCGCCAGCCACCCCGCCATCAGCGCCCTCCCCTTGCGCGGGTCAGCCGCGCGCCGTCCAGTAGCCCGGCTGCGCGAATTGCGCTTTCAGATGCTCGATGAAGAAGCGGATCTTGGCCGGCACCGGACGCTGCTGCGGGTACACGGCGAGGATGTCGTAATCCGGCAATGCGTACTCGTCGAGCACGGTGACCAATTCGCCGCTCTCCAGTTGCGGCAAGATCTCCCACGTGGAGCGCCAGCCGAGGCCCAGGTGCTCGCCGGTCCAGCGGTGCAGCAATTCGCCATCGTTGCAGTCGAGATTGCCATTGACGCGCACGGTCACGGTCTTGCCGTTCTGCTGGAAATACCAGCCGCGCTGCTGGCCGCCCTGCAGGTTGAAGGCCAGGCAGTTGTGGTGCTCCAGGTCGTCCAGCGTCAGCGGCACGCCGTGCTTGGCAAAGTACGCGGGCGTACCGCACACCACGCGCTTGTTGGTGGCCAGCTTGATGGCGACGAAGTTCGGGTCGATCGCGCCGCCGATGCGGATGCCGACGTCATACCCTTCGCGCACGAGATCGACCACGCGGTCGGTCAGGTTGAACGAAATCTGCACTTCCGGGTTCGCGGCCAGGAAGGCCGGCGCATGCGGCGCCACGTGCTTGCGGCCGAACGCGGCCGGGGCCGACACGATCAGGTGGCCCGTCGCCTTGTGCTTGCCTTCGGCGATCAGCATCTCGGCGCGGTCCAGGTCGGCCAGCGCCTTCTTGCACTGCTCCATGAATACGGCGCCCTGCTCGGTGACCACGATGCGGCGTGTCGAGCGATGCAGCAGCTTGACGCCGATTCGCGCTTCCAGCGCGTTGATGCGGCGCCCGATCATCACGGGCGTGACGTCCTGCGTGAGCGCGGCAGCGGCCATGCTGCCGTGCTCGACCACCGCGATAAAGGCTTCGATTTGCTTGAGTTTGTCCATATGGTGTTGCGTCTCCTGCCCGCCATTGTGCGGCATCGGCGGCGCCGTGACATCGTGCCGGCACTTATGAAGCGGATCGGGACTTGCGCATGGTGGCCAGCGGCTCCTCCATCTGGCGGGCACAATGGCGCACCTCGCGCACGAATTCGGCGCAGACGTGGGTCATCAGGTCCATCGAGCGGTAGACCAGGAACACGCGGAAATCGGGCAATTCGTCCTGGATCGGCAGCGGCGTCAGCGCGTCGCGTACCAGCTGCAGCGGTCCGCCGGTGCCGAAGAAGACGAAATCCGACCACATGCTGACCAGGTCGGTCTTGGTGGCGAGCTGCAGTCCGAGCAGGTTCGACGCGGTCTGCACCACGCGTTTCGGCATTTCGAGCCGGTGCAGGCGCATCAGGCTGGCCAGCGGGCTGCCAGCGTCGTCGACAGGGTCGAGCACGAGCCAGTCGGCATCGAGCAGCGGCCGCAGCCGCCGCGCGCGCCGCAGCGGGTGGCCCGTGCGCACCGCCAGCTTCATGCCGACCGAGAACAGCGGTTCCCACTGGAACGATGCCGAGCCGGGTCCACTATTGGTGGAAATCAGCCCCAGATCGAGCCGCCCTTCGCGCAGTCCCTCCTGAATCTGCTGCGGGCGCAGTTCGAAACCACGCAGCGCCACGTTCGGGAAGCGCTGGCGGAACGCCGCCATGGCGTCCGGCAATGGCCCGCTGGACGCGACCGCCGTGAAACCGATATTGAGTTCGGCCTCGGCATGGCCGCGGATCGACTCGATATCTTCCAGCGCGTGCCGCAGTTCCTGTTCGACCACGCTGGCGCGCTTGACCAGCGCCACGCCGTAGGCCGTCAGGCTCACGCCGCGCACCGAGCGCGACATGAGCGTGACGCCGAGTTCGCGTTCGAGCTCCGCGATCGCCTTCGACAGCGCCGGCTGCGAGATATGCAGCGAACGCGACGCCTCATGGATGCTGCCGTGCTCGGCCACGGCCAGCAGGATGCGCAGTTGTTGCAGCTTCATCGATTCCTTTCTTTTTGTGCAGCAAGCCCGCGTGCAGTGCAGCGCGCCCCGATTGCGGGCGTGGCCTGCGATGCGCGGCGGACGCCGCTTCCCCGCGAACCCGCATCGGTGCTGTGTTTTGCGCGCCGGATCGGTACTTGTCCCGATATCCGTCGGCACCCGGTTATGACGGTGATTCGATTTGGTTATCAATATGAAAATATATGATTTTTTGTCCCGCCGCGTTTGCCTGAATACTTCATCGCAGTCATCGCCACCCCATGGCCAGCGCGGATTCCCACCAACCGGCAAGGAACAAGACCGGCCCCGCGTGCGCCTCCTACCCACCAGTTCGTGGAGACCGCATGAACGACGCCACCCTCGCCGCCGGCAGCGGCACGATTGCCAAGCCGGCGCGACCGCAAAGCCAGTTCCGCCTGATCGCCGCCTGTTCGCTCGGCAATGCGCTCGAGATGTTCGACTTCACCGTCTACAGCTTCTTCTCGCTGCTGATTGGCAAGCTGTTCTTCCCGTCCGACAACCCATACGGCTCGCTGCTGCTGGCTGTCGCAACCTTCGGCATCGGCTTCGTGATGCGCCCGCTCGGTGGTGTGGTGATCGGCAGCTATGCCGACCGCCGTGGCCGCAAGGCCGCCATGACGCTGACCATCGGCCTGATGGTCGCCGGCACGCTGTGCATCGCGCTCGCGCCGCCGTACGCATCGGCTGGCGTGTTCGGCTCGCTGATGATCCTGGCCGGGCGCCTGCTGCAGGGCTTCTCGCTCGGCGGCGAGATCGGCGCATCGACGGCCATGCTGATGGAGTCCGGCGGCGTGCGCGGCCGCGGCTGGCGCGTGAGCTGGCAGCTTGGCAGCCAGGGCATCTCGGCGATGCTGGGTGCGCTCACAGGTGCGAGCCTGTATGCACTGCTGCCGACCGAATCGCTCGAAAGCTGGGGCTGGCGCCTGCCGTTCCTGGTGGGCCTGCTGATCGCGCCCGTGGGCCTCTACATCCGCGCCAATCTCGACGAAACGCACCAGGCCGACGAACATGCGCCGAGTCCGCTCGGCGAGCTGTTCCGCAACCACTGGGCGACGGTCGTGAAAGGCATCCTGGCCACCACGGCCGGCACCGCGACGATGTACCTGGTGGTCTTCTTCATGCCGACCTACATGATCCGCGTGCTCAAGATGCCGCCGTCGCTGTCGTTCCTGTCCGGCTGCGTGACGGGGCTCACGCTGACGGTGGTGTCGCTCGTCGCCGGCCGCCTCGCTGACCGCCTGACGAACCGTAAGCCGCTGGTGGTCGCATCGCTCGTCTTCAGCATGCTCGCCGTGTATCCCGCGTTCTGGCTGATCAACGCGCATCCGAGCGTGCCGCTGGTGCTGTGCCTGTCGGCGCTGCTGACCGCCGGCATCAATCTCGGCACGACGCCAATGTTCCTGATGATGCTGGAAATGCTGCCCGCCGGCGTGCGCGCCAGCGGCCTGTCGGTCATCTACAGCGTCGGCGTGACCGTGTTCGGCGGCTCGTCGCAATTTATCGTCACGTGGCTGCTCTCGCGCACCGGCAACCCGCTGTCGCCGGCGTGGTACATGCTGGTCTGCGGCGCCATCACACTGATCGCCGTGCTCAGCATCCGCGAACGCCGCGCGCACTGATTTCCACCATTCATCCGGAGACCCGATCCATGACTCGCGCACCCACGCTCAAGCCGTTCCAGTACCTGCCGCACCTGCTGCCGAATATCAGCATCGACGCCGAGACCTTCGTCGGCATCCGCCGCCAGATCCACTCGCATCCCGAACTCGGTTTCGAGGTCGGCGCGACCAGCAAGCTCGTGGCCACTCTGCTGAGCGAATGGGGCTACGAAGTGCATACCGGTATCGGCAAGAGCGGCGTGGTCGGACAGTTGAAGCGCGGCACCGGCAAGCGCCGTCTCGGCATCCGTGCCGACATGGACGCGCTGCCGGTCATCGAAGCCACGGGGCTACCCTATGCGAGCCAGCTGCACGGCAAGATGCATGCGTGCGGCCATGATGGTCATACGGCGATCCTGCTCGCTGCTGCGAAGGCAATCGCCGACCATCCCGATTTCGACGGCACGCTGAACCTGATCTTCCAGCCCGACGAGGAGAACCTGTGCGGCGCGCGCGCAATGATCGAGGATGGATTGTTCGAACGCTTCCCGTGCGATGCGGTGTTCGCGCTGCACAACATGCCGGGTGTGCCGGCGGGCACGTTCCGCGTGCTGCCCGGGCCGGTCAGCCTGTCGTCCGATGTGGCTGACGTGACCATCAAGGGCGTGGGTGGCCACGGTGCCATGCCGCACCGCGCGCGCGATCCGATCGCTGCGTCGGCGGCGATCGTCACTGCGCTTCAGACCGTGGTCGCGCGCAATGTCGCGCCTGATGACACGGCGGTGGTGTCGGTCGGCTTCATTCGTGGAGGCGCTACGCATAACGTGATTCCCGAGTCCGTGACGATCGGACTGAACGTGCGCGCGGCACGTCCGGAAACGCGTGCAATGGTCGAGCAGCGCATCCGCGAAATCGTGTCGCTGACAGCGCAGGCGCATGGTGTGGAAGCGCAGATCGATTACCGGCAGCTCACGCCGCCGATGGTCAATGCCGAAGCAGAGACGCAGCTCGCGCAGCGCGTGTGTGCGGAACTGGTCGGTGCGGAGAATGTGGTCACGCAGGCGCCAAAGGGTCTGAACGGGAGCGAGGACTTCGCGTGGATGCTGAATCAGGTGCCGGGGTGCTATCTGATCCTGGGCAACGGTGAAGGGGAGTTCGGCGGGTGCATGGTGCACAACCCGGGATACGACTTCAACGATGCCGTGCTGCCGCTCGGTGCAGCGGCGTGGGTGAGGCTGACGCAGGCGTACCTGGCTGCGCAGTGAATCCGCCGCTTCTTACTGCGCGGGGGCCGGCTCGGTCGATGGTGCCAGGCCCGCGCGCTTCGCGCCCAGCCGCGCGTTGATCTCCGCCGCTTCCGCAAGCACGTGGGACAGCCGCCGCAACGGCCGGCTGCATTGCACGTGCACGTACAGGTAGAACGCGGCACCCACGACCACCATCACGGCATAGAGCCACAGCAGCGATCCTTTCATCTCCGCCTGATGCGGTAGCGGATGCAGCCCGCTGACCAGCACCAGCGCGGCCGGCGCCAGTGCAAGTAGCAGCCCAACGGTGCGCGCCATCCCTTCCCATAGCCGCAATTGCAGCGCCACGCGCCGCTGCCGCGCCTGCAGCTGCAACGGATGAATCCGCCCAAGCCGCCGCAGCAGCGCGTTTTCGATCGCGCTGTCGAGATCCATCTGAACGGCCTGCCAGCGCAGCGGATTGCGCAAGATCGCCAGTACGCCGGGCAGGCGCATCAGCCCCGAGGCCGCATAGCACGCGGCCGACAGCACGAGCAGCGCTTCCGTGAGCCGGATCGACCATGGCGCAAGCGGATGCTTGAGCACCAGCCGCCAGACAACCAGACCGGCTGCGGCAATCAGCGTGGCCACCAGCGTGACGACGAAACCGAGCCAGAAAGCGCGTCCGGCCCGCTGCGGCCATGGCGTCGCCCCCACCGCGCTGGCGGACGCCGGCACTGGCGCGGGCGCCGGAACAGCGGCAAGGGCCTCAAGCAATTCGTAGGTGGAGGGTAGCCGGGAGTACATGGCGGAGAAATGCGGGATCGGGTCGGCGCGGGCAATCCCGCCATTGTCGCCGCAGCAGCACGTCGCGGGTAGCGTCTGGCGTATCCCGATCGTCACATCCCATCTGGAATCCCGGCGCGCCGGGCACGGACGCCAACCGTCCATCGCGGCTTCCAAGGCCAAATTACAAACTACAGGTATCGAATCAACTGATCTCGCTTCCCTTTATCCGACACCCGTTGCGGGAATAGGATCAACTCCAACGGAAAACCCACCCCAACTGGAGACAAGATCATGGCAAAAATGAGAGCAATCGACGCGGCCATCGCGGTGCTGGAGAAGGAAGGCGTGACCACGGCGTTCGGCGTGCCGGGCGCGGCGATCAACCCGTTCTACTCGGCGATGCGCAAGTCGGGCAACATCAGCCACGTGCTGGCCCGCCACGTCGAAGGCGCCTCGCACATGGCTGAAGGCTACACCCGTGCCGAGCCGGGCAATATCGGCGTCTGCGTCGGTACCTCGGGCCCGGCTGGCACCGACATGATCACCGGCCTGTACTCGGCCTGGGCGGATTCGATCCCCATTCTCTGCATTACCGGCCAGGCGCCGCGCGCCCGCCTGTACAAGGAAGATTTCCAGGCTGTCGATATCGAATCGATCGCCAAGCCCGTCACCAAGTGGGCCGTGACCGTGCGTGAGCCGGCCCTGGTGCCGCAAGTGTTCCAGCAAGCGTTCCACATCATGCGTTCGGGCCGTCCGGGTCCGGTGCTGATCGACCTGCCGTTCGACGTGCAGGTGGCCGAGATCGAATTCGATGTCGAGACCTACCAGTCGCTGCAGCCGTACAAGCCGGCCGCCTCGCGCGCCCAGATCGAGAAGGCCATCGCCATGCTCAACGCGGCCGAGCGCCCGCTGATCGTCTGCGGCGGCGGCGTGATCAACGCTGACGCGTCCGATCTGCTGGTCGAGTTCGCCGAGCTGGTCAACGTGCCGGTGGTGCCGACCCTGATGGGCTGGGGCGTGCTCGCCGACGACCACCCGCTGCAAGCCGGCATGGTCGGCCTGCAGACCTCGCACCGCTATGGCAACGCCACGCTGCTCGCCTCGGACTTCGTGATGGGCATCGGCAACCGCTGGGCCAACCGCCACACCGGCAGCGTCGACGTCTACACCAAGGGCCGCAAGTTTGTGCACGTCGATATCGAACCCACCCAGATCGGCCGCGTGTTCGGCCCGGATCTGGGCATCGTGTCGGACGCCAAGGCTGCGCTGGAACTGTTCGTGGAAGTCGCCCGCGAAATGAAGATGGCCGGCCGCCTGCCGTGCCGCAAGTCGTGGGTTGCCGATGTGCAGAAGCGCCGCCGCACCATGCAGCGCAAGAGCGATTTCGACAACGTGCCGGTCAAGCCGCAGCGCGTGTACCGCGAGATGAACCAGTACTTCCCTCGCGACGTGCGCTACGTCAGCACGATCGGCCTGTCGCAGATCGCCGCGGCGCAGTTCCTGTCGGTCAACGAGCCGCGCCACTGGATCAACTGCGGCCAGGCTGGCCCGCTGGGCTGGACCATTCCCGCCGCCATCGGCGTGAAGACCGCATCGCCGAACTCGGACGTGGTGGCGATCTCGGGCGACTACGACTTCCAGTTCATGATCGAAGAACTGGCCGTGGCCGCGCAGTTCAAGGTGCCGTACATCCACGTGGTGGTGAACAACTCCTACCTCGGCCTGATCCGTCAGGCACAGCGCGGCTTCGAGATGGATTACTGCGTGCAGCTCGCGTTCGACAACATCAACGCGCCGGAACTGAACGGCTACGGCGTGGACCACGTCAAGGTCGTCGAAGGCCTGGGCTGCAAGGCGATCCGCGTGTTCAAGCCGGAAGACATCGCGCCGGCCTTCGCCGAAGCGCGTGACCTGATGGCCGAGTTCTCGGTGCCGGTGGTGGTCGAAGTGATCCTGGAGCGCGTGACCAACATCGCAATGGGCACCGAAATCGACAACATCAACGAGTTCGAGCCGATCGAAGACATCGAGGACGCCGACGAGGCCATCCTGAACGAAGAAGTGGAAACGGCGTAAGCAAGCCTCCAAACGCGGCGCGGGCGACAGGCCCGCGCTGCTGTCAGCGCCCCCTGTTTTTGCAGCAGAAACGAAAGCAGTAGCGGCTCCGCACCGGCGGAGCGACAACCACAATTAAACCGGAGAGATTCATGACCAAACTTGCGGCAAACCTCACCATGCTGTTCAACGAAGTGGGCTTTCTCGACCGCTTCGAAGCCGCCGCACGCGCGGGCTTCCGCGGCGTGGAATTCCTGTTTCCGTATGCGTTCCACGCGGACCAGATCGCGGACCGCCTGAACCGCTTCCAGCTGGACCTGGTGTTGCATAACCTGCCGGCCGGCAAGTGGGATGCGGGCGAGCGCGGCATTGCGTGCCACCCGGATCGCGTGAGCGAGTTCCAGGACGGTGTGGGCGAGGCCATCAAGTACGCCAAGGTGCTCGGCGTGCGCCAGCTCAACTGCCTGGTCGGCATCCAGCCGCAGAACGTGAAGCGCGAGCAGGCGCAGGAAACGCTGGTGGAAAACCTGCGCTTCGCCGCCAATGCGCTCGCCGGCGAGCATATCGACCTGCTGATCGAGCCGATCAACACGTTCGATATCCCGGGCTTCTTCCTGTCGCGCACGCAGCAGGCGGTGGACCTGATCAACCAGGTCAACGTGCCGAATCTGTACGTGCAGTACGACATCTATCACATGCAGCGCATGGAAGGCGAGATCGCCAACACGATCAAGGCCAACCTGCCGAAGATCAAGCATGTGCAGCTGGCCGACAACCCGGGCCGCAACGAGCCGGGCACGGGCGAGCTGAACTACCAGTTCCTGTTCAAGTACCTGGACGAAATCGGCTACACCGGCTGGATCGGCTGCGAATACAAGCCGAAGACCACCACTGAAGCCGGCCTGGGCTGGCGCGCCGCCCACGGCGTGCAGTAACAGCGTGCAGTAACGGGTTACCGCACACGCAATCCATCACAGACTTAACATCCAATCGGAGACATCAACATGGCAAACCAACGCAACGTCGGCTTCATCGGTCTGGGCATCATGGGCGCACCCATGGCGGGCCACCTGCGCGCCGCCGGCCACACGCTGTTCGTGCATGACGTCAACCCGGCCCCGCAAGCGCTGGTCGATGCAGGCGTGACCGTCTGCACCAGCGCGGAGGAAGTCGCCAAGCGCGCCGACATCATCGTCATCATGGTGCCGGACACGCCGCACGTCGAAGCCGTGCTGTTTGCCGACAAAGGCGTTGCCGCCGCGCTGAAGGCCGCGGGCAAGGAAGCCAGCTACAGCAAGATCGTCGTCGACATGAGCTCGATCTCGCCGATCGCGACCAAGGACTTCGCTGCGCGCATCAACAAGCTGGGCGCTTCGTACCTGGACGCGCCGGTGTCGGGCGGTGAAGTCGGCGCCAAGGCTGCATCGCTGACGATCATGGTTGGTGGTCCGGAAGAAGCGTTCGACCAGGTCAAGCCGCTGTTCGAGCTGATGGGCAAGAACATCACGCTGGTCGGCGGCAACGGCGACGGCCAGACCACCAAGGTGGCCAACCAGATCATCGTCGCGCTGAACATCCAGGCTGTGTCCGAAGCGCTGCTGTTCGCCTCGAAGGCGGGCGCTGATCCGGCACGCGTGCGCCAGGCGCTGATGGGCGGCTTCGCCGCATCGCGCATCCTGGAAGTGCATGGCGAGCGCATGGTCAAGCGCACCTTCGATCCGGGCTTCCGCATCGAACTGCACCAGAAGGACCTGAACCTGGCCCTGCAAGGCGCCAAGGCGCTGGGCGTAGCGCTGCCGAATACCGCTACCGCGCAGGAACTGTTCAACACCTGCGCTGCCAACGGCTTCGGCAAGGCCGACCACTCGGCGCTGTGCCGCGCGATCGAGATCATGTCGAACCACGACATCGCCAGCGCCAAGTAAGCACATCGCTGTACACGCAACATCCGCAGTACCTGTAGTTGCAGCAAACGCCGTCCCCTTCGCGGGGACGGCCTCAGTTTCAGTTCCCAGGATTCCCCATGCTCGACACCGAAACCAGCGCCGCCCTGCTGACCCCGCAGCGTCCCAGCCTCCAGCCGCGCGCCCTGTTGCGCGACCTGTTCGATACCGCCGTGGCATCGGTCAGCGCCAGCCACTGCCTGCCGCCGCACCTGCCGCATCCGCCGAAGGGCCGCACCGTGGTAATCGGCGCCGGCAAGGCCGCCGCCGCGATGGCGCAGGCTG
Source organism: Cupriavidus sp. C1SS-2L (assembly GCF_057073735.1). Taxonomy (NCBI): domain Bacteria; kingdom Pseudomonadati; phylum Pseudomonadota; class Betaproteobacteria; order Burkholderiales; family Burkholderiaceae; genus Cupriavidus; species Cupriavidus sp. C1SS-2L. The sequence goes on from NZ_CP172708.1 coordinate 3,635,426, forward strand.
TCGAAGCGCACTGGCAAGGCGAGCTGAGCGGACTGGTGGTGACGCGCTATGGCCACGGTGCCGACTGCAAGCGCATCGAAGTCGTCGAAGCCGCGCATCCGGTGCCCGATGAAGCCGGCGCCCGCGCCGCGCAGCGCATGGTCGAACTCGTGCAGGGCCTGACCGCTGACGATCTCGTGCTGTGCCTGATTTCCGGTGGCGGCTCCGCGTTGCTCGCCGCGCCCGCGCCTGGCATCTCGCTCGCCGACAAGCAGGCTGTGAACAAGGCCCTGCTGCGCAGCGGCGCGAGCATCGGCGAGATGAACTGCGTGCGCAAGCACCTGTCGGCGCTCAAGGGCGGGCGCCTCGCGTTGCACTGCGCACCGGCGCGTGTCGAGACGCTGCTGATTTCCGATATTCCCGGCGATGACCCCACGCTGATCGCGAGCGGCCCGACGCTGCCCGACGCAACGACGTGCGCCGACGCGCTCGCGGTCATCGCCAAGTACGGCATCGACGTGCCGGCCAATGTGCGTGCCCATCTGGAAAGCGGCGCAGGCGAAACGCCGAAGCCCGGCGATGCACGCTTTGCGGGCCACCGCAGCGTGACGCTGGCCACCGCGCAGCAATCGCTCGAAGCGGCCGCGGCACGTGCGCGCGAACTCGGCTTCGAGGCGCACATCCTGTCCGATTGCATCGAAGGCGAAGCGCGCGACGTGGCGCTCGTGCACGCGGCCATCGCACGCCAGATCGCACAGCACGGCCAACCCTTCAGCAAGCCATGCGTGCTGTTGTCCGGCGGCGAGACCACGGTGACCGTGCGCGGCAAGGGCCGTGGCGGGCGCAATGCGGAATTCCTGCTGTCGCTGGCCGTTGCGCTCGATGGCCTGCCCGGCGTGCATGCGATTGCTTGCGACACCGACGGCATCGACGGCTCCGAAGACAACGCCGGCGCGCTGCTCGCGCCGGATACGCTGACCCGCGCCGCCTCACGCGGCTTGTCGGCCCGCGCGCATCTGGAAAACAACGACGGCTATGGCTTCTTTGCCGGCGTGGACGACCTGATCGTGACCGGCCCGACCCGCACCAACGTGAACGATTTCCGCGCGATCCTTATCGTTTGAGTATCGCGTCCGAACTGAACCGCATTACCGGCGCGCCACCACGGCGCGCCGTTCCGAGAATGGAAGAGGAGACATCATGAGACGCCAGCGCAAAGCCAAGATCGTTGCCACGCTCGGTCCCGCGAGCACCGATATCGCGGTGATCCGACAGCTGTTCGAAGCCGGGGCCGACGTGTTCCGCCTGAACTTCAGCCATGGCACGCATGAAGACCACCGCGCGCGCTACGACGCTGTGCGCCAGATCGAAGCCGAGACCGGCCGCCCGATCGCGGTGCTGGCCGACCTGCAGGGTCCGAAGCTGCGCATCGGCGTATTCGCCGCCGGCAAGGTTGCCGTGCGCGCGGGCGACTCGTTCGTGCTCGACAGCGATCCGACCCCTGGCGATGGCACGCGCGTCCATCTGCCGCATCCGGAACTGTTCCACGCAGCACAGCCGGGCCAGTCGCTGCTGATCGACGATGGCAAGGTGCGCCTTGCGATCGAATCCGTGGCGAGCGGCAGCATCACCACGCGTGTGGTGAACAACGGCACGCTGTCGGACCGCAAGGGTGTGAACGTGCCTGATGCGGTCATCCCTATCCCTGCGCTGACCGAGAAGGACCGCAAGGACCTGGACTTTGCACTGTCGCTGGGTGCTGACTGGATCGGCCTGTCGTTCGTGCAGCGCCCTTCCGACATCGTCGAAGCGCGCGAGATCGTCGGCACGCGTGCCGGCATCCTGTCGAAGATCGAAAAGCCCGCCGCGCTGCAGCAGCTGGAAGAGATCGTGCGTGTGTCGGATTCGGTGATGGTCGCGCGTGGCGACCTTGGTGTCGAACTGCCGCCCGAGCGCGTGCCCGGCGTGCAAAAGCGCATCCTGCGTGTGTGCCGCCAGCTGGGCAAGCCCGTGGTGATCGCTACGCAGATGCTTGAGTCGATGATTGACTCGCCGGTGCCGACGCGTGCTGAAGCCTCGGACGTGGCGAGTGCGATCTATGAAGGTGCGGATGCGGTGATGCTATCGGCGGAGTCGGCCAATGGCCGCTACCCCGTGCCGGCGGTGTCGATGATGAATCGCATCGTCACCGAGGTGGAGCGCGACCCGCTTTATCGCAACCTGCTCGATGCGCAGCATGAGACGCCGCTGAACACCCGTCAGGATGCGATCTGCGCGGCGCTGCGGGAAGTGACGCAGATCATTGGTGCTGTGGCGACGGTGACCTACACGTCGTCAGGTGCGACGGCGCTGCGCGCTGCGCGTGAACGGCCTTGCGCGCCGATCGTCAGCATCACGCCGAACCTCGAGATCGCGCGCCGGCTGGCGATTGCCTGGGGCATTCACTCGACGGTGAGCCCCGACGTGAAGAGCGTTGACGAGATGGTCGAAGCGGCAACGCGTGCGGCGCTGGTTGAAGGCTATGCCGCGCCGGGTGACCAGATCACGATTGCTGCTGGTATGCCGTTTGGGCAGGGCGGAACCACCAACTTGCTGCGCGTGGCGGAAGTCGGCGGCAATGCGGTGGCTGGTGTGGAATCTGTGCGGGAGAGCGCCACAGTCTGATTTGTCTTGGTAGTTGGGCGCTGGCCGCGCCTGGATGGTGTTGATTGCCGCCCGTCACCCGCCAGTCTCATTGTTGAGGTCTGGCGGGTGGCGTTTTTTGTTTTTGGGGTATTGAGAATCGGGATGGTTGATGGGATGTCGTGCATGCCAGACACGCCAACCCTCATTGCTATACTTCATTCCATCCCCGCTCAAATTCCATTCCCTGGAGCCACCAATGCGTCTCGATGACGAAGCCGAAAGCCAAAACGTTGAAGACCGCCGTGGCGGCTTTGGCGGTGGCGGGTTCGGTGGTCCGAAGACCATCGGCATCGGCACCGTCATCATCGCCCTTGCCGCCTCGTATTTCTTCGGCATCGACCCGTCGGTCATCATGCAGGGCGCTTCGGTGCTGCAGGGCCAGCAGGCGCCGCAGCAGCAACAGGTCAACCGGCCACCGGCCACTGACAAGCTGACGGTGTTCACGAAGAAGGTGCTCGGCAATACCGAGCGAACCTGGGAACACATCTTCGAAACCGAGCTCAACCGCCGCTACGAGCCACCCAAGCTCGTGCTGTTCTCGGGAGCCACGCCGACGGCGTGCGGTACAGGGCAATCAGCCATGGGCCCGTTCTACTGCCCCGGCGATCACAAGGTCTATATCGACCTGGCCTTCTATGACGAACTGCGCCAGCGCTTCGGCGCCAGCGGCGACTTCGCGCAGGCCTATGTGATCGCGCATGAAATCGGCCACCATGTGCAGAACCTGCTGGGCGTCTCCGACAAGGTCGATGCGGCGCGCCGCCGCATGGGCGAGGCGCAGGCCAACCAGCTTTCGGTGCGGATGGAACTGCAGGCCGATTGCCTGGCGGGCGTCTGGGCCACCAACGCGCAACGCGCGAACCAGCAGTTGCTGGAGCCTGGCGATATCGAGGAAGGCCTGAAGGCCGCCGCCGCAATCGGCGACGATCGGCTGCAGCGCCAGGCGCAGGGCTATGTGGTGCCGGAAGCCTTCACGCATGGCACCAGCGAGCAGCGCGTGCGCTGGCTGCGGCAAGGCCTGACTACCGGCGATATCCGCAAGTGCGACACGTTCGCCGCGCGCCAGCTCTGAGCCTACGGAAGCCACGCGGACGTTGCGGCACGGCCAACCTGCTCAAGCGCCATGAGTCGCAGGCGCAGCGCCATCCAACAACAGCGCCGTCAGGAATAAAAATCGCCTGCCCGGCGCAGAGAGAAGGAGGAGGAGGTCTGCCGGGCAGGCGGGAGAGAAAACTTGCGGCCACCGAGGTGGCCGCTGCAGGTTCCGGAAGAACCCTGGGGGATACGCGTCAGACTCGGTAGCCGTACAGCGAGCCGTCGCCGGTACGCGAGTTGTCGGTCGAGTTCGCGGAAATCTCGCCGCTGAATGCCGCTGCCCCGTCGGTATAGACGTCGTATTTGCCTTGCTTCGCGCCGTCGGTATAGACGTCGTACTTGCCTTGCTTGGCGCCGTCCGTGTAGACGTCGTATTTGGCTTGCTTGGCGCCGTCCACGTACGGGTCGAACTTGCCGGTGCGCAGTGCGTCGGCGTAGACATCGAACTTGCCTGCCTTGCTGGTCGCGGCAGGGGCAGCGATCGACGCGGCCGACACGGCCAGGGCCGCTACCACGAACGCGCCGCCAATAATGCGTTTGGCGATCATTTCGGACTCCTTCAACTGATTTCGTCTTTCTTTATGTGACCGGCTGACTTCTTGCCGCTACACAATCTTTGTTGTGATGCGAGCACGGACTGAAGCTTAGTCACAGGTAGCGCCATCGGAAATGACGCTGCGACGAATGGTGAGTTGCTAGTCGTGAAACGACGACCTTGCTGACGAACGGTGCGTGTGGATCGCCACCCGCATGCGGCCCTGCCCATGAGCCCATGAGCGTCCGGGCCCGCACGCGTATGTCGTGCGGTGCCCGTCGCACAGGGGTCAGAGCGTGTACTGGCCGCTGGCCTCGGGCTGGAAGGTGATCTCGGTCACCGAGACGTGCTGCTCACGGCCATCGGGCAGGCGATAGCTTACGGTCTCGCCCGCGCGCGCGCCGAGCAGCGCTTGGCCGACCGGCGACAGCACCGACAGGCGGCCTGCATCGAAATCGGCTTCATCGGGATAGACCAGCGTCCACAGGCGCGGCGTCGCGTCGCCCTGCAGCGCGCAGACCAGGCGCGAGTTCATGGTGACGACATCGGTCGGGATGTCTTGCGGCGCGACGATTGCCGCGCGTGCGAGCAGCGCATCGAGCATGTCGGCCATCGGGCCCGCGCCGGGGCGGCTGGCAATGCGCTCCAGACGCGTGACGTCAAGTTCGGTCAGGTAGAGGGTCGGTGCGCTCGGGTTGGTGGCCGTCATGGCTAATCCTCCATCAAGGGTCGTAGTGATCAGGTTTGGCCCGGCATAGCTCGCGGGGCGGCAATGCCGGCACCGGGCCATGCGGGGACATCAGAAAGGTGAAGCGAAAGCTGCATCGGTGCGTCACACGGCGGCTGCAAGTCGCGCGGAACGCACGCATGTCAGGACACTGGCGTAGGGCTCGGGCCCGGTTCGGCCCGGGCCCCGGTGGGGATGGTCAGGCTGGGAACCGGGCGTGATCAGGCGGAGCGCTGATCCGACGTCGAGGCGTGATGCGCGTGGCCAGGGCCGTGGCGCCGGCGCGCACGCACGCCTGCCGCGCGTTGCGGGCAGGAACGGCGGACAGCGATTGGCGAGCTGGCATGGTGATCACGCGAATAATGGGTACTAGGAACTGGAATCACCCGCACCGGTCTGGTGCAGAGAGGGGAACTGGGATCGTAGCACAGGCCGTGCGGCGTGCGCGGTCGTCAACCGGCGTGCCCGCCGCTTGCATGTGCGTGGCACTCGCACGGCGCCCCAGCCGCCGCTTGCTGCAGGTTCTGCAGGATGCCGCATTCGCTGGCGGCCTGGTGCTGGTGGTGACAGGTCTCGCGCAACGCGCGCAACTGGCTTTCCAGCGCTTCCAGCGCCAGGCGCTGCGCATGGATCTGCTCGATCTGCCGGTCCAGCAGCGCGTTGACGTCATCGCAGTCCTGCGACGGATTGCGCTCGAAGTCGCGCAGCCGGCGTACATCGGACAAGCTCATGCCGAGCGAGCGGCAATGCCGTACAAAGTTGAGTTGGACGAGGTGGGTTTCGCCGTAGCGGCGGTAGCCGTTGTCCTCACGCTGCGGGGCATCGAGCACGCCTTCGCGCTCGTAGTAGCGGATGGTTTCGACGTCGCAACCGCTGTGCCGGGAGAGTTCGCCGATTCGCATGGTGCTGGAATCTCTGTAGTGACTACGGGGTTCAACGCAGTGTAGCGCAGAAGCGAATCGTTTGCCGGGGCGGCGTCAGCGGCACCCGGCGATACCGCGGGCTTCATCGCGCAGCGTCATCGTGCGCGGTGCAAGCGCTGCGCGGATATGCTGCGCGGCCATCTCCGGGCGGGCCGTGCCGCACATGAAGATATCCACAGCCGCGAAGCCGTACTCGGGCCACGTATGGATGCTGATATGCGACTCCTTGAGCAGCAGCACGCCCGTGACGCCAAGCCCGGGCCCGAAATGCTGGAAGCGTGCATCCACTGGCGTTGCCCCGGCCACGTGCGCTGCGCCATACAGCACACGTTCGACCAGCGCCGCATCGGTCAGCAGGTCTGGTGCGACACCCTGCAGGTCAAGCAGCAGGTGGCGGCCAAGCACGGCCGGGCACGGCAGCGGGGGCGCATTCACGATGCCGGCCTCACTTGTGCCCACCGCCCGACGACCAGCTGCCACCGCCGCTGCCGCCGCCCCACATGCGGCCGGCCCCCGAGCCGCCGGAACGGGAGTCCGTGCCGGAACCGAGGTTGTAGAACGTCGCGCCGAACAGCACGATCAGTCCGTAAATCAGATAGAGAAGTCGCACGTCGTCAGTCCTTTGACCAGCGGCCCACGAGCCACAGCGGTGCCCACAGCAGCAGCATGGCGAAGACCAGCGTGATCCAGCCGCTGTCTCTGAACAGCGCCACCGGTACGTTGAGGATCGCCAGCACGATGGCGTACCACTTGGCGGCCTTGCGGCAGAACGCGAGATCGGAGTTGTCGGGCGTCTTGCGCGTAGCGGCGTCCGGCCGTGTGGCGGCCTTGGCGAGCGCCTTGTTGTCCTTGAACCATTGCGCCACCTGCACACGGGTCACAGGGACGGAGCGGGTCCACACGATTTCCGTGTCGGAAGTCTCGCGCGTCAGGCGTTGTTGCGGATTGCCGAACTCCGTCAGTTGCGTGCTGTCGCCCACGCGCACGCGCCAGTTGAAGGTGCCGGCGGCATACAGCACTTCGCTGCGATAGTCGAAGCCCTTGCGGAAGAGCCCGCCCTGCCAGGTCGCCACGTCGACGGACGACAGTCGCGGCCAGGTATCGAGTACCTCGACCTTGTCCCAGCCGCTGTCCTGCTCCACGAGCCAGAACATGCCGCGCTCTTCGTTGAAGAGCAGGTATTCGACCCACGTGGACGCCTCGTCCTCGTCGTTGTCCGTGCATTGCATGAGCCCGAGCACGGTATAGGGCTTACCGCCGATATTGCCGGTGTCTCCGGGCGCGAGGCTGGTCTTGAGCGCCTCCAGTTCCTTGTGCTTTTCCAGCACAATGGCGGTGGACGTGGTGCAGTCCACCTCGCTGTGGCAGCTGCCGCAGACGACGAAGCTCGCCATGCCGGCGCGATAGGCAATCGGGCTGCCGCAGTTTGGGCAGGCCAGCGATACCGTCTTGCCGCGGTAGCGGTCCGCCGTGCGGCCGATTTCGTCCGCCCCGCGCAGCAGTTGCGCCTTGAGCTGATCCAGCGTGACAAGCTCGCCCGTGTAGACGGCCGGCGGAAACCCGTCGGCATAGTCGAGCGTCAGGAAGCGGCCTTCGTCGCGGAAGTCGGCCACTTGCGCAGTCCAGCCCGTGCCGACGACGAACGGCAGTTCGCCTTCACCGCCCGTGCAGCGTGCGGTGCGCACGTCGCCGGCGAGCCAGCGCCGCTTGTCGAAGAACAGGCTGTCACCGGGACGCAGGGCCTCGAACTTAGGCGGCGTATCGAACTGTCCGGCCGTGGCCTGTTCCGGCGACAAGCGTCGCGTGAGCATGTACTGGCCCGAGGCATCGGCAAGCCAGCCGTCGCTGCCGTCGTCGAACAGCAGATACCACTCGTTCCACAACCCGGCTTCGTAGCGCAGCTGGATGCGCCCCACCAGCGTGAAGCCTTGCCCCTGCCACTGGCCCGAAGTATTGAGTTGCAGCGGCGTGTAGTCTTCGAGCACGGCCGACATCTTGCCGATGTCCTTGACCGACTCGGCATCCTTGACCAGCGTGCTATGGCAGTACTCGCATACGGCCATGACGGCTGCGGAGGAGCGGAACGCGACCTCCGCGCCGCAACCAGGACAGTTGACCTGTTGCATGCAGCCCCGTCAGCCGACCAGCTTCTTGAGGATCTCGGCCTTGGCGCTGTCGAATTCGGCCTGCGTGATCAGGCTCTTGTCGAGCAGCTCCTTGAGCTTCTGCAGGCGCGCGGTGGGGTCATCCGCTGCTGCCGCTTGCGGCGCGGCAGGCGGCACCGCAGGCGCGGGTACGCCCGGCGCACCCGCCGCGCCGGCCATGGCCTGCCCCATCACCGCACCCGCGGCGAGGCTCGCGCCGAGGCCCGCCACGCCGCCTTCGTTCTGCGCGGCCAGCGGGATCGAACTGGCGACCTGGTACTGGGTGTACTTCGCCATGTCCCCCATCATGCCCATCGAGATGCGCGTGTCGATCGCCTTCTGCAGTTCTTCGGGCAGCGAGACATTGGTGACCGCGAAATTGTCCAGCGCCACGCCATAGCGCTCGAACTCGGGCGCCAGCCGCTCGCGAATAGTCTGCGACATCAGCGCCTGGTTGGCCGCCATGTCGAGGAACGGTAGCGACGACGCGCCGAGCGCATTCGTCATGGTGGCGATCAGCAGGTTGCGCAACTGCTCTTCGACCTCGTCGCGCGTGTATTCAGCACGCGTGCCGCTGATCTCGCTGTAGAACTTCGCCGCATCGGCGACTTTGTACGAGTACAGGCCGAACGCGCGCAGCCGCACCATGCCGAAGTCCGCGTCGCGGATCGTGATCGGCTGCGGCGTGCCCCACTTGCGGCCGATCTGCAGGCGCGTGCTGAAGAAGTAGACATCCGACTTGAACGGTGACTCGAACAACTTGTCCCAGTTCTTCAGGTAGGTCAGCACCGGCAGCGTCTGCGTGGTCAGCTTGTACATGCCGGGGCCGAACACGTCGGCGATCTTGCCTTCGTTGACGAACACCGCCATCTGCGATTCGCGTACGGTCAGGCTGCCGCCGTACTGGATTTCCATGTCCTCCATCGGGTAGCGCCAGGCCAGCACGCCGTCCGTGTCCTCCGTCCACTGGAGGATGTCGATGAACTGCTTCTTGATGAAAGAACCGATGCTCATGTCAGGTCTCCTCTTGCGTGGATGCGCGATCCGGTATTCGGGCGCGTTTCAGGACAGGCAGGCCGCGTTGATCGCGCCCACGGTGACCGAGATGGTGCCCATCAGGGCGCCCATGCCGATGTTGTTGGATTCGATGGCGGCGTCCATGTCGGGCAGCGCGCGGGTCAGGCCAGCGTACACCAGCGCCTGGACAATCATGGCGCCCACCGCCCAGGACAGGAACGTCGGAAAGGTATCGTTGTGCTGGATCGACGAAGACAGCGTGAAGCAGAAACCGAGGAGCGCACCCCCGAGCGACAGCGCTGCCGCAATGTTGCCCTGGCGGATCAGCGTGAACTCGTGGAACGGCGTGATCCTGGTGTAGACTCCGACGAACACGGCAAGCAGGACAAGGCTTGCCAGCAGGTGCAGTGCGTAGGCGTAGATCGGTTGCATGCTGTTTCCATAGCGGTTGTCGACAGCGCCGGTATTCGCGTAGTCATGCGCGCCGATTTCGACGACACAGGACATTTGACTACGATTGCGCCGGCAGCGCGCGAATGCGCCGCAAGTATATCCGCAGTCTCATCCACCAGTTCCCCCCGAACCGTTCAGAACCCCGCCAGACTGCCGCCTGATGCGCGACCGTACCCTCGTTATTTCGGTGTTGATCGTGGCCTCCTGCGGGCTTGGCTACGAACTGATCGCCGGCGCCCTGTCCAGCTATCTGCTGGGCGATTCCATCCTCCAGTTCTCGTCCATCATCGGCTGCTATCTGTTCGCCATGGGCGTAGGGTCGTGGCTGTCGCGCTATGTGAAGGACGAGGACGTGCTCGCCCGCTTCATCGACATCGAGATACTGGTCGGCCTGCTCGGCGGCATCTCGGCGGCGCTGCTGTTCGTGGTGTTCGCGTGGCTGTCGGCGCCGTTCCGCACGGCACTGTACGCCCTGGTGTTCCTGACCGGCGTGCTCGTGGGCATGGAGATCCCGCTGGTCATGCGTATCCTGAACGCGCGCCGTGCGGCCTTCAGCGATCTGGTGAGCCGTGTGTTGACATTCGACTATCTGGGCGCGCTGGCGGTGTCGCTGGTCTTCCCGCTGGTGCTCGCTCCAAGGCTTGGTCTGTCGCGCACCGGCTTCCTGTTCGGCATGCTCAATGCGGCGGTGGCGCTGTACACCACGCGTCTGTTTCGCGACGAGCTGCCGCAGGTGCCGCTGCGCACGATGCGCGCGTTGGTGGTGATCGCGCTGCTTGGTGCTGGCTTTGCCGGGTCGGACCGGCTCACGCACTGGGCCGAACGCGGCCTGTTCGGCGACGAGATTATCCACAGTGAATCGACGCCATACCAGCGGCTGGTGATCACGCGCTGGAAGGACGACCTGCGCCTGTACATCAACGGCAACCTGCAGTTCTCGTCACGCGACGAGCACCGCTATCACGAGGCCCTTGTGCATCCGGTAATGCAAGCGCTGCCGTGGGCGCGCCGCGTGCTGGTGATCGGCGGCGGCGATGGGCTCGCTCTGCGCGAGATCCTGCGACACCGCAATATCGAGCATGTGACACTGGTCGATCTCGATCCGGCCATGACCACGCTGTTCTCGCAGAGCGCCCCGCTGCGCGCGCTCAACCGGGACTCGCTGCGCGATGCGCGCGTGACGGTGGTCAACGCCGACGCCGCGCAATGGATGGAGCAGAACGCCGAGGTATTCGACGCCATCATCGTCGACCTGCCCGACCCGTCCAACTTCGGTCTGGGCAAGCTGTATTCGGTGCCGATGTACCGGCTGCTGTCGCGCCATCTGGCCGAGAAGGGTTATGCGGTGGTGCAGTCGACTTCGCCGTACTACGCGCCGCGCTCGTTCTGGGGCATCGATGCAACGTTGCACGAGGCCGGCCTGCATACGTGGCCCTACCATGCCTATGTGCCGTCGTTCGGGGAATGGGGTTTCATCCTCGCCGGCAAACGCAGCGACTACACGCCGCCGACCCGCTATGACATGCCGATGAAATTCCTGGATGCGGACAGCACCGCGCTGATGTTCCGCTTCCCGCCCGACATGGCGCCGCGCGCGGGCCATGCAAACCGCCTCAACGAGCAATCGCTCGTGCATGACTTCGAGCAGGACTGGGGCAATGTCATTCGCTGATACGCCGACGAAAGCACAGTGATGGATCGCCGCACGTTCCTGATCGGCGCGTCCGCCGCGCTGGCCGGCTGCGACCGGCTTGGCGATGCGTCGCGCCGCTTCCTGTCCGGTGTGGGATTTTATGAGCCCCCGCCTGTCGTGCTGCGTCCGGGCATGGCGCAGGGCCATGCATTGCGCGACGACGCGCGATTGCCGCAGCCCGACGGCGAATTACGCACGGACGTCGCCATTCTCGGCAGCGGTGCAGCAGGCCTGTCAGCCGCATGGCAACTCGCGCGCGCGGGCAAGCGCGATTTCATCGTGATCGACGGTCCCGAATTCGGCGGCAATACGGCGGCGGGGCAGTTCGGTGACCTGGGCTTTCCGCGCGGCGCGCACTACCTGCCGCTGCCGTCGGCGGAGTCGACGCATATGCGCGAGATGCTCGCCGACGTCGGCGTGATCGAACAGGATCCGTTCAGCGCGCGACCACGCTTCGATGAGCGCGCCGTTGTGCACGCGCCGGAAGAGCGGCACTTTCGCAACGGCCGGTGGCATGACGGCCTGTTGCCGAACGACGGACTCGAGGCCGACGAACGCGCGCAGCATGCGCGCTTCTTCTCGCACATCAACGAACTCCGCGACACGCGCGGCAACGACGGGCGCCGCGTCTTCACCATTCCGCTCGCGCTGGCGTCGCGGGACCCGAAGTGGACAGCGCTCGATACGCGCACTTTCCGTCAGTGGTTGCTCAACGAAGGCTTCACGTCATCGACGCTCCATGCCTACGCCGACTATTGCTGCCGCGACGACTACGGCGCCGGCCACGATGTCGTCTCAGCATGGGCAGGCCTGCACTACTTCGCGAGCCGCGGCGGCCATGCGCAGAACGCCGCAGATGGCGCGGTGCTGACCTGGCCGGACGGGCTGCACGGACTGGTGTCGAAGCTGACTGCGCGAATCATTGCACTCGCCGGCCGCCCGGACTGGCATCGCCCCGGCATGGCGCTCAAGGTGGAGGAATCGCGCGACGGCGTTGAGGTGCTCTGCACCGGCATGGCGGACGCGAACGGCGTACCGCGCACGGTGCGCTTGCGCGCGCGGCGCGTGATCTGCGCCATGCCGCTGCACGTGGCCGCGCACCTGATGCCGCTCGCGCGCTTCGGCTTCGACGCGACGCGCCACCTGCCACCCCATGCGGCCTGGCTGGTGTCGAGCTTCCGGCTGCGTGGCTTTCCCGCCGAAGCACCGGGCGTGCCGCTGGCCTGGGACAATGTCGTCCATGGTTCCCGCGCCCTCGGCTATGTGGTGGCGACGCACCAGATGATCCGGCAAGCGCCACCGCCACGTACGGTCTTCACAGCCTATTGCCCGCTCGATCGTGCTGCGCTTGGCCATTCCGCAGCGCCGGGCGAGGTGCGGCGCTGGCTGGCCGAAGCGACCCCGGGCGACCTGATGGACTACGCCGTGACCGACCTGCGCGAAGTCTACGGCCGTGGATTCTGGCGCCACGCCGATCGTGTGGAAATCACCGCACGCGGGCACGCCATGGCGTCGCCGTTGCCGGGTTTCCTGACCAACGCGGGCGCGGCGGCGCTGCGCGCGCTGGACGGGCCCATCCAGTTCGCGCACGCCGACCTGTCGGGGCTGTCGGTCTTCGAGGAGGCCGCCTGGTGGGGTACCCGGGCCGCCACACGCATGGTTGGCTAGCGATCATTACGCCACCGCGAGGCACGGCGCCATCCTGTAGAATTCGGGACGTCCCCATTGTGTTTCCGTTTCGCGTGCGCACCATCCGGCTCCTCCTGCTGGTTCTGATGCTGGCCTACATGCCGTTCCAGGCCTGGGCCGGTACCGCCGTGCACGTTTCCGATGCGGCCGCCTGCGTCACGCAGCACGCCGACAACCACCGGGCCGGCCTGTGTGCTGCAGTGGAAGACGCCGCTCCCGGGGGCACCGCCCCTGCCGATGTGGCCGAGGCCGCCGAGTCTTCACCGCTCGGTGCCGACCTTGCGGAACAGCTTCTGCCCGCCCCCCAGTTGCGCGTCGTCGCCGGTTCCGCCCAGTCCGGGCTGCCGCGCTACGCCGGCGCTGCCCTGCCTGACCCCGACCTTCCTCTGCTGCCGCGCCCACCGCGCGGCTGATCCCCACCTGCGCGGCAATCGTCGCGCATGACCGTTCCTGCGTGCAGTGCCGTTGAAGCGCCGCGCGCGCCTGCGGCTCGTCCGCGTCTTTCCTGCTGTCTTGTTCCACACTCATGAAACGCGTCCTGCTTTTCCTGGCGACCAACCTCGCCGTCATGCTTGTCCTCAGCATCACCGCCAGCGTCCTTGGCGTGAACCGCTTCCTGACCGCCAACGGTCTCAACTTCGGCATGCTGCTCGCTTTTGCCGCGCTGATGGGCTTCGGCGGCGCCTTCATTTCGCTGCTGATGTCCAAAACCATTGCCAAGTGGTCCACCAGTGCGCAGGTCATCACGCACCCGAGCACAAGCACCGAACTGTGGCTGGTGCAGACCGTGCAGAAGCTGTCGCAGAAGGCCGGGTTGCCCATGCCGGAAGTGGCGATCTACGAGGGCGAGCCCAACGCGTTCGCGACGGGCGCGACGAAGAACAGCTCGCTGGTCGCCGTTTCGACTGGCCTGCTGCAGTCGATGTCGCATGACGAGGTGGAAGCCGTGCTGGCGCACGAAGTGGCGCACATCGCCAATGGCGACATGGTCACGCTCACGCTGATCCAGGGCGTCGTCAACACGTTCGTGATCTTCCTTGCGCGCGTGGTCGGCTATTTCGTCGATTCGATGCTGCGCAAGAACGACGAGGAGTCGAGCGGGCCCGGCATTGGCTACATGGTCACGGTGATCGTCTGCGAAATCGTCTTCGGCGTGCTGGCCAGCATCATCGTGGCCGCCTTCTCGCGCCGTCGCGAGTTCCGTGCCGACGCCGGTGCGGCGAGCCTGATGGGCTCGCCCACGCCGATGGTGGGCGCATTGCGCCGCCTCGGCGGACTGGATGCCGACGGGTTGCCGCAGAACATGCAGGCCATGGGCATAGCAGGTGGAAAGTCGTGGATGGAGCTGTTCTCGAGCCATCCGCCGATCGAGCAGCGCATTGCGGCGCTGCAGTCGGCACGCTGAAGCCGATCCATCGCTGCGACCCGCGCCGGGGCCTCGGCGGCCCGGGCGGTGTCGCAGGCATCCTGTCAGGGAGCAAGAGATGCAAGCGAACCTGTTGGACATAACAAGTACCGCCTGGCGCGCCGCCCTGGGGCGCTGCAGCCATGATTGCCACCACACGCCTGGGTGGCTGAAGACAGCGGAGCGCAGCGAACGCGGGCGGGCGTTTGCGGTGCACGTGACGAACGGCACCCACGAACTGCTCGTGCCGTTCGTGCGCCGCGAGATTACCGAAGGCCTGTGGGACGCCACCTCGGCGTACGGGTACGGTGGTCCGCTCACCAGCACGAGCGCGCCACCGGATTTCGCCGATGCGGCGTTCCGGGCCGCGGTGCAGATGCTGCGTGAAGCCGGCTGCGTGGCCTGCTTTCTGCGCCTGCACCCGCTGCTGAACGCGCACTGGAAAAGTTCGCTGGGCCTTGTGCTCAAGCAGGGACTGACCGTATCGGTCGACCTGACGAAGCCGCCCGAGAAACTCTGGCAGGAGACCCAGTCGCGCCACAAGCTTGGCATCAACCGCGCCCGGCGCGCTGGCGTGACGGTACGGCTCGACAAGAACTTCGAAACGCTCTCGCGGTTCATCGACATCTACAACCAGACCATGACGCGCCGCTGCGCAACGGACTACTACTTCTTCGACAAGCAGTACTACCGTTCGCTGGTGGATGACCTCGGCGATGATTTGTTGCTGATGGTGGCGGAGGAAGCTGACAAGGTCATTGGCGGCGCACTGTTCACCCTCGCGCGGCGGTCCGGCATCATGCAGTACCACCTGTCAGGATCGGACTGGGACTACCGCCACCGGCAGCCGACTAAGATCATCATCCACACCGCACGCGAATGGGGCCGCATGAGCGGCTTCTCGCGACTGCATCTTGGCGGCGGCCTCGGGTCGGCCGCGGACTCGCTGCATGAATTCAAGCGTGGATTCTCGCCGGACACCCACGTCTTCGCCACGCAGCGCGTGGTCATCAATCCCGAAGCTTACCGAGCCTTGTCGGAAGGACGGAGTACCTCGACGGACGATCTGAGCGGCTATTTTCCGGCCTACCGGCAGCCTATTCCCGTCAGGGTGCCGGCGGGCAGCAGGCTCGCTGTGTGAGCGCTCATTCGGTGACGCGGCCGCGCATCGCCTTGACCTGGCTGCGCTGGCTCTTGCCCTCCAGGCGGCGCTTGCGCGAAGCGAGCGTCGGTCTTGTCGCACGGCGCGTGCGCGGTGGTGTTGCCACGCTGGCGACCAGTTCGTGCAGACGCCGAATCGCATCGTCGCGGTTCAGCTCGAGGCTGCGATGCTGCTGCGCCTTGATGACGACCACGCCATCGCGCGTGATGCGGTGGTCATGCAGTTGCAGCAGCCGTTCCTTGTGGTCGGGCGCGAGCGAAGACGTGCGCACGTCGTAGCGCAGATGCACCGCGTTAGACACCTTGTTGATGTTCTGCCCGCCCGCGCCCTGCGCGCGAATCGCCGTGATGTCGTACTCGTGGTGGGGAATCAGGAAATCGTCGGGCATGCACGCATCATAGCAAGCCACATGCCCGAGAATTTCGCTACGCCGACGGCGCGATGTTCTGGTTCACGCAGAACAGGTCGTCCGGGTCGTACTTCTGCTTGATGCGCGCCAGCCGTTCGTAGTTGGGGCCATAGGCTGCGCCCACGCGTGCCGCTTCGTCCTCGGTCTGGTTATCCACAGTCATGCCGTACTTGCGCGTCAGCCAGCCGAAGCCGCCGCCAAGCGTCAGCCCGGCCACACCGGTGGTCGAGTTGATGCCCAGCGGCGTCGCCAGCCCACAAGCCTGGGCCTCGTGGTCGAAGTCCGCCAGCAGCGCACCGGGCTCGACCCAGGCACGCCGCGAACCAGTGTCGATATGCAAATTGCGCGCCACGTGCGGCAACGCACCGACATAGCGTGCCTCTAGACGGAATCGGCTTAAGCGCCGCACCAATGTGGACGGAAGTGTTTCAACGACGATGTGCCGCACATTCCGCTGCGCGGACCGTATCGCGCCACATCTGGCGGGCTTTCGATGCAGAGTTGCCCTCGATACCCTGGCCAATTGGTTGCAGCGGCGACACGTATATCGCACTACCGCCACGCGTAGCCAAGCCCGATACCATAGGTGATCTGGTTGCGTGTGCCGCGCTGGGTGACGATGGGACTGTCGGCGGCATCTCCGGCCAGGCGCTGCGCATAGACCATGGCGCCGGCGTACCAGTTTTTGTCGATCCGGTAGAGGAGCGCCAGCCAGCCGGTGTACTGCTCCAGTCCGCCGCCCGGGTTGTACGGCGGCAAGCCGCTCGCTGCCGAATCGGCTTGCGTCACGCCGAAATAGGTGCGGTTGAAGCTGTCGCTGACCCACGTGGCACCCAGCCCCAGGCCGGCATAGACGCGGTGGTGTACCGGCACCCAGGCCGACGCGTTCGCCGTCACGCGCGCGCCCCCGTAGACGATGCCCGCATTCGTCATCACATTGACGCCGCCGCGCAGGCGAAACGGGATGGAACCCTCGTGCAGGTACTCATAGCCCATCCAGCCACCGGCCTCGACCGTGGTGTCGATGTCATGGATGCGCGACACGACCGGGTCATCGACGCCGCTGCGTCCGAGTCGCAGCGATGCTGCCGGACCCCACTGGAAGCCGGTCAGCCCGCCGAAGTTGAATTGCGCATACGGCCCGTACCACTCGATCAGGCGGCCGCCGGGCGTGACGTAGCGCAGGCCTGGCACGACGCCGACCATGCGGTCCTTGCCACCGGCGTATTGAGTGGTGGTGCCGATGCCCAGACCCACCATATTGGGCAGTTCGCCCGGCAGGTCGACCGGTGACGCGATGCTGCCGGCACTGGCCAGTGCCATCGCCGCGCCCACCAGGCCAGAGCGTGCAATACGCCGGATCTGTCCCGCCAGTGCCGTCAATCCCATTTTCCTTCTCTTCCGGACACGTCAGATCAAGCCAATTTATCAGCACATCCGCGCGCGCAGGCCGGCTTCACGATATGAAAGTTTTCGCAAACGCGGCGAAAGCGGCATTCCGGCACATCGCTCTACGGCGGCGTACTGCGGCGTAGCGTCCATCGGAATTGCGACTAATATGAAAGCGCGCCAGCCGGCACACACATTGCGCGGGCGAAGCGGCAGAGGCGCTGCCAAGGCGGGCGGTCCGCATACCGGCCCGCACAGGAGTGTGCAATGACTACCAGGCAAAAACTGCAGGCATTGACCGCCGCGGCGTGCATGACGCTGGCCGTGGCATCGGGAATGGCCCGGGCCGACGAGGTTCCGCTGGTAACGGGCAAACAGTGGACCGAGTCTTCGGAGCAGATGAAGAAGGCTTACCTCGTGGGCATTGCCAACGTCGTGCAGGTCGACATCGCCTATCACGCCGGCAAGGCTCCGCCCGACACGCAGACCATCGTGCCGCGCCTGGCCAGAGGCCTGAAAGGACAAACGCTCGATTCGGTCCGCGTGGGGCTGGACCGCTGGTACGCCGCCCACCCCGACCGCCTGCAGCGGCCGGTGATCGAGACCATCTGGTTCGAGATGGTGGTACCTGGACTGCAGGCCAACAAGTAGGGCTAGGGGTTAGGCGATGACACGACTTCAATGGATCGGCGCGGCGCTGGTGCTGGGTAGCATTACCGCATGCACGGGCATGTCGCCGGAGCAGCAAGGGACGATGTCCGGAGCGGCGATCGGCGCCGCAGCGGGTGCCGGCATAGCCGCCATCGCCGGCGGCAGCGGCTGGACCGGCGCGGCCATCGGCGCGGTGGCCGGCGGTGTCGCGGGCAATATCAAGGGTCGGAACGAGCAGCAGCGGTATTGACCACGGAGGGCCCTCGCATGCTTTCGGGGGCTCGCCATAGCAATCATCTGTCCACCGAAAGCACAGGCTTCCGACGGAAGCGCTTGCACAGCCTCCGCCATACACTCCACAGGCGCCGGATTGCTCCTCTCGATACTTGAAAGGGCAGCGAATGGGCGGGCTGCCGCTTGCCCAAGCCGACCAATGCAATGTCGCATGCGCGGCCGATCACCAGGCATAGGCGCATTGGGCCTGTGCGCGACGTTACTGTCTGAATCCACCTTGGAAATTTGGCGCGCCCGGCTGGGATCGAACCAGCAACCCCTGCCTTCGGAGGGCAGTACTCTATCCATTGAGCTACGGGCGCGCGGAGAGCGGTCTGGCACGCGTGGCAGGCACTGCCACGACTGTGCAACCAGTGCGACGAGTGAATGCCGCCGCAGAGAAGTCGCATAGGATACCGCGTTTGTCGTGACGCGTCCATGCGCGGGAATCCGGGGAGGTCACCGGACGTCTCGGAACCGTCTCTTTTGGCCCAGCCATGAGGCCTTTGGGGCTATAATCGCGAGCTATTTCCGTTATAACGCAGCGCGCTGCGGTCGTAGACGGGGGACAGTACTGAACAACCACGCAATCAGAGGACCCATCCACCAAGGGCCCGATAAATCAAGCCGAGCGTGAGCGGCTGAAGTTTCCTGCAAAACTGAGAGTTCTGTATGAGCGACGTCCAACACCAACACGACGAACACGAGTCTCCCATCAAAACGCCGAAGCAGCTGATCGCGGTAGTGATCGCTGCCTTCCTGGTTCCGATCATCGTGATCATCCTGCTGGTCAATTTTGTCGGCCATGGCTCCAAGGAAGGTGCCGGGTCGGTCACTACGGCGGAAGCCATCAATGACCGCATCAAGCCGGTCGCTTCGCTCGAGATCAAGGACGCCAACGCACCGCGGGTCTACAAGACCGGTGAACAGGTCTACAAGGAAGTCTGCGCCGCTTGCCACGCCACTGGCGCGGCGGGTGCGCCGAAGTACAGCAATGCCGGCGACTGGGCCCCGCGCATCGGCCAGGGCTTCGACGGCCTGCTCAAGTCCGTCCTGAACGGCAAGGGCGCCATGCAGCCGCGCGCCGGCACGACGCCGGACGACTATAGCGACTATGAATTGGGCCGTGCCGTGGTCTACATGGCCGACGCTGGCGGCGCCAAGTTCCCCGAGCCTGCTGCGCCTGCTGCCGCGGCTCCGGCCACCGCCGCGGCGTCTGACGCTGGCGCTGCTGCCCCGGCAGCCGCCGCTGCTCCGGCTCCTGCGGCAGCACCGGCTCCCGCCGCAGCCGCGCCGGCCCCGGCTGCCGCACCCGTTGCTGCGTCCGCCGACGTGGGCAAGAAGGTCTATGACCAGGTTTGCGCAGCCTGCCACGCCGCTGGCGTTGCCGGCGCACCGAAGTTCGGCGACAAGGCCGCCTGGGCGCCGCGCCTGAAGGAAGGCATGGATGCCGTCCACAACTTCGCGCTGAAGGGCAAGGGTGTAATGCCGCCGAAGGGTGGTTATGCCGGCGCGGACGCCGACGTAATTGCAGCGGCCGACTACATGGCCAACGCCGCCAAGTAATTCCGGCTTCGGATACAGAAAAGCCCGCGACATGTTCGCGGGCTTTTTTTCGTCCGTCGTTCTGGCGTCGTTGCGCCTCGGCCTCAGACTACACGGGAATACTTCGGTACGAACCGGACAGGCTGCGCGCCGTCGTTGGCGGCCGGTTGCACGGCAGGCGGTCGTGCGGCGTCTTCGCGCAGGTAGCGGTCGAACACCATGGCCACGCGGCGAACCAGCAAGCGGCCAAGCAAGGTCACCTCGATCCGGCGCGGATCGCGACGCACCAGACCATCTTCGGCGAGGCGGTCGAGATCCGCGAGTTCGGCTGCGAAGGCGTGCGCGAAATCGATGCCATGGCGTGCCTCGATCTGCGTGATGTCGAGTACCCCGTTGCACATCAGCGCGCCGATGATCTCGCGTCGCAGGTGGTCATCCTGATTCATCGCGAAGCCACGCATCACTGGCAGATGGCCGGCATCGAGCGACGCATAGTATTCGTCGAGCGTGCGCGCGTTCTGCACGTAGCGGCCCGCCACGGCGCCGATCGCGGAAATGCCGAAGCCGAGCTGGTCGTAGCCCGCATGCGTGGAATAGCCCTGGAAATTGCGCTGCAGCCGGCCTTCGCGTTGCGCTACGGCGAGGTCGTCATCGGGCAGCGCAAAGTGGTCCATGCCGATGTAGACATAACCGGCGGCGGTCAGGCGTTCGATCGTCGAGACGAGGATGTCGAGCTTCTCGCCTGCGCTCGGCAGCGCATTCTCATCGATACGCCGTTGTGGCTTGAAGACGTGAGGCAAGTGCGCGTAGCTGTAGACCGAGAGCCGGTCGGGCCGCAGCGTCAGCACCTGTTCCACCGTGGCATTGAAGCGCGCCGTGGTCTGGTGCGGCAGACCATAGATCAGGTCCAGGCTCACCGAGCGGAATCCGAGCTCACGCGCGGCATCCACGACGGCGCGGGTTTCCTCGAACGGCTGCACGCGGTGGATGGCCTGCTGCACTTCTGGATCGAAATCCTGCACGCCGAGGCTCACGCGGTTGAATCCCAGCTCGGCCAGCAGCGCCATGCGCGCGTGGTCGACGCGGCGCGGATCGATCTCGATCGAGTGCTCGCCCTCGGCCGGCAGGTCGAAATGCTCGTGCAGCGACACCATCACGCGCCGCATCTCTTCCGGGTTCAAGAAAGTCGGCGTGCCGCCGCCCCAGTGTGACTGCAGCACCTGGCGACGCCCGCCAATGTGCGCAGCCGCCAGGGCCATTTCCTTGGCCAGATAGTGGACGTACTTGGCGCTGCGGCCGTGATCGCGCGTGATGACCTTGTTGCAGCCGCAGTAGTAACAGATGTTCTCGCAGAACGGGATGTGCAGATACAGCGACAACGGCGCGGGCGCGGCGGCGCGGCAGTCCGCCAGCGAAGCGTGGTAGCCGGCCTCGCCGAGTTTGTTGTGGAAGCGGTCCGCCGTGGGATACGAGGTGTAGCGCGGGCCGTTCCCATCGATGCGGCCAGCCAGCGCACGGAAGTCGGACAGGGCACGGCGGTCGAGCGCCGGGGATGATGTTGCGGGGGAATTCATGGGGGCGGACTTACCGGGGAGTTTGACGGCCCATGCTAGAGCCCCTAGGCCAATGGGGAATTGACGCGCATCAAGCGCGGCAGCCATGGCATGCGCGCAGCCCCTCGTCAGCGGGGGTATTTCGTCACATTTTTGTCATGCGTGCCGGATACGCTGCCCCCCGCACCTCCGGCGGCCGCCGGCCGGGCCGCCAGAAAACCGTTCCAATGCCCTCGATCCTTCACCATCCGCCGTACCCGCCGCTGCGCGCCGACAAGCTGCCGGCCTCCGCGCAGCGCCGCCAACTGATCTTGGCCCTCGGGGGCCTGGCCGCCGCGCCGCTCGCGCTGGCCCAGTCGCCGGCCCGCCGCACGGTCGTCGTCGGCCATCTGCTGGATCGCAGCGGCGCGCAGGCCGATCTTGCGCGCGACTACCTGGCGGGGGCCAAGGTCATGTTCGATACGGCCAACGCCGGCGGGGGCCCGGTGCGGATCCAGCATGTCGTGCGCGACGCCGATGCCAATCCGCGCGCGGCGCTCGCCCAGGCGCTGTCGCTGGTGGACGGCGAGCATGCCGAACTGTTGTTCGGCCCCGGAGACCAATTGCTGCCGGCGCTTGCGGGCTCGTCGGAACTGCACCGGCGCGGGGTGCAGATCGTTGCGCCGCTCTCGGGCCTGGCGCTGAACGCCGAAAACGTCTGGTTCACGCGCGCGGACTACCAGGCCGAACTCGACGCCGCGGTCAGGCAGCTACGCGACTATGGGCTGACGCGCGTGGCGTTGGCGGTCTCGAAGGAATTCGCGTCGATTGCCGCCGGCAACGGCGCATCGTGGCTGGCCCGGCAGGAGTCCGCGATGGGTGCCCGCGCGGTGCCGCTGGACGGTAACGCGGATGCCGCTGCCCGCAGCATCGCGGCCCAACGGCCGGGCGCCGTCTTCGTGGTGGGCGACACGCTTGCATACGCGAGCCTGGGCCGCGCGCTGGCCGCGCAGGGCTGGTACGGATTCCTGGTCGGATTGTCGGCGGTCAGTCCGACAGTGGCGCGCGAAGTGCTCGGCGCCGGCTACGCAGGTGGCATCGTGCTGACGCAGGTCGCGCCGGGCCCGCAGGCCGCGACGCTGCGCGTGGTCAAGGAGCACGTGGCGCGCATGAAGCAATACCTCGACGAGCCGCCCTCGCCGGCAACCATCGCCGGGTATATCGGCGCGGCGTGGCTGGTGCGCGCACTCGGCACGTGGCGCGGTGGCACGGCGGAACTGCGACGCGCACTGCAGGCGCGCGTGGACGTCGGCGACTTCACGCTCGATTTCACGCAGGGACAGCGCGGCTCGCGCTACGTCCAGCTCGCCGCGTCAGGCGCGCGGTAGGTCGATGCGCACGCGCAGGCCGCCGGCCTCGCGGTTGGCAATCGTCAGTTCACCGCCGTGGCGCGCGACGATGTCGGCCGCGATCGACAAGCCCATGCCGACGCCGCCGGTGGCGCGGCTGCGCGACGATTCAAGCCGGTAGAACGGCTCCAGCACGCGCGCCAGCTCTTCGGGCGGAATGCCCGGGCCTTCGTCGCAGATATCGATCCGCACTCGCTGCGCGCTGTCGGTCAACACAATGTGTGCGCGCTCGCCATAGCGCTGCGCGTTCTCCACAAGGTTGACCACGGCGCGCCGCAACTCTGCCGGGTAAGCCAGCAGCGGCGCCGCCTGGCCGTTCAGCAACACCTCGTGGCCAAGCTCCGCAGCGTCGTCCACGACCGCCTGCAGCAACGCCAGCACGTCGACGCGCTGGCGCGGACCAGCGGCCTCGTCGCGGTCGCGCAGGTAATACAGCGTCGAATCGATGAGCCCGTTCATCTCGGCCAAGTCCTGGCGCAGCCGGTACTGCACCGGGTTGTCGGCAATTCCCTCGAGGCGCAGGCTCATGCGCGTGAGCGGTGTGCGCAGATCGTGCGAGACCGCGGCGAGGAAGCGCGACTGCTGCGCAAGCTGCATGCGGATGCGTTGCTGCATATGGTTGAACGCCTGCGCGGCCGCGCGCGCCTCGGCCGGGCCGGTGTGCTCGTCCAGCGGCGGCGCGTGCACATCCTGCGCAAGGCGCCCTGCTCCGCTTGCGAGTTGCTGTACGGGGCGCGCCAGAAGGCGTGCGCCGGCCCATGACGCGGCCACGATGGCAGCCAGCTGGAACAGCATGCCGAGATGAGGCGGCCAGATTCCGCGCAGCCCTGGCGGCGGCGGTGGCGGGCGACTGCCCTGCGGCGGGCCAGGCGCTCCGGGGGGCGGATTGCCGCGCATCTCATGCGGGACATGGTGCCCGCCGGGACGCGGAAACAGGCTTTCGATCACGGTCACGCCGAGCAGGTGCACGCACAGCATGATCGTGGCCATGACCACGAACAGCCGCAGGAACATCGAGTCGTAGCGCGCGAAGCGGGCCATGGCTTCAGCGCTCCGGCGCCGTGGTGAACACGTAGCCTTCGCCGCGCACAGTGCGGATCAGTACGGGGTCGCGCGGATCATCGCGCAGCTTCTGGCGCAGCCGCGACACCAGCAGGTCGATGCTGCGATCGAACACATCAAGGCCGCGACCACGCGCCTGGTTGATCAGCAGCTCGCGGTCGAGCACGCGGTTCGGATGCTCGACAAAGGTCAGCAGCAGGCGGAATTCGGCATTGGACAGCGGCACCACCACGTCGTCGCCATCGACAAGCTGGCGCAGCATCGTGTTGAGGCGCCAGGTGCCGAAACGCACCTCATGGCCGCCCGACGTTGCCGCCGCGCGGCGGGTGTCACTGCGGCTGCGGCGCAGCACCGTGTGGATGCGGGCCACGAGCTCACGCATCTCGAACGGCTTGGTGACATAGTCGTCCGCTCCCACTTCAAGCCCGACAACGCGATCGGCGAGTTCGGCCCGCGCGGTCAGCATGATCACCGCCACATCGGTCTGCGCGCGTAGCTGGCGGCACAGGTCCAGACCGCTTTCGCCGGGCAGCGACAGGTCGAGGATGACCATGTCATAGTCGCCGGCGGCCATGGCACGCCGCATCTGTGCACCGCCCTCGACGCCGTCGGCCTGCATGCCGAAGGTGGACAGGTACTCGGCGAGCATGGCGCGGATCTGTGGGTCGTCGTCGACGACCAGCAGGCGAATCGGCAGGTTGGGAGCGAAATCCATGAGGCGGTGTGGCGATGCAGGCACGAGCCGGCGATGACAGTGCCGGTCAGAGGGTAAAGCGGCCGACCACTTTACCAGTTCGGCATGCCGGCCCTTTGGCGCCTTTGTATCAAGTCGGATACAAAGGCGTGCCCGCCTGAAACCAAGCCGGCGAGGCCCCGAGGTCCGCAGCGCTACCCGCCGCCGGGGTCATGTCGCGCTGGTAGCGCTTTGTATCTTGAATGCTGCCTGCCGGCGTCAGCCCTGCGCCGCCTTGCCGCCATTCCCGAGCAACGCCTTCAGCGCACCGAGCCGATCCTTCGGACTCATCGCAGGCATGTCGTCCTTCGGCGCCGGCGCCTCTTCCAGCTTCATCTCGCCGATGAACCGCGACGGTTCGCACGAGTAGGTTTCCCGCGCGCGCTTGCGCTTCTTGCACCAGCTGATATGCAGACTGCGCTGCGCACGCGTAATTCCCACGTACATCAGTCGCCGTTCTTCTTCGATCTTCTCGTCGCCCATGTCCTCGTCCTCGCGGCAATGGGGCAGGATGCCCTCTTCCACGCCGACCAGGAACACGTGGGGATACTCGAGCCCCTTCGACGCATGCAGCGTCGACAGGCGCACGGCATCGGGATCTTCCTCGCGGCCTTCGAGCATGCTCATCAGCGCCACGGTCTGGGTGAGTTCGAGCAGGTTCTTGCCTTCGTTGCCAAAGCCGTCGGCATTGTCGAAGCCGGTTGCCTCGCCCTCGGCTTCCGCCTCGGGCTTGGTGCCCTTGCGCTTGAGCCAGTCCAGGAATTCGAGCGTATTGGTCCAGCGCGACTGCGCCTGCCGTTCGTCGAAGGCGTCGTAGAGATAGGCTTCGTAGTGGATGCCTTCCATCAGGTCATCGAGCACCACGGTGGCCGGGTCTTTCGCCGCGCGATCGGCCAGCCGCACCATCGATTCGCAGAACACGCGCAGCGGCTCGAGCTGGCGTGGTTGCAGCTTGGCTTCGATGCCGCCCATCATCGCGGCCTCGAACAACGAAACCTTCGCTTGACCCGCGAACGTGCCCAGCACTTCCAGCGTGGTGTTGCCGATGCCGCGGCGCGGCGTGGTGATCGCGCGGATGAATGCGGGATCGTCGTCCGGGTTGGCGATCAGCCGAAGATAGGCGCAGATGTCCTTGATCTCGGCCTTGTCGAAGAAGCTCTGGCCGCCCGACAGCACATATGGAATGCGCTCGCGGCGCAGGATCTGCTCGAACAGCCGTGCCTGGTGGTTGCCGCGGTACAGGATGGCGTAATCGCGGAACTGCGCCCGGCGTTCAAACTTGTGCGCGGACAGGCGGAACACGACCGACTCGGCTTCGTGCTCTTCGTCGTTCATCGGATTGATGGCGATCGGGTCGCCCATGCCGTGCTCGCTCCACAGCTTCTTGTCGAACAGCTTCGGGTTGTTGGCGATGACCGCGTTGGCCGCTTCCAGGATGCGCACCGTGGAACGGTAGTTCTGTTCGAGCTTGACGACCTTCAGGTCGGGGAAATCGGTCTGCAGCAGGCGCAGGTTGTCGAGCGTGGCGCCGCGCCAGCCGTAGATGGCCTGGTCGTCGTCCCCCACTGCGGTGAATGCCGGCGCGCGCAGGTGCGAACCGCCCGCCAGCAGCTTGAGCAGCTGGTACTGGCACGCGTTGGTGTCCTGGTATTCGTCGACCAGGAAGTAGCGCAGGCGGTTCTGCCACTTGAGCTGTACCGTTTCATTGCGTGCGAACAGTTCGGCGGGCAAGCGGATCAGGTCGTCGAAATCGACTGCCTGGTAGGCGTTCAGCGTAGCCACATAGTTGCGGAAGACCAGCGCGGCCTGGTGTTCGTCGGCATTGGCGGCCTGGGCGATCGCCGTTTCGGGATCGACCATGCCGTTCTTCCACAGGGAGATGGTGCTCTGCACGCCGCGGATCAGCTTCTTGTCGGTGGTGCCCAGCTGCTCCTGGATCAGGCCGAAGCAGTCGTCCGAATCCATGATCGAGAACTGCGGCTTGAGGCCCACGTGCTCGGCTTCCATGCGCAGGATCTGCACGCCCAGCGAGTGGAAGGTACAGACCGTGAGCTGCTTGAGCGGCAGGCGCTTGCCCTCGCGCGTGGTCTTGCCTTCCATCAGCTTGCCGATGCGCTCCTGCATCTCCTTGGCTGCCTTGTTGGTGAAGGTGACAGCGGCGATGTGGCGCGGCTCGAAACCCTTGTCTTCGATCAGGTGGGCGATCTTCTGCGTGATCACTCGCGTCTTGCCCGAACCCGCGCCTGCGAGCACGAGGCAGGGTCCGTCCAGGTAGCGGACGGCTTCGGATTGGGCAGCGTTGAGGCCGTGAGTCATGCGCGGGGAAGGAAGTAGGCGTGGAGAGGGGCAGGCGCCGGGAACGCAACATGCCGCAACAGGCTGGCGTCTGACGCAAAGCTGACCATGCTAACACGCTCTCCAAGCTCGGATCAGTCAGCGGAAATCGCTATTTCGCGGCCCAAGTTGTTGCGAAAGTAACACTTGGTAAGTCCTAAAACCGGCCCTGTCCTGATGCCTCTAACAAATATGGCGGGATCTCCCGTCCACACGTATTTGAGTCACTTTCGGAGCCAAATCATGAAAACCCTACGAGCCCTTTCCAAAGCGACACTGGTCGGCGTGGCCGTTGCAGCCCTTGCGAGCGGATGTGCGGACATGACGCCGAAGCAACGTAATACGGCCATCGGCGCGGCCGCCGGCGGCGTCGGCGGTGCCGTGCTGACCAACGGCAGCGCGGTAGGTACGCTGGGCGGCGCGGCACTGGGCGGCGTGGTCGGTAACGTGGTGACGGACGACAACCACCATCACCACTAATGCCGCCGAAAGGGGCTGGGCCCCGCGTTGACAAAGGCAGGGCCCTCCCGTACATTGCGCGCATCCGACCGGGAGAGCGCGCACAGTCTTGCGCCGCCGAAGGGGTATCACCCGAAAACTCTCAGGCACCACGGACCGTTCGGATCGGCATGCAACATGCACACGATGCATGCCGCACTCTGGAGAGCGGCACCCGCCATCAATGGCGAGCGTGCCCACCGAAGGGGCGCGCGAGGATCGGATCCAACGGATCGGCCTCGTAATCTCTCAGGTATCGAGGACAGAGGGGTCATCCGCCGCAGCGGATTGCGAAGCCATTTGGGCGAAGCAAGCGCTGCGGCGGATGACCTTTTTTCGTTTTCGCAACCGAGATTGCCCCGAGGATTCCCATGACGCTCCAGGCCACGCCCCTCAATGCCATCCACCGCGCCCTCGGCGCCCGCATGGTCGACTTCGGCGGCTGGGACATGCCGGTCAACTACGGCTCCCAGATCGAGGAACACAACGCGGTGCGCAGCGACGCCGGCATGTTCGATGTGTCGCATATGTGCGTGGTCGACCTGAACGGCGCCAATACGCGTGCGTTCCTGCGCGGCCTGCTGGCCAACAACGTCGATAAGCTGCAGACGCCGGGCAAGGCTTTGTATTCCTGCATGCTCGACGAAAAAGGCGGCGTGATCGACGACCTGATCGTCTACTTCTTCGCCGAGGATCGCTTCCGCCTGGTGGTCAATGCCAGCACCGCGCTTGGCGATATCGAGTGGATCCGCGCACGCAATGACGCGACCGGCAGCGGCGTGACCATCACCCCGCGCCGTGGCGATGTGGCACCGGCGGGCGCGCTGCCGCTGGCGATTGTCGCCGTGCAGGGCCCGAACGCGCGCACCAAGGTGTGGAACACCTTCCCGTCCACCCAGCCTTCCGACGCTCTCAAGCCATTCAACGCCGTCGTGGTCCACGACCCGGCCATCGGCGAGATCATGGTCGCGCGCACCGGCTACACCGGCGAAGACGGCTTTGAACTCGTGGTGCCTGCCGAGAACGTCGCTGCCGTGTGGGAAAAGCTCGATGCCGCCGGCGTGCGCCCGGCCGGCCTCGGCGCGCGCGACACGCTGCGCCTGGAAGCCGGCATGAACCTGTACGGCCAGGACATGGATATCAACACCTCGCCGCTCGACGCCGGCCTGGCCTGGACCGTCGACCTGCAGAGCGAGCGCGATTTCACCGGCAAGGCGGCGCTTGCCGCCGCCGGCCAGCGCCAGCAGTTCCTGGGCCTGATCCTGCGTGACAAGGGCGGCGTGCTGCGCGCGCACCAGAAGGTCGTCACCGCGGCCGGTGATGGCGAAATCACGAGCGGCACCTTCAGCCCGTCGCTGTCGCAATCGATCGCTTTCGCGCGCCTGCCGATGGGCGTGGCGGTCGGCGACACGGTGCAGGTGGAGATCCGCGACCGCAAACTCGCGGCGACTGTGGTTAAACTGCCGTTTGTGCGTAATGGCAAGGCACTCGTGAGCTGAGGCGGCAACGCCCCCGCTCACCACAACGGTCGCCCGTCGCGCCTGCCCCCTCGACCGATGGCAGGCGCCCGAACCAAGAACAAATCTGAATCCCGGAGAACCTCATGAATTTCCCCGCTGACCTGAAATACACCGAGTCGCACGAGTGGGTGCGTGTCGAAGCCGACGGCACCCTGACGATTGGCATCACCGACCACGCGCAGGACGCGCTCGGCGACATCGTCTTCCTGGAACTGCCCGAAGTCGGCAAGTCGGTCGGCGCCGGCGACGCGCTGGCCGTGGTGGAGTCGGTGAAGGCCGCTTCCGACATCTACGCCCCGGTGGCCGGCGAAGTGATCGCCGTGAACGAGGCCGCCACGGCCGCACCGGAAAGCGTGAACGCCGACGCGTTCGACGCGTGGCTATTCAAGCTCAAGCCGGCCAACGCCGACGACGTGAACGGCCTGATGTCGGCTGACGCCTACAAGGCCAGCGTCGGCGCCTGACGCCGCGCCAGCCGGCCCTGCACCGCGCATGGGCCGGCCACTGTATTGATGCGCGGCGGCATGGCTGACCACCTGCCACCGCGCCCCCAACGAGGTTCTTGCCATGAACGCCCCGCTTCCCATGACCGCCACCCAAGGTAACCGGCCCACGCTGGCCGAACTGGAGGCGCGCGACGCCTTCGCCGCCCGCCATATCGGACCCGACACCCCCGAACAGCAGCACATGCTCAAGGTGCTCGGCTATGACAGCCGCGCCGCGCTGATCGACGCTGTGATCCCCGAGGCCATCCGCCGCCGCGACGGCATGCCGATGGGCGAGTTCACCGAGCCGCTGCCCGAGGAAGCCGCGCTGGCGAAGCTGCGCAAGCTCGCTGGCAAGAACAAGGTCCTGAAGAGCTTTATCGGCCAGGGCTACTACAACACGCTGACCCCGGCCGTGGTCCTGCGCAATATCTTCGAGAACCCCGCCTGGTACACCGCCTACACGCCCTACCAGCCGGAAATCTCGCAAGGCCGTCTGGAAGCGATGCTGAACTTCCAGCAAATGGTCACCGACCTGACTGGCCTGGACATCGCCAACGCGTCGATGCTCGACGAAGGCACCGCCGCGGCCGAAGCCATGACGCTGCTGCAGCGCGTGAACAAGCATGCGTCGAACACGTTCTACGTGGCTGACGATGTACTGCCGCAGACGCTGGAAGTGGTACGCACCCGAGCCAAGCCGCTGGGCATTGAAGTCAAGGTCGGCCCCGCTGCCGATGCTGCTGCCGCCCACGCGTTCGGCGTGCTGCTGCAATACCCGGGCGTCAATGGTGACGTCACGGACTACCGCGCCATTGCCGATGCCGTGCACGCGGCCGGCGGCCTGGTGGTGGCTGCCGCCGACCTGCTCGCGCTGACGCTGATTACGGCGCCGGGCGAATGGGGCGCCGACGTCGCCGTGGGCAACTCGCAGCGTTTTGGCGTGCCGCTCGGTTTTGGCGGCCCGCACGCTGGCTACATGGCCGTCAAGGACGCGTTCAAGCGGTCGATGCCGGGCCGCCTCGTCGGCGTGACCGTCGATGCGCAGGGCAACAAGGCCTATCGCCTGGCCCTGCAGACGCGCGAACAGCATATCCGCCGCGAAAAGGCCACTTCCAACATCTGTACCGCGCAGGTGCTGCTGGCCGTGATGGCGTCGATGTACGCTGTGTACCACGGCCCGCAAGGCCTCAAGCGCATTGCGCAGCGCGTGCATCGCCTGACCGCCACGCTGGCCGCCGGCCTGCAGACCCTGGGCTTCACGCGCACCAACGCGACGTTCTTCGACACGCTGACGTTCGAGACCGGCTTCAACACCGACGCGATCCACGCTGCCGCAACCGCACGCGGCATCAACCTGCGCCATGCGGGCGCGACGCGCATTGGCGTATCGCTCGACGAAACCGCGACGCGCGATGATGTCGTGGCGCTGTGGGAAATCTTCTCGCACGGCAAGCCGCTGCCCGCCTCGCTGACGTTCGATGCAATCGAAGCCGCGGCCGAGGATGCGTTCCCGGCCAATCTTGCCCGCACCAGCGCATACCTGACGCACCCGGTCTTCAACACGCACCACGCCGAGCATGAGATGCTGCGCTACCTGCGCATGCTGGCGGACAAGGACCTGGCGCTGGACCGCACCATGATTCCGCTCGGTTCGTGCACGATGAAGCTGAACGCGACCAGCGAGATGATCCCGGTGACCTGGCCCGAGTTCAGCCAGATCCACCCGTTCGCACCGCTGGACCAGACCGTGGGCTACCGCGAGATGATCGACCAGCTCGAGGCCATGCTGTGCGCGGCCACCGGCTACGCGGCCGTGAGCCTGCAGCCGAACGCCGGCTCGCAGGGCGAGTACGCGGGCCTGCTGATCATCCACGCCTACCACGCGAGCCGCGGCGAGAGCCATCGCGACATCTGCCTGATTCCGTCGTCGGCGCACGGCACCAACCCGGCGTCGGCGCAGATGGCCGGCATGAAGGTTGTCGTCGTCGCGTGCGATGAAAACGGCAACGTCGACCTGGAAGACCTGGCGAAGAAGGCCGAACTGCACAGCAAGAACCTGGCGGCCATCATGATCACCTACCCGTCCACGCATGGCGTGTTCGAGCAGGGCGTGCAGCAGATTTGCGAGATCGTGCACCAGCACGGCGGCCAGGTGTATGTCGACGGCGCCAACATGAACGCGATGGTAGGCACGGCGGCGCCGGGCCACTTCGGCGGCGACGTGTCGCACCTGAACCTGCACAAGACCTTCTGCATTCCGCACGGCGGTGGCGGCCCCGGCGTGGGCCCCGTGGCAGTCGGCGCGCACCTGGCTGATTTCCTGCCGAACCAGGACAGCGTCGGCTATCGTCGCGACGACAACGGCATTGGTGGCGTATCGGCCGCGCCGTTCGGCTCGGCCAGCATCCTGCCGATCTCGTGGATGTACATCGCGATGATGGGCTCGGCCGGCCTGACCGCCGCGACCGAGAACGCGATCCTGACCGCCAACTATGTCGCCAAGCGCCTGTCGCCGCACTACCCGGTGCTGTACACGGGCCAGCACGGCCTGGTGGCGCACGAATGCATCCTGGATCTGCGCCCGCTGCAGAAGGAAACCGGCATCAGCAACGAAGACGTCGCCAAGCGCCTGATGGACTACGGCTTCCACGCGCCGACCATGAGCTTCCCGGTGCCGGGCACGCTGATGATCGAGCCGACCGAGAGCGAAGCACTGCACGAACTCGACCGCTTCATCGACGCCATGATCGCCATCCGCAAGGAAATCGGCCGCGTCGAAGACGGCAGCTTCGACCGTGACGACAACCCGCTCAAGCACGCGCCGCACACCGCGGCCGTGGTCACGGCCAACGAGTGGACGCGCAAATACACACGTGAAGAAGCCGCCTATCCGGTGGCATCGCTGCGCACGCAGAAGTACTGGCCGCCCGTCGGCCGTGCCGACAACGTGTACGGCGACCGCAACCTGTTCTGCAGCTGCGTGCCGATGAGCGAGTACGCGCAGGACTGAGGCCGCCCCTCAGCCCGTGGGCCGGTTACGGCCGTCCCGCGGGCGCGCTATGCTCGACATAGAGGCGCCGCGCTTCGCGGCGCCATCAGCACAGCGGAGGCTGCATGTGGAATCTCAGTGCCCCATGGTGGGAGTTCGTGCTGCGCGGCCTGATTGTGTATGGCGCGGTGCTGGCCCTGCTGCGGATGTCTGGCAAACGCCAGATCGGCCAGCTCACGCCGTTCGACCTCGTGCTGCTGCTGGTAATTTCCAACGCCGTGCAGAACGCCATGAACGCCGGGGACAACTCCGTGACAGCGGGCCTGATCCTTGCCGTCACGCTGGTGGCAGCCAACGCGGTGCTGGGCTACGTGACCTGGCGCAGCCGCAAGCTAGAAATTCTCGTCGAGGGCCGGCCGCAGTTGCTGGTCCACGACGGCAAGGTGTACCGGGACATCATGCGCCGTGAACACATTAGCTTCGACGACCTGAACAAGGCGCTACGCCATGCCGGCTGCAACAGCGTCGCCGACGTGCATTTTGCGATTCTCGAAACCGACGGGACCGTTTCGGTCAAGATGCACGAGCGCCCGCCGCCGACAGCGCCGGGGACCTCGATCTGGAACCAGTCGAACAAGGACGAGGCGGTCTGACCTTTCGTCACCCTTCCCACATCACCTGCAGTCGCTTTCAGGAGACTTTCGTGGCAGTCAGCGTCTTCGATCTGTTCAAGGTGGGCATCGGCCCGTCGAGCTCACACACCGTGGGCCCGATGCGCGCGGCCCTGATGTTTGCCCAGGGCCTGGAGCGTGACGCCCTGCTGCCGCAGGTCGCCAGTGTGCGCGTGGAGTTGTACGGTTCGCTCGGCGCGACCGGCAAGGGCCACGGCACCGACAAGGGCGTGATGCTGGGCCTGATGGGCGAAGCGCCCGATACCATCGATCCCGATTCCGTCGACGGCCGGTTGCATGCGTTGCGCGCGAGCCGCACGCTGTCGCTGCTCGGCCGGCATCCGATCCCGTTCGTCGAGAAGGAGCACATTGCCTTCTACCGGCGCGAGGCCATGGCCGAACACCCGAACGGCATGAAGTTCCACGCGTATGACGCGCAGGGGACGTCGCTGCGCGAGGCACGCTATCTGTCGGTCGGCGGCGGCTTCGTCGTGACCGCGGGCGCGCCGAACACGCAGGTACTCAACGCGGCGCAGCAACTGCCGCATCCGTTCCGCAGCGGCAAGGACATGCTGGAGATGGCGAACGAAAGCGGCAAGTCCATCGCGCGGCTGATGATGGAGAACGAACTCGTCTGGCGCAGCGAGGAAGACGTCACCGCCGGGCTGCTGCATATCTGGGACGTGATGCAGGCCTGCGTCGCGCGTGGCTGCCGCACCGATGGCGAACTGCCGGGCCCGTTCAAGGTCCGACGTCGCGCGCCCGAGCTGTACCGCAACCTGACGGAGCGCGCCGAGCGCACGCTGTCCGATCCGCTGTCCGTGATGGACTGGGTCAACCTTTACGCCATGGCCGTCAACGAAGAGAACGCCGCGGGCGGCCGCGTAGTGACGGCGCCGACCAACGGCGCAGCCGGCATCATCCCGGCCGTGCTCCATTATTACGACCGCTTCGTGCCCGGCGCCGACCGCAAGGGCGTGGTCGATTTCCTGCTGACCGCCGGCGCCATCGGCCTGCTCTACAAGCTCAATGCGTCGATCTCGGGGGCCGAGGTCGGCTGCCAGGGCGAAGTCGGCGTGGCGTGCTCGATGGCCGCCGGCGCGCTCGCGGCTGTGCTCGGCGGCACGCCTGAGCAGGTCGAGAACGCTGCCGAGATAGGCATGGAGCACAACCTGGGCCTGACCTGCGATCCGGTCGGCGGACTGGTACAGATTCCGTGCATCGAACGCAATGCCATGGCCTCGGTCAAGGCCGT
This sequence comes from Cupriavidus sp. C1SS-2L, assembly GCF_057073735.1. Taxonomy (NCBI): domain Bacteria; kingdom Pseudomonadati; phylum Pseudomonadota; class Betaproteobacteria; order Burkholderiales; family Burkholderiaceae; genus Cupriavidus; species Cupriavidus sp. C1SS-2L. Next base: position 3,669,691 of record NZ_CP172708.1, read on the forward strand.
GAACGCAGCGCGCATGGCGCTGCGCGGCGACGGCACGCACTACGTGTCGCTCGATTCGGTCATCAAGACCATGCGCGAGACCGGCGCCGACATGAAGACCAAGTACAAGGAAACGGCGCGTGGCGGCCTTGCGGTGAATATCGTGGAGTGCTGAGGCCTTAGCGGCGTATCATGGCGCCAGTCTCCCCGGGCGCCACCTCAGGCGCCTGCAGAAACAGAGCAAAAAGCGAGGCGCCATGCAAACCTTCTATCAGCTGTTCGACGAAACCTCGTCGACCTTCACCTACCTGCTGATCGACGCCACCACGCGCGACGCGATCCTGATCGATCCGGTCGACCACCAACTCGAGCGCGACATGGCCGTGCTGCGCGACGCGGGCGCCAGCCTCGCGTGGGTGGTGGAAACCCATGCCCATGCCGACCACATCACGTCGGCAGGCCATGTCGCCATGCAGACCGGCGCAAAGACCGCTGCGCCATCGGGATGCGACATCAAGCCGGCGCAGATGCAGCTGATCGACGGCGATACGCTCACCTTCGGCACGCAGGTGCTGCGCGCGATCCATACGCCCGGGCATACCGCCGGCAGCATGAGCTACCTGTGGGAGGAAGCCACGCCGGATGGCCCATTGCGCCGCGTGTTCACCGGTGACGCATTGCTGATCGACGGCTGCGGCCGCACCGATTTCCAATCCGGCGATGCCGGCACGCTATATGACAGCCTGACGCGCAAGCTGTTCGCGTTGCCCGATGAGACCCTCGTATTTCCGGCGCACGACTACAAGGGCCGGACGTCGTCGACCATCGGCCAGGAGCGTGCACACAACAGCCGCGTGGCCGGACGTACGCGCGATGAGTTCATCGACATGATGCGCAACCTGAACCTGCCGCGCCCGAAGCTGATCGATGTCGCAGTGCCGGCCAACCAGCGGCTCGGGCTGCGCGATGGCGAAAGCGTGCCGCATGGCGCCTGAGTACAGGCGCGTCAAATCCTTCTATTCGGCGCGCCAAAAACTCTGAATTGACTTCGCGCTGACCGCTGCAATACTGATCTCTCTGCCATATCGGGCATGCACTGGCGTTGCGGCGTTGCGCATGGAGCGCGCCGGGCCATCACAGGGAGATGTCATCATGAAGCTGAACACGAGCGCTCACCGCAGCCTGGGTGTGCTGGCAGCCATGCTGGCCGCGCTGGCTCTCGCACCGGCCCAGGCGCAGCAAAAGCCGGTCGCCTATCCTGCCAAGGGGCAGAGCCAGCAGCAGCAATCGAGCGATGACGGTGCCTGCTACAGCTGGGCCAAGCAGCAGACCGGCGTCGATCCGGCACAAGCCGCGGCGCCGCAACCTCAGGCACAGGCGCAGAGCGGCCAGCGCGTGCGCGGCGCAGCAGGTGGTGCGGCGACCGGTGCGGTGGTCGGAGCGATCGCGGGCGATGCCGGCAAGGGAGCCGCGGCCGGCGCAGCGGCGGGTACGGTTGCGGGTGGCGTGGCACACCGGCAATCGCGCAGGCAGGCCGCCGCCGCCAATGAGCAGATGGCAGCCAATACCAGCCAGGCGATGTCAAGCTACTACCAGGCCTGGGGAGCCTGCATGCAGGGGCGCGGCTATTCCGTGAAGTAGGCGGCCGTGGCGGCCGGGCGGTGCGTCAAGCCGCCCAGCGCTCGCAGGCCTGCCGCACCGTTTCGCGCTGGGTGCGCGCGTCGGCGTCGACCTGGCGCAGCCATTCGGCATCCCCGTTGCGATTCTCGGCCAGTGCACGAATATTTGCCAGCGCCTGCATCGACCCCAATGCCTCGGCGTGCGGCACGAGCGCGTCGCAGATCGACAGGATGTGCTCGGCGATTGGCCGGCGCGTCAGCTCGTTGGGGTGCACGTATTCGCCTTCCAGCCCGAAGCGGCAGGCCTGGAAGCGGTTGAAGGTGTAGACCAGGTAATCGTCTTCCTGCGGCATGAACGGGCGCGACAGCAGCAGGTAGCGCGCCAGCATCTGGATGTACGCGGCGATATCGCAGGCACGCTCCACGGTCAGCGGCGTGTCCATCACGCGCACTTCGATCGTGCCGAATTCGGGCTTGGGACGGATATCCCAGTAGAAGTCCTTCATGCTCTCGATCACGCCCGTATTGCGCATTTTTTCGAAATACGCGGTAAAGGCGTCCCAAGTGAGCAGGAACGGCGCGCGCCCGCTCATCGGGAAGGCCGCGACCGAGTTGAGGCGCGCCGACGCAAAGCCGGTATCGACCCCTTGCACATACGGCGAAGAGGCTGCGAGCGCAACAAAGTGCGGCACGTAGCGGCCGATGGCATGCAACAGGAACAGCGACTCATCCGCGCTCGGGCAGCCGATATGGACGTGCTGGCCGAACACCGTGAACTGCTTGGCGAGATAGCCGTACAGCTCCGAGATGTACTGGTAGCGCGGGGAATCCGAAATGATGCGGTCGGCCCATTGCTGGAACGGATGCGTGCCGCCTCCGCTGATGCCGATGTTCAGCGAGCGAGAGGCGGCCTGCATCAGGTCGCGCATGGTGGTCAGTTCGTCCAGCGCCTGCTGGTAGGTGTGGCAGATGCCCGTGCTGATCTCGATCATCGACGGGCTGATCTCGGGCTTGATATCGCCGGCATGCTGGGCGCCCTTGAGCGCGCGCAACAGGTCAGGCGCGAATGGCGCGAGGTCATAGTCATGCCGATTGACAAGCTGCAGCTCCAGCTCGACGCCGAAGGTCAGTGCTTCGGAATGCTTGAACGGTTCGAGCGACATCAGCGCCCTCCTCCATTGCCGCGCTGGTCGGCACGGACTTCGCCGGCGAAGCGCAGCGCCCAGGCCGCGATCACGGGGCCCAGCAGTTGCTCGATGGCCAGCGCGCACAGGATGATGGCGGCCAGCGGTTGTCCGGTACTCGGATACAGACGCGCGACATCGTTCATCAACAGGTACGCCAGGCCCGACATCGGCGCGAGCGCCAGGCCCAGTGCCATGCACTGGCGCAGGCTCAGGCCAGAAAACGATCCCAGCGACACCACGCCGGCAAACTTCGCCGCATGGCGCAGCAGCACCAGCACCACGGCATACATGCCGCCGACGACCCAGTCTTGCGCCGTGAGCGGCAGGCCCAGCGACACCACCATCACGATGATCAGCAGGCTGCCCGCGCTACCGAAGTGCGTCGGCCACACATGCGGCTGGCTGTCCTGGTGCTTGAACACCACGCCGGCCAGCATCAGCGTGAGCGGCATGGACAATTTTAGTACCCGAGTCAGCGCAAGCGTGAACAGCACCAGGCCCACGAGCACAAGGAAGCTGTAGTGGTCGTCGGCCGACATGCGCTCATAGATCGCATGCCCGATCTTGCCAACCACCCAGGCCAGCAGGCAGGAGCCGACCAGCAGATAAAGCGGATGAAGCAGCGCGGCGCCGAGGTTGCCATATTCCGAATGCAGCCAGCCCGTCGCGACCTGCACAATCACGGCGGCATAAATGCTGTTGAGCGCGGCCATGGCCATCAGCCGCTCGGTCACCTGGCCTTCGGCGCGCAACTCGTTCTTGAGCTGCAGCACGATAGTCGGCGACGTGCTGACTGCGATGCCGCCCGCAAGAATCGCAATCCCGGGCGATGCGCCGATCCACTGCAACACCGCGGCCACCAGGCCCCAGGTCAGCACGCTTTCGAACGCACTGGTCAGCAGCAGCCAGCGGTTGGCGCTCAGCCAGATCAGCGAAAGACGATGCCCCAGCTCGAACAGGGCGAGTGCCAGCGCCATATCGATCAGGATACGGGTCTGGCCGATCATGTTGGTGTCGACGATGCTGCGCCCGAGCATGCCCGCGCAGAGGCCTGCCGCCGCATAGCCGACGATGCGGGGGCAGCCCAGCCAGCGGCGGCATAGTTCGCCCGCAAGGCCAGCGCCGACCAGCGCCAGGCCGACCCAGAACAGGCCGCCGGGGGCGAGCGGAAGTGACGGGAAAAGTTGGCTTAGTCCATTCATGCGTGACATGGTAATGGAAGCACATGACATTCCATGTCAGCCATTGTCTGACACCGCACGCATTGCGCCAACTTCTTTCGCTAACTTTCAATAAAAAACGCCATCTTCGCTGATGGCGTTTCTCATTGTGGGATCGCGCGGTGCATGAGGCCGTATCAGCCCCATGATCAGTGCTTTACACGCCCCACAACTTCCATTTCGGCCGGGTAGCCCGCAATGCGGCTTCGACCTTGGCATGGAGGCCGCGCGTACGGCCCTGCTCGGCGCCCGCGGCGCGCGCCTTGTCGAAGTAGCCGAGTGCGGTCTCGCGCTGCGCCAGTCCGACCGCCGATTCCACCGCACGCAGCCAGGTCTCGGCATCCCAGTCGTCGCGCACGGCAAACGCGGCCGCGAAGTCTGCCAGCGCCGCGTCGTGGCGCGCGGCGGCATTGTGGATCAGCGCGCGCTGCACTCGCGGCGCGGCCTGGTCCCACGCATCGCCTTCGGTCATGACAATGGCCTGCTCGAACAGCGGCAAGGCGCGCTCATAGTCGCCCAGGTCACGCCAAACCTGTCCAAAGCGGTTGAACAGCCACGCATCCTCCACGAGCAGCGCGCGACGTTGCTGGGTGTCGATCTCGGCCAGTGCATCGGTACGGTCGTGCGGATCCATGCCGTCCATGCGCGTCTGCACCAGCGCTGCGTAATGCGCCCGCGCATGCGCCATCGGGTGCGCGGCCTCGCTGCGGGCCTCCACGGGCAGTGCGTCGAGGCGGGCGTCCATATGCGCCATGGCTGCCCCCGCGGCCTCGGCCGCTTCGGCACCCCCGATGGCCTTCCACGCGGCGATCAGCCGGCTGAACGCCCACGTCACATCGGCCGGATTGCGCTCGAGTGGATAGCGATTGAGCACCTCGCCCGCCAGTTCTACCACCTTCTGGTGCTGGCCGGCGCCAGCATGGCAATCGAGCAGGTCGATCCAGTGGTCGATGAACTCGCTCGCGGCCATGCCCTTGCGGTGCAGCGCGATGCGCGACTCCAGATTGCCCGCGTCGGCCGGAAGGCTGCGCGACAGAAGGCGGCACAGCAGCGAATAGACGTGCGGGTCGGCATTGCCGCCATGGCCGCTGGCATCGCCCTCGCCGGTCGCGAAGTACTGGTCGAAGCGCGCGACGCCAAGCTGGCAGGCTTCCACCAACCGGGGCCGCAGCGCGGCTTCGGCCTGCGGCACCTCGTCGATAAACTCGCCGAGCGCCGTGGCGGCACGGTAGTAGCCGGCGCCGTCGTCACTATCGGTCGCCAGGCTGAACTTCAGCCAGGGTTGGGAATCGGTACCCGGCGTGCCGGGCTGGGCCGTCCGGGCGGCCTGGTGGCGCCAGGCCATTGCGCGTACCTGGGTCTGCGGGTCCGGGCACTGGCGCTGGTACACGGCGAGGTCGTCCTGCGCCCCTTCCGTGTCGCCGGCACCGAAGCGCAGCGGCGCACGCAGGCGGCGGGCCTGCGGATGGTCCGGAGATGCGGCAAGCACCAGCCCGGCTTGCTCGCCGGCGAGCGCATCGGCGACTTCGGGTTCAAGTTCGAGCAGATCCGGGTTGTCCAGCGCAATGCGCCCCAGGCAGACGCGCATCATGGGCTCGACGGGCTGGCCCGCCGCCTCGGTACGGACGATTGCGTCGTGTACGAGCGGCAGGATCTCCTCCGCGCCCAGATCAGGCGCGCGATACAGCAGGTCGTGCCAGTAGCGGCCTGCGCCGGCCAGGTCGCCGAGTCGGTAGCAAGCCAGCCCCGCGTGGAAATGCGCGGGCCACTCGCCTGACAGCAGGCCGTTGCGCTGCGAGGCCTCGTGCAGCCACGGCAATGCATCGCGATCCCGGCCAAGGCTCATCAGCATGGCGCCATAGCGATGCGCGAGCACACCGCGCGACGCCCACCGGTGAGGCGGCGCAAGGTTCAACGTCTCCAGCCGCGAAAGTGCCCCATCAAGCACCGCGAAGGCCGACTGCGCATCGCCCTTGTCGAAGAACAACCGTGCCTGCAGCGTGGTGAAATCGACCACTTCGGGCCGGGCTGCCGACAACTGGCCGGCAATCTCCAGCGCTTCATCGAACCGGCCTACACCGGCCAGTTCGACGGCGCGGTCGTAGCTGACTTCCTGCACGGACACGTACTGCTCCTTCTGGATTGGATAAACGAATGCGGAATTATGCGCCAAAGGCACGATCCCCCATCCGGGACAACAAACGGCAGGGGTCAGTTCAATCTTTAGGATTGGCAAGAAAAAACGCCACCCTCGCAGGGTGGCGTTCTTCTGGCCTGGCGCCGGTGGGCTTACTTGCCGCCAACCGTCTCCAGCACGGTCCACTTGCCGCCGACCACCTTGTAGACGGTGATGCCGCCGTCCTTCAGGTCGCCACGGGCGTCGTACGCCAGCGTCTTGGTGGTGACGCCCTGCATGTTGGTCGCCGCCAGCACCGGCAGATAGCGCGCCGGATCGGCCGAGCCGGCCTTGACCATGGCGGTCATCATCGCGGTGGCGCCGTCATAGGCGTACGGCGAGTAGGTCTGCACCTTCGAGCCGAAGCGCTTCTCGTACTTCTTCTCGTACGCGGCGCCGCCCGGCATCTGGTCCAGCGGCAGGCCGGCCAGCGACACGACCGTGCCTTCGGCAGCCGGGCCGGCCAGCTTCAGGAAGTTGTCGGTCTTGGACATTTCGCCCGACACCAGCGGGGCCTTCATGCCCAGTTCCTTGACCTGCTTGGCCATCGGGGCCGACTGGGTCTCGGCGCCGCCGTAGAAGATGATGTCCGGGTTGCTGCGCTTGATGTTGGTCAGCACGGCCTTGAAGTCCACCGCCTTGTCGTTGGTGAACTCGCGGCGCACGATCTTGCCGCCGGCGGCCTTGGCGGCCTTCTCGAACTCGTCAGCCAGGCCCTGGCCGTACGCGGTGCGGTCGTCAACGATCGCGATGTTCTTCGCGCCCAGCTTCTTCACGACGAACGCGCCGATCACCGAACCCTGCTGGGTGTCGGAAGTCATCATGCGGAAGGTCGTCTTGAAGCCTTGCTTGGTGTATTCCGGTGCGGTCGCCATGGCGATCTGCGGAATGCCTGCGCGGTTGTAGACCATCGACGCCGGGATGGTGGTGCCCGAGTTGAAGTGGCCGAGCATGCCTTGGATGCCGTTGTCGACGAGCTTCTGCGCGACCACCGAGCCGGTCTTCGGGTCGGCCTGGTCGTCTTCGGAGACCAGCACGAACTTGACTTCCTTGCCGCCGATCTTCGGCTTGGTGGCGTTCATGTCCTCGATGGCGAGGACGATGCCGTTCTGCATGTCCTTGCCGTACTGGGCCTGGCCGCCGGTCATCGGGCCGGCAAAGCCGAGCTTGATTTCCTGGGCCTGGGCGAAAGCCGCCGTGGCGCCAGTCAGGCCAGCGATAGTCAGGGCAACGGTCAGGGCCGTCTTGTGGAATGTCGAGGTCATCAGTTCTCCTTGGTGGCTGGTTCAGCCTTCTTGCTGCGCTTTTTCTACGCTTCGGGAACGCCGTCTGGGCGCTCCTCCCCTATGGATGCGCATGGCGGCAGGATCGCCGCCGCACATGCGCACGTCAAACAAACTCTGTCCGTGCCGGCTCAGCCGATCGTCATCAGGCTGGCGTTGCCGCCGGCCGCCGCCGTGTTGACCGACAGCGAACGCTCGATCAGCAAACGTTCAAGAGCGATATTCGGCTCACCTTGCGCGAGGCCCTGCACGCCGATGATCGGCCCCGGCCGCGCTGCGACCTGCTCGCACACCGTGCGCAACTGGTCGGAATCGCCATGATGGATCACCGCGTCGAACGCGGGCTCCGGCGAAGTCCAGTCAGACACAATGCGGACGCGCGATTGTACGCCCTTAGGCAGCCGTGCAAACAGCCCACGCGAAACAGGGTTTTCCGCCATCACAGCCTGGCTGCCGACTGCCAGAACAGCCGCGAGCTGGATGGCCAGATCCTGTTCCTGCGCCGCCAGGCACAGGACATGGTGGCGCGGCAGCAGCGAGTAGGTGTTGCGCTCGCCGGTCGGCCCGCGCAGCGTCACCGAAATGCCAGCCGCCGAGGCTTCGGCAAAGCGATCGCAGGCGGCGGCGACTTCCGGCATCTCGGTCTTCGCCCAGTCCTTCAGCGCCTGTGCGGCGACTGGGCGCTCCGGCGCAGCCGGCGGGTTGCCCGACGCTTCCGCGTGGCGCACGCTGCGAACCACCGCATCCTGCGGGCAGACCGACAGCAGGCGGTGCAGGTACAACGGGCCACCGGCCTTCGGCCCAGTGCCCGACAGCGCCTCGCCGCCAAACGGCTGCACACCCACCACCGCGCCGACGATATTGCGGTTCACGTACAGATTGCCCACCTCGGCATGCTGCACGATCTGCGCGATGGTCTCGTCGATGCGGGTGTGGATCCCCATCGTCAGGCCATAGTTGGTACCGTTGATCTGGCCGATCATGGTGTCCAGCGCGGCGCGCGGGAAGCGCACCACGTGCAGCACGGGGCCGAACACCTCGCGCTTGAGTTCGTCGATGCTGTCGAGTTCGATCAGGGTCGGCGGCACGAAGGTGCCATGGCGGCAGCTGGCGCCCTGCGGGGCATTCGGATCGGCCTGGTGCACGCGGCGACCCTTGGCGCGCATCGCATCGATATGGCGCACGATATTGCCGCGCGCTTCTTCGTCGATGACCGGGCCCACATCGGTGGACAGGCGATCCGGGTTGGCCATGGTCAGTTCATTCATGGCGCCCTTGAGCATGGCGAGCACGCGGTCGGCCACGTCTTCCTGCAGGCACAGCACGCGCAGCGCGGAGCAGCGCTGGCCGGCCGAGTCGAACGCGGAGTTGACTACGTCGCCCACGACCTGTTCGGCCAGTGCAGACGAGTCGACGATCATCGCGTTCTGGCCACCGGTTTCGGCGATTAGCGGAATCGGACGGCCGGCGGCATCGAGACGGCCGGCGATATTGCGCTGGAGGATACGCGCGACTTCGGTCGAGCCCGTGAACATCACGCCCTTGACGCGAGCGTCGCCCACCAGTGCCGCGCCCACGGTCTCGCCACGGCCCGGCAGCAGCTGCACGGCACCCGCCGGCACGCCGGCCTCGCGCAGGATGCGCACCGCGGCAGCGGCAATCAGCGGCGTCTGCTCGGCGGGCTTGGCCAGCACCGTATTGCCGGCGGCCAGCGCTGCGGCCACCTGCCCGGTGAAGATCGCCAGCGGGAAATTCCACGGGCTGATGCAGACCACCGGGCCCAGCGGGCGGTGCGTCTCGTTGTCGAAGCTGCGGCGCACTTCGGCCGCGTAGTAGCGCAGGAAGTCCACCGCCTCGCGCACTTCGGCGATCGCGTTCGAGAAGGTCTTGCCGGCCTCGCGCATGATGATGCCCATCAGCGACTGCATCTGCGCTTCCATCAGGTCGGCGGCGCGTTCAAGCGCGGAGGCACGGACGTCGGGCGGCGTGGCCTGCCAGATCGGTGCCGCATTGGCGGCGGCCTGCAGCGCGGCGTCGACATCGGCCTGGCTGGCTTCAGTGACCTGGCCCACGACGTCGCGATGGTCGGCCGGGTTCAGCACCGGCGTGATGATGGCATCGGCTGCGCGCGGGACCTCGGTACCCAGCATCGGATCGGCCACGACGCGTTCGCTTGTACCGGCCAGCAGCGCGGACGACAGCGAAGCGAGGCGATGCTCGTTGGCAAGGTCGATACCCGCCGAGTTCGCGCGCGACTTGCCATAAAGGCCGCGCGGCGACGGGATCTTCGGATGCGGCAGGCCCAGCGTGCCTTCATCGCGATGCATGGTCTCGACCACGGCGACCGGGTCGGCCACCAGTTCATCGAGCGAAATCGTGTCGTCGGCAATCCGGTTGACGAACGAGGTGTTGGCGCCGTTTTCGAGCAGGCGGCGCACCAGGTAGGCGAGCAGCGTTTCATGCGTGCCAACCGGCGCGTAGATACGGCACGGGCGGTTGAACTTGCCGTCGGCGATCGGGCCGACGACCTGGTCGTACAGCGGCTCGCCCATGCCGTGCAGGCACTGGAATTCGTACTGGCCGGGATAGTAGCTATGGCCGGCGATCTGGTAGATGGCCGACAGCGTGTGCGCGTTGTGCGTGGCGAACTGTGGATAAATCGCGTCGGGCACCGACAGCAGCTTGCGCGCGCAGGCCACGTACGACACATCGGTGTAGACCTTGCGCGTGTAGACCGGATAGCCTTCCAGGCCTTCGACTTGGGCGCGCTTGATTTCGCTGTCCCAGTAGGCGCCCTTAACCAGGCGGATCATCAGGCGGTGGCGGCTGCGGCGCGCGAGGTCGATCAGGTAGTCGATCACGAACGGGCAGCGCTTCTGGTAGCCCTGCACCACGAAGCCGATGCCGTTCCAGCCGGCCAGCTCGGGCTCGAAGCACAGGCGTTCGAGCAGGTCGAGCGAGATCTCGAGGCGGTCGGCCTCTTCGGCGTCGATGTTGATGCCGATGTCGTACTGGCGCGCCAGCAGCGTCAGCGACTTCAGGCGCTCATAAAGCTCGTTGATCACCCGCTCGTGCTGGGCGCGGCTGTAGCGCGGATGCAGCGCCGACAGCTTGATCGAAATGCCCGGGCCTTCATAGATGCCGCGGCCGCGCGAGGCCTGGCCAATCGCATGGATGGCCTGCTCGTACGACGCGAGGTAGCGCTGCGCATCCTCTTCCGTCATCGCCGCTTCGCCAAGCATGTCGTAGGAATAGCGGAAGCCCTGCGCTTCGTACTTGCGCGCGTTGGCCAGCGCTTCGGAAATGGTCTCGCCCGTGACGAACTGCTCGCCCATCAGGCGCATGGCCATGTCGACGCCCTTGCGGATCAGCGGTTCGCCGCCCTTGCCGATGATGCGCGTGAGCGCCTTGCTCAGGCCCGATTCGGTATGGGTGGCGACCAGCTTGCCGGTCAGCAGCAGGCCCCAGGTCGCGGCGTTGACGAACAGCGATGGGCTCTGGCCCAGGTGCGACTGCCAGTTGGCGCCGCTGATCTTGTCGCGGATCAGCGCGTCGCGCGTGGGCTTGTCGGGAATGCGCAGCAGGGCCTCGGCCAGGCACATCAGCGCTACGCCTTCTTGCGACGACAGGGAGAATTCCTGGATCAGGCCCTGCACCAGGCCTTCGCGGCCGGTGCCCACCTTCTGCTCGCGCAGCGCGGTGGCCAGCTTCTTGGCCATCTTGATGGCGGCTTCGGCCTGTTGCTGCGGCAGGCGTGCCTGCTCCAGCAGCACCGGCACGCAATCGGTTTCAGGACGGCGATAGGCCGAAGTAATTGCGGCGCGCAGTACGGATTGCGGCTGAATGCTTTGCGCGAATTCCAGGAACGGCTGCGGTGCGCCATCGGCGTGGCTCATCTCAGCACCGTCGGCGCCATCGGCCTCCCCTGCGCCGCCTGCCATCGCCTCATGCGGCAGGTGGCCACGCTCGATCTGCTCGAGATACGTGAAGATCGCCTGCTTGATCAGCCAGTGCGGCGTCCGGTCGATGGATTGGGCGACACGCTTGAGGCGATCGCGCGAAGCGTCGTCGAGTTTGACGCCGAGGGTGGTGGTGGCCATGCGAGCTTTCTCCGTAAGACACAAGGCTGCGGGTCGATGTCGCCCGCGTGGGACGCGAGCGGCAGTGGGGCCCGACCTGCGCAACCTCTGGGCTGGCGCGATCTTACTCCTGAAAAACGCAAAGGTGCAACCTAGTGCAACCACTATATCGAAAGCCGGTTGCTACGGTTGCACCCCAGTCACATGCAGCCCGGCACTCAGATTCTCAGCGGGTCGATTTCCAGTTGCCAGCGCACGCCTCTTGCGTCTGCGCCGGCAGCGGAAAAAGTCCGCACCCACTCGCTCACAAATCGTTGCAAAACGGGCCTTGAGCTGGCTTCCAACAACATCTGGGCACGTTCGCGGTTAGCAATGCGCACCATCGACATCGGTACCGGATCGTGCAGTTGCACCTCCGGCGCCAAAGCATTGCCGTCTGCCAGGCGCCGGACCGCCTGCAGGAACTGCAATGCCCGTTCGAGCTGGCCATGCTCGGCAGTCAGCAGCACCTGATAGCAGAACGGGGGCAACCCGGCCTGGCCGCGCTCGCGCAACTGGCCGGCGGCGAATCCATCATAGTCATGGCGCACGAGGGCCTGCAATGCCGCAGCGTCTGGATAGCGGGTCTGGATGAGGACTTCGCCGGGCAGGTCGGCCCGCCCGGCCCGCCCGGATACCTGCATCAGCGACGCGAACAGGTGTTCGGCGGCGCGGAAATCGTGGCTGAACATGGCGGCGTCCGGATGCACGATGCCGACCAGCGTCACCCGTTGAAAATCATGGCCCTTGGCGATCATCTGGGTACCGACGAGGATGTCCACCTCGCCGGCATGCACTTCGTCGAACATCGCCTGCGCACTGCCTTTGCGCCGCGTGGAATCGGCATCGATGCGAGCGATACGAGCCTGTGGAAAACGTGCCGCCAGCGCTTCTTCGATGCGCTGGGTGCCACGGCCAAGCGGCGCGATATCCATATTGCCGCAGTCAGGGCAATGGTGCGGCACGGGCGCCTCCAGCCCGCAGTGGTGGCAGCGCAGCCGCCGTTCCGGCCGGTGCAGCACCAGGTATGCCGAACAGCGCGGGCAGCCAGACAGCCAGCCGCAGCTATCGCAGGCCAGCACCGGCGCATAGCCACGTCGGTTCAGGAACAGCAGGCTCTGCTCCCCGCGAGCCAGCCGGGCGTCGATCGCCTCCAGCAACGGCACCGACAGGCCTTCGAACAGCGCCCGCTGGCGCTGGCGTTCATGGTTCAGATCGATCAGACGCACGGCCGGCAACGCCGCTTCAGCCTGCGCGCGCTGGCGCAGCACCAGCTTGCGATACGCGCCCTGCTCAGCGCGCCACCAGGTTTCCATTGACGGCGTGGCCGAGCCAAGTACGACCGGAATTTCGAGCCGCTTGGCGCGCCATACGGCCAGGTCGCGCGCGGAGTAGCGCAGGCCCTCCTGCTGTTTGTAGGACGTGTCGTGCTCTTCATCGACCACGATCAGCGCAAGATTCGGCATCGAGGCCATGATCGCCATGCGCGTGCCCAGTACGATGCGCGCTTCGCCGCGATGGGCGGCGAGCCATTGCAGGCTGCGTTCCTGGTCAGCCAGCCCGCTGTGCAGCACGGCCAGCGGCAGGTGCGGAAAGCGCGCGGCAATGCGCGACTGGAGTTGCGGGGTCAGGTTGATCTCGGGCACCAGCATCAGCACCTGCGTGTGAGGATCGCGCGCGAGTACCTGGGCCATGGCATGCAGATAGACCTCAGTCTTGCCGCTGCCGGTCACCCCGTGCAGCAGGAACGGAGCAAAGGACGCAGCGGCGCCGATAGCTTCGACCGCCGCAAGCTGTTCTTCATGCAACGCAGGCGCCACCGACGGGGCCTGCGAGGGCGCGGTGCCGAGCAAGGTACGGTCGGCGCTGATCGCCTCGATCCAGCCTGCAGCGGCCCATTCAACAAGCCTTGCTGGCGCGGCGGTGCATAATTCGCGCGCCTCGGCCAGACTCATCGGCTCGGGCACTGCGCCGTCGGCGGCGCGGTCGGCCAGCGCCTGCGCAAGCGCCCGCACCGATCGCGCACGCCCAGGTATCGACTCGAGCAACGTAGGGATATGTGCCGCAACGACCCGGTACGCCTCGGTCCGTGCACGCTGGCCAAGGCGTGGCCAGCCCTCCGGCTCCCGCAGCGACGGCGGCAGCGACGGCAGCATCACCTCGCCAAGGCAGCGCTGGTAATAGCGCGCGGCGAACGTCGCAAGATCGCGCCATTCCTGCGCTAGCGGCGCCAGCCAGCCCAGCCGCGCGGAAACTGCCTTGATCCGGTCCGCCGGCACGGCCGACTCGGCGGCGCGCGCAACGGCAACGCCGACCACGCTGCGACGTCCGAACGGTACGACCACCAGATCGCCCGGCACCACTTCATCGTCGGCGAGGTAGTCGAAACAGTCGTCCGCGGGCGTATCAAGCGCCACGCGGACAATGCCTGCGCTACGCGGTTCGGTGTCGTCTGGCAACGTCATCAGAGGCAGTTCTGGTGCACGGCGCGTGCGCAAAGACTGTGCGGATTCAGGCGCAAAGGGAATAGAAGCAGGCTTAGTGTGCGGCGCAACATCAACTTAAAGTAAAACTTCAAATGTGGCCCTAAGTCGATGATAGATGACTGCTTTTCCACTAATTCCACAGACCCTGTGGATAACTTTGTTGAAAAGTCGCTGTGGGACGCCGCGAAAGCCCGAAAAACAAGGGAATCACTGGCAAGCGCAACCGCTTTGAAAAACTTCCAATTCCTTAAAAATCAAGGCCTTGCAAACATCCCCCAGATGAGTTAAGGGGTTACCCCTTCTTGCAGTGCGGCAAACCTATCGGTGTGCATAAGTCAAGCCTCCACCGTCAATTGCAAGCACCTTTTTGGCGAATCAGGATGAAATTGTTTACTTGACAGCAGCAGCGGCGCGCCTCCAGCGACACCGCTGACGTTGGCGCCAAAATCGCTGCACCGCGAGGAAAATATGACCGGCGCATGACGCCGGTACTTTCGGGATATCGGTGTTTCAGCCCTGCGACGTGCGCAGCTGGCGGCTATAGCGATGCACTTCGTCGACGAGCACCGCCACGCTTTCCGGGGGCGTGAACTGCGAAATACCGTGGCCGAGGTTGAACACATGACCGTCGCTACCGCCCGCTGCCGCATAGCTGTCGAGCACGCCCCGCACCTGTTCCCGAATCGCCGCTTCGGGGGCGAACAGCACTGTCGGATCGATATTGCCCTGCAGCGCCACGCGGCCACCGGTGCGTCGGCGCGCTTGCGCAAGGTTGACCGTCCAGTCCAAACCAATGGCGTCGGCGCCGGTGTCGGCGAGGCCTTCCAGCCACAGGCCGCCACCCTTCGTGAAGACGATCGCGGGGATCTGCTGTCCGTCATGCTCGCGCTTCAGGCCGGCGAGCACCTTGCGCATATAGGCCAGCGAGAACGCCTGGTACATGCCGTCAGCCAGCGCACCGCCCCAGGTGTCGAAGATCATGACGGCCTGCGCGCCTGCCTCGATCTGTGCATTCAGGTACTCGCTGACCGCCTGCGCATTGATGTCGAGGATGCGGTGCATCAGGTCCGGCCGGCCGTACATCATCGCCTTGACCGTGCGGAAGTCGTCCGAGCCGCCGCCTTCGACCATGTAGCAAGCCAGCGTCCACGGGCTGCCCGAGAAGCCGATCAGCGGCACGCGCTGGCGCCCGTCCTGGACCAGCGCGCGGCGGATCTCGGCCACGGCGTCGAACACATACTGCAGTGATGCCATGTCGGGCACGGCAAGCTTCTGCACGTCGGCCTCGGTACGCAGCGGCCGCGCGAAGCGCGGGCCTTCGCCCTGGGCAAACGACAGGCCGAGGCCCATGGCGTCGGGCACGGTCAGGATGTCGGAGAACAGGATGGCCGCGTCCAGCGGATAGCGGTCCAGCGGCTGCAGCGTCACTTCGGTGGCATAGGCTGGATTCTTGGCCAGGCCCAGAAAGCTGCCCGCGCGCGCGCGCGTGGCGTTGTACTCAGGCAGGTAGCGGCCCGCCTGGCGCATCAGCCACAGCGGCGTGTATTCGGTCGGCTGCCGGCGCAGTGCGCGCAGGAAAGTGTCGTTCTGCAGTGCAGTCATGGTCATCCTCGTAAGACCGCCATTCTAAGGGATGGCCGCCGCGCACCGGCGCCTGATGCGACAGTGCCGGCGCACCAGACCGCTAGACGTCGTCGAACAGGCTCGCGAAGGCCTGCGCGGCACGTTGCATCCATTCGCGCGCGCGCGGCGCGTCCGGTTGCAGGCGTGCGAATCCGTGCGTCATGCCACTGGCCTCGATGGTGACTACCGTGGCGTCGTGCCGGACGAGGAAATCGGCATAGGCAAGCCCGTCATCGCGCAACACGTCGTTGGCGGCAACGACGATGGCGGTGGCCGGCGGCTGCACCTTCGGCGCCTGCGCCATCAGATGAATGCGTAGATCTTCGTGTTGCGCGCCGCGCGCCAGACTCTCGGCGCCGATAAACTGCGTCCAGAACCAGGCCATCTCGTCACGGGTCAGCCCGGGGCCATCGGCAAAGGCGCGGTAGCTCTCGCTGGAAAGCACCGGCGCTGTGACCGGATAGACGAGCAACTGCGCCACCACCACTTGCTGTCGGGCTTCGGTGTTGACCTGCTGCGCCGCGAGTGCTGCGAGGTGTCCACCAGCGCTATCGCCCGCCACGGCAAGGAAGCCGGTATCGAAGCCCAGCGACGCGCGCTGCACGGCGAACCAACGGACAGCATCTACGGCGTCATCGCATGGCGCGGGAAACGCATGCTCAGGCGCGAGCCGATAATCCACGCTGGCTACCGCGCAGCCCGTATCAGCCGCCAGCAGTGCTGCGACGGTATGGTGGGTCTCGTGCGATCCGACGACCCAGCCGCCGCCGTGGAAATAAACGATCAACCGGGACGGCGCATCGGCCACCGGACGGAACAGGCGCGCCGTCAGCGAGCGGCCTTCCAGCGCAAGGGTGAGGTCTTCCCACGTGCTGCCGGCAGGATCAGGTACGACCGACGAAGCTGCCACTTCGGCAAAGCGCTCGCGCCGCGCGCGCGCATCAACGGGTACGGGAAGGGCGCCATATTGCTCGGCCAGGCGGCGGTAATAGGCGAGGAGTTGCGGATCGATAGCCATCGGGTCAGGCGAAAGGGTTCAGGACAGCGCGAGCTGGCGGGTGAGCTCGATCTTGCTGCAGCAGTCTTGCACGGCGAGCAGGCCCTCTACGCGGGCCTGGCCGATAGCGGCGTCGTTCACGATACCCAGCTGCAGCCATACGCCACATGCGCCGATCGCCTTCGCATCGGCGACCACGGGCGGAGTGTCTTCGGCGCGGCGAAAAATGTCGACCCAGTCGATGCGCTCGCCCTGTGCCGCCATCGCGGTCGCCGCGTCCTGCAGCGACGCATGGCACGGCTCGCCTAGAATGCGTTCGCCGGCATGGCGCGGATTGACCGGCACGATGCGGAAACCGTGCTGCTGCAGGAATTCGGCAACCTCATGGCTCGGTCGATCAGCACGGTCCGACAGGCCCACAATAGCCACGGTCCTCATGCCGAGCATTTTCCGGATCGCGTCCTGCATATCTGCCATCATGAACTCCAGTACATGGCCTCGGGCAGCGCCGGGCGTGGTTGTAACCGGGCAATCGTAACTGACGATCGGCTCTCGCGCCGGAAGCGCCGCATTGTTCGCCAGCGCACAGGGAATTCGACGCACTACGGTGCGCACAGATCACGTTATGACGTAGAAAGTGACGCCTTATGTGTTGGATGTGCGTATGACGCTCCATTTCGCGCGAGTTGGCTTTCAACTTCTTGCAAAAGGATACATTTTGTTACTGCCATTGCAGGGACTTTCCCCCACAATGCATTGACACACCGGCGTTTGGTGGACCGCGTCCCCGCGAAGAAGTGAGTAACGAGAAGATGGGGCGCTGAAGAAAGCCCTTGGCAGTGATTCCCGATTTTCCGAGCCAGCAGGCGATGCCTGCTGGTCGGACACCAGGAAGACCCGATGGCGCGAGGCCTTTGCGGCCGAATGTGCGAACCAGATTCGCTGCGCCTCTTAGTAGTCCTGGACCGAACCCGTTCCTTCGAATTGACCCCTCGAAGGGATTTTCCCGTCCGCGCGGAGCCTCCCCGGCCCGCGCGCTTTTTTTTGGTCCAAGCACAAGAAGCTTATCCCCACAGCATAAAAAAAGGCAGCCGCGTGGCTGCCTTTTTTGGTTGTCGCACCGAAAAAACAACAGTGCGACAGGGACTGCTTGCTGCTTACTTCTTACGACGCAGACGGGCGATGGCAGCCAGTTGCGCGGCGGCCACGGCGAGCTCGCTCTGAGCGCGTGCAATGTCCAGATCGCTGCTCTGGTTTTGCATCAACTCTTCGGCGGCACGCTTGGCTTCCTGCGCCTTGGCTTCGTCCAGATCGGTACCGCGGATAGCGGTATCGGCCAGCACGGTAACGTGCTGCGGCTGGACTTCGAGAATACCGCCGGCAACGAACACAAACTCTTCGCTGCCGTCTTCCTTCTCAATACGCACGGCGCCCGGCTGGATACGCGTAATCAGCGGCGTGTGGCCCGGCAGAATGCCCAGCTCACCCGACTCGCCCGGCAGCGCCACGAACTTCGCCGGACCGGAGAAGATCGACGCTTCCGCGCTGACGACGTCTACAAGAATGGTTGCCATATGAATTCCTTTGTCCGTTCGCTTCACTTCTGACGGCCGGGCGCGCAAGGCGGCCGGCCGCCACTCCCGCACCGGGGTGCGGGAGCGTCAAAGCGAGGCTTACTGGAGCTTCTTGGCCTTCTCGAAGGCTTCGTCGATCGAGCCGACCATGTAGAACGCCTGCTCGGGCAGGTGATCGCACTCGCCATCCACCAGCATCTTGAAACCACGGATGGTTTCCTTCAGCGGCACGTACTTGCCCGGCGAACCCGTGAACACTTCGGCCACGTGGAACGGCTGCGACAGGAAACGCTGGATCTTACGCGCGCGGTTCACGGCCATCTTGTCTTCCGGCGACAGTTCGTCCATGCCCAGAATCGCGATGATGTCGCGCAGTTCCTTGTAGCGCTGCAGCGTCTGCTGAACGGCACGCGCGACATTGTAGTGCTCCTGACCCACAACCTGCGGGTCCATCTGGCGCGAGGTCGAGTCCAGCGGATCCACTGCGGGGTAGATACCGAGCGCAGCGATGTCACGCGACAGCACGAGGGTCGAGTCCAGGTGCAGGAAGGTGGTTGCCGGCGACGGGTCGGTCAAGTCATCCGCAGGCACGTACACGGCCTGGATCGACGTGATCGAGCCAGTCTTGGTCGACGTAATACGTTCCTGCAGCTTGCCCATTTCTTCAGCCAGCGTCGGCTGGTAGCCCACGGCGGAAGGCATACGGCCCAGCAGTGCCGACACTTCGGTACCGGCCAGCGTGTAGCGGTAGATGTTGTCGACGAAGAACAGGATGTCGCGGCCTTCGTCGCGGAACTTCTCGGCCATGGTCAGGCCCGAGAGTGCCACGCGCAGACGGTTGCCCGGCGGCTCGTTCATCTGGCCGAACACCATGGCCACCTTGTCGAGCACGTTGGAGTCCTTCATTTCGTGGTAGAAGTCGTTCCCTTCACGGGTACGCTCGCCCACGCCGGCGAACACCGACAGACCGCTGTGCTGCTTGGCGATGTTGTTGATGAGCTCCATCATGTTGACGGTCTTGCCCACGCCAGCACCACCGAACAGGCCAACCTTACCGCCCTTTGCGAACGGGCAGATCAGGTCGATCACCTTGATGCCGGTTTCGAGCAGGTCGGTCGAAGGCGACAGTTCGTCGAACTTCGGTGCCTTCTGGTGAATCGCGCGGCGCTCGTCCGAAGCGATCGGGCCAGCTTCGTCGATGGGGCGACCCAGCACGTCCATGATGCGGCCCAGCGTGCCCTGACCCACCGGCACCGAGATCGGCGCTTCGGTGTTCTTCACGGCCATGCCGCGGCGCAGGCCGTCCGACGAACCGAGGGCAATGGTACGCACCACGCCGTCGCCCAGCTGCTGCTGGACTTCGAACGTCAGGCCCTTTTCGGCAAACGACGTTTCGCTGCTGTCTTCCAGCACCAGCGCGTCGTACACCTTCGGCATTGCGTTGCGCGGGAACTCGATGTCCACCACGGCGCCAATGCACTGCACAATATTTCCGATACTCATTTCGTATCTCCGATAGCTTGAATTCTTGACGCCTTAGACGGCTGCCGCACCGCTGACGATTTCCGACAGTTCCTTGGTGATCGCTGCCTGACGGGTCTTGTTGTAGTCCAGTTGCAGTTCGCCGATCACGTTCTTGGCATTGTCGGATGCCGCCTTCATGGCCACCATGCGCGCCGATTGCTCGGACGCCATGTTTTCGGCCACGGCCTGGTACACCAGCGCCTCGACGTAGCGGACCAACAGGTCTTCCACCACGGTCTGGGCGTCAGGCTCGTAGATGTAATCCCACGAGTAGGCGCGCTTTTCCTCTTCGGTCTGGGCCAGCTTGTCGGCGGCGAGCGGCAACAGCTGCTCGACCATCGGCTCCTGCTTCATCGTATTGATGAACCGGGTGTACGACAGGTACACCGCGTCGACTTCACCGTTGGTGAATGCGTCGAGCTGAACCTTGATGGCACCGATCAGCTTTTCCAGATGCGGCGTGTCGCCAAGCTGCACCACGTTCGAGACCACCTTGGCGCCAATACGGCTCAGGAACTGCATGCCCTTGCCGCCGATGGCGGTCGCTTGCACGTCCACGCCGCGCCCCTGCAGGGTCTTCAGTTCATTGGTGACCGCACGCAGCACGTTGGTGTTCAGGCCACCGCACAGCCCCTTGTCGGTCGTCACCACGATCATGCCGACGCGCTTGACTTCGCGCTCCTGCATGAACGGATGCTTGAACTCGGGGTTGGCCGAAGCCAGGTGCGCCGCGATATTGCGCACTTTCTCGGCGTAGGGACGGGCATTGCGCATCCGCTCCTGCGCCTTGCGCATTTTGGACGCGGCGACCATCTCCATCGCCTTGGTGATCTTGCGCGTGTTCTGCACGCTCTTGATCTTGGTTCGAATCTCTTTCGTTCCGGCCATATCTTCCTCTCCATTCGAACTCTCGCCGCGCACCGCCGGGGCGACCCCGGCGCAGGCGCGGCGAGCTTCGTGGAATCACGCGGTTAGAACGCGGCGGACTTCCTGAAATCCTCGATCGCAGCACGCAGCGCCGGTTCATCTTCCTTCGAGAGGACCTTGGTCTCTTCGATGCGGTTGACGAGGTCGGCGTACTTGGTCTTCAGATGGTCGTGCAGGCCCTTCTCGAACGGCAGAATGTCCTTCACTTCCACGTTGTCGAGGAAGCCATTGTTGGCGGCGAACAGCGACGCGGCCAGTTGCCACACTTGCTGCGGCTGGTACTGAGCCTGCTTGAGCAGTTCGGTCACGCGGCGGCCACGCTCGAGCTGCTTGCGGGTAGCGTCGTCCAGGTCCGAAGCGAACTGCGCGAACGCAGCCAGTTCACGGTACTGGGCCAGGTCGGTACGGATACCGCCGGACAGGTTCTTCACCACCTTGGTCTGTGCAGCACCACCCACGCGCGACACCGAGATACCGGCGTTGATCGCGGGACGGATACCGGCATTGAACAGGTCGGTTTCCAGGAAGATCTGACCGTCGGTAATCGAGATCACGTTGGTCGGCACGAATGCGGACACGTCACCAGCCTGCGTTTCGATGATAGGCAGTGCGGTCAGCGAACCGGTCTTGCCCTTCACGGCACCCTTGGTGAAGTTCTCGACGTACTCTTCGTTCACACGGGCAGCACGCTCCAGCAGGCGCGAGTGCAGGTAGAACACGTCGCCGGGGTAAGCTTCGCGGCCCGGCGGGCGGCGCAGCAGCAGCGACACCTGGCGGTAGGCCCAGGCCTGCTTGGTCAGATCGTCATAAACGATCAGCGCGTCTTCGCCGCGGTCGCGGAAGTACTCGCCCATCGTGCAGCCGGCGTAGGCAGCCAGGTACTGCATGGCGGCCGAATCCGAAGCGGCGGCAGCCACGACGACGGTGTATTCCATCGCGCCGTGTTCTTCGAGCTTGCGCACCACGTTGGCGATCGTCGAAGCCTTCTGGCCGATTGCCACGTACACGCAGAAGATGCCCTTGCCCTTCTGGTTGATGATGGCGTCGACAGCCACGGCGGTCTTGCCGGTCTGGCGGTCGCCAATGATCAGCTCACGCTGGCCACGGCCGATCGGCACCATCGAGTCGATCGACTTCAGGCCGGTCTGCACCGGCTGGCTCACCGACTGACGCGCGATCACGCCCGGCGCGACCTTTTCGATCACGTCGGTTTCCTTCGCGTTGATCGGGCCCTTGCCATCGATCGGCTGGCCCAGCGTGTTGACCACGCGGCCCAGCAGCTCCTTGCCAACGGGCACTTCCAGAATGCGGCCGGTGCACTTGACCGTATCGCCTTCCGAAATGTGTTCGTAGTCGCCCAGCACCACGGCACCGACGGAGTCGCGCTCGAGGTTCAGCGCGAGGCCGAAGGTGTTGCCCGGGAATTCCAGCATCTCGCCCTGCATCACGCCAGACAGGCCGTGCACGCGGCAGATACCATCGGTCACGGAAATCACCGTGCCGGTGTTGCGCACTTCAGCGTCGGCGCCAAGACCCGAGATGCGGGACTTGATCAGCTCGCTGATTTCTGAGGGGTTCAGTTGCATCACAATGCTCCTAATTCTTCAATCCGACGGACGGCCGATCAGACGGCGGTCAGCGCGGTTTGCATGGCAGCCAGGCGCGCACGCACGGAGGTGTCGAGCACTTCGTCGCCGACCTTGACGCTCACGCCGCCGATCAGGGACGGATCCACCGCCACCTTCGCGTACAGCTTGCGGCCGAACTTGCGTTCGAGTGCAGCGACCAGGTCGTTCAGTGGCTGACCATCCAGCGGGAATGCACTGGTGATCTCGACGTCCGACGAACCTTCGCGGGCGTTCTTGAGCGCATGGAATTGCTCGGCGACTTCCGGCATCACTGTCAGGCGGTTGTTTTCCACCAGCAGCTTGACGAAGCGGCGTGCCTCGTCATTGACCGGGGACTTCACCACCGACAGGAACAGGTCACCCAGCTTGTCGCCGGGGACGTTCGGATCGTCGGCGAGCGCCTTGATGTCGGGGTTGGCGGCGATCTGCCCCATCTCCGACACCAGCTCGGACCATGCACCCAGATTGCCGGCTTCGCTGGCGACGCGGAACAGCGCCTCAGCATAGGGACGGGCAATGGTTGCGGTTTCGGCCATGATTAGAGCTCAGCTTTGAGTTGATTGAGCAGGTCGGAATGGACCTGCGCGTTCACTTCGCGCTTGAGGATCTGCTCGGCACCCTTGACTGCCAGCACGGCAACCTGGTCGCGCAGCGATTCGCGTGCGCGGGTCACCTGCTGCTCTGCCTCGGCCTTCGCCTGGGCAATGATGCGTGCGGCTTCTGCCTGGGCGTTTTGCTTGATCTCTTCTGCCGTCAGCTGGGCGCGCTTCTCGGCGTCAGCGACGCGTTGAGCACCCTCGGTGCGGGCTTCGGCCATAGCCTGGTCCACACGCTTGTTGGCGAGTTCAAGCTCGGCCTTGCCCTTCTCGGCAGCGGCGAGGCCATCGGCGATCTTCTTTGCGCGTTCGTCGAGCGCCTTCACCAGCGGCGGCCAAATGAATTTGGCAACAACCCACCACAGGATGAAGAACACGACCATCTGCGCAAAAAACGTTGCGTTCAGATTCATGGTGTGTTCCTTTCGGTAATCAAACTACAGATAAATGCACAAAAGGCGGCCAGGCTGATGGCCTGCGCCGCCCGTCAGCATCATGCAGACCGAAAAGAAATTACTGAATGACAGCCAGCAGCGGGTTGGCGAAGGCGAACAGCATTGCAACACCCACGCCGATCAGGAATGCCGCGTCGATCAGACCAGCCAGCAGGAACATCTTGGTCTGCAGCGGGTTCATCAGCTCAGGCTGACGTGCGCAGGCTTCAATGTACTTGCCACCCATCAGGGCGATACCCAGGCAGGCGCCGATAGCGCCCAGACCGATGATGATGCCGATACCGATAGCGGTCAGACCCTGGATGTTGGCGAGAAATGCTTGCATGATGACTCCTTTAATTTAGAGAGACTTAGAACCAAAAAACCAAAAAACCAAAAAACCTAAAACCTGTGTCGATCAGTGGTGATCGTGAGCCTGGCCGATGTACACCAGCGTCAGCATCATGAAAATGAATGCCTGGAGCAGAACGATCAGGATGTGGAAGATCGCCCAGACCGTGCCGGCAACGACGTGGCCGACAAAGCCCAGCGCCGACAGGTCAGCACTGAACGTCCAGATGGAACCCAGCAATGCGATCAGCAGGAACACGAGTTCGCCGGCATACATGTTGCCGAACAACCGCATGCCCAGCGACACGGCCTTGGCCAGGAACTCGATGATGTTCAGGATCAGGTTGAACGGAGCCAGGTACCACTTGGCGCCGAACGGGGCAGAGAACAGTTCGTGCATGAAGCCGCCCGCGCCCTTGATCTTGAAGCTGTAGTAGATCATCAGCACCAGCACCGAGCACGACATGCCCAGCGTACCGTTCAGGTCGGCCGTGGCCACTGCGCGGTGGTGAGGAAGGTGAATGTGGAAAATGCCGAGGAGGTTGTTCAGGCCGGTGACCCAGTCGACCGGAATCAGGTCGATGGCGTTCATCATGGTGATCCAGCAGAACACCATCAGTGCCAGCGGAGCAATCCACGAACGGTCGCCGTGAATGATGCCCTTGGCCTGGTCGTCGACCATCTCGACGATCATCTCGACAAAGGCCTGGAAGCGACCCGGCACGCCAGCGTGAACGCGACGCGCGGCGATCAGGAGGAAGATTACGGCGATGGCGCCGCACAGCACAGACCAGAACACCGTGTCATAGTTCAGCACGGAGAAATCGACCACCGACGCTTGCTTGCCGCCGACCGAGTTCAAGTTCTGCAAGTGTTCGGCGATATAGCCGGAGGGTGTCAGCGCGTGTTCGGCGCCTTGGATAGCTTCTGACATGTCGAGACGAACGGTATATTGCGAAATCTTGGATCCGGCCCCCTCGCATTGGCGGGCAGCCGGTACGCGTCTTGCATTGCCTTCGGCCTTGTGGCCGGTCACCGCCATGCAAGCGGGTCAAACTTTGTCGGCACACGGTTTCACCACTGTGAAACCCTGCACCGTGTATCTTGATATTCCGTTTTGGTGCCCCATCTCACCGGGAAGCACACACTTCGTGCGGCGGGCCTGGCCGGTTTACCGCAGTCTTACCGCAGTCTTACCGCATCGCCAGAGCCACCACCCAATACGTCTTGAGCGCAAGCAGCAACGTGACGAGCATCGGCACCCAACGCAGGTCGCGGTACAGCACCACCACGAGCACCATCAGTGCGACGGTGGCGAACACCTTGATCGCCTCGCCCATCACCAGCCCGCCAATCGAGGCCCGATCGCGCGCCATCCACAGGCGAAATGCGAAGAACCCGCTCGGCACGAAACACACAGCACCGCCAAGCAACGCGGACCAGCCGTACGGCCCGGCCTGCTTGCCGAACAACGCCCAGCACAATGCCGAAAGCAGGGTCACAACCACCTGCGCCAGCACAACTTTGCCGGGTGTCATGCGCGAAGGACGCAACGCGCGTTCGCCAAACAGTGTCACCGCTTCCGCGCGTGACAGCGGATCGACAGCTTCTTCTTCACGTTCTGCGTCAAAATCCCACTCATCATTCCGGGCGTTTACCTGACGCGAATCGTTCTGCTGCTGTCGGTCTCGAACCACTACTGTCTGCCTCATTCAGGCCGGAACTTTTCGGCCCGACCAGAATTCAAACCGCACGATTTTAAGGGGAAATACTGAGTCGCGTCAACGTGCTTACAGTTTGCTTGCAGGGGCAAACTACACAACGGTTGCTATCACGATTGCATGATGGCTTCGTTGAAATTGCGCAGCAACGACGCTTGACGTAATTGAATTGCGCAACTCGCGTGACGCATGATGGAGGATCCGTGACTGCCCGGTGCGTTAACCGGATGTCGGACTGTTAACTGCTGCGTGAATGCAACAGTGCGCATGCAAATGGCCGTTTATCGCGCAGCTTTTTGCACGGAGTCGGCGTGAGTCGTTTACGCGACCCGTTGCCCTTCGCCTGCATCGCGCAGACGCTCGAGCACATCGTCGAGCGCTTCGTTATTGCTGAAGTGAATGGTGAGTTGGCCCTTGCCGCGCGCACCTACCTTGATCTGCACTGACAATCCCAGCGCATCCGACAATTCTTCTTCCAGCCGTGCGACATCGCGCATGCCATTGCCGGTCTTGTGCTTGAGGGACTTCAGTTCGAACGGCTTCAGCGTAGCAGCAACAAGCTTCTCGGTCTCGCGCACCGATAGCCGCTTGTTGACGATCTGGTTGGCCAGCGTGATCTGATTCGCGCCGTCGAGCGCCAGGAGTGCACGCGCATGTCCCATATCAAGATCGCCCGCCATCAGCATGGTCTGCACCGGCGCTGCAAGGTTCAGCAGGCGTAGCAGGTTCGAGACTGCGCTGCGAGAGCGGCCCACCGACTCGGCCGCCTGCTCGTGCGTAAACTGGAATTCGCGGATCAGGCGCATGATGCCTTGCGCTTCTTCGAGCGGATTCAGGTCTTCGCGCTGAATGTTCTCGATCAGCGCCATGGCCGCCGCGGCTTCGTCGGCAACCTCCTTCACCAGCACCGGCACCTTGTCGAGACCGGCGAGTCGCGAAGCGCGGAAACGGCGTTCGCCCGCAATGATCTCGTAGCGATCAGGCTCGGCCACGCGCCGCACCAGGATCGGCTGCATCAGGCCTTGCGCACGGATGCTTGCAGCGAGCTCTTGCAGAGCGCCCTCGTCCATGCGCGTGCGCGGCTGGTACTTGCCGGGTTGAAGCTGATCGAGCCGCAGCACGGTGGGCGCGCCCTCCTGCTTCGCGGTTTCGACGATCTCGGCCGGGCCGCCGAGCAGGGCTTCCAGGCCGCGGCCAAGACCCTTCTTCTTCACGGTGCTCATGGTCACTGTCCTTGCAACGCGGTGGCAGCTTCCGGCGCCGACAGCTGCCTGACACGGGCGATCATCTCGGCGCCGAAGTCGAGATAAGCCTTGGCGCCCTTCGACGACGGATCGAAGGCAACGCCCGGCATGCCATAGGAAGGCGCCTCAGCGAGGCGCACATTGCGCGGGATCAGGGTCTTGAAGACCTTGTCGCCGAAATGCGATTCGAGCTGGGCCGACACCTGCTGCTGCAGCGTGACGCGCGGATCGAACATGACGCGCAGCAGGCCGATCACCTTCAGTTCACGGTTCAGGTTCGCGTGAACCTGCTTGATCGTGTTGACAAGGTCGGACAGCCCTTCGAGTGCGAAGTACTCGCACTGCATCGGCACGATCACGCCATGCGCGGCGCACAGCCCGTTCAGCGTCAGCAGCGACAGCGACGGCGGGCAATCGATCAGCACGAAGTCATACTGGTCGTCGACCTCGGCGATCGCGTGCTTGAGCTTGCGTTCGCGCTGGTCCAGTTCCACGAGTTCGACTTCCGCGCCGGCGAGTTCGCGATTCGCGGGCAGCACGTCGTACTTGCCAGTCTCGGAGCGCTGGCGCGCCTGCTCGACCGAGGCGAGTCCCACCAGCACCTGGTACACGCTGTGTTCGAGCGACTGCTTGTCGATGCCCGACCCCATCGAGGCATTGCCCTGCGGATCCAGGTCGACCAGCAGCACACGCTGGCCTTGCGCAGCCAGGCCTGCGGCGAGGTTCACCGTCGTGGTGGTCTTGCCCACCCCGCCCTTCTGGTTCGCGATCACGAATACCTTGGCCATATGCTTCTGAGGCTCCCGATTGAATTCCTTATCCGGACATGGCCCGCTGGCCCGCCCGGTTCGCGGCGCACGCGCCGCTACCATCATTTACGCGACAACAGCACCAGGTGGCGCTCGGCATCGAGCCCCGGGACAGTGAGGCGCCGCACTTCCTCGACCTGCCACGCCGCCATCAGCCCCGCCGCTTCCATGCGATCCAGTTCAGCCTGCGGGTACACGCCCTTCATCGCGATGAGCCTGCCGTGCGGTGCCAGCAGATGACCGGACAGGTTGACGAAGTCCGTCAGTTCCGCAAACGCACGTGACGTAATCACCGCAAATTTATCTGCATCTTCCAGCCTCTCGACCGGGCCCCAATGGGCGGCCGCATTCGACAAGCCCAGCTGCGCCCGGCACTGCGTCAGGAACGCGGTCTTCTTCTGGACGATGTCGACCATCAGCACCGACACGTCGGGGCACGAAATCGCCAGCGGAAGGCCGGGCATGCCGCCGCCCGAGCCTACATCGAGCACCCTGCCCCGCGCAGCACCGCCAACCTCCGACGAGCGCGCCATCTCCGCCAGCGCCGGCACGGCGGCCAGCGAATCGAGCAGATGGTGCGTCAGCATTTCATCGGGATGACGGATCGCAGTCAGGTTATAGACGCCGTTCCACTTGCGCAGCAGCGCCAGGTACGCGAACAGGGTGTCGATCCGATCCGGCGGCAAGGCCAGGCCGATCTCGGCCAGGCCCGCCTCGAGGCGACGACGCTGTGCCGCGTCGTCGATCATGGTGTGTCGTTGGCCGCCCACTCAGGCAGCCTCTTGCGAGTTGCCGGAACGGGTGCGCCCCAGCCCCTTCTTCTTCAGGTGAACCAGCAGCAGCGAGATCGCCGCCGGCGTCACGCCGGAAATACGCGAGGCCTGGCCAAGCGTCTCCGGCCGATGCTGGTTCAGCTTCTGGCTGACCTCGAAGCCCAGCCCGCGCACTTCGGTGTAGTCGAGCCCTTCCGGCAGTCGCGTCGATTCGTTGGCTTCTAGCTTGTCCACCTCGGCAGCCTGACGGGCGATGTAGCCGTGATATTTCACGCCGATCTCGATCTGCTCGCGGATCTGGTCCATCAGCAGCGGGTCCCCGTCCAGCGGAACTTCCGGCGCATGACGTCCGCCCTGCAGCGCCATCAGATCGTTGTAGACGACTTCCGGGCGACGCAGCAGATCAGCCAGGCTGTACTCGCGCTCGATCGGCTTGCCCAGCAGCGGCACGGCATCTTCAGCCGGCAGGATGGTCGGATTGACCCACGTGCTCTTCAGCCGCTCTGTTTCACGTGAAACAGCGTCGCGCTTGCGGTTGAAAGCATCCCAGCGCACGTCATCCACCACACCAAGCTCGCGGCCGACCTCGGTCAGGCGCATGTCGGCGTTGTCTTCACGCAGGCTCAGGCGGAATTCAGCACGGCTCGTGAACATGCGGTACGGCTCGGTCACGCCGCGCGTGATGAGATCGTCGACCAGCACACCAAGGTAAGCCTGGTCGCGGCGCGGCGTCCAGGCATCGCGCTCGCGCACGTAGCAGCCAGCATTGATGCCAGCCAGCAGGCCCTGTGCCGCCGCTTCTTCATAGCCGGTCGTGCCGTTGATCTGGCCGGCAAAGAACAGCCCGCTGATCGCCTTGCTTTCCAGCGAAGCCTTCAGCGCGCGCGGGTCGAAGTAGTCGTACTCGATTGCGTAGCCCGGGCGCAGGATGTGCGCGTTCTCCAGCCCGCGGATCGAGTGCACAAGTTCAAGTTGGACGTCGAAAGGCAGACTCGTCGAGATGCCGTTCGGGTAGAACTCGTTGGTGGTCAGCCCCTCCGGTTCCAGGAAGATCTGATGGCTGTCCTTGCTGGCAAAGCGATGGATCTTGTCCTCGATGCTCGGGCAGTAGCGTGGCCCTACCCCTTCAATCACGCCGGTGTACATCGGCGAACGATCGAGGCCGCCCCGGATGATGTCGTGGGTACGGCTATTGGTATGGCTGATCCAGCAAGGCAGCTGTTGCGGGTGCTGCTCCGGACGGCCCAGGAACGAGAACACCGGCACCGGATCGAGGTCGCCAGGTTGTTCTTCCATCACCGAAAAGTCGATGGTACGGCCGTCGATGCGCGGCGGCGTGCCGGTCTTCAGGCGGCCCTGAGGTAGCTTCAATTCCTTCAGGCGAGCCGACAGTGACACCGACGCCGGGTCGCCTGCGCGACCTCCGGTGTAGTTGTCCAGGCCGACGTGGATCTTGCCGTCCAGGAAGGTGCCTGCAGTGAGTACCACCGCTCGGGCGCGAAAAGCGATCCCGACCTGCGTGACGGCGCCGACAACGCGATCCCCTTCCACCAGCAGATCGTCCACGGCTTGCTGGAACAGCATCAGGTTCGGCTGGTTTTCCAACCGGGTACGGATAGCCTTGCGGTATAGCACGCGGTCAGCCTGGGCACGCGTCGCTCGCACGGCCGGCCCCTTGCTGGAGTTCAGGATACGGAACTGGATGCCCGCCTCGTCCGTGGCGGCAGCCATGGCGCCGCCCATCGCGTCCACCTCCTTGACCAGATGCCCCTTGCCAATGCCGCCGATCGACGGATTGCAGCTCATCTGCCCGAGGGTCTCGATGTTATGGGTCAGCAGCAGGGTCTGGCAGCCCATCCGGGCAGCGGCGAGGGCGGCTTCCGTGCCGGCGTGACCACCGCCGACGACAATGACATCGAATTCTTTCGGGTAAAGCATGGGACACCTCCTCCGGGAGGCTGACGGGAAAAAGCTGAATGTCGAATTATAGCGGCAATCGACTGGGGGATTTTTGGGGGTGGCGTTGTTTCACGTGGAACGTGGAGGGAGGGTTACTTCGTGGATGGGGATGTGTGTTTCACGTGAAACACATGGGGCGTCGTTTGGTGGGCGCGTTATTCTTGGCATGCGCCGCTGTTTCGCCGGCGTAGTCGGCGAGGCACTTTTTGTCCAAGCGACAATAAGTACCCAAAAAACGCGTCGCTAGCCGCTGGCATCAATTCCACGGCAGCAGTGGTTCACGCGGCTTTGGACGCCTGTCACGGTGGTCAGTGGTTCGAACCTGCTACGCCATGTGAGACTTGAGCTCTGCGCGCAGCGCAGCCGAAGGCGAAGGCGAAGGCGAAGGCGAAGGCGATCATGCGATACCGGTAGCAGCCGGGGCCACAGACGCTTGCAGGGCTCGTTCAATCAGCGCTGTAATTCTGATCACGGTGGTGCCCCACGCGGCAGGCAGCGTGAAGGACTCTGAAGCCCATACCCGTACAACACCCCTGGCACACTACGATAAAAATTCGCCCCTTTGGGGCAAGCCTGACGCGCTTTTGCCTACTTTTGTCGCTCGGACAAAAGTAGGTCGCCGGCTACGCCGGCGAAACAGGGGCGCATGCCAAGCACACAACCCCCATTACCAACAAAAACCAAAAGGGCCGGTGCCCAAACAAAAGCGACCGACCCACTGTTTCACGTGAAACAAACACCCAAACCTTCAAACACCCCGCCTCACATACTCCGCAATCCTCAGCGTCAGCAAAGTCAAATCCCTCTGCAACGTAGCAAAACCCTCATTCCTCTCCCGCGTCCCCTCCTCCATATAGAGCGGCCGCCTGATCTCAATCTGCAAGCTGTTACGCCGCTCAGCCGGCCGGCCGATCTGAGCGATCAGTTGCACGCCCTTGTAGGGATCGTTCCGTGCCACGGTGTAACCCTTCTCGCGCAACTCCCTCTCCACCAGATCAACTAGACCAGGCTCGCACGTCGTACCGTCCCGATCTCCCAGTACGAAGTCCGCCAGCGGACGCGGGCTCTGGATTTTTAGCCGCTCGTAAGCATTGTTCGGCATGGAGTGCAGGTTCAGATGCCAGACCGCCCCGAAGCGCTGGTAAGCGCCCTCCACTGCCTCGGTCAGCGCGGCATGGTACGGCCGGTAGTAACGGTTGATACGCCTGTGCACTTCCGCCACCGTCAGCTTCCGGTCGTAGATCGGCGTCGCCGCGTCGATGTTGCTCCAGATCAGCCCGTAGCCGAGGCGAGTCTTCTCCCCCGGCGCCAGTGGGGTGGGCCACGGCCCTTCCAGCTGTGCCGGATCGATATCGTCCAGCGTGCGGTTCGGATCGATGTAGACCCGCGGGAAAGTCGCCGCCAGCAGTGTGCCGCCGACGCGCGGCACGGCCTCCCACAGTGCATCGACGTGGGTGTCCTCGCCACCACGCAGGCGCTCCGGTGCCACGACCGCGCCAAAGTCGGCCGGGTAAAAGGTGCCGCTATGCGGCGAATCGCACACCAGCGGCAGGGCCTCCCCTTCCGGCAGCGCCAGCGTGAACGGCGCGATCTGATTCGTATCCATGGCTTGGTTCATGCGTCAGTCCAGCTTGATGTTGGCCGCCTTGGCTACGCGTGCGTACCGCGCCATGGCCTGCTGGATCTGCACCTTGAACTGGTCCGGCGTGGTCGGCACCAGCGTGCCGCCCGCCTCTTCCACCTTGCGCTTGAACTCGGGGTTCTGCATGGCCTTGTGGATGGCCTGATTCAGGCGCATGACAACGGCCGACGGCGTACCCGCCGGTGCGACGATGCCGAACCAGCCGCCCTCGCCCATGTCCTTGAAGCCCAGTTCCGCATAAGTGGGTACGCCCGGAAGCTGCGGCGAGCGGGCAGCGCCCAGCACCGCCAGCGCACGCAGACGGCCCGATTTCACGTGAGGAAGCGTCGATGACAGGTTGTCGGTGATCGCATTCACCTGACCTGCCACGGCGTCGTTGAGCGCCAGGCCCGCGCCCTTGTAAGGCACGTGCAGCAGGTCGATGTGGGCCAGCATCATGAAGTTCTCGATATTTACGTGGCCCAGCGAACCGGCACCCGGCGACGCGAAGGTGTACTTGCCCGGATTGGCCTTGGCCAGTGCGATGAACTCCTGCATGGTTTTGGCCGGTACGCTGGGGTGCACGGCGAAGACGCTGGGAATGGCCACCACATTGGTTACCGGCGCAAAGTCCTTGATCGGGTCGTACTTGAGCTTCGGATAGACCGCCGGGTTGGATCCATGCGTGCTGACCGTGGCCATGCCGATGGTGTAGCCATCGGGGTCCGACTTGGCTACCTGCTCCATGCCCACCGAGCCCCCTGCCCCGCCCTTGTTCTCGACGACGATCGGCTGGCCCAGTTCGCGCCCGGCGAACTCGGCCACGAGGCGTGCCGAGAGATCGGTCGAGCCGCCTGCCGCGAACGGCACGACAAGGCGGATGGGACGGTTGGGATAGGCAGCCTGCGCGAATGCGCTGCCTGTAACGGCCAGCGCTGTGGCAGCCGCGACGCCAGACAGCATCAGTTGGCGACGCGACATTCGGGCTCGGGTCATGGGGCTTTCTCCTGTTATTGGGTTGTAAATTGCCGCCCGAGTGTCAGCCGTTTACCGGTCCGGGGCAAACGACTATATTGCACTTTTGCATTACCAAAGGTCATCCTCGACCTCCGGCCCATGCGATTGCATTCCCCTTCAATGTCCGAGCTGCACGCCTTCGTCGCCGCCGCGCGCTTGGGCAGTTTCACCCGCGCGGCCGACACCCTATGCGTGACACAGGGGGCTATCAGCCGGGCCATTGCCCGGCTCGAGGAACACTTTGGCCAGCCGCTGATTCAGCGCAATGCGCACCGGTTGACACTGACGGGTGCCGGACAGCAGTTGCTGGACGCTGTCGCGGGCCCGCTTGCCGCGATCGAGAATGCGAGTGCGGCATTGCGTGCCGGTGACCGTAGCCACCATCTGACGCTTTCTGCCGTGCCAACGCTTGCCAGTGTCTGGCTGGTGCCCCGCCTGCCCGACTTCCACCGTCGACACCCCGATATCCGCCTCGATTTCGTGCCCTACCGCCGCGACGAGGATTTCTCCGGTGCTGCGCCCGATGCTGCTTTACTGGCCGGCGAGCCGGGCAAATGGCCTGGCCTCCAGGTGGACTATGTAGTGGGCCGCGAGATGGTGCCGGTCTGCCATCCCGACCGCGCACGCCAACGGCATGCAGCCGGACGCTGGCGCGAACCCGCCGAGCTGATGGATGAACCCCTGCTCTATCACACCACCGCCCCTGCAAACTGGGCCAACTGGCTGCAGGCGGCAGGCGTACCCAACGCTGCGCCGAAGCTGTCATCAGGCTTCGACCAGGTGTCGATCCTGGTTCAGGCCGTGCGCGCCGACATGGGTATTGCGGTGCTGCAGCGCTGTCTGTTGCACGACGAACTAGCCGCCGGGCGGGTCGTAGCGCCGTTCGATCTTCCGATTCGGCTGCAACGCGGCTATTTCCTGTGTTCACCAAGGGAGCGGCGCGATCATCCCGCCCTGCGTTGCTTCCGCGAATGGCTGCTGGAAACTGCCGCGCAGGATTCTAGGACATAAGCGACCCAGACTATTCGTCAGAAAGATGATCGCCTGACACTTAACACAGCTAATATCGATAAATCGAATCAACCTGTTGATCGCACGGATGAATCATTCACCTGAAGAATTTTATTCAGCTAAATCAATCCACCTAAATCCATGCCGAGATATATAGCTTCGCCACTTGGTACTGGACTCGCCTTGATATTTACTGAACGAATGAAAAGGCCCGCCGAAGCGGGCCTCGCATTCATCAAATAACTACCCCGGTTCAAGCCGCCTTCTTTGCCAGCCCCAGATAGGTTTCAATCACCTTCGGATTGCTGGCGAGCTCCGCCGCCGGCCCTTCCATCGCCATATCGCCGGTCTCGATCACATAGCCGTAGTCCGCCACCTGTAGCGCTGCACGCGCGTTCTGCTCGATCAGCAACGTCGCCACGCCGGTCTGGCGCAGGTTGCTGATGATGTGGAAGATCTCTTTCACAATCAGCGGCGCCAGCCCGAGGCTCGGTTCATCGAGCATCAGCAGTTGCGGCTTGGCCATTAGCGCTCGCCCAACGGCAAGCATCTGCCGTTCGCCGCCAGATAGCGTGCCGGCGTCCTGCCGCGCCCGTTCACGCAGGCGCGGGAACAAGTCGTAGACCACGTCCATCTGGTCCAGAAAGTTCTTCTCACCGGCGCGCTTGCGCCGGAAGGCGCCGAGCAGCAGGTTGTCTTCCACCGTCATCGACGCGAACAGCTCTCGCTTCTCCGGCACCAGGCACATGCCGCGCGCCACCCGGCCCTCCACCGGAATGCCGGCCATGTCATGGCCGAGATAACTGACGGTGCCATTCGCCGAGCCATTGACCGGCAGCGCACCCATGATTGCGTTGAGCATCGTCGATTTTCCGGCGCCGTTGGGGCCGATCACGGTAACGATCTTGCCGGCTTCCACTTTGAGGCTCGCGCCGTGCACGGCTTCCACCTTGCCATAGCGGACGTGAAGGTCCTTCACTTCGAGAATCAAGCTCATGTCGCGTCCTTACTCCACACCGCCAAGATAGGCCTCAAGCACAGCCGGGTTCTTCTGTACGTCTTCGGGCACGCCTTCGGCGATGCGCGTGCCGAACTCCATCACCACGAGGCGATCGGTGAGGTTCATCACGAAGTCCATGTCATGCTCGACCAGCAGCACGCTCATCCCTTCGGACTTCAGCTTGCGCAGCAGTTCGGCCAGCGCCTGCTTCTCCTTGTAGCGCAGGCCGGCAGCCGGCTCATCAAGCAGCAGCAGCGCCGGATCGCAGCACAGTGCGCGCGCGATTTCCAGGATGCGTTGCTGACCCAGCGCCAGGCTGCCGGCTTCCATGTACATGCAGTCGGCCAGCCCCACGCGTTCGAGCTGGCGCCGCGCTTCGAACAGCAGCTTCTCTTCCTCGACGCGATTCATGCGCAGCATCGCGGCCGACACGCCACCCTGCGCGCGAAAGTCTCCGCGCAGGTGCGCGCCGATCGCCACGTTCTCGAGCACCGTCATGGACGGCAGCAGATGCACGTGCTGGAAAGTACGGCCTACGCCGCGCTTGACGATCTCGCGCGAGGGCAGACCCGATATCACTTCGCCGCGATATCGCACTTCGCCACGCGTGACCGGCAGCACGCCCGTGACGAGATTGAACGTCGTCGACTTGCCCGCACCGTTCGGACCGATCAGGCCAATGATCTCGCCGGCGCGCACCTGAAAGCTCACGTCGTTGACGGCGACAAGTCCACCGAACTGCTTCCGCGCAGCGCGTACGTCAAGGATCAGTTCGCCGGCCTCAGGCTTCTGCCGCACCGGAAGCGCGTCGGCCACATCCGGCGCGCGCACGGGCGGGCCCGATGGCAACACCCTGCGCAAGAACGGCCACAGACCATCGCGCGCATACTGCAGCAGCAGCACGAGCAGCACGCCGAATACGATGATCTCGAAATTGCCATTGGCACCGAGCAGCTTCGGCAGCAGTCCCTGCAGCGTGTCCTTGAGGATCGTGAGAAGGCCCGCGCCCAGCACCGCGCCCCACACATGACCCACGCCACCGACCACCGCCATGAACAGGTATTCGATACCGTAGTTCAGGCCGAACGGCGTCGGGTTCACCGCGCGCTGCAAGTGCGCGTAGAGAAAGCCTGAGATGCAGGCGAGCACTGCGGCGACGACGAACACTACGACCTTCATCCACGCGGTGTTCACGCCCATCGCTTCAGCCATCACGCCGCCGCCCTTCAACGCGCGCATCGCGCGCCCCGGGCGTGAATTCAGCAGGTTCTGCACGGCCAGCACCGCGAGCAGCACCACGGCCCAGATCAGGTAGAACATCGACCGGCCCGACTGCAGTTCAATGCCGAACAGCGACAGCACAGGAATGCCATTGAGGCCGTCGTACTTGCCGAGGAACTCGAGGTTGCCAAACAGGAAGAACAGCGACAGTCCCCACGCAATCGTGGCAAGCGGCAGGTAGTGGCCGGACATGCGCATCGTGATCAGGCCAATCACATACGCACATGCCATGGTGATCACCAGGCCCACCAGCAATCCGAACCACGGCGACAGCCCGAACTGCGTGGTCAGGTACGCAGTGCTGTACGCACCGAGTCCCACGAACGCGGCCTGCCCGAACGACGTCATGCCGCCCACGCCTGTCAGCAGCACGAGCCCGATCGCCACGATGCTGTACAGCCCGATGTAATTGCCCAGCGTGATCCAGAACTCCGGCGTCGGCAGTACCGGCATCAG
Source organism: Cupriavidus sp. C1SS-2L (assembly GCF_057073735.1). Taxonomy (NCBI): domain Bacteria; kingdom Pseudomonadati; phylum Pseudomonadota; class Betaproteobacteria; order Burkholderiales; family Burkholderiaceae; genus Cupriavidus; species Cupriavidus sp. C1SS-2L. The sequence continues at coordinate 3,706,305 of NZ_CP172708.1, forward strand.
CGCGAGCACCACGATGAACAGCAGCGTGAGCACGCGGTTGCGCTGCAGGCCGGCGCGGTTGCCGGCGCGTTCGCCACCCACAGCCGCTTGCTTGTCGGTCAGCATCGTCATGGCTTATTCCTCCTCCTCGACGTGCTTGCTCGTCAGCGAGCGCCACAGCAGCACCGGAATGATCAGCGTAAAGACAATGACCTCCTTGAACGCGCTGGCCCAGAAGGACGAATACGATTCAAGCAGCCCCACCAGCAGCGCACCCAGTGCGGCGATCGGGTAGCTCACCAGCCCGCCGACGATCGCGCCGACGAAGCCTTTCAGGCCCACGAGGAACCCCGATTCGTAGTACACGGTCGTGAGCGGTGCAATCAAGATGCCGCACAGCGCGCCCATCGCCGCGGCCAGCGTGAACGACAGCCGCCCTGCCTGCGTCGTGCCGATGCCGACCAGGCGCGCGCCAAGGCGGTTCACCGCCGTCGCGCGCAATGCCTTGCCCTGCAGCGTGCGATCGAAATAGAAGTACAGCGCGCCGATCAGCAATGCCGACACGCCCACGATCCACAGGCTCTGGCCCGAGATGGTGAGGCTGCCTACTTCGAAGCGCGCGTCGGAAAATGCCTCGGTACGCGAACCCTCCGCGCCGAACATCACGAGTCCCAGGCCTACCAGCGCGAAGTGCACGCCGACCGAGACGATCAGCAGCACCAGCGTGCTCGCTTCGGCGAGCGGCTGATACGCAAGACGGTACAGCATCGGCCCAAGCGGAATGATGACCAGCAGCGTCATCGCGATCTGCGCGAGCATCGGCAACGGTTGCGCGCCGTATTGCTGCACCAGCAGGTGCACCACCAGCGGAAACACGAGGTACTTGCCGGCCAGCACAGCGAGCCTTCGCCCGAGCGTTCGGCGCAGTTCCGCGCTTCGCAGCACGGTCACGGTTTCATACAGGAAAGTCAGCACGCCCATGGCCAGCAGCAGCCACGTGGTCTGAGGCACATGTCCGGCCTGCATGGCGGCCAGCGTGAGCGCGCCATAGGCGACGAACTCGCCTTGCGGAATGAAGATGACGCGGGTCACCGAGAACACCAGCACCAGTGCGAGCGCGAGCAGCGCGTAGATCGCACCTGAAGTGATGCCGTCCTGCGCCAGGATGGCGGCAATCGAAAGGTCCATTGTCTTCCCGTGTTGTCGAATGATTCTGCCTGCAAGCCAAGGGGCGGACAGGACGCTATCTGCGCTGGGATCGTCGCAGAGGCGTGCGCACAGATATGCGCTGGGATTACGAAATGGTAAACGGGTTATCCATTGCAGAAATACAGGGCAACCCTAGTTGTCGCATCGGCGAATGCAGCGCGCAAAAAAGAAAGCGCATGGGGTTCACCATGCGCCTTCCTTTGCTACGCGTCCAGCAACTGCCAGCGGCTTACTTGGTCAGCAGCTTCCACTTGCCGTCGACGATCTGCACCATCACGCGCGAGCGCTGATCGAAGCCGAGGTGGTCGGTCGGGCTCATGTTCATGATGCCGTGCGAGACCGGAAGGTTCTTGATCTGCTCCATCGCGTCACGCAGTGCCTTGCGGAATTCCTTCGTGCCGGGCTGGCCCTTCTTAAGCGCTTCCGGAATGGCATGCTGCAGGATCAGGCCCGCATCCCACGCATGGCCGCCGAACGTCGACACCTGGCCGCCGAACGCTTTCTCGTAAGCGGTCTTGTAGGTCATGGCCGGCTTCTTGACCGGATTGCTGTCGGGAAGCTGGTCAGCCACGAGCAGCGGGCCCGCCGGCAGCAGCGTGCCTTCGCAGTCCTTGCCGCACACGCGCAGGAAGTCGGGATTGGCAATGCCGTGGGTCTGGTAGATCCTACCCTTGTAGCCGCGCTCCTTGAGCGCCTTTTCCGGTAGCGCCGCGGGCGTACCCGAGCCTGCGATCAGCACCGCGTCGGCATTGCTGCCCATCATCTTGAGGACCTGGCCGGTCACCGAGGTATCGGTGCGCGCAAAGCGCTCGTTGGCGACGACCTTGATCTTGCGCATCTCCGCCACCTTGGCGAATTCCTGCGCCCAGCTGTCGCCGTAGGCATCCGCGAAGCCGATGAACGCCACCGTCTTCACGTTGTTGTTGGTCATGTGCTCGGCAATGGCCGTGGCCATGTGCGAGTCGTTCTGCGGTGTCTTGAAGACCCAGGCGCGCTTGGCATCCATGGGTTCGATAATGCGGGCCGACGCGGCCATGGTGATCATCGGCGTCTCGTTCTCGGCCACGATATCGACCATGGCCAGCGAGTTCGGCGTGACGGTGGAACCGACCACGACATCGACCTTGTCTTCGCTGATCAGCTTGCGCGTGTTCTTGACGGCCGTGGTGGTGTCCGACGCGTCATCGAGGATGATGTACTCGACCTTCTTGCCCGCGATCTCCTTGGGCATCAGCGAGAAGGTGTTCTTCTCCGGAATGCCCAGCGATGCCGCCGGACCCGTGGCCGACACCGTGACCCCGACCTTGACCTGTGCGCTGGCAGTGCCGGCAACTAGGGCAGCCGCAGCGATGGCCAGCAGGCTGGCGCGCTTGAAGTTCATCTTGTCTCCTTCGTTCCTGCAAACGGAAAGGCATCCGTACGGCCCCGCCGCCGGATGCCTCTTTTGTCGACCCCTCGGGTCAGCGCAGGCACATCGCTGGCACCTGCGTATTTCAAGGGAGGAACAAGGTCCATCCCGTCTTTCCCGTCCGCACCACTCCCCCGGAAATGTCGCGGTCATTTCCCGACCGTGCGGTCGGGAATGCGAATCGAGTCTAACACAGCGATCCTGCACTTCCAGGCAGGATTAACCCGCATCGCGGGCATCACAAATCAACGCAAAAAGGCGTCCCACGCCGTCTTCAGGATCAGCGCGCTGACCACAACGATAAAGACCTTGCGCACGAAGCCGCTGCCGTGGCGCAGCGCAAGCCGGCTGCCCACCTGGCTGCCGGCGACATTGGCGACAGCCATGACCAGACCGAGCTGCCACCAGATATGGCCCTTGCTGGCCAGCAGCAGCAGCGCGGCGAGATTGGTCGCCAGGTTCACCACCTTGGTTGAGGCGGACGCATGCAGGAAGTCATAGCCGAACACGCGTACAAACACGATCATCAGGAAGCTGCCCGTGCCCGGCCCGAACACGCCGTCATAGAAGCCGATGGCGGCGCCCGCCAGCAGCGCCGCAACACGTTCGCGCGTGCCGGTCAGCGAAGGGGCGTGCTCGGTGCCCAGATCCTTCTTGGCCACCGTGTAGGCGAGCAGCGCCACCAGCACGAACGGCAATGCTTTGCGCAGCGGCTCGGCCGGCATCATCGTAAGCGCCCATGCGCCTGCCATCGAGAACACAAAGGCCGCGACCACGGCGGGCGCTGTCGCGGCCCAGTAGATGCGCACATTGCGCCCGTAGCGGATTGCGGCGTTGGCCGTTCCGGCGACTGACGCCACCTTGTTAGTGCCGAGCAGCGTGGCGGGCGACATGCCGGGAAAAGCAGAAAACAGCGCGGGGATCTGGACCAAACCGCCGCCGCCAGCCACCGCGTCGATCAGGCCGGCGAGAAAGGCGGCAACCGCCAGGAATGCAAACTCCATCATTGCAGGAAACGAAGAAGGTAAGGAGGAAGGAAGGAGCAAGCAGCGACCGGACGATTAGCCCAGCGCCTTAGGGGCCGGGGACAGGCCGCGGTGCCAGAGCCCGCTGGCATGCCGGACAAAGCCGGACGGCCCGGAAGGGGTATTGGCAGCCAGCGCAGGCGCCAGCAGGATGTGACGTATACCGTGCGCGCGGCACCACTCGGCCAGCGTGGCAAGGCACGCCTCCAGGCAGCCCGATTGCGTACCCACTGCAGCAACGTCGAGCCACCATTCGGTCGCGCAGGCCGTCAGTCCGCCGAACGCCAGGCTCGGATGCAGGGCCACTGGCAGGCAAGCGGCGAATCCGCCACCCTCGGCATCGGCCAACAGGCATGCCCCCTGCCCGGACTGCGCCAACAATCCTTCCAGCACCAGCCGTCGTGCGCGCGCCACGGGTACGGGCAACGGAGCTGCCGCCTGCAGCCAGGCATCCAGTGCGGATGCGTCGGCACTCGTGCCAAGGCGTACCTGGTACTGCGGGGAAGATTGGGACTGAGGGGAAGAAGCGGGATCGGACGGCATGGCAGGCTTGAAAGGCAGCCCGCATTGTCTCATGTGACCCGGAGCCCGGTTATGCCGTTGCGGCATCGGTGCCCAGATCGGTGCGCGTGAGGAAAAGGTCACTCGGGAATGAAAAAAGCGTTGCCGAGGATCACCCGGCAACGCCCTTTATTTTATAACGCTGCTACCCGACACCGGGTGCGCGCCTGTCGTCTCCTCGCTTCCGCCTCCATTTAACCTGCGAAAACCGTGTGTGAAATGTAACGAACCGGTGCAAATGGGACAAGCTAGAAGAAACCCTAGCCCCAATTCCGGGCATGTCGACCGGTGATCACTCCTGCTTGCGGCCGAAGAGCGCGATCAGCTCGCCCATGATGCCGCGGCGGAAGGTCAGCACGCAGATCACGAAGATCGCGCCGATCACCATGGTCACGGACTCGCCCAGCGAGTTGAACCACTGGAAGCCAGTGGCCGAAGCCAGGAACGCACCGATATCGCCGAGCTTGTTCTCCAGCGCCACCACCACGAAGGCGCCGACAATCGGGCCCGACAATGTGCCGAGGCCGCCGACCAGCGTCATCAGGATCACGGAACCCGACATCGACCAGTGCACGTCGGTCAGCGTCTCGAAGCCGAGCACCAGCGCCTTGATCGAACCGGCCAGGCCGGACAGCGCGGCAGACAGCACGAAGGCGGTCAGCTTGAAGCGGTCCACATCGTAGCCGAGCGAAATCGCGCGCGGCTCGTTCTCCTTGATCGCCTTGAGAATCTGGCCGAACGGCGAATGCACGGTGCGCACAATGAGCGCGAACGCCGCCACGATGATCACCAGCGCCACGTAGTACAGCGTCAGGTCGTCCGACAGCGACAGCACGCCGAACAGCTTGCCGCGCGGGATGCCCTGCAGGCCGTCCTCACCGCCCGTGAACGGCGCCTGCAGGCAGATGAAGAACAGCATCTGCGCCAGCGCCAGCGTGATCATCGAGAAGTAGATGCCCTGGCGGCGGATGGCCAGCGAGCCGACCACGTAGCCAATCGCCGCGCCGCCGGCAGTACCCAAGATCAGGCCGATCTCGGGCGTCACGCCCCAGACCTTCATCGCTTCGCCCGAGATATAGCCCGCGCCGCCGAAGAACGCCGCGTGCCCGAACGACAGCAGCCCGGTATAGCCGATCAGCAGGTTGAACGCGCACGCGAACAGCGCAAAGCACAACACCTTGAGCACGAACACCGGATAGGCGCCGGCCATCGGCGCTGCCACCAGCGCGAGCAGCAGCAGTCCGTACAACAGTTTCTTTTGCACGCCCGTGCCCTCTTTTGCCTGTCCGGACTTGATCGTCACAGTGGATTCTGCACGCATCACTTCTCCCTCCCGAACAGTCCGGCCGGACGCAGCAGCAGCACGATCACCATGATGAAGAACACGACGGTCGACGATGCTTCAGGATAGAACACCTTGGTCAGCCCTTCGATCACGCCGAGGCCCAGGCCGGTCAGGATCGAACCCATGATCGACCCCATGCCGCCGATCACTACCACCGCGAACACGATGATGATCAGGTTCTGCCCCATCAGCGGCGAAATCTGGATCACCGGCGCCGCGAGCACCCCCGCAAACGCCGCCAGCGCCACGCCGAAGCCGTAGGTCAGCGTCACCATCAGCGGCACGTTGACGCCGAAGGCTTCCACCATCTTCGGGTTCTCGGTACCGGCGCGCAGGTAGGCGCCGAGCTTGGTCTTCTCGATCACGTACCATGTGGCAAAGCACACCACCAGCGACGCCACCACGACCCACGCGCGATAGTTCGGCAGGATCATGAAGCCAAGGTCGGTCGCGCCCTGCAGCGCATCCGGCGTCTGGTACGGCAGGCCCGATACGCCGTAGATCGAGCGGAAGATCCCTTCGATCACCAGCGTGATGCCGAGCGTGAGCAGCAGGCCGTAGATATGGTCGAGCTTGTAGATCCAGCGCAGCATGGTCTTTTCGATGACCACGCCTATCACCGCCACAGCGAGCGGTGCCAGGATCAGCATGACCCAGTAGTTGAGCCCCGCGTACTCCATGCCCATCCAGGCCAGCACGGCCCCGAGCATGAACAGCGCGCCGTGCGCGAAATTGATGACGTTGAGCAGGCCGAAGATCACCGCCAGGCCCAGGCTCAGCATCGCATAGAAGGCGCCATTGACGAGGCCCAGCAGCAGCTGGGACAGCATGGCGGGAAGAGGAATTCCGAAGATGTCCATAGGCATCCGTTGCTGGTGGTATCTCCCCTCTCCCGCTAGCGGAAGAAGCGGGAAAGGGGAGCAAACCGGCGGGCTCGCGGATTGCCCGAGCCTGCCTGCTTCGTTACTTCTTCATCATCGAGCACTTCGACTCGGCGACCGTCGTAAAGGCCTGGTCACCCGGGATCGTCGCCACGATCTTCAGGTAGTCCCACGGCTTCTTCGACTCGGCCGGCGACTTCACCTGCATCAGGTACATGTCGTGGATGCCGCGGCCATCCTGGCGGATATAGCCCTTGGTGTAGAAGTCGTTGATTTTTGTCTTCTTCAGCTCGGCCATGACCTTGTCCGGATCATCCGTCTTGGCGGCGGCCACGGCCTTCAGGTAGGTGCTGACGGCGGAATAGTCGGCGGCCTGCAGGCTGCTCGGCATCTTCTTCATCTTGCTGAAGTACCGGTTCGCGAACTTGCGCGTGTCGTCGTTCATGTCCCAGTACCAGCTGTCGGTCATCAGCAGGCCTTCGGTGTTCTTCAGGCCCAGGCTGTGGATGTCGTTGATGAACATCAGCAGGCCGGCGATCTTCATCGTCTTGGTGATGCCGAATTCCTTGGCCGCCTTGATCGAATTGATGGTGTCGCCACCGGCATTGGCCAGCCCAAGGATCTGCGCCTTGGACGCCTGCGCCTGCAGCAGGAACGACGAGAAGTCAGACGCCGACAGCGGGTGGCGCACCGACCCCAGCACCGTGCCGCCGTTGGCCTTCACCACCGCCGCGGTATCGCTTTCGAGCGAGTGGCCGAACGCATAGTCGGCGGTCAGGAAGAACCACGACTTGCCACCCTGCTTCACGACCGCACTGCCGGTGCCCTTGGCAAGCGCCACGGTGTCATACGCGTAGTGCACCGTGTACGGCGAGCACTCTTCGTTGGTCAGGCGGGCCGTACCCGCGCCGTTGTTGATGTAGACGCGCTTCTTCTCCGCGGCCACCTTGTTCATGGCCAGCGCGGTACCGGAGTTGGTACCGCCGATCAGCACGTCCAGGCCCTGTTGGTCCATCCATTCGCGCGCCTTCGACGCGGCGATGTCGGCCTTGTTCTGGTGGTCGGCCGTGACCAGTTCGATTGGCTTGCCGAGCACTTTGCCGCCCGCATCCTCGATGGCCATCTTGATGGCCTCGACGCCGCCTTGCCCGTCGATATCGGCGTACAGGCCCGACAGGTCGGTGATGAAGCCGATCTTGACGGTGTCGCCCGATACCTGCGCGGCGGCGTTGAACGAAACAGCACCCATGACGATGGCCGCCATCGCGGCCGCGAGCCGAGTCTTCTTCATTGCGTTGTCTCCTGTGTTGTAGCGCCAGCGCGCCACCCGTTCCTGCCAAATAACCGATCTGGCGATCCGTGCGAAGCGGATACGCGGATCAGACCCCCAGCAATTCATTGAGCACCGGCATCTTGGCCTGCAGCTCGCTGGCCGCGAAGCGCTCGACGATGCCGCCGTGCTCCATCACATAAAAGCGGTCCGCCAGCGGCGCGGCGAAGCGGAAGTTCTGCTCCACCATCACCACCGTGTAGCCCTTCTTCTTGAGCATCAGGATCATGCGCGCGAGCGCCTGCACGATCACCGGCGCAAGGCCCTCCGAGATCTCGTCGAGCAGCAGCAGGTTCGCGCCGGTGCGCAGGATGCGCCCTACCGCCAGCATCTGCTGTTCGCCGCCCGACAGACGCGTGCCCTGGCTCTGGCGGCGCTCCTTCAGGTTCGGGAACATGTCGTAGATCTCGGCTTCGCTCATGCCCTTGCTGCTGTCTGCGCCCTTGAGCACCGGTGGCAGCATCAGGTTCTCTTCACATGACAGGCTCGAGAAGATCGCCCGCTCTTCCGGACAGTAGCCAATGCCGTAGTGCGCGATCTTGTGCGTGGGCAGGCCGATGGTCTCGTGGCCGTTGACCTTGATCGAGCCCTTGCGCGCGCCAGTGAGGCCCATGATCGCGCGCAGCGTCGTGGTGCGGCCCGCGCCATTGCGGCCCAGCAGCGTGACCACCTCGCCGCGGTTCACGGTCAGGTCCACGCCGTGCAGGATGTGCGATTCGCCGTACCAGGCGTGCAGGTCCTTGATTTCAAGCGCGGGTACGTTGGATGTCGTCATGTCGATGGCCTCCTCAGTGCGCGCCCTGCAACTCGGCGTCCGCGGTGCCCATGTAAGCCTCCATCACACGCGGATCCTTCGAGACTTCCGCGTACGGACCTTCGGCGAGAATCGCGCCACGCTGCAGCACCGTGATCTTGTCGGCGATCGACGACACCACGTTCATGTTGTGCTCGACCATCAGGATCGTGCGGCCCGCCGACACCTTCTTGATGAGCTGCGTGACACGATCGACGTCTTCGTGGCCCATGCCCTGCGTCGGCTCATCGAGCAGCATCAGCTCGGGCTCCATCGCAAGCGTGGTGGCGATTTCCAGCGCGCGCTTGCGCCCGTACGGCAGGTTCACCGTGACGGTCTGCGCGAACTCGGTCAGGCCGACCTGGTCGAGCAGCTCCATCGCGCGGCTGTTGAGCACGTCGAGCGAACGCTCGCTGCGCCAGAACTGGTACGCGGTGCCAAGCTGGCGCTGCAGGCCGATGCGCACGTTCTCCATCACCGTCAGATGCGGGAACACGGCCGAGATCTGGAACGAACGGATCACGCCGCGGCGCGCGATCTGCGCGGGCTTTTCACGTGTGATGTCGATGCCGTTGAAGAGGATGGTGCCGGTGGTCGGCTCCAGGAACTTGGTGAGCAGGTTGAAGCAGGTGGTCTTGCCGGCACCGTTGGGCCCGATCAGCGCATGGATCGAGCCGCGGCGCACGCGCAGATTGACGTCGCTCACGGCCGTGAAACCCTTGAATTCCTTCGTCAGGTTTCGCGTTTCCAGGATGGTTTCCTGTGAATTCATAGTCTCCTGCCCGCCCTGTTGCTGAACTGCCGGCTTGTGCCCGGCACCACTGACAATCGGTTCGAACTCGGCGTTTCGCCGTTGGGTCGCTTTAGTGTTTTTTCCGCGGTGCGACTACCGCTGTTGCTGTTGATGCCCCGTGCCATGTGCCGGGTGGTGCACCAACCGCAGGCGTCTATTGTGTGCGCCTGTTGCATCGCAAAACATCGGGGTTTGCACTATAAGACATGAACCACGTGTCAGGTTTTTGACGCGCTGCATCAAGGACTTGCGGGCGATCGGCGCCCCGCCCTGCCCTTTCCGCGTGCGCGCCATGTCATGCAGCGAGTTGCTGGCGGCGCTCCTCGCGCAGCATGTCGCTCGCCCGCTCGGCAATCATGATGGTCGGCGAATTGGTGTTGCCCGATGTAATCAGCGGCATGACCGAGGCATCGACCACGCGAAGTCCCTCGATCCCATGTACGCGCAGCCGGTGATCCACGACGGCAAGCGGATCGTCCGGGCGGCCCATGCGGCATGTGCCGACCGGATGGAAGATCGTGGTGCCGATATTGCCCGCGGCCTCGGCCAGCGCTTCGTCCGTCTCGAAGCCAGGGCCGGGCAACCACTCCTCCGGGCGATACGGCGCCAGGGCGGGCGACGCCACGATACGACGCGTGAGCCGCAACGAATCGGCTGCAACCTTGCGGTCCTCGTCCGTCGACAGATAGTTTGGCGCGATCACCGGCGCCTGCCGGAAATCAGCGCTATCGATATGGACGCTGCCGCGCGAGGTCGGGCGCAGGTTGCAGACGCTGGCCGTGAATGCGTTGAACGCGTGCAGCGGCTCGCCGAACTTGTCGAGCGACAGCGGTTGAACGTGGTACTCCAGGTTTGGCCGCGCCTGCGACGCATCCGAGCGCGCGAACGCGCCAAGTTGCGATGGCGCCATGCTCATCGGCCCGCTCTGGTTGAATGCGTATTCCAGCCCGATGCCGAGCTTGCCCCACCAACTCGCCACGCGCGTATTCAGCGTGCGCACACCATTGACCTTGACCACGGTGCGCAACTGCAGGTGGTCCTGCAGGTTCTCGCCCACGCCCGGCAATGCATGCCGCACCTGAATACCCAGGGCCTGCAGGCGCTCGCCCTGCCCGATGCCTGACAACTCGAGCAATTGCGGCGTGTTGACTGCGCCCGCGGCCAGGATCACTTCGTGCCGCGCCGCCGCGCTGTGCGCCTGCCCGCCACCGACGTAGTTCACGCCCGTGCAGCGTCGCCCTTCGAAAGTCAGCGCACTGACTTGCGCCCCCGTCACGATAGTCAGATTCGGCCGGTCCGCCGCACGCCGCAGGAAAGCCTTGGACGTATTCCAGCGGATGCCGCGGCGCTGGTTGACCTCGAAATACCCCACGCCGAAGTTGTCGCCACGGTTGAAGTCGTCGGTGCGCGGAATGCCGGCCTGCTCGGCGGCGTCGATAAAGCGTTCAAGGATGTCCCAGCGCAGGCGCTGCGCTTCCACACGCCATTCGCCGCCGGCGCCATGGAATTCGCTGGGGCCGCGATGGTGGTCCTCGCTGCGCTTGAACAGTGGCAGCACGTTGTCCCAGCGCCAGCCGTCGTCGCCGCTCAGGCGTGCCCAGTCGTCATAGTCCTCGCGCTGACCGCGCATATAGATCATGCCGTTGATCGACGACGAGCCCCCGAGCACACGTCCGCGCGGATAACCGAGCGAACGGCCGTTGAGCCCCTTCTCCGCAACCGTGCGATACAGCCAGTCCGTGCGCGGATTGCCGATGCAATAGAGATAGCCGACCGGAATATGGATCCAGTGATAATCGTCCTTGCCGCCCGCCTCGAGCAGCAGCACATTGACATCCGCGTCCTGCGTGAGGCGGTTGGCCAGCACGCAGCCGGCCGAGCCGGCGCCCACGATGATGTAGTCGAAGGTCTCCATACGAGTCGTTTCGTCTCCGTGCTTGTTCTTGTTATGTTGGTGTCTGGCAGGGCAAATGCGCGTCCCGGAGGACGACCATCTTTGCGTTCAGTGAAGATGCGGCACGCGCTTCCTGACATGCAGCTGCCCCGTGACCGCAAGATTGGCGCAGTTGCACGGGCCCGTCCAATGATTTATCGTCAATCGCAATATAAGCCGCGCAAAATATTGCAGCGCACACTGAAGCGCCCCGGACCTTGGATCTCCATCACCTGCGCGCCTTCGTCGCCGTCGCGCGCGAAGGCAATCTGACCCGCGCCGCCCAGCGCCTCCACCTCACGCAGCCGGCCGTGAGCCTGCAGCTCAAGGCGCTGCAATCGGCATGGCGCGTCCGCGTGTTCGAACGCACCGCCACTGGCCTCACGCTGACCGCCGATGGCGCCGCCCTGTTGCCGCTCGCCGAGCGCATTCTCGACAGCGTCGGCGACCTGCAGCACACCGTCGATGCAATGCACACCACCGTGCGGGGCAAGCTTGCGATCGGCACCATCCTCGACCCGGAATTCACGCGTCTCGGCGTCATGCTGCGCACGCTGGTCGAGCGCCATCCGCAGATCGGCACGGAGTTGCGCCACGGCATGTCGGGCTGGGTGCTGCAGCAGATACGCAGCGGCGCGCTCGATGTGGGCTTCTACCTCGGGCAGCTGCCGGATGCCGGCTTCCATGCGCTGGCATTGACGCCGTTCTCGTATTACGTGGTCGCGCCTAAGGGCTGGAAGGAGCGCACCGCGCTGCGCTCGTGGGCGCAGCTCGCGACGCTGCCGTGGATCTGGACGCCGTCCGAATCCGCGCACAACCGGCTGCTGTCGGCGCGCTTTGCCGAAGCGGGCGTCGACGCGGCCAGCGTGCACAAGGTCGCGCATGTGGACCAGGAAGCATCGATGCTGGACCTGGTGCGCTCGGGTGTCGGCCTGTCGCTGGTGCGCGACTCGATCGCGCTGCGCGAATCGCACGCGCATGGCCTCGTGGTGGTGGAAGGCATGTCCGTGCAGACGGAACTGATGCTTGTCGCGCTGGCCAGCCGACGTGAAGATCCCGTCGTCAGCGCAGTGTTCGGCGTCGCTGAGTCCGTTTTTCGAACCTAGACTGGCTGCGCCAGATGCCGCCGCAGCCAGTCCGTCAGCGCCGCAAATACCTTGCTGCGCAACGGCTCGGCCTCGTTGAAGATCTCATGGTAGCCCTCGCCGAACCACACTTCTTCGCGGAGATCTGCCGGCGCATGATCGAAGAAGGTCCGGCTTCCGCCCGGATCGACGATCTTGTCCGCGCCGCCGACTAGCATCAGCATCGGTGCCTCCAGCCGCGGCGCATCGGTCTGTGCTTGCGCCATGCCCCGGATGAAGCTCTCAAGTACGCCGGCCGTAATCGTGGTCTGTACCAGCGGATCAGCGCGATAGCGCGCCACGACATGCGCGTCGTGCGACAGCATGCGCGCATCGATCGGGTTGGGCACGCGCAAGCGCGGCGCCAGCGTAAGAAGTACGCGGTGGATCGTCAGCATCGTCGGAGACAACCGCAATGCCAGCGCCGGCGACGACAGCACCAGCGCACGCACCGGGCGCAAGCGCGCAGTGGCGAAGCGCGCGGCGACCAGCCCTCCCATGCTGTGGCCGAGCAGGATCGGCAGTTCCTTCCAGACCCGCACTGCCGCGTCATGGATTTCGACAAGGTCATTGAGGTAGGCATCGGGATGTTCCGCGACCATGCGCGCCCCACCGCTCGCACCATGGCCGCGCTGGTCGTATGCGCGCACACGCAGGCCCAATCCGCACAGCACCTCGGCCACATGCTGGTAGCGGCCGCAGTGCTCAGCCAGCCCATGGACGAGCAACACGCAGCCGACCGTTTCGGGGAACATGCACGGATCCGGTTCCCAGGTGCGCAGCAGCAGTTCGGTGCCGTCGCGCATACGCTGGCGGCTTTCTACTGCTGCAAGACCGGGCGCTTTGCCAGCCGCGTCCGCAGGCCCGGATGGGCCTGCTTCAGCAGGATGAACGGGGTTTTCCGTCATGGGCTTGTCCATCCGCGGGTCTCCTCCCGATGCCGCCCGACCGGCGCGGGGGCATTGCGTTTCTGATTATTGTTCGTCCGCCACCGTACCGCTACATGCGCCCTCACCATGGCAATGCGCATGGTCATCGGGCTGCGCGAAGTCGGCGAGGATGGGGCAATCGGGCCGGTCGTCGCCGCTGCAGGCCTCGGCCAGCGCGCGCAGCGTATCGCGCATCGCGGCAAGTTCGGCAATCCGCTTTTCCAGGTCCGCCACATGCCGCAGCGTCATCGCCTTCACATCTGCGCTGGCGCGCCGGCGGTCATGCCACAGCGACAGCAGCCCGCGGATCTCCTCGAGCGAGAACCCGAGACTACGGGCGCGCCGCACGAAGCGCAAGGTATGCACGGCGCGCTCGTCGTAGCGGCGGTAGCCGCCTTCGGTGCGCGGCGGCGCATCGACCAGGCCGATGGACTCGTAGTGCCGGATCATCTTCGCCGAAACGCCAGAGGCGTCCGCTGCCTCGCCGATATTCATGCCTTTGCTCCTGTTTCACCCGTCTCGCCACCCGGATGCCAGCGCCGCAGCAGCAACGCGTTGCTGACGACGCTCACGCTCGAGAACGCCATCGCGGCCCCGGCGACCACCGGGTTCAGCAGCCCTGCCGCAGCCAGCGGAATGCCGACCACGTTGTAGAAGAACGCCCAGAACAGGTTCTGGCGAATCTTGCGCACGGTGCGGTGTGACACGGCCAGCGCGTCGGCGACGAGCGCCGGATCCCCACGCATCAGCGTGATCCCCGCTGCGTGCATGGCGACATCGGTACCAGTGGACATCGCAATGCCGACATCGGCCGCGGCCAGCGCCGGCGCATCGTTGATGCCATCGCCGACCATGGCCACCACCGCGCCATCCTGGCCGAGCGCACGCACACGCGCCGCCTTGTCTTCGGGCAGTACCTCGGCCTGTACTTCATCGAGACCGAGCGCCTGGGCCACGCGTGCCGCGGCGCCCTTGTTGTCGCCGGTCAGCATCACCGTGCGCACGCCGGCTGCGCGCAGCCGCGCAATGGCCGCGGGTGCGCCGGGCTTGATGGCATCGCCAAACGCCACCAGGCCAGTGACGCGTGGCGGCTGCGTTTCCACCAGCCACGACACCGTGCGACCCTCGTCGCGCAGGCGTTCCGCCGCCGCCTGCAGCGTACCCGCATCAGCGCCGAGCGCTTCGCGCAGCCGTTCGCTGCCGAGCTGCAGCGCTTGCCCGTCGACCACGCCGGCAATGCCGCGCCCCGGCAACGCCTGCACATCAGTGGCCGCGGGTGCGGTGATGCCGCGCGTTTGCGCCGCATTCAGCACCGCGCGCGCCAGCGGGTGCTCGCTTCCTGCCTGAAGTGCCGCTAGCCGCGCCAGCAGCCTGGCGCCGTCGGCATCCTCCGGGTCGGCGGCGTGCAGCGCCACCACTTCCGGCCGGCCCACGGTCAGCGTGCCGGTCTTGTCGAACGCCACCACGCTCACGCGATGGGCAATCTCGAGCGCCTCTGCATCCTTGATCAGAATGCCCGCGCGCGCACCGGCGCCGGTGCCGGCCATGATCGCGGTTGGCGTGGCGAGCCCCAGCGCGCACGGGCAGGCGATCACCAGCACTGCCACCGCATTGAGCAGTGCCGTTTCCCAGTCGCCCGCGAACAGGCCCCAGCCGAGCAGCGTCACCAGCGCAATGCCCAGCACCACCGGCACGAACACCGCGCTGACCTGGTCGACCAGGCGCTGGATCGGTGCCTTGGCCGCCTGCGCATGCTCGACCATGCGGATGATGCGAGCAAGCACGGTCTCGGCGCCCACCGCGACAGTGCGCGCTACCAGCAGCCCTTCGAAATTGATGGCGCCGCCGGTGAGCTTGTCGCCGGGGCCCTTCGGTACGGGCACGCTTTCGCCGGTCAGCATCGATTCATCGGCATGGCTGCTGCCTTCGATTACCACGGCATCGACGGGGATACGCTCGCCCGGACGCACCACCACTTCGTCCCCCACACGCACCGATCCCAGCGGCACCGTCACTTCCTGGCCGTCGCGGCGCACGCGAGCGGTGTCGGGTCGCAGCGCGGCGAGCGCGCGGATGGCATCGGCGGTCTGGCGCTTGGCCCGCGTCTCCAGCCATTTGCCCAGCCGCACGAGCGTGATGACCACCGCGGCGCTTTCGAAGTAGAGATGCGGCATGCCGTCCGGCATGCGCCACATCAGCCACAGGGACAGGCCATAGGCAGCGCTCGTGCCCAGCGCCACCAGCAGGTCCATATTGCCGGCGCGGGCGCGCACTGCCTTCCAGCCGGCCTTGTAGAAGCGCCAGCCAAACACGAACTGCACCGGCGTGGCAAGCAGCCACTGCACCGAGCCCGGCAGCATCCAGTGCATGCCGAACCATTCGAGCACCATCGGTGCGACCAGCGGCACGGAAAGCGCCGCCGAGAAGATCACCGGCCATGGACCGGTCCAGAAGTCGCGTGCGGCATCGTCCGGCGCAGCCGATGGCAGCGTTTCGGTGACCGGGGTTGCACCGTACCCCGCGCGCGCGACCGCGGCGGCGAGCGAATCGGCATCGGCGGCGCCGCGCAGCAGGGTCACGCTCGCGCGTTCGGTAGCAAGGTTGACCTGGGCATCAAGCACACCTGGCACGGCGCGCAGCGCGCGTTCGACACGGCCCACGCAGGAAGCGCAGGTCATGTCTGCGATATTGAGTTCTACCGTCTCGCGTGGCACTTCATAGCCGGCATCCGCCACGGCCTTGGCTGCGGCCGGCAGCACGGCGCCGCTGTCCGCATGGAGCGTGGCCTGCTCGGTGGCAAGGTTCACGGCCACGTCCTGCACTCCGGGCACCTTGGCCAGCGCATTCTCGACACGCCGCACGCACGACGCGCAGGTCATGCCGTCGATCGGCAGCCGCCACTCCGGCGCCTGGCTGCCCGTCAAGGTGGGGGAAAGGCTGGCATTCGACATTGATGGACTCGTCCTCGGTTTCGGTTTCGGTTTCGGTTTCGGTTACTGCATGATGGACCTTACCATCATAGGAAGGTCAATGACGATTCGAGTGTCGCATGATGCGCTTTTCGATATTCATTGGAGGTTTGTGCTTGCGCTTCCCACCATGGGAAGGTTCACACTACGTCCGTCGCGGCGATCGTGCCGCCAGTCCATCTCAATCAGGAGGTCCCAGCCATGATCCAGTTCCAGGTCGAAGGCATGTCGTGCAACCACTGCGTGGGCGCCATTACGCGCGCCGTTCAGGGCGTTGATCCCGCCGCACGCGTGAATGCCGATGTACCGGCCCAGTCGGTCAAGGTGGAAAGCGGCGCGGATGTGCAAGCGCTGCGCGCAGCCATCGAAGAGGCCGGGTACCCGGTGAAGTCGGCGGCGTAAAGCGCGCTGCAACCTGCCAGTGAAGCAAAGAAAACGGGGCGCACAAGGCGCCCCGTTCTTCGTTCCTGGATACGTCCTGACGGAAATCAGAACTTGTAGCCCACGCTCAGGAAGGTCACCACCGGATCGATCTTGATCTTGGTGTGCGACACGATCGTCACCCCGTTCGCCTGGGTGGTGAGGGTGGCACGGGTAGACAAGGGCAGGTAGGAAACCGACAGGCCCACGAACCAGTTGTCAGTGATGGCGTAGCTCGCGCCCACGTTGAACACCGGGTTCCACGAGCTTTCCGCATTGGCGGTCATCTTGGCGCCGGGAATACCGAAGGCGTGGTTGACGAAGTCCTGGTTGGTGATGGTTTCGTCCGTGAACCAGGTGTAGTTCACACCCAGGCCGACATAGGGACGAAATTTCGTCTTGGCATCGAAGAAGTGGTACTTCACCACCACCGCCGGGCTCCACTGCCTGACCGAGCCCAGCTTGCCATATTGGCCATAGTCGCCGGTGCCCTTGACGTCATGCTTGGGCGGAATGCCTGCGACCAGTTCGGCCGAGATGTTGTCCGTGAAGTAATGCTCGAAGGCGATACCCAGCGTATCGGCACTCTCGATACTGGCGCCCGTGTTTGCCCGGGTCATATTGACCGGACGGCCATTGATGCTGTCCACCGTCAGCGGATCGGCCGAGCTGTTCGGCATCACGCGGAACCAGCCTAGGCTCACGATATTGCTGCCCGCGGATTGCGCCTGTGCCGTACCTGCCAGCGCCATGACAGCGCCTGCCGCCAGCATCTTCTTATAGTTCGATTTCATAGTCCTCATACTCCTCATTCGGGTTGCTGCCGGAGGCATTATCCGGCCTGCAGCAGCGGGACTGTTTCATCGACGACACTGATTCGTAGAAGGACTCCCCTAAAGGAAGGGTTAACCATTAAGAAAATCGCATCGAGGCTGACCTTGGCCTCCGGTACCGCAGCATCCGCGCAACGCTTTTGCGGTGTCGCGCGAAAAACCCTCGAATATACGTGGTTTTACGAGGGCGGCGGCTGGTTCTCCATCGGGCCGCCACCCCTGAGCACCGCTGTTGCGTCAGGGCGTCACGATGGCGAAGTTGGTGTCGAACTTGTCCATCAGCCCCACCCACGTGCGCAGCGCGCCGGCATCGCCGTCGACACGCGCGCGTCCGGCTTGCACCTCGGCCGACAGCGTGGTCTGGCCGGCAAGCACCCCCATCAGCGCCATGCGAGGGATGCTCAGCGTCACCTGCGGGTTCTGGTGCTGGGCATCGGCCTTGTACCGGAACACGCCGTTATCCACAGTCAGTGCGTAGCGCTTGGCCGTATCGGGCTGGACCCAGTTGATGGCGAGCTTCTGGCCCGCCGCGCGCTCGCCATTCAGGCGGATCGCCAGGTAATCCAGCAGCATGGTGTCGGTCATGGCATTCAGCACATCGGGGCTGGAGGTGCGCGCGCCTGAATCCTTCGATAGGCCATTGCGCAGTTCCTGCGCACCGCTCAGGAAAGCGCTGCGCCACGTGGCCGATTCGGTCTGGTAGCCAAGCTGCTCGAGGGCGTCCGCTTCGAGATTGCGCGCCACCTGGTTGGACGGGTCGGCAAACACGACCTGCTTCATGACTTCGGCCACCCAGCGGTACTCGCCACGCGCAAATGAAGCCCTCGCCTGTTCGATCACCTTGTCGGCCCCGCCCATGAACTGAACATAGTGCCGGGCCGATTCTTCGGGCGGAAGCGGATAGAGGTTGGCCGGATTGGCGTCATACCAGCCGAGGTAGCGCTGGTAGACCGCCTTGGCGTTGTGGTTCACCGTGCCGTAGTAGTCACGCAGGTCCCACTGGCTCGCCAGCGACGGTGGCAGCTTCACGCGCTCGCCGATCTCGGCCGGCGTGAAGCCCTGGTTGGCCAGGCGCAGCGACTGGTCGTGGATGTACTTGTAGCCATCACGCTGGTTGCCCAGGTACGTCACGATGTTCTGCTGGCCCCACTTCGGCCAGTGGTGCTGCGCGAACAGGACCTCGGTACGGCCGCCGAAGCGGTCGATGGTCTCGTCCAGCGCGCGCCACCACTGGTTGGCGTCGCGCACCTGTGCGCCGCGGATGGTGTACAGGTTATGCATGTTGTGGGTAGCGTCCTCGGCCGCGCACAGCGCCTTCCACTGCGGGAAGTACATCAGCATCTCGGCCGGCGCCTCGGTGCCGGGCGCCATCAGGAACTCGATCTGCACGCCGTCGATCGTGCGCGTCTCTCCGGTCTTCGCGATCAGGTCGGTCGGCGCGATCAGCGTGATGGTGCCGCGGGACACCGCTTTGCCCAGGCCCGAGTCGACATGGCCGTTGGCCGCCCTCGGCAGGTTGACACCGTACATGTACTGCGCGCGGCGCCCCATTGCATTGCCCGCGAAGACGTTCTCGCTGACTGCCTCCTCCATGAAACCTTCAGGTGCCAGCACCTTCACGCGGCCAGCCTTCACCTCCTCGTCGGTGGTCACGCCCTTCACGCCCCCGAAGTGGTCACCATGGCTATGGGTGTAGATCACTGCCGCCACGGGCTTCTTCGGTCGATGCTTGTAGTAAAGATCCAGCGCCGCGTGCGCCGTTTCCTTCGAGGTAAGCGGGTCGATGATGATCAGCCCGGTATCGCCCTCGATGATCGTCATGTTCGAGATGTCGAGTCCGCGCACCTGGTAAATGCGGTCAGTGACCCGGAACAAGCCGTTGTTCATGTTGAGCTGGGCCTGACGCCACAGGCTCGGGTTGACCGTGTCCGGTGCTCTGGCATCGCGCAGAAATGCGTACGTATCAAGCGACCAGACCACGCGCCCCTGCGCATCGCGGATTTCGTTGCTGTCCAGCGTACCGAGGAAGCCGCGCTGCGCATCCTCGAAATCCTGCCGGTTGGCAAACGGCAACTGCTGCAGGACCGCGGCGTTGGCCTTTGCTGTGGCAGCCGTCGCCGCCTTCGGACCTTCGGCCGCGTGTACCGGCCCCAACAGGCACATGGCAGCAGCAGCGAGCGCTGCGTATCGATAAATCATTCGGTTCTCCTTGAGACATGGGCTCAGTGCGAGCCTGCTCACGCAACAAGGCGGCAAAACGGAAAGTTGCCGCCCACCAGCGGGGGCGCATTGTGCTGAACGTTCAGTACAATCCCGAAGTTTGGTTCGAATCGCGTCACACTGTCAAATGCCGAGCGGCTGTGTTTTGCGCCGCCGAGCCTGTTAGTGATGCAAACGACATATTTGGTCCCCTCATGCCCGTGTCCTCTCTCTCGCCGCACGCCAATCCGAAAAACCGCCGTGGCCTCGAGACCCGCCAGCGCGTGCTGGAGGTCACGCGAGACCTGATACGCGCACATGGCTACGCCGACGTCACGCTCGACCGGATTTCTGCGAGCGCCGGCGTGGCCAAGAGCAGTCTGCTATGGCATTTCGGCAGCAAGGAGATGTTGCTGGCAGAGGCGGCCACCAGCCTGTTCCAGCAAATCGCCCAAGAGATAGAACCGGACGTGCGTGCCGGCGAAACGCCTCAGCGGCGGCTGGACCGCGTCTTCAATCAGGTCGCGCAGGCTTTCACCGCCAACCCCGAAGCCAAGGGTGTGGTGCTCGGCATGCTGTTCTCGGGCAGCGTGCCGGCCAGCGTGCGCGCCGAGATCCGGCGCGGCTGGGACAGTCATGTGCGGCAGCTTGTCGACGCGTTCTCGCAACCGCATCGTCCGATGCCAGCCGCGATGGCACGGCTGATGCTGGCCACGTTCCATGGCTGCTACTGCCACTGGTATGCCGGCGGTTGCAGCGAATCGGTTGCCGAGTACCTGGAGCCCGCGCGCGAGCTGTTTCGTGCCTGGCTCGGGGCGGACGCAGGCTAGTCCGGGCGGCTGGCCAGCACGCAGGCCGCCAGGTCCCACAGCGCGTAGCCGACGCTCTTGAACACGAGCGGGCTGCTGCGGCGGGCGCGGATGGCATCCGCCTGCAGGATCGCTGTTTCGAACGGCTGCACGGTCGACCAGTCGATGCCCGCCTGCAACAAGTCACCGGCCTCTTCCTCGATGCCGAACAGCGTATCGGCGAGCAGGCGCCCGCTGGCCGACGCCGCATGGCACAGCGCTGGCGGCAGTTCGCACATGTCCGGACGGAACGCGCCGACCGCGGCAATGAAGTGGTGCTCTTGCCACAGACCGCTATCGATGTCGGGCAGTACCGGACTGAGGCTCGACGTGACGGTCACCACCATCGACACGCGCGGCAGCACGGATGCAACATCATCGGTCACCTCCGCCGTCACGCCGAGCGAGCCAGCGTGCGCGGCCAGCGCTTCGGCCTTGTCGCGCGTGCGCGAATGCAGCCACACGCGACGTACCGGCAATCCAGCGATGAAGGCTTCCAGATGGGTCATCGCTTGAACGCCGGCACCGATGATCAGCAGTTCGCCGTCCGGCTGCGCCGCAAAGCGCTGCGCGGCCAGCAACGACACAGCGGCCGTACGTCGACCGGTGACGGTGGGACCATCCAGCATCGCGAGGCGCTCGCCCGTATGCGCGTCAGCGACCACGACCTCGCCGAGGATATTCGGCAGCCCGCGACGCGGATTATCGGGATGCACCGTGATGTTCTTGGTCATCACCAGCCGCCGGTTGCGCGCCGGCATCACCAGCAGCGTGCCCGCCCCGGCCTGCGCGTCGCCGACCGGCAGCGCGATACGCGGCGGCGCCATGGCGGTGCCATCGCGCAACTCGCCCAGCATGTCGGCGATCGCCCCGGCGAGTTCGGGATAAGGCAGGCGCGCCGCCGTGCTGGCGGCATCGAGGGGAATCAGGGCCATGCGGACACTCCGGCAGGTCGGTTCAGGACCCGCCATTATGCGGCAGGCCCTGCACCCGAATCAGCGTGCCAGCATCGGCATCACATGCTCGGCATAGCGCGTACCCGCCGCTGCGCCGGCCGGGAAAATGGCATCGATATCCGCCAGCTCCTTTGCATCGAGCCGCACGTCCAGCGCGCCGAGGTTGTCGTCCAGATTGGCGATGCGGCGCGTACCGGGAATCGGCACGATCTGCGGACCGCGCGCCAGTACCCAGGCAAGCGCGAGCTGCGCCGGCGTGCAGCCTTTTGCGTCCGCCAGTGCGCGCACCTTGTCGACAAGCGCCAGGTTGCGCGCGAAGTTTTCGCCCATGAAGCGCGGGTTGGTGCGACGGAAATCGTCCGCATCGAAGTCCTCGGGGCTGCGGATCGCGCCCGTCAGGAAGCCGCGGCCCAGCGGGCTATAGGGCACGAAGCCAATGCCCAGCCGCTCGCACGTAGCGAGGATGCCGTCGGTATCCACATCGCGCGTCCACAACGAATACTCGCTCTGCAAGGCCGTGACCGGATGCACCTTGTGCGCGCGTTCGAGGGTTTGCGCGCCGGCCTCGGACAGCCCGATCCAGCGGATCTTGCCGGCCTTCACGAGTTCGGCCATCGCGCCCACGGTTTCCTCGATCGGCACCTCCGGATCGACGCGGTGCTGGTAGTACAAATCGATGTGCTCTACGCCGAGGCGCTTCAAACTTGCCTCGCAGCTCGCGCGCACATACTCGGGGCGGCCATTGACGCCACGCGTTGCGGGTTTCGACAAATCTCGCACGATGCCGAATTTGGTCGCGAGCACGACCTGCTCGCGACGCCCGGCGATGGCACGGCCCACGAGTTCTTCATTGGTATGCGGCCCATAGATGTCCGCGGTATCGAGCAGCGTAATGCCGCGATCGAGCGCATGGTGGATCGTGCGGATCGACTCGGCATCGTCATGCGCGCCATAGAAATCGCTCATGCCCATGCAGCCAAGGCCGATGGCCGAGACCGTGGGGCCATGGTTGCCTAGCTGGCGGGTTGCAACGCTCGCAGCGGGGTTGGCGTTTCCGGTCATGCTTGCTCCTGTCGGTTGGCGTCGCGCGCGGCGACGAATGCACGCCAGCTTGAAGCGCTGCGAGGCGTGCGACTGGTTCAAGGTACCACGCGCAGGATCAGCGAGCGCCGCGCCCCGTTTGCGCGGCGGGAGCACGCACGCTTGCCCCGCGCACTTCAATGCCGATACGGTCCACCACCTTGCCCGCGGCGTCGAGCAACTCAACCTGATGCCGGCCGGGCCACGGCAGCCACGCCACTTCACCGCCACGCCCAAGCGGCTTGCCATCCATGCGCCACGTCACAGAACGCGCGGTCTGGCCCGTTACGCCTTCGGCGTGGAACCACACACGTTGCGCCGACGGCGGCATGTCAGGGTCCAGCGCAAACACCGTGCCGTTGGCCGGATTGGCAATGGCCGGCACGCCAGATCGCGCTGACGACATCCCCACGCCGACACGTGTCTGGGCCGTACCAACGAGAAACACTTCTTCACGCGCTGGCTCGAGGTCATCGTCAAACGCCAGCGCGACGCGCTCCACGCCCGCCGGCGCCGCAGGCGCCATGCTCGGCTGCGAACGGTGCAGCGCCTCCATCACGTCATGCCAGACCGGCGCCGCGCCGGATACCCCCGATACGTCATGCATGCTGGCCCCGCTCGCATTGCCAACCCACACGCCAACGGTATAACGCCGTGACCAGCCGATGCACCAGTTGTCGCGCATGTCCTTGCTCGTACCGGTCTTCACCGCAGTCCAGAAACGCGTGGTCAGCGGACTGTCGAGCCCGAACGTGCGCGCCCGTGCGTGGCGGTCGGACAGGATGTCGCCGATCACGTAGCTCGCTGCTGGCGCCATCACCGCCGTAGTCGGCACTGCCGCCATGCCCGCACGCATGCGCACCGGTGCATAGCGACCGCTGTTGGCAAGCGCGCGATACGCGTTGGTCAGCGCCAGCAGCGACACATCGGCGCTGCCGAGCGCAAGGCTATATCCGTAGTAGTCGCCGGCTTCTGTCAACGGCAGTCCCAGCGACACCAAGCGTTTGTGAAAGCGGTGGGGTGTCACCATCACGAGCGTGCGCACCGCGGGCACGTTCAGCGAAGCAGCAAGTGCCGCGCGCGTACTGACCCAGCCCGCGTAGCGATGGTCGTAGTTCTGCGGCACGTACAGCCCGCCGCCGACCGGCAGGTTGACAGGCCGGTCGTCGAGCAGCGAAGCAGCCGTCAGCCGCCGTTCTTCCAGCGCCTGCTCGTACAGGAATGGTTTCAGCGTTGAACCCGCCTGGCGCAGCGCCTGTGCATGATCGACTTCCGACGCACCGGACAACTCGCCGGACGAGCCCACGTAGGCCAGCACGTCGCCGCTCGCGTTGTCGATCACCACCACGGCGCCGTCTTCCACATGGCGTCCGGCCAGTTCGCGCAGATGCCGCTGCAGGCTCGCCGTGGCCACGCGCTGGAGATCTGCGTCAAGCGTCGATCGAAGGTACGACTGCGCCAGATCTGTCCGTGGTTGCGCACGCGCCTGACTCGCCAGCATACGACCAAGATGCGGTGCGAGTTGCCTCGGCTGCGGCGACGCTGCCGTGCCGCGCTGCGCGACGGTGCCTGAGCGCAGCAATGCCAGTTGTGCAAAGCCTTCCAGCCCCTCGCACTCGCGCGGCAAGCGCATCTCGCGCAGGATGCCGCATGCGCGGCGCGACACCTGCGCTGCCTTTGCGTTGGGCGCACGCACGAGCGCCACGGCCAGCGCCGATTCACGCGCGTCCAGTCCCTCCGGAAACTTGCCGAACAACACTTGCGACATCGCCGACAGCCCGACAAGTTCGCCACGGAACGGCACGAGGTTCAGATAGGCTTCAAGGATCTGGTCCTTGCTCCAGCTTCGTTCCAGCGACGCGGCGCCGGCAGCCTGTCCGAGCTTCTGCGTGACGCTGCGGCCCTGCCCCGCGGCGCCCGGCCTGCGCAGGTCCTCATCGAGCAGGCCTGCCAGTTGCATCGTCAGCGTGGAAGCACCGCGCGTCCGCGTGTTAAAGAGATTGGCCCAGGCCGCTGCAGCCACGCCTTGCCAGTCGACGCCGCTGTGTGCGTAGAAGCGCTTGTCCTCCGACAGCACGATGGCCGTGCGCAACGCCGGCGAGGTTTCCTGCAGGGTGACCCAATCACCGCGGCGCACGCGGAAATCGTCACGTATGCGCGCCACGGTTTCGCCGTTGCGATCGGTGATGACGAGGTCGGAGCTTCGCCAGTCTGCGCGGACTTGGGTGAAGCTTGGAAATGCATGGGCGGGGAGTGTTGTGCATGTCAGCGCAATCGCAAACATGACAACTGCCGCACGATGTGCTGCCGGCCTTTTCATCCCCCCCGCTCTCCACGATTCGCCACAATGCCCGCGACGATCAGCACCTGTGCCGCCCAATACGTCCACCAGATACCGAGCTGGAAACTGTCGAACGGCACCAGGAACCGCGCGATGCCGATCATCATGTCGGACGCTACGAAACACAGTGCGCCCAGCGCAGTCAGCGGTGTGGGCAACTTTGCCACAAGCGCGCTGCACGCCATCGCCGCAAGTATGACGACATAGACCGTCACCCCCTCGGCAAGCGTGCCAAGATTAGGCCAGAAGCGGCCCAGCATCGTGCCCGCCACGCCGATCAGCGCGCCACATGCAATCAGCCGATGCGCGCGCGAGTCGCCCGCAAGCGGCACCAGAATCCGCAAGTACGCCAGATGTGCGAGCAGGAAAGCACCAAGCCCGCCGACGAACGAAATGCGCAGCGCGGGCACCGCGAGCAGGAAATCGCCGATCGCCGAGAACACCAGCGCAACCACGAGCCAGCGCCGCTCGGACAGCGGCCGGTGGAACCACGCCGCGCGCGCCAGCATCAGCGCCATTGCCGTCTTCCACACGGGCTGCATCGCGATGTGCCCGGTCAGTGGCGCGCCTTCCGGCAATTCCATCGATACCTGCAGCAGCAACGCACCGTAGACCACGCCCGCTAATGTGCCGGCCAGCCACCACTCGCGCACGCGCGCCGGCATCATCAGCGCGAGCCAGCTCATGGGCGGGCCCCCACAGTCAGGCGCGCGTTCGGTGCGGCGCCAAACACGTCTGGCGCGTACATCGCTTCGACGCGCGTCGGCGGCAGGGCAAAGTCGCCCGCATTGTTCAGGCGCACCGTGTACTCGACCGAGATGCTGCCCTTGGGCAGGTACTCGTAGTACTCGCGATAGGCCTGTGGCGTACGTTCGGTATAGGCGGCCCATGCCATGCCCTTGCGCCGTTCGCCGCGCGTGGCGATTTCCGAATCGCGGCCGAGCCCGCTGCCGAGGATCGTTGCACCGGCCGGTATCGGATCGCTGATCACCACCCACGTCATGTCGGCCTGCGCATCGACCTCCAGCTTCACGCGATACGTGTCGCCGCGCGACCACTTGCCGGACACGGCCTGCTCCACAGGCGTCACTGTGCGGCGCACACGATAGCCCGCAGCCAGCGGACCGGACAGCGGCACCGCCGCCATCGCTCGCACTGTCGCCCACGGATGTCCCGCGCCAGCATGCTCAAGCTGCAGCGTGCCACCGCTTTCGCCGCCCGGCCACGGCAGATCGACGCTGCCCTGCGCCACCCCGTCGCGACGCTGTGCACGGCTCCAGTCGACGCTGCGTGCGGATTCGCCAGAACCGCTGACCGACATGCGCGTAGTGCCAGCCACCGGCGTCTTCTCGAACACCTGCGCAAAGCGCGTGATGGCGAGCATGCCCCATGTATTGGCATTGGTCGTGCCCCACGCACCACGCACCTGCCGTCCGATCAGGCCTACAGCAAGCTGCGGCGCGTCGTCCTTCCAGCCTGGCAGTTCCGCAGCCAGCGCGAGCAGGCGTGCCGCGTTCACATCGCCACCTGACATCAGCCACCACCAGTCGTCACTGCGCTCGGTCGAGAAGGCCAGCCGCGTGCCTTGCACCATCAGTCGCGCGCGCAGCAACTGCTGCGCCTCGGCCAGGCGTGCCTCGCGTTGCGGAATGTCCTGCATGCGCGTCAGCAGCAGGGTCCAGTCGATCAGCGCCGATGTAGGCCATTGCGCGGGCAGAATCTGGATCGAGCCGAGCATGCGCGCCTGCGCATGGCCGGTGCGCGACAGCGCTTCGAGCGCGGCGAGCTTGCGGACTTCCAGGTCCATCGTCGCCGACGACGGCGCCCACGCGTCGGGACGGATGCGGCCTTCGACGAAGGCCACCAGTCCGCGCTCCATCTGCGTCCGCAGCTCATCCGGCACGCGCAGGGTCAGGCCAGCACGTGCCGCTTCATCGCTGATCGACAGCAGGTAAGCCGTCAGCGCAACGCTGCCGCTCTGGCTGTCGCTGCGCAGCGGGAAGTACGCGGCCAGGCCGTTCGCATCGAGGTAGGAAGGCAACTGGTTCATCAGCGCTTCCCACGCCGTGCCGTCGGCCAGGCCGATGGCCTTGGACGTGCGTTGCTCCAGGCAGCTGAACGGGTAGTTTACGAACCACTCGCGCACGCCCGGCATGCCGCCCGCGAGCGACGACTGCAGGTTCACCTGCAAGCCGCCGCGCACCTTGCCGGTCGGATCGGCAAGCGCGCCCGGCGGCGCCTTCACGGGCACACTCAATTGCGGTGTGAGCTGCGCCAGGGTGGCCTGCTGCACTGTCACAGGCTCTGCCGGCACGATCTGCTGCGACACCTTGATGCGATCCGTCGCGCCGCCGGAGCCCTGCTCGGCAGCCTGCACTTCCCATTGCACCGTGCCGCTGCGCGAGAACGCGAGCAGCGCGGGCGCAGTGACATCCCAGCCGATCTCGCGCGCTTCGCCCGCGGGAATCTGCACGGTCTGCACAGGCAGTGCGTTGGCGTTGCCGACCAGCGTGGCACGTGCGCTCGCTTGCACCGTCATCGCGCGCTTTGTCGTATTGCGTAGCGTAAACATGGCACGGTAGCGATCATCCTCGCGTATCAGCATTGGCAGGCCAGATATCACCTGCAGATCCTGAGTCGCTGCAATGGTTGCGCTGCCGGTGCCGAAGCGTCCCACGCCAAGATCCGCGACCGCAACGATACGGAAGCTCGTCAGCGAATCGTTGAGCGGCACGTCCACCGTGGCCCTGCCCTCGGCATCCAGCTGCACGCGCGGGTTCCACAGCAGCAGCGTGTCGAACAGTTCGCGTGTCGGGCTCTTGCCGCCGCCACCGCCAGCCGGCACCGCCTTGCGCCCATAGTGGCGGCGCCCGATGATCTCCATCTGCGCGGTGGAGGTCTCCACGCCATAGCTGCGCCGCTGCAGCATCGCGTCGAGCAGATCCCAGCTATTGTTCGGCATCAGTTCGAGCAGCGCCTGATCGACTGCAGCTAGTGCGATTTCGCCGTTGCCGGCGGGCTTGCCGTCCGGCAGCTTCACTTGCAGCGCCACGCGCGCCTTGCCTCGCACGGAATAGGACGCCTTATCCGGCGTCACCGTCACATCGAGCCGGTGCGCCTCGTTGCCGACGCGGATCTCCGCGAGTCCCAGCCGGAACGCCGGCCGCGAAAGATCGACCAATGCCGTCGGCGCCGCGTACTCTTTGCCTTCACTGCGGAACGCCCGCCACCATTCGCCCGGCTGGCGCCAGCCCCACGTGAAGAACGAATACCACGGCACTTCGTGCAGACGCCCGCGGATCGTCATCACCGAGACGTACACGTTAGGTCCCCACTCCGGCTTGACCTTCACGCGCACCGTCGGATCACTGCCGTTGAGTTCGACCACCTGCGTTTCGAGCACGCCTTCACGCTCGACCGCGACTAGCGCGGTAGCCTGGCGGAACGGCATGCGCACCTGGAACACCGCGGTATCGCCGGGCGCATACTGCTTCTTCTCGGGCAGCACGTCGATGCGGTCATGGTTCTCGCCGCCGAACCACAGTTCGCCCTGGCGCGTGACCCACACGGTCGATGCGGCCTGCGCGCTGCGGCCATCCTTGTCGCGTGCAATCGCAACCAGCTCGACTTGGCCGGCCTGGTCCAGCGTGACATCGCAACGCGCACGCCCCTGCACATCGGTACGCGTTTCGCACACGGTACCGAGGTCGCGGCTCTCGCTGCGGTTGTCGTAGCGATAGAAGCCGCCGACCACACGCTTGCGCGTCGACGTGGTGATGCGTGCGCGCGCATTGAACTTCACCGGCGCATCGGCGACCGGCTTGCCTTGCGTATCGAGTACCAAGCCATGCACGGCCAGCTTCTGCTTCACCGAGACCCAACCCTCGGTGCGGATGCCCGCCACGACAGCCGATGGCCACACCGGTACGGTCTGGCGCAACGTCTGGACTTCGCCATTGGGATCGGCGAAACCGGCTTCCAGCACAAGATCGCGTGGCGCATCGATCTTCGGCATCTTGCGCAGCGTGACGCTGCCGTTGCCGTTCTTGTCCAGCGTCAGTGGCAGCTTGTCGGCAATCAGCTTCTGTGCGCCATCGCGTGCCTGGCCTTCATCGACATCGCTCATCTCCTCGTCGCCCGATGCGCTCTCGCGCGTGGGGCGCGGCGGACTGAACGAGTACTCGTCATAACCGGGGAAGTTGATCCACTTGTCGCGCAACAGCGCTGACACACGCACCGGAAGGCCGGCCGCGCCGCCGCCAGATACGTAGTGCACCTCGACCCCGACCGGCAGTTCGGCCGGCGCGACCACGGCGCCGCCCTTGCCGCCCGACGCCTGCAGCGTGCCGGTCAGCACCGGCAGCCGGAACGCCTCGACGCGGAAGCTTCCGCTGGAATAGGTACGCGCGCTGCTGTCGCTGCCATCCCCACTGCCTTCGGCCTGCAGCGCTACGTTGTAGACACCAAGCTTCGCCGCGGGCGGCACCTGGAAGCTGCTTTCGGCGCTGCGTCCACCCGTGGCGGTGTTACGCCACTGCAGCGGCAACTCATAGGTCTGGCCGCTGCCTTCATGGCGGATCACCACGGTCTCCGGCAGCTTGCGGTTCTCCGGCGGCAACGCGAAGCCCTGCGCGGTCTCCGAACGGATGAAATGCTTCATCGACACGGTTTCCCCCACGCGCAACAGCGTGCGGTCAAACACCGTGTGCGCACGCACGGTCTGCGTGGCGCTGGCATCGGTCGGCACGTTGAAGCGCCAGGTCTCGATGCCGCGGTTCCAGTCGGACATGACAAAGGCCATGTCGGCCTTGCCACGCGCTTCCGGATGTGTAGCAGCGATGCGTGCGGAAACGAAGTAGCCCATCAGCCCGTTGCCATCGCAGGTGCGGCCGCGAACATCGTCGAGCTTCGCGAAGCGCACCACGCCGCTGGCGTCGGTGCGGCCTTCGCCAAGCAGGCGGCCTGAACAGTCACGCACTGCGACGGCTGCGTCGCGCACCGGCTTGCCATCATCGAGCGCGGTGACCCACGCGAGGCCGCTCATCGAGCCGTCGCCATCGCCACGCGCAAGCTTGAAATGAACGCCGAGGTTCGTGACCAGCGCGGCGGTACGCACATACATCGGCGCGCGCTTGCCGAGCAGCGCTTCGCCTAGCATCGGCGAGGCAATTTCCACGACATGGAAGCCCGGCTCAGGCAGCGGAATGCCAACCACTTCGAACGGCCGCGGCGCATCGCCCGAAGGCTTGGGCACCGACAGCTTCTGCACGCCCTGCGCGCGTTCCAGCAGCGACACCGAACGCGTTTCGATCGACGGGGCATTGCGCGGGTTGTTCACGCCATACGGCGAGCGGCCAGCCAACACCGCGTCGAGTTCGGCACGTGTCCAGCTCGCTTCATGCATGCGGCGCACCAGGCCGAGCCAGCGCAGCACGGCGCCGTCGTCATCAACCTTGAGCTTCATCACCGTGCCCGCCTGCGCCTGCACGCCGCGGACCTGCAGGTCGGCTTCGACATTGCGCAGCGTGACGGGCAGCAACGACGGATAGTCAGCCGGCGCCTTGCCCTTGGGCAGTTCGCCGAAACGCTCGACGACGCCAAACGGCGCTGCGGCGAACTTGGCCAGCGGCGGCATCGAGGCCGTCGACACCTTCAACGGGAACAGGTCCGCATTGGCGAGCGTGCGGCCACTGTCGTCCTTGAGGTCACGCGGGATCTCGATCGTGAAGTTCGCCTTCTCGGCGAATGGCGCGGCGAAGGTCAGCGACGTCACGTTCGCATCGGGCGCGAGATCCACCTCGAACTGCGGCGCGCGCGGGCCCGACGGCGTCTTCAGTACCACGTGTTCGGCCAGCTTGCGCGAGATCGGCGCCGAGAACGACACCGTCATCGGGCGCAGCGGCGTGCACGGCGATTGCGCGTGCTCGCGCTCGCAGCTGAAGCTCGCCGTGAACGGTTCGCGCACCGTGTAGTCGAAGCGGCGCTCGTCGCGCGTGGCAAGGCCCGAAGGCGTGGCAATCCCGGCGCCGAGCACGAGTTGCATGCGCGCGCCGGCCGGCAGCCGCTGCTGGCAAGCGAGCAGGTGGATCGCGTCGGGCGCGTCCTTGGCGATGCGCTTCCAGTAGATGGCGTCGAGCACGCCGTCGCGCTCCTTGCCGGTGAGCAGGCGCACGGGAATGCGTTCGCCAAGGCCTTCGGCCTGGCACCACGCATGGTCGCGGACGGAGGCCGCCGTCGCAGCGCCGTTGAAGCGCAGCGCGAATATCTGGTCTTCCTCGATTTCGCCGCCGGATGGCCGGCTGGCCACCACGGTCGGGCCGCCGGTTTCGAAGCGGTACTCGGGCTTGCCCGCATAAGCCTTGCCGGCCGCGCTGCGCAGGCTCGCGGACATCCGGACCGAGCACCGCACGCCCGGAGGCAGGTCGCGTTCGAAATCGAATACCCAGTTGCTTGCATCGACCCAGCGTCCGTGTCCGGCCGTGGCGGCGCCGGTACAGGCAATGGCCGCCGGCGCGGCCGCCTGCACATCGCCCATGGGGACCATCGCCTCGTCGAAGCGGATCGCCACCTGCCGTACCTGCGGAACCGTGCCTTCCGGCGAGAAGCGTGTCACTTGTGCCGCGAACGCCGCAGACACGGACAGCCATGCGAGCACGCCGGCCATCGCCACGCGGCTTGCCCGCGCGACTTGCCTGCCGACACCCCGACCCGGTCGGGCAACGATTCCCTTCATCCTGCGATCCTCCCGTCAAAGCACCCGGCGAGGGTGACATGTGACGTTTAGGAGTGCAAGGCCGGCACGCAAACCTGCAAGGCGGCCGACAAATATTTCAGCGCAGGTGAGACAGCGGCAAGGCGCCTTCGGACTTCAACGCAGTCAGGACAATATTGGAACGCACGCTTTCCACGCCGGGCACGCGCATCAGCCGCTTCATGGTGAAGTCGGCCAGCGTGGGGAGGTCGGGCACGACCACGCGAATCAGGTAGTCGGCCTCGCCCGCGACGGAATAGCACTCCTGCACTTCCTCGAGCAGCAGGATCTCCTCGGCGAAGCGCTCGATGATGGTGTCGCCGTGGTGGGCCAGCTTGACGCTGATGAACACCTGCACGCCCAGCCCCAGCGCCTGGGTCGACAGGCTCACGCGGTAGCCCGTGATGACGCCATCGGCCTCCAGCCGGGCCAGCCGCCGGCCGACCTGGCTCGGCGACAGGTGTACGCGCTCGGCGAGCTGCTGGTGGGTCGAGCGCCCGTCTGCCTGCAGCGCCGCAATCAGGGCAAGGTCAAACTGGTCAAGCGACACCATACGTGATTCCCGCATTCACTCTCGATATAGCGCGGATTATACGCACGAGAGTCCGCAAAGCAGCCCATTTTGCGGCCGAATTGCAGCACCACACGCCTAAACTACGCAGATAAACCGCATATCACGGCGCATAACGCCAAACCCAGGAGACAAAGCTGATGTCCGCTACCGCCAGCGCCCTCGCCCACGAGGCTTCCGGCCAGTTCGACGGTGCCTTTCAGGGCACCATGACCGACAAGCTCAGGGAACAGTTCGACGCCGGCCTGCTGTCCGGTCAGGAACTGCGCCCGGACTTCACCATCGCGCAACCGGTCCACCGCTACACCAGCACCGACCACGCCATCTGGCGCAAGCTCTACGAGCGCCAGGCTTCGATGCTGCGCGGGCGCGTCAGCAATGAATTCCTGCAAGGCCTCGCCACACTCGGCATGGAGAAGGACCACGTGCCGGAGTTCGACCAGCTCAACGAAACGCTGATGCGCGCCACCGGCTGGCAGGTCGTGGCCGTGCCGGGCCTGGTGCCGGACGAAGTGTTCTTCGACCATCTGGCCAACCGCCGCTTCCCGGCGAGCTGGTGGATGCGCAAACCCGAGCAGCTCGACTACCTGCAGGAACCGGACTGCTTCCACGATGTGTTCGGCCATGTGCCCCTGCTGATCAACCCGGTCTTCGCCGACTACATGGAGGCGTACGGCAAGGGCGGGCTCAAGGCCCATGGCCTGGGCGCGCTCGACATGCTCTCGCGCCTGTACTGGTACACGGTGGAATTCGGCCTGATCCGCACGCCCGAAGGCCTGCGCATCTACGGCGCCGGCATCCTGTCCAGCCAGGGTGAGTCGGTCTACAGCCTCGATTCGGCCAGCCCGAACCGCATCGGCTTCGACGTGCGCCGCATCATGCGCACGCGCTACCGCATCGACACGTTCCAGAAGAGCTACTTCGTGATCGACAGCTTCGAGCAGCTCTTCGACGCGACCCGCCCGGACTTCGAGCCGCTGTACCAGGAACTGCGTGACCAGCCGACGCTGGGCGCCGGCGACGTGATCGACGGCGACCTCGTGCTCAACGTTGGCACCCGCGAAGGCTGGGGCGACAGCGACGATATCTGAGCGGGCGGCCGGTTTGTGGTCCATCGGCGGCCACTACGCGGCATCCCGCTTTATGAAACAATGCCGGCATGCCCGCCAGGGCGGGCCGGTTTTTTCTTTTCACTGATCGAGCCCACTATGACACCTCTCTCGCCCCAGGCGCGCGCCACCCTGCTCGCCGAACTGCCCGGCTGGACCGACGTCGACAACCGCGACGCAATCCAGAAGCGTTTCACCTTCCCCGATTTCAACGCCGCATTCGCGTTTATGACACGCGTGGCCATCCAGGCTGAAAAGGCGGACCACCACCCCGAGTGGTTCAACGTCTACAACCGCGTCGACATCACGCTGTCGACCCACGACGCAAACGGCCTGACCCAGCGCGATATCGACCTGGCCCACTTCATTGAGCGCGCGGCGGCCTCGCTGCGCGTGGAGTAAGGCGCACGGGCTTCCGGTCGTCAGGGCTGTAGGCAAACCGAAAGGAAGACAAGGGCCTCGCCCTGTACAATCTGTGGATCGCGGTTCCGCGTGTGCGCCACGCCGCGCCTGCCGCCTCCTGTCTTCCTTCCCGGCTGATCCAGCCATGTCCGACGTCCTGCCCGAACTGCCGCCATGCGTATCCTGCTGATCGAAGACGACCGCCAGATCGCGAGCGGCGTCGAAGCCGGCCTGACCCGTGCCGGCCACCAGGTGCGCGTGGTCCATGACGGCGTCTACGCCACCGAGCACCTGCTGCGCGAGCAGCATGACCTTGTCATCCTCGACCTGGGCCTGCCCGGTATTGACGGCATGACGCTGCTCGCGCGCTACCGCGCCCGCAACCGCACCACGCCCGTCATCATCCTGACCGCGCGCGACGAGCTCGAAGACAAGCTTTCCGGCCTGAACGCCGGCGCCGACGACTACCTCGTCAAGCCATTCGCACTGCCCGAGCTGGAGGCCCGCGTGCGTGTGCTGTTGCGCCGCAGCCAGCACGGCGAAGCCGTACCCGATCGCGACGTGCGCCTGGGCCGGCTGCGCCTGTCCGGCAACGATCGCCGCATGTTCATCGACGGCAAGCCGCTGGAACTGTCGCCGCGCGAGTTCGCGGTGCTGGAACTGCTGCTGCAGCGCCAGGGCCGTGTGGTCAGCAAGGCACAGCTCCAGGATCACCTGGCCACCTTCGCCCACCCGGCCGGCGAAGGCGGCGACACGGTCGGCGACACCGCCATCGAAGTCTATGTGCACCGCGTGCGCAAGAAGCTCGAGGAAAGCGACGTCGAGATCGTCACGGTACGCGGCTTCGGCTACCTGCTGCAGGCCCGCGCCGGCCAATGAGCACGCGCCCGCGGCGCCGGCCGGCTGACTGAAATCCAGCGCCATGTGGCCGCGAACCCGCTCCTCACGTACCAACACCGATTTCGCCGAGTCGACGCAGTCGCAGAGCCGCCGCGGCATGAAGCAGGCGCCGCGCGTGGCGGCCAACGCCAGCCTGCGCGTCCACCTGCTGCGCGCGCTGGCCACGCCGCTGTTCGCACTGGTGCTGGTCAGCGGCTCGCTGTCTTACTGGCTGGCGGCGCATTACACCACGCAGGTGTTCGACCGCGCCCTCTATGGCGTGGCGAACAGCATCGCGCAGCAGATCCGCATTGCCGGGCCGCGGCTCGAGCAGGACATCCCGATGATCGCCCAGACGCTGGTCGAGGCCGAAGGCACCGACCGCATCTACTGGCGCATCCACGGGCCTGACGGCTTGATCGGCGGCATGGACACCTGGCTTGGCTACGGCACCGGCCAGACCACGCTGCACGACGCACGGCTGTTCTACGCCTGGTTCAGCGGCCGCCAGGTGCGCGCGGTGCGGCTCCCGGTCATGCTGCCCAGCCCGGCGACCGACGAGCTCGGGACCAATGAAGACGACAAGGTGACGCGCGGGCCGATCGTGGTGGAAGTGGCGGAGTTGCTGGACCGCCGCGAAACGGCGGCCAACGAGATCCTGCTGTCGGTGTCCGTGCCGCTGATCCTGCTGCTGCTCGTGGGCAGCCTGATCCTCTCGCACGTGCTCAAGGAAGAGCTAGTGCCGCTGCAGATCCTGACCGACAAGCTCAACCGCCAGACCGCGCGCTCGCTTGCCGCGCTCGACGAAACGCAGGTCCCCGCCGAGGTGGCGCCGCTGATCCGCGGCCTGAACGCGCTGTTGTCGCGCCTGCGTGATGCCCTCGACGCCCAGCGCAAGTTCATCGCCGACGCCGCGCACCAGTTGCGCACGCCTTTGACGGCGGTAAAGCTCCATGCCGATCGCGCCATGGAAGCCGATTCGCTGGATGTTGCCCGCCATGCGCTGCGCGAGCTGCAGACTGCCGCCGACCGGGCGGTGCGACTGTCCAACCAGCTGCTGTCGCTGGCGCGCGCAGAGCCGGGCCTGTCATTGGAGCGGCTTGGGCCGGTGGAATATTTCGACCTGGCGGAACTGGCGTTCGAAACCGGCGCGGAATGGGTGCCTCAGGCGCTGGCGCGCCGCCTGGACCTGGGTTTTGAAGTGCTGCCGGGCCCGACTTTCACGGGCGGCTCACCGGCCATGGTGCGCGGCAATCGCCTGCTCATGCGGGAAGCGCTGTCCAACCTGATCGACAACGCGGTGAAGTATGTGCCCCCAGGCGGGCGCATCACGGTACGCGCGGGCGGCGAGGCATTGGGCAACCGTGGCATGGCGGTCGTGATGATCGAAGACAACGGCCCCGGCATCGCCCCACAGCGGCGCGAGGAGGTCTTCAAACGCTTCTTCCGCGGCGACAGCCAGGGCGACCAGGCGCTGGCCACGCAAACCGCGGGTGCCGGGCTGGGCCTGGCCATCGTGCACGAGATCATCGGCCTGCACCACGGCACCATCCGCATCGAGGACGTGCCCGCTGCGGACGCCCCCGCGGAACCGGCCACAGGCGCCGAGCGGCGCGCGACCATGCGCTTTGTGATCCGTATCCCGTGCGAGGCTGCCGGCCTAGCCGCCTGACGCTTGCGGCGGGCAGGCTTTGCTTGCCCGCTTACTTCGACGACGTCTTGCCCTTCGGCGCCAGCATGGTGCCGCGGCAGTCCGGGCTGCCACAACGGCACTCGAATTCCTTCTTGAGCTTCTTCGTATAGCGGGCGTCAATCACCAACCCGTAGTCATAGAAAAGCTCTTCGCCGGTGGCAATGTCGCGCAACGCGTGGATGAACACGCGGCCCTTCTTTTCGCGCGCCTCGCAGTTCGGGGTACACGCATGGTTGATCCAGCGCGCGCGGTTACCGCCGAACTTGGCGTCGATCACGCTGCCGTCGTCCAGGCTGAAATAGAACGTGTGGTTGGGGTCGTTCGGATCGTGCGGATGGCGATCCAGGGCCTTCTTCCAGGAAATGTGCTCGCCCTTGTACTCGATTACGCGCTCCCCCTCTGCGATCGGCGCAATCGCGTAGACCCCCTTGCCATGCACGCCAGACTGGCGCACCTCGATGCGGTCGCTTGCCGACTTGACCGCCTTCTTTTCCTTGTCGCTGTCCTTGCGCTTTGCCTTGTCAGCCATTTGCCTTTCCGTGCTGGTCGCTACCGTTGCGTTGCCGGCGCCGGTTCAGTCGGCGCGATCGGCATGATACCGGGGTGCCATGGCCACCGTATACGCATGCCGGGCGCCAGGTGCCACGTATACGTCAAGTGACGCAAGAACGACGGCGTGGATGGCACGTTAACGCCTCTCGCGGTTTACGCGAAGGAGCCACCAATGTGGATAAAGCCGCCAGTTTCTGTGGATAAGAAGCCGGATTGCGTGTGGGCTGCCTGGGGCTGGCATGGGGACGCCACGGGAACAAGTCAGGACGTCGGGAAGGGACCTTCCGCATCAAC
The DNA here is from genome assembly GCF_057073735.1 of Cupriavidus sp. C1SS-2L. Classification (NCBI taxonomy): domain Bacteria; kingdom Pseudomonadati; phylum Pseudomonadota; class Betaproteobacteria; order Burkholderiales; family Burkholderiaceae; genus Cupriavidus; species Cupriavidus sp. C1SS-2L. Next base: position 3,743,512 of record NZ_CP172708.1, read on the forward strand.
CCCGAAGTCATCCACGTCCGCCAACACTGCGTCCCTGTAGTTCTCGTTTACGTAAACCTTTGATCCGCCTTGAGTTTACCGGCTTATCCACAGCGCGGACCGCCGTTTACCTACTACCACTATTTGTATACATGAAAAGAAAGACGTAAACCCAGTGGTCCGCCGCCGCCGGGACTCTGATGGCGGCAAGAATTCCCGGGCGGAGATAAACCAGCCTCGGCCGTATACGCCAACGAAGAGGGCGATTTCAGAAAACAACATGGATTGACGGCATCGGCGAGGTATACGCATGCGGCCGTATACGGCGTCGCCCGATCTTCGACCCGCTCCTCGGTCATTCGCGTTGCGAATGGTAAGAAAACGGAAACTGAGGAAACGCTCGATCCGCATGCAACATAGTGCATAGCCTTCCCATGGAAGGTCGCGGTAGAGAGAAGGCGGTGGCTCAAGAAACGCTTGTAAGGGCTTCAGAGGCCTTTGGGCGCCGCGCAGGGCAACTTCCCCACCCCGGAGAGGTCGTAGAGCACTGAAAGGCGTATACGGGCTCCAAGACGCTATTCCTGCTGGCAGGGTCAGGAAGACGTGGACATCACTCGCTGTGCCGGCTATAGGCCCCACGGAGTGACCCGGCTTTTGCGGATTCACGGCCTGATGCGGGCTTCCGGGAAAGGTCCTCGTAACAATCTCATCCGGTGCGCCTTGTCCGGCACGGTATCATGTGGCCCGCGACGTCTTTGCCGGGCCGGCCCTGCCATGGGCTGCCCGTGCCCGGACGTCTGTGTTTTATCAACTCGATACGGAGTGAAGCATGACGAAAACCGAACTGATCGACGCTATCGCTGCAGGTGTGGACGGTCTGACCAAGGCTAAGGCTGAACAGGCACTGAACGTGACGCTGTCGGCCATCATGGATGCCGTTGCCAACGGCGATACGCTGAGCCTGGTCGGCTTTGGCACGTTCAGCAAGGGTGAGCGCGGCGAGCGCATGGCCCGCAACCCGCGCACTGGCGAAGAAATCAAGGTGGAAGCAGCCAAGACGGTGAAGTTCAAGGCTGGCCAGAAGTTCAAGGACGCCGTCAACCAGTAATCCCGGGCATGCCCGGCGGGTCGCTGCCGCGCCCCGGTTTTGCATGACCCCGCCATGCCGCCACCGTGTCGTCCAAGGACGCAGGTGCGCGCCCGGCGGGGGAACGTTATCCACAGTACTCGTAAGATACTTCTGCAGAGCAATCTGCACCGCAAGCCGGCCCGTCCGCGGCTGGCCGGCCAGACCCGCAAACAGCCGTTCAGGCACGGTTGATCAAGGCCGTAGCGAATACGGCGCATCATGGGGCCATATGCTTCCACGATCGCACAAGGGCACCTTTCCACAGCGTTATTCACAGCGCTTTCCACAGCCGATTCCACAGGCTTCTCCACAGGTCCTGCGCCCGGTCTTATGCGCTGCGCTGGCGCTTGCCGTGCTGGCGGGCTGCAGCACTGTCAGCGAACCGGTGCGCCCGCAGGCCACTCCCCTTCCCGACATGGAGCGCCCCGTGACCACACCGGGCGCCACGGCGCGCGAGCGCATCGTAGAAATCGCCACGCAGGAATGGCGGCGCTGGGGCTCGCAGACTGTGCGGCTTGGCCGCGACGATTCGGCCTGCGTGACGTTCAGTCCGCTGCCGGCACCTCAGGTCGTGGCCACCTCGGCCACTCCTGATACAGGCGCTCCAGCGCACGGATCCGCCGACAGCGATGCAGAGGCGGACACCGACGGCGCAGGCTGCGTGTCGTTCCCGGACGGTACCGGCATGGAAGCCACGCCGCTGGGTTGTCAGATGGCTCAGCGCTACTGGGGGATCGTCGGGGAAGCGCCCAGTTGCGGGCAGGTCACGCAGCCGTCGTGGGCGTGGTCGGCCGTGTTCATTTCCTGGGTCTTGCGCAAGGCGGGGCTCGACGACCGCCAGTTCCTGACCGGCCAGTCACATTCGATGTATGTCGTGGATTCCCGCGACGGCATCCTGCCCCGGCCCGCATTTCACATCGAACCCGTTCCTGCGCTGCCGCGGCCCGGCGACATCATCTGCGCACCACGCGGCCGGGACAAGTACATCGACGACATCGCCGAGATCAGCTTTGGCACCACGCCCATGCATTGCGACATCGTGGTGTCGGTCGATCCTCCCGCGCGGCTTGTGAAAGCCATTGGCGGCAATGTCCAGCAGTCGGTGTCGATGGACGAGATCGAGCTCGGTGATTCAGGCAAGCTCGACGGCGTAACCAATTCGCACCTGCCATGGCTGCTGATCATGCGGAACGATCTGCAGTAGTTATTTGTGCGAAAAATCAGTGGTGTGGTTTTTTTGATTAAACAATTTGTCGGGTGAATGACAATCACGGAAACAGCTCAAGCTGTGTCCTGTCGCGATCGCTGGTCGCGACCCCTACCCCGAGCAACCGCACAGGCAAGCCGCGCCGGGCATGGCCTTCGGCAAGCAGCCGCGCATAGGTATCGCGGTCCGGTGCATGGCTGCGGCATTCGACGGTGGTCTGGCGGAAGTCCGAGAAGCGCAGCTTCACGGTGAGCTTGTCGATCGTGTCATGCGCCTGGGCCCGCACAATGCGGGCCTCCAGCATGGCGATCAGCGGTTCCAGTTCGGCCAGGCACGCTTGCAGATCCGGCAGGTCGTCGGCATACGTTTCCTCGACACTGATCGACTTGCGTTCGCGTTCGGGCGAAACCGTGCGGTGGTCAATGCCGCGGCACAGGTTGTAGAGCCGCGCGCCGAAGCTGCCGAACTCGCGGTGCAACCTGTCAGCGGGCCATGCGCGCAGGTCGCCGCAGGTTTCGGCGCCCAGCCGCTTGAGCTTGCCAGCCGTAACGGCCCCCACGCCATGGATCCGTCCGACCGGCAGTTCCGCGACGAATACGTCGACGGAAGCAGGCCGTACCACGAACAACCCGTCGGGCTTGTTCCAGTCGCTGGCGATCTTGGCGACGAACTTGTTCGGGCCGACGCCCGCTGACACCGTCACACCGACCTCCTCGCGCACACGCCGCCGGATTTCCTCCGCGATGCGCGTGGCGCTGCCATCGTGCTGCGGACACTGGCTTACGTCGAGGTAGGCTTCATCCAGCGAAAGCGGTTCCACCAGCGCCGTGTATTCACGGTAGATCGCAAAGATCCGCCGCGACACCTCGCGGTATTTGTCCATGGCCGGGCGCAGGATCAGCAGGTCCGGGCAGCGCCGCACCGCCTGCGCCGACGACATGGCCGAGCGCACGCCGAACGCGCGCGCCTCGTAGTTGCAGGTTGCGATCACGCCGCGGCGGTCGGGGGAGCCGCCTACCGCCATGGGGCGGCCCCGCAACGACGGGTCATCCCGCATCTCGACCGACGCGTAGAAGCAGTCGCAGTCGCAATGGATGATCTTGCGCTGGACGGCTGCTTCCGGGGGCGTGGATGGGTCGACGGGCATGATAGCCATGGATCGAGCAATGCCGATCCATTGATGCGAATTATTGTGAGGGGTTGATTGTCTTGTGTGTGATTAATGGCGTCGATGAAAACTGCCGACGCAGTAATGATTTCGTAGCCAATTTCATCTATACGATGAATCACACGGGTTCATTATTAAGCCACTTCATCTTTCGCGCTGATAGAAGTCGACCTCTGCCGCGCCGTGATCCACAGCCCTTCCGCTGCGTACAAGGCCAGCGATACCCAGATCAGCGCGTAGCCAAGCTGCTTCTGAGGCGGAAACGGTTCGTGCCACAGCCACACGCCAAGCAGTAGTTGCAGCGTCGGGCCCGTGTACTGGAGCAATCCAAGCAGCGACAACGGAATCCGGCGGGCGCCGGCGGCAAAGAACAGCAGCGGCACGGCGGTGACCGGGCCGGCCATCAACAGCAGGCATTGTGTACCTGGTGCTGCGTGCCGGAAGCCGTCCTGACCCGTTGCAAACAGGTAGCCAAGCGCAGCGGCGGCGATCGGGAACAGCAGCAGTGTCTCGAGCGACAGCCCTTCCAGCGCGCCAAGCGCGCCCGTCTTGCGCAGCAGACCGTAACCGCCGAAGGTGGCGGCCAGTGCCAGCGCAATCCACGGAAGCTGGCCCGACGCAACCGTCAGCCAGGCGACGCCAGCGGCGGCGACCACGATCGACAGCCACTGTCCCGGCCGCAGGCGTTCATGCAGGAACATCACGCCGAGCAGCACACTGAACAGCGGGTTGATGAAATAGCCGAGGCTCGCGTCGACCACGCGGTTGGCGGACACGGCCCAGATATAAAGAAACCAGTTGCCGCACAACAGCGCGGCGCTGGCGGCAAACGACACCAGCAGGCGCCGGTCCGTCACGACCTTGCCGAGCCATGCCCACTGGCGCCGGCTGGCCAGGATGATGGCCAGGAACGCCAGCGACCACACCATCCGGTGCAGCAGGATTTCGGCCGGCGCGATGCCTGGCAGCGATTTGATGTAAAGCGGGAGCAGCCCCCAGATGATGTAGGCCAGGAGCGCGTAAAGGATGCCGAGTTGCATGGAAAATTCCGGTAGATGCTGCGCGCGATTCTACCGGCGAGGGTGTTTTGTTGCCGGCGCCCGCAATGCGGCGGCATGCCAGGCGCACCAAGCAAAAACCCCGTGCCGTCACCGGAACACGGGGTTTGTGCAGGCAGGAGGCCGGTCTGCCTCCCGGCGTGCTTTACAGCTTGCGCGCGAAGCTGAACTGCGAGAACGCCTGCTCGGCCACGTTGAACCAGGCAGCCTCGTTGTTGCGGAACACGCGCCAGTCGTCATAGATCTTCTTGAACGACGGGTTCTTGGCGGTTTCGTCGGCGTAGGCTTCCTGGGTGGCCTTGAAGCAGGCCTCCATGATCTCCTTCGAGAACGGGCGTAGCTTCACGCCGTTTTCGAGCAGGCGGGCCAGCGCCTGCGGGTTCACCGTGTCGTACTTGGCCATCATCGTGGTGTGGGCCTCGATGGTGGCGGTTTCCAGCGCGCGCTTGTACAGCGCCGGCAGCTTTTCGAACTCGCTGGCCGAGGCGTAGAACGACAGCTGCGCGCTGCCTTCCCACCAGCCCGGGTAATAGTAGTACGGTGCCACCTTGTAGAAGCCGAGCTTCTCGTCGTCGTACGGGCCCACCCACTCGGCCGCGTCGATGGTGCCCTTTTCCAGCGCCGGGTAGATGTCGCCGCCGGCGATCTGCTGCGGCACCACGCCAAGGCGCGACAGCACCACGCCGGCAAATCCGGCGATACGGTACTTCAGGCCTTGCAGGTCCGCCACGGTCTTGATTTCCTTGCGGAACCAGCCGCCCATCTGTGCGTTGGTGTTGCCGCCCAGGAAGTTGACGACGTTGTATTCCTTGAAGAATTCACGCATCAGCTTCATGCCGTTGCCTTGCAGCATCCACGCATTTTGCTGGCGCGCGGTCAGGCCAAACGGCACGGTGGTGTCAAAGCACAGCGTCGGGTTCTTGCCGAAGTAGTAGTAACCGGCGGTATGGCCAATCTGGACGGTGTTGTTCTGCACCGAGTCCAGGACCTGCAGGCCGGGCACGATTTCGCCGGCGGCGAAGACCTTGATGTTGAACTTGCCGTCGGTCAGTTCCTTGACCCGGGTCGCGAGGAGTTCGGACGCGCCGAAGATGGTGTCCAGCGACTTGGGGAAGCTCGATGCCAGGCGCCATTCTACGGCGGGGTTGCTGCCGACGACGGCGGGGGCTGCTGGGGCGCTGGCAGCCGGTGCGGCGGCCTTTTCTTCCTTTCCGCATGCGGCAAGGGCCCCGGTAGCGGCCACTGCCGACGCTTTCAACAGGAAGGAACGACGTTGCATTGACTTCTCCTCTTTTATAGATATTTGGTGCGGATGGGCCTGGGACGCCGATCGTGTCATCGCGCCTTGCGCCGAGCCTTGACGCGCCCGCGGCGGGGTTGGTGCCGCGCGCAACGCAGTGCCTGTTACGGACGGGAACCCTGGTGATGCCGGGACGATGTGCAACCGACGCGATGCAACCGCTGTTGAGGCACCCGTTCGTAACAAGGCCGCGGCTGTCTTACCCGAAAGACAAGCCCACCGATTATAGCGGTGCCTTTTTCTGCACGGAGCCCTGCAGAAGTCCGGGTTTTCGCTAGTTCTTTCGCGTGATTTCGGCGCGCTGACGCATCGTCCGGCATGTGGCGGACATTCGGCTTTTCGTATTGTGAGAAGGCACACGCAGTGATGGATTTTGTAACCCGTCTTGCAGTCAAATCGTGCGGCTGTTAAAAAAAGACCCCCGTACCGGCGGTCTGGCCGCCTGGTCGTTCGTTGCATGCTGTCCCGACTCCCTGTTGCCTCCTGTCGTTGCTTTCCCCGCCGCCGCCTGAGTGCCGCCGTTCTGGCCGCCTGGGGGATGGTGGCTTGCGCGCAGACGCAGCAGGGCGCCCAGTCCCTCTCCATCACCCCGCCTCGCATACAGGATGCGCGCCCCGCGCCTGCCGTGCTGGCCATGGCGACGCCCCAGGACGATCCGCTCGGCGCCCTGATCGCCGGTGAGACGCCTCCTGCTGCCGCGGCACCGCAAACGGCGCCTGCACCGGCACCCGCCGAGGCATCGGCCGGTGCGCAGGTGGCCGGTGCGCAGGTGGCCCAAGCCGCCGCGCCGGTCGACGACACGTTCGTCGGCCCGCCTGATTCCGCGGCTCCGCCTGCCCCGCCTACCCCACCCCTGGTGCTGTTCCCGTCGCGGCTCGGGCATTTCGTGGCTGAACCCCCGGCCGAACCGATTGCCGATGCGGCCAGCGCCGAAGAGACGCCATCAGACGCGCCGCCGGTGCTGCGCTCGCAGTTGCCGGCCGACGATGCGGCGGTAGATTCGGTCTGGCGACTCAGCTACAGCGGCCGTGCCGCCGCCGAGGACCGCGACGCCACCATGCGCGCGTGTGCCGGCGGCGCGCTGTCCACCGGCATCGGCCACGGTCTGGCGTGCCGCAGTTCGGGCGAGGTGAGGATCCGCGAGTCGGTGCTCAACCTCGACGGCGGCGCGCAGGTCATGCTGATCGCCCAGGCCCGCGGCACCGATGCGACCTCGGTCAACGGCCGCCCCGCCGCCGTCGATCCCTACGCGCTGGTGCCGCAGTTCTATACGGCGGTGAGCGGCCTGTCGGTGCTCGACGGCGCCACCATGTGGGCCGGCCGCCGCGACAGCAGCCCGTTCCTGATGTCGTCAGGCCTGCTGCCCCCGAATTCCACGGCCATGCGCTTCGGCGTGGACAATGCACGCATGATCGGCGATGTCGGCCTGAGCTACCAATACACGGCCCGAAACGAGCAGAACGGACAGAACCAGCCGAGCTACCACTCGGTGCGCACGGCGCCGATCACGACCAACGAGCAGGGCTCGGTGCAGCTTGGCTTTACGCGGGTCGAGGCCCAGTCGCTGGTCGCCGATTCCGGCAGCGCGTGGTGGGCGTCGGCGCTTCATGAACAGAAAGGTGTGCTCGCCGGGACCAACCGTGTCGGGCTGCAGTTCGGCTCCGGCGCCCGCAGCGCCATGGCAGGCTACACGGGCATGGGCCCGGCGCTGTCGCGCGTGCGCGTCGCGGAATCGCTCGAATGGAAGGGCCGGTCCGGCCTGGGCGGCTCGGTCGAATCGAGCATGCAGTTCGATCGTTCGCCCATTGGCACGCTGCAATGGGCCGCCACGCGGATCCGTCCAGCCTATGTGGCGAGCGACCAGTTCAAGATGGTTTTCGAAGTTGCGCGTGACCAGATCTCGTCAGGCTTCGGCGCGAGCGGCCAGCGCACCGCGCTGACGATCGCGCCGACGCTGACGCTGGGCAAGTCGGCGGGCAACGCGAACCTGCGCGCGTTCTATACCTACAGCCGCGCCAACGACGTGGAGGGCATCGCGTTCACGGCGCCGGCCGAGGCCTGGGCCACGCAGAACAGCGGCTCGATCTTCGGCGTCCAGCTCAATCGGCGCTGGTAGCGGCCGGCTTGCCCGCGCGCCAGCGCGCAGCGGTTGCGCGCTTTTCCCCGCGTTCCGCCCTTTCGGGGATCTCTGCCGGCTTGCGGCACAGCCAATGGAACAACAGCGTGGCACTGAGCCCGCCCGCAATCTGCGCGAGCACGAAGCCCGGCACATCGACCGGTCGGATACCCGTGAACGTGTCGGTCAGCGCGCACGCAATCGTCAGCGCCGGGTTGGCGAACGAGGTCGATGACGTGAACCAGTAGCCGGCGGTGATATAGCCGGCCACCACGAACGGCACCAGACCCGGCCGGCTGCGCAGTGTGCCGATGCCTACCCCGACCAGCCCGAACGTCGCCACGAACTCGCTCCACCACATCGGCAGCCCGGTGCGGCTGTGCGCGGACCACGCCAGCGCCGGTTCGCCGAACATCGCATGCGCGGCCAGCACGCCGGCAATGCCGCCACCGATCTGCACGGCCGCATAGCCGAGCGCGACGCGCGGCGAGAGTGCGCCCTGCACCAGTGCCGACAAGCTCACCACCGGATTGAAATGTCCGCCCGACACCGGACCCAGCGCCACCAGCAGCGCCACCAGCCCGGCGCCGGTAGCCAGCGCATTGCATAGCAAGGCAAGCCCGACATTGCCATCGGCCAGCCGCTCGGCGCGGATGCCCGACCCCACCACCACGGCGACCAGCAATGCCGTACCCAGTCCCTCGGCCACCAGCCGGCGCGAAAGCGTACTCACTGCTGCGCTCCGGTCGTGCGGATGGTCATGGATCGGGTCAGGCGGGACGGTCGCGTCGCGCGGCACAAGGTCATCGGGGGCATGTCTGGCCAGGGTGCGGGCATGTCCTGACGGGCAGGACGACAAGCCGAAAGAGAGGACGACAGTGGCGTGGCAGCGGGATGCGCAACGTCGCCTGAGACGACGCCTCGATCGGGGGCAAACCGGCGCGCACGCATGGCGAACCGGCACGCGAAGTGTTCCGCTGCGGGCGACGGGCGTCAATGCGCCCGCGCGATGTTATGAACAGACGGCAGGTATCGAATCAGGCGCAGGAGAGCACCGCAGGGCGCGATTGCGCTGGCCTCAGCGGTTGCTCGCGGCGAGCTTCAGACCGAAGCCCACCAGCGCGATGCCAGCCAGCCGCGTGGCCACCTTGCGCGCGAACGGGAGCGCCTTGAGCTTGCCGGCGATGGCGTTGCCGACGAGAACCAGCCCGGCCTGATACAGCAGGCTGATCAGCGTGACGTGGGCCATCATCGCGGCCAGCGTCAGCGGGGGCGAATCGGGCCGCAGGAACAGCGGGAAGAACGCGACGAAGAACAGGATCACCTTGGGATTGGTGAGGCTGACAGCGAATCCCTGGCGCAGGTACACCTTCGCGGTCTTGCGCGGTTCCGGTGCCGCGGGCACATCGCTGATGCGCGCGCGCAGCAGTTGCACGCCCATCCAGCACAGGTAGGCCGCGCCGAACCACTGGAGCCCCTGGAACAGCAGCGGGTTTGCCTTCATCACCGCCGCCAGCCCCGCCACGGCAGCAACCATGAACGCCAGGTCGCCCAGCAAGGTGCCCAGCACCGCACCCATGCCCGCGGCGACGCCGTTGCGCGCGGTGGCGTTGAGGATCGCGATCGTACCCGGACCGGGAATGAGCTGGAACACCAGGATCGCAAGCAGGAAGCTGTAATAGTTCTGGATGTCGAACATGAAAGTTTCCGGTGGATATTGCCGCGCAGGGGGGCGATCAGGCATGGTACTGCACACCGGCCCGGTGTGCGCCGCGCGTTCATGCTGTCCTACACTGAGCTGTTTGCCACGTCCCACTGACCTGCCGGGCAAGGCCCGCCATCAGACAGGAGAGCGCCCCATGTGGCGTCGTTCGCTGCCGCAGCCGCGCTGGCTGCCCCGTCTTGCGGTCATGCTGCCCCATCGCGTGGTGGTCGGCTGTTTCGCCGTGGTGTTGCTGCTTGCGTTGGTGGTTGGATTGCGCGACGTGTACCTGGTGCGCGAGCGCGACCTGCGGGCTCGCCAGCACAATCTCGAACTGCGCGCCCTTGGCGTCGAAGCGGTGCTGGAAGGCGAACGGCGACGGCTCGAGTACCTGAGCACCTACGCGGAGCGTCTGTTCGAGATCCAGGCGAGCGCGGATGCAGTGGCGCCCGATGCGGCGATTCGCCAGGCCTACGCGCAGCGCAATGCCACAGTCTGGCAGATGAAGCTGCCACTGGATGGCCCGGCCCTGATCGGCGTCGGCCCGGCGGGACTGACAGGCCTGCGCAGCTTCGACCGCCGCGACCCGGATCTCATGGCCGATCTGTACGTGGGACGGATGATCAGCGAGCTGCTGGGCCTCAGCATCCGCGCGGACCACGTTCAGGGCAACGCGATATTCATCTCAAGCAACGGCTTCTTCGTGGCCTACCCGGCGATCAACCCGGCCGTGGCCCCAAGCATGATGCAACGCTTCGACAGCATGCCGTACTACCGTGGCCAGACGCCCGAGGTGAATCCCGGCCGCGAGCTCTACTGGGTACCCATGTACGACGATTTCCAGAGCAAGCGGCGCATGACCACGCTCAGTGTGCCGATCTATGCCGGCCAGCAGTTCCGCGGCGTCGTGGCGATCGACGTCGAGCAGAAGCGCCTTGACGAGCTGCTGCGTGCTGCCAGCGATCCCGGCGCGGTCCAGTACATGATGAACGCCCATGGCGATGTGCTGGCGATCAGCGATGACCCGGTCCGAAAGGTACAGAAATGGCCCGACGCCGTACCCGGGAACTGGAAGGATTTCGCGCCAGCGGACCTGTTCGCACGCGGTAGCGGCATGGTGAAGCACGACGGCGACTATCTGCTGTTCCATCGCGCGCCGCAGAGTCCCTGGCTGCTGATGGACCTGGTGCCGGCGCGCAAACTCTACGCGAGCATGTTCGCGAGCATGAGCCGGCCGCTGCTGATGATCTGGGTGCTGCTGCCCTTGCTGCTATGGATCACGCTCAAGGTCGTGACGCAGCTGTTCGACCATTACATCGCGCTCGGTGAAAAGCTGCAGGAGATCGCGCGGCAAGACCCGCTTACGGGGCTGGCCAACCGGCGCCGCATGCGCGAACTGGCGCAGTCCGAATTCGAGCGCCAGAAGCGCGACGGCCAGCCGCTGGCACTGGTCATGATCGATATCGACTTCTTCAAGAAGGTAAATGACCACTGGGGTCATGCGAGCGGCGACAAGGTACTCGTCGAACTCGCCCGCACGATGCGTGCAAACCTGCGCAACGTCGATCAGCCGGCGCGGCTTGGCGGCGAGGAGTTCGCCGTGCTGATGCCAAATACGAGCCTGGCCGAGGCCGCGCAGAGCGCGGAGCGGCTGCGACGCGCCATCGCGGCATGCGTGGTCGAAGCCGACCTCGAGGCCTGCGTCGAACGGGCCGACCGCATCATCCGCTTCACCATTTCCGTGGGCGTCGCCGAAGCGCGGGGCGAGGCTGCCGACGGTGTGCCGATGACGCTCGATGGCCTGGCCGCCATCGCCGACCGGCGTCTCTACGACGCCAAGACGCAAGGCCGCAACCGCGTGGTCAGCGACGACAACGCGCACGCTGCGGCTGTGCCGCAGGTGCAGGCGTAATCTGGGGAGGGGCAGCTGCGCTCAGCGCAGCAGGAACGCGATGTCCTCGACGCCGATCCGCGCGACCGGAATGCCTCGGCGCCGCTGGAACAAGATGTGCTGCTGCACGCGGCTGCGCTGCTCGGCAAATTTGGCGGGATCGATCGGCGTGCCGATGCGCATGTAATGCTGCACCAGCAGCTTGTACGCGCGGTGGCGGATTTGCAGGGTCTCTGTTTCCGCGCGCAGGCGCTTCATCTCGGCCGGACTGCGGTCCACGGCCTGGTGCAGCTCGTCGACGGTGCGTTGGTGCAGTTCGCGGTAGACATCGCGTTCGGCTTCGGCGTGGTGGAGTTCATCGCGCAGGGCGCGGATCTTCTGCTGCAGCTTCAAGGTCTGCGCCATCGTCTGTTGCACATTCCTTGCCGCACCGAGTGCCTGGCTGGCCGCGGCCATCGTGCTCTTCCAGATGCCGCGCTCGGCGGTGTCCGATTCCTGCGGCCAGCCGATTCCTGCTTCGGACAGCGTATCCATAGTGACCCCCAGTAAAAACAGTCTGACCCGGCCGCGCATTCTGTGCACGCGATTCCGATTCCCGTCGTGTGTCAGTCAATCGTAGAGATATGTCTATCGACCGCCAAGTCAAAAGTTTTTAGATCTGGTTTGTGCCGGGCGAACGGATGGCCGCGTGCTGAACCTATGGGAGGATGCAAAAACAAAAAGCCCGACTCGAAGAGTCGGGCTTTTGATGTTCTGGTGGCCTGGGACGGAATCGAACCGCCGACACAAGGATTTTCAATCCTCTGCTCTACCGACTGAGCTACCGGGCCAAAGAAGCGAAACTATATCAATGGATTCGGCGCCCGTCAAGCGTTCGTTGCATCACTGCTCCGCAGGTTCCTGCTTGTTGCGGCCCAGCTCCACGCCAAGCTGCTTGAGCTTGCGGTAGAGGTGCGTACGTTCCAGTCCGGTCTTCTCGGCCACGCGCGTCATGCTGCCGTGTTCGCGCACCAGGTGGTACTCGAAGTAGGCACGCTCGAACAGGTCCCGCGCCTCGCGCAGCGGCATGTCGAACGAGAAGTGCATTTCGGCTTCGGGCGGGCGCGCGGCATTGCTGCCGTTGGCCGCGGCGTCGAGGCTGGCCTCGGCAGAGGCCGGTGCCAATGCGGTTTCGATAGCCGGCGCCGCCGGTGCGGGCATTGCCGCGGGCGCTGCGCGCGGGCGTTCGATACCACGGGCCAGGCCCTGCTCCACCGCCGACAGCAGTTTCTGCAGCGCGATCGGCTTTTCCAGGAAATTCAGCGCGCCGATCTTGGTGGCCTCGACCGCGGTGTCGATGGTGGCATGGCCAGACATCATGATCACCGGCATTGTCAGCTGGCCTTGCGCGGACCACTCCTTGAGCAATGTCACGCCATCGGTGTCGGGCATCCAGATATCGAGCAGCACGAGATCAGGGGTCGTGCCCGCACGGTATTCGCGTGCCTGCTGCGCGTTCTCGGCGACTTCGACCACATGGCCTTCGTCGCTCAGGATTTCCGAGAGCAGTTCCCGGATTCCCATTTCGTCATCGACTACGAGGATCGTTGCCATACTTCCCCTCTTAACCCCACCAAAGCGTTCCGTGACGGACCGCCAAGTTGACTATGCCAGTTTAACGAACAGGATCGAGATCTGTGCACCGACGATCTCGGCACCTTCCATTCGATTGCGCAGTTCAATGCGCGCGCCGTGTTCGTCAATGATCTTCTTTACCATCGCCAGCCCGAGCCCCGTACCCTTGGCCTTGGTGGTCACATAAGGCTCGAACGCACGGCTCAGGATGCGAGGTGCAAAGCCCGGACCATTGTCCGCAATGGTTAGCTTGACTGCCTGGCGGTTTTCGCCGGCAGAATCTTTATATTCTACCGTCTCGGTGTGTAGAGCGATATGGGGCGCCGCCCTACCAGCCGCGACGTTCTCGGCCGCGGCATCCTGCGAGTTCTGCAACAGGTTGTGGATCACCTGGCGCAGCTGTGTCGGATCTCCCTTGATCTCGGGAAGGTCCGCGTTCAGCGTCGCATGGATCACCGGATGTTCATGTACCGCCGGGTCATCGATGCCATACAGGTGCAGCACTTCAGTCACCAGCGCATTGATCTGCAGCGACTGCAGCATGGCGGGCGGCGTGCGCGCATAGTCACGGAAATCGTCCACCATGCGTTTCATCGCCGCCACCTGGTTAACGATCGTGGCCGCACCGCGCTTTAGCACCTCGGCGTCTTTATCCTCGAGTTTCGGCGAAAGCTTCATCTGCAGGCGCTCGGCCGAGAGCTGGATCGGCGTGAGCGGGTTCTTGATCTCGTGTGCGAGGCGCCGTGCGACCTCGCCCCAGGCTACCGACCGCTGCGCCGAAATCACGTCGGAGATGTCGTCGAACACGACCACGTAGCCAGGCTCGTCACGCTCGCCGCCGGGCAGGTGCGCGCCACGCACGAGCAACGTCAACGGCTGCTCTTCATGGCCCTGCGGAAGCTCGATCTGCTTTTGCCAGTGCTCGGCGCCGCCCAGCACCTCGCGCGTGTTCTGGTCGGAAAACGCCTGGCGCACGATCTCGCCGAACGGCCCCATGCCTGGAATCTGCTCGACCGGCAGTCCGAGCACGGCCGCGAACGGCTGGCGGAAGATGCGTTCGGCGCCGGGGTTGGCGGTAATCAGTACAAAGCGCCGGTCGAACACCAGCACGCCTGCAGTCAGGTTCTGCAGCACGCTTTCCAGGTACGCCTTGGACTGTTCCAGCGCCACGCGGTTCTCTTCCACGGCCAGGCGCGCTTCGGCAAGCTGGCGCGTCATCTGGTTGAACTGCTGCGTGAGCATGCCGAGTTCGTCGCGGCTCTTCAGTTCGCGCTTGGGCGAGAGGTCGCCCTCGGCCACTTCCTTGGTTCCCTGCAACAGCATCAGCAGCGGGCGCGCAAGCTGGCCGCCGAGCAGCAGCGCGAGCATCACCGCGATGAATACGGCGAGGAACAACGTGAGCGTCAGCGTGCCGATATACATCTTGCGCAGGCCGGTGCGGCCCAGCGCCTTTTCCTGGTATTCCTGGTAGGCACGCTGCACTTCGTCCGCATTGCGCGCGAGAACGGCCGGCACGGGATGCACCACCTGCAGGTAACGTTCCTCGCGCACGGTGTCGCCCACGAGGCCGAAGCCGCTCGATGGCGAGTCTTCGGGCCGGCGTTCCACCGACAGGCCGGAACCCGCCCAGCGGGCCTTTGGCGCGGCGGCGACACGTGGGGCGCTGGCTGCGGCTGCGGTCGTGTCGCCCGCTGGCGCCGCGCCGAGCGGAATGATCACGCGCAGGCGGTACAGGTGGCTGCTGTCGACGCGCGGATCGGGGTGGTTGCCATCCACGGATGGGTCCGTACCGCCTTCGACGGCAGCGTAGCCGCCCGCCAGCCGTGCCTGCTCGGCGAGCACGCCAGAAGGCAGGTCCGGTACCAGTGAGGCATAGTTGCTCGATGCCGTGGCCAGCACGCGTCCGCTGCCCGTGAAGATCGCGGCTTCCTGCACGCCGTATTGTTCGCGCAGACGGTTCAGTTGCAGCGAGGTGGCCATGCCCGACGGGCCGCTCAACTGCTCGGCCATCAGGCGCGCCTTGCCCTGCAGGTCGGCCAGCGCGCTGTCGATCGTGGAGCGGCCCAGGTTCAGGCCTGCTTCGAGCGCGGTTTCCACACGCACGTCGAACCACGATTCGATGCTGCGTGAAACGAATTGCAGCGACACCAGGTAGATCAGCACGCCGGGCAGCACGCCGACTACGCCGAAGAACACGGCGAGCTTGGTCATCAGCCGCGTGCCGAACTTGCCGCGGCGATAGCGCAGCCATAGCGTGACCGCGAGCGCACCGACGGTGATCACCAGCAGTGCGCCGATCACCAGGTTGACCTTGAACAGCAGCGTGAAGTAGCGGTCGAAGAATTCCGTGTTGGCCGATGCGCCGGCCAGCAGGCCGACCAGCACGAGAGCAAGGAAAACAATGATCCCGGCTACCACCCGGTAGAGCACGCGACGGAACCGGCTGTCCCAGAGACCGCTGGTGTTCATGGCTGGCCCGGCACCGACTGCACGAGCGTGGCAGGCGACAGCGCTGTCGACACCGCCTGCACGAAGGGGCCGATGCGCGGATCGGCCGATGCGGACGGCGCCGAAGCGGGCATCGGTGGCGATGCCGGCATGGCCGGTGAAGCTGGTAGCGCGGGCGCGGTCACAGGTGGTGAAGGCGGCGGAGGTGGCGGAGGTGGCGCAGGTGGCGGCGCGTTCAGATCGGTCGGCACGGTATAGATGAAGCGGCGCCAGTCCGAAGCAAGGTTCCATTCACGCGTATTGACCGCATTGATCTGGAACGGTTTGGGCAACTGGGACAGGTCGAGCTTCATGCGCACTTCCGCATGGTAAGACTCGCCGGGTTTGACCGCGTTGCGATCGAATACGCGCCAGCCATGCACGCGCTGGATAAACTGCAACGCGCTCTTCAGCCGCGGGAACGGAAGCTGGAGGCCGCCGGTGGAAACGCGGTACTGGCGCGTCAGCGGCTGGTATGAGAGCCGAATGGTACGGCTGGTATTGACGGGCTTTTCGTCGAACCAGTACCAGCGCGGACGGCTCAACTGGAACTCGACCGTGAAGTACAGCGAGATGCCTTTGTTCAGCGCGTCTTCCAGTGGCGGGGGCAAGTCGAAGTCAAAACTCGCAGTCAGTTCGAAGCCGTTGTCCTGGTATTCGATGCGCGCCTCGGTGGCCTCGATGACTTGCGCGCCGACGGCGCCAGGCCACAGCACCAGGCAGGCCAGCACCAGCACCAGGGCCGCGCATGCGCGCCGCAACAGGGTGGCAGTATCACTGCACCACGCCCCGGCAACCGTGTGCGCTTGGTCGGCAGGGGCGCGGAAGGCTGACAGGCGCAGCGTGCTCACCATCGGATCGGATCAGGCGCGTAATCAGGCGCGTTTCTGGAAGCGGGCGTAGAAGAAGCCATCATGATCAGATGGCAGGCTGACCTGGCCAGCATGGTTGTCGCCGGCAGGCTGTGTTGCATGCGTGCCGGGCAGCAGCTGCCCCGGCGCCTGCAATCGTATCGCATCTGCCAACTGTGCACCAAACCAGCGCGCCTGCTCCTCCCCTTCCGTTGGGAAAATAGAACAGGTGACATAGACCAGAATGCCGCCAGGCTTGAGCAGCGGCCAGAGTTGCGAAACGATGCGCCGCTGTTCATTGACAAGCCGGGCAATATCGGCTTCACGGCGCAGCCAGCGAATATCGGGGTGGCGCCGCACGATGCCCGATGCGGAGCACGGCACGTCGGCCAGGATGCGGTCGAACTGCTGGCCATCCCACCAGTCGCCGGGGCGGCTCGCGTCGCCCACGACGATGCTCGCGCGCTTGCCGAGGCGCGACAGGTTTTCGTCGATGCGCGACGCACGTTGCGCGTCGCTCTCCACGGCAGTCACGTCGATATCGGCCAACTCCAGCAGATGCCCCGTCTTGCCGCCGGGCGCGGCGCACGCGTCGAGCACGCGCATGCCGTCGGCTACCTCGAGCAGCGGCGCCGCGAGCTGCGCGCCGGCGTCCTGTACCGAGACATCGCCGCGATCAAATCCCGGGACTTGGGAGACCGGCACTGCGCGAACCAGTCGCACGGCCTGCGTGCCGATGGCCTGGCCGGCCAGTCCGGCATTGGCAAGATCCGTCAGGTATTGCTGCAACGGGATGCGTGCCGTATTGACGCGCAGTGTCATAGGCGGACGCACGTTCGCGCTTTCGGCGAGCGCTGTCCACTGGTCGGGATAGGCTTCGCGCAGCATGCGCAGCCACCATTCGGGCAGGTTCCAGCGCGCCTGGTCGTCGCGGCTGACTTCGGCGAGCAGCGCCTTGCGTTCACGCAGGAAACGCCGCAGCACGGCGTTCACGAGGCCGCGCGCATGCGCAGTCTTGGGTTCGGATGCCGCGGCGCTGACGGCCTGGTCCACCACCGTGAATGCGTTATAACCGCCGCGGCCGGCCTTGGCCGCATCGCCCTCCTCGCCTTCGAGCAGCAGCGACAACGCCACGGCGAGCAGCGAATCGACCTGGGCGCCGGGCGGGCGCGTGACCAGTTCCGTGACCAGCGCTCGCGCCGTGCCGAACTGGCGCATGGTGCGGTAGGCCAGGTCCTGCACGGCGCCGCGCGTGGCGGCATCGCGCACGCGGTCCAGGCGCAGGTGCGCGGCGGTATCTTCAATGGCCTGCGGCAGGGCCGTGCCTTCATTGACGGCACGCACGGCCATGGCGGCACCGAGCATCTGGAAGGCAAGCGATTCGTGGGGCAGGCGCATATCGGTAAGGCTTCAGACTTCAGACAATAGAACAAAGCAGGCGCGGCAACGGCCGCCTGGCCATGCAGGCGCAGGCGGCGCCACGCAGGCAAGAAAAAGCCCGCTGGCTTGACGGGCAAGACAGCGGGCAGTTTACCTTGTGCGCGGATCAGCCCCGGATTTGCATGCCGGGGCATGCCAGGCTCTCACGGACTTCAGGCCGGATAAGTACCGGTCTGGGCCATCTGCATCAGACGGGCGATGCGTTCCTCGGTCGCCGGGTGGGTCGAGAACAGATTGGCGATGCCGCCGCCCGACAGCGGATTCATGATCATCATCTGCGCCGTGGCCGGGTGCTCTTCTGCGGCCTGGAACGGGATGCCCTGCGCATAGCGGTGGATCTTGTCGAGCGCGCTGGCCAGTGCCTGCGGATCGCCGCTGATCTCGGCGCCGCCGCGGTCGGCTTCGAACTCACGCGCACGCGAAATCGCCATCTGGATCAACGAAGCGGCCAGTGGCGCCAGGATTGCCACGGCAATGCTGGCAATCGGATTGGTGCGGTTGCCGTTTTCGTCGCGCCCGCCGAAGAACATCGCCATGTTTGCGAGCGCCGAGATCGCACCGGCCATGGTCGCGGCGATGGTCGAGGTCAGGATGTCGCGGTGGCGCACGTGCGCGAGTTCGTGCGCCATCACGCCGCGCAGTTCGCGCTCCGACAGCACGCGCAGGATGCCAGTCGTCGCCGCCACGGCCGCGTGTTCGGGATTGCGGCCCGTTGCGAACGCGTTCGGTGCATCCTCGTTGATCAGATAGACGCGCGGCATCGGCAGGCCCGCGCGCTGCGCCAGTTCCTGCACCATGCCGTAAAACTGCGGCGCGCTGCCGGCGTCGACTTCCTGCGCGTTGTACATGCGCAGGACCATCTTGTCGGAGAACCAGTAGGAGAAGAAGTTCATGCCCAGCGCCATCAGCAGCGCGAACATCATGCCGTTGCGTCCGCCGATCATGCCGCCAATGACGATGAACAGCGCCGTGATGGCGGCCATCAACATGAAGGTCTTGACCCAGTTGAACATTGACGTGATCTCCGAGTAGTCGTATCCCGCGCCGCCGTCGCAGCGGGGCGCGCTGAACATTAGATAGGGGTGAATCGCTGAAAATTCAACGGTTTCACACCGCTCGGCGAGTCCGGCGCTGCGTCAGGCGCGGCAGGGAGTGCACGATCGTGCCCGCCGCCCGCGTTTTATGCAGGCACCACAAAGCGCGTTCCCGGCAGCAGCGGCGTGCCTTGCAGGAATTGTTGCGCCGGCTGGCGGCGGCCGCCGGGTTTCTGCAACTCGGTGACCTGCAGCGCACTGCCGTTGCCACAGGCGATGATCACGCCGCTGGCGTCCGAGGCCAGCACCGTGCCCGCCGGGTGCGGCAGGCTGGTGCCGGCGGACAGCGGCACGGCTTGCCAGCACTTGATCACCGTGTTGTCGAGCTGCAGCGTGGCGCCCGGGAACGGGTTGAACGCGCGGACCTGGCTGGCAAGTTCAGCGGCCGGGCGGCGCAGATCCAGTGGCGCTTCGTCCTTGCCGATCTTCTCGGCGTAGGTGATGCCGGCTTCGGGCTGCGGCGTGGCAGGCAGTGTTTCGCCCGCGGCGAGCTTGCGCAGCGCCTCGACGATCATGCGGCCGCCGAGTGCGGCGAGCTTGTCATGAAGCGAGCCGGTGCTGTCATCCGCTGCAATAGGTACGGCTTCGCGCGACAGCATGGCGCCGGTGTCCAGGCCTTCGTCCATCTGCATCAGCGTGATGCCGGTCTCGGCGTCGCCAGCCTCGATCGCGCGGTGGATCGGGGCGGCGCCGCGCCAGCGCGGCAGCAGCGAAGCGTGGATGTTCAGGCAGCCGAGCCGCGGCAGCGTCAGCACTTCAGCCGGCAGGATCAGGCCGTAGGCAGCCACGACCATCACGTCGGGCGCGGTCTGCGCGAGCGCGTCGATGGCTGTAGCGGCATCCTCGGGATACTTTCCCGTACGGCGCAGCGAACGCGGCTGCAGCACCGGCTCCAGGGCATTGGCGACTGCGTACTGCTTGACGGGGCTTGCCTGCAGTTGCATGCCGCGGCCCGCCGGCCGATCCGGCTGGCTGAGCACCGCGACAACCGGATAACCGGCGGCATGGATGGCTTCAAGCGCGACACGCGCGAATTCGGGCGTGCCGGCAAAGGCGACACGCAGGGACTGGGCTTCGGACATGGCGGGCTCCCTGAATGCAGGACCAGGAATGCAGGGCCAAAAGCAGAACCGGCCGCATAGCGGCCGGTACGTTTTTGACTTCGGAAGCCATAACGATAGCAGACACGGCGCAGCTGTCCAGCCGTGCGCGTGCTTGTTACATGCGTGCGCGTTCGCGCTTGTGCAGCTTGGACTTGATGCGGTTTTGCTTGAGCGGCGACAGGTATTCGACAAACACCTTGCCGAGCAGGTGGTCCATCTCGTGCTGGATGCAGACGGCCAGCAAGTCGTCTGCGTCGAGCTCGAAGGTCTCGCCCTTTTCGTTGAGCGCGCGCACGCGCACGCGGTCCGGGCGTTCGACGCGGTCATAGACCTCAGGCACCGACAGGCAGCCCTCTTCCCAGACCTTGCGGTTGTCGCTGGCCCAGACGATCTCCGGATTGATGAAGACCTGGAGCGCGTCGCGCGTTTCGGACACGTCGATCACCACTACCTGCTCATGCACGTTGACCTGCGTCGCGGCCAGGCCGATGCCGGGCGCTTCGTACATGGTTTCGGCCATGTCCTTCACCAGTTGGCGGATGCGGTCGTCCACTTCCTTGACGGGTTTCGCCACAGTGTGCAGACGGGGATCGGGGTAGGTCAGGATGTCGAGTTTTGCCATGATGCTCGGGCGCAACGCCGGCTGCTCTGGGCTGTCCGGCCGCGTTGCGGCGGCGGGGGTTTACATGCAGAATCGGGGCGCTAGTACAAAAATTCAAGGCGCGCCGCAGCAGGCACGCTCTCCAGGGTCAATCCGGTTGTTCTACCAGCCGGTTCACGAAAATGCGCGATCTTACCAAAGAACAGGCGGCGTCGGGCCGCAGGCTGTACGCGTTCACCCATGCCATATTGGGTGCTGTAGGCGTCACTGCCGCAGCATGTGTTCCGGCTCTGGCGGCTGACCTCACGGTCACGCCCGCACAGCACGCCGAAGCCCAGCGCGTGGCGCAGCAAGGTATTCCGACTTCAGCGCTGGCACCCAACGCGCCATCCCAGTATACGGTGCGCAAGGGCGATACGCTGTGGGGCATCTCCGGGCAATACCTGCGACAGCCTTGGCGCTGGCCTGAGCTGTGGGGCATGAACCGGCAGCAGATCCGCAATCCGCACCTTATCTATCCGGGCCAGGTCCTGTACCTGATCCAGCGAGATGGCCGCGCGTGGCTCTCGACCACGCCGGGCGCCAACGGCACTGTCAAGCTCACGCCGCACGTGCGCGGCGACGCCGAAAACGCCGCCATCCTCAGCATTCCGGCGAAGGACATCGAGCCGTTCCTGATCCGCCCGCTGGTGGTGGACGAGGGAACGCTGGCCACGTCGGCGCGAATCGTCGCCGTGCCCGAATCGCATGTCTACCTCGGTCGCGACGATACTGCCTACGCGCGGGGCATCGCGCCCGACGCGGCAGCGGTCGGCGGCGACTGGCAGGCGTTCCGGCCTGTCACGCCTGTGTACGATCCGGTCACCGGCCGGATCCTTGGCTATGAGGCCGAGTACGAAGGCAATGTACGCCTGACCCGTGGCCCCGAAGGCCCGAGCGGGGTTTCCACGCTGCGCGTGACGCAGGCCCAGCAGGAGATGGGTGTGGGCACGTTGCTGCTGCCCCAGCCGATGCGCGAGTCCGTGCGCTACATGCCGCGCGCGCCGGAGACGCAGGTCGACGGCCGTATCGCCAAGGTTTACGGTGGCGTGCAGTACGGTGGCGCCAAGCAGGTAGTGGTGCTCAATGTCGGTTCCAATGCGGGTCTCGAACCGGGACACGTGCTCGCCCTGTCGCGTACTGGCGAGGTCGTCAAGGACCGGACCGAGGGCAATCGCGACATCGTGCTGCCTGACGAGCGTTACGGATTGGCATTCGTGTTCCGCGTATTCCCGGGCGTGTCGTACGCGCTTGTCACCGACGCCTCGAACGTGATCGAGGTCGGCGATCGCGTCATTTCCCCGCGTTGACCGCCAGCCAGGCGCCGGCCGCCGAATGGCCGGACGTGGCGCGGAATCCGGATGACACGCTGGCGTGGTTGCGACTGGTGTCTGCGCCCGGTATCGGCCCCGTAACGGTGCGATTGCTGCTGGCGGCGTTTGGCCTGCCTCAGCAGGTGTTCGCGCAAAGCGTGGAAGCGCTGTCGTCGGTCGTGCCACGCAAGCTCGCCAGCGCGGTACTGGCCGCGCCCGGCGCCACCGTGAGCCATGCGCTGGCCAAGACCATGGCGTGGCTTGAGCAGCCCGGCAACCATCTGCTGACCTTTGTGGATCCGCGCTATCCGGTGCGCCTGCTTGATCTGACGGATCCGCCGCCGCTGCTATATATCAAGGGCGACCCTGCTGCACTGTCGCGGCCCGCGCTCGCCGTTGTTGGCGCACGCAGTGCTACGGCGCAAGGCAAGGCCGACGCGGAAGCGTTCGGCCGGTCTTTCTCGGCGGCGGGCCAGACCGTGGTGTCGGGGCTCGCGCTTGGTGTCGATGCCGCGGCCCATGAAGGCGGGCTGGCGGGCGCAGGCGGCACGGTCGCGGTGATCGGCACGGGTGCCGATCGCGTCTATCCGGCCCGCAACCTGAAACTTGCGCATCGCATCGCCGAGCAAGGGGCGATCGTCAGCGAGTTTCCGCTCGGCATGCAGGGATTCAAGGACA
The DNA here is from genome assembly GCF_057073735.1 of Cupriavidus sp. C1SS-2L. Classification (NCBI taxonomy): domain Bacteria; kingdom Pseudomonadati; phylum Pseudomonadota; class Betaproteobacteria; order Burkholderiales; family Burkholderiaceae; genus Cupriavidus; species Cupriavidus sp. C1SS-2L. Next base: position 3,766,282 of record NZ_CP172708.1, read on the forward strand.
ATTTCCCGCGGCGCAACCGCCTGATTGCGGCACTGGCGCGCGGCGTGCTCGTGGTGGAGGCTGCGGCCAGGTCGGGCTCGCTGATCACTGCCCGGCTCGCGGCGGAATTGGGTCGTGAGGTGTTTGCCATCCCTGGTTCGATCCATGCGCCGCTCTCGCGCGGCTGCCATGTGCTGATCCGCCAGGGCGCCAAGCTGGTCGAAACGCCGGACGACGTCATGGAGGAGTTCGGCTTGTCGTGCCAGCCGGGAAAGGTCGCGGTTGCCGTGCCGCCCATGCGTAGCACTCCGGACGATCCGCTCCTTGCCGTCCTCACGCACGACCCGGTCACGCTCGACACACTGTGCGAGCGCAGCGGACTGGCGCCGGAAACGCTGGCCACGCGACTGCTCGAACTGGAACTGGAGGGGCGCGCCGAGCGTCTACCGGGAAACCTCTTCCGCAGTCTGTCCTAGACTTCGCCAGTGGCCTCAGGCCCGTTGCCGATACAATCGGCGGTCCCTGGTGCCTGAAGAGGCTCATGTTTGAACCGTCATGACCGTTTACTTTCCCGAACGTGACGTTGCCGCCATCAGCGCAGCGCTGTCCGCCCGTCCGCAGAGCCGGCTGGTGGCCTGCTTGTGCGCGCAGTGGTGCGGGACATGCCGCGATTACCTCAAGGCATTTTCCGCGCTCGCCGCGCGCCATCCGGAGGACTGCTATGTATGGATCGACATCGAGACGCATGCGGACCGGCTTGGCGACATCGATATCGAGAATTTCCCGACGCTGCTGGTTCAGCCCATAGCAGGGGGACCGGTGCAGTTCTACGGGACGCTGCTGCCGCACATCGAGGTGCTCGAGCGGATGCTCGCGCGTGGCACAGCTTTGCCTGGCGCACAGGAGGATGTCCCGGAAGTGCTGAAGTGGTTGCTTTCCGAGGGGAGGCGCGCGGCATAGCGGCGAATTCGCCGCATTCGGCGCTGCCGGTGCCAGCTTGCACCGCCGTCGAAACCGCGCTTATGATTGGCGCCTCAAAGCCCCCGGGGGCGTTTGTCTACTAAGTTTGTTGTGCAATTCGCGTGTTGCCGGAAGCAGCCCGCAAGGACCCGTTCAATGTCAAAAGCCCTCATCATCGCGGAAAAGCCATCGGTCGCGGCCGATATCGCCCGTGCCCTCGGGGGCTTTACCAAGCACGACGAGTACTTTGAAAGTGACGACTACGTGCTGTCGTCCGCCGTGGGCCACCTGGTGGAGATCGCCGCGCCCGACGAATACGAGGTCAAGCGCGGCAAATGGAGCTTCGCCAACCTGCCGGTGATCCCGCCGCATTTCGACCTGCGGCCGATCGCCAAGACCGAGTCGCGGCTCAAGGTGCTCAACAAGCTCATCAAGCGCAAGGACGTGACCGGCCTGATCAACGCGTGTGACGCGGGGCGCGAAGGGGAACTGATCTTCCGCCTGATCGCGCAGCAGGCCAAGGCGAAGCAGCCGGTGCGCCGGCTGTGGCTGCAGTCGATGACGCCGCAGGCGATTCGCGACGGCTTTGCGAGCCTGCGTGCCGACGAAGACATGCTGCCGCTTGCCGATGCCGCGCGGTGCCGCTCCGAAGCCGACTGGCTGGTGGGTATCAACGGCACGCGCGCCATGACCGCCTTCAACAGCAAGGGCGGTGGCTTCTTCCTGACCACCGTGGGCCGCGTGCAGACGCCGACGCTGTCGATCGTGGTCGAGCGCGAAGAGAAGATCAAGCACTTCGTGCCGCGCGATTACTGGGAGGTGCACGCCGAGTTCATCGCCGCCGCCGGCCTGTACGAAGGCCGCTGGTTCGACCCGAAGTTCAAGAAGAGCGAGTTCGATCCCGAGGCCCGCGAATCGCGCCTGTGGAGCGAGGCCGAGGCCAAGAGCATCGTGGCCGCATGCCGCGACAAGACCGGCACCGTCACCGAGGAATCGAAGCCGTCGACGCAGCAGTCGCCGGCGCTGTTCGACCTGACCACGCTGCAGCGCGAAGCCAACTCGCGCTTCGGCTTCTCGGCCAAGAACACGCTCGGCCTGGCGCAGGCGCTGTATGAAAAGCACAAGGTCCTGACCTACCCGCGTACCGACGCGCGCGCGCTGCCCGAGGACTACATGGAAACGGTCAAGCAGACCATGACCATGCTGGCCGACAGCTCGCCCAATTACCTGCCGCACGCGAAGAAAATCCTGTCGCAGGGCTGGGTCAAGCCGAACAAGAAGATTTTCGACAACAGCAAGATCAGCGATCACTTCGCTATCATCCCGACGCTGCAGGCGCCCAAGAACCTGTCGGAGCCGGAACAGAAGCTGTATGACCTGGTTGTGCGCCGCTTCCTGGCGGTGTTTTTCCCGGCAGCCGAATTCCAGGTCACGACCCGCATCACGGAGGTTGCTGGCCACCACTTCAAGACCGAAGGCAAGGTGCTGGTCAACCCGGGCTGGCTCGTGATCTACGGCCGCGAGGCGCAGGGCGACAAGGACGCCGCCAATCTGGTGCCGGTGGCCAAGGACGAGAAGGTCAAGACCGACAAAGTCGAAAGCGTGGGCCTGACGACCAAGCCGCCCGCGCGTTACAACGAAGCGACGCTGCTGTCAGCGATGGAAGGCGCGGGCAAGCTGGTGGATGACGACGCGCTGCGCGAAGCCATGGCCGGCAAGGGCCTTGGTACGCCGGCGACGCGCGCGGCCATCATCGAAGGCCTGCTGACGGAAAAATACCTCGTGCGCGAAGGCCGCGAACTGATTCCGACCGCCAAGGCGTTCCAGTTGATGACGCTGCTGCGCGGCCTCGGCGTGCAGGAACTGACCCAGGCCGAGCTGACCGGCGAGTGGGAGCACAAGCTGTCGCAGATCGAACGCGGGCGCCTGAAGCGCGACGAGTTCATGCTCGAAATCGCGCAGATGACGCAGCAGATCGTCAAGCGCGCCAAGGAATACGACAGCGATACGATCCCGGGTGACTACGCCACGCTGGATACGCCGTGCCCGCAGTGCGGCGGCCAGGTGAAGGAAAACTATCGCCGCTTTGCCTGCATGGCATGCGAGTTCTCGATCAGCAAGATCCCTGGCGGCCGCCAGTTCGAGATCGAAGAGGTCGAGGAACTGCTCCTGAAGCGCGAAATCGGCCCGCTGCAGGGCTTCCGCAGCAAGATGGGCCGGCCGTTTGCCGCCATCCTCAAGATCGCCAAGGACGACGAAGGCCATTTCAAGATGGAATTCGACTTCGGCCAGAACGATGACGAAGGCGACGGCGAGCCGGTCGACTTCAGCGGCCAGGAGCCGGTTGGCACCTGCCCGAAATGCGGCGGCGCGGTGTTCGAGCACGGCATGAAGTACGTGTGCGAAAACAGTGTGGCCAGCCCGAAGAGCTGCGACTTCACGACCGGCAAGATCATCCTGCAGCAGGAAATCAGCCGCGAGCAGGTCGGCAAGTTGCTGAACGATGGCCGTACGGATCTGCTGACTGGCTTCAAGTCGTCGCGTACGGGCCGCAATTTCAAGGCTTTCCTGGTCAGACAGGCGGACGGCAAGATCGGCTTCGAATTCGAGGCCCGCGAGCCGAAGGCCGGTGCCAAGGCCTCAGGCAAGACCGCATCGCGCGCGGCTGCCGAAACCGGGGAAGCCGAAGCGGCGGCGGCAAAGGCGCCGGCCAAGAAGGCTGCGGCAACGAAGACCGCCACCAAGACCACGGCGACTAAGACCGCCGCGAAGAAGGCGCCCGCCAAGACGGTAGCGGCCAAGAAGACTCGCGCCGCGGGCAAGGCGACGGTCGAAGCCGAGGAATAAGCGGCGAGGCGGTGCGGGCGCGGCGGCGTTTCAGCTGCGGCTACCCGCCCGCTCAGGAAAACTGTTCGTCCCGGCCTCTGACCTGGCCTTCTTCCAGCAGAAAGTCAATGAACGCGCGGACCTTGGTCGGCAGGAACTTGCGGCTCGGGTAGACCACGCTGACATCGCGCCGCGGCAGCTGGTACTGCGGCAGCACACGCACGAGGTTGCCGGCCTCGATGTTTTGCCGGGCCAGGTACGACGACAGCATCGCCACGCCCATATTGGCTAGTGCGGCCTGGTGCGCCAGTTCGGCGTTGCTGCACAGCAGTCCGGGGCGGATCGGCACGGTCACTTCGCCCTCCGGGCCCAGCAGCGTCCATTCGTGTTCCACGTTCGGCAGGCGCATCGCGATGCAGCGATGGCTGGTCAGCTCGTGCGCGTGGCGCAATGGTGCGTGCGTGCGGACATATTCCGGCGAGGCGCACAGCACGATCTCCGCCGAGATCAGCGGACGGGCGACCAGGTGCGAACCGAGGCCCAGGTCCGACAGCATGACGGCGACGTCCCGGCCCTCTTCGACGATGTCCACGTTCCGGTCGGACAGGAGCACGTCAAAGACCACGTCAGGGTATAGCTGCTGGAAGCGCGACATCAGGTTCGGCAACAGGTGCAGGCCGAACATCACCGGTGTCACCAGTCGCAACGTGCCGGATAACGACTGGCTGCGGGCTGTCACGACGCCCTCGGCCTCCTCCACGTCTTCAAGGATCTGCTGGCAGCGCTGCAGATAGGTTTCGCCGGCGTCGGTCAGGGAAAGGCTGCGCGTCGTGCGGTTCAGGAGCCGCGTGCCCAGGTGACTCTCCAGGTCCGCGACATAACGTGTCACCACCGCATTGGACATTTCCAACTGCTGCGCTGCACGCGCGAAGCTGCCGAGTTCCACAACTTTGGCGAACACGCGCATCGATTGCAGGCGATCCATGACATAGTCTCCCGTCGTTTCCCTGAATTTTTCCCGGTTCAGGCGACTTTATTGTTGGAATCAGAACTAATCATTGTGGCAACCGATATTTATTGATATGAGGGAAACGCCTAATATCTAGTCATCGGATGCCGCGATGCAGCAAGTCAGACTGCCGAGACAGGTATCCCAGCTTGAAGAAATTGAACAGAGCCATGAAATCTACCCGTCACACCCTGATCGCCGTTGCCACCCTCGCCGCTGCCCTGTGCGCCGGGCCGGTGTTGGCCAAGTCCGGCAAGTTCGACCCGTACGCTGACGGTGCCAAGGCCACCAAGTTCGACGTGTACAGCGACGGCGCGAAGGCCGGCAAGTACGACGTCTACAGCGACGGTGCCAAGGCTGGCAAGTTCGACACGTATAGCGACGGCGCCAAGTACGATCTGTCGTCCGACCGCATGCCCCTGTAAGCAGGGACTGCCCGCTGCGGTCCGGGGCCGTATCTCCCTATGCGGCCCCTCCCCTTCAACCTGGTCTCCACAGGTCGTTTGGAGAGGGTCTGACAGACCTCTCCGCATTTATTGGAGAAGAAGCCCGCACTGGTTGCGGGCTTCTTTGTTTCTGCGCCCGGTCCATACGGCTCATGTTGCTGAGCCATTATGCCAGATGGCGCAAAGAAAAAACGGGCCAGAGCGGCCCGTTTCTGCATCCAGTGCGGCTGAGCGTGTGCTCAGTCGTCGTAGTGGTGGTGCTTGTGCTTCTTGTGCTTGTAGTAGCCGCCGCGATAGTTACGACGGTCATCTTCGTACGAGTTGCTGCGCGAGACATTTCCGCCCAATGCCGCGCCCGCGCCGCCGCCAACCGCCGCACCCAACAACCCGCCGGTGCGGCCACCCATCGCATTGCCCGCCGCCGTGCCGGCGCCACCGCCGAGCGCGCCGCCAATGATGGCACCGGAGCGCTCGCGACGATTGGAAGTCACTGCACCACCCGCACCGCCGCCCACCGCGCCACCGATTACGGCACCGGTGCTGCCGCCCAGCGCGCCGCCGACGGCCGCCCCCGCCACGCCACCGAGGGCGCCGCCAAGGGCATTGTTCATGTCGCCCGCGAATGCCGGCAGCGCGGACGCCGCCAGGGCGATAGCCAGGGTCATATTGCGAACGGGATGGCGAGACATATCTTTTCCTTTGTTTGCCATGATGTGTCGCAAGTGTAGAGAGCGATTCCCGGACTTGCTGTAACCACGTGTAAAGGCATGTAACCCCCTGCAGAAACGTCTTATTTGAGCGACAACGTGGATGGGGCGGACGCTTTGCCACCGCAAAAGAAAAATGGGCAACCCGAAAGTTGCCCGTCCTGATCAGCCACTCACCGCCGGCCGTGGCCAGCGGGAGGCCGGATCAGCAACACTTGCCCTGCCCGCCGCCGTACCGCGCCTCCTGGCGTTCCCGGAAGAACTCCTCGTAGCTCATCGGCTCGCGGTCCGGGTGGGTGCTTTCCATGTGAGCCACATAGGTCTGGTAGTCGGGCAGACCGACCATCAGCCGCAGAGACTGCCCGAGATAGCGGCCCATTGTTCCCAATTGTTCCAGCATGGCCAGCTCCTTGTGCCAATACGGTATCAGGACTGCGCCGAGGCGGCCGCCGGCAGCGGCTCGAACGGCGTTTCCTTGTCGGTGGGGCGGTTCACGGCGCGTGCCTGCATGGCGGTCTTGAAGCCGTAGGCCACGATCGACAGCACCACGAACATGAACAGCGCGCACAGGCCGGCGTCCAGGTAGTCATTGAAGACGATGCGCTGCATCTGCTCCAGGCTCTTGGCCGGGGCTAGCACCTTGCCTTCGGCAATGGCGGCGCTGAACTTGCTGGCGTGGGTCAGGAAACTGACCTTCGGATCGGCGTCGAACAGCTTCTGCCAGCCGGCGGTCAGCGTGCAGACCAGCAGCCAGACGGTCGGCACCAACGTGACCCAGGCGTACTGGCCGCGCTTCATCTTGACCAGCACGCAGGTGCCCAGCACCAGCGCCACGGCGGCCAGCATCTGGTTGGAGATACCGAACAGCGGCCACAGCGTGTTGATGCCGCCCAGCGGATCCACCACGCCCTGGTACAGGAAGTAGCCCCAGGCCGCCACGGTCAGCGCGGTAGCGATCAGGTTGGCCGGCAGCGAGTCGGTACGCTTGAGCGACGGCACGAAGCTGCCCAGCAGGTCCTGCAGCATGAAGCGGCCGGCGCGGGTGCCTGCGTCGACGGCGGTCAGGATGAACAGCGCCTCGAACAGGATCGCGAAGTGGTACCAGAACGCCATCATGGCTTGGCCGCCCACCACCTGGTGCAGGATGTGGGCGATGCCCACGGCCAGCGTCGGCGCGCCGCCGGCGCGCGAGATGATGGTGTTCTCGCCGACGTCCTTGGCGGTCTGGATCAGCACATCAGGCGTGATCACAAAGCCCCAGGTCGACACGGCTTGCGCCACGGCTTCCGGCGAGGTGCCGATCACCGCGCTCGGGCTGTTCATCGCGAAGTACACGCCCGGCTCGATCACCGAAGCGGCCACCAGCGCCATGATGGCGACGAACGACTCGGCCAGCATCGCGCCGTAGCCGATGAAGCGCGCGTGCGATTCGTTTTCCAGCAGCTTGGGCGTGGTGCCCGACGAGATCAGCGCATGGAAGCCCGATACCGCGCCACACGCGATGGTGATGAAGAGGAACGGGAACAGGTTGCCCGACCACACCGGACCGCCGCCCTGGGCGAACTGCGTGAAGGCTGGCATCTTCAGTTCCGGCGCGACGATCAGGATGCCGATGGCCAGCGCGATGATGGTGCCGATCTTCAGGAAGGTCGACAGGTAGTCGCGCGGGGCCAGCAGCAGCCACACCGGCAGCACGGCGGCGATAAAGCCGTAGATGATCAGCATCCAGGTCAGTGCCTTGCCGTCGTATGTGAACAGCGGCGCCAGCACCGCGCTTTCGTGCACGTACTGCCCGCCGAGGATGGCCAGCATCAGCAGCACGAAGCCGATCACCGACACCTCACCGATGCGGCCCGGGCGGATATAGCGCGTGTAGATGCCCATGAACAGCGCGATGGGGATGGTCACAGCGACGGTGAACGTACCCCACGGGGAGCCGGCCAGCGCCTTCACCACGATCAGCGCCAGCACCGCCAGGATGATGATCATGATCATGAAGCAGCCGAACAGCGCGATCATGCCCGGTACCGTGCCCATCTCGGACTTGACCAGGTCGCCCAGCGAACGGCCGTCGCGGCGCGTGGAGATGAACAGGATCATGAAATCCTGGACCGCGCCGGCGAACACCACGCCTGCCAGGATCCAAAGCATGCCCGGCATATAGCCCATCTGCGCGGCCAGCACGGGGCCGACCAGCGGGCCGGCGCCGGCAATCGCCGCGAAGTGGTGGCCGAACAGCACTGCCTTGTTGGTCGGCACGTAGTCGAGCCCGTCGTTATGGCGCCAGGCCGGCGTCATGCGTTTCGGGTCGAGCTGCATCACCTTGTCGGCAATGAAGCGGCTGTAGTAGCGGTAGGCGATCAGGTAGATGCAGAGCGCGGCAACCACGATCCATAGCGCGCTGACGGCTTCGCCGCGCGCGAGCGCGACCGTGCCGAAGGCAAACGCGCCCAAGATGGCGACGGCCAGCCACACGAGGTGTTCTCCGATGCGATTCATAGTGAAGGTCTCCTCAGACCGGGTATCGAAAGCCTGCGGCGTCGAATGGCGGAGGCCGGCAAGGGATGGCAGCAAACTGCGTGCCGGCGGGCGCACGGACTGCGGACAATCCTGCGGGGATGGGGTCTCCTGGATCGTGCTGCGTGCGCCCGGTCTTGCCTTGTTGGCTCCGGATCTCGTCTGGCAGGCGGGCGGTGCGCCGTTCAGTCTGTACGGCCCACCCACTGCGTCGATGCACAGGCCACTGGGGCTGCATGCATCCGGCGTGTAGTATTGACACCCGCCATACCCCGCACAAGCGCGAAACTACGCAGCACTTCTGCGTAGTACTACGCAAATCGACGGTGACATGCCGCCTGCGCGGCATCGGTGTTTACCCCCGGCCAAGATGAAACTCCGCCAGAAGATCCTGTTGCTCGCCGTCGCGCCGCTCGCGGTGGCCATGCTCGGCATCGCGCTTGCCGTGCGTTTCCAGGCGACGCAACTGGCCCGGCACGAGCGCGCGCTGGTCGAGGCCGCCTATATCCAGAGCAAGGAAACCGAGCTGCGCCACTACGTAGAACTCGCGCAGAGCGCCATCGCGCCGATGGTGCGTTCGGGCCACACGGATGCCGCCACGCGCCAGGCTGCCATGGAAGCCCTGGCCCGGCTCGACTACGGGCCGGACGGCTATTTCTTCCTGTACGACATGCAGGGCCGCAACCTCATGCACCCGCGCCAGCCCGAACTGGTCGGGCAGGACCTGTGGACGCTGCGCGACCCGCAGGGCGCGCTCACCATCCAGAAGCTGATTGCGGCGGCCAAGGCGGGCGGCGGCTCGGTACGCTACCTGTGGAAAAAACCGTCTTCGCAGCAGCTCGCGCCCAAGCTCGGCTACGTGGTGGCCGTACCCGAATGGGGCTGGATGCTCGGCACTGGCATCTATCTGGATGATGTGGAAAACACGCTGCGCCAGCTCGATGCGCGCGCAGAGACGGATATCCGCGAAACCATGGCCTGGATTGGCGTGATTGCGGCCGTCAGCATCCTGCTGGTGGCGGCGAGCGGCCTGGCGCTCAATATCAGCGAACACCGCGAGGCCGATGCCAAGCTGCGCCAGCTCGCGCAGCGCGTGGTGCAGTCGCAAGAAGAAGAGCGCGCGCGGCTGTCGCGCGAGCTCCATGACGGCATCAGCCAGTTGCTGGTGTCGGTCAAGCTCGTGCTGGAAGCAGCCGCCAACCGGCTGCGCCTGGCCCCGGCCGAAGGCGCGGCCGTGGCGCCGGTGCTTGGCATGGCGCTGAACCGGCTCGATACGGTGTTCAACGAGGTGCGGCGCGTGGCCCGCAACCTGCGCCCGGCGTTGCTCGATGACCTTGGCATCTTTGCGGCCTTGCAGCATCTCGCTCGCGAGATGCAGGGCGGCAGCCAGCTCGAGATCACCGTGGCCCAGCGCGGCGCGCCGCGCGAACTGCCCGACGAACAGGCCACCGCGTTGTACCGGATCGCGCAGGAAGCGCTGACCAATGTCGAGCGCCATGCCGGCGCGCGGCAAGTGACCGTCGCGCTGGTGTTCGATCCGGATGCCACCAGCCTGACCGTGCGCGACGATGGCCGCGGGTTTGACGTGGCCCGCATGCAGCTCGATCCCCAGCGCGGCATCGGCCTGCGCAACCTGCGCGAGCGCATCGCGGCGCTGGGCGGGCAGTTCGGCATTGTTTCCGGCATCGGCGGCACCGAGCTGGTGGCCACGCTGCCGGTCGTGAAGGCGGCCGCCCGACCCACCACTCCCCTTCCCGCAGAATCTTCGCAGTCATGACCCAGATATCGGACCCCGACGAACCGGAAGGCCATTCCATCGATGCGCCCGCGCGCGTGCTGCTGATCGACGACCATGCGCTCGTGCGTGACGGCATGCGCATGCACCTGACGCTACAACCCGACCTGCATGTGGTCGGCGAAGCCGATGGCGGCGAGGCGGCGCTGGCGTGGCTCGAGCGAGCCGGTGCGCGCGAGCGTCCGGACCTTGTCATCACTGATATCGGCATGCGCGGCATGGGCGGCATCGCATTGACCGCCGCGCTGCACGAGCAGTACCCGGAAATCGCCGTGCTCGTGGTCAGCATGCACGACAACCTCGAATACGCACGCCAGGCGGTGCGCGCCGGTGCGCGCGGCTATGTGCTCAAGGATGCGCCCGCGGACGAGCTGATGGCCGCGATCGAGGCGGTGCTGGCCGGACGCGTGTTCTACAGCGCCCGCATCGCGCGCGGCATGGCGGAACAGATGCCGGCGACCGGTCCGCTCGACGCGCTGACACGGCGCGAGCGCGACATCCTCGGCTGCATCGGCCGCGGCATGGCGAACAAGGAGATTGCGACGCAGCTCGGGGTATCGGTGCGCACGGTGGAAACGCACCGGCTCAATCTCAAGCGCAAGCTTGGCATCGAAGGCCGCGCGGGGCTGGTGAAGTATGCGGTGGAGCAGGCGGGGGAAACCGAGGGCGGATAGGAAAACAAAAACGCCCGTCTCCGGATGAGACGGGCGTTTTGTCTTGCTGTCCTCAAATCAGCAGGACAGCAACGTGGCAGCGAGACTTTAGCCCTCCAGCCGCTTGCCCAGCGCCGCGCGCGCTTCGGCCAGCGCCTGTGGCAGGTTGTGCTTCAGTTGCGTGAACAGTTCGTCGTGCAGCGCCAGTTCCTGCTTCCAGGCATCGGCATCGATCGACGTGACCTGCGTGAACTGCGCCACGGAGAATTCCACGCCGCTCCAGTTCAGGTCTTCGTAGCGCGGGCTCGTCCCGAACACGTGCTCGGCGCCCTCGCCTTTGCCTTCCACGCGGTCGATCATCCACGACAGCACGCGCATGTTCTCGCCAAAGCCCGGCCACACGAAGTTGCCGTCGGCGTCCTTGCGGAACCAGTTCACACAGTAGATTTTCGGCAGCTTCGCGCCAGCGGCTTCGAGCTTTTGGCCCAGTGCGAGCCAGTGGCCAAAATAATCGCTCATGTTGTAGCCGCAGAACGGCAGCATGGCGAACGGGTCGCGGCGCACCACGCCCTGCTGGCCAGCGGCCGCAGCGGTGGTTTCGGAGCCCATGGTCGCAGCCATGTACACGCCTTCGGTCCAATTGCGCGCCTCGGTCACCAGCGGCACGGTGGTCGAGCGGCGGCCGCCGAAGATGAACGCATCAATGGGTACGCCTGCCGGGTTGTCCCAATTCTCGTCGATCGACGGGCACTGCGATGCCGGGGCGGTGAAGCGGGCGTTCGGGTGCGCGGCCTTGGCGCCGGTGGCCTTGGCGATCTCCGGGGTCCAGTCCTTGCCCTGCCAGTCGGTCAGATGCGCCGGCGCTTCCTTGGTCATGCCCTCCCACCACACGTCGCCGTCGTCGGTCAGCGCCACATTGGTGAAGATGACGTTTTCCTTCAGCGTCGCCATGGCGTTGAAGTTGGTCTTCTCGCTCGTGCCCGGGGCCACGCCGAAGTAGCCGGCTTCCGGGTTGATCGCGTACAGGCGGCCGTCCTTGCCCGGCTTGATCCACGCGATGTCGTCGCCGATTGTCGTGACCTTCCAGCCTTCGAATCCCTTGGGCGGGATCAGCATGGCGAAGTTGGTCTTGCCGCAGGCCGACGGGAACGCGGCCGCAACATGGAATTTCTTGCCCTCGGGCGAAGTCACGCCCAGGATCAGCATGTGCTCGGCCAGCCAGCCTTCGTCGCGGCCCATGGTCGATGCGATACGCAGTGCGAAGCACTTCTTGCCGAGCAGCGCGTTGCCGCCGTACCCCGAGCCGAACGACCAGATCTCGCGCGACTCCGGGAAGTGGACGATGTACTTGGTCGGGTTGCACGGCCACGGCACATCCTTCTCGCCGGCGGCGAGCGGCTTCCCGACGGTGTGCACGCACGGCACGAAGTCGCCGTCGGTGCCCAGCACGTCATACACGGCCTTGCCCATGCGCGTCATGATGCGCATGTTGACGGCCACGTACGGGGAATCGGACAGCTCCACGCCAATGTGGGCGATCGGCGAGCCCAGCGGGCCCATCGAGAACGGCACCACGTACAGCGTGCGGCCGCGCATGCAGCCGTCGAACAGGCCGCTGAGCGTCGTGCGCATTTCGGCCGGAGCGACCCAGTTGTTGGTCGGGCCGGCGTCTTCCTTCTTCTGCGAGCAGATGAAGGTGCGGTCTTCGACACGTGCGACGTCGGACGGGTCGGACAGGGCGAGGTAAGAGTTCTTGCGCTTGGCGGGATTCAGGCGCTTGAGCGTGCCGGCGGCGACCATCTGTTCGCAGAGGCGATCATATTCCTCCTGCGAACCGTCGCACCAGTGAATGCGCTCCGGCTTGGTCAGCGCGGCGATCTCAGCAACCCAGGCCACCAGCTTCTGGTTCTTGACCCAGGGCGGGACGTTCAACGCCGTCGTGCCTTGCATCGAGGGGTGGTTCATACTGCAACTCCAAAGTGTAAAGGGAAGGAAGAGGGGAAATCTTTTCAAAGCCCGGTCCTTGGCCGGCAAGGCCGGCGTGTCCTGTGGCTCACACCGGTCGTCACATCCCGTTACAACTCCACTGCGGCCCAGGCAACGCAAAGGGTCGCGGCATTCCCCGCGCCTGCGCTAAAGTTGCGCTTCGCCCGCGCGGGGCTTGCTGCACGGGGCCATGCGGGCTTTGTCCGGCGACACGAGGTGTCGGGAGCAAGGCTCGACCGACAGTCCCTGGCGGCACCGGAACGGGCAAGGATACCACTGCTGCACCCCGCTGTTTTTTGCTGCGCAGCATTGCCGGCCCGGGATTTACGCAGCAATTGTGCCGGCACGCGATGCCCGACAATAGCGCCTGGCGCTCGCGGTTTCCGTTGCCGTACGCACCATTCCCGATCCCCAGGCCAGCCGACAATAAAGAGTTACTGATGAAGATTGCTGTACTCGACGATTACCAGGACGCCGTGCGCAAGCTGCCCTGCTTCAGCCTGCTGGAAGGGCACGACGTCAAGGTGTTCAACAACACCGTCAAAGGCGTGGGCCAGCTGGCCGCGCGCCTCTCCGATGTGGAAGCGGTCGTGCTGATCCGCGAGCGCACCCGCATTACGCGCCAACTGCTCGAAAAGCTGCCCAAGCTGAAGATCATCAGCCAGACCGGTCGCGTCGGCACCGCGCCGAACACGCATATCGATGTCGAAGCGTGCACGGACCGCGGCGTGGCGGTGCTTGAGGGCGTGGGCTCGCCGGTGGCGCCGGCCGAGCTGACCTGGGCGCTGATCATGGCGGCCCAGCGCCGCATCCCGCAATACGTGGCGAGCCTGAAGCACGGCGCCTGGCAGCAGTCGGGCCTGAAGTCGACGACCATGCCGCCGAATTTCGGCCTAGGCCAGGTATTGCGCGGCCAGACGCTCGGTATCTGGGGCTACGGCAAGATCGGCCGGCTGCTGGCCGGATATGGCCGCGCCTTCGGGATGAACGTGCTGGTGTGGGGGCGAGAGGCATCGCAGGAAGCCGCGCGCGCGGACGGCCTGGCGGTGGCGGAGTCCAAGGACCAGTTCTTTGCCGACAGCGATGTGTTGTCTCTGCATCTGCGCCTGAACGACGACACGCGTGGCCTGGTCAAGCTGACCGACCTGACCCGCATGAAGCCAACCGCGCTGTTCGTCAACACCAGCCGCGCCGAGCTGCTGGAAGAGAACGCACTGGTCGCCGCCCTGAACCGCGGCCGTCCGGGCATGGCTGCCGTGGATGTGTTCGAGTCCGAGCCGATCCTGCAGGGCCACGCACTGCTGCGTATGGAAAATTGCATCTGCACGCCGCACCTCGGCTACGTCGAGCGCGACAGCTACGAGCTGTACTTTCGCACGGCGTTCCAGAACATCCTCGACGTACTGGCCGGCCAGCACGACAGCATCGTCAACCCGAAGGCCCTGACGCCGGCGCTGTCGCGCTAAGTCTTTGGGTACCCGCCCTCTCCCGCCTGCCTGAGGGAGAGGGATGTCTCTTTCGGGGCGGCACGGCCACGCGCTGCCGCCACGTTTGTCCCCGCGGACGCGAATTTAGGGAAACCGCTACACTCGGGACTTCCCTGACCGCCGGCCGTCCATGGTCCGCGGCGCACCCCGACAACAAAAAGGCGCAGCGCGCCGCCCCTCCAGCAAGGCCGGAATGGACCCCAGGCTAGTGACGCTCTGCGTCGGCAATTTCATCATTGGCACCGGCGCGATGATCGTTACCGGCATGTTGAACGACATTGCCGCCGATTTCGGCCTGGGCGTGGCCAGCGCCGGCCAGTTGATCTCGGTGTTTGCGCTAGCCACCTGTGTGGGGGCGCCGCTGTTTGCCACGCTGGGCTCGCGTATCGACCGCCGGCTGTTGCTGGCCGGTTCGCTCCTGATCTATGCGGTAATGCATTTGGCCGCGGCGCTGGCGCCGAGCTTCGCGACGCTGATGGCGATCCGCTTCCTGACGGCGATCGGCGCGGCCATCTATACGCCGCAGACCGCGGCCACGCTGCCCTTGCTGGTCAACGCGCAGACGCGCGGCCGCGCCATCAGCTTCGTGTTCCTCGGCTGGAGCATCGCCAGCGTGGTCGGCATGCCGTTGGGGACCTGGATTGCCAGCACACTCGGCTGGCGCTTCAGCATGGCGGTCGTCGGCGTGCTGGCGTTGGTGGTGTCGGCGGCGGTGTGGCGTGCGTTGCCGCGCGGGCTGTACGTGCCGGCCGTGGGGCGTGAAGCCTGGGGCGCCGTGCTGCGCCACCGGCCGATCATGCTCGTGGTGGCCGCCACGATGATCCAGTCGGCCGGCATGTTCACGATGTTTACCTACATTGCGCCGCTGATGCGCGATGCCTACGGCATCACCGGTGCCGCGCTGAGCCTGATGTTCCTGGCCTATGGCGCTTGCGGGGTGCTCGGCAACGCGGTGGCGGCGTCGCGCATGGACCGGATCACGCCGAGCCGGATTGTCCAGTTCACGCTGCTGACCTCGACCGCGGCAATGGTGCTGTGGCCGCTCGCGGGCCTGGGCAGCGTCGCGCTGGTGCTGCTGTTCATGCTGTGGGGCATCGGCGGGTTTGCCACCAACAGCGCACAGCAGGCGCGGCTGGTCATGATCGAGCCCGACCGTGCATCGGTGTCAATCTCGCTCAACTCATCGTCGATCTATCTCGGCCAGGCGCTGGGCGCCATGGCTGGTGCGGCCATCTATACGGTGGCGGGCACCGGTTCGCTGCACTGGGGTGCAGCGGCTCTGACGCTGGTGGCGCTGGCGGTTTCGCAGTGGGCGCGCGCGCTGGGCCGCCAGTGGCCGCGTCGGCAAGCGGCACAACAGGCCTGAACCGGGCAGGGTCGTTGCCCACAACCCGCTGAGCGGCGTCTCGCTCCACAGCTTTTCCACAGTGTTGTTCAACGCACTGTCCACCACCTGTTCCCTGCGTTATCCACGGAGTTATCCACAACTCCTGCAGCGGGGGCATCGTGAGCGAAACCAATGGAGCTCTGGCCGGCGCGCGCGTGCTGGCAATCAGCATCGGCAAGGCCATCCCGCTGGTGGTGGCGCGGGCCGGCACCGAGGCCGTGGTGATGTCCGGCATCCGCAAGCATCCGGTCAGCACGCTGGCCCACCCGCTGGGCGTGCAGGTGCGCCCGCTGGGCGTAGCCGGTGACGAACAGGCGGACCTGACTGCCCACGGTGGCCTCGACAAGGCCGTCTACGCCTATCCCGCCGAGCATTACGCGTGGTGGAACGCGCGCCGCCGCGCAGCGGCGCAGCCGGAGGCGCACCGTGGCCTGGCTTTTGGCGCCATGGGCGAAAACCTGACGATCGAAGGGCTGGAGGAGACCGAGCTGTGGGTCGGTGACGTGCTGCGCATCGGCAGCGCGGTGCTGTGCGTGGCATCGCCGCGGCAGCCGTCATGCAAGTTCAATGCGGCACTCGGCTATCGCCACGCCGCGCGCGATATGGTCGAGAGCGGGTATTCCGGCGTCTACCTGAGCGTCGTCCAGACCGGCGAAGTCCGGGCCGGCGACCCTATCCATGTGCAGCGTGGGCCACGAAAATTGTCGATCGACAGCATTAACCGCTGGCGCCGCGATGGCCGGCGGCATCTTTTCTGATAATGTTTGTCTATCGATACAAGCAATCGCCCCCCGCGACCGCCACGCTAAGCCCACTCCCTTCGTTGCCCGCAAGCCACGGCCGCCGCACGCCGTTACTGTTGCTGTAACGCGCTGTAATTTTCGGCGCTGGCCCTGCGGGGCGAACCGCTGTACTAGTAGAGGTTTGCGCGACACGTACCCGCCCGGCCCCCGGGCCGCCCGTCGTGGGCGGCCGCGGCAGGAACAGAGGCAGGACGTCCCCGGGGAGGGCGCGTTGCGGCTAAGAGGGTCCACACAAGATGAAGACAGACAGGATCGACCAGCCCAAGGGGTTTGTCGACAGCAACTGGAGCGCGTCCACGGGAACCGGCCGGGGCCGGGTATCGCCGTGGGCGGTGGTGGTGACTGTGCTGGTGCTTGCCGGCCTGGGGTGGTTTGCCTGGCGTACCTGGTTTGCCCCAAAGCCCGTTGCCAAGGGGCCGGCGCCCGTGGCGGTCGCCACCGCGCTCGTGCAGCAGGGTGACGTGCCGCTGCAGTTCACGGCCAACGGCAATGTGACGGCGTTATCCACAGTCGAAGTGCGCCCACAGGTCTCGAGCACGGTCCGTACCGTCCATATCAAGGAAGGCCAGACCGTGAAGCCGGGCGACCTGCTGTTCTCGCTCGACACGCGCATGGACGAAGCCAACCTGGCCAAGGCCCAGGCGCAATTGCTACGCGACCAGGCCGACCTGTCCGATGCGCGCCGCAACCTGTCGCGCAGCAAGGAACTGCTGGAGCGCAATTTCATCTCCAAAAGCGCGGTGGATACCGCCCAGGCCAAGGTGGACGGCTTTGAGGCTACTATCCGCGCCGACCAGGCGGCCATCGAGGCCAGCCGCGTTGCTGTCAGCTATGGCGCGATCCGCGCGAGCATCGGCGGGCGTACCGGCGTGATCAACGTGTTCCCGGGATCGATGGTGCTGCCAAACAGCACCGGGCCGATGGTGACCATCGCCCAGATCCAGCCGATCGCGGTGACCTTCAGTCTGCCGGAGCGGCAGCTCGCCTCGTTGCGCGACGCCCTGCGCAACGGCCCCGTGCAGGTCACGGCCCAGCCCAACGACGGCAGCAAGACGCCGGTGACCGGCAAGATCACGTTCATCGATAACACCGTTGATCCGCAGTACGGCACCATCCGCGTCAAGGCGCAGTTCGACAATGAGGAGCAGCGCCTGTGGCCAGGTACGTACGCCAATGTCAGCGCCGTGGTCCAGACGTTGAAGGACGCGCTGTCGGTGCCGCCGCAGGCCGTGGTGACGGGTCCGGAAGGACGCTTCGTCTACACAGTGCAGCCTGACAACAAGGTCGCCCGCGTGCCCGTGAAGATGGTGACCACCACCGCCACGTCGGCGGTGATCGAGGGCGTGCAGCCCGGCACGCGCGTGGTCGTCGAAGGCACGCAGAACCTGCGTCCCGGCACCGTGGTACGAGAGGTTCCGCGCGTCCCTTCCGCCTCCGCCGGGGCCGCGAGCACGCCCGCCGCCCAGGGGCACTGAGCCATGACGCTGTCCGAGCTCTGTATCCGCCGTCCGGTGATGACGGTGCTGCTGTGCATTGCCGTCATCGTGACCGGCATCGTGCTGTACCCGACCATCCCGATCGCGGCACTGCCCAGCTTCAATTCGCCGGTGATCCAGGTCACCGCCACGCTGCCCGGGGCGAGCCCTGAAACCATGGCCGCTTCGGTGGCCACGCAGCTCGAAAAGCAGTTCGCGACGATTCCGGGCGTGACGGTGATCAGCTCGTCGAACACTCTCGGCAATTCGAGCATCACCATCGAATTCAACAGCGACCGCGACATCGACGCCGCGGCCGTGGACGTGCAGGCCGCGCTGTTCCGCGCGCAGCGTTCGCTGCCGATCGAGATGACGGTGCCGCCGTCGTACCGCAAGGTCAACCCGGCCGATGCGCCGGTGCTGCTGCTGGCGATCAACTCGCCGGCCATGAGCCTGGCCGAGCTCAATGCGTTCGGCGACAACCTGATCTCGCCGACGCTGGCCACGCTGCCCGGCGTGGCGCAGGTGCAGGTGTTCGGCCAGAAGCGCTTCGCCGTGCGTGTGCGCGCCCACCCGGATGCGCTCGCCGCGCGCGGCCTCACGCTCGACGAGCTCGCCACGGCGCTCAACCGCGCCAACGCCAATACACCAGTGGGTACGCTCGACAGCGCGCGCCAGACGCTGACCATCCAGGCCAACCGGCAGCTCGCCAATGCCGACGCGTTCCGCAACATCATCGTCGCCAGCCAGGCCAACGGCGTGCTCGTGCGGCTGTCCGACGTGGCCGAGGTCGAGGACAGCGTCGAGACCATCAAGACCGGCAGCTGGCTCAACAACGAGCGCTCCATCGTGCTGGCCGTGCTGCGCCAGCCTGACGCCAACACCGTGGCTGTGGTGGACGCCATCAAGGGCGCCCTGCCCCGCCTGCTTGCGCAGATGCCGGGCTCGGTCAACGTGTCGGTGGTCAACGACCGCTCCAACTCGATCCGCGAATCGATCCACGACGTGCAGTTCACGCTGGCGCTGACCGTGGCGCTGGTGGTGATGGTGATCTTCCTGTTCCTGCGCCGCGCCGCCGCCACGCTGATCCCGACCGTGTCGTTGCCGATCTCGCTGATCGGCACGGTCGCGCTGATGAAGGCCTTCGGCTACAGCCTGGACAACGTATCGCTGCTCGCCATCACGCTGGCCGTGGGCCTGGTGGTGGACGACGCCATCGTGATGCTCGAGAACATCGTGCGCCATATCGAGGAAGGCGTGCCGCCGCTTAAGGCCGCGTTGGTCGGTTCGCGCGAGATGGGCTTCACCATCCTGTCGATCTCGATCTCGCTGGTGGCGGTGTTCATCCCGATCTTCTTCATGCCGGGCGTGATCGGGCTGCTGTTCCATGAATTCGCGGCAGTGGTGTCGCTGTCGATCCTGGTGTCGGCGCTGGTGTCGCTGACGCTGATCCCGATGCTGTGCGCACGCTTCCTGTCGGCCGAGAACGTGCCGGTGGATGAATCGCAGCATGCGTACGGCGACCATGCCGGCCACGCGCCAGCCTTGGTGCAGAAACAGACCATCGGCATGCGCTCGACGCAGTGGTTCGAGAACCTGTTCGAATGGACGCTGCACAAGTATGCCCATGGACTCGACTGGTGCCTGGCGCACCGGCGTGTTGTGCTGGTGGCCGCAGGTTTGACCTTCGTGCTGACCGCGGTACTGTTCGTCAAGATTCCGAAGGGCTTCTTCCCCGAGGAAGACATCGGCCAGATCCAGGTCAACGCCGAAGGCCCGCAGGACATTTCCTTCGACGCCATGGCCGAGCGCCTGCGCGATGCTGCCGAGCGTATCCGTGCCAACGCGGCGGTGAAGAGCGTCGTGGTCTCCATCGGCGGTGGTCCTTCGCCGGCCATCAACACTGGCCGCATGTTTGTCGAGCTCAAGCCGCTCGGCGAGCGGCCGAAGATGCATCAGGTCGTCGAGTCGCTGCGCAAGGACGTGTCGGCGGTGCCCGGTCTGGCGGTGTATTTCTCGCCGGTGCAGAACCTGCGCCTGGGCGGCCGCCAGAGCAAGAGCCGCTACCAGTACACGCTGCAGAGCGTGAAGGCGGGCCAGCTGCAGGAATTCAGCGACAAGCTGATGGCGAAGATGCGTGCCGACACGCTGTTCCGCGACGTCACCAGCGACTCACAGCAGTCAGGCCTGGAGGCTCAGCTTTCGATCGACCGCGACAAGGCCAATGCGCTCGGCGTGCAGATGCAGGACGTGCGCACCGCGCTGTACTCGGCGTTCGGTGAACGTCAGGTGTCGACCATCTACACGCCGATCGACAACTACTACGTGATCCTGCAGGCGGCCGACGTCGACCGGCAGGACGAAAGCGCGTTCTCCAAGCTCTACGTGCGCAGCAAGACCGGCCAGATGGTGCCGATCTCCGCGTTCGCCACCACCGAACGCCGCGTCGGGCCGATTGCCGTGAACCACCAGGGCCAGCTCCCGTCGGTGACGGTATCGTTCAACCTGGCGCCCGGTGCGGCGCTGGGCGAGGCATCGGCGAAGATCGACCGCTACCGGCAGGAGATCGCCATGCCGACCTCCATCTTCACGAGCTGGGGCGGTGACGCGGCGGTGTTCCAATCGTCGCAGGCCACGCAGATCGTGCTGCTGGTAGCGGCCATCGCGGTCATCTACACGCTGCTGGGCGTGCTGTACGAAAGCTACATCCACCCGCTGACGATCCTGGCTGGCCTGCCATCGGCAGCCATCGGCGCACTGCTGACGCTGTTCCTGTTCGACGTCGAGCTGTCGCTGATCGCGACCATCGGCGTGCTGATGCTGATCGGCATCGTGAAGAAGAACGCCATCATGATGATCGACTTCGCGCTGGCCGCGCAGCGCGAACAGGGCATGCCGCCGGCCCGCGCCATCCGCCAGGCCTGCCTGCTGCGCTTCCGGCCGATCATGATGACCACCTTCGCCGCCGTCATGGGCGCGCTACCGCTGGCGCTGGGGATTGGCGCGGGCGCGGAACTGCGCCAGCCGCTGGGCCTGGCCGTGGTCGGTGGCCTGTTGTTCTCGCAGGTCATCACGCTGTTCATCACGCCGGTGATCTATCTGGCGCTGGATCGGTTCTCGGGCACGGGTCCGTTGCAGATCGATTCGGAAGGGAATCGGTTGCCGGAAGCGGTGCAGGGTGAGGTGGTGCACCAGCATTGAGACGGAGGCCGCGGCTTCGGGCGCGGCCTTGAGTTTTCGGTGTTGTAGTCTGTCCCTCTCCCGTTCGGTGGGAGGGGCGCAAAGCGCGTTCGCACTTGTCGAACCGTCTCCTTTGGCGAGTCGCCGTAGCCCTTCGGTGCCATTCTCCTCGTAAAACATTCTGAGATGAGATTTCGATAAATCGCTATCACATTCGGAATCGTTCCATATATTTCCGTAGCTGCTTTTGGAACGCTGTGGGGGCCGGTGCGCCTTGTGCCGGTTCACGGAGTTTTGCGATCGCAATGCCGCCCGCCTTGACACCCCCTAACCGCAGGAGGGCGCCGGGATCTGCCCCGAGAAGGTATGTCGCCGGCAGGGCGATTACCGGCCCGCAATTCGACGACGGTCCCCTTTTCCAACTACCACTCATGATCATTAGCCCACCGTTCCTGCCACAGAATGGTCTGACTTCAACCGATCCGGCCAAGGACGATCCAATGATGGATGCCGTCGACCAGTTCGAGTTGGGACACCACGGCGTCTACCCCATTGCCTTCGACCGCCGCTGGCACTGCGGCACGCACCTCGCCCCAAATGATCAGACCGAACCAGTGCGGGCGATTGCTGATGGCGAAGTAGTCGCGTACCGCGTTAGCCAGAAGGCCATTTCCGACGGGCAAACGAAAAGAGATGGAAGCCCTGATCTGAACTCCAATATCGGTTTCGTTCTGCTTAAGCACAAGACCGACACTGGAGAACGAAGGACGATCACCTTCTACTCCTTGTATATGCACCTGCTGGACATCAACAACCAGCAGCGCATCGCGCCACAGCCAACAAATCCGCCGGCTGTCGGCACCTCTAGCGCCTTGCCTGCCTGGTTGTTGTCTCCGACCGATGGGGTGCAAGCCGGTGGCGGCAAGAAGGTCTATCGGAAGGACATCCTGGGGTATTGGGGCCATTGCCACGGCCAGCCGCACCTGCACTTCGAAATCTTCATGACGGAGGAGGATTTTCGTGCTTGGTTTTCTCAGGCCGGACATACCGTGCAGCTTGGCGAGAAGAATCCAGCGACGCCAGCGTCGAAAGACTACTGGGGCCACAGCTACTTCGTGATTCCGGGCGGCGAAGTCATTGTCAGCGTACCTCCTGGGCAGGACAGTTCACCCTACTTTCCGCCGCTCACAGCCGGCGCCCTTAGTGCCCCGAACAAGCTATATGTTGAAGCCTACTTTTATAAGGGGCAGCGTTATACGCGTTCATGGATCGAGAAGAACGGCAAACTTGAAGCGTTGACGCCTGCTCCGGTCAGAGATCCCTACGCAGACTACGAATACAAGCTGTACCAGCGGGCGACCGACCTATATCCCAAGTGCCCAAGCGCCGGATACGAACTGCTTCGTTTTGGTCGGGTTTTGAATACCGAACTCCCAACACTGTCCCGTGCGGAAAGCCGTACATGGATTGCTGTTACGTATGATGCGGGTGGTGCGCAGGGGTATATCGACATCAGCCAGGACGCTATTAAGAAGCTCTCGGATGCGGACTTCCCGTTCTTCATGGGTTGGCAGAAGATTGAGGAGGCAAACACGCCGTTCAGCCAGGATGGTGTGTGCGACTTCGATGAACTTCGCAGAATCGTGGATCTTGTGGAGGAATCAGAGACTCCCGAGCAACGGAGGGAAGCCGAATACAAGCAAGCAGACCAACTGACTGCGTACGTGTACGGCAATGATGCTGTGCGGGGCAAACTCAGGGGATTCGTCTGCCATGCGCCGAGCGAGTGGGATGCGAGTGGTAATGATGCTCGCTATGCCAGGCTCAACCGTCCGGACGGATTCTTTGGCACGCGAAAGGACTTCGATCGTCATGGGTACGAGAACTTCATCGGTTTCCTGAGGCAACTGCAGTTCCTTGATCAGACACCGCTGGGCGCTGGCAGGAAGTTCCGGTTTTTTCATCCGCTGGCCTTCATTCGGCATTTTAGAAAGTGCGGGTGGATCGGCTCGCATGAAATAAGCCAAATTATGCCGGCAAAGAGCTGGCTTACTCAATCAGGGCAGCGGCGTACTCCCCTGTCAAAGCTACTATCAGCATCCGATGTTGTCACACGCGTTTCGGCACATCTCAGCAGCCTTAATGTGGCAATACGAAAATACTCGATTGGTTTTCCAGCGGATCGACTTGCTCTGTTTCTCGCGCAGACATATATCGAGACTGATCGTTGGAACACCTTGCGAGAATATGGAAAAGGTGCTTCAAATCCAAGCATTCCAATGGCTCAATATTATGAGGCATTTTACGGACGCGGGATAATGCAATTGACGTGGGCGGAAAATTATGACGCATATGGAAAGTTCTCGGCCCTGCCGAACAATCACGGTCCATATGAAGGTGAAAGCAGGATTACACAATCTTCCGCGCACTATTGGAGCGATCCGACTATTAGGGATAGGAAAACATACCAAATTATTGGGATAAGAGGCGTTCCCAAACTTTGGGCGCCACTTTATAGCCCTGAGCTCATAGCAAAAAGCTCTGGTTACGCCTGTGATAGCGGCGGATTCTTTTGGGTTTGGAAGCATTACGATGGAAACCGAAATATTAGTCGTGTGGCAGATGGTGGTTTCACCGGAAGCACGGTGGATAAGATCAATAAATTAGTAAACGGCGGCTCGTTTGGGTATTTCGAAAGATTCCTGTTTTCTTGGTACACAAGAAACATCTTTACGGATTGGATTCCATCGAGCAATGAGCCGGCAATTGAAACCCCGAGGGGGGTTACTGTCGTTTGTGATCTAGCTAGGCCAAAATAATGGATGGTTTATCATGAGTGATGCAAAACGAACAATTTCGGCGCTTATCTTCCTTTTTACGTCTTTGGCATCTTCCAGTTCTATGCCGGCCTCAAAACCGGAGGGGGCATATTCAAAGTGCATGACCAGAACAAAAAATGAGCGACTAACCTGCATATCAGGATGTGGAATGATTGTCCAAGATTGCTATGACGAGGGTATGGATGAAGTCAACGAGAAAATCAATTCAACATTGACGGCTTTAAATAAAAATAGCAACAAGAAGTGCGCCCATCTTGCGACTGAATATCTAAACAAGGCCATGGCGTTGGAGGCAGACATGACGGGGGAGGTGGGCAACCAATCTGATTGGTTTGCCGCGGAGCTGAAATTACATCTGGTGCAGCAGCGCCTGGCTACGGTTCAGTTCATCCTAAAGAATTGTACGTAATCATTCATCTTTTAAAATTATTCGTCGCTAACGGATTCAAGTGAGATGGAGGTGGTTCCGGTAATAGCCGGCCGCCGGTTTTACGGCGTGAGGCGATGCAAAAGGGTAATACGTCCGAGTCGTTCCACAGCAGTGAGCCTTTTGGAAACGTCGTGATCGTGCAGGTGAAGAAATTAATATCCTTGGCCTCTGTATCGCAGGTTTGGCAGCCGCCTATCCGGATATGTGCAAACCGACAACAGGGACGGCAGAACAGATTGTCGGGCCATGTCGCTTTAGAATTGCGAACATGTATGGCGAGGAATTTCGGGCGCCTCGTCCTGATAGCTCGCCACCGCATCAGGGGACGTACTATCTCCCTGTAACGGGCCCGACAGCTTTTCTGGCCGGTGGCTTCAGCATGTTTTGCGTTGAGGCCACCAATGATCGGATCATTTCTGCCCTGAACGCGAAGTATGTTGACGGCCGTTTGCAGAGGTATGGACTGGATGGTGGCCCTGAATTTGTTCCATTCTAGAAGGCGGCGAACGCTCGAACGGTCTCGATGAAGGGGAGAAACTGGACTGGAATCGCATACATTGAGGATGACACCACTGGCGACGAATGGCGCCGGGCTCGTATTTTTCACTTTTGCCTGATCCACAATGTCCATGCGTTGTGTGGAAATGCGCCGGTTAAATGGCTCGCGGATCGCAAGGCGCGAAGTGATCTTGATCGGATGAGGAACATCCTTGAGTCGGTCGAGTTTGTCGATCCCCCGGCGCCGCGAGGTTCCAGTGCCGCGGACACGTCCGACGCTCCTCCGGCCGCTCGCCCCCCGCAACCATGAAGTCGAAGGAAAGCCGTCCATGCCATGCCGCGCCTTCAGCTCCTTTCGCTCTGCCATCGCCGTCGCCACAGTCCTCGCCGGTTGCACCACCACGCCGCAATCGCCGCACCCCGACACCCTCAGCACAACCTTCCCCGCCAACTCCTACATCCTCCTAGGTGAAGTCCACGACAACCCCACCGGCCAGCTGCAGCGCCTCGCCGCACTGACCCGAGCCGTCGAGCAAGGCTGGCGCCCCGCCATCGCGATGGAGCAGTTCGACCGCGAACGCCAGGCCGATATCGACCGCGCTCGCCGCGAGCGCCCTACCGATGCTGACTACGTGATAGCGCAAGCTGGCGGTGGCGGATGGCAGTGGCCACTGTACCGGCCGGTGGTTGCGTTGGCGCTGCAGTACGACCTGCCGTTGCTGGCCGCGAACCTGTCGCGTGGGGACGCCGCGAAGATCGTGCGTGGTGGCCTCGACGGCCTGTTCACGCCGCAGCAGCGTGCGCAACTCGGCCTGACCGGCGCATTGCCACCAGACCTGGCCGCCGCGCAGACCGCGGTGCTGGACGAAGGCCATTGCGGCAATTTCCCCAAGGCCATGCTGCCCGGCATGCTCGACGCACAGGCCGCGCGCGATGCCGTGATGGCGGCCACGCTGCGACCGTACGCGGCGCGGGGCGCGGTGCTGATTGCCGGCAACGGCCATGTGCGCAACGATATCGGCGTGCCGCGCTGGCTCGGTGACGGCAAAGGCAAAGCGATCAGCGTGGGCTACCTCGAGCGCGGCCAGGGCAATCCGGCCGGCTTCGATCGCGTCGTCACCGTGGCGCCGGTCGAGCGCGGCGATCCGTGCCGCGATGCCGTCGTGGGCAAGGCCATGCCGGCCGCCGCATCGGCGCCCGCAGCGCGTTGAATGTCTTATATATCCACGTAAACCCCGATGCCAACGCAGTCAATCTGACAGCCTTTTGACAGTTTGCAACGCCTAGAATCCGGCTCATGATCCGCCAGCGGGTCACGCAGAAGTCCAACAACAATGCCGGCATGCAACGCGTGCAACGGCCGGGAGACAGCGAGCCGACGGTTGCTTTGTGACCGCGTGGGGCGGTGTCTTCCGGTTTCGCAACGACGCCATGACGGCCAGCCGAAGATACGGCAACACAATTAAGGAGACCGTTATGCGTCGCTCGATTCACCGTTTCGCCCACGTCGTCATGGCCTCGGCCGCCGTTGCCGCCACCGTCGCTGCCGCGCCGGCTTTCGCGATGGACACCGTCAAGTTCATGATCGGCGCCAACCCGGGCGGTGGCTACGACCAGACCGGCCGCGGACTCGGCGCGGCGATGATCGCCTCGGGTGTCACCAAGACCGCTACCTACGATAACAAGGGCGGCGCGGGCGGCACCATCGGCCTGACCCAGTTCGTCAACACCGACAAGGGCAACCCGAACGCGCTGATGGTCGTCGGCGCGGTGATGGTCGGCGCGATCGAGACCAACCATCCGCCCGTCACGCTGAAGAACGCCACGCCGATCGCGCGCCTGTACGCCGATACCATGGTCATCACCGTGCCGGCTAACTCGCCGCTGAAGTCCATCAAGGACCTGACCACGCAGCTCAAGGCCAACCCGGGCAGCGTGAGCTGGGGCGGCGGTTCGAAGGGTTCTATCGACCATATCCTGGCCGGCCTGATTGCCAAGGACATCGGCGTGGATCCGAAGAAGATCAACTATGTGCCGTTCCAAGGCGGTGGCGAGGCCTCGGCTTCGATCCTCGGCGGCCACGTGACGGTCGGCATTGCCGGGGTGTCGGAATTCCTGCCGTTCATCAAGAGCGGCAAGATGCGTGCGCTGGCGGTGACCTCGAAGGATCGCACCGCCGATATCCCGACGCTCAAGGAGCAGGGCGTGAACGTCGAGATCTACAACTGGCGCGGCGTCTACGGCGCGCCGGGCACGACGCCCGAGCAGCGCAAGGCCATGGTCGACGCCGTCGTGAAGGCGACCGAGAGCAAGGCCTGGAAGGAAACGCTGCAGAAGAATGACTGGACGCCGTTCCTGCTGACCGGCGACGAGTTCGGCAAGTTCGTCGACAGCGAATCGGCCCGCCTGGGCGGCACGCTGCGTGAACTGGGCGTGGCCAAATAAGCCGCTCAAGTTCAGGCAACCTCATAGCAGTACGGATCCGCAGCCTTGCGGATCCGAGCAGTGCTGAAGCGTTACCTGTCGTGCCTGCCGAAGCCACCGATGTGGAAGGTGGCCGGGAAACGGCACGGGGCCCGGTGTCTGCCACCTGCGATAGCCAAACCAAAACTACATGTCGCCGGGCCCCGTGACCGCGCGGGAAATCGAACGCCAGCGTCGCGGACGCCAGCCAACCCGGGCTGGCGACAAAGGCCAAGGAGTCTCCATGAAACCCTCCCATCTCGCCATCGGCATTGCCGTGCTGGCGATCTCGCTGTTCTTCTTCCTCGGCCTGCCGGGCATCTCGGGTGAAGAGGGCTATGCCGGCCTGTCGCCGCGCTTCATGCCCACGCTCGTGGCCATCGGCCTGGCCGTTTGCGGCGCGCTGCTGACCTGGCAGGGCGTGCGCGGCGGCTTCCGCAACATGCCTGAAGAAGACGCCGAACTGCCGAGCGCCCCGCACAACTTCAAGGGCTTCCTGTGGGTGGCCGCCGGCCTGGTGCTGAACATGGCGCTGATCGGCACGCTCGGCTTCGTGCTGTCCTCCACGCTGCTGATGATCTGCGTGGCGCGCGGCTACGGCAGCCGCCGCATCGTGCGCGACGCGCTGATCGGCCTATGCATTACGGTGCCGATGTGGGCGCTGTTTGAATTCCTGCTCGGCATCAACCTGCCGCTGCTCCCCATCGCTGGCTTCTGAGCCCGCCTGACCAGCTAGGAGTCACGAATGGATACCCTGAACCAGCTGATGCACGGCTTCGCCGTGGCCATCACACCGATCAACCTGATGTGGGCCCTGGTGGGCTGCTTTCTCGGCACCGCCATCGGCGTGCTGCCCGGCATCGGCCCCGCACTGACGGTGGCGATGCTCCTGCCGCTGACCGCCAAGGTCGAACCCACTGCTGCGCTGATCATGTTCGCCGGCATCTACTACGGTGCCATGTACGGCGGCTCGACCACGTCGATCCTGATGAACACGCCGGGCGAGTCGTCCACCATGGTCACGGCCATGGAAGGCAACCTGATGGCGAAGAACGGCCGCGCGGGTCCGGCGCTGGCCACTGCCGCCATTGGCTCGTTCGTAGCCGGCACCATCGCCACCGTGCTGCTGTCGATGTTCGCGCCGGTGGCGGCGGACGTGGCGCTTGAATTCGGGCCCGGCGAGTACTTCATGATCATGCTGCTCGCGTTCACCACGGTCTCGGCCGTGCTGGGCTCGTCGTTGCTGCGCGGCATGACGGCGCTGTTCCTGGGGCTCGGCATCGGCCTGATCGGCATGGATTCGCTGTCGGGCCAGACCCGCTACTCGATGAACGTGCAGGAGCTGTACGACGGTATCGATATCGTAGTTGTCGCCGTGGGCCTGTTCGCGGTCGGCGAGGCGCTGTTCAATGCTTTCTTCCCGCAGCCGGAAGGCACGTTCAACAAGCTCAGCTCGGTCCACATGAACAAGTCGGACTGGAAGCGCTCGGTCCCGGCGTGGATTCGTGGCACCCTCATCGGCTTCCCGTTCGGCCTGATCCCGGCCGGTGGCGCTGAAATCCCGACCTTCCTCTCCTACGCCACGGAAAAGAAACTGTCGAACCACAAGGAAGAATTCGGCAAGGTCGGCGCCATTGAGGGCGTGGCTGGCCCCGAGGCTGCCAACAACGCCGCGGTGACCGCGACGCTGGCCCCCCTGCTGACGCTGGGCATCCCGACCTCGAACACCACCGCGATCCTGCTGGCGGCATTTCAGAACTACAACTTGCAGCCTGGCCCGATGCTGTTCCAGACCTCGGGCGACCTGGTGTGGGGCCTGCTGGCGTCGCTGTATATCGGCAACGTGATGCTGCTGGTGCTGAACCTGCCGGCGATCGGCCTGTGGGTACGCATGCTGCGCGTGCC
This sequence comes from Cupriavidus sp. C1SS-2L, assembly GCF_057073735.1. Classification (NCBI taxonomy): domain Bacteria; kingdom Pseudomonadati; phylum Pseudomonadota; class Betaproteobacteria; order Burkholderiales; family Burkholderiaceae; genus Cupriavidus; species Cupriavidus sp. C1SS-2L. Next base: position 3,795,628 of record NZ_CP172708.1, read on the forward strand.
GACGCCGCTGCTGTACGGCGGCATCCTGATCTTCGCGGGCCTGGGCGCCTACGGCATCCGCCAGTCGTGGTTCGACCTGCTGCTGCTGTTCGTGGTCGGTTTGCTCGGCATGGTGATGCGTCGCTTCGACTTCCCGACCGCGCCGGTCATCGTCGGCCTGATCCTGGGGCCGATCGCCGAGAAGCAACTGCGCAACGCGCTGTCGATCGGCCAGGGAGACTGGAGCCTGTTCGTGAAGCAGCCGATCTCGGCGACGATCCTCGCCATGACCGTGGCCGTGGTGGTGATCCCGCGCCTGCTGCGCTGGCATGCCAACCGCTCGTCGGCGCACGCCCAGGCGGACAATGCGGCCTGATGCGTTGTCCACAGTCATGAGATGATCGAAGCCCGGCGCGCGAGCGTCGGGCTTCATGCATTTTGCGTTCACAACAACAAAGGCGCCGGCGCCCCTGCCAGGCCGCTGCATCATGAATCTCTCCGCGCACCGCTGGCTGCCGGTCGTGCTGACGCTGCTGCTCGGCCTGGCTGCTGCCCTGCTCTGTACCGTGCTGCACACGCCGCTGCCGTGGATGATCGGTCCGCTGCTGTCCGTGGCGAGCGCGCGCATGGCCGGCGCCGACCTGCGCGCGCCGACGCAGGCGCGCAATGCCGGCCAGTGGGTGATCGGCGCATCGCTTGGGTTGTACTTCACGCCGGACGTGGTGGCAAGGTTGCTGGAGTTCCTGCCCTATATCGTCGCGGGCTCGCTGTTCGCACTCGCACTGGGCGCGGGTGGCGCGGTGCTGCTGCGCCGGACCACGGGCGTGGCGTTCAAGACGGCGTTCTTCTCCACGGCCATTGGGGGCGCATCGGAGATGGCCCACCTCGCCGAACGTAATGGCGCGCGCATCGACCAGGTTGCCGCGGCGCATTCGCTGCGCGTGCTGATGGTGGTCGTGACGGTGCCGGCCATCTTCCAGTACGGCGGCATCCATGGGTTGGACCCATACATTCCGGGCCCGCGCACAGTGGACGCCGTGGGGCTGCTCGCGCTGATCGGTATCACGCTAAGCGTGGCCCTGCTTGTGCGTCGGTTGAACATGCCGAACCCGTTCGTGATTGGCACGCTGATTGCAGCGGCGGTGCTGACCGCCTCCGGCATCGAACTGTCCGCGATTCCGACGTGGATGAGCCGTGCCGGCCAGCTGCTGATCGGCGTGTCGCTGGGCTCCCGCTTCTCGCGCGACTTCCTGCATACCGCGCCGCGTTTCCTGTCGGGCGTGGCGTTGTACACGGTGGTGGCGCTGCTGGTCTCGGCGCTGCTGGGCTGGGCGCTGGCCGCAATCTCCGGCGCGCATCCGGCTACGGTCATTCTCGGCACCACGCCGGGCGGCATTGCCGAGATGTGCATCACCGCCAAGGTGCTGGAACTCGGCGTGCCGCTGGTGACCGCCTTCCATGTGATCCGGATGGCCTTCGTGGTGCTGGCCACCGGCCCCCTGTATCATTGGCTCAAATATCGCGTCGCGCCGGAGGAGACGGAGTAGCGGCCAGCCCTGCACGAATCGGGCGGCTACCGGGCGACATCCCGCGGGACAACAAGACCAGGATCGCCATGTCCGAATCCGCCGAACGCCGCCTGACGCTTGCCGATATCAATGCCACGCTGGAACGCGTACTCGCCCCCTGGGTGCGCCAGCTCGGCTTGCGCGCCGAGGCCGTCGATGACGCCGGCATCACGCTGCGGCTGCCCTTCCAGGAAATGTTCCGCCATGCGGGCGGCGTCGTGTGCGGCCAGGTGCTGATGTCGGCCGCCGACACGGCGATGATCGTCGCCGTGGCCAGCGCGCTGGGCGGCTTCCGCCCGATGACCACCGTCACCCTGAACACCAACTTCATGCGCCCCGTGATCGACGGCGACGTGCTGGTGCGCGCCAACGTGCTGCGCCTCGGCAAGACCGTGGTGTTCGGCGAGATCGAACTGACCGGCACCGACGGCAAGCTCGCCGTGCAGGCCACCACGACCTACGCGCTGCTCTGAGCGCGCCAGGCCACATCCCTACACGCAAAGCGCAGCATGAACGCAGGCACCCCCACTCCGTTTGACCAGATCGTATTCGCCGGCGGCGGCAATCGCTGCTGGTGGCAGGCGGGCTGGTGGGACACCGTGGCGCCGGACCTGCATCTGCGCCCGCGCGTGATCACCGCGATCTCGGCGGGCGCGGCCACGGCTTGCATGGTCTATGCGCACGACTCGCAACAGACCATGGCGTACTACCGCGAAGTGCTGTCCGCCAACAAGCGCAACGCGTACTGGGGCAACCTGCTGCGCAACGAACGCGTGTTTCCGCACTACGGCATCTATCGCACGGCGCTGCTGTCGATCTTTGGCGATGGCCGGCTTGAACATCTGCGACAGGCGCCGGAGATCCGCATCGGCGTCGCGCATATTCCGCGCTGGAGCGGTCCACGCCTGGCAGTGGCGGCGGGACTGCTCGCGTACAACATCGACAAGCACGTGCTCAAGACGCTGCATCCGCGGCTTGGGCGCAGGCTTGGCTTCCGACCGGAGTTCGTGCGCGCGCAGGACTGCGGCTCGCCCGAGCAGCTTGCCGACCTGCTGCTGCAGTCGGCTTCCACGCCGCCGTTCACGCCGGTGCTGCGCCGTGACGGACGTGCCGTGCTCGATGGCGGCCTTGTGGATAACGTGCCCGTGGACGCGCTCGACGCCACGCCGGGCAATGTGCTGGTGCTGGTCACGCGGCTGTATCCGCGGCCGCGCCGTTTCGTGATGCAAAGCGGCGGCCAGCGCCGCCTTTACCTGCAGCCTTCGCAGCGTGTGCCGATCTCGAGCTGGGACTACACCCGGCCCGACGCGATGGCGCACGCGTATGACCTTGGCCGCCGCGACGGGGAAACTTTCCTGCGCGAGTGGCCGTCGATCCTGAATACGGAACTGCGGTCCGGCGCCTAGCCTGCGCGGCGGCGCTGGTCCGATCGTTTGTCGATGCGGCCGCGTGCCGCGACAGGAGGCATGGATGAGCAAGCGCCAGACAACAACCGCCACGTCCGACAACGGACCAAGGCGGGCCCGTCAAGTCAGTGCCGAGCCGGCGATGGAGCGCGTGCCGCGCTCACGCGGCAAGGGTGGCAAGCCGATGCGTACGCGCAAGGCGGATTTCGTCGTGATCGGCGGCGGCTCGGCCGGCGTCGCCTGCGCGCGGCGCGCTGCGTCGCATGGTGCCAGCGTCGTGCTGATCGAACGCGATGAAATCGGCGGCACCTGCGTCAACCGCGGCTGCGTGCCGAAGAAGATGCTGTCGTATGGCGCCACGTGGGCTGCCATCCTGTCCGGCTGCCTGTCGCACACCGGCGGGCATGAGGACTGGCGCGACGCGATCGTGCGCGTCAATGCGGAAGTGGCGCGACTGAACGTGGTCTACGCACAGCGCCTGCTGGAGGCCGGCGTTGACATCCTGCGCGGCGACGCGGTTGTGACGGCGCCCGATGAAGTGCGCGTGGGCGACGAAGTCATCCGCGCCAAGCGCATCCTGATCGCTACCGGCGCGCGACCGAAGACGCTCGATATTCCCGGCGGCGAACTCGCGAGCAATTCCGACGATGTGTTCACGTGGCAGACCGTTCCGGGATCGATCGCGGTCATCGGCGGCGGCTATATCGGCGTGGAGCAGGCATCGATCCTGTCGCGCTACGGGGTCAAGGTCGACCTGCTGGTCGCCGGTGACAGGCTCCTGCCGCATTTCGATGCGGAAATCGCAGAAGCCCTCGCGGGCGCGTTGGAAACCAAGGGCGTGCGGCTGCACCTCAATGCCAGCGTCAACCTGATCAGCCAAGCCAATGGCGCGCTCGAGGTCTGCTATCGCCCCGGCAACAAGCCCGGGCAGACGGAGTCGATACGCGCGCAAGCGGCACTGGTCGCGGTCGGGCGCGTGTCCAACGTGGACGGGCTTGGCCTCGATGCAATTGGCGTCAAGCTCGGCGACAAGGGCGGCATCAAAGTGGATCGCCAATTCCGCAGTTCGGTGCGTTCGATCCATGCGATCGGTGATGCGATCGAGGGCCTGCACCTGACGCCGGTTGCCACCTCACAGGGCCGCTGGCTGGCAGACCGGCTGTTCGGCCGGCGCGGCGAACGCGCGGACTTCGATTTCGTGCCGACCGCGGTGTTCTGCGAACCGGCGATCGGCGCCGTGGGGCTCACGGAAGCGCAGGCCATCGAAGAGGCCGGCAAGCCCGAGCGCATCCGCACCGTGGTCAAGCGCTTTGTCTCGCTGGAAAACCGCTTTGGTGGCAATGGCATGCAATCGGTGTTCAAGCTCGTGCTCAATGCGCGTACCGGGCGCGTGCTCGGCGTGCATCTGATGGATAACGCGGCGCCGGAGATCGTGCAGGCCATGGCCGTTGCGCTGCGGCTCGGCGTGAGGGAATCCCATCTGGAGACGACGCTGCAACTGCATCCGACGGTGGCGGAAGAGCTGTTCGGTTGAGAGGAAGGTGAAATCAAGGGGCCGTGACGTCCGCGCGCGTCACAGGTCCTGTTCGCTGACCGGCAGTTGCAGCAACGCCCTGACGCCCCGCCCCTGCGATCCTTCGGTCAGCGTCACCGTGCCGCCGAAGCGCGCCGCCATCTCGCGCGAGATCGCCAGCCCCAGACCCGAGCCGGGCTCGGTGTTGCCCACGCGCCGGTAGAAGCGCGCGAATACCTTCTCGCGCTCGCCGGCGGGAATGCCCGGTCCGTCGTCCTCGACCATCAGGCACGCGGTCTGGTCGACGCGCCGTGCCGACAGCGTGATGCGGCTGCCCTTCGGCGAATACTGGATGGCGTTGTGGACAAGGTTGGCGAGCGCTTCGCGCAGCAGCGCCGCATCGGCGCGCACGGGCAGCTTGAGCCCTGGCGTCGGCTCCCAGCCGAAGTCCTGCTGCTTGCCGCGCGCGAGCGGCAGGTAGTCGAGCGCTACCTGCTCGGCCACCGTGACCGCATCAAAGATATCCACAGTATCGGCAGCTGGCGCGGCCGCTTCGCCATGGTGTTGGCGTACCCGCGCCAGCGCCAGCAGCTGGTTGGTCAGCCGCGCGGCCTGCTCCAGTTGCGTGACGATGCCGCCGACAGCTTCGCCGGCAGCCTGGCGAGACGCAGGATCGTCGCCATCCGCGCACAACTGCCGCTGCGCGAATTCCGCCTGCGTCTTGAGGATGGCCAGCGGCGTGCGCAATTGGTGCGCCGCATCGGCGATGAATTGCGCCTGCGCCTGCGCCATCGCTTCGGAGCGCGCGACATGCAGGTTCACGGCGTCGACCAGCGGGCTCACTTCGATGGGCACGCGGTCGAAGGCGAGCGGCGTCAGGTCGTCGGGCGAACGCGCCTCCACATCGTCGCGTACCCGTCCCAGCGGGCGCAGCACGTAGGTGACGCCGCCGACGAGGATTGCTGCGCTCAGCACGATCAGCAGCAGGTCGCGCGCGAGCGCGCTGCGCCAGACCGTGCCGATCAGCGCCGTGCGCGGCTCGGCAGATTCGGCGACCTGGATGATGACGCGCATGCGCGCATCGGGCCGGTACACGGGCCGTGCCATTGCCGCGATGCGTACGGCCTCGCCACGGTAGTCGTCATCGTCGTAGAAGCGCGGCTGGTTGTTGGCGAGCGAGCCTTTCGGCAGCGGCAGGTCTTCGTAACCGGTGACGGTTTCGACCGTGCCCGCGCGCTCGAGCGAGACGCGATAGTACACATGGGTCTGCGCCGCGGTCTCGAACATCTCCATGGCGGCGTCCGGCAACGAGAGCTGGAGGCTTTCGCCAGCCATGCCGATGGCGTTGTCGATCGCCCGGATCGAGCCATACAGCGAGCGGTCGTACGCGGTGTTGGCGGCATGGCGCAGCGTGCCGTAGGTGAGCCAGGTGTCGATCGCCATCATGGCCGCCAGCGCGGGCACCAGCAGCAGAAGCAACTGGCGGCGCAGGCTGCCGCGCCGCCACAGCGGGATCGGGCGCCGCGCGCCGTGGCGCAGCTTGCGGAGCCACATGTCAGGCGGCCGGTGTCTCAGGCTCGAGCAGGTAGCCGAAGCCACGCAGCGTGACGATCGTCACGCCATGCCCGGCCAGTTTCTTGCGCAGGCGGTACACGAGCACCTCGATGGCATCGGGGCTGACATCGGCGTCGAGCGAAAACACCTTGTCGAGCAACTGGGCCTTGGTGAGCGGCTGGCCGCTGCGTGCGAGCAGCGCACCGAGCAGCGTCGATTCGCGCGGCGTCAGCGCGAGCGGCTGGCCGTCGAGCGTAAAGCCGCGGGACTCCCCATCGAACACCAGCGTGCCGCATTGCAGGCGCGGGTGCGCGCGGCCGCGGCTGCGGCGGATCAGCGCGAGGATGCGGGCTTCCAGTTCGGCAATCGCGAACGGCTTGGGCAGGTAGTCGTCGGCGCCGAGGTTCAGGCCGCGCACGCGTTCGTCGAGCGTGTCCTGCGCGGTCAGGATCAGCACCGGCGTGCGGTCGTCGCGCGCGCGCATGGCCTTGAGCACGGCCAGGCCATCCTTGCCGGGCAGGCGCAGGTCAAGCACGACCACGTCGTACTCTTCGGCCACAAGCCGCGCCTCGGCCTGCAGGCCATCGCCCACGTGTTCGATCACGAAGCCGCCCTGCTCCAGCGCGCGGGCAACCCAGCGCGCCAGTTCGACTTCATCTTCCACCAGCAGAATGCGCATGCTGGTTCTCCTCCATTTTTTTGATCGTGCGGTCCATGGGACGCGGGCGCCTATAATACCCCCGCCCCGCCATTACCGGCGTTCCCGGCGCGTGTCGCGCCCCGGCCCATCCGTTGCCGCTCTGCACAATCTTGTCCCAGCGCCTGACATCCCCTCCCGAACCTGATATCGCGAGTGCCCCGGCTTCCACGCTGCGCCGCAAGCTGCTGGCCGGTGCCGCGCTGGCCCCGCTCGCGGGACGGACGCTCGCGCAGGACGCTATGCCGGCGCCGCCGGCCAGCTACCCGTCCGAGTATGAGGTGATCGTGTCACGCGCCATGCGCGAGGGCGAGGTGCATGTCTATGCCTCGACCGACCTCGACGTCGCCCAGCCGCTGATCCGCGCGTTCGAGGCGCGCTACCCGGGCATCCGCGTGCGCTACGAGGACCTGAACACGATCGATCTGCACGAGCGCTTCCTGGCCGAAACCGCGGCGCTCGGCAAGGCGCAGCCGGCCCCGGATTCCGCGTACGCCGATGTGCTGTGGAGCACGGCCATGGACCTGCAGATCAAGCTCGTCAATGATGGCTATGCGCAGCGCTACCACTCGCCGGAACGCAGCGGCCTGCCAGCCTGGGCGGTGTGGCGCGACGAAGCGTGGGGCACGACGTTCGAGCCGGCCGTCATTGTGTATAACCGCAACCACTTTGCCGGCACCAAGCCTCCGGGCAGCCGCAGCGGCCTGGCGCGCGTGCTGCAGGAGCACGCGCCGCGCTGGCGCGGAAAAGTCGTCACTTACGATGTGGAGCGGTCCGGCGTCGGCTACCTGCTGGCGCAGCAGGACGCGCGCATGGGCAGCGAATTCTGGTACCTGGCCCAGGCGCTCGGGCGCACGCACGCGCGGCTGTCGGCGTCGACGGCCGACATGATCGAACGCATCGCCAGCGGCGAATACGTGCTCGGGTACAACCTGCTGGGGTCTTACGCGCTGTCGCTGATGGAGCGCGGCGCGGCCATCGACGTCATCGCGCCGCGCGACTACACGCTGGTGATGTCGCGCGTGGCGTTCATCGCGCGTCGCGCGCCGCGTCCGAATGCGGCGCGGCTGTGGCTCGATTTCCTGCTCTCGCGCGAGGGGCAGGCGGTGCTTGGCAAGTCCACCTCGCAGCTCTATACGGTGCGTACCGACACCGACAGCCCGCACACGGCATCGGCGCTGTCGGAACGGCTCGGCTACGCGCTCAGGCCGATCAGCGTCGGCCCGGGCCTGCTGGCGGCGCAGGACACGCTGCGCAAGCGTGCCTTTCTGGAGCGCTGGCGCGAAGCCATGCGCGGTTAGCTCGGCAGCGCCGTTACGGCGCGCCGTTGGCTTCCTGGCAGGCTTTCTCGCAAAGCGTACTCAGCTCGCGATCGAGTTCCGCCATCGGTCGCGGCACATAGCCATGGCGCAGCGCCGGGGAAAACCTGAGCGTATCGATGAAGGCGTCCGACAGGCGCTCGGCATTGGCGTCGAGGTCGAAGTCCTGTGGCGAGAACAGCCAGTGCGCGAGCACGCCGCCAATCGCCGCATGGAACGCGTTCACGGCCAGGTCCAGGTCCAGATCGGCCGGAAGCTGGCCGCGCTCCACCGCAAAGCGCAGGTGCTCGCGGATCTTCACCATGCCTTCCTGGTGCGACTGGCGCTGGCGTTCGAAGATGGCCCCGTTGTCCTGCACCATCTCGCACTTGTGGAAGATGATCTCGAACACCCGCCGCCAGCGCGGATTGACCACGGTCTGGCGCATGACGAAGGCGCAGATGTCGCGTATGCCTCCCAGCGGGTCTTCCTGGCGCGCGATGCGCTCCGGGTCGCATAGCGCTTCCACGGGCAGGTTCACGCGGTCGCACATGGCGGCGAACACGTCGCTCTTGTTCTTGAAGTGCCAGTAGATGGCGCCGCGGGTAACGCCGGCCGCCTCGGCAATGTCTGCCAGCGACGGGCGCGCCACGCCGCGCGCGTGAAACACGGTTTCGGCTGCGTCGAGAATCCGGTGGCGCGTTTCGAGCGCCTCTTCCTTGGTGCGTCTGACCATTTCTATCTCTGGTGCCGGCCTTGACGATGCATGAGTGCGTCAATGGCCGGTCCGTTTTCCTCCCCCTGGCGTGACTGCGGCAGCAGCCCAGCGTTTTGGTGCTCTGCACCGGCGGGTCGTTATCGTCACTTCGATTTGCTTCAAGACAGCTGCGTGCCTCAGCCCGCCGCCGCGACCGGCGCGCATCCTAACCCGTCAGGAACGCACCGTGCTTTGTTTCAACGCCTGAAACGGGATTCCGTTGCACACAGTCTCCGTAAATAAGCAAGCCAGGCGTCGAAAAGCCCGCTTTGCGGAATAGGCTTAACATACATGCTTGAATGTATATATAATACTCGCCTGCCCGACGTTCAGCCAGCACGCAAAATTTTGTGCACAAAGCTGCACCAGCGTTGTTTCTGACCAGTCGGTCATTAATGCTGTTCATCCAAGAAAATGCCACGTTCGTCGCTTCGTCCTTGTCGCGACATACCGTTTGGCTAGCATCACGCTTTTTCCGCTGCCAGGCACGCAGCGGACCGCATCGCGCCCCGATTGCCCCCTATTTCCACCAGGCATGCCGGGACCGGCGCGGCAGATCTCAAAATTTCATCATGGGGTTATCGATGAGGAAGTCCCAACGTATCCATTGCGTTGCCGTCGCCGCGTTGTCGGCGCTGGCGCTGACCGCTTGCGGCGAGAAAAAGCCTGAAGGCGGCGCCATGCCCCCGCCGGAAGTGGGCGTTGTCACCGTGACGCCGTCGGCCGTCGCCATCGTCAATGAATTGCCGGGCCGCCTGGAAGGCGTGCGTACCGCCGAAGTCCGTGCGCGTGTCGAAGGCATCGTGCTGTCGCGCAACTACACCGAAGGTGGCGAAGTGAAGGCCGGTCAGGTCATGTTCCGCATCGACCCCGCGCCGTACCAGGCGCAGCTTGCGTCGGCCAAGGCCGCACTGGAGCGTGCCGAGGCCAACGCCGTGTCGGCACGCCAGAAGGCCGAGCGCTACAAGCCGCTGGTGGCCGTCAATGCCGTCAGCAAGCAGGAATATGACGAGGCCGTGGCCGCCGCCGGCCAGGCCAATGCGGACATCGCCTCGGCCAAGGCTGCCGTGACCACCGCGCAGATCAACCTGGGCTACACCACCGTGACCGCCCCGATCAGCGGCCGCGCCGGACGTGCGCTGGTGACCGAAGGTGCGCTGGTCGGCAAGGGCGAGGCCACCAAGCTCGCGCTCGTCGAGCAGGTCGACCCGATCTGGGTGACGTTCACCCAGCCCGCCGCTGAAGTCACGCGCCTGCGCCGCGCCATCGAGTCCGGCGCGGTCAAGGGCGTGGACGGCGGCGCCAGGGTGCACCTGTATGTCGAAGATGGCCACGAATACGAACAGACCGGCAAGCTGCTGTTCTCGGACATGACCGTTGACCCGACCACCGGCGCCATCACGCTGCGCGCGCAGTTCCCGAACCCGAAGCGCGAGCTGCTGTCGGGGACTTTCGTGCGCGTGAAGATCGAGCAGGGCGTGGATGAGAACGCGATGACCGTGCCGCAGCGCGCGCTGATCCGCAATGCCCAGGGCGCCAGCGTGCTGGTGGTGGGCAATGACGGCAACGTGGCCGCTCTGCCGGTGAAGGCGCCAAAGGCGATCGGCGACCGCTGGATCGTGACCGAAGGCCTCAAGGGCGGCGAGAAGGTGATCGTCGAGGGCCTGCAGAAGGTCAAGGTCGGCGCGCCGGCCAAGGCCGTGCCGTTCCAGCCGGCCGGTGCTCCGGCGCCTGCCAAGCAGGCTTCGGAGCCGCAACCGGCTTCGGGCAGCAAGGCCGGTGCCAAGGCGGAAGCCCAGGCTGACGCCAAGTCCGACGCCAAGCAAGGCTAAACCCAGCGCATCAGACAGAGGGAGCCAGTTTTATGGCCAAGTTTTTCATCGACCGGCCGGTGTTCGCGTGGGTGCTCGCGCTGATCATCGTGCTGGGCGGGTTGCTGTCGATCGTGCAGTTGCCGATCGCGCAGTACCCGAACATCGCCCCGCCGACGATCTCGGTCACCGCGACCTATCCGGGCGCCTCCGCGAGGACGCTCGAGGATTCGGTCACCTCGGTGATCGAGCAGGAGCTCAACGGCGCGCCCAACCTGCTGTACTACCAGTCGACCAGCGAATCGTCGGGGCTGGCGTCGATCACCATCGCGTTTGCGCCGGGATCGAACGTCGACCTGAACTCGGTCGAAGTGCAGAACCGCCTCAAGCGCGTCGAGGCGCGCCTGCCGGCGGAAGTGCGCCAGCAGGGTGTGCGCGTCGACAAGGCGGGCAACAACTACATGATGTTCCTGACGGTGTCGTCGAAGTCCGGCGAGGCCGACGCCATCCAGCTGGGCAACTACGTGTCGTCGCAGGTGATCGACTCGATCCGCCGCGTGCCGGGCGTGGGCCAGGCCGACCTGTTCGGCACGGAATACGCCATGCGTGTGTGGCTGGACCCGGCGAAGCTCACCGGCTTCAACCTGACGCCGCTTGACGTCACCGCCGCGGTGCAGGAGCAGAACATCCAGGTCGCCGTGGGCGAACTGGGCGGCACGCCGTCGCCCAAGGGCACGGAGCTGAACGCCACCGTCACCACCGAAAGCCGCCTGACCACGCCGGAGCAGTTCGGCAACATCCTGCTGCGCACGAACCCGGATGGTTCGTCGGTGCGCATCAAGGACGTGGGCCGCGTGGAACTCGGCGGCGCCGATTACTCGACGCTCGCCCGCACCAACGGCAAGCCGTCGGCGGCCATCGCCATCAAGCTGGCCCCGACCGGCAACGCGCTGGCCACGGCCACCGCCGTGCGCGCCAAGATGGAAGAGCTGTCCAAGTACTTCCCGGCGGACTACCAGTACAGCGTGCCTTACGACACGTCGGCCTTCGTCAAGATCTCGATCGAGGAAGTGATCAAGACCCTGCTCGAAGCCGTGGTGCTGGTGTTCCTGGTGATGTACCTGTTCCTGCAGAACTTCCGCGCGACGCTGATCCCCACGCTGGTGGTGCCGATCGCACTGCTCGGTACGTTCGGCGCGCTGCTCGCGTTCGGTTTCTCCATCAACGTGCTGACGATGTTCGGCATGGTGCTGGCGATCGGTATCCTCGTGGATGATGCGATCGTCGTGGTGGAAAACGTCGAGCGGATCATGAGCGAGGAAGGGCTCTCGCCACGCCAGGCTACGCGCAAGGCGATGGGCCAGATCACGGGCGCCATCGTGGGCATTACGCTGGTGCTGACGGCCGTGTTCATCCCGATGGCGTTCTTCTCGGGCTCGGTCGGCAATATTTACCGCCAGTTCTCGCTGTCGCTGATCGCGTCAATGGCGTTCTCGGCACTGCTTGCGCTGACGCTGACGCCGGCACTGTGCGCGACGCTGCTCAAGCCGGTCGAGGCGGGTCATCATCACGAGAAGACGGGCTTCTTCGGCTGGTTCAACCGTACGTTCGCGCGTGCATCCACGAGCTACCAGGGGGTGGTGGGCCGCATCCTCGCGCGCAGCGGGCGCTACCTGATCATCTACGCGGTCATCATCGTCGGCGTGGTGGTGCTGTTCAAGCGCCTGCCGTCGTCGTTCCTGCCTGACGAAGACCAGGGCTACATGATCACCGTGGTGCAGTTGCCCAACGGCGCGACGCAGGACCGTACCATCGGCGTGCTCAAGCAGATCGAGGATTACTACCTGCAGAAGGAAAGCAAGGTGGTGGACCAGATGATCACGGTGGCGGGCTTCTCGTTCTTTGGCCGCGGCCAGAACGGCGGTATCGCGTTCGTGCGCCTGAAGGACTGGAAGGAACGTACCGGTGCCAACGAAACCGCGCAGGCGCTGGTGGGCCGTGCATTCGGCGCGCTGTCGTTCATCAAGGACGCCATCATCTTCCCGCTGAACCCGCCGGCGATTTCGGAACTCGGCAACTCGTCGGGCTTCGACTTCCGCCTGCAGGACCGCTCGGGCCAGGGCCACGCCAAGCTGATGGAAGCGCGCAACATGATGCTCGGCATGGCGGCCAAGAACCCGGTGCTCGTGGGCGTGCGCCCTGAAGGCCAGGAAGATGCTGCGCAGCTGCAGATCGACATCGACCGCGAGAAGGCCAAGGCGCTGGGCGTGACGGTGGCAACCATCAACTCGACGCTGTCGATTGCGTTCGGCTCCAACTACGTCAACGACTTCATCTATGAAGGCCGCGTGCGCAAGGTGATCGTGCAGGCAGAAGGCGCCGACCGCCGGCTGCCGGACGACCTGACCAAGCTGCGCGTGCGCAACAGCAACGGCGACATGGTGGCGTTTGCCGCGTTCGCGACCTCGAAGTGGGTCATGGGCTCGCCGCGCCTGGAGCGCTACAACGGCATGCCGGCAGTGAAGATCGCGGGCCAGGCCGCACCGGGCCACAGCACGGGTGAAGCCATGCGCGTGATGGAAGAGAACTTCGCCAAGCTGCCGCCGGGCTTTGGGTTCGAGTGGTCGGGCCAGTCGTACGAAGAGCGCCTGGCCGGTTCGCAAGAGCCGATGCTCTACACGCTGTCGCTGATCATCGTGTTCCTGTGCCTGGCCGCGTTGTACGAAAGCTGGTCCATCCCGTTCTCGGTGCTGCTGGTGGTGCCGCTCGGCGTGCTGGGCGCACTGCTCGGCGTGACGCTGCGCGGCATGCCTAACGACGTGTACTTCAAGGTGGGCCTGATCGCGACGATCGGCTTGTCAGCGAAGAACGCCATCCTGATCGTGGAATTCGCCAAGGACCTGCAGGCGCAGGGCAAGGGGCTGATCGAAGCGACGCTCGAAGCGGTGCACCTGCGCTTCCGCCCGATCCTGATGACGTCGATGGCATTCATTTTGGGCGTGCTGCCGCTGGCGATTGCCACCGGCGCGGGCTCGGGCAGCCAGCGTGCGATCGGTACCGGCGTGATGGGCGGGATGATCACGGCCACGGCGCTGGCGATCTTCCTGGTGCCGGTGTTCTTCGTGGTGGTGCGCAAGCGCTTCAAGGGCAGCGAGCGCCAGCACGAATTCGAACGTGCGCGCCTGTCCGCAGCGCAGGAGGACAATTGATATGACCAAGACACTGACCACACTGCTGCTGGTGGCCGGCGTTCTGACGGGCTGCACGCTGGCGCCGAAGTATGAGCGTCCGGTGCCGCCGGTGGCCGCTGGTTTTCCGGGTGCGCCGGAAGGCTACGCCACGGCCGAAGTGAAGAGCGGCGAGACGCGTCGTGCCACCGACATCGGCTGGCGCGAGTTCTTCCGCGACCCGCGCCTGCAAACGCTGATCGCGACTTCGCTCGAAAACAACCGCGACCTGCGTCAGGCTGCGCTACGCATTGAAGAGGCGCGTTCGCTGTACCAGATCCAGCGTGCCGACCTGCTGCCGACGGTGAATGCAAACGCCGGCTACACCCGGGCCCGCACCTCGGCCGCCCAGACGGCGACCGTGCTGGGGCAGCCTTCGGTGAGCGACCTGTATTCGGTTGGCCTGGGCATCTCGTCCTACGAACTGGACTTCTTCGGACGCGTGCGCAGCCTGTCGAACGCGGCACTGGCGCAGTACTTCGCCACCGAGGAGGCGCATCGTTCGGCGTATATCTCGCTCGTGTCGGAAGTGGCCAAGGCCTACCTGTCCGAGCGCTCGTTCGCCGAGCAGTACGAGATCGCGCGTGACACGCTGAAGGCGCGCGAGAGCACGTATGCACTGGCCAAGCAGCGCTTCGACGTCGGCGCCACGTCCGCGCTGGACCTGCGCGACAACGAATCGCTGGTGGCGCAGGCACGCGTCTCCGCCGCGCAGCTGGCACGCCAGCGCGCGCAGGCGCAGAACGCGCTCGAAGTGCTGGTGGGCAAGCCCATCGGCTCGATCGAAAATCTGCCAGAGCCGATGCGGCTGTCGGACGAACGCATCATCAGCGATATCCCCGAAGGCCTGCCTTCGGATCTGCTGGAGCAGCGCCCCGACATCCGCCAGGCCGAGCAGCTGCTGCTGTCGGCTAATGCGAATATCGGTGCGGCACGTGCGGCGTTCTTCCCGCGCATTACGCTGACCACCAACATCGGCACCATCAGCCCGACGTTCTCGGGCCTGTTCGACGCTGGCACCAAGGCTTGGTCGTTCGCGCCGCAGCTCACGCTGCCGATCTTCGACTACGGCCGTAACAAGTCGAACCTGGACCTCGCCAACGTGCGCAAGAACATCGAGGTGGCCAACTACGAGAAGACCATCCAGACGGCCTTCGCGGAAGTGGCGGACGCGCTGGTGGCACGCGGCACGCTGGAAGACCAGGTGGCCGGCCAGGAACAGGTGCGCAATGCGGAAGCGGCGCGTTATGAGCTGGCGCGCCTGCGGTTCCGTAGTGGTGTGGCCAGCTATCTGGATGAGCTCGATGCACAGCGCCAGCTGTTCACCGCTGAGCAGGCGCTGATTCAGGCGCGGCAGCTGCGGCTGAACAACTCGATCGATCTCTACCGATCGCTTGGTGGCGGGCTGAAGGAGACCGGCGAGGTGGCGCAGGCGCCGGCTCCGGCTGCGCCGGCGGGGACGGTTACGCAGTAAGGGTCTACAGGTCGGTTCAGGAACGGCGCACTGTGGTGCGCCGTTTTTTTTAAGCTTCTTGCCGAAGAACGATACCCGCCGCACCGGCGAAGACCGCTCTTGACCCATCAAAACCTGTAAGACGCCGCCAGATAAAACACAATCGGATTCGGCTCCAGCTTCGTTTTTGACGTCGACAACACCGTCCCATCCGACGCCTTGATCGTCATCGTCGACGTCGTCGACAGCGGGATATAGGTGACCGAAGCCGTCAGCCCCCAGTGTTCATTGAAGTTGTACGTGCCCCCCACGTTGAACACCGGTGCCCACGACGACGACGCGTCTGCATGCACGGAGGTCGGTCCAGGGATCCCTGCGCCAGCGGCAAGGATCGCGCCGAGGTTGCTGTTGACCGAAGCGGAAAAGGCAGGGTTCACTTCGATGTTGGTGTAGAAGTTGTACGAAAGCCCCAGCCCGACGAACGGCCGGAAGCTCGCGGTTGGCGTCAGGAAGTGGTATTGCACCATGGCGGCCGGGCTCCACTGGCGTGCCTTGGTGATGATCGGGTTGAGCGCCGGGTCGCCCAGGCTCTGCCGGCCCAGCGCCCCGGCCGGACCTGGCGGAATCAGTTCTCCATGGCCGTAAATCTTGAACTCCGGCGGAATGCCGCCGACCGCGGTCAGTGCGATATGGTCGGTGAAGAAATGGCTGAAGGTGAAGCCGACCGTATTGGCATTGGACGTCGACAGGCTGCTGCCTGGTGCGCTGAAAGTGGATGGCAGGCCAAGCGGATAGTTGATCGGCACCTGCGCCACCGACGTGGTGAGCGGGTCGCTGTGGCCGCTGGTCTGGACGTTGAACCAGCCCGCGGTGACGACGTTGTCGCCGGCCTTCTGCGCGTGGGCCGGCGCGCTCGCCAGCGTCAGCGCGGCGCAGGTTGTCGCAAGGATGATGAAGCGCTTGTGAATGGCTTGCATATGGTGTCCCCGGTCGATCGAATAGGTTGCGTCCATGCCGCTTATTGCACGAAGGCCCCGACCGTGAAGTACGGGCCGCTGCTGCGCGATTCCAGGAAGCCGAATGCGCCGCCGGTGAACATCAGCTTGCCGGTGGGTAAGGCGTTGGCCGCGGCGTCCCTGGGCGTGACCCTGACCACGCCCGGCACGGTTTGTGAATAATCGAGCCGGTACGGCGAAGCCAGGGACGCATCGGCCGGACGGAACGGATCGAGCAGGGTCGCGGCCGCGTCGACCAGCGCCGTGGTGCGGTAGTCGAAGTTGCTGTCCACGCCGACGTATTCGCCGTTGACGCTTCCCTGCGTGATGGCCACTGACGGCGACATCATGCCGATACCGATTTCGTCGTCGGCGCCGAGCGGCCCGTAGGTCAGGCTGTCGCTGGCATAGCCGACGCGGATCATGATCGGCACCAGCGCGTCGCGCAGCTTGCCCACGATCAGGTACGCCTTGCCCAGCGTGCCGCCCATGGTCGGCGGCTGGACCTCCGCCTTGTAGTTGGTGGACAGCAGCGCCCCGCTCGGCTGCGGCACGAAGTTGTTGCCCTTGCGCGAGCAGGTGCCCGTGACGTTGTCGCACACCGTGAAAGATCCATCGGCGGCGAGCTGCATGCGGTAATCCTGTGCGACCGCCTGGAAATTCTTTGACGGCACTTCATGAAAGCCCACGCCGTTGTAATAGCCAGCGATCTTTGACAGGTCGGTCTCGGTCTGCGCAAAGCCGATGAACTGGAAGTACGGGAAGGTGGTGTCCGGCACCGCGCCCGCGCCGCCAATGCCGGCGAAACGGATGCGCGCGCCCGGGATGGTGCCGCCCACCACGCCCATCCCGACGAACAGACGGGCCGGGCGGTTCGGGTCCAGGCTCGCGCCGTTGAGCCGGAACGCGCACTGGTTGAGCTTCGCGGTGGGCAGACCCGTTTCCTGCGACAGCGAGCCTTCCATCACGTTCTGGCCGTTGGTCGGATCGCTGCGCGTCGGCTGCACAGTGCCGGTGGTGCGCGGCACCGATGAGTCCAGGAACGTGACGCGCCACGTAAGCTTCGCCGTGTCGACCTGCACCTTGACCAGCTCACCCGAGCCGGTGCCACCGGTGAAGGTGGTGGTGTAGTCGAGCGAGGCGGGGCACAGGCGCGTGTCGACGGCAGTCGGCGCAGCCGGCGCGCTGTCGCCACCGCCGCCTCCGCACGCGGCGAGTCCGGCCGCGGCGGCGACGGCCAGCATGGCGGCGCGCAAGGTGGCGGGAGCCGGACGGTTTGAGTGAAGCGATCGTGAGCGGTTGCGGGTCTGCATGGCCAGTCTCCTCTGTCGTGTCTTGTTGGCTTTGGGCACGGGTATGGCGGGTGCGTCAGGGGCTCGCAAGCACGCTGACGCGGAAGCTCGGGGTGCCTGTCCCCGCCAGGTGCGCGCACACGCGGCCGTTGGCGATCAGCGTGCCGCTGGTGCCACTGTTGTCAGTGGTGTTCACCATGCCCGCCGTGCCTTGGGTGAAGTCGAGCTGGTAGCCGCCGGTCTGTGTCAGCGTCGACGGGTCGAGCAGGTCCACGCGGTTGCCGTTGACCAGCGAGAACGTGTACGACAGGTCGCTGCCCGAGCCGATATAACCGCCGTTGATCTGGCCGACAGCCAGCGGCGTCGCGGGCGCGAGCAGCGCCAGCCCCGATTCGTCATCGACATTGATGTTCGGTGGCAGCGCCGAGATTTGCGCGTAGCCAGCGCGGATCACCAGCGGAATCAGCGCACCGTTGAGCTTGCCCACCACCATCAACCCTTTTGCGCGGCTCGCGTTGGTGGCCGTGATGGCTTGGCTGTAGAAGGCCGGGTAGCGGCGGCTGCCGTCGTCATTGCTGCTCTCGAACGTGCCATCATTACCGGCGCGCAGCTTCCAATGGTTTCCCGTGGTGACGCAGTTCGCGCCGGTGGCCGTGCAGCTGCCATCAGCGTTAAGCGTTTCAGTCGTGCGGGCCGTGGCGGGCGTGAAGTGCGAGGAGGCCGTCAGCGATCCACCCGACGGCACCTGGTGGTAGCCGAGCACGTTGTAGGAGCCGGCTACCTTGCTGAAATCGGTCTCGGTCTCTGCGAAGGCGAGCACCGGATAGATCGGGAACGTGGTCGCGGGAATCGCGCCGATGCCCAGCACGCCCGGATAGGAAATTGTCGCGCCCGGAACGCCGCCACCCGCGACGCCGTTGCCAAGGAAAATCACAGGCGGATGGGCGGGATCGACGAGCGCCTGCGAACTGCCGTCAGAGGCGGTCGCGTTCTGCATCACGACCGCGCAACGGTTCTGCTCCGCAGTCGGCAGCGAAGTCATGTTGGCGATCGTGCCGGTGAACCTGACGCCGGCGCGCGTGGGGCTCACGCTGCCGGGCTGCTTCGGCACCGGCGACTCCAGGATGTCGAGCTGGAAGGTGTGCGCCGAGGTATCGAAGCGCAGCTTCACCAGTTCACCGGCGCCAGAGCCGCCAGTGAAGGTCGTGCCGTAGTCGAGCGTGGCGGGACACAGCGGCCCCGGCGGCACGCCGTTGCGGATCGGCCCCGATACCGGGCAGCTGCTATTGCTCGCGCATTGCGTGTTGGGACTGCTCGTGGTGGCGGAGCTGCCGCCGTCACCGCCGCCGCAGGCGCTCAGCAGCATCGCGATGCTGACCCCGGATACTGCGAAGGTCCTGCGTCGAAGCCTGGACATCGTCATGGCTTGTCTCCTTGTCTTGTGTAAAAACGCTGGCCTGTTGTCGCCCTTGCAGTCGTGCATCGGGTCGGACGACTCTCGCCGCCGGCGTGTTTGAGCGTCAATAGAGCGGCCGTTCCAAACATGGCCGGCGGTTCTGAGTGCGTGGCACGGCAAGCGTTGGGCGGCGGCATTGAAACTGTTGCGCGTGCCGCACGCGTCGTCTGTTTGAATTTGCGTGCGGACGGTCAGAAGCGGTAACCGGGCTCATCGAAGGAATGGCGCACGGCCTTCCCGAACAAGATCTTTTTCGCGATGCAGCCGTAGGTGTCCCACGCGCGCTTGACGCGCGGGAAACGGCCGCTTCAGTTCGGAACGGTCACCGCGTCCGGGAGCCGCTATGTCCGGGCGCGCATTCGCATCCAGTCATCCAGCGGATTGCTGGGGAACGTCACCGCCGGCTCGCGCGCACGGACAGGGACACTCGCGATGGCTGCACGGGCGGTGCCTTCGTTGCGCGCGGCGCGTGCGCCCTGTCGCGGCTTGGCGGCAGCAGCTTCCGCGCGATGGCCGGCGTCTGCGTTGGCGACGGCATTGGCTGCCGCTATCGCCGCTGCCGCCGCCGTTTCGCGCCCCTGTGCTTGGGCCCGCTGCATCGCCTCGTTGGCGTCGTCGAGGTCGAACACCGATTGCAGCGACGCCCGCTGCTCGCTGCCGGGTGCGGGGACCCGCAACGCGGCCATGACCATGGCGGTGAGTTGGGCCAGCATGTGCGCGTCGCTCAGCGGTCGGCCCTGAGCAAAGGCGGACATGAGGTTGGAAATGTCGTCGCTGGCCAGTACGCCGGCCAGGGCCTTGAGCGAGAACTGCAGCCGCCAGCCCAGTTCATGGCGCGGCTGCTCGGGCAATGCGCGCGAGAACGCATCGAAGAAGCGCTTGTACACCGTCGCGCAATGCTCCATCAGGTAAGACTGGATGAAGGGCGAGGTGTCGGCGTGCACGCGTCCGAGCAGGCGCAGGAATGAAGGGCCGCCCACGGCCGGATTGCGCGCCATCTGCAGTGCGGGCACGAACAGCGCGCCCATCACGTGCTCGCAGCGGATGCGGTGGCCGGGCCAATGCGCTTCGCAGGCATCCAGCAGCGCCAGGCGGCGTGCGTTGAGCGGACCCAGGCGCCGGCCGAGCACGGCCTGCATCATGATGTCCTTGCTGCCGAAGTGGTAGTTCACGGCGGCCAGATTGACCATGGCGCGGGACGTGACTTGCCTCAGTGAGGTGGCTTCGTAGCCGACCTCGATGAACAACTTTTCCGTGGCGTCGAGAATGCGAGCCTTGGTGTCTCCTGCCGTGCTTTTGCCGGTCTTCATGGGGGCGAGTCTCTTTGTACTGCGATGAACCCCTTGCAATCGACTACCCTGGTTTTACTCCGTGCTCTGTCGGCATACGGATGCTTGAAACAGGTGAATGAAGCGTATCCCACGCGTTCGGGCGTTTCACAAGCGTGGAATTCGAATGCCTGCTCTAATTCGCCTGTTCTGTGGGCTATCGCGCAACATTGTCGGAGCGCGTGGCTATCTGGCATGGGCCGAGGATGCCTGCCGCAAAAAACATGGGCGCTGGCCCGTCCTTCGGGCCGCCGCGAATTGTGCCGATAATGCGGTCATCCGCGCCTCAAGACCCGATCGCTGATCTCATGCACATCCGCTGGCTCGAAGACTTCATCTGCCTCGCCCAGGCCGGCAGCCTCGCGCGCGCGGCCGAACTGCGCAACGTCACGCCGCCGGCGTTCGGGCGGCGCATGCAGGCGCTCGAAGTCTGGGCGGGCGCGCCGCTGATCGACCGCAGCGCGTTTCCGGTACGCCTGACCGCCGAGGGCCGGCAGTTCCTTGAAGCCGCACAAAACGCGCTGCAAACGCTAGAGGACGCACGCCTCGCACTGCGCACCGCCCATCGCGCCGATGCCAGCACCCTGACCATCGCCACCGGCAAGACGCTCGCGCGCTCGATGGTGCCGGCGTGGCTCGCAGGCCTGCGGCGGGTGCTGGGCCATGACAAGGCGGCAGCGGGCTTCCGCACGCGCCTGTCGACGTTTCCGATGCACGATGCGCTCGCGATGTTCACCGAAGGCGATGCCGATTTCCTGCTGTGCTACAGCCCTCCGGATATCCCGGTGATGCTCGACGACGCGCGCTACCGTTTCCACATGGTGGGCGTGGAGCGGCTGGTATGCGTGAGCGCCGCCGATGCGCGCGGCGCGCCGGAGTTCCGGTTGCAGGCCGCCAAGGGCGGCGCCCGCACGGCGCCCACGCAGATGATCGCCTACGCAGATAGCCTGACGCTCGGCCGCATGGTCAACCAGGAAATCGCGCGCCGCAAGCTTGCCAGCCGGCTCGACGTGATCGCCGTCAGCGACTTTGCCGAGTCGGTGCACGAGATGGTGCGCCAGCGCATGGGGCTGGCATGGCTGCCGGCGCGGCTGATCGCGGACGATCTCCATGCGGGGCGGCTGGTGCGCGCGACAGCGGGTCGCAGTGCGGAGGAGGTGGATCTGGCACTGGAGATCC
Organism: Cupriavidus sp. C1SS-2L; assembly: GCF_057073735.1. Taxonomy (NCBI): domain Bacteria; kingdom Pseudomonadati; phylum Pseudomonadota; class Betaproteobacteria; order Burkholderiales; family Burkholderiaceae; genus Cupriavidus; species Cupriavidus sp. C1SS-2L. The sequence goes on from NZ_CP172708.1 coordinate 3,817,141, forward strand.
GCCTGTACCGCCAGCGTGCGCCGATGCGGCCACTGGCGGAGGCGTTCTGGGAAGCCGCGGTCAGCGAGCCGCGCAGCTGAGGCATTGCCGAATTGGCAACCCTCCTTGCCAAAGGCGCAAGCCGCCGCCTGGCGCGCTCACTACCATCAGGCCAGCGTCGTCCCCATTCCAAAAAATCCGATTCGAGCCATGACCACGAAGACCACCTTGCTGCGCGCGGCCTCCGCCGCTACCCTCGCCCTTTCCACACTGGCCGCGCATGCCAGTGGCTGGCCGACCAAGCCGATCACGCTGGTCGTGGGTTACACGGCTGGCGGCAGTGTCGATCTGGTCGCACGCACGGTCGCCCCCGAACTGGGCAAGCGTCTGGGGCAAAGCGTGGTCATCGAAAACCTCGGCGGCGCGGGCGGCACCATCGGTGCGTCCAAGGTGGTCAAGGCCGAGGCCGATGGCTACACGCTGTTGCTGGGATCGGGCAGTGAAGTGTCGATCGCGCGCCTGACCAACCCGGCGGTGCGCTACGACGGCGAGAAGGACCTGGCGCCGATCACCTTTGTCGGCACGCAGCCGATGGTGCTGGTCGGCAAGACCGCGCTGCCGGCGAAGAATGCCGCCGAGCTGATCGAGCTGGCCAAAGCGCAGCCGGGCAAGCTGTCGTATGCGTCGTCGGGTGTGGGCACGCCGCTGAACCTGGCGGGTGAACTGATCAAGCAGCAGGGCAAGGTCAACATCACGCATGTGCCGTACAAGGGTGCCTCGGCCATGGCCACCGACCTGCTCGGCGGCCAGATCGACCTCGCGGTGATGGTGCTGTCCTCGGCGCTTCCGCATATCCAGGCCGGTCGCGTGAAGGCTTATGGCGTGACGGAGGCAAAGCGTTCCGGCGTGGCGCCGAACGTGCCGGCGCTGGCGGAAACCCCTGCGCTCAAGGGCGTGGACATGGGCGTGTGGTTCGGCCTGATGGGCCCGGCCGGCACGCCGCGCCCGGTCATCGACCGCCTGAACACCGAAATGCAGGCCGTGCTGGCCATGCCCGACGTGAAGAAGAAGCTCGCCGAAGCCGGCGTGGAAGTGGCCCCGGGCAATCCGGCGCAGTTCGGCGCGTTTATCAAGCGCGAGACCGGCCGCTACCGCACCATCGTTCAGACCGCAGGCATCCGCGAATAAGCCGTCATCCAGCAGCACAACCCAGCATGAACAACGAATCCCTTACCTTGGACGCCTATCCCGTCGAGGTCGAATTCCCGGATATCCGCCCGTATGCCGAGGGCAACTGCGGCATCCCTTACGTGTTCACGTTCGACAGCGGCGTGGCCGGCCCGCATGTGATGGTCAACGCGCTCACACACGGCAATGAAGTGTGTGGCGCCATCACCGTGAAAGGCTTGCTCGACGCCGGTGTGAAGCCGCGCCGCGGCCGCGTGACGTTCGCGTTTGCGAACGTGGACGCGTATGCGTGCTTCGACCCGGCCCGGCCCGATGCCTCGCGTTTCGTCGATCAGGATTTCAACCGCGTGTGGACGTCGGCAGTGCTGGATGACGCAAGCCGCGATTCGTCCGAATTGCGCCGCGCGCGCGCCATGCGTCCGGTGATCGACACCGTGGACCTGCTGCTCGACCTGCACTCGATGCACGAGAAGAGCCGCCCGCTGATCGTGTCTGGCCCGCTCGACAAGGGCATCGCACTGGCTCGCGCGCTTGGCGCGCCGGCCGACGTGATCGTCGACGAAGGCCATCCGGAAGGCCGGCGCATGCGCGACTACGCGGATTTCGGCGATCCGGCCAGCGCGCGCAATGCACTGCTGATCGAATGCGGCCAGCATTGGGAGACGTCTGCGGTCACGGTTGCGCGGGATAGCGCGGCACGCTTTCTGCTGAATGCGGGCGTGATCGATGCCCAGGATGTGCCGACTGGCTGGCTGCAACCGCTGCCCGCCATGCAGCGAGTGGTACGCGTGACCGAGCCTGTCGTCGCCAACAGCATGGACTTCCGCTTCGCCGGCCCTTACACCGGACTGGAGACCTTCATGGAGGCCGGCACCGTGATCGGCTGGTGCGACGGCGAGCCGGTGGTGACGCCCTATCCGAACTGCGTGCTGGTGATGCCGTCGCTGCGGCAGCTTCGCCCCGGCGTGACGGTGGTGCGCCTGGGGCAGCTGGAAGCCTGAACGTTCAGGACGCGGCGGCGGTGCCTGTCGCCGGCGCCGCCACGGGCGTGCCGGCCGGCGGGGGCGGCGGCGGCGGCAGCATGCCCGGGAACAGCTGTTCCACCAGCTCATCGAGCTTTCGCTCCGGCATGACGAAGTTGCTCAGGTTGATTCCGCCCGCGCTGCGGTTCGCGTTGTAGACCGCCTTGCCCACACGTGCGCCGTTCTGGTACACGATGATGTCCACGCTGTTCAGGAACGACATCCAGAACCACGCGCTCTTGGCCGAGTACGTCGCCACCAGCGGGCACGACACCACGGGCGCGTACGGCGGCAGCAGCTTCACTTCGAAATTGCGCGCCTGCAGCGATGCGCGGAACGCGTCGAGATATTCATTGCCGCTGACCGGGTTCGCCACCACGCACAGCAGCGCGCCGTTGGCGCCGTAGTTGCCACGCGGGCCGGCCGCGACGGTGCTGCCGGCGGGGATCTGGAAGGCGCCGAGCGGGTCGGCCTGCTCGGGCCTGTCCACGGGCATCACGGCCTGGTAGGTGGAGCAGCCGGTAATCGTCAGGCCCAGCGCGGCGGCTAGCAGTGCTTTGTTCATGGAGTGTCCTGGAGGCATCGGTGCTCATTGCCGCTTGCGGCAGGCGGAGCATCGGGAACTTATCCACACACTGTATGCGCTGGCGCCACGCGCCAATAGCCGGAACAGAGGCGCAAAACCGGCGCTCCTGCCCGGTCTCTGCGCCGTGCGGCGTTTCAGGCGCCCGCGACGGGCTGTGCCAGGCGCCCCACCAGGATCAGCAACAACGCCGCCAGGCAAAGGCCGATCACGGCAATCTGCAGGCGCCCCACAGGCTTGCCCTGTAGCAGAGTCTGGCTGATGAGCGAGGGAGAGACCAGCCCAACCGCAGTGGCGATCAGGACCAGGATGGCGAGGACAGACAGGACGGTTTGCATAAGAGGACTCAGTTGGCGCCGCCGCGCAGCAGGCAATCGCTTAGCAGCGGCGTGCCGTCGGACAGACCCGCGCCGTTGCACTCCACCGCCACCTTCTGACCACGCCGGACCATGGTGGCGCGGGCTTCGACCTCGCACACGCGGCCAGCCGGCCCGCAGATCTGCCGGCGCAACAGTTGCGCGCGCACGACCGCGTTCGGGTCGTTGGTGCGGATATCGACGAATACATCGTCCGCCTCGCCGCGCCGCACGCCGCTGGCCACGCCTTCGACGATGATGTACTTGCCGCGGTAGCGGTCATCGGCCGCGCCGGGGTTGTTTCGATAGTCGTCGAGGATGGCGTCGGCCTGGTATTGCGGCAGCCGGTCGGCCGGGCGCTGCGGATCGATGCTCACGGGGTCGAGCGTGCCGTTGCGCGGCACGCCGCGTACGTCGCTGGCAGCCGATGCAGGCGCCAGTGCTGCATCGGCCGTCGCAGCCTCCTGGCTGCGGTCCTTGTCATTGCCGGCAAACCAGAGCATGCCAAGGACCGCCAGGGCGACAATGGCAATGAGGATTTGCTGGGTACGGTTCATCATCTGAATTTCCTGCCTGAATAGTGGAACGGCGCCTTGCGACGGCCGCTATGCCGTGCTCCGTCGGCAAAAAAGGTTTCGATGGCGGCTACGGCGTTGTCGACACCGCGCTCCGCCCGGATGGCCGCGCCGAGCGCTGCGGCGTTCTCGCGCACGTCGGGCCGTTGCGTGAAGGCAAGCATCGCAGCGAGCTTGCGCGCGTCGATGTCATGGCCGGCGACATAGCGCGGCGCCACGCCAAGCGCCGCCAGCCGGCCGGCCCAGAAGAATTGGTCCCCCGCGAACGGCAGCACGATCGACGGCACGCCGGCCGCGGCAACCGCGTGAACGGTCCCCGCACCGCCATGGTGTATGGCCGCGCTGACACGCGGCATCAGCCAGTCATGCGGCGTGGCGCCGATCACATGGAAGTTCGGCGGCAGCGCGGCGACGTCAATGCCGCTCCAGCCCGGATAGAACAGTGCGCGCCGGCCGTCCATGGTCTGCACCAGCGCGCGCACGACCTTATCGCGGTCGAAGCCGGCCATGCTGCCGAAGCCGACGTAGACCGGCGGCTCGCCCGCGTCGAGAAAATCCTGCAAGACTGCGGGTGCTTCCCAATCGGCCTGCGCCGGCAGCGTCCACGCGCCGCAGACCAGCCAGTCCGCATGCCAGTCGCGCGGGCGCGACACCAGGTGCGGGGAAAAACCGTAGAGCGACGGGAAGTCCTGCCACACCGCCTTGCGCGGCGCCAGCCCGAACTGTGCCTGCCGCCCCGCGTTGATGGCAGGCCGGAACATGCGCCACAGCACGTGGTTGATCAACTGATGGGTGGTCCGGTTGGCCCAGCCCGGCAGGCGCCACGGCGGCAGGAACGCCGATGGAAACTCGCGCGTCGGCGACAGCGGGAACATCGCAGCGGCGATGGCGGGTTTGGCAAGCGCCTCGCCCACGGCCATGCCGACATATGCGGCAAGGCCTGAGAAGACAATGGCATCGCGCTCACGGGCCGCTGCAGCGAGCTGCGCCATCCACTGCGCGATGTTGTCCTCCGCAATGCGGGCGAACGCGCGCGTGGCCTCACTGACGTTGCCGCCTTCGGTCATCAGCTTGTGCAGCGCGCCGCCGGGCGCGAGCGTGGCCTGAATGTCACCGGCCAGCGCCTCGAACGCCAGCCCCTGCTCGGCCGCCAGCGCCGCCGCTGACTGTTCGCCAAGCAGCAGCACATCATGACCGGCCGCCTGCAACCCCGCACCGAGTGCGACGATAGGGCGGCAATCGCCCTGGGTGCCGAAGGTGATGAGGGTCAGGCGCATGCGGTGGAGGGTTTCTGGAAATGGCGGCTCGTGCACTCGCAAAGAGGCAGGCTCGCCGGCCCGATAGTGTACCCGCACGCCAAAGGTGAGCCGGGGCTCGAGGGTTTTCCGCCAGCGGCCTCGCGGCCCATGCACAATCAGGGCTTCTGGCCATCCACCGGGACAGACGCCATGACCGCATCGATCTCGCTCGTCCTGTTCGACATGGAAGGGGTACTGACCCACTATGACCGCGCCACGCGCGCAGAGCATCTCGCCGCGTCTACCGGGCGGTCAACGGAGCAGGTACGGCACGCGATCTGGGGATCGGGGCTGGAAGCGCGCGCCGATGCCGGCGAGATCAGCGATGACGAGTACCTGCAGGCACTCGGGCAACTGCTGGGGTGCCGTGTCAGCCGGGACGACTGGCTGGCCTCACGCCGCGCATCCATCACGCCCAATGCCGAAACACTGGCACTGGCCGCCAGGCTGGCCGGCCCATACCGCATCGCAATCCTGACCAACAACTGCAGGCTGGTCACGGACCATATCGCTTACCTGAATCCGCCGGTCGCGCAGTTGTTCGGGCAGAACGTTTATCCCTCTGCAGCGTTTGGAGCGACCAAGCCGGCTGCGCAGGCTTATCTGGGGTGCATTGGGCAGCTTGGATGCTGTGCGGCGCAGACGTTGTTCATCGATGACACGGCGGCCAATGTGCAGGGAGCGGTTGATGCCGGGCTGCACGGGTACCGGTTCGTGAATGCTAAATCCCTGGCGGCGGAGTTTGCGTCGAGGTCGTTGATCTAGCCCAATTTGACCCCAATAGGATGCGATTACGAATCTAGTGCTTTCACTATTGTAGAATGCTTTCATTGAAGTCAAATTGGAGCAATGACTGCAATGGCAACGCTAACCATACGCAACCTGCCCGACGAAACCCACCGCGCGTTACGCGTACAGGCGGCCGCGCACGGCCGCAGCACGGAAGCCGAGGTCCGCGACATTTTGGCGCGTGCCGTGAACCCGCCGGAGCGGGTGAAGATGGGGGAAGCGCTGGCTCAGCTGGGTCGTCGCCTGGGCCTGACCAACGCCGACGTGGAGGCGCTCGAACAGACGCGTGACAGAACGCCTGCACAACCGCCGAGGTTCCACGAATGATCGTGCTGGACACCAACGTGGTTTCGGAGGCCATGAAGCCGGAGCCGGCGGCAACAGTGCGTGCCTGGCTTGATGAGCAGGTGGCCGAGACGCTGTACCTGTCCAGCGTCTCGCTGGCCGAATTGCTGTACGGCATTGCTTGCCTGCCGGACGGACGTCGCAAGCGTGTGCTGGAAGACGCGTTGGAAGGCCTGATGGCGCTGTTCGCTGGACGTGTGCTGCCCTTCGATCCCGGTGCAGCACGCTGCTATGCCGAACTCGCGGCGAAGGCTCGCGCGGCAGGCAAAGGTTTTCCCACGCCGGACGGCTACATCGCCGCCATCGCGACCGCACACGGATTCACGGTTGCCTCACGCGACACGGCTCCGTTCGAAGCTGCCGGCGTTCCGGTGATTGATCCCTGGCATTGCGGGCGTGAAGCCCAAAGATAGTCGGATGGATCGTTGGCAATGGGCCGCTGTACGGACGAGCCGATCTGGACCATTTTGCCGACGTCAGCAAGGTCTCGCACCCATTCAGCACAAGTTGCGTCGATACCTTGAGGGCGGCCGCAACTACTTCCCAATACAAAACCGCGTAAAAATCGTCCCCAACAGATCATCACTCGTGAACTCCCCGGTGATGCTGTTCAGATGCTCCTGTGCCAGCCGCAACTCCTCCGCAAACAGGTCCAGCGCCTGCGCCTGCCGTTCGCTCTGCTCTGCAGCCACGTCGAGGTGCGATTGCGCCTGCCGCAGCGCCGTCAGGTGCCGTTCGCGCGCAAGGAAGGTGCCTTCGTTGCCGGACTGCCAGCCGACCAGCCGAAGCAGTTCCTTGCGCAGCAGTTCGATGCCCGAGCCGGTGCGTGCGGAGATCCAGATCTCGGTGGGATTGGGCCCGTTGGCGGCAACCACGTGCGGACGGTTTCCACTGAACATCATGCCCCCCACCGTCGGTGCGACGTCGATCTTGTTGACCACGCGCACGATCGGCGCGCCCGGTGGCAACTGGCCGCTCAGGCGGTCATCGATGGCGTCGTCGATTTCGGACAGGCCGTGGCGCAGGTAGTCGGTGGCATCGACCAGGTGCAGCACGATGTCGGCACGCCGGATCGCGTCCCACGTACGTTCGATGCCGATGCGCTCGACCTCGTCCGTGGCTTCATCGCGCAGCCCTGCGGTGTCGATGATATGCAGCGGGATGCCTTCGATCTGGATCGTTTCCTTGACGCGGTCGCGCGTGGTGCCGGCGATCGGCGTGACGATGGCCAGTTCGGCGCCGGCCAGTGCGTTCAGCAGCGACGACTTGCCCACGTTGGGTTGGCCGGCGAGCACGACCGACAGGCCTTCGCGCAGCAGCGCGCCCTGCCGGGCCTGCGCGAGCACGTTGCCGAGATCGTTGCGGATCGTTGCAAGCTGGCCGCGCGCGTCGGAGGCTTCGAGGAAGTCGATCTCTTCTTCCGGGAAATCCAGCGTGGCTTCCACCAGCATGCGCAGGTGGATCACCTTCTCGACCAGCGTGTGAATAGCATGCGAGAACTCGCCCTCCATCGACCGGGCCGCTGAACGTGCGGCGGCTTCGGTGCTGGCCTCGATCAGATCGGCCACGGCCTCCGCCTGGGCCAGGTCGAGCTTGTCGTTGAGGAAGGCGCGGCGCGTGAACTCGCCGGGTTCGGCCAGGCGCAGGCCGATCCCGTGCCCGGCCTGCAGGCAGCGTGTCAGCAGCATCTGCATGACCACCGGCCCGCCGTGCCCCTGCAGTTCCAGCACCTCTTCGCCGGTGTAGGAATTCGGCCCCGGGAAGTACAGCGCCAGGCCATGGTCGATGACCTTGCCGTGGCCGTCCAGGAACGGCAGGTAAGTGGCATGGCGCGGCTTGAGCGCCTGGCCGCAGATGGCGTGCATGACCGGGCGCACATCCGGGCCCGACACGCGCACCACGCCAATGCCGCCGCGTCCGGGTGCGGTGGCAATGGCGGCAATGGGAGGCAGGGGAGCAGTCATGGCGCTATTGTCTCAGATCGATGGGACCGGGGCCGCGGCGTGCCTTGTGCAGCGCATCGCGCTAGAAAAACGGTGTAGCAGGCCTTTTGAGGCGGCTCACGCAGCAACGGGTGCGGCGTCCTGTACCTCGGGAGGCACGTCCAGGCATTCAGCCATGAGCCGGCGTGCCACGCTGTCGTCGACCACGCTGCCCAGTTTGCCCTGTCCCTTCACCAGCTTGCGATGCAGGCGTTTGGCTTTCTGCTCCGGCAATACAGGCCTGAGCGCCTCGATCGCGTAGCGCAGGCGCTTGCCGGCGATGCGCTGCCGATGGACGGCCCGCAGGCCGTCATGGCGCGCCCTGCGCTTGCGCTGGCGCAGCGTCTTGCGGGCCTTTTGCACGCGCTTGCGCGCGAATGGCCGAAGGGCGTCGCTGCCGTCATCGGTGTGCACCGGCAGATGCGCCAGGTCGCGGTGCAGCGCGGGTAGCGTGTCGTTGCGATGCTGGTCCAGACCGGCCAGCATGGCCTCTCGTGCGAGCTGACGGCGTACGCGGGCTGTGTCGATCACGGCATGCAGAATCGGGTCACCGGGCTGGCGGTCCAGCGCGGGCTGCATGGTTTCGGCAAGAAAGACGTCCCAGTCGCGAACGTTGCCGGCGGCATCGGCCAGTGCTCCCAAGTCGTCCTTCCAGCGCTCGGTCATGCCCCTGGGTAAAAGCGGGCCAAATATCCACAGTACAGCGCGCAGGTGGCGCACTGCCACACGGAGGGCGTGCACGTCTTCCTCCTCGTCGCGCTGCAGCAGCGTGGCGAGGCTGTCTTCGATGCGGCGCAGCCCGGTCTCGCCCAGCGCGGCGAACGCCGCGGCCGGACGCGTCTTGCCGCGCAGCCTGGCAGTGGGGTCAGCTTTCATGGAGGCCTCTTCCAGTTCGAGAGACGGGCGGGACGCAGGTTCCAGTGTAGGCGACGCGGCACGTCGGCAATGCTGCGGCGCGCTGCATGCGCCGCACCGAAGATTGACAAGACCACCCCTTCGCGCTGCAATGCGCGCACACCTACCGCGCGAGGGACACCATGTCGACCGAACAGGAACGGCTGCTATTGCGTGAGACCATCGAGGCCGGCTTCCGCCAGGCCGCCTTTGTCAGCGACGTAGGCATCATGCTGGTCGATTGCGGTCCCGGCTGGTGCGAGTCCGAACTCGCCGTGGCTCCCCGCCATCTGCAGCAGGGTGGCGTCGTGCATGCCGGGGTGCAGGCGACCATGGCTGACCATACTGCCGGCGCCGCGGCCTCGACCATCCTGGAAGCGGGCCGCCACGTGGTCACCGCGGAGTTCAAGATCAACCTGCTGCGCGCCGTGCGCAGCGAACGTCTGCGCTGCCGCGCCGACGTGTTGAAGTCGGGCCGATCGATCATCGTGGTCGAAGCCGATGTCTTTGCCGATGTGCACGGCGAGGCTGTGCTCGTCAGCCGCCTCAACGCCACCATGAGCGTGATCGACCTTGCCTGAATTGCCAATTCTGACTGCGCCACACCGCTGTTTCTCCTCTCCCACTAGCGGGAGAAGGAGAAACCAAAACCCTCAGCGCGTTGCCACCACAAACAACCGCGGGAACGGCAACAGCACCGACCCATCCGGCAACGCGGGATACGCCTTGGCAATCTCCGCCTCATACTGGGCCAGATAGGCCGCACGCTCGGCATCATCCAGCGGTTGGATAAACGGCCGCAACCCACTGCCCTTGAACCATTCCACGATGGCATGCGCGCCACCGGCCAGCGGATGGTGGTAGACCGTCAGCCACACATCCACGCGCGAGCAATGTGGCTTCAGCAGTTCGTAGTACCAGCGCGCCGTAGCCCGCGCCGAGCGGGCGTTGCTCGCAGTGGCTAGCTTGGCTGCCCACGGGCCGTTCGCGGCGGTCTCGCGCATCAGCCGGTGCGCGGGTTCTTCGAGGTTATCGGGCATCTGCACGGCCAGCGTGCCGCCCGGCGATAGCTTCTGTACCAGCGCCGGAAACAGCGTGGCGTGGTCCGGCACCCACTGCAGCACGGCGTTGGCCAGGATCACGTCGTAGGGGCCGGCGTCGTTCCAGGCCGTGATGTCCGCGACATCGAACTGCACATCGGGCAAGCGTTTGCGTGCGGCTTCGACCATGTCGTCGGAGCTGTCCAGGCCCGTGATCGAAGCCCCCGGAAATCGCGACATCAGCACCTCGGTCGAATTGCCCGGCCCGCAACCGATATCCACCGCCGTGCGCACGATTTCGTTGGGAATCGCGGCAACAAGATCGCGGACCGGGCGCGTGCGTTCGTCTTCAAAGGCCACATATTGGCGGGCGGACCAGCTCATCGACATCTCCCTGGAACACTGCGTACCGGCATGCAGCCGATACAAAAAAAGCCCGGTGTCTCCACCGGGCTTTCACTAAACCTTCAGCATCTCTCGCGCTCAGCTCTTGGCGACCGCAGCGGTCTTGCCCTTGCCGAGCATCCGGTTGATCTGCCACTGCTGGGCGATCGACAGGATGTTGTTCACAACCCAGTACAGCACCAGGCCGGCCGGGAAGAAGAAGAACATGAACGAGAACACCAGCGGCATGATCATCATGACCTTGGCCTGCACGGGGTCCGGCGGGGTCGGGTTCAGCCTGGTCTGCACGAACATCGACACGGCCATCACGATCGGCAGGATGTAGAACGGATCCGGCACCGACAGGTCATGGATCCAGCCCAGCCACGGCGCGCCGCGCATTTCCACCGACGACAGCAGCACCCAGTACAGCGCGATGAACACCGGGATCTGGATCACGATGGGCAGGCAGCCGCCGAGCGGGTTGACCTTCTCGGTCTTGTACAGCGCCATCATCTCCGCGTTCATCTTCTGCGGATCGCCCTTGTGGCGTTCGCGGATCGACGTCATGCGCGGCTGCAGGTCCTTCATCTTGCCCATGGACTTGTAGCTCGCCGCCGACAGCGGGAAGAACACCAGCTTGATCAGCACGGTCAGCGCGATGATCGACCAGCCCCAGTTGTTCAGGAAGCCGTGCAGCTTCTCGAGCAGCCAGAACAGCGGCTTGGCCAGGATGGTCAGCCAGCCATAGTCCTTCACCAGCTCCAGGCCCGGGGTGATCTTCTCGAGCATGCGCTCTTCCTGCGGGCCCGCGAACAGGCGCGCATCGGTCGTCACCGTAGCACCCGGGGCGATCTGGCCCAGCGGCTGCTGGATGCCCACGCGGTACAGGTTCGGGTCGATCTGCTGGACGTAGAAGCTGTGCTCCTTGCCGGCTTGCGGAATCCAGGCCGAGGCAAAGTAGTGCTGCACCATCGCGACCCAGCCACTGGTGGTAGCGGCCGGCGTGCTGGCCTTGCCCTTGGCGATGTCGTCGAAGGTGATCTTGTGGTACTTATCCGCGTCCGTGTAGATGGCCGGGCCGGTGAAGGTGCTGTAGAACTGCGACTGCTCCACCTTGCTGCCGTCACGCGCCAGTTCCATGTACAGCGTCGGCGAGACCGGGGCGGTGCCATCGTTGGTCACGGCAAAGCGGGCGTCGACCACGTAGCTGCCCTTGTGGAACACGTAAGTCTTCACAAACTTCACGCCGTTCTTGTCGGCGGTCAGCGTGACTTCGAGCTTGTCGGCACCGTCCAGCGTGCGCGGGCCAGGGGTGGCCGTGAACACGGTGGTGTGGTTCGGCAGGTCGCCGCCGATCAGGCCGGAGCGGGCCATGTACGTGCGCGTGGTATCGCGCTCGAACAGCACCACGGGCTTGCCGTCCTTCTCATGCTCGTTGAGCAGCTCCAGGCGCGACAGGATGCCGCCGGCGGTGTCGATCTCGGCGCGCACCTCGTCGGTGGTCACGATGATCTTTTCGCCGGTGGGCTGTGCGGCTGCCTGAGGTGCGCCACCGGGGGCTGCCGGAGCGGCGGCGCCTGCGGTCGCGTTGGCCTTGGGCACATCGCCCTGAGCGGCGCTGGCGGCGGGCGCCGAAGCGGCCTGCTGCTGCGTCGCGCTCGGGAAGAACATCGACGCGTGGCCGTTGGCGCGCTGCCAGTTGTCATAGAGCAGCACGAGGGACATCGAGAAGATGACCCAGAGGATGGTGCGTTTGATATCCATGTCTCGCTGTGGTCGGGGAAATCAGGGTCGTGGGAGACGGACGGTGACAGGCCCATGGCCTGCCGCGGGATGGGCAAATTTGCCCGTTTGTGCAGTTTCCGTTTCCACACCCGGCACGGGATCATACCCGCCTTGTGTGAAAGGGTGGCAACGGCACAGCCGGCAGGCGGCCATCCAGCTGCCGCGCGCGGCGCCATGCTGGATGACGGCCTCGCGGGCGTAGTCGGAACAGGTCGGCCAGAAGCGGCACCGCGAGCCCAGGTACGGGCTCAGAGCGATCTTGTAGATGCGCAGCAGGGCTAGCAGGATTCGCTTCATGGCTGGGGCGGTCAGGCCGGAAGGCCCTTGGGCTGTTCTGGCGCGGCCGATGGTGACGGCGGAGGCGGCGGCAACGGCTTGGCGGCGACTTCCAGCAGGCTGGTCATCTCCGTCAGGCACGCCCTTCGGACCGCGGCGCGGCTGGTAAATTCCGCACGCGGAAACTTGGTCTGCAAGCGCAGCAGCACATCGCGCCCGCCAAGCTGGTCCTGCCGCTGGCGGAACAGCTCGCGCGCCATGCGCTTGACGAGGTTGCGCTCGGCCGCGCGCGGTGCGAACTTCTTGCCTACCACCACGCCAAGGCGGGCTTCGGCCCGGCCGTTGGCGCGCACGTAGAGCACGAAGTGCGTACTGCGCCGCCGGGGCCGCAAAGCAAAAACGGATGAAAATTCATCCGTCTTTGTCAGCCTCGCGGCTTTGGGATAGGCAAAGGTAGACACGCTTGGCAAAGCTAGCGGGAACACTGCACCCTGCGGCAAGCTACCGGCCATCCAGAAGGCGAGGCGGTTGGCATGGACGGCGTTGCCACCGTCCAGACCGGTCGCCCGACCCTTAGATTGCCAGGCGCTTGCGGCCCTTGGCGCGACGAGCGTTGATGACGGCACGGCCGCCACGGGTCTTCATGCGGACGCGGAAACCGTGGGTACGCTTGCGACGGGTAACGGAAGGTTGGTAGGTACGTTTCATGTTGCACTCTCTGGTTGATCTGGGCTAGCCCGCCTCCGGCCGGTGCCGGGGTGCCGTGGCCGCCGCGTATGGTTCGCATTGGGGTTGCCGCGCGCCGGAAACGCTCAATGCCTCAAAGCGTATACCGACAAGTTGGCGATTCTGGTTCTGTCTTGGTGCCGGCCCTGAAACCGGCCAGCGCCTGGATTGCAGGTATACCTGCAAGACGCGGGCGGCACGGACAGGCCAGACCCGGCGATGCGCATACGTGTGATCCCCTGCCGCATCGCAGAACCCGCCATTTAAGCGATTTTCGCCGCCAGTGTCAAGGCTTCGTAACGTGGGCAAGGACACAATCGCGACAGCACGCGGTAAACGCCACGTAAACAGCCGTGCGCCATTGTCCACAACAGCCTGTTAACAAGTTTGCGTGCTGATTTATGCACTGCGACAGGCTGCCAGATTGGCCGAAGTCCCTGTTTCCTCTGGTTTTTCCGGCGTTGCAGCATGCCGGAAAGCCGCGCCACTGCTCGGGTTGTGCACACCAATCCACTGAATTTGCACAAGTTGTCCACAGACTTATCCTTTGTGGATAACTTGAGGCCGGGGGTACAATCCCGGTCCAATCACTACACGGGCTGCGTGGCGCAGACGCATCCCGGGCTTCCCCCCAAGTTTTTGCAGGCCGACGCGGCGGACCGTATACAGGACGTATACGTAAGTCGCTGCCGGCGTTGCAGGCATGGGTACGGGGAGGGCCGGGCGGCGAGGCGCGACAGTAGCCGTGGCGCACCCTGGGGATGCGCTAACTAAACAAAAAACAATGCAAGACTTCTGGCAGGCGGCAGCCGCGCAGCTCGAGCGCGAACTGACGCCGCAACAGTTCAAAACCTGGATCAAGCCGTTGGCGCCCGTCGGTTTCGACGAAGAAGCGCTCACGCTGCGCATTGCTGCGCCGAACCGGTTCAAGCTGGATTGGGTCAAGAGCCAGTTTTCGGGGCGTATTACTGCCCTTGCCTGCGAATATTGGGAAGCGCAGGTCAGTGTTCACTTTGTCCTGGATCCTGCTGCGTCGGGCCGTGCGGCCGCTTACGCGCAACCACCGGCCGGCGGCATGGGCGGTCAGCCGGGCATGATGCCGGGCGGCGGTGCCGACGGTCACGCAGCACCGGGTACGGGTATGCAAGGCTATCCCGGCGGTCAGCCGATGGGGCAACCCATGGGCCAGCAGTTCGCCCAACCTGGCATGCAGCCCGGCTATGGCGAGTACCAGTCCGCCCACGGCCAGGCCGGCTATCCGCCGGCGCAGGCGCCCTACCCTGGCCGTCCGCTGCAAGGCGGCATGCGCCAGCAGCCGGCGCCGGGTGCGCAGCATGGCGTTGACATGGGCGAGATCGACGTGGTCCAGATGGATCCGTCCGAAGTGGCTGCCCGCTCCTACCGCATGCAGCCGCAGCAGCCTCCCATGCAGTCGGGTCCGATGGTGCAGCACCCAGGCCCCGGCGGGCCCGGTGCACAACCCGGCCAGCCGAGTCAGGCCAGCGACACCGTGCACGAGCGTTCGCGCCTGAACCCGATCCTGACGTTCGACAACTTCGTCACCGGTAAGGCCAACCAGTTGGCGCGTGCTGCCGCCATCCAG